>NZ_FOCW01000021.1 GCF_900110225.1 Allobrachymonas denitrificans DSM 15123
TGTCATTGGAACATGGTTTGTTGGGCTTCCGGGGGGTTATGCAACGGTCTTGCTTCGCAACGCCTGACCGCAGAGGCACGCGGAAGAGCTTGGCTTTCCCGTCGAACAGCGCGTTCATGTCATCCACACCACCAACTACCGGAAGAGTCGCATCATGAAAAATGAATCCGAATGGCAGACCCAGATCGCAGAGCAAAACGGGGCGGATGCGCTGACCAATGCGCGTGGCACGTTGATGCGTGCTCTGCAAGAACTTGACTCGTATATCGAGAAGTTCGACGCAGCCGATAGCCCCGCCAGGAAGGCTGAGGCGCTCAACTGGGCACTGAATTACTTGGCGACTGGCATTGCACCAAACCTTCGCCTAGACCTGATCGCCAACGCTCAAGCGCAGTTCACCCGACTGGCGAAATGACTTGCTGCTGATCGCTCTCATCCTCTTCAGCATCGCCAGGATCAGCTCCGTCCGCAACAACCGCCGCCGCTTTACCCATAGCCCGTTCGACCAGTTTGACCAGGGCGGCCTTTCTGCTCTTGTAGAAGCTGTCGAAGTCGTCCGCTCGGAGCGCGGCCGTATCGATGAGGTGCGACCCGACAATGGCATTCATCTGGGCGTCTGCAAGCTGAACCTGCGTATGAGCCTGCAATTTTGACAAATAGATCGATGGCGCATGCCCGCCGATCATCCGGTTTGCCTTGTAGGAAATCGGGGTTTTGTTGACGACCGTGTTGTAGACAGCGCGCTTAATGCCGTTCTTCTCACACCAGTCCTGCGGAAAGATGTGGTGAATATCCAGCGCAAGCTCCTCGTCGTCGAGTTCCTGGATCTTTGCCTTCCAGAAAAAGTCTTGCGCGCCTTCACGAAGTACCAGCACATTCAGGCCTTTGTACGCGGCGGACAGGCGCGACGTCATCGTGTCTAGGCGGTCGGGGCTGAACGCCGCATCTGCAATGGTTCGCGGTATTGCGTCGTCACTGTCGATCCACTGCAATAGATCCTCGACGTCGTTCGCAATTCGGGTCTCGATGGCGCTGCCGTAGAGTTCGCCGAGAACGCCACTCCAGTACCAGTGAGAGAGTTTCTGGTAAATGCGCGGCTCAAGCCAGCGTTCGCGCAGGTGCGCGAGTACCGAGGCGAGAGGAGCCAGTTGAGTTCGATAAGGCAGCTCGCGCGGAGTTTTCACACACTCCTTGCGCAAAAACTTGGCCGCGAGAAGGAACCCCGCTTCGACTTCGTCTGCCCATTTGGCATATGCGCTCAAGGGCATCGCAAGTATTGAGACGCGCTTTGCACTCACCGGCTGTACGGACTTACCGGTTTTCCCCGAAGCTACATCGGCGCGGCGCAACTCCAGCGTGTGCAACATCGATACGGCCTGCAGGAAGTCCGTGGACTCCACCTGTGACAGTAGCGCCTCTTTGCACAAGCGCTGATACCGTCCCGAGACATTTCGGGTGGCGTTTCCGTGCCAGTCATCACGCAGGTTAAAGCCGTCAGCCGCGTAGGTCGCGGTGACCAACTCGAATACGTTGTGAACCGCCCCGGGTTTGGAGGAGGCCCCAACTCTTGAGAAGATGGAGCCATGAACAAGTCCAACAAGTTTTCCCCGGAAGTGCGCGAGCGCGCT
>NZ_FOCW01000017.1 GCF_900110225.1 Allobrachymonas denitrificans DSM 15123
GAAAATTCTTTCTTGACGGCAGTAAAAACTGTGTTATAGTAGAGGGCTTCGCTGATCGCGGCGAGGCAAGCAGATCTGGAAGGGTTTGCGGATCATTAAAAACATACAGCCGATAAGCGTGGGTGTTTGCAGAGCCGGACTTTGGTCTGGCGTGTTGTGAAACTGGATTAAAAAACTAGTAGTCGCAAGACTGCAAACACTCATAAGAGAAAGAAGAAGTTCTTCTTCAATTTCTTAAGAGTAATTCAAGATCGAACTGAAGAGTTTGATCCTGGCTCAGATTGAACGCTGGCGGCATGCTTTACACATGCAAGTCGAACGGTAACAGGTCTTCGGATGCTGACGAGTGGCGAACGGGTGAGTAATGTATCGGAACGTGCCCAGTAGTGGGGGATAACTACTCGAAAGAGTGGCTAATACCGCATGAGAACTGAGGTTGAAAGCGGGGGACCTTCGGGCCTCGCGCTACTGGAGCGGCCGATATCAGATTAGGTAGTTGGTGGGGTAAAGGCCTACCAAGCCGACGATCTGTAGCTGGTCTGAGAGGACGACCAGCCACACTGGGACTGAGACACGGCCCAGACTCCTACGGGAGGCAGCAGTGGGGAATTTTGGACAATGGACGCAAGTCTGATCCAGCAATGCCGCGTGCAGGACGAAGGCCTTCGGGTTGTAAACTGCTTTTGTACAGAACGAAAAGGCTCTGGTTAATACCTGGGGCTCATGACGGTACTGTAAGAATAAGCACCGGCTAACTACGTGCCAGCAGCCGCGGTAATACGTAGGGTGCGAGCGTTAATCGGAATTACTGGGCGTAAAGCGTGCGCAGGCGGTTTTGTAAGACCGATGTGAAATCCCCGGGCTCAACCTGGGAACTGCATTGGTGACTGCAAGGCTGGAGTGCGGCAGAGGGGGATGGAATTCCGCGTGTAGCAGTGAAATGCGTAGATATGCGGAGGAACACCGATGGCGAAGGCAATCCCCTGGGCCTGCACTGACGCTCATGCACGAAAGCGTGGGGAGCAAACAGGATTAGATACCCTGGTAGTCCACGCCCTAAACGATGTCAACTGGTTGTTGGGTATTTGCTTACTCAGTAACGAAGCTAACGCGTGAAGTTGACCGCCTGGGGAGTACGGCCGCAAGGTTGAAACTCAAAGGAATTGACGGGGACCCGCACAAGCGGTGGATGATGTGGTTTAATTCGATGCAACGCGAAAAACCTTACCCACCTTTGACATGGCAGGAATTCCGAAGAGATTTGGAAGTGCTCGAAAGAGAACCTGCACACAGGTGCTGCATGGCTGTCGTCAGCTCGTGTCGTGAGATGTTGGGTTAAGTCCCGCAACGAGCGCAACCCTTGCCATTAGTTGCTACGAAAGGGCACTCTAATGGGACTGCCGGTGACAAACCGGAGGAAGGTGGGGATGACGTCAAGTCCTCATGGCCCTTATAGGTGGGGCTACACACGTCATACAATGGCCGGTACAAAGGGTAGCCAACCCGCGAGGGGGAGCCAATCCCATAAAGCCGGTCGTAGTCCGGATCGCAGTCTGCAACTCGACTGCGTGAAGTCGGAATCGCTAGTAATCGTGGATCAGCATGTCACGGTGAATACGTTCCCGGGTCTTGTACACACCGCCCGTCACACCATGGGAGCGGGTTCTGCCAGAAGTGGTTAGCCTAACCGTAAGGAGGGCGATCACCACGGCAGGGTTCGTGACTGGGGTGAAGTCGTAACAAGGTAGCCGTATCGGAAGGTGCGGCTGGATCACCTCCTTTCTGGAAAGTAGCAACGTAAAGCAAACATCCACACTTATCGGTTGTTGGAAATGGGACGCCCGAGAGAGACCTGGGTCTGTAGCTCAGTTGGTTAGAGCACCGTCTTGATAAGGCGGGGGTCGTTGGTTCGAGACCAACCAGACCCACCATATCCGATAAAGCGATTGTGTCAGAATCGTTTGGGGGATTAGCTCAGCTGGGAGAGCACCTGCTTTGCAAGCAGGGGGTCGTCGGTTCGATCCCGTCATCCTCCACCAAGACTTGTTGTGCAACACCAAAGCGGCTTCGCGAGAGGCTGTTTTGTTGTTGGATTCCCTTTGGGGATTCAATCGGCTGTTCTTTAACAATTCATAGAGTCGAAATCAGCGTTGTCAGGGGAAACTGCACATTCGTAAAGGTTTAGTGCAGACCGTGCCCTTGGCAACAATTTTGATTGCGTCAAAACGAACGAAAAAACTTTGTTTTATAACTTTGTTTGGAAGTTCAAGTAATGACGAATCGTTCTCAAGATAGAGATATCTGAAGAATCATTCACATTACGGCATAACGCGTCAGGTGAAAGACCTGACAAGACAGTCCTTGAAAATGGCTTTGTATCTTTTAGGAGATGTCAAAGTTATAGGGTCAAGTGACTAAGAGCATGTGGTGGATGCCTTGGCGATGATAGGCGAAGAAAGACGTGATAGCCTGCGAAAAGCCTGGGGGAGCTGGCAAATAAGCTTTGATCCCGGGATCTCTGAATGGGGAAACCCACCCGCGAGGGTATCCGTATCTGAATACATAGGATACGGAGGCGAACCGAGTGAACTGAAACATCTAAGTAGCTCGAGGAAAAGACATCAACCGAGATTGCGAAAGTAGTGGCGAGCGAAATCGCAGGAGCCTGGCAAAGATAGCATTCTTCTTAGCAAAACAGTCTGGAAAGGCTGGCCATAGCAGGTGATAGCCCTGTATGCGAAAAGAGGAGTGTGGTACTAAGTTGCGAACAAGTAGGGCGGGACACGTGAAATCCTGTCTGAACATGGGGGGACCATCCTCCAAGGCTAAATACTCATCATCGACCGATAGTGAACCAGTACCGTGAGGGAAAGGCGAAAAGAACCCCGGGAGGGGAGTGAAATAGATCCTGAAACCGCATGCTTACAAAAAGTAGGAGCCCTTTGGGGTGACTGCGTACCTTTTGTATAATGGGTCAGCGACTTACATTCAGTGGCGAGGTTAACCGAATAGGGAAGCCGAAGAGAAATCGAGTCCGAATAGGGCGAACAGTCGCTGGGTGTAGACCCGAAACCAGGTGATCTATCCATGGCCAGGATGAAGGTGCCGTAACAGGTACTGGAGGTCCGAACCGACTAATGTTGCAAAATTAGCGGATGAGCTGTGGATAGGGGTGAAAGGCTAAACAAACCTGGAAATAGCTGGTTCTCTCCGAAAACTATTTAGGTAGTGCCTCAAGTATTACCGACGGGGGTAGAGCACTGTTTTGGCTAGGGGGTCATGGCGACTTACCAAACCAAGGCAAACTCCGAATACCGTTGAGTACAGCTTGGGAGACAGAGCACCGGGTGCTAACGTCCGGACTCAAGAGGGAAACAACCCAGACCGCCAGCTAAGGTCCCTAAAATTGGCTAAGTGGGAAACGAAGTGGGAAGGCTAAAACAGTCAGGATGTTGGCTTAGAAGCAGCCATCATTTAAAGAAAGCGTAATAGCTCACTGATCGAGTCGTCCTGCGCGGAAGATGTAACGGGGCTAAGCCAGTTACCGAAGCTGCGGATGCACAGTTTACTGTGCGTGGTAGGAGAGCGTTCTGTAAGCCTGTGAAGGTGCGTTGTAAAGCGTGCTGGAGGTATCAGAAGTGCGAATGCTGACATGAGTAGCGTTAAAGCGGGTGAAAAGCCCGCTCGCCGTAAGCGCAAGGTTTCCTACGCAACGTTCATCGGCGTAGGGTGAGTCGGCCCCTAAGGCGAGGCAGAGATGCGTAGCTGATGGGAAACAGGTCAATATTCCTGTACCGATTGCAAGTGCGATGTGGGGACGAATCTTAATAGGTGATCCGGGTGTTGGATGTCCCGGTTTAGACAGAAGTAGGCGTGTGTCAGGCAAATCCGGCACACATATACCGAGGCTGTCGATCGAGCGAGCTTGCTTGCGAAGTCACTGAACGGGGTTCCAGGAAAAGCCACTAAGCTTCAGCTTGCAACGACCGTACCGCAAACCGACACTGGTGCGCGAGATGAGTATTCTAAGGCGCTTGAGAGAACTCTGGAGAAGGAACTCGGCAAATTGACACCGTAACTTCGGGAGAAGGTGTGCCCTAGTAGTGTGATGAGAGCATCTGAGCATGAACGGGTTGCAAAAAATTGGTGGCTGCGACTGTTTATTAAAAACACAGCACTCTGCAAACACGAAAGTGGACGTATAGGGTGTGACGCCTGCCCGGTGCTGGAAGATTAATTGATGGGGTGCAAGCTCTTGATCGAAGTCCCAGTAAACGGCGGCCGTAACTATAACGGTCCTAAGGTAGCGAAATTCCTTGTCGGGTAAGTTCCGACCTGCACGAATGGCGTAACGATGGCCACACTGTCTCCTCCAGAGACTCAGCGAAGTTGAAATGTTTGTGATGATGCAATCTCCCCGCGGAAAGACGGAAAGACCCCATGAACCTTTACTGTAGCTTTGTATTGGACTTTGAACAGATCTGTGTAGGATAGGTGGGAGGCTTTGAAGGCAGGATGCTAGTTCTGCTGGAGCCGACGTTGAAATACCACCCTGGTGTGTTTGAGGTTCTAACCTAGGTCCCTTATCGGGATTGGGGACAGTGCATGGTAGGCAGTTTGACTGGGGCGGTCTCCTCCCAAAGCGTAACGGAGGAGTTCGAAGGTACGCTAGTTACGGTCGGACATCGTGACGATAGTGCAATGGCATAAGCGTGCTTAACTGCGAGACTGACAAGTCGAGCAGATGCGAAAGCAGGACATAGTGATCCGGTGGTTCTGTATGGAAGGGCCATCGCTCAACGGATAAAAGGTACTCTGGGGATAACAGGCTGATACCGCCCAAGAGTTCATATCGACGGCGGTGTTTGGCACCTCGATGTCGGCTCATCTCATCCTGGGGCTGTAGCCGGTCCCAAGGGTATGGCTGTTCGCCATTTAAAGAGGTACGTGAGCTGGGTTTAAAACGTCGTGAGACAGTTTGGTCCCTATCTTCCGTGGGCGCTGCAGATTTGAGGAAGCCTGCTCCTAGTACGAGAGGACCGGAGTGGACACACCTCTGGTGTACCTGTTGTCACGCCAGTGGCATCGCAGGGTAGCTAAGTGTGGAAGAGATAACCGCTGAAAGCATCTAAGCGGGAAACTCGTTTCAAGATGAGATCTGCCGGGGGCTTGACCCCCCTGAAGAGTCGTTCTAGACCAGGACGTTGATAGGCTGGATGTGGAAGTGCAGCAATGCATTAAGCTGACCAGTACTAATTGCTCGTGCGGCTTGACCCTATAACTTTGGCCAAAGGCCAGGGCTGTTATGCCAGGCGCAATCAAAAGACAAGAAGCTGATTGAGACTCTATGAATTCGCTGTGCTGCAACAGCAGCATGGCACCCCGTTAAAGCCTGATGACCATAGCGAGTTGGTCCCACTCCTTCCCATCCCGAACAGGACAGTGAAACGACTCAGCGCCGATGATAGTGCGGATTCCCGTGTGAAAGTAGGTCATCGTCAGGCTACTTACAGCCAGGAAAAGCGCCCCGAGACCATCGGGGCGCTTTTTT
>NZ_FOCW01000016.1 GCF_900110225.1 Allobrachymonas denitrificans DSM 15123
ATCCGTTACACCGAGCGGCTGGGCCTGGCAGGTATCCAGCCATCAGTGGGAAGCAAAGGCGACAGCTACGACAACGCGCTGGCCGAGACCATCAACGGGCTATACAAGGCCGAACTGATTCATCGCCGGGGCCCCTGGAAGACCAGGGAAGCCGTGGAACTGGCGACCCTGCAATGGGTGCACTGGTTCAACCACGTCCGACTGCTCACGCCGATCGGGGGTATCCCGCCGGCAGAAGCTGAGGCAAACTACTGGAGGCAACTTGCCGACAGCAACACCTTGGCAGAGGTGTCCACTTAAACCAACCAGCCTCCTCGAAACCCGGGGCGGTTCATACAGCAATTGGGCCAACAGTAAGGTTGGCCCCTGCATGCGCGACAACACCGCCTGCACTTCGATCTGTGTGAGCACCACAGGGAGACGGGCCGGACGTTTGGCACGCACCATTTCGTTCATCCAGGGCAAGGTGCTTTTCAGCACTTCGCGGTAGAGAAAAAGAAGGGCGGAAAGCGCCTGATTTTGCGTGGAGGCGGCCACGTTGCCCTCCACGGACAAATGCGTGAGAAAAGCTTCGACTTCGGGCGCTCCCATGTCGCGCGGGTGGCGCTTGCCGTGGAACAGGATAAAGCGGCGTACCCACTGGACATACTGCTTTTCGGTGCGTATGCTGTAGTGCTTAAGTCGCAGCTTTTCGCGCACCTGGTCGAGCAGCTTCGGAGGCTTCAGCTTGTCTACTGTGCTATACACTGTATGCGGGGTCATATCTGGGGCTATGTTGTTGATCTGCGATCAAATTTTAGTACTATGTGACTAGTTTTTGAATGAATTATAGAAGTATGCACCGTTTGAGGTGCATACTGAACGTTAGGCACCAGTAAAAATCGGAGAATCGAATGCCATTGCCGCTAATTCCCATTATTTCGGCACTTGCTGCCGGAGGCACATTAGTTCCACACGCTGCTGGTGGAATGATTGTTACCTCCGCTGCTGGGTACGTCGCCGGCACCTACCTGAGTACTGCGGCAATCGGTGGAGTTCTAGCCACAGCTTCAACGGCTCTGGGAGCGGGTGCACTTTACCTGTCTGGTGCTGCAGGGAGCATCATTGGCGGGGCCGGACTTTTTGGGACCACCATTGGCGCATCAGGCATAACAGGAGCTCTGATGTCCGCCGGCGTCATCGCTGCCACGCCCATTTGGATTCCACTCGCTATTGGTGGTGCTGCAGCAGGTGGAGCTGCCGGTCTCGGCTACGGTAGCTACAGATTGCTAAAACTGAAGAAGAAAATACAAAGAACCGAAGCAGGCAACGAAGCTCAATTCACCGAAACTGAAGCGAAGATGATCGAGGGAGTCATCAAGCGTTTAAACACAAAACAAAATCAGATCGACGAAGCCTAACCATTCGTCGCAGCCGACCGCCTGCGGCGTCGGCTGAACTCAGAGCGTTAGGCGTCATACCGGATAGCGGGAGGAATTGGATGGAACTTGTGGCTAATGTTTGGCCTGTCGTCGACGAGGAAACTGGGCTTGTGCAACGCTTCTTCATGCGTGCGTATGCGATTGAGGCCGATGATCGCGTTATTAGCCTCGTTCTTAAAGCTCTCGCCCCGACAGACTTTCGTATTGCGCGGGACTTCAAGATATCGGATCGTTTCAAGCTGACATCTGAGCACGGCACGCTGGCCGGGGTCGTCTCAATTAGCGTGTTCCAGAAAGACATCCAGGCAGTAATCGAAGATGCCTACCGTGCTTTGGAGAATGACTATGCAAAGGTCCAAGGTATTGATATGTCGTCTGGCTCCCCAAAACCACTCAACATTATTCCTCGGTTCCCGGAGGATCCGTACACCATAGTCACTGCGCTTGTCGAAACGTTTGATGGTCAACTAATTCCTCAAACGAGCTAAATTTCGAAATGACGCCTAACAATTCGTTCAAGCCGACGCCGCTTCGCGGCGCGGCTTAACTCAAGCGTTAGGCCACTGCTAAGCTGAGGCGTTGTCAACCTGTCTGGCATCTGTACACACCATGGATCTAAGAGAATTTCTTGTTCAGTTCCAAGACTACCTCGCCCCAAAACTGGACGCCTACGAACAGGCAATTTATCTATACGTCTTCAGGCACAGTCGTTTAATCGGCTTGGAAGAGGTCACTATCGGGTTCAAGTCGGCACGTACACGAATGGCATGCGGCATAGGCGAGAAGGGAAAGCCTATGTCAGAAGGAACGGCGTACTTAAAGCTCGCGTCCCTTCAAGAGAAGGGTTGCATTTCTGTCATTCGCACAACACACACTGGTCGACTTCTCAAGCTGCATCTTCCGTCTGAAATTGAAGGCATCGTTTCCCCACAAGCTGAGCAATCCGAAACCGAAGTGGACCTGGAAACAATGGATTTCTTTGCAGTTCCGGAGAACAGGTTATTGCTGCTTAAACGCGAAGGGCACAAGTGCTTCTACACACTTCAGGCCCTCGACGATAGCAACTTCATCGTTGAGCATGTCGTCTCAAGACCCGCCGGAAACAATAGCTATCGCAATCTGGTCGCGGCCTCACGGGAGGCCAACAACAAGAAGGGCTCCATGGCCGCAGACGAATTTCTACGACGGCTGTTTCGCGAAGGCTACCTCAGCGCGGCAGAGTTTGAAGATCGTCTTCTAAAGCTTGCTCAACTGCAAGCCGGTGAACTCAAGCCACCCATGTTCTGAGCAATTGAAAACCTTCAAAATGCAAGTCTTATGCAGGCTCAAATGCCATGCCTACGCGCACCAGCCTAACTGTCGGTTCAACGCGGACGCCAACACTGGCCATGGCTTCGCCATTTTCATGGCCAGTGTTGGTGCCCTCCAGCCTTCGGCTTCCGGCGCCGGTTAACCTGGGCGTTAGGCGTCACCAAAGCTCGCTCGCGGCGCTATAACATCGACATCAAAATCTCTCTACGAATTAAAAAACATGAAGCACATAACTGATTGGTATCTCGGAATGACCAAAGGACAAAAGGTTTTTGTTTACCTTGTGTCTTGCGCACTTGTTTTCGTATTCGGCGTCGGGCTCATCCCCCTGGCACTCCTCATCTACCTGCAGCTCGGTGTTAAACGTGACACCTAACCCATTGCGCAAGCGGACTGCTTTGCAGCCGCTTAGCTCAAAAATTAAGCATCAGGAATCGAGATATGGATTACCAGACGAGTGTTGAACTTGCCTTGCACCTTGGCTACGAAGAGGTTCAAGACCCGCAAGCATTCAAAAGCCGATACTTCATTAAAGATGGAAAGAAGTGGATTCATGACATTGAAGCGCTCATGCGGCATCTTGGCATTAGTCAGTATTCTGATCTGGAAGATCTTGGATATGACCTGAATAACTATCATAGTTATAAAGATTTTTCTAACGAGATGGCTAGGCAAGAAATGCAATCCATCTATCAGGGCATCACACACGAAGAAGGAGAGGCCACATATTTAAGTGACGGCATGTGGCTTCATCCTGATGGAACACTTGAACAACGTTAAATGCCTAACAATTCATTCAAGCCGACGCCGCTTCGCGGCGCGGCTTAATTCAGGCGTTAGGCCCGCTGGAATCAACTATGGAAAACATCCCCAAAGACATCTACACGGAACCTGAGCCGGCAGTCGATACGCTCGCCAATCTGGGACCGCTCACCGGCATGGCAGGCATATGGGTGGGCACGCACGGCCTCGACGTCAATCCGAAGCCCAACGGCCCCGAAAAGCAGGCTTTCATCGAACACATGGAGTTGCAGCCGATCGATGCACAGACCAATGGGCCGCAATTGTTCTACGGACTGAGGTACCACACGCGGATCGTCAAGCCTGATGACGTCGAGACATTCCACGACCAAGTCGGCTATTGGCTATGGGAACCGGCGACGGGCACCGTGATCCAGACGCTTTCGATACCGCGCGGACAGGCAGCGATGGCCGTCGGCCGTGCCGAGGCCGATGCGAGAACGTTTCGCCTCGAGGCTGTCCGCGGGTCCGAAACAAACGGGATCGTGTCAAACCCGTTCTTGGAATATGCGTTCAGAACGAAGAGCTACATCATCACGGTTGCGATCAATGTCGATGGAACGTGGTCCTACGAACAGGACACTGTGTTGATCATCCCAGGCCAGGCGGAGCCGTTCCACCATACGGATCGCAACACGCTCCGGAAGGTCGGAGAGCCTACGCCCAATCCGACGGCGCAAGCGGCAGCGACCAAACTCCGGAAATCCTAGGGCCAGGGATGAGCCCTAACATTCAGCTCAACACGGACCTGTCGCGGCAAGCCGCGCCAGCCCGGTTAGCTGCACGTTAGCCTGCTTTTTATTCTTGCTCATTTCAGCCCATGAATATTCAAGCGCCATTTACCCTCGCAAGCGTTTATCCGCTGGGTGTTTGGCGTTCGCTCGGGCTTCGCCTGCGTAGGCTGTGCCAGTTTCAAGCCTTTTTGGCCTCTAGCCTTTGTGCAGCAAGCGCAAGCAGCTATTGTTTTCGTAGTCCGTGGCCTGTGCGGTCACTTTCGTTTTTGCGCTTTGGGTCTAACCCGGCGCTCAAGCCGACCCGCATACTGCGGGCGGCTTACCTTGGCCGTTAGCCATCCTATGCCGCGCCTTTTTACCTATTGCATACCCGTTGATGATGGAGCAGCACCAAACCCCTATTGGGGGGTGTGTACGCTTGCTATATGCAAGCCTGTAATCCGACGAACAGCCAAGATCGGAGATTGGGTTGTTGGTACAGGTTCAACATCCGCACCCAGTGGCGATCTCTCCGGAAAAATCGTGTATGCGATGGAGGTTTCGTCCGTGATGTCCCTAGCTGAGTATGACGAATGGACTCGCAACCACCGTCGAGAGAAAATTCCAGACTTGCAAAGCCAAGATCTTCACCGCAGGGTTGGAGACTCAATCTACGACTTCTCTTGCAACCCAGCGAATCAAAGGCCTAGCGTTCACAATGAGGGAAACCGAGAAACCGACCTTGGCGGGAAAAACGTTCTGCTATCCATGAACTTCTATTACTTCGGCAACCGCCCGCTTCCTCTGCCACCTCACCTTCAGCGAATCATTCATCAAACACAAGGGCACAAAGTCAATGCCAACGCTGCGCTCGTAGCGCCCTTCCTTAAATGGTTCAAAAGTCAGAACTTCGAGCGCAACTGCCTACGCGGTACTCCTGACCGGCTTGGTGAAGTGGCTGCTCTGCTTTTAGAGCACGCAAAGATTCGTTGTGGCTGCTCAATCGATGCCGAGAAGGCGCCACTATGTTGATGGCTAACCCTCATTCCACCGGACCTGCGCGAAAAGCTGCACAGGCCGGTGAACTCAAACGTTAGCTAGCAATGGAAGATTGTTGTGGCCCACACTGATCAGTCTATCGACACTCTTGTTTCTATCAGCGGAACCCTTGCCAGCATCGGTCTCGCGCTCGTGGCAATTCTTGTTTCAAAGGCTTCGATCGACCATGTAGAGATGATCGCTGACGATCTGTTCCTGTTCTCGTCACTCGGCTTTCTTTTCGTGGTTGTCCTGGGCTACCTCGCCCAAAAGCAACAAGGCACATCAAGATCAGCAAGGCTACTGACTGCCGCCGAATGGATTTTTTCCGCTTCACTCGCAACCATCGTGATCGGAGCGGTTGCAATGGTGTATTCGACCGTTTAAAGAGCTGCTAGCTAACAATTCGTTCAAGCCGAGCCCGCTTCGCGGTCTCGGACCGACCGGAGCCGCATCGGGCGGGCCGGCTTAACTCAGGCGTTAGGCCATCGGACAAGAAACCATGAGCAAGCTCGCAAATGCACTGGATGCATTCAACTCGAATGATCCGGAGGCAGACCTTACAGACGTTCTAGACACGCTGCTTTCCGAGGCAACCGGGTCTGATTTTTCGTCCCGAACGTTCGAGTCGGCATTCCGCCTCTTTGAGCGTCATCCGCTGTGCAACTTTGGTTCCCCTGGTCCTCTTGTCCACTGGCTGGAGCGTGCTTATCCACAGTACATCTCAGCACTCGTGTCATCCATAGAGCGCCGGCCAACAGAACCCACGCTATGGATGGTCTCTCGCATACTCAACGCGAAAATTGAGGCATCAACAAGAGGCGCGCTCGTTGCAGCGCTCCGCAACGCAGCACGGCGAACGGACGTAGAGGCATCAACCAATGCGTCAGCCAATGAGTGGTTGCAGCTACATGCTTAGTGCAGCAGCCATTACCTGCGTGGGTGCCGTGTGCTCCACGCCCTCTACTCCGCTCCCCAGCCTAACTGGGCGGTCAAGCGGACGCCAACAAGGGCCATGCCTTCGGCATTTTCACGGCCCTTGTTGGTGCCCTACGCACCTTCGGTGCTCCGGCGCCGCTTACCTTGGGCGTTAGCTTTTTCTACTCACCTCAAAGGGGAATTTTCATGGAAGTGTTTTTTGGGCTTGTAATTGCTGTCATCGTTGGCGTCCTGATTGGTAAAGACGCGACATCCCGCGGAATGAGTGGCATCGGTTGGGGATTGTTTTCCTTCGCCATCTGCATTATTGCCGTGCCGATTTACCTGGTAGTTCGAAAGCCTCGCCTTGACGAATCAAAGTAAGTTTCAGACCTATCTGTTTCGTGCTGGCCTTTTGCTTGGGGCCACTTGGTTCGTGTCTTTGGAACGGAATCCCGTCGTAGTTTTAATTGCAAAACTTGGTTTATCACCCTCACCGCTTGAGCGATTGTTCGGCGTAAAAGGAATGTTCAGCGGTATGACAGAAGGTATGTTTCAGCTGGCACATGGAAATTTCGCAGGTGCAATAAATGCAAACATCCTTACGCCAGCCTTTGCTACCGTTTTCACGATTTGCGTGGTGATCGGCTATCGCCCACAGATCAAAACTCGAAAACAAGAGTTGGTGTTCTTGCTATCGGTCGTTTTTCTGAGTGCACTCGTAAATTTTGCTGCTCCACTCAATAACAAGTAATTATTCTTCGGGAGAGAAAATGCGTATGGTCAAAATGTTTATCTACTCCGCTGCTTGTATTCTGGCCATCAGCCAGCAAGCCCGTGCAGAGTGTTTTGGTAGCGGCGAGTATCGCGTGTGCTCTGAATCATATACAGACTCATCCGGCAACGTCCAAATCCGTTCTTGGGACAGCCAAGGAAATACCTATAGCGTCAACTCAGAAACCCAACGATCTCGCGATGGCAGCACTACCATTCGCAGCTACGACAGCCAAGGAAACAGCTATTCGGTTCGGTCATGGTCTGATAGTCAAGGCGTGCATTCAGTTGATAGCCAAGGAAACCGGTGCACTATTACCAAGTCGGGCAAGATGATTGGGTGCAAATAGACAGTTGGGTCAAAAAGCTAACATGGCAGTCAACCGGACCTGCGCGAAAAGCCGCGCAGGCCGGTTACTTCTACGTTATGCGGCAACAAGCCCTTCACTTAACTCGAAGAAAAATATGGAAATCAATCTGACAATTGCCTTGATAGCAGCATCGTCGGCGCTAGTTGGGTCATTAATTCCAACCGTTTTTGGCTACATTAACAGTAGAAGTCAGCGCAAATTTGAAACGCAGAAGTCGCTGCGCGAGAACCAGAAAGAAGCATATGCTTCCTTACTCCTCACTCTTGAAGAAACGATGAGTTGCCCTTCATTGGATAAAATGGCCGCATTACAACGCGCGGTTATATTAGTGGCAATCTATGGCGATGACAGGGCTGCTCAATCTGCAAACAGCTACTTTTCAGCCTTAGTCAAATCCCAACAATCTCAGCCTCTAACTAAAGAGCAGCATCAACAGCACCATGAAGCGGTACTTTCGGGCGTTAGAAGCAGTTTGGGCTTGAATGCATTGCCAGGATTCGAGCTTGTTAGTGTTTCGCGTAGTGCGCCAAAAAATGCCGCATAACAATTCATTCAAGCCGACGCCGCTTCGCGGCGCGGCTTAACTCAGGCGTTAGCCAAGAAACAATGAAACCTCGCTACCTGACGACAACTCTCAGCATCTCAGCCCTCTGCTTGCTATCCGCTTGTGTTGGCGTACCCGTTCATGACATACGAAATAGTCCAATAGTTTATGAAAGCGTGTCCAGCCGCTCGATGAATGACGTTCTTTCCTGTTTAACCGCTGCTCTTGATCAGTTTCGTGGCGATAGTCGAATGCTCACTACTAGCTATCCTCAACCGCCGGTTATCGAGATTTCCATTGGGGCTATACAAATGGGGAGCTTTCGACATCATTACCTCTTGATGATTACGAGCTTCGATGAAGGGGCTAAGATACTGGTCAGATCGGCAGGCACCACTTTCATTCCAATGCCCCAGTCCGAACTCATAAAGCATGTCGTTTCATGCACACGAGATCATTGAGTACTTCGGCTCACGGTTCTTTGACACATCAATGAGGTGCGAAGCTCAAAGGCTAACCTGGCGCTCAACCTCGCTCCTTTCAGTCGCTGGACGCTGCGCGACAAAGCCGCGCAGCGCCGGTTAGCTCTACGTTAGGCATCACTGAAATCATGAATCGCAACGAGAAGCGAATACTCAGACCCATAATCAAGGCGGTTGCACATCAAAACTCTAATGCTTGGTGGGAGCTCAAACGTCAGATTTTCGACGGCGGGTATCAGACCTACTATCCAATGCAAGGCGACTTTGATGGGCCTGCGCAGCGTGTAATCGCCGGCCAGACACAGGAGGTCAAGGAGGCCTTGATAAATGAATGGAAAACGGCCATCCCATCAAGAGCCGACCTGTCTGACTCTGAAATTCTTGACGCTTATGTCCGCATGATCGTCGAAGAGGTTGTCGAGCGTGCTCGGGTGGCAGCGTACAGAACAGAAAACTGGTAAATCTGGTCATGATTCCATTCAAACGGCTGTATTGACCCACTGAATTCCTGCACAGGTGTTATTGTTGAAGGAAACGACGATGAGTACCCTGATGGAAGACGATATCAAGCGCTGGACGGCCAAGCGTAAAACGGCCCTGGTCCTGGAGATCATCCAGGGCAAGACCACGGTGGCAGAGGCCAGCCGTGCCTTTGACCTGCAGCCTTCAGAGCTGGAGCAGTGGGTGGAAGAAGGCAAGCGTGGCATGGAGAATGCCTTGCGCACCAACCCGCTTGATGTGCGCCAGCAGTATGAGAAGAAGCTCAGTGACCTGCAGGAAGCCTACGGCGAAGCCATGCTGGAGCTGCGTGCCAGAAAAAAGCTGGCGTCCCTGCTGGGCGAAGAGGACGAGAAATGATCCTCGATGTGCAGCAGGGACTGGCAGCTGATGGTTTCCATGTCAGCCTGGTGAAGCTGTGCCTCTGGTTCGATCTGCCTCGCCGCACGCTGTACTACCGCAGCGTCAAGTCTGCCCCGAAGGTACAGGAGCACTTGGTGGCACCGATCAAGGCGTTGATAGAGGAGCATCCGTCCTTCGGGTATCGCACGGTAGCGCACCTGCTGGGGATGAACAAGAACACGGTGCAGCGCATCTTCCAGCTCAAGGGCTGGCAGGTGAGGAAGCGGGCCGTGGGGTTCAGGCCGCGCATCCAGGCCTTGCCGTCTGTGGCCAAGGCTCCGGATGAGCGCTGGGCGACAGA
>NZ_FOCW01000019.1 GCF_900110225.1 Allobrachymonas denitrificans DSM 15123
TGCGTATTCCGGCGAACGTGACCGATGATTCCGGTGATCGTGACCGGTGTTGGTGTTGCGCGATGTGATTGTAGTGGGCAGGTGGTTTCAGGCCCCGATGTCCTCCTGTTCAGGTTGGGGTTTGCTCTTTCTCAACGACTCTCCGGCCAGGGTCAGCCGGTGGTGGCTTTGCATGATCCGGTCGAGCATGGCGTCGGCCACGGTGGCTTCCCCGATCCACTCATGCCAGTGCTCGATGGGCAGCTGTGAGGTGATGATGGTGGCCTTGCGGCCTGCGCGGTCGTCAATGATTTCCAGCAAATCGCTGCGGGTGTGGGCATCCATGCCGACCATGCCGCAGTCGTCCAGCAGCAGGACATCCGTGCTCTTGAGCGTATCGAGCCAGGTGGTGAAGGTGCCGTTGGCATGGCGGATACGCAGCTCTTCAGCCAGGCGGGGAATGCGCAGGTACAAGGCGCTGTGTCCTTGTCGGCAAGCGTATTGGGCCAGGGCACACGCCAGCCAGGACTTGCCCGCTCCGGTAGGGCCCGTGACGAGAACGGCATGGCCCGCGCGCACCCACGGCCCCAGTGCCAGACTCATCACAGTGGCACGGTCAATGCCGCGCGAGGCGCGGCAGTCCAGATCCTCGATCATCGCCTGCGGATACTTCAGGCGGGCATTTCTGATCAGTCGCATGAGCCGGCGCTCCTGCCTGCCATGGACTTCGCGCTCAACGAGCAAGGCCATGCGCTCTTCAAAGCTCATGGCCGCCATGCCCGCTTGCTGCATTTGCTCCTGCAAGGCCTGGGTCATCCCCAGCAGCTTGAGCTGGCGCAGTTGCTCCAGCGTGGTGTGCATCATCATGTTCAGCCCCTTCACTGGTAGTACCCTGGGCCGCGCACATGGGCATGCAGCGGAGCGCTCCAGGCGCTGGGCGCACGCGCATCGATCAGATCGCGGCGGTTGACCAGGATGTCCCGGATGTGGGTGAAGCGGGTGGTGCCCAGCTCACAGGCCATGGCGCATGCGGCTTCGAGCCGCTGCTCGCCAAAGCGCCTGCTCAGGTTCAGCAGCCCCAGGCAGGCACGGTAGGCGTGTTCCGGGTGGCGCTGGCGCTCAAGCATGCGCTGCACGACATGGGCGCAGTGCTGACCAATGCGCTGGCCCCACAAGAGCAAGCGCTCGGGCGACCACTGGGCGTGTTGGCGGTGGCGCTCGGGCAGATGCTCGGCTACCGTGGTGTAGCCGCCCTTGTGGGCGCAGCGTGCGTGAGAGGCTACCCGATGACCACGGTGCAGCATCTCCAGCACATTGGCCGTCACGCGCAGCTCCAGAATCTGCCCGACCAGGGCGTTGGGCACACTGTAGAAGTGGCCCTCAAACTGCACATGGCTGTCTACATGGACTCGCACGGTTTTGAAGATGGCCCACTCCCAGCGCTGGGCAGGCAAGGCCTTCAGGGCCGGGGCATCGAGCTGGGCAAACGCACTGGCGCGGCACCCGGGCAGCTTCTGGAATGCCCGCTCGTTCAGATAGGTCAGCAACGGGGCGATGGCCTCGTTGACTTGCTGCACGCTGGCAAAGCGCTGTTTGCGCAGCCGCGCCAGGATCCAGCGCTCGACCAGCTGCACGCTCATCTCCACCTTGGCCTTGTCCTGCGGGTGGTAGGCGCGGGCGGGCAGCATGGAGCAGCCATAGTGGCGGGCAAAGTCCAGCGCCGACTCGCTCAATTGTGGCTCGTAGCGGTTGGCCTGTCTGACCAGTGCCCGCGGGTTGTCGGGCACGATCAGTTCAGGCACGCCGCCATAGAAGCTCAAGGCCTGGGCCGTAGCGTCCAACCAGTCGGCCGCCGTTTGCCCCTTGGTGGCCAGAGCAAAGCAATAGCCCGAAGCGCCCATGGCGGCTACAAAGATGTTGGCCTGCCCGCCATCGGTCAGTGTGACAGTGGGGCCGGCAAAGTCGATGAACAGCTTCTCGCCGGCGCGGTGGCTCTGACGCATCGAGCGCTTGAGGCTCTTGGCAAAGCGACGATAGTTCTCGCAAAACTGCGAGTAGCGCCAGGGCTTGACGGGGTGCTCTGCGCAGTGCCTCTCGCCCACCTCGGCGCAGTATTCCTCCCACAGCAGGCTTAGCGTCATGCCCTTGCGACGCAACTCCTGGTGGATACGCCCCCAGTCGGGCACGGCATACATGTCGCCGGGCCGTGGTGCGGGCAGCAGACGCCGCTCCAGCGTAGCCTCGTCCATGGCGGCCAGCTGCGCCCAGTCGAGCCCGGCCGCTACGGCCAGGCCCACGTATTTGGTGACAACGCCCTTGGAGATGCCCAGGGCAGCGGCAATGTACTGGTGCGAGTGCCTGCCTTCGAATTTGAGACGCAGTGCGTCCTTGAGTTTGCGCATGTTGATCCTTGCGGCGGGCATGGCGTTCCTGCTGAGTAAAAGCAGCAACGCTAGCGCGCCTTCAGTTGAAATACATGTGCAACACCATGCCGCCGGCGTAGATCGCCGCACCGGTCACGATCACCGGAATGGCCGGTCACGTTCCCGGAATGGCCGGTCACGTTCGACCGGAATCACCGGTCACGTTGCTCCGGAATACCCA
>NZ_FOCW01000015.1 GCF_900110225.1 Allobrachymonas denitrificans DSM 15123
GGTCGAGCTCCGCCTGCGCGAAAAACGCACTGGCAGTTTTGAGGATCTCATTGGCACGGCGCAGCTCCTTGACTTCGCGCTCCAGTTCCTTGATGCGTCGCGCATCCGAGGTCGTGGTACCCGCACGCAGGCCAGCGTCGATCTCGGCTCTCTTGACCCAATCGTGCAGGGTTTGCGGCACACAGCCAATCTTCGGCGCAATCGATTCGATAGCTGCCCACAACGAAGGGTACTCGGCTCGATGCTCCTGCACCATGCGCACAGCGCGCTCGCGCACTTCCGGGGAAAACTTGTTGGACTTGTTCATGGCTCCATCTTCTCAAGAGTTGGGGCCTCCTCGAAACCCGGGGCGGTTCAGACCCCCGCTGAGGCTTATGCTTTAGCAGCCTGATCTGTGCAGAAAGGGCTGGGTCAATACAATTGCGAGGATTTGCAACGCTGCAGACCACCCAAGGTCGCCAGAAGTTGCGGCGCGTGGAGTTATGCAGAGCTTCCTAAACTCGTCCTTACCGCAATCCCGCCTCGCAGCAACAGAGGTAGTAAGTTCAGAGGCGTTTGGCCAAGCATCGAAGCCAGGCGGCTTGATGCGCGGCCAAGCCGTGAGAAAGCGGCGGCGCCACTCACCCGGCTATTGCTTTTGTATCAAATGCTCTAGGGCTGCTGGCAGCAGCGGGTGGCGCCAAGAAAACCCCGCTTCCTGCGTGCGGCGCGGCACCAGCCGCTGGCCGCCCAGCAGTAGCACCGACATTTCACCCAGCGCCAGGCGCAGCGCCCAGGCGGGTGCGGGCAATATCGCCGGGCGGTGCAAGGTGTGCGCCAGGGTCTGGGTGAAGTCGGCGTTGCGCACCGCTTCGGGTGCGCAGGCGTTGAAGGGGCCGCTGGCGTCCTGGTGCTGTAGCAGGTGGTCGATCAGCGCCACCTGGTCGTCCAGGTGGATCCAGGGCATCCATTGCTGGCCGCTGCCCAGCCTGCCGCCCAGGCCCAGGCGAAACGGCGGCAGCAGCCGCGCCAGCATGCCGCCTTGCGGCGCCAGCACTGGGGCGGTGCGCAGCAGCGCGACGCGCACGCCCCATTGGCGCGCGCGCTCAGCCTCTTGTTCCCAGGCCACGCATAGGCGGCTGCCAAAGTCGGTGTTGCCGGGTGCGTTGTCTTCGGACAGCCATTGCTGGCCACCGTCGCCATACCAGCCCACGGCCGAGCCTGACAGCAGCACGCGCGGCGGCACGGGCTGCCGGCCTATCCAGTCCACCAAGCTGCGCGTCAAGCCCACGCGGCTGCGCCACAGCAGGGCCTGGCGCGCCTGCGTCCAGGGGCGGTCGGCTATGGGCGCACCGGCCAGGTTGACCACGGCGTCCAGCGGTGGGCCGCCGTCCAGTTCTTGCAACTGTGCAATGCCGCGCGCGCCGCCGCACAAGGCGGGCACTTGCTGGGGGCTTCGGCTCCAGACGTAGAGGGCGTGCCCCTGCTGGCTCCAGTGCTGGCAGAGCGCGCGGCCAATCAGGCCCGTGCCGCCGGTAAGTAGAATGCGCATAGTGGGTTGTCCTCTCGTCGGTGTGTTGATGGCCCCATCACCAGGGCAGGCGCTGGCCGTCGTAGGCCCAGAAGCCGCCGCTGTCCTCTGGGCGCAGGTGGTCGAGCACCGCCAGCAGGTCGCGCGCCGCATCCTGCGCGGGCCGCCCGATCTGCGCGCCGCGAAACGGGGCCGACAGCGCCGAATCCACCGTGCCCGGGTGCAGCGCAGCGAGCACGCACTGCGGGTGGGTGCGGGCGAGTTCGATGGCGGCGGTCTTGACCACCATGTTCAGCGCGGCCTTGGACGCGCGGTAGCTGACCCAGCCGCCCAGGCGGTTGTCGCCGATGCTGCCCACCTTGGCCGACAGCACGGCAAACACGCTGCGCTCGCCGCGCGCGAGCTGCGGCGCAAAATGGGCCAGCGCCAGCGCCGGGCCGATGGTGTTGATGCTGAAGCTGGCGGCCATGTGCGCGGCGTTCTGGTCGGCCAGGCGTTTCTCAGGGTGGCCCGTGGCGCCTTGCAACATGCCGGTGGCCACCAGCACCAGGTGCCAGGGGCCTTGCGTCTGCAGGGCCTGCGCCGCCGCAGCAATGCTGTCGGGCGCACCAAAGTCCAGCGCCGGCGTGCTGCTGCGCGCCAGCGTGCGCACCGCGGCGCAGCGCGGGTCGGCGCGCAATTGCGCGGCCAGCGCGCCGCCAATGGCGCCGGTGGCGCCCAGCACTAGGGCGCGGTAACCGTCGGGCAGGGATTGCATGCGGGTGGGGCCTTTCGTCAAAGGGTTTCCAGCCGCTGGCGCAGCTGCGTGGCCTGCGCGCGCAGGGCGGTTTGCTGGGGCTCGGCCATCTTCTGCCGCTGGCGGTACACCAGGGCCAGGCGCGGGTTGGCTTGCAGCGCCGGGGCGTGGCGCGCAAAAAAGTCCCAGTATAGGGCGTTGAAGGGGCAGGCGCGCGCGCCGGTCTTTTGCTTGGGGTCGTAGCCGCAGCCGCGGCAGTAGTCGCCCATGCGCTGCAGGTAGGCGGCGCTGCTGACATAGGGCTTGGTGGCGATCACGCCGCCGTCGGCGCGCTGGCTCATGCCCAGGGTGTTGGGCAGCTCCACCCACTCGAAGGCGTCGATGTAGATGCCCAGGTACCAGCGGTGCAGCGCCTGCGGCGCAAGCCCGGCGAGCAGCGCGAAATTGCCGATCACCATCAGCCGCTGGATGTGGTGCGCGTGCGCCGTCTGCAGCGACTGAGTGATGGCCACGTGCAGGCAGCGCATGCGCGTGTCGCCGCTCCAGAACCAGTGCGGCAGCGGCTGGTGGTGGCCCAGCGCGTTGTGCGCGTCGTAGCCTGGCATATGCGCCCAGTAGATGCCGCGCACGTATTCGCGCCAGCCCAGAATCTGGCGCACGAACCCCTCCACCGCGGCCAGCGGGGCCTGGCCGCTGCGCCACGCGCCCTCGGCGCGCTGCAGCACCTCCAGCGGGTGCAGCATCTTCACGTTCAGCACAAACGACAGCAGCGAATGGAACAGGCGCGGCGCCTGGGCGGCCAGCGCGTCTTCGTAGTCGCCAAAGTGCGGCAGCGCGGTGGTGATGAAGGCGTCCAGGCATGCCAGGGCCTCAGCGCGGTTCAGCGGCCAGCGCAGCGCGGCGGCCTGCGGCGCACCAAAGCTGGCCACGCCGGCCCGCTCGATCATGGCCCACAGGGCGCTGTGGTCGTGCTGCGGGCGCCAGTCGGCGGGCTCGGGCGGGGTGCCCGGCCAGGGCTTGCGGTTGTCGTGGTCAAAGTTCCACTGCCCGCCTTCGGGCTGGCCGTGGGCGTCCAGCAGCACCTGGTGGCGGCGGCGCATATGGCGGTAGAAGTGCTCCATCAGCCACTGGCGGCGCCCTTGCATCAGGGCGGCCAGGTCGCCCCGGGCGGTCAAGAAATGCTCGCTGTTCACCGTCTCGCAGGTCAGGGGCTGCGTTGCTGCCCAGTCCCGCAACTGGGCATCGAGCCGCCATTCGTCGGGCTGCTGCCATTGCACGGCCTCGGCACGGTAGTGCGCGGCCAGGGCGGCCAGGTTGTCCGGGATGGACTGGCGGTTGTTGGCGTCATCCAGCGCCACATAGCGCACGCGGTGGCCGGCATCGCGTAGCTGGCGCGCAAAGTCGCGCATGGCGGCAAAGATGGCCAGGATTTTCTGCGCGTGGTGCAGCACGTAGTCAGTCTCCTGGCGCACCTCCATCAGCACATAGACCACCTGCGGGTCCGCTTGGGCAAACCAGCTGTGGCCGGGGTTGAGCTGGTCGCCCAGCACCAGTCGCAGGGTGTGGCAGGCGGCGGTCATGGGCGGCTCCACAGGTCTTGGTAGGCGCCCTGCGGGTCGTAGGCCCGGGCCTGCTGCACAGGGTCGAAGCGGCGACCACCGCGTGGGTCGGTGCCCCGGCCGGCGATGTACAGCCAGTTGCCCTGGTTGCTGTAGACGTCGTAGTCCAGCAGCTGGTGCTCGAACCAGGCCGCACCCGCGCGCCAGTCGCACTGCAGGTCGTGGATCAGATAGCTGGCTGTGATCTGACGCAGGCGGTTGCTCAGGTAGCCGGTGGCAGCCAGCTCGCGCATGCCGGCGTCCACCAGGGGCTGGCCGGTCTGGCCCGCGCACCAGGCGGCGAAGCGGGCGCTGTCGTGCGGCGTGGTGCGCACGGGGCCCAGCCCCTGGGCGCGGTAGAGCGTGCGGCCATGCTGCAGGTGCAAAAAGCGAAAGTAGTCGCGCCACAGCAGCTCGAACCACAGCCAGTAGCTGCCATCGCTTGCGCCCGGGGCGGCCTCGCAGGCGCGCAGCTTCGCCAGCGCCTGCCGCGCCGAGAGCGCGCCGGTGGCCAGCCAGGGTGACCATTTGGCGGAATAGTCCAGCCCCATCAAACCATTGCGCGTGCGCTTGTAGCTGTGCAGCAGGCCGCGCGCCAGGTACTGCTCCAGGTGCGCCAGTGCGGCTATCTCGCCGCCGTGGATCGGCGGGCGCTGGTAGGGGAAGGCGCTGCGCGCATCGGCCAGGGGGGGCGTGCCGGCAAAGGCCGCCAGGGCCTCGTCCTGGCCTTGCAGGCAGTCTGCGGGCACGCCCTGCGGACAGGGGGGGCAGGCTGGTGGGCGGCGGCAGCGGGGTGGGTGGCTGCAGGCCGGCCTGCTCCACCGCGTGGCGAAAAGGGGTGAACACGGGTGGCAGCTGCTGCACAAAAAAGGGCAACTGCGTGGGTTCAAGCAGGCTGCTGTGCCAGACAGGGTTCACGGCCAGGCCAGCCGCGCGCAGCGCGTTCACCTCAGCCTGCTCCTCAGGGGCGGCAATGGCTTGGCACAGCACTGCGCTGGCGCCTACGGCACGGGCCAGGGCGGGGAGCACGCTGGGCGCAGGCCCAGGGCATACGAGCAGCGGGCAGCCGCTTTGCTGCAGCGCTTGGCGCAGGCCATGGATGGCGGACGACAGCCAGGCACGGCGGTGCGGGCCGATGCGGGCAAATCCCCAGGGGCCGGGCGCCGCAGCGTCCGGCAGGCACAGCACGGGCAGCAGCTGGTGCGCGCCGTGGGCCAGGGCGGCGTGCAGAGCGGGCTGGTCGTGCAGGCGCAGGTCATTGCGGAACCAGAAAATCACCGGGCTCATGGGCTTCCCCGCGCGTTGCCCGGCTTGCCAGCGGAACGTCGGCAGCGCTCGGAGCAATACTTCACCGCATTCCAATCGCGCGCCCACTTTTTGCGCCATGCAAAGGGCCGGCCGCAGACTAGGCAGGGTTTTTGTGGCAGGTGCGGCTTGTGGTGCATGGCTCAAAACTCCAGGCTTTGCTGTGGATCGGGCGCGCTGGCAGCGTGGCCCTTGCTGCCGCGGCGCAGCAGGCGCGAGCCGTGCTTCTCCACAATGGCGGCCTTGGCTTCGCGCACCGCGGGTTTGGCGCGCAGTGCATGCACCCTGGCCTTGGCGGCGCGGGTGGCGGCGGCCAGGTCGACCAGTGGCTCGGGCAGGTCTCGGCCCAGCAGCACGCCGCAGCGTGCTTGCACGTCGGCCGGCATGCGCCAGGGCTCCAGCAGCCAGGCGTCTGGCACGTGGCGCAGGTGGGGCTGCCAGCGGCGCACAAAAACGCCTTCGGGGTCGTGGTCCTGGGCTTGCTTGATGGGGTTGTAGACGCGCGTGGTGTTGATGCCCGTGGTGCCGGCCTGCATTTGCATTTGGCTCCAGTGGATGCCGGGCTCGTAGTCCAGAAACTGGCGCGCCAGCCACAGCCCCACGGGGCGCCAGTGCAGCCACAGCGGGTAGGCGGCCACCGATACCAGCATGGCGCGCATGCGAAAGTTGAGCCAGCCGGTGGCGCGCAGCATGGCCACGCAGGCATCGACCATGGGCCAGCCGGTGCGGCCCGCTTGCAGGGCTTCAAAATGCGCGGGGTTCCAGTCGTCTTCGCGCAGGCCGTCGTAGCCGCGGTGCAGGTTGCGCCATTCCAGTTCGGGCTCGGATTCGAGCTTTTGGATGAAGTGGCAGTGCCAGTGCATGCGGCTCATGAAGGCCGCCAGGCCCTGGCGCTGGCGTGGGGCGAGCGGCTCGTCGTCGGCATTGAGCTGGATCTGCCGCTCCTGCGTGGCCTGCACCACCTCGCGCATGCCCAGGCAGCCCAGGGCCAGGTAGGGCGACAGGCGCGAGCAGGCGGTGGGCGCTGTCAACGGCGAGGAGATGCCACCCCGGTACCCGGCGCTGCGCTGCTGCAAAAATTCGTGCAGCACCGCCTGGCCTGGGGTGCGCCCGCCACGCTGGCGCAGGGGTGGGTCGTGCGGGTCCAGCAGGCCGACGGCCTCGGGCACGGGCCAAGCATCGCGCCAGGGCAGGGCCAGGGCCTGCAGGCTGGCGGGCGGCGGGGGCGCCAGGCAGGGGGCCTGCATGAAGGTCTGCCAGCGCGCGTGCCAGCGGTCACGCGATGGCAGGCGCCGCACCACGCCGTACTGCGGCCACTCTTGCCAGCCCACCCCGTGCTGGAGGCACCAGCGCGCCACTGCCAAGTCGCGGGCATAGGTGTGGGCGTTGCCGGTTTCTTCGTGCGAGGCCAGGCGCGCAAAGGGTTGCAGTGCGTGCAGGCGCGCCAGCACCTCGGGCACCTCGCCCACGGCCAGCTGCAGCGTGGCGCCACAGGTGCGCAATTGCAGGGCCAGGTCGCGCAGGCTTTCGCGCAGAAAACCGTAGTGCTGCAGCGCGCAGTCGGGCTGCGCCCACAGGCTGGGCTCCAGCACGTACAGGCACAGCACTGGGCCCTGGCGCGCGGCGTCGACCAGCGGCGCGTGGTCATGCACGCGAAGGTCGCGTTTGAACCAGACGACGGTGTAGGCCATGGTGCGCTTGCCTGGGTGGGGGGCGATGCCTGGGGCGTTCAGTGGGCGGGGTCTTGGCGCTCGTGCGTGACCCAGATGAGCGCGGCGGTATCAACCCCCAGCGCGTGTGCCTGGGCGACGATGGCGTTTTGCTGCGCCGGGGCGATGTGCTTTTCGCGCGCCAGAATCCAGGCGTAACCCGTAGTGGGCCCCACGACCAGGGCCCAGCGGTAGTCCGGATCCAGCGCGGCGACGTGGTAGCCGCCGTAGAACGGCCCGAAGAACGACACCTTGAGCGACGCCGTGGTGGGCGCGCCGGTGAACTGGGCTTTGCCCACGGCTTCGCGCCACTGGCCGCTGGCCGGGGCATAGCCGCGGTTGACCACGCGCACGCTGCCGTCGGCCTGCGCGGTGTAGGTGGCAGACACATCGGTCATGCCGCGCTCAAAGGCGTGATCCAGGCGCGCCAGCTCATACCAGTGGCCCTGGTAGCGCTGTACGTCAAACGGCGTCACGGCGGTCACGCCCGGCGGCGGGCGGGTGTTGGCGCAGCCCGCCAGCAGCAGGGCCGATCCGGCCAGCAGCAGGGCCAGCAGTGCCATGCGATGGCGCTGCAGTGGCGATGAGCGGGTGCTGCTCAGGGTGCGGGCGGCGGTGTGCATACAAAGTCCTCCAGGGGTTCATTGGCCGCGGCGCCACTGCGCCACCAGCGGTTGCAGGGCAGGCAGCTGCGCCACGGCGCTGACGCCCGCCAGCGGCCCCTGGTACAGCGCGGTGCAGGCGCCGCCCACCCACAGCGCGGTGGCGGGGGGCAGTTGTGCGCGCAGCTCGCGCAGGCTGGCCTGCACCAGGGCGGGTTTGTGCACGTTGCTGAAGCTCAGGGCCACCACGTCGGCGCGGTGGGCCCGCGCGGCCTGCGCAATGTCGGTCAGCGGCGTTTGCGTGCCCAGCGACACGCAGGTGCAGCCCTCCAGCGCCAACAGGGTTTCCACCATCAGCAGGCCCAGGCTATGCTGCTCTTGCGGCAGCGTGGTCAGCAGCACCTTGGGGCCCAGCGGCACGGGCTGCGGCGCCAGCGTGGAAATGGCATGGCGCAGCACGCCGGTGATGACCTCGGTGTACAGGTGCTCCTCGTAAATCTCGAAGCGGCCCTTCGCCCAGGCGTCGCCCACCGCAGTTGTCAAAGGCGCGACCAGATCGGTGACAAAAGCCCCCAGGCCCATGCGCAGCTGGGCGTGGCTCAGGCCGTGACGCAGCGCGCGCGGATTGTGCGTGCCGATGGCGTTGAGCAGTTCCTCCAGCAGGTGCGAGTGGAGAGAGTCTTGTTTGTGCGTCTTGGACAAAAAGGCTGTGGTGGCCGGTTCCTGGCTTTCCAGCAATTGCCCCAGCTGGGCGTCATCCAGGCCCACCACCTTGCCTGGCCGCAGGCCGCCATCGAGCAGCCGGCGGATTTGCTTGAGCCGCTGCACCTGGGCTGCGCTGTACAGCCTGTCACCCGCCGAATCCCGCGTGGGCGCAGGGAATCCATAGCGCTTTTCCCACACGCGTAAGGTGTCTTTGCCCAGGCCTGTTTCGCGCTCCACGGCGGCAATCGGCAGGCCTGCATCGCCCGTGGGGGCTGCAGTAAAAGACGGTGCTGGAGTTGGGATGCTCATAGACAAATGAGGATGGGTTGCGTTAATTGTCTAAGACAAAGATAATTTTGTCTAGTACAATACGCAATATGTGTAGCGCCAGGGCTGCACTCCACAGCACCGCAGATTGGAATCAGGCCCATGAAAGTCGCAGTCATCGGATCAGGAATCTCGGGTTTGGCGGCCGCGCACCGCCTGCGCCCGCACGCGCAGGTGGCGCTGTTCGAGGCCGGCAGCTACTTTGGCGGCCACACCCACACGGTGGACGTGACGCTGCCCGATGCCCAGGGCCAGCGCGTCACGCACGGGGTGGACACGGGTTTTCTGGTGCTCAACGAGCGCACCTACCCCGGCCTGATTGGCTTGCTGCAAGAACTGGGCGTGCCCACGGCGGCGTCGGACATGTCGTTCTCGGTGCAGGTGCCGGGTGCGGGCGCGCTGGGTGCGGACGCGCTGGAGTGGAGCGGCTCCAGCCTGGCGACCGTGTTTGCCCAGCGGCGCAACCTGCTGCGCCCGCGCTTTCTGGCCATGCTGGCTGAGCTGCTGCGCTTCAACCGCCTGTGCACCACTCTGGCGGAGCGCGGTGAAGACCACGCCCTGGCCCAGCCTTTGGGCGAGTTTCTTGATCAGCACGACTTTGGCGCTGCGTTCCGCGACTGGTACTTTTTGCCCATGCTGGGCTGCATCTGGAGCTGCCCGACGGACCAGATGCTGCGCTTTCCCGTGGCCACCATGGTGCGCTTTTGCCACAACCATGGCCTGATCCAGGTGCAGAACCGGCCCCAGTGGTACACGGTTGCGGGCGGCGCGCGCCAGTACGTCCATGCCATCGTGCAAGGGCTGGACGCGCGGCTGGCAACGCCAGTAGAACGCATCCAGCGCAACGCCGCCGGCGTGCTCATCCAGACCAGCGCCGGCAGCGAACACTTCGACGCCGCGGTGCTGGCCGTGCACAGCGACCAGGCCCTGCGCCTGCTGGCCCAGCCCAGCGCTTTGGAGCAGCAGGTGCTGGGCGCCATCCGCTACCAGCCCAACCGTGCCGTGCTGCACACAGATACGCGCGTGATGCCCAAGCGTCGTGCCGCCTGGGCGGCGTGGAACTACGAGCGCGCGGCCAGCGGCGCACAAGAATCGGCCCGCGTCTGCCTGCACTATTGGCTCAACCGCCTGCAGCCGCTGCCCTTTGCGCAGCCGGTGCTGGTGTCGCTGAACCCCTTGCACGACATTGCCCCGACGCAGGTGCTGGGTGAGTTTGACTACGACCACCCAGTGTTCGACCTGGGGGCCATGGCCGCACAAAAGTGCGTGCCGCAGCTGCAGGGCGCGCAGCACACCTGGTTTGCCGGTGCCTGGACGGGTTACGGTTTTCATGAAGACGGCCTACAGTCCGGCTGGCGCGCCGCCGATGCGCTGCTGGCGCAAATGCAGCGCAGGAAGGCCGCATGACCCCCGCTGCCGCCCCCGGCCATGTGCCGCACATCGGCTTCGGCCATGTGTGGCACACGCGGCTGCGCCCGCGCCAGCACCGCTTCAGCGTGCCCACCTTCTTCCTCATGCTGCCCATGCGCATGCTGCGCGCGCAGCCGCGGGCGGCGGGGGTGCTGGCCCTCAACCGCGCCGGGGTCTTGGCCTTTCGCGATGCCGACCATGGCGACGGCAGCGACCCGCGCCACGGCGGCGCACTCGCCTGGCTGGAGGCACTGCTGCACGCCGAAGGCATTACCGACGCGCAGGGCGAAATCTGGCTGCAGTGCTACCCGCGCGTGCTGGGCTACAGCTTCAAGCCGGTGAGTTTTTGGTACTGCCACCGCAGCGACGGCAGCCTGCGCGCCATTGTGGCCGAGGTGAACAACACCTTTGGCGAGCGCCACGCCTATCTGCTCGACCAGCCGCGCTACGGCCAGGAGCTGCAGGCGCGCAAGGCCTTTCATGTGTCGCCGTTTTGCGCGGTGGAGGGCGGCTACCGCTTCGAGTTCCGCCGCAGCGGACCCGAAGGCCTGGGCTCCGCGCGGGTACGCATCGACTACCACGACGCCGAAGGCCCCGTGCTGCTCACCGGCATGGCCGGGCGGCTGGAGCCCCTTACCCCCGCCAGCCGCCGCCGCGCGCTGTGGCGCTACCCCCTGCTGACGCTGGGCGTGATGGCCCGCATTCTCTGGAACGCCTTGCTGCTGTGGCTCAAGCACGTGCCGTTCCACGCCAAGCCCGCCGCTCCGGCGCTGCCCGTTTCCCGTTCATCCTCATCCGAGCACTGACCATGAACACCACCACGACGACAAACCCGTTCTCGCTGCCCCTGCCCGCCAGTGCGCCCGCCAGCGCGCGCAGCGGACTGCGCCTGCTGCAGCGCCTGCAGCACGGCACTCTGCACCTGGAGCTACCCGACGGCAGCACGCTGCAAGTGGGCCAGGGCGCGGGCCAGGGCGGCTACCCGCACGCCAGCCTGCACCTGCACCACTGGCGCGTGTTTGGCGCAGTGCTGCGCTCGGGCGACATCGGCCTGGCCGAGAGCTATATCGCCCAGGACTGGAGCACGCCCCACCTAGCCGACCTGCTGCGCCTGCTGATGGCCAACCGCGACGCGCTGGAATCCCTGGTCTACGGCGCCTGGTGGGGGCGCCTGGCCTACCGGCTGCGCCACCTGCTCAACCGCAACAGCCGCGCGGGCAGCCGCCGCAATATCCACGCCCACTACGACCTGGGCAATGCCTTCTACCAGCTGTGGCTGGACCCGAGCATGAACTATTCGTCCGCCTGGTTCCAGGGCGACCTGGCGGGCGACCTGACCGCCGCCCAGCACGCCAAAGTGCGCCGCGCCTTGCACAGCGCCGGCGTGCAGCCCGGCAGCCGCGTGCTGGAAATTGGCTGCGGCTGGGGCGCGCTGGCCGAGATGGCGGCGGGCGAGTTTCAGGCCCATGTGACGGGCGTGACGCTATCCACCGAGCAACTGGCGTTTGCCCAGGCGCGCCTGCTGGCCGCGGGCCTGGCGCCGCAGGCCGATCTGCGCCTGCAGGACTACCGCGACATTCAGGACGGGCCGTTCGACGCCATCTGCTCCATCGAGATGGTGGAAGCCGTGGGCCAGGCCTACTGGCCCAGCTACTTTGGAGCGCTGGCGCGGCTGCTCAAGCCCGGCGGGCGTGCCTGCGTGCAAAGCATCGTCATCGACGACGCGCTGTTCGAGCGCTACGTGCAGGGCACGGACTTCATCCAACAGTACGTCTTCCCCGGCGGCTGCCTGCCTAGCCCGGCGCGCTTTCGCGCCGCCGCGCAGCAGGCCGGCCTGCGCGTGGTGGAGGAATTCGCCTTCGGCCCCGACTACGCCGAAACCCTGCGCCGCTGGCACCGCCAGTTCACCGAGCGGCGCGCCCAGGTGCTGGCCCAGGGCTTTGATGCGGCCTTCTTGCGCACCTGGGAGTTTTACCTGGCGTACTGCGAGGCGGCCTTCGACAGCCGCAACATCGACGTGGTGCAGTACACCTTGGCGAAAGAGTAAAAACCATAGCTTCTGGCGCTTGCTGCATATGCCTTACAGCCTCATTTCATCGCTAAACCGAATGGCCCGCGTGGGCGTGCTGGCGGTGGCCTTGGGGGCCGCCGTCGCCAGCGCCACCGCTGCGGCCGATGGCGCAGCCGCCCCGCCCACCTTTGTGCAGCAGGCGCTGCCCGCCGCAGCCCTGCTGGGCCAGGGGCAGATGCGCTTTCTGGGGCTGCGCATTTATGACGCCCGCCTTTGGGTGGGCCCGCAATTCAAGGCGGCCGACTTTGGTGACTACCCGCTGGCGCTGGAGCTGAGCTACCACCGCGCCTTCAAGGGCGCGGCCATCGCGCAGCGCTCCATCGACGAGATCGAGCGCCAGGGTGAGCTGACGCCCGCGCAGGCGCAACGCTGGCTGAAAGTGTTGACCGCATTGCTGCCCGACGTGCAGTCCGGCGACCGGTTGACCGGCCTGTACCAACCCGGCCAGGGCATGCGTTTTTGGCGCGGCGAGCAGCCGCTGGGCGCCACTGACGATGCCGAGCTGGCGCGCCGCTTTTTCGCCATCTGGCTGTCGCCGCGCACCTCCGAGCCCGTCCTGCGCAGCGCCTTGCTGGCGCGCAGATCAGAAAGCGGGCCATGACCCGTGCCCACCTCCCCTGGACTGCCGCGCAGGTGCTGCCCTGGCGCGCCGGCCTGGCCTACGGGCTGCTGGGCCTGCCGCTGGCCTTTGCCGCGCTGCCGCTGTACGTGGTGCTGCCGCATTACTACGCCAGTGACCTGGGCCTGTCGCTGGTCACCGTGGGCGCGCTGCTGATGCTGGTGCGGCTGATGGATGCCGGTGCTGAGCCGATGCTGGGCCGCCTGAGTGATTGGCTCTACCGCCGCACCGCGCAGGCCGTGCTGTGGGTGGCCGGGGCTGCGGCGCTGCTGCTGGCGCTGGGCCTGGCGGGCCTGTTCTTCCCCCGCGTGCAGGGTCAAGCGGCGCTGGCGGTGTGGATGGTGGCGGGGCTGCTGTTCACCTGCCTGGCGCACAGCCTGCTGGTCATCGCGCACCAGGCCTGGGGCGTGCGCCTGGGGGGCGACGCCTTGCAGCGCAGCCGCATCGTGGCCTGGCGCGAGGGGGCCGGGCTGCTGGGCGTGGTCACGGCCAGCGCACTGTCGGTGGCCTGGGGCGCGGGCAATATGTTGGCCGTGTTTGCGCTGGCACTGCTGGCCGGCTGGTTGGCGCTGTGGCGCGCGCCGCGTCCGCCGGTGGCGGCTGCGCTACGCGATAGGGGACAGCAACCCAGTCTTGCGCTGCGGCAGCCACTGGCCGAAGCGCAATTCCGCCGCCTGTTGACCGTGTTTTTGTGCAACGGCATCGCCAGCGCCATACCAGCCGCGCTGATGCTGTTCTTCGCCCAGGATCGTCTGCTGGCCACGCAGCCGCAGATCGCGTTGTTCCTAGTGCTGTATTTCGTCAGTGGTGCGCTGTCCATGCCCGCCTGGCTGCGCGTGGTGCGGCGCTTTGGGTTGGAGCGCGCCTGGCTGGCCGGCATGCTGCTGGCCGTGGCTGGCTTTGGCTGGGCGGCGGGCCTGGAAGGCGGCCAGGTGCTGGCTTTTGGCGTGATCTGCGTGCTGTCCGGCATGGCGCTGGGGGCCGACCTGGCCGTGCCCGGCGCGCTGCTGGCCCTGCTGATCGAGCGCCACGGCGCCCAGGGCGTGCACGACGGCGCCTACCTGGGCTGGTGGAACCTGGCCACCAAGCTCAACCTGGCGCTGGCCGCAGGCGCCACGCTGCCGCTCCTGCAATGGCTGGGCTACACGCCCGGCAGCCAGGATTTTTATGCGCTGCAGCACCTGGCTTGGGTCTACGCGCTGCTGCCCTGCGCGCTCAAGCTGGTGGCCGCGTCGTTGCTGCACTGGCTGCTGATCGATTCTCCAGACCACCCCCCAGGAGTGACACCATGAACACACGCCGCCATGTTTTTTTGACCCTGCTCGCAGCCTCGGCGGTCCTTGCGGGCTGCGCCGGGCCGCAGGTGAGCGACTACGCCCAGCAGCGCCCCACGCTGCAGCTGGATCGCTACTTTAATGGCCGCATCCGCGCCCACGGCATCTTTCAGAAGCGCGGCGGTGAGGTGGTGCGCCGCTTCACCGTGGTCATGGACTGCCGGTGGGAGGGCAACCAGGGCGTGCTGGACGAAGCCTTCAGCTATTCCGACGGCAGCACATCCCGGCGCGTCTGGCACCTGACCAAGCACGAGGGCGGGCGCTACACCGGCCGCGCTGACGACGTGGTGGGCGAGGCCGCCGGGCAGGAGTCCGGCAACGCCTTCCGCTGGGGCTACACCCTGCGCCTGCCGGTGGACGGCAAGGAGTACGAGGTGCAGTTCGACGACTGGATGTTCCTGGTCGATGAGCGCGTGATGCTCAACCGCGCCACCATGAGCAAGTTCGGCATCACGCTAGGCGAGGTGCTGCTGTCCTTCACCAAGGAATGAGCCCATGCCTTTGAACCCCCGCATCACCGACTGGCACGGCAAGCGCGTATGGCTGGTGGGCGCGTCCACCGGCATTGGGCGTGCCGTGGCCGCGCTGCTGCACGCACGCGGGGCGCAGGTGTGCGTGTCGGCGCGCCAGCAGGGCCTGCTGGACGCATTCGTGCGCGAGCACCCCGGCAGCCAGGCGCTGGCGCTGGACGTGACCGACGCCCAGGCCACGGCCAGCGCTGCGCAGCAGCTGCTGCAGGGCGGGCCGCTGGATCTGGTTTTTTATTGCGCCGGCTACTACCGCCCCATGGCGGCCGACGCGCTGGACTTGCCCGAGCTGCTGCAGCACCAGCGCGTGAACGTCGCTGGCGCGCTGCATGTGCTGGCCGCGGTGGTGCCCGCGCTCTTGCAGTCCGCCAGCGCCGGGCGCGCGCCGCACCTGAGTTTGGTGGCCAGCGTTGCCGGCTGGCGCGGCCTGCCGCAAAGCCTGGCCTACGGGCCCACCAAGGCGGCGCTGATCAACCTGGCCGAAAACCTGTTCCTCGACCTGCGGCCCAAGGGCGTGGGCGTCAGCCTGGTCAACCCGGGCTTTGTCGATACACCACTCACGGCGCAAAACCAGTTCACCATGCCTTCCCTCATCACACCCGAACAGGCGGCGCTGGCCATCGTGCGCGGCTGGGAGCGGGGGGCGTTTGAATCGCATTTCCCTAAGCGCTTCACGGGTGTGCTCAGGTTCATGCGCTGCCTGCCGTACCGCTGGTATTTCCCGCTGGTGCACCGCTTCACCGGCCTTTGACCCATGCAGACCTCTCCCGCCGCTTCGTGCCCCGACACCCCCGCCGCCGTGCAAAGACTGATTGCGCTGTACGAGCAGCTTAGCCCCGCGCACCTGGCGCGGCTGGGCGACTACTACGCGCCCGACGCGCAGTTCAAAGACCCCTTCAACGACGTGCGCGGCGTACCCGCCATTGCGCAGGTGTTTGCGCACATGTTTGACACGTTGGAGCAGCCGCGTTTCGTCGTCACGCAGCACCTCGTGCAGGGCAAGCAGGCGTTTCTGGCCTGGGAATTTCACTTTCGTATGCGGCGCTGGCGGCCTCAGGTGACGCAATGCATCCGCGGCGCCACCCTGGTGCGCTTTGACACCCAGGGGCGCGTAACGCTGCACCGCGACTATTGGGATGCCGCCGAAGAGCTGTACGAAAAACTGCCACTGCTCGGCACTCTGATGCGCTGGCTGCGCAAGGCAGCTTCCGCCACCCACAAGGCCGCACCATGATCACCGTTCACCATCTTGAAATGTCGCGCTCCCAGCGCATCCTCTGGCTGCTGGAGGAGCTGGGCGTGCCCTATGACATCCGCCTCTACCGGCGCGACCCGGCAAGCCGGTTGGCGCCTGTCAAACTCAAGCGTATCCACCCCCTGGGCAAATCGCCAGTGGTGACCGATGGCGACACCGTGGTGGCCGAGTCCGGCGCCATCATCGAATACTTGGCCGAGCGCTTTGGCGCCCAGGCGCCGGCAGAGCTTGCCCACCTGGAGCCCGCGCGCGGCACTGCAGCGCATCGCCAGTGCCGCTTTTGGATGCACTACGCCGAGGGCTCGCTGATGAACTGGCTGGTGATGAAGCTGGTGTTCGACTCCATTCCGCGCCAGCCCATGCCGTTCTTGGTGCGGCCCGTGGCCCGCGCCTTGTGTGCCAAGGTGCAGCAAAAGCTCATCACGCCGAACGTGCAGACCGCGCTGGCTTTCATGGAGGCGCACCTGGCGCAGCACCCCTGGTTTGCGGGCGAGCACCTCACCATGGCGGACTTTCAGATGAGCTTTGCCGTGGAGGCAGCCCTGGCCCGGGGCGGCAACGAAGCGGCTTGGCCGCATCTGGCCGCCTACCGCCAGCGCCTGCAGGCACGGCCTGCCTACCAGCGTGCGCTGCAAAAGGGCGGGCCGGTGTTGATGTCCTCGTGAACTGCCCATGACGATAAAAAAAATACCTGCGGGCAGCAACAGCGTGGCGGCTACGGCCCACAGCGCCCTGGTGTGGCTGCGCCGCGACCTGCGTTGCCACGACCACGCCGCGCTCTACCACGCGCTGCGCCGCCATGAGCGCGTGTACTGCGCCTTCGTGTTCGACACCGACATCCTGGATGCGCTGCCCACGCGCTGCGACCGGCGCGTGGAGTTCATCCACGCCAGCGTGCTGGAGCTGCACGACGGCCTGCAGCAGCTGGCCGCACGCAGCGGCGCGCCCGGCGGCGGGCTCATCGTGCGCCACGGCCCGTCGCTGACGTGCATCGTGCAACTGGCGCAGGCGCTGGGCGTGCAGGAGGTGCTGGCCAACCGCGACTACGAGCCCCAGGCCCTGGAACGTGACCAGCGCGTGGCCCAGGCCTTGGGCGAGTTGGGGATCGCTTTTAGCGACTACAAAGACCAGGTGCTGCTGGAGCGTGACGAGGTGCTGACCCAGCAGGGCCGGCCCTACAGCGTGTTTACCCCCTACAAGCGCGCCTGGCTGCAGCGGCTGGATGCCTTCCAGCTCAAGCCCTATCCCGTTGAACGTTACGCCTGCCACCTGGCGCCGCCCCCCGCGGGCGAGCGCCTGCCCACGTTGGCAGACCTGGGCTTTACCCCCACCAACCTGCACGCGCTGCCTCTACCCACCGGGATGCGCGGTGCGCAGCAGCTGCTGCACGACTTTGCGCCACGCATGGCGGCGTATCACGAGGCGCGCGACTACCCCGGGCGCAAGGGCGTGTCCTACCTGTCGGTGCACCTGCGCTTTGGCACCGTGTCCATCCGTCAGCTGGCGGCGCTGGCGGCGCAGCAGGCAAGCGAAGGCAGCGCGGGCGCGCAGACCTGGCTGTCCGAGCTGGCCTGGCGCGACTTTTATTTCATGATCCTGTGGCATCACCCGCAGGTGGTCACCCAGTCCTTCAAGCCCGAATACGACCGCGTGCAGTGGGACGAGGCCCCTGAACTGTGGCAGGCCTGGTGCGAGGCGCTTACCGGCTACCCGCTGGTCGATGCCGCCATGCGCCAGATTTTGCAGACCGGCTATATGCACAACCGCCTGCGCATGGTGGTGGCGAGCTTCTTGACCAAGGATCTGGGCATTGACTGGCGCCGCGGCGAGCGCTTTTTTGCCCAGCACCTGAACGACTACGACCTGGCCGCCAACAACGGCGGCTGGCAGTGGGCCGCGTCTACCGGTTGCGACGCGCAGCCCTACTTTCGCATCTTCAACCCCATCACGCAGTCCAAACGCTTCGATCCGGACGGGCAGTTCATCCGCCGCTACCTGCCCGAACTGGCCCGAGTGCCGGATGCGCACATCCACTTTCCCGCCGCCATGAAGCCGGTCGAACTCGCGGCCTGCGGTCTGCGGCTGGGGGTGGACTACCCGCAGCCTGTCGTCGATCACGCCAGGGCACGCGAGCGCACACTGATGCGTTTTTCGCCTATTTCATAAAGTGAAGTTTCATGAGGGCTCAGAACTATGGAATTACGTCACCTCCGTTACTGATGTTGCCCCTGTTTTGTGGAGTTCTTAGCTCCCTGCTTACGCGGCTTTTTTGCGCTGTACTGGAGTTGACCCGCTTCCGTGGACACATCATGCTTTGTGTCCAAGGAGTCGAAGATGTCCAAAGTACGACCGCCATACCCGGCGGAATTCCAGCAGCAGATGGTCGAGCTCGTTCGAGCTGGCCGCTCGCCCGCCGAGCTCTCGCGTGAGTTCGGCGTCACTGCGCAATCCATCACCAACTGGGTGGGCCAGGCGGCCATCGACAGTGGCAAGCCTTTACCCGGCAAGGAGGGGTTGACGACGGCGGAGCGTGAAGAGTTGGTGCGATTGCGCAGACAGTTGCGCCAGGTTCAGATGGAACGAGACATCTTGG
>NZ_FOCW01000013.1 GCF_900110225.1 Allobrachymonas denitrificans DSM 15123
GGGCCCCTGGAAGACCAGGGAAGCCGTGGAACTGGCGACCCTGCAATGGGTGCACTGGTTCAACCACGTCCGACTGCTCACGCCGATCGGGGGTATCCCGCCGGCAGAAGCTGAGGCAAACTACTGGAGGCAACTTGCCGACAGCAACACCTTGGCAGAGGTGTCCACTTAAACCAACCAGCCTCCTCGAAACCCGGGGCGGTTCAGATCGCACTCTCCTTGACCAAGGGCATCCGAGCGTATCGGCGCTCGCGGCTAAGGGAATGCATTGGCCTGTGACGGAAGTGTCCCGGGCTAATATCTGGGATCTTCCTGTTGCTCTGAACATGCCATCTTCCCCCTCGAAATCGTCTGTCGTTAGCGCGCTACCAAGCTGGCGCTGGTTGTTCCGGATGTGGATGCTGGCGGTCGTTCTGGCGCTGGCTGGTTGCGGCAGTCTGCCTCCTCCGGGGCCTCGCACCGTGTCACAGGCTTTGCCTGCGGGCACCGTAACTCCGCTGGGCAAGGTGGCGGGCGCACTACGCAAGCAATCCGGATCCCGCCACGATACGGGTTTTCTGCTGCTCGATTCGGCGGATAGCGCTTTCTCCAGCCGGTTGGCGCTCACTCAGCAGGCATCGCGCACGCTGGATCTGCAGTATTACGCCATCCACAACGACCCTGGCACCAGCGTGTTGCTGGCAGCGATCCGCGAAGCTGCAGCTCGGGGAGTTCGTGTGCGGATCCTGCTGGATGATTTGCACACCAAGGGCGAAGACGCGGAAGTGCTGCAACTGGCGTTCCTTCCCAATATAGAGATGCGACTGTTCAATCCCCTGCCTGCCGGGCGCAGTCTGGGCAAGTTGCGTGCGCTATCTGCGCTGCAGGATTTTTCGCGGCTGCAGCACCGGATGCACAACAAGCTGTTCCTGGCGGACAACGTGGCCGGCATTGTGGGCGGGCGTAATCTCGGCGATGCCTATTTCGGGCAGGCGGATGACAGCAACTATATTGATCTGGACGTGCTGGCCATCGGCGGGCTGGTGCCTGCCATGTCGCGCAGTTTTGACCGTTACTGGAATCATCCGCTGGCCTATCCGGTAGAGCAGTTGATGAGCAGCAAGGATCTGAAGGTGATGATGGCTGTACGTCCAGGTGCTTCTGGTGCCCGGAATCAGCGGGATTCAGCCGACACGGTGGGGACTGCCGAGGCGCCGAAACCGGTGCCTGCCGATTTGCCCGATGCGATGGCCTTGCAGCAGGTGTCGTGGACCTGGGCTCCCAGTGCCCTGCTGGCGGATGCACCGGCCAAGCTGTCACCCGAAGAGCGCGATGCGGCGGGAAGCGATCAGGTGGTCAGTGGCTTGCTCGGGTTGATGCAGCTATCACGGAACGCCGTGCTGATCGTGACGCCCTACTTTGTACCCGGGCCGCAGATGATGGAGGTGTTTGCGGGCTTGCGCAAACGCAATATCCGGATTGTGGTGCTGACCAATTCACTGGCGTCATCGGATGCGCCTCTGGCTCATATCGGCTATGAACGTTACCGCAAGGATCTGCTGAAACTGGGCGTGGAAGTGTACGAAATGCGCGCCTTGCAGCCCCAGTCGACACGCAGCGCGTTTGGCTCCTCAGGCAAGGCGAAGCAGGCGAGCCTGCATGCCAAGCTGGTGCTGGTGGATGGCAACTGGCTGGGGATCGGTTCGATGAACCTGGATTTGCGCTCGCAGCTGCAGAACAGCGAGGTGGCGGTGCTGATCCGGAGCCGTTTGCTGGGCATGCTGATTCGGGAACGGGTGGCGCCCATTCTGAACGAAGGAGCGTGGCGGCTGGAACTGACGCCGGAGGGCAAGCTGCTGTGGCACGCCCCTGCAGGCGTTGAGCCGGCAGTGCGTCGCGGAGAGCCGGATGCCAGTGCAACGCTGCAATTTCTGCTGAAGTTGGCCGCGCCATTTGCCCCCGACGAGATGCTGTGACGGCCAAAGCGTGCGATATGCAACACTTCAGTCGCGCTTTAAGCTTGCAACATACTATAATGGCGCTCTGTCGTGAAAGCGATATGCCGGCGTAGCTCAGTTGGTAGAGCAACGCACTCGTAACGCGTAGGTCACCAGTTCGATTCCGGTCGCCGGCACCAAACCCCAGGAAGCCCCTGCTTGTTCTGCAAGCAGGGGCTTTTTCGTGGGCAGTTCCGGTGGCGTTCAACAAAATCTTTTCATGCGCTGCAAGCCCTATTTGTTGCAGGCTGAAGCGTCTCGCGCGAGCAACTTGGTCCACAATGGACCCACACCAAAAACAACCCCGCATAGCTGGAAACGGCGAGGCGGCTTTCCCATGCCGGAAGCCTGCCGCCGAACAAGGAGTACACCATGAAAAGCTGGCAGTTTGCCACCCGGGCAGCAGCCATGAGTCCTTCCATCATCCGAGAAATCCTCAAGGTGACGGAGCAGCCTGACATCATCAGTTTTGCCGGCGGCCTGCCTTCGCCGGATTCTTTTCCGATCGAGGCATTCAGCGCGGCCTACGAAAAGGTCATGCGCGAGCATCCGCGTTCTGCCCTGCAGTATGCAGCGAGCGAGGGCTATGCCCCCCTGCGCGAGTGGGTGGCGCAATCCTTGCCTTGGGATGTATCGCCGGATCAGGTGCTGATTACTACGGGCTCGCAGCAGGGTCTGGATCTGGTCGGCAAGGTGCTGATTGACGAAGGCAGCCGGGTGGTGGTGCAGACGCCCTCCTATCTGGGCGCACTGCAGGCGTTTTCTGCCTACGAGCCGGAAATTTTCAGCGTGCCCAATGACGATCAGGGCGTGCAGCTGGAATCGCTGGAGCGCGAACAGCTGCGCTATCAGGCCCGCTTCATCTATCTGCTGAGCAACTTCCAGAACCCGACGGGAATGACGCTGTCCCTGCACCGCCGGCAGGAGATTGCCAAGACCTGCCATGCGCTGGGCCTGCCGATCGTGGAGGACAACCCGTACGGCGAACTGTGGTTCGACGCGCCTCCGCCGCCGCCTGTCGCCAGTTTCTATCCCGAGCAGTCGATTTACCTCGGCTCGTTCTCGAAGGTGCTGGCGCCGGGCATGCGCCTGGGCTTTGCCGTGGTGCCGCCGGAGGTGTATCCCAAGATGCTGCAGGCCAAGCAGGCGGCGGATCTGCACAGCCCGAGCCTGAACCAGCGACTGGCCTATGAGGTGCTGACGCAGCCGGGCTTCCTGGAGGCGCATCTGGAACGCATCCGTGCCCTGTACAAGGGGCAATGCCAGGCGATGCTGGCCGCGCTGCAGCGCCACATGCCCGACGGCGTGAGCTGGAACACGCCCAAGGGAGGCATGTTCCTGTGGCTGCGCCTGCCGGCCGGGCTGGACAGCGCAGCGATGCTGCCGCTGGCGGTGCAGCAAGGCGTGGCCTATGTGCCGGGCGCGGCGTTCTACGACACGCAGCCGGATATGCGCACCATGCGCCTGAGCTTTGTCACTGCAACGCCGGACGAGATTGATCGCGGCATTGCGCTGCTGGCGCAGACCATCGAGCAGCAGCTGGCTGCATAAGCAGGCGAAGAAGGCCCTCCGGTTTGCGGGCTGGAGGTCTGTCGTCATCTACGAGTCCGCTGGCCGGTTGCAGGCTGGCAAAAGCCCTGAGCATGGCCTGCATGCTTCAGGGCTTTGTTGTTCTGGACTTGGGATACGCGTGGCAATCGACCTGGATTAGCCTCCAGAGCGATTTCTCTGAGTTGCGCTACGCAACGTATCGGCAGGCAAGGCATCAATTTCGCACAACAAGCCAGCCAGTGCCCGCCCCGTCGCCTCCAGCAATGCTGCGCCCCGCTCGGCGTCTGCCGCAGCTGCATTGCCAACGGCGCCGCTGGCATGGTAATCCTGCATCTGCCAGGCCAGCTTGGCGCTGCGGCCATTGCCGAGCGTGGGGAATTGTGCAGCGCGCTGTTCGGACGAACTGGAGAAGTTGCCGGCCTTGTGCATCTGCACCAGATCCGGGCGGATGGCCAGCATCAGGCTGGTTTCGATGGCTCCGGCGTGGATGCCGAAGCGGCGTTCGTGGGCATCGAAGGCATCGGCTGCCTCTCCCAGAGGGAGGTTGAACCAGCTGGTGGTATAGACCAGCATGCCCAGGCGCGCGCGCAGGTCGCGTGCTACCACATCCAGCAGGCCGACATTACCCCCGTGGGTGTTGAAAAGCACCAGCTTGCGCACGCCACTGGCTGCCACGCACTCGGCAATCTCCGTCCAGAGGCGGATGACGGTGTCGGCGCGGAGCGTCAGGGTGCCGGGGAAGGCAGTGTGCTCCGGACTGTAGCCCACTGTCTGTGTCGGCAGGAACAGCGCGGGCAGATTGGCAGGCAGATGAGGCAGACAGGCCCGCACCATGGCGTCCGCCAGCGCGGTATCCACCTGCAGCGGCAGATGCGGTCCATGCTGCTCGATGGCAGCTACTGGCAGCACGGCCACGGCGCGCGTGCGATCCAGTGCATCGAAGTCCGGGCTGGCCAGATCGGCCCAATAGCGCGATGGAGGGAGAGGCGTGCTTGACATGGTGGCTCCATCATACTGACTGGCTGCGCGCTGTGGGGTCTTGGCGCTGGGGGGATAATGGTCCGCTGACATGAAACGCCGCGCTATGGCAAGGAGCACAGCCCCTGCCGGGGGCGTCTGATACCTGCATGATGACTATACGTTTTTCCGGAATGACAATCGCACGGCACGCGCAACCCCTGCTGCGCTGGTGTGGTGCCGCGGCACTGGCCCTGGTGGCGGGTCTGGGAGCCAATTCTGCTCTGGCCCAGAGCGGCTCCAGCTTTGGCGGGCTCACTGCGGCAGCCCATGAGGTCCGCACCGAACAGGTGGAAGCCCGTCTGCTGGCACATGCGCCGGAAGGGGTGCAGACCGGCAAGCCGCTGTGGCTGGGCCTGCAACTGACCCACGCCCCGCACTGGCATACCTACTGGAAGAACCCCGGCGACAGCGGACAGGCCACCAGCCTGCGCTGGACGCTGCCTGCTGATGTGCAGGCCGGCGACATTGCCTGGCCGGCGCCGTCCAAACTGCCAGTGGGCCCGCTGGCCAACTATGGATACGACGGCACTGTGCTGCTGCCGGTGGCGGTCACCCTGCCCGAGGCTGGTGCGCCAGCGGGTCCGATCAAGGTCGAACTGGAGGCCAACTGGCTGGCCTGCAAGCAGGAGTGCATTCCGCAGCAGGGCAAGTTCACGTTCGAGTTGCCCGCTGGCCAGCCTCTGACCGCCGATGCGGTCGCGTTTGACGCAGCCTTGCAGGCGGTTCCGCAAGCGCTGCCCGGAGGAAATGCAGTGCTGCGGGCCAGCGTGGATGCACAGCGCAAACACATCGTTTTCAGCAGCGAGGCCTTGCCCGAAGGCTGGCAGGGCAAGATGCTGAACCTGTACCCTGAAACGCCCGAAATCATCACTCCGGCCGCCGCTGGCGAACAGCGCTGGGATGGCAAGCGCTGGCAAATCGAATTGCCGCTGCACGATATGCGCATGGAAAGCCCCGACCACCTGCCGGTGGTGCTGGCGCTGCGTGGAGAGGTGGATGCGGATGGCGTGGTGCGCAATGCAGCAGGACCGGCGTATCGCACCGAAGCGGCGGTGGCCGGTACCTGGCCGGCAGCGCAAAGCCCTGCCGAGATGTCGCCCGAACTGGCTGCGGCCCTGCGTGCCAATGCGCAGACCACAAAGACGGCGCCCCCCAATGGCACTGCCGGCATGACGTTCTGGCTGGCGCTGGGAGGCGCCTTGCTGGGCGGCCTGTTGCTGAACCTGATGCCCTGCGTGTTTCCGGTGCTGGCGATCAAGGTGATGAGTTTTGCCCGCCATGCGCACAGCCCGCGGGAGCAGCGTGTGAGCGGCCTGGCCTATACCGCGGGTGTCGTGCTGAGTTTTGCGGCTCTGGCTGGTTTGTTGCTGGTGTTGCGTGCGGCTGGGGAGCAGCTGGGCTGGGGCTTCCAGCTGCAGAATCCCTGGCTGGTGGCCGCGCTGGCCGGCCTGTTCACGGTGCTGGGGCTGAATCTCGCCGGCGTCTTTCATGTGGGGCAGCTGCTGCCGGGGCGCGTGGCGCAGGCAACTGCGCGCCACCCGGTGAGCGACGCCCTGCTGTCGGGTGTGCTGGCGGTGCTGGTCGCGTCGCCCTGCACGGCGCCCTTCATGGGGGCGTCGCTGGGGTATGCCATCCAGCTGCCGGCGTTGCAGGCCTTGCTGCTGTTCATGGGGATGGGCGTGGGCCTGGCCTTGCCGATCCTGCTGGGAAGCTTCTTCCCCGGCATTCTGCGCTGGTTGCCCCGGCCGGGGGCGTGGATGGACACCTTCAAGCAGCTGATGGCCTTCCCGATGTTTGCCACGGTGGTGTGGCTGCTGTGGGTGCTGGGACACCAGAGTGGCGTCGACGGTGCCATGGCCCTGCTGGCCCTGCTGCTGACGGGAAGTGCGCTACTGTGGGCGCTGGGCCGTTCGGGCAAGGCCCGTGTGGTGCTGGCCGGCATGTTTGGCGCACTGCTGCTGTGGCTGGCTGCGGGCTATGGCGGACTGATTGAGTCATCTCCCCCTGTTGACTCTGCGGCCGCGACGAACACCAATGCCCAGCCCGGCGCGCTGTGGCAACCCTGGAGCGAACAGCGCGTGCAGCAGGCGCTGGCCGCCGGACAGCCGGTGTTTGTGGACTACACCGCCGCCTGGTGCGTGACATGCCAGTTCAACAAGAAAACGGTACTGTCGACCGAGGATTTCCTGACGGCGATGCGTGCTCGCAATGTCCTGCTGCTGCGTGCCGACTGGACGCGCAGCGACCCCGCCATCACGGCCTCGCTGAATGCACTGGAGCGCAACGGCGTCCCCATGTATGCCCTGCATGACCCCAAGGCTCCGGCCCAGCCCCAGGTGCTGACCGAGGTGCTGACCTTGAATGCCGTGCAAGAGGCGCTATCTAGCCTGAAGTAACCGGTTTTTTCACTGCCAGGAGACTGTTCCATGGACGATATCACCCACATCCTCGAAACAACCCGCACGGTGGCCATTGTCGGCATGTCCGACAACCCGGAGCGTGCCAGCCACGAAGTGGCGCACTACCTGCAGGCAGGCGGCTACCGCATCATTCCGGTGAACCCGGGGCTGGCACAAAAAGGCGAGAAGGTGCTGGGTGAAACGCCCTACGCCGATCTGGAGGCCGCTGCCAAGGGCCTGAAAGAAGCCGGCGAGGCTCCAATCGACATGGTGGACGTGTTCCGCAAGAGCGAGGACGTCCCGCCTGTAGCCGATCAGGCCATTGCCATTGGCGCCAAGACGCTGTGGCTGCAGCTGTCAATCCACCACCCCGAGGCGGAGCAAAAGGCTGCTGCTGCGGGCCTGAACGTGGTGTCCAACAAGTGCACCAAAATCGAGCACGCGCGCCGCGGCATTGTGCGCGACGTGTGATGCGCAGGGGCTGACTGGCCATGCCGGGCCCTGAGCGATCTTCTAGGCACCGCTCCTGGTGGTTGCCCGTTTCCGCTGCGATACTGTCTGGCCTGATCGGCGCCGGGGCGACGTGGTGGGTGATGGGCGGTCGCCTGCAACTGGCCGAGCAGCATGCGCATGTGCTGCAGCAGACGGTGACGCGGACGCAGGATGAACTGCTCGGCTACTCACGCTACACCAGCTATCTCACGCTGGGCAAGCAGACGCTGGCAGAGCACACCAAATTATTGACGGCTACGGTGGTGCGCGAGGAAGGCGTTACCGAGGTGATCGAGCGGTCGCTGCTAGGCTTTGCTTCCAGTGGAACGGTGGCGATCTGGTACACCGCAGAGTATCCGTTTGGCTATGACCTGCAGCCGGGGCAGTTCGATTTGCGCGCCACTGCGGACGGGCTGGAAGTCCGACTGAAGAAGCCGCGTCTGGTAACCAGCCCCGCGGTGCGGGATCTGCGCTACAAGATTCTGGCTGGAGGCGTGCTGACGGACGAAAAAGTGGCCGTGATCCAGCTCTATGCCAAGGCGGCCCAGGAGGCGGCCGGCAAAGGACAGGCGCTGGCTGCAGATCCGGCTGTCGTGGCCTTGTGCGAGAAGCGGCTGGTGGAATTTCTGCGCGAGTTTCTGCGCCAGCAACCAGGAGTGCGCAATGTGCCGCATATCCGGGTTGTGTATACCGACTGACATGGAGACAGGCCATGGGCACTTCCAGGCAAACCATGGATTTTCTGCTGGATCAGCTTGATAGAGCCTTGCCGATCACCACGCGCAAGATGTTCGGCGAGTATTGCGTCTACTGGGATGGCAAGCCGGTGGCCTTTATTTGTGATGACCAGCTGTTCGTGAAGCCGACCGAGGCTGGGCGGGCCATGCAGAATCCGGTGGTGGTAGGTGCGCCTTATCCGGGGGCGAAGATGTATTTGCTGGTGGGGGCGGATCTTTGGGAGGATCGGGAGTGGTTGGGGGAGTTGTTGAGGGTGACATGGGATGCGACACTCAAGATGTAACGCAGCAATGGCCTTGGCAACGGTCAAACAGCTTCACTCACCGATTTGAGTAGATCCCATAGGCGTACCCTGTACAGAATGCTTCGTGCTTGGCACTCTTGCTCCTTTGAGTGTAGACACAGTTCCCACTGCCATGCTTCCTTTCGCAGGCACCATATGCTTTGTCAATCGCTCGCCTAGGACTCGAATCCACGGCGACAAAGATGAGCGAAGCATCATCGTTGCCCTTACGCTCGGCCATCATTGCGCAGGTGTTGGCGAAAACGTGGATGACTTCACACCCTTCTCCACACTGCTTTAGCGCTTGCTCCTTGGCAAAGCGCGAACTCAAATATCCTGCAGCCCAACCAATATGTCCTCCTCCACGAGTTCTTACTGCAAGGGCACCATAGTAGTCTTGCTCCCTCCAAGTCCCACGCACTGCCCTTGAAGGATCGTCACCAATCTCCGCCCCCCCGGCATCACGCCACTCTTGCATTTGCCGTTGTTGAAGAGTGGGGCCGTAAAAAGGGTTATTCAGATCTTGAGCAACAACATTTGTCAATGGGAAGAAGAATAGAAAAATTAATGCCTTACGGAACATAGAAGCCCAAATTTGGATTTTTAGATGCCAAATTGTAGCTAGTTTTCCTTATGCTTCTCATAAACCTTTTCCTGCTTTAATTTTTTCATTGATGGAATACGCTCAAGTCTCTCCACGTCCTCATGATTCGATGGCGGACTCTGCTTAAAAGACATATTTTGGGCTCTTTGAATTTGATTTCCTGTGCCCCCATTGCTGCCCCTGCCCATAAACGCGTTGTAGCCATTAAAGGCAGCCCCCACTTGCCCACTGAAGAAGTTCGTCACAAGCGGAGGGGTTCCCAAGATCAGCGTGGTAAGGAGCATACCTAGTCCACCGGAGATGGTGGCAATGTCGCGTAGATAAAGTCCACCCAACTTGATGTCTGCCGAGGCGAGCCCCGATGACACTCCATCCATCGCCAGCAGCGCGACTCCCAGCATGATGGTGGCCTTGAGTGCAATCACGGTGACGACGGTGATGACGACCATGCTGAACAAGGTGCTCACTGTGAATTTGGCCCAGGTGACGAACATGAAGCGGGTCTGGTCAAAGACGTAGGCCAGCATGCACAAGGGCGCCATTACCAGGCACAAATGCACGGCGATTTCGTTGAGGAGCATGAGTCCGCCGGCAATCAGGGCGGGCAGAGCCTGCCCGGCGCCGGTGATGAAGGACAAGGTGTTTGCCATGTTCAGGCTGGTGCCTGCAGACGGGCCAAGCACTGGTGCCAGGTCCATAAGCAATTGCAAGGTGAGCATTCCGGTCAGCACCTTTCCGACCATGGTCGAAGGGTTTTCGTATTCGCCGCCTGTAATCGCCACGGCGATGCTGTCGCGCAGGTCAATGACCAGGCTCGCCAGGTCCTGCCCGAAAATGGCCAGCCCCTGCGCTACCGCGACGATGGCGGTCACGGTGACGGCACGCACAATGAATACATGCAGGCTTTCGCGGCTTTGCCCGGTCGCTATGCGGTAGCCTTGCACCATGAACCAGAGGGTCAGCCACACAGTGCCGACGCCACCTGCAAAGGCCATCATGCGACCGAAGCCGGCGTAGCCGAACTGACCGATCAGGTCCACGATGTATTTCCGGATTTCCTCAAAGAGCTGGGCGGAAATGTATCCATCAAGCATGCTGGCGCGCTCCGAAACCTTGCCTCATCAACGGCGGAATATCCGGTTGGATCCGATTTCCTGTGCAGCAGCCCGACCGGCAACGATCCCCGTCGCTGCAATGGCACCCCGCCTTACCGAATGCAGAATTGAACTGGAGCCGCCGCCATTCATGCGGGCTTGGGCTGCTTCGTTGTACTTCTCCTGATACAGCGAGCGCATGTTCTGATACGCGGCCAATGCGGTTTGCATGCGCATGTTGTCGTTGGCAATGATGGTCTGCAAGGTCAGCATGGTGTATTGCTTTTGCTGCAGCTCCGCGAGGGAACCATAGTTGTTGTCCTTGAGCATGTCCCGCAGCGCGTTGTTGCGGGACTCCAGCGAACTGGAAATGTTCCTGATTTCCTGCAGCTGGGCATCCAGGGCCTTGCGTGCCTTGAGGCAGTTGTCCGTCAACTCTCCGGAGTGCTTGGGACAGTTGGCCGGGGGGTCTCCCGTGAAGAAGACGGCGACGGCATTGTCAGCGGGATGTTTTCCGTCCAGCACTTCCCGGGTTGCCGTCTTCAGTTCGCCAAACTCACGCGCACCGTCCGCCGCCTGTCCCGGCACCACCTTGTCGACCATGCTTTGCACAGCCTTTCCTCCAGGGATAACCGTCAGCTGGTCCAGCATCGGCTTGAGCAGCCGGTCGCCCAGCTGCTTCTTGAGTACCTCGTCTGCCAGGTATTTCTTGATCGCATCTTCGCTAAGCATTTTCTGCAGATACTGCTTGCCCAGAACCTCCTCGGAAAACTTCTGCATCGCGTTCTGCAGCAGGTTGTCGTTGGTGATCTGGGCCACGTCCGTCACGGGAATCTGCGCCGAAGAGGTCGACGGTGTCGTCAGCAACACCATCGTCAGCACCGGAATCCAGGCCAGTGGCTTGCACCACTTGCGCAAGGAATTGTTGAGTTGAAGGCGCCCATGGAGCGCTGGCCTGGTCCCGGATGGCACAGAGCGGAAGTGACAGCACGTGGAAGACGCACTGTCGGAATGTGTGAGGTCCATGATGAAACAGGCAGAAGTGAATCAGTGGGCCGGCCGTGCCGCCAGGTGCGGGACATGGCTTTGCGCTGGCTGATGTAGGGACAGTGCAGGCTCAAGTGCTGCCTGTAATGCCTTGTTGATGTCGGCGCTGGCAACGCGGCTGCGGTCCATATGCACTGCGTGCAGCAGGTCGCGCCCGCCATGGGATTCGCGCAACACTTCGCCAATGGCCTGCAATGGCAACTGCGCTTTCTCTGCCCGTTCCGCCAGATAGCTAGTGACGCGTGCGTTCTGGTTGGCATCGAGTCCCTGACAGACACACTGCACTTTTTGCGAGAGTTGCCTGACGGGGTCAGGAACGCTGTCCATGCCCATGTGCCGGTAACGCAGGTTCCAGAGCACCTCGATGGCATCCGCCTTGGGGGCATGACTCTGCAAGCCTGTACCAGATGGTTGCTTGCGCGACAGGAAAGCCGTAACATCATCCTGTGCAGCGCCATCGGCATTGATGGGCTTGCCGCTCGGAGCAGCCGCCGTGGCCGGCTTCGCCGCTTTGGCGGGTGGATGGCCCACGGTTTCACTCGCCGCAGACTGGGTCCGCAGGCTTGCATCCTCCGCAATGTCAGATCTGGTGGCCAACGCCTTATGGCTGCGGAAATGTTCGGCCTTGGGTCGCAAGGCGCCCAGGAAAATGGTCTTGTTGCCATCCCACGCTCCGCCTGGCCGGATGGTTTCCGTGGCAGGCCCGGACGTGACTTGCGAGCCGAAGAACTGCATGCGTCCCTTGGCATCGTAGCCTTGGAAAATGCCCACGTGACGCCCGTTGTTCTCCCGGTTGGCGAACATCAGAATATCTCCAGGCTCGTATTGGCCGGCGCGGCCTTGTCCGGGAGAAAGCACATCGAAGTATTTCTCGGCCAGGGGTGTGGTGCCACCGCGTTTGCTGAAAAGAGCCCCAGTCGTGATAGTGGCCCCGGGAATCTGGAACCCGGCACCCCGCAAGGCCTTGTGTACCAGGGCTGAGCAGTCGATACCTTTCAACCCATCACCGTCAAGGTCACGCCCGTCACGGCTATCATCCGTTTTGCTGTTGGGGCTGCGGTTGCTGAATTTCTTGTCCGGCCGTCCATACTCGTAGCCCTTGCTGAAGTGCTTGAGCGCATAGTCGAGCACTGCCTGTCCGGGGTTGGCTTCTGCGGGACGGCTCTTGCCAAGGCGTGCAGGAGCCTGCGCCTGTTTTGCCTCTTCAGCAGAGGGTTGCACTGGCTGACTCACCTCACCGCGCTGCGTCGGGGCTGCCTTGTCCTGTCGAGGACGATGGAAGGGAACCTCGTAACCTGCCAAGTCTTGCATGTAACGGGTAATCGGCACCTTGTTGCCATCCCGCGGGACAGTCTTCCCCTCCGACTCCAGGTATTTTTGCAGGTTGCCCACTCCGACCAGATGCGCGCCTGCCAGCAAGCCACTGGCAGTCAGCATCGGGCCATCACCGTATTGCTTGCCGATGTGAGTATCCAGTTTCTCGTTGCGGATATAGCGCCACTGGGCACGGTTGTATGCGTGCACAGCAGCCTCCTGTGCCTGCGGACTGTTGAGGAAGTCCTCCTTGCTGTGCACACCATGCTTGCCCGTCCATTCGCCGCGGAAGTCATTGCTGTTGGTGCGATCGCGCTTGTAGAAGCCCGCATCAATCAGGGCCAGTTCCCCCATCTGGTACTTGCCGAGATAGCCGGCGCGGTTGACTGCACGGTAGGGGTCGGGCTGGCCACCGCTTTCGCGTCGCGCCAGTGCCGCCAAGTAGTCCTGATAGTTCCTGTTTGCCATTGAGTTGCTTTCGGGAGTGGAGTTTTGAAGAAGTAGTCAGTGAAAGGTGATTGACTCTGAAACGTATGCCTGGAAACGTGCTCAGGCAGCCTGACGCGTGGCGGCTGCCTCATCTGCAGCCGCAGCTCTCTTGCGCGCCCCCTTGCGGCGTGCCTGGAACAGAGGCAGCCAGTCCTCGGGGCCGGGCGTTGCTCCCATGGAGTTCCTTGCGCCGAGCTCCTGCAGGACTTCATGCAGGACCGCGATGTTGTCGGTGCTGGCAGAGATGACCGCCAGTTCGTCGTGCATGTCGCGCAGGTCCAGCTGACACACTGCGCTGGCGTGGCCCTGCTTGACCAGAAAGCAGCGGCTGCGCTCGTCCAGCGAGGTGATCACCTTGAATTCGCTTTCGGTCAGCTTGAGCCCGTCGATGTAATCCTTGCGGTCGGCATTCGGATTGGGCAGCAGGATCAGCGTGGCTGTCTGTTCGATCAGTGCGGCGGCGATGTCGCTGCGCAGGGCGTCTTCCGGGGACTGGGTAGCAAAGATGCCAAGCCCGTTCTGCTTGCGGATGGTTTTCTGCTTGTTGCGCGCGAACTCCTTGAGTCCGCCTTCGCCATCGAGAATCTTCCAGAATTCGTCCATCACGTACATCAGCGGACGGCCATCGATCAGGCCTTCGAGGCGATGCAGCAGGTAGTGGATGATCGGCGTGCGCACTTCGGCGTTGTCGATGATGTCGGTGTAGTCGAAACCAATGATGCTGGCTAGCGAGAGGTCGATGGTGTCCTGCGGGTTGTCGAATACCCAGCCGAGTGCGCCTGCCCGCGTCCATTTGCGCAGGCGGGCGTAGATGCTGTCATCGCCCATGTTGGGCAAGGACTTCTGCAGGTTGCTGATGGTGCGCAAATGCAGCGGGGTGTCGAGCATGGCGCGCACTGCATGCAGCATGTCATCCTCTTCACCGGCGGTGTAGTGCGGCTTGCCTGCCAGCAGGCGCAGCAGTTCAACCAGGTACTGCACATTGGCTTCGGAGGATTCGCATTGCAGCGGATTGAAGCCGGTCGGCTGCCCGCTCTCCAGTGCCAGGTAGTTTCCGCCGCAGGCACGCACGAAAATCTCGGCCCCGCGGTCCTTGTCGAAGAAGAAGATGGTGGGCTTGGGACGGAATTTCTGTGCCTGGGACAGCAGGAAGTTGATCAGCGCCGTCTTGCCGGTGCCTGACTTGCCGATCACCAGCGTGTTGCCGATGGCTTTTTCGCCCAGACTGTTCTCGCCGGGGTGCGTGGCGTGGAAGTTGAAGTGATAGGGCTGGCCGTTGGTCGCCTGCAGCACGGTCACGCTGTCACCCCACGGATTGTTGCTGCGCTTGCCGCTGGCAAAGTTGTGCAGCGGGCTCAGGCCGAGAAAGTTGAGGGACGACACATTGGCCAGGCGGGGCCGGTAGCGCCAGTTGCCTGGCAACTGTGCATAGAAGGCGCCGGCGATGGCCAGATCCTCTTTTACGGAGACAAAGCCGGCATGCGCCAGTTCTGCACGTGCCTCGGCAATCTGGCGCTGCAGAACCTCCTGGCTGGTGCCATACAGGGCGAGCGTGAAATGGTATTCACCAAGCACAAAGTTGCCACTGGCCAGTTCGTCCATGGCCTGGTCGAGTTCGATGATCTGGCTCACGCCACGGTCACCGGAAGAGATCATCATGCCCTTGGTCCGTTCCAGCGCACGCAGTCCGGCATGGCGCGAGTGCGGGGTGAAGGACTGGGTGATGACGTATTCGAAATCAAGGTACTTCAGTCCGTTCAACACACCAGGCCAGGTGGCATCCGGGTACTCCTTGACGTTGAGCACCGCGCCATAGTGATTGCTGCCCTCCGGCGTACGCACGACAAAGTCACCGCCCCGCGCGCTGAAGAGGTGCCGGGACAATGGCAGATATTCGTAGACCGGTGCCGACAAGACCGGCACCGGGTCATCGCTGCGGTTCAACAGGTAGCTGTAGAACTCCAGCGCCTCCGAGAACACTGTGCCCTCTTCCGACTCATACATGCCGAGCCGGGTCGGTGCGCAATCATGCAATACCGCTTCGACGTGCCCCGCCAGCTCCAGCACCTTGGCGATGGCCTGGTCCTGCTCGGCCCGCAGCTGGCTCAGGTCGCTTGAACGCTCGACCAGATGGCGCCCCTCCACCACGGGCCGGTAGATCAAGGTGAAGTAGAGCTGGTTCTGCAGCACCTTCTGTTCGCTGAGCACCTTGAAGTAGGCATCGGACAGCTGCTGGTTGAAGCGCTCGTCAAAGCAGGCGTCGCTGTGCACGGTGCCGCGGCGACGCACGTCATGCGTCCAGAAGGCGACGTTGACGTAATCCGGCGCACGCAGGCTTTGCAGCAGGCGGTTGAAGGTGGCGTGGCGATGCTCGAGTTCCCACTCCTCGCGTCCGACAAACGGCAGTCCTTCCAGCCGCCAGCAGATGAGGTAGTCGCCCGCCGTTGTCTTGAGCACCTGCGGTGCGACCTGGCTGGACAGGGGAATAAAGCTGCTGATGCAGGTATCTGGCGTGGACATGACAGTCAGGGCAGGCGGGAATGCTGGTTGGGAGTGAACGCCCACATGCCGGCATGCAGACGGCGGTTGCGCGCCTTGAACAGGAACTGGAACCGGATGCCGAGCAGGCGGAAGATCATTTCATCCTGCCTGGCAAGCAGGCGCAGCGCGCCGATGACTGGCGGCAATGCCAGCAACCAGAACAGGTTGAACCAGGCAGCCATCAGCACACAGCTGCCCGCCCCGAGGAAAAAGGGCACGTAGGGCACGCCCAGGAACATGGGCGGCCGCGTACAGCCGCGAAAAAGCGTATGCCGGCGCATGGGAGTGATCAGCTGATGAACCAGCCCGCCAGTTGGGCAGCGGCACCAATCACGATGGCACCGACCAGCACCGGCGCAACGTCGGTGATGCGCTTGTGGTTGAAGGCAATCTGGTAGCCGGCAAACACGAAGGCAATGGTGACCACGGTGACCGAAATCGGCACCAGGGCAGCCTTGACCTTGCCGAGGAATTCACCGACCTTGCCGCCATCGGAGAGGTCTTCGGCGGCGTGCGCCACCTCAGGCAACAGCAGGATGACTGCACATGCAATCAGCGCCAGCACCCACGGAAGTAAACGGCTGCGACGCGATGCGGGCACACGCACGGGCAGGCGGGAAACAAAGACGGAAGACATTGGAGGATTCCTTTCAGGGAAAGTTGGAGAGAGAGTCAGAAAACAAAACTGCTGTCACCCGGAAGCTGGGGGGTTGGCAAGGGGGTGGCTGCCGCGGCAGGCTGCGCAGGAACCGCAGCGGGCATTGCCGGAAGCACTAGCGCCGGCACTTCTGCCCCACCCGTGGGGGAGGGTGTTCGTGCTGCACGCGCAGGACTGGGCAGCCCGCTGGCTGCCGGTGTACGCGAGCCGCGCCGATAGACCGGAATGGGCTGCACTGCGCCAGCCTGTGCCACCTGCAACGAGGGGCCCATGGTGGCCATCACCTTCTGCACATAGCCGTGGCGAAATCCGGTCACGAAATTGCCGGAGTAATAGCAGCTCAGCGCCTTGCCCCAGTCACCTGCGCGCTGATAGCACTCGCGCAGGATGCGACTGCCGGCACGCACGTTGTCGCAGGCGGAGAAGGCTTTTTCATAGCTGCCCAGGCCGTAGCGTGCCAGGTTGTAGCGATTGACCTGCGCCAGCCCCAGCGAAAAGTTGAAGCCACCCTGTTCCAGCATGCGGGCGGTAGCCACTGCCTCCGGCAAATTGCGCGGCTGCCGCGCCAGACGGCCTCCCACCACACCAATGGCATAGGGATTGAAGCCGGACTCCACGCGCATGACGTGCTGCATCACATGCATGGGCAGGGCCATATCAGGGCAATCCATCATCATGATCGTGTGAGGAAAAAATTCAAGGAAGAGGCCGATAACGAGAACTTAAGATGCAATAATAACACCTATTAATTAATTTTTTGCATCTGGAGACAACACTTGTCTACGTTTGATCCCACTTCCTCGCTCCGGCGCTGCATGACCATCGCCCTTGCATGCGTGATGGCTGCCGGCTGCAGTACCGGCACAGCTCCTCCGGAATTCGGGGGAAACTGGAAGCCGCTCCCCAGCTTCGACCAGCCAGACGCCCTCTCGCGCAGCACTCCTGTCCCCGACCAACCCAGACCCACGCCAAGGTCTGCTGCTTCTCGGGATGACAGCAACGCCGCTGAATCTCCTGCAGCCCAAGGCCCGCGGGGATAAGCCATGCTGCGTCGCAAGAAACCCGCAGGCGATGCCGCCCAGCCCCTGCTCACCGCCGCCCGAGACTTTGAAACCAGCCTGATCGACCAGATGCGTCGCAGCGAACGCCGGGCCTGGCGCGTGGCCACGGGTGCCGGCCTGATGTCGCTACTGCTCGCAGGCGGTTACGGCCTGGTGATGCCCCTGAAGGAGCAGGTGCCCTATCTCGTCCTCGCGGACCCCTATCGCGGCACCAGCAGCGTGGCCCGCCTGGAGGCAGGTGATACCCCTCTGAGCGCCAGCGAAGCCATCAACAAGAGCAATGTGGCGCACTTCGTGATCGCGCGCGAATCGTATGACTGGGAACTGCTGAACCGGCGCGACCGGCGCGTCGTCCATGCCATGGCAACAGACAGCGCACTGAAGGAATATGTGGCGCTGTACACCCCCAGCCATCCAGACAATCCCGACACCCTGTACGGCAAGAATGCCTCGGTACGGATCAAGATCCTGAGCACGGTGCTGACCTGGGGCGATGCCACCCGTAATGGCACCGGAGTGCGCACACCCATTGCCGCCAGCGTGCGCTTTGAGCGCTGGCTGTTCGACAAGGCCACCGGCCAGGCGCGGCCGCTCGATACCCGGCTGGCCACCATGAAGGTCAGCTACGACCCGCACTTGCAGATGAACGAGGAGGGCCGGATCGAGAATCCGCTGGGCTTCCGCGTGCACAGCTACCGGGTGGATCCCGAGGTTTCCGGCACCACTCCTCCACACGTACCTGTTCCGGTACCGTCACCCTCGCCGCCGGTTGAATCGGCAGGTGCCTGGCCAACCGTGGCAGACCCTGCGCTGACGGGCAACGCCGCACTTCCCATGCAGACAGGAGGCACCCATGCGGCCCGCATGTAAGCCTTTCATGCCCGCTTCGGTGGGAGCAATCGCCGCTGCACTGGGTGCGATCCTGTTGCTGACAAGTCCTGCCGCTCTGGCCCAGGCCGTCAGGAGCTACACCTACACAGCCGATGCGATCTATCCCGTGCACACCGCCCTGGGCCTGGCCACCCAGATCGAGATCAGTCCCTCGGAGCAGGTACGCGACTTCGGTACCGGGTTGAGCTCGGCCTGGGATCTGGTACGTCGTGACAACGTGTTCTACATCAAGCCCAAGAGCCCGCAGGCGGACACCAACATGTACATCCGCACCAGCCAGCGCTCCTACCTGTTCGACCTCAAGGTCATCAGCAAGCGCTGGCGCACGCTGCAGGAGGCCCGCAAGGCCGGCGTGCAGTATCGCGTGCGTTTTGCCTATCCCGGATCGACGGATTCTGCAGCCGAGAACGGAGGCCGCGGTGCCGTGCAGAGCCTGACCACGGAAGCCCCCGCACCTTCCATCAGCTACGACTATGCCGCCAGCCCCACGTCCGAATGGATGCGGCCCACCCGCGTGCATGACGACGGCCGACTGACCTACATCCACCTGCCACGCGGTCTGCAGATCCACGGTGGCGTACCCGCCGTATTCGGCCGCAAGACTGCTGATGGCGAGGACTTCATCGTCAACAGCAGCTATCGCAATCAGCAGATCACCGTGCATGGTGTTTACCGCTTTCTCGTGCTGCGCCATGGCGACAGTGTGCTAGGTCTGCGCAGGAGTATTCCATGAACATCCTGCCAACCAAGTCCCATAATGAAGGCGCCCTGCCGCCGCATGAGCCAGCCATCCAGGAAGAGCCCGTGCTGCACAGCGGGCCGCGTCGCAAACTCAACCGCAAGGGCATGCTGTTCCTTGCTGCCATCGGCAGTGTGGGTGCGGCAACGCTGGCGTGGGGCATGAACAGTCTGTCCCTTTTCGGACAGTCCAAGCCCGCACGTCCCCGCTCCGAAGTGGTGGAACTGCCTGCAGACAATCTGCTGGCGTATCCGGCCGCGCTGGCAGCAGCACCGTCTGCTCCTCCCCCGGTACCCGAGCTGCCACCCTTACCTCCTGAGCCCACCGCTGCGCCCATTCCACTGAGCACATCCACGGGAGCAGATTTGCATCCCGCAAAAAGCCCGACACCCGTCCCTGCGCCGGCACGGGATAGCCTGACCGAATTGCGCAGCAATGGCGGACCGGTGCTGCAAGGCGGCAACGAGGCCCAGCCCGTCAATGTCGTGGCCCAGGGCAGTGTCAGCCGCAATGCATCGCCTGACAGCCTGATGCCACGCGGCACCTACATCCGCTGCGTCCTGGAAACCCGCATCGTCAGCGATCTGCCGGGGTTCACCTCCTGCGTGGTGACGGAGCCGGTGTACTCCGTCAACGGCCGCACCCTGCTGATCGATCGCGGTGCCAAGATCACGGGGCAGTACAAGTACGAAAACAACGATGTGGCACGTATTGCCGTCATCTGGGAACGCGTGCTCACGCCGGATGGCATGGATGTGCAGCTCAGCAGCCCGGGCGTCGATGGTCTGGGGGCTGCCGGCCATCCCGGTGACATCGAACGCCACTGGGGCAGCCGCATCGGCTCGGCGCTGCTGGTCAGCCTGCTGGGCGATGCCGTGCAGATTGCCAGCGCCGTGCACGCGCCTGCTGCGGCAAGCACCGGCACCACGAGCATCTCGGCCGAAACCGGAGCCATCACGCGCCAGATCAACCCGTACCAGTCGCGCACTGCCGACACGCTGCAAAGCGCAGCACGCAACGCGCTGCAAGGCGCAGCCAATCGCCCTGCGACCGTCACGCTGAATCAGGGCGAACTAGTCACCATCTATGCCTCGCGGGATATCGATTTCGCCGGAGTGCTGCAGCCATGAGCCCTCCTTTCGATGGCGGAATTGCTGCGGACGGACTCTCCGCCAGTTTCCTGCAGCACCAGTATCAGGTGCTCGGCATCGCCGACGCACTCGGCCGACCCGACGTGACGGAGATCTGCATCAACCGTCCGGGTGGTGTGTATCTTGAAACGCACAGCGGCTGGCACTGGATGCCGGTGGAGGGGTTGAGCTACGAGCGTGCGCGGCATTTCTGCACCACGGTGGTGAACGAAAGCAATACCGGGCAACGCATCACGGCCGCGGAACCCATGGTATCCCTGACCTTTCCATCCGGGCAGCGGGCCCAGTTCGTGGTGCCGCCGGCCGTGGAGGCCGGTACGGTCTCCATCACCATTCGCCTGCCCTCGCGGGAAACGCGCAGTCTGGAGCAATACGCCAACGACGGATTTTTCGATCGCCTGGCATCCGACACAACGGGGCTCAGCACGCACGATGCAGAACTGCTGCACCTGCGCGAATCGGGAGACTACGCTGCCTTCTTCCGACAGGCCGTGCATTACCGCAAGAACATCGTGGTCGCTGGCGCCACCGGCAGCGGCAAGACGACGTTCATGAAATCGCTGGTGCAACACATTCCCGCGGATGAGCGGCTGATCACCATCGAAGATGCACGCGAACTATTCATCCGGCAGCCCAATGTGGTGCATCTGCTTTACTCCAAGGGAAGCCAGGGGCTTGGCAAGCTGAGTGCCAAGAACTGCCTCGAAGCCTGCCTGCGCATGAAGCCGGACCGGATCCTGCTGGCAGAACTCCGTGGCGACGAGTCCTTCTACTTCATCCGCAACTGCGCTTCGGGGCACCCGGGCTCCATCACCAGCTGCCATGCCGGCAGCGTCGCCCAGACCTGGGACCAGCTGGCGCTCATGGTCAAGGCGTCGCCCGAAGGCGCCGGGCTGGAATTCGATGTGATCCAGAGATTGCTGCGGCAGACCATCGACATCGTCGTGCATCTGCAGGCGCATGCAGGGCAACGGCGCATTACGGGGATTGCCTTTGATCCGCCGGGGCAGCAACAAGCACAAGAGGCCATGGGATGAGTGTCTCTTGCCATATCGTAACGCCACGCTGCGCGTCTGTCCCGATACAGCGCACAGTGTCGCAAACATTGGCACGCGCAGCCTTGCTTTCCTTGTTGCTCTCGCCGTTGGCACAGGCCAGCTTGGCCCAGCCCGCCCCTTCCATCGCAGGTCAATGGATGTGCGCCACCAGTCCGGTCACGCTGCGCAACCTGCCGGGCATTCCCGACGGCGTGCTCACCCAGCGCATCGCCTATCACGCCGACGCGCAGGGGCGCTGGAACAGCAATGCGTCCCTGACCTTCAGCGCCGGTCAGCAGCAAGGCAGCTACCGGCTTCGCACCTACGCCAATGGCCGCCACCGCCTCCAGCAGAACCAGATGGTCGAACAGGTCGAGCGCTTTGCACTGCTGCCACCTTTCGACCGAAGCACCCCCTGGGCACGCACCACGCAGCGCCATTTCAACGCCTGGGTGTTGCTGATGCAGCGCGAACTGCCGCAACGCCAGTACCGCATCCAGCTGCAAGGGCCCAATGCCTACCTGCTGGAGCCGCTCCTTCCCGGCAAAGGCCGCTCCAGCGTCCGGGTGGCCTGCCGCCGCGTCACGTCACCGACAGCAGAATGAGACCCGGCCTTCGCTTGTCCCTCGGCCTGCTCAGCCTCCCCCTGCTCATGGCAGCGGGCAGCTGGGTGGCGGGCCAGCTGCTGTACTGGTGGTTCGATTTTCAGGATCGGCAGGCCGACTGGCATACCTGGCTGGCCTACGCCAGGCTGCTCGATCACCCCGGATACCGTGCCCATGCTTGGGCGATCCAGACCACGGGCATGATCGGCCTCGGTGTCGCCGCAACCCTCTGGTTGACCTTGCTCGTCGCCCTGCTGCGTCGTCCCAGGCGCAGTACACACGGCGATGCACGCTTTGCCGGCTATGCGCAACTGGCACGCCTGGGCGCCTTCCGTTCTTCCGACACCGGCGTGCTGATCGGACGCCACGGCCGTCGCTATCTGCGCGACCATGGCCAGCGCGCCATCCTGCTGGCCGCGCCAACCCGCTCCGGCAAGGGCGTGGGCGTGGTGGTCCCGGTATTGCTGGACTACCCCGGCAGTGTCGTCGTGCTGGACATCAAGTACGAGAACCATGCTCTCACCAGTGGCTACCGGCAGCAAATGGGGCAGCAGGTATTCACCTTCAGTCCGTTTTCGCCGGACGGGCGCACCCACCGCTGGAACCCGCTGCGCTACATTCCGGCGGAGCCTGCGCAACGCGTTGGCGAACTGCGCCAGATCGCACACATGCTGTATCCCGACGGCGATGGCAGTGGCAACCAGCAGTTCTTCATCGACCACGCGCGCAATGTCTTTCTCGCTTTGGCGTTGTACCTGTTCGAACAGCATGATCGCAACCGGCGTCTTGGGCTGGAGTCTGCGCCTCTCACGCTCGGACAGTTGCACCGGCTGGCTTCCGGCTCTCCCACCGAGTCTCCGCGTGCACGGCTGCAGGCACTGGCGGACGAAGACCATCTGTCCGAGGCGTGCCAGCACGCCTTCGCAGGCTTCGCCGGTCAGGCCGAGGAAACCCTGGCCAGCATTCTGGGCACCTTTCATGCGCCTCTGCTGCTCTGGTCCGACCCCCTGCTGGACGCTGCCACCAGCAGCGACGACTTTCTGCTGACCGACGTGAGGCGCAAACGCATGTCCATCTATCTGTGCGTGTCGCCCGACAAGCTCGCCCAGGCTGGGCTGATTTTCAACCTGTTCTTCTCGCAACTGATCAGCCTGAACACCCGCACGCTACCACAGCAGGATCCGTCGCTGCGCCACCAATGCCTGCTGTTGATGGACGAGTTCACCAGTCTCGGCAAGATCGACATCATTGCCCGCGCCGTCGGCTACATGGCCGGCTACAACCTGCGGCTGCTGACCATCATCCAGAGCATGGCGCAGCTCGATGCCACCTATGGCCGCGAACAGGCGCGCACCCTGGCGACCAACCATGCCACGCAAATCCTCTACGCGCCGCGCGAGCAGCAGGACGCCAACGACTACGCCGACATGTTGGGCTACACCACCCAGCGTCGGCGCCAACGCAGCATTGCGCGAGAAACCAGCTTCACGGAAGTGGAGGAGCGCCGCGCGCTGATGCTGCCACAGGAGATCAAGGCCCTGGGCTCCAAGCGGCAGATCCTGCTGATCGAAGGGCTGGAACACCCAGTGCTGGCCGACAAGATCCGCTACTACCGGGAGCGGCGATTCAAGCGACGTTTGCTGAAGCCGGTCAAGCCACCTCCTGCAGTAGCTCCAAGCCACCACGCTGGCTCGAAGGCAGGCGTGCCGGTCGTACGAGAAACGCAACTCGCCACCAGTTCATCGGCATGAAACGCATTCCACCGGCATCGCGCCCTTCGCCAGTCCCGCCCCTTGCACCTCCTCGTTCCTATTGGCCAACTTTGCTTCACCACGCCAGATCAATACGCCAGGGCACACCCCGCATCTTCACCCACCCCTTCAACCATCCCATGTCACACTACGCCATCCGTACCGCTCTCGCCATCGCCAGCGCCACCTTCTGCCTGTCGCAGCCTGCATCCGCATCCACCTTGTTCGAGGGGGACGTCAAGCTGGCCTGCGAAGCCATCCTCTGCCTCTCCAGCGGCTCGCGCCCCGACGAATGCACGCCATCACTGCAACGCTTTTTCAGCATCCGGCACAAGAAGGCCTGGGAAACCATACAGGCGCGGCATGACTTCCTGCGGCAATGCCCATCCGCCAATCAGGACGCGCGCATGCAGTCACTGGTAGCCGCCATGGCCAACGCGGCCGGATCGTGCCAGGCCAGCCGGCTCAACGCCATGCTCGCCAGAGAAAAGGAAGTGACGGTGTGCGAGCCGCGTCCAAACCGCGGCAGCTGGCGCTGGGTGCACGAAAGGAATGAGGAGCCCGCCTGCACAACCCGTACCGTCAGGGTGGTTGATAACACGCTGCCGTACTATTGCAAAGCCTACTACCACCATGACTACGTGGCACCCGGCGATCTGCGCCCACCGCGCTACGTGGGCGAGCCAGAAAAAGGGGGACGCTGGCAGGATTGAGTACGGCACAGGCAGCGCAAGACGGTGTCCATGTAGGCGGCCAGACCTGCCTCCATCACTGTCCCTGTCCCAGCCCCAGCCTCCGCCTCTACCCTCTGCCTCACAGGCTCGTCAACTCCTGCCTGGCGGCCTGACCGGCTTTGGCAGATGCTCCAGCAGAGCCCTCCGCCACACCTTCCCGCAGCAAGTTCGCATTGAACAGCAAGGTCACCCGCAGACCATGGCCGCCCCCCTGCTCATGCGGCATGCCATCGCTCAGCACCAGATCACTCTGGTGCCGGTGCGCAATCTCGCGCGCGATGGCGAGGCCCAGGCCGGTCCCCTCGCCCTTGGTGCCCGGCATGCGGTAGAAGCGCTCGAACACATGCTCACGCTCCTCGCGCGGAATGCCGGGACCGTTGTCTTCCACCTCCACGAAGGGGCGCCGCTGCGGCTTGTCGGGCGTCATGCTCCAGCGCGCCTGACGCGGCGCCGTGGACTGGACGCCGCAGCGCAGCGTCACCACACCGCCCTCGGGCGTGTAGTGCAAGGCGTTGACGATCAGATTGCTCAGCAATTCACGCAGCCACAAGGCATGCGCCATGACGCGCACCGGCGTCACGTCCAGACCCAAGTCGATGTTCTTGATAGCCGCAGCGTCCAGATGCTGCTCCAGCAGGGTTTCGCACAGATCCTTCAAGTCCACGGCCTGCATGTGCTGCACCTCCAGCACATCGGCATCCGCGCGCGACAGGGACAGCAACTGGTGCACCAGTTGCGACGTGCGGCGCGTGGCCGCACGCAAGCGATTGAGCTCCTCCAGCGGCACCTGCACGACCTCCTTCTGCAAGGCTTCGCTCCAGACCAAGCGAGCATCGTTACCCGTGGCGGCGCCAACTGCCGAGCCTTCTGTCGGCCCGGCGTCAGGGGAATGGGCAGCACTCGCCCGGGCGCGCTCCCCCGCTTGCGCCGTTGCCACAGTCCCAGCACCCGCCGCCACAAGGACGTTGCCAGCAGTGCCAACCGACGTGGTGGATGCCGATGCCAACGTTTGTCGCGCACCTTCCTCCTGGGACAAGCCCCCCGCAGCACCTGCAACGCCTGACGAATGCCCGGCGGCCACACTCCCGCGCTGCGCCGCACGCACATCCTGCTGCTGCCGCTTGACTGACTCGCTCCATGCCTCAATCTGCGCCTGCACACCAGCCAGAGGGGTGCGCAACTGGTGGGCAGCATCGGCCACAAATCGGCGCTGGCTCTCGGCCTGCGCATTCACCATGCCGAACAGGCGGTTGAGGGAAGTCACCAGCGGCCGGATTTCCTCCGGCGAACTGCGCTCGTCGATGCTGTTCAGATCCCGCGGCGAGCGCCGCTCCACCGCCAGAATCAGATCGCGCAAGGGCCGCAAGGCGCGCTGCACCGCCCAGCTGATGCCCAGCCCCACCACCGCAATCAGGAACAGATTCGGCAGCAGCACCTTCACCAGAACCTGCTGCAGCCAGCGCTTGCGCGGGTCGGACGCATCGGCCACTTCCACGATCACGTCGCCCGCCACGCTGGGCACGCGCTGCACCACCATGCGGTAGTTGACGCCCTTCACTTCCTGGTTGAAAAACTCCGGCTCCTGCGTCAGCGGTACCACCGAAGGCAGCTTGTCGTCGCCATGCAGCAGCTTGCGCTTGGGCGTGTACACCTTGTACGACACCAGCCCTTCGCGCTCCTTCAGGAATTCTTCCACCGGCGGCGCCAGCAGCAGCACCGGCGGATCACCCGAATGCGCCCCCACGGCAATGATGGAATCGGCCAGCAGTGGTACCAGGCGGAGCAACTGCTGGTCCTGCTCGCTGGCCGAGTTGTCCGCGGAGCGATAGTCCATGTAGCCGTTCAGCAGCGCCAGCAGGGCTAGCGGCACGATCAGCATCAACAGCAGGCGGCGCTGGATGCGGACGGGGTTGACGCGGTCGACCAAGGTTGAGGGAGCGGGCGGCGCAGCACTCGAAGGCATCGACATACGTGCACGGGTTTGCGACGAAGCTGACGGCTCTTGCCCTGCCGCAGAAGCTGCACGCGTGCTGTCACCGCCGGGTTGCTGCATCAAACCGCCTTCTGCTCAATCCGGTAGCCAAACCCGCGAATCGAACGCAGGGCAATGCCATGCGGCTCGAGCTTGGCGCGCAAGCGCGAAATGTACACCTCGACCGCGTTGAGGGTGATTTCCTTGTCCCACCCGGTGAGTGCCTGCAACAGCTTTTCCTTGCTGACGGGTTTGGGGGCATGCAGCATCAGGTATTGCAGCACGGTCCATTCGCGCGGGCCTACATCCAGCGGTTGGCCATCGGCTGTCACCTGGTGCGCAGCAGTATCCAACGCAATCGGCCCGAGTGTCAGCACCGAGGTGGTGGCCGCCTGCGAACGACGCAGCAGCGCACGCAAACGTGCCAGCAACTCGGGCAGTTCGAACGGCTTGACCATATAGTCATCCGCCCCGGCATCCAGACCTTGCACCCTATCCTGCAGGGCATCACGCGCCGTCAGCATCAGCACCGGCATGGTCTGGCCGCGCTCGCGCATGCGCTCGGTCAACTCCATGCCGTTCATGCCGGGCAGGCCCACGTCGATGATGGCGGCATCGAAGGTGTCGGAGGTCATGGCATCCAGCGCCGATTCGGCACTGCCCACGGCATCCACCACATAGCCGCCTGCGGAAGACAGGCCTTGCTTGATGCCATCGGCCAGCATCTGGTCATCTTCTACCAGTAACAGTCGCATAGGGAAGCTCCTGGCGTTGTTTTCATGGGTGTCATTATGGAGCATGCCACATCTGTCACATGTTGACTGGCGTGTTTTGCCAGCATGCCATGCAACAATGTCAAAATTGGCCATTCCCCCCCTAGAGAGGAAGCAGCAACACAATGACTCCGAATTCTTCCACGCCGCCGCAGATGCCGGTCAACTATGCCGTGCAGCCCTCGTACGTGATGGCTGCGCCAGACGATGAAATCAACCTGCTGGAACTGACCGACAAGTTCCTGGACCAGTGGCGCTGGTGGGTGGGAGGTACGGTGATTGGCGGCTTGCTGGGCCTGGGAGCGGCGTTTGTGGTGCCGCCCAAATATGCTGCGAATGGCGTGGTACGGGTCGCGCAGGTAGCCAGCGCGGTGGAAAGTGTGCCTGAAACCATCGTCCGCATGCAGACGCTGGCTTTCCGCGAGGAGGTAGTCGAGCGGCTTATCAAGGCCGGCCAGGTCAAGCCGGAAAAAAGGATGCATGGGTTCGCGCTCTGGAGGCCAAATCGACCTTCAAAGCGGTGAAAGATGCCGCAAACTATGTGGATATCGCCCTGACCGCGGACACCCCTGCACAAGGTCAAGCCGCCGTGAGCACCATCACCCAAGTGCTGAAAGAACGCCAGCAACCCCTGATGACCGAACGGCTGGCGCAAGTGGATCGCAGCATCGAATTGGCCAAAGCCAGCCTTGCCTCCATGGAGAAAAGCTACGAGACTACGCAAGCCAGCTTGCGCGCACAACCACCCAACTCCGAAGCCTATCTGGAACTGGCACGCATGAGCGAAGCAGGCACGCTGGCAGGGCTACGTCAGAAAGTGCTGGATCTGGAAAACTCCAAGCTTTCCCCTACGACCAAGGAAACGGAACTGGTAGAACCAATCGGCGTGTCGGATCGCCCGGTGTTTCCGAAGAAATCCGTGTTTACGGCAGGCGGTCTGGTACTGGGAGCCCTGCTGGGCACGCTTCTCGGGTTTGCTTTGCCAGCCTGGTGGGAATTTCAACGCAAGCGCAAAGCGGCCAAACAAGGTGCCTCTGCCTGAGTGTCTATCCAGCAATTGTTCATGACCCGTCTTCCAGACCATTTCTGGAGCAGTCTTGCACTGTTCCTGCTTCCCGCGCTGTCACTGGTACTTCCAAGTGGCTATAGCTATGGCCCTGCATTGCTGATTCTTGTCAGTCTATTCAGCATCCGTGTGTGGTGGGGAAAGTGGCAGCTACCCAAGGAAGTCTGGTGGATGTGGATCAGCTTTGCGTTGCTGGCCTTGAGTTGGCTGATTGACAACTGGATCAGCGGAGAGCGCGGATCGGCAGTGGAGAAGCCGCTCAAGATGCTGATGACGCTGCCTTGCCTGCTATATATGGCTCAGCGGCCTCCGCAAAGTCGGTGGTTGTGGCATGGACTGGTGATCGGTGCGCTGGGTGCAGTTGGCACTGCACTGTACGAGGTCTTTCAGCATCTTGATGCGTGGCGTGCCGGCGGGTTCCGCGCGAATGGCTACACCAACGCGATTCAATTCGGGAATATTGCATTGCTCCTGGGCCTCTTGGCGTTATGCGGCTGGAATGTGGGCGCGCCCAGGCGCGTTCTCTGGCGTGCATGGTTGGTGGCCGGATTTGCAAGTGGCCTGCTGGCCAGCCTACTCTCCGGATCGCGCGGCGGCTGGCTGGCTTTGGCGTTGGTAGCTGTGCTGGCAATGCTCTATCTCCTGTCCATTGGGCATTGGCGTGCCATAGCATTAGTGGCGGTTCTCAGCCTTGGCGGAACGTGGATAGCTCTGAACATTCCGCAGTTGCATTTGCAAGAACGCATCTCGCAGGCCAGGAACGAAGTAAAAGCGTACAAAGAACAAGGCAATGCCACCACGTCGGTCGGCGCGCGTCTGCAGATGTGGAACTTCGGCTGGCATCTTTATCTGGAGAAACCTTTGTTTGGCTGGACCCAGCAAGGATATATGGAGCAAAAACGGCAAGCAATCGATGCAAAGCAACTGGATCCCTTGCTCGCGGAGTTTAACCATCCCCACAATGAACTGCTGGACGCGGCCGCCAAACGAGGGACAGTTGGGCTTCTGATTCTGCTGGCAGCGTATGCGTCACCCCTCCTACTGTTTTTTCGCCTCCTTCGATCGACCGACAACTTTAAAGCGCGTGCTTTATGTATGGCCGGAGCAGTCTTGCCAGTTGCTTATGTCGGCTTTGGACTGACCCAAGCCTTCCTCCCTCACAACAGCGGCGTTATGATTTACGTCTTCTTACTGTGCGGCTTATGGGCTGCAACTTTGACTGTATTGACCCAGCCCTTTCTGCACAGATCAGGCTGCTAAAGCATAAGCCTCAGCGGGGGTCTTCATACCCAGCGCCTGATGTGGGCGCTGGTGGTTGTAAAAGCGGATCCAGTCGCCAATCACACGACTGGCGTGTTGTAGCGTCTCGAACCGGTGGCGGTGCACGCATTGGTCCTTGAGTGTGCGGATCACGCGCTCGACCATGCCGTTTTGTTCCGGGCTGTACGGCGTGATGAACTCCTGCTGCAGCCCATAGCTTTTGACCAGGGCCGTATAACTGCGGCTGGTGAACACCAGCCCATTGTCCGAGCGCAGCAAGAACG
>NZ_FOCW01000014.1 GCF_900110225.1 Allobrachymonas denitrificans DSM 15123
GCATGACCTCAGACCTTGTTCTCGCGGCGTTGAACATGGCACTGGAGCAGCGCAAGCCCAAGGGCGTCATCCATCACTCGGACCAGGGTAGCCAGTACACGAGCCAGGCCTTCGGCGAACGCTGCCGGCAGATGAGCGTTCGGCCTTCCATGGGGACGGTGGGCGATGCCTACGACAACGCCATGGCTGAGAGCTTCTTTGCCAGTCTTGAAGGCGAACTGATTGAGCGCAACAGTTTCCAGAGCAAAGCCCAGGCCCGCATGGCGGTCTTCACATGGATTGAAGGTTGGTACAACCCCAGACGCCGCCACAGCGGCTTGGGCTACCTCTCACCTCTGAACTTTGAAAGGAGTCAAGAAACCCTGTTTGATGTTGTCGAAGACGTTCACCTACACGTCGAGGCAACGCCCGAAACGGTTTGAGAATCAAACCAATACCCGTCCACGGAAGTGGGTCAACTCCAGTTGGGCTAATATGGAGAGGCAAGTCGGCCTGCTGTTGGGAAATGCACCCGATGCAACGCGCCCCGGCTTTCTTTCTCGTCGCTCTTATGTGGCACCTAGCCCACAACGCCGAAGTCACTTCAAGCGGCCCAAAACAGACCTAACCTAGCGTCTTGTATAGAGTTTCAAGCCGTGGGCGATTTGCACACGGGGCTTGACACCAGCAATTTTTTATGCTCATTCTTCATGAAGGGCACGGTTTGCAGGAAGGCGTCCTGCTGCGTTATGCACAGCTCGTCAAAGTCAGAAAGAAGGGAAGGCGTGTGCCTTCCCTTTTCTCATTTTGCTCTTGGATGGTTGGATGTCAGGCACTTACCAGCAAAAGCCGGGGCGAAGCAGATCACGGCTGAGTTCCGGACGCTCCGGTACGGTGGCGATGGCCTGGCTCCAATACTGGCCATTCTTTTCTACAGCTGGCTGTGAGAGTGTGCTGGCAGTGCTTTCCAGCATGTGGAAGTAAAGAGTCGTCGTCTGCTCGGGATGCAGTTCTTCTTCCGTAGTGCTGCAACTGGTACGATACCAATCGTAGCCATGAGCAGCGATGAGACGCGATCCCAAGGTCTGTGCGATGAAGCGGATGATGGCGGGACACTGCCATCCATGCACGCTACTGAGTCCATGAGGCGTAATCAGGGCCTTGTAGGTCAACTCCCCGGTTCGCTCGAACTGAATCGAGGCATCATGCTGATAGTGTTCCAACGCTTCACTTCGCATCACCTGGCGAATGCTGAGCTGGAACTGCGGTTGATCCAGGTTTTCTACGATCTGTTTCCACGTGATGCCTCGTTCCGAGCGTTCGTTGTCTGCCGGAGAGACTGTTGCTGAATGGCTGCGCATTGGGTTAAAGAATGAGATTCAAAATATTTGCTTACTTGTTGCGTGTGAGGCATCAAAGTAAAGCTGCTCAAATTCAAAAATTCTGAGTACGAAAGGACTCTTATTTTTGAAGAGTGCGATGATACATCTGATTCTTGACAGAAGTATTACAGCAAGCCCCGCTGTTCAGCCGAGAGCACGCTTTTGCATGTCCGTGGGCGGCTTGGACTACTGTTGTATGGTTCTCGGCTTTCCCTCTTCATCGATGGCGACATAGGTCACCACAGCGTCGGTCACCTTGAGGTAGCGGCCCTGGTCATTGAAGGTTTCCGCGTACACCTCAACGCAAATGGTGATGGATGTGTTCCCCACGCGCTGAACTGACGCATAGAAGGAAAGGATGTCGCCGACGCGCACCGGCTGTTTGAAGATGAACTCCTTCACTGCTACGGTAGCGGTGCGTCCGCGGGTCTTTCGGAATGCCGCAATGGCACCGGCCACGTCGACCTGGGCCATGACCCATCCGCCAAAGATGTCCCCATTGGCATTGCAGTCTGCCGGCATGGGAACGACTTTGAGCACCAGTTCATGGGTTTCAGTGGAGTCCGGCAGGCGGTCAAGAAATGGACGCTTGGGAGATGGGCGGGCGTTATGTGCGTGCGTGGACATGGTGGGGAGGACTGCGGGATATTCGTGGTTCATGACAAAGTCTTCTTGCTAACAGTGATTGTGCCGCACCGTGAAGACATTGTTTATGGGCATCGCCGTTACGGGTGCATGGTGTCGGGGATATGGAACCATGCATGTCCACGTCGAGTCTATGATTCACTGGAAGACCGAGACCGAGACCGAGACCGAGACCGAGACCGAGATTGATACCGGGCACGCGGTCGAAGTCTCTAAGCCGCGGTCCGAGTCTGAGTCTGGGTCTGGGTCTGGGTCTGGGTCTGAAGCCGTCAGCGTTGAGCCTGCGGCCTACTCCCGGGCCTGGATCAACTCAGTTTCGGTGATCGGCTTCTTGACTCCTGCAATGGAGGAGAGCGATACGGCGTGTCTCGGACACGAAACGGATACATTCAGTTCGTAATGCTGAAAGCGAAGGAGTAGCGTGGATGCGGGGAATGGCGCGAGGGGGATATGTGGAAGGTGATGCGGGAAAGCCGGTCAAGCGTAATGACTGGAATACCCTCAAGCGCCTGTTGCCCTATCTCTGGGAGTACCGATGGCGCGTGTTGATTGCGTTGCTGTTGATGGTGGGGGCGAAGCTGGCAAATATCGGCGTTCCGCTGCTCCTGAAACAGCTGGTGGACGCGATGAACGTTCGACCGGGCAGCGCCGAGGCGATGCTGGTGGTGCCGGTGGGTTTGCTGTTGGCCTATGGCCTGCTCCGGTTGGCGACTTCCGTTTTCACGGAGCTGCGTGAGCTGGTATTTTCCAAGGCGACGGAGGGGGCGGCGCGCAGCATCGCGCTGCGGGTCTTCAGGCATCTGCACAGTCTCAGTCTGCGCTTCCATCTGGAACGGCAGACTGGTGGCATGACGCGTGATATCGAGCGGGGCACCCGGGCGGTGCATTCGCTGGTGTCATTCTCCCTGTACAGCATCCTGCCGACGCTGATCGAAGTGAGTCTGGTGCTTGGTATCCTGGCGGTGAAGTTCGATGCCGGATTTGCCTTGATTACCGGCGTGGCGCTGGTGCTGTATATCTTCTTCACCGTGAGCGTGACGGAGTGGCGTACCGAATTGCGGCGTGAAATGAACCGGCTGGATTCGGTGGCGCACAGTCGGGCGGTGGATGCCTTGCTCAACTACGAGACCGTCAAGTACTTCAACAATGAGGAGTATGAGGCAACGCGTTATGACGTGCGCCTGGAGCAGTACCGCAAGGCGGCGATCAAGAGTCAGAGCACGTTGAGCCTGCTCAACAGCGGGCAGCAACTGATCATTGCGGTTGCGTTGGTGGCCATGCTGTGGCGGGCGACGCAAGGGGTGGCCGAGGGGCGGCTGACGATCGGTGACCTGGTGATGATCAACGCCTTCATGATCCAGCTGTACATTCCGCTGAACTTTCTGGGCGTGCTGTATCGCGAGATCAAGCAGAGCCTGACCGATCTGGACAAGATGTTCACCCTGATCGACATGCCGCGCGAGATCGAGGATCGTACCGGGGCGGCAGCGCTGCATTTGCAACACGGCCTGCCGGTCATTCGCTTCGAGAATGTGTCATTTTCCTATGATCCGGCACGACCAATTCTGCATGATGTGAGCTTCGAGGTGCCTCCGGGCAAGACGGTTGCGGTGGTCGGACCCTCGGGGGCAGGCAAATCCACGCTGGCCCGCTTGCTGTACCGCTTCTACGATGTGCAGCAGGGAGGTATCACGATCGACGGCCAGGATCTGCGTGATGTGACTCAGGACAGCTTGCGCCGCGCGATTGGCATCGTGCCGCAGGATACTGTGCTGTTCAATGACACGGTGGCCTACAACATCGGCTATGGCAATACCGAGGCCGATCAGGACGCGATCGTGCGGGCGGCCAAGGCTGCGCGCATCCATGACTTCATCGAGCGCACGCCCAAGGGCTATGCGACCATGGTAGGCGAGCGCGGACTGAAGCTTTCGGGCGGGGAAAAGCAGCGGGTGGCAATTGCTCGTGCGTTACTCAAGAATCCGCCCATCATGGTGCTGGATGAAGCGACGTCCGCGCTGGACTCTGCCACCGAGCGTGCGATTCAGGCGGAGTTGCGCCAGGTGGCTGACAACAAGACCACGCTGGTGATCGCCCATCGACTGTCCACCGTGGTGGATGCCCACGAAATTCTGGTGCTGGATCAGGGGCGTGTGGTGGAGCGGGGCACCCACGAGGCCTTGCTGGCCCGGCAAGGGCAGTATGCCGAGATGTGGGCCTTGCAGCAAAGCAGGGACTTTGCGGATTCTTTTGCGTCAGAGGGCTTTGCACAATGAAAACTGCACTGCTTCCTGTTAAGGTAACAGCGTGCATGAGCTGACGGCCCCAAAAATGGGGCTGAGGCATGCCAAACGTGATTTAGTCGATGACTTGTAGCGGATTTGTGGGGAAATCAGGGTAAACCTGTACGCTCGTTCGATCTGTTTCAGGCCTAATCGGTCCCTCGAATTCTTTCCTGACAGGAGTATGACTATGCGCACTCAATTGATGGCCGTCGCTGGCGCGGCATTGCTGGTTCTGGCTGGTTGTGGCCAGAAGGACGCAGGGACTTCGGCGCCGGCTTCGGCCGCAGCCGACGCGGGTTCTGCCGCCGCTGCGGCGCCTGCCGCTGCCGTGGATACGCTGGGCAAGATCAAGTCCAGCGGCGTGGTGAATCTGGGTGTGCGCGAGTCTTCCGGCCTGGGCTATACGCTGGGCAATGGCAAGTACGTGGGTTTCCACACCGAGATGGCCGAGCGCATCGTGGATGACCTGAAGAAGGAGCTGGGCACCGAGATCAAGATCAACTACCAGCCGATCACCTCGCAGAACCGCATTCCGCTGCTGCAGAACGGTACCATCGACTTCGAATGCGGTTCCACCACCAACAACACCGCACGCCAGAAAGATGCCGATTTCGCCATCACCACGTATGTGGAAGAAGTGCGCATCGCAACCAAGGCCAACTCCGGCATCAAGGGCGTGGCGGACCTGAAGGGCAAGACCGTGGTGACCACGACCGGTACCACCTCGGTGCAGACCCTGCGCAAGAACGACCGCGCCCAGGGCCTGGACTTCAAGGAAGTGATGGGCAAGGACCATGCAGACAGCTTCCTGATGCTGGAGTCCGGCCGTGCCGATGCCTTCGTGATGGACGGTTCCATCCTGGCGGCCAACATCGCCAAGTCCAAGAGCCCGAAGGATTTCGTGCTGGTGGGCGATGCCCTGTCGGTCGAGCCGATCGCGTGCATGCTGCCCAAGGGCGATACCAAGTTCAAGGAAGCCGTGGACAACAGCATCAAGCGCCAGATCGCCGATGGCTCCCTGGAAAAACTGTATGACCGCTGGTTCCTGCAGCCGATTCCGCCGGCCAACGTGACGGTGGGTCTGCCGCTGTCTGCCAGCACCAAGGACGCCTGGGCCAACCCCAACAACAAGCCGATGGAAGATTACGCCAAGTAAGACTCCCGGCCAGGCCAGCGACTGAAAGGCAGGAGCAGGCCTCCCGGGTTTCGGGAGGGCGCTTCCTGCCTCGCTGTTTTTTGGGGAGGGATCCACCGTGTTTGCCGGCTGGATCAATAAGAACATGGACAAGGAGTGGCCATGATGGGAAATCTGGATTGGGCGGTGTTCTGCAAGGACATCGTCACGGGCGATGCCATATCCGGCTGCCTGGGGAACGGGCGGGATATCAGCTATCTGAACTGGCTGTTTTCTGCCTGGGGGTGGACCGTGGGGGTGTCGGTGACGGCGCTGCTGGTGGCGCTGGTGATGGGCTCCATCATCGGGGTGCTGCGCACGCTGCCGGATTCTCCGTGGCTGGTACGCATCGGCAATGCCTGGGTGGAATGGTTCCGCAACATCCCGCTGCTGGTACAGATTTTCCTGTGGTACCACGTGCTGCCTGCGCTGGTGCCGGCAGCCAAGAGCCTGCCGCCCTTCATTCTGGTGGTGATGGCGCTGGGCCTGTTCACTTCGGCGCGGATTGCCGAGCAGGTGCGCTCCGGCATCCAGGCCTTGCCCAAGGGGCAGCGCTACGCCGGCATGGCATTGGGTTTCACGACGCCGCAGTACTACCGCTATGTGCTGCTGCCCATGGCCTATCGCATCATCATTCCACCGCTCACGAGCGAGTCGATGAACATCTTCAAGAACTCGGCAGCGGCGTTTGCGGTGTCGATTCCGGAGCTGACCCAGTTTGCCCTGCAGGCCGGTGAGGAAACCGCGCGCCTGATCGAGATCTATGTGGCGGTGACCGTTCTGTACGTGATTTCGGCACTGGCCATCAACCGCATCATGGCCGTGATCGAAAGGCGGGTGCGTGTGCCCGGCTTTGTCGCATCCGGTACTGGGGGAGGGCACTGATCATGAATCTGAGCTTCTCTTTCCTCGATGCCGAATTCTTTGGCAACTACATTCTCAAAGGTCTGCAGTTCAGCGTTCTGCTGACGGTGCTGGCAACGATTGGCGGCATCCTGTTCGGCACGGTGCTGGCGCTGATGCGCCTGTCCGGCAAGAAATGGCTGGATGCGCCTGCGGCCTTCTATGTGAACGGCATGCGCTCCATTCCGCTGGTGATGGTGATCCTGTGGTTCTTCCTGCTGGTGCCCATGGTGATCGGGCGCTCGATCGGTGCAGAATACTCGGCCATCATTACCTTCATTGCCTTCGAGGCAGCCTATTTCAGCGAGATCGTGCGCGCCGGTATCCAGTCGATTCCGCGCGGACAGGTGTTTGCGGGGCAGGCGCTGGGGATGAGCTATGCGCAGAACATGCGGCTGGTGATTCTGCCGCAGGCCTTCCGCAACATGCTGCCGGTGTTTCTGACGCAGACCATCATCCTGTTTCAGGATACCTCGCTGGTGTATGCCATCGGCGCCTATGACCTGCTCAAGGGTTTTGAAACGGCGGGCAAGAACTATGGCCGTACCACCGAAACCTATCTGATGGCGGCGGTGATGTATTTCGTGATCTGCTTCAGCCTGTCGTGGGCAGTGAAGCGCCTGAACAAGAAAATTGCGATTATTCGCTGAACGGGGAGATTGTCCAAAATGTCCGAACACATGATTCAAATAAAGAACGTCTCCAAGTGGTACGGTCCGGTGCAGGTGCTGCAGGACTGCAATGTGAATATCAACAAGGGTGACGTGGTGGTGGTGTGCGGGCCTTCGGGCTCGGGCAAGTCGACGCTGATCAAGACCGTGAACGGTCTGGAGCCGATCCAGAAGGGCGAGATCATCGTCAACGGTACGTCGCTCACCGACTCCAGGACCAACCTGCCCAAACTGCGCAGCCAGGTCGGCATGGTGTTCCAGCACTTCGAGCTGTTTCCGCACCTGAGCGTGACCGAGAACCTGACGATTGCACAGGTGAAGGTGCTGGGGCGCAGCATGGACGAGGCCAAGAAGCGCGGCCTGAAGATGCTGGACCGCGTGGGCCTGATGGCGCACAAGGACAAGTTCCCCGGCCAGCTGTCCGGCGGCCAGCAGCAGCGCGTGGCGATTGCGCGCGCGCTGAGCATGGACCCGGTGGTGATGCTGTTCGACGAGCCCACTTCGGCACTGGACCCGGAGATGGTGGGCGAGGTGCTGGATGTGATGGTCAACCTGGCCAAGGAAGGCATGACCATGATGGTGGTGACGCACGAGATGGGCTTTGCGCGCAAGGTGGCCAACCGCGTGATCTTCATCGACGTGGGCGGCAAGATTCTGGAGGATTGCAGCAAGGAAGAATTCTTTGGCAATCCAGAAGCGCGCCAGCCGCGGACCAAGGACTTCCTGAACAAGATCCTGCAGCACTGACGGCCTGCTCAGGCAGCTGGGACTCCCTGCTGGAGAGAGTGCTGAAACTCAGGCGCCCGTGCTTGCGCTGTGCAAGTGCGGGCGTTTGCCGTTGTGCGATGGGCATGCCGTGCACCCAAGCCGCGCAGCAAATGCGAAAATAGCAGGATGAGCACTTCCACCACCCTGACCCTCACCCGCCCCGATGACTGGCACCTGCATGTGCGCGATGGTATTCCGCTGAACACGGTCGTTCCGCATACGGCTGCGCAGTTCGGCCGCGCCATCATCATGCCCAACCTCAGGCCGCCGGTGACCACGGCGGAACAGGCTCTGGCGTACAAGCAGCGCATCCAGGCTGCCGTGCCAGCGGGTGTGAGCTTCGAACCGCTGATGACGCTGTACCTGACGGACAACACGCCGCCTGAAGAAGTGGTGCGCGCCAAGGCCGCCGGCGTGGTGGCGTTCAAGCTGTATCCTGCCGGTGCCACGACCAACAGCGATGCGGGCGTGACGGATATCCGCAAGACCTACGCCACGCTGGAGGCCATGCAGCGCGAAGGCATCCTGCTGCTGGTGCATGGTGAGGTGACCGATCCGGCCATTGACATCTTCGACCGCGAGGCGGTTTTCATCGAGCAGGTGATGCAGCCGCTGCGCCGCGATTTTCCGGAGCTGAAAGTGGTGTTCGAGCACATCACCACCAAGGATGCGGCGGAGTATGTGACGCAGGCCGATCAGTACACCGGCGCCACCATCACTGCGCACCATCTGCTGTACAACCGCAATGCGATCTTTACCGGCGGCATCCGGCCGCATTACTACTGCCTGCCCGTGCTCAAGCGCGAAGTGCACCGCCTGGCGCTGGTGCAGGCGGCGACCAGCGGCAGTGACCGTTTCTTCCTGGGCACTGACAGTGCTCCGCATGCGGCGCACCTGAAGGAACACGCCACGGGCTGCGCCGGTTGCTACACGGCCCACGCAGCCATGGAGCTGTACGCCGAAGCCTTCGAGGCCGCTGGCGCACTGGACAGGCTGGAAGCCTTTGCCAGCTTCAACGGCCCCGCGTTCTATGGTCTGCCTCGCAATACGGGCACGATCACGCTGCGCAAGGAGAGCTGGACCACGCCCGAGAGCTTTGCCTACGGCGAAGCCGAACTCAAGCCGCTGCGTGGCGGCGAGGAGTTGGGCTGGCGTCTGGTGACGGCCTGACGCCATTCCGGCGTGCGCGCGCATGATGGTGTTTCCCGAGCGCTTGCCCGACTGGACGGCGGCTTGGCATCGCCCGCTGTTGCCCGTGGGCCTGCAGACCATGCAGCGGTGGCAGCAGACAGGGGATGTCTGCGCCGCCCTCAATGCCTGCGAAGGTGCGGCTGGCGTCTGCTTTGTGCCGCAGGAGGAATTACCTGCTGGCATGGCCTATGAGCAGTTCATCTACGACACGCGCCAGGTGCCAACGCGCAGCAACTGGCATGATTTCTTCAATGGCCTGATGTGGCTGCATTTTCCGCGCACCAAGTTGCGGCTGAATGCACTGCAGGGCGAAGAACTGGCGCGGCTGGGCGGGGTCGGCGCCACGCGTGGACCGGTACGTGATGCGCTGACCCTGTTTGATGAGAACGTCGCGCTGTTGCAGGCGCCGGATGCCTTGTGGGAGGCGCTGGCGTGGAAGCGCTGGGATGAAGTGTTTGGTTCATTGCGCGCCTTGTGGGCCGAAAGCCGGCTGGTGCTGTTCGGCCATGCGACGCTGGAGCAATTGGTTCAGCCCTTCAAGGGCATCACGGCGCATGTGTATAGGGTGCCTGCGGCTGCGGGCCTTTGCACCGATGGGCCGGAGGGCGCAGCGCGCTGGGATGCCTGGCTGGCGGAGGCGCTGACGGCAGAGCATTTGCGCGGCAAGCCGTTCGTGCATCTGCCGGTGCTGGGCGTACCGGGATGGTGGGCGGCCAATGCGGAGGCGGATTTCTATCAGGATCCGAAGGTGTTCCGGCCCTTGCGCCGGCCGCCGGTGCATGTGACGGCGTGATCCCTGCAGCGATTTCTGCCCCGATTCGTGCGGGAATTGGCGGGCTGTTTCTTGCATTCGGGCCAGTTGCCCCTACCATGCGCATTGTCTTTTGTCGGGCGGATTGTCTGCCCGGCTGACGGACGGATTTTCAGAAAGACGCCATGAAACGCATTTTCCTGTTCCTGCTGACTAACGTGGCCGTGGTGGCGGTGCTGGGCATCGTGACCAATCTGCTGGGGGTGAACCACTACCTGACGGCCAACGGCATCAACTACACCAGCCTGCTGGTGTATGCCTTCGTGATCGGCTTCACTGGCGCCATCATCTCGCTGCTGATGAGCAAAACCATGGCCAAGACCAGCATGGGCCTGCACATGATCGACCAGCCGCGCAACGCGGACGAGGCCTGGATCGTGGAGACGGTGCGCAAGCTGGCCACCACTGCCAAGATCGGCATGCCGGAAGTGGGCATCTACGAGGGCGAGCCGAACGCCTTTGCCACGGGCGCCTTCAAGAACTCGGCGCTGGTGGGTGTATCCACCGGCCTGCTGCAGGGCATGACGCGCGATGAGGTCGAGGCCGTGCTGGCGCACGAGGTTGCGCACATTGCCAATGGCGACATGGTCACCATGACGCTGATCCAAGGTGTGATGAACACCTTCGTCGTGTTCCTGAGCCGCGTGATCGGTTCGCTGGTGGATGGTTTCCTGCGCCGCGGTGATGACAGCTCCGGCCCGGGCATCGGCTACATGATCACCACCATGGTGCTGGATCTGGTGCTGGGCTTCCTGGCTGCCATCATCGTGGCCTGGTTCAGCCGCCAGCGCGAGTTCCGTGCGGATGCCGGCTCTGCCCAGCTGATGGGCCAGCGTCAGCCGATGATCAACGCACTGCATCGTCTGGGCGGCATGCAGCCGGGCGCGCTGCCGCAGAGCATGCAGGCCTTCGGCATCACCGGTGGGCTGGGCAAGCTGTTCTCTACCCACCCGCCGCTGGAAGAGCGTATTGCGCGCCTGCAGCAGGGTTGATGCCAGGGCGCTGATCGCGCACGACAAGCGCAAAACAAAACCCGTCTGGAGGGATCCAGACGGGTTTTTGCTTTGGTGCCCAACTGTCTGACTGCGGAGCCAGACAGTCCGCCAACACCCTCAAGCAGGCAGGAAGCCCTCGATCGACAGATAGCGCTCGCCCGTGTCGTAGTTGATGCCCAGCACCTTGGCATCGGCAGGCAGCTCCGGCAGCTTCTGCGCAATGGCCGCCAGCGTGGCGCCGCTGCTGATGCCGACCAGCAGGCCTTCCTGCGTGGCGGAGCGGCGGGCATAGTCCATGGCAGCGGGGCCTTCGATCTGGATCACACCGTCGAGCAGGCTGGTGTCCAGGTTCTTTGGGATGAAGCCGGCGCCGATGCCCTGGATCGGGTGCGGGCCGGGTTGGCCGCCACTGATGACGGGAGACAGCGTGGGCTCGACGGCATAGACCTTGAGTTGGGGCCATTTGGCCTTGAGCACGCGGGCCACGCCGGTGATGTGGCCACCGGTACCGACGCCGGTGATCAGCACATCCAGGCCTTCAGGGAAATCGGCCGCGATTTCTTCTGCCGTGGTGCGGGCATGCACTTCGGGGTTGGCGGCATTGTCGAACTGCTGGGGAATCCAGGAGCCCGGCGTCTGCGCAGCCAGCTCCTCGGCGCGGGCGATGGCGCCTTTCATGCCCTTCTCCTTGGGCGTCAGGTCGAAGCTGGCGCCGTAGGCCAGCATCAGGCGGCGGCGCTCGATGCTCATGCTTTCCGGCATCACCAGGATCAGCTTGTAGCCTTTTACGGCCGCGACCATGGCCAGACCCACGCCGGTGTTGCCGGAGGTGGGTTCGATGATGGTGGCGCCCGGCTTCAGTTGGCCGGATTGCTCGGCCGCCTCGATCATGGACAGCGCGATGCGGTCCTTGATGCTGCCGCCGGGGTTGAAGCGCTCGGCCTTGATCCAGACTTCCTGGCCGCCCGGAAACAGGCGGCTGTAGCGGATGTGCGGGGTGCGACCGATGGTGTCGAGAACGGAACTGGCTTTCATGGTTGTCCTTTCAGGGTGGCCACCGTTTGTCTGGCGGTGGTGTGTTCTTGTTTCGTGTCGGACATTGTGCCGATTCTTTTATCACTTTTCGTCATGAAATTACGCGCCAATATCCACGCGCTTTCCGCTTTATCCCCTGATTGCGCAGGGACATTCGCGCAGGCAGAATGGGACGCATGAAGCAAGCATCTGCAAGCCCGACGGGCCCGGATTTGGCGGCCGAACGGGCCGAAGAAAAGGCGCGCCAGCTGCGGCGCATGAAGGGCATTGCGCTGGGGGCATTGTTGCTCGCCGTGCTGCTGCTGGCGCTCAGCCACTATTTTGGACGGCAGGGCGCTTGGGCCTGGGTCGGGGCCTTTGCCGAGGCCGCGACGGTGGGTGCCCTGGCCGACTGGTTTGCCGTGGTGGCGCTGTTCCGCCATCCGATGGGTCTGCCGATTCCGCACACCGCCATCATCCCGCGCAACCAGCAGCGCATTGCCGACAACCTGGCGCATTTCGTGCGCGACAAGTTTCTGGACAAGGCGGTGCTGCTGCCGCGCATTGCCGCCTTCAACCCGGCGCAGCGCATCGGCGAGTATCTGAGCCAGCCCGAGCGGGTGGCGTATCTGGCCACGCAGCTGCGCAGTTGGGCGCGGCAGTCGCTGGCGGCACTGGATGATCCGGCCATCGAGCGCGATCTGCTCGCCATCGTCAAGCGCCAGCTGCACGACTGGAACGCCGCTCCCACGGCCGCGCAGCTGATGCAGATGCTGACGCACGGCCAGCACCATCAGCGCGTGCTCAATGCGGGGCTGGTGAAAATGGCCGAATGGGTGAGTGCCCCCGAAATCCGCGGACTCATCTCCGACAAGATGATGGCCATGGCGCGGCGCGAATATCCCAAGATGACCTGGTTCACCGACAAGCTGGACCGCACCGAGGAAATTGCCGATCGTCTGGCGGACAAGCTCGCCCAGGCCCTGATCGACGAAGTGGTGGTGGTGCTGAAAGACCCGGAGCACCCGCTGCGTGTGCACTATGGCGAGGAAGTGGTGCGCATGATGGCGCGGCTGGAAGAAGAGCCAGAGTTGCAGCAGAAGGTGCAGCAGTTCAAGACGCAGCTGCTGCTGCATCCGGCCTTGCAGGGCTATGTGCAGCAACTCTGGGCGCGGTTGCGTGCCTGGCTGCACGATGATCTGGACAGCGAGGACTCGGTGATCGCGCGCCACTTCGTGAAGTATGCGCAGCAGCTGGGCGAGCGCCTGCGCGATGATGCGGTCTGGCAGGATGCCGCCAATGACCAGCTGCGCATCGCGGTGGAGCACGTGGCCGATCAGTTGCGCGACATTGCCCCCGAGCATATCCGCCGCACGGTGCAGGACTGGGATGCGCGCTACATGGTGCAGGAGATCGAGCGCAGCGTGGGACGCGACCTGCAGTTCATCCGGCTCAATGGCACGGTGATCGGCGGCTTGGCTGGCGTGGTGCTGTATGCGCTGTTCCGCTACGTGCCGGGGTTGTCCGGCTAAGGAGCAAGGGGTTTATTGCCACCAGCCCGCATGCAGGCCGGATGCGTGGATCAGCGTCAGCACCGCCACGCTGCAGGCAGCGGCCACCAGGTCGTCAAACAGGATGCCCCAGCCGCCGCGCCAGCCGAAACCCTTGAAACGCTGATCGGCGCAGCGTACCGGCGGGGGTTTGGCGGCATCGAAGAAGCGGAAGACGGCAAAGGCAGCGGCCTGCCAGATCCAGGCCTGCGCAGAAAACGGCTCCAGGGCCAGCGCCGGCTGCAGGATCCAGAGCACGGCCCAGAAGGCCACCACTTCATCCCAGACGATGCTGCCGGGGTCGGCGATGCCCATGTTGCGCGCGGTGACGGTGCACGCCCACCAGCCGAGCGGAATGCCCAGTAGAACCAGCCAGCCCAGCGCAGTGTGCGTCACAACTGTCTGCAACAGCAGCCAGGCGGCCCAGGCCCAGAGCGTGCCTGCTGTACCAGGTGCTTTCGGGCTCAGGCCCGAGCCGAAACCCAGGGCGATCCAGTGCGCGGGATGGCGCAGCAGGAAGGACAGGGTGGGTCGGCTGGGAGCAAGCGGGGCGTTGGGCATGGCGTGCATTGTCGCAGAGCGGGGCGGGCCGCAGGCAGGGGGGCGTTGCTTCAGGCGAAATGATCAAAGGCCTGGGCCGCCAGCGTCTGTTGCCGTCCTTCCAGATCGATCCAGCGCAGGCCGGGCTGCGGCTCCATGCGGCCAATGCGGCTGGCGCACAGACCGCAGCGGGCTGCGGCAGCGGCCACGGCCTCGCGTCGAGCCGGAGGCGCGGTGAACACCAGTTCGTAATCGTCCCCACCGGCAAGTGCCATGTCCAGGGCAAAGTCGTTCCCCAGCGTGCGCAGCGCCGGGCTGCAGGCGTGCAGCAGCCCTTCGGCGCCATCGAGCGCCTTGAGGCTGGCTCCCAACCCGGAGGCGCGCAGGATGTGGCCCAGATCACCGGTCAGGCCGTCGCTGAGGTCGGCACAGGCGCTGGCGATGCCGCGCAAGGCCAGGCCCAGCGCCACGCGGGGCTGGGGCAGCTCCAGACGCACGCGCGTCATGTGCAGCAGGTGGTGGCGCAGGCGCGTGTCCAGTGCCTGCAGGGTGGCGGCGGCCGAAGGCGTCTCGCCACGTGCCAGTTGCTGGAGCTGCAGGGCCAGCCGTGCATCGCCCAGACCTTGCAGCGGGGCGTGGCTGACATAGATGTCGTCGCCGGCGCTGGCACCGCTGCGCAGATGGGCGCTGCCGGGAGGCACGCTGCCGAACACCGTCAGGCTGAGCGTCAGGGGCCCCCGTGTGGTATCACCCCCCACCAGTTCGCAGGCGTGGGCATCCGCCAGGGCAAACAGGCCGCTGGCAAAGGCTTCCAGCCAGGCATCATCGACGGCCGGCAAGGCGATGGCCAGCGTGGCACCCAGGGGCTGCGCACCACAGGCAGCCAGATCACTCAGGTTCACTGCCAGCGCCTTGTGGCCGAGTGCAGCCGGATCCACATCCTCGAAGAAGTGCCGACCCGCCACCAGCATGTCGGTGGAGATGGCGAGTTGCTCGTTGGGGAGCGGCGCCAGCAGGGCGCAGTCGTCACCGATGCCGACTGTTGCGTTGCGGGACACCGGCGGGCGGCGGAAATGGCGGTCGATCAGGGCGAATTCGCCGGAGCGGGGGAGGGCGGGCATGGGGTGCAGTCAGTCAGTTTCCCGAACCGGTCGGGGAAGAGGGCGTCTTGCGCTTCTTCGGAGGAAAAATGAAGCTCAGCGGCGCATGCAGCAGACGATAGCGCAAGGCCGCGTTGATGCGGCGGCGATCCACACGCGGCACGTTGTGGGCGGCAACGGCGGTGCGGAAGGCGAAGTAGAAGCTCACGATCACATTGATCGGCCCGACTAGCGCAACGCCGGCCAGCGCCAGCCAGAACTCCTGCTGGTGCAGCACCTGCCCGCCCAGCGTATAGCCGGCAGCGGCCAGTTGTCCTGCGGCCAGTGTCACGTGGCGCACTTCCAGACCCAGGCCGAAGAACAGGGCGATGGCAGGCGTCAGCCCCAGCATCAGGCCAAGCGAAATGTTGGCTGCCAGGCCCGATACATGCTCGCGCATCCAGTGCGCCAGCCGGCGTGCACGGTCCACACCCAGCAACCGGCGAAAGCGCGGATGGTGCGCAATGGCAGAGTCGAGGCGGTGGAACACGAACCAGTTTTCGGTCCAGCCCGCGATGATGCTGGAGGCAAACAGCAGCACGCCGGTAAAGCCGGCAAACAGCACGGTAGTGCCGAACACGTCGAGCGACGCCATGGTGCTGGTGGCGGTCTTGACCGGGATGATCGACTGCCCGAGGCCGTGCTCCAGCGCTGCCGCAATCAGCAGCACGCAGGGCACCACCGCCAGCAGGTTGCCCGCAATGGCGATCACCTGCGAGCGGATCAGGTGCGAGACTTCATCGACGAAGGCATCGATCGCATTGGGCTGGTCCATCGCCTTGAGGCGGGCTGCCAGTGCCGGGGCCGTCACGGCGGGCTGCTTGGTGGCGATGGTCCAGTGCAGCAGCTGGATCAGCACGAAGATCACCGCATAGTTGATGCCGGCGACCAGACCGCCCCAGAAGATTGATAGCGCCAGGGTGCCGATCAGGAACTTGAACCAGACGGCAAATCCCATGGCAAAGCCGCCGCCCAGCGCATGGCCGAGCATGATGCGCCATTCGCGGAAATTGCGCGTGATGTAGGTCTCGCCGCTTTCCGCATGGCGCTCGGCCACCTTGGCGGCGGTCAGGTGCGAGCTGCTGCGGATCAGGTTGCGCACGCTGCGCCGTTCCTGTCCGACCATGATCAGGCGCGCTACCAGCCGCGCGGTGGAGTGTGCGGAGTTCTGGCTGAACAGGCAATCCAGCAGTTCGTTCACGCGCTGCACGCGGTCGCGCATCTGGCGCAGGCGAAACACGATGCCGACCGACACGCCTTGCTCCGCAAGGTGTGCATACACGGTGCCCGCAGCGCGGCGGCAGTGTGCGAGCTGCTCGCGCAATAATTCGGTCGCTGCCAGGGTTTCCGGGTGTTGCAGCCCGTGGATGCCGAGTTGGCGGGTCCAGGTGTCCATGCAGTGCGACAGGCTGTGAAAGGCGCGCTGTGTTTCAGCGTCCTCGGCCATGCGCATGCGGATTTCGCTGGCAAAACCGGTGGCACTGATCTGGCTGACGCTGTAGGCAATGGCTTCGATCAGCTCGTTTTGCCAGTAGGTGGCCACTGGCTGGCCCCAGGCACTTGCCGTGGTGGCCAGCACGATATGGGGAGGTGCAACGGCGGGCTCTGCCACGCTGTCTTCCCAGAGGCCAGGCTGCCCGTCCTGCGCCGGAGCCCCTTGGGTAGCCGGAGCAAACAGCAGCCTTTCGGCGTGTTGCAATGTAGCGGGATCCAGCGCGCGGATCCACTTGGCATCGAAAGCCTGCGGAAACAGCAGGTGAAACAGCTGCGACAGATCGGTGGTTTCCGGCGTGGGCGGCAGCCACTTGCGCAGCAGCCGGTGCCCGAGTTCGCTGGCAAAGGCCGTTCGCGGCGCAAAGCCGTAGTCGGCCAGCAGCGGCGTGGCGTCCACATGGGTGATGAATTGCTGCCACCAGGCGCGCCAGCGCAGCGGCAACTCGGGCATGCGGCCGATGGCAGCCAGCATCTGCCGTACCCGTCCGACCGAGGCCTGCGCATCCTGCGCATCGCCACGGATCCACTCCAGCACGTCATGCAGCCACAGATGCCGCTCCACCTGATCGGCGTCGGGATCGATGCGGCCCAGCAGGGTCTCGATATCGAGCGTGCGTGCTGCCATGCAATCTCAATGCAGCGTATGCGACTGCGCCGGGGCAGAGCCGGCCTCGGGGGCGACCAGGGCAAACGGGCCGATCGGCGCCTCGAAGCGCTCGCCGTCCACCGCCACGCAGAAATAGCTGCCACGCATCACGCCATGCGAGGTGCGCAGCGGCGTGCCGCTGGTGTATTCGAACTTCTCGCCGGGCTTGAGCACCGGCTGGTAGCCGACCACGGCCAGGCCTTTCACCTGTTCCTCGCGGCCATCCCCGTCGGTGATGATCCAGTGGCGCGACACCACCTGCGCCGCCACCCGTCCCGTATTGGTGATCGTGACGTGGTAGGCAAAAACGTAATGCTCCGCCGCCGGCTCGGACTGGTCGGGCAGGTATTCCGGCCGGACCGCGACGGTCAGCTGGTAATCGGCATTGGGCGGGGTGGTGGTGAAATCTGACATGGGCGCTATGGTAGCGGCAAAGCTTGACAGCCGTGTCAGACACCGCCGTGATGCGCGACAATACCGGGCATGACCACCTACCGCATCGCCCCCTCCATTCTCTCGGCCGACTTTGCCCGCCTGGGCGACGAGGTGCGCAACGTGATTGCCGCCGGCGCCGACTGGATCCACTTCGACGTGATGGACAACCATTACGTGCCCAACCTCACCTTCGGCCCCATGATCTGCCAGGCCATCAAGCCGCACGCCGTCACGCCCGACGGCAAGCCGGTGCCGATGGACGTGCACATGATGGTGCAGCCCGTCGATGCCCTGGCCCAGGCCTTTGCCCAGGCCGGCGCCGACCTGATCAGCTTCCACCCCGACGCCAGCAGCCACGTGCACCGCAGCATCCAGGCCATCAAGGGCGCAGGCTGCCAGGCGGGGCTGGTATTCAACCCGGCCGAGCCGCTGGACGTGCTCGACTGGGTCATCGATGACATCGACCTGATCCTGCTGATGAGCGTCAACCCCGGTTTCGGTGGTCAGAGCTTCATCGACAGCGCCCTGCGCAAGATCGAGGCTGTGCGCAAGCGCATCGAGGCCTGCGGCAAGGATATCCGTCTTGAAGTGGATGGCGGCATCAAGGCTGACAACATCCGTCGCGTGGCCGATGCCGGTGCCGACACCTTCGTGGCCGGCAGCGCCATCTTCGGCAAGCCCGATTACGCGGCGGTGATTGCCCACATGCGCAAGGCGCTGGCATGAGCGCCGACGTGCCGCAGCACCTCACCGGGGCGGGCCAGACTTCCGAAGCAACCGCTTCCGCCGCGCCACGTAACGTGGCTTCCAGCACGGTCTCGATGGCGGACGCCTCCGCCCCCTCCATCTACCTGAGCTGGCCAGGTGCCACGCAGGGGCTGGCCATCCAGGCAGCCATGGTCGACCTGGACGGCACCATGGTCGACACCCTGGGCGATTTCGAAGTGGCACTCAACCGCATGCTGGCCGAGCTGCAATTGCCGCCGGTGTCGCGCGAGTTCATCAGCCAGACAGTGGGCAAGGGCTCCGAGCACCTGATCCGCACCGTGCTGGCCGAACAGATGCGCCAGGCCAGCCTGACTGTCTGCGAAAGCAGCTGCCCGGCAACACAGCCTGAAGCCCGCTACGAACAGGCGTGGCGCTCCTATCAGGCGCACTATCACACCATCAATGGCCAGTTCGCCGAGGTATTTGCCGGGGTGCGCGAGGGCCTGCAGAAGCTGCACGTCGCCGGCCTGCCCATGGCCTGTCTCACCAACAAGCCGCAAGCCCATGCAGAAGCGCTGCTGGAGGCCCTGGACCTGCGCCAGTATTTCCAGCTCGTCTTCGGCGGCGATGCCTTTCCGCGCAAGAAGCCCGATCCCATGCCGCTGCTGGAAACCGCCAGGGCACTCCGCACGCCGCCACAGGCCACGCTGATGCTGGGTGATTCCAGCAATGACGCCCAGGCCGCCCACGCCGCCGGTTGCCCGGTGCTGCTGGTGAGCTACGGTTACAACCACGGCGAACCGATCCGCGCAGTGTCCGCCGACGGCTATCTCGACAGCCTGAGCGAACTTGTGGCAGCGCCTTTGGCCGGGTAATGCTTCCAGATCGCCACACCCGCCCGGGCCGACCGAAAAACGGCCCCCTTGCGGGAAAGCACCCTGCTGCATTGCGGCAAAAACTTTGCTAGACTGATCCGATGTTCATTCATCGAAACACCACCACAGGTTGCAGTGACCGGGGAGCCTGGCCCTGGCGTCCCTGTAATGCCTTCGGCGCGGCCTGATTGCGCTGGTGTTTCCTGCCCGTCCGCTGCAAGGCCAGCACATGGCGGGCGCCATTTCCCCGGGGCTGGCTGTCATCGTGATGCATGATGCAGCCGTTAGCATGCAAGGCGCTCTGCGCTTGCCCGCGAACAATTGCAGCCGCCCCCTGCACAAGGTGAATCCTCATGATGACTGAACTCGAATTCAACAGCCTGGTCGCCCAGGGCTACAACCGCATCCCGCTCATGCTCGAGGCCTTTGCCGACCTCGAGACCCCGCTCTCCCTCTACCTCAAGCTGGCCCACGCCGAATATGGCGGCAGCAACAGCTTTCTGCTCGAATCCGTGGTCGGTGGCGAGCGCTTCGGCCGCTACAGCTTCATCGGCCTGCCGGCGCGCACGCTGCTGCGCGCCAGTGGCTTTGGCGACGATGCCAAGACCGAAGTCGTCACCGACGGCCAGGTGGTCGAAACCGCCACCGGCAACCCGCTCGACTTCATCGCCAGCTACCAGCAGCGCTTCAAGGTGGCGCTGCGCCCCGGCATGCCGCGCTTTTGCGGAGGCCTCGCCGGCTATTTCGGTTATGACGCCGTGCGCTACATCGAGAAGAAGCTCGAAGCCTCCTGTCCGCCGGACGAACTTGGCACGCCCGACATCCTGCTGCTGCAGTGCGAGGAAGTGGCGGTGATCGACAACCTGTCGGGCAAGCTGTACATCCTGATCTACATCGATCCCAAGCAGCCCGAAGCCTTCAACCGCGGCAAGCTGCGCCTGCGCGAACTCAAGGACCGGCTGGCCCAGCCTGCCATCGCACCGCCCGCCGGCGTGTTCAGGAGTGAGCCCATCGAGCGCAATTTCGCCAAGGACGACTACCTGTCTGCCGTACAGCGCGCCAAGGATCTGATCGCCGCCGGCGACTTCATGCAGGTGCAGGTCGGCCAGCGCCTGAAGAAGCGCTTTGCCGCGCACCCGCTCAACCTGTACCGCGCGCTGCGCTCGCTCAACCCGAGCCCCTACATGTACTACTACCACTTCGGCGATTTCCAGGTGGTGGGGGCCTCGCCCGAGATCCTGGTGCGGCACGAGCATGCGTCCGACGGCACGCAGACGCTTACCATCCGCCCGCTCGCCGGCACGCGCCCGCGCGGCGCCACGCCCGAGGCGGATCTGGCCGCAGAGCAGGAACTGGTTAACGATCCCAAGGAGCGTGCCGAACACGTCATGCTGATCGACCTGGCGCGCAACGACATCGGCCGCATCGCCACCACCGGCTCGGTACAGGTCACGGAGGCCTTCGTGGTCGAGCGCTACAGCCACGTGATGCACATCGTCAGCAACGTGCAGGGCACGCTGCAGGACGGCATGAGCAATATGGACGTGCTGCGTGCCACCTTCCCGGCGGGCACGCTCACCGGTGCGCCCAAGGTACATGCCATGGAACTGATCGACGAACTCGAGCCGGTCAAGCGTGGCATCTACGGCGGCGCCTGCGGCTACCTGAGCTACGCCGGCGACATGGACGTGGCCATCGCCATCCGCACCGCCATCGTCAAGGACGGCATGCTCTACGTGCAGGCCTCCGCCGGCGTGGTGGCCGACAGCATTCCCGAGATGGAATGGAAGGAAACCGAACACAAGTCGCGCGCCCTGATGCGTGCGGCAGAACTGGTCGAGGAGGGCCTGCAATGAGCGACAAGACCAAGGTCCTGATGGTGGACAACTACGACAGCTTCACCTACAACATCGTCCAGTATTTCGGTGAACTCGGTGCCGAGGTGATCGTACACCGCAACGACGAAATCACGCTGGAGCAGCTCGATGCGTTGTTCCAGGCGGGTGCGTTTGACCGACTCTGCATCTCCCCCGGCCCGTGTTCGCCCAACGAGGCCGGTGTGTCGGTCCCGGCGATCAGACACTTTGCCGGCAAGCTGCCCATCCTCGGTGTCTGCCTGGGCCACCAGTCCATCGGCGCAGCCTTTGGCGGCAACATCATCCGCGCGCAGGAGCTGATGCACGGCAAGACCAGCGTCATCACCACCACGCAGACCGGCGTGTTCCGCAACCTGCCGCGCCAGTTCACCGTCAACCGCTACCACTCGCTGTCGATCGAACGTGCCAGCCTGCCGCAAGAGCTCGAGATCACCGCCTGGACCGATGATGGTGAAATCATGGGCGTGCGCCACAAGACGCTGGATGTCGAAGGCGTCCAGTTCCATCCCGAAAGCATCCTGACCGAGCACGGCCACGCCATGCTCAAGAATTTCCTGGAGCGAGCATGATCAAGCCTCTGCACATCACCCCGCAGGAAGCCCTGCAACGCACCATCGAACACCGCGAGATCTTCCACGACGAGATGCTGAGCCTGATGCGCCAGATCATGACCGGCGAAGTCTCTCCGGTGATGACGGCCGCCATCATGACCGGCCTGCGTGTGAAGAAGGAAACCATTGGCGAGATCAGCGCGGCCGCCAGGGTCATGCGCGAGTTCTCCACCAAGGTCAATATCGCGGACAAGACGCATCTGGTCGACATCGTCGGCACGGGCGGCGACGGTGCCCATACCTTCAACATCTCCACCTGCGCCATGTTCGTGGCGGCAGCGGCGGGCGCCCGCATCAGCAAGCACGGCGGCCGCAGCGTCAGCAGCAAGTCCGGCAGTGCCGATGTGGTCGAAGCGCTGGGTGCCAGCCTGGACATGACGCCCGCCGACATTGCGCGCTGCATCGACGAGGTCGGTATCGGCTTCATGTTCGCCCCCAACCACCATCCGGCCATGAAGAACGTGGCCCCGGTGCGGCGCGAACTCGGCGTCAAGACCATCTTCAACATCCTGGGCCCGCTCACCAATCCGGCCGATGCGCCCAACATCCTGATGGGCGTGTTCCATGCCGACCTGGTCGGCATCCAGGTGCGCGTGCTGGAAGAGCTGGGCGCCGACCATGCGGTGGTGGTCTATGGTCGTGACAACCTCGACGAAATCAGCCTCGGCGCTGCCACCCTGGTGGGCGAGCTGAAGAACGGTGTCGTCAGCGAATACGAAATCCATCCGGAAGACTTCGGCCTCACCATGCGCAGCACGCGTGCACTGCAGGTGAAAACACCCGAAGAATCGCGCCAGATGCTGCTCGGCGTGCTTGACAATCACGAAGGCGCAGCACGCGACGTGGTGCTGATGAATGCCGGCATGGCCCTGTACGCCGCCAACGTCGTCGACAGCATGGAGCAGGGCATCGAGCGTGCACGCCAGGCGCTGGATTCCGGTGCGGCCAAGGCCAAGCTGGAGCAGTTCGTCAAGCTGAGCTGCGAGCTGGCCAAGGTGCTGTGAGCATGCCGGCCTGGATGTTTGCCGATGGCGCGTGGATCGCCTTTGCGGTCACGCTGATTACCATCGTGGCGGCCATCGTCATGCATCGCGTCATCCTCAAGGTGCTGCGCGCACCGCCTCCCGAGTCTTCCGAAGAATCCGAGAAACACTGACATGTCCGACATCCTGCAGAAAATCGTTGCCGTCAAGCATGAAGAGGTGGCGGCAGCCCTCCAGCGCAAATCCCTGGCCGAGATGCGCGCCGATGCCGAAAGCCGCGTCCTCACGCGCGACTTCGCCGGTGCCATGCGCGCAAAGATCGCAGCGGGCCAGCCGGCCATCATCGCCGAGGTCAAGAAGGCCAGCCCGTCCAAGGGCGTGATTCGCGAGGATTTCATTCCGGCCGACATCGCCCAGAGCTACGCCGAAGGCGATGGCAAGCTCTCTGCGGCCTGTCTCTCGGTACTGACCGACCGCCAGTTCTTCCAGGGCTGCAATGACTACCTCAAGCAGGCGCGCGCCAGTTGCGACCTGCCGGTGCTGCGCAAGGACTTCATGGTGGATCCCTACCAGATCTACGAGGCACGCAGCATCGGCGCGGATTGCATCCTGCTGATTGCCGCCTGCCTGGATGACGCACAGATGCGCGACTTCGCCCGCATTGCGCATGATCTGGATATGGCGGTGCTGGTCGAGGTGCACGACGAGGCCGAAATGGAACGTGCCCGCCGCGTTGCAGCGGATGCCCGTCAGCCGGACAAGCTGCTGCTGGGCGTGAACAACCGCAACCTGCGCACTTTCGAGGTCGACATCCAGACCACCATCCGCCTGAAGCAGGGCCTGCCTGCCGAGCAGTTGCTGGTGGCCGAAAGCGGCATCCAGACGCGCGAGGACGTGCAAGTGTTGCGCGGAGCCGGCATTCAGGCCTTCCTGGTGGGAGAAAGTTTCATGCGTGCCGAAGAACCGGGGCTGGCTCTGGCACAATTGTTCGCCTGACGCGAACGCCACGCGTCCACTGCGGCAAGCGCCGATTTCGAAAAAAATCGGAAGGCTTGTAAAAACGCAAAAAACCGTGGCATAATTCGAGTCTTGCTGTGGAGAGGTGGCCGAGTGGTTAATGGCAGCAGACTGTAAATCTGCCCTCTTACGAGTACGCTGGTTCGAATCCAGCCCTCTCCACCACAGTTTTGATGCAGAGTGCGGCACTGCCGCGGCTTGAGGGTTAGGCTCTGGCGCCATCAAGTGCGCGGGAGTAGTTCAATGGTAGAACCTTAGCCTTCCAAGCTAATGACGCGGGTTCGATTCCCGTCTCCCGCTCCAGACGGTCTGCAGCAGAGTTGTTATCCAGTGCGAATTTCGCCCATGTGGCTCAGTGGTAGAGCACTCCCTTGGTAAGGGAGAGGTCGCGGGTCCGATTCCCGCCATGGGCACCATTCATGGCTTGTGCTAGCATGCCGTGGTTTCTTACCTCAACACACACTAGTTTTTCGGAGTCGAAAAAATGGCCAAGGAAAAGTTTGAACGGACCAAGCCGCACGTGAACGTCGGCACCATCGGTCACGTGGACCACGGCAAGACCACCCTGACTGCGGCAATCGCCACGGTGCTGTCCAAGAAGTTCGGCGGCGAAGCGCGTGACTACAGCCAGATCGACAACGCGCCCGAAGAGAAGGCCCGCGGCATCACGATCAACACCTCGCACGTCGAGTACGAGACGGCCAACCGCCACTACGCGCACGTTGACTGCCCCGGCCACGCCGACTACGTGAAGAACATGATTACCGGTGCTGCCCAGATGGACGGCGCCATTCTGGTGTGCTCCGCCGCTGACGGCCCGATGCCCCAGACCCGCGAACACATCCTGCTGTCCCGCCAGGTGGGCGTGCCCTACATCATCGTGTTCCTGAACAAGTGCGACATGGTTGATGACGCCGAGCTGCTGGAACTGGTCGAGATGGAAGTGCGCGAACTGCTGAGCAAGTACGACTTCCCCGGCGACGACACCCCCATCATCAAGGGTTCTGCCAAGCTGGCGCTGGAAGGCGACACGGGCGAGCTGGGCGAAGGCGCCATCATGCAGCTGGCCGAGGCGCTGGACTCCTACATCCCCGCTCCCGAGCGTGCTGTTGACGGTGCGTTCCTGATGCCGGTGGAAGACGTGTTCTCCATCTCCGGCCGCGGTACCGTGGTGACCGGTCGCGTCGAGCGCGGCATCATCAAGGTCGGCGAGGAAATCGAGATCGTCGGTATCAAGGAAACCCAGAAGACGACCTGCACGGGCGTGGAAATGTTCCGCAAGCTGCTGGATCAGGGCCAGGCTGGCGACAACGTGGGTATCCTGCTGCGCGGCACCAAGCGTGAAGACGTCGAGCGCGGCCAGGTGCTGTGCAAGCCGGGCTCCATCAAGCCGCACACCGAGTTCACCGCCGAGGTGTATGTTCTGTCCAAGGACGAAGGTGGCCGTCACACGCCGTTCTTCAACAACTACCGTCCGCAGTTCTACTTCCGCACCACCGACGTGACTGGCGCCATCGAGCTGCCGGCCGACAAGGAAATGGTGATGCCGGGTGACAACGTGTCGATCACCGTCAAGCTGATCGCCCCGATCGCCATGGAAGAAGGTCTGCGTTTCGCCATCCGCGAAGGCGGCCGTACCGTCGGCGCCGGCGTTGTTGCCAAGATCATCGCGTAA
>NZ_FOCW01000012.1 GCF_900110225.1 Allobrachymonas denitrificans DSM 15123
GAATCCGGTAAAGACCATGAAGTCCAGGCGTACGCGCAGGGCCTGTTCCAGCTGGGCATCAGACAGGCCGTGCCACTGACCGAGCAGCATGAGCTTGAACATGCCCAGGCGGTTATAGGGCTCGGGGCCACCGGCACCCGACTTCTCACGCTGCTACAGTCCCTTGAGGTGGCCGGCGATGGAATGCCAGTCCAGCAACTCGTGCAGCTTCATGCTGGGACTGTCCTGCACCAGCGGCTTGGCACCCATCAAGAAGAAACTGTCCATCGCGATCATCCTCCTGCTGTCATTGGAACATGGTTTGTTGGGCTTCCGGGGGGTTATGCAACGGTCTTGTCATTGGAACATGGTTTGTTGGGCTTCCGGGGGGTTATGCAACGGTCTTTGTGTGTGAGTGAATCAATTCTTCTGATATCATGGGTTTGTTATTGAAAAATGTGACAAAAGTCACAAGAGGTAGTTGCAATGGGCTCTTGTGTCATGGTTCTACCCCGCGCGGAAATTTACAACGGCAATCATTTTTAAAGGAGAGACACTATGCAATCACGCAATCGCAACAAACTGGCTTCCCATACGCTGCTGTGCGCATTGCTGGCAGGCGCAGGTTTCATGGCGGCCATGCAGCCGGCGCATGCACAGGTCACCATTGGCGGTGAAGACGTACTTGTCAAGGATGGCGTATTTTTAGGAATACCTGTTCCCGATGAGAACAATGGTGGCGTTTTGAATGCACCGGGCGGCATTACGACCACGACGCTTCAGACGAGTGGTAATACTTCTGTCGGCGGTACCTTGGCTGTAACGGGGTCTACTACGACACATGGAATGTCCAACGTCAGTGGTGGCATCAGCAACCTTGCCGGGGGATTGACCAATGCGGGAGGTATTACGAATACTGGCGGCATCAACAACACGGGAGGCATCACCAATGTTGGTGGACTGACCAGCGCTGGCAATTCGACTTTGAATGGTGATTTGACTGTCAACGGTAATACCGCGCTGAATGGCACTCTAGACGTGACCCAGATGACCACCACCAAGGGCATCACCAATACGGGCAACATCACCAATACCGGCAACATCACCAATACCGGCTTGTTGACCAACAATGGAAACGCCAAGGTCGTTGGAGATTTAGAGGTTACGGGGACGGTAGGCTCTGCCAAGGTGAACGCTGGCGAAGTGAACACGGACAAGGTGAACGCTGGCGAAGTGAACACGGACAAGGTGAACGCTGGCGAAGTGAACACGGACAAGGTGAACGCTGGCGAAGTGAACACGGACAAGGTGAACGCTGGCGAAGTGAACACGCACAAGGTGAACGCTGGCGAAGTGAACACGCACAAGGTGAACGCTGGCGAAGTGAACACGCACAAGGTGAACGCTGGCGTAGTGAACGCAGCCACAGGTAACTTTGGCACCGTGAACGCTACGACTGGAAATATCACCAACGATTTGACCGTGGGGCGTAATGCTGTTGTCAATAAGGATCTGATCGTCAAAGGCAACTCGGATCTGCAAGGCCACCTGACTGTTGGCCAAGATGTCAATGTCGGTCGCAACCTGTCCGTAACCGGTATGACCAACACCAATGGCATTGACAACAACGGCCAGCGTATCCAGAACGTGGGCGCCGCCGTTGCAGGCACCGATGCGGTCAACCTGAACCAGTTAAATGAGCGTTTTGCAGAAACCAACAAGTACGTTGACAATGGTGTTGCTGCTGCTCTGGCGATTCCCAGCATGCCTGCTCTTGCCCCTGGCAAAGGCTGGCATGGCCGTGGGCAATTACGGCAGCGCCACCGCGGTGGGTCTGGCTGTAGGCTATCAGGTGAACGAGCGTTGGAACCTTGGCCTGGGCGTGTCGCAAGCGACGCGCTCTGGCGGCAAGACTGCAGTGAAGGCGCAGGCCGGGTTCTCCTGGTAAGCCACCGGGAGAATGCTTCCGTCCGTTGAAAGGGCTTCTGCATTTGCACAAGCGCCCAGGCAACGGGTGGAGGCTGAGCAAAAATGGCGTCCAGCTCGGCTTGGACGCCATTTTTATTGGAGAGCTGATGCGATTTACAGCGCTGCCTGCAGGATGTGCCTGCTGGTTTCCAGGTTGATGTCCTGCTTCTCGCCCAGCTTCACCATGCCATGCTTTTCCAGCTGGGCCACCAGCGGATCGATGGCCGTTGCGTCGAGCTGGTAGGCCGACAGGCGCGTGGGCACCTCCAGCGACTCGAAGAAGGCACGGGTGCGCTCGATGGCCTGATCGATGCGGGCATCTTCGCTGCCATCGCGGATGTCCCACACGCGCTCAGCGTACTGCAGCAGCTTGGCGCGCTTTTCCTCGCGGCGCACCTGCATCACGGCAGGCAGCACCACGGCCAGCGTTCGCGCGTGATCGATGCCGTGCAGCGCGGTCAGTTCATGGCCAATCATGTGCGTGGCCCAGTCCTGCGGCACGCCGGCGCCGATCAGGCCGTTGAGCGCCAGGGTGGCAGTCCACATCAGGTTGGCGCGGGTGTCGTAATCCTCCGGCTTGTTCACGGCGTCCTGGCCGATTTCCACCAGCGTGCGCAGCAGGCCCTCGGCAAAGCGGTCCTGCACGCGGGCGTTGGCGGGGTAGGTCAGGTACTGTTCGGTGATGTGCACGAAGGCATCGACCACGCCGTTGGCGACCTGGCGCTTGGGCAGGGTGAAGGTCTTGGTCGGGTCCAGCACCGAGAACTGCGGGTAGGTGCAGCGGCTGGAGAAGGGCAGCTTGTCGTGCGTGGCGGCTTTGGTGATGACGCCGCCGTTGTTCATTTCCGAGCCGGTGGCGGGCAGCGTCAGCACCGAGCCGAAGGGCAGGGCGGACTTGACGACGCGGCCACCGGTGAGCAGGATGTTCCAGGGATCTTCGCCTTCGGGCAGCGCAGCCGCGGCAGCCACGAACTTGGTGCCGTCGATCACGGACCCGCCGCCCACGGCCAGCAGGAAGTCGATCTGCTCGGCCTTGACCTGCTGCACGGCGCGCATCAGCGTCTCGAAGGTGGGGTTGGGTTCGATGCCGCTGAATTCGCTGACGTGGCCGATGCCGGCGGTGGCCAGCGCGGCTTTCACTTCGTCCAGCGTGCCGTTCCTGAGCGCGCTGCCACCACCATAGAGCAGCAGCACGCGGGCATTGGCAGGCACGGCCTTGGCCAGCTTGGCAATGCTGCCCTGGCCGAACAGGATGCGGGTGGGGTTCTGGTAGTCGAAGTTCTGCATGGTGGTGTGTGGGAAGGACAGGAAATGCGGAGCAAGGCGCCGCGTAAACATTCATGGTAACGCCGTCGCGGTGTCCCTGATTCCTGCACAGGCATGTGGTGTGCATGATGGGCAGATCCAGGAATTTCTCGCTGCCTCCACGCGGGGGACCGGCAAGCCCATCATCCGGCTGCGGTGTTGCGGGGCCGGATTTGTTCCCGTCACACGCCAGCGCTATCATGAAGGGTTCCCCTTGCACCGCACCGAGCGGCCCTCTCATGGCGAAATCCGCACCCAAAGTTCCGCAGCGCCCCAGCGCCCACACGCACATCAGCATTCGTGGCGCGCGTACGCACAACCTCAAGAACATCGACCTGGACATTCCGCGCAACCAGCTGGTGGTGATCACCGGCCTGAGCGGCTCGGGCAAGTCCAGCCTGGCTTTCGACACGCTGTATGCCGAGGGGCAGCGGCGCTATGTGGAGAGCCTGTCCACCTATGCGCGCCAGTTCCTGCAGCTGATGGACAAGCCGGATGTGGACCTGATCGAGGGCCTGTCGCCCGCGATCAGCATCGAGCAGAAAGCCACCAGCCACAACCCGCGCTCCACCGTGGGCACGGTGACGGAAATCCACGACTACCTGCGCCTGCTGTTTGCCCGCGCCGGCACACCCCATTGCCCGGATCACCATCTGCCGCTGCAGGCACAGACCGTGAGCCAGATGGTCGATGCCGTGCTGGCGCTGCCGGCCGAATCGCGCGTGATGCTGCTGGCGCCGGTGGCGCGCGGCAAGAAGGGCGAGTTTGCCGATCTGCTGGCGCAGATGCAGGCGCTGGGCTACATCCGCTTCCGCATCGACGGCCAGACCGTGGATGGCGAGGATGCGCCTGCGCTGGCCAAGAACGAGAAGCACGATATCGACGTGGTGATCGACCGCCTGAAGGTGCGCCCCGATGCGCGCCAGCGTCTGGCGGAGAGTTTCGAGGCCGCGCTGCGTCTGGCCGAAGGGCGCGCGCTGGTGCTGGAGATGGACAACGGGCAGGAGCACTTCTTCAACGCCAAGTACGCCTGCCCGATATGCGGCTACAGCATTGCCGAACTGGAACCGCGCCTGTTTTCCTTCAACTCGCCGGTGGGTGCCTGCCCTTCGTGCGATGGTATCGGCAGCGTGGATGTGTTCGACGCCCACCGCGTAGTGGCCTTTCCCACGCTCAGCCTGGCCAGCGGCGCCGTCAAGGGCTGGGACCGGCGCAATGGCTACTATTTTTCGCTGCTGGAAAGCGTCTGCCAGCACTACGGTGTGGATGTGGAAACCCCGTTCGAGCAGTTGCCGCAACCGGTGCGTGATGTGGTGCTGCACGGCTCGGGCGAGGACGAGATCCCCTTTCGCTACGTGATGGAAAGCGGCTCGCGCAAGGGCCAGGCGGTCGAAAAAAGCCATCCCTTCGAAGGCATTCTGCCCAACATGGAGCGGCGCTACCGCGACACCGATTCCAGCGTGGTGCGCGAGGATCTGGCACGCTACCGCAGCGTGCAACCCTGCCCGAGCTGCCACGGCACCCGCCTGCGCCAGGAAGCGCGTCATGTGCTGATCGGCGAAGGCGAGCACAAGCGCGCCATCTACGAAATCAGCCACGCCACTCTGGGCGAGGCGCAGCGCTATTTCGAGCAACTCACGCTGCAGGGCGCCAAGGCCGAGATCGCCGACAAGGTGGTGCGCGAGATTGCCTCGCGCCTGAAATTCCTGAACGATGTCGGCCTGAACTACCTGAGTCTGGAGCGCAGCGCCGAAACGCTCAGCGGCGGCGAGGCCCAGCGCATCCGCCTGGCCAGCCAGATCGGCAGTGGCCTGACCGGCGTGATGTACGTGCTGGACGAGCCCAGCATCGGCCTGCACCAGCGCGACAACGACCGCCTGATCGGCACGCTGCAGCATCTGCGCGATATCGGCAACAGCGTGCTGGTGGTGGAGCATGACGAGGACATGATCCGCGCGGCCGACTTCGTGGTGGACATGGGGCCGGGCGCGGGTGTGCATGGTGGCCGCGTGATGGCGCAGGGCAGCTATGACGAACTGGTCGCTACGCCGCAGTCGCTCACCGGACAATACCTGAGCGGTGCACAGGTGATCGCCGTGCCGGCACGCCGCACGCCCTGGCTGCCGCTGACGAATGAGCCGCCTGCGGAGTCAGCCGGGCGCGGCAAGGGGGCCGGCAGGCGCACGGGCAGCCTGCTGGACCGGGTGCGCGGCGAGGAAGACGCTGCCAAGGCGCCCGACCAGCACCCCGGCCTGCAGAAGATCACCATTGCCGGCGCCCGCGGCCACAACCTGAAGGACGTCACCGTCGACTTCCCGGTCGGCCTGATGACCTGCGTGACGGGCGTTTCCGGCTCCGGCAAGTCCACTCTGGTGAACGACACGCTCTACACTGCCGCCGCGCAGAAAATCCACCGCGCCCACGCCGAACCGGCACCGCACGACAGCATCGAGGGGCTGGAGCAGTTCGACAAGGTCATCAACGTGGACCAGTCGCCCATCGGCCGCACGCCGCGCAGCAACCCGGCCACCTACACCGGCCTGTTCACGCACATCCGCGACCTGATGGCCGAAATGCCGACTGCCAAGGAACGCGGCTACGGCCCCGGTCGCTTCAGCTTCAACGTCGCCGGCGGCCGCTGCGAGGCCTGTCAGGGCGATGGCGTGGTGAAGGTGGAAATGCACTTCCTGCCCGACGTGTACGTGCCCTGCGACGTCTGCCACGGCCAGCGCTACAACCGCGAAACGCTGGAAGTGCAGTACAAGGGCAAGAACATCGCCCAGATCCTCGACATGACGGTGGAGGAGGCCTATGCCTTCATGAACGCCGTCCCGACCATCGCGCGCAAGCTGCAGACGCTGCTGGACGTGGGCCTGAGCTACATCAAGCTGGGCCAGAGTGCGACCACGCTCTCGGGCGGCGAGGCGCAGCGCGTGAAGCTGGCACTGGAGCTGAGCAAGCGCGACACCGGCCGCACGCTTTACATCCTGGACGAGCCCACCACCGGCCTGCATTTCGCGGATATCGCCCTGCTGCTCAAGGTGCTGCACCAGCTGCGCGACGCGGGCAACACCATCGTCATCATCGAGCACAACGTGGACGTGATCAAGACGGCCGACTGGCTGATCGACATGGGGCCGGAAGGCGGCGATGGCGGCGGCACGGTGGTGGCGGAAGGCACGCCGGAGCAGGTGGCTAATGTGGAGGCCAGCCATACCGGGCGCTATCTGGGGCGGATGTTGCGGGCTGGAAAGTAAGGCTTGGAACTTGGGGGGGTGTTTTCACAGCGTCTTCTTTCCCGGAAGCAGCAGGGAAGGAGCGCCAATGAACTTGCTGCGTGGCAGCGCATGCGCCCCACGGACCACTGGTGGCGGCACCCTTGCGCTTTTCGTGGCGTGATCTGCCCGGTCCGGCGCAAGAGTCATGCGAAGATCGGGCATCTACCCACAAGGAATAACGGAGACACTTTCATGCCCATGTTCGTCGATACGACCCCGCCCGGCCAGTGCATCTTCTGCAAGCTGGTCGCCGGTGATATCCCTGCCGCCCGCGTCTACGAGGATGATCTGACCCTGGCCTTCATGGATCTGGGCCAAGTCAATCCCGGCCACGTGCTGGTGGCCACCAAACGCCACGCGGCCACCCTGTTCGACATCACGCCCGAGGAAGCGGCAGCCGCGATGCAGACGGCGCAGAAGGTGGCGCAGGCGGTGCAGGCCGTGTTCGATCCGCCGGGACTGACGCTGCTGCATGCCAACGGCAAGGAAGGCGACCAGACCGTATTCCACTTCCACATGCACGTGGTGCCGCGCCATGGCAATGACGGCATCGCCCTGTCCTGGCCGCGCAAGGAGCCGGGGGCGGAGGTGCTGAACGGTTATGCGGAACGTCTGCGGGCGGCGTTAGCCTGACAGGGGCGCGCCGCTATCCAAGGCATTGCGGCCGGCATCCCGTGCGGAGTCAGGCGTCCGGCGCCGTGGCAAGCTGCGCCAGCCACGCATCCAGCATGGCCACGCTGTAGTGGCTCGCCACCTGCTCGACAAAGCGGGTGAAATCCATGTGCGCGGCATCGTCGGCGCGGTCGGAAATGGTGCGCATGGCGACGAAGGGCAGACCGTAGTCATGGCAGACCTGGGCCACGGCAGCGCCTTCCATCTCCACGGCCAGGCCATCCGGAAGGCGCTGGCGCAAGGCCCCGCTTTCGGCGCTGGTGGCGACGAAGCGGTCGCCGCTCAGGATCAGGCCTTCGTGCACGCGGGGTGCCTGCAGACCGAATTCGGCCACGGCCGCGGCGCCCAGGGCGGCCTGCGGGTCAGCCAGCACCTTGCGCGCCGCCGTCGCCAGCGTGTCCGACAGTGCAGCATCGGTTTCGAAGCGCGCCTTGCCGTACAGCGGCACCTCATGCTGTGCAAACAGCGGGGAGGCGTTCATGTCGTGCTGCAGAAAGCTGCGCGCCAGCACCACATCGCCCACGTTCACGCCGTCGGCCAGTCCGCCGGCCACGCCGGTAAAGACGATGGCATCGACCTCGAAGCGCTCGATCAGCGCCGTCGCCGTGGTGGCCGCCGCCACCTTGCCGATGCGCGAGAGCACCGCCACCACCTCGCGCCCATGCCAGTGGCCGCGCCAGAAGCTGCGGCCGGCCACGCGCGTCTTGTGTTCGTCGGGCATGCGGTTGAGCACGGCAGAGAGTTCATCGCGCATGGCGGCAATGATGCCGATGCGGCCGGTGGCGGGCAGAGGAAGCGTCATGGCAGGAGGGTGTTGTCAGGCGGGAAAAGCCGCTATTGTCCCATTGGAAGACAATTGCATGCAAAGGTAACAGGCGTAGCGAAACGCCTGCCTTGACACGCGTTCGGCCCATCATGGTCTAATTAAGGCAAATTTTCACGATTTTGTTGCAAGAAGCCGCCATTGCTCCGGTAATGGCCCTGCAGGAAGCGCCATGTATTCTTCTTTCCGTTCCCTGGTGTCCCGCCCCTTGCGTGCCGTGGGCCTGGCACTGGCTGCCGGAGCCCTGCTGCTGGCAGGCTGCGGCACACCGCCCCAGTCCACCAGCAAGAGCACGGTGCGCCAGATCAAGCGCCCGGCGCAGAATGCCAATCTGGGCTGGGTAGGCAGCTACCGTACCAATGCCCCCTGTCCGCTCACCGGTGCGCCCGGCTGCACCAGCCAGACGCTGATGCTGATGCTCAATCCGGACAACACCTACAGCCTCACCACCACCACCTACCGCCGCAGCGGCGCGCCCTACAGCTTCACCAGCCGAGCGCGCTTCCGCTGGGATGGCCGTGACATCGTGCTGGCCTCCAAGGACGAGAATGCCCGCCTGCGCGTAAACAGCAACGGCACGCTGGAGCGCATCGGTGCCGACGGGCTGACGCAGTCCGAAGCGGCGCGCACGCCGCTGGTGTTCCGCAAGCTGTGAGAGCGGTAGCGGGCACGATGCGCGGACTGCGGACTGCGGACTGCGGACTGCGGACTGCTGACCGCTGACCGCTGACTGTTGCCTGTTGCCTGTTGCCTGTTGCCTGTTGCCTGTTGCCTGTTGCCTGTTGCCTGTTGACGAGGCTGCGAACGCCTCGAACGGCCGATTCAGTGCATCGGCACGCAGGGCGCCGGCCTCAGCGTCGGCTCCGGCCATTCCGGCGCCGGAACTGTACCGCGCTGTGCATGTCCCCGCGCAATCGCCTCGCGCAGCGCTTCCACAGCCTGTTTCGGGTCAGCCGCTCCGGTGATGTCACTCACCACTGCCACCATATCCGCGCCTGCCGCTGCGGCCGCTTCGGCGCGCGTCGGTTGCATGCCGCCGATCGCCACCAGGGGCAGCGGGGGCTGGTGCGCATCCACCTCGCCATGCACCAGCTGCGCCCACCAGCCCACATTGGTGTTGCCCAGCGGGATCCAGGGCATGTCCTTGGTGGTGGTGGCATGCACCGGGCCGCAGGCCACATGGCTGGGCCGGGTGCGCAACGCGCGTGACAGTTCCCACAGGCTGTGCGTGCTCAGGCCCAGGCGCAGGCCGGACAGCATCAACCGGTCCAGGTCGGTGTCGGACAGGGTCTGCAGGTCTTCCTGCCCCATGTGCACGCCGTAGATGCCATGGCCGTTGCGATGCAGCAGGTGGCGCAGCGCGGCCTGCCAGTGGTCATTGATGATGAGCAGCGCACCGTGGCGGCCGGCGGCTTCGGCGCAGCGGGCAATCTGCGTTTCCAGTTCGCCCGGGGCCGGGTCCTTCAGGCGCAGCTGCACCAACTTCACCCCCATGTCCATGCAGCGGATGACCCAGTCGGCATCGCCCATCACGCCATACAGCGCATGCGGGTGGCCCGCTTGCAGCAGGGCGCGCGGCATGGGGGAGAAGGCAGCGGCACGCGGCGCGCCCAGCAGCGGAAAATGGCGGCGCTGGCGTGTGAAATCCGCCGGCACATGGCTGCAGGACTGGTCCAGCGCTGCGAGTGCGGCCATCATGCCCAGCAGGGCGGCATCGGCGGCGCAGAAGCCGCGCTCCGTGGCCAGTGCAGCGGCATCGGATGCCACCGTGCCCATTTCGGCACGCCAGCGCGGCGGCTCGGCCAGCGGGGAATGCAGCCAGCCCTGCACCTGCGGGCTGGCCAGGTACAGGCGCGCCGGCTCTTCCACATTGCCGGGGGTGGCCAGCACGGCATGCTGCTGGCCGGGCAGGGCGATGCACAGGTCCTGCCAGCACTGCTGGGCCCAGTTCTCGATGGCCTGGTCACGCGCAATGCCGGCAGCCACGCCGGGCAGGCCGGCCAGCGCCGGTTGCCAGTCGAGCACATGCACGGTCACGGGGGTGGGAGTCAGGGCGGTCATGGGGTGTCCTTGGCATGCAGAAAGCGCGCAAACTGCGTGCGCAGGGCCGGTGCCATGGCGCCGGGGCGCAGCGTCCTGTAATCCACGTTCACCAGGCGCTGGCGGATGCGCACCCGCACTTCGCCCGCGCAGGCGAACTCCAGCACCAGCATCAGCGAGGATTCGCCGAGCCGGGTCACCCACAGCGCGCAATCCAGCGTCTCGCCGTAGCGCGTGGGGCGCAGGAAATCCAGCTCCAGCGAGGCGGTGGGAAAGCCTTGCCCCCACTCCTCGTGCAGGGTGTGAAAATCCACCCCCAGGCCTTCGCGGAACCATTCCTCCACCAGTTCGTGGCCCAGTTCGGTGTAGCGCGGATAGTAGACGATGCCGGCCGGATCGCACTGGCCGAAGCGCACCACGCGCGTCCTGCGGAAAACCTCAGCCATGGCGTGCGGCTCAGACCAGCGGCTGGGCGCGCAGGCGGATGCGCTCGCGCTCCATGGCGCGCTGGGCCGCGGGTTGTGCCGCCACGCGCTCGGCATAGTCCCACAGTTGCGGCCATTGCTGCTCGGGCACCATGCCGCCCAGCTGCGACCAGCGGATCACCGTGAGCGCATAGGCGTCGACCACCCCGATGGAGGCGCCGTTCAGATAGTCATTGCCGGCGGCGCGTGCTGCCACGACCTTGTCCTGCAGACGCTCCATCAGCGCAGCGTAGCCCTGCTTGCCCTTTGCGCGCACGGCGGCCTGCATCTCCTCGCCATCCACGGCCCCTTCGGGCTTGAACACGCGGTTGAAGGTGGTGTGCACCGTGTTGTTGAGCCAGGCCAGCGTCTCGATGGCGTGGGTGCGCGCCAGCAGTTCCTGCGGGAACAGGCCGGCCTGCGGGTGCAGGGCGTCCAGATACAGCGTGATCGCGATGATCTGCGTGATGGTCTCGTCGCCATCCTGCAGCACCGGCACCTGGCCGGCGGGGTTCACGGCAAGAAATTCGGGCGAGCGGTGCTCGCCCTTGTGCATCTTGACCAGCTGCGCCTCGAAGGGCTGGCCGATCAGTTCCAGGGCGATGTGCGGCACCAGCGAGCAGGTGCCGGGGGCGTAGTAGAGCTTCAGGGGCATGGGGTGTCTCCGGTTTTTTTGCTTGCGGACATTGTGCCGCAAGCACCAGCGCCGCGCGGCCCTCTCCCTTTATCCGCGTGCCAGCGGCCTGACACTCACCTCGTCGCTCAGCACATCGCGCAATCCGTACTCGGTCCGTACCTGCAGCGCACCCGAGGCGCTCACGCCCACGGCGCGGCCCTGCGTGCCATCCGACAGCCATACTTCCTGCCCCGCCAGCGCATCACGCACCTGAAAGCGGCTTACCCAGGGCGCAAACCCATGCTGGCCGAACTGGTGCAGCGCCAGGGCCAGCGGCTGGGCGATCTGCCCCAGCACCGACGGTGCCGTGGCGGCGGGATCCAGCTCCTGCATCCAGGCTGGCTGCATGGGGGCTGGCAAGGCAGGATCGACCTCGGGCAGGGGGGGCGGCTCGCTGATGTTGATGCCCACGCCCACCACCACAAAGCGCTGTCGGCCCAGCATGCACACTTCCACCAGAATGCCGCCGAGCTTGCGCTGGCGGTACCAGAGGTCGTTCGGCCATTTCAGGCGCAGCTCATGCCGGTGCTGCGGATCCAGACTGTGCGCCAGGCTGCAGCCCACCACCAGCGACAGGCCCGACAGGTCGCAGTCCTCCAGCGGCAACCCGAGCGAGAAGGTGAGCGATCCGCCCACCGGCTGGGTGCTCAGCCACTGCTTGCCCATGCGGCCGCGGCCGGCCTTCTGCTGCTCGGCCACCAGCAGCACCGGCTGCAGGTAGCCGTCACGGGCGCGCTCCATCAGCGTGGAGTTGGTCGAATCGAGCTGGGGCAGCACTTCCACGCTGAAACCGGGCCAGGTCGGCTCGATGCTGTGCCACAGGGTTTCGGCGGGCCATTGCAGGGTCAGGGCGGGCATGGACGGGGGCTGCGGCCGGATACCGCAGAAGAATGTGCTAGTTTATAAAAAGGGAGAAGGTCTACCCGGGTAAGATGCAGTCCCGCGTAGCCTGACGCATTGTAGAAGTCTTTACTCCCCGCGCCCATCCGCCTTTCAGCAAGAACACTCCATGAGCAAAGCTCTCGTCATCGCAGAGAAACCCTCCGTCGCACAGGACATCGTGCGCGCCCTCACGCCCGTTGCCGGCCAGTTCGCCAAGCACGACGATCACTTCGAGAATGAGCGCTACATCGTCACCAGTGCCGTCGGCCACCTGGTGGAAATCCAGGCGCCCGAGCAGTACGACGTCAAGCGCGGCAAGTGGAGCTTTGCCAACCTGCCGGTGATTCCGCCGCACTTCGACCTGAAGCCGGTGGACAAGACCAAGACGCGCCTGAACGCGGTGGTGAAGCAGGCCAAGCGCAAGGACGTGACCGAGTTGATCAACGCCTGTGACGCGGGGCGCGAAGGGGAACTGATTTTCCGGCTGATCGAGCAGTATGCGGGCGGCGCCAAGCCGCTGGGCAAGCCGGTGCGCCGCCTGTGGCTGCAGAGCATGACGCAGCAGGCCATCCGCGACGGTTTCGACAAGCTGCGTACCGACCAGCAGATGCAGGGTCTGGCCGATGCGGCGCGTTCGCGCTCCGAGGCCGACTGGCTGGTGGGCATCAACGGCACGCGTGCCATGACGGCCTTCAACTCGCGCGATGGCGGCTTCTTCCTGACCACCGTCGGCCGCGTACAGACGCCAACCTTGGCCATCGTCGTCGAACGGGAAGAGAAAATCCGCCAGTTCGTCAGCCGCGACTATTGGGAGGTGCATGCCACCTTCGGTGCCGAGGCGGGTGAGTATGCGGGCAAATGGTTCGATCCGGCCTGGAAGAAGGGCGAGGATGCCGAGGCCAGGGCGGATCGCCTGTGGAACCAGGAGCAGGCCCGCGCCATCGCCAATGCCGTGCGCGGCAAGGCCGCCAGCGTGACGGAAGAGAGCAAGCCCACCACGCAGGCATCGCCGCTGCTGTTCGACCTGACCAGCCTGCAGCGCGAGGCCAACGGCAAGTTCGGCTTTTCGGCCAAGACCACGCTGAGCCTGGCGCAAAGCCTGTACGAGCGCCACAAGGCGCTGACCTATCCGCGTACCGACGCCCGCCACCTGCCCGAGGACTATCTGGGCGTGGCGCACAAGACCTTTGCCATGCTGGCCGGCAGCGGCATGTCGCACCTGGCGCCGTACGCGCAGCAGGCCATCGACAAGGGCTACATCAAGCCGAGCCGCCGCATCTTCGACAACAGCAAGGTGAGCGACCACTTTGCCATCATCCCCACGCTGCAGGCGCCAGGCCAGCTGAGCGAGGCCGAGCGCAAGCTGTACGATCTGGTGGTGCGTCGCTTCATGGCAGTGTTCTATCCGAGTGCCGAATTCACCGTGACCACGCGCATCAGTACCGTGTCCGTGCCGGCCGATACGCCGGCCGCCGGTGGCGAGCGCATCGGCACCAGCCACCATTTCCGTTCCGACGGCAAGGTGTTGGTCAAGCCGGGCTGGCTGGCCATCTACGGCAAGGAAGCGGCTGCCGAAGCCGGTGACGACAAGGACGGGAAGCATCTAGTGCCGGTCAAGCCGGGCGAGATGGTGCGCACCGAACATGCCGAAGCCAAGGGCCTCAAGACCAAGCCCCCGGCCCGTTACAGCGAAGCCACGCTGCTGGGCGCCATGGAAGGCGCCGGCAAGTGGATCGAGGATGACGAGCTGCGCGAGGCCATGCAGGAAAAAGGCCTGGGCACGCCAGCCACGCGCGCGGCCATCATCGAAGGCCTGCTGACCGAGAAATACCTGCTGCGCGAAGGGCGCGAGATGATCCCCACCGCCAAGGCCTTCCAGCTGATGACGCTGTTGCGCGGCCTGCAGGTGGAGGAACTGAGCAAGCCCGAACTCACCGGCAACTGGGAATACAAACTGGCGCAGATCGAGCATGGCAAGCTGAGCCGCGCGGCCTTCATGCAGGACATTGCCGCCATGACCGAGCGCATCGTGCGCAAGGCCAAGGAATACGACCGAGACACCGTGCCGGGCAACTACGCCACGCTGGCCACGCCCTGCCCGAACTGCGGTGGTGTGGTGAAGGAAAACTACCGCCGCTATGGCTGCACCGGCGCGCAGGGTGCGGCCGAGGGCTGCGGCTTCTCCATTCCCAAGACGCCGGGCGGCCGCACCTTCGATGCGCCAGAGGTGGAACAGCTGCTGGCCGACAAGCGCATCGGCCCGCTGGAAGGCTTCCGCAGCAAGGCGGGCTGGCCGTTCACGGCCGAGCTGCAGCTGGTGCGCGACGAGGAACTGAACAACTGGAAGCTGGAGTTCGACTTCGGTAACGAGGACGAGGCCGAAAGCGGCGAACTGGCCGACTTTGCCGGCGCGCATGTGCTGGGCAAGTGCCCGTCCTGCGGCAGCAATGTGGTGGAGCACGGCAGCAGCTATGTCTGCGAGAAGGCCGTGCCCACGGTGGCGCATCCGACACCGAGCTGCAAGTTCAAGACCGGCACCATCATCCTGCAGCAGCCCATCAGCCACGAACAGCTGGCCAAGCTGCTGGTGGATGGCAAGACCGACCTGCTGGACAAGTTCATCTCGAACAAGACGCGCCGCGCGTTCAAGGCCTTCCTGGTGTGGGATGCGGCTGCGGGCAAGGTCGGGTTCGAGTTTGAGCCGCGGGCGGGGGGCAAGGGCGCTCCTGCGCGGCGTGGAGCTGCTGCAGCGGCCAAGGCGCCGGCCAAGGGCAAGTCCGCGCGCGCGGCTGCTGGCGACGGCGAGAGCACGGCTGGCAAGCCCGCCAAGGCGACTAAGGCCGCAGCGGGCAAGACGGGCACCAAGGCTGCAGCTACCAAGGCCAGCGCCAGCAAGGCAGCAGCCCCCAGGAAACCGCGCGCCAGTGCGGCGGGTACGCTCAAGCCCAGCACCGAACTGGCCGCCGTGATCGGCGACGAGCTCGTATCCCGTCCGCAGGCCATGAAGAAGATCTGGGACTACATCAAGGCGCAGAACCTGCAGGACCCCAAGGACAAGCGCACCATCGTCGCCGACGACAAGCTGCGCGCCGTTCTGGGCGCGGACAGCGTCAACATGTTCGCGATTGCGGGCATCATCGGCAAGCATGTGAGCTGATTGCTTGCGGCGCCTGCCGGAGGCATTCCGGACAGGCTGAGGAGGATGTGAATGCGCGGTCTGGATTTCAGCTCATGGAGCACGGCCCTGAGTACCATTCTGGGCCTGTTGCTGATGTCGCTTCTGATGATTGGCGTGCGGCTGCTGTTCATGCAGACCATCCAGCGCCGGCGTGAGCGTGAAAACCGCCAGATCAATGAGCGCCTGCGCACGCTGATCGCTGCCTACAAGGTGCTGGGCGGGTCGTTTACCGGAACGCTGGCGGTCGACCCCACGCATCTGCGTGATCTGCGCAATGCAGGGCTGCCGGCAGAGGGCATGCCGCCCCCCGATTCTCCCGCGGCCGAGCGCGCACGCCGCACGCGTGATGCTGTTGAGGCAGCGCTGTCGGACATCATCCTGCTGGGTACCGAGGAGCAGGTGCGTCTGGCTGCCCATGCCGCCAGCGAGATGGTGGCCGGCCGCAAGGTGGAGCTGGCTACGCTGGTGGTGTCCTTGCGCGATTTCATCCGTCAGGCGCTGGATCTGGCACCGGTAGCGCCGGAGTTGCAGATTCCCCCGCAGGGGCCGCAACGCACGGGGGGTGCCAGTGGCGGCACCCGGGGCGCAGGTGCTGCCCGCGGTGGAGCTGCCGGACCAGCGGGTGGGGGACGAGGAGGCGGTGGTGGTGGAGCTGCTGGCGCCAGCATGGGCGGAGTGGGACTTGGCATGGGCGTGGCCATGCAGGGCGGCAGGAGTACCGACGGGGCTGCAGCCGACCAGCCCGGTACAGGTCTGGCAGACGAAGCGCGACCCTGACGGGATGCTGCCCGCCGGAAGCGGGGCGGTTCAGAGCTGGCGATGCCTGCGCAGCAGGCTGGCAACCGGCGTCTGGCGCGGCCCGAGCTCCACCGTGGCCTGCTCGCCCGCCTGCAAGGTGCCCACACGCTGCACGGCCAGATACCAGCCGCTGTAGCCGCTGCTTACCATGTCCTTGGCCGCCTGCACATAGCCCATGATGTGCACAAACTTGAAACAGGGCTGGCGCGGCTCGGTCACGCGCAGGCTGCAGTCCGGAAAATGCAGCACATCGCCCACGAATACGTCCTGCTCCAGCAGGCCCCGCACGGTCAGGTTCTCGCCGAAAAAGCCCTGCGGCAGGGGCTGGTCGAACAGGTCCACCTGCTGCGCGCGACGGCGCTGCTCCCACCAGCCGTAATGCTCGGCGGGATAGGCGTACACCGCCTTGCTCACGCCACCATGCCATTGCGGATCGGCCTGCTCATCCCCTTCCAGCCCGAGCGGGCCGACGCGGAGGCGGCCCTGGCGCGGCTGCTTGCCGATGGCGGACAGCACCTTGCGTCCCTGGATCTGCAGGGGCTGGGCAGTGGCAGTGTTGATGCTGAGCAGGGTGATGGTGGACATACAAACAAAAGCGGCACCTGGTTGAGGTGCCGCCACTGTATCACTGGATGTTCTGGCCTTGAGCTCGCCGGTAAGCGCTCTTCCCTTGCTTGATCTCCGTTGTGCGGAGTCGCTGCAATCCCCTGGTGGGCGAGGCATCGCGGAGTAGTGCGTGTCTCGGGGCCGGTGTGTGCTTTCTGCACATGGCTTCATCTTAGGTCTGCGCCGCAGGCGGTTTATTGCCATGATCATGTGTGCGATGCAGCAATTTGGCAGAAAATTGCTAAAAATAGATGAAGAGGGTAATTCATGGAGCTTGATCGCTATGACCGCGCCATTCTCGCCGCATTGCAGCGCGATGGCCGCACGTCCAACCAGGAGCTGGCCGACCGTATCGGCCTGTCACCATCCCCCTGCCTGCGCCGCGTGCGCGCGCTGGAAGAAGCCGGCCTGATCGCCGGCTACCACGCGCGGGTCGATGCCCGCAAGCTCGGGCTCAGCCTGATGGCGCTGCTGAGCGTGTCCATGGACAAACACACGCCGGAGCGCTTTGCCAATTTCGAGGCGTTGGTAGGCGATATCCCCGAAGTGCTGGAGTGCCTGCTGATCACCGGCCAGAAATCCGACTACCAGCTCAAGATCGCCGTGCGCGACATGGACCACTACCAGCACCTGCTGCTCAACCGCATTACGCGCATCGAGGGCGTGACGGGGGTGGAGACGCACTTTGTGCTGCGACGCATCTTTGATCACCGGCCGCTGCCGGTGTAGCAGTTCAGCGCGTCAGTCGCGCATCAGCGCCTCGATCTCGTCCGGCTCCACCGGCACGCCGCGCGTGATCAGCTCGCAGCCGTCGGCAGTCACGATGGCATCATCCTCGATGCGGATGCCGATATTCCAGAACGCCTCCGGCACATCGTCCGCCGGGCGGATGTAGAGCCCCGGCTCGATGGTGGTGACCATGCCCGGCTGCAGGATGCGGCTGGGGCGTTCCAGCACGGTCTTGCCGCTGAGAGGATCACGCCGCTCCACCGCCTGATCGGCCTCGGACGGTTCCACATAGCTGCCGCAGTCATGCACATCCATGCCCAGCCAGTGGCCGGTGCGGTGCATGTAGAAGCGGTGGTAGGCGCGCTGCGCGATCACGTCCTGCGCATTGCCGACCTTGCCTCCATCCAGCAGGCCCAGATCCAGCAGGCCCTGCGCCAGCACGGCCACGGTGGCTTCGTGCGGATCATTGAAGCGGGCGCCGGCGCGCGTGGCGGCGATGGCCGCTTTCTGCGAGGCCAGCACCAGTTCGTATACGGCACGCTGCGGCCCGGTGAAGCGGCCATCGGCCGGGAAGGTGCGCGTGATGTCGCTGGCGTAGCCATCGAGTTCACAGCCGGCATCGATCAGCACCAGTTCGCCCGCCCGCAGCGGTGCGGTATCGGCCCGATAGTGCAGCACGCAGGCGTTGGCGCCGGCCGCCACGATGCTGGTATAGGCCGGGTATTGCGAGCCATGCCAGCGGAAGGCGTGCAGCAGCTCGGCCTCCAGATGGTATTCGCGCGCATCCATGCCGCTGCGCAGCAGGCGGGCGCTGGCCTGCATAGCGCGCACATGGGCTTCGACGCTGATCTGTGCGGCGCGGCGCATGGTGTCCAGTTCGCCAGCGTCCTTGATCAGGCGCATCTCGTCGAGCAGGGCGCAGGCATCGAGCTGGCGCGTGGGCACCAATGCACCCTGGCGCACGCGGGCGCGCAGGCTGTCCAGCCAGCCGGCCACGCGGCCCTCGAAGCCGGCGTGGGTGGCGAAGGGGTAGGCCACGCTGTCGGCGCCATCGAGCAGGCCCGGCAGTTCCGCGTCGATCTGCGCGCTGCTGAGGGCGGCCTCCACACCCAGCGCGGCAGGCGCCGCTTCCGGGCCCAGACGGTAGCCGTCCCAGATTTCGCGTTCCAGATCCTTGGGCTGGCAGAACAGCGTGGCATGCGGGCGAGACTGGGCATCGGTGCGCAGCACCAGCGTGGCGCCCGGCTCGGCAAAGCCGGTCAGGTAGAAGAAGTAGCTGTCATGCCGGTACGGAAAATCGCTGTCGCGGTTGCGGGACCGCTCGGAGGCAGTGGGAATCACGGCCACGGCATTCGGCCCCAGCAGGGCAGCGAAGCGTGCGCGGCGTTGCGCGTGGAAGGAGAAGTCGGTCATGGGGTCGGCATCGCGGAAAAAATCACGGCGCAGGTTGCGCGGCAGGCCCCATTGTCACCCGTGCCGGCGCGTTCTGCAGCGGAGCGTGTCATGCGGCACGAGAGTGGGCAAAGTTCACACTTTTCGCCGGATTTTCGGGAGGGGTGGTACGATGGACCGACAAGATCCGTGGCGGGCAGGCAATTGGTGCCCGTTTTTTCCCTCATGACCGCTTCCGGGAGACTCTCATGAAAGAAACCTCGCAACGCCTCGCCCCGACCACCATCGCCCTGCACTGGATCGTCGGCCTGTTTTTCATCGTGCTGCTTGCGGTGGGTTTCTACATGGAGCGAAACGAGGTGTACGCGCTCTATCCGCTGCACAAGTCCTTCGGGGCGATCGTGTTCGTGCTGGCCATCCTGCGCCTGCTGTGGCGCCTGGGCAAGGGCTTTCCGCCGGCGGCCTCCAACTACGCGGCCTGGGAGCGCGGTCTGGCGCGCATCGTGCAGTGGGTGCTGCTGATCGGCACCATCCTGTTCCCGCTGTCAGGCCTCGTCATGTCGGCCATGGGCGGTAACGGCATTGCAGTGTTTGGTGTCGAACTGTTTCCGATGAACCCCGATCCCGCCAATCCCGGCAAGAATATGCCCATCGACAAGGCCATGGCCGGCAACGCCCGCGCCATGCACGGCCTGCTGCTGTGGGTGATGTTGGGCGCACTGGCGCTGCATGTGGCTGGCGCCCTCAAGCACCACCTGCTCGACGGTGACGGCACGCTGCGCCGCATGCTGGGCCGCACCCTGTAAACGGAATGCCATCGGCTGGCATTCCTGCAAGCGAAAGGATTGCCATGCTGATGACCCGACTCCCCTCCACCCTGAAATGGCTGACCTGCGCCGGTGTGTTGGCGCTGGCCGGCTGCAGCGCGCCGGCTCCCCAGCCGATCCAGCCTGCTCCGCTGCCGGGCTCGCCCACCGGGACGGTGCCCGACCTTCCTCGCGTCGACAGCTGCAACGCCACGGCCGCCTCGGTGGAAGTGCTGGGCAAGGTGTCCAGCCCGCAGATCGAGCAACAGGCCATGCGGCTGGCGGGCGCTACCACGGTGCGCACCCTGCTGGAGGGACAACCGGTGACCATGGAGTACGCCTACGGGCGCCTGAACCTCATCGTCAACCGGCAGAACGTGATCACCCTGGTGCGCTGCGGTTGAGCGGCGTAGCTGGGCACATGCCGCTCACAGCGTCCGGTGTCGGGCTTGTCAGAGCGGCGTGGCGTTGAGTTCTGCCAGACGCTCAGGTGTGCCTACATCGGTCCAGCGGCCGGTGTAGAGGCTGCCGGTGACCAGACCCTGTGCCATGGCGGCCCGCAGCAAGGGCGCCAGCGGGGCGGCCGTGCCCTGCGGATTGCCGTGCGGAATGCTGCACCACGGCTGCGCAAACAGCGCATGGCGGAACAGCCCGATGGTGCTGTAGGTGTAGCGGGGCAGGGCTGTGTCATCAGCTACGGTGGCGTGCAGCAGTCCATCCGCCGCCAGCGCAAAATCGCCGCGCGGATTGTGAGCCGGATTCGGCACCAGCCACAGGTGGGCCAGCGCGCCGGAGGCCAGGAAACGGGCGCGCGCTTCGGCGTCGAACACGAAATCCGGCGCATACACATCGCCTGCCGCCAGCCAGAAGCCTTCTTCCAGTCGGGGCAGCGCGCGCGCGATGCCGCCAGCCGTCTCCAGCGCGTAGCCGAAGTCGATTTCTTCTTCCGAATAATCCAGCTGTGTGGCCGGCAGGCCGCCATCATGGGCATACATCGCGCCGAAGCGCGCCGGGATCTGTTCCCCCAGCCAGCCGGTGTTGACCAGCACCCGCTCCACCCCCTGCGCGGCCAGCGCGCGCATCGGCCATTCGAGCAGCGGGCGGCCATGCACCTGCAGCAGCGGCTTGGGCGTGGCATCGGTGAGCGGGCGCATGCGGTTGCCGCGGCCGGCGGCCAGCAGCATGGCCTGGGCGGCCGCAGGAGAGGGGTTCGGGGACGACATGCCGCGATTGTAATGAGGCCTATGTGACACAATCGCGCCCGCTGCAAGACGTCACCGGCGTCAGGGAAACTCCGCAGCACGGCGAGGGAGGCTAAAATAATGGGTCTTTACCCCCTCCCACTCCCTTCCGGAGCCAGCCAATGACCTCCTCCGTACCGGCCGCCACCCTGGCCAATGCCATTCGTGCACTCGCCATGGACGCCGTGCAGCAGGCCAATTCCGGCCACCCCGGCGCGCCCATGGGCATGGCCGACATGGCAGTCGCCCTGTGGGGCCAGCACCTGCGCCACAACCCCGTGGATCCCAAGTGGCACAACCGTGACCGCTTCGTGCTCTCCAACGGGCACGCCTCCATGCTGATCTACGCGCTGCTGCACCTGACCGGCTACGAGCTGCCGATCGAGGAGCTGAAGAACTTCCGCCAGCTGCACAGCAAGACCGCCGGCCACCCCGAAGTGGGCATTACCCCCGGCGTGGAAACCACCACCGGCCCGCTGGGCCAGGGCGTGACCAATGCCGTGGGCATGGCGCTGGCCGAGAAGTTGCTGGCTGCCGAATTCAACCGCAAGGGCCACAGCATCGTCGACCACCACACCTATGTGTTCCTGGGCGACGGCTGCCTGATGGAAGGCATCAGCCACGAGGCCTGCGCCTTGGCTGGCGCCTGGAAGCTGAACAAGCTGATCGCGCTGTATGACGACAACGGCATCAGTATCGATGGCAAGGTCGCTCCCTGGTTCATCGACAACACCGCGCAGCGCTTCCAGGCCTACGACTGGAACGTGATCGGCCCGGTGGACGGCCATGATGCCGCCGCCGTCTCCGCCGCCATTGCCGAGGCGAAGAAGAGTCAGAGCAAGCCGACGATGATCATCTGCAAGACCCACATCGGCAAGGGCAGCCCGAACCGCGTGGATACCGCCAAGGCCCACGGCGAGCCGCTGGGTGCCGCCGAGATCGCCCTGACGCGCGAGGCGCTGGGCTGGGAACATGCCCCCTTCGAGATTCCGGCCGATGTGTACGCCGGCTGGGACGCCAAGGCCGCCGGCCAGAAGGCCCAGGCCGAGTGGGACAAGGCCTTTGCCGCCTACGCCAACGCCTACCCGGTGCTGGCGGCCGAATTCCTGCGCCGCATGAACGGCCAGCTGCCTGACAGCTTTGCCCAGCTCGCCATCGACACGGCCGTGACGGCCAACGAAAAGGCCGAGACCGTGGCCAGCCGCAAGGCCAGCCAGCTGGCACTGGAAGCCTTCACGGCTGCCATGCCCGAACTGCTAGGCGGCTCTGCCGACCTGACCGGTTCCAACCTGACCAACACCTCGTTCACGAACCCGATGCGCTTCGAGGACGATGGCAGCGTGGTGCTGCCGCCGCTGGACATGGCGCGCGACGAGCATTTCGCCCGCGACAACAGCGGCCTGGGCAAGGAAGACGAAGCCACGACCACCACGGCGCCGCAGCTGCCCGCCATCCAGGTCAAGGCCGATGACGCGCCGCTGTCCCTGCGCTTCCACATCAACTACGGTGTGCGCGAGTTCGGCATGGCCGCCATCATGAACGGCGTGGCGCTGCACGGCGGCTACATCCCCTACGCCGGCACCTTCCTCACCTTCAGCGACTACAGCCGCAACGCCATCCGCATGGCCGCGCTGATGAAGCAGCGCGTGGTGCACGTGTTCACGCACGACTCCATCGGCCTGGGCGAGGACGGTCCGACGCACCAGTCCATCGAGCATGCTGCCAGCCTGCGCCTGATCCCGAACCTGGACGTCTGGCGCCCCTGCGACACGGCCGAGACCGTGGTGGCCTGGGCCAGCGCGCTGCAGAATCGTGAGCGCCCCACGGCACTGCTGCTGAGCCGCCAGAACCTGCCGTATGCCAAGAAGGAAGACGCCAGCATCATCCACAAGGGCGCCTATGTGCTGTCCGAGGCGGCAGGCGGCAAGCCGCAGGCGGTCATCATCGCCACCGGCAGCGAGGTGCAGCTGGCGCTGGCTGCGCAGCAGCAGCTGGCCGAGAAGAAGATCAATGTACGCGTGGTGTCCATGCCCAGCACCACCGCTTTCGACCGCCAGGATGCCGAGTACAAGGCGAGCGTGCTGCCCGCCGGCGTGCCGCGCATTGCGGTCGAGATGGGCGTGAGCGACTTCTGGTGGAAGTACGGCTGCGCTGCAGTGGTGGGCATCGACACCTACGGGGAGTCGGCTCCTGCCGGTGTGCTGTTCAAGCACTTCGGTTTCACGGCCGAGAACGTGGCTGCCACCGTGCAGGCCGCGCTCAAGGCGTAATCGGTTTTCAGAGTTTCAAGTTCCTAGGAGAAATCACATGGCAATCAAGGTAGGCATCAACGGCTTCGGCCGCATCGGTCGTTGCGTATTCCGCGCAGCCGTTGAAAACTTCGGCAACGACATCGAGATCGTTGGCATCAATGACCTGCTGGAGCCCGACTACCTGGCCTACATGCTGAAGTACGACAGCGTGCACGGCCGCTTCAAGGGCGACGTGGCCGTGGACGGCAACAACCTGGTGGTGAACGGCAAGACCATCCGCCTGACCGCCGAGAAGGATCCGGCCAACCTGAAGTGGGGTGAAGTCGGTGCCGACGTGGTGATCGAATCCACCGGCCTGTTCCTGACCAAGGAAACCGCCCAGAAGCACATCGACGCCGGCGCCAAGAAGGTGATCATGTCCGCTCCGTCCAAGGACGACACCCCGATGTTCGTGCATGGCGTGAACTGCGGCAGCTACGCTGGCCAGGCCATCATCTCCAACGCGTCCTGCACCACCAACTGCCTGGCGCCCATCGCCAAGGTGCTGAACGACAAGTGGGGCATCAAGCGCGGCCTGATGACCACCGTGCACGCTGCCACCGCCACGCAGAAGACCGTGGACGGCCCGTCCAACAAGGACTGGCGCGGCGGCCGCGGCATCCTGGAAAACATCATCCCCTCCAGCACCGGCGCTGCCAAGGCTGTGGGCGTGGTGCTGCCCGAACTGAAGGGCAAGCTGACTGGCATGTCCTTCCGTGTGCCGACGTCCGACGTGTCCGTGGTTGACCTGACCGTGGAACTGGACAAGCCCGCCACCTACGAAGAAGTCTGCGCCGAAATGAAGGCCCAGTCCGAAGGCAAGATGAAGGGCGTTCTGGGCTACACCGAAGAGAAGGTCGTGGCGACCGACTTCCGCGGCGACGCACGCACCTCCATCTTCGACGCCGAAGCCGGCATCGCCCTGGACGGCACCTTCATGAAGGTCGTGTCCTGGTACGACAACGAGTGGGGCTACTCCAACAAGTGCCTGGAGATGGTCAAGGTCGTGAACGCCAAGTAAGCGTTTTCCTGATCCGCTGAAGAACCGGCCTTGCGCAAGCAGGCCGGTTTTTTCATGCGCCGGTGGCTACACTGGAGGGAACACAAAAGCAACGGAGCAACACCATGAAAATCGCCGCCATCCAGATGGTTTCCGGAACCCTTGTGGACGACAACCTGGTCGTCGCGCAGCGCCTGCTGGAGCAGGCTGCGGCCCAGGGGGCAGAGCTGGTGGCGCTGCCGGAATACTTCTGCCTGATGGGACAGAAGGACGAGGACAAGCTGGGCATTGCCGAGGCGCCAGGCGACGGCCCGCTGCAGCGCTTCCTGAGCGAACAGGCGCGTGCGCTGAACCTCTGGCTGGTGGGCGGCAGCATCCCGCTGCGCACCGCCGACGAGCGTCGCGTGACCAACACCCAACTGGTGTTCAACCCGCAGGGCGAGCAGGTGGCGCGCTACGACAAGATCCACCTGTTTGCCTTCTCGCGCGGCGCCGAGAGCTATGACGAATCGCGCGTGCAGCAGGGGGGTACCGAGCCCGTGACCTTCGATCTGCCCTCGCAGGATGGCCACACCTGGCGCATCGGCATGACGACCTGCTATGACCTGCGCTTTCCCGAGCTGTACCGCCAGTTGGGGGCCGATCTGCTGCTGGTGCCGAGCGCCTTCACCTTCACCACCGGCCAGTCGCACTGGGAAATCCTGCTGCGCGCCCGTGCCATCGAGAACTTGGCCTATGTGCTGGCGCCGGCGCAGGGCGGCGACCACGAGAATGGCCGCCGCACCTGGGGGCAGAGCATGGTGATCAACCCCTGGGGCAAGGTGCTGAACCAGCTGGCCGAGGGGGAGGGCGTGGTGGTGGCAGATTGCGACTGGGCGCTGATGCAGGAGATGCGGCAGCAGCTGCCGGCGTTGCAGCATCGGAAATTCCGCTGAGCGGCGCTGCGGGGCGTTCTTCGCCCCGGTTGCCAGCGAGGGGTGCGCTGCTTCAGGCGAGGCCGTGCTGCGCCTGGCATCCTCGCACTGAATGGCGATGCAGGCTTATTCGGTCACTTCCACCGGCACCCGCTGCGCCAGTGCGCACATCAGTTCGTAGCCCAGCGTTCCGGCACTGGCGGCGACTTCATCGATAGGCAGCACCTTGCCGCAGGAGGAGCGTCCCCACAGCGTCACTTCCGTGCCCACTCCCACGTCCAGATCCGCCGGGATGCCGGTGCTTTCGGTGCTCAGATCCACCGCCAGCATATCCATGCTCACCCGCCCCAGCGTCCGGCTGCGGTGCCCCGCCACCAGCACCGGTGTGCCAGTCGGCGCCACGCGCGGGTAGCCGTCGGCGTAACCGCAAGCGACAACGCCAATGCGCATCGGTCGCTCGGCAGTGAAAATCGCCCCATACCCCACCGAATCCCCCGGCTGCAGTTCCCGCACGCTGATCAGTTCGCTGCGCAGGCTCATGGTCGGCTGCAGATCCCAGTGTGCAATGCCGTACTCCGGAAAATCCGGGCTGCTGCCATACAGCGCAATCCCCGGCCGCACCCAGTCGGTCTGCTCCGCCAGCTGGGGGTGGCGCAACAGCGCCGCGCTGTTGCACACGCTGCGCTCGCCGGGCAGTTCGGCGGTAGCCGTCTGGAACACCTGCCACGCTGCGTCCAGACCCGGCACTGCCACGTCCGCCGTGGCGAAGTGCGTCATCAGCCCGATATCGTCCACCTGCGGCAGCGCCTGCAGCCGCGCATAGGCCGCACGCAGGCGCTCGGGCGCAAAGCCGAGGCGCTGCATGCCACTGTTCAGCTTGAGGAAGACCTTGTGCGGCTGCAGTGTCTTGTGGCCGGCCAGCATGTCCAGCTGCTCGTCGCTGTGGATGGTGTGCCAGAGCCCCAGGCGCGAGCACAGTTCCAGGTCGCGCGGATCGAACACGCCTTCCAGCAGCAGGATCGGCCCGCGCCAGCCCAGCGCGCGGATGCGTTCGGCCTCGGCCAGATCCAGCAAGGCGAAGCCGTCAGCGCCGCGTAGCCCTTCATAGGCGCGCTCGATGCCATGCCCGTAGGCATTGGCCTTGACCACCGCCCAGACCTTGCTCTCGCCCGCCGCCTGGCGGCAGCGCTGCAGGTTGTGGGTCAGGGCATCGGTATGGATCAGGGCTTGGATCGGACGGGGCATGACGGCAGGGAAGCAGAGGAAATGCTGCATTATCCGCCTGTGTCGCTTGTCATGGGAGCGTGCGTGATTTTCTGCACGGCGAGCCGATCTGCCATGCAAATAGGGGATACTATGGGCAGCCCCACAAGGGGATGGAGACACAGTTTCCGGCTGCGCTGCGCGCGGCCGGCAATCCGACACGCACGAGGTGCAGGCAGGACTGAGGTTGCCTTTGAGAGTTCAATTGACACACGGCAGGATGGAGCGGGCCCAGGCATGAAGCGCGGCTTCTACACCATCATGTCCGCGCAGTTCTTCAGTTCGCTGGCCGACAATGCGCTGTTCATCGGGGCGGTAGCGCTGCTCAAGAGCAGTGGCGCGCCCGACTGGCAGAAGGCCGCGCTGGTACCCATGTTCGCGCTGTTCTACGTGCTGCTGGCGCCGTTCGTGGGCGCCTTTGCCGATGCCCAGCCCAAGGGCCGCGTCATGTTCTACAGCAACGCCATCAAGGTGGTGGGCTGCCTGATGATGCTGTTCGGTTCGCACCCGCTGCTGGCCTACGCGGTGGTCGGCCTGGGCGCTGCCGCCTATTCCCCCGCCAAGTACGGCATCCTCACCGAGCTGCTGCCGCCCTCGCAACTGGTCAAGGCCAATGGCTGGATCGAAGGCCTGACGATTGCGTCCATCATTCTCGGTGTGCTGCTGGGCGGGCAACTGATTGCCCCCACGATTTCCTCCTTCCTGCTGGCCTTCGATTTCCCCTTCATCGACACCGGCGTCACCACGCCGCCGGATGCGGCCATCAGCGTGCTGGTGCTGATCTACGCCATCGCCGCCTGGATCAACACGCGCATTCCGCTCACCGGCGTGGCCATGCGGCCGCTGCCGCGCAACCTGTTCTCGCTGCTGCCCGATTTCCGCAGTTGCAACCGCCGCCTCTGGGATGACAAGCTGGGCCAGATCTCGCTGGCCACCACCACGCTGTTCTGGGGCGTGAGCGGCAACCTGCGTTACATCGTGCTGGCCTGGGCGGCGGCGGCGCTGGGCTATGGCGTGACGCAGGCTTCCAGTCTGGTCGGCGTGGTTGCCATCGGTACCGCTGCCGGTGCGGTGCTGGCCTCCATGCGCATGCGGCTGGACATGGCCCCCAGGGTAATGCCGCTGGGTATCGTGATGGGTCTGCTGGTGATCGCGCTGATCTTCGTGCGCGACCTGTGGGTGGCTGTGCCCTTCCTGATCGTGCTGGGCGCCATCGGCGGCTTCATGGTGGTGCCGATGAACGCACTGCTGCAGCACCGCGGCCACAACCTGATGGGGGCCGGCCGCTCCATCGCCGTGCAGAACTTCAACGAGCAGGCCTGTATCCTGGGCTTCGGCTTCCTCTACAGCCTCTCCACCAAATGGGGTCTGTCGGCCTTCGGTGCCATCACCGGCTTCGGCCTGATCGTGGCGGCCACCATGTGGCTGATCCAGCGCTGGTACCGCAGCAACCTGCAGCGCTATCCCAAGGAAGTGGAAGCACTGCTGACGCTGGCGCGCGAAGACAAGAGCCACAACCACCACTGACCTGCCGATGCTGCCGTGCCGCTCCGCACGGCCGAGTTCCTTCATGCGCCGCTCCTCCAGTCCCCTGCTGCCTTCCCTGGCCATTGCGCTCAATGCGCTGATCTGGGGCCTGTCCTGGTGGCCGCTGCACCAGCTGCAGGCGCGCGGCCTGCACCCGCTCTGGGCCACGGTGCTGATGTACTGCGTGCCGGTGCTGGCCATGCTGGCCTGGCGCCGTTGGCCGCTGCAGTGGCTGCGCACGCGCGCCGACCTGTGGTGGCTGATGCTGGCTGCGGGGCTGACCAACACCTGCTTCAACTGGGCCGTCACCATCGGCGACGTGATCCGCGTCGTGATCCTGTTCTACCTGATGCCGGTGTGGGCCGTGCTGCTGGCCTGGTGGTGGCTGGGAGAAAAGCCCACGCTGATGGCGGCGCTGCGCGTGGTCGTGGCGCTGGCGGGTGTCTCGCTGGTGATGCAGCCGGAAGGGGCTGACTGGACGCAATGGCGCTTTCCCTTGCCGTCCAGTCTGGCCGATGTGCTGGCCGTGCTCGGCGGGCTGTTCTTTGCCGCCACCAATGTGCTGCTCAACCGCACGGCCGACACGCCGCCGGAATCACGCGTCTATGCCATGTTCATTGGTGGTGTCGTGCTGGGCACGGCCACGGCCGCCGGTGCTTTGTCGGCCGGACTGCTGGGGGTCACGCCTATTCCGCCGCTGGCCTTTGGCTGGGCGGCGCTGGTAGTGGTGTTCAGTCTGGGCTTCATCGTCAGCAATGTGGCGCTGCAGTACGGCTCGGCGCGGCTGTCGGCGCACACCATGTCGCTCATCATGCTGCTGGAGGTGCTGTTTGCTGCGGTGTCGGCGGCCGCGCTCGGCACGGCACAACTCAACATGCAGGTGCTGGTGGGCGGCACGCTGGTGATGTCTGCCGCTTTGATGGCAGCGATCAGCAGCCACTGAAGCCGCACCCGGACCTCGCAACGGCGCAAGCCTGATGCCAGTGTTTACTCGGCGAGGGCGATCGGGGTGACAGTGTCCGTGTCGGCCAGGTCATGCGCGATGGCATGCAGGGCGCTGGCACTGTCCTTGTCTTCCAGCGTGAGCCACAGGGAGGTCAGCGCGCTTGCGATCACCACTACAAGGTACAGCAGCAGGGAAGAGAGGGAGGAAGAGCGTCGCGTTGTCATGGCGGCACCTCGCGCGGGCGGGTTGCAGGGCAGGGGACCCCTGCCGGTCAGGACAGCCGCATGCTGCCCTGAGTGCCATGATCGCAGTCGGAAAGGGAAGTTGGTGTCAGACGCAAGCGCATCCGCGCGTCATCAGGCCGCGGCCAGGCCGAGCAGCCAGGCGCTGGCGGTGGTGCGCAGGATCTTGCCAATGCGCGCGTCGAGCGCCTTGGTGGTGGGGGCAAATGCAAGTTTGTGGAATTTCATGGGGTCTCCGGATCGGTTCGTGCCACAACGCCGGTGGCTTGTTGGCCGGCATTGTATGAACTATGTGTGGCAATCCTGTGTCAGACAAACCCTGATATACGCACAATGATTTACAGATTCGCGGCTGCTCCCAGTGCCTGATCCAGCACCTCGATCCAGTGCCGCACCGGCGTGGGTGTGCCGGACTGCAGATGCGTGATGCAGCCGATGTTGGCCGAGACGATGACGTCGCCGCGCCCCTGCAGATGACCCAGCTTGCGGTCGCGCAGCTGCGTGGCCAGTTCGGGCTGGGTGACCGAATAGGTGCCGGCAGAGCCGCAGCACAGGTGCGCCTCACTGGCGGCACGCTGCAGCACGAAGCCGAGGCGCGGCAGCCAGGTTTCCACGGTGTCGCGCACGCGTTGTCCGTGCTGCAGGGTGCAGGGCGGGTGGTAGGCCAGCTGCCGGCCCTGGCCCAGACCGGCATGCCGCGGCAGCAGGGCCTCGCCAATCACGGGCAGCAGTTCGCTCAGGTCGCGCACCAGCGGTGCGATGCGCTCGGCCTTGCCGGCGTAGGTCGGATCGTGGCGCAGCACGTGGGCGCTTTCCTTCAGCATCAGGCCGCAGCCCGAGACATTGCTGACGATGGCTTCGACGCCCGGCTGTCCCTTGCTGCCTTCCACCAGCGGCCACCAGGCGTCGATCAGGGCGCGCAACTGTTCGCGTCCGCCGCTCTGGTCGTTCATGTGGAAACGTACGGCGCCGCAGCAGCCCTCTTGTGGTGCCAGCAGGGTCTGGATGCCTGCCGCATCGAGCACGCGGGCAGTGGCAGCATTGATGCCGGGTTGCATGGCCGGCTGCACGCAGTTGGCATGCAGCAGGATTCTGCGCGCATGGTGGCGCGTCGGCCAGCTGCCGGCCGCACTGCGTTCGGGCACCTTGGCACGCAGGGTTTCGGGCAGCAGTCCGCGCACGGCCTGGCCCACCCGCATGGCGGGAGAAAACAGGGGCGAGGGCAGGCCTTCCTTCAGCGTCCAGCGCAAGGCGCGCTCGGCGGCCGGGCGGGGCACGCGCTCGTCCACCAGCCGGCGGCCGATATCGACCAGATGGCCGTACTGCACGCCACTCGGGCAGGTGGTTTCGCAGTTGCGGCAGGTCAGGCAGCGGTCCAGATGCAGCTGGGTGGCGCGGGTCGGCGTCCTGCCTTCCAGCACCTGCTTCATCAGGTAGATGCGGCCGCGCGGGCCGTCCAGTTCATCACCGAGCAGCTGGTAGGTGGGGCAGGTGGCGTTGCAGAAGCCGCAGTGCACGCACTTGCGCAGCATGGCTTCCGCCTCGCGGCCTTCGGGCGTGTTGGCGAATTCGGGGGCAAGCGTGGTCTGCATGGCGTCAGCGGAACAGGGTGGTGAGCAGGGGAATCAGCAGCGAACCGAGCAGGGCCTGCAGGCCCAGGGCCAGCCCGGCGTAGGCACCGCCTTCGGCATTGACCTGCAGTGCGCGCGCCGTGCCGAAGCCATGCGCCTGGGTACCGAGCGCAAATCCCTGCACCGGCCAGTACTGTTCGCCCATCAGCCGGAATACATAGCTGCCCAGGATGGCGCCGATCAGGCCGGTGGTCAGCACGAAGATGGCCGCCAGTTCGGGAATGCCGTGAATGGATTGCGCAATGCCCATGGCGACCGGCGCGGTGATGGCCTTGGGGGCCAGTGACAGCAGCACCGAGGGCGGCAGGCCGAGCAGCCAGCCCAGCGCAATGGCCGAACCGGAACCCACGGCACCGCCGATCACGGCGGCCAGCAGCAGCGGGCGGGCATGGCGTGCCAGCACCTGGCGGCGCACCCACAGCGGCCAGGCCAGCGCCACCACGGCCGGGCCGAGCAGGAAGTGGATGAACTGCGCGCCGGAAAAATAGCGCGGATACGGGGTGCCGGTGAGCAGCAACAGCGTCACCAGTGTGACCACCGACCACAGCACCGGATTGGCCCAGGGGTTGTAGTTGAGGCGGGCATAGAGGGTGACGGCCAGGATGTAGGCCGACAGCGTGGCCGCCAGCCCGAACAGCGGAGTGCTGGAGAGGTAGGTGAAGAAGGCGACGAAATCAGCCACGGCCGTTCTCCTCCTGCGCATCAGCAGGCACGCGCAGCAGCAGGCGCAGCACCCAGGCAGTGGCGGCCAGACCGAGCACGGTGGACAGCAGCAGCACCAGCGCAATGCGGGCCCCATACTCCTGCAGCAGCGGCAACTGGCTTACCACGCCCACGCTGATGGGCACAAACAGCAGCGAGAGGTGTGACAGCAGAAACTCCGAGCAGGCCTGCACCGGCTCGCGCAGGGGCTTCCAGGCCAGGCAGGGCAGCAGCAGGATCATGCCGATCACCGGAGCCGGCAGCGACAGGTGCAGCAGGCGCGCGATCATCTCGCCGGCGCCCTGCAGCAGCAACAGGATGGTGAAGCCTTGCAGGCCTTGCATGACGTCTCCTCAGAAAGGCTGTCCGCCGGCAAACACGCCGTGCGGATCGAAAGCCTGCTTGAGCTGGTGATGGATGCGCTGCAGCACGTCCGGCAGGGGGGCATGGCGCGTGCAATCCTGAGCGGCCTCCTGCGCCGGCAGCTGCCACAGCATGGCGTGGCCGCCGACAGAGGCGGCCAGGGCATGCATGGAGGCGGCAGTGGCCGCATCGCAGGGCGCCCATAGCCAGCGCTGCCCGCCGTGCCACTCGACCAGAGTCGGCCAGGGCAGGTCAAAGGCGGGCGTCACCTGAGGTACGGACAGGCGCCACAGCCCGTGCCCGGAGGCTGGGGTCCGGGTGAAAAAGTCCAGGCGCTGGTCACGGCAGGCCGTCCAGCCGGCCACCGCTTCCGCTTGATCCGGCAGCGTGGCAGCGTGGTTGCTGGTCATCATCTGTACCGCGGCATCGACGGCCGCCCGGGCACCGCGCAGGCGCAGATGCAGCAGCGGCCCCTCTGCGTGCTGCTGCCAGCGGCTGGCATGGAGGGGCAGGGGCTGCGCGCCCCAGTTGTGCAGCAGGTCCAGCGCGGCCTGCTGGGGCAGCGCAAATTGCAGCGTGGCCTCTGCGGGCGCCACCGGCAGCACCTTGAGGGAGATTTCCGTCAATACCGCCAGATTGCCCCAGGAACCAGCAAGCAGGCGGCTGATGTCGTAGCCGGCCACGTTTTTCATCACCTGGCCGCCGAACGTGAGGGGCTCGCCCTTGCCGTTGAGGGCCTGCACGCCCAGCACGAAATCGCGCAGTGCGCCGGCGCTGGCGCGGGCCGGGCCGCTCAGGCCGCTGGCCACGGCTCCCCCCAGGGTGCCGCTTGTGCTGCCTTCTGCGCTCAGGCGCGGCGGTTCGAACGCCAGCGCCTGACCGAGTTCCGCGAGTGCGGCTTCCACTTCGGCCAGGGGCGTTCCGGCGCGGGCGGTCAGCACCAGTTCGCCGGGTTCATGGCTGAGGATGCCGCAGCAGGCGCGGGTGTCGAGCACGGCGGCATCGGCCGTTGCCGTGCACAGGCCATTCTTGCTGCCTCCGCCGCGAATGCGCAGGCGGCTGCGGTCGGCCACGGCTGCGAGGATGGAGTCGCGCAGTGCGTTGAGGGAGGGGTCGGGAAGATGCGCCATGCCGCAATGCTAAGCCAGAGCGGCAGGGGCGGTGTGCAGCGCCGCCGTGAATTTTTCAGACAGCGCCTGTGAGCGGAACTCAGCGGGGCTTGTTCGGGCAGTCGGGCTTGCGGCAGTGGGCGTACAGGCTCAGCGCGTGGTCGGACAGCTCGTAGCCGCGTTCCTGCGCGATGGCGTTCTGGCGCTGTTCGATCTTGGGATCGAAGAATTCCTCGACATGGCCGCAGTCCAGGCAGACCAGGTGGTCATGGTGCTCGCCCTGGTTCAACTCGTACACCGCCTTGCCGTTGTCGAAGCTGTTGCGGCTCAGCAGGCCGGCCTGCTCGAATTGCGTGAGCACCCGATAGACGGTGGCCAGGCCGATGTCGGAGCCTTCCAGCATCAACTGGCGGAACACGTCCTCGGCGCTCATGTGGCGCTGTTCGGTGGTCTGGAAGATCTCCAGGATCTTCAGGCGCGGCCCGGTGGCTTTCAGGCCCGTGCTCTTGATTTCTTCGATGTTGTCCATGCAAACCGCTGCGAATGTTCGGAACTGGCGAAATGCCGGCGGAGGGAGCGGCAAAATGCTGTAACAGCAGCATGCCTGCGCCCCGGGGCGCACCCGCTACAATGTTCCGCAGGCCGGATCGCCATCATATTACTTTCCTTCAGGACGCATGACCATGCCCGCTCAAAACCCTGCACGCCTTCCCCGCCGCTGGCTCACCGCTGCTTCCGCATTCGCGCTGAGCACGGCCCTGCTGGCAGGGTGCGCTGTCTACAAACCCGAAGTGCTGCAGGGCAACTTCGTTTCGCGCGAGCAGGTTTCCGCGCTGCAGCCCGGCATGAGCCGCGACCAGGTGCGCCAGGTGCTGGGCACGCCGCTGCTCACCGACATGTTCCGCTCCAACCGCTGGGATTACGTGTTCACCGCGCAGCACCGCAAGGGCGTCGAGCCGCAGAAATACGCCGTGGCCGTGTTCTTCGAGGGCGACGCGCTGGCGCGCATCGAAGGTGCCGAAGACCTGCCGAGTGAAACCGAATTCGTCGAGCGCATGAGCGACGGCAAGGTCTACAAGCCCCGCAACCTCGAGGCGTCGCCCGAGAAGCTGCAGAGCTTCACCGACAGCCAGAAGGCCAAGGCCAAGCCGCAGCCTGAACTGCCTGAAGCGCCCTCCACCACCAGCTACCCGGCCCTGCCGCAGTAAACATTCCCACCGGCTGGCCAGGCCAGCCGTTTCTTCTTGCATTCCATGACTTCTTCCGATTCCTCCTCTCCCGTGGCGGCGGTTCCGCATCGCATTGCCGTGGCCGGCGCCAGCGGCCGTATGGGCCACATGCTGATCGAGGCCGTGCAGGCGGCTGACGATTGCGAGCTGAGTGGCGCGCTTGATCACAACAGCTCGGCCGCGCTCGGGCTGGACGCCAGCGCCTTCACCGGCAAGGCCGCCAATGTCCGCATCACGGCCGATCTGGCGCAGGGGCTGCAGGGCGCCGATGTCCTGATCGACTTCACCCGCCCGGAAGGCACCATGGTGCACCTGCAGGCCTGCCGTGCGGCCAAGGTGAACCTGGTGATCGGCACCACCGGCTTCAGCGCGGAGCAGAAGGCGCAGATCGAGGAAGCTGCGAAGGACATTGCCATCGTGTTCGCGCCCAACATGAGCGTGGGCGTCAACGTTACGCTCAAGCTGCTGGAGATGGCGGCGAAGGCGCTGTCCACCGGCTACGACATCGAGGTGATCGAGGCGCACCACCGCCACAAGGTGGATGCGCCCAGCGGCACCGCGCTCAAGATGGGCGAGGTGATCGCCGAAGCCATCGGCCGCGACCTGAAGGAATGCGCCGTGTACGAGCGCTACGGCCACACCGGCGAGCGCGACCCGTCCACCATCGGCTTTTCCACCATCCGCGGTGGCGACATCGTGGGCGACCATACCGTGCTGTTTGCCGGCACGGGCGAGCGCATCGAGATCACGCACAAGTCCAGCAACCGCGCCGGCTATGCCCAGGGCAGCCTGCGCGCCGTGCGCTTCCTCGCCGGCAAGACCAGCGGCCTGTACGACATGTTCGACGTGCTGGGCCTGGAAAAGACGGGTGCAGCGGGATGAATCTGGCCACTCTCTGGGCACAGAGCGACGGGCTTGGCCGCGGCGTGATGCTGCTGTTGCTGGCGATGTCGGTGCTGACCTGGATGGTGATTGTCTACAAGGCCTGGCTGCTGGCGCGGGCGCGGCGCAGCATTGAAGGCGGTCTGGCGGGCTACTGGCGTGCAGCCGATTCTGCTGGCGCAGAACAGGCATTGCAACAGGCTGATCGCCTGCATCTGCTGTGGCCGCTGCATGGGGCACTTGGGGCGTTGCCGGAGCAGCCTGGGGTGCGATCGGGGACTGATGGAGTTCAGGCCCCCTCGGCGGCCCGTCAGGCGCATCTGACGCGCCTGTTGCGCGACGGCCTGCAGCAGTCGACACGCCAGCTGCAATGGGGCCAGATCCTGCTGGCCACCGTGGGTTCCACAGCGCCCTTTGTCGGCCTGCTGGGCACGGTCTGGGGCATCTACCACGCGCTCACCGGCCTGACCGGCGGCGGCGCCATCAGCATCGACCAGGTGGCCGGCCCGGTGGGCGAGGCGCTGATCATGACGGCCTTTGGTCTGATGGTGGCGATTCCTGCCGTGGTGGCCTACAACATCTTCGGCCGGCTGATCGGCGCGCTGGTGGAGCGGCTGGACGGCTTTGCGCATGACCTGCTGGCGCTGCATGGCGGCAGCGGTTCGCAGGCAGCCTGAGCGCTCGCCACGGAGCCACGCATGTCCTTGGGCCGCTTTGATACCTCCAGCCGCGACAAGCCGATGAGCGAGATCAACATGACGCCGCTGGTCGACGTCATGCTGGTGCTGGTGGCCATCCTGATCATCACGGCCCCCTTGCTGGCCAGCCGCATTGCGCTGGATCTGCCCAAGGCCGATGGCGCGACGCAGGCGCAGCCGCAAACCCAGGCCTTGCGCATCGCCCTGCAGGCGGACGGGGCGCTCTTCCTCGATGATCAGCCGGTGAGCCGGGAGGCGTTGACGCAGCGCCTGCAGCAGACAGCACAGGCCAACTCCGAGACGGAAGTGCAGCTGCGCGCCGATGCTGCCGTACCTTACGGGCAGGTGGTGCAGATCATGGGTCTTGCACAACAGGCCGGTCTCAACAAGATCGGCTTCGTTGCGCTGCAGCCGGAGAAATAGGCGCTGCCTGACGCGGCCACCTATACGCTGACCATCCCCGAGACACTCCCATGGATGCCTGGATCCCACGCCCTGCGCTGAGCTTCGCGCTGCTGCTGGTCTGCAGCAATGTGTTCATGACTTTTGCCTGGTATGCGCACCTGAAGGAGCTGGCAGCGCGCCCCTGGTATGTGGCGGCCATTGTCAGTTGGGGCATTGCGCTGTTTGAATACCTGCTGCAGGTGCCGGGCAACCGCATCGGCTACACGGTGTTCAGTCTGGGGCAACTGAAGGTGATGCAGGAAGTCATCACACTGGCGGTGTTCGTACCCTTTGCCGTTTTCTACATGAAGGAGCCGCTCAAGCTCGACTATCTGTGGGCGGCCCTGTGCCTGGTGGGCGCGGTGTATTTCATGTTCCGGGGCAACTGAACCGGAGAATGGCCTGCAAAGCCGCGAACCGTGCGGCTTTGCAGTGCTTGCAGCGATCTGGCTCAGGCCGCCTGCAATGCCTCCGGCTCCGGGAAGCCGTTGCGCCCCGGAAAATCGGGCGAATGCGCACGCGCATTGGGCATTTCCAGCCACAGGCGCAGCAGCTTGCGGCGCTGCGCCGGATCGTCATGGTCGACGAAGCCGGTGCGCGAGTGCAGCACGGCATTGTTGTTGGCCAGTTGCAGGTCGCCCGGCTCCATCATCATGTCCAGACGGTTGGCCGGGTCGTGCAGCACGGAGTCGAACACGTCCAGTGCCTCGATCTCCACACGCGACAGCGGCAGGCCCATGATCTCGTGGCCCAGTTCGATGTACTGGCGCAGGTAGCGGCAGCTCAGCTTGCCTTCGTGGAAGCTGAACAGGGCGGTCAGGGCCGGATCGGGCTGGCACAGGTGCGCCATGTACCAGCGCTTGTAGTACAGGCCCAGGTACTCGCGATGCTGCTCCAGGATCTGGTTGTAGACCGCTGCGGTGCTGACCAGGCTGGACAGGCCGCCCTCGCTGGCCTTGCGCACGCACATCAGGCCGACCACGTCCGAGGGATCGGTGTGGTAGGGCAGGTAGAGGTTGGTTTCGTAGACGCGGGTGTGCTTGTCGTTGATGTCGCCGACGGCAGCCACATTGCCCAGCAGGTCGCCCTTGGGGTTCTGGCGCACCGGGCGGCCCAGGTGCAGGCCGATGCCGTAGGTCAGGATCTGGAAGTCCTCATCGCTGTAGCGCTCGGCCGGCAGGCCGCGCACCAGCAGAAAGCCCAGCCCGTTTTCCAGTTCTTCGGACCAGCGGTTCAGTTCAGCAGCCAGCGATTCGATCGGAAAGTCGGTCTTGCCGAAGCAGGGGAAGCTCAGGCCGCGGGCCTTGACGCTGGCCAGTGCCGCGTCGAGCGTGGCAATGGCGTCGGGCGACAGGCGATAGATCCAGGCGTCGCTGTTGGCCAGATCGGCAGCTTTCCAGGCGGACGGGCCGGTGATGGGTTGGGTGAGGATAAGGCTCATGGAATCTCCTGCAGCAATCCATTGCGCCGCGCACGGCACAGGGGCTTGCGATGTTTGTTTCCGTTGCAGGTGCACTGGCACCCTGGGTTCAACCGGAAATTATGCCTCTATCAGACACCTGTACGCCAGCGCTTGCACATTCTTCTTATAGGTGAGCGGTGGCGACATCCACGCTATTGTGCGGCTGGACGCTGGACGCTGGACGCTGGACGCTGGACGCTGGACGCTGGACGCTGGACGCTGGACGCTGGACGCTGGACGCTGGACGGCTGGCGTGCGCCGGCCCGCTCAGGCTTGCTGCTCGGCACCGGGTGGCTCGCCCACGCGCCGCGCCGGCTCCCGCATCAGCACGAACTCTTCCGCCGCGCTCGGATGCAGCGCAATGGTGCGGTCGAAATCAGCCTTGGTGGCGCCACAGCTCAGCGCCACGGCCAGACTCTGGATGATTTCGGGTGCATCGGCGCCGATCATGTGCAGGCCCAGCACCTTGCCGGTGTTGGCATCGGCCAGCAGCTTCATGTAGCTGCGATTGTTGCCGTCGACGAAGGCATCCTTCATGGGGCGGAAGTCGCTCACGTAGACATCCACCGGCCCCTGCTTCGCTGCCTCTTCCTCGGTCAGGCCGACGGTGCCGATGGGTGGCAGGGTGAACACGGCGCTGGCCACCAGGCTGTGATCGATCTGGCGCGGTGTGCCGCCGAACTCGGTTTCGGCAAAGGCGCGGCCTTCGGCAATGGCGACCGGCGTCAGGTTGACCCGGTCCGTCACGTCGCCCACGGCCCAGATGTGGTCGACCGAAGTCTTGCTGAAGGCGTCGACCTCGATCGCCCCCTTCTTGTTGAGTTGCACGCCGACGGAATCCAGGCCCAGGCCTTCCACGTTCGGATGGCGGCCGGTGGCGTTCAGCGCGGCGCTGGCGCGCACGGTGCTGCCATCGGCGCGGTGCAGCACAAAACCTTCGGCATCACGTTCCAGGCGCTCCAGGCCTACGCCCTGATGCAGCGTGACTCCGGCCTGCTGCAGCGCACCAGCCACGCGCACGCGCAGGTCGTGGTCGAAGCCGCGCAGCGGCAGTTCGTTGCGGTAGGCCAGATGCACCTGCGCCCCCAGGCGCGCCATGATGCTGGCAAACTCCAGCGCGATGAAGCCACCGCCAATCACCAGCAGGCTGTCGGGCACCGTCTGCAGATCCAGCAGTGCTGTGGAGTCCATGGCATGTTCCAGTCCCGGAATGGCATGGCTGGACGGCGCGCCGCCGGCCGCGATCAGGATGCGCTCGGCCGTATGGCGCTGGCCGTTGATCTCCACCGTGTGCGGCGCCACGATGCGGGCATGGCCGCGCACCAGTTCCACCTTGGCATTGGCCAGCATGGTGCCGTAGATATTCTCCAGCCGGTCGATTTCCTTGGCCTTGGTGGCGGCCCAGCGGCCCATGTCGAAGCGGGCTTCGCCAAAATCCCAGCCGTAGCCGCGCGCATCCTGCAGGCTGTCGGCAAAGCCGGCGGCGTACATCATCAGCTTCTTGGGCACGCAACCGCGGATCACGCAGGTGCCGCCGACGCGGCTGGCTTCGGCAATCAGCACGCGCGCGCCCAGGGCGGCCGAACGGCGGGATGCCGCAACGCCGCCGGAGCCGGCGCCAATGGTAATCAGGTCGTAGTCGTAGTGCATAAGGGTGTCGCGGGGCCGTGCAAGGCCAAAGCGCCATAGAATCGGGGAAGTTCTTTATTCTCCCGATTTTCGAAGCCCCCGTCCCATGCAGGAAACTTACCAACCCGCCGGCGTCGAGCGTGCCGTGCAGGACGCCTGGCGCAACGCCGACGTCTACCGCGTCACCGAAACCGCCGACAAGCCCAATTACTACGCGTGCTCCATGCTGCCCTATCCCAGCGGCAAGCTGCACATGGGCCACGTGCGCAACTACACCATCAACGACATGCTCACGCGCCACCTGCGCATGAAGGGCTTCAACGTGCTGATGCCGATGGGCTGGGATGCATTCGGCCTGCCGGCCGAAAACGCGGCGCTCAAGAACGGCGTGCCGCCGGCCAAGTGGACCTACGAGAACATCGCCTACATGAAGAAGCAGATGCAGGCGATGGGTCTGGCCATCGACTGGAGCCGCGAAGTGGCCACCTGCGATGCCGACTACTACAAGTGGAACCAGTGGCTGTTCCTGAAGATGCTGGAGAAGGGCATTGCCTACCGCAAGACCCAGGTGGTGAACTGGGACCCGGTGGACCAGACCGTGCTGGCCAACGAGCAGGTGATCGACGGCCGCGGCTGGCGTACCGGGGCGCTGGTGGAGAAGAAGGAAATCCCCGGCTACTACCTGAAAATCACCGACTACGCGCAGGAACTGCTGGACCACGTGCAGGTCGGCAACGACAAGGCCACGCTGGAAGGCTGGCCCGAGCGCGTGCGCCTGATGCAGGAAAACTGGATCGGCAAGAGCGAGGGCGTGCGCTTTGCCTTCACGCACACCATTGCCGGCGATGACGGCCAGCTGATCGGCGACGGCCGCATGTACGTGTTCACCACGCGTGCCGACACCATCATGGGCGTGACCTTCTGCGCCGTGGCTGCCGAACATCCGCTGGCGCTGCATGCGGCCAAGGGCAACCCGGAACTGGCTGCCTTCATCGAGAAGTGCAAGCAGGGGGGCACCACCGAGGCCGAACTGGCGCTCAAGGACAAGGAAGGCATGCCCACCGGCCTGACGGTGACGCATCCGATCACCGGCGAAGCCGTGCCGCTGTGGGTGGGCAACTACGTGCTGCTGGGCTATGGCGATGGCGCCGTGATGGGCGTGCCGGCGCATGACGAGCGCGACTTTGCCTTTGCGCTCAAGTACGGCATCCCGATCAAGCAAGTCATCCTCGTCGAGGGTGAGCCGCATTTCGATTTCCACCAGTGGCAGGACTGGTACGCCGACAAGGAACGCGGCGTCACCATCAACTCCACCGACTTCAGCGGCATGGGCCACAAGCAGGCGGTGCAGGCCGTGGCCAAGGCGCTGCAGGACAAGGGCTTGGGCGAACTCAAGACCACCTGGCGCCTGCGCGACTGGGGCATCAGCCGCCAGCGCTACTGGGGCACGCCGATTCCGATCATCCATTGCGAAGAGCATGGCCCGGTGCCGGTGCCCGAGAAGGATCTGCCCGTGGTGCTGCCGCAGGACTGCATCCCCGACGGCTCCGGCAACCCGCTGCACAAGCACGAGGGCTTCCACGCCGGCGTGACCTGCCCGGTGTGCGGCAAGCCCGCGCGCCGCGAAACCGACACCATGGACACCTTCGTGGACAGTTCCTGGTACTTCATGCGCTACACCTGCGCCGGCAACGACCTGCAGATGGTCGATGCCCGCACCAACTACTGGATGCCGATGGACCAGTACATCGGCGGAATCGAGCATGCCATTCTGCACCTGCTGTACGCGCGCTTCTGGACCAAGGTGATGCGCGACATGGGCCTGGTCGATTGCGACGAACCCTTCAAGCGCCTGCTGACGCAGGGCATGGTGCTCAACCACATCTACAGTCGCCGCACCGCCAAGGGCGGCAAGGAATACTTCTGGCCGGCCGATGTGGAGAACATCGTGGACGAAGGCGGCAAGGTGATCGGCGCCAAGCTGAACAAGGCCGTGCCCAGTGCCGATGGCGAACTGCCGGCCGGCACCGAGATCGACTACGAGGGCGTGGGCACCATGTCCAAGTCCAAGAACAACGGTGTCGATCCACAGGAGCTGATTGAGCGCTATGGTGCCGACACGGCGCGCCTGTACACCATGTTCACGGCGCCGCCCGAGGCCACGCTGGAGTGGAACGACGCTGCCGTGGAAGGCAGCTACCGCTTCCTGCGCCGCGTCTGGGGCTTTGCCGCCAAGAACGAGGCGGCGCTCAAGGCCGGCTTTGCCGTGGATCGTGGCGCCGACGGCAAGGCGCCGGTGGCGTTCAGCGCGGCGGCCAAGCAGTTGCGCTTCGACATTCACAACACGCTCAAGCAGGCCAATTACGACTACGAACGCATGCAGTACAACACGGTGGTTTCTGCCGTGATGAAGATGCTGAACACGCTGGAAAGCGCCAAGCTCTCCGGCAGTGCCGAAGACAGCGCTGCGCTGGCCGAGGGCTTCTCCGTGCTGCTCCGCGTGCTGTATCCGGTGTGCCCGCACATCACCAATTTCCTGTGGGATGAGCTGGGCTATGGCGGCCATTGCGGTACGCTGCTCGACGTGGCCTGGCCCGAGGTGGACGAAGGCGCGCTGGTGCAGGACGAGGTCGAACTCATGCTGCAGATCAACGGCAAGCTGCGCGGCAGCATCCGCGTGCCGGCCGGTGCCGACAAGGCAGCGATCGAGGCGACGGCTCTGGCCAGCGAAGGCTTTGCCAAGCATGCCGAAGGCGCGACGCCCAAGAAGGTGATCGTGGTGCCGGGCCGCCTGGTCAACGTGGTGGTGTAAGGAGCGATATGCAGCGCAGGCAGATGCTTTTTCTGGGGCTGGGGTCGGGCGCTGGCCTGATGGCCAGTGGTTGCGGCTTCCGCTTGCGCGGATCCAACCTGCAGTTGCCCTTCCGCTCCGTGCATGTGCAGGGCGGCAACGGCCCGCTGCAGGCGCTGCTGCGCCGCACGCTTGCCGGTTATGCCACGGTTGCCGAGACTCCGGAAGCGGCTGAAGCCGTGCTGCATGTGCTGTCCGAGCGTCAGGAGCAGGCATCCGTGGTGCTGAGCACCAGCGGCAAGGTGCGCGAGGTGCAACTGCGCCAATACGTCGATTTTTCGCTGACGGACAATGCCGGCGCGACGCTGGTCGACCGTTCCTCGCTGCGCATCGTGCGCGACGTGAGCTACAACGAGAGCGAGGCGCTGTCGAAAGAGGCCGAGTTCGAGCTGCTCTACCGCGACATGCGCAATGACGCCGTGCAGCAGATCATCCGCCGCCTGGCCGCAGCCAAACCCCGCTGAACGATTCCATGCAAGTCAGTGCTGACCAACTCCCCGCGCAACTGAAGAACGGGGTGCGTTCCCTGTATGTGGTGCATGGCAACGAGCCGCTGCTGGTGCAGGAGGCGGTGGATGCGATCCGCGCCGCTGCACGCGGGCAGGGCTTTTCTGAGCGCTCATCGCATACCGTGACGGGCGTGGGTTTCGACTGGGGCACGGTGCTGGCCGCCACCCAGTCGCTCAGCCTGTTTGCCGAAAAGCAGATCGTCGAAATCCACATCCCCAGCGGCAAGCCGGGCAAGGATGGCAGCCAGGCGCTGCAGCAGATCGCCGAAGCCAGCGCCGGCAACGATGCCCTGCTGGTGGTGGTGACGCTGCCGCGGCTGGACAAGGCCACCAAGAGCAGTGGCTGGTTCGTGGCGCTGGAGGGACATGGCGTGTCGGTTCCGGTGGAAAGCGTGGAGCGCCAGATGCTGCCGCGCTGGATTGCCGCGCGTCTGCGCCTGCAGGGGCAGCAGGTGGCTGCCGGCGCCGAAGGCGAGCATGCACTGCGATTCTTTGCCGACCGCGTCGAGGGCAACTTGCTGGCGGCGCACCAGGAAATCCAGAAGCTGGGCCTGCTCTATCCGCATGGTGAGCTGAGTGCCGAGCAGATCGAAGCGGCGGTGCTCAACGTGGCGCGCTACGACGTGTTCAAGCTGAGCGAGGCCGTGCTGGCCGGCCAGATGGAGCGTACCCAGCGCATGCTCGACGGCCTGCAGGCCGAAGGCGAAAGCGAGGTGCTGGTGCACTACACGCTGGCCGAGGACATCCGTGCGCTCAAGCGCGTGCGTGATGCGCTGGATGCCGGCAAGCCACTGCCGATGGCACTGCGCGAACAGCGCGTGTGGGGCATGCGCGAGCGCCTGTTCGAGCGCGTGGTGCCGCGGCTGACGGCAACCTCCCTCAACGGTCTGCTGCATGCGGCGCATGTGGTGGATGGCATCGTCAAGGGCATCAAGGTGCCGGACTGGCCGGCCGACAGCTGGCAGGCCCTGCACCAGCTGGCCTTCATGCTGTGCCGGCAGGCGGTGGTGACGCAGCAGGCGGGGCGGCGCTAGCGATTGTTACGCCGTCACGCCTCCGGACTCAACGCTTGTCGGAAATGTCTATTCCGGCTTGGCTGGATGGCGCTAAAGGCTCAGATACCGATGCAGCCTGCATCGCACGCGAGGCACCGACTGGAGAGGCTTCCGGACTTGCGGGGGCGGCTGACGTCGGAGTGACCGGAATGGCAGCACCCTGCATCATGGTCCGGAAATCATGCCCCGAAGGCTGCTGGAACACGCGCAGCCCGAACTCCGGCAGCACCGACAGCAGGTGGTCGAACAGGTCGCCCTGGATGGTCTCGTATTCCTGCCAGTTGGTGGTGGCGCTGAAGCAGTAGATCTGCACCTGCACCCCTTCCGGGCTGGTGCCGGCGGTGTTGACGATCTGCGTCATGTCCTGCCGGATGTCCGGATGTTTCTCCAGGTAGGCCGAAACGTAGGCGCGGAAGCAGCCCAGGTTGGTGAGCTGGCGCAGGTTGAGCGGCAGCGATGCTGCCTCGGGTGAGAGCGTCTGCAGGCGGGCGGCGTTGGTGTCGGCCAGCGCCTGGCGCTTCTTCTGCAGATAGGGGCGCAGCAGTTCGATGCGTTCCAGCTGTTCGATCTGCTCGGGCTGCAGGAAATGCACCGAGGTGGCGTCCAGCGAGAGCGTGCGCTTGATGCGGCGTGCGCCGGATTCGCTCATGCCGCGCCAGTTGCGGTAGCTCTCGCTCATCAGGCGCCAGGTGGGGATGGTGGTGATGGTCTTGTCCCAGTTCTGCACCTTGACGGCATGCAGCGCCATGTCCACCACCTGGCCGTCGGCGCCCACCTGCGGCATCTCGATCCAGTCGCCGGCGCGCAGCATGTCGTTGCTGGAGAGCTGCACGCCGGCCGTGAAGGACAGGATGGTGTCCTTGAATACCAGCATCAGCACGGCCGACAGCGCACCCAGACCCGAGAGCAGCAGCAGCGGTGAGCGGTCGGTGAGTTCGGCGGCCATGATGATCAGGCCGCCCAGCACCACCACCAGCTTGGCGAGCTGGATGTAGCTCTTGATGGACAGCTGCTGGCGGGGCGAATGCCGCAGGAACACCGTCTGGTGCTTGAGCGTGGCATCGAGGTAGGCCAGGATCACCCGGACCACGCACAGCACCACATAGGCCGAAAGCAGGGTGTAGAGGATGATGGTGGCCAGCCCGTGTGGCTTGGGCAGGCTGAGCAGGCCGAGCTGTACCAGCAGGGGCGAGACGATCCGTGCCGAGCGGCGCAGCACGGCCCGGTCCAGCAGGATGTCGAGCCAGGCCGGGCTGTCGGAACGCAGCACGCGCTCGCGCAGTTGCAGCAGGCCAAATTCGAGGGAGACGCGCAACATCCAGGTCGCGAGGAAGAGCAGGGCGATGATGCCGGCCACGCGGGCCGAGGCCGGCCAGTCGGGCGGGAGCCAGTTCAGCGCGTCGCGCATGGCGCCGCGCAGCGGATCCCGAACTTGGTCGGGCAGGGGAGGCATCAGTCTGGAGTAGGGGTCGGAGCCGGGCCAGAAGCCGGACGGCCGCCACGATGGCACAAACATGCCGGTCAGCTTATCATGGAGGTTTGCAAGGCGCATGACCTTGCCCTGCGGATGTTATTCGAACTGTAAATCCATGAGCACCCAAGACGTCAACGAACTGATGCAGCAGATGGGCGAACGCGCCCGCGCCGCTGCCACTGCCATGGCCCGCGCCAACGCGGCCAGCAAGAACGCGGCCCTGCGCGAACTGGCGCGCCTGCTTGGCGAATCCGGCGCGGCGCTGGATGCTGCCAACGCACAGGACATCGCCCGCGCCGAGACGGCCGGCCTGAGCGCACCGATGGTGGACCGCCTGCGTCTGGGTACCAAGGTGGTGGCCACGTTGCAGGAAGGCTGCCTGCAACTGGCCGCCATGCCGGACGTGATCGGCACCATCCAGGGCCTGCAGGAGCAGCCCAGCGGCATCCGCGTGGGCCAGATGCGTGTGCCGATTGGCGTGTTCGGCATGATTTTCGAGAGCCGCCCCAACGTGACCATCGAGGCGGCCAGCCTGAGCATCAAGAGCGGCAATGCCTGCATCCTGCGTGGCGGCAGCGAGGCGATCGAATCGAACAAGGCGCTGGCGGCCATCGTGCAGCAGGCGCTGGTGTCTGCCGGCCTGCCGGCCGATGCGGTGCAGCTGGTGCCCACCACCGACCGTGCCGCCGTGGGCCGCCTCATTGCCATGCCCGAGTATGTGGACGTGATCATCCCGCGCGGCGGCAAGGGCCTGATCGAGCGCATCAGTGCCGAAGCCAAGGTGCCTGTGATCAAGCATCTGGATGGCAACTGCCATACCTACGTGGATGCGCCTTGCGACCTGGATATGGCGGTGAAGCTGGCCGACAACGCCAAGACGCAGAAATACAGCCCTTGCAACGCGACCGAGAGCCTGCTGGTGGCTGCCGAGATGGCAGAGGCCTTCCTGCCGCGGATAGGCCGCATCTACAAGGACAAGGGCGTGGAGATGCGTTGCGATGCCGCGTCACGCGCCATTCTGGCCGGCCATGCGGATACGCGCGATGCACAGCTGGTGGATGCGACGGAGGAAGACTGGTCGACCGAATACCTGGCGCCCATCATCAGCGTCAAGGTGGTGGCGGGCTTGGACGAGGCGATTGCGCATATCAACCGTTATTCGTCGCAACATACCGAGGCGATCGTTACCACCGATCACATCCATGCGCAGCGCTTCCTGCGCGAGGTGGACAGCAGCAGCGTGATGGTGAATGCCAGTACGCGATTTGCGGATGGCTTCGAGTACGGGCTGGGCGCAGAGATTGGCATCAGTACCGACAAGTTCCATGCGCGGGGGCCGGTGGGGATTGAGGGGCTAACCTCGTTGAAGTATGTGGTGTTGGGGCAGGGGGAAGTGCGGGGTTGAGGGGCAGGGGTGGTGACTCTGCTACCGATTCTGTGCGATACACCATCCAGGGGGTCATATCTGAGGCCACGTTACTAATAGATATGAACTTTCTAGTCAGATATGGCTAATAGGCGCCGAGTTTCAGTTGGTAGGTGCCGATAGTGGTGCATACTGAGTATTAGGCGCCATACCGCGTACCAAAGGAAGCCGCATGGAACTTATTGCCAATGTTTGGCCTGTGATCGACGAGGGAATGGAGTTGGAGTTGACCCACTTCCGTGGACGGGTATTGGTTTGATTCTCAAACCGTTTCGGGCGTTGCCTCGACGTGTAGGTGAACGTCTTCGACAACATC
>NZ_FOCW01000020.1 GCF_900110225.1 Allobrachymonas denitrificans DSM 15123
CCAGCGACCCAGCGACCCAGCGACCCAGCGACCCAGCGACCCAGCGTCTGGATCCGCAACGGATCGCCTTCAGATGCTCCCCAACACTTCCCAGCGCTCCAGCGCCAGCATCAGTGCTTCTTCAATCTCCCCATCGCGCTGTTGCAAGGCAATGGCGCGTTCCAGATCGGATCCATACAGGGTGCCGCCCGCCAGCTCGGCGCGAATGCTTGCCTGTTCCGCCTCCAGAGCCTCGATCTGCCCGGGAAGCGCGTCCAGTTCCCTTTGTTCCTTGTAGCTCAGCTTGCGCTTGCCCGAACGCGGTGCCGGGGCGCCATCGCCGGCGGTGCCTGTACCAGACACACCCGCTGCAGACGTGCCCTGTTCAGCGCCAGACTTCTGACTGGGCGGAGTCCGGCTCGTTGCAGCCTTCTCCATCGCCGCCGCCCGCTGCGACTGCGTCAACCAGTCTTCCACGCTGCCCTCGTACTCGCGCCAGCGCCCATCCCCTTCGCTCACGATCGTGCTGGTCACCACATTGTCCAGAAACGCCCGGTCGTGGCTCACCAGAAACACGGTGCCTTCATAGGTCTGCAGCAACTCTTCCAGCAGTTCCAGCGTGTCGATATCCAGATCGTTGGTCGGCTCGTCCAGCACCAGCACATTGGCCGGCCGCGCAAACAAGCGTGCCAATAGCAGCCGGTTGCGCTCGCCGCCCGACAGACTGCGTACCGGCGAAGCCGCCCGCGCCGGGCTGAACAGAAAATCCCCCAGATAGCTCTTCACATGCTGTTTGCGACTGCCAATCTCGATCCACTCGCTCCCGGGGCTGATGAAATCCTCCAGCGTGGCATTCAGGTCCAGCGCCTCGCGCATCTGGTCAAAATACGCCACCTGCAGATTTGCCCCCTGCCGCACCGATCCGCTATCCGGCGCAATCTCCCCCAGGATCAGCTTCAGCAGCGTCGTCTTGCCAGCGCCGTTCGGCCCGATCAGCCCCACCTTGTCGCCGCGCAGAATCGTCGCACTGAAATCGCGCACAATCACCTTGTCGCCATAGCGCTTGCTGACTTCAGTGAGTTCCGCCACGATCTTGCCGCTCGGCACGCCACTGGCGATATCCATACGCACACTGCCCAGCGCCTCCCGACGCGCCGTCCGCTCAGCGCGCAGCTTGTGCAGACGCGCCACTCGGCTCTGGCTGCGCGTGCGCCGCGCCTCCACCCCCTTGCGGATCCACACCTCCTCCTGCGCCAGCAACTTGTCGGCACGGGCGCTGATCACCGCCTCCTGCGCCAGCTGCTCCTCCTTCTGCTGCTGGTACAGCGCAAAGTTGCCCGGATAGCTGCGCAGCAATCCCCGGTCCAGCTCCACGATGCGCGTACACACCGCATCCAGAAAGGCCCGGTCGTGGCTGATCGTCACCACGCTGCCCTTGAACCCGTTCAGCAGATCCTCCAGCCACAGAATCGAATCCATATCCAGATGGTTGGTCGGCTCGTCCAGCAACAACACATCCGGCCGCGCCACCAGCGCCTGTGCCAGCGCTACCCGCTTGCGCGTCCCGCCGGACAGCGTACCCACCTGCGCATCGCGTGGCAGATGCAGTCGCTGCAGCGTCTCTTCCACCCGTTGCTCCCAGGTCCACCCATCCAGGGCTTCGATGCGGCCCTGAAGCGCATCCAGGGTATGCGTGTCCGTGGTCTGCAGATACTGCTCGCGCAATGCGATCACTTCGGCCAGGCCCGCGCTCGCCGCTTCAAATACAGTATGCGAGGCGTCCAGCACCGGCTCCTGCGCTACATAAGTGACGCGAATGCCTTGCTGCACCTGCAGCTGGCCATCATCCGCATGCTCCAGTCCACCCAGAATGCGCAGCAGCGAAGACTTCCCGGCGCCATTGCGCCCAATCAGTCCCACCCGCTCGCAATCCTCCAGCGAAAACTCCGCGCCATCCAGCAGCGCCACATGGCCAAACGCCAAGTGTGCATTCAATAAGGTCATCAGTGCCATGCCGGCATTATCGGTGGAAGCACCAGCACCAGCACCAGCACCAGCACCAGCACCAGCACCAGCACCAGCACCAGCACCAGCACCAGCACCAGCACCAGCACC
>NZ_FOCW01000018.1 GCF_900110225.1 Allobrachymonas denitrificans DSM 15123
GTTGCACCGAGCGGCTGGGCCTGGCAGGTATCCAGCCATCAGTGGGAAGCAAAGGCGACAGCTACGACAACGCGCTGGCCGAGACCATCAACGGGCTATACAAGGCCGAACTGATTCATCGCCGGGGCCCCTGGAAGACCAGGGAAGCCGTGGAACTGGCGACCCTGCAATGGGTGCACTGGTTCAACCACGTCCGACTGCTCACGCCGATCGGGGGTATCCTGCCGGCAGAAGCTGAGGCAAACTACTGGAGGCAACTTGCCGACAGCAACACCTTGGCAGAGGTGTCCACTTAAACCAACCAGCCTCCTCGAAACCCGGGGCGGTTCATCCGGGGGGTTATGCAACGGTCTTGGATGCAATGGTGAAACGAGGCACAATCGGCCTGTTGATCCTGTTACTGGCCTATGCCACACCATTATTTACTTTCTATCAACGCCTCAAAACCAGCCAGGACCCCAAAACACGCGCGCTTTGCCTGGCAGGGATGACTATCCCCCTTGCGTATCTTGGCTTCGGCCTAACCCAAGCTTTTCTTCCCCACAATAGCGGCCTGATGGTGTATGTGTATCTGTCATGCCTGATCTGGGCAGCTACAGAGGGGATGCCAACCCCGCCGTAACAATTGGGCTGATCGCACGATCAGCCCTCCAGAGACGCGGCTACTGAGCGCGAATCATGGTGCCAAAGGCCTGATCCGTCAGCACCTCCAGCAGCATGCTGTGCGGCACGCGGCCGTCGATGATGTGCACGGCCTTCACGCCACGCTTGGCGGCATCCAGAGCGCCAGCAATCTTGGGGATCATGCCGCCGGAAATCGTGCCGTCTGCGCACAGCGCATCAATCTGCGCTGCAGACAGCTCGGTGAGCAACTGGCCCTGCTTGTCCAGCACACCAGCGATGTTGGTCAACATCAGCAGCTTCTCGGCCTGCAGATTGGTGGCCAGCGCAGCCGCCACCACATCGGCATTGATGTTGTAGCTCTCGTTGTGCTCGCCAAAACCGATCGGGCTGACCACCGGAATGAACTGGTCATCCTGCAGCGCCTTGACCACGCTGGGATCGATGGCCTCGATATCGCCCACCTGGCCCACGTCGTGCTCCATGGCCGGATCCTGCAAATCCTTCAGGCGCAGCTTGCGGGCGCGGATCATGGCACCGTCACGACCGGTCAGGCCCACGGCCTTGCCGCCGGCCTGGTTGATCAGGCCCACGATGTCCTGCTGCACCTCGCCACCCAGCACCCATTCCACCACTTCCATGGTTTCGGCATCGGTCACGCGCATGCCCTGGATGAAATGGCCTTCCTTGCCCAGGCGCTTGAGCGCGGTCTCGATCTGCGGACCGCCGCCATGCACCACCACCGGGTTGATGCCCACCAGCTTGAGCAGCACGATGTCTTCGGCAAAGGCTTTTTGCAGCGCCGGATCGGTCATGGCATTGCCGCCGTACTTGATCACCATGGTCTTGCCATGGAACTGGCGGATATAGGGTAGCGCCTGCGACAGGATGCCTGCCTTGTCGATAGGGGTGAGAAGGGGCTTGTCAGACATGATGGTTACTCCGATACACGGCACGCAAGGTGCCTTGAGATAAACAACAGCTCCCCCAATGCGGAGAGTCAGGATTCAGCAGGCAATTTAGCATATCGAGCCGGCTGTCTGACACTCCCAACACGGCACGTATCCATGCCACCCTTGCACAACGCAGCCCTACGTCTGCAGCTTGCGACTGGCATCCAGGGCAATCTTCACCCGCCAGTGCGATAGCTCAGCGTGCGCGGCTGCGCTCTCGCCACACCAGCATGCCCAGCCATGTACCCACACCAATCCCGCTGGTGTTTGCCAGCAAGTCCAGCCAGCTGGTGGAACGACCTGGCACAAAGCCCTGCAGCCATTCGGTGAGCACGGAAAATGTCAACAGGCCCAGCAGCAGCCAAGGCTGAGCACGCCGCCCCCAGGCGCGGTAGCCTGTAAAGGCGAGTACGGCGAAGAACAGCAGATGCACCAACTTGTCGAGATGCTGCCAGGCACTGCCCGGTGCCTCCAGCGGAACGCTCAGCCAACTCAACCAGGCCGCCAGCTCATGGACCGCAGAACCGGGAACCAGCAGCATGACAAAAATCACCAGCAAGGATGTCGAAAAAAGCTTCACCCGCAATGTCCCGTATCAAGCAGCACAAGAAAAGTGCGTGCGCCGACGCTGTTTGACGATTCGAGGGGTATGTGTGTTTTTACCAACCTCGCCGTCAAAACCCAGCCGGTCATAGACTAATCCCCCCACGCCCGGAGTAACGATATCTCCTTCGGTGGCGGCATCTGTTGCAAACCAGATATAGCTAAACCTGGCCGCCAGCTCTGGCGGGAATTCCTGCGTCAGTCGCACCTGCGCCCCCTCTACCATCACCGGAGACAGGATGTAGACACTGTCAGCTTCAGCGCCCGTCAAGGCCCGCGTCAGGTTGGTCCTGATCACGCAGCCACTGGAAATGATGGACTTGACCACGATATAGGCCGCCTTGTGTTGCTCAAACGGCTCCACGTACTGGCGAATCACCGGCGTGATGGAGACGCCGCCCTCACGCACCCGTTCATTCCAATAGCACTGGAAAAACAGTCTGGATTCCGGCAGCCCGCTTTCCACCAGGCCGTCCAGTACGCCTGCTGCCAGAAAATCTGCATCCTCTACCGTACTGATCAGGCAGATATCCTTTTCCTGCAGGGCTGCAGCATGCTGTTCAAGCAGGCTGCGAGACAGGCACCGCCCCAGTTCGCGCATGGCAGCCTGATAGGGTTCGCTCGGGACCACTTCGACAGGCTGTATCAGTTGCTCCAGAAGCGGCTTCACGGCGGGGTCGCGCTCGGCAAACGACGTGAACTCTCTGCTGTTCATAGCTGCTCCTCAAAGGCATCGAAATCGCGTGGACTGACCCGGATGACTCTCCGGACAAAACGGCTGAACTCCTCGCTCCGACAATCTGCAGGATACATCCCTGAACTGCCAAGCGCCTTCCAGTGGAAAAATCCCCTGCTGACGGCGTACTCCAAACCTTCAATCCGATCCAGTACGGCACGAAAATCCGGATCCAGCGCAAACCCGTCCATCTGCCAAGGCATCAGCCTGATCATGCCTGGCGAGACTGCCTGCGCATGCCCAAGCAAGGCGAGCATATCACCAGCACCCGACATTTTAGTGATTGCAGCTCCCAACACCAGCAGGATGTGTACCAATACGTCATCGGAAGCGGCGTCTGATGGAGCCAGTTTTTCCAGCACATCCCGGATGGGCGGGTGCTCCAGCACCATTCTATTGAGGCTACCATCTGCGTACGGAAATACCTGTACCTCACTGTGTGACGTGATCGTGGACGGCATGGTTTGTGTCAAGAGGTGACACAAACCCGGATCTGGCACTACCAGACAAGTGGTAAATTGCCCCTGTCCCATATGAGAAGAAACACGGGCATGGGCCTCAAAATCTCCTGCTACCGAGCCATAACCCTGGCCCCAGGACGGGCTTGCCACATTCTTGCACTGGTAGTAATGATGCTCTTGCGCATCGGGCTGCGTCACCTGCAAATCATCGACAAACGCCTCTGCCTGTTGTTGCATCATGGGTGGGTCAACAGGAGGCGCATCGATGTGCTGCACGAGCAGTTCCGCGAGCTTGAACGCCGCAAAGAAATCCTCATAGCAGGCGCCCTTCTGGCCGTTGCGGCCTCCCCGGTGCTTATGGGATGCGCGCTGGACCCACTGTGTACCCAGGCACTGGGCTACAGCAGCCTCAAAGGTTTTTGACATGTTGACAGAAGTAGGCTGAAAAGACAACCGATTGGATTCGATTAGTTCTTTACACCTCACTCAATTTATCCATGCTCCCATGCTGCAAACCACCAGCCACCTCAACGCGCCCCAAACCCCGTAGCCATGGTCTTGAGCGTGAGGAACACGATCAGCACGTCGAGCGAGAACGAGAAGTTCTTGATGTAGTAGAAGTCGTGCTCGATCTTGATCTGGGTTTCATCGGCTCCGGTGGCGTAGCCATGCATGACCTGGGCCCAGCCGGAGATGCCCGGCTTGACGATGTGGCGGTACTGGTAGAACGGTACCTGCTGCTCCAGCTCATCGGCAAACTTCTTGTATTCGGCGCGCGGGCCGATCAGGCTCATCTGGCCCAATACCACGTTCAGGAACTGCGGCAGCTCGTCGATGCGCACCTTGCGGATAAAGCTGCCAATGCGGGTCACACGGGCATCGTTGTGGCTGGTGGTGGTTTCCTTGTTCACCGCCTTGTTCTCGGTCATGCTGCGGAACTTGAACATCCGGAACGCCTTGCCACGATAGCCCACGCGCTCCTGGTTGTAGAAGATGGAGCCGCCATCTTCCAGCTTGATCAGAATGGCCGTGACCAGCATGATGGGCTGTATTGACCCAGCCCTTTCTGCACAGATCAGGCTGCTAAAGCATAAGCCTCAGCGGGGGTCTTCATACCCAGCGCCTGATGTGGGCGCTGGTGGTTGTAAAAGCGGATCCAGTCGCCAATCACACGACTGGCGTGTTGTAGCGTCTCGAACCGGTGGCGGTGCACGCATTGGTCCTTGAGTGTGCGGATCACGCGCTCGACCATGCCGTTTTGTTCCGGGCTGTACGGCGTGATGAACTCCTGCTGCAGCCCATAGCTTTTGACCAGGGCCGTATAACTGCGGCTGGTGAACACCAGCCCATTGTCCGAGCGCAGCAAGAACGGCTGCTTGACCTT
>NZ_FOCW01000011.1 GCF_900110225.1 Allobrachymonas denitrificans DSM 15123
CGTTGTACAGCCAGTTCAACAAGAAGATCGGGGCGATCCGCTTCAAGGTGGAACAGGCGTTCGGGACGATGAAACGCAGGTTCAATCTGGCGCGGGCGCGGTACTTTGGGACAGCAAAGGTGCAGGCGCAGATGTGTTGGGCGGCCTTGGGGATGAACCTGCTGAAGGCGCACCGCAAGTTGAAAGCGATGGAGCTTGCGGGGGTAGGTGCGCCCTGAGAGGGCAAATGGAGCTCCCAAAGTGGCTCACAGCCACTTCGGGGGGCATGAAATCATGCAAAACGCGACAAAATCAGCATGATTCTTGCTTCGGCCGGATGATCGGCGAGGTTATGCAGCGGTCTTACACATGGATATGTTGCCCATAGGTAACAAAAACCAGACTCACACATCAATCTCTTGCTTTTCCAGCGTCCTGTCGCCAATTGCCCGTGGGCACACTACGCACCTGTTTGCAGCGTGGCCCCCTAAACCGCGCCCAGACGTTGATCTGCATCAACCTCACCACCAAAGATTTCCGTCTTTACCGCACACGGCCTGGGCGCGCTTGTGCCTACAATCCTCTTCTTTCCCCGACACGCGCACGGTCGTGCGCACGATGCACTCCGCATCTGTCGGCGCACTGGCTCGTGCTTCCATGTCCTCCTCTCCCGCTTCCGCACGCGACGGCTTCAGTTCCGGCTTCGGCGTGCTCGCTGCCACCCTCGGTTCTGCCGTCGGTCTCGGCAACATCTGGATGTTTCCCTACCAGACCGGCAACAACGGCGGCGCCGGCTTTCTGCTGATCTATCTGCTCGCCACCCTGCTGGTCGGCCTGCCGCTGATGATTGCCGAGATCAGCCTGGGCCGCAGCGCGCGCACCGACCCGGTCGGCGTGTACCGCAAGCTGGCGCCCGGCACCTTGTGGTGGATCATCGGCGCGCTCGGACTGGTTTCGGTGCTGCTGATCATGTCGTTCTACTCGGCCGTGGTCGGCTGGGTGTTTGCCTATGTGGGCAAGAGCGTCAGCGGCGGCATCCTCACGCAAGACCGCAGCCTGCTGGAACAGACCTTTGGCGGTCTGGTGAGCAATCCTGCCGCAGCCCTCGGCTGGCAATGGCTGGTGCTGCTGCTGGTCGGCATCATCATCACCTTCGGCGTCAGCCGTGGCATCGAAGCCGTCACCAAGCGCCTGATGCCGCTGCTGTTCGGCCTGCTGGTGCTGGTGGCCCTCGCCGCCCTGATGCTGCCCGGCGCCATGGAAGGCGTGCGCTTCCTGTTCCTGCCGGATTTTTCCCGTATCGACGGCCAGGTGCTGCTCAAGGCGCTGGGGCTGGCCTTTTTCAAGCTCTCGCTCGGCGTGGGCAGCATGACCATCTACGGCAGCTACTTCCGCCAGCAGCAGAACATTCCGCGCACCGCCCTCACCGTGATGCTGGCCGACCTGACCGTGTCCATGCTGGCCGGCCTGGCCATTTTCCCTGCCGTGTTCGCGCTCGGATTCAATCCGGCGAGCGGCCCGGCACTGCTGTTCCAGACCATTCCCGCCGTGTTCGCCAGCATGCCTCTCGGGCATCTGCTGATGATCGTCTTCTTCGTGCTGACCGCCTTTGCCGCCATCGGCGCCATGCTGTCGCTGGTGGAAGTGCCGGTCGCCATCCTCCACGAGCGCCTGCGCATCGAGCGCGCCCGCGCCACCTGGCTCACCGTGCTGGCGCTGGTAGGCCTCGGCAGCCTGAGCGCGCTCTCGTCCAGCACGCTCAGCCATGTGCAACTTGGCGGCATGAACCTGTTCGACCTGTTCGACTTCCTCTCCAGCAAGCTGCTGATGCCGATCACCGGCCTGCTCACCTGCCTGTTCGTGCTGCTGCGCTGGAAGCAGGCCGGCTTCGTGGCTGCCAACAGCAACGAAGGCGCGCTGCACAACACAGGCCTGCTGCGCGCGGTCTTCACCATCCTGACCAAGGTCACCCCGCTGCTGATCCTGACCGTGATGCTCTACGGCCTGCTGGGCTGATCTGATCAGCCCTCCAGCCGGTACGACACCAGCGATTCGCTGAAGTCGTCGTTGTGCAGCGGCTTGCCCGCTGGCGGAAAGGCGCGCTGCACGCAATCGGTGCGCGGACAGACGCGGCAGCCCGGCCCGATCGGCGTGATGGCACGCGGCTGCTGCAGATCCCAGCCATCGGCATAGACCAGTTCACGCGCCTGCGCCAGTTCGCAGCCGATGCCGAAGGCAAAGCGCTTGCGCGGCGCATGGAAGCTGCCGCCGCCACGCTGCACGCTGCGCGCAATGCCGAAATAGCGCGTGCCATCCGGCATCTCGGCCACCTGTGTCAGGATCTGTCCCGGCTGCGCGAAGGCCTCGAACACATGCCAGAGCGGGCAGGTGCCGCCATGACGCGCAAAGTGCAGCGAGTTGGCGCTCTGCCGCTTGCTCACGTTGCCGGCCTGGTCCACGCGGATCAGGTACATCGGCACCCCGCGCGCACCACTGCGCTGCAGCGTGCTCAGACGGTGGCACACGCTCTCGAAACTCACCTGAAAGCGGCGCTGCAGTTGCTCCACGTCATAGCGCATGCTGCGCGCGGCCTGCAGGAATTCGCCATAGGGCAGCAGCAGGGCACCGGCAAAGTAGTGCGCCAACCCCTGACGTGCCAGCGTGCGCGTCTGTGCATCGGCCAATGCGGTCTCGTCGGCACAGGCCTGGTCCAGCAGGTCGCCATGCGCCAGAAAGCACAGCTGCGTGGCCATCTGGAAGGCCTGTTGTGCATCGCCCAGCTGGGGCTTGAGCACCAGACGGCGCCGGCGCGCATCGTACTGGCGCAACTCCAGCGTGTTCGCTTCGCCAGCCACCACCTCGATGCCATGCGCCTGCTGCAGCTGTTCCCGCAGCGCCGCCGCCCTGCGCCCGGGCTGCAGCGCCCAGTCCTGTGCCAGCTGCTCGGCCTGCCGGTCCAGTGCGTCGAAGTAGTTGTCATGCCGGTTGAAGAAGTCGCGCGCCGCCTCGTGGGGAAACGGCGCCTGCGCCGCCTGCTGCGAATCGCCATAGAAGCGGTCCACCAGCTGCTGCAACTCTTCCTGCAGGTGCAACTGCTTCTGGTACAGCGCCACCAGCGTCTCGGCCAGTGCCGGCACCGTATGCACCATGCGGTCAATATCCGCCGGCGACACGCTGGCATCCCCCACCAGCCCCTGGTCGCGGAAGATCGCATCGAGTTCGCCCAGCAGGCGCCGGTTGCGATCCTCGGAAAAATCGCTCAGGTCCACCTGGAACACCTGCGTCAGCTTGAGCAGCACCGAGGCCGTCACCGGCCGCTGGTTGTTTTCCAGCTGGCAGATGTAGCTGAACGACAGCCCCAGCCGTTCGGCAAAGGCCGACTGGGACAGGTGGTTTTTCTCGCGCAGGCGCCGCAGCGCCGGGCCCATCAGGAGTTTGCGTGTCATGGGGTCAATCGAATGGCGTGATCGGGAACCTCTTGCACAACATTTGCAAAAGCACTGCCCGAATTGCAAAAGGTATCACACCCACACACTGATACAGCGAAAACCTAGGGGAAACACGTAGAAGATTTGCGAAGGTTGTGAATACCATTTTTGCAAAGGTCGGGCCTGGCGTCCGACCCTGCTTTTTTCCATACCGACACCGAGGAGACAATCCCATGAGCATCCCCAGCGTACCGCTTCTGATCAACGGCGAATTCGTCCAGTCCAAGACCACCGAGTGGCGCGACGTCGTCAACCCCGCCACGCAGGAAGTGATCGCCCGCGTGCCCATGGCCACCCAGGAAGAACTGGACGCCGCCGTTGCCGCCGCCAAGGAAGCCTTCAAGACCTGGCGCTACACCCCCATCGGCACCCGCGCCCGCATCTTCCTGAAGCTGCAGCAGCTGATCCGCGAAAACATCAAGGAAGTAGCCGCCATCCTGACGCGTGAACAGGGCAAGACCCTGCCCGACGCCGAAGGCGACGTGTTCCGCGGCCTGGAAGTGGTCGAGCACGCTGCCAACATCGGCACGCTGCAGATGGGCGAGTTCGCCAACAACGTGGCTGGCGGTGTCGACACCTACACCATCCTGCAGCCGCTGGGCGTGTGCGCCGGCATCACCCCGTTCAACTTCCCGGCCATGATTCCGCTGTGGATGTTCCCCATGGCCATCGCCACCGGCAACACCTTCGTGCTCAAGCCCTCCGAGCAGGATCCCATGTCCACCATCCGCCTGTGCGAACTGGCGCTGGAAGCCGGCATCCCCGCTGGCGTGCTGAACGTGGTGCATGGCGGCGTTGACGTCGTGAACGGCATCTGCGACCACAAGGACATCAAGGCCATCAGCTTTGTCGGTTCCACCGGCGTGGGCACGCACGTCTACAACCGCGCCAGCCTGGCCGGTAAGCGCGTGCAGTGCATGATGGGCGCCAAGAACCACGCCATCGTGCTGCCGGACTGCAACAAGGAGCAGACGCTCAACGCCCTGGCTGGCGCCTCCTTCGGTGCTGCCGGTCAGCGCTGCATGGCCCTGCCGGTCGTGATCCTGGTGGGCGAAGCCCGCAACTGGGTGGACGAGATCGCCGAGCGCGCCAAGGGCCTGAAGGTCGGCAACGGCGCCACCCCCGGTGTGGACGTCGGCCCGCTGGTCAACAAGAACGCCCGCGCCCGCGTGGACAACCTGATCGCCTCCGGCGTGGAGCAAGGTGCCACCCTGGTGCTGGACGGCCGCAACCCGCAGCTGGAAGGCGCTGAAGCCAATGGCAACTTCGTCGGCCCGACCCTGTTCAAGGACGTGACCGTCGACATGGACATCTACAAGCAGGAAATCTTCGGCCCGGTGATGTGCGTGATGGGTGCCGAGACCCTGGAAGAAGCCATCCAGATCATCAATGACAACCCGAACGGCAACGGTACCGCCCTGTTCACCCAGAGCGGCGCAGCAGCGCACAAGTTCCAGGAAGAGATCGACGTCGGTCAGGTCGGCATCAACGTGCCGATTCCCGTGCCGGTTCCGCTGTTCTCCTTCACCGGTTCGCGCGCTTCCAAGCTGGGCGATCTGGGCCCCTACGGCAAGCAGGTCATCACGTTCTACACGCAGACCAAGACCATCACCAAGCGCTGGTTCGACGAAGCCAACGCCGGCGGTGTGCACACCACCATCAGCCTGAAGTAATTCCGGCTGCGGCCTGACCCGCAGGGACGGTTACCCAGACGACCGCCCTGCGCCGGCAGGCCTCCCCCAAGTTTCCCGGAGTCGCCTTGCAAGGGGACTCCCGCCGCAGGTACGCCGCGATCCTGCGCCATCCTTTCCAGCAAGCGATGCGCAAGGTCAACCCGCCGCTCCTGCACGACACCGAAAAATGCGCTGTCCCCGCTGACGGCCACCAACAAGCATCGAGACCCCTTCCGATCGGGGAAGGAGGAGACAAACCATGTATTTCGACCTGACCGACGACCAGCAGCAGTTCGTCAGCGTGGCGCGCGACTACGCCGCCGGTGAACTCGCCCCCAACGCCGCCAAGTGGGACGCCGAACACATCTTTCCGCGCCAAGCCATCGCCACCGCCGGCGCCCTGGGTTTCTGCGGCCTGTACGCTTCCGAAGAATACGGCGGCCTCGGCCTGTCGCGCCTCGATGCCACGCTGGTGTTCGAGGAACTGGCAGCGGTCGACCCGTCCACCACCGCCTTCATCACCATCCACAACATGGCGACGTGGATGATCACCAACTGGGCCAGGCCCGAGATCGCCGAGCAGTACGCGCCCGCCCTCACCGCCGGTGACCAGCTGGCCAGCTACTGCCTGACCGAGCCCGGCGCCGGCAGCGACGCCGGCAGCCTGCGCACCACGGCCAAGCTGGAAGGCGACGAATACGTCATCAACGGCGAGAAGATGTTCATCTCCGGCGCTGGCGCCACCGATGTGCTGGTGCTGATGGCCCGCACCGGCGGCCCGGGTGCCGAAGGCATCTCCGCCCTGCTGGTGCCGGCCAACCTGCCGGGCATCCAGTACGGCAAGAACGAGGAAAAGCTCGGCTGGCACAGTCAGCCCACACGCGCCATCAGCTTCAGCGACGTGCGCGTGCCCGCCAGCCACCTGCTGGGCCAGGAAGGCGAAGGTTTCAAGATCGCCATGAAGGGTCTGGACGGCGGACGCATCAACATCGCCACCTGCTCCGTGGGCGCTGCCCAGGGCGCGCTCAATGCTGCCCAGCAGTACATGAACGAGCGCAGCCAGTTCGGCAAGAAGCTGGCCGCGTTCCAGGCACTGCAGTTCAAGCTGGCCGACATGCAGACCGAACTGGTCGCCGCGCGCCAGATGGTGCGTCTGGCCGCGTTCAAGCTGGATACGCGCAGCCCCGATGCCACCACCTACTGCGCCATGGCCAAGCGTTTTGCTACCGACGCCTGCTTCAACGTCGTGAACGAAGCGCTGCAGCTGCACGGCGGCTACGGCTACCTGCGCGAATTCCCGCTGGAGCGCCTGCTGCGCGACGTGCGCGTGCACCAGATCCTGGAAGGCACCAACGAGATCATGCGCGTGATCGTGTCGCGCCGCCTGCTGGGCGACCGCGGCCTGGACTCCATCCGCTGATGCAAACCCTCTGCTGCGCCCCGACTGCCGCCCTGCGCGGCCGGGCGTTGCTGTCCGCCGCTGCGCCATCCTGCCAGCGGCGTTCCTGATTCCGCTTATCCCTATTCCATCCACAAGGAGACACCTCATGAACATCGCATTCATCGGCATCGGCAACATGGGCGGCCCCATGGCCATCAACCTGCAGAAGGCCGGCCACACGGTCAAGGCCTTCGACCTGTCCCAGGCTGCCTGCGACGCCGTCAAGGCCGAAGGCGTGACCGTGGCTGCCAGCGCCAACGACGCTGCCAAGGACGCCGAAGTCGTCGTCAGCATGCTGCCCGCCAGCGCCCACGTCGAAGCCCTGTACCTGGGCAAGGACGGCCAGCCCGGCCTGCTCGACGTGCTGCCTGCCGGCGCACTGATCATCGACAGCTCCACCATCGCCGCTGCCAGCGCACAGAAGGTGGGCGCTGCTGCCACCGCCAAGGGCTTTGCCTTCATCGACGCCCCGGTCTCCGGCGGTACCGCCGGCGCTGCTGCCGGCACGCTGACCTTCATGGTCGGTGGTGACGATGCCGCGCTGGAGCGTGCCCGCCCGCTGCTCGAGAAAATGGGCGCCAACATCTTCCACGCCGGCTCCGTCGGCGCGGGCCAGACCGCCAAGATCTGCAACAACATGCTGCTCGGCATCCTGATGATCGGCACCAGCGAAGCCATGGCCCTGGGTCTGGCCAACGGTCTGGATCCCAAGGCACTGGCCGAGATCATGCGCCGCAGCTCCGGCGGCAACTGGGCGCTGGAGAAATACAACCCCGTGCCCGGCGTGATGGAAACCACCCCGGCCAGCAAGGGCTACGCCGGCGGTTTCGGCACCGACCTGATGCTGAAGGACCTGGGTCTGGCCCAGGAAAACGCCATGCACGTGCGCGCCAGCACCCCGCTGGGCGCCATGGCCCGCAGCCTGTACGCCGCGCACAGCCTGTCCGGCAAGGGTGGTCTGGACTTCTCCAGCATCATCCAGATGCTGCAGAAGGCCTGATACACGGGTCCTTCTTCCGGCAGGCGTGAGCCTGCCGGCGAGGCGCGCTAGCCGAGGGGTAGCGCGCCTTTTCTTTGCTAGACCGGTGTCGCGCCCGCTCAGTGCAGACTGGGGCCAAACCGACAATCATGCCTTGCGTTTGATGCCAGAGCGTCAGCAGACGAATACGCTGCCTTCGTATCGCGTATCTCCGGACAGCCAACACCCCTGCACTGGTCTGCTCTTCCAATGTTCGCCTCGCATCCCTTGCCGCCGCGCTCAAGCAGCCTGATCATCCATGGGGGGGGAGGATTGCCGGAATCTGATCAGCCTCCAGACGCCAGGAATCACAATCCTGTGCTCACCTACTTGATCCTGCCGAGCAATCAGCAGAGCACGGCATCAGCCCCTTTCTACACTCATATGCGCATCCAAGAATGCCGCAAACGGCCAGCATGCGCGGCCTTTCGATGCCCCACTGCCTCGATGAACGAGCCCTGCCACGGCACCAGAAGGCAAGGCACATAGCTGGCAACCAGACCAACCACTCCGAAACGCCGTAAAACAACCCACAGGCCATAAAAAAACCGCAGCCCCTCTCGCAAGGAACTGCGGTATGTATTTCCCGCCCACTGCGCCCGCAGGCGCAGCCGGGTTCAGGAGAGCAGCTTAACGCGCAGGCGCTGCTGCGGTCTGCACGTGCACCAGATGCGAGTGCGACTTCTTCGGGTTGATGAAGGCAATCGCCAGGGCAGCCACCACGGCCGGCAGCGCGATGGCCAGGAAGTTCATCTGCAGCGGCAGTTCCATGGCCACCAGGATACCGATCACGATCGGGGCCAGGATGGCGCCGGCACGGCCCACGCCGGAGGCCCAGCCGATGCCGGTGGAGCGCACATCGTAGGGGTAGAACTGGCCCACGTAGGCGTAGGTCACGATCTGCGTACCGATGGTGGAAGCACCGGCCAGGCCGACCATGACGTACAGCAGCGGCAGCGGCAGCTTGTAGCCCAGCGAGGTGATCGAGATCGCCGCCAGGGCGTAGAACACGATCTGCACCACCTTGATGTTGAAGCGGTCAGCCAGCCAGCCGCCACCGATGGCGCCGATCATGGCCCCGAAGTTCAGCACCAGCACGAAGGTCAGGGCGGAACCCAGGCTGTAGCCGGCGTTGGCCATCAGCTTGGCGAGCCAGGAGCTCAGGGCGTAGACCATGAACAGGCACATGAAGAAGGCGATCCAGAACATGATGGTGCTGAAACCGCGGCCTTCCTGGAACAGGCGGCCCAGGCTGACGGACTGGTCCTTGTTGTCGGATGCGGGCAGCGCGAAATGGTCACCCTGTTGCGCCACGTAGCTGGGCTCGATGCGATGGGCAATCTTCTGCAGATCGGCGTGACGGCCCTTCTTGATCAGGTAGGTGGCGGATTCGGGCAGCGACATCATCATGAACGGCACCAGGATCAGCGGCGCAGCAGCGGCGAAGAACACGGCCTGCCAGCCATAGTCGGCGATCAGGCCCTTGCCCAGCACGGCAGCCAGCATGCCGCCCACGGCATAGCCGGAGAACATCAGCGTCACCATGGTGGAGCGGATCTTGCGCGGGGAGTATTCGGCCATGTGTGCCACCACGTTGGGCAGCACGCCGCCGATGCCGAGACCGGCTAGGAAGCGCATCACGCTGAACGAGATCGGCTCGTGCGTGAGACCGGCTGCCGCGGTGAAGATGCTGAACAGCGCGATACAGATGGCGATGGTCCAGCGGCGGCCGACCTTGTCGGCCATGGTGCCGAGGAAAATGGCGCCGAACATCATGCCGAACAGGGCCGAGCTCATCATGAAGCCGGCGTTGGTGGGCGACACGCCCATTTCCTTCATGATGGACGGCAGGGCCGCACCGGCCACGGCCAGATCGTAGCCGTCAAAGATGATGATGAGCGTACACCAGATCAAAACGATCCAGTGGAAGCGCTGAAATTTCGCATGGTCTATCAGGGCATGCAGGTCCACGTGTCTCATGGTAGTTTTCCTTGTTGTCGGCCTGTCGTGACGAGCCGGCCTCCTGGCGGAACCAGGAGCAGTCTTTGGCGAAATTGCCGAGGGCAAACAGGAGCAGCATGCTGGTCTCGCCTGACAGGACGGTGACAGCACCCGCGCACTGCGGATCAGGAGCGGCAGCCTTCGTCACGCTCTTTTGATTTGACGTTTACGTTAACTGCCGGGCTGCATCATAGAAGGTCACTCTTGCGACAGATTTAGGGGTTTTTCCTAAATCGCCTTGCGCAGGCGCAACCTATGTTGCTGGAATTGGACGAAAGCCCAACTTTGTTACTCAGGTATGCGGGATTCACGGAAATATCACTGAATCGGTATACCTCCTCGAAGCAGGATGCTGCAGGCGCGCCGCTGTCTCAGCGCGGCGCCCCGGCCCCGGTGGATGTGGATGCACTGCGCACGGCCGGCGTCACGGCAGGCGCCGCCTGGCTGCGCTTGCGCCAGCTCAGGATGGCATGCGCCAGCGAGCCGATCACGATGCCCCAGAAGGCCGAGCCCAGCCCCAGAAACGTCATGCCGGAGGCCGTCGCCAGAAAGCACACGATGGCCGATTCGCGGTGCTCGGGCTGCTCCATGGCCGCCACCACGTTGCTGGTGATGGCGCCGATCAGCGCCAGCCCCGCCAGTGCCGCCACGAAGGCCGGCGGCAGCGCCGCAAACAGCGTCACGATGGAGCCGGCAAACAGCGCCCCCACCAGATAGAACACGCCATTGGCAATGCCCGCGATGTAGCGCTTGCCCGGATCCTCATGCGCATCCTTGCCGGTGCACAGCGCCGCCGTGATGGCGGCCAGCACCGTGGTGATTCCGCCAAACGCCGCCACTGCCAGCGAAGTGAGGCTGGTCACCATGATGATGGGCCGCGCCGGCGTGTGGTAGCCCGACAGCTGCAGGATCGCCATGCCGGGCAGGAACTGCCCGGTCAGGCTCACCAGCACCAGCGGCAGGGCAAAGCTGAGCGTGCTCTGCCAGGTCCACTGCGGCAGGGTGAACACCGGCGTGGCAATCTCCAGCGTCACGCGCTGGAACTGCGTCTGCCCCAGCGACCACGACAGCAACACCCCCGCCAGCAGCACCAGCAGCACCGCATAGCGGACAAAGAAGCGCCGCGCCAGCAGGTAGACCACGATCATGCTCAGCGCAATCTCCGGCATGCTGGCGGTGGCCTTGAACACGTTCAGGCCGAACTGGAACAGGATGCCCGCCATCATGCCGGCCGCCACCCCGCGCGGAATCATGCGCACCAGCTTGTCGAAGTAGCCGCTTACGCCCACCACGAAGATCAGCACCGCGGCCGTGATGTAAGCCCCCACCACCTCCGGCATGGTGATCGCCGGAAACAGCGTGATCAGCAGCGCCGTGCCCGGTGCCGACCAAGCCGTCACCACCGGCACCTTCAGGAACCAGCTCAGGAAAATGCCCGACACGCCCGCCCCCACGGAGATGGCCCAGACCCAGGAGGTCGTCATCTCCGGCGACATGTTGCCGGCGTGCGCTGCCTGGAAAAAGATCAGCAATGGGCCCGCATAGGACACCGCCACGGCCAGCAGGCCGGCCAGAATGGCCGACATCGGGCCATGGGCGTGCGCATCGGGCGCGCCGGAGAGGGTACTGCGCATGGAACTTCCCTGTGACTGGAGAGCAGGTTCAGCCCTGATCGCCACCGCCCACCGGCAGCACCGATCCGGTGATGTACGAGGCCTCGTCCGATCCCAGGAACAGGATGGCACCGACCTGCTCGTCGATCGTACCGTAACGGTGCATCAGGCTGCTGGACAGCGTCTGGTCGACAATGCCCTGCATCCAGCTCTTCTCCTTCTTGCTGAGCTTGTTCGGATTGCGCGGAATGCGGCGCGGCGGCGCTTCGGTGCCGCCGGTGGCCACCGCGTTCACGCGGATGCCGTCCTGCGCATGCTCGAACGCCAGACTGGCCGTCAGCGCATTCACGCCGCCCTTGGAAGCGGAGTAGGGAATGCGGTAGATGCCGCGCGTGGCGATGGACGACACGTTCACGATCGCCCCGCCCTTCTGCTTGAGCATCTGCGGCAGTACGGCGCGACACATCCACAGCGTGGGAAACAGCGAGCGGCGCACTTCGGCTTCCACTTCCTCCGGCTGGTATTCCTCGTAGGGCTTGAACCAGATCGAACCGCCCACGTTGTTGATCAGCACGTCGATGCGTTTGTACCGCTTCACCGCCGCCTTGGCCACGGCTTCGGCACCGGCCCAGGTTTCCAGATCGGCCAGCTCCACCGCCACGTCGGCCCCCAGGGCGCGCGCCTCCTCGGCCGTTTCCTGCACCAGATCGGAGCGGTCCGCCAGCAGCAGGCGTGCGCCTTCCCCTGCCAGGGCCAGCGCCACGCCGCGGCCGATGCCCTGCGCCGCGCCCGTCACGATCACCGTCTTGCCAGCGTAGCGTTCACGTCCCTGCATCTCAGGCCTCGCTCGGAGAGAATTTCTCGTAATGGAAGCTGGCCGGCTTCACGCCCTGCTCGTCCAGCCAGTAACGCACGGCATCCACCATGGGCACCGGGCCGCACAGGTAGACATCCACATCGCCACCGTTCAGCCATTCGGTCTCCAGGTGCTGCGTCACATAGCCCTTGCGCTCGTGCGCGCTCTCGGGCGCCGCCACGCAGGTGCGGAAATCGAACCAGTCATGCTGCGCCCTGATCTGCTCGAGCTTGTCGATGGCGACCAGATCGGCATCATTGGTCACGCCCAGCACCATGCGCACCGGCTGCGTGCTGCCGGTCTTCGCCAGCACATCCAGCATCGACAGGAACGGCGCCAGCCCCGTGCCACCGGCCAGGAACAGCACCGGCCGCTGCACCGGACGCAGGTAGAAGCTGCCGTAGGGGCCGGAGATGCGGATGCGCTCATCCACCTTGGCCTGCTCGCCCAGATAGCCGCTCATGCGGCCACCCGGCACATTGCGCACCACGAATTCGGCCTGCGCCGCACCGGGCGGCGAGCTGAAGGAATAGGCGCGCGTCAGCTCCGTGCCCGGAATCTGCACATTCATGTACTGGCCCGGCAGAAAGCTCAGGCTGTTAGGATCGTCCAGCTGGATGGCAAAGCCGAACGTCGTATCCGACAGGCGCTGTACCGCTGCCACGGCGCCGTCGAAGTTGTGCACGCCGGTCTTGCAGGCGGCAGACGAAGCCGGCACCTTCACGACGCAGTCGGAAGTCGGCGTCATCTGGCAGGTCAGCACATAGCCCTCGGCGGCCTCGTCCGGCGTCAGCGCATCTTCCACATAGCCGGACTCGGGCATGTCATAGCTGCCCGATTCGCAATGGCAGCGGCAGGTGCCGCAGGCGCCATCACGGCAGTCCAGCGGGATGTTGAGCTTCTGGCGATAGGCGGCATCGGCCACCTTCTCGCCGGGTTTGCAGTGGATGAAGCGGGTGACACCGTCCTCGAACTGCAGTGCGATGTTGTACGTCATGTTGGTCTCCTGCGGCCACGCGCTGCTCTGCCGTAGCCTTTCTTGTGGGCACCGGCCCTCATGCAAGCGCCGGCGCGTCCTTTCTCAGATGTGATAGATATCGATCACCTGGTTGATGTAGTCGTTCTTCAGCACCACGTACTTGTCCACGATCTTCGGCTGTGCGCCGGACACGTCGATGCGGTAGCGCGACATGCCGAAGTACTGGTAGATCGTCTTGTAGCGGAAGCTCAGCGTGTGCCAGTTGAAGCGCACGGTGACGATGTCGCCCTCCTGCCCTTCCAGCTCCACGTTGCTGATGTTGTGGCTGGTGCGAGTGTCCGGCATGGTGGCGCTGGAGCGCTCGGTCTTGATGCGGAACACGCGGTCTTCCAGACCCTGGCGGTTCGGGTAGTAGATCAGCGAGATCTCGGTCTGCGGATCGGTCACCAGCGTGTCATCGTCATCCCAGGAAGGCATCCAGAACTGCGCGTTCTCGTCGTAGCACTCCAGCCATTCGTCCCACTGCTCGTCATCGAGCAGGCGCGCTTCCTTGTACAGGAATGCCTTCAGGTTCACCAGATCGTTGTTCGCGCTCATGCTGCTGCTCCTTCCTTCTCCACGGCCTGCTGCATCACTTCCATCCAGTAGTGGTGCTGCAGCGTGTACAGTCCTTCGTCCTCGGTCTTCACGCCCGACAGCAGCGGCTTCAGGCCGATGGCTTCGGCGGCTTCGTCCGCACCGCGGATCCAGTGCTTGCTGCCGCGCGACTGGTCGTTCCACTCCAGCGCAATGCCGTTGTAACCCTGCTGGCAGGCGCGGAACTCTTCCAGATCGTCCGGCGTGGCCATGCCGCTGGCGTTGAAGAAGTCCTCGTACTGGCGGATGCGGCGGGCACGCGCCTCGGGTGCCTCGCCCTTGGGAGCGATGCAGTAGATCGTCACTTCCGACTTGTTCACGGAAATCGGGCGCACCACACGGATCTGCGAACCGAACTGGTCCATCAGGTACACGTTGGGGTACAGGCACAGGTTGCGCGAACGCTTCACCATCCAGTCGGCACGGGCCTCTCCGAATTTCTCGATGTATTCCTCGCGACGCGGGAAGTTGGGACGGTCTTCCGGGTTGCCCCACAGTGTCCACAGCAGCATGTGGCCATGCTCGAAGGCATAGCTGCCGCCGCCCTGCTTGCCCCAGGAGCCGGCGTCCATCGCCTTGATCTTGTCCTCGCGGGCGTTCTCTTCCTTGCGGCGGCTGGTGGTGGCGGCATAGTTCCAGTGCACGGCCGTCACGTGATAGCCGTCCGCGCCGTTCTCGGCGGTCAGCTTCCAGTTGCCGTCGAAGGTGTAGGACGACGCTCCGCGCAGTACTTCCAGCCCTTCGGGCGACTGGTCCACGATCATGTCGATGATCTTGGCCGCTTCGCCCAGGAACTCGGTCAGCGGCTTCACGTCGGGGTTCAGGCTGCCGAACAGGAAGCCACGGTAGTTCTCGAAGCGCGCCACCTTCTTCAGGTCGTGCGAGCCTTCCTTGTTGAAGCTGTCGGGGTAACCGGCATCTTCCGGATCCTTCACCTTCAGCAGCTTGCCGCTGTTGTTGAAGGTCCAGCCATGGAACGGACAGGTGTAGGTGGCCTTGTTGCCCTTCTTGTGGCGGCACAGCGTGGCGCCGCGGTGCGGGCAGGCGTTGATGAAGGCGTTCAGCTCGCCATTGCGGTTGCGCGCAATGAACACCGGCTGGCGGCCCATGGTGGTGGTGTAATAGTCGTTGTTGTTCGGAATCTGGCTCTCGTGTGCCAGAAAGATCCAGTTGCCCTCGAAGATGTATTTCATCTCGAGTTCGAACAGCTTCTCGTCGGTGAAGGCGCGGCGGTTCAGGCGGTAATCGCCGCTGGCCTCGTCCTCGATCAGCAGGCCGTCCAGATTGACGCTGCCCTGGTTGGGTTCCACTTTGATGGGAATCATCCTTGTCTCCTCGCTCCATGCTTTGAATCGGGACGGTTCCATGCATTGCGTCGGCCTGTCCCTGCCACTGGCAACCCCGACACCGTTTTCGATCTCCAAGGGTTATCCCTACCATACCCTGCAAACATCATTTTTTGCAGAATATCGAGATTTGGACTGTAATTGGGGCGATTTGAAGCGTCAAAGACTGATTTGGTATATATTTCATACCTTATTGGTATAGTTCGATGAAGCGCTTTCTTGCCCCTTCCAAGGCGTCTTTTTCAGGAGGAGTCAGGCCATGGAACTCCGCCATCTGCGCTACTTCGTCGCCGTTGCCGAAGAACGCAATTTCACCCGCGCATCCGAGCGCCTGTTCATCGCCCAGCCCCCGCTGAGCCGGCAGATCCAGCAACTGGAAGAGGAGCTGGGCACCCCGCTGTTCCAGCGCGGCACACGCCCGCTCAAGCTCACCGAAGCCGGCCGCTTCTTCTACGGCCACGCACGCGACATGCTGGCGCGCGCCCAGGACGTGCAGGCCATGACGCGCCGCATCGGCAAGATCGAGCGCAAGCTCTCGCTCGGCTTCGTGCCATCCACCCTGTACGGCATCCTGCCCAAGATCATCCGGCGCTTTCGCAGCGAATACAGCCACATCGAACTCACCCTGCACGAGATGGCCACGGTGGAGCAGAACCAGGCGCTCAAGGAAGGCCGCATCGACGTCGGCTTCGGCCGCGTGCGCATCGACGATGCCAACGTGCGCCGCATCGTGTTGCGCGAGGAAGTGATGATGCTGGCCGTGCCCTTCGAGCACCCGCTCGGTCTGGCCGGCAAGCCGGTGCGCCTGCAGCAGATCGTGCATGAACCGCTCATCCTGTTCCCGCGCGCCCCGCGGCCGAGCTTTGCCGACCAGGTGCTGGCCGCCTTCCGCGACCGCGGCCTCGAACCGGCCAACATGCAGGAAGTGCGCGAATTGCAGATCGCCCTCGGCCTGGTCGCCGCCGGCGCCGGCCTGTCCATCGTGCCGAAAAGCGTGCACGGCATGCAGCGCACCGACGTCACCTACCTGCCGCTGGACGAACGCGGCGTCACCTCCCCCATCGTCATGGCCATCCGCATGCTGGACGACTCGCAGGACCTGCGCAACCTGCTCACGCTGATCTACGAGATTTACGACGACGAAGGAATTCCGTACGCCCGGGAAACGCTGTAGCAGCTAGTACCTCGCTCTTAAGTGCCGAATATTTCGAAGGATTTTTCCGGATCCCGGCCAAAGTGACCGCCCGTTCGCATCTGCTTGCGCATGTCACAGGTCTGTAACCTGAGCCACGCATCATGCACGGACCCATTTGCCTGGAGCCCTCATGAAACCTACTACCACTACCGAAATTTCCACGTACGACGACAACGAAATCGTCAACCACAGCGGCAATGCCCACTTCTCCGACATCCTGGCGGCCAACATGAACCGCCGTGGCGTACTGCGCGGCAGCGTGGCCACGTCCGCTGGTGTCCTGCTTGGCTCCGTTGGCCTGACGGCCTGCGGCGGTGATGGCTCCGGCCCGGCCAAGCCTCCGGTCAGCAATGGCCCCAAGGAACTGAAACTGAACTTCGAACCGGTGGCCCACACCAACGCCGACCTGGTGACGGTACCCAAGGATTACCAGGTCAGCATCCTGCACGCGCTCGGCGATCCGCTGCACTATGGCGACACCTCCTGGAGCGACACAGGCACCGAGAGCGCCGAATCCTATCAGCGCCGTATCGGCGACGGCCATGACGGCATGTACTACTTCGGCCTGAGCGACGACGGCAAGTTCGACGCCAACCGCTCCGACCGCGGCCTGCTGTGCGTGAACCACGAGTACGTGGTCGCCCCCTACGGTCTGCACCCGGCTGGCAGCACCCGTGTGGATGGCAAGCGTCCGGCCGAAGAAGTCCGCAAGGAAATCTTTGCCCACGGCGCCAGCGTGTCCGAAATCCAGCGCAAGGCCGGCAGCAACGAGATGGAAATGGTGCGCGGCTCCAAATACAACCGTCGCGTGCACTCCGCCACACCGATGGAGATGGCCGGCCCGGCAGCCGGCAACGCCAAGCTGGTGACCAAGCTGTCCGTGGATGGCAAGGAAGCCTTCGGCATGAACAACAACTGCGCCTGCGGCTACACCCCCTGGGGCACTTACCTCACCTGCGAAGAGAACTACCTGAACGTGATCGGTCGCGCTGTCGACGACGACACTCAGCGTTCCGCCTCCGAAATCGTGGCGCTCAACCGCTACGGCCTGCCCCAGGGCCGCGAGAACCCCTACGGCTGGGACACCCCCGAAGGCGAGGAATTCAAGCGCTGGAACAGCGCCGTGAGTGCTGCTGCGGCCAGGGATGACTACCGCAACATCTTCAACAGCTTCGGCTGGGTTGTGGAAATCGACCCCTTCCGCCCCGACTCCAAGCCGGTCAAGCGCTCGGCCCTCGGCCGCTTCAACCACGAAGGCGCCTGGCCCGCTCCCGCCAAGGCTGGCGAACCCATCGTGATCTACTCCGGTGACGATGCCCGCAACGAATACGTGTTCAAGTTCGTGTCCGATGCCAAGTGGGATCCGAAGGACGTCAACGGTGGTGCTGCTGCCGGCGCAAAGTACCTGGACAAGGGCACGCTGTACGCCGCCAAGTTCAATGACGACGGCACTGGCGAATGGCTGGAGCTGACCCACGGCAAGAACGGCATCGACGCCTCCAACCCGGTCTACCCGTTTGCCGACCAGGCCGACGTGGTCATGCACTGCCGTCTGGCAGCCGACTTCATGGGCGCCACCAAGATGGACCGTCCCGAATGGGGCGGTGTGAACCCGTTGAACAACGAGGTTTACATGACCATGACCAACAACTCCAAGCGTGACGGCGTGAAGATCCCGCTGGACGCGGCCAACCCGCGCATCGGCAACACCAACGGCCACATCGTGCGCTGGCGCGAAGAAGGCAGCCAGGCCGGTACCAAGTTCCAGTGGGACATCTACCTGTTCGGCGCCCGCGTGGACGGCAAGCAGAGCGAGAACCTCTCCAACCTGTCCGCCACCAACGACTTCTCCAGCCCCGACGGCCTGTATTTCGACCAGCGTACCGACGGTGGTGCCGGCCTGCTGTGGATCCAGACCGACGACGGCTCCTATACCGACGTGACCAACTGCATGATGCTGGCGGCCATTCCGGGCCAGGTGGGTGATGGCAAGCGCGTCACCACCAGCGACGGCCAGGAAACCATCATGGGTGCCCACGCCACGGGTGCCAACGTGCGCCGCTTCCTGGTCGGCCCGTTCGACTGCGAAATCACCGGTGTGGTGGTCACTCCCGATGGCAAGACGCTGTTCTTCAACGTGCAACACCCGGGTGAAGACAAGGGCGATTTCGCCACCAACACCTTCACCAGCCACTGGCCGGGCAACCAGCCGGGCATCATCAGCCACCACCAGGGCCACAAGCGTCCGCGCTCTGCCACGGTCGTGGTGACGCGCAAGGACGGCGGCCCGATCGCGCTGTAAGAAGAGCATGCCCCGGCAACGGGGCGCTCCCGATCCGGTCCCCCACGCCTTCGGGTCTGGGGGATTTTTTGTACTACGCACCCTCCAGCAAGCAGACCGCACCAACGAAAAAACCCGCTTTCCTGCAAAAGCGGGCTCGATGGCAACAGAGCTGGATATGATGGGGAAGGTGGCGCGACTGGCGGGGATCGAACCCACGACCCTTGGCTTCGGAGGCCAATACTCTATCCACTGAGCTACAGTCGCGCAAAAAAGAAAGCTGCTGCAGGGCCCGGATGTTGTGGTAAGCATGACAGGAACCGTGCAGCAACCGGCAATTGTAGGTGTTTTTTGCAGCAGCGGTGACTATAATTGCCTGTCACTTTTAGTTTCCAATCAACACTGCCCTGAGGACGTTATGAGCCAGAACGCTCTTGATACATACAATGTTTCCGAGGCGACCAAGAACCGCCAGTTGGCGATTGTCGCTGTGCTCACCTTCGGTGCCCTGTTTGCACTGCTGGCCATCGCGGTGTACTTCAGCACCTACGCCACTCCGTCCTTCAATGCAGACAGCCCCGCAGCACAGATGGCTGCCGCCCAGCGCATCCAGAAAGTTGGCAGCGTCGAACTGCAGGAAGCCCCCGCTGCCGGCGGCGCTCCCAAAACCGGCGAAGAAGCCTACAAGGCTGCCTGTGCAGCCTGTCACGACGCTGGCGTAACTGGCGCTCCCAAGCTGGCCGATGCAGCCGACTGGGGTCCGCGTATCGGCCAGGGCGTCGAAACCCTGTACAAGCACGCCATCGAAGGCTTCACCGGCGCCAAGGGCACCATGCCTCCGCGTGGCGGCACGACCTTCACCGACGACGAAGTCAAGCGCGCCGTGGTCTTCATGGCCAACAAGAGCGGTGGCAGCTTCCCCGAGCCTGCTGCCGCTGACGGCGCAGCCGGTGCTGCTTCCGGTGCCGCCTCCGCCCCGGCCGCCGACGCTTCCGCCGCAGCTCCTGCCGCCTCTGAAGCAGCTCCCGCAGCCGCCAGCGCGGCAGTTGCCGCCGCTCCTGCTGCCGCCGCTGCCGGTGGCAACGGCGAAGCCCTGTACAAGGCTTCCTGCCAAGTTTGCCACGCTGCTGGTGTGGCCGGCGCTCCCAAGCTGGATGACAAGGCCGACTGGGCCCCGCGCATCGCCCAAGGCGAAGCCACGCTGTTCAAGCACGCCATCGAAGGCTTCACCGGCAAGAAAGGCGTAATGCCTCCCAAGGGCGGCTCCACCGCTTCCGACGATGAAGTCAAGGCTGCCGTCCAGTACATGGTCAGCGTCGCCAAGTAATCCCCTGCCGCTGGTACCACCGGTGCCAGCCGCCCCAGACACCCCAATGCTGTCATGCAGCCTTGGGGTGTTTTTTCATGCAGGAATCAGGCCTGCTGATCCTTCTGCGGGCTCATGCGGTAACCAAAGCGCTCCGGCAGGCTGGCCGCCTGCACATCTTCCAGCGGCCACATCACATCTTCGACCGCCTCCGCCATCACCAGTGTGTCCAGCGTGTGCACCAGACCCAGGCCGTGGTCAGTAACGAGGTAGACATGCCCCTCCTCGTCGCACAGCGCACGTTCCACTTTCGCAGGCAGGCCGGTGTGCGTACACACCTTGTAGCCGTCCCCCTGCTGCTCGACGCGCAGCACCCAGGGCGTGCTTTCCAGCTCCACGAACACCCGCTGCGGGCCATTCTGGAAATACCAGCGCCCCTGCTCGTCCACCAGATAGTTGCGGCCGATGAACTCGACCAGCTTCTCCAGCTGCAGCACTGAACCCCGGCTGGCCGCGCTGCTGCCGGGGCCGCTGAACGGACCCGCCGCCTGCGCCGCCTCGTCCCGCAAGTACCAGTCTCCCCGCATGCCCAGACCCAGCCAGCCATATGCATGCGGCACATTCGGCCACTTCGCCATCGCCTGTCTTACCAGTTCGTCCATTGCTCTACTCCTGCGGGGCTCCGTGCCCCTTGTTGCTGATTGTGGCGCAAGTCGCCTGCATCCAGTCCGTGACGGCCCGGGGCATGCCCAGCACCTGTCCCGGCCACCGCCCTTCCGCAAACCCGACGTGTCCTCCCGCCTTCGGCTGCCACAGCGTGACACAGTCGGGCACATCACCGGCCGCAGGCAACACGGAAGCCGGCACGAACGGATCGTTGCGCGCATTGAGCAACAAGGTCGGAATCTGCAGCGCATGCAGATGCGGCCGCGAGGATGCCCGCCGCCAGTAGTCATCCGCCCCGCCAAAGCCGTGCAGCGGCCCCGTGAATGCATCATCGAAATCGAACAGGCTGCGCGCCCGCAACACCCGCTGCAGATCGAACAGGTCCGGATACTGCGCCGCCTTCTGCCGTGCCTTGTGCTTCATGCTTGCGAGAAACATGCGTTCATAGCTCACGCGGTTGAATCCCCGGTGCAGCGCGTGCCCGCAAGCCGCCAGATCCAGCGGGGCACTGATGACAGCCAGAGCGCTCGCCCGCTCCATCGCACGCGTACCCTGCTGCTGGGCCCAGCGCAGCAAGGCATTGCCCCCAAGCGACACGCCGGCCACGAAAAGCGCCGCCTCTGGCCCCAGGTGTTCATCTTTCCAGGCCTGCATGCGTGCGAGGATCCAGTCGACCTCGCTCCAGTCTCCGCTGTGATAGGCACGCGCCGCTCGGTTCGGCTCCCCGCTGCAACCGCGGAACATCGGCACCGCAAACGCCCAGCCAAGGCTGCGTGCCCGGTCCGCAATCGCCAGGGCGTAATGGCTGGCGGAAGAGCCCTCCAGACCATGAAACAGCACCAGCAGGGCAGGCTTCCGCTGCCCTCCGACTGACGACGGGCCGCCCTCGGCCTTCACCGCTTCCCCGTTCCTGCCTCCCACCTCATTGGCAAGAGGCGCTTCCCTCCCGGAATCCCGACAGGACACACCGCGGAAGTCGTGATCCCCCAGCACCGGCTGCAACCAGTCCACGTCAACAAAATCGCCATCCGGGGCATCCCAGCGCGTGCGCACATAGCGTGGCCGCTCCCCGCTCCAGGCACGGGCATACAGCGCCGGCCAGATGGTCTGGCTATGGCCGTCCGGCAGCCAGCGCGGGGGACGGTAGTGAAACTCCATGCCGCCAGCATATCAGCCGGCAAAGGCTGTATGTTGACTCTGTCACGCTGGCGCCATCTGTCGGCGTATTCCTGCAGGAAGCCGCAAAAAAACTGCGCTATGCTTGCAGTATTCTTGCACCCACCGGGGAGACCTCCACCATGAAACGCTGGTTCCTGATCCTGATTTCCATTCTCGGCCTGTTCAGCCTCAGCGGCTGCGGCTATAACCAGTTCCAGTCGCTGGACGAACAAGTCAAGTCGTCCTGGAGCGAAGTGCTCAACCAGTACCAGCGTCGCGCCGACCTGGTGCCCAACATCGTGGCCACCGTCAAGGGCGAAGCCAATTTCGAGCAGGAAACCCTGACCAAGGTGATCGAGGCCCGCGCCAAGGCCACCTCCATCCAGGCCACACCCGAACTGGTCAACAACCCGGAAGCCTTCAAGAAGTTCCAGGATGCCCAGGGTGAGCTCTCCGGCGCCCTGTCGCGCCTGATGGTCGTGGCCGAACAGTATCCCCAGCTGCGCGCCAACCAGGCCTTCCGCGACCTGCGTGTGACGCTGGAAGGTACCGAAAACCGCATCACCGTGGCCCGCAACAACTACATCAAGTCGGTTCAGGAATATAACGTGCTCGCACGCCAGTTCCCGACCAACCTGACTGCCATGATCTTCGGCTACAAGCCCAAGGCCAACTTCACGGTCGAAAACGAAGCCGCCATTTCCGCCCCGCCCAAGGTGGATTTCGGTGACGAGAAGAAGCAGTAAGCGCCTTGCCTGAACGAGGCACTCCGTGATGCACAGCAGCGCCCTGACACTGGCACCGGCCATCCGCTGGAGAATCTGGCTGGCCAGCCTGTTGCTGGGCCTGTGTGCATGGCTGCCTTCCGCCTGGGCGCAGCAGCTGGTACCGGTGCCCGCCCTCACGGCGCGCGTCATGGACCAGACCGGCACCCTCAGCCCGACCGACAAGGCTGCTCTAGAAGCCAAGCTGGCCGCCTACGAACAGGCCCGGGGCAGCCAGCTCGTCGTGCTCATGGTGGCAACCACGCAGCCCGAAGACATTGCCTCTTTCGGCTACCGCGTCGCCAGCACCTGGAAAATCGGCCGCCGGGATGTCGGGGACGGCATCCTCATCATCGTCGCCAAGGACGACCGGCGCATGCGCATCGAGGTTGCCAAGGCGCTGGAAGGCGCTGTTCCGGACATTGCCGCCGGACGCATCATCGACGATGCCATGAAACCCCGTTTCCGCGTCAACGACTTTGCAGGCGGGATCTCCGCAGCCATCGACCAGATCACGGCGCGGCTGGACGGCGAAGCGCTGCCACTGCCTGGCAACACGCCTGCCCCATCCCCGGTGGATGAGGGCATGGACTGGATGTCCGCCATCGTGATCGTGGCCATGATCAGCCTCATTGGAGGCGGCATCCTCAAGTCCCTCATGGGCAGGCCGCTCGGCTCGATGGCGACCGGCGCACTGGCGGGCGGTACCATGTTCCTGCTTTCCGGCGTGCTGCTGGCCGCGGGACTGGCAGGCCTTGCCGGCCTGTTCATCGCACTCGTGACCGGCATGGGCGGTGGCGGAGGCATGCTGCCTCCGGGCGGCGGTGGCCGTGGGCGCGGCGGGCCCATCATTCTTCCCGGTCCGCCCACTGACTGGGGCCGCGGAGGCAGCTGGGGCGGTGGTGGCGGCTTTGGAGGGGGCTTCGGCTCTGGCGGGGGCGGCGACTTTGGCGGAGGCGGCGCCTCGGGAGACTGGTAACCATGGTATTCAGGCAGCTTTTCAGCCGGCAGGCAACACCCGCGCAAGCAAGCTCTTCTGCGGTCTCGCAGGTCCTGCCTGCGGACGCGCAACAACGCCTCTCGGCCCGGGTGAGCGACAGCGAACGCCTGCATTGTGGCGAAATCCGCCTTTGCGTCGAAGCGGCCATGCCGCCCAGCTACGTGGAACGGCAGGCCCCTGCACGCGAACGCGCGCTGTCACTGTTCGGCAAGCTGCGCGTCTGGGACACTGAGCACAACAACGGCGTACTCATCTACCTGCTGCTGCAGGAGCACGCCATCGAGATCATTGCCGACCGCGGCTTCAACCGCCACGTTCCCCAGGCAGAGTGGACACACATCACCCAGCGCATGTGCGAGCCGCTGCGCCAAGGTAAGTACGAACAGGCGCTTGGCATCGCGCTGAACGACGTGACCACCCTGCTCGCTACCCACTTCCCGCCGAACCCGCATCGCCCGCGGCTGAACGAACTGCCCGACGCGCCTGTGATCCTCGGCTGAGGGCACCTGTTTTCTTTGCTTCTGGGGTTCTGGAGCGTTTCCGCTTTGTTTCGGGCATGCACGGAGCCAAGTTCGGGTCGGGGCGCTTGAACTTGCCTTTTCCGATTGCTGTGTCTTCAGCCGTGTCCTCTACCCTCTTACGTCTCTGAAGACCGAACTCTGACCCCGCCGTGTGCCGTGTGCCGTGTGCCGTGTGCCGTGTGCCGTGTGCCGTGTGCCGTGTGCCGCCTGCCGCCTGCCGCCTGCCGCCTGCCGCCTGCCGCCTGCCGCCTGCCGCCTGCCGCCTGCCGCCTGCCGCCTGCCGCCTGCCGCCTGCGCGACCTTACCCCGTTAGGCGGGGAATATATTTACATTGACAATAAAAAAACCCTGTCCTTGCGAACAGGGTTTTCAGGCTTCTTGCCGTCACCGGCGCGAGCCGGCAACAAGCATCAGCGCTTCTGGCGATACTTGCGCAGCGCCGCGATCTGAGCCGCCATCACGGCCAGTTCGGACTGGGCCATGGCAACGTCAAAATCGGTCTTGGCGTTGCGCAGGGCTTCTTCAGCCGCTTGCTGTGCCGCCTTGGCCTTGCCTTCGTCCAGATCCTTGCCGCGGATGGCGGTGTCGGACAGCACGGTGACAACGTTGGGCTGCACTTCCAGAATGCCGCCAGCCACGAAGACAAACTCCTCGTCACCATTTTCAGTCTGGATACGCACGGAGCCAGGCTTGATGCGGGAGATCAGCGGCGTGTGGCCGGGCAGGATACCCAGCTCGCCGCTCTCACCCGGCAGTGCCACGAACTTGGCACGACCGGAGAAGATCGACTCTTCCGCACTGACCACATTGACTTGCAGGGTGCTCATACACTACCCCTTATCAGCCGAGGTTCTTGGCTTTTTCGATGGCTTCGTCGATGGTGCCGACCATGTAGAAGGCCTGCTCCGGCAGGTGATCGCACTCGCCGTTGACAATCATCTTGAAGCCGCGGATGGTTTCCGACAGCGGCACGTACTTGCCCGGAGAACCCGTGAACACTTCGGCCACGTGGAACGGCTGGGACAGGAAACGCTGCATCTTGCGGGCGCGAGCCACGGTGAGCTTGTCTTCCGGAGCCAGTTCGTCCATGCCCAGAATCGCGATGATGTCACGCAGTTCCTTGTAGCGCTGCAGGGTACCCTGCACGGCACGGGCCACGCCATAGTGCTCTTCGCCGACCACGTTCGGGTCCAGCTGACGGCTGGTGGAGTCCAGCGGATCCACGGCCGGGTAGATACCCAGGGCAGCAATGTCACGGCTCAGCACCACGGTGGAGTCCAGGTGGGCGAAGGTCGTGGCGGGAGACGGGTCGGTCAAGTCATCCGCCGGCACATACACGGCCTGGATGGACGTAATGGAACCCACCTTGGTGGAGGTAATACGCTCCTGCAGGCGGCCCATTTCCTCGGCCAGCGTCGGCTGGTAACCCACGGCGGAAGGCATACGACCCAGCAGGGCGGACACTTCGGTACCAGCCAGCGTGTAGCGGTAGATGTTGTCCACGAAGAACAGCACGTCACGGCCTTCGTCACGGAAGGACTCGGCCATGGTCAGGCCGGTCAGGGCCACACGCAGACGGTTGCCCGGGGGCTCGTTCATCTGGCCGTAAACCATTGCCACCTTGGACTCGCCCAGGTTCTCCAGGTTCACCACGCCGGAATCGGCCATCTCGTGGTAGAAGTCGTTACCTTCACGGGTACGCTCACCCACACCGGCAAACACGGACAGACCGCTGTGTGCCTTGGCGATGTTGTTGATCAGTTCCATCATGTTCACGGTCTTGCCCACACCGGCACCACCGAACAGACCCACCTTGCCGCCCTTGGCAAACGGGCACACCAGGTCAATCACCTTGATGCCGGTTTCCAGCAGTTCCTGGGAGGGGCTCAGTTCGTCGTAGGCCGGGGCCTTGCGGTGAATGGAAGCCGTCAGTTCCTGGTCGACCGGACCGCGCTCGTCGATAGGGTTGCCCAGCACGTCCATGATGCGGCCCAGCGTGGCCTTGCCAACCGGCACCGTGATCGGGGCCTTGGTGTTGTACACCATCATGCCGCGACGCAGACCGTCGGAAGAACCCAGCGCAATGGTACGCACGATGCCGTCACCCAGCTGCTGCTGCACTTCCAGGGTCAGCTCGGAGCCGTCCATCTTCAGTGCGTCATAGATCTTGGGCATCTGGTCACGGGCGAACTCCACGTCCACCACCGCGCCGATACACTGCACGATCTTGCCTTGTACTTGATTTTCTTGAGCCATCTTTTGCTCCAATAATTTAATGGTTACACCGCAGCGGCACCGGCCACAATTTCGGACAGTTCCTTGGTAATCGCAGCCTGGCGCGTCTTGTTGTAGACCAGCTTGAGCTCATCGATCACGTTGCCGGCGTTGTCGGTGGCGGCCTTCATGGCCACCATGCGTGCAGACTGCTCGGACGCCATGTTCTCGGCGACGGCCTGGTACACCAGGGCTTCCACGTAGCGGCGCAGCAGGTCGTCGATGACGGACTGTGCGTCGGGCTCGTAGATGTAGTCCCAGGAGTGGGCACGGCCGCTGGCACGCGCTTCCTCGACCATCTTGTCCTGCGACAGGGGCAGCAACTGCTGCACCACCGGCTCCTGCTTCATGGTGTTGATGAACTTGGTGTAGCTCAGGTACACCGCGCTCAGCTCGCCACGCTCGTAGGCATCCAGCAGAACCTTGACCGGGCCGATCAGCTTCTCCAGGTGGGGGGTATCCCCCAGCTGGATCGCATTGGCCACCACGGGGGCGCCAACGCGGTTCAGGAAGCCGAAGCCCTTGTTGCCGATCGCAACGGCACGGGTGGACACACCGGCAGACTGCAGGTCACGGATCTGGTTGGTCACCTGACGCAGCACGTTGGTGTTCAGGCCACCACACAGTCCCTTGTCGGTTGTCACCACGATCAGACCGGCCGTCTTGACATCGTTCGTTTTCATGAACGGATGCACATACTCCGGGTTGGCCATGCCGAGGTTGGCAGCAATGTCACGCACCTTTTCGGCGTACGGACGGGCCGCGTGCATGCGATCCTGCGCCTTGCGCATTTTGGATGCGGCGACCATTTCCATGGCTTTGGTGATCTTCTTGGTGTTTTCCACCGATTTGATCTTGCCGCGAATTTCCTTACCTGCTGCCACGTTGCTCTCCCGTGATCACGCGAAGTTTTTCTTGAAGGCGGCGATGGCGTCGGCCAGTTCGGCTTCAGCCTTGCCTTCCTTGTCGAAAGCCTTGTCGTTTTCCAGCTGGGTCAGCAGCGCAGCGTGCTTGTCCTTGAGGTGGGCATGCAGGCCGGACTCGAATGCCAGCACTTTCTTGACGTCGATGTCGTCCAGGTAGCCCTTGTTCACTGCGAACAGGGAAGCGGCCATCAGGCTGATGGGCAGCGGACTGTACTGGGGCTGCTTCAGCAGTTCGGTCACGCGGGCACCGCGGTCCAGCTGCTTGCGGGTAGCTTCGTCCAGATCGGAAGCGAACTGCGCGAACGCAGCCAGTTCACGGTACTGTGCCAGGTCGGTACGGATACCGCCGGACAGGCCCTTGATCAGCTTGGTCTGGGCAGCACCACCCACGCGGGACACGGAGATACCGGCGTTGATGGCGGGACGGATACCGGCGTTGAACAGGCTGGTTTCCAGGAAGATCTGGCCATCGGTAATGGAGATCACGTTGGTCGGCACGAACGCGGACACGTCACCGGCCTGGGTTTCGATCACCGGCAGCGCGGTCAGGGAACCGGTCTTGCCCTTGACTTCACCCTTGGTGAAGGCTTCGACGTAGTCGGCGTTCACACGGGCGGCACGCTCCAGCAGACGGCTGTGGAGATAGAACACGTCGCCGGGGAAGGCTTCGCGGCCCGGCGGGCGACGCAGCAGCAGGGAAACCTGGCGGTAGGCCACGGCCTGCTTGGACAGATCGTCATAGATGATCAGGGCGTCCTGGCCACGATCGCGGAAGTATTCGCCCATCGTGCAGCCGGAGTACGCGGAAACGTACTGCATGGCAGCGGATTCCGAGGCAGAAGCTGCCACCACGATGGTGTAGTCCATGGCGCCGGCCTGCTCGAGGGCGCGCACCACGTTCTTGATCGACGACGCCTTCTGGCCGATGGCGACGTAGATACAGGTCATGTTCTGACCCTTCTGGCTGATGATGGTGTCGACGGCCACGGCGGTCTTGCCGGTCTGGCGGTCACCAATGATCAGTTCGCGCTGGCCGCGGCCGATCGGCACCATGGAGTCGATGGACTTCAGGCCGGTCTGCACAGGCTGGTCAACGGATTTACGTGCGATCACGCCCGGGGCAACCTTCTCGATCACGTCCGTCATCTTGGCGTCGATCGGGCCCTTGCCGTCGATCGGCTGACCCAGTGCGTTCACCACGCGACCGATCAGTTCCGGACCCACCGGCACTTCCAGAATGCGGCCGGTGCACTTGACCGTGTCGCCTTCGGAGATGTGTTCGTATTCACCCAGAATCACCGCACCAACGGAGTCGCGCTCCAGGTTCAGCGCCAGGCCGTAGGTGGCAGCGCCATCCTTGGTGGCCGGGAATTCGAGCATTTCGCCCTGCATCACATCAGACAGGCCATAGATGCGGCAGATACCGTCGGTCACGGAGATGACGGTACCCTGGTTGCGCACATCGGTGGAACCCACCAGACCCTGGATGCGGCTCTTGATTTGTTCAGAAATCTCTGCGGGATTGAGCTGCATGACTCTTTCCTTCTTTCTTTAATAGCCTCAGACCCGGCCCGCTTACGCAGTCAGCGCCTGTTTCATTTGTTCAATACGGGCTTTGACCGAGGTGTCGAGCACTTCGTCACCCACGACCACGCGTACACCACCGATCAGATCGCTGTCCTGCACCACGCTCACGTTGAGCTTGGCCTTGAAGCGTTGCTCCAGACGGGCCGTCAGGTCTGCCAGCTCTGCGCCTTCGATGGGGAATGCGCTGTAGATGGTGGCATTGGAAGCGCCGCTGGCGGCGTTCTTGAGGGCTTCGTACTGGCGCGCGATCTCGGGCAGTGCCGCGAGGCGCCCGTTCTGCAGCACCGTGCGCAGGAAATTGTTGCCGTCCGCGGGCAGGGCCACGGGCATCAAACCTGCAATCAGCTCGAACAGCTGGTTGCTGCCCAGTTTCGGGCTGGCAGCGACCTGTTGCAGTTCGGGGTTGCCGACCACAGTAGCCAGGGGTTCCAGCCACTGGGCGGTTTCACCAAGCTTGCCGGTGCTGGCTTCGAACAGCGCCTGCGCATAAGGACGAGCAATGGTTGCAAGTTCAGCCATGTTCTTCCCTTAATTACAGCTCGGCCTTGAGGCGGTTGAGCAGATCGGCATGCACGTTGGCATTGACTTCCTTGCGGAGGATCTGTTCGGCGCCCTTGACAGCCAGACTGGCGACTTCGTCACGCAGGGAGTCACGCGCACGGGACACCTGCTGCTGGGCTTCGGCCTGGGCGGCAGCAATGATCTTGTTGCCTTCCTCGACGGCCTTGGCCTTGGCTTCTTCGATGATGCCCTGGGCACGACGCTCGGCATCAGCCAGGCGCACGGCGGCATCATTGCGGGAAGCGGACAGCTCCTGCTCGACTTTCTTGTTCATCGAGGCGAGATCTGCCTTGGCCTTGTCGGCCGCAGCCAGACCGTCGGCAACTTTCTGCGCCCGCTCGTCCAGTGCCTTCATGATCGGCGGCCACACGTAGCTCATGGTGAACCACACGAGGATACCGAAGACGATAGCCTGGATAACTAGTGTTGCATTGATATTCATGTTACCCCCTTTCGGTCATGAAAGGTGAACAGAATTAGACGGTGAAGGGGTTGGCGAATGCGAACAGCAGGGCGATGGCAACACCGATCAGGAAGGCGGCGTCGATCAGACCGGCCAGAATGAACATCTTGGTTTGCAGTTCGTTGATCAGCTCGGGCTGGCGAGCGGAGGACTCCAGGAATTTGCCGCCCATCAGCGCAATACCGATCGATGCGCCGATAGCGCCCAGACCGACGATCAGACCACAAGCCAGTGCGACGAGGCCGAGAATGTTTTCCATGAAAAGCTCCTAAAGGTTGGTGGAAAAGTAAGAAAGGAAAAAACGGGAAGGGGTGATCAGTGTGCTTCGTGGGCCTGACCGGTGTAGATCAGCGTCAGCATCATGAAGATGAAGGCCTGCAGCGTGATGATCAGGATGTGGAAGATGGCCCACACCGAACCTGCAATGATATGACCAATGGCCAGGCCAATGCCGGTACCGTTCAGTGCCCAGGCACCGCCCATCAGCGCGATCAGCATGAACACCAGTTCACCGGCAAACATGTTGCCGAAAAGTCGCATGCCGTGAGAGACGGTCTTGGCCACGTATTCGATGATCTGCATCAGGAAGTTGACCGGATACAGCGCCCAGTGGTTGCCGAACGGAGCAGCCACCAGCTCATGTGCCCAGCCACCCAGGCCCTTGATCTTGATGTTGTAGAACAGGCAGACCAGCAGCACGCCAACAGACAGGCCCAGCGTGGTGGACAGGTCGGCGGTGGGAACGATGCGCATGTAGGCGTGGTGCGGGTCGTGACCGGCAGCGGCGTAGCTCTTGGCCCAGATTTCGGGCAGCAGGTCGACCGGCAGCAGGTCCAGCGCGTTCATCAGGAAGATCCAGACGAACACGGTCAGGGCCAGCGGGGAAATCAGCTTGCGGCTCTTGGCGTTGTGGATCACGCCCTTGGCCTGGTTCTCGACCATTTCGGCCATGATCTCGACGGCAGCCTGGAAGCGGCCCGGCACGCCGGAAGTGGCCTTGCGGGCACCCAGCCACAGCAGCCAGCAGCCCAGCACGCCCATCAGGACGGACCAGAACACGGAGTCCAGGTTGAACAGGCTGAAATCGACAATCGATTTCTGCTTCACTGCCTCCAGACTGAAGTTGTACTGCATGTGCTGCAGGTGGTGAACGATGTATTCACTTGCCGTAGGCGCGTGGTTTACCGCTTGATCAACGTTTCCAGACATAGTGTTCAATCCGTCTAATACCAAATCCTGTCAGTGCGCCCGCGCCTGGCCGCGTATCCACGCCCACCAGTACGCCTTCAGCGTCACCACAAAGCCCGCCAGCATGGCCGGCCAGCTCATCCATTCGCGCAGCACCTGCGGCGCAAGCGCCAGCAGGGCGATGGTGAAGAGCACCTTGAAGCCCTCCCACATCAGTATCGTGGCAAAGCTCAATCCTGCACCACCAACCTTTCGCTGTGCTTGCATCTGCCTGCGCCAGCCCCGCAACACACCAGCCGTGGCCAGCGCAGAGGGACCCAGCACGGCAAGAACGCCAAACGCCGCCGACGGCACCACCCCGAACCGCCAGCCGGCCTGCATCTGCAGCAACCAGACCAGCAGCACCAGCACCCCACCGACTGCCACCTGTATCCGCCACAGTCGCCAGAGCGAAGGGGTGGGGTTGGCTTCCCGCCAGGCCCGGGCCTGCTCGGCAGTCCAGGGAATTATCTCTTCCTGTTCGGTTTCGTCGTCGAAGGGCTGGTATTTGTCCACGGGATCCTGCCTATTTACAAAGCGCTACCCCGCATACAGTTGGGCACATACCGTCGACCGGCATTATACGCAGGCATCCCCCAAGGTAAATACCTAGGCATCCATTTTTTGAAAGTGTTGTTGAAGGAACTGCACGCAAGTGTCGGCAAAACGGGGGTTTCGGTGACGAATCGGCGCGTTCGGGCATCGCAGGTACACTGGCGGCCACGCTCCGGTCCGGCGTGCTGCGCCAAAAAGGGCTTGCAAATTGCGCAGGACGGGCCCATCTGGGGGCAAATTCCCTCTTTTGGGCCACGAAACGCCCGCAGGCAGCCGGCTTCCGGCCCTGTTGCCTTTTACGCACACGTCAACCATTACCCGACTGTTTTACCATGTCTGATTCCAGCTCCCAAACGCCTCCTGCACGCGAATCGCTGATCGAGTATCCCTGCGATTTTCCGATCAAGGTGATGGGCGAGCGCGTGGACGGCTTCGTCCATGCCATCACCCATATCGCGAAGCAGTTCGATCCCGGCTATGACGCCAGCACCGTGGAACTGCGCGAAAGCTCCAGCGGCAAGTACCTGGGCGTGACGATCACCGTGCGTGCCACCAGCCGCGAACAGCTGGACGAGCTCTACCGCACCCTGACCAGCCACCCCATGGTGAAGGTGGTGCTGTAAATGCAGCCCGAACTGGTGTGGCGCGGCCGGCTGGACTATGCCACCGCCTTCGAGGAAATGCGCGCCTTCACCGATGCGCGCACGGCAGGGACACCGGACCAGATCTGGCTGTGCGAGCACCCGCCCGTGTTCACGCAGGGGCTCGCCGGCAAGGCCGAGCATGTGCTGGCGGCCGGTGACATTCCGGTGGTGCAGACCAACCGGGGCGGTCAGGTGACCTACCACGGCCCCGGGCAGGTGGTGGCGTATCCGCTGATCGACCTGCAGCGCGCCGGCTATTTCGTGAAGGAGCTGGTGTACCGGATCGAGGAGGCGGTGCTGCGCACTTTGGCCGGCTATGGCGTGACGGGCCACCGCGTGGCTGGCGCCCCCGGCATCTACGTGCGGCTGGACGACCCCTTTGCGCATGCCGCGCTGAACGAACCGCGCCTGCCGGGTCAGGAATTTGCCGGACTGGGCAAGATCGCGGCGCTGGGCATCAAGGTGAGCCGCCATTGCAGCTACCACGGCGTGGCGCTGAACGTCGCCATGGATCTGGAACCCTTCCACCGCATCAACCCCTGCGGCTACAGCGGGCTGCAGACGGTGGATCTGGCCTCCTGCGGCGTGCACACCAGCTGGGAGGAAGCGGCGCAGCGGCTGGGCGGGATGCTGGCCTCCCGGCTGGCGCCCTGACCATGCGTCGCGGGCATACTGCCCGAGTCGTCAGGGGCGCTGCGGCTTATCCCTGTGTTCCGGCGGGCTGACACGCGCGGTTTGGAGCGGAACGGGCGCAGCGTTTACACTGCGGCATTCAAGATCAGAGACAACCATGAGCAGCCAGAACCCTTCCGCTCCCGCCGGCAGCAGCCCTGTCGTGCGCGAGGCGCAGAGCACCGACACCTACAACCCCTCTGCCAAGCAGAAAGCCGCCGCCAAGCTGAGCCGCATTCCGGTCAAGGTGGAGCAGCACGAGATCCTCCGCAAGCCGGACTGGATCCGCGTGAAGGCGGGCAGCCCGAGCACGCGCTTCTACGAGATCAAGGACATCCTGCGCCAGAACAAGCTGGTGACGGTGTGCGAGGAAGCCAGCTGCCCGAACATCGGTGAATGCTTCGGCCACGGCACGGCCACCTTCATGATCATGGGCGACAAGTGCACGCGCCGCTGTCCGTTCTGCGACGTGGGCCACGGCCGGCCCGATCCGCTGGACGCGAACGAGCCGGAAAACCTGGCGCGCACGATTGCCGCGCTGCGCCTGAAGTACGTGGTGATCACCAGCGTGGACCGTGACGATCTGCGCGATGGGGGGGCGCAGCACTTCGTGGACTGCATCCGCAAGACGCGCGAGCTGTCGCCGAACACGCAGATCGAGGTGCTGGTGCCCGACTTCCGCGGTCGCGACGACCGTGCGCTGGAGATCCTGAAGGCGGCGCCGCCGGATGTGATGAACCACAACCTGGAAACCGTGCCGCGCCTGTACAAGCAGGCCCGCCCGGGCAGCGACTACCAGTTCTCGCTGAACCTGCTGAAGAAGTTCAAGGCCCTGTTCCCCGATGTGCCGACCAAGAGCGGCCTGATGGTGGGCCTGGGTGAGACGGACGAGGAAATCCTCGAGGTGATGCAGGACATGCGCGACCATGGCATCAACATGCTGACCATCGGCCAGTATCTGGCGCCGAGCAACAGCCATCTGCCGGTCAAGCGCTACGTGCATCCGGACACCTTCCGCATGTTCGAGGAAAAGGCCAAGGAAATGGGCTTCAGCCATGCCGCCGTGGGCGCGCTGGTGCGCAGTTCCTACCATGCCGACCAGCAGGCCATGGCGGCTGGCGCGGCGACCCCTGCCGAGAGCAAGTAAATGCTCCGTTCGCAAGGCCGGCAGGGCGTGCTGTTCGCCCTGGCGGCCATCCTGCTGTGGGCCAGCCTGGCCACGCTGGGGGTGAGCCTGCGCCATGTACCGCCGTTTCTTCTGACGGGGCTCGGGCTGCTGGTCGGGTCGCTGGTGGCCCTGCCGCTCTCGCGCGGGCGCTGGGCGGACTGGAAGGTTCCCTTTGCGACGCTGCTGGTGGGCTTTGTCGGCCTGCTCGGCTATCACGCGTTGCTGTTTGCCGCCTTTCAGCTGGCGCCGCCGGTGCAGGTGAATCTGCTCAACTACCTGTGGCCGCTGGGCATCGTGGTGCTGGCGCCGCTGCTGCTGCGCGGCATGCGTTTCCGCTGGCAGCATCTGGCTGCGGCGGTGATCGGCTTTGCCGGGGCGGTGCTGGCCCTGCTGGACGGTGCCCGCGCCGGCGGCAGTTCACTCACGACAGCGCTGGATGGCTCCACGCTGACCGGCTATCTGCTGGCACTGGCAGCCGCGCTGACCTGGGCCTGCTATTCGCTGCTGAGCCAGCGCGTGCCACCCTTCCGCACGTCCGCCATCGGGGGTTTCTGCCTGCTGGCCGGCATCGGCTCGCTGCTGTTCCACTGGGCCTTCGAGGCGCCGGTGGCCCTGTCGCTGCGCGACTGGGGGCTGATTGCCCTGCTCGGCATCGGCCCGCTCGGCGGCGCCTTCTTTGTGTGGGATGCGGCGCTCAAGCGCACCGATCCGCGTACCGTGGGCCTGCTGGCCTTTCTCACCCCCCTGCTCTCCACCGCCATGCTGCTCTGGAGCCGCGGGCAGACGCCGAGCGAGCTGCTGGCGCTGGCCACCCTGCTGATCGTGGGTGCAGCAGTGGTCGGAGCACGGCCCGGCACCAGGGAATGACTGTCCGGCAGCTACGGAAACAAACGCCAGCCTTCACGCTCACGCAGGGTCGGCCAAAGCGATATCCTTGCACCGCCTGCCAGAATAAGCCCTTGATTTTGAACAATTTAATCCCCATGTTAGACTGATGGGCTTTCTCGGCTCCCTGCGAGCCGCCCATCTTCTGTCCTGCCCGGCGCAGTGGCAGACGTCAGTCAGTGTCCCGCGACGCTGCTTCGCGATCGTGCTTCGGCCCGGTCTCTGTTGCCACCTTCATCGTGGAGATGCGTGATGCACACATCAACTCATACCCTTCTCGGCCAGCCGGCCCGCACCGCTGCCGCCCATGTGGCGCGCAAGGCACCCGGCCTGCATCTGATCGGCGACCTGTACGGTTGCGATTGCGACGACAGCCTGATGCTCGACGCGGCAGCCATCGAGGCCTTCTGCCTGCAGGCCGTCGAACAGGCCGGGCTGACCTCGGTGGGCAGCCTGTTTCACAGCTTTGGCGAGGGGGGTGGAGTCACCGGCATGGTGGTGCTGGCAGAGTCGCATCTGTCGCTGCACACTTGGCCCGAGGATGACTACGTGACGCTGGATGTGTACGTCTGCAGCTATTCGCAGGACAACTCCGGCAAGGCCGAAGCGCTGTTCAGGCAGCTGAAGGACGCCTTCAATCCGGCCGAGCCGCACCTGCACCGGGTCGTGCGCGCATGAGCGCCCCAGCACCTGCTGCGAAGGGCAGCTACGCACTGGAAGCGCTCACCGACGATTTCGGCTTCTACGTGCGCGCAGACGCACTGCTGGCGGAGCGCCGCTCGCCCATGCAGCACATCGAGATCCTGGACACGCCGCTGTTCGGCCGCGCCATGCGCATCGACGGCTGCTTCATGACCTCGGAACGGGATGAGTTCTTCTACCACGAGCCGATGATCCACCTGCCCGCGGTGTCCTTCGGACGCCCGCGTTCGGCGCTGATCATTGGCGGCGGCGATGGCGGAGCGGCCGAGGAGTTGCTCAAGCACCCCGACATGCAGCGCGTGGTGCTGGCCGAGCTTGATGCCGATGTGGTGGAGATGGCGCGCGAATGGCTGCCCGCCGTCCACCGCGGTGCCTTCGACGATCCGCGGCTGGAGCTGCTGCTTGGCGATGGCCGCGCCTTCGTGGAGCAATGCGAGGAGCGTTTCGACCAGATCGTGCTGGACCTGACCGATCCCTTCGGCCCCGCCGTGGCGCTGTACACGCGCGAGTTCTATGCGGCCTGCCGCAGCAAGCTTACTCCGGGCGGCGTGCTGTCGCTGCACATCCAGTCGCCCATCCACCGTCCGGAGACGCTGGCACGTATCGTGGCTTCGTTGCGCTCTGTGTTCGGCGTGGTGCGCCCGTATCTGCAGTATGTGCCGCTGTATGGCACGCTCTGGGCCATGGCCGTGGCCTCGGACAGCACCGATCCGCTGGCGCTCGATGCCGCCGCCGTGGATGCACGCATTGCCGAGCTGGGACTGCGCGACCTGCAGCTGTACAACGGCGCCACGCACCAAGCCCTGCTGGCCCAGCCCAATTTCCTGCGCGAGCTGCTGGCGCAACCGGCTCAGGCCATCGTGGAAGGCGATGCACTGGACGATCCGAGCCTGCAGGCGGACAGCATGCAGGCGCTGCGGGTGATGCCGGTCTGATATCCGTCTCGGGACCGGGCTGCGTGGCACGCCAGCCCGGTCCTCTCCCGCCGCTGCAGCGCCCGAGTTCAGGGCTTCTGCGCCATCGCAGCCGCGGGATCCTCGCTCTGCAGCACCTGCTGTGCCCAGTCGACCAGCTTGCTGGTATCGGAGCGCACGATCTCCTGCTTGACCGCAAGAATCTGCGCCGGGTGCATGGAGAAGCTGCGCAGGCCGAGACCCAGCAGCAGCTTGGTAAATGCCGTGTCGCCGGCCATTTCGCCGCACACGCTGACCGGCTTGCCCATGTCACGCGCCGCACGGATGGTGTCGGCCAGCAGCTGCAACACGGCGGGGTGCATCGGGTCGTACAGGTGCGCCACCGATTCATCGGCCCGGTCGATGGCCAGCGTGTACTGGATCAGGTCGTTGGTGCCGATCGACAGGAAGTCGAAATACTTGAGGAACAGGCGCGCCGTGAGCGCAGCGGCAGGCACCTCGATCATGGCACCCAGATCGACCTCCCCGTAGGCCACGCCGCGCGCATCGAGCTGGCTGCGCGCCGTGTCCAGCATCTGCAAGGTCTGCCGGATCTCGCTGACATGGGCCAGCATGGGAATCAGCACATGGATGCGCCCGGAAGCCGCGGCGCGCAGGATGGCGCGCAGCTGCGTGAGGAACATGGCCGGCTCGGCCAGGCTCCAGCGGATGGCGCGCATGCCGAGTGCGGGGTTGAGGTGGGCGGCATCGGGCACGCTGTCGTTGAGCGGCTTGTCGGCACCCACGTCGATGGTGCGGATGGTGAGCGGCAGCCCGCGCATGCCCTCGAGCGCGCGCACATAGGCCTGGTACTGCTCCTCTTCGCCGGGCAGGTGGTGGTTGCGGCCCATGAACAGGAATTCGCTGCGGAACAGGCCCACGCCGACAGCGCCGGCAGCCAGCGCGGCCTCGGTATCCTTGGGCAGCTCGATATTGGCCAGCAGCTCGATTTTCTCGCCGTCCAGCGTGACGGCCGGCGTATTGACCAGACGCAGCAGGCGCGAACGGTCCAGCGCGTCCTGGCGCTGGCGGAAGCGGTACTCGTCCAGCGTGATGGTGGACGGGTTGACCAGCATGACGCCGGCATCGCCATCGATAATGACCCAGTCGTCCTGCCGCACCAGTTGGCTGGCGGTACGGGCACCCACTACGGCCGGAATGCCCATGCTGCGCGCCACGATGGCCGTGTGCGAGGTCTTGCCGCCCACATCGGTGACAAAGCCCTTGAACACGCTCTGACGGAACTGCAGCATGTCGGACGGACTGAGGTCATGCGCCACCAGCACCAGCGGCACGTCCGTGGCATCCTCGCCCAGCAGGCCGGCCTCGCTGGCTTCGTGGCGTCCGCTTTCCTGCACCGCCAGCAGCGTCTGCTGGCCCTGGATGCGCTTGATGATGCGCTCGATCACCTGCTCCAGATCGAGCTTGCGCTCGCGCAGGTAGGGGTCCTCCATCTCGTCGAACTGGCGCGCCAGCCGCTCGAACTGGGTGGACAGGGCCCAGCCGGCGTTGTAGAGACGGTCCGCGATCCAGTAGCGCACGCCGCTGAAGATCTCGTCGTCCTGCAGCAGCATCATGTGCACTTCGAGCAGTGCCGCCAGCTCTCCCGGCATTTCCTTGGGCATGGTGGCCAATAGCAGCTGGATTTCCTGCACCACATCGTCGCGCGCCGCGTGCACCCGGGCGATTTCTGCCTCGACCTGTTCCGGCTCGATGAAATAGTGCCCCACATCGGAGCGGCTGGACGCAATCACCACCGCGCGCCCGATCGCCACGCCTCGGCCCACCCCTATGCCGTGGATCGATATCGTCATCCGCGCATCCTCACTCGCCTTCGCCGAACTTGTCGTTGATCAGGTCCGCCAGCGCCTGCATGGCCTCTTGCTCGCGTTCGCCGCTGGTTTCCAGCGTGATTTCGGTGCCGATGCCGGCCGCCAGCATCATGACGCCCATGATGCTCTTGGCATTGACGCGGCGGCTGCCGCGCGAGACCCACACTTCGCACGGGAAGGAGCCGGCCAGCTTGGTGAGCTTGGCCGAGGCACGGGCGTGCAGCCCGAGCTTGTTGCTGATGGTGATGGCTTGCTGAATCATTCTTTCACGTCCTGGTCGCAGGCACCCAGATTGCAGGTGAGCGGCATGATGCCCTGGGCACCGCCGCTGAGCGCGCGCTCCTGCATCTCGTCCAGAGGAAGCCCCGCGTAGCAGACCGCACGCAGCAGCATGGGCACGTTGAGTCCGGTGACGCCACGCAAGGCGGCATGGCAGCCCAGTGTCTCCTGCCGCTCGAGCATGTGCGACACCACATTGCAGGGCGTTGCGCCGAACAGGTCGGTCATCACCAGCATGCCCGCACAGGGCATGCCCTGCAGCAGCACACGCGCACGCTCCAGCGTCTGCTCGGGCGCTTCGTGCGGCAGCACATCGAGCGCATGCACGCGGTCGCCGCAATCAGGGAAGACATGCAGCGCCGCCGCCCGGAACGCCTGCGCAAGCGGTTCGTGGGCAATGATGAGGATCTGGTTCATGCAGGGAAAAGTGCCCGAGCCCGCGCAACTGTACGGCGCGCGCAGGGACACGGATTGGTCATTCTGCTGATGATACTTCGGCGCGGCCCGGTTTGTACCACAGGAACAGCAGATACGACAGCACGCAGGCAGCCAGCAACACCCCGAAGGCACCCCGATAGGCATCCGCCAGCATCCAGCCGCGCTGCTGCAACGCATCCACCAGCCGGCCCACGCCGGACTGGATCAGGAACACGCCTGCGAACACCAGCAGATTGAAGGAGGTCAGGGAGCGCCCCGCCAGATGCACCGGCAGGCGCTGCGTCAGGATTGGCTGCGCCAGCGACACCACGGTGGACGTAACGCAGAACGCCGCCAGCAGCCAGGGCGTCCATCGGCCCAGGCTGGAACCACCGAGGATGACCAGCAACAGGAGGGCCATGCTGACCGGCAGGCCCCTGCGGATCATGCTCTCCACCTCGATGCCCGCCCGTATCAGGCGCGGCATCAGCAGCCCCCAGAGCCAGAAGGCCAGCAGCATCAGCAGGTTGATGATGAACATGCCCTGTGCCGACTGTTCCGGCGTGAATCCGGCGACATGGCTGAGCCAGGGGCCGGCCCACAAGGTCTGGGTGGCCGTCATGGCGCCGTAGTTGATCAGGGCAATCGGGATGTAGTGGATGAACTGCGGATGCGTCCAGACCGCGCGCAGCCCGCCCCTGGCACTGCCCTGCCCTGCAGGTGCAGCGGCAGAGGACGGCCAGGCAGGCAACACCCGCAGCACCAGCACCATGCCCAGCGCCATCAGGATGGCAAGCAGCACGAACAGCATGCGCCAGCCGGTCACCGGCAACAGCCATTGCACCGGCAGCGTGGCGGCCACCATGCCGAGGGATCCCGTCATCAGCATCCAGGCATTGGCGCGCAGCTGCATCGGGCCATCGAGCCAGCGACGGTAGCCGGCCAGTGGCGCCATCAGACAGGCGCTCAGCCCGATGCCGGCCAGCAGCCGTGCGGCAAACAGGCTGGTCAGGCCCTGCGCCCAGGCAAACAGCAGGGTGCCCAGGATCGCCAGCACCAGAAAGCGCGTGAGGATGGTGCGCGGACCATACTTGTCCAGCCAGTGCCCCAGCGGCAACTGCGTCAGCGTGAAGCCGAGAAAATACGCACCGGACAGCAGGCCCAGCGCCCCTGCGCCCAGGCTGAACTCCGACGTGAGCTGCGGCGCAATGGTCGCGGTCACCACCCGCAGCAGCGTGGAGAGGAAGTAGCAGAAGGCGCACACCAGAAAAACCAGGATGACGCCGCGACGATCGAGCAGGGACATGGGACTACAGCAGGCAAGCCCGTCAGGAATGGACACGGACGGCCCGGACGGAGTGTCAGCAAATGTAGCATGTGAGATTCAGGTCTGCCCGCGTGAAAAACCCTGCGTTGCCCCAAGCTGTTCGGGGTCTCGGCACGCGCGAGGGCGCAATGCGCATACACTAGGCGTCCGGGCCGGCAGCCAGCACGGCCCCGAGATCCGTCTTTCGAGAGCGCCTTCCATGAAACGCCTGTTTTCCATCATGGGCTTCCTGGCCCTGTTCGGGGTGGCCGCCGCCACCTATTTCTCGCTGCGCCCCGATGCAGCTCCGCAGTCCAGCTTCGTGATGCTGGACGGCAGCCAGAAGACCACCCAGTCCTGGAACGGCAACGTGACGCTGGTCAACTTCTGGGCCACCAGCTGCACCACCTGCGTCGCCGAGATGCCCATGCTGGTCAGCACCTACAACAAGTACCAGGGCAAGGGCTACCGCACGGTGGCCGTCGCCATGGAATACGATCCGCCAGCCTACGTGCTGAACTTCGTGAAGACGCGCCAGCTCCCCTTCGAAGTGGCACTGGACAATACCGGCCAGGTGGCGCGTGACTGGGGCAACATCACCATCACCCCCACCACCTTCCTGCTGAACAAGCGCGGGGAGATCGTCAAGCAGTACGTGGGTGCGCCCGACGAGAAGGAACTGCACACACTGATCGAGAAGCTGCTGGCCGAGACCTGACCACCTCTTCTTGCCCCGGCAAGCAGACAGCCCGCAGATGCGGGCTGTACTGTTTGTGCAGGCGCCGGGGCTTACTTGCTGCGGAAGTTGTCGTGGCAGGACTTGCAGGTCTGCGCCGCATCGGCAAATGCGGCCTTGAGCTGGTTCAGGTCACCACTCTTGGCCGCCGTGTTCAGCTTGGCGGCCTCGGCCTGGAACTTCTCGGCACCGGCCTTGAACTTGGCGTTGTCCTTCCAGATTTCCGCCTTGGCCCTGGTCTGGCCCTTGTCGCTGCCCGGGATGAAGCCGGCAAACGGCAGGCGGGCCATGTAGGCCACCACCTCGGCATTGGCGGCGGCAGAGCGCGCGTTGTAGGGCATCTTGCCAGTGGCCATGGCGCCCAGCGGGCCGAAGTGCGAACCGATCACGTTGAAGGCACCCTGGCGGTACTTGATGGCGTCTTCGGCCTTGGCAAAGGTCTGGGCACTGGCAGGCAGTGCAGCGAACAGGCCGGCGGCCAGGGTCAGGCAGGCGAGTTTTTTCATGAAAACAGTTTCCTCGTCGTCGTGGATGGGGGAGTCGGATACGGGCCGGCAAGGGGCCGCATGCGATGGCGCAGGATGCCCCGCGCTGACACGGGTGCCGTGCACCGTGCTAAAGTTATTTTGGCATGGCTGCGGCGACGCTGCCGTGCCACTCCGATTACCCGATTGCCCTTCCCTGCTACATGACCCGCGAGCCCGCCACCACCGTTCCCGTCCGCATCTGGGATCTTCCCACCCGCCTGTTCCACTGGGCACTGGCCCTGCTGGTCGTCGCCCTGGTGGTCACCGGCAGTGTGGGTGGATTGTGGATGGAATGGCACCTGCGCGCCGGCATGGGCGTGCTGGCCCTGCTGCTGTTTCGCCTTGTCTGGGGCGTGATCGGCGGCCACTGGTCGCGTTTTGCCAACTTTATCTACAGTCCGGCACGCATCCTGCGCTACCTGCGCGGCGACAGCCATGCCCTGGATGATGCCGGCCACAGCCCCATGGGTGCCCTCTCCGTCTGGGCCATGCTGCTGGTGCTTGCGGTGCAGGGCGTGATCGGCCTGTTTGCCTACGATGACATCGCATTCTCGGGCCCGCTGGCCCATCTGGTGTCCAACGACACCGTCAGCACGCTGACCGGCCTGCACAAGCTGGCCAAGCCGCTGATCATCGCCTTGGTGCTGCTGCATGTGGGCGCCATCGTGTTCTATCGCCTCTCACGCAAGCGCAATCTGGTCGGGCCCATGCTGCTGGGTGACAAGCAGCTGCCGCCGGGCACCCCGGCCAGCCGCGACAGCGCGGCCACGCGTCTGCTGGCCCTGCTGCTGTTTGCAGCCTGCGCAGGATTCATGGTGTGGGTGAGTTCGCTTGCCGGCGAGATGTCCGCCAGCTACATGTAATCCCATGAGCGACCATCTGCCTCCCCCCGATATCGCCCTGCACGCGGCGGACACGCCCGAATTGCTCGAACAGGCGCGCGCCCTGCTGCTGGAATACGCAGACAGCCTGAATGTGGACCTCGACTTCCAGGACTTTGCCGACGAGCTTGCCTCGCTTCCCGGCGCCTATGCCGGCCCGCAAGGCGTGTTGCTGCTGGCCTTCGTGGACGGCACGGTAGCCGGCAGCTGCGCCCTGCGCCCGCTGCCGGAAAGCGACTATGCCGATGCCGCCGAGATGAAACGCCTGTACGTGCGCCCCATGTTCCGCGGTTTCGGTCTGGGTCGGCTGCTGACCGAAGGCATTCTGGATGCCGCACGCATGGCTGGCTACCAGCACGTGCTGCTGGATACCCTGGACGACATGGAATCGGCGCGGGCGCTGTACGAGGAACTGGGCTTCGTCGAAATCCCGCCCTACTACCACAACCCGATCGCCGGCTCGCACTACCTGATGGCTGCGCTGTAAGCCAACTCAAGGCTCATCGGCCCGCCTGCCGCTCAGCTTTCGTCGATCAGGATCTCGTGCGTCAGGTTGTCCACCTGCACGGGGCTGTCGAAAAAGGTCAGCAAAGGCGGAGCGCCGTACTTCTCCTGCACAAACGTCTTCCAGGTGGCGTCGTAGACGCGATCGGCGTCCTCGCGCGTGCGCCACAGGTACATGCCGCCGGCCGTGCGGCCGTCTTCGGACAGGATGTAGTACTTGCGCACCAGCCCCGGCATGTCGATGTAGCGCGGTGCCGTGTTGCGGAAGATTTCGCGCGCCTGCGCACGCGTGATGGCCTCGGGCAGGCTGAACTGGACCAGTGCGGTGATCATGAACGGAATCCCTCGCCGGAAAGATGAGTCAACGGGGCGCTGGGCGCCCCTCGCTTGCGACAATTATGCCCGGAGTAAATCGTTCCCTTCCCGCGCGGGGAGCTGCACGCATGCCCGCACCTATCGCAGGACGAAAAAAAACGCCCCACTCGCGTGAGGCGTTCCTGTGCAGCAGGAATGCGGACATTCCTGCCGGACGGCTGTCCGTGGTTTACACCACAGCGGCCTTCTGCACCAGGCGGGTAGCAACCCAGCTCTTGGTACGGGAGATCGGACGGCCTTCGGTAATCTCGATGATGTCGCCCATCTTGTACTCGCCATTTTCGTCATGGGCGTGGTACTTGCTGGTCTTGATCACGATCTTGCCGTAGATCGGGTGCATCACGCGACGCTCGATCATCACGGTCACCGTCTTGGCGCGCTTGTCACTCACCACCTTGCCGATCAAGGTGCGCTTGAGGGAGGTTTTTGCTTCCGTCATTGGTTCACTCCTTGATTACTTGGCGGCTTGCTTTTCAGCAAGAATGGTCTTGGCACGTGCGATGTCACGGCGCGTCTGGCGCAGTGCAGCGGTGTTGTTCAGTTGCTGGGTGCCCTTTTGCATGCGCAGACCGAAATGGGCCTTCTGCAGGTCCTTGATTTCGGCTTCGATGCCGGCCACGTCCTTGTTGCGCAGATCAGCAGCTTTCATTTTCTCTTCTCCTGATTAGGCGCCCAGTTGGCGGGACACGAACACGGTGCGCAGCGGCAGCTTGGCAGCAGCCAGCTTGAACGCTTCACGGGCCAGCTCTTCGGGCACACCCACGATTTCGTAGATGATCTTGCCCGGCTGGATTTCTGCCACGTAGTACTCGGGGTTACCCTTGCCGTTACCCATACGCACTTCAGCAGGCTTCTGGGAGATCGGCTTGTCGGGGAACACGCGAATCCAGATACGGCCGCCACGCTTGACGTGACGGGAAATGGCACGACGTGCAGCTTCGATTTGACGGGCAGTCAGGCGACCACGGTCGGTCGACTTCAGGCCGAAGTCACCGAATGCCACCGTGTTGCCACGGGTAGCGATGCCGGTGTTGCGGCCTTTCTGCTCTTTGCGGTATTTTCTGCGTGCAGGTTGCAGCATGTTTATTCTCCTGGATCAGCCGAACGGATTATTCGGCTGCGGTGCCGTCCGCTGCTGCAGCGGGCGCGTTCGCAACGCGCTTAACGGCGGGGGCTGCGCCAGTGGCTTCAGCCGGCTTGTCGCTGCCATCGGTCGGAGCAGTGTTACCTGCACCGGCGATGCGGCGGGTACGCGGACGGTCGCTGCGACGGTCGTCGCGGCCATCACGGCGGCCGCGCGGGCGGCGCTCGTCTTCACGCGGTTCGGCAGCCACGGGCACGTCGTTGCGGCCCAGGTTGTCGCCCTTGTAGACCCACACCTTGACACCGATGATGCCGTAGGTGGTTTCGGCTTCGCTCACACCGTAGTCGATGTCGGCGCGCAGGGTGTGCAGCGGCACACGGCCTTCGCGGTACCACTCGGTACGGGCGATTTCGATGCCGTTCAGACGGCCGGAAGACATGATCTTGATGCCCTGTGCACCCATGCGCATGGCGTTCTGCATGGCGCGCTTCATGGCGCGGCGGAACATGATGCGCTTCTCGAGCTGCTGCGTGATGCTGTCGGCGATCAGCTTGGCATCGATTTCGGGCTTGCGCACTTCCTCGATGTTCACTGCGACCGGAACGCCCAGCATGGCGTTCAGTTCACGCTTCAGGTTCTCGATGTCCTCGCCTTTCTTGCCGATCACCACGCCCGGACGCGCCGAGTAGATGGTGATGCGGGCGCTCTTGGCGGGGCGCTCGATCAGGATGCGGGAAACGGAAGCGTTCTTCAGTTTCTTGGCCAGGTACTCGCGCACCTTGATGTCTTCGGCCAGCATGCCGGCGAAGTCGCGGTTGTTCGCGTACCAGCGGCTGTTCCAGTTACGGCTCACCGCCAGGCGGAAACCGGTAGGATGGATTTTCTGTCCCATTGCTTACACCTTTCAGTTGCCGACCGTCACGTACACGTGGCACGTGGGCTTGCTGATGCGGTTACCGCGGCCTTTGGCGCGGGCGGTGAAGCGCTTGAGCGTCGGGCCCTGCTCGACGTAGATGGTTTTCACCTTCAGTTCGTCGATGTCGGCTCCGTCGTTGTGCTCGGCGTTGGCGATGGCGGATTCCAGGGCCTTCTTGATGATCACGGCAGCTTTCTTCTGCGTGAACGTCAGGATGTTCAGGGCCTGATCCACCTTCTTGCCACGAATCATGTCGGCGACCAGACGGCCCTTGTCGACCGACAGACGGACGCCACGAACAATTGCACGTGTTTCCATGGTCTTTCCTTATTTCTTCGCTTTTTTGTCTGCAGCGTGACCCTTGTAGGTACGCGTCAGGGCAAATTCACCCAGCTTGTGGCCAACCATCTGGTCGGTCACATAGACAGGCACGTGCTGCTTGCCGTTGTGCACGGCGATCGTCAGACCGATGAACTCGGGCAGGATCATGGAGCGACGCGACCAGGTCTTGACGGGCTTCTTGTCGTTGGTTTCGACGGCCTTTTCAACCTTGGCCATCAGGTGATGGTCAACGAATGGACCCTTTTTGAGAGAACGAGCCATTGTTTACCCCTTATTTCTTGCGACGCGACACAATCATGGACTGCGTGCGGCGGTTGTTACGCGTACGATAACCCTTGGTCAGGTTGCCCCACGGATCGACAGGCGCCATGCCGGTACCGGTACGGCCCTCACCACCACCATGCGGGTGGTCGATCGGGTTCATGGCCACGCCACGCACGGTCGGGCGGATACCCATCCAGCGCTTGGCACCGGCCTTGCCCAGCTGACGCAGGCTGTGTTCACCGTTGGCCACTTCACCAATGGTGGCGCGGCACTCGATGTGGATCTTGCGCACTTCGCCCGAACGCATGCGGACCTGGGCGTAGACGCCTTCGCGGGCCAGCAGGGTAGCGTAGGTACCGGCGGAACGTGCAATCTGCGCGCCCTTGCCCGGCTTGAGCTCGATGCAGTGAATCGTGGAACCGACCGGAATGTTGCGGATCGGCAGGGTGTTGCCCACGCGGATCGGCGCTTCGGAGCCGCTCACGATGCTGGCGCCCACTTCCAGGTAGCGCGGAGCAATGTGGTAGCGGCGCTCGCCGTCGGCGTAGCACACCAGCGCGATGTGCGCGGTACGGTTCGGATCGTATTCGATACGCTCGACCTTGGCGGGGATGCCGTCCTTGTCAGCGCGCACGAAATCGACCACACGATAGTGGTGACGGTGACCGCCGCCCTTGTGGCGCACGGTGATGTGACCGTTGTTGTTACGGCCGGCCTTCTGGAACTGGGGTTCCAGCAGGGGGGCGTAGCCTGCACCCTTGTGCAGGTGGTCACGGGAGACCTTCACTGCATGGCGGCGGCCAGCAGAGGTCGGTTTGATCTGGATAACAGCCATGATTAAGCAGCCTCCCCGGACAGGTTCAGTTCAGAGCCTTCCTTCAGCGTCACATAGGCCTTGCGCACGTTGTTGCGACGGCCGATGGAACGGCCAAAGCGCTTGACCTTGCCCTTGGTGTTGACCACGGAAACGCCAGTCACCTCGACCTTGAACAGCAGTTCAACAGCGGCCTTGATTTCGGGCTTGGTAGCGTCCTGCAGCACCTTGAAGGTGACGGCATTGGACTTCTCGGCAACCAGGGTGGCCTTTTCGGACACGACGGGAGCCACGAGGACGGCCATCAGACGGCCTTCGTCAAACTTGTTGGCGCTCATGCGAACATCTCCTGCAGTTTGTCGATGGCACCCTTGGTGACCAGCACTTTCTTGTAGTACACCAGAGACAGCGGATCGACATAACGCGGCTCCACAACCAGCACATTGCCCAGGTTGCGGGAAGCCAGGTACAGGTTCTCATCCAGTTCTTCGGTGATCACCAGTACGGAATCCAGATTCATGGCCTTGAACTTGGAAGCCAGACCCTTGGTCTTGGGGCTGTCCACTTTCAGGGAATCGACCACGGACAGGCGACCGTCGCGCACGAGCTGCGACAGGATCACGGCCATGCCGGCGCGGTACATCTTCTTGTTGATCTTCTGGCTGAAATTTTCTTCCGGGCTGTTCGGGAAAGCGCGACCGCCTCCACGCCAGATCGGGGAAGACGTCATACCTGCACGAGCGTTGCCGGTGCCCTTCTGGCGGAACGGCTTCTTCGTGGAGTGCTTGACCTCTTGACGGTCTTTCTGCTTGCGGGTGCCTTGACGGGCGTTGGCCTGGTAGGCAACGACGATCTGGTGCACCAGGTCTTCGTTGTAGGCACGACCGAACACGGTGTCCTGCGCATCCACCTTGGCGGCGGACTGGCCCTGGTCATTCAGGAGTTCGATTTGCATCACTTGGCTCCTTCAACTGCTTTGGCCTTGACTGCCGGACGGACGGACACGAAGCCGCCCTTGGAGCCAGGAATGGCACCCTTGATCATCAGCAGCTGGCGGGCTTCATCGATACGCACCACGGACAGGTTCTGCGTGGTCACGGTCTCGTCGCCCATGTGGCCGGTCATTTTCTTGCCAGGGAACACGCGACCCGGATCCTGGGCCATGGAGATGGAACCCGGAACGTTGTGGGAACGGCTGTTACCGTGGGAAGCGCGCTGGGAACCGAAGTTGTGGCGCTTGATGGTACCGGCGTAGCCCTTGCCGATGGAAGTGCCCTGCACGTCGACCTTCTGGCCAACGGAGAACAGTTCGGCGACGGGCAGCGTGGCGCCAGCGGCGTACTTGCCGGCGACCTCGTCGGTCACGCGGAATTCCTGGGTGATTTCACCGGCTTCGACGCCGGCCTTGGCCAGATGGCCGGCCTGGGGCTTGGTCACGCGGGAAGCGCGGCGCTTGCCGAAAGTGACCTGCAGGGCCACATAGCCGTCGTTGGCGTCGGTCTTGACCTGGGTCACGCGGTTGTCGGACACGTCCACCACCGTGACGGGGATCGCATCCCCCTCATCGGTGAAGACACGCATCATGCCCACCTTGCGGCCCAGCAAACCCAAGTGTTTGCTCAGACTCATTGTTTTCTCCGTAACTTTCACCGCGACCGACTGCAATTGGCCAGCCGCGTGTTGGTGTGAAAGACTGTTAATAAAACTCCCTGCACTGGCTGGATGCACGCAAAAAACGCGCGCAAAAGTGCACGAAGCCTTGTATTCTAGGACGGCTGATCTGCTTTTGCAATAGCCTGTATTGCGAAACGCATGGAAAAGCCACATCCCGGAACGAAAAAGACCGGGTATCGCTACCCGGTCCGGAACTGCATCACGCAGGGGGCTTGCGCCCCGAGGCCATTACTGCAGCTTGATCTCGACGTCCACGCCAGCCGGCAGGTCCAGCTTCATCAGGGCGTCAACCGTCTTGTCGGTCGGGTCGACGATGTCCATCAGACGCTGGTGCGTGCGGATTTCGAACTGGTCGCGGCTGCTCTTGTTGACGTGCGGGGAACGCAGGATGTCGAAACGCTTCATGCGCGTCGGCAGGGGCACGGGACCCTTGACGATGGCGCCGGTGCGCTTGGCGGTGTCAACGATTTCAGCTGCGGACTGGTCGATCAGCTTGTAGTCGAAGGCTTTCAGACGGATGCGGATTTTTTGCTTGGACATGTTCTTGTTTCCTTCGGATTACGCGATGATCTTGGCAACAACGCCGGCGCCGACGGTACGGCCGCCTTCGCGGATGGCGAAACGCAGACCTTCTTCCATGGCGATCGGGGCGATCAGCTTGACGGTGATCGACACGTTGTCACCCGGCATCACCATTTCCTTGTCGGCCGGCAGCTCGATGGCGCCAGTCACGTCGGTGGTGCGGAAGTAGAACTGCGGACGGTAGTTGTTGAAGAACGGCGTGTGACGGCCACCTTCGTCCTTGGACAGAACATACACCTCGGCGGTGAACTCGGTGTGCGGCTTGATGGAGCCCGGCTTGCACAGCACCTGGCCGCGCTCGACGTCTTCACGCTTGGTGCCGCGCAGCAGGATACCCACGTTGTCGCCAGCCTGGCCCTGATCCAGCAGCTTGCGGAACATTTCCACGCCCGTGCAGGTCGTCTTCTGGGTTTCCTTGATACCGACGATCTCGATTTCCTCGCCGACCTTGATGATGCCGCGCTCGACGCGACCGGTCACCACGGTACCGCGGCCGGAGATGGAGAACACGTCTTCCACCGGCATCAGGAACGCACCGTCAACAGCACGCTCGGGAGCGGGGATGTAGGAGTCCAGCGCCTCGGCCAGCTGCATGATGGCGCCTTCGCCCAGCTCGCCCGTGTCGCCTTCCAGCGCCAGCTTGGCAGAACCCTTGATGATGGGGGTGTCGTCGCCGGGGAAGTCGTACTTGCTCAGCAGTTCGCGCACTTCCATCTCGACCAGTTCCAGCAGCTCGGCGTCATCAACCATGTCGCACTTGTTCAGGAACACGATGATGTAGGGCACGCCCACCTGGCGGGACAGCAGGATGTGTTCGCGGGTCTGGGGCATCGGGCCGTCAGCGGCGGAGCACACCAGAATGGCGCCGTCCATCTGGGCAGCACCGGTAATCATGTTCTTCACGTAGTCGGCGTGGCCGGGGCAGTCAACGTGCGCGTAGTGGCGGTTGGCCGTCTCGTACTCGACGTGCGAGGTGTTGATCGTGATGCCGCGGGCCTTCTCTTCGGGCGCGTTGTCGATCTGGCTGTAGTCACGCGCTTCGCCGCCGAACTTCTTGGACAGCACCGTGGCGATTGCCGCAGTCAGGGTGGTCTTGCCGTGGTCCACGTGACCGATGGTGCCGACGTTCACGTGCGGCTTGGTCCGTTCAAACTTTTCCTTGGCCAT
>NZ_FOCW01000001.1 GCF_900110225.1 Allobrachymonas denitrificans DSM 15123
CTGTCGCGCCCCGTGCGGGCGCGTGGATTGAAACGCTATCTTGTAAAGCGTCGTGCGCGAGATTGCCAGGTCGCGCCCCGTGCGGGCGCGTGGATTGAAACTGCAGCCAGGACGCTGCGCAGTCCAGCTCGTCGCCCGTCGCGCCCCGTGCGGGCGCGTGGATTGAAACTCGATGCTTTGACGAATCATCTCCAGATCGACAGCGTCGCGCCCCGTGCGGGCGCGTGGATTGAAACATCCAAGAGACCGCGATTGATACGCTGGAACACGTCGCGCCCCGTGCGGGCGCGTGGATTGAAACAACCGAAGCCGCCCTGGCAACAGAGGCGGCTTTTTGTCGCGCCCCGTGCGGGCGCGTGGATTGAAACGGGAATGCGAGATCGGTACGCGTCCGGCAAACCCATCTTGAAACGGCAGCCGTAATCGAGGATCGTCCCCACGAAGGAGATCGTGGAGACGATGGAACGCTTGATCGATGGAGAGCGCCGGCTGCGGCGCGCATACGTATTGCCGAGAGAGTAGTTTTGCTGGAAAGCGAACTCAGATCGGAAGCAAGGGTAATTTTGTCACTACTTGGAAGAATAGCCACCTGAACCACTTGGAAACATCCCGCTGCAGCACGACTGCTTGTAATCAACGAAAATTAGCTAGCGTAAGCAACTATCGATTTCTGTTGCCGGCTTCCACTACTCCCGATCCCCCCACCATGCCCCAGCTCTTCGACTCCTACCCCCTCTCCGGCCACACCCTCGCCAACCGCACCGTCATGGCCCCCATGACACGCGCCCGCTCGCCCAGCCATGTGCCGGACGAGATGGTGGCCACCTACTACCGCCAGCGCGCCAGCGCCGGCCTGATCGTGACCGAGGGCGTGCCGGTGTCACCCGCAGCGCATGGCGTGCTGTATGTGCCGGGCATCTACACGCCCGAGCAGGTGGCTGGCTGGCGCAAGGTTACGGAGGCCGTGCATGCCGAGGGCGGCGTGATCTTCGCGCAGCTCTGGCACGTGGGCCGCGCCTCGCATGCCTCGCTGCAGGCAGACGGGCAGGCGCCGGTCAGTTCCACCAGCCAGGCGTCCGACAAGATCATGGTGTTCGCGCTGGATGCCGAAGGCAAGCCCGGCTTCATCCCCGCCACACCGCCGCGCGCCATGACCACGGCCGAGGTGCAGCAGACCGTGCAGGACTTTGCCCAGGCCGCCGCCAACGCCATCGAGGCCGGCTTTGACGGCATCGAGATCCACAGCGCCAATGGCTATCTGCTGGAGCAGTTCCTCAATCCGGTGGTCAACGACCGTACCGACCAGTACGGTGCCGACACCATGGAGAACCGCTGCCGCTTCGTGCTGGAAATCGTCGATGCCGTCATCGACCGCATCGGCGCGCAGCGCACCGGCATCCGCTTCTCGCCCTGGGGCAATTTCAACGACATGCCGGCCTATGACGAAACCGCGCAGACCTACCTCTATCTGGCCGGTGAAATGGCCAACCGCGAGGTGGCCTATGTGCACCTGATGGACCAGCACGTCGGCCAGGGCCGCCCGGATGCCTCCGGCATCAACCTGGATTACCTGCAGCTGATGCGTGCCGCCTACCCGCGCGGCGCGCTGATCCTGGCCGGCAACATGACGCTGGACACCGGCAACCGCCTGCTCGAAGCCGGCGTGCTGGATCTGGTCGGTTTCGGCCAGCCCTTCATCAGCAACCCCGATCTGGTCGAGCGCCTGCGCAACGGCTGGCCGCTGGCCACGCCCAACCGCAAGACCTACTATGGAGGCGGTGCAGAAGGCTATACCGACTACCCCGCCTACGACCCGGCCGCCGCAAGCTGAGCGGCGAAGCCAGCCGGACCGGGGCTGGCCGGGAGCGCGATGCCCGCGGCAGACTGCCGCCACGGCCCACGCAGAGGGATTGCAGGAGCATGCGTGCAGCCTGCACCCCTCGGCAGACAGAAGGAAGAGTGCCATGGATCCCCGTCACCACCGTCTGCAACGGCTTGCCACCGGCAGTGCCCTGTTGTTCGCCTGCCTGCCGCTGACGCAGTTGCAGGCCCAGACGCATGCCCCCGTCAATCCCACGCCCGAGCCGGGTGCAGCCGTGGCCGAGACGATTGCCAAAGGGCTGGAGCATCCCTGGGCGGTCGCCTTCCTGCCCGAGGGGCGCTTTCTGGTCACCGAGCGCCCCGGCCGCATGCGCATCGTGCAGGCCAATGGCAGCGTCAACCCGCCGCTGCAAGGCGTGCCGGAGGTGGCTGCCAGCGGCCAGGGCGGTATGCTGGACGTGATCACCGACAGCGACTACGCCCGCAACCGCACGCTCTACTTCTGCTACGCCGAGCCCGGCCCCGGCCGCACCAACAGCACGGCGCTGGCGCGGGCACGGCTGTCGGCCGACGGCCGCAGCCTGGAGCAGGTGCGCGTGCTGTTCAGCCAGAAGCCCAAATTCGCCAGCAGCGCCCATTTCGGTTGCCGCATCGTCGAGCGCAAGGTGGCGGCGGGCAAGCCCGATGGCACGCTGTTCCTCACCCTGGGCGACCGCTACAGCCGGCGTGACGATGCCCAGACGCTGGACAACCACCACGGCAAGATCGTGCGCATTGGCAAGGATGGCTCCGTGCCCAGGGACAACCCCTTTGTCGGCAAGGCAGGCGCGCTGCCCGAAATCTGGAGCTACGGCCACCGCAACGTGCAGGGCGCCACGCTGGCGCCCGATGGCACGCTCTGGGCGCACGAGCATGGCCCGCAAGGGGGTGACGAGATCAACCTGCCGCAGCCCGGCCGCAACTATGGCTGGCCGGTCATCACCTACGGCAAGGAATACAGCGGCGCCACCATCGGCCGCGGCTTGCGCAAGCAGGATGGCATGGAGCAGCCGCTGTACTACTGGAATCCGTCCATCGCGCCTTCGGGCATGGCCTTTGTCACCAGCGAACGCTATCCGGGCTGGAAGGGCGACCTGATGGTGGCGGCGCTCAAGTTCCAGTACCTGGCGCGCCTGCAGATCAGGGACGGCAAGGTGGTGGCCGAGCACAAGCTGCTGCCCGATGTGGGCGAGCGCCTGCGTGATGTGCGGCAGGGGCCGGATGGCTGGCTCTATCTCGTCACCGACAACAGCGACGGCAAGCTGCTGCGCGTGAAGCCGCGCTGAGGCGGCTTACTGCAGGTGGTGCCGGTCCACCCGGGCCTTTTCTGGTGGCGGCACGGCATCACCCAGTCGCAGGCCATAGGCCACCAGCGGCGGCCCCAGCGTTTCCAGCACGGCCACGGCGGCCAGCACGATGGCGCTGACCTGTGTGGCAATATGCGGTGCCAGCACGTTGGTGGACTGCACCAGCCCGATGGCCAGGCCAGCCATGGGAACCAGCGTGAGGCTGATGGCAAAGGACTGGTTCCAGGGGTAGCCGAAATAGCGCGCACTCAGCACCACGCCCACGCCCTTGCTCAGGCTGCGCACCAGCACCAGTGCCAGCGCAAACGGGGCGTACTGGATCACATCGTCCACATTGAGCTTGGCGCCGGCGTAGACGAACAGCACGATGAAAAACAGGTCGGCCCCGCTGCCCAGATCGGTGTTGGCCAGCCGCGCCCGGCGCTGCAGGCCGCGGCAGGCAATGCCCAGCGTCAGGTTGGCAAACAGTGGCGACACCTTGAACGCGACCGACAGGCCCAGCACCAGCATCACCGCGCCCACGATCAGGGCAAAGCGGTAGTGCGCATCATCGCTCTGCGTGAAGCGGCCGATGCTGGTCACCAGCACGGCCACCAGCAGGCCCAGCACCATGGCGCCCAGCATCTGGTAGGCCGGCAGGCCGATGGCGAAGGCCCAGCTGGTTTCGTTGTTCCACAGCGCCACCGGCATGGCCAGCGAATACAGCACAAAGGCGAACACGTTATTGAGCGCCACCAGCGCCTTGGCAGAGTCCACCACAAAGCCGCGCGCGTGCAGTTCGTGCGCCACATGGATCAGCACGGCGGGGGAGGACGACACGGCAATGGCAGCGGCAATCACCGCCGCCAGCGGGCTGGTGCCCAGCCACACCATCAGGCCGAACACGCTGGCAAAGGTGAGCAGGCTTTCGGCCAGGCTGGTGACGATCAGCTTGGGCGTGCGGATCACCATCCACGGGTGCAGGGCGGTGCCCAGCTTGAACAGGATCAGCCCCAGCGCCACGTCCACCAGCACCTGGGTCTGGATCAGCATGTCGTAGCTGAGCAGGCCCAGGCCGCTCGGGCCCATCAGCGCCCCCACCGCCATGAATCCGGTGATGGTGGGCAGCCAGCGCACGCGCTTGGCCAGCAGGCCGCCCAGCGTGCCGATCAGCAGCAACAGGCCGAACAGCGCTGCTGTGTGCAGCGGCGGCCAGTTTTCGGGCAGGAAAGGGATCACCGTGTTCATCGGTGGAGCGCTGTGCGCCTGGCGCGCCGTTCAGCCGGCGCGCGCAGGCCTTTCGGCAATGTTCAGCTCAGCACCACGCTGCTCAGGCGGCGGCGGTAGGTGGCGATGACGGGGTCTTCCGGCGGGATCTGGCCTTCGGCCACGGCCACCTTGGGCGGCTCCATGATGTCCAGCACGGCGATATAGGTCTTGCGCGCCTGCTCGTCGTTCCAGTTCTTGTCGCGCATCAGGATTTCCAGCAGTTCGTCCATGGCGTCCGTCCACTGCTGCTGCGCCATCAGCGCCTGCGCGCGGGCAAAGCGGGCGGCGAAATCGCGCTTGTTGGCGGTGATGGCAGCATCAAGTGCGCCCAGGTCGGCGTTCTCGCTGGCGTCGATGGCATCCATCCAGCGCTGCAGGCTGTCCAGGCGGCGGATGGCGGCGGCCTTGGCGATGACCGGGGCAAAGGCCACCTTGGCATCGTCGCTGCGGCCCAGCTGCAGCAGCAGCTTCACGTAGTCGAAACGGGTGTCGTCATTGGCCGGGTCGGTCGCCACGGCATGCTGCAGCTTTTCCAGGGCGGTGTCGGTATCGCCGGCTTCCAGCGCCTGCTGGGCTTCGTCCTCTTCCTGCTCGGCTTCGAGCTGTTCGGGGCTGGGCAGGTTCTTGTCGAGGAAGGCGCGCACCTGGCCTTCGGGCAGGGCGCCCATGAAGCCGTCCACCGGCTGGCCGTTGACCATCAGCACGCAGGTGGGGATGCTGCGCACGCCAAACATGCCGGCAATCTGCTGCTCGTCGTCGGAGTTGATCTTGGCCAGGATGAAGCGGCCGGCGTATTCGGTTTCGAGCTTTTCCAGCACCGGGCCGAGCGACTTGCAGGGGCCGCACCAGGGGGCCCAGAAGTCCACCAGCACCGGCGTGGTGGCAGAGGCCTGGAGAACGTCGATTTCGAAATTGGCAGCGGTGATGTCGATCATGGCGTTGTGGTGCGTATTCTGTGGAACGGTTGGCCGCTGGCGGGCCGAACCTTACAATACCAGCATTGCTGGCCTTCCATCCTTTGTTGGGCCGTAACCGGATATTTCAAGGCGGGCGCCCTGTGCTGGTGCGCGCCGGTTGCGCGTTGCCGCAACCCTTCACACACATTCAGGAAAAAGGAACACGCTCATGGCAGAGGTGCAAGTCGGCGTCATCATGGGGTCGAATTCGGATTGGGACACCATGCAGCACGCGGTAGAGATCCTGCAGGGCTTTGGCGTGCGCTTCGAGGCGCGCGTGGTATCGGCCCACCGCATGCCCGACGACATGTTCGCCTACGCCGAAACGGCGGCCGAGCGCGGCCTGCAGGCCATCATCGCCGGTGCCGGCGGTGCCGCCCACCTGCCGGGCATGGTCGCGGCCAAGACGCCGGTGCCGGTGCTGGGTGTGCCGGTGGCCAGCCGCCACCTGCAGGGCGTGGATTCGCTGCACAGCATCGTGCAGATGCCCAAGGGCGTGCCGGTGGCCACCTTTGCCATCGGTGCTGCCGGTGCGGCCAACGCGGCGCTGTTTGCCGTGGCCCTGCTTTCCAACAACGATCCGGCCCTGCGCCAGAAGCTGATCGACTTCCGCGCCCGCCAGACCGAGGCCGCACGCAGCATGACGCTGCCCGTGAACGAAGCCGGAGCGGTCTGATGCAGGATGCGGCAACTACGGCAGCCCCGGCGCTGCATACCGTCCGTTCTGCTGCGGATACCGACAGCCTGCACACCACGCTGGGCGTGCTCGGCGGCGGCCAGCTGGGCCGCATGCTGGTGCATGCCGCGCAGCGCATGGGCTATGCCACCGTGGTGCTGGATCCGGCGCCGGACAGCCCCGCCGGCCAGGCCAGCCACAACCAGATCGTGGCCGCCTACGACGACCAGACCGGCTGGGACCAGCTGGCCGAGGCCTGCGACGGCCTGACCACCGAATTCGAGAACGTGCCCGCGGCCGCGCTGGAGTATCTGGCTGCGCGCAAGCCGGTGTCGCCCCCGGCACAGGCCGTGGCCAAGGCGCAGGACCGCATCGAGGAAAAGCGCCACTTCACCGCCTGCGGCGTGCGCTGCGCGCCTTGGCTGGCGGTGCAGACCGAAGCGGATCTGGAAGCGGCCGCTGCGTTGCTGCCCGGCATCCTCAAGACCGCGCGCATGGGCTATGACGGCAAGGGCCAGGCCGTGTGCCACACTGCCGACGAACTGCGCCAGGCCTGGAGCAACATGGGCCGCGTGGCTTGCGTGCTGGAGCAGAAGCTGGCGCTGGCGCTGGAGTGCTCGGTGATCGTCGCGCGTGGCGCTGACGGCCATATCGTCAACTTCCAGCCGCAGCGCAATGTGCACCACGGCGGCATTCTGGCCACCACCTACGCGTTTGAAGGTGCCGTGCCCGTGGCGCTGTCCGACGCTCTGGTCGAGGCCACGCGTCGCATCGCCGAGGGGCTGGAATACGTGGGCGTGCTCTGCGTCGAATACTTCGTGCTGCAGGACGGCAGCTGGGTGGTGAACGAGATGGCACCGCGCCCGCACAACAGCGGCCACTACACCATTGATGCCTGCGAGCACAGCCAGTTCGACCTGCAGGTGCGCACCACCATGAACCTGCCGCTGGTGCAGCCGCGCCACCATAGCCCCTCCATCATGCTCAACCTGCTGGGTGATGCCTGGTACCGCCATGGCGAGCGCATCATCCCGCCGTGGGAGGCGATCCAGCAACTCCCGGGCGTGCAGCTGCACCTGTACGGCAAGCAGGACGTGAAGCCGGGCCGCAAGATGGGCCATGTGACGCTGACGGCTGCTACCGTGGATGAGTTGCAGGACAAGGCAGCCCGGGTCGCCGGGCTGCTGCATCTGCCGTTCGAACGGCTGGATGTGGCGTGACGGCGCCGGCTTGTTGCTGATAATGTGAGGGTGTGGAAGCCTTGAGCCTGCCGTGAATCAGGGTAGAAGCTTTCGATGGATTCTCTCCGCATTAACGAAGGATGTGCGGAGATGCTGAAAGATGGAGTCAGGATGCTGCTAGATGCCACATTGTGGGCTGCCGATGCCACGCGCGATGCCGCCATCGCCGAAGGCGCACGCCTGCTTGCGGCTGGTGAGTTGCTGGGCCTGCCTACCGAAACCGTCTATGGCCTCGCCGCCCGCGCGGATGACGATGCCGCCGTTGCCAAGATCTTTGCGGCCAAGGGCCGCCCGTCCAGTCACCCCTTGATCGTGCATGTGCCCGATCGCGCAGGGGCGGAGCAGTTTGTGGCCGAAGGCTTTCTGCAGCAGTTGCCGAACCATGCGGCGCGGCTGATGGATGCCTTCTGGCCCGGCCCGCTGACCGTGATCGTGCCGCGTCGCCCCGGGGTGGGGGCAGCTGCTGCGGGCGGGCAGGATTCGGTGGGCTTGCGTTGTCCCTCGCATCCGGTGGCCCTGTCTGTGCTGCAGGCGGCTGCGGCTCTGGGCGTTGCTGGCGTGGCGGCTCCCAGTGCCAACCCCTTCGGCCGCATCAGCCCCACCACGGCGCAGCATGTGGAACAGGAATTTGGCGACCGCCTGACCGTGCTGGATGGCGGCGCTTGCCAGGTAGGCATCGAATCCACCATCGTCGACTGCACGCGCGGCCAGCCGGTGTTGTTGCGCCCCGGCATGATCAGTATCGAGAAAATCGCCGAAGTTACGGGAATTTCCGTGCTGTTGCCGGAAGAAGTCGTCGCCCGGCAGGAGGCGCCACGTGCCTCCGGCACCCTGGAGTCACACTATGCGCCGCGGGCGCGTGTGCGGCTGATGCGTGCGCAAGCCATGCAAGAGGCGTTGCAGTCGCTTGCGGAAGGCAGCGATGCGGCTGTCGGCGGAGTCGGTGCGGGGACGTTGACCGGGGGCGCTACCGAGGCTGCGGACGTGGAATCGATCGGTCACAAGCCAATCGCGATCTGGAGCCGGACGTCCCTGCAGGGCAGTGTGCCCGGCGTGGCCCTGCACGCCATGCCCACAGATCCCGAACAGGCCGCGCAGGTGCTGTTCGCCCAATTGCGCGAGTTTGACGACGCAGGCGCAGCGGAAATCTGGGTGGAAAGCGTGCCCGAAACAGCCGCCTGGGCCGGTGTGGCGGATCGCCTGCGCAGAGCGGCAGCCTGAGCGTTCGACCTTGGCCTTTCGGCGTGGGCTCTTAGCCCCCCAGCACCGGAAAAATCTTCTTCAGCCCCTCGCTCATCACCTCGACGCCCAGCGCGGCCAGAATCAGGCCCATCAGGCGCGTCATCACGTTGATGCCGGTCTGCCCCATGGCGCGGGCAATGCGCGGCGCAGCCATGAAACTTACGTAGACGGCCAGCGCCACAATCGCGGCATAGCCGATCAATTGCGCCATTTGCACCCAGTTGGCAGTGCGTTCGGCGAAGATGACCATGGTGGACATGGTGGCGGGCCCGGTCAGCAGCGGAATGCCCAGCGGCACCACGCCGATGCTGGCCTGGCGTGCCGCATAGGAGGTTTCGCTCGCCGTGGTGCGTGCTTCGGCCGGTTGCGCGTTCAGCATCTGCAGGGCGCTGATCAGCAGCAGCATGCCGCCGCCCACCTGGAAGCTGGCCAGCGAGATGTTGAAGAAATCGAGGATCTGCATGCCCAGCAGGGCGCCGGCAACCAGCACCGTCAGCACGGTCAGCGTGGCGGCGCGGATGGTGCGCTTGCGCTGCTCGTCGCTGAAGCTCTGGGTGTAGTGGATGTAGAACGGCAGGATGGCCAGCGGATTGACCAGCGCCAGCAGCGTGATCAGGGGCTTGAGACTGAGCAGGGTGGGGAGAGTCATGATGACGGGTGAGCAGGGCAGTGCGCAGTCTAGCAGGCCGAGCCCGATCGGGGTTGGCCGTGGTGTGAAATCCTCTCAACCCGTCATGAATGACTGCCGCTGGAAGCCACCGGCTGCGTGATGACCCACTCCATCAGTGCCTGAAACGCCGGCCGTGCCGACTGCGCATTGGAACCGTTGGCCATGGCCACCATCACATAGCGCCGCCCCGTTTCCGACAGCACATAGCCGGCCAGCGCAGAGGCGTCCTTCAGCGTGCCGGTCTTGAGATGGGCATTGCCCTTGAAGGCGGTGTGCGTGCGTCGCAGCGTGCCATCCACCCCGGCGATCGGCAGCGAGGCGACAAATTCCGGCATGCCCGGTGTGCGCCACACGCGCTGCAGCATGGCGCCCAGCGAGGACGCGCTGACGCGCCCTTCGCGCGACAGGCCGGAGCCGTTCTGCACATCCGGCATGGGCGTGTCTCCCAGACGGTGCTGCCACCACTGCGTGACGGCCTGCTTGCCGCTTTCCAGCGTGCCCACGCCCGAGTGCTCCATGCCCAGCGTCAGGAACACCTGCTGCGCCATCACGTTGTTGCTGAACTTGTTGATGTCGTGCACGATTTCCGAGGCCGTGGGCGAGGCGCTGTCAGCCAGCGGACGGCGGCCCCGCACGGCCTCGGGCACGGTGCCTTCGCGGATGCTGCCGGCCAGCTCGCCGCCCAGGGCCTTCCACATGCCGGCCACGGCGCGCGCGGCAAACTGCTCGGGTGCCGGATGTGCCAGCGTCAACTGCTGGATGCCGCAGCTGGCCGGGTAGGGTTCGGCCGGCACGATGAGGTTGCGGTCCTTCAGGCTGAGTGCTGCGAGCTTGTTGAGCCAGGGCGCACACTTGCCTTCCGCCAGCGGCAGGGCGGCAGGCAGCGTGACGCCTTCCAGCGGCGGCTCCAGACCGACATAGGCCTGCTTCTGTGCCTCATCTGGCGTGATTTTCAGCGTAAATGTCTTGAAATTCACCAGAAGCGCATCCGGGCGCGCGTTGTAGGGGCGCAGCGGATCACCGTCGAAACTGGCGGGATCGACGGGCGGCACGTCGAAGGCACTGTGGTCCAGCACGATATCGCCACCGATGCGGCGGATGCCGGCGTGCTGCAGTTCGCGCATCAGCAGCCAAAGTCGCTCTACCACCAGCTTGGGATCGCCCCGGCCCTGCAGATAGACGTTGCCGTTGAGCGTACCGTCCTGCACGGTGCCGTCGGTCCAGAGGCGGGTGTGCCAGCGATAGGAGGTGCCGAGCAGGTCCAGCGCTGCCGCCGTGGTGACCAGTTTCATCACCGACGCCGGATTCATCGGCTCCGCCGTGCGGTGGTTGACCAGTGGCGGGCCGCCATCCACCGGCACCACCAGCAGCGCCACATGGTCGGGCGAGACCTTGGCCTTTTCCAGCTCCTGCAGCACGATGGGAGGGATGGTGGTGCTTGCTGCCTGTGTGGCCAGCGTCGGAGTGGGGTCACGTGGTTCGGCCAGCCAGGCCGAGGCGGCGCCGTCCGGGCTGGAGGCTGCGGCACTGGCGGCCGAAGCGGCTTCATCCGAGGTGGAGGATTTCTGGCAGGCGGTGAGGGCGAGCAGGCCGAAGGCGAGCGACAGGCCCAGGCGGCTGGTGCGCCGGGCAAGAGGGGAAGAATGGGGAGAGGCGGGCATGACGGCGGAGGAAAGCAGGCAAGCAGTCTACTCCCCGCCGGGGCGTTGCCGCCTGCGGATTTGCGTCAATCGGTGAACGGCTTGTGGAACAATGCTGCCATGTCCGAAAACCCGTCCGCATCCGCTCCTGTTTCTCCTTCCGTCGCCCCGGTGCCGGAGGGGGCTGCGCCGCTGCCGGCCTGGCAGCCGCAGGCGGGTCTGCAGTTGCTGGCCATGGATACCAGCACCAGTGTCATGTCGGTGGCCGTGGGGCGCTGGCCTGCCGGCGCTGCCGCCCGGGGCGAAGCGCCCGACCAATGGCAGCACACGGGAGCCGGCGCGGCACAATCCTCGGCCACACTGATTCCCACCGTGCAGCGGCTGCTGGGCGAGGCTGGCCTGGGTCTGGCGCAGCTCGATGCCATCGTGTTCGGCGCCGGGCCGGGCTCCTTCACCGGCTTGCGCACGGCCTGTGCCGTGGCGCAGGGGCTGGCGCTGGGAACAGGGCGGCCGGTGCTGCCGGTGGATACCTTGCTCGCAGTGGCCGAAGACTGGCGCAGCCGCCAGCCGGAGCTGGCGCCCGGAACCGTGGTGTGGGCGCTGCTCGATGCCCGCATGGACGAAATCTACGTGGCCGGCTGGCGCTGGCAGCCGCGCGACGGCATGCCTGCTTGGGAGCTGACGCAGCCGGTGCTGCTGGCACGTCCCGAAGACCTGCTGCAGGTGCCCGGCCTGAAGCCGGAGGCGATCTGCGCCGGCAATGTGCAGCCGGTGTATGGCGAACGCCTGCCGGTGACCGTGCAGGAGGGCATGCCCACGGCTGACGCCATGCTGCGACTGGCGCCGGCACTGTTGCTGGACGGCGGAGCCATCGACCCCGCACTGGCCCTGCCGCGCTACGTGCGCGACAAGGTGGCGCAGACCACCGCCGAACGCGAGGAGGCAAAGCTGCGCGCTGCGGGGGCACGCCACGCATGAAAGGTGCCCCGGCCCTGACGGATACCGGCGGCCCGCTGGCACGCCTGCAGCCGGCCACCCTGCCGGATGTGGATGCCATCATGGCGCTGGAGCGGGCGGCCTACCCTCTGCCCTGGACCTCGGGCAATTTCCGCGACATCCTGCTGGACGGCACCGGCCGCTACCGCATGCTGCTGCTGCACCTGCAGCAGGCCGACGGAAGCTGGGCGCTGGCCGGCTATTTCGTGGCGCTGCTCGGTGTGGAAGAAGCGCATCTGCTCAATGTGGCGGTCCATCCCGACCATCAGGGCCAGGGCTGGGCGCGCCTGCTGCTGGAGCAGCTTCGCCTGTGGGCGATGGCCCAGGGCGCGGAGCAGATCTGGCTGGAAGTGCGGCTCAGCAACCCGCATGCGCGCCAGGTGTACGAACGCTTCGGCTTTGTTTCCATGGGCGTGCGCAAGAACTACTACCCGGCCGTGGGCGGCGGCCGCGAACATGCCGAGGTGATGTGCCTGCGGCTGAAGGACGATCGGCCCTGATGCCCGGTTCTTTGCGACAATAAGCCCTTCATGCGATTCCGGACCCCCTCTTTCTGCCGCCCCGAGCGCGGCCTGCCGCCATGACGCTGCACATCGATGCGCGCCGTCGTGCCATGCTGGCCGAAATGGGCGTGCGCGTCTGGTTGCCGATGCCCAAGGAGGCAGAGCCGGCAGCGCTTGCCGTGCCGGCTGCCCGCGAGAAAGCGGGGCACGATGCTGCCTTGCAGCCGACGCAGCCAGACCATGCTGTCGCTGCTCCGGCACGCGAAGCAGCGACTCCGGCGCCTGTTGTCAGCGCGCCGGTCCGTCAGGGCACGCGTCCAGAACCCCCGGTTGCGCCGCCTCCTGCTTTCCTGCGGGTGCAGGCCGATCCCCCAGCATCGCTGCCTTCCGCGGCGAGTCAACCGGCAGCCGACGCGTCCAATGTCCCCGTCCTCGCAGGCCTCCCTTGGCCCGCCCTGCAGCAGGCCGCTTCCGCCTGCACGGCCTGTGCCCTGCACAGCGGCCGCCAGCACAGCGTCTGGGATGCCAGTGCCGCCAATGAACCGGACGGTCTGCCGCGCTGGCTGTTCGTGCTCGACCCGCCGGGACAGGCCGAGAACACCAGCGGCCAGCCGCTGCAGGGAGATGCCGGCAGGCTGCTGGCCAACATGGCGGCTGCCGTGCGCCTGCAACCGGCGCAGATCCTGCGCAGCCATGCCACGCGCTGTGCGCCGGCCGGCCGGGCTGCCACCCTGCCGGAAGTGGCGCAATGTGCCGCTTTCCTGCGCCACGAAATCGCGCTGCTGCGCCCGCAGGTGATCGTGGCCCTGGGCCGCAATGCCGCCTGGAGCCTGCTGCAGCGCACCGAGCCACTGGGCCAGCTGCGCGGCCAGCTGCACCGCATCGCTGTGCCGGCCGGGGAGGCTGCGCTGCAGCCGGTGTTGGCCGACATTCCGGTCATCGTCAGCTACCCGCTGGACTACCTGCTCCGCAACGCGCCGGCCAAGGCACGCGCCTGGGAAGACCTGTGCCTGGCTGCGCTGCACGCCGCGTCAGCGCCTACAATTCGGGCATGACTTTCCTCGAGATGCTTGGCGCGGCGGAACAGCGCAACCAGTCCCTGCTGTGCGTGGGTCTGGATCCCGATCCGAAACGGTTTCCCGGCGCCATGCAGGGCGATGCCGGCCGCATCTTCGACTTCTGCGCGGCCATCGTCGAGGCCACGGCCGATCTGGCGCTGGCCTTCAAGCCGCAGATTGCCTATTTCGCCGCGCATCGCGCCGAAGAACAGCTCGAACGCCTGGTGCAGCACATGCGCCAGGTCGCCCCGCACGTGCCGGTGATCCTCGACAGCAAGCGTGGCGACATCGGCAGCACCGCCGAGCAGTACGCCATCGAGGCCTTCGAGCGCTATGGCTGCGATGCCGTCACGCTGTCCCCTTTCATGGGTTTCGACTCGGTCGAGCCCTACCTGCGCCGGCACGGCAAGGGCGCCTTCCTGCTGTGCCGCACGTCCAACCCCGGCGGCAACGACCTGCAGGCGCAGCCGCTGCGCGATGTGGAAGGCCAGCCGCTGGTGTACGAGCACATCGCCCGTCTGGCGCAAGGCCCGTGGAACCTGAATGGCCAGCTCGGCCTGGTGGTGGGCGCGACCTATCCGCAGGAACTGGCCCGCGTGCGCGAACTGGCGCCAACAGTGCCGCTGCTGATCCCCGGCGTGGGCGCCCAGGGCGGCGATGCCGCAGCCACCGTGCGTTCCGGCTGGCGCGGCACGCGCAATGCCGACGGCAAGGTGCAGAGCAGCGGCTTTGCCATCGTCAACTCCTCGCGCGCCATCCTGTACGCGTCGTCCGGCGATGACTTTGCCACCGCCGCCCGCCAGGAGGCCGAACGCACCCGCGCCACGCTGGCAGCTGCGCAGCAGGAATAAGCCGGGATTGCGCCCGGCAGACCCTCCTGCCCGCCGGGCGTCCCTTGCATCGCGATCCGGCGTAGGACCACTCCGACACGCTGATGCGGGAAAGTCCTATGCCCACGGTCCTGCAGCAGGCATACAGTGAAGTCGTGCCCTGAATGCAAGGCCGTCAAGACGGACCAACGCATGCTTGGAAAGCCAGTCATACCCTGCAATTGCAGCCAGGACCAGCAAGGCCAACGGGGACGGAGGATCGAAGCACACCATCTTCTGAGGATTGGGACGCTGCTTCACAAGATCGGAAGTCCGGCCCACATGCTGATCGATAACGGCTGATAGCTGCAGAAGCAAGACACAGGTTTCCGAATCATGCAAGTCGGTACCAGTTTTCTCCGCCGCATTCAGGGCATTCTCGTTTCCGCTCCCACTGTGCAGCCACGGCCGACCTGCTGAGTCGCCCCCGTCCTACACCCGCAGATTTCCCTCCCCGCCATACTGATTCCATGCCTCGAGGCCATCGGCCCGGAGCATCCATCAACAACAACGGGAGAACGTCATGGAACTGCTTTATTTCCTGCTGATCGGACTGATCGCTGGCTGGCTGGCCGGCCTGCTCGTCAAGGGCGGTGGCTTCGGCATCGTCGGCGACATGGTGATGGGCGTGCTGGGTGCATTCCTTGGCGGTTTCCTGTTCCGCTCGCTGGGCCTGTCGGCCGGTGGCGGCATGCTGGGCGCGATCATCGTGGCGACCATCGGCGCCATCGTGCTGATCCTGCTGCTGCGCCTGATACGACGCGCCTGAGCGCCCCTGCCACGCTGCCTGTTCCGCCGCTCCGGGTGCCGGACCAGCGGCGAGGCAGCCCCGGGTCTCCAAGGTGGTTGCAAACATCAGGGCAACCTCCGAATTGGCTCCGCTTGCGGGGCCTTTTTTGCGCCCGGATCCCCCGCAAGCCGCGTGGCTGCGCGCTTTCCCGGGCATGGGGGGCCTTTCGGTCAGCTTACAATGCAGGATATAAGCACTGGGCCCGCCAAGGGCCGTACGGGGAGTGGAAGGCATGCGGATCCTGATCGCGGAAGATGACCATGTACTGGCCGACGGGCTGATGCGCAGCCTGCGCGCAGCCGGCGCTGCGGTCGATCATGTCAGTACCGGAAGCGAAGCCGAAGCCGCCCTGCTCACCAGCCAGGAATTCGATCTGCTCATCCTCGATCTGGGCCTGCCGCGCCTGCATGGTCTGGATGTGCTCAAGAACCTGCGCGCGCGCGGTTCCAACCTGCCGGTGCTCATTCTCACCGCTGCCGACAGCGTGGAAGAGCGCGTCAAGGGGCTGGATTACGGCGCCGACGACTACATGGCCAAGCCTTTCAGCCTGCAGGAACTTGAGGCGCGCGTGCGTGCCCTGGTGCGCCGCGGCATGGGCGCCGCCAGCACGGTGATCCGCCACGGCCCCCTGAGCTACGACCAGACCGGCCGCGTCGCCACCATCGACGGCAAGATGGTCGACCTGTCCGCGCGCGAGCTCGGCCTCCTCGAGGTGCTGCTGCAGCGCAGCGGCCGCCTGGTCAGCAAGGACCAGCTGGTCGAGCGCCTGTGCGAGTGGGGCGAAGAGGTGAGCAACAACGCCATCGAGGTCTACATCCACCGCCTGCGCAAGAAGATCGAGAAGGGGCCGATCCGCATCGCCACCGTGCGCGGGCTGGGCTATTGCCTCGAAAAAATCCAGGGCTGAGGAGGCCGGACACAGGTCATGGGCATTTTCCGGCGCGAGCAACGGTCGCTGTTTGGCGAGATCCTCGACTGGATGCTCACGCCCCTGCTGCTGCTGTGGCCCATCAGTCTCGCGCTGACCTGGCTGGTGGCGCAAGGCATTGCCAACAAGCCCTTCGACCGGGCGCTGGTCTACAACGCGCAGGCGCTGGCCCAGCTGGTGCAGTTGCGCGACGGCAGGATCCAGCTCTCGCTGCCGCAGCAGGCCAGCGAGATGCTGCGCGCCGACGATACCGATCAGGTGTTCTTCCAGGTGCTGGGCCCGCGCGGCGAGCTGCTGGGCGGCGAGCGCCTGTTCCCTGCCAACCGCATCGATTACGAAGTGCCCGGAGAGCAGGGCTATGTGTTGCGCGACGATGTGCTGCGCACCGCCCAGGGCCAGACGCTGGATGTGCGCGTGGTGATGCTGCGCGTGCTGGCTGGCGAATACACGCTAGGCCCCTATGCCACGCCCGGCGAGCGCGCCGACCGCACCGTCACCATCCAGGTGGCCGAAACGCGCGAAAAGCGCTCCGTGCTGGCCACCGAGATCATCAAGGGGGTGATGCTGCCCCAGTTCATCATCCTGCCGATTACCGTGCTGCTGATCTGGCTGGCGCTGGCGCGCGGCATCCGGCCGCTCAATGATCTGGAGGAGCGCATCCGCGCCCGCAATCCGGATGACCTGAGCCCGCTCGACCAGATGGCTGTGCCGATGGAGGTGTCGCCGCTGGTGGGTTCGGTCAACGAGATGATGGAACGGCAGAAGCAGGTGGCCGAGAACCAGAAGCGCTTCCTCGCCGACGCCGCCCACCAGCTCAAGACGCCACTCGCGGGCCTGCGCATGCAGGCGGATCTGGCCCAGCGCACCGATGCCAGTGCCGATGACCTGAAGCGCTCGCTGCAGCAGATCGGCCTCTCGAGCGTGCGTGCCACGCACTCGGTGAACCAGCTGCTGGCCATGGCACGTGCCGAAGGCGGCAGCATGGTGCGCGAATACTGCAACGTGCCGCGCCTGGTGCAGGAGGTGGTGCAGGACTGCTTCCCGCGCGCGCTGGCCAAGCGGGTGGATCTGGGCTACGAGGGGGCCTATCCGCAGGACGATGGCGTGTGGGTGGAGGGCAACCCCATCCTGCTGCAGGAAATGGTGCGCAACCTGGTGGACAACGCCATCAACTACACCCCCTCCAGCCAGGACGGCATGCCGGCCATGGTCACGGTGCGCGTGCTGGTCGATGCCTACGGTCAGGTGCTGATCGTGCAGGTGGAGGATAACGGCCCCGGCATCGCCGCCAGCGAACGCGAGCAGGTATTCAAGCCCTTCTACCGCACCCTGGGCACCGATGCCGACGGTTCCGGCCTGGGCCTGCCCATCGTGCAGGAGATTGCCCGCCGGCACGACGCCGTCATCACGCTGGAGGATGCGCAGCCGCGTGCGCGCCGCAAGGGGGCGCTGTTCTCGGTGCGCTTCCACTCCGTTGCACCGCCCGAAGACTCGCAAACGGCTGCCGCGCTGTGACATATTGGCGGAGTAGACTCGCTTGCGCCCGCATTGCGCCCCGGGTGTGGCGTGGATGCACGCCCGCATCTGGACAGTGTCAAGAGACAGGCGCATAGTTCATCCACCAAACAACGAGAAGGACGCATAGCCTGCCCTGCGCTGCCTGTGAAGCCACAGGCGGGTGGGGCAGTGTGTGCGATACACATGGACAAGCACCATCCCCACGCCAGCAAATCCACCCTGGGAGCGCTGGTCCTCGGCGCCATCGGCGTCGTGTTCGGAGACATCGGCACCAGCGTGCTGTACTCGGTCAAGGAAGTGTTCGGTTCCGGCCATGTGCAGTTCACCATCGACAACGTCTACGGCATCCTGTCCATCTTCTTCTGGACGCTGACCATCATCGTCTCGCTCAAGTACGTGACGCTGGTGCTGCGCGCCGACAACAACGGCGAGGGCGGCCTGGTGGCCATGCTCACGCTGGCCTCGCAGGCGGTGCAGGACCGGCCCCGGCTGCGCCATGCCATGCTGCTGGTAGGGGTGTTCGGCACCTGCCTGTTCTATGGCGATGGCGTGATCACCCCGGCCATCTCGGTGCTGTCGGCGGTCGAAGGCCTGGAGGTGGTCTCGCCCACCTTCAAGGAATACGTCATTCCCATCACCCTGTTCGTGCTGTTCCTGCTGTTCTGGGTGCAGAAGCACGGCACTCAGGGCATCGGCAAGTTCTTCGGCCCCATCATGGTGCTGTGGCTGATCGCCATTGCGTCGCTGGGGGTGCTGCACATTGCCGGCCATCCCGAAATCCTCTGGGCCATCAGTCCGCACTATGCGCTGGGCTTCATGTGGAACTATCCCGGCACCACCTTCATCATTCTCGGCGCCGTGGTGCTGTGCGTGACCGGCGGCGAGGCGCTCTATGCCGACATGGGCCACTTCGGCAAGAAGCCGATCCGCGTCTCCTGGTTCTTCATCGTGATGCCGGCGCTGGTGCTCAACTACTTCGGCCAGGGAGCGCTGCTGCTCGAGAACCCCGAAGCCGTGAAGAACCCCTTCTTCATGCTGGCCCCCAAGTGGGCGCTGTTGCCCATGGTTGGCCTGGCCACGGCGGCCACCGTGATCGCCTCGCAGGCGCTGATTTCAGGCGCCTTCAGCGTCACCAAGCAGGTGATCCAGCTCGGCTACCTGCCGCGCCTGCAGGTGCAGCACACCAACGTGCATGAAACCGGCCAGATCTACATCCCCTTCGTCAACTGGGGCCTGTTCGTGCTGATCGTGCTGGCCGTGGTGCTTTTCCGCTCCTCCAGCAACCTGGCGGCGGCCTACGGCATTGCGGTGACCACCGACATGCTGATCACCACCGTGCTGACCTTCTTCGTCATCCACTACGCCTGGCGCATGCCGCTGGCGCTGGCGCTGGCTGCCACCGGCTTCTTCTTCGTGGTGGACATCGCCTTCTGGGGCTCCAACCTGCTGAAGCTGGTGCATGGCGGCTGGTTCCCGCTGGTGATCGCCGCCTCGATCTTCCTGCTGATGGTGACCTGGCGTGATGGCCGTGCGCTGCTCAACCGCAAGCTGGTGTCCGAGGGACTGGACCTCAAGAGCTTCCTGGAGGCAGTCTTCTACAGCCCGCCGGCACGGGTGGAAGGCACGGCAATTTTCCTGACCGCCAACGTCGACAACGTGCCGAACGCCCTGATGCACAACCTCAAGCACAACAAGGTGCTGCACAAGCAGAACGTGTTTGTCACCGTGCGCAGCCATGAAGTGCCCTGGGTCGAGCCCGAGCAGCGCCTGTCGGTCCAGCCCCTGGGCAATGACTGCTGGACGGCGGTGGTGAACTACGGCTTCATGGACGATCCCAATCTGCCGCGTGCGCTGGAGCCGCTGCAGCAGCACGGCTGCAGGCTCGATCCGATGCAGACCAGCTACTTCCTCTCGCGCGACAGCGTGGTGCCACGGCTGGGCGACGGCATGGCGCCCTGGCGCGAAAAGCTGTTTGCGCAGATGCACCACAACGCCAGCGGCGCGGCGGACTTCCTGGGGCTGCCGAGCAACGCGGTGGTGGAGCTGGGCTCCAAGGTCGAGATCTGATGCGGGGCGGGGCAACTGCCCGCAAGGGAATCCGGCCAGGAATCGCGGGCTGAGCGGGGAAACTGGCCGGCACAACCGCTGTGCCGCGACCGGTCATGGCGCTGATACGACGTTCAGCCTGCGTGCTGCTCGCAGTGCCGCCGCAGGGCCTGCAGCGCGATGCCCCACTGGTGGTTGCAGAAGCCCAGATAGGGGCTGGTCTCGTCCCAGCCGCTGTGGCGGAAGTCCAGCGTGGTGTCCGGCCCGCCATTGGGCGTGTGCAGCTCGAAGCGCAGCAGGGTGTCTGCCCAAGCCGATGCCGGTGAACTGGCCGCGTGGTGGCTGGTGCAGCGCCACAGCACCAGCTGTTCCGGCTGCGTCTGCAGGATCTGCATGGTGAGCACGCCATGCCCGGGGCCGGGGCGGAAGCTCCATCCGGGCGGACGGCCGTCGTGCAGTTCCAGCTGCGGGCGGTCCCACCAGCTGCCGATGCCGTCTTCCGTCGTCAGGGCCTGGTAGATCACGGCCGGTGCCGCCTTGATCTGGAGCTGGTGGTACAGGGTGGCCATGCGTGCTCTCCTCGGGAACGTGGGGGGCGATGCCAAAAGGCGCATTATCCGGCGCGATGTTGACAGTGCCGTGTCACCTGCCACAAACGCCGGGGCGTGCAAGGGCTTCGAATTGCCGCACAATGTCAGGTTGTGCAGCGCGGCATTGGGGTGCGCGCTGAAATCCTGCCTGTTAGGAATTGCATAGTGACGCAAGCTTCCACCAAAGCGGATGCCGCAGGCACCCGCATGACGCCTTCCGAGCGCCGCTCCAGTCTGGGGCTGGCGCTGATCTTTGCCCTGCGCATGCTGGGCCTGTTCCTGGTGGTGCCGGTGTTCGAGCTGGAAGCCAGCCATTACGCGGGCGCGAATCCGGCCAGCATCGGCATGGCCATGGGCGTGTACGGCCTGACGCAGGCCGTGCTGCAGCTGCCGCTGGGCATGGCGAGCGACCGCTGGGGCCGCAAGCGCCTGATCGCGCTGGGCCTGCTGGTGTTTGCCGTGGGCAGTGTGATCGCCGCCATGGCCACCACCATCGACGGCCTGCTGTGGGGCCGCGCCATCCAGGGCGCCGGTGCCGTGTCGGCTGCCGTGACGGCGCTGCTGGCCGACCAGACGCGCGATGTGGTGCGCACCAAGGCCATGGCCATGATTGGCGCCAGCATCGGTCTGGTGTTCTCGCTGGCCCTGATCGTGTCGCCGCTGCTGGCGGGCTGGATGGGGCTGTCGGGCATGTTCTGGCTGGTGGCCGTGCTGGCGCTGCTGGCCGTGGTGGCGATTTTCGTGATGGTGCCGCCGGAGCCGGCGCTGCATCGCGACGCCGTGGGCGGTTCGCTGGCCGAGGTGCTGGCGCATCCGGCGCTGCTGCGCCTGAACGTGGGCGTGTTCGTGCTGCATGCGGTGCAGCTGGCCATGTGGATGGTGCTGCCGCGTATGCTGGTCGAGGCCGGCCTGGTCAAGGAACACCACTGGTATGTCTATCTGCCGGCCGTGCTCGGTTCCTTCCTGGTGATGGGCGGCGTGCTGTTCCGCATGGAGCGCAAGGGCAAGCTCAAGCAGGTGTTCCTCGCCTCCATCGTGCTGGTGGGGCTGACGCAGCTGGCGCTGTGGTGGATGAGCGGCAGCAGTGCAGGCGAGCCCTCGCTGTGGACGCTGGGCCTGCTGCTGCTGGTGTTCTTCAGCGGCTTCAACATGCTGGAGGCTTCGCAGCCCAGCCTGGTGTCGCGCCAGGCGCCGCCGCAGGCACGCGGCATGGCACTCGGCGTGTACAACACGCTGCAGTCGCTCGGCCTGTTTGCCGGCGGCGCGGTGGGCGGCATTCTGATCAAGCATTCCGGCCCGCAGATGCTGTTCATGGCCAGTGGCGTGCTGATGCTGCTGTGGCTGCTGGTGGCGCTGGGCATGACGGCGCCGGGGCGGCAGGCGGCTGCGCACTGAGCGTTGCGCCTGCATGTGCATCGGCCCAGGCAGGCTGCTCCCGCATAATTTATAGATATTAAGTATTAAATTAGCAACATCAGGTTTGACCCTGATGCAGGGGGCTGCACACGCGGTATCATTCATATCCGGTGCGGATCGTGCGTGTCTGCACCGCTTTCATCAACCCCCTGTGCCACCGTCAGACGCAACTGGCAAGGGTCAACCAGCAAGGACTTATTCCATGGCTTCCGTCAACAAGGTCATTCTCGTCGGCAACCTCGGCCGCGACCCCGAAATCCGCACCTTCCCCAGTGGCGACCAGGTCGCCAACGTCACGATCGCCACGTCCGACCGCTGGAAGGACAAGCAGAGCGGCGAAATGCGCGAGCACACCGAATGGCACCGCCTGGTGTTCAACGGCCGTCTGGCCGAAATCGCCGGCCAGTACCTGCGCAAGGGCTCCCAGATCTACGTGGAAGGCAGCATCCGCACGCGCAAGTGGACGGACCAGGCCAGCGGCCAGGAGCGCTACGCCACCGAAATCCGCGTGGACCAGATGCAGATGCTGGGCAAGCGTGAAGGCATGGGCGGCCCGGGCGATGACGAAGGCTACGGTGGTGGCTACGGCGCTCCCCGCAGCGCACCGGCACAACGCCCGGCAGCCCCCCAGCGTCCTCCGGCAGCTCCTGCACCGGCTCCGGTCCAGGCGCCCCACGGCGGTGGTTTCGGCGACATGGACGACGACATTCCGTTCTGATCCGTTACGGCAGCGGAGCCATTGGCTCTCTCGCAAGCACCAGGCCCGGCTCGTCCGGGCTTTTACATGTGTTCACACACTCGTCACGGTTTTACGGGGTTTCCCTCCCCGGAATCGGATGTCCCGACGCTAAGATGACATCAATCCGTCACACAGACGCGCTTCCCGACCACGGAAGCGGCGGCCGGACCCTCAAGGGTGCCTCCCGCGCGCAGGGCATGCTGCGGATTCCATGCCAGCTTTTTTCAGCCGCACCATAGACAGGTGCCGCATTAAACCCCGGCGCGGTGTATGACCTGCCGGGGTTTTTCACTTCTCAGTCGAGGCGCTTGCGCAGGTGCGCCGGCGGGATGCGCAGCTGTTCGCGGTACTTGGCCACGGTGCGGCGCGCGCACTGGATGCCGCGTTCCTGCAGCAGCTCGCACAGGCGGTTGTCGCTCAGGGGCTTGTGGTCGGGCTCTTCGGCAATCCATTGCGCGATCAGCGTGCGCACCGCGGTGCTGCTGGTGGCGGTGCCGTCGTCGCTGGCGAGCCCGGAGCCGAAAAAGTGTTTCAGCTCGAAGGTGCCCCAGGGGGTATGCAGGTACTTGCCGCTGCTGACACGGCTGATGGTCGATTCGTGCAGGCCCAGGGTGTCGGCAATTTCGCGCATCACCAGCGGCTGCATGGCCAGTGGGCCTTCGGCAAAGAAGCGGGCCTGGCGCTGCACGATGGCTTCGCTCACGCGCAGCAGCGTCTCCTGCCGCTGCTGCAGGCTGCGCACCAGCCAGCGCGCTTCGTTGAGCTGCTGCTGCAGCGCTTCGGCACTGTCACTGCGGTGCTGGCGCAGCAGGCTGGCATAGCGTTCCTGCACCTGCAGGCGCGGCAGGGCATCGGTGTAGAGCTGGACCTGCCATTCCGCTGCACCGTAGCGCGCCGGCATGCGCCGCACCAGCACGTCCGGCACGATGACGTCGCGCTCGGGGTTGGCGAAGCGGCGGGCCGGCTGCGGCTCCAGTGTGGCAATCAGCTGCAGGGCTGCCTTGACGGCATCGGCAGGCTGGCCGCTTTCGCGCGCCAGGGTGCGTACATCGCGGCGCGCCAGCAGCTCCAGTGGCTGATCCAGCAGGAGCCGTGCGGCGGGCGTGGCCGGATGCGTGACGAGGGTCTCCGCGTTCAGTTGCAGGCGCAGGCATTCCGCCAGATCGCGTGCGCCCACGCCTGTGGGCTCCATGGCCTGCAGCAGGCGCAGGGCCATGGTCAGCAGATGCAGCAGTTCGTCGCGCTGCTCCACCGGATCGGTGTCGTCATCGGCCAGTTGCAGCAGCAGGCTGTCGGCCAGCTCTTCCAGCGGATCGGCCAGCCAGCCGCGTTCGTCGAGCGAGTCGATCAGGCACTGCAGGGCCGCCTGCTCCTGCGGATCCAGCCGCAAGGCGCGTGCCTGCTGTTCCAGATGCCCGGCGAGGCTGGAGGCGGCCTGCAGGCTGTCCTGCCAGTCGCCATCATCGTTGCCGGCAGGGGTGGAAGGGTAGCTGCTGTCCGGCTCCCAGGCATCGTTGGAGTCAGCGGGATCGGGGGACTGGGCTTCGCCAGCATCGCTGCCGGAATCCTGCCCGTGCTGCCAGAGTGCGCTCTCGCCGTCCTCCTCCGGGCCGGCACTGCCGGGCGCGGCGTTGTCGGCCAGCACGGCGGCGGCGTCTGTCAGCGTGTGCGAGCCTTCTTCGCCAATCTCTTGCGATGGCCCGGCTTCGGTGCCGCCCACGGGGTCGGTCAGTGCAGGCTCCCCGGAAGGCAGTGCCTGCAAGCCCTCTTCGGTTCCGTCGCCCGATTCCGCCTGCTGCCAGGACAGCTCCTCTGTCTCTGCGGATGCCGTATCCGGACTGGCAGCCTCGGCATCGCCACGGTCTTCGGATTCCTCGGCCAGTTCCAGAAAGGGATTTTCGGCAAGGGCCTGCTGCAGCTCCTGCTGCAGTTCCTGCGTGGACAGCTGCAGCAGCCGGATCGACTGCTGCAGTTGGGGCGTGAGCGCCAGCCCCTGCGCCGTGCGCAGCTGAAGACCGGGCTTCATGGCACTTACATGCGGAAGTGCTCGCCCAGGTAGACGCGGCGCACCTCGGGGTTGGCGACGATCTCTTCGGGCGTGCCTTCCATCAGCACGGTGCCGTCGCTGATGATGCAGGCGTGGTCACAAATGCCCAGGGTTTCGCGCACGTTGTGGTCGGTGATCAGCACGCCGATGCCGCGCTGCTTGAGGAACTGGATGATGCGCTGGATCTCGAGCACGGCAATCGGATCGATGCCGGCAAAGGGCTCGTCCAGCAGGATGAAGCGCGGTTGCGTGGCCAGCGCGCGCGCGATTTCGACGCGGCGGCGCTCACCGCCCGACAGGGCCAGCGCAGGCGATTCGCGCAGCTGGGCAATGTGCAGGTCTTCCAGCAGGGCATTGAGCTGGCTGTTGATCTGCTCGCGATTCAGCTTGCGGCCGCGCTCGTCGATCTGCAGTTCGAGCACGGCACGGATATTCTCCTCGACCGTGAGCTTGCGGAAAATAGAGGCTTCCTGCGGCAGGTAGGACAGGCCCATGCGCGAGCGGCGGTGGATGGGCATGTCCTCGATCGGTTCGCCATCGATGGAGATGGTGCCGCCGTCGGCGCGGATCAGGCCCACGATCATGTAGAAGGAGGTGGTCTTGCCGGCACCGTTGGGGCCGAGCAGGCCGACCACTTCGCCCTTGCGCACAGTGAGCGACACATCCTTGACCACCTTGCGGCGGCCATAGGCCTTCTGCAGGTGGCGCACCACCAGCCGGCTGCCGGCATCCTGCGGCGCGGCAGCAGGGCCGTGACCAGCGGCCAGGGTCGGTTCTTGCAGCTCGCCGGGGGCACTCATCGCGTGTTTCCAATCGCGGAGCTGGGACGCAGCGTGGTGCTGCTGCGCGGCGTGGCCGGTGCCGTGGCGGCCGGCTTGCTGCCGGGAACGACACGGGTGCCGCCAGGCCCCACCGGGACGATGATGGCGCGCACTCGGCCTGCCGGTACCGCGCCAGCGGCCGCACCGCCGGCTCCGGTCGAGGGGCCGCCCACCACGTTGTAGGTTTCGGTGACTTCGTTGTAGACGATGGTGTCGCCCACGACTTCATCGGCCAGGGTGTTGCCGACCAGACGGCGCAGCTTGGCATTGCCGATCAGGCGGGTGATCTGGGTTTTCTCGTCACGCTCGATGCGCGCGCCTTCGCCTTCGAAGAACTCGTTCAGCCCCTCGCGCTTCTGGCGCATGAAAGCGGGTTTCTTGCCGTCGGCGGTGGCCAGCGTGTGCTGGTTGCCTTCGGCGTCCTGGCGCACTTTGACCATGCCGGCACGCAGCACGATGGTGCCCTTGGTGGCCACCACGCGACCGGTGAAGGTGCTGATCTTGTTCAGGTCGTCGTACTGCATGGCGTCCGCTTCCACGTTCATGGGCTTGGTGCGGTCGGCCAGTTCGGCGTGCGCCGGCAGCAGCACGGCGCTGCACAGCAGGGCGGCAACGCTGGAGAGCAGGACTTTGTTCATGTGGGGCGTTCGGCCGGCGCAGGGATGCCGGCAAAAGGGAATGGAGTCATTGTAGCGAAGCGGCCGCGAACGGCCGCCTGCGCCTGTCAGCCCTTGGCAGACTGCACGGCCAGGGCCGTGGCAATCTGCAGGCCGCGCGTGAGGCCCTGTGCGGTTTCTGCATCGATGTAGAACTTGCCGGCCACGCCCAGCGAGGGCACGCCCTCGATGCCGTAATCCATGGCGAGCTGGTTGGCGCGGCGCAGCTTGGCATCCATGCCGAAGGACTTGTAGGCCTGCTCGAAGCGGCCCTTGAGTTCAGGCTGCTGTGCGGCCCAGGCCAGCACATTGGCATCGGTCATCAGGTTGATGCGCTGCTTGTGGATGGCATCGAACACGCGGCCGTGCATCAGGCCGACGTAGCCCAGCGTTTCCAGCGCGTAGAAGGTGCGCTGCAGCGGCGCCATTTCGGGGCGGAAGGCCACGGGGACGCGGCGCACCACCACTTCCGGCGGCACCTGCTTGAGCCAGGCGTTGAACTCGGGCTCGAAGCTGTGGCAGTGCGGGCACCAGTAGCCGAAGAATTCGAGCACTTCGCCCTTGCCCTTGGGGGCATCCGTCGCTGCCGGCTTCTTCAGCACCATGTAGTCCTTGCCGGCCACGGCCTGGGCAGGTGCCTTCTGGGCGTTGGCCTGCAGGCCCCAGCCTGCCAGCCCGGCGACAGCAGCGGTACCGGCGGCGCCGGCGAGGGTGAATTCACGTCGTTTCATTCGGGATACTCCAGGGTCGAAGAGGGACTGCATGATCGCGCAGATGGCAGTCAGACCTTGATGCTAGGGCAAAGTTGCAGGGTGGCGCTGTCTGGTTGTAACAAACAGCGCAGCCGTGCAGGGATTTAGCGCTGCACGCGCACCAGCGCAGCTTCCATGCCGTTGCCTTCCACGCGGCTGCGGGCGGAATCGGCATCGGCCTTGCTGGAGAACGGGCCCAGGCGCACGCGGTAGATGGTGCGGCCGGCCTGGTCGCGCTCGGTAATGCGGGCGCTCATGCCGAGCAGGGACAGGCGGGCGCGCTGTGCATCGGCCTCGGTGCGGTTGCGGAAGGCGCCAGCCTGCACGAAATAGACGAAGGGCTCGCTGGGGGCGGCCTGCGGCTTGGGTGCAGGAGCCGGGGCCGGCTGCTGGGTCTTGGCTGTGCGCGATTCCACCAGTGCGCCGATCGGATCGGTGGAGGCGTTGGCGCGGTCGGCCTTGGCCTTGGCGTCCGCTTCAGCCTTGGCCTTGGCTTTCGCTTCGGCATCCGCCTTGGCCTTGGCTTCGGCGCGGGCCTTGGCACGTGCCTGCTCCTGGGCCTTCAGGTCGGCCTCGGCCTTGGCAGCGGCTTCTTCACGGGCCTTGGCCAGCTCCTGTTCGCGGTCGCCCAGCACTTCGGGGTGGTTGTCCGTCGTGTCCGGTGCCGGCTTGGCCTTGGGCTCTTCGGCCGGATCGGGCTGGGTGGCGGGTTCGTCCTTGGGCGCTTCCTGCACCGGGGGCGGGGCACTGCCCTTCTTGCCCTGCAGGCCGGCGTTGGGATCCCAGTTCTTCAGGCGCGCATCTTCCTCGGCCTGCTGCTGGGCCGTGCGGCCGACGGATTTATCGGTGAAGGGCGTGGGCACCTTGGTGACGTACACCGCCACGGCCAGCGCCACGGCCAGGCCGACCACGATGCCGACAATGAACCCGAGCAGGCCGATGCCACGCTGGCGTGCCAGCGGAGCGGAGGAAACGGGACGGGCAGGAAGACGGACTGCAGCCATAGGTCTCTTTGAAATCGTTACATTTTCTCGGGCGCAGACACGCCGAGCATGGACAGGCCGTTGGCCAGCACCTGACGGGTTGCCGCCACCAGCGCCAGACGCGCCAGACGCACGGCCGGCTCATCGACCAGGATGCGCTCGGCATCATAGTAGCTGTGATAGCTGGCTGCCAGTTCGCGCAAGTAAAAGGTTACATCATGCGGGGCAAAGTCGGCCGCAGCACCCTGCAGCATGTCGGGGTACTGTGACAATTTCAACAGCAGGGCCTGCGCGGCGGGCGTGTCGAGGGCAGTCAGGTCGGCGCTGGCCAGATCGGCCACCTTGCCGCCATCCTTTTCCTGCCACTGCGCCAGCACCGAGCAGATGCGCGCGTGGGCGTACTGCACGTAGTAGACCGGGTTTTCGTTGTTCTTCTGCACGGCCAGGTCGACATCGAAGGTGTATTCGGTGTCGGGCTTGCGGCTGAGCAGGAAGAAGCGCACGGCATCGGCACTGGTCCACTCGATCAGGTCGCGCAGCGTGACATAGCTGCCGGCGCGCTTGCTGATCTTGACCTCTTCGCCGCCGCGCACCACGCGCACCATGGTGTGCAGCACATAGTCGGGGTAGCCCTGCGGGATGCCGACGTTGGCGGCCTGCAGGCCGGCACGCACGCGGGCGATGGTGCCGTGGTGGTCGGTGCCCTGGATGTTGATGGCGCGGGTGTAGCCGCGCTCGAACTTGGCGATGTGGTAGGCCACATCCGGCACGAAGTAGGTATAGCCGCCATCGCTCTTGCGCATGACGCGGTCCTTGTCATCGCCGAAATCGGTCGTGCGCAGCCACAGCGCGCCATCCTGTTCGTAGGTGTGGCCGTTGGCGATCAGCTTTTGCACCGCGTTTTCCACGCGGCCGCTGGTGTACAGGCTGCTTTCGAGGTAGTAGTTGTCGAACTTCAGGCGGAAGGCCTGCAGGTCCTTGTCCTGCTCGTTGCGCAGATAGGCCACGGCGAACTGGCGCACGTTGTCGTAGTCGTCCACATCGCCGTTGGCGGTGAATTCGCGGTCATCGGCGTGGACGGACTTCTTCGCCAGAAAGTCGTTGGCGATGTCCTGGATGTAGTCGCCGTTGTAGAAGGCCTTGCTGGCGGGATTCTCAGGGTCGGTCGGCCAGCAGTCGTCGCCCGGCTTGAAGCCCCTGGCGCGCAGCTGTGTGCTCTTGGTCAGCGTGTCGATCTGCACGCCGGCGTCGTTGTAATAGAACTCGCGGTAGACCTGGATGCCCTGGGTGGCCAGCAGCTTGCAGATGGCATCGCCCAGTGCGGCCTGGCGGCCGTGGCCCACGTGCAGCGGGCCGGTGGGGTTGGCGCTGACGAACTCGACCAGCACCTTCTCGGCGCCCTGCGGCTTGCTGCCGAAGGCTTCGCCAGCGGACAGCACTTCGCGTACCACCTGCTGCTTGGCCTCGGGCTTGAGGCGGATGTTGAGGAAGCCGGGGCCGGCAATGTCGATGGCCGACACCCATTGCTGGTAGGCCGGCTGAGCCTCGAGCGCGGCCTTGAGTTGCTCACCCAGCGCGCGCGGATTCTGCTTGAGCGGCTTGGCCAGCTGCATGGCAGCGTTGGTGGCCCAGTCGCCGTGCGCGGCCTGCTTGGGTTGTTCGAAAGCGGCCCGGGCACCGGCGCCAGGGCTGAGTTTTTCCAGCTCGGCGGCGAGGGCGGCGAGCAATTCCTGTTTGACTTGGAGCATGGGGGGTATTGTAAAGGCGGGCGTGCAATCGGGGGGCACCCCCTGCCGCGCCGGAGCGGGTGGCTGAAGCGCGCAGGGCATGCGCAGCGCATCGTTCGTGAATCCGTCGTTGCTGCGACGCAATAAGTGGACGATGCGTTCGATCCTGCTACGGTGGCGGAGGTTTGGAAACGCGCGGGGAGGCATTCTGGTTTTTCCCAGGTGGCCCAGTGAAATCAACGGGTTGCGAGATTTTTTCCGGCCTTTCGAGAATCTGGCACGCATCCTGCTGGATATCTGGCGAGCACATGGGGTGTTCGCGCCGGCGACGGTGAACAGGTCGCCGGTCGATAAACAGCTAGGAGACATCAATGGAGACAGCGGTTCAAGTCATGGGCATCGATGCCGGGGGCACGATGACCGATACCTTCTTTGTTCGTGGGGATGGGCGCTTTGTGGTGGGCAAGGCGCAAAGCAATCCGCAGGATGAATCCCTCGCCATTTTCAATTCGTCGGAAGATGCGCTGGCGCACTGGAAGCGCACGGTGGATGACGTCTATCCGGAACTGGTGACCTGCGTGTACAGCGGCACGGCGATGCTCAACCGGGTGGTGCAGCGCAAGGGTCTGGATGTGGGCCTAATTTGCAACAAGGGATTCGAGCATGTGCATTCCATGGGCCGTGCCATCCAGAGCTACCTGGGCTACGCCCTCGAGGAGCGCATCCACCTGAACACGCACCGCTACGACGAGCCGCTGGTGCCGCTGAACCGGACCCGTGGTGTGACCGAGCGCACCGATGTGCAGGGCACCGTCGTCATTCCCGTGCGCGAGGCAGAAGTACGCAAGGCCACGCGTGAACTGCTGGACGAAGGCTCCAAGGCCATCGTGATCTGCCTGCTGCAGTCGCACAAGAATGGTGACAGCGAGCGCCAGGTGCGGGACATCGTCCGTGACGAACTGGAAAAAGCGGGCGCTGAAGTGCCGGTGTTTGCCAGCGTGGACTACTATCCGGCGCGCAAGGAAAGCCACCGCATGAATACCACCATTCTGGAGGCCTATGCGGCAGAGCCTTCGCGCCAGACGCTCAAGAAGGTGAGCGACCGCTTCAAGAAGCATGGTGCAAAGTTCGACCTGCGCGTGATGGCCACGCACGGCGGAACGATTTCCTGGAAGGCTTCCGAGCTGGCACGCACCATTGTTTCCGGCCCCATCGGTGGCGTCATCGGATCCAAGCTGCTGGGCGAGACCCTGGGGTATGACAATATCGCCTGCTCCGACATCGGCGGCACCTCGTTCGACATGGCGCTGATCACCAAGGGCAATTTCGCGATTGCGGCCGATCCGGACATGGCGCGACTGGTGCTCTCGCTGCCGTTGGTCACGATGGATTCCGTGGGTGCCGGCGCTGGTTCCTTCGTGCGCATCGATCCCTACAGTGGCTCCATCAAGCTGGGTCCCGACTCCGCAGGCTATCGCGTAGGCACCTGCTGGCCGGAGAGCGGTCTGGATACCGTGTCGGTGTCCGATTGCCACGTCGTGCTGGGCTATCTCAACCCCGACAACTTCCTGGGCGGAGCCATCAAGCTGGACGTGGAGCGTGCGCGCCAGCACATCAAGGAGCAGATTGCAGACCCCCTGGGCCTGAAGGTGGAAGATGCGGCGGCCGGGGTGATCGAACTGCTGGATCTGCAGTTGCGCGAGTATCTGCGCTCCAACGTGGCGGCCAAGGGCTACAGCCCGACGGACTTCGTCTGCTTCAGCTACGGCGGTGCCGGCCCGGTCCATACCTATGGCTACAGCGAAGGCCTGGGCTTCAAGGACGTGATCGTGCCGGCATGGGCGGCCGGGTTCTCCGCGTTTGGCTGCGCCTGCGCCGATTTCGAGTACCGCTATGACAAGTCGGTGGACCTTGCCGTTCCGCAGAATGGCTCGCCGGAAGACAAGCGCAATGCGGCACGCGCCATCCAGCAGGGCTGGGAAGAACTGGCTGCCAAGGTGGTCGAGGAATTCAAGATCAACGGTTTCGACGCCAAGGACGTGATCCTGCGTCCCGGTTTCCGCATGCAGTACATGGGGCAGCTGAACGACCTGGAAATCGTGTCCCCCATTCACTCGGCGGCCAGCGAGGGCGACTGGGACAAGATGGTCGAGACCTTCGAGGAGACCTATTCGCGTGTGTACGCCAGTGCCGCACGTTCGCCGGAGCTGGGCTTCTCGGTGACGGGCGTCATCATGCGCGGCACCGTGGTCACGCAAAAGCCCGTGCTGCCGGAGGATCCGGAGGAAGGTCCCGAGCCGCCGGCCGCCGCTCGCCTGGGTACGCGCAAGTTCTACCGTCACAAGAAGTGGGTCGATGCCACGCTGTGGAAGATGGAAGACCTGAAGCCGGGCAACGAAATCACCGGCCCCGCCATCATCGAATCGGATGCCACCACCTTCGTCGTGCCGGATGGCTTTGCCACCACGCTCGACAAGCACCGCCTGTTCCACCTGCGCGAAACCGGCAGCAAGGTCAGCCACTGAGACACAACGATTAACGGAGACAAACCATCATGAATGCCGTACTCAAACCCCAATTCGCCGATCTGCTGGGCAATGGACAGACACTCAAGCAATTCCGTGACGACATCCTGGAGCGCACCGCCAACACCGGGCACTACGATGGCCTGACGAAGCTGGAGCTGCGCGAGAGCGATCCGATCAAGTACGAGAAGCTGTTTTCCAAGCTGCGTGGCGGCCTGGTGCATGCACGGGAAACGGCCAAGAAGATTGCTGCCAGCCCGATCGTGGAGCAGGAAGGCGAGCTGTGCTTCACGCTGTACAACGCGGCGGGCGATTGCGTGCTCACGTCCACCGGCATCATCATCCACGTCGGCACCATGGGCGCAGCGATCAAGTACATGATCGAGAACGACTGGGAGACCAACCCTGGTATCAACCCCGGTGACATGTTCACCAACAACGACTGCGCCATCGGCAACGTGCACCCCTGCGACATTGCCACCATCGTGCCGATCTTTGTGCAGGACAAGCTGATCGGCTGGGTTGGCGGGGTGACGCACGTGATCGACACCGGGGCCGTCACGCCGGGCTCCATGTCGACCGGCCAGGCACAGCGCTTTGGTGATGGCTACATGATTACCTGCCGCAAGACGGGTGCGAATGACCAGCCGTTCCGCGACTGGCTGCACGAATCGCAACGTTCCGTGCGGACGCCCAAATACTGGATTCTCGACGAGAAAACCCGTATTGCCGGCTGCCACATGGTGCGCGACCTGATTGAGGAGGTGGTGGCCGAGGAGGGTCTGGAAAACTACCTGAAGTTCAGCCACGAGGTCATCGAGGAAGGCCGTCGCGGTCTGGGAACGCGCATCAAGGCGATGACCCTGCCGGGCAAGTATCGCAAGGTGTCGTTCGTGGACGTGCCCTACAAGCATGAGGACGTGCAGACCTCCAACGCCTTTGCCAAGCTGGACTCCATCATGCACTCGCCCTGCGAGATGACCATCAAGAGCGATGGCCGCTGGCGCCTGGATTTCGAAGGCGCCAACCGCTGGGGCTGGCACACCTTCAATGCCCACCAGGTGGCCTTCACCTCGGGCATCTGGGTGATGATGTGCCAGACGCTGGTGCCGACGCAGCGCATCAACGATGGCGCCTACTATGGCACCGAATTCCACCTGCCCAAGGGGGCCTGGTGCAACCCGGATGACCGGCGAACCGGTCACGCCTATGCCTGGCACTTCCTGGTTTCGGGCTGGTCCGCGCTGTGGCGTGGCCTGGGGCAGGCCTACTTCAGCCGGGGCTATCTGGAGGAGGTCAACGCCGGCAATGCCAACACCTCCAACTGGCTGCAGGGGGGCGGCATCAACCAGGAGGGCGAGATCCATGCGGTCAACAGCTTCGAGGCATCCAGCTGTGGCACCGGGGCCTGCGCCATCAAGGATGGCCTGAACCACGCGGCGGCCATCTGGAACCCCGAAGGGGACATGGGTGACATCGAGATCTGGGAAATGGCGGAGCCCCTGCTTTACCTGGGCCGCAACATCAAGACCAACTCGGGGGGCTATGGCAAGTACCGTGGCGGCAACGGTTTCGAGACGCTGCGCATGGTGTGGAACGCCCAGGACTGGACCATGTTCTTCATGGGCAATGGCTACATGAATAGCGACTGGGGAATGATGGGGGGCTACCCGTCTGCCACCGGCTATCGTTTCGAGGCCCACAAGACCGGGCTGAAGGACCGCATTGCCAAGGGCCTGAGCCTGCCGCTGGGTGGCGACAGCAATCCGGACGACGGCGAGTACGAGAAGCACCTGTCCCGCGGTGCCACCGTCAAGCGCGACAACCAGTGCATGACCACCGAGGACTGCTACGACAACTACGACCTGTACCTCAACTACCTGCGTGGCGGCCCCGGTTTTGGTGACCCGATCGATCGCGAGGTGGCTGCGATCGAGAAGGATCTGAACGGCCAGTGCCTGCTGCCGGAATATGCAGAGAAGGTCTATGGCGCCGCGTGCAGCCAGGATGCCAAGGGCGTGTGGCATGTGGATGCTGCGGCAACCGAGGCCCGTCGTGCCGAGATGCGCAAGGAGCGCGTGGCCCGCTCCAAGCCCGTCAAGGAGTGGATGAAGGAGGAGCGCGAGCGCATTCTGCGCAAGGATGCGTCCACCCCCGTGCAGCACATGTATGCCACCAGCTTCGGTCTGTCCGGCAAGTTCCTGGACGAGTTCCGCAGCTTCTGGACGCTGCCGCCGGAGTGGGTGATCGACGAGAACGAGCTCGGCGTTCCGAGCTACGGCTCGAAGTTCCGCATGGATCTCAGCAAGATGCCTGATGTGACCGTCGTCACGCTGGTGGAGGAGTAAGCCGGCATTGCATGCGTGACATTTGCCCCGGCGACCTTGCGGCCTTCTACGGTCCGGTTTGGCGAAGCGTCGGGTCCCGGGGCCCCCATTCACTTGAAATTGAGCCTATTTTCTGGAGACAAATCATGAGTCATTACACACAGGAACAAATCAGCAACATGGTCGACGGTCGCCTGGACTGGGACACCACGCTGCGCATGCTGTCCATGCCCAAGGATGGAGAGCGCTTTCAGATGTACGTGCAGGCCTTGCAGGAAAAGACCGGCATGAAGGACCAGATCGTGCTGCCGCTGGGTCCGCACCTGTATATCGTGAGCGATGCGAAGACGAAGAAGTGGGAAACCAAGTGCGACTGCGGCCACAGCTTCGGTGACTATCGCGAAAACTGGAAGCTGCAGGCCAACATCTATGTGCGGGATACCAAGGACGCCATGGGCGAGATCTACCCCGAGCTGATGTCGCCGGATACGCGCTGGCAGGTCTATCGCGAGTACTACTGTCCCGAGTGTGGCACCATGCATGATGTGGAAGCGCCGACGCCCTGGTACCCGGTCATCCATGACTTCGAGCCGGACATCGAGACCTTCTACAAGGAGTGGGTGAATCTGCCATTGCCGGCGCGCGCCTGACCATCTCCGTCGTTCTCTTCCTGCCGCCCGAAGTTCGGGCGGTTTTTTCGTGAGGCGTACGAAAATCGAACGCCGAGGGCATGGGTCATGGCTGTAAAGTAGCGCCAAACCCGCGTCAAATAAGGGAAAGTTTGCATTGATGAGTCTGTCTGTTCACTGAAGAATCGGCGATCTGGGGATTCGTTGTCGATCCTTGTGTCAGCTCCGGGACACCCTTGACAGCAGGAGGTTGCATCCAGGTCCGATGCCGGTGGAGAGAAAAGATGGTGATCCAGTTCGAACAGTTGTTGGCAGATCCGCGGCATGAGACGGTGGTGCGGAGCGCCTGGGAATCCTTTGTACGCGGGGATGCGGGAAGCCGCGGGAGCTTGCGCAGTCTGGTCGACATGTCCTGGCAGCGCTGCCGCAAGGCCAATGTGGATCCGCGCCGCCTCTGTGGCCCCTCGCCGGTCTCGAGCGACGACTTTGTTTCGCTGCGAACCAACCGGGGGGACATGCTCGAAGCAAGCGCGCCCATCATGGCGCAGGCGCGCGAAATCCTGTCGGAAACCGGCTCGCTGATGTTGCTGGCGGATGCCACCGGCACCATTCTCAATTCCGAGGGTGACTGGCGCACCCAGGACGAGGCGCAATCCATTCACCTGATGCCCGGAGTGAACTGGAGCGAGAAGCTGTGTGGCACCAACGCCATCGGGACTGCACTGGCCGTGGGACAGCCCGTGCAGATTCATTCTTCCGAACATTTTTGCGAAGGCATCAAGCGCTGGACCTGCTCGGCGACGGTGGTCCGGCATCCGCTGGATGGCGGCGTTGTGGGTGTGGTGGATGTGTCCGGCCTGTCGGGCAGCTACAGCCCGCAGAGTCTGGCCCTGGCTGTCTCCACTGCCAGCCGCATCGAGAGCCGGATGCGGCTGGATGAGCTGGAGCGCCGCTATCGGCTGCTGGAGCAGGTCATGGGCCGCTGGGATGCGCATGGCCGGGCGGCCATGGCCCTGTTCGATCGGCGCGGCAGTCTGGTGAAAGCCAACGAACTGGCGCAGTCTGTCGTGATGGCGGGCGGGCGGGTGCTGGACCTGACCGCCATTCGTCGCGTGCCGGGGCTGGCTGCGGGGCAGAGAGGTTTCGAACCACTGCCGGCGCTGCCCGACTGGCTCCATGCCGAGTGGCTGGAGCCCCTCATGGTGCACGGCGAGCATGTGGGTACCCTGATCGTCATCCCGCAAAGCCGCCTGATGCCATCATTGCGGAGCATGCCGGCCAGCTTGCCGGAGACGGCCTCTGTTGCGGATGCCGCACCGGCCATAGCGCCGGCGCCCGTGACTTCCAGCACCAGCGAAAATTTTGCCCATATCCTGACGGAAGACCCCGGCATGCTGCAGGTGATCGAGCGGGCAGAGCTGCTTGCCCGGTCGAGGGCTGCAGTCCTCTTGCTGGGGGAGACAGGCGTTGGCAAGGAGGAGTTTGCCCGAGGCATCCATGCCAATCAGGGGCCTTATGTGGCGCTCAACTGCGGAGGCTTGTCGCGCGAGCTGCTTGTCAGCGAGCTCTTTGGTTACGGAGAGGGCGCGTTTACCGGAGCGCGCAAGGGCGGGATGCACGGAAAGGTCGAAGCGGCCGCAGGAGGCACCCTGTTCCTCGACGAGATCGGCGAAATGCCGCTGGACCTGCAGCCCCAGTTGCTGCGCCTGCTGGAGCAGGGCGAATACTATCGGCTGGGAGAAACCACCCCGCGCAAGGCAAATTTCCGCCTGATTGCCGCCACGCACCGCGACTTGCGCCAGGAAGTGGCCAACGGCCGTTTCCGCATGGACCTGTACTACCGTATTGCCGTGACGACCCTGCGCATTCCTCCGCTGAGAACGCGTCCCGGAGACATTGCCCTGCTGGCCGAACGCTTTCTGCAACGCAGCCTGGAACTGCATGGAAAGCCGCCTTCCCGGCTGTCTGCACGCGCGGTGCAGGCGCTGCAGGCCTATTCCTGGCCGGGCAATGTCCGGGAACTGCGCAACGTGATCGATGGCAGCGTCCTGATGAATCTGCGCGATGCGCAAGGTCGCCATGAAGTCGACATCGAACCCCATTTCACCGAGGGTGCAGCGGATACATCGGTGCCCGAGATGGCCGCGGGCAACCATCATGAAGTGCCGAGCATGGCAGAAGGCGAAGAAGTGCTGATTGGCCGCGCAGTGCGTGCCAGCCAGGGAAACCTCACCGAGGCCGCGCGCCGGCTGGGAATTGCCAAGAGCACGCTGTATGCCAAGATGGAGCGCTATGGCCTCTCCCGCCATGGCATCCTGAGCGGCGGGTAGGGGACGGCCGCCTCCTTGGCGGCTCGACGCGGCGGTGTCTGACACGAAGGCGTCTGCCACCCGTGCTACAACAGCTGTTCCTGTTCTCCGGAGGCTTGTCTGTGGCTCCGGGGCGGCCAACGCACAAGGGGGAGGCACAGTGGAGACTCCGTGGAGAGCGCAGGCGCAGCAGCGCTGTCTGCAGCGGACGCTGGTCGCCATGATGCGCGAAGCGCTGCTGCCACAAATCCGCACCATGCAGGAGGGTGGAGCCTCGTGGCCGCTGGATGGACAACGCACCCTGCTGCTGGAGTGTCAGGGGGGCGAACCCGTCTGTGACAACCTGTGGCAAGACATGGGGGAATTGCGCTGTCGCGGGCTTGGTACAGAAATTGTGATCATCGAGACTGCGCCCCAGTTGCTGCGCCTGATTGCACTGACCCATGCGGCTATCGATGCGCCGGCCGTGGAGCGCCTCGTGCGGGAACTCGAAAACAGTGTGGCCAATGATGCGCTTGCCATGGCCTACCGCGAAGCCTGGGGGCGGCAACTGAAGCTGGAACATGCAGCAGGTTCGCCAGAGGGCTTTCTTGGTGTGGTGCGCGGGATGGCGCCGGCAGCCGGCCTGCTGTTGCTCGAGCAGTGGGGAGCCCAAGGCCATCCCACGCACCCGACGCACAAGGCCAAGCTGGGCATGAGCGAGGCCGAGGTCGTGGCCTACTCCCCGGAGTTCGGTGCCCGTCTGCGTCTCGTGCTGGCAGCGATCCGCCGTGACTGCCTCAACGTGTCGCTGGGGCTCAGTATTCCCGATTACGTGGACTGGTTTGCCGAGCAATGGCCGCAGATCGCCCGCGACTGGCGGGCGGCGCTGGTCTTGCGCGGCATGGAGGATTCCGACTGGCTGCCCTTGCCGCTGCACCCCTGGCAGGCGGCCAACAGCCTGCCCCTGCGCTTCGCCAGCCTGCTGGAGCAGGGCGCACTGGTGCTGCTGGACGAGGTGCAGTGGCCGGCCGCGCCAACCATGTCGTTCCGCACCATGAGCTGCGAGCAGGGGGAGACCCTGCCCCACATCAAGCTGCCGGTGTCGCTGTGGCTGACCTCCGCCGAACGCACGGTGTCACCCAAATCCACCGTGATGGGGCCGCGCCTGACCGCACTGCTGCGCGAGGTGCTGGCGCGGGAGGCCGGATTACGGCAGAAGCTGGACATCGTGGACGAACTGGTGGGGCTGCATTACCGCCATCCTGAAGGGGATGACGACATCGCGAGGCATCTCAGCGTGCTGTTTCGCCGCCATCCCGCTTCGCTTGTGCAGGCAGGCGAACTGGCAGTGCCGGTTGGGGCCCTGTTCGCCCCATCACCCTTCCATGGCCGGCTGCTGGTGACGGATGCGGTGGCGCAGGCCTTTGGCGACCACGGCGAGGGGGCGCTCGCGTTCTATGCCGGCTATCTGGACATGGCACTGCAGGCGGTGCTGCAACCCTATCTCCAGTACGGCATCGCGCTGGAAGCGCATCAACAGAACAGTTTCGTCGTCCTCGATGCAATGTACCGGCCGGTGCGGCTGCTGGTACGGGATTTTGGCGATGTGCGTGTGCATGCGCCCACCTTGCAGGCGCAGGGCCTCACGCTGCAGCCCTATCGCCAAGGACTCACCCTGTACGAGGACAACGCGCCCGTGCGTGACAAGGTGATGCATGCCTTCCTGCTGTGCCACATGATCGAACTGGGGCTGGCGCTGGCGCACACTTATGGACAGCCTTCCCGACCCTATGTGGCGCTGTTGCGCAAGGGGCTGGAGAACCTGTTTGCGCAGTTGCAGCCAGAGGTTGATGCAGAGCGCTGGCAGGCCGAGCGCCAGGCCTTGCTGGAAGATCCCTGGCCGGCGAAATCCTTTCTGCGCATGCGGCTGAACAACAGCTCGGAGGATGTGGTGCTGCGCATGCCGAATCCGCTGCGGCTCACCGCCAGCGCTACCGCGTAGCGGCTGGAAACACCGTCTGCTTCGGGATGAGCCCGGATGCCTTGCGGGCGCGGGACTGTGCTGCGTCAGCCCTTGATGGTCTGCTCCAGCACGTGCAACTGCTGGTTCAGGTCCGGATCGTTGGCGCGTTCACCGCCGATCTTGCGTACCGCATGCAGCACCGTGGTGTGATCGCGCCCGCCGAACATCTCGCCGATCTCGGGCAGGCTCTTCTGCGTCATTTCCTTGGCCAGATACATGGCGATCTGGCGCGGACGGGCGATGTTGGCCGGGCGCTTCTTGCTGTGCATGTCGGCGACCTTGATCTTGTAAAAATCCGCCACCGTCTTCTGGATGTTTTCCACGCTGATCTGGCGGTTCTTGATCGACAGCAGGTCGCGCAGCGCCTCGCGCACCAGCTGGATGTCGATCGGGCGGCCGCTGAAGCGCGAATAGGCCAGGATGTTCTGCAACGCGCCTTCCAGTTCACGCACGTTGGCGCGCACGTTCTTGGCGACGAAAAAGGCCACGTCCTCGGGCAGCTCGCGGCCTTCGGCCTGCGCCTTGTTCATCAGGATGGCCACGCGCATTTCCAGCTCGGGCGGCTCGATCGCTACCGTCAGGCCGGAGTCGAAGCGCGACACCAGACGTTCGGTGATGTTGGCCAGCCCCTTGGGATAGGTGTCGCTGGTCATCACGATATGGCTGCGCTTGGACAGCAGCGCCTCGAAGGCGTTGAAGAATTCTTCCTGCGTCTTGTCCTTGCCGGCGAAGAACTGCACGTCGTCGATCATCAGCAGGTCGAGCGAGTGGTAGCGCGACTTGAATTCGTCGAAAGTCTTGCGCTGGTAGGACTTGACCACGTCCGACACGAACTGTTCGGCATGGGTGTAGAGCACGCGGGCGTTGGGCTTGAGCTCGAGCAGCTTGTTGCCCACGGCCTGCAGCAGGTGCGTCTTGCCCAGGCCGACGCCGCCGTAGATGAACAGCGGGTTGTAGAGCTGACCCGGTGTGCTGGCCACATGCATGGCCGCGGCGCGCGCCATGCGGTTGGCGCTACCCTCCACCAGATTCTCGAAGGTGCGGGCCGGATCGAGCCGGGTGGCCTGCGGCTGCGGTTGTGCCGCGGCGACCGGATCGACGCTCTGCCAGATGTCGTGCTGGTAGGCGTTGCCGCCGTGAACGCCCTGGGGCGCAGCATGGAGGTTGCCATGGCGCGGATCGGACACGGAAGCGGGCGCTGCGGCCATCGCGGCGGCGCGCAGTGCGGTACGTGCCACGGCCGGGCGCGCCTGGCGCGCGGCAATCGTCAGCTCCAGCGTCACCGGCTGGTCGGCCAGCTGGTCGAGGATCTGCTGGATGCGCGGCAGGTATTGCGCGCGGATCCAGTCCAGCTTGAAGCGGTTCGCCACTTCCACCACCAGAGCCTCGCCCTGGGCGCGCGCCTGCAGCGGGCGGATCCAGGTGTTGAACTGCTGGGCAGGAACATCCTGGGCCAGCACATCCATGCAGGCCTGCCACAAGGCCGTATCGGGCACGCTGGCGGGTTGAAGGGCTTCGGCAGACATCAGAGGCAATGGGGGCGCAGAAAGGCGGAAAACAGGGGGAATCGGGGCGCTGCAGGCCGCCGGGCACGCAGCCGGCAGGCACGCTTGAACAGAATTGGCAGCGCGACCTTCCATTCTAGGCCAGGCGGCCCGATGGGTGGTATTTTTGCAGCCACATACGCGACTGGGGCAGTAAGTGATTGATCAAGCGCGAAATTTTTGTGATAATCACGAGCTTTCCCGAAATTTTACGGGAGAACAGGGGCTGGGCAGGCTGCGCAAGCAGGGCTGCTGCGGGCTCGCCATGCACGATGTACGTGCCCGGCAGTGCTGCCACGCAGCCCCGACATAACAACACGACTCGAGGATTTTTCCCATGAAACGCACCTACCAGCCTTCCAAAACCCGCCGCGCCCGTACCCACGGTTTCCTGGTCCGCATGAAGACCAAGGGCGGCCGCGCCGTCATCAACGCACGCCGCGCCAAGGGCCGCAAGCGTCTGGCTGTCTGAGCGCAGCCGGCCGGATTGCCGCCTTTCGGGGTTGCGTGATCCATTCGCCCGCCACGCCGCTGCGCCGCCGTTGATGCAACGTCTGCAGAACAGCGCCCAGTTCCAGGCCGTGATGCAGGGCAGCATCGTGGGGCGTACGCCCCATTTTGTTTTGCATGCCCTGCACTGGCTGCCGACTCCGGATGACCATGCCGGCGCCGGCTTTGCCGCGTCCGGACAGCGCCCGCTGTTTCGTGCCGGCCGCCACTGCGGCGTGCTGGTGCCCAAGCGCTGGGCGCGCCGCGCGGTCACGCGCAGCACCATCAAGCGCCAGATGCGCGCCGTGGCCGCTGCGCACGCCGGGCAGATTCCGGAGCAGACCGCCGTGGTGATCCGCCTGCGCAGTGCCTTCGACCGCAAGCGTTTCATCAGCGCCACATCCGACGCCCTGCGCGTGGCGGTGCGTACCGAGCTGGAACAGCTGTTCTCCCGCGCCTGCTGGCAGGACCTGCGCCCTGTGGCCGGCGTGCCGCTGCACCCGGCGGGAGCCCGTGCCGCAAGCACGCCAAACCCGCCTGCCGCAACGCCTTCTGGCACAATGCGCGCTGCACCATGAAACAGTTCCTCATCTCCGGCGTCAAGGCCTACCGACTGTTGCTCAGCCCCTGGCTGGGTTCGTCGTGCCGTTTCGAGCCGACCTGTTCCGCCTACGCGCTGCAGGCACTGGAACAGCATGGTGCGCTGGCGGGCAGCTACCTGATGGTGTCGCGCATCGCGCGCTGCCATCCCTGGTGCCAGGGCGGCTGTGACCCCGTCCCCGCCGAAAAACCGCGCCTGTTCAGCAGCCTGCTGACCAAGTCCGCGCCAAGGGACGCCGTCCCTTCCGACGACTCCCTGCCTTCAACCAAGCATTCTTCATGAACGATATCCGTCGCTCCATCCTGTGGGTCATCTTTGGCTTTGCGCTGATCCTGCTGTGGGACCAGTGGCAGGTCCATAACGGCCGTCCCGCCACCTTCTTCCCGAGCCAGGCGCCCGTGGTTGCCGCTTCCGGCGCTGCCAGCGGCGGGGTTCCCGCTGCCACGGCGGCGGCCAACGGCGCTTCTGCCGCTACAGCCAGCCCGGCCGCCGGCACGGTGCCGGCTGGCCAGCGCACCGAAGTCACCACCGACGTCTACAAGCTGACCTTCGACAGCAATGGCGGCTCGCTGGTGGGTGCGCAACTGCTCAAGTATCCGGAAGATTCCAAGAACGCCAAGAGCCAGCCTATCGTGCTGATGCAGGACACGCCCAGCCACCAGTATCTGGCACAGACCGGTCTGGCAGGTGGCAACCTGCCCAGCCATCTGACGCCCATGGCTCTGGTGACACCCGAGCGCACCCTGGCTGACGGTCAGAAGAGCATGCAGGTGCGCTTCGAATCCGAGCCCGTGGGTGGCGTGAAACTGGTCAAGACCTACACGCTGACGCGCGGCAGCTACGCCATCGGCGTGCAGCATGACGTGGTCAACACCGGCAGCGCCGCCGTGACGCCGCAGCTGTACCAGCAGTTCGTGCGCGACGGCAGCAAGCAGGCCGGCAGCATGTTCTACTCCACCTTCACCGGCCCCGCTTTCTACAGTGAAGAAGGCAAGTACCAGAAGGTCGAATTCAGCGACGTGGACAAGGGCAAGGAACTGAAGTTCCAGCGCAATGCGCCGGACGGCTACGTGGCCATGGCCCAGCACTACTTCACCAGCGCCTGGCTGCCGCCGGAAGGCATGGCGCGCGAGAACTACGTGCGCAAGGTGGATCATCTGTACGCCGCCGGTCAGGTGTTCAACCTGGGCAGCATCGCTCCCGGTGCCACCAAGACCTTCACCAGCACGCTGTTCGTCGGCCCGCAGGACGAGAAGCTGATGAACGCCACCGCGCCCAACCTGGACCTGGTCAAGGACTACGGCTGGCTCACCATCCTGGCGCGTCCGCTGTACTGGCTACTGACCTTCCTGCACGGCTTCCTGCACAACTGGGGCTGGGCCATCGTCGGTCTGGTGGTGCTGCTCAAGGCTGCCTTCTACTGGCTGAACCACAAGGCCTACGCCAGCATGGCCAAGATGAAGGCCGTCAACCCCAAGGTGCAGGCCCTGCGCGAGCGCTACAAGGAAGAGCCGCAGAAGATGCAGCAGGAGATGATGCGCATCTACCGCGAGGAAAAGGTCAACCCGCTGGGCGGCTGCCTGCCGATTCTGGTGCAGATTCCGGTGTTCATTGCGCTGTACTGGGTGCTGCTGTCTAGCGTCGAGATGCGCGGCGCGCCGTGGATCCTGTGGGTGAAGGATCTGTCCACGCCCGACCCCTACTTCATCCTGCCGATCCTGATGACGGCATCCAGCCTGTTGCAGGTGTGGCTCAACCCCACGCCGCCGGACCCGATGCAGGCCAAGATGATGTGGATCATGCCGCTGATGTTCAGCGTGATGTTCTTCTTCTTCCCGGCCGGCCTGGTGCTGTACTGGCTGACGAACAACATCCTGTCGATTGCACAGCAGTGGTTCATCAACAAGCGCCTCGGTGTGAACTGATCGGGCTTGTGGCTTGAATGCGGAAAGGGCGCCTTGGGGCGCCCTTTTTGCTGTGGGGTGGCAGCGGGTTTCAGCGTGTCTGCAGGGCTGGTGTTTTGCGGCCGAATGCCAACAGCAGGTTGTTGGCCGGCATGGTCACGCGTTGAACCAGTTGCAGGCCGGCGGCTTCGGCCTCGGCGCAGACATCGTTGAGATGACGGATGCCCCAGGCCGGGTCGCGCTGGCGCAGGTCGGCGTCGAAGGCGAGGTTGCTGGGGGCGGGGGGAACCGCATCTTCCAGATAGGGGCCGTAGGTGACCAGCAGGCCCTCTTCGGTGAGATGGCGTGAAGCGCCCTGCATCAGGCCGGCACAGCATTCCCACGGCGCGATGTGCAGCATGTTGGCGCAGTAGATCAGGTCGAAGCGGGGGTGTTTTCCATTGGCGCCGTTCGCTTCGGCGCTGAGGGTGTTGGCGCTGGAAGGGACGGCGGTGTTGCTGCTCGGCAGTGGCCACTGCGGTGCACGAACATCCAGCAGGATGGGCGGCTGCACGTTGGAGAGTCCGGCTTGCTGGCAGCGTTGCAAGATGGCCTTGAACAGGGCGTCGTCCAGATCGCTGGGCTGCCAGTGCCAGGCGGGTAGCGCCGCTGCAAAGCAGGCCACATGCTGGCCGGTTCCGCTGGCGATTTCCAGCGCGTTGCCGGCATGGCCGATCCAGCTTTGCAGCACTTCGAGAATCGGGAGCTTGTTGCGTTCGCTGGCGGCACTGGTGGGGAGTTGGAGGTGCATCATGCCGCCATTGTGTCCGAGTTGCCTAGGCGGCGTGCTGGCCGGAATTACATCAGCACCCTGATCGCGCTGCCTCGGGAGTGGAGGGCGATAGTTGCAGGTGCTCAGAGTTGGGGTGTCGGTCGTTTTGGTGGAGTGACCCGCGAGCAAAGCATCACACCGCAATGCGCCGAGCCACCAACCGGTTCAGCCAGTCCGGGGTGACTGCCGTCAGCTTGTACAGGATCGAGGCCTGTGCGCCCACCGGCCAGTGCACCTTGCCCCAGCCGGGGTGCTGCGAGGCCTTCCAGATCACGGCGGCCACGTCTTCGGGCGTGAGATGCACACCGAGGCGGCGGATGCTCTGGGCGTTCATGCCGTCCACCAGGGCGGTGCGCACGAACAGCGGCATGATGTCGCGCACGCGGATGTCGTGGTCCTGCCATTCGATGTTGAGGGCTTCGGTCAGCCCGCGTACGTAGAACTTGGTGGCCGAGTAGTTGGCCAGCGAGGCCTGTCCGTAGAAGGCGGCGCTGGAGGCGAGGTTGATGGCCTGGGCTCCGGGGGTGGCTGCCAGGTAGGCAAAACCGGCATGGCAGCCATAGAGTACGCCCTTGACATTGATGTCGATCTGGGCGTTGTGGCGGTTCAGGGTGTTGTCCTGCAGCGGGCCGGAGATCAGGATGCCGGCGTTGTTCACCAGCAGGTCGAGCCGGCCGGTGCGGGTGTGGAAGGCGGCCAGTGCCGCATGCCAGTCGTCGGGGCTGCGCACGTCCAGCGGGACGGCCATGGCGTTCTCCGGGCCGAGTTCGGTCACCAGTTCGGCCATGCCGGCCTCGTCGATGTCGCCCATGCCGATGTACCAGCCGCGCGCGGCAAACAGGCGCGCGGTGGCCCGCCCGATGCCGACGGCGGCGCCGGAAATGAACATGCAGGGACGGGATTCGCGGGGCGATGACATGGCTATCTCCGGATGAGGTGCCGGGGAGGCGGAGCCCGATTGGGCTTCATGGTGGCGGAGCGGCACGGGATGCTGGGGGTGGCTGGTCGGCACTGGCATGGGGCGCTCCGGGTATGGGGTTGAGAGGATCGGTCGCGGTTGCAGGCGTGCTTCCGGCAGTGGTGGTGCCTGAAGCTTCTGGCTGGGACGGATGGTGCGATGCTTCCGATGGCGATGGCGATGGCGATGGCGATGGCGATGGCGATGGCGATGGCGATGGCACTTGTACCTGCGCCTCCACGACAGCTCTGGCAAAGGCGCCCAGGCGTCTCACGGCCTGCCGTGCCGACGCCAGCTGGAAGGCCTGCAACTGGAACACGTGCCAACGATTGGCGTACTGTTCATACTGGCACGGTACGCCATCGCGCTGTGCCTGCTGCGCCAGCCGCTGGGCATCGGAGAGCAGCAATTCGTCTTCGCCGACTTGCAGACAGATCGGCGGAAAACCCTGCAGTCCGGCTTCCAGCGGGCGGTGATCCAGCGCATCGGCCGGGCAGGCATACCAGCGCACGGCCTGCTCCAGCCAGCCGGGGCGCAGCATCGGGTCACGCGCGACGTGGGTCTGCATGCTGGCGCCAGACAGCGCAGGATCGACCACCGGCGACAGCAGCATCAGGCCGGCAGGCAGGGCATCGCCCCGGGCGCGCAGGCGCAACAGCAGGGCGAGGGCCAGCATGCCGCCGGCAGAGTCACCGGCCACCACGATTTGCTGTGCAGGCAGTCCCTGGGCACGCAGGGCATCCCAGGCAGCGAGCGCATCCTCCAGCGCGGCGGGATAGGGGTGCTCCGGAGCCAGGCGGTAATCCAGCATCCAGGTCGCCAGGCCGGAATGGGCGGCGAGGCGGCTGCCGATGCTGCGGTGCGAGTCGGGGCCGCCCAGGCAGAAGGCGCCGCCGTGCAGATAGAGCAGCGCTCCCGGAACGGCATTGCGGCGCGGTGTCAGGCATTCGGCTGGCACGTTGCCCAAGGTTGTCCGGGTGCGCGTGTTGCCGCGCACGCCGGGCGTGAGCGGGCCCATCAGGGCGACGACGCGCCGCTGAAAACCGATGTCGTGCGGCGGGCCGATCAGCTGGCGGAAAGCCAGGCGCAGAAACCCGCGCAGAAAGCGCGCATGCAGGGTCTCAAACGGGATGCCGGGCTGCAGCACCCGCTCCGCGTGGGGAAGGCCGGCGAGCGGCTCGGTGAAGCGGTAGGCCTGCAGGCCGGACCAGCGCGTGCGCCAGCGATAGCTCAGGGTGAAGCCGGGCCAGTTGCTGCTGTTGCGGCCCTTGGCATCCAGATACCAGCTCTGGCAGCCCTGCCAGACGGTGTGCTGCAGGGCCTGCTGCACCTGCCGGTCCTGCTGGCGATAGGGGTGCGGATCGACTTCCACGCTGCTGGCGCCGCTGCGCCGCAAGGCTGCCAGACAGCGCATCACATGCGCGATCTGGCTTTCCAGCATGTAGACGATGGAGTTGTGACCCAGATTGGTGTTGGGGCCATACAGCATGAAGAAGTTGGGAAAACCCGGCACGGTCATGCCGAGATAGGCGCTGGCCCCTTCGCGCCAGACGGCGTCGAGGTCGATGCCATCGCGTCCGGTAATGCGCATCGGCGCCAGAAACTCGGTGGCGGCAAAGCCGGTGCCGTACACCAGCACATCGGCGGGGTGCAGCGTGCCGTCTTCGGTTTCCACACCGTCCGGATGGATGCGGCGGATCGGTGTGGTGACCAGCGCGACGTTGGGCCGCGCCATGGTGGCCAGGTAGTCACTGGAGAGCAGGATGCGCTTGCAGCCGATCGGATAGTCCGGCGTGAGCCGGGCACGCAGGGCGGGATCGGCCACCTGTTTGCGCAGCATGTGCCGGAACGGGCGTCCCACCGCAGGCTGCATCAGGCCCTTGAAGCGGGTAAAGGCGAGCGCGCGGGCCTCGTACTGCAGGTAGATTTTCAGGCGGTGCAGCCGCATGCGCCAGGGCTGACTGGCAAAGCGTGTCTGCTCGTCGGCGCTGTAGGCGCGATCGGGGCGCGGCAGGATGTAGGCGGGGGAACGCTGGAATACGCTCAGGTGCGCCACTTGCGGAGCGATTGCCGGCACGAACTGGATGGCAGAAGCGCCGGTGCCGATCACGGCCACGCGCTTGCCCTGCAGATCGCAGCCGTGATCCCAGCGTGCGGAATGGAAGGCGGGGCCGCGGAAACTCTCCAGGCCGTCGATGCGTGGCAGGGCGGGGCGGCTGAGCTGGCCGGTGGCGGTGATCAGGATGCGGGTGGTCAGCGCCTCTCCGCTGACCAGGGTGACCTGCCACAGCTGGGCGGCATCGTCGAAGCGGGCTTCGCGCACTTCGGCGCCAAACCGGATGTGCGGCAACAACTGGTACTTGCGGGCGCAGTGCTGCAGGTAGGCGAGGATTTCGTCCTGCCGGGCAAAGCTGCGCGACCAGTTCGGGTTGGGCTCGAACGAGAAGGAGTACAGGTGCGAGGGCACGTCGCAGGCGGCACCGGGGTAGCTGTTGTCGCGCCAGACGCCGCCCACGTCGTTTGCCTTTTCCAGCAGCAGGAAGTCGGTGATGCCCTGTTTGCGCAGTGCGATCGCCATGCCCAGGCCGCCGAAGCCGCTGCCGATGATGAGGGCGGAGAGCGGGGGCGCTTTCTTCCCCGCCATGGGCGGCAGCGGGGTGAGCTCAGGCGGTGTCGGCATGAGCCACCTCCTCCGTAACCGTGTGCGACACGCGCGAGCGCCCGCGGATCAGGTCCACCGCCTTTTCGGCAATCATGATGGTGGGCGCGTTGGTGTTGCCGCCAATCAGTGTCGGCATGATGGAGGCGTCGACCACGCGCAGGCCCTGCACGCCGTGCACGCGCAATTCCGGGTCGACCACGGCCTGGGCGTCTGTGCCCATGCGGCAGGTGCCGACCGGGTGGTAAATGGTTTCGGCGCGCTGGCGGATGATGGCGCGGATGCCGTCATCGTCGCGCACGTCGGGTGTGAACATGTCGCGCGTGTAGAGCTCGGCCAGCGCGGGGGCCTGCATCAGCTGGTGCGTGATGCGGTAGCCGGCCACCATGTCCTCCAGATCCTGGGGATGCGACAGGTAGGCGGGATCGATGCGCGGCGGCAGGGCCGGATCCGCGCCTTGCAGGCCCACGGTACCACGGCTTTGCGGCCGCAGCAGGCAGACGTGGCAGGACAGGCCGTGGCCCCAGTGGAGCTTGCGCGCGTGGCTGTCCACCAGCGCGACCACGAAGTGCAGCTGCAGGTCGGGAATGGCCAGCTCCGGACGCGACTTGAGAAAGCCGCCGCCTTCGGCAAAGTTGGTGGTGAGCATGCCACGCCGCGCCCTGCGGAACTGCAGCATCTCGCGCAGCATGCGCCAGCTGCCCCGCGTGGAAAAGCCGAAGCTGTCCACGCCGCGCACGTTGTAGCCGAAGGTGAAATCAAGATGATCCTGCAGGTTGCTGCCCACGCCGGGCAGATGCTGCACACAGGCGATGCCGTGCTGTTGCACTGCCGTACCGTCGCCCACGCCAGACAGCATCAGCAACTGCGGCGATTGCAGCGCGCCGGCGCTCAGCAGCACCTCGCGGCGGGCGCGCAGCACCTGACGCTGTCCCTGCAGCAGCACTTCCACCCCCACGGCGCGCTTTCCTTCGAACACGATGCGCTGCACGGCGGCCTTGGTATGCACGCTGAGGTTGTCGCGCTGGCCGATATGCGGCAACAAATAGGCGCGTGCGGCACTCCAGCGCTCGCCCTGATACTGCGTGACCTGGTACAGGCCCACGCCTTCCTGGTCCTCGCCATTGAAATCGCCGGCAATCGGCAGCCCGGCTTGCCGCGCCGCTTCCAGATAGCGTGCATGGAAGGGGCTGTCACTGCGCAGGTCGCTCACATGCAGCGGCCCGTGGTTGCCATGCCAGCGGTCACGGTAGCGCTCGTTGTTTTCGCTGAGGATGAAATAGGGCAGCACCTCGTCATACGACCAGCCGGGGTTGCCGAGCGCCGCCCAGTGGTTGTAATCGTGGCGGTGGCCGCGGATGTAGATCATCGCGTTGATGGCCGAGGAGCCGCCCAGACACTTGCCGCGTGGCTGGTAGGCGCGCCGCCCGTTCAGGCCGGGTTGCGGCACGCTCTCGAAGGCCCAGTTGTTGTAGCGGGTGGGCAGCATGGCGACTGCACCGCAGGGGATGTTCACCGCCGGCCCGCCGCCGCCACCGCCGGCCTCCAGCAGGCAGACGCGGGTGGCTTCGTCCTCGCTCAGACGTCCGGCCAGCACCGAGCCGGCTGAGCCGCCGCCGACCACGATGTAGTCAAATTCCATGCCCATGCGTGTTCTTGTCTCCGCTGTGGTGGGCATTCATCCCGATGGAATCGCACGCCCGTTCGCTTGCTGTGAGCATGCTACCGTGCCCTTGCACCAGATGGTTGGCGGGAACTGCGATTTGAGGGAAAGTCCTCAGGCCGGCGGCATATATTCCGTGCGGGATAGCCGCGTTTGATGCTGATTGGCAAGCGGTCCGCGAACATGCTTGCTGGCCACCTGTGGTGCGTCCACAGGCTGGTTGGTGGGCGGGCCAGCCGCGTGGGCGGCAACATACAATGCCCTGAGTCCTCCTCCTTTCCCGGAATTCGCCATGTTGACCCAGCACGCCCAGCCCATCGCCGCCATCGCCACCGCTCCTGGACGTGGCGCTGTCGGCATCGTGCGCCTGAGCGGCAAGGGGCTGGCGCCGTTGGTGGAACAGCTGCTCGGCAAGCTGCCGGCAGCGCGCATGGCGACCTACATGCCATTCCCGGACGCCGACGGCCAGCCCATCGACCATGGCCTGGCCTTGTGGTTCCCGGCGCCGCACAGCTATACCGGCGAGGACGTGCTGGAACTGCAGGCACACGGCGGCAGCGTGGTGCTGCAGATGCTGCTGGCGCATTGCCTGCAGCAGGGCGAATCGCTGGGCCTGCGCGTGGCGCGGCCGGGCGAATTCACCGAGCGCGCCTTCCTCAACGGCAAGCTGGACCTGGCCCAGGCCGAAGCCGTGGCCGACCTGATCGACGCCAGCACCGAAACCGCCGCCCGCAGCGCCAGCCGCTCGCTCAGCGGCGCCTTCAGCGAGCAGGTGCATGGCCTGCGCGATGCGCTGGTGCATCTGCGCATGCTGGTCGAGGCCACGCTGGATTTTCCTGAGGAAGACATCGATTTCCTGCAGCACGCCGATGCCGCCGGCCAGCTGGCGCGCATCGAGGCGCAGCTGCAGGGCATCCAGCAGCAGGCGCAGCAGGGCGCCTTGCTGCGCGAAGGCATCAAGGTGGTGATTGCCGGCCAGCCCAATGCGGGCAAGAGTTCGCTGCTCAATGCGCTGGCGGGGGCGGAGCTGGCCATCGTCACGCCGATTGCCGGCACCACGCGCGACAAGGTGACGCAGACCATCCAGATCGAAGGCGTGCCGCTGCACGTGATCGACACCGCCGGCCTGCGCGACACCACGCTGGCCGAAGTGGACGAGGTGGAGAAGATCGGCATCCACCGCGCCTGGGACGAGATTGGCCAGGCCGATGCCGTGCTGTTCCTGCACGACCTCACGCGCGTGGGCGATGCGGATTACGACGCTGCCGACGCCCTGATTGCCGAGCGCCTGAAGGCTCAGCTGCCGCCTGCCGTGCCGGTACTGCACATCGCCAACAAGGCCGATGCCGTGGGGCCGCTGCTGGAAGGTGATGACACCCATCTGGCGCTGTCTGCCAAGACTGGTGCCGGTCTGGATGCGCTGCGCCAGCGCTTATTGCAGATTGTCGGCTGGCAGTCTGCGCCCGAAGGCGTGTTCATTGCGCGCGAACGCCATGTGCACGCACTGCGTCGCGTGGCTGGACATGTGGAGCTGGCCAGTGCCCATCTCAACACCCCTGCGCCCGCGCTCGACATTCTGGCCGAAGAGCTGCGACTGGCGCAAAACGCACTCAACGAGATCACCGGAGAGTTCACGCCGGATGACTTGCTGGGGGAGATTTTTGGGAAGTTTTGTATTGGGAAGTGAGAGAGACAGGTGCTTCTGCAGGCTGAATCACTGTCGAACGCTTGCTCGAAGAGGGGGGTGTGATGAACAGCAAAAAACTGATCCGCAACAGCACAGCCGAATTCCTGATCTTCACTGGCCAGGCCGGCGAACAAAGCATTGAGGCCCGCTATGAGGACGAAACGCTGTGGCTTTCGCAGAAGCTGATGGCCGAACTGTTCGGGGTAGATGTGCGCACCGTCAGCGAGCACCTGAAGAACATCTTTGCCAGTCAGGAGTTGGCGGCAGAAGCAGTTATCCGGAAATTCCGGATAACTGCAAGCGACGGCAAGAACTACCAGACCCAGTTCTACAACCTCGATGCCATCATTTCCGTCGGCTATCGGGTTAACTCCATTCGCGCAACGCAGTTTCGCCAGTGGGCAACCGGCGTCCTGCGTGAGTTCGCCATCAAGGGCTATGTGCTGGATCGCCAGCGCATGGAAAACGGCAGCTTCCTGGGCGAGGACTACTTCGAGCGGCTGCTGGCGGAAATCCGCGAGATCCGCCTCAGCGAGCGACGGTTCTACCAGAAGGTCACCGATATCTACGCCACCAGCGTGGACTACAACAACGACGCACCGACCACCAAGACCTTCTTCGCCAAAGTACAGAATAAACTGCACTACGCCATCCACGGCCATACTGCTGCAGAGTTGGTCCACAAACGGGCCGATAGCAGCAAGCCACATATGGGGTTGACTTCCTGGGCGAACGCGCCCGAAGGCAAGATCCTGAAAACCGATGTGGCCGTGGCCAAGAACTACTTGACCAGGGACGAGTTGGATTCCTTGGGTCGTATCGTCAACGCCTATCTGGAACTGGCCGAGGATCGTGCTCGCCGCAAGATACCCATGAGCATGGAAGATTGGTCCAAGCGGCTGGACGCCTTCCTCGAATTTGATGAACGGGAGGTGCTACAGAGCAGCGGCAAGTTTTCTGCAAAACTTGCCCAGACGCATGCGGAAAGCGAATTTGAGAAATACAGAATTGTGCAGGATCGCTTATTTGAAAGCGATTTCGACAAAGCCGTCAAAAAGTTGGTGGCCAGTGAGCCGAACACCAAAGATGACGGATAAGCTGTAAAAGTGCGCACACGTTATCCCTGCCCCTTTCGATACGCCCCCGGCGCACTTCCCGTCCACTGCCGGAACGCCCGCTGAAAGCAGGTCGCATCCTCAAACCCCACCCGCAGCCCGATCTGCGCCACCGCCAGCCGGCTCTGCGTCAGCAACTGGATCGCCACGTCACGCCGCAATTCGTCCTTGATCGCCTGAAAACTGGTTCCCTCCGCCTGTAGCTTCCGCGCCAGCGTGCGCACGGAAAAATGCAGCGCATTGGCCACCTCGGCAATGCTGGCGGATTGCTCCAGCCGCTGCTGCAGGTGCTCGCGCACGCGGTGGCTGACGATGCGCTCGGCAAACGAGACAAACATCCAGTCCGCCGGTGCGCGCGCCAGAAACGCGGACACCGATTGCTGTCCCTGCCGGATCGGCGTCTGCAGCTGTTCCAGATCGAACCAGAGCGCCATTTCCGGCTGGTCGAAGCGCTGCGGCCCCGGATAGAGAAACACGTATTCCGAGCCCTGTTCCGGCCGCGCGTGGGTGAAGTCCACCTGCGCCAGCGGAATCTTGTGCCCCGCGAGCCAGGAGGCAACACCGTGCACCAGCTTGAGCATCATCTTCTGCGCAAAGGTGTTCTGTCGCACCGCCGCGCTGCGCGGCAGCAGGGCGACCTGCACACGTGAACCCTGCGTGCGCAGCACGAAATGCAGATCGTCCAGCAGCAGCCGGAAATACTGCGTGAAGCGGTACAGCGCCGTCACCAGGCTGGGCGAGCCGATCAGGCTCAGGCACAGGAACTTGAGTGTGCCGCCGCGCAGCGGGCGCGCAAACATTCCGGGCGTTTCGTCATCGCACTGCTGTGCCAGCAGGCGATACAGCCCGGCAAACTGCTGGTTGGTCACGCGCGCCCCTGCCTGCTGCAGCAAGGCCGGCGCAATGCCCGCGTGCAGCACGCAGGCCGCCTGCAGGTGCGGGTCCAGCGCTGCGCCTTGCAGCAGATCGTGCACGAAATCGATGGGAATGGTGGGAAGGGAATTTTGCATGGCGTTTGGCTGATTATGCAAACTTTTCGGCCAGAGAGGCCACTGCCATGCAGACACTGCGTGCCTAGAATTGATCCGGTTTCCTGAAGAAAAACAGGCATTAGTGAAAACCCTAGCCCACGCCTTCGTGCAGAAATAGTGCCAACTCTGTATGGCGCACATTGCCAATATCAACCCCCATGAGAAGCAGCCTAGGCTGCCCCAGACCGATGCATTTCGCCCTTACCGAAGAACAGCGCATGATCCAGCAACTCGCCCGTGAGTTTGCCCAGCAGGAGATCGCGCCCCTGTCCGCGCAGCACGACCGTGAGCAGAGCTTTCCGCTGCCGGTCCACGCCAAGGCGCTGGAGCTGGGCCTGCTCAACATCGCCATGCCGGCAGAGTTCGGCGGCGCCGGCCTGGGCGCGCTGGAAGTGGCGCTGGTCACCGAGCAGCTCTGCCGTGCCTGCCTCGGCATCGGCACGGCGCTGTGCGTGAACGCGCTGGCGGCCGAGCCGATCCTGCTGGCCGGTACGTCGGAGCAGAAACAGGCCTGGTTGCCGCGCCTGGCCGCCGGCGAATTTGCCAGCTTTGCCCTGACCGAACCGGGCGCCGGTTCCGACGCCGCCGGCATCCGCAGCACCGCTGTGCGCGAAGGGGATGACTACGTCCTCAACGGCAGCAAGATGTGGATTTCCAATGCCTCGCTGGCGAGCTTCTTCGTGGTGTTTGCCAAGACCGATCCGGCGGCCGGCCACAAGGGCATCAGCGCCTTCGTCGTCGAGCGCAACTCCCCCGGCCTGACCGTGGGCGAACCGCTGGGCAAGCTCGGCCAGCGCGCCGCGCCCACCTGCGAGGTGTTCTTCGACGGCGTGCGTGTGCCGGCGCAGCAGCGTCTGGGTGCCGAGGGCGAGGGTTTCGCCATCGCCATGCGCACTTTTGACCAGTCGCGCCCCATGGTGGCCGCTTTCGGCCTGGGGCTGGTGCAGTGCTGCATCGACGAGGCACTGCCCTATGCCACCGAGCGCAAGTCCATGGGCCAGCGCCTGATCGACCACCAGGCCGTTGCCCACCATCTGGCCGAAATGCAGATCCGCCTCGAAGCCTCGCGCCTGCTCACCTACCAGTCCGCCTGGCTGGCCGACCAGGGCCAGCGCAACACCCTGCAGGCTTCGGTCGCCAAGGCCTACAGCTCCGATGCCGCCATGTGGGCTGCCACGCAGGCGATTCAGGTGCTGGGTGGCATGGGCTACAGCACCGAATACCCCGTCGAAAAGCTGTTCCGCGATGCCAAGGTGCTGCAGATCTACGAAGGCACCAGCGAGATCCAGCGCAGCATCATCGCGCGCGAGATGGAGCGCGGCATGGCCAGCGGCGCCTGAGCGCCCGCATAAGCATCACCAAGGAATTCCCATGACTCTCAACACCAACGATCCCGTCATCCTCTCCGCCGTGCGCACGCCCTTCGGCAAGCGCAAGGGCGCCCTGCGCGAGACGCGCCCCGATGCCCTGCTGGCCGGCATCCTGCAGCAGGCGCTCACGCGCTCCGCTGTGCCTGCCGGCCAGATCGGCGATGTGATTGCCGGCTGTGTCAGCCAGGCCGGTGAGCAGGGCGCCAACATCGCGCGCCAGGCGGTGCTGCTGGCCGGCCTGCCCGAAACCGTACCGGGCGTGAGCCTGAACCGCATGTGCGGATCCAGCCAGTATGCGGTGCATGCGGCAGCACAGGCCATTGCTGCGGGCGATCTGGACTTTGCCATCGGCTGCGGCGTTGAAAGCATGAGCCGTGTGCCCATGTTCCTCGACCTGACGCTGGGCCGGCACGATTTCACCGGATTCGACAACCTGCACCCGCGCATCCTCGAGCGCTTCGCCATTCCGCATCAGGTGGAAAGTGCGGAACTGATTGCCGAGCGCTGGCAGCTCAGCCGCGCCGATTGCGATGCCTTCGCCATCGAAAGCCACCGCCGCGCCCATGCCGCGCGCGAGGCGGGCCTGCATCAGGAAATCGCTGCAGTGCCAGGCGTGGACAAGGACGGCAACCCCCTGCAGCTTGACCACGACGAAGGCGTGCGTGCCGTGATCGACCAGGAACGCATGGCTGGCATGCAGCCGGTGTTCCGCAGCATGGAGCAGGGCGTGGTGACGGCAGCCAATGCCAGCCAGATGTCCGACGGTGCTTCTGCCGTGGTGCTGGCCAGCAGCGCGGCCGCCGCCGCGAACGGCCTCAAGCCCCGCGCCTGCTTCCGTGCCCGCGTGGTGGTCGGCTCCGATCCCGTACTGCAACTGACCGGCGTGATCCCGGCCACCCATGCGGCGCTGAAGCAGGCCGGACTCAGTCTGGCCGACATGGACTGGATCGAGGTGAACGAGGCCTTTGCCAGCGTGGCGCTGGCCTGGGCGCGCGAATTCAAGGCCGACATGGACAAGCTCAACCCCTGGGGCGGCGCCATCGCCCATGGCCATCCGTTGGGCGGCACCGGCGCCGGCCTGCTGGCCAAGATGCTGTCCGGGCTGGAGCATGTGGACGGCCGCTTTGGCCTGCAGGTCATGTGCATCGGCCACGGCATGGCCACCGCCACCATCCTGGAGCGCCTGCCCGCCTGAGCGCCAGCGCCTGAGTGAGCCGCTCCGCCACACCGCCACTATCCGACCAAACGTCCAAAGCCCAAAGCCCAAAGCCCAAAACCACAGAGCCACAGAGCCACAGAGCCACAGAGCCACAGAGCCACAGAGCCACAGAGCCACAGAGCCACAGAGCCACAGAGCCAAAACTAGCCAGGAGACACCCGTGACCCACACCCTTTCCCCCGCCATCCGCCGCACCATCCGCAACACCCTGGGCGATGCCCTGCAGCGCGCCGTGCGCCGCTCCCCGAACAAGGACGCGCTGGTCTTCGGCGACCGCCGCTGGACCTACCAGGCGCTGAACCAGGCCGTCAACCGCGTCGCCAACGCCCTGCTGGCGCAGGGCCTGCAACAAGGCGATCGCGTGGCCGCCTACGGCAAGAACTCCGATGCCTACGTGCTGCTCTGGCTGGCCTGCAACCGTGCCGGACTGGTGCATGTGCCGGTCAACTTCGCCCTCACCGAGGGGGAACTGCGCTACATCGTCGAGCAATCCGGCGCCCGCGCGCTGATCCACGACATCAGCATGCAGGCCCATGTGGACCAGGTGCGCGCCAGCCTGAACTGCTCTGTCCATGGCACCTTCTACGGTGGCGAAGGTCTGGATGTGCTGGCCCTGGCGCAAGGCAACGGCCCCGCCGATGCCCCCGAACTGGATATCGACGAGAACGCCGTCTGCCAGATCCTCTACACCTCCGGCACCACGGCGGCCCCCAAGGGCGCGATGATGACGCACCGCTCGCTGCAGGCCGAATACGCCAGCTGCATTGCCGCGCTGGAACTGAACGCGAATGACCGCTCGCTGGCCTCGCTGCCGCTCTATCACTCGGCGCAGATGCATGTGTTCCTGATGCCGCACCTGCTGGTGGGCGCCACCACCTTCCTGATTCCCGCGCCCACGCCCGATGCCTGCTTCGATGCCATCGCGCAGCACGGCATCACCTCCTTCTTCGCTCCGCCCACGGTCTGGATCGCGCTGCTGCGCCATCCCGGCTTTGCCGCGCACGACCTGTCCAGCCTGCACAAGGGCTACTACGGCGCGTCCATCATGCCGGTTCCGGTGCTGGAGGAACTGCGCCAGCGCATGCCGCGTGTGCGCCTGTTCAACTGCTATGGCCAGAGTGAAATCGCGCCGCTGGCCACGGTGCTGTCACCCGAGGAGCACGCCATCCAGCCCGCCTCCGCCGGCCGGCCGGTGCTCAACGTGGAAACCCGCGTGGTGGATGACCAGATGCAGGACATGCCGCTCGGCGAAATGGGCGAGATCGTGCACCGCTCCCCGCAGACCATGATCGGCTACTGGGACAAGCCCGAGCAGACCGAGGAGGCCTTCGAAGGCGGCTGGTTCCATTCCGGCGACATGGGCTATTTCGACCAGGACGGCTTTCTGTTCGTGGTTGATCGCGTCAAGGACATCATCAACACCGGCGGCGTGGTCGTCTCCAGCCGCGAGGTGGAAGAATGCCTGTTCACCCATCCAGCCGTGTCCGAAGTGGCGGTGATCGCGCTACCGGATGAGCGCTGGATCGAGGCGGTGACGGCGGTGGTGTGCCTGAAAGACGGTTTCAGTGCTAGCGAGGAGGAGCTGATTGCCTATGCCAAGGAGCGTATGGCGCACTTCAAGGTGCCCAAGAGCGTGCACTTCGTGGATGACCTGCCGCGCAGCACGGCGGGCAAGCTGCTCAAGCGGGAACTTCGCAAGCAGTTTGCGGAGGCCTGAAATCAACCTGTGAGCGCGCCTGCCTGTGGGCGCGATGATGCAGGGACATGGCGAGGCGGGCGCTCCGCGTACCAGCCCTCGCCTCAGGCCCACGGCTTAGGTTCCCGGCTTAGGCCCCCGGCTTAGGTCCCGCGCACCGGCACCGACTCAGCAGGCGCCGCCTCAAGCCCCGCGCACCGGCCCCCTGTCAATGCCGGACAGACCGGTATTCACCGAGAACAGCTTGGCGTTCACGTGTGGAACGCCAAAGCTCTTGAGCCGCGCCGTGTGCATGGCCAGATAGGCTTCCGCGCTTTCGCGGTCGGCAAACAGGTAGATGCCGCCGGCTTCCTGCGTCTGCTGGTTTTCGGTCCAGATCTTCCAGATCAGCCCGGCTTCCTGGGCGATGGATTCGGCCAGGCCGCGCATGGCGGTGTGCATTTCCTCGCCCCACGGCCCCTGATAGGGGAAATCGACTTGCAGCAGGGTGGGCATCAGCGCTCGTCCGGCAGTTCGATCTTCACTTCCAGCACTTCCAGGTTGTCCTGGCGATCCAGCTGCACCTTCAGGTCGTCCGGATTGATCTTCACGTACTTGGAGATCACTTCCACCAGCTCGCGCTGCAGGGCCGGCAGATAATCCGGTTCGGCGGCGCTGCGGCCGCTGCGTTCGTGGGCGAGGATGATCTGCAGACGCTCCTTGGCCACACTGGCCGTCTTCTTCTTTTCGCCGAGCAGGAAGGACAGGAAAGATGCCATGACTTAGCGACCTCCGAACAGGCGTTTGAAGAAGCCCGGTTTTTCGGCGTCGGTAAAGCGCATCGGCTTGTCCTGGCCCAGGAAACGGTCGATCACGTCCGAGTAGGCCTCGGCCACATCGGTGCCCTTGGAGTGGATCGCGGGCAGGCCCTGGTTGGACGCCTGCAGTACGGCCTCGGACTCGGGAATCACGCCGATCAGCTTGATGCGCAGGATGTCCTGGATGTCTTCCAGGCTCAGCATCTGGCCGTCGGCCACGCGGTTCGGGTTGTAGCGGGTGATGAGCAGGTGCTCCTTGATCGGCTCGGCACCGTCGATGGCACGGCGCGTCTTGCTGCCCAGCATGCCCAGGATGCGGTCGGAGTCGCGCACGGAGGACACTTCAGGGTTGGTCACCACCAGCGCCTCGTCGGCAAAGTGCATGGCCATCATGGCGCCGCCCTCGATACCGGCGGGCGAGTCGCACACGATGTACTCGAAGCCCATGCCGTCCAGGTCCTTCAGCACCTTCTCCACGCCCTCGAGTTTCAGCGCATCCTTGTCGCGCGTCTGGCTGGCGGCCAGCACGTACAGGTTGTCGCACTGCTTGTCCTTGATCAGCGCCTGTGTCAGGTTGGCTTCGCCCTGGATCACGTTGATCAGGTCGTACACCACGCGGCGTTCGCAGCCCATGATCAGGTCCAGGTTGCGCAGACCGACGTCGAAGTCGATCACGGCGGTCTTGTGGCCGCGCAGGGCGAGGCCGGCAGCGAAGCTGGCACTGGTGGTGGTCTTGCCCACGCCACCCTTGCCGGAAGTCACGACGACGATTTTGGCCATGTTTGCAGTTTCCTCTGTGTGTATGCGTTCGGGTTGCTTGTGTCAGGCGAGGGGCTCGATGATCAGCTTTTCGCCGTCGAGCCAGACCTGCGCCGGCTTGCCTGCCACGTCGGCGGGCAGCTCGGTTTCGGTCGTACGGTAGATGCCTGCGATGGAAACCAGTTGCGGCTCCAGGCAGGTACTGAAAATGCGGGCCTCGGTGTTGCCGCGGGCGCCGGCAATGGCGCGTCCGCGCAGCGGGGCATAGACGTGGATGTTGCCGTCGGCAATCACTTCCGCGCCAAAGCTTACCACGGCCATCACCACCAGATCGCCGCCGCGCGCGTACACCTGCTGGCCGGAACGCAGCGGCTTGTCGATCACGATGGTGCCGGGTGCAGGGGCTGGTACTTCGCTCACCACTTCCACCTCGCGCACCACTTCACGCACCTCGGGGACGGGCGCTGCAGCCACCGGGGCGGCAGCGCGTACGGGCAGCTCTTCGGGAGCTGCGGCCAGTCCGGCCGCCAGTGCCGCCGCCATCTGCGACTCGCTGCCGCCGCGCACCGCCACCGGCAGCGTGCGGTACTGGCGCAGCAAGGCCACGATGGCCGGGAAATCGATGTCTGCATCGCTTTCGCGTACGGCAGCCAGATCGATCAGCAGGGCATCGTTGTCGAAGAAGTCGGGGTCGTTGGCCAGCTGGGTGGCCAGATCGCTGGCAAGCGCGCCGGTGTCGGCGGTCTTGAGCGCGAGGGCCACCACGGACAGGAAGGCGCTCTTGAATTCAAAGCTGGTGCGGCTCTGGGCCGGCGTTTCGACGGTCATGGGTGGCGAATGGACAATCAACAGTGGCAGGCAGTCTTGCCTGCAAATGCCAAAGTGTACCGTGTGTAACGCAACGTCTTGTATCAGCGCGTATCGGAGCAGTGCAGGCGGCACAATCAGGGGCGACATTTCCCCGTAGATGGTGCTTCGTCATGTCCGCATGGAACAATGCAGCAGGCAGCTGCTGTCCGGTATCGGCGCTGCCGTGCGGGCTATCCGGGAACTTCCCGCCCTGCCACGGGTCAGCAAGAAAGGCGCGCACATGCGCCGCGCTCCCCGCAGCGACAGTTGCTGGCCCATCCGACTCGAACAACACACGCTCAACAACATGTGGAAAAAAATCAAGGCTCATCCCTGGTGGACGCTGCTGGCACTGGTGCTGCTGGCGCTGGCAGGCTGGTTTGTTTATACGCAATGGTTTGCCAAGCCGCCCGCACCCACGCTCATCACCGCGCCGGTGGAGCGTGGCGACATCGAGGATGCGGTACTCGCCTCCGGCACCATCCAGGCCGCCCGTCTGGTGAACGTGGGCTCGCAGGCGTCCGGCCAGGTCAAGAAGCTGCACGTCAAGCTGGGTGACGTGGTGCAGGTGGGGCAGCACATTGCCGATATCGACGCCACCACGCAGCAGAACAACCTGAAGGACGCCCAGGCAGCGCTGACGTCTGCCCGTGCCCAGCGCGGTGCGCGCGAGGCGGCGCTGGTCAAGGCGCGTGCCGAGTTCACGCGCCAGAAGTACATGTATGAGCGCGACGCCGCCAGCAAGGCCGACTACCAGGCAGCCCAGCAGACCCTGGCCGTGGCCCAGGCCGACCTGAAGGCCGCCGATGCCCAGATCGCCCAGTACGCGGTGCGTGCCCAGACGGCCCAGGCCAACGTGGGCTACACCCGCATCACCTCGCCCACCACGGGCACGGTGGTGGCCATCGTCACCGAAGAAGGCCAGACGGTGAACGCCAACCAGACTGCGCCCACCATCGTCAAGGTGGCCCAGCTCGACACCATGACCATCCAGGCGCAGATCTCCGAGGCCGATGTGCCGCGCGTCAAGCCCGGCATGAGCGCCTACTTCACCATCCTCGGCGAGCCGGAACACAACTACCCGGCCACGCTGCGCAGCGTCGAGCCCGGCCCGATCGACATGACCAGCTACGAAGGCAAGGCCACCGCCAGCACCAGCAGCAATGCGGTGTACTACAACGGTCTGCTCGATGCCCCCAACGCCGACGGCAAGCTGCGCATCCAGATGACGGCACAGGTCACCATCGTGCTACAGCAAGCCAAGAACGTGCTGGCGATTCCGGCTGGCGCACTGGGCAAGCGCGTCAAGGGCCAGGAGCGCACCTACACCGTGCGCGTGGCGACGGGCGCCAAGGGCGAGCAGACCGTGGCAGAGCGCCAGGTGAAGATCGGCCTGAACAACCGCGTGCAGGCCGAAGTGGTCTCCGGTCTGAAGGAAGGCGAACAGGTAGTGGTGGGTGATGCCAGCGGCGGCAAGGCCAGCGGCCAGCTGCGCGGCCCGAGGATGTTCTGATGATGGCACCGGCTGACGCACCGCAACCCGCCTCCCCGGAAAACCTGGAAGGCCATCCGCTGCTGACGCGCGACGTGGAGCCGACCACGGCACAGGGCGCGGAGGAGGCGCACATGCCGCCGCCCGTCCGCACGGGCGAGCCGCTGATGCGCGTACGCAATGTGGTGCGCGAATATCCGGCAGGCGATGACGTGGTCGCCGTGCTGCAGGACGTGAACCTCGACATCCATGCCGGCGAGATGGTTGCCATCATCGGCGCCTCCGGTTCCGGCAAGTCCACGCTGATGAACATCCTGGGCTGTCTGGACCGCCCCACGCGCGGCAGCTACCAGGTGGAGGGCAAGGAAACCGGCAAGATGGACCCGGACGAACTGGCCCGCCTGCGGCGCGAGCACTTCGGCTTCATCTTCCAGCGTTACCACCTGATGGGCGACCTGCATGCCGTCGGCAACGTGGAGATCCCGGCCATCTACGCCGGTGTGCCGCCAGCCGAGCGTCACGAACGTGCGCGCCGGCTGCTGACCCGGCTCGGCCTGGCCGAGCGCCTGGGCAACAAGCCGGGGCAGCTCTCCGGCGGCCAGCAGCAGCGTGTCTCCATCGCGCGTGCGCTGATGAACGGTGGCGACGTCATCCTGGCCGACGAACCGACCGGCGCCCTCGACCAGGCCAGCGGCCACGAGGTGATGAACATCCTGAAGGAGCTGCACGCCGACGGCCACACCGTCATTCTGGTCACGCACGATGCCGGCGTGGCCGCACACGCCCAGCGCATCGTCGAGCTCAGCGACGGCCGCATCGTGTCGGACCGCATCAACCCAGGCGCCAACACGGAGCTGGCCGTCAAGGACGACACCGACGTGCCACACCAGAAGAACAGCTGGGCCGCCGCCTGGGGCCGTTTCGGCGAGGCGGCGCAGATGGCCGTGCGTGCCATGATCGGCCACAAGATGCGCACGCTGCTGACCATGCTCGGCATCATCATCGGCATTGCCTCGGTGGTGTCGGTGGTGGCGCTGGGCGAGGGCTCGCGCCAGAAGATCCTGAGCGACATCAGCGGCATGGGCACCAACACCATCGACATCATGCCGGGCTCGGGCTTTGGCGACCGCACCTCCGGCCGCATCCGCACCCTGGTGCCCTCCGATGCGCAGGCCTTGCTGCGGCTGCGCTATGTGGACAGCGTCTCGCCCAACGTCAGCACCACGCGCACGCTGCGGCGCGGCAACGTGGACAAGACGGCCACCATCAACGGCGTGGGGGAACAGTTCTTCCGCGTGCGCGGTTACTCCGTGGCCGATGGAGCACTGTTCGACGAGGACAGCGTCCGGCGCCAGACGCAGGATGCGGTGATCGACCCCAACACCTACGACGCCTTCTTCCAGCCGGGCGAGCATGCCGTGGGCAAGGTGCTGCTGATCGGCACCGTACCGGTTCGCGTGATCGGCGTGACGGAGAAGAAGGAAAGCCCCTTCGGCAACCCCGATGCGCTCAACGTCTGGCTGCCCTACACCACGGTGATGGGTCGCCTGATGGGCACCAGCCATCTGCGCTCCATCACGGTGCGCGTGCGTGACGATGCCGACAGCGCCGCCGCCGAATCCGGCATCACCCAGATGCTGACGCAGCGCCATGGCAAGCAGGACTTCTTCACCATGAACTCCGACAGCATCCGGCAGACCGTGGAAAAGACCACGGCCACCATGACGCTGCTGGTCTCCGCCATCGCGCTGATCTCGCTGGTGGTTGGCGGCATCGGGGTGATGAACATCATGCTGGTGTCGGTCACCGAGCGCACGCAGGAAATCGGCGTGCGCATGGCGGTGGGCGCGCGCCAGGGCGATATCCTCAAGCAGTTCCTGATCGAGGCGGTGCTGGTCTGCCTGATCGGCGGCGTGCTCGGCATTGCGCTGGCGCTGCTGATCGGCTGGCTCTTCGACTCCGTCAGCGGCGGCAACTTCAGCATGGTGTTCTCGGTCGCCTCCATCATCGCTGCCTTCTCCTGTTCCACCCTGATCGGCGTGCTGTTCGGCTATCTGCCGGCCAAGCGCGCGGCCCAGCTCGATCCGGTGGATGCCCTGACCCGACAATGAGCACTCGCATGGCCTCTCTTCGTCCTGTTTCCGTTTCCCGTCCGGCATGGCAGCGCAGTCTGGCGGCTCTGGCCGCCGTCAGCGTGCTGGCCGGCTGTGCCAGCACCGCCACGCCCACACCGGCGGTGCAGGTGCCGACCCAGTGGCAGCATGCCCGCAGCACCACGCCCGGCCAGATGTTGCCGGATCGCTGGTGGCAGGCCTTTGGCGATGCGCGCCTGAACCAGCTGGTAGAGTTGGCCCTGCAGCGCAACACCAATCTGGCGCAGGCGGCATACAAGGTGCGCAATGCGCAGCTGCAGGCCGGCAATGCCGCCGGCAACCGCCTGCCCACGCCCAGTGCCAGCGTCAACACCAGTGGCAGCCGTCCGCTGGATGGCGACGGGGGCACCAACCGCAACTACAGCGTCAGCCTCGGCGTGAGCTGGGAGGCGGATCTGTGGGGCAAGCTGGCCACGCAGCAGCGCATGGCCGACTGGGAAGCAGTGGCGACCGAGCAGGACCGCCAGGCTGCCGCCCATGCGCTGGTTGCCACCGTGGCCAAGACCTGGTGGCAACTGGCCGTGGCCGAGAACAAGCTGGCCAGCCAGCGCCAGAGCCTGGCGCGCGCCAACAAGACGCTGCAGCTGGCCGAAGTGCAGTACCGCGCCGGTGCCATCTCCGGCCTGGATCTGGCGCAGGCACGGCAATCGCAGGCCAGCCAGCAGGCGGCCATCCACCAGCTGGAGCAACAGGGCACCGAGCTGCGCAATGCGCTGGCCATCCTGTTCGATGCGCCTCCGGGCCAGTTGCCACCCGGGGCCGAGCCACCGCGCCTGCCCAATCTGGCGCGCTTGCCCGCGGTGCCGGCCGGCGTGCCCGCCGAACTGCTGGGTCGCCGGCCCGACCTGCAGGCCGCCGAGCTGCGCCTGCGCTCCTCGCTGGCCAACGTCGATGCCGTGCGCACGAGCTACTACCCCACGCTCAGCCTCACCGGCAGTCTGGGTGGCAGCAGCAATGCGCTGTCGCAGCTGCTGAGCAATCCGGTCGGTACCTTGGGTGCCGGCCTGATCCTGCCCTTCCTGAAGGCGGGCGAAATGCAGCGCAATACCGCGATTGCGCAGAACAGCTACGAGCAGGCCGTGCTCGGCTTCCGCCAGACCCTGTATCAGGCCTTTGCCGATGTCGAGAATGCGCTGTCCGGGCGCACCAACCTGCAGCAGCAGGTGGTGCAGCTGCAGCAGGCGCTGGCCCAGGCTGAACGCGCCGAGCAGCTGATGGAGGTGCGTTACCGCGCCGGTGCGGTGCCGCTCAAGTTCTGGCTGGATGCGCAGGAAACCCGCCGCAATGCCGCACTGGCGCTGCAGGATGTGCAGCTGGCGCGGCTGGTGAATCTGGTCACGCTGTACCAGGCGCTGGGCGGCAGCCCGCTGCTGGCACCCGTGCCGGTGGAACAGGCGCCGCTGCGCACACAGCAGGTGGATGCGGCCATTGGTGCGTAAGGCACGGGCCAGCCAGACACATGTCCTGCAGGGCATCCCTGGCTGGCTGGCACCGTTGCACGATGGCCAGACACCCCTGAACCCTGTTGCCGTGGCTCCTGCCCGCCGACGCCACAGCTGCCGCGCTGGTTTTCCCTGCCATTGCGCCGGCTTGCGCCCGGTCAGGCTTGGAGCGCGCAAGCCTACACTACAATAACAGGCACACTTGCCGGCCCGTGCCCGCAGAAGGTGCACCGGTACATCGCGTGCGACGCCGCATCCGTCCATTGACACACAGAGACATCCAGACACCATGCAAGTCTTGAAAGCACCCCAGGCCCAGGTTCTCACCGCGCTGCAATCGGTGGCCGGCATCGTCGAACGCCGCCACACGCTGCCCATCCTGGCCAACGTGCTGCTGCGCAAGCATGGCGAGATGATCCAGCTCATCACCAGCGATCTGGAAATCCAGATCCGCACCACCGCCCAGCTCGGCGGCGACGATGGCGATTTCAGCACCACGGTCGGCGCGCGCAAGTTGATCGACATCCTGCGCACCATGCCGGCCGACCAGATCGTCAGCCTGGAATCCAGCCAGAACCGCCTGATCCTGAAGGGTGGCAAGAGCAAGTTCACGCTGCAGACGCTGCCGGCCGAAGACTTCCCGCTGGTGCAGGAAGCGGCCAGCTTCGGTCCCTCCTTCAGCGTGCCGCAGAAGGTGCTCAAGCAGTTGCTGTCGCAGGTGTCCTTCGCCATGGCGGTGCATGACATCCGCTACTACCTCAACGGCATCCTGTTCGTGGCCGAAGGCAAGAAGCTCAGCCTGGTGGCCACCGACGGCCACCGCCTGGCCTTCACCAGCGCCACGCTGGATGTGGAAGTGCCCAAGCAGGAAGTGATCCTGCCGCGCAAGACCGTGCTGGAACTGCAGCGCCTGCTGTCCGACGCCGAAGGCGCCATCGAGATGCAGTTCGCCAACAACCAGGCCAAGTTCGGTTTTGGCGGCATGGAGTTCGTCACCAAGCTGGTCGAGGGCAAGTTCCCCGACTACAACCGCGTCATTCCCAAGGACCACCGCAACCAGGTCACGCTGGGCCGTGCACCGCTGCTGGCGGCGCTGCAGCGCACGGCCATCCTGACCAGCGAGAAGTTCAAGGGCGTGCGCCTCAACTTCGACGCCAACACCCTGCGCGTGGCCTGCAACAACGCCGAACAGGAAGAGGCGGTCGACGAACTCGACATCGACTACAGCGGCGACCCGATCGAGATCGGCTTCAACGTCACCTACCTGATGGATGCGCTGGGCAACATGAACCAGGACATGGTCAGCGTCGCCCTGCAGGACAGCAACAGCTCCGCGCTGGTCACCATCCCCGAGAACGAGCAGTTCAAGTACGTCGTGATGCCCATGCGCATCTGATACGCGGGCGGGCAAAGTGTCATGCTGCAATGCAGCATGATGTTAAATTGTCGCATTCGGGACATTTATCCATGCAAAGCGCAGGACATTGCTTCCAGTTCGCGCCGATCTGTTTGTAAAATACAGCAAAACATAGGGTTTACCCTGAATCTACCCGATTCGGGGTTTGTGTCTTGCCGGTACAGCGACGCGAGTTGCGCCCCTTGCATCCTGTGTGCAAGGCCGGATGCAGCGGTCGATCACCTTGCTGCCTGACACGTGCATTCCTTCCCGTTTCGGTATCACATGGACGGGAGGGTGCTTGGCTGTTTTCTCTCCCATTCAGGTCTTTCCATGTCTACCGAATCCCGCGTTCTCCATCCCGCCTTCCGTCAGAAAATCATGAGCGCCGAGCAGGCCGCTGCCCACATCATGCCCGGCGACAACGTCGGCATGAGCGGTTTCACCGGCTCGGGCCACCCCAAGGTGGTGCCGGTGGAACTGGCCAAGCGCATCGAAGCCACGCACGCACGCGGCGAGGCGTTCCGCATCAGCGTCTGGACCGGCGCCTCCACCGCGCCTGAACTCGACGGCGCCCTGGCCAAGGTCAACGGCATCGAGATGCGTCTGCCCTACCAGTCCGATCCGGTGTGCCGCCAGAAGATCAACGAAGGCACCATGCAGTACGCCGACATCCACCTGTCGCACGTCGCGCAGCACGTGTGGTTCGGCTTCTACGGCAAGCTCAATGTGGCCATCATCGAGGTCACGGCCATTCTGGAGGACGGCTCGCTCGTGCCCTCCACCGCCATCGGCAACAACAAGACCTGGCTGGACCAGGCCGACAAGGTGATTCTGGAGGTCAACAGCCACCAGAGCATGCACCTGCACGGCATGCACGACGTGTACTACGGCACGCAGGTGCCTCCGCACCGCCTGCCGATTCCGATGACGCACAGCGACAACCGCATCGGCGTGCCCTACCTGCAGGTCGATCCGGCCAAGGTGGTGGCCGTGGTCGAGACCAACTCCAGCGACCGCAACACCGACTTCACCGCGCCCGATGCCGAATCGGAACAGATCGCAGCGCACCTGGTCGAATTCTTCCAGCACGAAGTCAAGCTCGGCCGCCTGCCGCGCAGCTTGCTGCCGCTGCAGTCGGGCGTGGGCAACATCGCCAACGCGGTGCTGGCCGGCCTGAACAAGAGCAGCTTCGAAAACATGACGGCCTACACTGAGGTGCTGCAGGACGGCATGCTCGACATGATCGCCAGCGGCAAGCTGCGCCACGCTTCGGCCACGGCCGTGAGCCTGAGCAAGAAGGGCCTGAAGTACTTCGAGGACAACATCGAGCAGCTGCGCAGCAAGATCCTGCTGCGCCCGCAGGAAATCTCCAACCACCCCGAGCTGATCCGCCGCCTGGGCACGCTGTCGATGAACGGCATGATCGAGGCCGACATCTACGGCAACGTGAACTCCACGCACATCATGGGCACGCGCATCATGAACGGCATCGGCGGTTCCGGCGACTTCGCGCGCAACGCCTACATCTCGGTGTTCATGACGCCGTCCATCGCCAAGGGTGGCAACATCTCCTGCATCGTGCCGATGGTGAGCCACGTGGACCACACCGAGCACGACGTGCAGGTGCTGGTGACCGAACAGGGCCTGGCCGACCTGCGCGGCCTGGCGCCCAAGGCCCGTGCCAAGCTGGTGATCGAGAAGTGCGCGCACCCGAGCTTCAAGGACCAGCTGACCGACTACTACGAGCGCTCCCTGCGCGAGTCTCCCGGCAAGCACACGCCGCACATCCTGACCGAGGCCCTGTCCTGGCACCAGCGTTTCGAGGAAACCGGCAGCATGAAGCGCGGCTGATCCGGTTCGGTGCCGGGAGTATTGCAAGGCTCCCGGTGCCCGCTGCCTGCAACACCCTGAAGGGCGAAGCGGCAGATCCGGGAAAGGGCAGGGGGGCCGCGGTCCGCACCTGTCCTTTTTTCTTGCGCCGGCACCGGCCGGTTTCCTGGCCGGACGCGGATGCTGCCCTTGCGTCGCAGCGTGTGCGGCGCGTTATCATCGACATATCTTTATCTGCAACGAGCCGTAACATGCAACGACGTACCTTCGCTACCCGCACCGCCCTTTCCCTGATCGCTGCTTCCGCCCTGCTGTGGGGCTGCAGCAAGTCCGGCACCGAGCCGGCTGCCGGCGCTGCCAGCGCTGCCAGCGCGGCTGCTGCTGCCAGCTACACCAAGGTGGTGGTCGGTCTGGACGACAACTTCCCGCCCATGGGCTTCCGTGACGAGAAGGGCGAGCTGGTCGGCTATGACATCGACATGGCCCGCGAAGCCGGCAAGCGCCTGGGCATCGAGATGGAATTCAAGCCGATCGACTGGAGCGCCAAGGAAGCCGAACTCAACGGCAAGCGCGTCGACATGCTGTGGAACGGCATGACCATCACCGAAGAGCGCAAGAAGAACGTCGCCTTCACCAAGCCCTACATGCAGAACCACCAGATCATCATCGTGACCTCCAAGTCCGACGTGAAGGCCAAGGCTGACCTGTCCGGCAAGGTGGTGGGCGTGCAGGACGGCAGCAGCGCCGTGGACGCCGTGAACAAGGAAGCCGAGCTGGCCAAGTCCATGAAGGAAATCAAGAAGTTCGGTGACAACGTCGCCGCGCTGATGGACCTGAGCACCGGCCGCCTGGATGCCGTGGTGGTGGACGAAGTGGTGGGCCGCTACTACACCAGCAAGAAGCCGGGCGAGTACAAGGTGCTGGAAGAGAACTTCGGCAGCGAAGACTATGGCGTGGGCCTGCGCAAGGATGACACCGAGCTGCTGGCCAAGCTGGACAACGCGCTGGACGCCATGAAGACCGATGGCACGGCGCAGACCATCTACGCCAAGTGGTTCGAGGAAGCGAAGAAGTAATAGGCCCACGGGACGGATGCCCGTGCTTCGGGCAGCGCCTGTGAACGGCTGTGGTCGTGGGTGGGCAGACCAGCACCTTCCGGACGGGTGCTTGTTGCCCCATCCCGATTGGCGCTATGATGCAGGGCTGTCTCGCTGGCCGCCAGACCCCTCTGCCCGACCACCACACGTATGGATTCCATCATCGCGATGCTCCCCTCCCTGATGGAGGGTGCGGGCACCACGCTCAAACTGTTCTTCATCACGCTGCTGCTGTCCATTCCGCTGGGACTGGCGCTGGCCTTGCTGCGCCTGTCGAACTGGGCGGTGGTGCGTTCGGCCGTGAGCGGCTATATTTGGCTGATGCGCGGCACGCCGCTGATGCTGCAGCTGCTGTTCATCTATTTTGCGCTGCCTTTCGTGCCGGTGATCGGCATCAAGCTGCCGGACTTTCCGTCGGCGGTGGTGGCGTTTTCTCTCAATTTTGCGGCCTATTTCGCCGAGATCTTCCGCGCCGGCATCCAGAGTGTGGACAAGGGCCAGTACGAGGCGGCCAAGTCGCTCGGCATGAGCTACGGTCAGACCATGCGCCGCATCGTGCTGCCGCAGATGGTGCGCCACATCCTGCCGCCCATGAGCAACGAGACCATCACGCTGGTCAAGGACACGGCACTGATCTACGTGCTGGCGCTGAATGACCTGCTGCGCGCGGCGCGCAACATTGTGCAGCGCGAGTTCACCGTCACGCCCTTCATCGTGGCGGCTGCCTTCTATCTGATCATGACACTGGTGCTCACCTGGGTGTTCCAGCGCATGGAGCAACGCTATGCCCGACAGAACCAGTAAGCCCGCATTTGCCCTGAGCCTGCAGGACGTGCACAAGCGCTTCGGCAGCAATGCCGTGCTGCGCGGCGTGTCGCTGCAGGTGGCGCCGGGCGAGGTGATCGCCATCCTGGGCTCTTCCGGCTCCGGCAAGTCCACTCTGCTGCGCTGCATCAACCACCTGGAAGCCATCGAGAGCGGCAGCATCGAGATTGCCGGCGAGACGCTGGTGCAGAACGATACCGGCGGACAGGCACGCTATCCGGACGACCGCTCGGTGCGCCGCATCTGCGCACGCACCGGCATGGTGTTCCAGCACTTCAACCTGTTCCCGCACATGACGGTGCTGCAGAACCTGATCGAGGCGCCGATGACGGTCAAGGGGCTGGGGCGTGGCGAGATCGTGCCCAAGGCCGAAGAACTGCTGCGCAAGGTCGGCCTGCAGGACAAGCGCGATGCCTATCCCGGCCGTCTTTCCGGCGGGCAGAAGCAGCGCGTGGCGATTGCCCGTGCGCTGGCCATGGAGCCGGAAATCATGCTGTTCGACGAGCCTACCAGCGCGCTCGATCCGGAACTGACCGGCGAAGTGCTGCGCACGGTGCGCCAGCTCGCGGCCGAGCACATGACCATGCTGGTGGTGACACACGAAATGGCGTTTGCGCGCGAAGTGGCGCACCGCGTGCTGTTCATGGACGAAGGCGTGATCGTCGAGGATCGGCCGGCGCGCGACTTCTTTGCCAGCCCGCAGCATCCGCGCGCGCAGGCGTTTCTGCAGCACATGCTGTGATCCGTGTGGGATCGGGCGTGAGCGCCTGATTCATACAGCAACGGCCGCAAAGGCCGCCGTGCGCCAACTCGGCGCAGCCGTAGGCTCCCTTCGCCTTGCCAACACGGTGAAATCTGCGCAAGGGGCTATTGCGCCAAGGCCGAAAAGCAGTAGAACATTCTTTGTCGAGAAGACTGAACCGTGGCGCTTCAGCCGGATCAGGCCTTCAATGATACATGCTGTGCCAGAGCGACATATTCCGCCACCGGCACTTCTTCGGCCCGGCGCTGCAGATCGAATTCACCGCCAAAGCCCTTGTCTTCCAGCCAGTGTCCCAGCGTATGGCGCAGCAGCTTGCGGCGCTGGCTGAAGGCCGATTGCACCAGCGAGCCAAACAGGGGCATGTCCAGCTCCGGCGGTTCGGCCAGCGGCACCATGCGCACCACGGCGCTGTTCACTTTGGGCGGCGGATCGAAGCTTTCCGGCGGCACGAACAGCACTTGCTCCATGGCGTAGCGCCACTGCAGCATCACGCTCAGGCGGCTGTAGTCGCCCTGTGCAGGCGTGGCCACCATGCGGTCGATCACTTCCTTCTGCAGCATGAAGTGCTGGTCCTGCACCACATCCACATGGTCCAGCAGGTGGAACAGGATGGGGGTGGAGATGTTGTAGGGCAGGTTGCCGACCACGCGCAGCTTCGGCCAGTCGCGCTCCACCGCCAGCGCGGTGAAATCCACCTTGAGCACATCCGACTCGATCACGTCCAGCTGCGGATGCTGGCGCAGGCGGGCCGCCAGATCGCGATCCAGCTCGATCACGGTCATGCGGCCGGCGCGCTCCACCAGCGGCTGCGTCAGCGCCGCCAGACCGGGGCCGATCTCGATCAGGCGCTCATCGGGCTGCGGATCGATGGCACGCACGATGCCGTCGATGATGCCCTGGTCCTGCAGGAAGTTCTGGCCAAAGCGCTTGCGCGCCACATGGCCGCCACCGCCCGTGACCGGGCGCGGCTTACGTGCACCCGCAGGCACACGCGAAGGGGAACGGCGCGAGAGGCTCAACGCGGCTCTGCCCGCATTTCGATGTAGGCGCGATTGCGGATCTCGTTTTCCCAGGCCTGCAGTGCCTGGGCGGCCTTGCGCTCGCGCAGGGCCGCACGAGCCACGGCAATCTGCTGCGCCTGGTTCATGGGCTCGGTGCGGCGCTCGATCAGCTGCACCAGATGCGCGCCGAATCGCGACAGGAAGGGCTGGCTCATCTGGCCGGGCTTGAGGCGGGCCAGTTCGGCTTCGAACTCCGGAACGAACTGGCCGGCAGGAGCCCAGCCCAGATCACCACCGGCACTGGCGCTGCCATCCTGCGAGATCTCGCGGGCGGCGGTGGCGAAGTCGGTCTTGCCGGAGGCGATGCTGCTGCGCACCGTGGCCAGTCGTGCCAGTGCCTGCTTTTCCGTCATGCCCTGGGCCGGACGCAGCAGGATATGGCGGGCATGGCTCTGGTCGGCGGTCAGGGTGGCGCCGGTCTTGCGCTGTTCTTCGCGCAGCAGGTCGAGGGCTTCGATGTCGCTGATGCGGGCCACTTCGGCATTGATGCGGGCATCGCGCACGCGCTCGAGCAGGATCTGGTCGAGCAGGCTCTGGCGGTACTGGCTGGCCGTGATGCCGCGCTCGGAAATGATGCGCTTGCGGAATTCTTCCACGCTCATCTTGCGGTCGCGCGCCAGGTTGGCCTCGATCTGGCGCAGCTCCTCGTCGCCGACGGTCATGCCGCTGTTGCGCGCTGAGAAGGTCGCGGCCTTCTGCAGGATCTCGTCATTCAGGGCGCGGCGCAGCAGCGTGGCGCGATCCGGCACGGCCACCTTGTTGGCTGCAAGTTGCTGCGCCAGCATGCTGGCACGGCGGTTGACTTCGTGGTTGGTGACCGGTTCGCTGTTGACGATGGCCACGATGTAGTCGCCGCTGCGGCTGGACGCCTGGGGCGCCTTTTTCGTGGCGGCAGTCTTGGACTTGCCGGCGGTTTGTGCCTGAGCCGGCAGGGCTGCGGCCGACAAGCCGAGCAGAATGGCCAGGGTCAGGGCGCCGGAGCGGGCCAGGGCCGGAGATTGCTTCACGGTGGTTTTCATCGTGCCATCACCTTTCAGTTGTAATCGGCAAAGCGGCTGCGCTCGACCGTGCGGTCGCGCAGCAGCATGTAGTTGGGGACATTCTCGCGGAAAGTGCGGATCGGGCTGGAGCCGATGCGCGACAGGCCGACGAATTCGAGCTGGAACATGATCTTGTTGTCCATCTTGACGACCGGCAAGGCCTGCGTCTGCTGGCGGCGCAGGGCGATGCGGCCGATCCAGCAGCAGGCATCGTATTCCAGACCCAAGATGGAGTCGACCACGCGCCGGTCGGTGAGCGAGTAGTAGACGCGGCCGACCGAGTACCAGCGGCCGGGACCCTGTCCTAGGCCCGGACCGCGGTCCTCGCCCTTGTCGCCCCACAGGTCGTTGAGCGGCCACTGCCAGCCCACATCCACCTGCTCGGACACGCCGCGCTGCAGGCGGTAGTTGGCCGAAATGGTGCGATACGGGCCGGGGCTATAGCTGGCACCCACCACGCTGCGGATGCTGCGCTTGCTCTCGGGATCCCACTGCACGCTGGCACGGGCATTCCACTTGGGGTTCCACTGGATGTTGCCGTCGAACAGCAGGTTGCTGAAGGAAAATTCGTTGGGCTTGTCGGCCGGGTTGAGCGTGACTTGGCGCGTCTTGAACTGCTTGCGGCCGGCGATGGTGAAACGGGCCAGCTCGGCGCCGTCGTCGGCATCGTACAGGCGGCTGGTGAGGCCTGCGGTCACGGCCTGGGCATCGGCAATACGGTCATCGCCCGAGAACGGGTTGGCGCTGAAGATGCTGGCCAGGTTGAAGTCCTTGAGCGAACTGTCGTACACCGGAAGGAAGCTCTGGTCCTTGTACGGGGTGTAGGCGTAGAACAGGCGTGGCTCCAGCGTCTGCTGTACCTTGCGGCCGAACAGGGTGGTGTCGCGTTCGAACACCAGGCCGCTGTCCACCGTGACGGTAGGCAGCACGCGACTGGCAGACGTGGCACCGTTGGTCATAGGAGAGTCGGTCTGGTACTGCGTGGCGTGCAGTTGCAGCGACGGTGTGACATAGCCCCAGGGACGGATCCACGGGTAACTCAGCTGGCCCACGGCATAGCCGCGGGTACCGTTGGGATAGCCGGTTAATTCGGGGCGCGACTTGAACCGCGTCACGTCCAGATCCAGCGACAGGTCGAAGCCGTTCAGGTCGGTGCGGGCATAACGCGCATGCGCCTGCGGCAGCTTGTCGAACGGCGGGATGATGATGTCCGGTTCCTGCAGGGTCTGCCAGCGCTGGTGTGTGACATAGGCGGACCAGTGGCCCAGCCCCCAGCTGAGCGTTGCCGTGCTGGGCAGTACGCGCTCCGTCAGATTGGTGTAGCTCTGGCTCATGTCGCGGAAATCGCGCCAGTAGTTGTCGTCGCTCACGCGGCGCATGTCCAGGTTCAGGCCGAATGTCCCCCAGTTGGTGGTCGGAATCGCCTGCGTGTGGGCCAGTTGGTAGCGCCAGCGCTCCATGTCGCGCAGCTTGTCGCTCGGCATGTAGTTGGCATCGATCTGGCCGCTATAGCTGTTCTCCAGATAGCGGAACTGGCCGTACAGGTCGATGCCGCGCTTGCCGATGATGGTGGGCGTGAGCGTGGCGTCGCGGTTGGGGGCGATGTCCACGTAATAGGGCTGTGCATATTCCAGCCCGCTGGTGCTGCTGTAGGACACAGTGGGCGGGAGCAGGCCGGAGCGGCGCTTTTCCGACAGCGGAAAACCCACGCCTCCTGGCAGCGGCACGATGGGCACGCCATAGAACACCAGTGCCCCGTCCTCGACATAGCCCTCGTCCTGCTCGGTGTCGATCACCAGACGCTTGCCGCGCACATACCAGGCCGGATTCGACTCCCCCGGTTTGCGCGTATCGGCGCGGCAGGTGGTGTAGATACCGTTGTGCGCCACGCTGTGCTGGTCGTCGAGGAACTCGATCCTGCTGGCTGTGCCGGTGCCGCCGGTCTGGAGAATGGAATAGCTGACGTTGTCGAAGCCACCCTGGAAGGAGTCCATCTGCAGTTGCAGCCTGTCGCCACGGTAGACATTGCCTTCGCGGTTGATGTAGACCTTGCCGGTGGCAGTGACGGTATCGGTGGGCTGGTGGTAGTGGAGCGTCTCGCTCTTGATCACACTGCCGGGCTGGCGCAGTTCGGCATCGCCGGTGGCGGTCAGCTCATAATCCATCTGGCCATCGATGCGGTTGGCATGGATGATGGTGGTGTTCTGGCCGGCGGCGGTTGGCGGTACCTTTTCGTCCAGCCAGGGGCTGGATTGCAGGGAGAGGGGGGCGCTTTGCGTGCCGGGCAACGATGCGTCGGGCTGAGTCTGTGCCTGCACCGGAGCGGCAGCCAGGCTGGCACACAACACAAGGGCTCCGGCGGCCACGGGCGTCAGGGTGCGCCGGCTACCGTTGGCGCGCAATGCTGCGCGGCCGCGGGCCGGGGAAGCCATGCCGGATGGCTGGGACGAGTGCTGAAGCAAAACCACGCGTTTCCTGTCTTGACGAGGAAGACCGTGCCGCCAAGTCCGGCCACGGTCTGCCAAGGATCCGGACAGCATGCCCAGACTCCTGCAAATCCTGCCATTTTGCCAGCCAAACCCGACCCTTGCCCAGAAAGCCCCAAGCGAAAATGTTGCAGAGTACGTGTTCGGTGGCGGAATGCCGGGTTTCAGGTGCTCACCGGCAGGGCATGGCTGCATACAATGGCAACTTGAGCCCGCCCCGGCCGGGTGGCGTGGCTGCTGTTTTCTCCGTTTCCTGTCGTCCCATGTCCCTCGCGTCTTCTCCCTCGTCCGTCAGCTGGGCCGATCCCGCCCGTGCTTCCCTGTTTGATGCCTGGATGGCCAGCGTGGCCCCGCGCCACGGCCTGCAGCCGGACACGCTGCAGATCGCCAGCGCCGACGCCAGCTTCCGCCGTTATCTGCGCATCCAGGGGGCGGCCGGGCAGCCGTCCCGCATCATCATGGACGCGCCGCCCGAGAAGGAAAACTGCCATCCCTTCGTGCATGTGGCGCGGCTGATGGAGGAAGCCGGCCTGCATGCACCGCGCGTGCTGGAGTGGGACGAAACCAACGGCTTCATGCTGCTCACCGACCTCGGGGACGCCACCATGATGAGCGCCCTCGACCCCGAGCAGCCCGAGGCGGCGCAGCCGCACTACCTGCGGGCGCTGGATGTGCTGCTGCCCTGGCAGCTGGCCTCGCGACCGGAGGTGCTGCCGCCCTATGACGAGGCGCTGCTGCGCCGCGAGCTGCAGCTGTTCCCCGAGTGGTATGTGGCGCAGCACCGCCAGCACCAGCTCACGCCCGAGCAGCATCAGGTGCTGCAATCCACGTTCGACCTGATCGTGCAGCGCAATCTGGCCGCGCCGCAGGTGTACGTGCACCGCGACTTCATGCCGCGCAACCTGATGCTGGGCGATGCGCCCGGCAAGCCACTGGGTGTGCTCGACTTCCAGGATGCCGTCTACGGCCCGATTACCTACGACATCGCCAGCCTGATGCGCGATGCCTTCATCAGCTGGGACGAAGATCTGGTGCTGGATGTGACCATCCGCTACTGGGAGCGCGCCCGCAAGGCCGGCCTGATGGATTTCGAGGACTGGCATGCCGACTTCGGCGCCTTCTACCGCGCGGTGGAATGGATGGCACTGCAGCGCCACCTCAAGGTGGCGGGCATCTTTGCGCGCCTCACGCTGCGGGATGGCAAGGAGAAATACCTGGCCGATGCACCACGCTTCATCCACTACATCCGCAGCACCGCGCGCCGTTACCGCGAACTGGCTCCGCTGCTCAAGCTGGTGGATGACATCGAGGGCACCCAGGACGTGACGGGCTATGCGTTCGGCCGGGTCTGAGACGGTGCGCGTCCCGTTGTGGGTAGCAGGAGCACGCGGCCCTCTGCAACGCATGGACATGCCGCAGCCCGCGTCCAGGCAGCCTGCCCGGGGAGGCGCCTGACCATGCCGCGCTTTCACTGCCCGGTGCCGCTGGCCGAGGGCGATACGCTCAGTCTGCCCGCTGGCGCTGCCCGTCATGTGCAGGTGCTGCGCATGCAGCCGGGCGATGCCATCACCCTGTTCCATGGCGGACTTGCGGCCCATCTGCTTGCCGGACAGCCGCGCCCGTCCTATGCACAGGGCAGTTTCGAGGCCGTCATCACACGCATGGGGCGCAGCGAGGTCGAAGTACGCGTCGGCGCACAGCATGACGTGAATGAGTCGCCTGTTCCGCGCGTGCACCTGCTCAGCGGCGTGCCGGCCAACGACCGCATGGACTGGCTGGTGGAAAAGGCCGCCGAGCTGGGCGTGGCCAGCATCCGCCCGCTGATGACCGAGCGCAGCGTGCTGCGCCTCAAGGGCGAACGCGCCGAGAAGAAGCAGGCACACTGGCAGGCCGTCGCAGTATCCGCCTGCGAGCAGTCGGGCCGCACGCGGGTGCCGGAAGTGCATCCTGTCAGTACGCTGGCCGAAGGCGTGCAGGGTGCAGACAAGAGTGCGATGCGCTGGGTGTTGTCGCTCAGCGAAGGCAGCCAGCCGCTGGCAGCGCTGTTGCAGGCCGGCATGCCGGAGGATGTCTATCTGCTCTCCGGTCCGGAAGGGGGGCTGAGTACGGCCGAGGAAGCGTTGGCAATCGCGCAGGGCTTTCTGCCGCTGTCGCTGGGCCGCCATGTGCTGCGTGCCGAAACGGCGCCGCTGGCTGCCCTGGCCTGCCTGATGCTGCGCTAGGCCGGAAAACGACAATGCCCGCACGGGGCGGGCATCATTGGCCGGAAAGGGCGGGGCTCAGGCCTTGCCGTCTGCCTTGCGCAGGATCTGGTAGAGCTCGTCCTTGATCATCAGCTTCTGCTTTTTCAGGGTTTCGATTTCCTCATGCGTGGCATGCTCGATATGGGCTTCCATGTTCTTGATCTTGTGGTCCAGCTCGTTGTGCTTTTCGAACAGACGGTCGAAGTGAGCGTCTTCCATCTTGAGCTGGGAAATCAGGTCGCGGTATTCGGGAAACATGGGTATGGTCCTCTTGGAGTGGGTATGGGCACTGATCAGGCCACGTTGCCTGCTGCCTTTGTGTTACTGCAGGTAACCAGCCGTCATGTCTCCAGTATAAGCGAGCCGGACGCGTGCGGCGAGAGGGGGCGCCGCAGGAAATTGCCGTGCTCAGGTGCGCAGCTTGCGCTCTTCGCTGGCATGGGCCGCTTCATCGCGTGCCACGTTCTTGCGCACAAAGAAGAACAGCCAGGCCGCCATCACCACGATGAAACCGATGGTGAAAAGGGTCAGCAGGCCGATGTCGGTGGCAAACAGTTCGCGCATGAGCACATCCATGGAACTCTCCCATTCAGATTACAAACATAGGCATTGGGCCCGAGATCGCTGCTGCAGCGTTTGACACAAGTCAACAGCCGTCGGGATTGCAGGCTCCACAGTGGCTTGTGCCACAGTTGCATGACCTAGAAATGACGGTCCAGCCAGGCATGCAGGCAGGCAAACGCTGCGTTCCGCACCGCAGGCAGCTCATGGAACAGTTCGTGCCCGCAGTCGCTCCAGCTGTGGGCCTGCACCACGCCCGGCGGTGCGAGGCTGGCCAGGGCGCGGCTGCCTGCCGCATCCACAAAGGCATCCGGATCGGCATACAGCAGCAGGGTGGGCGTCTGCCAGCGGGAGGCCTGCTGCAGCGTGGCCGGGCCTTCGCGCAGCAGGAAGGCGGTCAGGCTGGCCGAGATGCGGTCGTGCACCAGCGGATCGGCCAGATAGTCGCGGACCACTTGCGGATCGTGCGAGAGCTGCTCCGGCGGCAGGCCGTTGGGGAGGTTCAGGTGCGGTGCCACCCGGCCCAGCCAGTGCAGCAGGGGGTGGTAGCGCCGGGGAATGTGCGTGGCCAGCGCCGGCGAGGACAACAGCAGGCCCTGCACCGTTCCGGCCGTCTGCTGGCAGGCCCAGCGCGCCGCCACCAGGCCGCCCAGGCTGTGGCCACAGAGCAGCAGCGGGGTACGTGCGCCCCACTGCTGGCGTGCGCCGTCGATGATGCCGCCCAGATCCTGCAGCAGCTGTCCGGGCTGGAGCAGGTCGCCCCGCTTTCCCGGTGAAGCGCCATGGCCATGGTGGTCGTAGCTGCGCACGGCAAAGCCCGCCTCGACCAGCTGCCGGGCCAGCGTCGCCTGCCGGCCGGAATGCTCGCCCAGGCCATGCACCAGCACGGCCATGCCGCGCAGGGCCCGGCCGGATGGCAGCGGCCAGTCGCGCAGATGCAGTCGGGAAGGGGAGGAGGTATCAGGCACGGTGGAAAGAAAGTGACAATGCGATTGTTTCCTACACGACAGGCGCCGCCTGCCGTGCACAATTGGTTGCATGATAGCTGCAGCACGCTCCGAAACCCGCCTTGGCAATGCCTTGCGCCACTTCTCCCGGCCTCATGCCATGTTGTGGGCGGCGTTGGTGATGGCGCTGGTGCTGCTGCTCAATGAATTCGGCTACATGAACTCGCGCGAGCATCTGGAGCAGTCCAACCGGCTCGAACAGCAGCGCGTGGCACTCAACAACCTGCGTACTGCGGTGATCGATGCCGAAACCCTGCAACGCGGCTACCTGATCTCCGGCGACAAGCGCTATCTGGGCCCGTACCAGCTAGCCGTGTCGCGCATCGAGCCGGCGCTGGACCGGGCCCGCAGCTTCTATGTGGGCTCTCAGCAGAGTCTGAGCGAATTTGCCACCATTTCCCGCCCCATTTCGCGCCGCATTGCCGAAATGGAGGTGACGGTGCGCATGCGCCAGAGTGGCGGTGGGGATGTGGAGTGGCTGAAAGCCTTCAACACCGATGCCGGCCAGACCTACATGGATACGGCGCGCACGGGTCTGGACCGTTTGCGCCAGGCCAACGACAGGGCGCTGGTGGTGAGCAAGCGCGCGCTGGAGCGCAACCTGCTGGCGGCCCGTCTGGTCGTGCTGCTGGTGATTCTGCTCGGAGCCGCGGCTTTCTACCTGCTGGTGCGCCAGTCGCGCCGCATCGACCATATCCAGGAAGAGCGCCGCCAGCTGATCCAGCAGGAGCGTGACCAGCTCGACACCGAGGTACGTGAACGCACGGTGCAGCTGTCCGAACTCACCACGCACGTGATGAAGGTGCAGGAAGCCGAACGCGGACGCATGGCGCAGGAGCTGCACGACGAGATGGGCGCGCTGCTGACGGCGGCCAAGCTGGACACGGCGCGCATCAAGTCCCGGCTGGGACAGCTGGGCGTGGATGACGAGAAGATCACGCAGCGTCTGCAGCATCTGGTGGAATCGCTCAATGCCGGCGTGGCGTTCAAGCGCCAGCTGATCGAGGAGCTGCAACCCTCGTCGCTTACCCACCTGGGCCTGCGGGCCACACTGGAAAACTACGCGCGCGAGTTCTCGGAGCGCACGGAGATCAGCGTGGAAACGGACATCGAGCCGGTGGATCTGGCACCCGATGCGCAGCTGGTGGTATTCCGCGTGATGCAGGAAGCCCTGACCAACATCAGCAAGTATGCGCAGGCAACACATGTGCGCGTGATGCTGCACGACAAGAAGGACTACGCCCTGCTGCAGGTGCTGGACGATGGCGTGGGCTTCAATGTGAACCAGAAGGTCCATGCCAGCTACGGCCTCTCGGGCATGCGGCATCGTCTGGAAGCCATGCATGGCAGCCTGCGCATCGTGTCTGCGCCGGGCCGGGGCACGCGCATCGAAGGTTCTTTGCCGCAGGCGCGTCACCGCATGGCCGAGCCGGTGCGGCAGGAGCCGCCGGCTGCGGCCGGCATGGAGGAAGGCAGTCCGGCCATGCTGCAGGCCGGCCCTGCGCCGGCTACACTCGGGTGATTCCCGAGGATTCCCCGCATGCAGACGACCCCCATCCATTATTCCGGCGATATCGAACCCGAAGAAGCCTACGCCTGGCAGCAGCAGGGGCTGGGCGTGCTGGTGGATGTGCGTACGGATGCGGAACGCGACTGGGTCGGCATGGTGCCCGGAGCCGTGCCGCTGTGCTGGCGCACCTATCCCGGCATGGTGCCCAATCCGGATTTCGATGCCCAGGTGCAGGCGCTTGCGGCGCAGCATCCCGGGCAGCGCCTGCTGTTTCTCTGCCGCAGCGGGGTGCGCTCGGTCGGTGCGGCGCAGCGTGCGACCGAACTGGGGTTGGAGGGCTGCTACAACGTGCTCGAAGGCTTTGAAGGCGACCTGGATGGTGCGCAGCAGCGCGGCCATCGGGGCGGCTGGCGCTTCCGCGGCCTGCCGTGGATCCAGAAGTAGGCAGGCTGGTTACTCGCGCAGGAATTCCGCTACCGGATGCAGTGCATCGACGCGTGCGGCAATCACCTTGATCACCACCACCAGCGGAATCGCGATCAGCAGGCCCAGGGCTCCCCACAGCCAGCCAAAGAACAGCAGCGCGATGAATTGCGCCGAGTGATTGATGTTGGCGATGCGGCCCAGAATCCAGGCATAGGCGATCGACCCCACCAGCGCGGCCACCACCAGCGTGGAACCTGCAGCCAGCACCGCCGGCACGATGGCGCCCCATTGCTGTACGCCGGCAATGAACACGCCGATGGCGGTCAGCAGCGGGCCGACGTAGGGGATGACGTGCAGGATGCCCGCCAGTGTGGCCCAGATTTCGGCGTTGCGGAAGCCTTGCGCCACCAGCACCATGTAGGTGAGCAGGCCCAGCAGCAGGTTGACCAGCACCAGCGAACCCAGGTATTTCTGCACCGAGGAATGGATGTCGTCCAGCAGTTCCACCGTCACGCGCTTGTGCTGCCATCGGCTCCCGACCACCCGTACGGTCTTGCGCCGGAAACTGTCACCGGCCGTGAGCAGGAAGTAGGCCAGCAGCAGCACCGACCCCAGCGTGCCGAGCCCGCCCATCACGCGCAGGGCGCGCTGCATCAGCATGGACGAGACGCCTTCCTGGGGCGGGGCGGCCTGCGCCGTGGCTGACTGCGTGGCCCGCGTGCTGCCCGTGCCGCCGCTCTTGAGGGCGTTGTCCACCGCGCGCGCTGCCTGGTTGAGCTTGGAGAGCGAACTGCTGCGGTCGACCTGCACCTGGCGCACGCTGCGCGTGATGCGGTTGATGGACTCCGGCATGGATTCGGCCAGATCGATGGCTTGCCACCACACGGCGTAGCCGATCCCGCCGATCACCCCCATGAAAGCCACGATGGCCACGGCGCTGCCGAGGGCGCGCGGCAGCCGCATGCGGCTCTGCAGGAAATCGACGATGGGTCCCAGCGTGTACGACAGAAAGATGCCTGCCACCAGCGGCATGAAAAAGGCATCGGCCCATTTCAGCAGGAAGATCACCAGCGTCACGTTGAGCAGGATCAGCGTCCAGGTCAGCAGGCGGCGCTTGGAGAAGGCGGCCGTTGCGGACTCTGCTTCAGGCTCGTCCCCGCGCAGTCCGGTGACCACGGGAGAAGGCGCTAGCGGTGTGGCAGGGGGCAGAGGAGGCTGGTCGGGCATGATGGCGGAACGAGGTGGTTTCACAGTATGCCGCGAAGCCCTGCGCAGGGGTAGCGGGCGTACGGCTCATGCAACAAACATCAAGAAATGACGCCACTCCGTTGCCGGAAGTGGCGTCTCCTGTGCTCCGGGCCGGCGCGCTGCCGGCCGGGGGCAGTTCAGGCTCAGCGCACGCTGCCGCGGCGCACCAGATTCACGATGGCCAGCAGGATGATGGCGCCGATCAGGGACACCACGATGCCGCCAATGCTCAACGGATTCTCATTTATGGTGCCCATGCCCAGCAGCGGGGAAATCAGCCAGCCGCCGATCAGGGCGCCCACGATGCCCACCACGACGTTCAGGAACAGGCCCTGTTGCGCGTCGGTACGCATCACCAGGCTGGCCAGCCAGCCCACCACACCGCCTACGATGATCCAGATCAGAAATCCCATGATGTTCTCCTAATGAAAGCTTGCAGTTGAAACAGGTTCGGCAAGACCGGCGCTGTTTACCGGGCCCGTATCTGCCGGCTGCCACTGCGGCTTTCGGCTCGGGTTAGGTGCATTGTTTTTCAGAACGCGCTGCAGGGCTGTGGGCAGCAGGGCCGAACGCATGTAGGAATGCGCCGCCACGAATGGCAACAGCTGTTGCCATCAGGCGTGGCTACCAGCGGCATAGGGAATTGCAATCCAGACCAGTAATGAGAATTGATATCATTAACTATCGAAAGAGCAATGCAGGAGAGCCACCATGGCACACATCAAACGCTGGTTGCGCCCCCACCAGCGCACCCTCTACAAGACGATGAGCTACTACGTGATTCACGTGCTGGTGGCAGCTGGTGTGGCCTATGCCGTGACCGGCAACCTGGTTGCTGCACTGACACTGAGCCTGCTTGAGCCGACAGTGCAGGCCTTTGCCTTCTTCCTGCACGAGAAGGCCTGGCAGCGGCAGGTCAGCCGCGCGTGACCTGATAGACAGCGGTGCTGGCACGCACATTGGGCAGGCTGCGGATCACGCGCCCCTCATGCAGGCCGAAGCGGTCCTGCACGCGCAGGCCGCAGCGCGCGGCCAGCACGCCGAAGTCGGCATAGGTGCCGACGCGGATGTTTGGCGTGTTGTACCACTCGTAGGGCAGGCGCTTGTTCACCGGCATGCGACCGCGCAGGATGGACAGGCGGTTGGGCCAGTAGGCAAAGTTGGGGAAGGCGACAATGCCCATGCGGCCCACGCGCACCGTCTCGCGCAGCATGGTTTCGGCGTTGCGCAGGTGTTGCAGCGTGTCGATCTGCAGCACCACGTCGAAGCTGTTGTCGGCGAAGATGTTCAGGCCTTCGTCCAGGTTCAGCTGCAGCACGTCCACGCCGCGGCGGGCACAGGCCAGCAGGTTGGCATCGCTGATTTCCACGCCGTAGCCGGTGCAGCCGCGGTGCTGCTGCAGCCAGGCCAGCAGCGCGCCGTCTCCACAGCCCAGATCCAGTACATGCGCGCCTTGCGGCACCAGTTGGCCAATGGCCTCGATGGCGACTTGTCCTCCGCTCATGCTGCCACCTTGTTGTCAAAATAGGCGCGTACCAGATTCAGGTAGCGCGGGTCATCCAGCAGGAAGGCGTCATGGCCGTGCGGGGCGTCGATCTCCGCATAGCTCACATGGCGCCGGTTGTCGAGCAGCGCCTTCACGATCTCGCGGCTGCGCGCGGGCGAGAAGCGCCAGTCGGTGGTGAAACTCACCACCAGAAAGTCTGCCTTGGCCTGCGCCATGGTGCGCGACAGGTCGCCGCCGAACTGCTGCGCCGGATCGAAATAGTCGAGCGCGCGCGTGATCAGCAGGTAGGTGTTGGCATCGAAGTAGGTACTGAACTTGTCGCCCTGGTAGCGCAGATAGCTCTCGATCTGGAACTCGATGTCCTGCGTCGAATACTTGTAGCCGGTGCTGTTGTGCGTGACGGCCTCGCGCAGTTCGCGGCCGAACTTGCTGTTCATCACGTCATCGCTCAGATAGGTGATGTGGCCGATCATGCGCGCGATGCGCAGGCCGCGGGCCGGCACCACGCCATGCTCGTAGAAGTGGCCGTCGTGGAACTCGGGATCGGTCACGATGGCGCGGCGCGCCACCTCGTTGAAGGCGATGTTTTCGGCGCTCAGGTTGGGCGCGCTTGCGATCACCACGGCGTGGCGCACGCGCTCGGGGTATTGCAGCGTCCAGCTCAGCGTCTGCATGCCGCCCAGGCTGCCGCCCATCACGGCAGCCAGCTGGTGGATGCCGAGTTCGTCGAGCAGGCGTGCCTGCGCATTGACCCAGTCCTCGACCGTGACGACCGGAAAATCGGCGCCGTACTGCTTGCGGCGGCTGTCGGACGGGGCATCGGGGTTGGCATCACGCGGGCCGGTACTGCCGAAGCAGGAGCCGATGTTGTTGACGCCGATGACGAAAAAGCGGTTGGTGTCCACCGGCTTGCCGGGACCGATCATGTTGTCCCACCAGCCGACATTGCCGGGCTCGTCGGCATAGTGGCCGGCCACGTGGTGCGAGGCGTTGAGCGCGTGGCAGATCAGCACCGCGTTGGACTTGTCGGCATTGAGCGTGCCGTAGGTTTCATAGGCCAGCGTGTAGCCGCGCAGGCTGGCACCGCTCTGCAGCGCCAGCGGCTCTGCAAAGTACATGGATTGGGGGGTGGCAATGAACGACATGGAAAAAAGCAAACCCGGTACCGCACAGGACGGAAACCGGGTGTCTGGCTCCGTTTTAGCGGCATTTGTTACGCGCCCGCAAGCTGGAAGCAAATCGGCGCAATGGGGCCAGTATAGCGCGGCCGTCTCTCCACTGTCACGCGCAGGGTTGTTTGTCCATCAGACGGGCTGCGCTCCGGGTCTGGGCACTTACCAGAGCACTGCTGCAACAGCGAGGCCGACGAAGATCACCGCACAGATGCGGTGCACCCAGTGCAGCGGCACCAGCCGCGTGATGCGCTCGCCCAGGAACACCACCGGCACGTTGGCCAGCATCATGCCCAGCGTGGTGCCGGCGACCACGGCAGTCAGCTCCTGGTAGCGCGCCGCCAGCGCCACGGTGGCGATCTGCGTCTTGTCGCCCATCTCGGCCAGGAAGAACAGCACCACGGTGGTGGCAAACACGCCGTACTTGGGCGACTTGGGCTGGTCGTCCTCGTCCAGCTTGTCGGGAATCAGCATCCACACCGCCATGGCCAGGAAGGAGGCCGCCAGTACCCAGCGAAGCACTTCGGGCGAGAGCAGGGTGGTGATGAAGCTGCCCACGGCGCCGGCCATGGCGTGGTTGACCAGAGTGGCGGCCAGAATGCCCCAGACGATGGGCCAGGGCTTGCGGAAACGGGCAGCCAGGACGAGCGACAGCAGTTGCGTCTTGTCGCCCATTTCGGCCAGGGCGACCAGGCCGGTTGAAACGAGAAAGGCTTCCATGGAGGAGGGAATGGGAGAAGGGTCAGTTTTCCGCTGGGTGCGGACGCGGGATTATCGCAGGACGCGCAAAGACACTGCGCTAGATCAAGAGTGCATTATTTCAGGGTAAATACTGGCAGTGTGGGGATTTGCTGACACCAAAACTACACATATCTGCCCCATAATGCTCCGGGTATCCACACGCGGCGCGCGCGTTGCGGGCGGGTACATGTTTGCGGTGATTGCTTTGCGTGAATGAGGTCGATGATCAATCCGTCGTCAGCCCAAAACGGACATCGCTTGGTTTATTTGTTTTTCTGAAAGAGTCCGTTCATGGGCAACAAACTTTACGTGGGCAACCTGCCCTATGCTGTTCGCGACAACGACCTGCTGCAGCAATTCAGCGAGTTCGGCGCAGTGACCAGCGCCAAGGTCATGATGGAGCGCGATACCGGCCGTTCCAAAGGCTTTGGTTTCGTCGAGATGGGCAGCGATGCCGAAGCCCAGGCAGCCATCAATGGCCTGCATGGCAAGGACATGGGCGGCCGCGCCCTGGTGGTGAACGAGGCTCGTCCGATGGAACCGCGTCCCCCCCGCAGCTTTGGTGGCGGCGGTGGCTACGGTGGTGGTCGTCGTGAAGGCGGTTACGGCGGTGGTCGCGAAGGCGGCTACGGTGGTGGCCGTGAAGGTGGCTACGGCGGCGGCCGCGAAGGCGGTGGCGGCTACGGCGGTGGTCGCGACTTTGGCGGCGGCAACAGCGATGGTTTCCGCAGCCCCTACGGCGGTGGCCGTCGTGACGGTGGTCGTCGCAACAACTACGACGACAACAACAACTATTGATCGATGGCAGGGCTGATCCAGCCCTGTATCGTGCAGGAACCCTGCTGCGGGCACTGCCCGGGGCAGGGTTTTGTCATTTGGGGGGTGGCCAGTCGAACACTTCCGGGGCAAACCATTCGGTCACGAGGATACGGGCCCCGTTGATGTCGAACACCGAACTGCGGCGCCATACGCCCTGCCGGGGCAGCATGGCGGTGTGCTCGGGCGCATGGCGCTGCCACAGCTGCAGCACATGGCGGGCAGCAGGGCTGTGCGCGGCATCGTGATACCAGCGCAGCGGGCTGCGGTGGATGTGCGGGGTGTCGAACAGCAGTTGTGCCAGAGGCTTGTCGCCCAGGCCGCGCAGGCCGCGCCAGCGCAGGCGCGATTGCGGCGCCAGCACGGCCGAGCGGGCCAGTACGGCAGGGCGCTCCTGCCCTGCTGGGCCGCACCAGAGGAGCACGGTGCGCACATGGGCACTGCCGGCCTGCTGGAACGGCTGGCGCCGCAGCGCACGGGCTTCTTCCGGCCAGAGCGCATCGCTGCCTTGCTGCAGCACCTGCACCTGCACCCGGCCACTGGCACGTGTCAGATGGCGCGTGAGGGAGCCTTCGGCCTGCAGCCAGCGCCGCATGCGCGCGGCCACCGGCCGGCGCTGCAGGCTGCGCAGCTGCAGGGGGTTGGGCGTCAGGGGCGCGGGAGCGGTGGTCATGGGGTGGAAGGCGGGGCAGGATGGTGGCCCGGCGTATCAGGATCTGCGCAGGAGGCGGCGGGCACATCCGGCGTGCCTGGCGCGACAGGGTCAGCGGGAGCCACAACCCCGGTCAGTGGCCTGGGCGTGAGCCTCGGTTTGCGCGGCCGGCCCGCAAACAGGCGGTCGAACACGGCGTTGGGCAGCAGCCGCAGTAGTTTGGCGACCACGCCCATTTGCCACGGAATCACGCGGTAGCTGGCGCCTGCCGCAATGGCCCGCTGGGCACGCTCTGCAAACTGGTCGGCGCTGAGCAGGAAAGGCAGGCTGAAGTGGTCGCCTGCCGTCATCGGCGTGGCGATATAGCCTGGCAGCAGCGTCACGACCCGCACGCCGCTGCCATGCAGTTCGCCGCGCAGGCTCTCGCAATAGGTGAGGGCGGCGGCCTTGCTGGAGCAGTAGGCCCCATGGCCGGGCAGGCCGCGGATGCCGGCCACGCTGGCAATGCCCACCAGGCTGCCGCTGCCGCGTTCGCGCATCGGGCGGATGAAGGCCTGGAAAGTGGCCGCCATGCCCAGCACATTGGTGGCCAGGATCTGCTGCATCACGTCCAGATCGGCGCGTTCGGAACTGTCCATGCCGTGGCTGATGCCGGCGTTGGCAATCACCACGTCAGGCACGCCCTGACTGGCCATGCAGGCATGCGCGGCGGCGATGACGCTGTCGGGCTGCGTGACGTCGGCAGCATGCAGGGTGATGCGTGCCGGATCCAGGCCTTGCCGCTGCACCCAGTCCGCCATGGCTTGCTGGCGGCGGGCCACCAGTGCCAGGCGCCAGCCGGCGTCGTGGTAGCGTCGCGCCAACGCCTGGCCCATGCCGCTGGAAGCGCCGGTGATGAAAACGAGCGGAGTCCGGGACGACGACACAGGAAAAACAGCTCTTGTTTACTGCCGCGCCGGCGAGGGCTGGATCTGGGCCCGTACGCGGCCATCGACGCGCAGCACCTTGTTGTCTGCCGTGTATTCCAGTCCGCTGCCGTTGATCACGTCCTTGCCCTGGGTGATGCGCACGGGGCGGTCGGTGCTGATGTGTTCCTGCTGGTTGATCACATGCAGGTAGTCGCTTTCCAGCACGGTCGGCACGCGCGGCTGGCCGTTCTTGTCGGGTCGCGGGTCGGTGCGCACCACCCGTACGTTGTCGAACAGTTCGATGTCCTTGCCCTTGCTGTCGGAGACGGAGCGGTCGGCGGTGGCACGCGTGACCACGCCGCTGGCATCCAGGCTGTAGCTTTGCAGCTGTTGCGTGCGGATGGTGTCATTGCCCGGCAGGTGGTCGCCAAATGCGCCCTGGATTTCGGTCTGCAGAATGCCCTGCGGGTTGAAGTTGCGCAGGCTGAATTCCTTCATGTAGTAGTCGGGCTCGTTCGGCGGCGGTGCAGGCCTGGGCTCTTCGGCCGCCGGCATGCTGCGCACCAGCCAGGTGGTGGCCAGCACCAGCAGCAGTACCAGAATGACCGGCATGAAATCGACCAGGCGGCGCCAGATCTTGTCGGACAGACGCTCCGGCGTGCTGGTGGCTGCGGGCAGCGGACGCAGCACACTGGCCAGTTGCAGGCCGGAGTCGCTGGAAGGGGGCTGGGGCGTGCTCATGCCGGGTCGTCCGCGGTGGTTAGGTAGGGGGCCAGCAGCGCGGCGTAGCGGCCCTGCGCCTGCAGCAGCAGGTCGCACAGTTCGCGCACGGCGCCTGCGCCGCCGCTGGCGCGCGTCACATGGCGTGCGCGGGCGCTGACTTCGGGGTGGGCGTTGGCCGGTGCCGCGGCAAAGGCGGCGTGCGAGAGCAGCGGCAGGTCGGGCCAGTCATCGCCCATGGCGGCGGCCTGCGACCAGTCCAGCCCCAGGGTGGCCAGCAGGCGCTCGGCTGCCGGCAGCTTGTCTTCGGTGCCGTACACGGCGTGTTCCACACCCAGCGCCTGCAGGCGTGTGCGCAGCGGGGCAGAGTCGCGGCCGGTGATGATGGCGGGCGTGATGCCGCCTTTCTGCAGCAGTTTCAGGCCGTGGCCATCGAGGGTGTTGAAGCGCTTGATGGTTTCGCCGCTCTCGGTGTAGAGCAGGCCGCCATCGGTGAGCACGCCGTCCACGTCCAAGAACACCACGCGGATGCCCTGGGCTGCCAGCAGCAGTTCGGGATCGAAGGTCAGGGCGGGTTGCTGCATGTCAGATCACCTTGGCCAGCATCAGGTCGTGCGTGTTGAGGGCGCCGACCAGACGGCCATCGGCATCGGTCACCGGCAGGCTGTTGATGCGGTACTGCTCCATCAGGTGGGCGGCATCAGCGGCCAGCGCATCGGGGCGGATGCTGCGCGGGTTGGCGTGCATGAGTTTGTCGGCGCTGAGCTGGCGCAGGTCGGTGCCGCTCTCGAGCAGGCGGCGCAGGTCGCCATCGGTGAAGATGCCGACCACGCGGGCATCGGCATCGACCACCAGTGTGGCGCCCAGTCCCTTGGCACTCATCTCGCGCATGACCTGGCTGAAATCGGCATCCAGCGGTACGGAAGGCGCGGCATCGCCGGCGCGCATCACATCGGCCACGGTGGTGAGCAGGCGACGGCCGAGTGCGCCACCGGGATGGGAGCGGGCAAAGTCCTCGGCGCGGAAACCGCGTGCATCGAGCAGGGCCACGGCGAGCGCATCGCCCAGCGCCATCTGCACCGTGGTGCTGGCGGTGGGGGCGAGGTTGAGCGGGCAGGCTTCCTTTTCCACGCCGCTGTCGAGCACGATGTCGGCATGGCGTGCCAGGCTGGACTGCGGCTTGCCGGTCATGGCAACCAGTGGCACCCCCAGGCGCTTGAGCACGGGCAGGATGCGTGCCAGTTCCTCGCTTTCGCCACTGTTGCTGATGGCCAGCACCACGTCGACATCGCGCACCATGCCCAGGTCGCCGTGGCTGGCTTCGGCGGGATGCACGAACAGCGCCGGCGTGCCGGTGGAAGCCAGCGTGGCCGCAATCTTGCGCCCCACATGGCCGCTCTTGCCCATGCCCATCACCACCACGCGGCCGCGTGCCGCCAGGATGGTGGAGAGGGCGCGGGCGAAATGGGCACCGGTATCCGGCTGCTGCAGGCGTTGTGCGCATTGTTGCAGCGCCTGGGCCTCGACGGCGAGCGCCTGCTGTGCCAGTTCCAGCGCGCGGGCACTGTCGAAGGGGGATGCGGGAGTCAGGTTGTGATCCATGATCGCACGATTGTACGGGGGGAGGGCCGACGCTGCCTATGACGGAATGCAAGCGCCATGCGCGCGCACGGGCTTGCTGGTCCTGTCACAGGCAATCCCCGAAGAAGCGGGCAGATGGAGCCCGGTATGATGGACGCTGGCCCTGTTGACGTGTGGAGTGAGCCCATGAAGTTGTCCCCTGCAAACCCCTTGCGTGTGCGTGCACGCGTACGCCAGCGTGTAACCGGCCTGCTGGGAGCAGGCGCCTGCCTGCTGGCAGCCTTGCCCGCAGCGGCGCAGACGCCGCCACCGCCCGTGTTGAGCACGGCCGAGTTCCAGGCCTGCCTGGCTCGTCTGCAGGGCAGCTCCGATTTCCGCGGGATCGACCCCGCCGTCTATGCCCAACATACGCGCGGGCTGAAGCCCGATGCCACGGTGCTGCCGCTGCTGAACCGCCAGCCCGAGTTCACCATGCCGGTGTGGGACTACATGGCGGTGCTGGTGGATGCCGAGCGTGTGGCCGATGGCCGTGCGGCCTACCGTCAGTGGCTGCCCACGCTGCGCCAGATCGAGCAGCGCTATGGCGTGGAGCCGGCGATGGTGATGGGCGTGTGGGGCGTGGAGAGCAATTTCGGCCAGATCATGGGCGGCCGCCCGCTGGTGCAGTCGCTGTCCACGCTGTCGTGCTTCGGTCGCCGCCAGGCCTATTTCCGCACCGAGTTTGCCAACGTACTGCGCATCCTGCAGGGTGGGCATGTGCCGGCCGAGAAGCTGACCGGCTCCTGGGCTGGCGCCTTCGGCCAGACCCAGTTCATGCCCAGCACCTTTCTGCGTACAGCGGTCGACTTTGACGGCGATGGCCGCCGCGACATCGTGAGCAGCGTGCCCGATGCGCTGGCATCCACCGCCAACTTCCTGCGCAAGGCGGGCTATCGCACGGGCGAGCCCTGGGGCTATGAAGTGAAGCTGCCGGGCGGTTTCGATACCAGCCAGGCCGGTCGCCGCAACAAGCGGGCGCTGGAGCACTGGCAGGCCCAGGGTGTGCGTCTGGTGGATGGGTCGCCCCTGCCGGCCACGCTGTCGCAGGCGGGGCTGCTGCTGCCCGCGGGTGCCAATGGCCCTGCCTTCCTGGTAGGCAAGAATTTCGACACGCTGTACAGCTACAACGCCAGCGAGAACTATGCGCTGGCCATTGCCCAGCTCTCGACGCTGGTTGCCGGCGAGAAGACGCAGACCGGTTTTGTCACACCCTGGCCGACGGACGATCCCGGTCTGAGCCGCGCCGAAAACCGCGAACTGCAGACCCTGCTGTTGGCTCGCGGCCACGATATCGGCGCGCCGGATGGATTGATTGGCGAGAAGACGCGCGCCGCGATCCGCACCGAGCAGGGGCGTCTGGGGATGCGGGCCAATGGTCGTGCCGGACAGCAACTGCTGTCGGCATTGCGCCGGGATGGCACGGCCATGCAGCGCTGACGCGGGCGGCCGGATGCAGCATTGTCTTTACAGCAAGCACTCCGGCACCAGATAATTATGTATTATTTCACGCAGCAGAATAGATGCCTCGCAGGGAGGCAGGCAGCCGCGTTGTCGGGCGCGGCAGGCAAGCAAACCGACGACAGGAACCACCATGAGCACTGAAAGTACGATTTCCACCTCCCAGGCCGCCTTGCGCGAAGCCGCCCGCGAGTACCACCGCCAACCGGTGCGCGGCAAGATCTCCGTGACCCCCACCAAACCGCTGGTGAATCAGCGTGACCTGTCCCTGGCCTACTCTCCCGGCGTGGCCTATCCCTGCCTGGACATCCAGGCCGATCCTTCCCTGGCGGCCGAATACACCGCGCGCGGCAACTTGGTCGGCGTGATCACCAACGGCACCGCCGTGCTCGGTCTGGGCGATATCGGCCCGCTGGCCGGCAAGCCGGTGATGGAGGGCAAGGGCTGCCTGTTCAAGAAATTTGCCGGCATCGACGTGTTCGACATCGAACTGGACGAGCGCGATCCGGACAAGCTGGTGGACATGATCGCCGCGCTCGAGCCCACGCTGGGCGGCGTCAACCTGGAGGACATCAAGGCGCCCGAGTGCTTCTACATCGAGCAGAAGCTGCGCGAACGCATGAAGATTCCGGTCTTCCATGATGACCAGCACGGCACCGCCATCATCTCCTCCTCCGCGCTGATCAACGGTCTGGAACTGGTGGGCAAGGATATCGGCAGCATCAAGCTGGCGGCTTCCGGTGCCGGTGCGGCAGCCATTGCCTGTCTGGACCTGATGGTGGCGCTCGGCGTGAAACGCGAGAACGTCTATGTCTGCGACTCCAAGGGCCTGATCTATGACGGCCGCCCGGGTGGTCTGGATGCCTCCAAGCAGCGCTATGCACAGAAGGACAACGGCGACCGCACGCTGGCCGACGTGGTGCGCGATGCCGACGTGTTCCTGGGCTGCTCCACGTCCAACGTGCTGACGCAGGACATGGTCAAGAGCATGGGCAAGCAGCCCATCATCCTGGCGCTGGCCAACCCCGATCCCGAGATCAAGCCCGAACTGGCCAAGGCCGCCCGTCCGGACTGCATCATCGCCACCGGCCGTTCGGACTACCCGAACCAGGTCAACAACGTGCTGTGCTTCCCCTATATCTTCCGCGGTGCGCTCGATTGCGGCGCCACTACCATCACAGAAGAGATGAAGGTGGCCTGCGTGCACGAGATTGCCGCGCTGGCCAAGATGGAAATCAGCGACGAGGTGGCTGCAGCCTACGTCGGCCAGGAGCTGAAGTTCGGCCCCGAGTACATCATTCCCAAGCCCTTCGATTCCCGTCTGATCCTGCGCATTGCGCCGGCGGTGGCCCGTGCTGCCGAGGCATCCGGCGTGGCCACGCGTCCGATCGAGGACATGACAGCCTATGTGGACAGCCTGGGTACCTTCGTGTCGCACACCGGCCTGTTTATGCGCCCGGTGTTTGCGCTGGCGCGCGAAGTGCCGGCCGGCAGCAAGCGCGTGGTCTACACCGAAGGCGAGGACGAGCGCGTGCTGCGCGCCGCCCAGCAGGCCTATGACGACGGCATTGCCGAGCCGATTCTGGTGGGCCGCCCCGACATCATCGAGGCGCGCATCCAGAAGCTGGGCCTGCACGTGCATGTGGGTTCCGGTTTCGAGGTGATCGATCCCGAGAACGATCCGCGCTTCCGCGCCTACTGGGAAACCTACCACCAGTGCATGGCGCGTGACGGTATCTCGCCCGATGCGGCGAAGATCGCCGTGCGCCGCAGCAACACCATCATCGGCGCGCTGGCGGTCAAGCTGGGCGATGCCGATGCCATGATCTGCGGTCTGGTCGGCAACTACGACAAGCATCTGGAAGCGGTCCACAACGTGATCGGCACGCAGCCCGGCCAGAAGTTTGCCGCCCTGAACGCGCTGATGCTCGAAAAGCAGACGTTGTTCATTGCCGACACCTACGTGAACGAGGATCCGACGGCAGAAGAGCTGGCGCACATTGCGCTGCTGGCCGCGCAGGAGGTGAAGCGCTTCGGCATTACCCCGCATGTGGCTTTCCTGTCGCATTCCAACTTCGGCACCAGCAAGCGTCCCAGCGCCGTCAAGATGCGCCATGCCTACGAGCTGTTCCGCGAGCTGGCTCCCGAGATCCAGGCAGAGGGCGAGATGCAGGGCGATTGCGCCATGAATCCCGAGCTGCGCCGCCACATGCTGCCTGGCAACGCCATGGAAGGCGCGGCCAACCTGCTGATCTGCCCGAACCTGGATGCGGCCAACATCCTGTTCAACGTGCTCAAGATCACCGGCGGCAATGGTCTGACCATCGGTCCGATGCTGCTCGGTGCTGCCGCCAGTGCGCATATCCTGACGCCGTCCTCCACCATGCGCCGCGTGCTGAACCAGACCGCCCTGGCGGTGGTGAACGCGCAAGCACGCCGCAAGTGATGCAGCAGGCGCCGCACCGCCTGCCGCACGCGCTCTGGCATGCTGCCAGCGAGCGCTACCGGCGTGCGGGGCGCTTTGCCTGGCATTTCGCGCGCGGCAAGCTGCGGCATGACCCGGCCTTTGCCAGCGTGCTGGCGAAGGGCTGGATCCGGCCGCAGTCGCGCGTGCTGGATCTGGGTTGCGGGCAGGGGCTGCTGGCCAGCCTGCTGCTGGCGGTGGACAGCCTGGCGCACGAACAGCACTGGCCGCAAGACTGGGCACCGCCTCCGCGTGGCTGCCGCGTGCACGGCCTGGAGTTGATGCCGCGCGATGTGGCGCGGGCCCGCACTGCCCTGGCCGACCATGCAGCCAGGGCACGGGTGGAGCAGGGCAACATCGCCCACGCTCCCTTCTCCCCGGCGGATACCGTGGTACTGCTCGACGTGCTGCACTACCTGCCGCATGAAGCACAGACGCAGGTGCTGCAGCGGGTGCACGATTGCCTAGCGCCCGGCGGGCATCTGGTGCTGCGCATCGGCGACCACGCCGCCGGCCTGCGCTTCCGTTTCAGCCAGCTTGTGGACAGGGTCATTTTCCGCGCGCGCGGGCATGCGAGCAGTTCGCTATACTGCCGCACCGCCGATGATTGGGCGCAGTTGCTGCGCGACCACGGTTTTGAAATACAGCCGGGGCGCATGGTGAGCGGATCGCTGTTCGCCAACACGCTGATGCTGGCACGCAAGCCCGACGCTGCCTGATCGCCGGCAATCCGGGGCATGGGCATGCACGCCGGACAACTGCCAACAAGAGGATTGCTGTATGGACATGGAACTGTGGTTCGCCTTCATGGTGGCGTGCTGGCTGATCGCGCTTTCGCCGGGCTCGGGCGCCATTCTGGCCATCAGCCATGGCAGCGTTTATGGCGTGCGGCGCACCAGCGCCACCATTGCCGGCCTGCAGACGGGCCTGCTGGTGATCCTGCTGGTGGCGGGCCTGGGCGTGGGCTCGGTGCTGATCGCTTCCGCCACGGCCTTCACCGTGCTCAAGGTGCTGGGTGCGCTCTACCTGATGTACCTCGGCATCAAGCAATGGCGCAACACGCACGGCATGCTGGAGGGGGATGTGGTGCAGCAGGCCGTGGCCGAAGGGCAGGGCGACTGGAAGAAGCGCTTCATGACCGGCATGCTCACCAATGTGACCAACCCCAAGGGCATCGTGTTCATGGTGGCGGTGCTGCCGCAGTTCATCAATGCCAGTCGGCCGATTGCGCTGCAGCTGGCCATCATGGCGCTGACCATGACGCTGATCGACATCGTGGTGATGCACGGCTATGCCCTGAGCGGGCGCATGCTGCGCCGAGTGCTGACCACGGCGCGTGCCGTGCGCTGGCAGAACCGGGTATTTGGCGGCGTGTTCGTGGCCTTGGGAGTGGCGCTGCTGTTCACGCAGCGCGTGGCGCGGCCGGCTGTGCCTGCCTGAGGATCAGGCCAGCGCCAGCGCGCCCAGAAACACCACGAATCCAACCCAGTGGTTCTGCCGGAAGGCGACGAAGCAGGGGCCGCGTTCGCGCGTGCGGATCAGCAGGTAGTGCCATCCGACCTGCGCCAGGGCCACCAGCAGCGTGATCAGCCAGGCGGCGTGGCGCCAGCCGGGGTGGTCGAGCGTGGCACCCAGGTTGGCGTGCTGCCAGAAGATGGTCCACCAGATCGCCTTGTGCACCAGGTAAAAGCCCATGATGGCGGCCACATCGAAGCGGCCGAAGGTGATAGCCGAGGTCTTGATGCCGATTTTCAGGTCGTCGTCGCGGTCGACCATGGCGTACTCGGTATCGTAGGCCAGTACCCAGCACAGATTGGCCAGCAACATCCACCACACGACGGGCGGAATCTGGTTCTGCACGGCGGCGTAGGCCATGGGCAGGCCCATGCTGAAGGCCATGCCGAGCACGGCCTGCGGGATGGAGAAGAAGCGTTTGGTGTAGGGGTAGAGGATGGTGACAGCCAGGGCGGGAACGGACCACAGCACGGTCAGCCAGTTGGTGGTCAGCACCAGCAGGAAGGACACCAGTGCCAGCACGCCGCCCACGCCCAGCGCCTCGCGCACGCTGATGCGGCCGCTGGTGATGGGACGGTTGGCGGTGCGCTTGACGTGGCGGTCGAATTCGCGGTCGGCCACGTCATTGATGCAGCAGCCGGCGCTGCGCATGAGGATGGTGCCCAGGGTAAAGACGATGATCAGGTGCCAGCCCGGAAAGCCGCGCGCGGCCAGCCAGAGGGCGGCGAGGGTGGGCCAGAGCAGCAGCAGCCAGCCGGCAGGGCGATCCCAGCGGATCAGGTCGAGATAAAGACGGAGACGTTCTTGCATGACTCCGCGATTGTAAAAGCCGGCTGTGACAGGCGATCGCGGTGGCGGAAGCAGCAGAGAAGAACGCTCGGAAGAAGCTGTGCCGCGTGCAGCCTGATCAAGGACATGCTTGGCGGCCCAGCGGCCCAGCGGCCCAGCGGCCCAGCGGCCCAGCGGCCCAGCGGCCCAGCGGCCCAGCGACCCACGTCCCGCGAAGTCTCAGGACAGCCGCTGCACCCCTGGCAGTGAGCAGGCATACACCGCGTTGCGCAAGGCGGCAATGGCCTCGTAGCGCGTGAAGCTGCGGCGCCAGGCCAGCACGACGCGGCGCGTGGGCACGTCATCGGGCTGGAACGGAATGTAGCGCACGAAGGGTGCATCGCTGTGCGGGCTGAACAGGGCGTCCGGGCGGGCGTTGCCTGCTGCGGGCAGGGTGCCGGTGGCCGTTCCGGCATTCCCCAACTCGGGCGCCGCGGGGGAGTGGCTGTCCGTCTCGGAGGCAGCGGAGCGACGCGTGCGGCCCGAAGTGCCTGCTTTGGATGCAGACGGCTGCAGCAGTTCCGGTGGCACGCTCAGCGCCGGCACCAGCGTCACGCCCATGCCGGCCGCCACCATGTGCTTGATGGTCTCCAGCGAGGAGCCCTCGAAGCTCTTCTGGATGCCGTCGGCATGGCTGGAGAAACGCGCGAACTCGGGGCAGACTTCCAGCACATGGTCGCGGAAGCAATGCCCGGTGCCGAGCAGCAGCAGGTTTTCCTTGCGCAGTTCCTCGGCGCTGACGCTGGATCGGGCCGCCAGCGGGTGGCTGGAGGGCACGGCTGCCCAGAACGGCTCGTCGTACAGCGCGGCCTGCGCCAGGCCCGAATCGGGAAAGGGCTCTGCCAGGATGGCACAGTCGATCTCGCCCGAGCGCAGCATCTCCAGCAGCTTGCTGGTGAAATTTTCCTGCAGCATCAGCGGCATCTGCGGCGTGAGCGCCATGTTCTGCCGCACCAGATCGGGCAGCAGGTAGGGGCCGATGGTGTAGATGATGCCCAGGCGCAGCGGGCCGGCGAGCGGATCCTTGCCGCGCTTGGCGATGTCGCGGATCAGGTTGGATTGCTCGAGCACCACCTGGGCCTGGCGCACCACCTCCTCGCCCAGCGGGGTGAGGGTGACTTCGCTGGCGCTGCGCTCGAACAGCTTCACGTCGAGTTCTTCCTCCAGCTTCTTGACGGCCACGGACAGCGTTGGCTGGGCCACGAAGCAGGCCTCGGCAGCGCGCCCGAAATGGCGTTCGCGCGCAACGGCAACGATGTACTTGAGTTCGGTGAGCGTCATGACAGCAATCGAAAATGTCTGCCGGCATGGTAACAGCCCCGCAGCGCAGATCCTGACCCCCAGATGCGGTACAAGCGCCACAGTTCACCCTAGGATAAACCCCCGATCTGCAATGTCATGGCACATCGGGCTTTCGGGTAAGCTGAAGGTAAGATATAACTGCACGCCGAACGGTCGTGCTATTTGGTGCGACCCAACAATAACAGCCACACGCTGACAGCAGGCCGGCAGCGGGGGCACAAGGAAGACATTGCATGAGCGAATTCATTGACAGCCGCCCCTGGCTGGCTGAGTACCCCCCCGGCGTGCCGGTGGACATCGACACGAGCGGTTACAGCTCGCTGGTGGACATGCTGGAGCAGATGTTCACCCAGTTTGCTGACCGCACGGCCTTCACCATGATGGGCCGGGACATGAGCTTTTCCGAGCTGGATCTGGCCAGCCGTTCGCTGGCGGTCTATCTGCAGAAGATCGGCCTGCAGCGCGGCGACCGCGTGGCGGTGATGATGCCCAACATCCTGCAGTACCCGATTGCCGCCATGGCCATCGTGCGTGCCGGCATGGTGCTGGTCAACGTCAATCCGCTCTACACCGCGCGCGAGCTGGAGCACCAGCTCAAGGATTCGGGCGCCAAGGCCATCTTCATCGTCGAGAACTTTGCCCACACGCTGGAGCATTGCCTGGCACACACCGACGTCAAGCACGTGGTGGTGGCGGCCATGGGCGACCGCATGGGCATGCTCAAGGGTCTGGTGATGAACTACGTGGTGCGCCACGTGAAGAAGCTGGTGCCGGCCTACAACCTGCCGGGCTCGGTGCGCTTCAACGATGCGCTGGGCAAGTATCCGGCCAAGCAGTACCAGCCGGTGCAACTGGGCATGAACGACATTGCCGCGCTGCAATACACCGGCGGCACCACGGGGGTGGCCAAGGGCGCCGTGCTGCTGCACCGGAACATCGTGGCCAACGTGCTGCAGTGCGAGGCTTGGTACCAGCCGGGCCTGTCGCAGCGTCCGGCGCACCACCAGTTGGGCTTTGTCTGCGCGCTGCCGCTGTACCACATTTTCGCCTTCACGGTAAACATGCTGCTGTGCTCCAAGCTCGGCGGCAAGAACATCCTGCTGCCCAACCCGCGTGATCTGGGGTCGGTGATCAAGGAGCTGCAGAACCACATCTTCCACAGCTTCCCCGGCGTGAACACGCTGTTCAACGGGCTGGCGCACCACCCGGACTTCGACAAGGTGGACTGGAAGCACCTGCGCATCACCGTGGGTGGCGGCATGTCGGTGCAGGGCGCCGTGGCCAAGCTCTGGCTGGAGAAGACCGGCTGCCCGATCTGCGAAGGCTACGGCCTGTCGGAGACCAGCCCGGTGGCGAGCTGCAACCCGGTGACCAATACCGATTTCACCGGTTCCATCGGCGTGCCGGTGCCCAGCACGATGATGAAGCTGGTGGATGACAACGGCAACGAGGTGTTCAACCTGGAGGACCGCGGCGAGATCGCCATCAAGGGCCCGCAGGTGATGGCCGGCTACTGGCGTCGTCCGGATGAAACGGCCAAGTCGCTCACGCCCGACGGCTATTTCAAGACCGGCGACATCGCCATCATGGACAGGCGCGGCTATTTCACCATCGTGGACCGCAAGAAGGACATGATTCTGGTGAGCGGCTTCAACGTCTATCCGAACGAGGTGGAAGAAGTGGTGGCGTCCGTGCCGGGCGTGCTGGAGTGCGCGGCGGTGGGCCTGCCGGACGAGAACTCGGGCGAATCCGTCAAGCTGTTCGTGGTGCGCAAGCCCGGCAGTGATGTGAGCGAGGAAGACATCCGCGAGCACTGCCGCGAGGACCTGACCGGTTACAAGCGGCCCAAGACCATCGAGTTCCGCGAGGCGCTGCCCAAGACGCCGATCGGCAAGATCCTGCGCCGCGAACTGCGTGACGAGGAAATGAAGAAACTGCAGGCCCAGGCCTAGGCCAAGGCAGCGTGACACGGCAAGTGCATCATTCCCTGCTATGCTAGTGCCATGGTCAAGATGATTGTGAAATGGCTGCTCTATGCAGCCGCTCTGGTGCTGGTGGCCAACCTGGTCAGCGGCATTACCGTCAGCAGCTTCGGTTCTGCCTTGCTGGCAGCCGTGGTGATTGGCCTGCTCAACCTGCTGGTGCGTCCGGTGCTGGTGGTGCTCACGCTGCCGGTCACGGTGATCACGCTGGGGCTGTTCCTGCTGGTGATCAACGCGCTGCTGTTCTGGTTTGCCGGCAGCATCCTGGCCGGCTTCAGTGTGTCGGGATTCTGGGTGGCGGTGCTGGGTGCCATCGTCTATTCGCTGATCGGTCTGGTGATCGATGCGGTGGTGGAGAAGGTGCTGTAAACGCTCCGGTACCCAGAGGCAGAGAAGGCACCCATGAGGTGCCTTTTTCATGCGCCAACTGTGTGCGGGCCGGGACGTACGTGTTGCGGCTGGACAGCATGCAGGCGCCCGGCTGGAGCGCGCCGGGCGGTAGGGCGGTCCTCAGTCCTTGCACACCAGCTGGCCGCTGGCATCCACCACCGGCTCACCGTCTTCCTTGCTGAAGGCACCCTGCTGGGGCTGGTCCAGAATCTCCAGCACTTTCTCGGACGGACGGCACAGGGCCGCGCCCTTGGGTGTGACCACGATGGGGCGCTGCAGCAGGATGGGGTGCTGCACGATGAAGTCGATCAGCTCTTCCTCGCTCCACTTGGGGTTGCCCAGGTCGAGTTCGGCATAGGGCGTGCCTTTCTCGCGCAGGATGGCGCGGGCCGGCAGCTGCAGTTGCTGCAGCAGGGTGCGCAGGGCCGCATGGTCGGGCGGGGTCTTGAGGTATTCGACCACGGTCGGTTCGATGCCGGCATTGCGGATCAGGCCGAGCACGTTGCGCGAGGTGCCGCATTTGGGGTTATGGAAGATGGTGGTGCTCATGGGCAGACTCCGGGTATCAGGTCAGACAATGCGCCGGATTGTGGCATGCCGCCGCAGCGGCGCGGCTTACTGTTCCCAATAGCCCGGATCGCCATACCGGCTCTTGAGGTAGTCGATCCACAGGCGCAGGCGCAGCGGCAGGTGCTTGCGCTGGGTGAACACGGCGTAGATGCCGTTGGGCGGTGCGGCAAACTCGTCCAGCAGCGATACCAGCCGGCCGCTGGCTATGTCGTTGGCCACTTCCCAGGTGCTGCGCCAGGCGATGCCGTGGCCGCCCAGGCACCAGGCGTGCAGCACCTGGCCGTCGCTGCAGTCCAGCGGGCCGCCGGGCTTGATGTGCAGCAGTTCGTCGCCTTCCATGAAGGCCCAGCCGCGCGTCTGCGAGGCTTCGCTGCTCAGGGTCAGGCACTGGTAGCGCTCGCTGTCCAGCAGTTCGCGCGGGTGGCGCGGGGTGCCGTGGCGGCGCAGATAGGCCGGCGTGGCCACGCACAGGCGACGGTTGTCGGCGAGACGGGTGCTGACGAGGGAGGAGTCCGGCAGGTCGCCCACGCGCACGCCGCAGTCAAAGCCTTCGGCGGCCAGGTCGACGACGCGGTCGCTCAGGTTGAGCGAGATGCGCACATCGGGATGCAGTTCGTGAAACAGCGGCACCAGCGGCGCCACGTGGCGGCGGCCGAAGCCGGCAGGGGCGGTGATGCGCAACTGCCCGCTGGCGCGCACGCTGCCGGCGCTGACGGCGGCTTCCATGTTGGCGACATCGGCCAGGATGCGCGCGCTTTCTTCCAGAAAGGCTGCGCCTTCATGCGTGAGGGTGAGGCGGCGCGTGGTGCGCACCAGCAGCTTCACGCCCAGGCGCGCTTCCAGTGCATCCAGCCGGCGGCCGATCATGGCCGGGGCCACTCCTTCGGCCTGCGCAGCGGCGGTCAGGCTGCCGCGCTGTGCCACCGAGACGAAGGTTTCGATCTGCTTGAACTTGTCCACGATGCATGATCATAGCGGGCGGGGCGTTGTGGGGTGCCTTCACCGCGGCGGGCAGGCGACGGATCTGCGCCCTCAGCCCAGGTCGAGCGCCTTTTCCAGCTGCAGGAAGCAGCGCATGCAGTCGTCGGCAGAGCGGCCTTCCAGGCCGTCCAGCGGATCGCTCTCGCTGACGGTGGCATAGCCGAGGCGGAAATCGGCGAAGCGGCGCTCGGGCAGTTCGCGCTGCAGCAGCATGACGATGTTGCAGTGGCGTTCGTCCTGCTCGATGGAGCGCATGATGTCCAGCACCTGGTCGCGCGGGCCCTCGAGCTGCTGGCAGAAACGCTCGCCATTGAAGACGAGCAGGCCGGTCACATCCTGGCACTGGTTGCGCTCGCGCGCCACCTTGAGACTGGGCGCCACTACCGATGCCGTGTGTCCCGGAGCCAGGGTGCTGACGTAAAGAAGCTCGAAAAGAGGCATGACACGGGATAACACGAAGTTTCGGGGCAGGTGCCATTATGCGAAAAACCCCTGATGGCGGCAAGGAAACCCCGCTTGTGCTTGATCCATCGCAGGAAGTGGGGGATTTCCGACGCTGCCGGTTTTTCCGTGGGCGTTCGGGTGTTTGCAGGAGGTACGCACCGGTCACCGGCAGTACACTTTCAGGATGACGTCGCTCGAATTGACCCTCTTCTTCCTGCTGGCGGCGGTCTTGGGGGTCGTGATCTTCCGCAGCTTCAAGCTGCCGCCCATGCTGGGCTATCTGGCCGTGGGCGCGGTGATTGGTCCGCACATGCTCGGCATGGTGCAACGCAGCGAGCGCATCCAGCATCTGGCCGAGTTCGGTGTGGTATTCCTGATGTTCGTCATCGGGCTGGAATTCAGCCTGCCCAAGCTGCGCACCATGAAGCGCCACGTGTTCGGCCTGGGACTGCTGCAGGTGCTGGCCACGATGATGCTGAGCACGCTCATCATTCTCGGCATCCGCTGGGTCATGCCCAGCGTCTGGCATTTTTCCTGGCAGGGAGCGGTGGCGCTGTCCGGCGTGCTGGCCATGAGCAGCACGGCCATCGTGGTCAAGCTGATGGCCGAGCGGCTGGAGCTGGATACCGAATACGGCAAACGCGTGATGGGCGTGCTGCTGTTCCAGGACTTGGCCGTGGTGCCCTTGCTGGTGCTGATTCCGGCGCTGGCTGCCAATGACGACGATCTGGGCATGGAGCTGCTGCTGGCGCTGCTCAAGGCGGTGGGGCTGATTGCCATCCTGCTCACCGGCGGCCAGCATGTGATGAAGCGCTGGCTGTTCACCGTGGCGCGGCGCAAGAGCAGCGAGCTGTTCATGCTCAACATCCTGCTGATCACGCTGGGTCTGGCCTGGCTGACCGAACAGGCAGGCCTGAGCCTGGCGCTGGGCGCCTTCATTGCCGGAATGCTGATTTCCGAGACGCCCTACAAGTACCAGGTGGAGTCGGACATCAAGCCCTTCCACGACCTGCTGCTGGGCCTGTTCTTCATCACCATCGGCATGATGCTGGACTGGCACGAGGTGGTGCTGCACTGGGAGTGGGTGCTGGCGCTGGTGACGGTGCCGGTGCTGTTCAAGCTGTGCGTGGTGTGGGGGCTGGCCTATATCCTGGGGGCCAGCAATGGCGTGGCCCTGCGTACCGGCCTGTATCTGGCGCAGGCGGGGGAGTTCGGCTTCGTGTTGCTGAACCTCTCGCTGCACAACAAGCTGGTGCCGGCGCCGCTGTTCAATGCCATTCTGGCCAGCATGGTGCTGTCGATGATCGCCACGCCCTTCATCATCATGTACAGCAAGGACATCGTGCTGCGTCTGGCGGCGAGCGAGTGGATGAGCGAATCGCTGCAGATGACCTCGATCGCGCGGCAGAGCATGGGCCAGAAGGGCCATGTGATCATCTGTGGCTATGGCCGTACTGGGCAGAGCTTGGCGCGCATGCTGGACAAGGAGTCCATTCCGCATATCGCGCTCGACCTGGACCCGGATCGTGTGCGCAAGGCCAGCGCTGCGGGCGAGGCGGTGGTGTATGGCGATGCCTCGCGCGCGCAGGCACTGACGGCGGCCGGCCTGTCACGCGCCAGCGCGGTGGTGCTCACCTTTCTGGATGTGCCGCTGGCGCTGCATGTGCTGGACCAGTTGCGCAAGCTGGCGCCGCAGATTCCGGTGGTGGTGCGCACGCAGGATGACCGCAATCTGGACGCCCTGCGCGCGGCCGGTGCGACCGAGGTGGTGCCCGAAGCCATCGAGGGCAGCCTGATGCTGGCCGGCCACGCGCTGGCGCTGGTGGGCGTGCCCATGCGGCGCGTGCTGCGCACCGTGCAGCAGCAGCGCGAGCAGCGCTATCGCCTGCTGCGCGGCTATTTCCGTGGCGCCAACGAGGAGCTGCAGGATGACGACAGCGAGTACGAAAAGCTGGAAACCCTGGTGCTGGCCGAGGGCCTGCAATGCCTGGGCCAGGTCGTGGATGACATCCGGCCGCTGCTGGACCGCTTCGATGTGCATCTGGTCAGCGTGCGGCGCGCCAGTGGTGCCTCGCTCTCACCGCGTGGCGATCTGATTCTGGAGCCGGGCGATACGCTGGTGCTCAGCGGCAAGCAGGTGGATCTGGCCGAGGTGGAGGATGCCCTCTGCCATTGAGTGCCGATGGCCTCTGCCCGGATTTTCCCGGCGCAGTGCTCAGCGCCAGAGCCGGTAAGGGTTCAGATAGGCGCCACGCCACCAGTTGCGCTCGGGGCCGAGCTTGAAGGCGGCAAAGTGCAGATGGGGTGCTGCAGCGTCGGCATTGCCGGTGCTGCCCACGTAGCCGATCACGTCGCCACGCCGCACCTCCTGGCCTTCCTGCAGGCCTTCGGCATAGCCCTGCAGGTGGGCGTAGTAGTAGCCATACTGGCTGGCAGGATCGAACTGGTATACCGTGATGCCGCCGGCTGCGCTGTTGAACAGCTTGACGATGCGGCCGTTCTCGACGGCGCGCACCGGCGTGCCGGCCGGCGCCATGATGTCAATGGCTTCATGCAGGCGTCCGTTGCTGCGGGACTGGGTGTAGGTGTCCTGCAATTGCGCGGCCTTGACGCCATCCACCGGAATCAGCAGCTTGCGTGCAGCCAGTTCGGCCACTTCGGCGTCAGTGACAGGTGAAATGGCCGGAGCGCTTGCGCCGGACTGGGGGGCGGGCACGGCATTGACGTCGGCAGCCATGGCGGCGGTTGTTGCTTGCGAGGCGCTGGCACCGGTGGACGGACTGCTGGCCGCAGTCGCCGGCGATGCCATCGCGGGCGAGGAAGCGGAGGCTGCCGTGTCCGGCATGAGCGCCCCCGAACTTGCTGCGGAAGCAGGGCTGGAAGCGGCGACACCGGCAGCAACGCCGGATGCATCCGCAGAAGCAGCAGATGCCGCTCCGGACGCAGCAGGGTCCGCAGGCAGCGGCTGTGCCTCCGGCTGCCCGCCCTGTTTCAGCCACCACACCTGCGCGGCATACAGCATCACCCCCAGCAGCACCAGCCAGAACAGCGTACGCCGCAGCGTGACGGCGAGCCAGCTGCGGCGCGGGGGCTGCGGGCGGGACTCCGCAGCAGGATGGGAGGAGGACGGAGGGGGTATCGTGCGTTGCTCGGCCATGCCTGATTATTACGCGCGCACGATCACCTTGAAACCGGGCTTGGCCAGTTGCGCCACGCGGGCCGCGTCCCAGTTGGTCATGCGTACGCAGCCGTTGCTTTCGGTGTGGCCGATCTTGGCCGGCTCGGGCGTGCCGTGGATACCCCAGTGCGGCTTGCTCAGGCCCAGCCACAGATTGCCCACCGGGCTGTTGGGTCCGGGGGCGATGCGCGCCTTCTGGTCGTTCTGGTTGGCCTTCTTCAGCAGCTTGGGGTTGTACATGTAGTCGGGGTTCTTCACTTCATTCTTGATCACCATGGTGCCCACCGGCAGCGGATCCGAGGTGCCACCGATCGTCACCGTAAAGGCCGCCACGATGCTGTTGCCGTCCTCGCCTGCCAGAAACAGGGTATACGCCGACTTGTCAATGCGCACCGAGCCTGCCTTGGCAGGAGCCGGGGTGTCGAGCACATTGGGCACCACGATCTCCGTGCCGGCCTTGAAGGCCTTGCCCGGGTTGAGCGCCGCCAGAAAGCGCGGGTTGACGTGAAACTTCTCGCCCAGCGCCTCCTCCAGCGATTGGTAGTGCAGCGCCTTGAGCTTGGCCTTGTCGGCCATCTTGCGCGGAATGCGGGTGAAGGGGCCGTCTGCGTCCTGGGCCGTGATGGTGTAGCGCGTGAGCGGGGCGGTGGTGTCGGTGCGCAGCGCCTTCCAGGTGTCTGCGTCGATCTGGCCGCTCACCTTGATGCCGCGCGCCTGCTGGAACGCGCTGACGATGCGCTGCATGTTGCGGCCGAAGTGTCCGTCCGTCTCGCCCGTGGAGAACCAGGCGCGGTCCAGCAGGATCTGCGCACGTGCCACGGCCGCCCCCTTGCTGCCCTGACGCAGCAGCGGCGTGTCGCTGGCGGCGTTGAAGGCATCGAAAGCCAGCGAATCGGCTGCCTTGTCGGCGGCTGCGCTCGCTGGGCTGGCAGGCGGCTTGGCCGCAGTGGCAGCGCTTGCAGCCCAGGCTGGCAGACTTACGGCGGCCAGCGTGGCAGGCACGGTAGCGCCCTGCAGCATGAAACGGCGGCGGCTGGATTGCGGGGTGGCGTTCGACATGAAAACTCCTTCTTGTTCGTTCACTGGACTGGCAGCGTGCGCAGGGCGCCGTGCCATCGATGGCCCTGATTGTGCAAACGCTGCAGGGGTACGCCCTGTAGGAACCGGCCGCACCTGCGCGGCAGCCGATTGCCCCTTGTGCCTGTATCGCGCGTTGCATGCAGAGCCCTGTTGAACGACTCAACAGGCCAGGGAATGGCTGGCCTTCACGACAGCCCGCTACACTGTGCACATGCGGCCACAGCGTGCCGATACGTGCCAAGACAGGGAGTGTTGACATGCCTACGAGCAGCTACAACGTGCAGGACTATCTGCGCAGCCACATCCGTACCGTACCCAACTGGCCGGCCCCCGGCGTGCAGTTCCGCGACATCACGCCGCTGCTGCAGAACCCCAAGGTGTTCCGCGTGCTGATTGATGCCTTTGTGCATCGCTACATGGATCCGCACCTGCGTCCCGATGTGGTGGCGGGGCTGGATGCGCGCGGCTTCATCGTCGGTTCGGTGCTGGCGTACGAACTCAACGTGGGCTTTGTGCCGGTGCGCAAGAAGGGCAAGCTGCCCTTCACCACGGTGGAAGAAACCTACGAGCTGGAATACGGCAGCGCCACGGTCGAACTGCACACCGATGCCGTCAAGCAGGGTGACCGTGTGTTGCTGGTGGGTGACCTGATTGCCACCGGCGGCACCATGCTGGCCGGCAAACGCCTGCTGGAAAAGCTGGGCGCCACGGTGATGGAGGGCGCTGCCATCGTCGATCTGCCCGAACTGGGCGGCAGCCAGCGCCTGCGCGATTCGGGGCTGGCGCTGTTCACCCTGGTGGACTTTGCCGGCCACTGAGGCGAACCGGCGGCATTTACAACTTCGCGGGAACTGCACCGCGCCAGGCCGACTCCAAACAGGAACCGGATTTCCGGATGTTTCCCTGTTCCTTCTGCGAGTGGCCCGCCATGTCAGACCTGCCTCTTTCCCCTGCCGCTGCTTCCGCGTGGTTTGGCACGCCCCTGTTGCGCCGAGGGCTGCTGGCGCTGGCCGGTGGCTTGCTGTCCCTGCTGGGCGGTTGTGCCGTCTACAGCTCGGGGCAGCCCGTCCATGATGACTACCGCCAGCCCCTGGTCTATTCGCAGACCGAGCCGGTGCGGGAAGTGGTGACGGTGCGCCCCAACGTGGGGGTGGTATGGGTGCCGGGCGTCTGGGTCTGGGGTGGCACGCGCCACCACTGGCGCCCGGGCCACTGGGCGGGGCGCCCTTCGTACTATGGCAACCGCGCACGCTGGGCCGGCCATCCGCGCGGCCAGCGCTGGCATGCGCCTCGCGCGCCGCGCAGCTCCATGCAGATGCGCATGCGCAGCGGCGGCTGGCGCCGCTGAACCGGGCGCGCGAAGCGCCCGGCATCTCGCCGTCAGTGCGCCGGAGCGCCGGAGCGGATCAGGTGGTCAAATGCGCTCAGTGACGCCTTCGCACCTTCGCCCATGGCGATGATGATCTGCTTGTAGGGCACGGTGGTGCAGTCGCCTGCAGCAAAAACGCCCGGCACGCTGGTAGCGCCACGCGCATCCACCACGATCTCGCCCATGCGGTTCAGTTCGACCGTGCCCTTCACGAAATCGGTGTTGGGCAGCAGGCCGATCTGCACGAAGATGCCGGCCAGTTCCAGCTCGTGCGCTTCCTCGGTAGCGCGATCCTTGTAGCGCAGCGCGCTCACCTTCTGGCCGTCGCCCACCACTTCGGTGGTCTGCACGTTCTTCAGCACTGTTACGTTGGGCAGGCTGTGCAGCTTCTTCTGCAGCACGGAGTCGGCCTTGAGCTCGGGCATGAACTCGAACAGCGTCACGTGCTCGACCACGCCGGCCAGATCGATGGCTGCTTCCACGCCGGAGTTGCCGCCGCCGATCACGGCGACCTTCTTGCCCTTGAACAGCGGGCCGTCGCAGTGCGGGCAGAAGGCCACGCCCTTGGTCTTGTACTGGGCTTCGCCGGGGATGTTCATTTCGCGCCAGCGGGCACCCGTGGCCAGGATCACGGACTTGGCCTTGAGCACGGCACCGTTCTCCAGCGTCACTTCGGCCAGGCCGCCTTCGGTTGCGGGCTTCAGGCTGCTGGCGCGTTGCAGCGCCATGATATCCACGTCATAGTCCTTCACGTGCTCTTCCAGCGCGGCGCCCAGCTTGGGGCCATCTGTGGCCTTGACGGAGATGAAGTTCTCGATTGCCAGCGTATCCATCACCTGGCCGCCGAAACGCTCGGCCACCACGCCGGTGCGGATGCCCTTGCGAGCCGCATAGATGGCAGCTGCTGCGCCAGCGGGGCCGCCGCCCACCACCAGCACGTCGAAGGCCTCCTTGGCGTTGAGCTTTTCGGCATCGCGTGCAGCGGCACCGCTGTCCACCTTGGCCAGCAGCTCTTCCACCGTCATGCGGCCGTTGGCCAGCATGTCGCCGTTCAGGTACACGGTGGGCACGCCCATCACCTGGCGCTCTTCCACTTCCTTCTGGTAGAGCGCGCCGTCGATGATGGTGACCTTGATGTTGGGGTTCTGGATGGCCATCAGGCTGAGCGACTGCACCGTCTCGGGGCAGCTGTGGCAGCTCAGGCTCATGTAGCACTCGAAGTTGTAGTCGCCCTGCAGGTTGCGGATCTGCTGCAGCGTGTCTTCTTCCACCTTGGGCGGATGGCCGCCGGTCCACAGCAGGGCCAGCACCAGCGAGGTGAATTCGTGGCCGAGCGGAATGGCGGCAAAGCGCAGCTGCGTGCTGGTGCCGAGGCGCTGCAGCGTGAACGAGGGCTTGCGCGCGTCGTTGCCGTCGGTGCGCAGCGTGATCTTGTCGCTCATGCCCTGGATCTGCTCCAGCAGGCCGCGCAGTTCGGCGGACGACTGGCTGTCATCCAGCGAAGCGACCAGCTCGAACGGCTGCGTGACGCGTTCCAGATAGGCTTTCAGTTGGGTGGCAAGTTCCTGGTCGAGCATGGTGTTCTCCTTGGGCAAAAAACTGGTGTCAAGAATGTCGGGCCCGGTGGTCAGACATTGTTCAAAGCAGTCTTCGTGGGCACGTTTGGGTAAAAAAAGGCCAGACGGCGCAGCAAACAGGGCTGCGTCGCCGTCTGGCGCTGGGGGATGGCCCGCAGGGGAGCCATCTTCCTTGGAGGCAGATTTAGATCTTGCCAACCAGGTCCAGAGAGGGCTTCAGCGTCTCGGCGCCTTCGTTCCACTTGGCGGGGCAGACTTCGCCCGGGTGCTCGGCCACGTACTTGGCAGCCTTGGCCTTGCGCAGCATTTCGCCGGCGTCGCGGCCGATGCCGTTGTCATGGATTTCGCACAGCTTGATCTGGCCTTCGGGGTTGATCAGGAAGGAACCGCGCAGAGCCAGGCCTTCTTCCTCGATCATCACGCCGAAGTTGCGGGTGATGGTGCCGGTCGGGTCGCCCAGCATGACGTACTGCACCTTCTTGATGGCGTCGGACGTGTCGGCCCAGGCCTTGTGGGAGAAGTGCGTGTCGGTGGACACGGAGTAGATCTCCACGCCCAGCTTCTTGAACTCTTCGTACTTGTCAGCCAGGTCTTCCAGCTCGGTCGGGCACACGAAGGTGAAGTCGGCCGGGTAGAACACGACCAGAGACCACTTGCCCTTCAGGTCTTCGTTGGTAACCTGGAAGAAGCCCTTGCCGGCCTGGAAGGCCTGGGTCTTGAACGGCAGCACGGTAGTGTTGATCAGGGACATCGGTTATCTCCTTGCAATGATGGGTGAAAAAACGAACGGAAGCGGCAGCAGCCGGCTTCATCGTGCACCTGCCTAGAGGCAGGTGTGTGACAGAGAGGCAGTTGCCGTTTCCGAACACAGGGTTATGGTAACGCAGGGTGGGTGATTTGTGGTTTGGATTAAGCTAAGCGCTTGATAGTCTCAGGCTATATTGAGGGGGAGACCTCCACTTGCCGGTGCGCCCATGAATGCTACTTCATGATGGTGCTTGTTTTTTGCTCTGTATAAAGTACAGTATCACGTACATTTGCATTGAACAAAGGAGCCAGCCATGGCCTTCACTTCCCATGACATAGTCCCGCTGTCTCAGGCAAGAGCAAACCTCTCTGACCTCGCTGATCAGGTGAAAGAGGGAGCCGAGAAGATCATCACCAAGAACGGCGAGAGTTACGTTGCCCTCATCGATGCCAAGCGTCTGGACTACTACCATCAGCTTGAGCGTGAGCGGATCCATCTGCTGCTGATTGACGATGCAAGCCGAGGCCTTGCCGATGTTGCAGCGGGCAAGGTCAAGGACGCACGCAGCACGCTGGGTACGATCCAGCGCCGTCGCGCAGCCCGGGCCGCAGGATAAGAAGCGGCATCGTGACAAGCCGGCACATTGTCCAACTCACAGCGAACTTCGAGCGCAATCTTGAGGAGCTGGAAGCCTTCCTGACCGAAGCCGAGGCGCCGCAGGCGTTCGATGCGCTGCTGGATGAGCTGGTGGATATCGTCATCCCCAATCTGGAGAGCTTTCCCGGCATGGGGCGCCTGTTCCTGGAGCGCCCCGTATGTTCCGTGGAGGTGGCCAACAGCATTGCCCGGCTAACCAGGCAACTCGGTGCGCTCGCTACGGATGGCGAACTGCGTGAATACGTGATGGCACATCATGTTGTACTCTATGCGCGGATCAAGGACGTGGTGTATCTGTTGTCGATTCGCCATCAACGTCAACTTTCCTTTGATTTTCAGGCGTTGTGGATGACGGGAAGCTAGAAGAACACTGACGCAAAGCCCAGGCACCGCGTAGTACCATGCACATCACCGTGCAAGGAGGTCATCGTGCCAACTACCCGCATCGAAAACGACTCCATGGGCCCCATCGAGGTCCCAGCCGACCGCTACTGGGGCGCCCAAACCCAACGTTCCGTAGAGCACTTCCCCATCGGCACCGACCGTTTCCGCTGGACGCGCCCAATGGTGCGTGCCCTGGGCATCCTCAAGCAGGCAGCCGCCCGAGCCAATGCCGAGTTGGGCGAACTGCCCGCCAATCTTGCCCAGGCCATTGACGCCGCAGCCCAGGGAGTGATCGACGGCACATTAGACGACCATTTCCCCTTGGTGGTCTTTCAGACCGGCTCCGGCACCCAGTCCAACATGAACGCCAACGAGGTGATCGCCAACCGCGCCATCGAGCAACTGGGGGGCGAACTGGGCAGCAAAACGCCCGTGCATCCCAACGACCATGTGAACCGCGGCCAGTCGTCCAACGACACCTTTCCCACCGCCATGCATATCGCCGTGGTGGAGCAGTTGCAGGAGCGCCTGCTGCCCGCCGTGCGCACGCTCAACGCCACACTGCAGCAGCGCGCGCAGGCGTTCGACGATATCGTCAAGACCGGCCGTACGCACCTGCAGGACGCCACGCCGATCACGCTGGGGCAGGAGATCGGCAGCTGGGTGGCGCAGATCGATCAGGCGCTGGCAGGCGTGGAGCGCTCGCTGGGCGGGTTGTATGCGCTAGCGATTGGCGGCACGGCCGTAGGCACGGGCCTGAATGCCCATCCGCGCTTTGGCGAGACCTGCGCCGCGCATATCGCGCGCATCACCGGCCAGCCCTTCCATGCGGCCGAGAACAAGTTTGCCGCCCTGTCCGCGCACGATGCGCTGGTGGATTGCTCCGCCAGCCTGCGCACGCTGGCCGGGGCGCTGTTCAAGATGGCCAATGACGTGCGCTGGCTGGCCAGCGGCCCGCGCTGCGGCATCGGCGAGTTGCGCATCCCCGAGAACGAGCCGGGTTCCTCCATCATGCCGGGCAAGGTCAACCCCACGCAGTGCGAGGCACTGACCATGGTGTGCGCACAGGTGTTCGGCAACGATGCGGCGGTGGCGTTTGCCGGCACGCAGGGCAATTTCCAGCTCAACGTCTACAAGCCGGTGATGGTGCACAACGTGCTGGAGAGCATCGCGCTGCTGGCCGATGCCAGCCTGGCCTTCGAGCGCTACTGCGCCGCCGGTATCGAGCCGGACCGGGCGCGTATCGCAGCGAATATGGAGCGCAACCTGATGCTGGTGACGGCGCTCAATCCGCACATCGGCTACGACGCGGCCGCCAAGATCGCCAAGCATGCGCTGGCGCAGGGCAGCACCCTGCGTGAGGCGGCGCTCGAGCTGGACCTGGTCACGCCGGAGCAGTTCGATGCCTGGATGGACCCGATGGCCATGGCCAGGCCGCATCAGGCACGCTGACGCAGCGCTCCCCGCACCAGCTTGCGCAATTCGCCGTGCCACAGCACGGTGCTGGCCATGACGGCGCACCAGCCCCATTGCGCCAGCGTGAGCGGCGTGGTGCCGAAGGCGGTGTTGAGCCACGACACATGCACCACCGCCACCTGCAGCAGCACCGACAGCAGCACCGCGCCCCACAGCCACGGGTTGCTGCCCAGGCCACGGAAGGCGCTGCTGTCTTCCGAGCGCACGTTGAAGCAGTTGAACAGCTGCGCCAGCACCAGCACGGTAAAGCCGGCGGTGCGTGCCGTGGTCAGGTCCTGACCGCCTTCCAGCAGGCCGCCGGGCAGGAACCAATCGATCGTCAGCAGCGTGGCCAGCGCCATCACCAGCCCGGTCTGGATAACGCCCGACCACATGGCGCCATCGATCACGCGGTCGCCCAGCTTGCGCGGCGGGCGGCGCATGGTGTTGGCGCTCGGCGGGTCCATGCCCAGCGCCAGCGCCGGAGCCGAGTCGGTGATCAGGTTGATCCACAGGATCTGCGTGGCCAGCAGCGGCAGCACCAGCGCGCCGGCCGGGCCGTGGCCGTCGGCTGCGGTCAGCCCGATCACACCAGCGCCGATCACGCCCAGAAACACCGTCAGCACCTCGCCCATGTTGGACGACAGCAGGTAGCGCAGGAACTTGCGGATGTTGCTGAAAATGCCCCGCCCCTCGCGCACCGCCTGCACGATGGTGGCGAAGTTGTCGTCGGCCAGGATCATGCGCGCGGCTTCCTTGGTCACCTCGGTGCCGGTCACGCCCATGGCCACGCCGATATCGGCCGACTTGAGCGCTGGTGCATCGTTCACGCCGTCGCCCGTCATGGCGACGATGTGGCCATCGGTCTGCAGTGCCTCCACGATGCGCAGCTTGTGCTCGGGCGCCACGCGCGCATACACGGAGGTGCTGCGCACCGCCTTGGCCAGCGCGGCATCGCCGAGCGACAGCAGTTCGTCCAGCGCATCGCCGGTCAGCACCGTGTCGCCGGCTTCGATGATGCCCAGATCGGTGGCAATGCGCTGCGCGGTGCGCGGGTGATCGCCGGTGATCATGATCACGCGCACGCCGGCGGCACGCGCCTCGGCAATGGCCTGCGCCGCCTCGGGGCGCGGCGGGTCGATGATGCCGACCATGCCGGCCAGCACCAGATCGTGTTCCAGCTCGGGGGTGGGCTGCGCGGGCGCATCCTCCGGCAGCACGCGATAGCCCACGGCCAGCGTGCGCAGTGCATCGCCCGACATGGCCTCGATATCGCGCTGCGCCTGCTCCACATGCGTGTCTTCCAGCGCCTGCACGCCATCGCCCACGCGCACATGGGTGCAACGCTGCAGCAGCACGTCGGGCGCGCCCTTGGTCACCAGCAGGGTGCGTTGCTGCTGCTTGTCGCGCACGATCACGGACATCAGCTTGCGCTCGGAGTCGAACGGAATCTCGGCCACGCGCTCGAAGCGCTCAGTGCGCGCACCATCCACGCCCAGCTTGCGTTCGGCCACCAGCAAGGCGGCCTCGGTCGGGTCGCCCTGGATTTCCCAGTTACCCTCGCATTCGCGCAGCGTGGCATTGCTGGCGAGCGAGCCGCCGGTCAGGATGGCGCGGTGTTCGGAATGCAGCGGCCCCTGCTGCAGCTCGGCGCCCTCATGCTGCACCTGGCCTTCGGGCGCATAGCCCACGCCAGTCACATGGCTCTCGCCGGAGGCGCTGGTTACGCGCTCCACCGTCATTTCGGATTTGGTCAGCGTGCCGGTCTTGTCGGTGCAGATCACCGAGGCCGAGCCCAGCGTCTCCACCGAAGACAGCTTCTTCACGATGGCCTTGTGCTCGGCCATGCGCTGCACGCCCAGCGCCAGCACCAGCGACAGGATGGCAGGCAGCCCCTCGGGCACTGCGGCCACGGCCAGCGACACTCCAAACAGCAGCGCCGTCACCACCCCCTGCAGCGTGTGCACATGCCCCACAAACAGCAGCGTGCCGATCACCGCCACCGCAATCACGATCACCGCAATGCCGAGCATGCGGCCGATATGGCGCACTTCCTTCTGCAGCGGGGTGTCGTCTTCCTTTTCGGCGGCCAGCATGTGGGCGATCGCGCCCATTTCCGTGCCCATGCCGGTGGCGGTGACCACCGCGAGGCCGGTACCACCGGCCACGGCTGTGCCCTTGTAGACCATGTTGAGCCGGTCGCCCAGCGAGGCCGGGGCTTGCAGCACCGCAGCATCCTTCAGCACTGCCTCGCTCTCGCCGGTGAGCGAGGCTTCCTGCACACGCAGCGCGTTGGCCTGCAGCAGGCGCGCATCGGCGCCGATGGCATCGCCTTCGGCCAGCACCAGAATGTCGCCTCTCACCAGCTGCTGGCTGGGCACGCGCATCAGTTCTCCGTCGCGCATCACACCGGCAGTCACTTCCGTCATGCGCGCCAGCGCTGCGGCGGCATTCTCGGCCTTGGCCTCCTGCAAATAGCCGATCAGGGCATTGAGCAGCACCACGGCCGCAATCACGATGGCATCCACCGGCCAGCCGGCATAGCCCTCGATGGCCCAGGCGCCCAGCGTGATGGCAATGGCTGCCAGCAGCAGGTAGATCAGCGGATCATGGAACTGCCGCAGGAATTTGCGCCAGCCCGGCACCGGGGCCTGCGTATCCAGCGCATTGGGCCCGTCCTGCGCCAGCCGGCGGGCGGCCTCGGCGCTGTCCAGACCGCGCGTCTGGTCGGTGCGGGCCTGCTGCAGCACGCTGTCGGCAGGCATCAGGCTCGGGTCGTCCTGCCGCAAGGGCGGTTCGGCGGGGGCGGGTGTCTGCGCGTCGGGCTGCATCAGTCGGGACTCTCCTCGGTTCGGTGTCTGCCGGGGAGTTGCCCGCCGGGACGCAGGCGGTGGTGCAAGGGCTGCATGTCAGCTCAGCTCCTCGAGCAGGGGATCGGTAGCCTCCAGTTCGTAACTGGCGGCCAGCATGGCCAGCCGCGCCACCACGCCGTACATGTAGAAGCGGTTGGGCGCGCTGGCGCCGGGCTTCTTGCCCGGTTCCGGCAGCAGGTTGCTGTCGTCGAAGGCCAGCGGCACGTAGCGCGCGCCGGGGGCGTTCAGGTTCTCGTCGATGCCGCGATGCGCATGCACGCGGTAGAAGCCGCCCACCACATAGCGGTCCAGCATGTAGACCACCGGCTCGGCGACGGCATCGTTGATGCGCTCGTGCGTCAGGATGCCTTCCTGGATGATCACGTTGCTGATCGGCTGGCCGCCCTGGCGCACCGGCACCACCTTGCGCACGCGCTCCTCCAGCGCGTCCAGATCGTGCATGTCGCGCACCGTGGCAATGCCGATGCCGGAGGTGCCGTTGTCGGCCTTGACCACCACGAAGGGCTTTTCCTGGATGCCGTATTCCTTGTACTTGCGACGGATGCGGCCGAGCAGGGAATCGGTATTGCTGCGCAGGCAGTCCAGCCCGGTGCTGTTGTTGAAATCCACCTCGCCGCACTGGTTGTACATGGGGTTGATCAGCCAGGGATCGATGCCCAGCATCTTGCTGAAGCGCTTGGTCACTTCCTCGTAGCTGGCAAAGTGCCGGCTCTTGAGGCGCACATGCCAGCCGGCATGCAGCGGCGGCAGCAGGTACTGCTCATGCAGGTCTTCCAGAATGCCGGGGGCGCCGCTGCTCAGGTCGTTGTTGACGAGGATGGTGCAGGGATCGAAGTCCTTCAATCCCAGCCGGCGCTCGCTGCGGATGACCGGCTCGAGCAGCACGCTGCCGCCGTTGGGCAGGGCAATCTCGGTCGGTGCCTTGATGTCCGGGTCGATCGAGCCCACGCGCACATTCAGCCCGGCCATGCGGAAGATGCGCACCAGTTGCTCGATATTGCACAGGTAGAAGGTATTGTCCTGGCGGTGGTTTTCCGGAATCAGCAGCAGGTTGCGGGCTTCCGGGCAGATCTTCTCGATCGCGGCCATGGCGGCCTGCACCGCCAGCGGCAGCATGGGTTCGCTCAGGTTGTTCCAGCCGTCGGGGTAGAGGTTGGTGTCCACCGGCGCCAGCTTGAAGCCGGCATTACGGATATCCACCGAACAATAGAACGGCGGCGTATGCTCCATCCACTCCAGCCGGAACCAGCGCTCGGTGGCCGGCATGGAATCGATGATGCGTTGTTCGAGCTCGTTGATGGGGCCCGTCAGGGCGGTCACGAGGTGGGGAACCATGGGGGATCCTGTTCAGTGGGAAAGGGCATCTTACCGCGAACCGGCGGCAGGAAAGCCGGTTTTCCGGTGTGCCGATGCCTCGTTGCGCGCGATCCTGCCAGATGGGGACGTGCGCGCCGAATCCAAGATGCCGCCCCGGAAGGGGCTTCAGCGCTTCCAGTAGGAAGGCAGCAGCAGCGCGAAAAAGCTCAGCAGCTCCAGTCGGCCCAGGATCATGCCGATGCTGCAGACCCAGATCTGGAAGTCGGTCAGCACCGCGTAGTTCGAAGTCGGCCCCACCTTGGCCAGACCCAGCCCGGTACAGTTGATGCTCGCCAGCGTGGCGGCAAAGGCGGACACCAGATCCAGATCACTGGCCAGCAGCAGCAGCGTCATCACCAGCACCGTGGCCACATACAGCACCGTGTAGGCCACCACGGCGCGCACGATGTGATCGGGGATGCGGTTCTGGCCGATGCGCGGCGGCTGCACCAGGCGCGGGTGCACCATGCGCTTGAGCTCGTGCCGTGCCTGCTGGAACAGCACCAGCACGCGCAGCGTCTTGATGCCGCCTCCGGTGGAGCCGGCGCTGGTGGCAAAGCTGGACAGCAGCAGCATGAACATGGGCGCAAACGGCGGCCACACCTCGAAGTTGGTGATGCCGTAGCCGGTGGTGGTGGCAATCGAGATGGTGTGGAACATGCCGTAGCGCAGCGCCTTCAGGGGCTCGTAATGCCCCTCCAGCCAGATCACGAAGGACACCAGCAGGCCGCCGCCGATCAGGCTGATCAGCGTGATGCGCAGCTCGGGGTTCTTCCAGATGATGTCGCTGCGCTGCTTGCTGATGGCGGAAAAGTACAGCGCGAAGTTGGCACTGCACAGCAGCATCACCGCGATGGCCACGGACTCGATGGCGGGCGAATCGAAATAGGCGAAGCTGGCATCGTGCGGCGTCAGGCCGCCCAGGCTCACGGTGGTGAACATGTGCATGATGGCATCCATCGGCGTCATGCCGGCCGCCCAGTAGCCCAGCGCGCACAGCGTGGAGATGCTGGCATACACCAGCCACAGGCCCTTGGCCGTTTCGGCAATGCGCGGCGTGAGCTTGGTCTCCTTCATCGGCCCGGGCGATTCGGCGCGGAACAGCTGGCTGCCCCCCATGCCCAGGAAGGGCAGCACCGCCACCACCAGAATCAGGATACCCATGCCGCCCAGCCACTGCAGAAAGCAGCGCCACAGGTTGATGGACACCGGCAGCTTGTCCACGCCGGACATGACGGTGCCACCGGTTGTGGTCAGGCCCGAGGTGGCCTCGTAGAAGGCATGCGTGAACGACATGGGCTGCCCCAGCGCGTGCATGCCCAGCAGCAGCGGCAGCGTGGCGAACAGCGGCAGCACGCTCCAGGTCAGCACCACCAGCAGCACGCCGTGGCGCGGCTGCAGTTCGTCGCGTGCCGAGCGTGCCGACAGCCAGAGCAGGCCACCGGCCAGCCAGGTGAAGCTGGCGGAACGCAGGTGCACCAGCAGCATGCCGTCTTCGAATAGGGCGGATGTGCCCAGCGGCAACAGCATGGTTGCCGAAAACAGCATGATCAGCAGGCCGAGCAGCCGGAGAACGGGAAGCACATCACGCATGGCAGGCTCAGAAGAAGGTGGCTTTCACGCGGAACAGCTTTTCCACCGCTGGCACCAGGCGCCGGTGCGGCACGAACAGCAGCACGTGGTCGCCCGGCTGGATCACGGTGTCGTCCGTCACCGACAGCACGAAGGGTGCGTATTCGCTGTCCGGATCGCGCATGGCATCGGCGTCGTCATCGGCGCGTCCGGTGTGCAGATCGGGCAGACCGCGCACGATCAGGCCGATGCGTACATCCTCGGGCATCGGAATCTGCCCCACGGTGCGTCCCACCACGCGCGAGGTGCGGCGGTCGCCATGCGCGGCCAGCTCGATCGCTTCGGCGTTGCCGCGGCGCGCGCTATGCACGGCGTACACGTCACCCTGGCGGATGTGGGTGAGCAGCTCGCCCATCATGGCCTGTGCCGGCGACAGGGCAATGTCGATCTGTGTGCCGTGCACCAGGTCGGCGTAGCTGCGCCGGTTCACCAGCGAGAGCACGCGCGTGGCGCCCAGCTGCTTGGCTAGCAGGCCGCCCATGATGTTGTTCTCGTCGTCGTTGGTGGAGGCGACGAAGAAATCCACTTCGTGGATGTTCTCGTCGCCGAGCAGGTCCTCGTCGGTGCTGTCGCCGTGCAGGATCAGCACCGATTCATCCAGCTGTGTGGCCAGATACTCGCAGCGGGCGCGGTTGCTGTCGATCAGCTTCAGGTGCACATGCTTCTGCAGCGCGCGCGCCAGATGCAGGCCCACATTGCCGGCACCGGCAATCACCACGCGGCGCACCGGCGGGCTGGTGCTGTGCACGGCCGCCAGCACCGGGCGGATATCGTCGCGCGCCACGAAGAAGAACACCTCGTCACCCGGCAGGATCACGCTGTCCGGCCTGCAGGCCACGAAACGGTCGGGCTCGTTGGCAAAGCGGCGGTAGATCGCCATCACGTGCATGCTGGCATCGGGCAGCAGCTCGGAAAACCGGCGGATCGGCTGCCCCACCATGGGGGCACCGGCCGTGGCACGCACCGACACCATGAATGCCATGCCATGGGCAAACTCGCGCACCTGCAGTGCCTCGGGAAACTCCACCAGCTTCTGGATGTAGCGCGTGACCGAAGCCTCGGGGCAGATCACGTTGCTCACGGCAAAGCCGTCCTCGCCCAGCAGTTCCATGTGCTTGGACCACTCGGTCGAGCGCAGGCGCGCGATGCGGTGCGGGGTATGAAAGCGCATGAAGGCGGTCTTGCACACCGTCAGGTTGACGGCGTCATCGGCCGCGCAGGCCAGCAGCAGGTCGGCATCGTCGGCGCCGGCATCGGCCAGCACCGAAGGCTGCGAGCCGTCTCCCAGGATGCCGCGCAGGTCGAAGCGCTCCTGCAGCTTGGCCAGCAGTTCCGGATCGTTGTCGATCACGGTGATGTCGTTGCGCTCGGATACCAGATGCTCGGCGACGCTTTCGCCGACGCGGCCGGCACCGAGGATGATGATTTTCATGGGAACAAGTCTGGCTGTGAATGGGAACCCTTCACGGGCGGGTCGGCAGGCGGCTGCTGGTCGTCCGCTGCGGGTGGTTCGGGGCTGGCCGGATGCCGGGGATCGTCCCCTGCGGTTTCGAGTGTAGTGCGCAAAGGGGCTTCGGCCCCTGTTTCGGCCTCTGCGGGCTCGCTGTCCTGATGTGCCGCAGCCACAGCCGCTGCCAGTTCGGGGGCAGGGTCGGTGGTGGGTTTCTTGTCTTCGCCGGCAGGCGTGGATGGAGCCTGCGGCTGCAGCGCCGCATACATGGCACCGGCCAGTGCCGGATACAGCGGCCGGCTGATGCTGCGTGACACCATGCTGGCCACCATGGCCGCCGCCATCAGGCTCAGCACCATGGCCCCGCCATCCACCATCTCCATCACGATGATGAAGGCGGTCAGCGGTGCCTGCGTCACGGCGGCGAGAAAGGCCGCCATGCCCATTGCCACCAGCGGCGCCATCAGCGGCATGTTGTCGCTGTACTGCGCCACGTCATAGCCCACGCCGGCGCCCACTGCCAGGCTGGGCGCAAAAATGCCGCCCGGCACGCCGGACCAGGCCGTGAGCCAGGTTGCCAGGAACTTGAAGGGCACGAACAGCGGCGACGGCTCGTGCTCCTGCGCCAGCAGGTCGCGCACCGATTCGGCGCCGCCGCCAAAGGTCTGTCCGTTGGTGGCCAGGCCCAGAATCGCGATGATGAGCCCCAGCACGCCGGCAAAGCGCAGCGGGTGGCGCTTGCGCCAGCCGTTGAGCGTCCAGCCCGTGCCGGTCAGCGCCAGCGCCATCAGGCGCGCAAACAGCCCGCCCAGCAGGCCGCACACCAGCGTCACCACCAGACCCGGCATCAGGATCGACAGGCCCAGCGGCGGCACCTTGATGGTGCCGAGGAAATGGTTGTTGCCGAAGAAGGTGATGCCGACCAGACCGGCCAGCACGATCACGGCAATGATCAGGCCGCTGTTGCGCGCGGGCAGCTTGCGCCCCAGCTCCTCCAGCGCGAACACCACGCCGGCCAGCGGGGCGTTGAAGGTGGCGGCAATGCCGCCGGCGCCACCGGCCACCAGCAGCGCATGCACGCCCAGATCGGTATCGTTGCGCAGCCAGCGCCGTGCGTGCAGCATCACGCCCGCGGCCACCTGCACCGACGGGCCTTCACGCCCGACCGACAGGCCGGCCATCACGCCGGCGGAGGCCAGCACGATCTTGGCAATGGAGAGCTTGAGCGAGACAAAGACGCTGCGCTGTGACGCCGGCAGCGCCGGTTCCAGCGCCACCATCACCTGCGGAATGCCGGAACCTGCCGCCTTGGCAAACCAGCGCTGCGTGACCCAGACAATGCCCATGGTGCACAAGGGCGTCCAGATCAGCACCGTCCACCAGGCGGCGTGGTACATGCCCTCGAACCAGGCAAAGCCGATGTCGGTCAGCCAGGTGAACACCACCACGCTGAGGCCGGCCAGCGCGGCGTAGGAAAGCACGACGGCCCGGTCCACCCACAGGCGCCCGTGCGACAGCTCGCGGCGCATGTTCTGCCAGATATCGGGTTCGATGGGGTGCTGCGGATCGGACATGGCAAGAGAAGGGCGAAGCCGCCAAGATGGTACGGCTCGCCAGACTCAAGCATAGCGCCAACTCCACCCGTTCATGCTCAGGGGTGATGCGGAGTGGCCGCTGGTGTGCCAACGTTCACGCTGGCGGCCTGCAGCAAGGGCTGCTGCAGGCGCCGGGGTTTACAGGCCTAGCATCAGCTGTAGGTTCTGCACCGCTGCGCCGCTGGCGCCCTTGCCCAGGTTGTCCAGGCGCGCCACGGCCACCGCCTGCTGCGAGCCGTCATTGCCGTACACGCGGATTTCCAGGTTGTTGGTGTCCTTCAGCGCCACGGCGTCCAGCTTGTTGTCGGCGGTGGGATCGGGGGCCGTCACATATTCGCTGCCGTCGTAATGGCGGCGGTAGATGGCGTGCAGGTGCTCCACCGTCTGTTCGCCCTGGAGCAGGTCGAAATGCAGCGGCAGCTGCACCAGCATGCCCTGGTCGAAATTGCCCACGCTGGGTACGAAGATCGGCTTGCGGGTCAGGCCGCTGTAGGCCATGATTTCCGGAATGTGCTTGTGCGACAGGCCCAGTGCATACAGTTCGTACGGGGCCGCGCCGCCAGCTTCGTAGGCCTCGATCATCTGGCGGCCGCCACCGCTGTAGCCGCTCACCGAAGGCAGCGCCACCGGGTAGTCGGTCGGCAGCACGCCAGCATCCACCAGCGGGCGCAGCAGGGCGATGGCGCCGGTGGCGTAGCAGCCGGGGTTGGCCACGCGCTCGGCTTTGCGGATGGCCTCGGCCTGCTCGGCGTTCAACTCCGGAAAGCCGTAGACCCAGTTCGGGTCCACGCGGTGTGCGGTGGAGGCATCGATGATGCGCGGCTTGCGGCCGGGCAGGGCGTCGATCAGCGCCACCGACTCGCGCGCGGCATCGTCGTGCAGGCACAGGATCACCACGTCCACTTCGCCCATCAGCTTCTGCTTGGCGGCGGGATCCTTGCGCAGTGCCGGGTCGATGCTGACGACCTCGATGCCGGGCATTCCGGCCAGGCGTTCGCGGATCTGCAGGCCGGTGGTTCCGGCCTCGCCGTCGATGAAAATTTTGTGCACGGACATAGGGTTTTCCTCTAGAAAGCTGCTAGGCTGAATAAGCTGGCTGTAAGTAGTACATGATACATTTATCGCCGGATTTTTTCCGTCCCGTACAGTCGCCTACAGGCCGGTTCACGGGCTCATTTTCCACTCACAAGAGAGATACCGCATGAAGATTCATGAGTACCAAGGCAAGGAAATCTTGCGCCAGTTTGGAGTGCCCGTACCGCGCGGCATTCCCGCGTTTACCGTTCAGGAAGCCGTTGAAGCCGCCCAGAAGCTGGGTGGCCCGGTGTGGGTGGTGAAGGCTCAGATCCATGCGGGCGGCCGTGGCAAGGGCGGCGGCGTGAAGGTTGCCAAGTCCATCGACGACGTCAAGACCCTGGCTGGCGACATCCTGGGCATGCAGCTCAAGACGCACCAGACCGGTCCCGAAGGCCAGAAGGTCCGCCGCCTGTACATCGAGGAAGGCGCCGACATCCAGAAGGAATACTACCTGTCCTGCGTGACCGACCGCGGCACCCAGAAGGTGGCCTTCATCGCTTCCAGCGAAGGCGGCATGGACATCGAGGAAGTGGCCCACTCCACCCCCGAGAAGATCATCAAGGTGTTCGTCGACCCCGCAGCCGGCCTGACCGCCGAGCAGGGCGAAGAGCTGGCCAAGGGTGTCGGCATGCCCGAAGACTCCAAGGCGCAGTTCATCGACGTCTGCCAGAAGCTGTACAAGTGCTACATGGACACGGACGCTTCCCTGGTCGAGATCAACCCGCTGAACCGTGACGGCAAGGGCAACATCATCGCCCTGGACGCCAAGTTCAACTTCGACAGCAACGCCCTGTTCCGTCATCCCGAGATCGTGGCCTACCGCGACCTGGACGAAGAGGATCCGGCTGAAGTCGAGGCTTCCAAGTTCGACCTGGCCTACATCAGCCTGGACGGCAACATCGGCTGCCTGGTGAACGGCGCCGGTCTGGCGATGTCCACCATGGACACGATCAAGCTGTACGGCGGCGAGCCGGCCAACTTCCTCGATGTGGGCGGCGGTGCCACCACCGAGAAGGTGACCGAAGCCTTCAAGATCATGCTGAAGAACAAGAATGTGAAGGCCATCCTGGTCAACATCTTCGGCGGCATCATGAAGTGCGACACCATTGCCGAAGGCGTGGTGGCTGCTTCCAAGGCGGTCGGCCTGTCCGTGCCGCTGGTGGTCCGCATGAAGGGCACCAACGAAGAAGCCGGCAAGAAGATTCTCGCGGAATCGGGTCTCCCGATCATCACTGCCAACACCATGGCCGAAGCGGCCGAAAAGGTGGTGGCCGCTGTGGGAAAGCCTGATCACACCGGTGGTGAAATGCCTGCAGCCGCAGGCGTAATCGCCGGTGTGGCCGGGCGTGACCCGGTGAAGACCGACTCCCATGACGCAACGACGGCTGCCGTCGCCCCGCTCGCCGCTGCTGCCCCCGTGGCTGCCGCTGCACCGGTGGCGGCGCAAGCCGTTCCTGTACCGGCTGCTGCCGCGCACGACGCGGCGCATGGCCATCACGACGACAACGACGAGCCCGCTCCCGCCGGAACCTGGTGGGGCAAGGCGCTGTGGCTGGCGGCCGTGGCCCTGGTGGCACTGGCGCTGCTGCGCATGTGCGGCCAGGCTCCGGTCGAGGTGCCAGTGACGGCGCCCGTGGCTTCCGAGCCTGTTGCTGCTGCTTCCGAACCGGCATCTGCTGCCGCTCCCGTGGCTGCCGGCCTGCACTTCGGTGACTGGCTGGCCCGCGTGACCGATGGCAAGCTGACGCTCGAGGGCAAGGTGGCCGACCAGTCCGCCAAGGATCTGCTGCTGGCTGCCGCCACCGAGAAGTTCGGTGCCGGCAACGTCATCGACCAGCTGACCGTGGACGCCAGCCTGCCGAAAGCCAACCTGGGCCTGCGCCTGGGCGAGCTGTTCGACTGGCTCAAGGCCAACGCCTCTGCCACTGTGCAGGCGGCGGGCAGCAAGCTGGCCCTGGGCGGCGCGCTGGGCGAGGCGCTGATCGGCGACATCGCCGGCAAGCTGCGCGGCTGGTTCGAGGGTGCCGAGGTGGACGTGAGTGCCGTCAAGCCCGAGGTCATGAAGGCTGCCGATGCCCTGAAAGCGGGCGTCAAGACCTTCCGGATCAATGTCGAGTTCGACACGGCCAAAGCCACCCTGCGTTCCGAAAGCAAGGCCGAGCTCGACGAGCTGGCTGCCGCGCTGAAGGAAGCCAGGCTGGGCGGCGAAGTGGCTGGCCATACCGACAACACGGGCGACGCTGCAGCCAACCTGACACTCTCGCAAGAGCGTGCAGACGCAGTGAAGGCGTATCTGGTACAGCAGGGCGTGGATGCCGCGACCCTGACCGCGAAGGGCTACGGCAGCGAAAAGCCGGTAGCCGACAACTCGACTCCTGAAGGCCAGCAGCGTAACCGCCGCGTGGAATTCAACGCTCAATAACCGAAAACATCGGAGCAATCCATGAGTATTCTGATCAACAAGGACACCAAAGTCATCACCCAGGGTATCACTGGCAAAACCGGCCAGTTCCACACCCGCATGTGCCGTGACTACGCGAATGGCAAGAACTGCTTCGTGGCAGGTGTCAACCCCAAGAAGGCCGGTGAAGACTTCGAAGGCATCCCGATCTACGCCAACGTGAGCGAGGCTGCCAAGCAGACCGGCGCTACCGTGTCCGTGATCTACGTTCCGCCGGCAGGTGCTGCCGCCGCCATCTGGGAAGCCTGCGAAGCCGACCTGGACCTGGCCATCTGCATCACCGAAGGCATCCCGATCCGCGACATGCTGGAAGTGCGCAACAAGATGAAGGCCAAGGAAGCCGCCGGCGGCAAGCGCACGCTGCTGCTGGGCCCCAACTGCCCCGGCACCATCACGCCTGACGAAATCAAGATCGGCATCATGCCCGGCCACATCCACAAGAAGGGCCGCGTGGGCGTGGTGAGCCGTTCCGGCACGCTGACCTACGAAGCCGTGGCACAGCTGAGCGAACTGGGCATCGGCCAGTCGAGCGCCGTCGGTATCGGTGGCGACCCGATCAACGGCCTCAAGCACATCGACGTCATGAAGATGTTCAACGACGATCCCGATACCGATGCCGTGATCATGATCGGCGAGATCGGTGGCCCGGACGAGGCAGAAGCCGCCTACTGGTGCAAGGAAAACATGAAGAAGCCGATCGTGGGCTTCATCGCTGGCGTGACTGCGCCTCCCGGCAAGCGCATGGGCCACGCCGGTGCGCTGATCTCCGGTGGTGCCGACACGGCCGAAGCCAAGCTCGCCATCATGGAAGAGTGCGGCTTCACCGTCACGCGCAACCCGTCCGAGATGGGCAAGCTGCTCAAGGGTCTGCTCTGATCTGACGCGGATGGCTGACCTGCAGCGCCTCGCCGGCGCACGCGGGTCGGTCTGCCGGTGAGAACCGCTGTTCCTTCGGGGGCAGCGGTTTTTTCATGGGCGGCTGCCCGCCAGGGTGTGCATGGCGGGTGCATTCCGGTACATTCGGAAGGCAAAGGACAAGGGTAGCATCGGGTGGATCAGCAGGTATCTTCGATGGTTCGGCAATCACGGGGCCGGCGCTGGGCGCGTCAGGGCCTGAACCTGTGGCGTGCGGGCGGCTGGGGCCGCGTGCTGCTGGGGCTGGTGCCCCTGCTGGTGATGCTGCCGCATGCCCTGGGCATCGTGCAGTACGGCACCGTCACCCGGCTCGAGCAGCAGGTGCACGACGTGATGCTGATGCACGGTCGCGCGCCGGCCACGCTGGATGAGCGCATCGTCATCGTCGATGTCGACGAGCAAAGCCTGCAGCAATATGGCCGCTGGCCCTGGTCGCGCAGCGTGCTGGCCAGCCTGAGCGAGGAGCTGCTGCAGCGCCAGCAGGTGGCCGTGCTGGGCTATGACGTGTTGTTCGCCGAGCCGGAACGTGACGATACCCTGCCGCGCGTGAGCGAATGGCTGCGCAGCCAGCGCCAGTCCGGCCCGGTGCTGGACGAACAGCTGAAGCAGCTGGCCGAACGCTTCGACCGGGATGGCGAACTGGTCCGGGCCCTGCAGGGGCAGCCGGTGGTGCTGGGCTATTACTACTCGAACCGGCCGCCGGTGCTGGAAACCGGCAGCCTTACGCCGCCGCTGCGCATCAAGCCGCAGCCGGGCGACCCCGAGGTGTATCCGCGCGTGCCCCTGATGCAGGGTTATGCGGGCAGCCTTCCCGCGCTGGCGCGGGCGGTGGGGCATGGTGGTTTCATCAATGCCGAGATCGACAGCGACGGCGTGCTGCGCAGCATCCCCCTGGTGGCGCGCCGACTGGAAGAGGGCAGGACTGCCTACTATCCTGCGCTGGCCCTCGAGATGCTGATGCTGGCCCTGCAGGTGGACGCGGCGCGACTCGTGCCCCTGCAGCCCGAAGGCCTGCCCCCGCAGCAGCGCCTGATCGGTATCGAACTGGAGCAGGACGGCCGCAGCTTTCTGGTGCCGACAGTGGCTGGCGGGCGGTTTCTGGTGCCGTTCCGCAGCGGCAGCGGGGTTCCCGGGGGGCGCTATCGCTATGTGTCGGCCAAGGACGTGCTGGATGGCAGGCTGGCGGAGGGCGAGCTGCGGCACAAGCTGGTGCTGGTCGGCACGACCGCTCCAGGCCTGCGAGACCTGCGCGCCACACCGGTATCCACGGCCTATCCCGGCGTGGAGGTGCACGCCAGTGTGCTCTCGGCCATGCTCGACGGGGATTTTCTGCAGGCCCCGGATTACAGCCGCGGCTATGCCGCAGTGGCCATGATGCTTGCGGTAGGCCTGCTGCTCGTCGTGCTGGCGCGCACCGGCATGGTGGGCGCGCTGCTCTGGAGCCTGGGCATGGCGGCGGTGTTCGTCGTCTTTCATCTGGAGCTGTTCATCCGGGAAGGCCTGATGCTGCCGCTGGCCTCGATCCTGCTGACCATCCTGCTGACCTACGTGCTGCACACCAGTTTCGGCTTTTTTGTGGAGCGGCGCACCAAGCGGCAACTGGTGGAGCTGTTCGGCCACTATGTGCCCACCGAGCTGGTGGCGCGCATGGCGACCCACCCCGAGCAGTACACCACGCAGGCGGTTTCGCGCGAACTGACCGTGATGTTCTGCGACCTGCAGCAGTTCACCTCGCTGTCGGAATCGATGGATCCTGAGTCGCTGCAGGCGCTGCTCAATGACATCTTCAACCGCATGGCGGACGTCATCGGGCCCAACCACGGCACGATCGACAAGTACATGGGCGATTGCGTGATGGTGTTCTGGGGTGCACCCGTGGCCGACGAGGCGCATGCCTGGCACGCCGTCAAGACCGCCATCGAGTTGCGCGCCATGATGCATGGCTACAACCAGGAGCGCAGGGCCGCCGGGCTGCCCGCCATCGGGGCCAGTATCGGCATCAACACCGGACTGATGAGCGTGGGAGACATGGGCTCGGAAATGCGGCGCAGCTACACCGTCATCGGCGATGCCGTCAACCTGGCGGCACGGCTGGAGCCGCTGGCGCGCACCTACGGTGTACCGATGGTGGTGGGGGAGCAGACGGTGCAACAGGTGGCGCAGTGCCATTGGCAGTGGCTGGACCGTATCCGCGTGAGCGGCAAGGCACAGGCCGTCAACATCTATGTGCCCTTCACCGACGGCTCCGAGCTGGATGCCGGGCAGCAGCGGGAACTGGGACTCTGGCACCAGTTCCGCCAGGACTATCTGGCACAGGACTGGAAACGTTGCGATGCCCTGCTGGTGCAGTTGCAGGCGCTGGCGCCGAGACGCGTTCTGTACCGGCTCTACCGGGAGCGGATTGATGACTTTCTGGCACGGCCGCCCGCAGCGGACTGGGATGGCGTGACGCTGCAGACCCTGAAGAAATCGGCTGACGTGATCTATCTCACGGAGGATGCCGGTTGAGGGATGGGCGGGGAGCCGCGCACACGACACCCTCGCAGACAATGGGGCAGATAGCCTGTCATCCCTGCAAGCGCCGACGCGTGCACGGTCGCGGGTGACCTTGCAACGCTGGAGCATGGCATGCAGATTTCAGTGCTGGGGTGTGCGGGGGGCATGGATACCCGTGCCCGGACCACCTGTTTCCTGATCGATGACGATACCCTGATCGATGCCGGAACCGGCCTGTTCGATCTGCCGCTGTCGGTGCAGCAGGGCATCGACCATGTCTTCATCACGCACGCCCACCTGGACCATATCGCCGCCCTGCCGTTGCTGGCTGATGCCGGTGTGCGCCAGCGCATGGCCCAGGGGCGGGGGCCGATCCGCGTGTATGCGCTGCCTGAGGTGCTCGAGGCCATGCATGCCCACCTGTTCAACCAGCAGATCTGGCCGGATTTCACGGTGCTTCCGACCCCGCAGCAGCCTGCCATCCAGCTGGTGCCGCTGCAGACCGGCGAGCGGCTGGAGTGGACGGCAGGCCGCTGGCTGGAGGTGCTGCCCGCCAGACACACCGTACCGGCCGTGGGCTATGCGGTCAGCCACGGAGGGGGGGCCTGGGCGTTCACGGGCGATACCGGACGCAATTCGGCGCTCTGGCAGCGGCTCAATGCCATGCATGCCGAAGGGCACGGGGTGCGCTGGCTGGTGACTGAAACAACCTTCCCGAACACGGACCAGTCCTTTGCCGACCGCAGCGGGCATCTGACCGTGTCGGCGCTGGCTGAAGAGCTGGAGGCGCTGGATGCTGGGGAGGTCGAACTGTTCCTGAGCCACATCAAGCCGGGTGACATGGGGGCCATCCTGCGCGAGCTGGAGCCGCTGCGGACCGTGGCCGGACAGCAGCGCTGTCGCCTGCACCTGCTGCAGCAGGGGCAGACTTTCCATTTCAATGGCGTTCCGGCGAGTAGCGTGGAAAATGATATAGTACTAAATATTTAATTAATACGGCCTGAATGCGCCCGGAAGGCGCTGCAGGGCCTCCTGCAGGAGCCTTGCATGAAGCCGAACCGCCAGCGCGGATTCACCCTGATCGAACTGATGGTGGTCGTCGCCATCGTGGGCATTGCCGCCACGCTGGCGCTGTCGTCCTACCAGGACCATGTCAGCCGCACCCGCATTACCGAGGGACTGGCTCTGGCAGAGGCGGCCAAGCAGCGCATCGCCTCCGAAGGCGCCAGCTCGCAGCAGGATCTGGCCCGTGTGAGCACCAGCTGGAACCAGCAGGCCGGAGACACTGGAGCCAATGCCAAGTATGTCGAACGCGTCTGCATCGGCAATACGGACTGTGCTGCACTGGCAGACGAGAGCAACGGGGTCATCACCGTGGTGTTTCGCGAGGCTGCTGGCGTGGGAAGCAACAACCGTGTACAGCTGGTGCCGCTGGTGCGTACCGGTGCAGATGCGGGCGCTGCGGTGCCGCTGGCCACAGCCCAGGCGGATGGCAACAGTGGTGCCATCGATTGGGCTTGTGTGGGAGCGAGCAACACCGTGGCCAGCAGCATGACAGGGGCGGACAACGTCCCGCCTCCCGACAACGCCGTCCGCGCGGAACTGCTGCCTGCCCAGTGCCGGTGAATGTGCGGCACAGGTGAAACGGTAAGCTGCGGCGAAGTGCGGATGTTGTGCGGGCGCCTGGCGCAAGCAGACTGCACATCGGCCCCCATGGGCAATCCATGCGCCCCGCGGCATAATGCGGACTGCTCCGAACTCGTCCTTGGCCAGCATGTCCCTCGTTTCTGAACGTTCCCCTTTCCGGCCGGTCCCGGAGACCAGCAACGCCGCCTTTCACGCGGCGTTTTTCATGCTCTGCGCCTGCGTTCCATGGCTGAACCCGGTCGCCGGCGGGGCCATGACCCCCGCCATTCCCTTGCTGACCGGCTGGATGTGCATCAGCCTGCTGTTCCTGGCCTTCCCCTCCTGGCGATCCAGCCCGTCGGCGGTGTATGCCGGCGCCTTCATCGTGGTGGCGAGTCTGGGCGGACTGGTGTTTGACCGGGCCTGGCAGTTGCTGGCCCTGGGCATGCTGATGATCGGGGCGGCGGCTGCGGTCGGCGCGCGCATGGCGCAGGATGATGCTGCCGTTGCGGCGCAGGGACACAAGCCAGCGCTGTATGCGGGTGTGCGCCTGATTGCCTGGGCGTGGTTACTGGCAGGCCTGCTCAATGCCGGCATCGGCTTGCTGCAGTATTTCCAGCACACGGCCTGGCTGGGCGATCTGGTCAACCATGCCGCGGCCGGACAGGTCTACGGCAACCTGCGCCAGCGCAACCAGTACGCCACGCTGATGAACATCGCGCTCTGGGCGCTCTGGTATCTGTGGCAATGCGGTGCGCTGCAGCAGCTTGTCGGGCGCTGGCTGGGGCGTCATGGAGGCACGCTGCTGGCCTGGCTGCTGATGCTGCCGCTGGCGGTGTGCATGGCACTCACGCTGTCCCGCACCGGACTGGTGCAGCTCGCGGTGCTGCTGGTGCTGCTGGCGTGGTGGGACTGGCGCCGTCCGGCTGGCGAAAGGCACGAGAGCCAGCCTTCGCGCCCGGCCGTGATGCTGTGGCTGGGTGCGATTCTGGTGGCCTATCTGGCTGCCGGCTACGTGATGCCGCACCTCGCCGGCATGACCGACATCCTGGTGCGGCTGGAGGGCAAGGACAGCCGCGCCTGCATCAGCCGTACCGTGCTCTGGAGCAACGTGCTGCAGCTGACGGCCCAGAAGCCGTGGACCGGCTGGGGCTGGGGTGAGCTGGACTATGCCCACTACTACGCCAACTATCCCGGCACGCGTTTCTGCGACATGCTGGACAACGCCCACAACCTGCCGCTGCATCTGGCTGTGGAGCTCGGCGCCCCGCTGGCGCTGCTGTTCTGCGCCGTGGTACTGGTCTGGCTGTGGCGCTCACGCCCCTGGGCCGAGCAATCGCCGGCGCGGCAGCTGATGTGGGGCGTGCTGGCTGCCATCGGCGTGCACAGCCTGCTCGAGTATCCGCTGTGGTATGCACCGTTCCAGCTGGCCTGCGGGCTGACGCTGGGGGCGCTGTGGGCCACGGCGGCACGGACGCGCGGGCAGAAAACGCCGGCCGGCAGGCTGCCTCAGGCTGCCAGGGCGGTGGAGCAGGGTGCTGCAACCGGCGTGGCCACTGAAGGCGCAACAACCGGCAGTCCGGTCGTGGCGCCAGCAGAGCGCCATTGGCTCAAGGCCCAGTACGCCGTGGCGGTCCTGATGCTGCTCGGCCTGTTCTACGCCAGCTTCGATTTCGTGCGCGTGACCCAGCTGTACACGGCGCCGGAGGATCGGGTCTGGCCATTTGCCAGCAATACGGTGGCGCAGGCCAGCCGCACGCCGCTGTACCAGAACGCGGTGCGCTTTGCCGGCATCAGCACCATCCCGCTCACGGAGCAGAACGCTGCCGAACAGCTGGCCCAGGCACAGCGCCTGATGCACTTCAGCCCCGAGGCGCGGGTGGTGGAGCGCATCATCAAGGCGCTGCAGTTGCTGGGTCGCGAGGCGGAGGCACAGCAGGCCATTGCGCACTTCCGCACCGTGTATCCGCGCGAGTTTGCGGACTGGGAGCGCGAGCAGCACTAGCCGTTTTTACACGCGTGTGCGGCGCACCAATTACAATAGTTCGTTGACCCAAGACGCGGTCGGGGCGCAGCCTGTGCCGCCGCCGTGCCAATTCACCCCATTTCAGGAGTCCAATCCGTGTTCATTTCCAATGCCTACGCTCAGGCCGCCGGCGGCGCTTCGGGCGATCCGATGTCGTCCATCATGTCTTTCCTGCCGATGATCGCGATGTTCGCGGTGCTGTACTTCGTGATGATCCGTCCGCAGATGAAGAAACAGAAGGAACACCGCGCCATGGTCGAGGCCCTGGCAGCTGGCGATGAAGTCGTGACGGCCGGTGGCATTCTCGGCAAGGTCACGCGTGTGCGTGACGGCAACGTCGACGTGCAGGTGGCCAACGGCGTTGAAGTGCAGCTGCAGAAGAGCGCCGTGGTGCAGGTGCTGCCCAAGGGCACCATCAAGTAATTCCCCGCGAATGGCGCCAGGCCGGGTGGCCGGGCGCTCCCGGCAGGTGCGGACCACGCGTGTCCGGCCTGCTGTTTGTTGAAAGACGCAAGCCATGAACCGTTACCCGGTCTGGAAATACGCCATCATGCTGGTGGCCCTGCTGGTGGGGTTGATCTACACCCTGCCCAACTTTTTCGGCGAGGCGCCGGCCGTGCAGGTGTCGCCCGCCAAGTCGGTCGCCAAGGTGGATGCCGCGGTGCAGCAGCAGGTCACGGCTGCGCTGGCTGCCGCTCAGCTCACGCCCGACCTGAACACGCTGGAGCCGAATTCGCTCAAGGTGCGCTTCGACAGCACCGACGCGCAGATCAAGGCGCGTGACGTGGTCGAGAAGGCGCTCAACCCCGATCCTGCCGATCCCTCCTACACGGTGGCGCTGAACCTGGTGTCGCGCTCGCCCCAGTGGCTGACGGCGCTGCATGCCGCGCCCATGTACCTGGGTCTGGACCTGCGTGGCGGTGTGCACTTCATGCTGCAGGTCGACATGAAGACGGCCGTGACCAAGCGCCTGGATGCCATCGCCGGCGACGTGCGCACGCTGATGCGCGAGAAGACGCTGCGCTACGAGGACATCACGCGCGTGGGTGACACTGTGGAAACCACGTTTGCCGACGCCGCTACGGCCGAGAAGGCCCGCTTTGCCATCCAGGACACCATGCCCGACATGCAGGTGGTGCAGACCGAGACCAAGCTGGTCACGAGCTACAAGCCGCCGTCCCTGGTCAAGTTCCAAGAGCAGGCGCTCAAGCAGAACATCCTGACGCTGCACAACCGCATCAACGAGCTGGGCGTGGCCGAGCCGGTGATCCAGCAGCAGGGTCTGGATCGCGTGGTGGTGCAGCTGCCGGGCGTGCAGGACACCGCCAAGGCCAAGGAAATCCTGGGCCGCACCGCCACGCTGGAAGTGCGCATGGTGGATGACAGCACGGAGGCGAACGCCGCTGCTACCGGCAATGGCCCGGTGCCCTTCGGCGCCGAGAAGTTCCCGGACCGCGAAGGCCGCACCGAGATCGTCAAGAAGCAGGTCATCCTGACCGGCGAGAACCTGACCGACGCCCAGCCCGGCTTCGACAGCCAGACGCAGGAACCGACCGTGAACCTGACGCTGGACGGCAAGGGATCGACCATCTTCAAGAACATCACGCGCGACAACGTCGGCAAGCGCATGGCCATCCTGCTGTTCGAAAAGGGCAAGGGCGAGGTCGTGACGGCGCCGGTGATCCGCAGCGAGATCGGCGGCGGACGTGTGCAGATCAGCGGCCGCATGACCACGCAGGAAGCGGCCGACACCGCGCTGCTGCTGCGCGCCGGTTCGCTGGCCGCCCCGATGGAAATCGTGGAAGAACGCACCATCGGCCCGAGCCTGGGTGCCGACAACATCGCCAAGGGCTTCAAGAGCGTGGCCTGGGGTTTCCTTGGCGTGGTGCTGTTCATGATCGTGTACTACCACCTGTTCGGCATGTTCTCCGCGCTGGCGCTGGGTCTGAACCTGCTGTTGCTGGTGGCCATCCTGTCGATGCTGCAGGCCACGCTGACGCTGCCCGGCATGGCAGCCATGGCGCTGGCGCTGGGCATGGCCATCGACTCGAACGTGCTGATTAACGAGCGTGTGCGTGAGGAGCTGCGCAATGGCGTGTCGCCGCAGGCGGCCATCCACGCCGGCTACGAGCACGCCTGGGCAACCATTCTGGACTCCAACGTCACCTCGCTGATCGCCGGTCTGGCGCTGCTGGCCTGGGGTACCGGCCCGGTGCGCGGCTTTGCCGTGGTGCACTGCCTGGGTATCGTCACCTCGATGTTCTCCTCGGTGTTCTTCTCGCGTGGCCTGGTCAACCTCTGGTACGGCCGCCAGCGCAAGCTCAAGAGCGTGTCGATCGGCACGGTATGGAAATCCGGTGCCACCGGCCCGACGGCCTCGCTGGCCTCGGTGATGGACAAGCGCGTGGGCAAGGAGTAAGCGGCCATGGAATTCTTCCGCATCAAAAAAGACATCCCGTTCATGCGCCATGCGCTGGTGTTCAACATCATCTCTGCGGTGACGTTTGCACTGGCCGTGTTCTTTCTGGTTACGCGCGGGCTGCATCTGTCGGTGGAGTTTACCGGCGGCACGGTCATGGAAGTGGCCTACAGCCAGCCGGCGCAAATCGACAAGGTGCGCGCCTCGGTCGCCAAGCTGGGCTACCAGGACGTGCTGGTGCAGAACTTCGGTTCGTCGCGCGATGTGATGATCCGCCTGCCGCTCAAGCAGGGCGTGACGTCCGCCGAGCAGAGCGACAAGGTGATGGCCGAGCTGAAGGCGGCCAGCCCTGATGTGACGCTGCGCCGGGTGGAGTTCGTCGGCCCGCAGGTGGGGCAGGAACTGGTGACCAACGGCCTGAAGGCGCTGGCCTTCGTGATCGGCGGCATCATCCTGTATCTGGCGATCCGGTTCGAGTGGAAATACGCCGTTTCGGCCATCATCGCCAACCTGCACGACGTGATCATCATCCTGGGCTTCTTCGCCTTCTTCCAGTGGGAGTTCTCGCTGGCGGTGCTGGCGGCGGTGCTGGCGGTGCTGGGCTACTCGGTGAACGAATCGGTGGTGATCTTCGACCGGATCCGCGAGACCTTCCGCCGCTACCGCAAGCTGACCACCACGCAGGTGATTGACCATGCCATCACCAGCACCATCAGCCGGACCATCATCACGCACGGCTCGACGCAGCTGATGGTGCTGTCGATGCTGGTGTTCGGGGGCGAGACGCTGCACTATTTTGCCGTGGCGCTGACCATCGGCATTCTGTTCGGCATCTACTCCTCGGTGTTCGTGGCTGCGGCCATCGCCATGTGGCTGGGCATCAAGCGCGAGGACCTGATCAAGAATCCGGTGCGCAAGGACAACGACCCCACCGACGAGAACGCAGGCGCCGTGGTGTAAACACACCCTGCCATGACAGCCCCGGCCTCGGGGCTGTTTCTGTTTCTGCCCCTGAAAGTACCCGATGGACTGGTTTGTCGTGATTGTCGCCTCGCTGTTTGCGGGCTGCGTGGATGCCATCGTGGGCGGTGGCGGGCTGATCCTGCTGCCGGCGCTGTTTGCGACCTTTCCCAATGCGGTGCCGGCCACCTTGCTGGGCACCAACAAGTCGGCCTCGGTGTGGGGCACAAGCTTTGCCACCTGGCGCTTTGCGCGCCGCGTGACGCTGCCGTGGCGGGCCATGCTGCCGGCTGCCGCTGCAGGCTTTGCCGGCTCCTGGGTGGGTGCCTGGGCCGTCACCATGGTGTCGCCCGAGTTGCTGCGCAAGGCGCTGCCGCTGGTGCTGATCGCCATCCTGCTCTACACGCTGGCACGCAAGGATCTGGGCACGCACCATCAGCCGCGCTGGGGCGGGCGCAACGAGATCCTGGCGGCCAGCCTGATCGGGCTGGCGCTGGGCATCTACGATGGCTTCTTCGGGCCGGGTACCGGCAGCTTTCTGGTATTCCTGCTGGTGCGGGTGCTGGGCTATGACTTCCTGCACGCGTCAGCCGGTGCCAAGCTGATCAACGTCAGCACCAATGTGGCCGCGATCGCGCTGTTTGCCAGCAAGGGCCATGTCTGGTGGCAACTGGGGCTGGCCATGGCGGTGGCGAACGTGGCGGGCAGCTTTCTCGGATCCTGGCTGGCGCTGCGGCACGGCGCCGGCTTTGTGCGCAAGGCCTTCATCGTGGTGGTGCTGGCGCTGGTGCTCAAGACCGGGTATGACGCCTTTTTGGCGTGAACCCTACAGGTTGCTGCACTGGAACAACCAAGGCAGGCAGCACCAGGCGCAGCCGCGCCGTGTGGCCCCGTTGCCGGTCGGAAAGAGGCTGTCGCAGGTTCAGCGCACGCCGTAGCGTTCGCGGTAGGCCAGCACCTGGGCGTGGTGCTCGGCCATGCTGGCATCGCCCTGCGGCAGGTGCGTGAGGTAACCCAGCAGGTCATCCAGCGTGGCTATGGCGCATACCTGCATGCCGAGCTGCTCGCGCACGTACTGCACGGCGCTGTAGGGCACGTCCTGACCGTTTTCGGTGGCCATTTCCTGGCGGTCCAGCGCGACGGCCACGGCGGCGGGAATCGCCTTGGCCGCCTGGATCAGCGCGATGGATTCGCGCACGGCGGTACCGGCCGACATCACGTCATCGACGATCAGCACGCGGCCCTGCAGCGGCGCACCGACCAGGCTGCCGCCTTCTCCATGGTCCTTGGCTTCCTTGCGGTTGTAGGCAAAGGGCTTGTTGTGGCCCAGGCGCGCCAGTTCGACCGCCACGGCCGCCACCAGCGGGATGCCCTTGTAGGCCGGGCCAAACAGCATGTCGTATTCGATGCCGCTGGACAGGATGCGCTGCGCATAGAATTGGGCCAGCCGTCCCAGCATGGCGCCGTCATTGAACAGGCCCGCATTGAAGAAGTAGGGCGACTGGCGGCCGGCCTTGGTGATGAAGCTGCCGAAGCGCAGCACGCCGCTGTCCACCGCAAAGGCAACGAAATCTTCGGCCAGATGGTCGATCGGGGCAGGAGTGGGGGCGGCTTGGCTCATGGTGTGACAGACAGCAATCAGTGAATCGAGAGGGAGTAGCGCGCAGTGTTCCGTTTGACCAGTTTGAACCTCAATGGCATCCGTTCGGCCACCACCAAGGGCCTGGAGCCCTGGCTGGCTGCGCATGCTCCTGATTGTATGTGTGTTCAGGAAGTGAAGGCGCAGCAGGCCGACATCGTGGGCCGTTTCGAGGTGCTGGCCGAGCTGCAGGGCTACTTCCACTTTGCCGAGAAGAAGGGCTACTCGGGCGTGGGCATCTACACGCGCCACACGCCGAGCGACGTGCGCGTGGGCTTTGGCTCGGCCGAGTTTGATGCCGAGGGGCGCTACCTCGAACTGCGCTTCGACACGCCGGAACGCAAGCTGTCCATCATCAGTTGCTATTTTCCGAGCGGTTCGTCGGGTGAGCTGCGCCAGGAGGCGAAATACCGTTTCCTGGACGAGATGTTTCCGTATCTGCTCGACCTCAAGCGCGAGCGCGATTTCATCCTGTGCGGCGACGTGAACATCGCCCACAACGAGATCGACCTGAAGAACTGGAAGGGCAACCGCAAGAACAGCGGCTTTCTGCCCGAGGAGCGTGCCTGGATGACGCGCCTGCTGGGCGAGGCCGGCATCGTGGATGTGTACCGCCAGCTCAAGCCCGAGGCCACGGACGAGTGCTACACGTGGTGGAGCAACCGCGGTCAGGCCTATGCCAAGAACGTGGGCTGGCGTCTGGACTACCATCTGGCTACGCCGGCACTGGCTGCGCATGCGCAGGTCGAATCCATCTACAAGGGCGAGAAGTTCTCCGACCACGCGCCGATCACGATTGATTACGATTTCACGCTGTGAGGCGTACGGGGTCCCATGGCCGCTCGCACGGCCTGCACCTGGCATTTCATTCAAAATAGAACCATGCTGCACTACCACACCATTCCAGTCACCCCGTTCCAGCAGAACTGCTCCATCCTCTGGTGCGACCAGACCATGGAGGGCGCGGTGGTCGATCCGGGCGGCGACCTGCCGCGCCTGCTGGCCTTTGCCGAGAAGCAGGGCATCACGCTCAAGCAGATCCTGCTGACGCATTGCCATGTGGACCACTGCGCCGGCACCGCCGATCTGGCCGAGCAGCTGCAACTGCCGATCATCGGCCCGCATGAGGGCGACCAGTACTGGATCGATGCCTTGCCGCAAACGGCGATCAACTACGGTTTTCCGCCGGCGCGCGTGTTCACGCCCACGCGCTGGCTGCAGGATGGCGATACGGTGCAGCTGGGCCAGAGCACGCTGCAGGTGCGCCACTGCCCCGGTCATACGCCGGGCCATGTGGTGTTCCACTCGGCCGAGGCGAATCGCGCTTTTGTGGGTGATGTGCTGTTTGCCGGTTCCATTGGCCGCACCGACTTTCCCGGTGGCGATTACGACACGCTGATTGCCAGCATCACGCAACGCCTGTGGCCCATGGGCAACGACACCGTGTTCATTCCCGGCCACGGCCCGGAAAGCACATTTGGCCGCGAGCGCGTCAGCAACCCGTTTGTGGCGGGCACCTGATCGGGCTCTTCCATGGCACCTGCTGCCGTATGGCAAAAGATGCCGCCAGCCCGCTGAATTGGCTCCGGGGCGTGATACAACGTTGACCATGTCTGCATCTTCCGAAACTGCCGCTGCCACGCGCCCGACCTGGCGCGAATCCCTGCGCGTCTACCTGGAGCCGGCCAGCTTGCGCATGCTGGCGCTGGGCTTCTCGGCCGGTCTGCCCTTGTTGCTGGTATTGGGCACCCTGAGCTTTCGCCTGCGCGAGGCCGGCATTGACCGTGCCACCATCGGTTTTCTGAGCTGGGTGGGCCTGGCCTATGGCTTCAAGTGGGTCTGGGCCCCACTGGTGGACCGGGTGCCGATTCCGCTGCTGACACGCTGGCTGGGCCGGCGGCGCAGCTGGCTGCTGCTGGCCCAGCTGGGCATTGTGGGCGGGCTGGTGGCCATGGCGCTGGGCAACCCGCAGCAGGGCCTGTTTGCCGTCACGGCGGCGGCGCTGGTGGTGGCCTTCAGCTCGGCCACGCAGGACATTGCGCTCGATGCCTTCCGTATCGAATCGGCCGAAACCGAAAAACAGGCGGCGCTGGCCGCCACCTACCAGACCGGCTACCGCCTGGCCATGATCTGGGCTGGTGCCGGTGTGCTGTGGCTGGCAGCGGGGGCGGAAACCGCCGGCAGCGGCTACCAGAACCAGGCCTGGATGACCGCCTATCTGGTGATGGCAGCTTCCATGCTGGTGGGCATCGTGACGGTGCTGCTGGCCCCTGAGCCGGTACCGGTGGCACAGCCCAGTCCGCGCACCCCGGGCGAATGGCTGCGCCAGACCCTGGTCGATCCCTTTGCCGATTTCTTCCGCCGCTACCGCTGGCAGGCCGCCCTGATTCTGGCGCTGATTGGCGTGTACCGCATCAGCGATGTGGTGATGGGCATCATGGCCAATCCCTTTTACGTGGACATGCAGTACACCAAGGCCGAAGTGGCGGCGGTGACCAAGATCTACGGCGTCATCATGACGCTGGTGGGGGCCTATGTAGGCGGCATCCTGTCCATGCGCTTTGGCGTGATGCGCATCCTGATGCTGGGCGCGATCACCAGTGCCATCAGCAACCTGCTGTTTGCCTGGCTGGCCGGGCATGGCCATGACGTGAACGCGCTGATCGTGGTGGTATCGGCTGACAACCTGGCCGGCGGCATCGCCTCGGCAGCCTTTATTGCCTATTTGTCCAGCCTGACCAATATCCAGTATTCCGCCACGCAGTATGCGCTGTTCTCGTCGCTGATGCTGCTGCTGCCCAAGTTCGTGGCCGGCTGGTCTGGCGCGTTTGTGGACCAGTTTGGCTACGCCACCTTCTTTACCAGCACGGCGCTGCTGGGGCTGCCGGTGCTGGTGCTGGTGTGGCTGGCGGGGCGGGTGCTGCCGCCGGCTCAGGCAGAGGCATCCTCTGCAGCGTAATGCCTTGACCTGAGATCCTTATATTTTCACCAGGACTTTCCATGAAAAAACCTCGCAGCCGATTGGCCAACTGGTTGTCCTTCAATCAGCACCGCAAGCGTTTTGGTGCTGCCGCAGTAGCCAGGAGCATTGATGGCGTGGATTTGCAGCAGCTGAAGCAGCGGCGTGTTGACGCCGGAATCCCTGTCATGACGCATGGCAGCAAAAAGGAACTGCAGACCCATCTGGATGACTTGCGACAAGAATTCAGTGGTCAGCCCGAGATGAACTATTACCACGCCCAGTTGATTGTGCTGATTCGTCGTGGGGTGGATGTTGCCAAGCATTTTTCAGATTTCGAGACTCTGTGGCTGCAGGAACGGGATTTCCTGCTGCAATCCCTGTCCACACGCTGGCTGATCTCTGCCGCAGATACCTTTATCGACCACAGCACTGATGCCTTGTTGAAAGCCTTGTTGATGAACGCGGTTATCTTGATCAATACCATCAAGTTGCAAGAAAGCGAGCGCTATCTGCATCGCATGGAAGATGTTCCGGTAGATCCGCAACGTCAACGGTCCTTGCAATCCGAGCGTTTGGCATTATTCGATGGTGTGTCTGGCTTTGCCGTGGGGACCGACGATACTTTGCGCAACATGCGCTGGAGGCTGGATGCCCTGTGTGCAACTCATCCACTGGGTGCCATGGTGCTGGAAGTCTTCGAGCGCGTACAGCGTGAGGGTAATGTCTACGCCCGGTTCCGGGCCATGCATACGCGCGACAAGACTGCCTGGTGGCAAGATTGAGCATGGGGCTGGCAAGGGGTGACAAATTTCATGAGTACGACAACCATTCCGGCACTGGTGATCAATCTGGCAAGGAGTGCTGATCGCCTGGCGTTTCAGCAGGCACAGTTGGAGGCACTGGGGATTCCCATGCAGCGCATGGCAGCCACCAGTACCGAAGAGCTGGATGAAAAGCGCTACGAATCGCTCGCCAATGGCTGGGAGCGCAAGCTGCGGCCAGCCGAGGTGGCCTGTTTTCTCAGTCACCAGGCGGCCTGGCAACATGTGGCAGATACGGGGCAGGCCTGGCTGATTCTGGAGGATGATGCGCTTCTGTCACGCGAGGTTCCCGGCTTGCTGGAGCACCTGGCAACGCATCCCGGACAGGCAGATCTGGTCACCCTGGAAACGCGGAGCCGCAAGAAGCTGATTGGCAAGCAGGCCTATCCGGCAGGTTCCCGTTTCAGTCTGCATCGCCTTTATCAGGATCGCACTGGCGCTGCAGCGTATGTGCTCTATCCGTCTGGCGCGCGCAAGTTGCTGCAAAAGGCGCAAACCCATGCGCCAGGGCTAGCCGATGCCTTTATCTCGAGTCACTATGCCCTGAACGCCTGGCAGGTGGTTCCTGCAGCGGCCATTCAACTGGATCAGTGTGAAAATTACGGTCTGCCGCTGGCAAATCCGTTTGTTTCTGCCATTACGCCGGCAGGGAGTAAGCGGCCGGAAGCGCTCGCATTGTCACGCAAGATTGGGTTCAAGATACGACGCATAGTGTCACAAGCAAGAATGGCATGGCGACATCTTCTAGTTGGCGCTGGAGCGGATCGCATAGATGTGACAATACGTGAAGAGGACTTTCTTTGATGAGAGGCAGATGATATTCAATGCTGATTGATTGGCTGTGAAGGTTTCGGTGCCGATTTAATACGATGCGCTTAATGGCTGAAAGAAAACCCAGTGCCTCATTCTGAAATGAAAATTTATGTGCTGAATCTGGATAGGCGACCGGACCGGATGGCAAAAGTTGCATCCCAGATGGAAAGCTTGGGCTTGCATTTTGAGCGAATTTCAGCTATTGATGGAAAAGAAGAAGATGCTCAGGTAGCCCTGGTTGCCAAACGGAAATTTCTGTTAAATCAGAAAAGGCTTCCTTCCAGAGGGGAACAGGCTTGTGCAGCCTCCCATGTGAAAATTTGGAAGAATTTCTTGTGCAGTGGCGCTAGTCATGCCCTGATTCTTGAGGATGATGTGCTGCTTGCTCCTTCTGTGCCCGCTTTCATTGAAGATTTTCTTCGTGAACCTGAGCTGGACTTCTTGAATCTGTCTGCGAATGCACCTTATTCACCAGATGAAGAGGTGCTTAGAGCCATGTGGCAGCGCCATGCAAATCGACCATCACCATGGATGAGTAAGGAGCGCGCTGCTTGGCGACAGCTTGAGTGGAGGCGGTCATGGCGGATCTTTCGGTTGCGCTACATGGCCTCGGTTGGATTTGTCTGCGAGTGTGATCCTGCACCCGCTTTGGCGAGTGGATATGTAGTGTCACGCAAAGCGGCAGAAAGCTTTATTGCAGCGGCGGACGATCTTTTTTATCCGATTGACTATGTTTGGCGATATGCCAGGGGCGAGTTGAGGCAGGGTTTCCTGGCGAGGCCCATCGTGACCCAGGAGGGAGGAGATTCAGACATCGAAGGGAGGAGTGATCAGCCCAAACTTCCACTCCGGTACCGATTGTTGCGTCCTCTTGTCAAGAGCCGTCGATTTGGCCGTCGTATGGATGTACGGAGCCTCTATGGCTGGAGTAGTCTATAAGCTGTCGTCACAAGATGGTGGCCTGTGGCACGCGTTGTAGTTGCAAGTACTCCATGGCCACGTGATGAGGTAGTAGTCTGCTCTGAAAATCCGATGCGAAATCTGATGGTGATGCCATCAAGGCATTGAGTCTGGATGTCATGGCAGGAATGTCCCCCACCGGAACCAGGCAATGCCCGGGCAACAGTTCTCGCGGCCCGGATTCACAATCCGTGCTGATGACCGGAACCCCCAGGGCTTGCGCCTCCCCGATAACAAGCCCAAAACCCTCAAAGCGGGAAGATAACACCATGCCACCTGCATGGGCTATATAGGGATAGGGATTGGGCTGAAAACCGGCAAAGATGACCTGGTCTGCAACGCCCAGATCCACGGCCAGTTGTTGGCAAGCGTCCTGCTCCGGACCTGTGCCTACCAGTACCAGGGGCACCTTGCGTTGCGAAGCGGCGTAAGCGCGGATCAGGCTGGCCTGATCCTTTTGTTGCTTGAACTTGCCAACGTGTACCAGATAGCCCGGGGGCAAATCCGGCGTAAAGGCTTGTGCCAGTTGCCGGACGGCATCGCGATCAATCGGGTTCAGGATGGCATGCAGGTTCGGGTGTGCTTCAACATGGCGTACATAGTCGTCAACAACCCCCTGGCTGACACCGGCTACCGGATGATTGGCGTACAGTCGGGCCAGCTGGGCAGCCTGCTGCGTCGGGGCGTCTGTCGTCAGACCATATTCGATTGATACGGTGTTGTGCAATACATAGACGATATGGGGCAGCCTGCTGTAATGCATTACCTTGTCTACTTGGTAGAGGTTGGAGAGCACCAATGCGGGTTGGCCAATATGCCGGGTCACATAGTGATCAAGTTGGCGCGCAAATAGGCGGTGACGCAGAGGGCCATCGGGCAGCCAACGGTATGCCTGGTAATTCAGGAAATGGTAGTAGACCCCTTCGGGAAGCGCATAGTCGACCTGACGCTTGAAACTGACCACATGGACTTCAGCCCCCAGTTGTTGGTAGGCTTTTGCCAGGGTGAGTACAAATCGTTCGGCACCGCCTCCCTGCAAGGTGAAGGTGGCGAGGATCACGAGGCCTTGGCGAGCTGGAGAGATCATGGAAGCACGGCATTCAATGTACTGGAGCCTGACCAGTCAAGACGCAACAAAGCGGGATAACCGTCTTGCAGGCGGCTATCCGGCGGACGGGGCAGGTACGCTGGTGTCAGCCTCAATGCCCGTGCGCGACAACTTCACCTTCCTTCAGCTTGTACACCGTCCCGCAATACGGGCACTTGCCCTCACCATGCTTCGACACATTGATGTACACGCGCGGATGGCTGTTCCACAGCTCCATGCCGGCCAGCGGGCTGGGGCAGAACACTTCGCCGGCCTGGTTCAGGTCGCTGGCCTTGATTTCTACAGCTTTGCTCATGGGGTATCTCCGTGCAGGGGGGTTACACCAGCGCCAGCCAGTGTGCGTACTTGGGATTGCGACCGTTCACGATATCGAAGAAGGCGCTCTGGATCTTTTCGGTGATCGGGCCGCGGCGGCCGATGCCGATCTGCACGCGATCGAGTTCGCGGATGGGCGTGACTTCGGCCGCGGTGCCGGTGAAGAACATCTCGTCGGCAATGTAGCACTCGTCGCGCGTGATGCGCTTCTGCACCAGTTCGATGCCCAGATCCTTGCAGATGTACTGGATGGTGTTGCGGGTGATGCCGTTGAGGGCGCCGGCAGACAGGTCGGGGGTGTAGACCACGCCGTCCTTCACCAGGAACACGTTCTCGCCAGAGCCTTCGCTCACGAAGCCGGCGCTGTCCAGCAGCAGGGCTTCGTCGTAGCCGTCGTCGAGTGCTTCCATGTTGGCCAGGATGGAGTTGGTGTAGTTGCTCACCGTCTTGGCCTGCGTCATGGTGATGTTGACGTGGTGGCGCGTGAAGCTGCTGGTCTTGACGCGGATGCCGATGGCCATGCCGTCATCGCCCAGATAGGCGCCCCAGGGCCAGGCCGCGACCATCACGTGGGTCTTGGTGCCCTTGGGCGACACGCCCAGCTTCTCGGAGCCCAGCCACACCAGCGGGCGCAGGTAGCCGCTTTCCAGCTTGTTCTCGCGCACCACGGCGCGCTGCGCCTCGTTCACTTCTTCCTGGGAGAAGGGCATGGGGATGCGCAGGATCTTGGCGCTGTTGAACAGGCGCTGGGTGTGTTCCTGCAGGCGGAAGATGGCAGAGCCCTGCTCGGTCTTGTAGGCGCGCACGCCTTCAAAAGCGCCGCAGCCGTAGTGCAGGGTGTGCGTCAGCACGTGGATCTTGGCGTCACGCCACTCGACCATCTGGCCATCCATCCAGATTTTTCCGTCGCGGTCGGACAGTGCGGTGGGTGCGCTCATGCAGATCTCCTTCGTGTGTGGCAGCAAAAGGCGGCAACCCTCCAGTGATGCTGCCGCCAAGGTGTTTTTTCAGACAAACAGGAAGTTTACGCCTATTTTCGGCGGGATGCAGCCCCTGGCCCGAAGGCCCCGGCCAGAGGACCTCAGCGCTTGCCAGACGCACGCGCCTCGTCGACCCAGCCATCGAACAGGCGCTGGTGCGCCTTGATCCAGCCGGCCACATGCTTGTCGATGTCGGCCTGCTTGTTGGCGCCGTCGTTCATGGCCTTGTTCTGGGCGTTGATGGCGGCGATGGGCAGCTTCATCACGCTGAACAGTTTGGCCGCAGCCGGGTTCTGCTCGATGAAGGCACGGTTGGCCATGATGCGCTGGTTGTTCACGATGAAGCCGTAGTCCTTGCCGTTGGGCAGGGCGGTGCTGTCAGCCCCTGCGTTGGCGCTGGCGGGCACCTGCAGCCACACCACGTCCTTGCCGGGCTTGAGCACGTTGCTCACCCAGTACGGCGTCCAGGTGTAATAGAAGATGGGCTTGCCCTGCTGGTAGCGCGTGATGGTGTCGGCGATCAGGGCGGAGTAGTTGCCCTGCACATGCTGGATGTGGCCGCGCAGCTGGAATTGGTCCAGATGCTTCTCGATGGCCTTCTCGCAGCCCCAGCCGGGGTTGCAGCCGGTCAGGTTGGCCTTGCCGTCGCCATCGGTGTCGAACAACTGGGCAATGGCGGGATCCTTCATCTGCTCGATGTTGGTGATGTTGTGCTGCTCGGCGGTCTTGCGGTCCACCAGGTAGCCCTGCAGGGCGCCGGCCGAGTAAGTGTTGTCGCGCCAGAGCTTGCTGTCGCCGCCGGCGTTCTGGTAGAAGTCCTCGTGCAGGCGGTCCCAGTGGTCGGCCATGAAGGTGGCATCCCCATTGGCAATGGCCAGGTGGGCGGCGGTGTAGTCCACTTCCTTGATGGGCTGCACCTGGTAGCCGAGTTTTTCAAGAGCCTTCACCACCAGCTGGGTCTGGAAGGTTTCCTCGGCAATCGGGCTTTGCAGCGGCTGGATGCGGATGCCCTTGCCGGGCTGTTCGTCGCTGGCCTGGGCGCTGACGGCGGTCAGGCCGATCAGGCTGGCGCAGAGCAGCGTGCGGGGAAAGCGGAGGGCGGAGCGAAAGAATGTCATGGAGTTTCCTTGGCGAAATCGGGGTAGCCAGGATGCGGGCATCCTTGGCGCGAAGTTCGGAGTCGGATCAGTGGCATCTTCGACCGGGTCGGTGATGCCCTTGGGGTGAAGAAGCGTCAGGCCGTTGCCGGCTGGGGCAAGGACTGCGCCGTGGCATGAGCATCGGCAGAGCGTTGGCGCGGCTGCATCAGCCGGCGCAGCAGCCCGACCGGGCCGCGCTGGTGCCAGCGCAGGCTCTTGCGGTCGCTCTGGCCCATCGTCTGCGTGATGCGGTCCAGCAGGATGGCCAGGATCACGATGCCCAGACCGCCAACGGTGGCCAGGCCCATGTCCAGGCGGCCGATGCCGCGCAGCACCATCAGGCCCAGACCGCCCACGGCGATCATGGAAGCGATCACCACCATCGACAGGCTCAGCATCAGCGACTGGTTGATGCCGGCCATGATGGAGGGCATGGCCAGCGGCATCTGCACCTTGGTCAGCATCTGCCAGGGCGAAGCGCCGTAGGCGCGGGCGGCTTCGACCAAGTCCGGGCGCACCTGGCGGATGCCGAGTGAGGTCAGACGCACCAGCGGCGCCAGCGCAAAGATGATGGTCACGATCACGCCGGGCACGTTGCCGATGCCGAACAGCATCACCACCGGCACCAGATAGACGAAGGCCGGCGTGGTCTGCATGGCGTCCAGCACCGGGCGCACAAAGCGTTCGGCGCGGTCGCTGTTGGCCAGCCAGATGCCGAGCGGCAGGCCGAGCACGATGCAGAAGAACAGCGAGGTCAGCACCAGCGACAGCGTGACCATGGTTTCGGGCCAGATGCCGAGCACGGCGAGCACCAGCAGCGACACCAGCGTGCCGATGGCCAGGCGCGTGCCGGCCAGTTGCCAGGCCAGCAGCGACAGCAGGGCGATCATCACCGGCGTGGAGGGAAACAGCAGGGCGGATTCGACGCCGCTCAGGATGCCGTCCACCGGGCCGCGCAGCGCCTGGAAGGCGGGGCGGAAGTGCGCCACGAACCAGTCCAGACCCTGGTTGATCCAGTCCTGCACTGGCAGGCTGCCGTCGAACAGCTGGCTCAAGGACAGGCCTTCGCCGCTGCCGCTGTCGAGCGCGGCCACACCAGCGTCGGCGCCGGTTGCTGCGGCATCGCCCAGCGCTTCATTGGTGACGACGGCATCCGGGCCATTCAGCCAGTTGTCGTTGCTGTCGGTGGCGCCGCTCATGGCGTAGGGATCGTCGGCATCGACGCTGGCAGTTTCGGTGGCAGGGGCCTGCAGCGCCTCGTTGGGCTGCACGGCATCGGGGCCGTTGAGCCAGTTGTCATTGCCGGCGGGGGCGGCGGTTTCGTAGGGGTTGTCGGCGGCGCCGTCGGTGGCGCGCGCAAGGTCCTGCGTGGACTCGGTGCTCATGGAGTTACTCCTGATCGGTCAGCGGCGGCGCCTTGTGGGCACTGCCGCAGGGGCATGCGGGAAAAGGAAAGGGCTTCAGGCAGAGGGGGTGGCTGCGGAGCGTGCGGTTTCGGGCGCGGATGCCATGGCCGGAACCTGATCCGGCGCTGCAGTGTCGGCAGCTTCGTCCTGCGGCAAGGGGTTGCCGGCGATGTCGGTCTCGGGGTCGAGAAAACGCAGCAGCGTGTTCTTGCTGATGCTGCCGACATAGCGGCCGCGCTCGTCCACCACCGGCAGCGGGCTGGGCGTTTCCAGCATGCGGCCGTACAGTTCGCGCACGGGGAAGCTGCTGTCCACCGGCGTGATGCCCGGCACCAGCGCGTGCTGCAGTCCCAGCGGGCCTTCATGCCCGTGCAGCGCGGCGCGCAGCGAGTCTGCCGACACCATGCCCTGGTAGCGGTAGGAGGGATCGACCACGCAGGCCCAGTCGCGATCATGCTCGGACAGGCGCTGCAGCGCCGGACGGCAGCCGCGCAGCTCGCTCACGGCGACTTCCACCTGCAGCTTGCGGGCAATGTCGCCGGCCTTGAACACGGCCGATGCGTCCACGCCGCTGATGAAGCTGCGCACATAATCATTGGCCGGGTTGCGCAGGATGTCTTCCGGCGTACCCACCTGCACCACCATGCCATCCTTCATGATGGCGATGCGGTCGCCAATGCGCATGGCCTCGTCCAGATCGTGCGAGATGAAGACGATGGTGCGTTGCTTTTCCTGCTGCAGGCGCAGCAGCTCGCCCTGCATCTCGCTGCGGATGATGGGATCCAACGCGGAGAAAGCCTCGTCCATCAGCAGGATGGAGGGATCGGCCGCCAGCGCACGGGCCAGGCCCACGCGCTGCTGCATGCCGCCGGAAAGTTCGTCCGGATAGCTGTTGGCCCACACTTCCAGACCTACCTGCTCCAGCGCCTGGCGCGCCTGGGCATGGCGCGTGGCCTTGTCCACGCCGGCCAGTTCCAGCCCGAAGGCCGTGTTGTCCAGCACCGTCAGGTGCGGCAGCAGCGCGAAGGACTGGAACACCATGCTGATGTCCTTGCGGCGAAAGGCGCGCAGCTGCTGTTCGCTGTACTGGCCGATGTCCTCGCCATCCACCAGGATGCGGCCGGAGGTCGGCTCGATCAGGCGGTTGAGCATGCGCACCAGCGTGGACTTGCCCGAACCGGACAGGCCCATGATGACGAAGATTTCGCCGGCCTCGATGGTGAAACTGGCGTCGAACACGCCGATGGAGGCACCGGTCTGTTCCACGATCTGCTGCTTGGTCTGGCCCTGGCGCACCAGCTCCAGAGCCGCGGCGGGATCATCGCCGAAGACCTTGAACAGATGTGCGATCTCGATTTTTCTTGCCATGCTTTCCTCTGTGCAGAGGCAGGCGGCGGGCACTGTTGCAATGGATATGAAGACGCCTTGGACGCCAACAACAGGCCGGACAAGCCGACTGCCTGGTTGTAGGGATGGGGCTGTGCGCCACTGCAGAAATGGCGAACCCCGGCGGGCGATGTGGGAGGCGCGGTGCTCCCAGCAAGTCCTTGCCGTCACGGCACAGGCGGTGCGGACGGCCAACGAGGGATGTTTTCTCGCAGACAGGCGCTGCACGGGGCAGCGCCAGAACGGAAAGGCGGCAGTCTAACGGCTTTTGCACGAGTGTGCAACTCTGACGGATTCCTGTCGGTTGCATGGAGATGGCTGCAGATTGCGTGCAATTGCCATCCAATCCTGTGTCAGCTCACTGCAGTCCGCGCACCAGCTCCATCGCCTGTTCCACCCGTTCCACCGCGTGGATGGTCAGGCCTTCAAAATCCCTGCCCGGCTTCTTCGGCGCATTCGCCTTGGGCACAATGGCCACCGAGAAGCCCAGCTTGGCCGCTTCCTTCAGCCGTTCCTGCCCGCGCGGTGCCGGTCGCACCTCACCGGCCAGACCCACTTCACCAAAGGCAAAGAAGCCCTTGGGCAGCGCCTTGCCGCGCAGGCTGCTGGTGATCGCCAGCAGCACGGCCAGATCGGCCGCCGGCTCGCTGATGCGCACGCCGCCCACGGCGTTCACGAACACGTCCTGATCCCCGCTGGCCACACCGCCATGCCGGTGCAGCACCGCCAGCAGCATGGCCAGACGGTCGCGTTCCAGGCCCACGCTCAGGCGGCGCGGGCTGGGCCCGGCGCCATCCACCAGTGCCTGGATTTCCACCAGCAGCGGCCGGCTGCCCTCCAGCGTGACGAGCACGCAACTCCCGGGCACCGGCTCGCCGTGCGTGCTCAGGAAAATCGCGCTGGGATTGCTCACCCCCTTCAGCCCCTTTTCCGTCATGGCGAACACGCCCATCTCGTTGACGGCGCCAAAGCGGTTCTTGAAGGCGCGGATCAGCCGGTAGGCACTGTGCGTATCGCCCTCGAAGTACAGCACGGTGTCGACGATATGCTCCAGCACGCGCGGGCCAGCCAATTGCCCGTCCTTGGTCACATGGCCCACCAGCACCACGGCGGTGCCACTGGCCTTGGCAAAACGCGTCAGGTGCGCCGCACACTCGCGCACCTGCGCCACACTGCCCGGTGCGCTGCTCAGCGCATCGCTGTACACGGTCTGGATCGAGTCGATCACCGCCACCTGCGGCTTTTCTGCCTGCAGCGTGCCCAGAATCTTCTCCAACTGGATTTCGGCCAGCACCCGCACCTGCGAGCCATCCAGCCCGAGCCGGCGCGAACGCAAGGCCACCTGCGCCGCGCTTTCCTCGCCGGTCACATAGAGCGTATGCAGCCCCTGCAATTGCAGCGCATCCAGCGCCTGCAGCAGCAGGGTGGACTTGCCAATGCCCGGATCACCGCCAATCAGCGTCACGCCGCCGTCGACGATGCCACCGCCCAGCACGCGATCCAGTTCGCCGATGCCGGTCGGCGTGCGCGCCACGTCCTCGGCCTTGATATCCGCCAGCGTGGCCACTTCGCTGGCCCCCGCCAGACTCTGGTGCTGGCCGCTCAGCCGGTTCTTGCCGATGATGCCCTGGGCCGGATTGAGCACGGTCTCTTCCAGGCTGTTCCAGGCGCCGCAGGCCGGACATTTTCCGAGCCAGCGCGCGCTGGTCGCGCCGCAGGCATTGCAGGTGAATTGGGATTTGGGGGCTGCCATGGCGGCCATTGTAGGCGGGCGCCTGGCCCCGTTTCAGTCGGCCGGTCTTGGTCGCGGCGGCAGCCAGGCCAGTGCCGCGGCCAGATCGGTGCTGGCCAGCGGCAGCTCCACCAGTTCGCAGCGGCTGCGCTGTGCCTGTACCTCCACGCTCCACTCGCGCAAGCCGGTGCGCACGCATTTCTCGGCGGCCTCGATGCGCGTCCACAGACGCGCACAATCCAGCGGATCCGGCGGCGCTGCAATGCCGCCATACAGCTGCAGCACCGCATCCCAGCCCTCCAGATCCAGCAGATGCCCGGCACTCAGGTCGATGCCCACGGGGAACGGCGCAATCGCCAGCAATGCCAGCGCCTGCGGTGCAGCCGGCTGCAGATAGCTCCACGACAGCCACAGCGCCGGTTCGGACTGCAGTCGCTGTGGTTCCGACAGCGGGGTGGGCACATTGGGCGGCCAGTGGGCATGCTGCCAGGAGGCCACCGGGTAGTGCCGCATCAGCAGTTCCTGCGCCTCGGCGCGCACATGCTGGCGCTGCCGCGCACGGCTCAGCGCCGGCGGCAGCAGCAGACGCCACAGAGCGATCTCGCCGAAAGGCGTGGCCACATGGCCGGCGCTGCTGCTGTAGGGGCTGCCGCTCACGATGCCTTTTCCGCCAGGGCTTCGGCATACAGCGCATTGCGCGCCTCGCCGGTGATGTCGGCGGCCAGCCGGACCGCGCTCTTGGTGGGCAACTCGGCCAGCAGCAGCTTGAGGATGCGCCGCGCCTCCGGGCTGACCGCCTCTTCGGTGGTATCTGTGGCGGGTGCCGCATGCACCACCAGCACGAATTCCCCCTTGCTGCGCTCCGGCGCGGCTTCCAGCCACCCTGCCAGCGCCTGGGCAGGCAGGGTGCTGAGGGATTCATACTGTTTGGTCAGCTCGCGTGCCAGCGTCACCGGGCGCTCGCCCAGCACGGCCAGCGCCGTGGCCAGCGCGCCGATGCGGTGCGGCGCCTCCAGCAGCACCACCGGACGCGCCTCCTGCTGCAGCGCCTGCAAGGCCTGCTGGCGCTCCTGCCCCTTGGGCGGCAGAAAGCCGGCAAACACCCAGCCACCCTGCAGGCCGGCCACGCCATTGCTGTGCTGCGCGCCTTCCACGCCGGCGGCACACAGGGCCGTGATGATGCTGCTCGCTCCCGGCAAGGGCATCACGCGCAGACCGGCGGCCTGCACCGCCTGCACCAGCCCGGCGCCCGGATCGCTGATGGCCGGTGTGCCCGCATCGCTCACATAGGCCACGCGCTGCCCCTGCTGCAGCCGTTCCACCACCTGCTGCGCTGCCTGCTGTTCATTGTGCTGGTGCAGCGCCAGCAGACGCGAAGCCGGTACGGCAATGCCATAGGCGCGCAGCATCTGCGCGGTGTGGCGCGTGTCCTCACAGGCGATCACATCCACCAGTTGCAGCACATGCAGCGCGCGCAGCGAAATGTCGGCCAGATTGCCGATCGGCGTGGCGACCAGATAGAGCGTGCCGGCGGGATATGATTGGCGGCCCGCTGCCGCCGTGGCGGCCTGCAGCGCAGGCCCGAAATCAGCCGCCAGCGTTCCCGCTGGACCGGAGGGGGCAGAAGTGGCAGACACAGCAATTCCTTCAACGCATGAACGCTCCAAGCACCCCGCAGGCCAGCTCCGGACCCAGCCGCAAGCAACTGGGCGATGCCGCCGAAGCCAGCGCCATCGCCTGGCTGGAACAGCGCGGCCTGGTGCTGGTGGAGCGCAACTACCGCACACCGGGACGTGGCGGCGGAGAGATTGACGCCATTATGCGGGACGCCGATGGCACCCTGGTGTTTGTCGAAGTGCGCCAGCGCGCCAGCGACGACCACGGCGGAGCAGCCGCCAGCATCGGCGCCACCAAGCGACGCCGCATCATCCGGGCCGCCCAGCACTACCTGCTGCGCTGGCGCAACTGGCCACCCTGCCGTTTCGACGTGATGGCCTGCGATGGCGAAATCAACCATGGGCAGGGCGCCTGGATCTGGCTACCCGGGGCCTTCGACGCCTCCTGAACCTCGCCTGGCAGGATTGCGGAGAATCCGGTTGCCGTGTGCCAGATGTCCTGAGTACCTCTGCCGCACGGTTATCATCCGGCCATGCAATCCCCGGACGCCACCGACCAGCCCGATCCCCACGCCGCCCTGATGCGGCATTTCGCCGAAAACGCCGAAGCCTGCATGCAGACCGCGCAGGAGGGCCTGTTCCAGCTCGACCTGGCGGCGCAGCTGCTGGCCGACACGGTGGCACGCGGCGGCAAGATCCTGCTCTGTGGCGTGGCCGAAACCGCTTTCCTCCCTCCCTATCTGGCGGCCCGTCTCGGTGGCGTGCTGGAGCGCGAGCGCCCGCCGCTGCCCGCACTGGCCTTGCTGGGCGATCTCGGCTGGCCGGTCGCCAACCCCGCCGGCACGACCCAGGCCCTGCCACCCGACATGCTGGAGCAGCTGCAACAAGGTGTTGCACAAAGCCTGGTGCAGCAACTGCAGCAGTTCGGGCAGATGGAGGATACTTTGTGGCTCTACAGCACGGATGCTCGGCAGCCCTATGCGCTGCAGGCACTGGCCGCGGCCCATGCGCGCGACCTGCCGGTGCTGTGGATGCATGGCGGCGAGCCGTCCGATGCGCTGGGAGAGCTGGACGTGGAAGTCCTGCTGGCCCAGCCGCGCGGCCTGCGCCTGCTCGAACAATGCTTGCTCGCCTCGCACGTGGTGTGCGATGCGCTCGACCGCATTCTGCTTGGTGATGAACAGGAGAACGATTGATGAAACCGTCCGCTAGCGCCGACACCCGTACCACCTCTACGTCCCGCAACGGCCGCCTGGGCCGCACCCTGGTCCTTGCCGGTGTGCTGGCAGCCACGCTGAGCGCCTGCGTTCCACTGGTGGTGGGCACCGCTGTCGGCGGCGCCTGGCTGGCGCTGGATCGCCGCACCTCCGGCGCGCAACTCGAGGACGAGGGCATCGAGGCCCGTGGCAGCAACCGCATCCAAGAGGTGCTCAAGGATCGCGGCCGCGTCAGCGTCACCAGCTACAACCGCGTCATGCTGCTGACCGGCCAGGTCACCACCGATGCCGACCGCCAGCTGGCCGAAAACACCGCCCGCACCGTGCCCAACGTGCGCCGCGTGGTCAACGACATCCTGATCAACCCGCCTGCCACGCTCAGCCAGCGCTCCACCGATGCGCTGACCAGCACGCGCGTCAAGGGCGCGCTGGTGGGCTCCAACCAAATCAACTCCAACGCCGTCAAGGTCACCACCGAACTCGGCACCGTCTACCTGATGGGCATCGTCACCCAGCGTGAAGCCGATGCCGCCGCCGAAGCCGCACGCAACGTGGGCGGCGTGCTCAAGGTGGTGAAGGTGTTCGAAATTGTTCCGGAAAGCGCCCTGAGCAGCACCACCACAGTGCCGGCGCCCGTGCAGAGTACAGCCCCCGCTACAGGCACCTCGACCACCACGCCCTGACGGCGGAAGCGTCAAATGCGCCAGCGGTGCGAACGGCGCTGGCGCAGCACCGACCATGGTCCAGCCATGCAGGCGTGGAGCGTCAGCCGATGCGGTGCAGGCAGGCCCGCCGGTGGCGGCTCCCCAGTCAGATCCAGCGCCGCACGTGCCGACAATAGGCTTCGTAGTCTGATCCGAAGTGCGCGCGCAGCACACGCTCCTCGGGCTGGATCTGGAAACGCTGCAGATAGGCCAGCGCCAGCGGAATGCAGGCAAAAGCCAGCGGATGCGCCAGCCAGCAGGCCCAGCCCAGCAGCACCAGCGCCATGCCCAGGTACATCGGATTGCGCGTGAAACGGTAGACGCCGCCCTGTACCAGCGCCGATGCACGCTCGGGATGCAGCGGATTGAAAGTGGTGTGCGCCCGCTGGAACGCCCACAGCCCGCCCAGCGCAACCAGGCCGCCAGCCAGCGACAGGCCGCTCAGCAGACCCCAGCGCCAGGAGGCGCTCCAGTCCCATTGCAGCGCAGGCGTGGCGCGTGCCGCCAGCCACATCAGCAGGGCGCAGGCGGCGTCCACCACCGGTGGGGGCACGCGGTACTCGAGAGGGTGCTGGCGCCGTACGTCCATGAACGGAAATCAGCCGCCGAACTGCTCGGCCAGTTCGCGTCCGCGCGCTGCACAGGCATGCATGGCGGCCACGATGGCCTGTTCCACGCCGTGCTGCTGCATGATGACAATCGCCTCGTGCGTGGTGCCGCCCTTGCTGGTCACGCGCTGGCGCAGCACCTCGGGGGCGTCGCTGGATCCCTGCACCAGTGCCGCAGCGCCGGCAAAGGTCTGCGCGGCCAGAATCTTGCTCTGCTCGGCGGTCAGGCCCAGTTCCACGCCGCCGCGCACCAGCGCCTCGATGAAATAGAACACATAGGCCGGGCCGGAGCCGGAAATCGCCATCAGGCTGTCGATCAGCGCTTCCTGCTCCAGCCACATGCGCTGGCCGGTGGGGGCCAGCAGGGCGTCGATCACGGCACGGTCGTCCGCACTGGCGCCGGCGCCGGCAAACAGGCCGGTCATGCCCTGTCCGACCAGGGCGGGGGTGTTGGGCATGGCGCGCACCAGCCGCTCGGTACCGAGCCAGCGCGCCAAGGCCGAAGCCGGAATGCCGGCCGCCACACTCAGGTGCAGCGCCTTGCCCGTGTGCGGCGCCACCGGGCGGGTGGCTTCCTCGAACTGCTGCGGCTTGACGGCCCACACCACCACATCCGCCTGCCCGAGGCTGGCATCGGCGGCCTCCAGCACCTGAACGCCGAACTCCTGCTGCAGGCGGGCACGGGTTTCGGCAAACGGCTCGACCACGCGGATGCGTGCGGGCGCCATGCCCTGACGGACCAGCCCGCCCAGAATGGCGCTGGCCATGTTGCCGCCTCCGATGAAGGCGATCTGCAGGTGTTCGGGGATGGAAGTGGTGGTCATGGTGGCAATGAACGTGTGTCAGTAGAAGGAGCGTCCGGAGCAGGATCCGCGCCGCTGTGTGAAAGGCATTATCCAATAGCCATCGATGCCGGCAACCCTTTCTTGAAGGCCTGCAGGCGGGCGCATGGCGCCACGAACCCGGCCCGAGAACGCTGACAAGGCCCTGCTGCGCCGCCGGAAACGCGCTAAACCCTTGACCCTGATGCAAAAAAAGCACAGGCAGGTGTTGACTCCTGCAAAGCATTCGGTGACAATACAAGGCTTCGCATCATTTCGGGTGCGATATGTCTGCCCAACTGCAGCGCTGTGAGAGTCTTTTTGCGGCGTGAATGACGGGCCCAAGACTGGCTTTGGAGCGCATTCGCATGCGGGTGCGCAACCAGGTACAAGTTGGGAATTACAAATGATCCAAACAGAATCTCGTCTAGAGGTTGCCGACAATACGGGCGCCAAGTCTGTCCTGTGCATCAAGGTGCTGGGCGGTTCCAAGCGTCGCTACGCCAGTGTCGGCGACATTATCAAGGTCAGCGTGAAAGAAGCTGCTCCGCGTGGTCGCGTCAAGAAAGGCGAGATCTACAGCGCGGTGGTGGTCCGTACTGCCAAGGGCATCCGCCGTGGCGACGGTTCCCTGATCAAGTTCGATGGCAACGCAGCCGTGTTGCTGAACAACAAGCTGGAGCCCATCGGCACCCGCATCTTCGGCCCCGTGACGCGTGAACTGCGTACCGAGCGCTTCATGAAGATCGTGTCCCTGGCTCCCGAAGTGCTGTAAGAGGAGTGACGGCATGAACAAGATTCGCAAAGGCGATGAGGTGATTGTCATCACCGGCCGTGACAAGGGCAAGCGTGGCACCGTGGCGCTGCGCAAGGATGACTCGTACCTGCTGGTCGATGGCATCAACCTGGTCAAGAAGCACGTCAAGCCGAACCCCATGAAGGGCGAGGCAGGTGGCATCGTGGAAAAGGCCATGCCTATCCACCAGTCCAACGTGGCCATTTTCAATGCGGCTACCGGCAAGGCTGACCGCGTCGGCATCAAGACCCTGGAAGACGGCAGCAAAGTGCGCGTGTTCAAGTCCAGCGGCGCAGAAATCAAGGTGGCATGATCATGGCACGTTTGCAAGACCAATTCCGCGAGAAAATCGCTCCCGCGCTGACCGAGAAGTTCGGTTACACCACCCCGATGCAGGTTCCGCGCATCACCAAGATCACCCTGAACATGGGTGTGGGTGAAGCCGTTGCCGACAAGAAGGTGATGGACAACGCCGTGGCCGACCTGACCAAGATTGCCGGTCAGAAGCCCGTCGTGACCAAGGCCAAGAAAGCCATCGCCGGCTTCAAGATCCGCGAAGGCCAGCCCCTGGGTTGCATGGTGACCCTGCGTGGCGTGCAGATGTACGAATTCCTGGACCGTTTCATCAACATCGCGCTGCCGCGCGTGCGTGACTTCCGTGGTATCTCCGGCCGTTCCTTCGATGGTCGTGGCAACTACAACATCGGTGTCAAGGAACAGATCATTTTCCCCGAGATCGAGTATGACAAGGTTGACGCCCTGCGCGGCCTGAACATCAGCATCACCACCACGGCCAAGTCCGACGAAGAGTGCAAGGCACTGCTCGCCGGCTTCCGTTTCCCGTTCAAGAACTGAGGTGCTTTGTGGCTAAAGTTGCACTTATCCAACGCGAACTGAAGCGCGCCAAGCTGGTGGCCAAGTTTGCCAAGAAGCATGCCGAGCTGAAAGCTGTGGCCAACGACGTGAGCAAGAGCGAAGAAGAGCGCGATGCTGCCCGTCTGGCTCTGCAGAAGCTGCCCCGCAATGCAAACCCGACCCGTCAGCGCAACCGTTGCGAACTGACCGGCCGTCCCCGTGGTACCTTCCGCCAGTTTGGCCTGGGCCGCGCCAAGATCCGTGAAATCGCCTTTGCTGGTGGCATCCCCGGTGTCACCAAGGCCAGCTGGTAATCGGCAGGAGAATCAAGAATGAGCATGAGTGATCCCATCGCCGATCTGCTGACTCGCATCCGCAACGCACAGATGGTCAACAAGGCCGTCGTGAACGTGCCGGCTTCCAAGGTGAAGACCGCCATCGTCAAGGTGCTGCAGGACGAGGGTTATATCGACGGCTTCCAAGTCAAGACCGAAGACGGCAAGTCCGTCCTGGAAATCGCCCTGAAATATTACGCCGGCCGTCCGGTGATCGAGCGCATCGAGCGCGTCAGCCGTCCCGGCCTGCGCGTCTACAAGGGTTCCAAGACCCTGCCGCAGGTCATGAACGGTCTGGGTGTGGCCATCGTCACCACTCCGCAAGGCGTGATGACCGATCGCAAGGCGCGCGCAGCCGGTGTCGGCGGCGAAGTGCTGTGCTACGTGGCGTAATCGAAGCGAGGAGAAATACAAGATGTCCCGTGTAGGTAAAATGCCCGTCGCCGTCCCCCAGGGTGTGGATGTTGCGATCAATGCAGAAACCATCGACGTCAAGGGTGCAGGCGGCAAACTGTCCGCTGCTGCCAGCCGTCTGGTGAAGGTCGAGCTGAAGGACGGCAAGCTGTCCTTCGTGCCGGCCGACGAATCCCGTGAAGCCAACGCCATGTCCGGCACCCTGCGTCAGCTGGTGAATAACATGGTGGTCGGCGTGAGCAAGGGCTTCGAGAAGAAGCTGAACCTGATCGGCGTGGGCTACAAGGCCTCCGTCCAGGGCAACAAGCTCAACCTGAACGTCGGTTACTCGCATCCGGTGATCCTGGAAATGCCCGAAGGCATTACCGCGGCTACCCCGACGCCCACCGAAGTTGTCATCAAAGGTGCTGACCGCCAGGCCGTTGGCCAGATTGCCGCCGAAGTGCGTGCAACGCGTCCGCCCGAGCCCTACAAGGGCAAGGGTGTGCGTTACTCCGACGAGCGCGTCATCATCAAAGAGACCAAGAAGAAATAAGGAACGGCATCATGTTGAACAAGAAAGCCCAACGTATTCGCCGTGCACGCCAGACGCGTATCCGCATTGCCGCACAGGGCGTGCCGCGTCTGACCGTGAACCGTACCAACATGCATATGTATGCATCGCTGATTTCCGGTTGCGGCACCAAGGTGCTGGCTACCGTGTCCACTGCCGAAGCCGATATCCGCAAGGAACTGGGCGCTGCCGGCAAGGGTGGCAACGTGGCGGCTGCCGCCATGATCGGCAAGCGCATCGCCGAAAAGGCGAAGGCTGCTGGCGTCGAGAAGGTTGCCTTTGACCGTGCAGGCTTCGCCTACCACGGCCGCGTCAAGGCTCTGGCCGACGCTGCCCGTGAAGCCGGCCTGCAGTTCTAAGGATTGGAATCGAAAATGGCAAAAATTCAAGCTAAACCGCAAGACGACGCTCGCGACGACGGCCTGCGCGAAAAGATGATCGCGGTCAACCGCGTGACCAAGGTTGTCAAGGGTGGTCGTATCCTGGGCTTCGCAGCCCTGACCGTGGTCGGCGACGGCGACGGTGGTGTCGGCATGGGCAAGGGCAAGTCCAAGGAAGTGCCCGTGGCCGTGCAGAAGGCCATGGAAGAAGCACGCCGCGGCATGCTGAAGGTGTCCCTGAAGAACGGCACCATCCACCACACCGTGATGGGTCACCACGGCGCTTCCCGCGTCATGATGACGCCGGCTCCCAAGGGTACCGGCATCATCGCCGGCGGCCCGATGCGTGCCGTGTTCGAAGTGATGGGTATCACCGACATCGTGGCCAAGAGCCATGGTTCGTCCAACCCGTACAACCTGGTCCGCGCCACGTTTGATGCACTGCGCAACTCCACGACTCCGGCCGAAGTGGCCGCCAAGCGTGGCAAGAGCGTGGAAGACATCTTCGCCGCCTGATGGAGAGAAACATGTCTGACAAGCAAACCGTCAAAGTGCAGCTGGTGCGCAGCCCGATCGGCACCAAGCAGTCCCATCGCGACACCATTCGCGGCCTGGGCCTGCGCAAGCTCAACAGCGTCAGCGAGCTGGAGGATACTCCTGCAGTGCGCGGCATGATCAACAAAGTCGCCTATCTGGTGAAAGTTCTGTAAGGTCTGAAGATGGAACTCAACAACCTCAAGCCTGCCGAAGGCGCCAAGCACGCAGCGCGTCGCGTGGGTCGCGGCATCGGCTCCGGTCTGGGCAAGACTGCAGGCCGTGGCCACAAGGGCCAGAAATCCCGCTCTGGTGGCTATCACAAGGTCGGCTTCGAAGGCGGCCAGATGCCCATGCAGCGTCGTCTGCCGAAGCGTGGCTTCAAGTCCCACCTGCTGAAGTACAACGCCGAGATCAACCTGTCCGAGCTGGATCAGCTGGGCCTGGATGAAGTCGACATGCTGGCCCTGAAAGAGGCCGGTCTGGTCGGCCAGATGATCAAGGTCGTCAAGGTCATCAAGAGCGGCGAGCTGACCCGTGCGGTCAAGCTGACCGGCATTGGTGCCACCGCTGGCGCGAAGGCTGCCATCGAGGCAGCCGGCGGCAGCCTGGCCTGATTGACCCACGCAAGCAAGGGCGTTAAACGTGGCTACTAGTCTGGCAAAAACGGCAAGTGCTCCCAAGTATGGCGACCTGCGTCGCCGTCTGGTGTTCTTGCTGCTGGCCCTGGTGGTGTACCGGATCGGGGCGCATATCCCCGTTCCCGGCATCGATCCCGACCAGCTGCACCAGCTGTTCCAGGGGCAGCAAGGCGGCATCCTGAACCTGTTCAACATGTTCTCGGGTGGCGCCCTGTCGCGCTTCACGGTGTTCGCACTGGGGATCATGCCGTACATCTCGGCTTCCATCATCATGCAGCTGATGACCTACGTGGTTCCCACGTTCGAGCAGCTGAAGAAGGAAGGCCAGGCCGGACAGCGCAAGATCACGCAGTACACCCGCTACGGCACGCTGGCCCTGGCGCTGTTCCAGTCCTATGGCATTGCCATGGCACTGCAATCGCAGCCGGGTCTGGTGATGGATCCGGGCCTGATGTTCCAGCTGACCGCAGTGGTCAGCCTGACGGCAGGTACGCTGTTCCTGATGTGGCTGGGCGAGCAGATCACCGAGCGTGGTCTGGGCAACGGCATCTCGATCCTGATCTTTGCAGGTATCGCAGCCGGTCTGCCCAGCGCGATTGCCGGTCTGCTGGAACTGGTCCGCACCAACGCGATGAGCATCATCGTGGCGCTGATCATTCTGGCACTGGTGGTGCTGGTGACCTACTTCGTGGTGTTCGTCGAACGCGGACAGCGCAAGATCCTGGTCAACTATGCACGCCGCCAGGTGGGCAACAAGGTCTACGGTGGCCAGGCTTCGCACCTGCCGCTGAAGCTGAACATGGCTGGTGTGATCCCGCCGATCTTTGCATCGTCGATCATCCTGCTGCCCGCTACCGTGGTGAACTGGTTCAGCAGTACCGAGAGCATGCGCTGGTTGCGTGACATCGCTTCCTCGCTCACTCCGGGACAGCCGATCTATATCGCCCTGTATGCTGCCGCGATCATTTTCTTCTGCTTTTTCTACACCGGCCTCGTGTTCAACAGCCGGGAAACTGCCGACAACCTGAAGAAGAGCGGTGCTTTCGTGCCCGGTATCCGTCCTGGTGACAATACCGCACGCTACATCGACAAGATCCTGCTTCGGTTGACGTTCATCGGTGCCATCTACATCACGCTGGTGTGTTTGCTGCCGGAATTCCTGATTCTGAAATACAACGTGCCGTTCTACTTTGGCGGAACATCCTTGCTGATCATCGTTGTCGTTACCATGGACTTCATGGCCCAGGTGCAGAACTACCTGATGACGCAGCAATACGATGCCCTGTTGAAAAAGGCCAACTTCAAATCACGTTAATTCATCATGGCTAAAGATGATGTGATCCAGATGCAGGGCGAAGTGGTGGAGAACTTGCCTAATGCCACCTTTCGCGTCAAGCTGGAAAACGGACATGTGGTGTTGGGCCATATCTCCGGCAAGATGCGGATGCATTACATCCGTATCCTGCCAGGCGACAAGGTAACGGTCGAATTGACCCCGTACGATTTATCCAAAGCGCGCATCGTGTTCCGCGCCAAGTAAAGAACAGAGGAGAGAAGAATGAAAGTCTCAGCTTCGGTAAAGAAAATTTGCCGCAATTGCAAGGTTATCCGCCGCAAAGGCGTGGTGCGCATCATCTGCACCGATCCCCGTCACAAGCAGCGTCAAGGCTGATAGAAACATCTAGAGGAATCACATGGCACGTATTGCTGGTATCAACATTCCGCCGCACCAACACGCTGAAATCGGCCTGACGGCGATCTATGGCATCGGCCGCACCCGCGCCCGCCTGATCTGCGAAGCCTGCGGTATCGAGTACTCCAAGAAGATCAAGGAACTGACCGACGGCGATCTGGAAAAGATCCGTGACGCCCTGGCCCAGTTCACGCTGGAAGGCGACCTGCGCCGCGAAACCACGATGAACATCAAGCGCCTGATGGACATCGGCTGCTACCGTGGTTTCCGTCATCGTCGTGGCCTGCCGATGCGTGGTCAGCGTACCCGCACCAATGCCCGCACCCGTAAGGGCCCGCGCAAGGCAGCCCAGTCCCTGAAGAAATAATTGAGAGCGAAGAGTAACCATGGCTAAACCGTCCAACGCTGCATCCCGCGTCCGCAAGAAGGTCCGCAAGAACATTGCTGATGGCATTGCGCACGTGCACGCCTCGTTCAACAACACCATCATCACCATCACTGACCGTCAGGGCAACGCCCTGTCCTGGGCTTCTTCCGGCGGTCAGGGTTTCAAGGGTTCGCGCAAGTCCACCCCGTTCGCTGCACAGGTCGCCTCCGAAGTGGCTGGCCGCGCTGCCGTGGAACAGGGCATCAAGAACCTGGAAGTCGAAATCAAGGGTCCCGGCCCGGGTCGCGAGTCTTCCGTGCGCGCACTGGCTGCACTTGGTATTAAAATCACGTCCATCTCCGACGTGACGCCGGTGCCGCACAACGGCTGCCGTCCGCAAAAGCGCCGTCGCATCTAATCTTTTTCAACCCAAGCCCACTGCCGCCAGCTGCAATGCGTTGGCGGCTCCTGCGCTTTTCTGAGCGCAGCAGCAACAATCAAAGGAAAATACTGTGGCACGTTATCTTGGCCCCAAGGCAAAACTCGCCCGCCGTGAAGGCACCGACCTGTTCCTGAAGAGCGCCCGCCGCTCCATCAGCGACAAGTGCAAATTCGAAGCCAAACCCGGTCAGCATGGCCGTACTTCCGGTCAGCGCATGTCCGACTTCGGCCTGCAGCTGCGTGAAAAGCAGAAGGTCAAGCGCATGTACGGCGTGCTGGAGCGCCAGTTCCGCCGCTACTTCGAGGAAGCCGAGCGTCGTCGTGGCAACACCGGTGTCAACCTGCTGAACCTGCTGGAGTCCCGTCTGGACAACGTGGTGTTCCGCATGGGCTTCGGTTCCACCCGTGCCGAAGCGCGCCAGCTGGTGTCGCACAAGGCCATCCTGGTGAACGGCCAGCAGGTGAACATTCCCTCCTACATGGTCAAGGCCGGTGACGTGATCTCCGTGCGCGAGAAGTCTGCCAAGCAGGCCCGCGTGATCGAGGCGCTGCAACTGGCTGGCCAGGTGGGCTACCCGGCATGGGTTGAAGTCAACGCCGACAAGGCCGAAGGCACGTTCAAGAAGTCTCCGGACCGCGACGAATTCGGCGCCGACATCAACGAATCCCTGATTGTCGAATTGTATTCGCGCTAATTTCTGAGAATACGGCTTCGGCCGTATTTTCAGTGCAGGGTCCGCCTTGCATACCGACGGTTCCTGGTGCACCTTGCATGAAGCACCAGGGGCTTCGCCAGCCTTACCGGTGTAACGAGCCGGGGGTATTGAGAGGAAGTCAGAATGCAAACCAATCTGTTGAAACCCAAGAATATTCACGTCGAGCAGCTGAGCGCCAACCGCGCCAAGGTGACGCTGGAGCCGTTCGAGCGTGGCTACGGCCATACGCTGGGCAACGCGCTGCGCCGTGTGCTGCTGTCGTCCATGGTCGGCTATGCGCCCACCGAGGTGACGATTGCCGGCGTGCTGCACGAGTACTCGTCCATCGATGGCGTGCAGGAAGACGTGGTCGGCATCCTGCTGAACCTGAAGGGTGTGGTCTTCAAGCTGCACAATCGCGACGAAGTGACCCTGAGCCTGCGCAAGGACACCGAAGGCGTTGTGACCGCTGCCGACATCCAGATCCCGCATGACGTGGAGATCATCAACCCGGATCACGTGATCTGCACCCTGTCCCAGGGCGGCAAGATCGACATGCAGCTGAAGGTGGAAAAGGGCCGTGGCTATGTGCCGGGCAACCTGCGTCGCCACAACGACGAGGCCTTCAAGTTCATCGGCCGCATCGTGCTGGACGCGTCCTTCTCCCCGGTCAAGCGCGTGAGCTATGCCGTGGAAAGCGCCCGTGTCGAGCAGCGTACCGACCTGGACAAGCTGGTGATCGAGATCGAGACCAACGGTGCCATCTCCGCTGAAGACGCCGTGCGTTCTTCCGCCAAGATCCTGGTGGAACAGCTGGCCGTGTTCGCACAGCTGGAAGGCGGCGCGCTGGACGCGTTCGACCAGCCGGCATCGCGCAGCGCTGCCCAGTTCGATCCGGTGCTGCTGCGCCCGGTCGACGAGCTGGAACTGACGGTGCGTTCGGCCAACTGCCTGAAGGCCGAGAACATCTACTACATCGGCGACCTGATCCAGCGTACCGAGAACGAGCTGCTGAAGACCCCGAACCTGGGTCGCAAGTCGCTCAACGAGATCAAGGAAGTGCTGGCCTCCCGTGGCCTGACGCTGGGCATGAAGCTGGAAAGCTGGCCGCCCGCAGGTCTGGACAAGCGCTGATTTTTTGCGGCCGCGATGCCGGTTCTCCGGTATCGTGGCAAACCTCCCGGGCCATCGGGCCCAATGTGTGCACAGGCAGTACCTGATCCGGCTGTCTGCTAATAATCGAAAGGAAGCACCATGCGTCACGGACTGAAACTCCGCAAACTGAACCGTACTTCGAGCCATCGCCAGGCGATGCTGCGCAACATGATGAACTCTCTCATCGCGCACGAAGCCATCAAGACGACCCTGCCCAAGGCCAAGGAACTGCGCAAGGTCATCGAGCCGATGATCACGCTGGCCAAGAAGGACACCGTGGCCAACAAGCGTCTGGCTTTCGACCGCCTGCGTGACCGCGACAGCGTCGTGAAGCTGTTCAACGACCTGGGCCCCCGCTTTGCCAACCGTCCGGGTGGCTACACGCGTATCCTGAAAATGGGCTTCCGCGTGGGTGACAACGCTCCCATGGCCTACGTCGAGCTGGTGGATCGTCCCGAAGTGGAAGAAAATTCTTCCGAAGAGGCTTCCAAAGCCGAATAATCGGTGATACAATAAATGTCTTGCCGCGCGATGGAGCAGTCTGGTAGCTCGTTGGGCTCATAACCCAAAGGTCGGAGGTTCAAATCCTTCTCGCGCAACCAAACAGACGAGGAACCCGCAAGCCGAAAGGTTTGCGGGTTTTTTCATGCCTGAACGCATCCGGGGCGTGTGCATTGCCCCTGAGAAAAACATCGGAATCCGCTTGCGCTTCGTTTAAGTAAAGAATATAGTGATTGCGCAATTACATTGAAGCTGGCGCAGTTCCGGGTTCCTGCAGGCAGTTCCTGGGCGCGTTCTTCTTCACGGCACAGGAGACGGGCATGGACAAGGATGCAGGCAAGGGCGGCCGGGTACTGAAGGTGCTGGCTGCCGTGGCGGTCGCCTTCGGGCTGATGACGCTGAAGGAAGGCGGGGCTGTGCTGTTCGTGGATGGCGCGGGCAGGCAGGCGGCGGGCAGCTACGTGCCGTTTGTGTTGTGGTTCAATTTCCTCGCGGGATTTGCCTACGTCATGGCTGGCGTGGGACTGTGGCTGCAGCGTCCGTGGGCGGCACGCCTGGCGGTGGCCATTGCGCTGGCGTCGCTGCTGGTGCTGGTGGCATTTCTGCTGTTCGTGATGGACGGCGGGGCCCATGAAAAGCGCACCCTGGTAGCCATGCCCCTGCGTGCATTGATCTGGTCGGGCATTGGCTGGTGGTCGTGGCGCCGCCTGCTGTCTGCGCGCGGGAGGTCTGCATGAGCACGCCGCGTACCGCCTCTGCGGAGCCTGCAGCCCGGCGTGGCCGCTATCTGCCCACCGAGGAGCGGCGGGATCAGGCCATCGATGCGGTCATCGCACTGGCCGGCAAGCAGAATCCGGCTGACATCAGCACGGGCGATGTGGCGCGCCACATGCAGCTGACGCAAGGAGCGCTGTTCCGCTATTTTCCGAGCAAGGACGCCCTGTGGGAGGCGGTGATGGAACGGGTGAGCGGGCTGCTGCTGGCGCGTATTGCGCGTTCGGCCCTGCAGGAGGAGGCGCCGCTGGCCAAGTTGCGCGCCATGTTCCTCGCGCATGCCGCTTTCGCATCCGAACACCCGGGGGTGCCGCGCATGCTGTTCGGTGAGCTGCAGCGCGCGCAGGATACGCCGGCCAAGCACATCGCCAAGGCGCTGCTGGCGCGCTACACCGCGCATCTGGAAGAGTTGCTGGAGCAGGGCAAACGGCAGCAGGAGCTGCCGGAGACGCTGGACGCCGAGGCGGCTGCGCTGCTGTTCATCGGCACGCTGCAGGGTCTGGTGATGCAGTCATTTCTGGTGGGGGATGTGGAACGCATCGCGCGCTACGCCCCTCGCGTCTACGCGATTTACGAGCGGGGGTTGCGATGCAGTTGAAGTTGCCGGTGCGGGGACGCACGCTGGGGTTGGCACTGGTGGTGCTGGTGTTGGTGGCGGTGTTCGCCTGGGTCGGGCTGCGTTCCGGGCCCTTGGCTCCCGTGCCGGCCACCGTCGCCAGGGTGGAGTCGCGTGCGATTGCTCCGGGGCTGTATGGCATTGGCACGGTGCAGGCGCGTTATACCTACAGGATCGGGCCGACCTATGCCGGGCGGCTGAAGCGCGTGGATGTGAATGCCGGCGACGCCGTGCAGGCTGGGCAGGTGCTGGGCGAGATGGATCCGGTGGATCTGGATCAGCGCATCCAGGCGCAGGAGGCTGCCTTGCGTCGGGCCGAAGCGGCGCAGCGCGAGGCACAGGCACGCCAGACCTTTGCGCGCGGACAGGCCAGGCGTTACCGCGACCTGTATGCCGCCGAGGCCAGCAGCCGTGAACTGGCGGAGGCCAAGCAGCAGGAGCTGCAGGTGGCCGATGCCGCGGTGAGCAGCAGTGGCAGCGAGGCAGCACGCCTGCGTGCAGAGCGTTCTGCCCTGCAGGCCCAGCGCAGCAATCTGCGGCTGGTGGCGCCGGTGGCCGGGCTGGTGGCGGCGCGCAGTGCCGATCCGGGCACGACCGTGGTGGCAGGTCAGGCGGTGCTGGAGGTGATCGATCCGGCCAGCCTGTGGATCAACACGCGTTTTGATCAGGTGCATGCGGGCGGTCTGGCGGCGCAGTTGCCGGCACGCATCGTGCTGCGCTCGCGCAGCGGCGAGCCGATGGACGGGGTGGTGCAGCTGGTGGAGCCGCGGGCCGACCAGGTGACGGAAGAGACTCTGGCCAAGGTGGTCTTCAAACAGGCGCCGACGGTGTTGCCGCCGATTGGCGAATTGGCCGAAGTGACGGTGTTGTTGCCGCAGCAGCCGGCGCTGCCGGTGATTCCGAATGCGGCCGTACGCAAGCTGAACGCGCAGACGGGTGTGTGGGTGCCTGATGGCAATGGCGTGCGCTTTGTGCCGGTGCGCCTGGGCAAGGCCGATCTGGATGGCTGGGTGCAGGTGCTGGAAGGCCTGAAAGCCAATGACGAGGTGGTGGTCTACAGCGAACGCGCACTGACCGAGCGCAGTCGCATCCAGCGCGTCGAGCGCATCCAGGGAGTGCGGGCATGATCAGCCTGGCCGGGCGCGACATTCTGCACGCCTGGGGCAAGTTTGTCTTCACCGGCATCGGGCTGGGGTTGCTGATCGGCGTGACGCTGATCATGGCTGGCGTGTACCGGGGCATGGTGGATGACGGCAAGGTGCTGCTGGACAACAGCGGCGCCGATATCTGGGTGGTGCAGAAGGACACGCTGGGGCCGTATGCCGAGTCGTCCAGCATTCCGGACGATGCCTGGCGCGCGATTGCGACCATGCCGGGCATCCGCACCGTGGCCAATGTGACCTATCTGACCACACAGGTGCGGCACGAGGGGGGTGACGTGCGCGCGATGGTGGTGGGGATTGCGCCGGGATCGGTTGGCACGCCGGGCTGGCCCTCTTTTTTGATCGGCGGGCGGCAGATCACGCGCGGGCATTACGAGGCGGTGGCGGATCGGGCGTCGGGGTTTCAGCTCGGGCAGCGCATCCAGATCCGGCGCAACCACTACACGGTGGTGGGGCTGACGCGGCGCATGGTGTCGTCCAGCGGTGATCCCATGGTGTTCATCCCGCTCAAGGATGCGCAGGAGGCGCAGTTCCTCAAGGACAACGACGCCATCCTGCAGAACCGGCGCCGGACCGAGGCGAATCCGGCCTTCAACCGCCCGGGCGTGCCGGGGCTGCTGGAAGCGGTGCAGGGCTCGCAGAGTTCCAACAATTCCGTCAACGCCGTGCTGGTGACGCTGCAGCCGGGGACGGATGCTGACGCCACGGCCGAGGCGGTGCGGCGCTGGAAGCGGCTCAATGCCTATACGCGCGCCGAGATGGAGGAGATCCTGATCGGCAAGCTGATTGCGACCTCGTCGCGCCAGATCGGCATGTTTCTGGTGATTCTGGCGATCGTGAGTGCGGCCATCGTGGCCTTCATCATCTACACGCTGACCATGGACAAGATCCGCGAGATTGCCGTGCTCAAGCTGATCGGCACGCGCAACCGCACGATTGCCATGATGATCATGCAGCAGGCGCTGGCGCTGGGCCTGATCGGCTTTGTGGTGGGGCGCATCAGTGCGACCTTTGCGGCGCCGATGTTTCCGAAGTATGTGTTGCTGATGCCGAAGGATACGCTGGTCGGCTTTGTGGCGGTGATGGTGATCTGTGCGCTGGCGAGTCTGGTGTCGATCCGGCTGGCGCTGAAGATCGATCCGGCCGAGGCGATTGGAGGTTGACGATGGCAGGTTTCGGTATCCGCATCGAGGGCCTGCGCAAGCGCTATGGCCAAGGGGACACGGCGGTGGATGCGCTAAAGCGCGTGGACATGCAGGTGGCGCCGGGCGAGGTGGTGGGACTGATCGGGCCTTCGGGCTCTGGCAAGAGCACGCTGCTCAAGTGTCTGGGTGCCATCATCGACCCGACCGAGGGGCGCATGACGCTGGGCGACGACGTCATCTACGACAACGGCTGGAAGGTGGGCGACCTGCGCGCGCTACGGCGCGACAAGATCGGTTTCGTGTTCCAGGCGCCGTACCTGATTCCGTTTCTGGACGTGACGGACAACGTGGCGCTGCTGCCGATGCTGGCGGGCGTGGCCAATGGCGAGGCGCGTGCGCGTGCGCTGGAGCTGCTGACGGCGCTGGATGTGCAGCACCGCGCCAAGGCCATGCCCTCGCAGCTGTCGGGCGGCGAGCAGCAGCGCGTGGCGATTGCGCGCGGGCTGGTGAACCGGCCGCCGGTGATTCTGGCGGATGAGCCGACAGCGCCGCTGGACAGCGAGCGGGCGCTGGCGGTGATCCGCATCCTGAACAGCATGGCCAAGCAGTTCCAGACGGCCATCATCGTGGTGACGCATGACGAGAAGATCATTCCGACGTTCAAGCGGATCTACCACATCCGCGATGGGGTGACGCATGAGGAGGCGGGGGAGGGGCGGTCGCTGGGGTTGGCATGAGCACCTTTCCGATTCGCCCGCTGTCGACACAGACTGCGCCCTCACAGGCTTCCGAACTGGAGCGGCTGCTGGGCGAGATCCGCGCCTGCCGCGTCTGTGCGGAGCGGCTGCCGCATGAACCCCGGCCCGTGTTGCAGGCGGGCGCTGCTGCGCGCCTCCTGATTGTGGGTCAGGCGCCGGGAGCCAGGGTGCATGCCAGCGGCATTCCCTGGAGCGATGCCAGTGGCAGGCGCTTGCGCGAGTGGATGGGCATTGACGAATCGGTGTTCTATCACGCCGGGCAGGTCGCCATCGTGCCGATGGGGCTGTGTTTTCCGGGGCGTGGGGCCAGTGGGGACCGTCCGCCGGAGAAGGCCTGTGCGCCGCTGTGGCAGGAGCGCCTGCTGGCGCTGATGCCGCAGATCCGGCTGACGCTGCTGGTGGGAGGCTATGCACAGCAGCATTTCCTGAAGCAGCAGGGGCACCAGTCGGTGACGGATACCCTGCGCAACTGGCAATCGCTGGGGCCGCACATCGTGCCGCTGCCGCATCCTTCGCCGCGCAATGTGGCCTGGTTCAAGGCCAATCCGTGGTTCGAGGGCGAGGTGGTACCGGCGTTGCGGGAGCGCGTGCGCGGTGCGCTGGAGTTGCAGGCTTGCAGGCCTTCCTCTTCCCCGGCGGCGTGAACAGGATTCCTCCGCGGGAGGATGGATACCAGGCAGGACGGTTCCATGGACGGGTCGGCCATCGGAAACCCCGCACAGGAAGAAGGATGCGGGGAAGTTGCTTGTGGCAAGAGCAGGTCAGTTTCCGGTCGTGGGCGGCAACAGCCGGTCGTACTCGCGCCGCACCACGTCGTAGCATTCGCAGCAGCGCGCTTCCAGTCCCGGACGATCCAGCACGGTGATGTGGCCGCGGCGGCGTCCGATCAGGCCGGCGCGCTGCAGCTGGCCGGCGGCTTCGGTCACGCCTTCGCGGCGCACGCCAAGCAGGTGGGCGATGTTTTCGTGGGTGACGGGGACTTCGTTGCCATGCAGGCGGTCGAGGTTGAGCAGCAGCCAGCGGCACAGGTGCTGCTCGATGCTGTGATGGCGGTGGCAGACGGCGTTCTGCGCCATCTGGGTGATCAGCGCCTGCATGTAGCGCAGCAGCATGTGCATCACGGCGGGCTGCGTGGTGAATTCCTGCATCAGGAAGTCGGCCGGCAGGCGCATGGCTTGGCCGGTGTGCTGCACCACGGCGCGGCTGGGGGTGTTTTCGCCGCCAAGCAGGCGCGAAACGCCGACCATGCCGGGGCGGCCGATGATGGCGATCTCGGTGGCGCGGCCGTCCTGCAGCAGGTATTGCAGCGAGACGATGGCGGTGGTGGGGAACACCACATGCGAGATGGCCACGCCGCCGTCATAGAGCACATCGCCGCGCTGCAGTTCGATCAGTTCCAGCTGCGGTTGCCAGCGCTGCCACGCATCGGCTGGCAGGCCGGCCAGCAGCAGATTGCCGCGCGCTTCCTCCAGGGTGGGGGCGCGGGGCGTTGCAGTGGCTGAGGCGCGATCGGATGTGCAGGGAGAACGCATGGCTGCAGCATGCCAGCATTGCCGAATCGACGAAAGCGAGTGACGAGAAGCCCGCGTTTTCATGATGACATCCGTACCGGTGACACGGGGATGTCATGGGGACAACACCACCCACGGCCGGCTCCTCAAGTCATCTCCCGAAACCCTGCTGGCTCAGGCCGGCTGCGAAGTGTGCGCTACCGCACAGACTGCGGCAGCGCAGCCTGTCACGCTAGCGGGTGCGGAGAAAGGGGTAGTTGGCCTGACCGGACCGGACAGGCGACCTTCTCCGCCCTCAGGGTGATTCCATGAATACAGCTTATCTCCTGCTATCGGCCTTCGTGATTTCCTTCGTCGCGCTGATGCTGTTCATCTGGTCGCAGCGCTCCGGCCTGTTCGACCGCACCAGCGCGGGGGCCGAAGTGATTTTTGCGCCCGGCGAGATTGGCCGCGTCGAGGAGCCGGCGGCCACGCCGGGAGAGCGCGCCGAACTGCAGGGCACGGTGAACGAAGCGCGCGAGGCTGCGCCCTGCCCGCCGGATCCGCAGGAACTGGCGGACCGTGCGGAGGCCGATGCCTCCACCGCCACGCTGGTGCTGGTGCTGTTCTGCTGCGCGGTGTTCTGGCTGCTGCTGGCATCGACGGCCGGGCTGACCGCCTCCATCAAGCTGCACGAGCCCGACTGGCTGACGCAGCAGGCCTGGCTCACGTTCGGCCGCATCCGCACGCTGCACCTGAATGCCGTGGCCTATGGCTGGGCGCCGATGGCCGGGCTGGGCATTGCCATGTTCATCCTGCCGCGCGTGCTGAAAACGCCGCTGGCCGGCAGCCGCTATGCGCTGGTGGGCGTGGCGCTGTGGAACATTGCCGTGATGGCCGGCCTGACCAGCATCGCCATCGGCATCAACGATGGCCTGGAGTGGCTGGAGATTCCCTGGCAGATCGACATCCTGATGCTGATCGGCGGTGCGCTGATGGCCCTGCCGCTGCTGTTCACGCTGGTGCGCCGGCGCGTGAAGCACCTGTACGTGTCGGTCTGGTACATGGGTGCGGCCCTGTTCTGGCTGCCGGTGATGCTGGTGGTGGCCAAGTTTCCCGGCCTGCACAGCGGGGTGCAGCAGGCCACGACCAACTGGTGGTATGCGCACAATGTGCTGGGCTATTTCTTCACGCCGCTGGCGATTGCGGCAGTGTATTACTTCCTGCCCAAGGTGATCGGGCGGCCGGTGCAGTCGTACAACCTATCGCTGCTGGGCTTCTGGGGGCTGGCCTTCTTCTACGGGCAGGTGGGCGGGCATCACCTGATCGGCGGGCCGGTGCCGGCCTGGGTGGTCACGCTCTCCATCGTGCAAAGCATGATGATGATCATCCCGGTGGTTGCCTTCACCGTGAACCAGTGGCAGACCATGAATGGCCGCTGGGCCACCATGCGGCATTCGCCCACACTGCGCTTTGTGGTGGCGGGTGCGGCCATGTACACGCTGAGTTCGCTGCAGGGCTCGTTCGGCGCGCTGCGCGAACTGAACGTGGTGACGCACTTCACGCACTACACCGTGGGCCATGCGCATCTGGGCATGTATGGTTTCGTGAGCTTTGTGTTTTTCGGCGCGATGTACTTCGTGATGCCGCGCATCATGGGGCGGGAATGGCCGTATGTGGGCTGGATCACGGCGCATTTCTGGCTGGTGTTTGCCGGTTTCATGGTCTATTTCTGGGCGCTGACCATTGGTGGCTGGCTGCAGGGCACGGCCATGCTGGATGCGGCGCGCAGCTTCATGGATTCGGTGGCGGTGACCTTGCCCTACCTGAAGGCGCGCAGCATTGGCGGCAGCTTCATGCTGGCGGGGCATCTGGTGTTCATCGCGCATTTCGTGATGCTGGTGATGGGTTGGGGGCCGCAGCGTGAAACGCCTGCCCTGTTCCGTGCTGGCAAGGTGGAAGGGGTGTACGCATGAACAGCGAAGCCAGACTGATTTCGGGCGCCATGGTGATGCTGGCGTTTTCGGCGGCGGCGCTGGTGGTGCTGCCCTATGTGCAGGTGCACAAGGCGGCCCCCACGCCAGGCCTGAAGCCCTACGACGATGCGCAGCTGCGCGGGCGCGAGGTGTATATCGCCAACGGCTGCGTCTATTGCCATACGCAGCAGCCGCGGCCCAAGGGCTTTGCGCCCGACTTTGACCGCGGCTGGGGCCGCGCCACGGTGGCAGGCGACTATGCCTACGATGCGCCGCACCTGCTCGGCACCATGCGCACCGGGCCGGACCTGATGAACATCGGCGCACGCCAGCCCAGCGAGCAGTGGCATCTGGGCCATCTGTACCAGCCGCGCGCCTATGTGCCGGGCAGCATCATGCCGTCCTACCCCTATCTGTTCGAGTTGAAGGACAAGGCGCAGGAGGGTGATGTGGTGGTGCAGCTGCCGCCCAGCCATGCGCCCAAGGGGCAGGTGGTGGTGGCCCTGCCGGATGCGGTGGAACTGGTCAGATACCTGCAATCGCTGGACCGCACCGGTCCGGCCGTGGCGACTCCGGCGGTGCCGGCGTCGCGCCCGTGAAGGAGCTGGACATGCAGGCAACAGGCAACAGGCAGGACATGCAGTGCAATCTGCAGCAGCAGCGCGAGTACGGCGAGCCGCACGAGGGAAACGGGGCCGTGCCCTGGTTCGTGACTTCCATCGTGGCGGGCTTGCTGGTGTTTGGCGTGGTGTACATCGTGCGCGCTCCCATCAACAGCATGCCGCCGGCCCGGGGCGATGCCCGCGTGCTGGCCGAGCTGCAGACGCCGCCCAAGGTGGCCGGCGCGGCAGTGGATGGCGCGGCCGTGTACACGGCGCGCTGCGCGTCCTGCCACCAGGCGACGGGCGCCGGGGTGCCGGGGGTATTTCCGCCACTGGCCGGATCGGAGTGGGTGCAGGGCAAGGACAGCACGCTGGCGGCCATCGTGCTGCATGGCGTGAGCGGACCGCTCACGGTAAAGGGTGTGACCTACAACGGCGCCATGCCGGCCTTTGGCGGACAGCTGCAGGATGCCGAACTGGCCGCAGTGCTGACGCATATCCGCAGCCAGTGGGGCAATGCCGGCACGCCCGTGAAAGGGGACGTGGTGGCAGAGATCCGCAAGTCGAGCGCCGCCCGCAAGCAGCCCTTCAAGGGCGATGCGGAGCTGGCGCCGATGAAGTGAGAGGGGCCTGGGCATGGATGCCGTACCTGCCTCCCTGGCGCGCAGCGCACGCCGCCTGAGCGGTGCGCTGAGTGCGATGCTGGCGGCCGGACTGCTGGTCTGGCTGTCGTGGTACACGCAGGGTTTCGAGGTGTGGACCTTCGAGGCGCGCCGGCAGGTGGCTGCGCGGGAGGGGGGCATGCAGGCAGCGGTGGTGCCGGTGCGGCTGGCGGCTTCTGACGGAACGGTGTTGCAGCGTGGAAAGGTGACGGGGGTTCCTGCTGTTGCAGTGCATGCGGACACAGGCGCGGGAAATCGCGGAGCTGCGGCTACTGCGAATGCTGTGCTCCCCTGGTCAGAACCGCAGGCGGGCGCCAAGGCCTATCTGGTCGACTTCATTTACACGCGCTGCCCCACGGTCTGTCTGGCGCTGGGCTCCGAGTTTCAGCAGGCGCAGCGTGCCGTGGCACAGGATCCGGCCTATGCCGGCGTCAGGCTGCTGTCGGTGTCCTTTGATGTGGAGAACGACAGCCCTGCCGCTCTGGCCAGTTACGCGACCAGCCTGCGTGCCGATCCGGAGTGGTGGACCTTTGCCGTGCCAAGCAGTGCGGCCAATGCCGAAGCGCTGTTGCGCTCGCTGGGCGTGGTGGTGATTCCGGACGGCATGGGCGGCTTTGTGCACAACGGCTCCATCCACCTGCTGGATGGCCAGGGGCGGCTGCGTGGCCTGTATGGCTACGACGGCTGGCCGCAGGCACTGGCCGATGCCCGCCGGCTGAGCGAGGAGACACGGCCATGAGTGCCAAGTACACCCCCTGGATCGACGGAATCGCTGCCCTGGTTGCGCGAAAGCGGGTGGCGCCGCGGCTGTCCGTCCTGCTGGCCGTTGCGCCCCTGTTGCTGCTCTGGCCGGACCTGCGCCACTTTGTGGAAAGCCGCATGGCGCTGCACATGCTGCTGGAGTTTCCGCTGCTGATGGCCTCGGGCTGGTGCCTGCGACGCTGGTGGTTGCGCCGACGCCCGGCACAGGGCGGTGCCGGCCGGCTGGAGCGGCTGCTCGACTGGCGGGGCTGGACCGGCGCCACCTTCGTCACCGTGGTGACGGTGGTGTGGATGGTGCCGTCGATGCTGGATGCGGCCTTGCTGTCGCTACCGGTGGCGGCGTTCAAGTACCTGAGCTGGTGGCTGGCCGGCTGGCTGCTGGCCGCCAGCTGGTACCGCATGGATGCCGAGGTGTTGCTGTTCTTTGCCGGCAACCTCGCGTGGATGACGGCGACCGCCGGCCTGCTTTATCTGGAAGCCCCGGCGCAGTTGTGCGTGAGCTATCTGCAGGACGACCAGCAGCATGCCGGGCTGGGGCTGGTGGTGCTGGCTGTGGCGGCCGGGGGGCTCGCGCTGCGGCAGATGATGCGTATCGGCGAGGAGGCCGGAGCAGAAGGCCTGATCGGGCATTGACGATCAGTGCGGCCGAACTGGCTGCTTCCACCGGGTGCGTTGGCGGAGCCCGGTGGCGCGGCGCGCGCTGTCGTCATGGCCGAAAATGCTCGCCGTCACTGCCCCATGGAAGTCAGGTACTCGACATCTTCATCAGCACCAGCCCGCCCACGATCAGCGACCCCGCTACCAGCCGCATGGCCGTGAGCGGCTCTCCCAGAAACAGGATGCCCACCACAAACGCCCCCACCGCACCGATGCCGGTCCAGACCGTATAGGCGGTGCCCAGCGGCAGTGTCTTCATCGCCAGGCCCAGCAGCAGCACGCTGCCGACCATGGCAACCAGGGTGAGCATGGACGGCCACAGGCGCGTGAAGCCCTCCGATTGTTTCATTGCAACCGCCCACACAATCTCGAGCAGACCGGCAAAAGCGAGCCAGATCCAGGCCATGGAAACCTCCTTGTTCCGGGCCGTCCCGCATGGTTGCCCACAGGAGCGTGGGGGAGGTCGTCCTCCGTGAAAAGCAGATGACTGCCGTGCTCAGCGCGCTGCCTGCAGCAGCGGTTCGATTTCCGCTGGCGACAGCACCTTGCCGACCGATACCACCTTGTCGTCGATGGCCAGGCCGGGCGTGGACATCACGCCATGGGCAGCGATTTCACCATAGTCGGTGACCTTGACGATCTCGGCCTGCATGCCGAGGTTGCCGAGTGCAGCGGCCACATTGTCGCCGAGAGTGAGGCAGCGCTTGCAGCCGGATCCGAGTACCTTGATGATCATTGGGTGGTTTCCTTGCAACGGTGGGGCTCAGAGGAGCAGGTGGGAAAAGGCGTTGAACACGTAGCCGATCAGCATGATGCCGCCGGTGACGATCACGAAGAACAGGGCCAGCAGCGGTGGCTCGACCACCTTGCGCAGCATGATGAGCGAGGGCAGCGAGAGGGCGGTGACGGCCATCATGAAGGCCAGCACCGTGCCCAGACCCACGCCCTTGCCGACCAGCGCCTCGGCAATCGGCAGCGTGCCGAAAATGTCCGCATACATGGGCACGCCGATCAGCGTGGCGACGATGACGGACCACCACTTGTCCTGCCCCAGCAGGGCAGTGACGAAGCTCTGCGGAATCCAGTTGTGGATGAAGGCGCCGATGCCGACGCCGATCAGCACGTAGAGCCAGACGCGACTGACGATGTCGCGCACCTGCTCGCGCGCAAAGGCCAGGCGGTCCTTCAGCGTGAGCTGTTCCAGCGGTAATTCGCCCACGCGCTGCTGGCGCACGAACTCGGCCACGTAGCGCTCCATGCCGGCCCGGCCGATCAGCGTGCCGCCGATCACGGCCAGCACCAGACCGACCACCACGTAGGCAATGGCAATCGGCCAGTTGAAGATGCTGGCCAGCAGAATCACCGAGGCAAGGTCGACCAGCGGCGAGGAAATGAGGAAGGAAAAGGTGACGGCCAGCGGCAGTCCCGCACCGGTGAAGCCGATGAACAGCGGAATCGAGGAGCAGGAGCAGAACGGCGTGACGGTGCCGAGCAACGCCGCCATGGTGTTGGCACGCACGCCGCGCATATTGCCCAGGATGCTGCGTGTGCGCTCGGGCGGAAAATAGCTCTGCACCCAGGAAATGCCGAAGATCAGCACCGACAGCAGGATGAAGATCTTGATGACATCGTAGATGAAGAAGTGCAGACTGCCGCCGATGCGGCTGGCCATGCTCAGGCCGAACACCTCCTCCACCAGAAGGCGCACCAGATCGTGCAGCCACTGCATGCGCAGCAGCTGGTCATTGAGCCACTGGAAGATGTTCATGAAAGTTTCCGTTCTGCAGTGCCAGCCGGAGCCAGCACCATTTCATCATAGCCAAAGCCAGTGGTTTGTGGAAAAGCAACCAACTTAGGCCGTCCGCTCGTACCACCCCTTGCTGGCATTCACCACCCGCACCACCAGCAGCATCACCGGCACCTCGATCAGCACGCCCACCACGGTGGCCAGCGCCGCGCCCGATTCGAAGCCGAACAGGCTGATGGCGGCTGCCACGGCCAGTTCGAAGAAGTTGGAGGCCCCGATCAGCGCCGAGGGGCAGGCCACGTTGTGCTTTTCGCCGACGGCGCGGTTGAGCCAGTAGGCCAGCGCCGAGTTGAACAGCACCTGGATCAGGATCGGCACTGCCAGCAGCGCGATCACCAGCGGCTGGCGCAGGATGGCCTCGCCCTGGAAGGCGAACAGCAGCACCAGCGTGGCCAGCAGCGCCAGCATGGACCAGGGACCGATGCGCGCCATGGCGGCATCGAAGGCGGCCTGGCCGCGCCGCAGCAGCGCCTTGCGCCACAGCTGCGCGATGATGACCGGAATCACGATGTAGAGCACCACGGAGGTGAGCAGCGTGTCCCACGGCACATGGATGGAGGCAATGCCCAGCAGCAGGCCCACCAGCGGCGCAAAGGCCAGCACCATGATGGTGTCGTTCAGCGCCACCTGAGACAGCGTGAACAGCGGGTGGCCGTTGGTGAGACGGCTCCACACGAACACCATGGCGGTGCAGGGCGCGGCAGCCAGCAGGATCAGGCCGGCGATGTAGCTGTCGATCTGGTCGGCCGGCAGCATCGGGGCAAACAGGTTGCGGATGAACAGCCAGCCCAGGAAGGCCATGGTGAAGGGCTTGACCAGCCAGTTGACGAACAGCGTCACGCCGATGCCCTTCACGTGCTGGCGCATCTCGCCCAGCGCGCCAAAGTCCACCTTTACCAGCATCGGAATGATCATCACCCAGATCAGCAGGCCCACAGGCAGGTTGACCTGGGCCACTTCCATGCGGCCGATGGCCTGGAACGGCCCCGGAAACAGCTGCCCCAGCGCGATGCCGGCGACGATGCAGAGGAACACCCACAGCGTCAGGTAGCGCTCGAACAGGTTCATCGCCTGCTGCGGGGCAGGCGGGGAGAAGACGGCCTGGTTCATTGTGCGTGCTCCGTGGTGTCGACCGGCGTGCTGCCGATGCGGTCCATCTCGTGCTTGATGGCCAGGGCATCGAGCGACTCCAGCGGCAGGCTGGCGAACTGGCGGATGCGGTTGCTCAGGCCGTGCAGCACGTGGGCGTAGGCAGTGCGTTGCTGGTCGGTGCTGCCCTGCACGGCGGCCGGGTCGGGAAAGCCCCAGTGTGCGCTGACCGGCGTGCCGGGCCAGTGCGGGCAGACCTCGCCAGCAGCGTTGTCGCAGACCGTGATGATGAAGTCCATGACGGGGGCATCGGCTGCGGCAAATTCGTCCCAGCTCTTGCTGCGCAGACCGTCAACCGGAAGGCCGAGTGACTTGAGCAACTCCAGCGCCAGCGGCTGCACCTGGCCGGCGGGATGGCTGCCGGCGCTGTACGCCTGGAATTTGCCCTCGCCGAGGTGGTTGAACAGCGCTTCCGCGAGGATGCTGCGGGCGGAATTGCCGGTGCAGAGGATCAGCACATTGAAGGGGTGGGCAGGAGAGGGCATGGTGGGCGTTCCGGGTGGAGAGATGGGCTCAGGATGCGGCGTCGACTGTTCGGCTTGCCAGCGGCGGCAGCATGTCCGGCGCACAGCCCGAGGCTTCGCGCATGCCGGCGCACTGTTCGGGATGGCCGGCGCAGCATTCTTCGGTGAGGTAGGCAATCAGGTCCAGCATGAGCGGGATTTGGGCGCGGTAGCGCTGGTAGCGGCCTTCCTGTTCCACGCTGAGCAGGCCGGCCTGCGTCAGCGCCTTGGCATGGAAGGACAGGTTGGTGGCAGGCAGGCCGAGTGCGCTGGCGACTTCGCCCGCCACCAGGCCCTGCGGGCCGGTACGTACCAGCAGGCGAAAGATCTCCAGCCGCGGGCCGGAGGCCAGCGCGTCGAGGACCAGGGTAGCTTGTTCCGTGTTCATGGTTTGACTATACAACAATTATTGAAGTGTCAAAATGAAGATCGCATGACACCCTCGGGAAGCCTGGTGGAAGCGTGGTGCGGCAGCGTCATCGTGATGCCACCGAAACGTGCTACATTGGGCCTAGAATGTCTGCATCAGACCGACAACCCGTGAGAGGAGAAAACCATGCTGTACAAGTTCAAATCCCAGGCAGCTGCCGACGTCATCATGATGCAACCCCATGGTGACAAGGTCCTCGCGGCGCTCGGCCGTGAGCCGTCCGAGCGTGGCGTGATCCAGGTCGCCGCCATGCAGGACGCCATCGACGCCCTGCAGCAGGCCATGAAGGCTTCGCACGAGAAGCTGGCAGCTCCCAAGGACGAAGAGCAGGAAGATGATGACGAGCACTACGACGACATCCCCTTCCACGTGCGTGCAGAACCTTTCCTGAACCTGCTCAAGCTGAGCCTGGCCGAAGGCAAGGACGTGGTCTGGGGCGTGTAAGCTCCGCCGCGCAGGCGCTGCGGCCCCCGATGCAGCGACGCAGCGCTGCCTGAAGCAAAAAAGGCTTGCCCTGACCGGCAAGCCTTTTGGTTTTTCAGGGGGGCCGGCATGGCATCCGGCCCGCACCTGCATCAATCGGCGTACTGTCCCGCCGCCTTGATGATCGGGCTCCACTTGGCAGTCTCGGCTGCCACGAACTGCTTGTGCGCTGCCGGCTCCACGCGGCGGTCGGTGGCCACAACGGCACCCAGACCCTGTTGCTTCTGGATGAACACCGGATCCTTGAGCGCGGCCTTGAGCGCCGTGTTCAGCTTGGCCAGCACCGGCGCCGGCGTGCCCTTGGGCGCATACAGACCGTGCCAGATCGTCACGTTGAACCCTTTCAGACCCTGCGAATCCAGCGTCGGCAGGCCCCTGAGCTGCGGCGTGGTCAGTGGCTTGGTGGTGGTCACGGCATAGGCCTTCACCTTCTTCGCCGCAATCTGGCTGGTGGTGTTGGTGGTCTGGTCGCACATGACGTCCACCTGGCCGCCCATCAGGTCGGTCATGGCCGGGGCGGTGCCCTTGTAGGGGACGGTGGTCAGCTGGGTCTTGAGGGCGCTCTGCAGCAGCAGGCCGCACAGGTGCGAGGCCGAACCCAGGCCCGCGTTGGCCATGTTCACCTTGGACTTGTTCTGGCTGATCCAGCCGGCCAGTTCCTTGTAGTTGTTCGCCGGCAGCGTGGGCTTGCCCACCAGCGTCATCGGCACATCGTTGATGATGCCCAGGTACTCGAAGCTGGAATCCACCTTGAACGGCAGGTTGCGGTACAGCGCCGGCATGGTGGACATGGCGATGTGGTTCAGCAGCAGCGTATAGCCGTCGGGCCTGGCGCGTGCGGCCTTGGCGGTGCCGATGGAGCTGCCGGCGCCGGTGGCGTTGTCGATCACGATGCTGACATTGCCCAGCGGCTTGCGCATGGCCTCGGCCAGATCACGCGCCACGCGGTCGGTCGGCCCGCCCGCGGAGAAGGGGACGATGATGGTGATCGGCTTGTCTGCGGCCGGGAAGCTCTGCGCCTGGGCGGGCAGGGCAACAGCGGTCGCGGCGGCCACGGCCAGCAGGGCAGGGGTGAATCGGATCTGCATGGGTCTTGTCTCCTCCTTGTTGTTGGTGCGTTCGATGGTACGAACGGACGTCCGCCGCGCACATTCGCGCTTTCCCGAGGGTGTGGCGCAGCCGGGGGGAGGAGGGCAGGCTAGTCCTTTCGGGGGAGCATGACCCCGCCATCTGCAGGGAATTGGCAGCCTGTGCGGCGGATGGGAGGAATGGGGGGCGCGGCCTATCGTGGACGGTGTTCCATCCACCAGGTGTCAACCATGGCTTCCCAAACCACCAAGCAGTACACGGTGCTCACATCCAGCACCGTGGCGTTCACTGTCTGCTTCATGATCTGGATGATGTTTGCCGTCCTGGGCATCCCGATCAAGCAGAAGCTCGGCCTGAACGAGACCGAGTTCGGCATTCTGGCGGCAACCCCGGTTCTTTCCGGTTCCCTGATACGGGTGCCCCTGGGCATCTGGACCGACCGCTTCGGCGGTCGCATCGTGCTGTTCGCATTGATGCTGGCCTGCGTGGTGCCGATCTACGTGATGCAGTACGCCACCGCCTACTGGCACTTCCTGGTGATCGGCCTGTTCGTCGGTCTGGCTGGCGGCTCCTTCTCGGTCGGCACGCCCTACGTGGCGCGCTGGTTCCGCAAGGACCAGCAGGGCATGGCCATGGGCGTGTTCGGTGCCGGCAACGCCGGTTCCTCGCTGACCAAGCTGATCGCCCCCAGCATCATCGCCGCCTGGGGCTGGCAGATGGTGCCGACCGTCTATGCGGCCATCATGCTGGTGACGGCGCTGCTGTTCTGGTTCTTCTCGTACAGCGATCCCAAACACCTGGTGTCGTCCAAGGTGACGCTGGGTGAGCAGCTGGCACTGATGAAGGATCCGGCCGTGCTGCGCTACTGCCAGTACTACTCCGTGGTGTTCGGCGGCTATGTGGCGCTGGCGCTGTGGATGACCAAGTACTACGTTGGCGAATACGGCTTCGACCTGAAGCACGCCGCCTTCCTGGCTGCTGCCTTCTCCCTGCCCGGTGGCGTGCTGCGTGCCGTGGGCGGCTGGCTGAGCGACAAGTTCGGTGCCTACAAGGTGACCTGGGCCGTGATGTGGATCTGCTGGGTGGCGTTCTTCATCCTGTCCTATCCGCAGACCGACTTTGTCATCCAGACCACCAAGGGTCCGCAAACGTTCCACATCGGCCTGAACGCCACCATGTTCACCGTACTGCTGTTCGGCGTGGGCGTGGCGATGGCCGTGGGCAAGGCCTCCGTCTTCAAGTTCATCTCCGATGAATTCCCCACCAACATCGGCGCCGTCTCCGGCGTGGTCGGCCTGGCCGGCGGTCTGGGGGGCTTCCTGCTGCCGATCATGTTCGGCGCGCTGCTGGACCTGACCGGTGTGCGCACCAGTGCCTTCATGCTGCTCTATGGCTGCGTCTGCGTCAGCCTGGTGTGGATGCACTTCTCCTTCAAGCCGCTGGCGCGCCAGCAACAGGCGCAACTCGCTTCGGCCTGATTTTTCTTCCAACCAATCCTTCACCTGATGGGCCGCGTGGCGGCCCGGGAGACACACCATGAGTGCTCATGTCCTCACGCGCTGGGAGCCGGAAAATTCCGCCTTCTGGCAACAGGAAGGCCGTGCCGTCGCGCGCCGCAACCTGTGGATCTCGATACCGGCCCTGCTGCTTGCCTTTGCCATCTGGCAGGTGTGGAGCGTGGCCGTGGTCAACCTGCCCAACATCGGCTTCAAGTACACGCCCAACCAGCTGTTCTGGCTGGCGGCGGTGCCGGCGCTCTCGGGCGCCACGCTGCGCATCTTCTACTCCTTCATGGTGCCGATCTTCGGCGGCCGGCTCTGGACCACGCTGACCACGGCCAGTCTGCTGATTCCGGCCATCGGCCTGGGGCTGGCGGTGCAGAACCCCAATACCAGCTATGTCACCATGATGATGCTGGCGCTGCTGTGCGGCTTTGGTGGCGGCAACTTCAGTTCCAGCATGGCCAACATCAGCTTCTTCTTTCCCAAGTCGGAAAAGGGCACGGCGCTGGGCCTGAACGCCGGTCTGGGCAACCTGGGCGTGTCGGTGGTGCAGTTCGTGGTGCCGCTGATCATCACCATGGGCGTGTTCGGCGCCGTGGGCGGCGATTCGCAGATCTGGGTGAAGGGCGAGCAGACCAGGCAGATCTGGCTGCAGAACGCCGGCTTCGTCTGGGTGCCGTTCATCATCGTGTCGTCGCTGGCGGCCTGGTTCGGCATGAATGACATCGCCTCGGCCAAGGCCTCGTTTGCCGATCAGGCCGTGATTTTCTCGCGCAAGCACAACTGGCTGATGTGCTGGCTGTACCTGGGCACCTTCGGTTCCTTCCTGGGCTTTGCCGCCGGCTTTCCGCTGCTGATCAAGAGCCAGTTTGCCGGCGTCAACCCGACGCAGTACGCCTTCCTCGGCGCGCTGGTGGGCGGCCTGTCCCGTCCCTTCGGCGGCTGGCTGAGCGACAAGATCGGCGGTGCCAAGGTCACGCAATTCGTGTTCCTCGGCATGATCGCCGGCGTGATGGGCGTGCTGGCCTTCCTGCCGCAAGGCGGCCAGGGCGGCAACTTCTGGGGCTTTTTCGCCTGCTTCCTGGCGCTGTTTGCGCTGACCGGCATTGGCAACGGTTCCACCTTCATGCAGGTGCCGGCCATTTTCTCCACCCTGCACCAGCGTCTGGCCGCTGGCAAGGGCGGCGAAGCGCAGCAGCAGGCCGTGGCCAGTGCCAACAAGGAAGCGGCTGCGGTGCTGGGCTTCTCTGCCGCACTGGCAGCCTACGGGGGCTTCTTCATTCCCAAGAGCTACGGCACCTCGATCGAGATGACTGGCGGCGTGGATGCGGCGCTGTACGGCTTCATCGTGTTCTATGTGAGCTGCCTGCTCATCAACTGGTGGTACTACGCGCGCAAGAACGCCGAAGTGCCGTGCTGAAGCGCGACGGCCGCCGGTAGCAAGGGGTTTCTGGCCGGGTCTTGGCCCTGGCATGGCAACCCTGCAGGCAGCAGGACGGTGGTGAAGGGCATGGGCCTCTCCCCCGAAAGGCGTAGATCCGGTCCACCGTCTGCCGCCTGCGACCGGCCCACCGGCGAATAGGGCAAAACCCCGCGAATTTCTAGACTTGTATCCATGGACCAGGCAGGCGGCGCGGTGCCGCACCTGGCGCAAACGGAGGCACCATGAGCCATTTTCTCGACCGATTGAAATTCATGAGCAAGGTGAAAGCCACCTTCTCGAACGGCCACGGCGCGGTGGTGAAAGAAGACCGCCAGTGGGAAGACGCATACCGCCAGCGCTGGCAGCACGACAAGATCGTGCGCAGCACGCACGGCGTGAACTGCACCGGCTCCTGCAGTTGGAAGGTGTACGTGAAGAACGGCCTGATCACCTGGGAAACCCAGCAGACCGACTACCCCCGCACCCGGGCCGACCTGCCCAACCATGAGCCGCGCGGCTGCCCGCGTGGGGCATCGTATAGCTGGTACGTGTACTCGGCACAGCGCGTGAAGTACCCCATGGTGCGCGGCAAGCTGATGCAGATGTGGCGCGAGGCGCGCAAGAGCATGGGCGCCATCGATGCCTGGGAAAGCATCAGCCAGAACCCCGAAAAGGCCAAGGAATACAAGTCCCGCCGTGGCCAGGGCGGCTTTGTGCGCGCCAGCTGGGACGAAGTGAACGAGATGGTGGCAGCCGCCAACGCCTACACCATCAAGAATTACGGCCCGGACCGCGTGATCGGCTTCTCGCCGATTCCGGCCATGTCCATGGTCAGCTACGCAGCGGGCAGCCGCTATCTGAGCCTGATCGGCGGCGTGCCGCTGTCCTTCTACGACTGGTACTGCGACCTGCCGCCGGCCAGCCCGCAGATCTGGGGCGAGCAGACCGACGTGGCCGAATCGGCGGACTGGTACAACTCCACCTACCTGATGGTGTGGGGCTCCAACGTGCCGATGACGCGCACGCCCGATGCCCACTTCTACACCGAGGTGCGCTACAAGGGCACCAAGACCGTGGCCGTGTCCAGCGATTTCGGCGAGATGGCCAAATTCGGCGACATCTGGCTGGCGCCCAAGCAGGGCACTGATGCTGCGCTCGCCATGGCCATGGGCCATGTGATCTTCAAGGAATTCCACCTCGACAAGCAGAGCAGCTACTTCACCGACTACATCCGCCGCCTGACCGACATGCCCATGCTGGTGCGCCTGAAGGAGGAGGGCGGCCGCTATCTGCCGGAGTACTTCCTGCGCGCCAGCCATCTGGAGGGCGGCCTGGGCGAAGACAACAACCCGGACTGGAAGACGCTGCTGATCGACGAGAACACGGGCGACATCGTGGCGCCCAACGGCTCCATCGGTTTCCGCTGGGGCCAGCCCGAGGGCAAGACCGGCAAGTGGAACCTGGAGCATCGCGACGGCGCCACCGCCCGCGAAATCCAGGGCCAGCTCACGCTGCTGGGGCAGCAGGACGAGGTGGTCGGCGTCGGCTTCCCGTACTTCGGCGCCGAGCATGATGAGCTGCTCACCCGCAACGTGCCGGCCAAGCGCATCACGCTTGCCGATGGTAGTACCGCGCTGGTCGCCACCGTGTTCGACCTGATGGCCGCCAACTACGGCATCGACCGCGGCCTGGGCGGCGGCAATGTGGCAAGCAGCTACATGGACGATGTGCCCTACACCCCGGCCTGGCAGCAGAAGCACACCGGCGTGAAGCCCGAGATGGTGATCCAGGTGGCACGCGAGTTTGCGCAGAACGCCGACCAGACCCAGGGCAAGAGCATGGTCATCGTGGGGGCCGCGCTCAACCACTGGTACCACATGGACATGACCTACCGCGGCATCATCAACATGCTGATGCTGTGCGGCTGTATCGGCCAGAGCGGTGGTGGCTGGGCGCACTACGTGGGACAGGAAAAGCTGCGCCCGCAAAGCGGCTGGGCGCCGCTGGCCTTCGGCGCCGACTGGAACCGACCGGCCCGCCAGATGAACGGCACCAGCTTCTTCTACGCGCACACCAGCCAGTGGCGCCACGAGAAGCTCGGCGTGAACGAGATCCTGTGCCCGACCGCCGACGGCAGCATGGCCAACATGTCCCTGATCGACTACAACGCCAAGGCCGAGCGCATGGGCTGGCTGCCCTCTGCGCCGCAACTCAGCACCAACCCGCTGGACATCACGCGCCAGGCCGAAGCGGCCGGCCAGGATCCGGTGGCCTACACGGTGCAGGGCCTGAAGGACGGCACGCTCGACATGAGCTGCAACGACCCGGACAACCCGAAGAATTTCCCGCGCAACCTGTTCGTGTGGCGTTCCAACATCCTGGGCTCCTCCGGCAAGGGCCACGAGTACTTCCTGAAGTACCTGCTCGGCACGCAGAACGCGCTGATGAGCGACGAGGCCAACTGCATCACGCCGACCGAAATCACCGTGCGTCCGGCTGCCGAAGGCAAGCTGGACCTGCTGGTGGTGCTGGACTTCCGCATGAGCACCACCTGCCTGTACGGCGACATCGTGCTGCCCACGGCCACCTGGTACGAGAAGGACGACCTGAACACGTCCGACATGCACCCCTTCATCCACCCGCTGAGCGAGGCCGTGCAGCCGCTGTGGCAGAGCAAGACCGACTGGGAAATCTACAAGGGTTTTGCCAAGGCCATCAGCGAAGTCGGCGGCGACTACCTGGGCGTGCAGAAGGATCTGGTGCTCACCCCGCTGATGCACGACACCCCGCAGGAACTGGGCCAGGCCTTCGATCCGCGCGACTGGAAGAAGGGCGAGTGCGAACCCATCCCCGGCAAGACCATGCCGGCCATGACGGTGGTGGAGCGCGACTACAAGGCGATCTACCAGAAGTTCACCTCCATCGGCCCGCTGATGGAAAAGGCGGGCAACGGCGGCAAGGGCATGGCCTGGAAAACCGGCCACGAAATCGAGAAGCTGCGCGCCATGAACAAGGTGGTGCAGGACGGCGTGGCCAAGGGCCAGCCGCGGCTGGACACCGCCATCGACGCCGCCGAGATGATTCTCACGCTGGCGCCCGAAACCAACGGCCACGTCGCCGTCAAGGCCTGGGAGTCGCTGAGCAAGATCACCGGCCGCGACCACACGCATCTGGCCATCCCGCGCGAGCATGACCACATCACCTTCCGCGATATCCAGGCGCAACCGCGCAAGATCATTTCCTCGCCGATCTGGTCCGGCCTGGAAAGCGAGGAAGTGAGCTACAACGCCGGCTACACCAACGTGCACGAGCTGATCCCGTGGCGTACCCTGACCGGCCGCCAGCAGTTCTACCAGGATCACCAGTGGATGCGCGCCTTCGGCGAAGGCCTGTGCCTGTACAAGCCGCCGGTCGACCTGAAGACCACGGCCGCCGTGCACAGGCACAAGCCCAACGGCAACACCGAAATCCTGCTGAACTTCCTCACGCCGCACCAGAAGTGGGGCATCCACAGCACCTACAGCGACAACCTGCGCATGCTCACGCTCTCGCGCGGCGGCCCGCACGTGTGGATCAGCGAGAAGGACGCCCAGGAGGCCGGCATTGTCGACAACGACTGGATCGAGGTGTTCAACGTGAACGGCACGCTCACCGCCCGTGCGGTGGTCAGCCAGCGCATTCCCAAGGGCATGACGCTGATGTACCACGCCCAGGAAAAGATCGTGAACGTGCCCGGCGCCGAGATGAGCGGCAAGCGCGGCGGCATCCACAACTCGGTGACGCGCGCCGTGACCAAGCCCACCCACATGATCGGCGGCTATGCCCAGTACAGCTACGGCTTCAACTACTACGGCACCGTGGGCGCCAACCGCGACGAGTTCGTGGTGGTGCGCAAGATGAAGAACGTGGACTGGATGGACCAGCCCAAGTAAGGCACCCGCGGGCGGAGCGATCGGCCCGCTGCCCACAGCAAGAATTCCGGAGAATCAGCAATGAAAATCAGAGCGCAAATCGGCATGGTGCTCAACCTCGACAAGTGCATCGGCTGCCACACCTGCTCGGTCACCTGCAAGAACGTCTGGACCAGCCGCGACGGCGTGGAATACGCCTGGTTCAACAACGTCGAGACCAAGCCCGGCATCGGCTTTCCGAAGAACTGGGAAGACCAGGAGCAATGGAAGGGTGGCTGGGTGCTGGACGACAACGGCAAGCTGCAGCCCAAACAGGGCGGCAAGGCGAAGATCCTGTCCAACATCTTCGCCAACCCCAACCTGCCGCAGATCGACGAGTACTACGAGCCGTTCACCTACGACTACGAGCACCTGCAGAACGCCCCCGAGATGAAGACGCCGCCTACGGCACGTCCGGTGTCGGTGCTGACCGGCAAGAAGATGGACAAGATCGAATGGGGCCCGAACTGGGAAGACGACCTTGGCGGCGAGTTTGCCAAGCGCGCCAAGGATGCCCTGTTCGACGGCATCCAGAAGGAGATGTACTCGGCCTTCGAGAACACCTTCATGATGTACCTGCCGCGCCTGTGCGAGCACTGCCTCAACCCCACCTGCGTGGCATCGTGCCCTTCCGGCTCGATCTACAAGCGCGAGGACGACGGCATCGTGCTGATCGACCAGGACAAGTGCCGCGGCTGGCGCATGTGCATCAGCGGCTGCCCGTACAAGAAGATCTACTACAACTGGACCAGCGGCAAGGCCGAGAAGTGCATCTTCTGCTATCCGCGCATCGAGGCCGGCCAGCCCACCGTGTGTTCCGAAACCTGCGTGGGCCGCATCCGCTACCTGGGCGTGCTACTGTATGACGCCGACAAAATCGAGACTGCCGCCAGCATGAAGGACGAGCAGGACCTGTACCAGGCCCAGCTCGACCTGTTCCTCGACCCGAACGACCCCGCCATCATCGAGGAAGCCCGCAAGCAGGGCATCCCCGAAGCCTGGCTGGACGCTGCGAAGAAATCGCCCGTCTACAAGATGGCGATGGAGTGGAAGGTCGCCTTCCCGCTGCACCCGGAATACCGCACCCTGCCCATGGTGTGGTACATCCCGCCGCTGTCCCCGATCCAGAGCGCCATGGAAAACGGCCTGATCGGCGAGAACGGCGTCATCCCCGACGTGAAGGACCTGCGCATCCCGATCCAGTACCTGGCCAACCTGCTCACGGCAGGCAAGGAGGAACCGGTGATCCAGGCGCTGGAAACCATGGTCGCCATGCGCCGCTACATGCGCAAGAAGAGCGTGGAAAAGGTCAGCGACGAAAGCACGCTGGCCGGCACTCACCTCTCTGGCGCGCAGGTGGAAGAGATGTACCAGATCATGGCCATTGCCAACTACGAAGACCGCTTCGTGATCCCCACTTCGCACAAGGAACTGGTGGAAAACACCTTCGACGAGAAGGCCGCCTGCGGCTTCACCTTCGGCAACGGCTGCTCCACCGGCACCAGCCAGGAAAGCCTGTTCGGCCGCAAGAAGGCTTCGCCCATCGTCTTCCACGACATGCGCAAGCAACTCAAGGCCAACCGCGAGAAATGAGGAGGATGTGATGACTGCTTTGCATTACCGTGCATTCTCTGCGCTGCTGTGTTATCCCGAACAGGAACTGATAGAGGCTTTGCCTGAAATCAAAGCTGCATTGACGGGTACGCCGGCGCTGCTGGCAGCGGTCGAGCCGCTGCTCGCCACGCTGCAGCAGGGCGAGCTGATCACGCTGCAGGAAAGCTATGTGGCGACCTTCGACCGCAACCCTGCGCACTCGCTGCACCTGTTCGAGCACATCCACGGTGAGGACCGCGCGCGCGGCCAGGCCATGGTGGATCTGCTGGAAGAGTACAAGGCGCACGGCTTCGAATCGGTGAGCGACGAGCTGCCGGACTATGTGCCGCTGTTCCTCGAGTTCCTGTCGCAGTGCGAACCGGACGAGGCCGCGCGCCTGCTGGGCGATGCCGTGCACGTGCTGCACCACGTGGCCGACAAGCTGCAGGGCAATGGCTCGCCCTATGCCGGCGTGCTGCAGGCCGTAGTCAGCCTGTCGCCGGTGGCGCCGCTGCCGCTGACCGTGCCGCCCGTGCGCGACATGGACGAAGCACTGGAAACCTTCGGCCCCGGCGCGGACGGTATCGAGCCGCTGCTCAAGCCCGCCATGGGCGGCCTGCCGGCCGTGGCACCGATCAACTTTTATGCGCAGCGGCCCGCCTCGCCGGCCGCCTGCTGAGAGCGGGGAGAATCCTCATGAGCTATCTGCACCAATTCGTTTTCGGAATCTATCCGTACATCGCGCTGAGCATCTTCCTGCTCGGCAGCCTGCTGCGCTTCGACCGCGAGCAGTACTCGTGGAAGAGCGAGTCCAGCCAGGTGCTGTACAGCGGCAACCTGCGCGTGGCCAACATCCTGTTCCACGTCGGCATCCTGGGGCTGTTCTTCGGCCACCTGTTCGGCCTGCTGACGCCGGTTGCCGTGTGGGACGCACTCGGCATCACCCACGGCCAGAAACAGGTGTTTGCCATGGTCATGGGCGGCATCTTTGGCGTCATGTGCCTGATCGGCGTGCTGATGCTGCTGGCCCGCCGCTTCGGCAACGAGCGCCTGGCCGCCAACACCACCTGGCGCGACAAGCTGGTGATGCTGTGGATCCTGGCCACGCTGCTGCTGGGCCTGTCCACCATTGCCGTCTCGGCCAGTCATCTGGACGGCCACGAAATGGTCACCCTGATGACCTGGGCACAGCACATCGTCACCTTCCGTGGTGATGCCGCCAGCTTCATTGCCGAGGCTTCCTGGGTATTCAAGCTGCACCTGTTCATGGGCATGACGCTGTTCGTGATCTTCCCGTTCACCCGTCTGGTGCACGTGTGGAGCGGCTTTGCCAGCGTGAGCTACCTGACGCGCGCCTGGCAGCTGGTGCGCCCGCGCCGCGTGTGATTGCTGTAGAGAAAGAGAAAATCGGTTCACCTCTGGCCGCCCTTCCGGGCGGCTTTTTTTGTGCGGGCTTGTTATAACATTACAGTCGACGCAGTTTTTGGGGACGCGTTACGCTGCAGCCTGTTCCATGCAACTCAACTCCGCCCAGCACCATCTCCTCACGCTTCTGCGTGTCGCCACACGTCCGCTCACGGCTTACGCCTTGCTGGATGGTGCACGTGATGCCGGCGTGCGCGCACCCACGCAGGTCTACCGCGCGCTGGACAAGCTGATGGCGCTCGGTCTGGTGCATCGTCTCGACTCCCTCAACGCCTACGTGGCCTGCACGCAGCCGCTCACCTGCAGGCCGGGCCACGCCGCCTTCGCCATTTGCGATGACTGCGGCGCCGTGGACGAGTTCGACGATGCGGCACTCGGTCGCGCGCTGGGGCGCTGGGCCAGGAGCAGCGCTTTTGCCCTGCGCAAGACCGCCATCGAGCTGCACGGCCAGTGCGCCGCCTGCGCCGGCGCTCCCTGACCCTCCCGTTTTCTCAACCCCGCCGGCCACGCCGTCTGCGGTGTGCCTTGTCACGCCTGCACGCCGGCTCCGGCGCCACCATTCCAGGAAAGTCCCCATGATCCGCAAGAACCCCCGCGGCGACCTGCCGCAGATCCACCCGAGCGCTTTCGTCGATCCCACCGCCATCCTGTGCGGCAAGGTGATCGTGGAAGAGAACGTGTTCATCGGCCCCTATGCCGTGATCCGTGCCGACGAGATGAACGCCAGCGGCGAGATCGAGCCACTGGTGATCGGTGCCCATTCCAACATCCAGGATGGCGTGGTGATCCACTCCAAGTCCGGTGCGGCCGTGACCATCGGCCAGCGCACCTCCATCGCCCACCGCGCCATCGTGCACGGCCCCTGCACCGTGGGCAATGGCGTGTTCATCGGCTTCAACAGCGTGCTGTTCAACTGCACCATCGATGATGGCTGCGTGGTGCGCTACAACGCGGTGGTGGATGGTGTGCATCTGCCGGCCGGCTTTTACGTGCACTCCACCGAGCGCATCGGGCCGGATACCGACCTGGCCTCGCTGCCGCAGGTGCCGGCCGACGCCAGCGAGTTTTCCGAGGATGTGGCACGCACCAACAACGCGCTGGTGCAGGGCTACAAGGCTATTCAGAACGAGTTCTGACATCACGCCGGAAGTCTGCAGCCTCCTGGCGCAACCAGTCGCACACCGCCTGCACCTGGGGGCGGTGCGCAGCCGCCGGAGGGTGCACCAGGTAGTACTCGTAGGGGCCTTTCACGGGGGTTCCGGGAAGGTACTGGAGTTGCCCCAGTTTCAGGGCCTCTCCGGCAAGCACGTCGGAGGCTACCGCCAGCCCTGCACCAGCCGCCGCGGCATCCAGCGTCAGATACGTATGGGAAAACCGCAGCCCCTGACGCAGACGCTGTGCTGGCACCTGCAGGCCCTGCGCGGCGCACCAGCGTGGCCAATCCACTTGTGCCGGAATCCGCTGCTCGTATTCGTCATGCAGCAGGGCAAAAGCGGTCACGTCTGCGGGGCGGCAGATCTGTGCGGCCAGGGATGGATGCGCCACGGCGTGGTAGGTTTCCGGCAGCAGCATGTCCGACACAAGCCCGGGGTAGGTACCGGAGCCCAGCCGGATCGCCAGATCGACGTGGTCCCTGGCGAAATCGACGTGGGGCACCGAGCCCAGCACGCGCACCTCGATGTGCGGTTGCAGGGCCGTGAATCGGCCCAGCCGCGGCATCAGCCAGCGGGTGACGAACGACGGCATGGCCGTGACGGTGACCTGGGTATCGTCGTCCGTCCTGCGGAGCGCCAGGGAAGCACGTTCCAGCTCCTCGAGCAGCTGGTGCACCTCCACAAAGTAGCGGCGCCCTGATTCGTTCAGCTCCACCGAGCGCGCCTTGCGCTCGAACAGCGGGCGCCCCAGCCATTCCTCCAGCAGCCGCACCTGGTGCCCCACGGCGCCGGCGGAAACGCACAGCTCCTCGCCGGCACGCACGAAGCTGCCATGGCGGGCGGCAGCTTCAAACGCCCGGATCGCAAGCATGGGCGGAAGTGTTCTGGACATAGCATCAATTCCATTGAGCCTCAGGCGGCAGAGTATTCATTTGTACTCCAGTTTGGCGCCGGATAAATTAGCGGTGTCTTGAAAAAGGCTCATTGAAATTGAGCCAGCCAGAGGGAGTGGATCTGCCATGGGCGCGTTGTTTGTTCTGATTTCCGCCATCGGCTTCGGCTCGATGGCCCTGTTTGCCAACATGGCCTATGCCGACGGGGTGGATACCTTCAGCCTGCTGACCTTGCGCTTCGTGATTGCGGCTTCGCTGCTGGGAGCCCTCGCGGTGGTGCGGGGTGCGCGTTTTCCGCGTGGCCGGGCCTTGCGCAGCTACGCCGGCATGGGCGTGGTCTATACGGCGATGGCATGGGGCTACTTCGGCGCCCTGCACCATGCACCCTCGGCGACCGTGGCCCTGGTGCTGTATGTCTATCCCATTCTGGTGGCCCTGGCCGCGTTCGCGCTGCGTCTGGATCGTTTCGGCTGGCCCGAAGCAGGCACCCTGGTGCTTTCCTCGCTGGGCCTGTATCTGGTGCTGGGAGGCAGCACACAGGGCTCAGGCACGGGGCTGTTGCTGGCCTTTGTGGCAGCCGTGTGCTACAGCGGCTACATCCTGATCGGCAGCCGCAAGCACATGGAGGGGGACGCCGTGGCCTGTTCCACCGTGGTCTTGAGTACGGCGGCGGTGTGCTGCTTTGCGCTCTCTTTCATGCAGGGCGGGCAGCACTGGCCGAACAGTCCTGCTTCCTGGGCTGCCACCGTGGGGGTGGCGGTTTTCGGGACTGCGGTGGCGATTGCGGCATTTGTCGCCGGCCTGAAACGCATCGGCCCCACCCAGGCAGCCGTGCTGTCCACACTGGAGCCGGTGGTCACCGTGATCCTGGGTGTCGTATTCCTGCGCGAACAGCTCACAGTCTCTGCAGCAGCGGGCGGATGCCTCATTCTGGCTGCAGCCATTGTGCTGACCCTGGGGCGCAACCGGCGGCTGGCGAAGCACGCGCCAGCCGCCGCCGGACAACCCCGGAATGACGCCTGAGGCAGCCTGCCTGGCGGAGGGGCGGAGGGGCGGAGGGGCGGAGGGGCGGAGGGGCGGCGGGGCGGCGGGGCGGCGGGGTCTAGCTTCGCCGGAACACCAGCAGCAGCCCCGCCAGGATGGCCACCATGCCGGCCACGGCCAGGGCCGGCATGGCGTTCCCGAGGATCAGGAAGTCCAGAATCACCGTGACCACCGGTACCAGATAGAACAGGCTGGTCACGTTCACCAGATTGCCGCTGCGGATCAGGCGGTACAGCAGCAGCTGCGCCACCACCGAAATCACCAGACCCAGCCAGAGCAGCGGAATCAGGAAATCGGGGCTCCACTCGAAGTGGAAGGGCTGGGTGGGCAGCACCAGCAGATACAGCAGCAGCGTCACCAGATACTGCAGCGGCAGCACCTGGGCCGGTGCCTGCCGGATGCGCTTCTGCAGCAGCGCGCCGAAAGTAGTGCAGAGCAGAGCACCCAGTGCAAATGCCATGCCGAGACCGGACAGCCTGGTCAGCACCAGACTCTGGTACACCACCAGCACCAGACCACCCAGTGCCAGCAGCAGGCCCGACAGGCGCGCGGCGGAGAAGCGGCGCTCGGTCAGCAGCAGCGTCAGGATGGGCTGCACGCCCAGCAGCGTGGCCAGCAGCCCCGGCGTCACGCCGTGCGCCATGGCCTGGAAGTAGCAGACCGAATAGAAGCCGATCATCAGCAGGCCGGTGCTGGCCACCTGCCAGCGGGTGCCGGGCTCGGGCAGCCATTGCCTGCGTGGCACGCCAATGATCAGCAGCACCCCCAGCGCCATGGCGAAGCGCAGGATCAGCAGGGCAAAGACGGAGCCATGGTCCAGGCCCCAGCGGGTGAAAATGGCCGCGCTGCCCCAGAGCAGCACGAAGGAGGACATGGCGGCAGGCGCCGCCCATCGGGAAGATTGTGAAGACATGAAACCCTCATCTGTCAGAAACGAACCAGCCCCGTTTAGGCGCTGCAAGGCGCAGTGCCACAAAGGATGAAAACGGGGGTGCGAAGTGGCCGGTCAGCCGTGCACAACGACGCGCGGCGGATGGACGCCAGTCACGACGCTGCCGGGCGGTGGCGCGACAGAAGAGGGAAGGGGAGGATTGGCTGCGTGCACGCGCACACCCCTGCTGCGCAGAAATGCGAACGATGGGATGGAGAGTGCGGACGGTGCCATGGGAGATGTCGAAACAGGAAAGTTGTCTGAAATGGTAGCAGCTTCCTGCCCGGAGTGGCAGGTTTTGTGGCGGGTGCGTGCACTGGCAGTTACTGCGATACCGCTGGCGGTGCGGTGCGACGGGACAAGGCCTAGCTCTTTCGGCGGATACCGGAAAAAACGGGGCGTGATATATTCGTCTACATAACGCATTTCCCTAGGAGATTCTGCCCATGTCCCGCTTCCGTCCCGTTCTTCGCGCCGTGTCCGTACTGGCCCTGCTCGGCGCCAGCGCCCTCTCGCACGCGGCCGAAATCACCGTGTCGGCTGCCGCCAGCCTCACGAATGCCTTCAAGGACATCGGCCAGGCCTACGAAAAGCAGTATCCCGATGCCAAGGTGCGCTTCAACTTTGCCGCCTCCGGTCCGCTGCTGCAGCAGATTGCCAAGGGCGCACCGGTGGACGTGTTTGCCTCGGCCGACCAGGAAACCATGGACAAGGCCCAGCAGCAGGGCCTGCTGCAGGCCGGCACACGCCAGGACTTTGCCCGCAACACCCTGGTGCTGATCGTGCCTGCCGACAGCAAGCTGCCGCTGCGCACCCTGGCTGACCTGCGCCGTGCCGACGTCAAGCGCATCGCCGTCGGTAACCCCGACAGCGTGCCGGTGGGCCGCTACAGCAAGCAGGCGCTGGAGACCGCCGGCCAGTGGACGGCACTGCAGCCCAAGGTGATCAACACGCAAAGCGTGCGCCAGTCGCTCGACTATGTGGCGCGCGGCGAGGTCGAGGCCGGGTTCGTTTACGCCACCGACGCAGCCATCATGCCGCAGAAGGTGCGCGCGCTGTTCACCGTGCCCACCACCAAGCCGGTGAGCTACCCGATCGCCACCATCGGCACCAGCCAGCAGCAGGTCGAAGCCAAGCGCTTTGCCCGCTATGTGCTGTCGCCGCAAGGCCAGGCCGTGCTGCAGCGCTACGGTTTCAGCAAGCCCTGAGTCTCCACGCCGGTATCTGAACCACCATGGACCAGGTCGCATCCGCACTGACCCTCTCGCTCAAGGTGGCGGGGCTGGCCACGCTGGTCGATCTGGTGCTGGGCGTGGCTGTCGGCTACCTGCTGGCGCGCAAGCGCTTTCCGGGGCGTGAATTGCTCGATACCGTGCTGACGCTGCCCATGGTGATGCCGCCTACCGTGCTTGGCTACTACCTGCTGGTGCTGCTGGGCCGCAAGGGCTGGCTGGGCGGCTGGCTGCAGGACACCTTCGGCATCAACCTGATTTTCACCTGGCAGGGCGCGGTGATTGCCGCCAGCGTGGTGGCGTTTCCGCTGGTGTTCAAGCCGGCTCGCGCCGCGTTCGAGGCGGTGGACGGCCGGCTGGAACAGGCCGCGCGCGTGCTCGGCGTGAGCGAGTGGGGTGTGCTCTGGCGCGTGACGCTGCCGCTGGCCTGGCGCGGCATCCTGGCCGGCCTGCTGCTGGCCTTTGCGCGTGCCATGGGCGAGTTCGGAGCCACGCTGATGGTCGCCGGCAGCATTCCCGACCAGACGCAGACGCTGTCGATTGCCGTGTACGAGGCGGTGCAGGCGGGGCAGGACGATGTGGCCAACATGCTGGTGCTGATCATCTCCGTCACCTGCGTCGCCATCCTGCTGGCAGCGGGCAAGCTGGCGCCCGGGCGCATTGCGGCGCGGGAGGGCTGAGCGCATGTTCGACATGGCCATCGACAAGGTGCTGCACTCGGGCGAGCGGCATTTTCATCTGCAGTTGCAGTGGCGCTCGGAGCATCGCCGTGTGGTGCTGCTGGGCGGTTCGGGCGCGGGCAAGACGCTCACGCTCAAGGCCATTGCCGGCCTGCTGCAGCCCGATGCCGGCCATATCCGCGTGGCCGGCCGCGCGCTGTTCGACGCCGCGCAGGGCATCAACCTCACGCCGCAGCAGCGCCATGTGGGCTATGTGTTCCAGGACTATGCGCTGTTTCCGCACCTGACGGTGCGCCAGAATATCGGCTTCGGCCTGCAGCGCGGCTGGCGCAATCCCCGCCCGCGCGTGCGCCATCCCGAGGTGGACCAGTGGCTGGAAGCGCTGCACATCGAGCCGCTGGCCGAACAGATGCCGCACCAGCTGTCTGGCGGCCAGCGCCAGCGCGTGGCCCTTGCTCGCGCGCTGGCGGCGCAACCGGGAGCCTTGCTGCTGGATGAGCCCTTCTCCGCGCTCGATCCCGCCCTGCGCCAGGCCCTGCGCGATGAGCTGGACAGCCTGCAGCGACGCCTGCAGCTTCCGATGATTCTGATCACGCACGATCCGGAGGATGCACGCCAGCTGGGCGATCACATCATCCATCTGCAGGACGGGCAGGTGTTGCGCGAGGAACTGGCGGGGGCGCCCGGGGCGCGGCAGATCCGGCCGGAGCGCGCGTCCGCGTCCTCTGGGGTGCCCCATGTCCGCAGTGCCCTGCCTGTTGCGACCTGACGGCCGCCCCTTCACGATGGCGGACCTGGACGCGCCCATGCAGCCGGCCTCGGCAGAGCGCATGGTGATGCACGTGATGCGTGCGGCCCAGCAGGGCGATGTGCCGCTCTACACCTGGACGCTGGGTCTTCCGCAACCGCAGCTGCTGGCCTTGCTGGCCGTTCTCTATCCCGAACTGGCGCCGCTGCAGGGCATTTCCGATGCCAGCTACCGCCTGCTTCACGCGCAGGTGCCGCCCCGGCAGCACCGTCTGGCAGCGCGCCTGCTGGAGTGCGCCGCCCCCCACCCGGACCGGCTGCATCTGGGCGCCATGGCGCGCGCCCTGGCCATGGCCTGCGCCGGCGAAGATGAACTCTGGCAAGATGCCGGATTGTCCAGCCCGCAGGCCTTGCAGGAGCTGTTGCGGGTGCGGTTCCCGGGTGTGCCGCTGGGCGGCCAGCCGGTGGACAAGCCATGGCTCTGGCGCTGGCTGGAGGCCATCCCCATGAATGTTCCCGCAGGAGGATCCCCCGTGTCGCACGATGCATCCCGCGGCGAGCCGCATGACGCTGCCAGCGAGGCAGTGGCGCAGCCCGCCAGCCCGCCCATCGGCCTGCAAGGCCAGCTCAGCATGACGGTGCAGGGCGAACTGCTCGGCGGTGCCCGCCAGGTGGCCCTGCTTGAAGCCATCGCCAGCACCGGCTCCATCACCCACGCGGCCAAGGCCGTCGGCGTCAGCTACAAGGGCGCCTGGGACAGCATCGACCACATGAACCAGCTCGCCGGCGAGCCCCTGCTGGAGCGCAGCAGCGGCGGCAAGGGCGGCGGCGGCACGCGCCTCACGCAGCGCGGCCAGCAGCTGGTGGAAAACTTTCGCCAGATCGAGGCCGAACACCAGAAGTTTCTCGCCTTGCTCTCCCAACAGGCCGCCGGCATGGCGGACGACTATTTGCTCATGAGGAAAATGGCCATGAAAACCAGTGCCCGCAACCAGTTCGCCGGAACCGTGCGTTCCATCCACACCGGCGCGGTCAACGACGAAGTGGTGATCGCCATTGGCGGCGGCCATGAACTCGTCGCCATCGTCACGCACGACAGCGTGGTCAGCCTCGGCCTGCAGGTCGGTGGCCCGGCCATTGCGCTGGTGAAATCCTCCTCCGTGCTGCTGGCGACCGAGGTGGAGAGCGTGCGCTTCTCTGCACGCAACCGACTGAGCGGCCGCATCAGCCGCGTGCATCCCGGCGCGGTCAATACCGAGGTGGTGCTGGATCTGGGCGAGGGTCAGTCCCTTGCCGCCATCATCACTCAGGGCAGCGCCGATGCGCTGGAACTGGCCGAGGGGCAGACGGCCACGGCGCTGTTCAAGGCGTCCAGCGTGATCGTGGCGGTGCCGGTCTGAATACGGCGCTTCCGGACAGCCCACAGTTCTGAAACCACCTGCTCCCGTACAGGCGGCACAGCCATGCCACTCGATCCCATCGTGATGACCCCCATCGCCGTCATCCACACCCCGTTCAGGGAAGTGCGCGACGCGCCCATCCAGCCACTCGGAGGGCAGGGCGTGCGCGGCTCCATCGTACTCGATCCGGCCTATGCCGAGGGGCTGGCCGATGTGGACGGCTTCTCGCACCTCACGCTGGTCTACTGTTTCGACCGCATTCATGCGCCAGCATTGCGCGTGGTGCCCTTCATGGATACGCAGGAGCGCGGCATCTTTGCCACCCGCGCGCCCAAGCGGCCCAATCGCATCGGCCTCTCCACCGTGCGGCTGCGCAGCGTGCAGGGCTGTGTGCTCGAGATCGAGGATGTGGACATGCTGGACGGCACGCCGCTGCTGGACATCAAGCCCTTCTATCCGCGCTACGACAATCGCGCCGATGTGCGTCTGGGCTGGCTGGAGCGGGTCAAGGACCTGCCTGTGGAGCGGCTGAAGGCTGATGAGCGCTTCGTTGACAAGGGAGACGCCTTTCCATCATCGCCGTCACGGTAGAAGCAAGCAGGCCGCCAGGTTCTGAACGGCCGCGCAGCGCTTTCCGTCTGCCTCAGTGGCCTCGAGCCAGCTTGTCAAAGCCGTTCTCCACCGCATACACCGCGGCCTGCACGCGGCTGTGCAGGCTCAGCTTGCGCAGGATGTTCTGCACATGCACCTTGATGGTGCTTTCGGCCACGTCCAGCGTGCGCGCGATCTGCTTGTTGCTGGCGCCCTGGGCCAGCCAGGCCAGGGTTTCGCGCTCGCGCGGGGTGAGCGATTCGTATTCGGACGGTTGCTGCGTGGGCGCTGGCGCCCGCAGGCGCTGCACCAGCTTGGCCGTCATCTCGGGAGACAGCACGCTGTCGCCCTCCACGGCACGGCGGATGCTGCCGAGCAGGAAATCGGCATGGATGTTCTTGAGCAGATAGCCGCGCGCACCCAGGCGCATGCACTCGGCCAGATCCTCGCCATCTTCCGACACGGTCAGCATCAGCACCGCCAGTTCGGGCTGTGAACTGAGGATCTGCTCCAGCGCATCGCGGCCATGCATCACCGGCATGTCCAGGTCCAGCAGCACCGCATCGGGCTTGAGCTGTTCGGCCAGCTTCACGCCTTCCAGTCCGTCGCCGGCCTCGCCGACGATCTCGAAATCGCCCTGGCGCTGCAGCAGGGCCTTCAGGCCGCTGCGGAACAGGGTGTGGTCATCCACCAGCAGGATGCGTAGCGGTGGGGTGTCGGCGGGCATGATCATGTCGCAATCCGTTGATTCTGGGGCAGCAGCAGCGACACTTGCGTGCCGCCCTCTGCCTGGCGGTGAATGGTAACGCTGGCGTGGATGCGGTGGGCGCGCTCCTGCATGATGGACAGGCCCACATGGTGGGCACGGCGCTCTTCCATCTCGTCGGCATCGATGCCGCGGCCATTGTCGGTGATGGTCATGACAAAGTCGTCCTCGTTGCGGATGGCAACGGCCACTGCACTGGCCTGTGCGTGCTTGCGCACGTTCGACAGCGCTTCCTGCAGGATGAAGATCACCTGCAGCTGCTGCTGCGGATCCAGGGGCAGGCCTTCGCCTTCCATGCGCAGCGTGGTGTGCACGCCGGTCTGTGATTCAAAGCGCGCCAGCAGGGAGCGTACGGCCTCGGGCAACTCCTGCTTGCTGATGCGCACGCGGAAGTTGAGCAGCAGCTCGCGCACATCCTCGTAGCTTTCCTGCACGCCGGCACGGATGAAGGCCAGGTTCTCCTGCGCCTGTTCCCTCTCGCCGGCCGCCACGGCCGCTTCCAGCATCTGCACCTGCAGGTTGAGGAAGGAGAGCGACTGCGCGATGCTGTCGTGCAGGCCCTGTGCCATCAGGTTGCGCTCCTCCATCACGGCGAGCTGGCGGTCGCTGGCCGCCAGGCGTGTGTTGGCAATCGCCACGCCCAGATGGCTGCCGAGTGCCTCCAGCAACTGCTGCGTCTCGGCGCCGGGCTGTTCGCCATCGCGGAAGAACAGCGTGAAGATGCCCAGATCCTGCTGGTTGGCACGGATCTGGAACACCGTGACGGCGTCGAAGCCGGCGTTCTGGCAGGGCAGGGAGGGGATCAGCGGCACCTGGTGTTCCGTGCGGTCGATGCGGCGCAGCACGGTTTCGCCGCTCTGTACGCTCTGGCCGCAGTAGCAGGCATTTACGCGCGAGCACTCCTGCTGCGTCAGCAGGGCATCGGGCAGGCCCACCTGCACCACGGCGTCGATCTTGCCGCGTTCGCTGTCCAGCAGGCGCACGGCACCGGCAGTGGCGCCGGTCAGTTGCATCACCTGCTTCAGGAAGCCCTCGCAGGTGTCTTCCAGGTCGTGCGACTGGTGCAGAAAGGTGGTGACCTGGTACAGCGCTGCCAGCTGCCGGTTGTTGCTTTCCAGTTCCTGCGTCTTGGCCGCGACCTTCTGCTCCATGGTGTGTACCAGTCCCTGCAGGCGGCCGGCCATCTGGTTGAAGCCTTCCGACAGCGCACCGAACTCGTCCTGGGTGTCCAGCTCCACACGGCTGCCCAGATCGCCCTGGCTCAGCCGCTGCATGCCCTGGTGCAGCTGGTTCACCGGCAGGATCACCAGCAGGTAGAGCAGATACATCATGCTGAGTGCGCCCACGGTGGCCATGCCGATCAGCACCAGCTGGAACACGCGCAGCATGGAGGTGTTGCGGGCGTTGTCGATCTCGATCAGCTGCACCAGCCGGTCGATGCCGTCCACGAAGGCATCGGCCTCTCGGTCCAGCGTCTGTGCGCCCGTGGCCTGCAACTGGCCGGGCTGCAGCAGCGGCACCATGCGCTGCTGCCAGTGGTTGCGGATCCAGTCGGCCTGGGCGTGCACCTCGGGCGTATCGGGCAGGAACAGCGGGCGCGCCGGATCGCCGGCAATCAGGCGGTCCAGCGTGGTCTGGAATTTCGTGCGCTGCTCCTCGATCACCGCAGGGGGCTCGTTCTGGCTCAGCAGCATCACGGTGCGGTAGGTGCGCATGCGCAGGCTGCCGGCGTCGTTGATGGCGGCAGCGCCCCCCTCGAGCTTCCACGACAGCAGCAGCGTGAAGCCGATGGAGATCATGGCCACGACCAGCCACAGCACCGAGAGCACCAGCAGTTTGGTGCTCAGGCTGTGGCGACTGGGGAGCTGGTCGAGATTCATGCCGCGATCATAGTGCGATCGTGCTTTTCGCGCGCCGCTTCCAGCGGACAGACCAGCGGCACGAACTGGCGTGCATCGGTGTCATAGCCCCAGAGTGCGCCGCTGTGCAGATCGAAATACCAGCCATGCAGGGTCAGCAGGCCCTGTTCCACGCGTGCGGACACCCAGGGGTAGGACAGCAGGTTCTCCAGCGACACCAGCACCGCCGCGCGCTCGGCCAAGGCCTGCTGCCTTTCCGGCGACACGCCCGCATGGTGCGTGCAGACAAAGCGCCGCGCCGGCTCGGCAATGCGCAGCCAGCGTCCGAGCGCGCTGTCGGCCAGGGTGCTGCGCTGCATCAGCGCGCGGATGCCGCCGCAGCCGGAATGACCGAGCACGATCACGTGCTGCACTTCGAGGCTGAGCACGGCAAACTCCAGTGCTGCCGCCACGCTGGCATGTGGATTGTCCGGCTCGTTCGGCGGCACCAGATTGGCCACATTGCGCACGGTGAACACCTCGCCCGGCGCGGCGTCCATCAGCATGGGCGGATGCACGCGCGAGTCGCAACAGCCAATCACCAGCGTGCTGGGATGCTGGCCATCGCGCAGGGTCTCGAACACGCCGCCTTCGGCACCGAAATGCTGGTGCTGGAAGCGCTTGAAGCCGTCAAGCAGGTGGTCGACCGTGTGTTTCATGGCTCAGCCTCCGGTCATCGACATGAAACGCACGATTTTTTCCGGCCGCGCCAGAAAATCATGCCGCTCGGGCTTGCGGGCAATGGCCTGGCGGATCGCCTGCTCCAGCTCGGCATCGCTGCAGCCGGCCCGCAGCAGCTGGCGCAGCTCCACCTTGTCCTCCTGACCGAGGCAGAGGTAGAGCGTGCCATCCACCGACAGGCGCACGCGGTTGCAGGTGTCGCAGAAGTGCTGCGACAGTGGCGTGATGAGACCGAGCGTGAAGCCGGTGCCCGGGCTGGTCCAGTAGCGGGCCGGGCCGCCGCCCATGGGCACGGTGCAGCGCACCAGGCCGAAGCGTTGTTGCAAGTCATCCAGCAGCGGCAGCAGCGGCACGCCTTGCGTGTTGCGCCCGTTTTCGCCCACCGGCATCGCCTCGATCAGGCGCAGCACGAAGCCGTGCTCCATGCAGAAGGCCACCATGGGCTCGATGTCGTGCTCGTTCACACCCGCAATCGGCACCATGTTGATCTTGATGCGCTCGAAGCCGGCACGTTGCGCCGCGCGCAGGCCGTCCAGCACATGATCCAGGCAGTCGTTGCCGGTGATGTGCTGCACGCAGTCGTGGCGCAGCGAATCCAGGCTCACGTTCAGGCGCTGCACGCCGGCCGAGCGCAGCAGCATGGCCTGGCGACCCAGCTGCGTGCCATTGGTGGTGAGCGAGAGATCGTCGATGCCGGGCAGGGCGGCGATGCCGGCCGCCAGCATGGGCAGGCCCTTGCGCAGCAGCGGTTCGCCACCGGTGAGGCGCACGCGGCGCGTGCCCATCCGGCTGAAGGCGGCTACCACGCGCGTGATCTCGTCCAGTGTCAGCCAGTGTTCCGGCTGCTCGAAACCGCGAAAGCGCCGTGGCATGCAGTAGCTGCAACGCAGATCGCAACGGTCAGTGACGGAGACGCGCAGATAGTCGACCGTGCGGCCAAACGGGTCGGAGAGGACGGGGGAGGCGTTGGCGGGAACTTCCATGTCCCGTTTATAGGGAACACGGGCGCGCTTGCCACTTGGCGAGTGGGAGGAGGGGGCTAGTTACTTTGGCGGATCAGCCGCGCTTCTTCGCCTGCTTGCGCGCCTGGTCGAAAGCCTCGCGCTGGCTGTCATGCGCCTCCCAGCGTTGCGCCACCTGATTGCAGACCAGGTCGCACAGGGCAAAGATGGACGGATCGGCCACGCTGTAGAACACGCTGTTGCCCCGGCTCTCGCGCGTGACCAAGCCCTGCTGCGCCAGCAGCAGCAGATGGCGCGACACGTTGGCGGGGCTGGATTCGACCTTCTCCGCAATCTCGCCCACGCTGCACGGACCGGCCCGCAGCACATTCAGGATGCGCAGGCGGGTGGTTTCGGACAGGGTGCGGAAGTAGCTGGCAATGTGTTCCAGCGCTTGCGCGGGCAGATGCTGAAGCAATCCGTCGGATGTCATGCGGGCAGCTCACAATGGCGGTGGGAGAGTTGGCAGTGTACAACTATTCAATTGATTGCGCAATTAAGAATTTGCGTATTCATACAAATACGTATAATGTAAATTGTCATGCGTGGCGGATGCCGTGCTGCTGCGCAGGTGCCTGTGGTTTGCACCTGCCGGATCCCTGAACAAAAGGTGTGTTTCCCATGAAGCCTCAATTCCTTCTGCGCCGCCTGGGCGGCTGGCTGGCCGTCGTGGCCTTGGGTGCCGGTGTCGGCCCTGTTGCACTGGCCGCCACCCTGCCGAGCGTGGCCGTGTCCGGCGCTGCGGACAGCAGCATGAGCAGCTACGAAGGCACGGTGGAATCGCTGCGCCAGACCACCATGGCTGCGCAGGTGCCCGGCGCCGTGGTCGAACTGCCGGTGCGTGCCGGCCAGCGTGTGAGCGCCGGCCAGCTGCTGCTGCGCATCGACGCCCGCGCTGCCAACCAGGCCGCCACTGCCAGCCAGGCCCAGATAGGCGCCGCCCGCGCCCAGCTGGATGTGGCAGCCAAGGATCTGGAGCGCAAGCGCCAGCTCGCCGCCAAGAACTACATCAGCAAGGCCGCGCTGGAGCAGGCCGAGGCCGGCTACCGCGCCGCCGCCGCCCAGGTCAACGCGCTGACGGCCGCTGCCGCTGCCGCCACCACGCAATCCGGCTTCTACGTCGTCAAGGCCCCGTATGCCGGCGTGATCTCGCAACTCTCCATCGAGCTGGGCGACATGGCCATGCCGGGCCGCCCGCTGCTCACCCTCTACGATCCCGCTTCCCTGCGCGTCACGGCTTCGGTGCCGTCCTCGGTCATCGGCCGTGTCGATCCTGCCAAGGCCCAGGTCGAGCTGCCGGATGCCGGCGGCAGCATGATTGGGCCGACGCGCGTCGAGGTGCTGCCTGCGGTTGATCCGCGTTCGCTCACGCAGGCACTGCGTGCCAATCTGCCGGCCGGTCTGGACCGCGCCGTGCCGGGCATGTTCGCCCGCGTCTGGCTGCCGGTGCCGGCTGCGGCCGCAGCGGCGCAGGGCGCTTCCGCCCCCGCCGGTGGCTCTGCCATCCTGGGCCAGAACCTGCGCGTGCCGCTCAAGTCCATCGTGCGCCGCGGCGAGATGACGGGCCTCTACGTGCTCGACGCCAAGAACCGCCCGCTGCTGCGCCAGGTGCGCCTGGGCCGCACCACGGGCGACCAGGTCGAGATCCTGTCCGGCCTGCAGGCGGGCGAGCGTGTGGTGACCCAGCCGCAGGCTGCGGCCCGCGTGCAGTAAGCGCGGCTGAGAGGCAGGCATGAGCGAACAGCACCGCACTCCCCCGACCGACACCGCCAGCGCCACGCGCATGGGCGTGTCCGGCCGCATTGCCGCGTTTTTCCAGTCGGCGCAGATCACGCCGCTGCTGGCGCTGGTGGCCTTTCTGCTCGGCGTGTTCGCCGTGCTGGTCACCCCGCGTGAGGAAGAACCGCAGATCGACGTCACCATGGCCAACGTGATCGTGCCCTTCCCCGGCGCGGCCGTGAAGGACGTGGAATCGCTGGTGGCCACGCCAGCCGAGCAGGTGCTGTCGCAGATGACGGGCGTGGAACACGTGATGAGCGTGTCGCGTCCCGGCGTGGCGGTGCTGACGGTGCAGTTCAAGGTGGGCGTCAAGCGCAACGATGCGCTGGTGCGCCTGTATGACACCGTGGGCGCCAACGCCGACTGGTTGCCGCCCGGCCTGGGCGTGCTCTCGCCCATCATCAAGCCCAAGGGCATCGACGACGTGCCCATCGTGGCACTCACGCTCTACACCAAGCGCACCGATTCCGGGTCCTTCGATCTGGAGCGCGTGGCGCACAGCATCGAGGCCGACATCAAGCGTGTGCCCGGCACGCGCGAAGTCAGCACCATTGGCGGCCCCGGCCATGCCATCATGGTCGAGATCGACCCGGCACGCCTGTCTGCCGCCGGCCTCACCGTGCATGACCTGCGCAACGCCCTGCAATCCGCCAACTTCGGCCTGCCGCTGGGCGACCTGATCAGCGGGAACCAGGCGGTGGCGATCGAATCCGGCCCCTATCTGCGCAACGCCGACGATGTGGCCGAGCTGCTGGTGGGCGCACCGGGCGGCAAGCCCGTGTTCCTGAAGGACGTGGCCACCATCCGCGACGGCACGCCGCCGCCTGCGCGCTATGTCTGGTACGGCGAGCCCGCCAAGGCCGGCGCAACTGCTGCCGAAGGGGCCGCCGCTCCTGCCCAGGGAGCCAGCGCTGCCGGTCCGACGGGTGTCGAATACCCCGCCGTCACCATCGCCGTCACCAAGAAGCCCGGCGAGAACGCCATCGACGTGGCCAATGCCGTGATGGAGCGCGTCGATCAGCTGCGCAACACCGTGATCCCGGCCGATGTCTACGTGGAAGAAACCCGCAACTACGGCGAAACCGCCAACGACAAGGCCACCAAGCTGATCCAGAAGCTGCTGTTCGCCACGCTGTCGGTGGTGGCGCTGGTGTTCATCGCGCTGGGTCGCCGCGAAGCCGCCATCGTGGGCACAGCCGTGGTGCTGACGCTCACCGCCACGCTGTTCGCCTCCTGGGCCTGGGGCTTCACGCTCAACCGTGTCTCGCTGTTCGCGCTGATCTTCTCCATCGGCATTCTGGTGGACGATGCCATCGTGGTGGTGGAGAACATCCACCGCCACCAGCAGCTCTATCCGGGCAAGTCCCTGCGCGAGATCATCCCCGGCGCGGTCGATGAAGTGGGTGGCCCCACCATTCTGGCCACCTTCACCGTGATTGCTGCGCTGCTGCCCATGGCCTTCGTGTCCGGCCTGATGGGCCCGTACATGAGCCCGATTCCGATCAACGCCAGCATGGGCATGCTGCTGTCGCTGGCGATTGCCTTCGTCGTCACGCCCTGGCTGGCGCGCCTGTGGATGAAGGCCACGCATACAGACGACCACGGCAAGGCCGCCGGCCATGGTCTGGCCGGCAAGCTCGATCCGCTGTTCCGCAAGGTGTTCAACCCGCTGCTGCATCCGCAGTCCGGCAAGCGCAACCGCCGCCTGCTGGGGCTGGGCGTGGCCGGCCTGATCGTGCTCTCCGTGCTGCTGCCGGTGGCCGGTCTGGTGGTGCTCAAAATGCTGCCCTTCGACAACAAGAGCGAATTCCAGGTGGTGGTGGACATGCCTGCCGGCACGCCGCTGGAAAAGACGGCTGCCGTCATGCATGAGCTGGGCGCGCATCTGGCCACCATCCCCGAGGTGAAGAACTACCAGGCCTATGCCGGTACCGCCTCGCCCATCAACTTCAACGGTCTGGTGCGCCAGTACTACCTGCGCACCGCCAGCGAAATGGGCGACATTCAGGTCAACCTCGTCGATGCCAAACACCGCGACGACCAGAGCCATGTCATTGCCACGCGCGTGCGTCCCGGCCTGCAGGACATCGGCAAGCGCCACGGCGCCAACGTGAAAGTGGTGGAAGTGCCCCCGGGCCCGCCGGTGCTCTCGCCCATCGTGGCCGAAGTCTACGGACCCGAAGCCGAAGGCCGCCAGCAAGTGGTGAAGGCGCTGCGCAAAGTGTTCGCCAGCACGGCCAACGTGGTCGATGTGGACGACACTACCAGCGTGGCCGCACCCAAGGTGGAACTGATCGTGGACCGCCGCAAGGCCGCCCAGCTGGGCGTGCCGCAGCAGGCCATCGTCGCCACGCTGCGCACCGGCCTGTCGGGCGATGCCGCCACCTTCCTGCATGACCAGAGCCGCTACGCCGTTCCCACGCAGATCCAGTTGCCGGCCGAAGCCATGGGCAGCCTGGATGCGTTGCTGCAGCTGTCCGTGCGCACCGGCGCCGGCACCCTGGTGCCGATCCGCGAGCTGGTCACCGTGAGCGACAGCGTGCGCGAGCAGCCGTCCTTCCACAAGGACCTGCTGCCGGTCAGCTTCGTCATGGGCGACATGGCCGGCGAGGTGGACAGCCCGCTCTACGGCATGTTCAAGATGCGCGGCGAGCTGGACAAGATCCAGACGCCCAACGGTGGCAAACTCGATGAATACTTCATCACCCAGCCGCAGGACCCGTACCGCAACTACGCCGTCAAGTGGGATGGCGAGTGGCAGATCACCTACGAAACCTTCCGCGACATGGGCGCGGCCTATGCCGTCGGCCTGATCCTGATCTACCTGCTGGTGGTGGCGCAGTTTGGCTCCTACCTGGTGCCGCTGATCATCATGGCGCCGATTCCGCTGACCATCATCGGCGTGATGCCGGGCCACGCGCTGCTCGGCGCGCAGTACACGGCCACCAGCATGATCGGCATGATCGCGCTGGCCGGCATCATCGTGCGCAACTCCATCCTGCTGGTGGACTTCATCAACCTGCAGGTGAAGGAGGGCGTGCCCTTCGAGGAGGCCATCGTCAAGTCGGCCATCACGCGCGCCCAGCCCATCATGCTGACCGGCCTGGCCGCCATGATCGGTGCCTTCTTCATCCTCGATGACCCGATCTTCAACGGTCTGGCCATCTCCCTGATCTTCGGCATTTTCGTCTCCACCATCCTGACGCTGGTGGTGATTCCGATGCTGTATTACGTCGCCTACCGCAAGCAGTACAGCCAGCACGGCAACCCGCCGGAGGCTGGCAACCCGGTTGCCGTGGCTTCCCCACCTGCAGAGCCGGCAGCCGGCCCGGGCACCCCTGCCTGAGCAGACCCGACCCCCTCGTTTTTTTCTTCAAGGAGCTTTTCTCATGACATCCTGGCAACTCGTTCGCATGATCGGTGGTACCTTCATCCTGCTGTCCCTGGCACTGGGCGTTGAAGGCAGCCCCATCTTCCACAGCTCCAACTGGCTGTGGTTCACCGCCTTCGTCGGCGTCAACCTGCTGCAGAGCGGTTTCACCAAGTGGTGCCTGATGGAAACCATCATGCGCAAGCTGGGTGCCCGCGCCGGCAACTGATAGACCCACTTCCGCAAGGAGTCCGCCATGCAAATCGTCTGTGCAGCCTGCGGCGCGAAGAACCGCGTCGCCGAAACCGATCTGGACAAGGAAGTCAACTGCGGCCGCTGCAAGGCGGAGCTGTTGCCCCGTCATCCGGTGGCGCTCACCGATGGCAATTTCCAGGCCTTCGTGTCTGGCACCGAAATGCCGGTGGTGGTGGACTTCTGGGCGCCCTGGTGCGGCCCCTGCCGCATGATGGCGCCGCAGTTTGAACAGGCCGCAGCACGCATGCCGCGCGTGCGCTTCGCCAAGCTCGATACCGAGGCCAACCAGCGTACTGGTGCGGCCCTCGGCATTCGCAGCATTCCCACGCTCGCCCTCTATGTGGGCGGCCGGGAGGTGGAGCGCATGAGCGGTGCCATGAGCGCGGCCGACCTGCAGCGCTGGATCGAGGGATCGCTGGCGCGGCACAAGGGATAAATTCATGCGTAGACAGACATTGCTGGCCCTGGCACTGGTGGCCCTTGCCGGGGGCGCTCAGGCCACCACGGTCGACCTGCTGGAAGCCTGGGGCGGCGTGCAGGGCCACGACCGCGAACTGGCCAGCGCGCGCCTGAACCATGCCGCCAGCCAGACCAAGCGCGACCAGGCATCCGCGCTGTGGAAACCCAACGTCATGCTCAGCGGCACCGCCGGTGCTGCCACCAGCGAGACGGCCATGAACGGCGCGGCGTTTTCCATGCCGGGCCAGCCACAGGTGACCGGCGTGAACTTCGCCACCTCGGTCACTGGCGGCAAGATGACACGCTGGGCCGTGCAGGCACAGCAGCCGCTGTACAACCGTGGCCGTTCTGCCGGCAGTGCCCAGCTCAAGCTGCAGGCCGACCTGGGTGACAGTGGCTGGCAGGCGGCCCAGATGGACCTGATGCTGCGCACGGCACAGCGCTACTTCGACGTGGCGCTGGCACAGGAGCGCCAGCGCATCCTGGCCCGGCAGCTGCAGGCGGTGCAACGCTCGGCCGACGAGGCGCACGAGCGCTTCCGTCTGGGCGATGTGGCGGTGACCGACAGTCACGAGGCCGATGCCGCGCTGGCCGGCCTGAAGGCGCAGAAAGTGGCCGCCGACCTCGATCTGGACAACAAGCGCCAGATCCTGGCCGACAGCATCGGCGTGACCCATCCCACCGCCATGCTGCCCACGCGCGTGCCCGCGCTGGTGAGTGACAAGGCGATGGAGCAGTGGCTGCAATCGGTGCAGGGCAGCAACGCCCAGTTGCGCATGCAGCAGATTGCCGCCGAGATCGCACGCCAGGAAGTGCGCAAGCACGATGCACTGTCCTCGGTCACCGTCGATCTGGTGGCCCAGGCCGGCAAGGACCGTGTCTGGGGCAGTGGCGATTTTGGTCAGGCCAGCAACCGCAACACCAACTACATGGTGGGCGTGCAGGTGAACATCCCGCTGTACACCGGCGGCATGCGCAGCGCCAAGGAGCGCGAGGCGGTGGCCCTGGCCGACAAGGCCGAGGCCGACCTGCAGCAGGCGCAGACCACCGTGGGCCAGCAGGCACGCCTGCTCTGGAGTGCGCGCGAGGCCGATGCGGCGCGTGTGCGCGCTCTGGAAGAGGCGCTCAAGGCTGCGGCTTCGCGTCTGGACGCCACCTACCTTGGTCGTGCCGTGGGTGACCGCACCACGCTGAACGTGCTGAATGCCCAGACCGACCATGCCAACACGGCGCAGTCGCTGGCCGAGGCGCGCGTATCTGCCGTGATGAACCAGCTGCGTCTGGCTGCCATGACCAGCCAGCTGGATGAAGGCGAACTGCGCCGCGTGAATGCCACGCTGAAGCCGGTGACGGCGCCTTGACATACGACGGGGGCAGGCTGCATCTTCAGGCCGTCCCCGGGAGCCGAGGCGTATCATTCGGGGCAGGCCGCCCGCATCGAAGGCGGCCACGATTCACCAACCGGCACTCGCGTGACTTCCACCTCCCTTCCCGATTCCTCTTCCGTCCCGGTGGCCATCATCGGCGCCGGTCCGGCCGGCCTGATGGCAGCTGAAAAACTGTCTGCCGCCGGCGTGGCCGTGCATGTGTTTGACGCCATGCCCTCGGTCGGCCGCAAGTTCCTGCTGGCAGGCAAGGGCGGGCTCAACCTGACCCATTCCGAGCCGTTTGCGGCCTTTGCCTCGCGCTATGGCGCACGCCAGCCGCAAATCGAACCGCTGCTGCGTGCCTTCGATGCCGATGCCGTGCGCACCTGGGCGCAGGGGCTGGGCGTGCAGACCTTTGTCGGCACCTCGGGCCGCGTGTTTCCGCAGGAGATGAAGGCCGCGCCGCTGCTGCGTGCGTGGCTGCACCGTCTGCGCCACCCTGCATCCGGCGTGCCGGTGCAGTTCCACATGCGCCACCGCTGGCTGGGTTTTGCGATCCCACCGGAGCCCGGACAGGCGCTGGCGCTGCGCTTCCAGACACTCGAGGGTGAACGCACGGTGCAGGCGGAACAGGCCTTGCTGGCGCTGGGCGGCGCAAGCTGGCCGCGTCTGGGCTCGGATGGTGCCTGGGTGCCGCTGCTGCGGGAGCTGGGCATCGAGGTGGCCGAGTTGCGTCCGGCCAACTGCGGGTTTGATGTGGCCGCGACCCCAGCGCGGCAGGCTGAGACCAACGCCAACGCCAACGCCAACGCCAACGCCAACGCCAACGCCAACGCCAACGCCAACGCCAACGCCAACGCCGGCGCCGGCGCCAACGCCAACGCCAACGCCGGCGCCGGCGCCGGCGCCGGCGCTGGTGCTGGTGCGGAAGCCCCAGGCGGCTGGTCCCGCCATTTCCGCGAGCGTTTCGCCGGCGAGCCGTTCAAGGCGGTGGCGATCGACTGCGATGACGGCCAGGGCGGGCGTTTCCATCGGCGCGGCGAGTTCGTGGCCACGGCCACCGGCATCGAGGGCAGCGTGGTCTACGCGGCCAGCAGCCTGCTGCGCGATGCCATCGAGCGGAACGGGCAGCCGGCAGAACTGCGCATCGACCTGCTGCCCGACCACAGCCCCGAGCAGGTGCTGGCCGCCGTGCGTCATCCGCGCGGCAGCAAGAGCCTGTCCGGCCACCTGAAAAGCCGGCTTGGCCTGCAAGGCATCAAGGCTGCGCTGCTGTACGAGGTGCTGAGCAAGTCAGCCATGCACGATGCCGAACAGCTGGCACGCGCCATCAAGGCCCTGCCGCTGCAGCTGGCAGCGGCGCGGCCGGTGCAGGAAACCATCAGCAGCGCCGGTGGCGTGTGCTTCGAGGCGCTGGATGCGCATCTGCGCGTGCAGGCGTTGCCCCGGCTGGCCGTTGCCGGCGAGATGCTGGACTGGGAAGCACCTACCGGCGGTTATCTGCTGACGGCCTGCCTGGCCAGTGGCGTAGTGGCCGCGGAGGGCATGCTGGCGCAGCACGGCCACTGAACCGCTCCCGTCCGCATTGGCAGCAGCGCAGCGATTGCGACCAGACGCCCTTGCTGCAGCGCAGAGACTGAGAAACGACGGGTTTCCTGTTTGTGCCGGCCCGGATCGTTGAGCCGCGTCAGAGGCAGAGCAGCCAAATCCGGCCAGAATGGGGCAGAGGGCGCCGGGAACAACCCAGTACTGCTCTGGCAGAAACCGGCAAGCTCCGGCAACCGCCACAAAATTCCGCGACAATCACTGACCCGTCCCCCGGAGGCGCTCTCTTGGCATGGCTGTTCCAGCCAGCGCAGGCAGCGCCCGCGGACGGCAGAACCGGTCCGGCCCACGGACAAAGGCGGTGCAGTCGAGGCCGCGAAAAACAGGAAACTACATGGGCTCTCTCGAACAACGGTTGAACACGATCACGGCAGACCGCCTGGCGGGCATGCTGCGCGGCGTGGAAAAGGAAAGCCTGCGCACGCTGCCGGACGGCAAGCTGGCGCTCACGCCGCATCCCAGGGAGCTGGGCTCGCCGCTCACACACCCGAACATCACCACCGACTTCAGCGAATCGCAGGTCGAGCTGGTTACGGGGGCGCACGCCAGTGCCGATGCCTGCCTGGACGAGCTCACGCGCATCCATCAGGAGGTGTACCGTGTGCTGGCGCGCCATGGCGACGAAATGCTGTGGGTGGCCAGCATGCCCTGCGGCCTGCCGACCGATGAAACCATTCCGCTTGGTCGCTACGGCAATTCCAACGTGGGCCGCGCCAAGAGCGTGTACCGCATGGGTCTGGGCCACCGCTATGGCCGTCGCATGCAGACGATTTCCGGCATCCACTACAACTGGTCGCTGCCGGACCTGAGCAATGCCGAGTACTTCGGCCTGATCCGCAATTTCCGCCGCAATGCCTTCCTGCTGCTGTACCTGTTCGGCGCTTCGCCGGCCGTGTGTGCCAGCTTTGTCGATGGCCGCGAGCACGAACTCGAGCTGCTCACGGGGCGCACCATGTACCGCCCTCACGCCACCTCGCTGCGCATGGGGCGCCTGGGCTACCAGAGCGATGCCCAGGCCTCGCTGGCGGTGAGCTACAACGGTCTGGAGGGCTACGCAGCCTCCCTGCACGAAGCACTGACCAAGCCCTATGGCCCTTATGAGGCGATCGGCCTGCGCAATCTGGGGGGCGACTACAACCAGCTCGACACCAGCCTGCTGCAGATCGAGAACGAGTTCTACGGCACCATCCGTCCCAAGCGCGTGATCGCGGCGGGCGAACGCCCGCTGCATGCGCTGCGCCAGCGCGGCGTGCAGTACGTGGAAGTGCGCCTGATGGACCTGAACCCTTTCCTCGACGTGGGCATCGACGCCGAGACCATGCGCTTCCTGGACCTGTTCCTGCTGCATGCGCTGCTCAGCGACAGCCCGCCGGATACGCCCGACGAGATCGCTGCACTCAAGCACAACCAGCACCTGACGGCCGAGCGTGGTCGCGAGCCGGGCCTGCGTCTGGAGCGCAACGGTGCGGAAGTGCTGCTGGTGGACTGGGCTGCAGAGGTGCTGGCCGAACTGGCCCCTATCGCGCAGCATCTGGACGCGATCAAGGGCGGCACCGCCTACGCGCAAGCGCTTACCATGGCGCAGGAGCGCATGGCCAATCCGGCTACACTGCCTTCGGCACAGGTGCTGCAGGGCATTGCTGCGGTGGAAGTGCCGTCCTTCGTCAGTTTTGTGCGTGAGCGCTCGCAGGCTGCGCGCGAGGCGCTGATGGCCTTGCCCTATCCGGTGGGCGAGCAGGCACGCTTTGCCGCGTTGGCGGAAGAATCCGTCGAGGCGCAGAAAGCCATCGAGGCGGCGGACGAGATCCCGTTCGAGCAGTACCGCGCCCACTATGTCTCGCCGGACCGGCTCACGCCCGGTTCGGCTGCTGCGGCCGCCTGAGCGGTAACGACGGGGCCGCTGAGTTAGCGACCCCTGGCAGGCTGCTGGCTATTGCTGGCAGGGCTGGCAGGGCTGGTTTCAGGGTTCTTCGCCGCCGGCGCGCTGGCGGGAGCCTGGGCCGCAGACTCCTCTTCACGCGGCACCAGCACCGGCGGCATGCGCGCATCCCCTTGCTGGCGACGGCGGAACATGGCCGCGCGGGCCAGCAGCACGGTGGTGATGGGCACAGTGATCGACAGCACCACCACGATGATCCAGCTGCGCAGCGACAGGCTCTCCTGTACCCAGCTGAAATAGATGGCCGAGGCCAGCGCCGCACTCCAGGAGGCTGCGGTGAAACCCAGCGCCGGCGGGTGCATGCGCTGGAAGAAGTCCTTCAGCCGCACCATGCCCCAGGCGGCAATCAGCGCAGACAGGCCGCTGATCACCAGCAGGATGGAGACTGTCCATTCAACCCAGAGCGGCAGGGTGGTGTTCATTCGATCACCTCGCCACGCAGCAGGAACTTGGCCATCGCGGCCGAGCTGACATAACCGGTCAGGGCAATCAGCAGCGCGGCCTCGAAATACATGGCGCTGACGTTGTTGATGCCCAGCACCAGCACGGCCAGCAGGGCGATGCAGTAGAGATAGTCCAGCGCCAGCACCCGGTCCTGGGCCGAAGGGCCGACCAGCAGCCGCCACAGCGTGAGCACGGCGGCAATGCCGAAACAGGCCAGCGAAAAGATGAGGGCGACGGTCAGCACGGGGCTCATTGGTAGATCTCCAGCAGGGGCGCCTCGTAGGCCGACTTGTAATGCGCGATGAAGGCGGCTTCGTCCTGCACGTCCCACACATGCAGGCGCACCGCGCTGGCATCACGCGCCAGCTCGCACCAGACCGTGCCCGGCACCACGGTCGTGATCATGGCCAGCGCGGCCAGGCCGGTCGGGTCACGCAGTTCCAGCGGGATGGTGACGAAGGCGCTGTTGGGCACGCGCTGCTGCAGCCGCAGCACACCGGTGCCGACTTCGAGGTTGGAGCGCAGCACGTCGCGCCCCACCAGCAGCACCAGGCGCAGCACGCGCAGCGGACGGCGGATGCGCGGCTGCTGCGGGCGCAACGAGGCGAACAGGACCGGCAGCAGCAGACCCAGCAGCAGCGCCAGCAGCACATGGCCGACGGACCAGGATTCGTTCAGCAGCAGCCACAGCACCACCAGCGCGGCAGACAGCAGCGGGGCAGGAAACAGGCGGCGCATCATGGCTGGCTCCTGCTGGCGGAAAGGCCCTGCAGCGGAGCCGGCGGCTGCAGTGACTCGGCAGCCGGGCGCAGCCGGGCCAGCGCCGAGGGCGCAACGCCCAGGGGCGTGGTGGAGACGGCCGGCGTTACCGGCAGCGGCGCAGGGGGCTTGAGCGGGCCCTGTCCGGGCCGTACCGTGGCCGCCATGACGGCGCCGACATAGGCATCGGGCTGGTGCAGGCCGTGGGCGGTGCGGTAGGTATAGGCCAGCACCGGCTCGGCACGCACCACCAGCAGCAGGCACAGCAGCATCAGCGCCGAGATCGGCAGGAATTCGATCACGCGCAAGCGCGGTGCCGGGCGGTCCTGCGGGGCCCAGAAGAAGCGGATGCCGGCGCGGCTGAAGGCGATCAGGGCCAGCAGCCCGGACAGCACCAGCAGGATCAGCAGCGCCCAGCCGGCCGGCCGGATGGTGGCCACGCTGTCGGTCAGGCCGTAGGGGTTGAACAGCGCCGTCAGCATGGCGACCTTGCCGACAAAGCCCGACAGCGGCGGCAGGCCGGCAATCAGCAGCGCACAGGCGATGAAGGTGGCGCCGAGAAAGGCCATGGCAGCCGGAATGGCGCGGCCGATCAGGGCATCTTCCTGGTCGTCGAGGTTGATCTCCTCCTGCACCAGCATGTCGACCGGGAAGGGCAGGGATTCGTCATCCATGTCGAACGGCGGCAGCGGCTCGTCCGCCTCGCGCGAGCGTTCGACCAGATCGGTGATGAGGAACAGTGCGCACAGCGCCAGCGTGGAGCTCATCAGGTAGTACAGCGCGGCGCCGGTGAGCGTGGACTGGCCGAAGCCGAAGGCGGCCAGCAGCGTGCCGGACGACACCAGCACGGAGAAGCCGGCCAGACGCCCCACCTGCTGCGAGGCCAGCATGCCGATGGCGCCAAAGGCCAGCGTGATCAGGCCGCCCCAGACCAGTACCTCGCTGCCGAACATGGCCGAGCCTTCCGCCGTGGGCGGGAACAGCAGCGTCCACAACCGCAGCAGGGCGTACAGGCCGACCTTGGTCATCAACGCGAACAGCGCCGCCACCGGCGGGCTGGCCGAGGCATAGGCCGGCGTGAGCCAGAAGTTGAGCGGCCAGACGGCGGCCTTGGTCAGGAAGGCGACGGCGAGGATGGCGGCACCGGCATGCAGCAGGCCGCGGTCGGTGGTCGGAATCTGTGGAATCTTGACCGCCATGTCGGCCAGGTTGAGCGTGCCGGTGATGCCGTACAGCAGCGCCGCGCCCAGCAGGAACATCAGCGAGGCCATCAGGTTCAGCGCCACATAGTGCAGGCCCGAGCGCACGCGCGGCCAGCCCGAGCCATGCAGCAGCAGGCCATAGGAGGCCGTCAGCATGATCTCGAAGAACACGAACAGGTTGAACAGGTCGGCCGTGAGGAAGGCGCCGTTCAGGCCCATCAGCTGCAGCTGGAACAGCGGGTGGAAGTGCACGCCCGCCTTGTCCCAGCCTGCGGCCGAGAACAGCAGCGAAGCCGAGGCCACGATGGCCGTGATCAGCAGCATCATGGCGGTGAGGCGGTCGGCCGCGATCACGATGCCGAAGGGCACCGGCCAGTTGCCGGGCAGGTAGACGCCCACGGCCCCGGTGCCGCCGCTTTCCTTGACCCAGGCCAGCAGGGCGATGGCAATGCCCAGGCCCAGTGCGGTGGAGAGCACGCCCAGCAGGCGCTGGCTTTGCGGCATGCGGCGGCCCAGCAGCAGCATCAGCGCGGCCGTGAGCATGGGCAGCAGGATGGGGGCGACCAGCAGGTGCGGCATCAGGGCGTCGAGCCAGTGTCCGTTCATGCGTCCTCCTCGCCATCGACGTGGTCGGTGTCGGACAGGCCGCGCGCTGCCAGCAGCAGCACCAGGAACAGCGCAGTGGTGGCAAAGCCGATCACGATGGCGGTCAGCACCAGGGCCTGCGGCATCGGGTCGGTGTAGTTCTCGAGCGTGGGCTGCAGCCAGGACAGCACGATGGGTTCACGTGCAATCGACAGGCTGCCCGACACGAAGATGAACAGGTTGACCGCGTACGACAGCAGCGACAGGCCGATGATGACCTGGAAGGTCCGCGGACGCAGCACCAGCCAGGTGCCGGAGCCGGCCAGAATGCCGATCACGATGGCCATCAGGATTTCCATCGGGCGGCCTCCATTTCCTGGGCGCGGATGGCGTCATCCACGGATTCCGAAGTGGCCCCCTGGGTCTTGACGGGCTTGCGCTGGCGACGGATGGACAAGTGGGCCAGCGCCGTCAGGATCAGCAGCGTGGCGCCCAGCACCACCGAGAACACGCCCAGATCGAAGAACAGCGCGCTAGGCACATGCATGGCGCCCAGCACCGGCAGCTCCAGATGGGCCGTGTGCGTGGTCAGGTAGGGGTAGCCGAACAGCAGCGAGCCGAGGCCGGTTGCCAGCACCAGCAGCAGCCCGAAGGCGATCCAGCGGCGCAGGTGCAGGTTGATGTGGGCTTCCACCCACTGCGTGCCCGCCACCATGTACTGCGTGATGAAGCCGATCGCCACCACCAGTCCGGCCACGAAGCCGCCGCCCGGCTCGTTGTGTCCGCGCATGAACAGGTGGATCGCCAGCATGGCCGTGACCGGCAGCAGCAGGCGCGCCAGCACCGCCGGCACCAGCAGGTAGCCCACAGCGGTGTCATGCGCCATGCGGGGGTTGATCAAGTCGGTCTGCAGGTCGGCCGGCGTGGCGCGCTGCTGCGCCGGGGCCTGCAGGCTCTCGAGCGGCGGACGGAAGCGGCGCAGCAGGGCATACACGGTCAGCGCCACGATGCCGAGCACCACGATCTCGCCCATGGTGTCGAAGGCACGGAAGTCGACCAGCATCACGTTCACCACGTTGGTGCCGCCGCCCTCGGGCAGGGCACGCTCCAGGAAGAAGGGGGAGATGCTGTAGGGAGCGGGGCGCGTCATCAGCGCATAGGCCAGCCCGGCCAGTCCGAGGCCGACCAGCACCGACAGGCCCAGATCGCGGCCGCGGCGCAGGCGGGCGCGCAGCGGATTGCGGTCTCCCAGCGGCTGGCGCTTGGGCATCCAGCGTAGGCCGAGCAGGAACAGGATGGTGGTGACGACCTCGACCGCCAGCTGTGTCAGCGCCAGATCCGGTGCCGAGAACCAGACGAAGGTCAGGCTGGTGGCCAAGCCGGCGCCGCCCAGCATCAGCAGGGCGGCCAGGCGGTGGAACTTGGCCTGCGTGGCTGCGCCGATGGCACAGGCAATGCCCACGACCCAGATCAGCACGAAATCCCAGCCCAGCGGCACGCGCGGGCGGTTGCCCCAGCTCAGGCCGGAGGACCACAGCGAGGCGGTGATGGCGGCCATGCCGACCAGCACCAGCAGCAGCATCTGCGGCTGCAGCCGGCGCGTGTACAGCGTGCGCTGGACACGGCGCGCGCCCTGGGCCAGCAGGGCCAGAACGCCGTCGAAGATACGCTGGCCATCGAAGCGGCCGAACAGCGGGATGCGCTTCCAGCGCTTGTCGCGCAGCGGCTTGCGCAACAGGAACCAGATGGCGGTGCCGCCACTCATGGCGATCAGGCTCATGATCAGCGGCGCGTTCACGCCATGCCACAGCGACAGGCTGTAGGCCGGCATGGGGCCGCCCACCACCGGCTGCGCCGCCATGTGCAGCACCGGGCCGATGATGGCGGCAGGCGCCACGCCCACTGCCAGGCACAGCAGCACCAGCAGTTCGATCGGCACACGCATCCAGCGCACCGGCTCGTGCGGCTCGCGTGGCAGGCGGGTGGCGCGTGGCCCGAAGAACACGTCCACCACGAAGCGCAGCGAATAGGCGGTGGCAAACATCGAGGCCACCATGGCCGCCAGTGGCAGCGTCAGCTCCACCCAGGGCAGCGAACTGATGTAGACCGTCTCGGCAAAGAACATTTCCTTGGAGAGGAAGCCGTTGAGCAGGGGCACGCCGGCCATGGCGGCACTGGCCACCAGCGCCAGCGTGGCCGTGATCGGCATGGCATGGCGCAAGCCGGACAGGCGCCGGATGTCGCGCGTGCCGCTCTCGTGGTCCACGATGCCGGCCGCCATGAACAGCGAGGCCTTGAAGGTGGCATGGTTGATGATGTGGAACACGGCAGCCACGGCGGCCAGCGCGCTGTTCAGCCCGAGCAGCAGCGTGATCAGGCCCAGGTGGCTGACGGTGGAATAGGCCAGCAGGCCTTTCAGGTCGTTCTGGAACATGGCCAGATAGGCGCCCAGCAGCAGCGTGGCCAGGCCCGCGGTGGCCACCAGCCAGAACCATTCCTCGCTGCCGGCCAGCACCGGCCACAGCCGCGCCAGCAGGAACACGCCCGCCTTCACCATGGTGGCGGAGTGCAGATAGGCAGACACCGGCGTGGGCGCCGCCATGGCGCGCGGCAGCCAGAAGTGGAAGGGGAACTGCGCGCTCTTGCTCAGCGCTCCCAGCAGAATCAGCACCAGCAGCGGGGTGTAGAGTGCATGTTCCTGCACGCGCTGGCCGGCAGCCAGCACCGCATCCAGATCGTAGCTGCCGACCACATGGCCGAGCAGCAGCACGCCGGCCAGCAGTGCCAGGCCGCCGGTGCCAGTGACGGTGAGCGCCATGCGTGCGCCGCGCCGCGCGTCCTTGCGGTGGTGCCAGTAGCCGATCAGCAGGAAGGAGAACAGGCTGGTCAGCTCCCAGAAGAACACCAGCTGCACGATGTTGCCGGACAGCACGACGCCCAGCATGGCGCCCATGAAGGCCAGGAAGAAGGAGAAGAAGCGCGGAACCGGATCCTCGCGCGACATGTAGTAGCGCGCATAGACGGCCACCAGCATGCCGATGCCGGTGACCAGCATGGCGAACATCCAGGCAAAGCCGTCCACCCGCACCACGAAGTTGACGCCGATGGAGGGCAGCCAGCGGAGTTCCTCGCGCAGCACCTGTCCGGCCGCCACATCGGGATAGAGCAGGGCCACCTGCACCATGGCTGCCAACGCCACCAGCGCGGCCCAGGTGGCAGCGGCGGTACGGGCGTGCGTGGGCAGCAGGGCCGCCACGGCGCTACCGATGAACGGCAGCGCAAGCAGGAACAGCAAGGTCATGCAGGCAGAAAACGGAACGCGATGGTGTGGGCGGAGGTGCCCGGGATGGGGTCTTCCGCGTTATGAGTTGCGGAAGGTATGGTCTTGATTCTAATGATAATTCGTCATGAAGCCGGGTTTTCGGCCAGAAAACCTGCCGCTTTTTCCGGGTTCAGCCGCCGGATTTTGCTCCGGATGCAGAAAAAACGGCCTACTGGAATGCCCTGCAGGCCGTTGTCCGCTGGCACCGGTCAGGGCGCCGCGGATGGATTTCAGTACTCGCTCAGCGGAATGCAGCTGCAGAACAGGTTGCGGTCGCCGTAGACGTTGTCCACGCGGCCGACCGGCGGCCAGTACTTGTTGCCCACGGTCACGCCGCTGCCCGGGTGCATGGCCGCAGCCACTTCGCGGGAGTAGGGGTGCGTCCAGTCGCCGCTCATCAGGCTCCTGGCCGTATGCGGGGCGTTCTTGAGCGGGTTGTCATCCTGCGGCCACTCGCCGCGCTCGATCTGGCGGATCTCTTCGCGGATGGCGATCATGGCGTCGATGAAGCGGTCCAGCTCTTCGCGCGTTTCGCTTTCGGTCGGCTCCACCATCAGCGTGTTGGGCACCGGGAAGCTCAGCGTGGGGGCGTGGAAGCCGTAGTCCATCAGGCGTTTGGCCACGTCCTCGGCCATCACGCCGCTGCTGTCCTTCAGGTCGCGCAGGTCCAGAATGCACTCGTGGGCCACATGGCCGTTGGCGCTGGCGTACAGCGTCGGGTAGTGGTCCTTCAGGCGCTTGCTGATGTAGTTGGCGCTCAGGATGGCGGCTTCGGTGGCGTGCGTCAGGCCGTCGGCGCCCATCATGCGGATGTACATCCAGCTGATCGGCAGCACGGCCGCGTTGCCGTAGGGCGCGGCAGACACGGCGCCCACGCCGCGGTGCAGGCCGGCCGTGGCATGGCCGGGCAGGTAGGGCACCAGATCTTCCACCACGCATACGGGGCCGACGCCGGGGCCGCCGCCGCCGTGCGGGATGCAGAAGGTCTTGTGCAGGTTCAGGTGGCTGACGTCACCGCCGAATTCGCCGGGAGCGGCCACGCCGACCAGCGCGTTCATGTTGGCACCGTCCACATAGACGCGGCCGCCATGCTGGTGCACCAGTGCGCACAGTTCCTTCACCTGGGTCTCGAACACGCCGTGCGTGCTGGGGTAGGTGATCATCACGCAGGCCAGGTTGGCGCTGTGCTGCTCGCACTTGGCGCGCAGGTCATCCAGATCCACGTTGCCGTTGCTGTCGCAGGCCGTCACCACCACCTGCATGCCGGTCATCATGGCGCTGGCGGGGTTGGTGCCGTGGGCGGAAGAGGGGATCAGGCAGATGTTGCGGTGGCCCTGGCCTTGCGCCGTGTGCCAGGCCTTGATGGCCAGCAGGCCGGCATATTCGCCTTGCGAACCGGCGTTGGGCTGCAGGCTCACGCCAGCATAGCCGGTGACCTGGCACAGCCAGTCGCGCAGCTGCTGGTCCAGTTCGGCGTAGCCGGCCAGTTGTTCGGCCGGGGCAAACGGGTGCAGGTTGGCGAACTCGGGCCAGGTGATCGGGATCATTTCGCTGGTGGCGTTCAGCTTCATGGTGCAGGAGCCGAGCGGAATCATGCAGCGGTCCAGCGCCAGGTCCTTGTCGGCCAGCGAACGCAGGTAGCGCAGCATGCCGGTTTCGCTGTGGTAGCGGTTGAAGACCGGGTGCTGCAGGTAGGCGCTGCTGCGGCGCAGGGCGGCCGGAATCAGTTCGGGCGCGCTGGCTTCCAGGGTTTCCACGGTCGGCAGGGCCTGACCATCCCTGGCGAAGATGGTCCACAGCAGGGCGAGGTCGTCACGCGTGGTGGTTTCGTCCAGCGAGATGCACAGGTAGTCGCCCCAGGCGGTGCGCAGGTTGGCGCCGTGCTGGCGCGCCTTCTCGGCAATCGCGGCGGTGTCGCCATCGGTCTTCAGGCACAGGGTGTCGAAGGCGCTGCTCTGGTGGAAGGCGCTGTAGCCCAGCTGCTGCAGGCCGGCCTTGAGGATGGCGGTGTAGCGTGCCACGCGTTCGGCAATGCGCTTGAGGCCTTGCGGGCCGTGGTACACGGCGTACATGCTGGCGATCACGGCCGGCAGCACCTGTGCCGTGCAGATGTTGGAAGTGGCCTTCTCGCGGCGGATGTGCTGCTCGCGCGTCTGCAGCGCCAGGCGGTAGGCGGGGTCGCCATGTCCGTCCACGCTCACGCCGACCAGACGGCCGGACATGGAGCGTTTGTAGCTGTCACGGCAGGCCAGGTAGCCGGCGTGCGGGCCACCCGCGCCCATGGGCATGCCGAAGCGCTGCGTGGTGCCGACCACGATGTCGGCATCCATTTCGCCCGGGGCCTTGAGCAGGGTCAGTGCCAGCAGGTCGGCGGCCATGATGAAGGCGGCCTGCTTGCCGTGCACGGTGGCCACGTCATCGCTCCAGTCGTGCACCCAGCCGCTGCTGGCCGGATACTGCACCAGCGCCGCAAAGTAGTCGTCCTGTGCCAGTGCCTGCACCCATTCCTCGTGCGACTGCACCAGCTGCACCTGCAGGCCCAGCGGGGCGGCGCGCGTCTGCAGCACCTCGATGGTCTGCGGATGCACGTCGCCGGAGACGATCATCACGTTGCCCTTGGCCTTGACCGAGCGCTTGGCCAGCGTCATCGCTTCCGCAGCGGCGGTGGCCTCGTCCAGCATGGACGCGTTGGCGATCGGCATGCCGGTCAGGTCGGTGATCATGGTCTGGAAGTTGACCAGCGCCTCCATGCGGCCCTGGCTGATTTCCGCCTGGTAGGGGGTGTAGGCGGTGTACCAGGCCGGGTTCTCCAGGATGTTGCGCAGGATCACGCCGGGAATGTGGGTGCCGTAATAGCCCTGGCCGATGAAGCTGCGGAAGATCTGGTTCTTCTGCGCGATGGCCTTGAGCTCGGCCAGCGCCGCCGCTTCGGTGGTGGCAGGCAGCAGCTGCATGGCGCTGCCACGCGCGATGCTGCGCGGCACGATGGAATCGATCAGCGCCTGGCGCGAAGCCTCGCCGATGACGGACAGCATGTGCTGTTCGTCTTCGGGCGAGATGCCGATGTGGCGGGCGATGAATTCACCGGCGTTTTCGAGGGAGGAAAGAGAGGTCTGGGACATGCGTGGCTCCGGGAGACTCAAGGCACGACAGCGGCCACGCCCCAGCCGGGCGGGCCGCCATGAAGGGCGCAGGGCGCGATCAGGCCGACTTCAGCAGATCGTCGTAGGCGGTGGCGTCCAGCAGCGCGTCCAGCTGGCTGGCGTCGGACAGCTTGACCTTGAAGAACCAGCCGGCGCCCAGCGGATCGCTGTTGATGGCGGAGGGGTCGTCCTGCAGGGCGCTGTTCACTTCGGTGACTTCGCCGCTCACGGGCATGTACACGTCGGCAGCCGCCTTGACGGACTCGACCACGCCGGCCACGTCCTGCTGGGCGTAGCTCTTGCCCACTTCGGGCAGCTCGACGAACACCACGTCACCCAGGGCGTCCTGGGCATGGTGGGTGATGCCGACGGTGGCAACGTCGCCGTCGATCTGGATCCATTCGTGGTCGGGGGTGTACTTGATGGACATGAAAAAACTCCGGTGGGTGTCAATAGAAGAATGAAGGGGAATCGGCGGCCTGATGCTGCATCAGGCCGCCGGAAGGCATCAGCCGCGGTAGTAGCGCGTCGGCACGAACGGCATTTTGGTCACGGTCATCGGCACCGGCTTGCCGCGCACGATGGCGAACAGCTCGGTGCCTTCGATGGAGTATTCGGGGCGCACATAGCCCATGGCGATGGGCTGGTTCAGCGTGGGGCTGAGCAGGCCGCTGGTGACCTGGCCGACCTTCTGGCCGTCCATGTTCTGCAGCTCGGCGGGCTCGCGCACCGGCACGCGCTCCTTGGCGATCAGGCCGACGCGCAGGCGTTCGGTGGGCAGGCGGCCGTCAAGCTGGGCCAGCACGAAATCGGCGCCGGGGAAGCCGCCGGCACGTTCGCCACCGGTGCGGCGCACCTTCTGCATGGCCCAGTTGATGGCGGCCTCGACCGGGGTGGTGGTCTGGTCCAGGTCATTGCCGTACAGGCACAGGCCGGCTTCCAGACGCAGCGAGTTGCGCGCGCCCAGACCGGCGGGCTTGACTTCGGGCTCGGCCAGCAAGGCGCGGGCAAAGGCCTCTGCCTGGTCCTTGTGCAGGGAGATCTCGAAACCGTCCTCGCCGGTGTAGCCGCTGCGCGTGACGAACAGGGGTACCTCGCCCCAGGCAAAGTTGCCGCCGGTCATGAAAACCAGGCTTTCGACGCCGGGTGCCAGGCGCTTGAGCACCTCCACCGCCTGCGGGCCCTGCAGTGCCAGCAGCGCGTGGTCGGGCATGGGGGTGATGGTGCAGCGCGTGCCGATGGTGGCCTGCATGTGGGCCAGGTCGTTCACCTTGCAGGCACCGTTGACGATCACGAACAGATCCTCACCGGTGTTGACAAACATCAGGTCGTCCAGAATGCCGCCGGCTTCGTTGAGCAGCAGGCCGTAGCGCTGCTTGTTCACGCCCAGGCCCTGCACGTCCACGGGCATGAGCGATTCGAAGGCGGCCGCGGCATCGGGGCCGGACAGGCGCAGCTGGCCCATGTGGGACACGTCGAACAGGCTGGCAGCGGTGCGCGTGTGCTGGTGCTCGGCCATCAGGCCGGCGTATTGCACCGGCATGCTGTAGCCGGCAAAGGGCACCATGCGGGCACCCAGTTCGAGGTGCAGCGCGTTGAGCGGGGTGAGGAACAGGTCGTCAGAGGCCATGGCAGTCTCGCTTTCTCGGAATAGGACAGACAGCAACGGGCACACCCGTTGCGGGGCCGCGCTGTCCACTTTACCTGAGAGATTCGCCGCCACGATCGGCCGCTTGCTCCTTCGGTGGCAGGCATCGCTGTGGCAACGCACCGCACTCTCCAGCACGACACACTTTCCTTGCAGAAAGTGGCTGTCAGTCCTCGGTACCTGAGCGTTTCTGGCGGGCATTGCGCCCGCGCGCCTTCGGCGGCCTGCCCCTCGCGGGCCGGCGCTCTCCTGACAATGCGGAATTATAGAAAGGTCAGGGCGCTTGTGCGCAGGAAAACTGCGAGAAAAACAGGGTGCGAGGGATAACCCGCGTTGCAATAATTTACGAACTCATATACTGTAAATACATGAAACTAATTTGAATTTCCGTTACCGAACAGGAAATTACCTGCTGTTATTTCAATGGTCCTTGAAGCTCCACTCCGCCAGCTCACCAACGAGCTGATCCTGCTGAATGAACTGGTGCCGCTGCAGGCGCAGCGCATCGTCGAACTCGGTTGCGGCAACGCGCGGCTCTCGCGTGGCCTGCTGCAGCAGTACCCGCAGTGCCATGTCACCGGGCTGGAGGTGGATCGCATCCAGCATGCGGCTAACCTGGCGAATCCGGCCGAACGGCTGGAGTTCGTGGAAGCCGGCGCGCAGGCCATTCCCGCGCCCGATGCCAGCTTCGATCTGGCCATCATGCTCAAGTCGCTGCATCACGTGCCGCTGGATCTGATGGAGCAGGCGCTGGCCGAGGTCGAGCGCGTGATCCGGCCGGGGGGCTACTGGTATGTGTCCGAGCCGGTGTACGAGGGCGACCTGAACGAACTGATGCGTGTCTTCAACGATGAAGGCACGGTGCGCGCGGCCGCGCAGGCCCTGCTCGACCGGGCCGCCGCCAACGGCCACTGGGAGCGCGTGGACGATGTGTATTTCGACGTGCCGGTGGCCTACCGGGACTTTGCCGATTTCGAGCGCCGCATGGTGAACGTGACCTATGCCGACCGGCGCTTCGACGAGGCCACGCGCACGCGCCTGCTGGCGATTTTCGAGCGCCACATGACAGCCGACGGAGCGCGTTTCGTGCGTCCCATGCACGTCACGCTGCTGCGTCGCCGCTGAAACGGTCCGAAGACTTTGAGAAGAAAGGGTGATTACGATGGATGACAAGGTATCCAACCAAAACCGCCGCAAGCTCTTGCAGGCTCTGGGAGTGGGCACGGTCGTGGCCGGCGCCGCCAGCATCACGCAGCCGGCACAGGCCGCGAGCAAGCTCAAGACGAGTGCGCATATCGCGATTCTGGGCAGCGGCCTGGGCGGCATCGCCATGGCCAACCGCCTGAGCAACATGCTCGATGGCGCGAAGATCACCATCGTGGACGGCAAGGAAGAGCACAACTACCAGCCGGGCTACACGCTAGTGGCCTCCGGTGTCTGGCCGGTCGAGAAGGTGCGCGACCGCAACGCCGATTTCCACCCCTCCGGCATCACCTGGGTGAAGGAGATGGTGGCCGAGATCGATGCGCCCGCCAACACCATCACCACCTCCGGTGGCCAGAAGATCAAGTACGACTATCTGGTGGTGGCGACCGGCCTGGTGATGGACTGGAACCTGATCGAGGGCATGGACCTGAACGCCATCGGCAGCAACGGTCTGGCCAGCGTCTACCCGAGCCCGCAGGCGGCCGCAGCCACCTGGAAGGCCATGCAGGAATATGTGTCCAAAGGTGGTCAGGCCGTCATGACGCTGCCGGCCACGGCGCTCAAGTGCGCCGGCGCTCCGCTGAAGATGACCTTCATGGTGTGCGACCGCCTCAAGCGTGCCGGCATGCTGGACAAGGCGCAGGTCATGTTCAAGTCGGGCGTGAAGAACATCTTCGGCGTGAAGGCCGTGAACGACAACGTGCTGGCGCGCTGGGAGGAGTTCGGCGTCAAGACCGACTACGAAAGCAAGCTGGTGGGCGTGGACATCGGCGGGCGCAAGGCCTACTTCGAGACGCCGGCCGGCCGCGTGGAGCAGGCCTATGACTTCCTGCACGCCGTGCCGCCCATGCGCGCGCCCGACGCCGTCAAGAACAGCGACCTGGCCTGGAAGGAAGGCCCGATGGCTGGCGGTGGCTGGCTCGAGGTGGACAAGGCCACGCTGCAGCACAAGCGCTACCCCAATGTGTTCGGCATCGGCGACGTGAACGGCACGCCGCGCGGCAAGACGGCAGCCACCGTCAAGAAGAGCGCGCCGCTGGTGGCGCACCACCTGGTGCAGACCATTGCCGGCCAGAAGCCGGACCAGGTGTTCGACGGCTACACCTCCTGCCCGATGCTGATCCGCGAGGGCTCGGCCATGCTGATCGAGTTCGACTACGACGGCAAGCTGATTCCGTCGCTGCCGATGATCGATCCGCTGCAGGAAAGCTACATGGCCTGGCTCATGAAATACCGTCTGCTCAAGCCCGCCTATGTGGCGGTGCTCAAGGGCCGCGTCTGATCGGGAGGAGAACACATCATGTATGAAATCTGGCTGACTCTGAACATCCTCTGGGAACTGGGCATGACCATCCTGCCCTGGCTGATTGCCGGTGCCGTGATCTGGGTGCTGCTGATGCTGCCCGCGCTGCGCCGCTCGCGCGCCGACTGGGGCCGCAACTTCAAGCTGGCCTTCTGGCTGGCGCTGGCGTTCGGCATCTTCATCTTTGTCGTGACACCGGCCTGGACCAAGGCCTCGTTCTCCGACATGGGCTACTGGATCGACTGGGGCAACCTGCTGATGATCGGCGTGGCCTGGGCGGCAGGGGCGTTTGCCTTCCTGTGGCCGCTGCTGACGCTGGTACGCGGGCGCGGTCAAGCCCTCGCCTGACAGCAGGGCTCTGGCACAATGAACAGGCAGCCGATTGGCTGCCTGTTTCCGTTCTGGCCGGACCTTTTTGCGATGACTGATGCTGTTTCCCGCGAGCTTGACCTGGCGCAGGCCACCGTGATGGTGCAGGCCTTGCTGGACCGGCTGCGCCGCCACAGCGCCCAGCCCGGGCAGGTGCAGTGCATCGAGACGCATATCTCCTGGGTGCTGCTGGCCGATGATCTGGCCTGGAAGATCAAGAAGCCCTTGCGGCTGGATTTTCTGGACTTCGGCACGCGGGCGCTGCGGCAGGCCTGCTGCGAGGAAGAGCTGCGCATCAACCGCCGCACGGCGCCAGCCCTTTATCTGGATGTGGTGCCGATCACCGGCACGCCGCAAGCGCCGGAGCTTCGCGGCAACGGCCCGCTGCTGGACCATGCCGTGCGCATGCGCCGTTTTCCGCAGGACCAGTTGCTGAGCCGGCTGGTGCTGCAGGGCGGGCTGGATATTTCTCTGATGGACGCGCTGGCGCGGCAGATTGCGGCCCTGCATGCGCAGGCCGACAGGGCCACGCCCGGGCATGCGCATGGACAGCCGCAGGCCATCCAGCATGCCGTGGCCGACAACTTCGTGACTCTGCGCCATGTGCTGCCGCGCGGAGCCGGGCGTGAGCAGCTGCGCACCCTGTTGCGCTGGACGCGCCAGCAGCAGCGCCGCCTGCAGCCCCGGTTTGTGCAGAGACTGGCGGAAGGCCAGGTGCGCGAAGGTCATGGTGATATGCATCTGGGCAACCTGATGCTGCACGAAGGCCAGCCGCTGCTGTTCGATGCTATCGAGTTCGACCCGGCGCTGCGCTGGATCGACGTGATGGCCGACATCGCCTTTCTGGTGATGGACCTGCTGCACCGCCAGCGGCCGGATCTGGCCTGGCGCGTGCTCAACGGCTGGCTGGAGCAGACCGGCGATTACGCGGGGCTGGAGCTGCTGCCGTATTTTCTGGTCTACCGTGCGCTGGTGCGCGCCAAGGTGGCCTCGCTGCGCCTCGGGCAGGCGCAGGGCGAGGTGCGTGCGCAGGCACAGGCCGAGCTGCAGGGCTATCTGGCGCTGGCCGTGCAATGCACGCAGCCCCGCTCGCGCCATCTCTGGATCACCATGGGGCTGTCGGGCTCGGGCAAGAGCTCCCAGACCCAGGGCCTGATCGCCCGTACCGGCACCATCCGCCTGCGTGCCGATGTGGAGCGCAAGCGCCTGTTCGGCCTGGCACCGGAGGCGTCGAGCCGGGCGATCGCCGAGGATATCTACACGCCCGAAGCGTCGCGCCGCACCTTCGAGTGGCTGGGTCAACTGGCCTTGCGTGTGCTGGCTGCCGGTTTTCCGGTGCTGGTCGATGCCACCTTCATCCGGCGCGAGCTGCGCGCGCAGTTCCGCGAGCTGGCGCAGCAGGCGGGTGTGCCGTTCTGCGTCCTGGCCTTCGAGGCGCCTGCTGCGGTGCTGCGCCAGCGCATCCGGCAACGGCTGGAGCAGGGGGGGGATGCCTCCGAGGCGGACGTGCAGGTACTGGAATCCCAGTTGCAGGCGCTGGAGCCGCTCGGGCCGGAGGAGCAAGACCATGCCCTGCATATCGACAGTACGGCGCCGGTGGACTGGGATGACGTGCTGGATGCAGGAGGCGGTTTGACCGCTTCAGCCCCGTCCCGGTGATGACCTATGGGCTGCATGGAGCCTGAATCGGGCACCATGGCGACCGGCAGCTCAGTTGTATCCGCACGTTTTGTTGCAGGGCACCTGCGGGATCGCTCCTACCATCAGAGGGCGCCGGAACGCGGTGGTGATCGCCTCGCGACGGCAACTCTGGAAAGGAATTGATATGCGTAAATGGATTGCCATGATTTCCCTGGCCAGCATGGCTGCCGTGACTGCCGGCTGTTCCACCTGGGACAATCTCTCCCGCGCGGAGAAGGGCGCCGTGATCGGCGCTGGTGCTGGCGCAGCGGTCGGCTCGCAAGTGGGTGACGGCGGCGCGCTGAACACCCTCGGCGGAGCTGCCGTGGGTGGCGTGATCGGTCACGAAGTGGGTCGCCGTACCAACTGAGTCCGCCAGACGGAGAGGGGGCGTGTATTCAGCACGGCCTCCATTCCCGTCAGCACAAGCCCCGGTGCAGGAAGCTGCAGCGGGGCTTTTTTCGTGCCGGGCCGTGTGCGCCCGTTCAGGTCAGAACAGCAGGCGGTGCACCCAGCTGTCCGGCACCGCCCACAGCAGCAGCGAGGTCAGCGTCAGATAGCGCAGGAACTTGCCCGCAGCCATCCAGCCCATGCAGGGCCAGAACGGCAGCTTGAGCCAGCCCGCCACCGCGCAGATCGGATCGCCGATCACCGGCAGCCAGGCAAAGAAGCAGGCCTTGGGGCCGAGCCGCTCCAGCCAGCGCAGCGCACGCACATCGGTGCTGGAATGGCGCGCCTTGTCCACCGCCTTGTGCGCGCCCAGACCCATCCACCAGCTCACCGCGCCGCCCAGGGTATTGCCGGCCGTGGCTACCAGAATAGCCGGCCAGAACAGGGAAGGATTCAGCTCCACCAGCCCGAACACGGCCGGCTCCGAGCCCAGCGGCAGCAACGTGGCAGAGATGAAGGCCACCACGAACACCGTGCTCAGCCCGTACTGGGGCAGCGCCAGTGCCTGCAGCAGCGAGGCAAAGAAGGCTTCCATGGCGCGCAGTATACGGCGCCATCTTGCATAAAAAATGGGCAGGTGTACAATAGCGCCCTTCCCGCACTCCCGATCGATCCAGCCAGTTTGCGCAACCGGCTGGCGCGACGCGTTTCCGCCGTTTTCTGCGGCCTGCCTATCTGATGGCCCGATATGGCCACCCCGACGCTTCCACCATGCAACTGGCCCAGTTCACCCTGCCGAACCCCGTGTTCGTCGCCCCCATGGCGGGAGTGACGGACCGGCCGTTCCGCCAGCTGTGCCGGCGCTTCGGTGCCGGCCATGCGGTCAGCGAGATGGTGACGTCGAAGAAGGAACTCTGGAACAGCCTGAAAACCTCGCGCCGCGCCGACCACAGCGGCGAGCCGGGGCCGATTGCCGTCCAGATCGCCGGCGTGGAAGCCGAGGAAATGGCCGAGGCCGCGCGCTACAACATCGCGCGTGGCGCCCAGATCATCGATATCAACATGGGCTGCCCCGCCAAGAAGGTGTGCAACAAGTGGGCCGGTTCGGCGCTGATGCAGAACGAGACACTCGCGCTGCAGATCGTGGAAAGCGTGGTGGAAGCCTGTGCGCCGCATGGCGTGCCGGTGTCGCTCAAGATGCGCACCGGCTGGGCGCAGGACCACCGCAACGCCGTCAGCATTGCCCGCGCCGCCGAACAGGCCGGCGTGGCGTTGCTGACCGTGCATGGCCGCACGCGCGAGCAGGGCTACAAGGGCGAGGCTGAGTACGACACCATCGCGGCGGTGAAGGCTGCGGTGGGCGTACCGGTGGTGGCCAATGGCGACATCGACAGCCCGCGCAAGGCCGCACAGGTGCTGGCACAGACCGGCGCCGATGCGGTGATGGTTGGCCGCGCCGCCATGGGCCGTCCGTGGATCTTCCGCGAGATCGCGCATTTCCTGCAAACCGGGACCGAATTGCCGCCGCCGCGCGTGGCCGAGGTGCGCGAGGCGCTGCGGGAGCACCTGCACGAGCACTACGGCCTGTATGGCGAGTGGTCGGGCGTGCGCAGTGCGCGCAAGCACATCGGCTGGTACGTGGCCACGCTGCCCGGTGGCGAGGCCTTGCGCCAGTCCATCAACCGCATCGAACAGGCGGAGCAGCAGGCGCGGGAAGTGGATGCCTGGTTTGCCCGGCTGGAATCGGAGCAGGAGTTTTTGACCCCTGTCAATCCGGCGTTCGTCCCGGTGGAAAACTGGCGCCAGGCGGCTTAAACTGCATAAAATTTAATCAAGAAGAAAGAAACCCCCGATACCATGGCACATGAAAAACTGGAAGAGTGCGTTCGCAGCAATCTGCAGCTCTATCTGGATGACCTGCAAGGCCAGGAGCCGAGCAATATGTACGACATGCTGCTGCGTGTGGTCGAAAAACCCATGCTCGAACTGGTGATGGAGCAGACGCGCAACAACCAGAGCCGCGCCGCCCAGTGGCTGGGCCTGAACCGCAACACCCTGCGCAAGAAGCTGGTGGACCACGGCATGCTCACCACCAGCGTGCGCTCCTGAACGATTTCAACATTCCCAAGAAAATTAGAGGACCTCTGATGACCACCCTGACCGCACTGCTGTCCGTGTCCGACAAGACCGGCATCGTCGAACTTGCCAAGGAGCTGAACGCCCTGGGCGTGAAACTGCTCTCCACCGGCGGCACCGCCAAGCTGCTGGCCGAACAGGGCCTGCCCGTGACCGAGGTGGCCGACCACACCGGCTTTCCCGAAATGCTCGATGGTCGCGTGAAGACGCTGCACCCCAAGATCCACGGTGGCCTGCTGGCACGCCGCGATCTGCCCGAGCACATGGCGGCGCTGGGTGAGCACGGCATCGCCACCATCGACATCCTGTGCGTGAACCTGTACCCGTTCGAGGCCACCGTGGCCAAGGAAGGCTGCACGTTGGCCGATGCCATCGAGAACATCGACATCGGCGGCCCGGCCATGGTGCGTTCCGCTGCCAAGAACTGGAAGGATGTGGCCGTGCTGACCGACGCCGGCCAGTACGCAAAGGTGATTGCCGAACTGAAGCAGGACGGCAAGGTCAGCCTGCCGACCAAATTTGCCCTGTCCGTGGCTGCCTTCAACCGCATCGCCCAGTACGACGGCGCCATCAGCGACTACCTGTCGGCCATCAGTTTTGACGAAGCCAAGGTGGACGGTACGCCCGAGCGTGTGCTGTTCCCGGCGCAGAGCAATGGCATGTTCGTCAAGGTGCAGGACCTGCGCTACGGTGAAAACAGCCACCAGCAGGCCGCACTGTACCGCGACCTGTACCCGGCACCGGGCAGCATCGTCACCGGCGAGCAGCTGCAGGGCAAGGAACTGAGCTACAACAACATCGCCGATGCCGACGCCGCCTGGGAATGCGTCAAGCAGTTCGACGTGCCGGCCTGCGTCATCGTCAAGCATGCCAACCCCTGCGGCGTGGCTGTGGGCAAGGACGGTGCCGAGGCCTACAGCAAGGCTTTCCAGACCGATCCGACCAGCGCCTTCGGCGGCATCATCGCCCTGAACCGCACGCTGGACAAGGCCGCGGCCGAGCTGATCGTCAAGCAGTTCGTGGAAGTGCTGATGGCGCCCGACTTCACCCCCGAAGCGCTGGAAATCTTCAAGCCCAAGACCAATGTGCGCCTGATGAAGATCGCGCTGCCCAAGGGTGGCAACACGCCGTGGGACAAGGGCCAGAATGCCATGGACGCCAAGCGCATCGGTTCCGGCCTGCTGCTGCAGACGGCTGACAACCACGAGCTGCAGCTGAGCGACCTGAAGGTCGTGACCAAGCTGCAGCCGACCGAACAGCAACTGCAGGACATGCTGTTTGCCTGGAACGTGGCCAAGTTTGTCAAGAGCAATGCCATCGTTTTCTGCAAGGACGGCATGACCATGGGTGTGGGCGCCGGCCAGATGAGCCGCCTGGACTCCGCCCGCATCGCCTCCATCAAGGCCGAGCATGCCGGCCTGAGCCTCAAGGGCACGGCCGTGGCGAGCGACGCTTTCTTCCCGTTCCGTGACGGCCTGGACGTGGTGATCGACCATGGCGCTAGCTGCGTGATCCAGCCGGGCGGTTCCATGCGCGACCAGGAAGTGATCGATGCGGCCGACGAGCGTGGCGTGGTGATGGTGTTCAGCGGAGTGCGTCACTTCCGCCACTGATGCACCATGCAGGTTTGAGGCCGGTCAAGGCCTCGACAGGAAGGGAAGCTTTCGGGCTTCCCTTTTTCGTGGGCGCTTCGTATGGTGTGACAACTTGTACCGTTTCGTTTCTATAATTTCACTCCTGTGAAACTGTCCCGCCTGCAAACCCTCCGCCGCTCACGCTCCGCGTGGTGGCTAGCCGTGCTCGCTGCCGTGCTGCAGCTGGCCATGGGGCTGCAGAGTGCGCAGCATCAGGTGCGCATGGCAGGGCAGAGCGACCTGCTGGCCGTCTGCACGCCCACGGGCATCGCCTGGGTGGCTGCCGACATGCAGGGCGACGAGTCGGATCCGGTGCCGGCGGCGCAGTCGCAATGCATGGTGTGCGCGGCGGCGGCCTTCCTGCCCCTGCTGCCGGAGATCGCTCCCGGGCTGGCACCGGTGTCGCAGGCAGCCTTCACGCCCCCTGTCTTCCCCCAATGGTGGCCCTCCAGTGGCCCGCCTGTCGGCCTGCCGCTGGCGCGGGCGCCACCGCAACTTTCCTGAAGTCCTCCCCATTGTTCCGCTGACGCATTCCGGAGGCCTAGTGCTGCCCGGATGACGGCTGTACCGGTGCGCGCACGGTTGCGCGGCTGGTGGCGTGTGCACGCGCGTGGATTGCGCTGCACTGGCGGAGCCTCTCCGTTCAGGGGCAGGCTGTCTGCCCCGGCCGGAACCCCTTGTTCTTCAGGAAGTTGTTCCCATGGATTCCCGTACCTTTTTCTCGTTTGCCCTGACGCCCGTTGCCGTTGCCATCCTGTCCATGCCCGCCATGGCGGCTGATACCCTGCCGGCCACTCCCGATGCGGTGGCTGCCGCTCCGGCGGTCACCCAGGGCGCTGTGCCCGATGTGCTGTTGGCCCAGGTTGCTCCCGTCCCGGAGTCGATGCCTGCCGGCTCTGTCCCCGCCGCCGGCACCGCATCTGCCTCCAGCGAAGGCGCCGACTACCGCGTTGTGGTAACCGGTGCCGGCACTGGCGCCAGCAAGCCGCTCACCGTCGTTACCGACCCGCGCAAGGCGCGCCAGCCGATTCCGGCCCAGGACGGTGCCGACATTCTCAAGACCGTGCCCGGCTTCTCCGTCATCCGCAAGGGCGGCACCGATGGCGATCCGGTGCTGCGCGGCATGGCCGGCTCGCGCCTGAACGTGCTGCTCGATGGCGAGCACATCCTGGGCGGTTGCGGCGGCCGCATGGACCCGCCCACCGCCTACGTCTTTCCCGATTCCTATGACCGCCTGACCGTGCTGAAAGGCCCGCAGACCGTTCTGCATGGCCCGGGCAACTCGGCCGGCACCGTGCTGTTCGAGCGCGACCGCGAAGCGCGCCCGGAGCAGCCGGGCCTGAAGGCCAACGTGAGCGGCACCGTGGGCAGCTTCGGCCGCCGCGACGTGATGGGCGACCTGAACTACGCCACGCCTGACTTCTACGTGCGCGGCACTGGCACCCATACCCGCTCGGACGACTACAAGGATGGCAGCGGCAATCCCGTGCACTCCTCCTACGAGCGCTGGAGCGGCCGCATGGCGCTGGGCCTGACGCCCGATGCCAACACCCTGTACGAGCTGACCTACGGCCGTAGCGATGGCGAAGCCGCCTACGCCGACCGCATGATGGACGGCACCAAGTTCGACCGCGAGAACATCGGCCTGCGCTTCGAGAAGCGCAATATCTCCCCGCTGGTGCGCAAGGTGGAAGCCAACGCCTACCGCAACTACGTGGACCACGTGATGGACAACTTCAGCATGCGCCCGGCCACGCCGGCAGCCATGCGCGCCCTGAGCAACCCGGACCGAGAAACCATCGGTGCGCGCGTTGCCGTGACCCTGCAGCCGCTCGAATCCACGCGCGTGATTGCCGGCGTGGACGCGCAGGAAAACCAGCACACGCTGCGCATGTCCAAGGGCGTGATGGCCGGCACCGCCTACGAGGCCATGCCGCGCATCGAGGATGGCAAGTTCCGCCAGCTGGGCCTGTTCGGCGAAGTGCACCACAACCTGGACGACAGGCAGCGCCTGATCGGCGGCGCGCGCGTGGACTGGTGGGAAGCCACCGACCAGCGCATGACGCCCAGCCTGGCCACGCGCGGCCTCAAGCGTGACGACACCCTGCCCAGCGGCTTTCTGCGCTGGGAGCGTGACTTCGACCAGGGCAACGGCACGGTCTACGCCGGCCTCGGCCATGTGCAGCGCTTCCCCGATTTCTGGGAAACCGTGGGTGGCATGCGCCAGAGCACAAGCACCAACAGCGCCTTCAACACCCGCCCGGAAAAAACCACCCAAGTGGACGTGGGCGTGAACTGGAAGAACGAGCGCCTCAGCACCAGCCTGTCGACCTTCTACAACCGCATCGATGACTACATCCTGATCGATGCCTTCAACACGGGAGCGCGCTTTGGCAAGGTGGGCAACCCGGCCGTGGTGCGCAACATCGACGCCAGCAGCTATGGCCTGGAAGCGGCACTCAGCTACGCGCTCACGCCGCAGTGGAAGCTCGACGCCAGCCTGGCCTATGTGCGCGGCAAGAACCGCACCGACGGCACGCCGCTGGCACAGATGCCGCCGCTGGAAGGCAAGCTGGGCCTGAACTGGAACAACGGCACCTGGAGCGCCGGTGCGCTGTGGCGTGTGGCTGCGCGCCAGGATCGCGTCGATCCGGGCAAGGGCAATATTGCCGGTCAGGACGTGGCAACGGCCACGCCGGGCTTCGGCACGCTCTCGCTCAACGGCAGCTACAAGGTCAACAAGCGCGTGCGCATCATCGCGGGGGTGGACAACGTGTTCGACAAGACCTATGCCGAGCACCTGTCGCGTTCGGGCACCATGATTCCCGGCTACATCCAGACCGGCCGCATCAATGAGCCCGGCCGCAACTGGTGGCTGAAGACCACGGTGGCGCTGGACTGAGGCGGGCCAGCAGCGCATGATCCTGGGCGCCCGGGCGTCCCGATGCCGTGCGTATGCCACGATCGTCACCGATCGTCACAGCTGTACGTCGGGTAGCCACGTACATTGCAGGGGAAGCCTTCGGGCTTCCCTTTTTCGTTCGGAGGTGAGCATGCCTGTGGGGTTGGAAAGACGCAGTTTCCTGGTGGTAGTGGCGGGCGCGCCGATGCTGGTGGCGCTGTTGCAGGGCTGTGCAGCGCAGGAAGAGGAGGACACCCCGGATTCGTGGCTGGATACCGCAAGCATCCTGCAGCTGGAAAGGCTGCTCGAGGGCCGGCTGGGCGTGTACGCCTTCAACGCTGCCAACGGCGTGAGCGTGGCGTACCGCGAACAGGACCGTTTCGCCCTCGACAGCGCGCAGGCACGCTCCTTCTTCCGCAAGACCCTGACGGAGGAAGAGGTGTCAGCGGATAGTGCGCAGGAGGCCGGCACATCGCCGCGAGCCCTGCTCGAAACCCTGCTGCGCCTGGCCCCTGCCGGGCCTGCATCCGGCTTGCCCGCGTGGCGCCAGCGCCTCCGGGAGCATGGCAACACACGGCGTCAGCTCGGGGATGCCGTTCCGCAGGACTGGCCGGTGGTCATGCATGCCGCGCAACATGGCGGTTCGGCGTACCGCGCGGTGCTGGTGTTTCCGCCGGGTCGCCCGGCGGTGGGTGCTGTCGCCATGGCCGAAGCGCAGACAGCAAAAAGCCGCAACGATATTCTCGTTGCGGCTTTGCGGCAATCCTTGCGGATGCTCGGCCTGTCGTGAAACCGGACGCCACATGCCGGTGGCGCTGGCGGCTTACTTGGCGGCGACTTTCTGCGCCTTGGCCTCGTCGGACTTTTTCTTCAGTTCGTCCTTCAGTTCCTTCATCTTGTCCTGCAGGGGCTGAAAGGGGCCGAAGCGGTGGTCTTCGGCCGTTGCGCCCGTCACGTAGGGCGGGAAGGCGGCGTCAACCGGCTTGTTCCAGCGTGCCGGGAAGTCCTTGTCCAGGTTGGACTTGATGGGGCGCGGCTTGCTCAGCACATAGCCGGCCACGTCAAAGGCCTGCTCTTCGGTGAGCTGGGGCTTTTCGTGCGAGGTGCCCTGGGGCATGTTGGCCATGATGAAGGCAGAAGCCGTCAGCATGCGGTTCATGCCGGCGCCGTTGTTGAAGGTGTCCTTGCCCCACAGCGGCGGGAAGGTATAGCCGGCCGGCTCACCCGGTTTGGCGGGGGCGCCACGCACGCCCTGGCCGTCCGGGCCGTGGCAGACTGCGCAGGTCTGCTTGTAGATGGCTTCGCCAGCCACCAGATCGACCTTGCGGTTGGGCGGAGTGTACTTCATCAGGCCCTGGCCCGTGACCTTGGTGCCCACCGGCACGTCCTTGGACAGGAAGTGGATGTAGGTGGTGAAGGCCTTCATTTCCTTGCTGTCGAAGGGCAGCGACTTGCCGTTCATGCTGCGCTCCATGCAGCCGTTCACGCGCTCTTCGATGGTGCTGATGGTGTCTTCACGGCCACGGTACTGCGGGAAGGTGGAGTGCGAACCGACCCAGGACATGGCGAAGGGCTTGGTGGCCGATGCCTGGTGGCAGGACGTGCAGGACAGGTTGTTGCCTGCATAGCGCATCTTCACATCCTTCACCTCGGGGCCGATGTGGGCGTAGGTGCGCTCGGTCAGTTCCTTGCCGTACTTGACCATCTTGCCGTAGGCATCGTCAGGCAGGCTGGCCGGATCGTAGGCGGCGGCGGGCTTCATGGCCATTTCGCCGTTGGCTGCCTTGGCTGCCGGGGCAGCAGCAGCTGCGCTGGATGCAGCAGCATCAGCCGAAGAGGCTGCAGCCGATGCGGTCTGCGCAGCGGCAGAAGCCGTATCAGCAGCTGCGCTGGCAGCTTGCGTGGTGGGGGCGGGGGATTGGGACTGTCCACATGCGGCCAGCATGGCGGCAATGGCCATCACGGTGGGGGCCAGATACAGGCGGGTTGACATACTACTACTCCAAGTGGTCAAAGAAAAACGGCGTGCACTGTCCCTGCCCGCGAGTGATTTATATTTTCATGAATTATCTCATTCGAAACCATTGTCATGGTAGGGCAAGCCCTGATTGCGTGGGCCAGGCGGGAACGTGTTGGGGGTCTGACCAGTGGAGATGGCGTTGCCGCGCAGTTCCGAGGACGTCGCGGGAGAGCAGACAGGGGCGATCAGGCAGCGCTCTTGGGCGGCAGCAGGCGATAGCCGATCAGCAGCGCGCCCAGCAGGGCGGCCGTGAGGGCCGCAACGGCGCCATGCCAGTGGCCCCGCGCATAGGCCAGCCCGCACAGCCAGGCACCCAGAAAGCCGCCGCTGTAATAGGCCATGTAGTAGAGGCCGGAGGCGAGTGAGCGGCCTGTTTCCACCTTGTGCGCGATGAAGCTGATGGTGGCCGACTGCGTGATGAAAATGCCGCTGGACATGATCGCCAGGGCCAGCACGATCAGCGGCACGCCGGGCAGCAGCGTGAGCCAGAGTCCGATCAGCGACATGCCCAGCGCCAGCAGGATGGTGCGCCGGAAGCCGAAGCGCGGCAGGAGGCGGCCGGCGACGGGGGTGATCACCACGCCCAGCAGGTAGACGGCGAAGATGTTGCCCAGGGCGCCGGTATCGAGGTGGTAGGGCGCATCCGCCAGGTAGAGGTTGATGTAGGTGAAGCCGCCCACCAGCGTGAACAGCACGCACACCCCGAGGGCGCAGGCCGTGAGCACCGAGCGGTTGCGCAGATGCCTGCCGAGCATCTGCAGGCCACTGCGCATGTCCGGGTTGGCGATGAAGTTCCGCGAGGCCGGCAGGAAGCGCCACACCAGCAGCGCGCCCAGCAGATTCGCCACGGCCATCAGCAGGAAGGCGCTGCGCCACTCCATGACGGCGCTCAGGTGGCCGAGCAGGAAACGGCCCAGAAAGCCGCCCAGCACGGTGCCGGCCACATACACCGACATGGCGCGCGCCATGGCACGGGTGCGAAACTCTTCGCCGATATACGCGATGGTGACCACGGTGATGCCGGGCACGGCCAGCCCCTGCAGAAAGCGCAGCAAGATCATCCACTGGATGTCGGTGACGAAGAACATCAGCGCCGTGGGCACGGCCAGAAAGAACACGGAACCGACGATGATGGGCTTGCGTCCGATGGCGTCCGACAGCATGCCGGTGAAGGGCGCGGTGAGCGCCACGGCCAGCACGGTGGCGCCTACCGTGGAGCCGGCCTGCACCACGCTGGCCTGAAAATCGCGCACCAGCAGCGGCAGGATGGCCTGCACGGCATAGACCTGAATGAAGGCGAAAACGCCGATCAGGCCGAAGGTGAGCAGCAGCATCCCGCCCGGAGTCGCATCGGCCGGGGATGCGGGCGGTGGGGAAACTGCCTGGGACATGGGAACTGCTGGGATGGCGTCAGGTGCTGCGCTGCGCGGCGGCTGCCGGCGACGGGGTCGTTGCGGCCTCAGTGCCTGACGGAGTTTCGGCAGCCGGTTCTGCAGCGGCAGTTTCGGGAGCCGTTTCCGGCTTGGAGACGGGTGCGGCAGCTTGTGCCTGGCCACCGTTCAGGATCTGCTCCAGTTGCGCATCCTTGGCCTTCCAGATGCGCTGGATCCAGCGCTGCAGGCCCATGGGGGAGATGGGCTGGTCGGGCGCCGGGCGCAGGTTGTGCGGCACAGGCAGCTGCTGCACCTGCACCACCACCTCGCTCAGGCGGCCGGCCAGCACGTCGCCGAAAGTCGGCACGCCGTTGGGGTAGGCGATGGTCACATCCAGCACCTGGGTGAACATGTCGCCCATGGTTTCCAGCGCCATGCCCACGCCGCCGCTCTTGGGCTTGAGCAGGTGCTTGTAGGGCGATTTCTGCGCCGTGTGCTTTTCGGGCGTGAAGCGCGTGCCTTCGGCAAAGCTGATCAGCGAGGTGGGAATCAGGCGGAACTTCTCGCAGGCCTTGCGGGCGTTTTCCAGATCCTGCTGCACGGTGGCGGCGCCGCCGCGCTTCATGAAGGGGAAGTCCAGCGCCCACCACACCAGGCCGATCACCGGCACATAGATCAGCTCGTGCTTGATGAAGAACTTGAGGAAGGGCGCGCGGCGGTTCAGGATGGTCTGCAGCACCAGAATGTCGACCCAACTCTGGTGGTTGCTGATGACCAGGTACCAGGATTTGGTGTTGAGGCCTTCCAGCCCGCTCACGCGCCAGCGCGTGCGGTTGATGGCATTGATCCAGGCGCCGTTGACGCTGACCCAGCCGGTAGCGATGCTGTTGAGCGCGTGGTCGCACAGCGCGCGCACCGCCTTGATCGGCAGCAGGAACTTGATCAGGGCAAACGGCAGCATCAGCAGCGCGCCGGCCAGCGTATTGAGGGCCACCAGCAAGCTGGCCAGCACCGTGTGGATTGCGGACATGGACTACGTCAGAAAGAAAGGAACAGGCCGGCTCCGGGCCGACAGGGCCATCAGGCCAGGGTGCGGAATACCTCGGCCGCGACAGCGATGGTCTGGTCGATGTCGGCGTCGGTGTGAGCGGCGCTGACAAAACCGGCTTCGTACAGGGCGGGAGCGATGTAGACGCCACCATCCAGCAGGCCGTGGAACAGCTTGTTGAAGCGGGCACCGTCGGTTTTCATCACCTGCTGGTAATTCTGCGGCAGTTCGTTCATCAGGAAGAAACCGAACATGCCGCCCTGGCTGTCGGTGCAGAAGGGCAGGCCGGCCGCATCGGCAGCAGATTGCAGGCCCTGCATCAGGCGCTGCGTCTTGGCGGACAGCGCCTCGTAGAAGCCGGGCTTCTGGATCTCGCGCAGCGTGGCCAGGCCGCACGCGGTGGCCACCGGGTTGCCGGACAGGGTGCCGGCCTGGTAGACGCCGCCCAGCGGGGAGATGTGCTCCATCACGGAACGCTTGCCGCCGAAGGCAGCCAGCGGCATGCCGCCGCCGATCACCTTGCCCATCACGGTGATGTCCGGCTCCACGCCGAGCACCGACTGGGCGCCGTGCAGCGCCACGCGGAAGCCGGTCATCACTTCGTCGATGATGAGCAGCGCGCCGTGCTGGGTGCACAGCTCACGGATGCGCTGGGCAAAGGCGGGCGTCGGGCGCACGAAGTTCATATTGCCGGCGATCGGCTCCATGATCACGCAGGCCAGTTCGCTGCCGTGCAGGGCAAAGGCTTCTTCCAGCTGGGCCAGGTTGTTGTACTCGAGCACCACGGTGTCCTGCACCACGGTTTCGGGCACGCCGGCGCTGGTGGCCGCGCCGAAGGTGGCCAGGCCCGAGCCGGCCTTCACCAGCAGGGCGTCGGCATGGCCGTGGTAGCAGCCCTCGAACTTGATGATGCGGTTGCGGCCGGTGGCGCCGCGCGCCAGGCGGATGGCGCTCATGCCGGCTTCGGTGCCGGAGGAGACCAGGCGCACCATTTCCACGCTGGGCATGATCTTGATGATTTCCTCGGCCAGCTCGATTTCGCGCTCGGTGGGGGCGCCGAAGGAGAAGCCTTCCAGCACGGCCTTCTGCACCGCCTCGAGCACGGCGGGGTGGCCGTGACCCAGGATCATTGGGCCCCAGGAGCCGATGTAGTCGATGTAGCGCTGGTCATTGGCGTCCCAGAAATAGGCGCCCTGGGCGCGCTGCACGAAGCGCGGCGTGCCGCCGACGGCGCGGAAGGCGCGCACGGGCGAGTTGACGCCACCGGGAATCACGCGCTGGGCGCGTTCGAACAGGATCTGGTTCTGGTCAGGAGTGGAGGTTTGCATCGTGGTCTGGGGCCGGGGGCGCCGCGCAAGGGGCAGCCGGTGGCAAAAGGGAGCAGGGGCAGCCGCGTGGCTGCAAAGCAGCGAGTTTACCGCGGGAGGGAGGATTCGGGTAGTCTGACCGGCTTCTGAACAGGGGCAAGCGATCTCTCCCGCCGCACGGGCAGACTGGATAGAATCAGTTTTTATTTGCCTATATGCGGAGAGCGTTGTGCCCGAAATGAAGACCTGGATGTGCCTGATCTGCGGCTGGATCTATGACGAAGAGGCGGGCGACCCCGAGAGCGGCATCGCACCCGGCACCCGCTGGGAAGACGTGCCCGTGAACTGGACCTGTCCGGAATGCGGCGCGCGCAAGGAAGACTTCGAGATGGCGCAGCTCTGAGGCTGCTCCTCGCAGCCGGGGCGTGCATGCCCGGGCTGTCCGCGCCGGCCCAGTCCGGCAATCCGATCCGTCCGCGTGAGCGAAAGACCCACCCATGACGCAGCACGACCCGGTATCCCCCCAGGCGCCAGCCCACTGGCAGACTCCCCAACGCGGCATGCTGGCGCGCCTGTTTGACGGTGTGCAGTCGGCACTGCCTTCGTGGCTGGGGGAGGGCGCCGAGCAGGCCGATGCCTGGGTGCTGGCGGCGGAGCGGCTGGGGCATGCCGTGCAGGCGCTGGAACAGGCCGGACGACCGGCACCGGCCCAACTGGTGCGTGCCATGGAGCGTGCCGTGGCACGCGTGGCCGCGCAGCCGGAATTGCGCACCATGGACAACGCCAGCCTGATCCAGCAGGCCAGTGTGGCGCTGCGCAGCTATGTGGACCATACCCGCGGCGCTTGCCCGGAAGATGCGCGGGCGCTGTTTCCGGTGTACCAGCCGGTGGCGGCGCTGGCGCGGATGGGGCGCTGCGAGCCGGCGGATCTGTGGCGCTGGCATCCGTTTCCGTGGAAGCCGGTGTCGGCCACCTTGCTGCCTGCGACGGAGGCGGGTGATCTGTATGACAGCGCCTTGCGCGTATTCCGCGAGCAGGAGCCTCCGGCTTTGCTGGCTCTGGCCGATGTGGCGGGAGCGCAGGCATCGGTAGCGGGTGATGGGTCGCTGACCACCTGCTGGCAGTTGCTGGCCGCCGTGCTGCAGCTGCGAGCGGCGGGTGCGCTGGAGTGGGACCATGTGCTGCAACGCGCGGTGTCCGGCATGGTGGCGCAGCACGCCCGTGCCCGTCGTGGCCAGCCGGCCGATGAGGCACAACTGCAGGCGCTGGCGCAGGACATGCTGTTCCTGCTGGCGCAGGGGGTGCCGCTGTTGCCCGAGGGAGAGCAGCCACTGGCGCGTGCGCTGGCGGATGCCTATGGCGTGCTGCCGCAGCCGCCGGTGGTGGTGCGGGTGGATACCACGGAGGTACGCACCTTGCTGGCGCAGGCCGTGCAGGGGCTGCCGGAAGAATCCGTCAAGACACTGGGAGAGCTGCGCTGGCCGCAGGACCTCTACAACGCCTATCTGCAATCGGCCGACGCCTGGTCGCGCGAACTGGTGCAGCAGCTGAACCGCTGGGCGCGTCAGCCTGCGCACCCGGTGCCGCAATCGGCGCTGGTACTGTCGGCACAGCTGGCGCGTGCCTCCGCGCAGCTGGGGCTGGACGAACTGGCCACGCTGGGCCATGCCATCGAGCGGGCGCTGGTGGCGCTGCAGGTGCGCATGGCGCGGGGCGAAGAGGCAGAGTTGCTGCATCAGGCTGCGGGTGTGCTGGGGCATGAGCTGCACCAGGTGGCGGTGGACTTTGTGCGCCCCGTACCGCCAAGCCTGCTGGAGCAGCTGGCGGCGCTGGCGCAGAAGCCGGACAGCGACCGCGTGGTGCTGCCCTTGCCTGATCCCGCGTTGGGAATTGGCGCGGCAACAGGCGAAGCCGAAGCCCTGCCGGAGCAGAAGCAGGGAGAGGAATGGCAGGCCTACCTGAAAGACAGCCTGAAGCAGGTGCAACAACTGCAAGCGGTGCTCAAGCAGTGGGAGGCACGGCCGGAGAACGCGGGCGCGAGCAGCGAGTGTTTGCGCCTGCTGCAGGGCTTGCAGCAGGCCTCGCGCGAGGCGGGGGCCGCGTCGGTGCTGCCCCTGGTGCAGGCGGCGCTGTCTGAGCGGGCGTTGCTGCGGGTGCGGGATGCCAGTGCGCCGGATCGGTTGCAGGCTCTTCAGCAGGCGGTGCTGGGGCTGGAGGCTGGCCTCCGGGAAGAGCTGGTGCAAGCCGGGCATTTGGCAGGCTGACTTCCGGCTATTCGCGTGCTTCTGCCCAGTGGTGCTCGGCCACCCCGGCGCTTGTTGTGCTGATAGCTGCCTGAGGGGACTCAGCGTCGACGTTCCTGCTGGATCGCCGCATGCCGCTGCAACGCCGCCCTTCGCGCCTCCCCCAGATCAACAATCGGCGCCGGATAATCCACCCCCAGCGTAATCCCCGCCGCCTCCAGTTCGATCGGCGAAGCGCGCTCCGGCGCGTGGATTTCCTCATCCGGCAGCCGTGCCAGTTCCGGCAGGTAACGCCGCAGGAATTTGCCCTGCGCGTCGTACTGCAGGCTTTGCGCCGTGGGGTTGAAGATGCGGAACCAAGGCTGGGCGTCGCAGCCGGTGCCGGCGGCCCATTGCCAGTTGCCGTTGTTGCTGGCCAGTTCGTAGTCGTTGAGGTGTTCGGCAAAGTGGCGTTCGCCCCAGCGCCAGTCCACGCCCAGCTGGCGCGTGAGAAAGCTGGCGGCCACCATGCGCAGCCGGTTGTGCATGTAGCCGGTGGCGTGCAGCTGGCGCATGCCGGCGTCCACCAGCGGAAAGCCGGTCTGCCCGGCGCACCAGGCGGCAAACAGCTTGCGGCCGTGCGGGCCGTGGTCCCAGGGCAGGCGGTCCATGTCCTTCTGGAAGGCGTGCTCCACCACATGCGGAAAATGCGTCAGCAGCTGGATGTAGAACTCGCGCCAGACCAGTTCTACCAGCCATTTGGTGGCGCCGGGGTCGCCTTGGCGGTAGCGATCCCAGGCCAGCTGCACCACTTCGCGGATGCTGAGGGTGCCGAAACGCAGGTGTATGCCCAGATAGCTCGGGCCGCGCACGGCGGGGTAGTCGCGCGTGAGGTGGTACTGGTCCATGCGCGCGGCAAACTCCTGCCACTGCGTGAGCGCGCCGGCGCGTCCTGGCAGCAGGGCCAACTGTGCCAGATTGGTGGCATGGAAGCCCAGCTCCTGCAGCGCGGGTACGGGCGTGCGCCAGACTTCGGGGCGGGTGGCCAGCCTGGCCGCATGGGTTTCCACCTCGTAGGCACGCGCATGGAAGGGCGTGAGCTGCGCCAGCCATTGCGCGCAGTAGGCCGAAAAGCGCGTGTGGGGCGTGCCGCTGAGGCTCAGCACCTCGTCGCGCTCGAAGATCACATGGTCCTTGGCAGTGCGCAGCGAGATGCCGACGTTGGCCAGGCCGCCGCGCACCTGGTTGTCGCGCGTGATGGCGGCGGGCTCGTAGTCTTGGTTGGTGTAGACGGCCTGCACATGCAGGGCCTGTGCCAGTTCCGGCAGCAGGGTGCGCGCCGGGCCGTGCAGCACGATCAGGCCGGCATCCGCATTGCCAGCCAGCGCCCGCAAGTCCGCATCCAGCGCCTCCACGCTGCGATGCATGAACTCCACGCGCCGGTCGGCCCGGGGCAGCGGATCCAGGAATTCGGTATCGAACACGAACACGCCGTACACCCGCCGGCAGGCGCGCAGGGCGTGGAACAGCGCCGCGTTGTCCTGGCAGCGCAGGTCGCGGCGGAACCACATCAGGCCGGCATCGAACTGTTCGGGAGCGTGCATCGAAAATCCGCGGGAGAAAGGGGCCGCAAGCAGGCGCCGGGCACGCACGGCCGACGCGAAGCCTCTAGAATGACGGCATGTCTTCCGATTCTGCCTCAACGCTGGATTTGGCGCAGCATTTCCTGATCGCCATGCCGGGCATGGAGGATGATCTGTTCGCGCAAAGCGTGGTGTACATCTGTGAACACGGCGCGCATGGCGCGCTTGGCCTCGTCATCAACAAGCCGGCCGACCTGCTGCTGGATGACCTGTTCGAGCAGGTGTCCATGCCGCTGGGGCGCAAGGATCTGCAGGGCACCTCCATTCTCTGGGGCGGCCCGGTGCAGACGGAGCGCGGCTTCGTGCTGCATCCGCGCGTGGAAGACCCCGAATCCAAACTCTCGGCCTACGACTCGTCCATGACCATGGCCGACGGCCTGCAGCTCACCACCTCGCGCGACATCCTGCAGGAGCTGTCCGAAGGGCGCGGCCCGGAGCGCCTGCTGCTCACGCTGGGCTACTCCGCCTGGGATGGCGGCCAGCTGGAGGACGAACTCAAGCGCAACAGCTGGCTGACCGTGCCGGCCTCGCACGCCGTGCTGTTCGACACGCCGGTGCCGCAGCGCTACGACAAGGCCATGGAGCTGCTCGGCATCCATCCGGGCATGTTGTCATCCGCAGCGGGGAGGGCGTGATGACGCAGACTTCCCTGCAAGGCGTGGCGGTGGACGATCTGTTCCAGGTGCCGGGCCAGCCGCCCGTGGTTGATCCGCAGCCGTTCCAGAGCTTTCTGGCGCTGGACTATGGCAAGAAACGCACCGGCGTGGCTACCGGCAACCGCATGCTTGGGCGCGCCACGCCGGGCAAGAGCATTGCCGCCACCGGCGATGCCCGCTTTGCTGCCGTGGCCGCCCTGATTGCCGAATGGCAGCCGCAGGCGCTGGTGATCGGCATTCCCTATCACCCTGATGGCGCCGCGCACGAGAACACGCGCCGCGCCACCAATTTCGGCCGCCAGCTCTCGCAACGCTTCAAGCTGCCGGTCTACACGGTGGATGAGCGCTACAGCACCACCGAGGCGCTGGCCAGCGGCGCGGCCGATGCCGACGCGGCAGCCGCCTGTATCATTCTTGAACAGTTTTTCAACACCCTGCCATGACCGATTCCACCCCCGCCACCGGCGCCCTGATGCTCGATGCCGAAGCCCTGTACCAGACGCTGGCCAGACAGATCGAGCGCATCCGCACCCCCGAGACGCAGTTTGCCGGCATCACCTCCGGCGGTGCCTGGCTGGCGCAGCGCCTGCAGCAGGACTGGGGTCTGGGGCCGGTCGGCACCATCTCCACCGCCATGCACCGCGATGACTTTGCCAAGCGTGGCCTGGCCGTGACGGCGCAGACGCAGATGCCGTTCGAGGTGGATGGTGCCCACATCATCGTGCTGGACGACGTGCTGTACACCGGCCGTACCGTGCGCGCGGCGCTGAACGAAATCTTCGACTATGGCCGTCCCGCCAGCGTGAAGCTGGCCGTGCTGGTGGACCGTGGTGGCCGCCAGCTGCCGGTGGAGGCCGACATTGCCGCCGCCCGCCTGCAGCTCGCCGCCGGCCAGTCGCTGGCGCTGGCACGCGCCGAGGATGGCAGCTTCAGCTTCCGCCTCAAACCCAGCAAGTAAAGCATTCCGTATCGTCTCCAGGAGCCTCTTCCGATGCGTCCGTCCCGCAACCCGCAGCTCAACAAGAATGGCGAGCTGATCCATTTGCTGTCGCCCGAAGGCCTTTCGCGCGACATCCTCACCCACATCCTCGACACCGCCGCGCAGTTCGTCAGCGTGAGCGACCGCGAGGTCAAGAAGGTGCCGCTGCTGCGCGGCAAGAGCGTGTTCAACCTGTTCTTCGAGAACAGCACGCGCACCCGCACCACCTTCGAAATCGCGGCCAAGCGCCTGAGCGCCGACGTGTTCAACCTGGACATTGCGCGCTCTTCCACCGCCAAGGGCGAGAGCCTGCTGGACACCATCGCCAACCTGAGCGCGATGGCGGCGGACATCTTCGTGGTACGCCACAGCGAAAGCGGCGCGCCCTACCTGATTGCGCAGAACGTGGCGCCGCATGTGCACGTGGTCAACGCCGGCGACGGCCGCCACGCGCACCCGACGCAGGGCCTGCTCGACATGTTCACCATCCGCCACTACAAGGGCGATTTCACGCAGCTGCGCGTGGCCATCGTGGGCGATGTGCTGCACTCGCGCGTGGCGCGCAGCGACATCCATGCGCTGACCACGCTGGGCTGCCCCGAGGTGCGCGTGGTGGGTCCGCAGACGCTGGTGCCGGAAAGCTTTGGCCCCATGGGCGTGCGCGTGTTCCACAACCTGGAAGAGGGCATCCGCGACTGCGACGTGGTGATCATGCTGCGCCTGCAGAACGAGCGCATGAGCGGCGCGCTGCTGCCGAGCAGCCAGGAATACTTCAAGAGCTTCGGCCTCACGCCGGAAAAGCTGCAGCGCTATGCCAAGCCCGATGCCATCGTGATGCACCCGGGCCCGATCAACCGCGGCGTGGAGATCGACTCTGCCGTGGCCGATGGCAAGCACAGCGTGATCCTGCCGCAGGTGACCTTCGGCATCGCGGTGCGCATGGCCGTGATGAGCATTGTTGCCAGCCATGACGCCTGAGGGAGTACCGAGATGAAGACACTGATCCAGGGCGCACGCCTGCTCAACCCGGCCGATGGCACCGACCAGCAGGCCGATATCGCCATTGCGGCCGGCCGCATCATCGCCGTCGGCCAGATGCCCACCGACTTCGTGCCGCAACGCACGCTCGATGCCAGCGGCTGCTACGTGCTGCCGGGGCTGGTCGATCTGGCCGTGCGTCTGCGTGAGCCGGGCCAGGAACATGCGCGCATGCTCGAGAGCGAGATGCACGCGGCGGTGGCCGGTGGCGTCACCAGCCTGGTCTGCCCGCCCGATACCGATCCGGTGCTGGATGAATCCGGCCTGGTGGAAATGCTGCGCTTCCGTGCGGCCCGCCTGCGCCAGGCGCGCGTCTTCCCGCTCGGGGCGCTGACGCGCCAGCTCAAGGGCGAGGTGCTGACCGAGATGCTGGAGCTGACCGAATCCGGCTGCGTCGGCTTCTCGCAGGCCGACGTCACCATCCGCAACACCCAGGTGCTGCAGCGCGCGTTGCAGTACGCTAGCACCTTTGGCTACACCGTGTGGCTGCGGCCCGAGGATGCCTGGCTGGGCGGTGGCGTGGCGGCCAGCGGTGCGCTGGCGCAGCGCATGGGACTGTCCGGCGTGCCGGTGCTGGCCGAAACCATTGCCATCATGACCATCGTCGAGCTGATGAAGGTGACGGGGGCACGCGTGCACCTGTGCCGCCTGTCCAGCGCCGCGGCAGTGGAGCTGGTGCGCCAGGCCAAGACGGCCGGCCTGCCGCTGACCTGCGACGTGAGCATCAACTCGCTGCACCTGACCGATGTGGACATGGGCTATTTCGACAGCCGCGCGCGCCTGACGCCGCCGCTGCGCCAGCAGGGTGACCGCGCCGCACTGCGTGCCGCGCTGGCCGATGGCACCATCGATGCGCTGGTGAGCGACCACAACCCGATCGACGAGGATGCCAAGATCCTGCCGTTTGCCGAGGCCGAGCCCGGCGCCACTGGCGTGGAACTGCTGCTGGCGCTTGCGCTGAAATGGGCGCAGGAAGATGGCGTGCCGCTGATGGAGGCGGTTGCCACGGTGACCAGCCGCCCCGCCGGTGTGCTGGGCGATTCGCTGGGCACGCTGGCGGCCAGTGCGGGCCAGATCGTGCCGGGTGGCGTGGCCGACCTGTGCATCTGGGATCCGGCTGCCGAATGGGAAGTGACGCCCGACGAGCTGGTCAGCCAGGGCAAGCATACGCCGTTCGAGGGGCTGCGTCTGCAGGGCCGCGTGCGTGCGACCGTGGTGGATGGCCAGATCGCCTTCGAAGCAGAACGCAGCAAGGTGGCGCAGCCGGCCTGATTTCCGCAGCCAGAGTCCGGGAAGAAAAAAATGGAGACAAACACCTGGCGTGGCCTGGGGCGCCTGTGGCGTCTGCTGGCCCACATTCTTGCGGGCTTCTGGATCGTCTATACGCGCTTTCCGCGCCTGGGCGAGGCCGAGCGCCGGGCCACCGTGCAGCGCTGGGCGGCCGAGGCGGTGCGCCGCTGCGGCATCACGCTGCAGGTGCGTGGCACTCCGGCCGAGGCCGGGCCGGATGGCCTGATGCTGGTGGCCAATCACATTTCCTGGGTGGACATCCCGACCATCCATGCGATCCGCTTCTGCCGTTTCATTTCCAAGTCGGAAGTGAAGCACTGGCCGGTGGTCGGCCGTCTGGCGGACTCGGCCGACACGCTGTACCTGCAGCGCACCTCGCGCCGGGATGCACACCGTGTGCTGCACACCATGGCGGAGCGGCTGCAGCAGGGCGATGTGCTGGCCTTCTTCCCCGAGGGGACGACCAGCGAAGGCGTGGACCTGCTGCCTTTCCATGGCAACCTGTTGCAGGCCGCGATCAGCGTGGATGCGCCGGTGCAGCCGGTGGCGCTGCAGTTTCTGGATGCGCAGGGAAGGCTGAGTCAGGCGCCATGCTACATCGGGGACGACACGCTGCTGGAATCGCTCTGGCGCACGGTGCGCGCCGAGGGCGTGGTGGCGCGCGTGACCTTTGGCGAGCCGGAACGGGCCCAGGGGCGAAGCCGGCAGCAATGGGCGCAGGATTTGCAGCGAACGGTGGCGGAATTGCGGCGCTGAACGAGCGATAAGGGCGCCCCAAGTTCTGCCGCTATAAAAAACGCCCCCGCGTGCTGCGTCAGGACGCAGGGCAGCGGGGGCAAACGCTGGCATCCAGGCCAGCGCAACAGGAGCCAGGACGATCAGCGCGGACCGTAGGCCTCGGCAAAGATGCCGACGATCTCGGCGTGGCTGGCCTGCACCGGGTTGGTGAATCCGCACACGTCCTTGAGCGCGTTTTCGGCCAGCACGTCGAAGTCCTCGCGCTTCACGCCCAACTCTTCCAGCGATTTCGGAATGCCGACGATATCGGCCAGCTTCTTGATGGCCGCCACCGGATCCAGACCCGCCAGCTGCGGGTTGTTGGCCTGCAGGATGGCGCCGACTTCGTTGAGCTTGCCGGAAGCAGCGCTCATGTTGAAGGCCTCGACATGCGGCAGCAGCAGCGCGTTGCAGACGCCGTGCGGCAGGTCGTAGAAGCCGCCGAGCTGGTGCGCCATGGCATGCACGTAACCGAGCGAGGCGTTGTTGAAGGCCATGCCGGCCAGGAACTGCGCATAGGCCATCTTCTCGCGCGCTTCCTGGTTCTTCGGCTCGCTCACGGCGGTGGGCAGGTAGCGTGCGATCAGCTCGATGGCCTTGACGGCGCAGGCATCGGTCAGCGGCGTGGCGGCGGTGGAGACATAGGACTCGACTGCGTGCGTCAGCGCATCCATGCCGGTGGCGGCGGTCAGCGAGGCCGGCATGCCTTCCATCATGCTGGAGTCGTTTACCGACAGGAAGGGGGTGACGTGCTTGTCGACAATGGCCATTTTCACGTGGCGCGTCTCGTCGGTGATGATGGTGAAGCGCGTCATCTCGGATGCCGTGCCGGCCGTGGTGTTGACCGCCAGCAGTGGCAGCTGCGGCTTGGCGGACTTGTCCACGCCCTCGTAGTCCTCGATCTTGCCGCCGTTGGCCGCGACCAGCGCAATGCCCTTGGCGCAGTCATGCGAAGAGCCGCCGCCCAGCGACACCACCAGGTCGGCTTGCGCCGCCTTCAGTGCTTCCAGGCCGGCGTTAACGTTGCTCACGGTCGGGTTGGGCTGGGCACCGTCGAACACGGAGGCGGGAATGCCCTGGGCTGCCAGCTTGTCGGACACGGTGTTGGCCACACCGATCTTGCTCAGGCCGGGGTCGGTCACGATCAGGGCCTTGCGAAAGCCCATCTTGCCGACGATCTGCAGCGCCTCGTCGAGTGCGCCGGGGCCGATGATGTTCTGCACGGGCATGAAGAAATGGGATACGGACATGGGAGTTTCCTTGTAGGTATGGAAAAAAGCCAGAGGATGGGAACTGCAGGGGTCAGAAGAAGCCCAGCTTGTTTTCGCTGTAGCTGACGAGCAGGTTCTTGGTCTGCTGGTAGTGGTCGAGCATCATCTTGTGGGTTTCACGGCCGATGCCCGATTCCTTGTAGCCGCCGAAGGCAGCGTGCGCCGGATAGGCGTGGTAACAGTTGGTCCATACGCGGCCGGCCTTGATGCCACGGCCCATGCGGTAGGCGACGTTGCCGTTGCGGCTCCACACGCCGGCGCCCAGGCCGTACAGCGTGTCGTTGGCGATTTCCAGCGCCTCGGCTTCGTCCTTGAAGGTGGTCACGGCCAGCACCGGGCCGAAGATTTCCTCCTGGAAGATGCGCATCCTGTTGTGGCCCTTGAACAGCGTGGGCTGCACGTAGTAGCCGCCAGCCAGGTCGCCTTCCAGTTGGGCCGGCGCGCCGCCGATCAGCACCTGCGCGCCTTCCTGCTTGCCCAGTTCCAGATAGCTGCTGATCTTTTCCAGCTGGACCTTGCTCGCCTGTGCGCCCAGCATGGTGTCGGTATCCAGCGGGTTGCCCTGCTTGATGGCGGCCACGCGCTGCAGGCAGCGCTCGATGAAGCGGTCGTAGATCGATTCCTGGATCACGGCGCGCGAGGGACAGGTGCAGACCTCGCCCTGGTTGAAGGCGAACAGCACCAGGCCTTCGATCGCCTTGTCGAGGAAGGCATCGTCCTTGTCCATGATGTCGGCAAAGAAGATGTTGGGGGACTTGCCGCCCAGCTCCAGCGTCGCGGGAATCAGGTTGTTGGCAGCGGCCTGGGCAATCACCCGGCCGGTGGCCGTGGAGCCGGTGAAGGCGATCTTGGCAATGCGGCGGCTGGTGGCCAGCGGCATGCCGGCCTCGCGGCCGAAGCCGTTCACCACGTTGAGCACGCCGGGTGGCAGCAGGTCGGCGATCAGCTCGGTCAGCACCAGAATGCTGGTAGGGGTCGACTCGGCCGGCTTGAGCACCACGCAGTTGCCGGCGCCCAGGGCAGGGGCCAGTTTCCAGGCGGCCATCAGGATCGGGAAGTTCCAGGGGATGATCTGGCCGACCACGCCCAGCGGTTCCTGGAAGTGGTAGGCGACCGTGTTGGCGTCGATCTCCGACATGTGGCCTTCCTGCGCGCGCAGGCAGCCGGCGAAGTAGCGGAAGTGGTCTGCGGCCAGCGGAATGTCGGCATTCAGCGTTTCGCGTATCGGCTTGCCGTTGTCCACGGTTTCCGCATAGGCCAGCTTTTCCAGATTGGCTTCGATGCGGTCGGCGATCTTGAGCAGGATGTTGCTGCGCTCGCCAGCCGAGGTCCTGCCCCAGGCGTCGGCGGCGGCGTGGGCGGCATCCAGCGCGAGTTCGATATCCTCGGCGGTGGAACGGGCTGCCTGGCAGTAGGCCTGGCCGTTGATCGGCGTGATGTTGTCGTAGTACGCGCCCTTCACCGGCGGTGTCCACTGGCCGTTGATGAAGTTGTCGTACTTGGCCTTGAATTGAAGAGGGGCGCCAGCCTGGCCGGGTGCGGGATAGATCATGGGGTGTCTCCTTGGATATCGGTTGTGGTTTGCAACGGCTTGAAGCACGCCGTCGCCCTTTCCGATGCAAGGGGTGTGCCAGGTTGGCCGGAATGCGGGTTTGTCCGGAGATAGGGTGGCCTGAGCGGTGCTGCATGAGCTGTCCGCAGCAGGATTTTTTGTGTCAGGGTGTGCCAGATGTACCAGCGCGGGTGTGCCGGATCTGTACCAGTTGTTCCGTTTTGGCACAGTGCAAACGCCAAGACGGGACAGGAAGCCGCCGTGCTAGCATCGTCCGATCGATGACAGACAAAGAGGCAGGAACCCTTTCCCCGTCCTGCACAAGGAGACAGCCATGAACGCACTTGGCACTGTCGAATCAGAGGCCCTGCTGCGCCGCGCCCGCCATGCGCTTTACGAGCGGGACGCATTGCCCGAGGATTTGTTGCCCGCATCACTGGCGCATGTAACGCGCTCGTGGCGGCGCAGCCTGGACGCTGGTGTGGATGCCTTCACTGCCCGCCCGCATGTGCCGCACCTCTCGCGTTTCGAGGTGGAGCGCGCCACCGAGCGCCAGCACGAACTGCTCGCCCATGCACGCCCGGTGATGGAATACCTGCACGGGCAGACGCGTGGCAGCGGCAGCGTTCTGCTGCTGGCTGATGCCGATGGTCTGCTGCTGCACGCCCTGGGTGATCCGGGCTTCATGACGCGTGCCGAGCGTGTGGCACTGATGCCGGGAGCTTCCTGGCATGAGCAGCACCGCGGCACCAATGCCGTGGGCACGGCGCTGGCCGAGGGAGTGCCAGTGGTCGTGCATGGGGGCGAACACTTTCTGGAGTGCAACAGCTTTCTCACCTGCGCTGCCGCGCCGGTGGTGGCGCCCGATGGCAGCGTGCTGGGTGTGCTCAACATGTCCGGCGAGCGCAGCAGCCGGCATCCGCATACCTTCAGCATGGTGCGCGCAGCCACGCAGATGATCGAGAACCGGCTGTTCGAGGCGTGCCACGGGCGGCATATGCGGCTGCACGTGCATCCGCTGGCGGAAGGAATCGGCACGCTGGCCGAGGGGGTGCTGGCCCTGTCGGAAGCGGGTGTGCTGGTGGGAGCCAACCAGGCGGCACTGGCCTTGCTCAACTTGCGTGCCAGCCAACTGGGAAGGGTACGACTGGACCAGGTAGTGGATGTGGACCGCGAACAATTGCTGCGCGCCAGCTACCGCAATCCTGCGCCCATGCGCGTGCGCTGCCTGAGTGCGCCAGCCGTGCCGGAGTTGCATGTGCGGGTGGAGCAGGGCTGGTCGCGCGCCAGCACGCTGGACATGCCGGCACGCGCCACGATCCGCGAACCCGATGCGCTGCAGGCGCTTGATACCGGCGATGCTGCCTGGCACTGCGTGCTCGAGAAAGCACGCAAGGTGCTGGACAAGCCGATTGCGGTGCTGCTGCATGGGGAATCCGGCTCGGGCAAGGAGGTGCTGGCCAAGGCCATCCATGCCAGCAGCCAGCGTCGCGGGCAAGCCTTTGTGGCGGTGAACTGCGCCGCCCTTCCGGAAAACCTGATCGAGGCGGAACTGTTTGGATACGCGCCCGGTGCCTATACCGGGGCACGGCGCGAGGGGGCCCCCGGCAGCATCCGCCAGGCGCACGGCGGAACCCTGTTTCTGGACGAGATCGGCGACATGCCGCTGGCCATGCAGACCCGCTTGCTGCGTGTGCTGCAGGAGCGCCAGGTGGTGCCGCTGGGCGGCGGGCAGCCCGTGGCGGTGGATTTTGCGCTGGTCTGCGCCACCCACCGGGACCTGAAGGAAGAGGTGGCTGCCGGCCGTTTTCGTGCCGACCTGTACTGGCGCCTGAATGGCCTGACGTTGCGACTGCCAGCCCTGCGCGAGCGCAGTGACTGGGACACGCTGGTGCAGCGCATGCTGCAGCGGCATGCGCCACATCGCGCCATCGAGCTGGATCCGGCGCTGGCGCGCGTGCTGCGGCAGCATCCCTGGCCCGGTAATCTGCGCCAGCTGGACAACACCTTGCGCACCACCGTGGCACTGCTGGACGATGCCTGTGTGATTGGCATGGAGCACCTGCCGGATGACCTGGTGCAGGAACTGCAAGAGGCACGGCAAGCTTCAAGCGCAGATCGCTTGCCGGGTGTGTCCTATAGTCAAGGCCAACGCGTCGCTGAGGGGGATGCCGGAACGCAAGCGGGAGTCCAGGCGGAGGGTGGGCTGTCCCGCCTGCGTTCGGGCTGCGTGCCGCTGGCTCAATACACGCGCGACGTGATGGAGCAGGCCCTGCGCGAGGCGGAGGGCAATCTTTCCCTGGCGGCGCGCCGGCTCGGTATCAGCCGCAACACCTTCTACCGTCGCATCATGCGCAAGCGGCCGGACGCCTGAGCAGGCCTAGAAGGTCAGGTGCGCCGTTCCAGCGCCCGCACCAGCCCGATGCTCCCCAGCAGCCAGATGCTGCCCGACAACCAGCCGCCCAGCACATCGGTGAGATAGTGCACCTGCAGGCCGATGCGGCTATAGCCCACGGCGGCGACGGCGAGCGCGGCCAGGGTGATCAGTGCGGCACGCAAGCCCCGTGGCCAGTGCGGATGCCGGTGCAGCAGGATCCACGCCAGCATGCCGTAGGCCACCAGCGAACCCGAGCTGTGGCCGCTGGGAAAGCTCAGGCCACCGGCCATGGTGTAGCCCTCCAGATGCTCCGGCCGCACGCGGCCCACCCATTGCTTGAGGCCGGTATTCAGCAGCGCGTTGCCGGCAATGGCCCAGACCCAGCCGATGGCCATGGGCCGTTCTCCGCGCCAGATCCAGAACAGGGCACCCGCGATGCAGGCGGCTGTCAGCACGGGCGTATCGGCCAGATGGCTCACGCTGCCAAACAGGTGGAGCAGGGCAGGATGCACATGCAGGCTGAGCGTATGCGCCAGAGTGGTGTCGAGTCGGGTCACCGGGCCGTTGTGCACCACCTGCCAGGCCAGCACGCTCCAGAGCGTCGCGGCGAGGAGCATCCACGCAGTAGCCGAGTTGCCGAGTGGCGCGTAAAGGGGGCGACGGATGGCACTGTCGCGCTGCATGTAGCTGCCCAGGGGCAGGGCGATGGTCACCACCGTCAGCAGCCACAGCACGAAAACATTGCCCGGTGCCTGTCCCCAATGCTGCGCCACGGAAGTCCAGAAAGCGCTGTGCGTGGCCAGTGCGTCGGGGCTGGCCGGTATCGGAACGCCGCTCATCGCAGCCAGGTGGTGGCGACGCAGGCAAAGGCCTGCAGGCTGGCGTCGAAATCCCAGCGCTCCACCTGCCATTGCGGGTTGCGTAGTTGCAGCGGGTTGTGCAGATGCCCCTGGGGCGCGGCGGTGGCGGGTCGGATCAGGTTCACGGAGTTCGGGTAGTTGTCGCGGATGCGGTCGGACAGGGCGGTGCCGGATTGCAGCGCCCACAGTGGGGTGGGAGCGTCCTGCGGCCCCGGCGGAATCAGCTCCACATAGGGTTCATGGATGTGGCCGCCCAGTACCCCGGCGGCACCGGCAGCGCGCCAGCTGGCGTTGGCTTGCACGGCACCGCGCAGCAGGTTCTTGCGCTCTTCCTCCTCGATCACGAGTGCGGGCTGATGCACGGCGACGAGCTTGAGCGCGTCGTCGGGCAGGGCCTGCAGGCGCCGGCTGACGTTGGCAATCTGCGCGGGCGAGGCTTCGCCCTGGATATGCCGGTAGCGCCGCGTGGTGCGCACGCCAATCAGGTGGATAGGGCCCAGATCCCAGTGGATCACGCCATCCGTATCGAAGGCGGTGGGGAAGTATTGCTGGTACAGGCGGTACGGCCACAGAAAGCGGCGCCAGGGCAACCAGAGCGAAATGTCGTGGTTGCCGGGCAGGGTCATGCGTGTCTGCACGGGCAGGCTGTCCATGAAGGCGCGTGCGGCGGCAAACTGGCCGCGGCGCGCGCGCATGGTGATGTCGCCGGCCAGCAGCACATGCTCCACCTGTTCGGCCTGCACCAGTGCGCGCAGGGCATCGGCCACGGCAGGCTGCTCGGTGCCGAAATGCGTGTCGGAGATCTGCAGCAGGCGGCTCATGCAGGGGCTCCCTGGGGCAGCGGCGAGAGCAGGGATGCGAGCAGCGAGGGCTCTTCGGCTGCGGGTTCTGCGGGCACGCGCAGCGGAGTCGGCACGATCAGCTGCAGGGCGTCGTTGTCCACTTCGAAGCGCAGCGGCGCGCGCATCCAGTGCACTTCGCCGTCGGTTGCCACCTTGATGCGGCGTCCGCCCAGATAGCCGCGCGCCTGCACGTCCAGCTGGCGGAACGGGAAATGCAGCACGGCATCCTCCGCATCGCCCAGCGTGCCAAAGGCACCGCGCAGGGCCAGGCCGATCAGGCGCGGCGTGCTGACAGGAGCCAGCAGCACGGCATGCAGGCGTCCGTCGAGTTCGGAGGGCTGTTCCTGCCCGTCTTCGGGTGCGGGCATCAGTCCGGTCTGCTGCAGCTGCAGCGCATTGTTGGCCACGAACAGGGTGGGGGTCTTGCGCACGCTGTCATGGCCTTCGCCGCTCAGGCGCAGGGTCAACTGCACCGGGCGGCGCAGCAGGCTGAACAGGGCGGCCAGGCCGGCCACGAAGCGGCTGCGGCCCAGCGTGGCCTTGAAGCTCTCGCGGTCTTCCAGCACCTGCGGATACAGCCCCAGGCTGGCGTTGACCAGGAACAGGCGGCCATTCACGCGCCCGGCCTGCACCGGGCGCACCACGCCATCCAGCATCTGCTGTACGGCTTCGGCCGGGTCGGGCGAGATGCCGTAGGCACGGCAGAAATAGTTGAAGGTGCCCTGCGGTATCACGCCCAGCACGCAGCCGCTGCCGGCCACTTCATGCGCCACCGTGCTGATGGTGCCGTCACCACCCGCCGCCACCACGATGGCGCCCTGCTCGCAGGCCTGCTGTACCGCGGCGCGGATCTGCTGGGGCAGGGAGCGCCCCGGCTGCAGCGGAATCAGGCGGAAGGCGCGGCCGGAGGCCTCCAGCACGGCGCGGATGGGTTGGGCTGCATCTTCTTCCGCATGGCGCCCGGCGCCCGCGTTGAAAAGAACCAGCAAGGGAGCGTCGGGGACAGGTGTCATGGGCAGACCCGGGCGATACACTGCATCTTGTTCTTGTGGCAATTCATCCAGAAACGGAGTGACAGGCATGGCGCGATTGGCAAGGCTGAGTGTGGCGGGCTATCCGCATCACGTCATCCAGCGGGGCAACAACCGCCAGGCCATCTTTCTGGATGAGACTGATTATGAGCGCATGCTGCAGCTGTTGCGCGAGGCGAGTGCCCGACACCGTGTAGGACTGCATGCCTGGGTGCTGCTGCCCGGCCAGATGCAGTTGCTCGCCACCCCGCAGGACGCCGACGGCCTGCCGCGCATGATGCAGGACGTGGGCCGCGCCTATGTGCGCACCTTCAACAACCGCCACTTGCGCAGCGGCACCTTGTGGGAAGGGCGCTATCGCAACACGGTGGTGGACCCCGACCTGCTGCTGCACGCCATGGCCTGCCTCGACAGCCTGCCGGTGCGTGAGCAACTGGCCCGCTCGCCGCAAGGCTACGCCTGGAGCAGCAGCGCCCATTACACCGGCGAACGCAGCGAACGCATGGTGACGCCGCCCACGCAGATCTGGCAGCTCGGCAACACGCCGTTTGCACGCGAGGATGCCTACCGAGCGCTGCTGCACGAGCACGAGTCGGGGCATGGTTGCGCGCAGTTTCAGGAGGCGGCGCTGGGGGGCTGGGCGCATGGATCGCCCGATTTCGTGCTGCAGCTGCAACAGCTGACCGGACGCAGATTGCAGAAGTCACAGGCTGGAAGGCCGGCCAGAAAGGCTCCTGAGGCCGGGTGAAGGGGTCATCGGGGTATTGGAAAAAGCGGTTTTCTTTTTCAAAACAATGAATTGAATATGTCCCCAATTAAATTGCCTGATGGTTCTTCAAGAAAATTAATAGGTATCTGACCCCATTTATTCTTGATGCAATCCCGCTTTTTTTGCCGTATTCTCCGATCTGTCAAGGGATGCACCATCCCTCCACTCTCTGAACGGGATATTTCGTATGAGCTCTACGACAGAAAAAAACCATCTGGAACAGAACGGCCTGTACTGCGCATCCAACGAGCATGATGCGTGCGGCGTTGGCTTCGTGGCCCACATCCGCGGCGAGAAGAGCCATGCCATCGTCACCCAGGCGCTCAAGATCCTGGAAAACCTCGACCATCGCGGCGCCGTGGGTGCCGACAAGCTGATGGGGGACGGCGCCGGCATCCTGATCCAGATGCCCGATGCGCTGTACCGTCACGAGATGGCGAAGCAGGGCGTGGAGCTGCCGCCCGTGGGCGAATACGGCGTGGGCATGATCTTCCTGCCCAAGGAACACGCCAGCCGCCTGGCCTGCGAACAGGAGATGGAGCGCGCCATCAAGGCCGAAGGCCAGGTGCTGCTGGGCTGGCGCGATGTGCCCACCAACCGCGACATGCCCATGTCGCCTGCCGTGCGCGAGAAGGAGCCGGTGATCCGCCAGGTCTTCATCGGTCGCGGCCCGGACACCATCGTGCAGGATTCGCTCGAGCGCAAGCTGTACGTGATCCGCAAGACCGCCAGTGCCAACATCCAGAACCTCAAGCTCAAGCACAGCAAGGAATACTATGTGCCCAGCATGAGCAGCCGCACCGTGGTGTACAAGGGCCTGCTGCTGGCAGACCAGGTCGGCCAGTACTACGACGACCTGAACGATGAGCGCTGCGTCTCCGCCCTAGGCCTGGTGCACCAGCGTTTCTCCACCAACACCTTCCCCGAGTGGCCGCTGTCCCACCCCTACCGCTATGTGGCGCACAACGGCGAGATCAACACCGTCAAGGGCAACTACAACTGGATGCTGGCGCGCGAAGGCGTGATGTCCTCGCCCGTGCTGGGCGAAGACCTGCAGAAACTGTACCCGATCAGCTTTGCCGGCCAGTCCGACACCGCCACCTTTGACAACTGCCTGGAACTGCTGACCATGGCCGGCTATCCCATCAGCCAGGCCGTGATGATGATGATTCCCGAGCCGTGGGAACAGCACGCCAACATGGATCCGCGCCGCCGCGCCTTCTATGAATACCACGCCGCCATGCTGGAGCCGTGGGACGGCCCGGCCTCACTGGTGTTCACCGACGGCCGCCAGATCGGCGCCACGCTGGACCGCAACGGCCTGCGCCCCGCGCGCTACTGCGTGACCGATGACGGCTTCGTCATCATGGGGTCCGAATCCGGCGTGCTGCCGGTGCCCGACCACAAGATCGTCAAGAAGTGGCGCCTGCAGCCCGGCAAGATGTTCCTGATCGACCTGGATCAGGGCCGCATGATCGACGACGAGGAACTGAAGGCCCAGCTGGCCAACAGCAAGCCCTACAAGCAGTGGATCGAGAACCTGCGCATCCGCCTGACGGATCTGCCGGTGCAGAACGTGGTGCGTGGCCAGACGAATGTGGGCGTGTCGCTGCTGGATGCGCAGCAGGCCTTCGGCTACAGCCAGGAAGACATCAAGTTCCTGATGGCACCCATGGCCGCCAACGGCGAGGAAGGCATCGGCTCCATGGGCAACGACAGCCCGCTGGCCGTGCTGTCCGACCGCAGCAAGCCGCTGTTCAACTACTTCAAGCAGCTGTTCGCCCAGGTGACCAACCCGCCGATCGATCCGATCCGCGAAGCGATCGTGATGTCGCTGGTGAGCTTCATCGGTCCCAAGCCCAACCTGCTGGACATCAACCAGGTCAACCCGCCGCTGCGCCTGGAAGTGAGCCAGCCGATCCTGGACTTTGACGATATGGCGCGCCTGCGTGCCATTGCCGACGAGACCCAGGGCAAGTTCCGCAGCTACACGCTGGACATCACCTATCCCGTGGCTTGGGGCCCGGAAGGGGTGGAAGCCAAGCTGGCCTCGCTGTGCGCCGAAGCCGTCGATGCCATCAAGGCCGGCAACAATTCGGTGCAGGGTCAGCACAACATCCTGATCATCAGCGACCGCGCCATCGGCGCCGACCGCGTGGCCGTGCCGGCGCTGCTGGCGCTGTCCGCCATCCACCAGCATCTGGTGCGCGAGGGCCTGCGCACCACCACCGGCCTGGTGGTGGAAACCGGATCCGCCCGCGAGATCCACCACTTTGCCGTGCTGGCCGGCTACGGTGCCGAAGCCGTGCATCCCTACCTGGCGCTGGAAACCCTGCAGGACATCCACAAGGAACTGCCGGGCGATCTGAGCGCCGAGAAGGCCATCTACAACTACATCAAGGCGATCGGCAAGGGTCTGTCCAAGATCATGTCCAAGATGGGCGTGAGCACCTACATGAGCTACTGCGGCGCCCAGCTGTTCGAAGCCATCGGCCTGAACACCGAGACGGTGCAGAAGTACTTCACCGGCACTGCCAGCCGCGTGGAAGGCATCAGCGTGTTCGAGATCGCCGAGGAAGCCCTGCGCATGCACAAGGCCGCCTTCGGCAAGGATCCGGTGCTGGCCAGCCAGCTGCAGGCTGGTGGCGAGTATGCCTGGCGTGTGCGTGGTGAAGAGCACATGTGGACGCCGGACGCCATCGCCAAGCTGCAGCACAGCACGCGCAGCAACAACTTCAACACCTACAAGGAATACGCGCAGATCATCAACGACCAGAACAAGCGCCACATGACGCTACGTGGCCTGTTCGAGTTCAAGTTCGATCCGAGCAAGGCGATTCCGGTTGAGGAAGTGGAACCGGCGGCCGAGATCGTCAAGCGCTTTGCCACTGGCGCCATGTCGCTGGGCTCCATCAGCACCGAGGCGCACGCCACGCTGGCGCTGGCCATGAACCGCATCGGCGGCAAGAGCAACACCGGCGAGGGCGGCGAGGATCCGGCGCGCTACCGCAATGAACTCAAGGGCATCCCGATCAAGCAGCAGACCACGCTGGGCGCCATCATTGGCGAGGACAAGGTCGAGGCCGACATCGCGGTGCAGGCCGGCGACAGCCTGCGCAGCAAGATCAAGCAGGTGGCATCGGGCCGTTTCGGCGTGACTGCCGAATACCTGAGCAGCGCCGACCAGATCCAGATCAAGATGGCCCAGGGCGCCAAGCCGGGCGAGGGCGGCCAGCTGCCGGGCGGCAAGGTGAGCGACTACATCGGCTTCCTGCGCCACAGCGTGCCGGGCGTCGGCCTGATTTCGCCGCCGCCGCATCACGATATCTACTCTATCGAGGATCTGGCACAGCTGATTCACGACCTGAAAAACGTGGCGCCGCATGCCGACATCAGCGTGAAGCTGGTGAGCGAAGTGGGCGTGGGCACCATCGCGGCCGGCGTGACCAAGTGCAAGGCCGACCACCTGGTGATTGCCGGCCATGACGGTGGCACCGGCGCTTCGCCCTGGAGCTCCATCAAGCACGCCGGCGGCCCCTGGGAGATCGGCTTGGCCGAAACCCAGCAGACGCTGGTGCTGAACCGCCTGCGCGGCCGTGTGCGCGTGCAGGCCGACGGCCAGATGAAGACCGGCCGCGACGTGGCGATCGCCGCGCTGCTGGGTGCCGATGAAGTGGGCTTTGCCACCGCTCCGCTGGTGGTGGAAGGCTGCATCATGATGCGCAAGTGCCACCTCAACACCTGCCCGGTGGGTGTTGCCACACAGGACCCGGTGCTGCGCGCCAAGTTCAGCGGCAAGCCCGAGCATGTGGTGAACTACTTCTTCTTCGTGGCCGAGGAAGTGCGTCAGATCATGGCCCAGCTTGGCATCCGAACCTTCGAGGAGATGGTCGGCCGCAGCGACCTGCTGGACATGCAGCAGGGCCTGAAGCACTGGAAGGCCAGCGGCCTGGATTTCCGCCGCCTGTTCGCCCAGCCCCAGGTGCCCGCCGAAGTGGCACGCCTGCATGCCGAAACGCAGGAGCATGGCCTGGAGAAGGCGCTGGACCAGACCCTGATCCGCAAGTGCAAGCCTGCCATCGAGAAGGGCGAGAAGGTCAAGTTCATCGAGCATGCCCGCAACGTGAACCGCACCGTCGGCGCCATGCTGTCCGGCGCGGTCACCAAGGTGCACCCCGAGGGCTTGCCGGATGACACCATCCACATCCAGCTCGAGGGTACGGGTGGCCAGAGCTTTGGCGCCTTCCTGTGCAAGGGCATCACGCTGAGCCTGATCGGCGAAGCCAACGACTACACCGGCAAGGGCCTGAGTGGCGGTCGTGTGGTGGTGCGCCCGAGCCTGGAGTTTCCGGGTGTGGCCTGCGAGAACATCATCGTCGGCAACACCGTGCTGTACGGTGCCACCACGGGTGAAGCCTATTTTGCCGGCGTGGCGGGTGAGCGCTTTGCCGTGCGCCTGTCCGGTGCCACTGCGGTGGTGGAAGGCACGGGCGATCATGGCTGCGAATACATGACCGGCGGCACCGTGGCCGTGCTGGGCAAGACCGGCCGCAACTTCGCGGCAGGCATGAGCGGCGGCGTGGCCTACGTGTATGACGAGGACGGCCAGTTCGCCAGCCGCTGCAACACCGCCATGGTGACGCTGGAGCCGGTGCTGAGCACCGCACAGCAGAAGGCCACGGTCGATGTTGGCGTGTGGCACCGCGGTCAGAGCGACGAGGAACAGCTCAAGAAACTGCTGCTCGACCACAGCCGCTGGACCGGCAGCCGCCGTGCCCGTGACCTGCTCGAGAACTGGGAAGCCAGCCTGGCGAAGTTCGTCAAGGTGTTCCCCACCGAGTACAAGCGCGCCCTGGCCGAAATCCACGCCAAGGGCAAGACCGATGCCGGCAAGGGCGGTATTCCGGACGACTCGCTGGTGTCTGCTTCGGCAGCCATTCACACCGAAGTCGAGCCGCCTGCTGCCAGCCGCAAGACGGCGGTGCGCCGCGCTCCCGGCCAGACGGCAACCGCCAAGGCAGGCGCCACGCCTTCCACCCGCAAGGTGGCGAAGCCAGTGGCATCCGCCGCTGCTGCCAAGCCGGCTGCTGCTGCCAAGGCCAAGCTCGCCGCCAAAAAGCCTGCCGCCAAAAAGGCGAACTAATCCTGAACCGACCCTGAACAGTCACTAGCTATAACGGAACACGATCATGGGAAAAATCACCGGCTTCATGGAATATGAGCGTCTGGAAGAGGGCTACAAGCCCGTTGCCGAGCGCCTCAAGCACTACAAGGAATTCGTCATCGGCCTGGACGACAAGCAGGCCAAGGTGCAGGCCGCGCGCTGCATGGACTGCGGCACGCCGTTCTGCAACAACGGCTGTCCGGTCAACAACATCATTCCCGATTTCAACAATCTGGTGTATGAAGGCGACTGGCAAGCCGCCATCGAGGTGCTGCACAGTACCAACAACTTCCCGGACTTCACCGGCCGCATCTGCCCGGCACCGTGCGAAGCCGCCTGCACGCTGAACATCGATGCAGCGCCGGTCGGCATCAAGTCGATCGAGCACGCCATCATCGACAAGGCCTGGGAAAAGGGCTGGGTCAAACCGCAGCCGGCTGCCCAGAAAACCGGCAAGAAGGTCGCCATCGTCGGCTCCGGCCCGGCCGGCCTGGCCGCCGCCCAACAGCTGGCGCGCGCCGGCCACAAGGTGACGGTGTTCGAGAAGAACGACCGCGTGGGTGGCCTGCTGCGCTACGGCATCCCCGACTTCAAGATGGACAAGTCGCATATCGACCGCCGCATCGAGCAGATGCAGGCCGAGGGCGTGGAATTCCGCCGTGGCGTGGTGGTGGGCGACTGGCCCAAGGACAGCAAGGTCACCAACTGGGCCAAGGAAACCGTCAGTGCCAAGCAGCTGCAGAAGGACTATGACGCGGTGCTGATCGCAGCCGGCTCCGAGCAGAGCCGCGACCTGCCGGTGCCCGGCCGCGAGCTGGATGGCGTGCACTTCGCCATGGAATTCCTGCCGCAGCAGAACAAGGTCAACGCTGGCGACAAGCTGGCCAAGCAACTGCGCGCCGACGGCAAGCACGTGATCGTGATCGGCGGTGGCGATACCGGCAGCGACTGCGTGGGCACCAGCAACCGCCACGGCGCCGCCAGCGTGACGCAGTTCGAACTGCTGGCCCAGCCGCCGGTGGAAGAAAACCGCCCGCTGACCTGGCCCTACTGGCCGATCAAGCTGCGCACCAGCTCCAGCCACGACGAAGGCTGCACGCGCGAGTTTGCCATCGCCACCAAGGAATTCATCGCCGGTACCGGCAAGGACAAGGGCCGGGTGGTGGCAGTCAAGACCGTGCGTCTGGACTGGACCGACGGCAAGATGACCGAAGTGCCCGGTAGCGAGCAGGTACTCAAGGCCGATCTGGTGCTGCTGGCCATGGGCTTTGTCAATCCGGTGGCGCCGGTGCTGCAGTCCTTTGGCGTGGCGCTGGACGCACGCGGCAACGCCAAGGCCACGACCGACGAGGAGGGCGGCTACGCCACCAACGTCAAGGGCGTGTTTGCCGCTGGTGATGCCCGCCGTGGCCAGTCGCTGGTGGTGTGGGCGATCCGCGAAGGCCGCCAGGCTGCGCGTGCGATCGACCAGTACCTGATGGGTGCCAGCGACCTGCCGCGCTGATCGTATTCAGTTTCTTCATTGCATCCCTCCTTCGGGCCTCGCTGTTGCGGGGCCTTTTTTTGTTTGGGAAGTGGGTTGGAGTGATGGATATACTAAAAAAGTAATAAATAATAGCCGGTCGATTCAAGATCACATGACGCTGAGCTATGGAAGAATATGCCCGTATCGGGTACACTTCGGGTCAGTCCTTCGCTGTCCTGAAGCGGAAGGACTTTGCACGCTGGCAAGTCAGCGAGAGATTGCCTGACACAGCCTTGTGCAAAGCTGTGGAAGAGATGAAGCGTGGATTGATCGATGCCGATCTGGGTGGCTTGCTGTACAAGAAGCGGATTGGCCGTCCGGGTTCGGGCAAGAGCGGTGGCTACCGGACGCTCCTGTCAGCTCGAATCGGCGGACGTTATGTGTTCCTGCACGGTTTTTCCAAGAGCGAGAAGGCCAACATCACGCCAGAGGAACGAAAGGCGCTGCAGTTTGCCGGAAAGGTGTTTCTGGATCTCTCCCGCGAGGCATTGGCGAAGGCGTTGAAGGCGGGAGTGCTATTGGAGGTGCATTGTGAGCAAGATCATTGAGTCCCTGCGCGGTGACCTGGCTGCGCTGCATGAAGCAGGTGCCGTCAGCAAGGTGACGATGCGTCAGTTCGAAGCCATTTGCCCGCCCCCGGTCAGGGAGTTTGCTGCGGACGACATCAGGCGCCTGCGCGAAAGCCTGAAATTCAGCCAGCCGGTGTTCGCACTGCATCTGCACACCACGGCCTCGACCATACGCAAATGGGAGCAAGGAGAAACCAAGCCTGCCGGGCCGGCGCTCAAGCTTCTCAATGTCATTGCGGACAAGGGGCTGCAAGCCATCATCTGATTCCGGATGCGCTGTTTTCCTGCTTGTCGGAAGGCTGTGACGAAGGGTCTGGTTCAGTTCACCAGGCGCAGGCCGGAGAGGGGATATTCTTCCTCCTGCGCAGCAAGTCATCCCTGAAGCGGAAGCGTAATACTGACAGCCAACCCCGGCCGCGCATTGCGCACGGCAAAGCGTCCTCCATGCGCCTCGGCCACCAGCCTGCACAGATACAGCCCCAGCCCCACGCCTCCGCTGCTGCGCTGGCGGGCGCTGTCGGGGCGGTAGAAGGCCTGTGCCAGATGCGGCAGCTGTGCTTCCGGCACGCCGTCGCCATAGTCGCGCACTTCCAGCACCACATTTCCTCTGTCGCCGTGCGCAATCGACACGGCCGGCGACGTGTCAGACGGGCTGTGCCGCAGCGCATTGTCCAGCAGGTTGCGCAGCAGCAATTGCATGCGGGTACGGTCCAGATCGAGTAGCGGCAGATGCGGGTCTGCATTGACGGCAATTGCAGCCGCAGCCGGCTGCGCGCGGGCCAGTTCGGCCACGGCACCATGGGCCAGTTGCGCCAGATCGGTAGACTCGCGCTGCAGCAGGGCATGCGGCGTCGACAGGCGTTCGCTTTCCAGCAGGTCTTGAATCAGGTCGCGCATTAGCGCCAGATCGCGCAACAGGGCCTTGTGCGCGGTGCGTGCTTCGGCATCGTCCGGTTCGGGCAGCAGCTCCACATTCAGGCGTGCCCGCGTCAAGGGGCTGCGCAATTCGTGGCTGACCGCCAGCAGCAGGTCGCGCCGTGCGTCCAGCATCTGCCGAAGGTTGTCGGCCATGCCGTTCACCTCCTGCGCAAGGGTAGTCAGCTCATCGGCATTGCGCTCGTTGCCGGTGGCAATCGGCGTGCCGAAATCTCCCGTACCAAAGCGCCGCGCCCCGGCACTGATGCCCTGCAGCGGCAGCAGCATGCGGTGCACGCGCCAGTAGGCCAGCGCGGTCAAGAGCAGCAGGGCGGCGAGGGTGTACCAGAGGATGGGCGGCGGCCCGTCGCCACGCGCACCGGAAAAGCTCAGCCGAAACACGATGCGATGCCCGTCTGCCGTTTGTCGCGTGAAGAGCGAGGCATCGCGTTCATTGCGTGGCGCGACGCGGCGCCCGCGCGGGGGCTCCGAATCCCAGTTGGTGACGGGCCCGCTGATGTGGATGGCAATCGGCAGCCGCTGCGCCAGCGCCTGCGCGCGTGCCACATCGGGCAGGCTGCCAATGTCCGCCGCGAGGCGATCCACGTAGTCCATGGCCAGCGGCCGCACGGCGGCTTCCCAGCCTTGGTTGAAGCCCTTGCGGATGCCGCTGACAAACACCGCCGCAATGGCCAGGCCCAGCAGCAGGAACAGCAGCACCAGCCGCAGCCGCAGCGAATGCCGCCAGCGCAGCCAGCTGTGTCGGGCAGGGGCAGGGACGGCAGCAACAGGCGTGGAGGACGTCATGAGTTCAGGGCAGCAGAAGCAGCGTAGAGGATGTCATGAAGGCAGGGCAGCAGCCGCAAGCGTGGCGGATGTCATGAGGTCAGCGGCTGCAACGCCAGCGCATAGCCGGCATGGCGCACGGTGCGGATGCAGTCCAGCGGTTCCAGCTTCTTGCGCAGGCGGCTCACCACGATGTCCACCGCGCGGGTGTAGAGGTCGGCATCGTGCCCGCGCAGCGCAGCCAGAATGTCGTCGCGGCTGTGTACCTGGGCCGGCGCGCGCGCCAGCAACAGAAGCAGGTCGAATTCGGTGCTGGTCAGCTCCAGCGTTTCGCCCTGGCGCTTCGCCGTGCGCGTGACGGGATCCACTTCCAGACCCACGAAGCGCAGCGGGCCTTCCAGTGCGGCAGGCGAAGAAGGGGTCGTGCGCATGCGCCGCAGCACGGTCTGCAGCCGTGCCACCAGTTCGCGTGGCTCGAACGGCTTGGGCAGATAGTCATCCGCCCCCAGTTCCAATCCGACCACGCGGTCCATCACGTCGCCCCGCGCCGTCAGCATCACGATCGGCAGTGCGCTCTCGCGCCGGATGGTGCGGCACAGCTCGAAGCCGTCCATTTCCGGCAGCATCACGTCGAGGATGGCGGCATCGAAACCGCCGGCACGCAGCAGGCCCAGTCCTTCCGAGGGTGCAAACGCCTGCACCAGTTCCAGCCCAAAACGACGGAAATAGGCCGCCAGCGGCGGCCCCAGATCCGTATCGTCATCGATCAGCAGAATGCGTGCCATGTCGCTCATTGTGACATTCCGGTGCCAACATAGAGAGCAAGATGCCGGGGACACGATGCGGTTGCACGGTACGTCACCCCGGCTAGCATGCCCTTACATGCGACGACCGCGCTTCTGCTTCTGCATGAAGTCGCGCACCTTCTGCTGCTGCTCGGGGCGCAGGCTGTCATAGAAGTCGCCCATGGCGGCAATCACCTGCGGGCTGGCGGTGCGGATGGCCTCGGTCTTCTGCTGCACCAGGTTCTGGGCGCCGGTGCGGTCGAATTTCGGGCCGGCAATCAGCGCCTGGAATTCGGCACGCGGATTGTCCGCATTGCCGCGCAGGGCCTTGCGCTGCTGTGCCATCACTTCGCCCAAGGCGGCGAGCTTGGTCTTCTGGGTGGCGTCCAGGTCCAGACGGTCGGCCACGCGTTCGATCTGTTTGGCTCGCCAGGCGGTGGCATCGGCATCGCTCATGCTGCCCATGCCGTGATGGCGGGAAACGCCGCAGGCAGTCAGGCCGCCAACGACGAGGGTGATGCCGGCAAAGCCCAGCACTATGCGCTTGATCCAGGGTTTCATGGAAGCTCCTTCAGGAGAGGGTGGAACATGCCTCCATGGTGCCGGGGCACCCCGCCGCGGTCATCTCGGCTGGGTTTCGCTGTGTTTCGTTATATTTCAGCGCCAGCGCCAGCGCCAGCGCCAGCACTCAGCGGAAGTTCACCGTGACCGGTTTTGCGCCGGGCAGCCCTTCGTACTGCACCGTCACCTTCTGGCCGGCCTTGGGCGGGCTCAAGGGCGAGAAGGAACCGAGGCTCACGACCTGACCCGGCTGCAGTTGCAGACCCTGCTGGCGCAGTGCACCTGTGAGCCACACCACGGCGTTGAGCGGATGGCCGAGGGTATCGCTGCCCTTGCCGCTGGAAAGCACGCCGCTGGCATCGGACACGCGCACCGTCATGCCCTGCAGACCATCCAGCAGGCGCTGGCGGGCCGCTGCATCACGCGGCACGGCCATCGGTTGCCCCACCACGCCGAGGCGCGCGCCCACGTTGATGGCGCTCAGCGCTGTGCCGTTCAGCTTGGGTGGCGCTTCCACCATCAGGTCGGGCAGCTCGATGAAAGGAATCACCTGATCCACATTGGCAAGCACTTCCGCAGGTGTGCGCGCCTGGTTGATGGCGGCACTTTTCACTCGCACCAGCATGTCGGCCTCGAACAGCGGGCGGCTCCCGAAGGCCACCGGCACCGTGCTGCCGTTGCGCAGCAGCATGCGCTGGTAGAGCGCGCCCCAGACCGGCTCTGTGGTGTTGAAGCGCTTCTGCACGGCGGGATTGGTCAGCCCGGCCTTGTAGCCCACCAGCGGACCGGCCACGCTGGCCAGTTGCTGCTGCCACTTGGCACGGGTGCAGGCCGCGCTGGCGGCATCGAGATTGGCGGGAGGGTTGGCTGTGGGACGGTGCGCCAGATAGTCGACGAGCCACTGCTTGACCTGGGCATCGCCAAGGCAAGGCGCCGGCGCGGCAGGCGGTTGCGCAACGGGCGTTGCAGGCGCAGGTTTGGTGGCACAGCCGCCCAGCGCCAGCAGGCTGGCGCCCGCAATCAGCAGGGGGAGGGCGAAGGGATGACGCAGAACAGTCATGGCGGGCTTCCGGGAGTGGTCGATCCGGAAAATTCTAGAAAGCCGCCACGCGTCGGCCTATCCGCCACAACCCTGAGGAAACACGGAGCAATGCGGCTTCAGGTAAAAAGTACATATAGAATACTAAAGGTTTATTTTAAAGGAGTTGTCGCATGCGTAGAAATCAATGGGTAGGTAGTTTGGTGATCGGTCTGGGTTTGGGAATGGGCGCATCCGCCGCCGTTGCGGCGCCAGCGCTGCCTGCGGCGGTGAAGGCGCACGTGGCCGACATGCGTGCCAGTTGCAAGGATGCGGGCGGGCGCCCCGGCCGTTCACCGGAACTGGTCCAGATCGCCGATGTGACGGGCGATGGCCGCGCGGATTACGTGATCAACGAAGGCGCATTCGACTGCGTTGGCGCGGAATCGTATTTCTCCGGTGGTTCTGGTGGCTCGTCCGTCAGTGTGTATGTCAGTGACACGACAGGCTCGGCCAAACAGGCGTTCACGCATGGTGTTTTCGGGGTCCACATGGAGCGCAGCGGGCAAACAGCGCGCGTCTGGCTGGGCGTTGGCGGCCCGCTCTGCGGCCAGAAGCAGTTCCGCTCTCGCGCCGAAGCAGAAGATTGCTGGCGTCCGCTGCAGTGGAAGGGCGGCAAGCTGGACTTTGCGCCGGTAAGCCAGAAGCGCCCGTATTCGGCCTTTGCCACACCCTGAGCTGCCAGACTGATCCTTCCGCCAAGCAGAGGGGCTTGAGGCGATCGTGTCGGATCGCACTGACACGCAGCACCGCCACTGGCCGATACGCCACTGCAGCCGGGCTCAGCACAATGCAGGACATGCAAGCACTTCAAGGAGAAAAAACATGTCCTTCCTGCTCTACATGATCGGTTTCCTGATCGTCATCGGCGGTCTCGCCTGGGGCGCAACCGTGGCCGGCGTACCGCAGCTGTACATCATCATCGGTGCCGTGGTCCTGCTGGGCATCGGTATCCTGACAGCGGTGTCCAACACGCGCCATCGCGATCCGCCGAACTAAGGGAAAAGGGGAGAGGGCGACGGTCGTACCCCTCCACATGGCACGCAGAGAAGCGCTATACTTGTATAGCGTTTTTCCATTGCTTGAGGACTGAACATGCTGGCCATTCGCCTGCCCCCCGAAATCGAAGCACGTCTTGCCGCTCTGGCCGAAGCGACCGGGCGCACAAAGACCTTCTATGCCCGTCAAGCCATTCTCGAGCATCTGGATGATCTGGAAGACACCTATCTGGCCGAGCAGCGACTGATTGCCATCCGTGCCGGAAAAACCAGAACGGTCCCGCTGGAAGACGTGATCAGGCGCCATGGCCTGGAGGATTGAGTTCGATCCTGCGGCCGAACGCGAACTCGGCAAGATTGACCGGCAAGCGGCACGCCGTATCGTGCTATTCCTGCGCGACAGGGTGGCTGCGCTGGACAACCCGCGCAGTATTGGCGAAGCACTCAAGGGGTCCAGGCTCGGTGCCTTCTGGAAGTATCGGGTCGGGGATTACCGGATCATTGCCAGCATCGAGGACGGATTGCTGCGCATCCTGATCGTGCGCATCGGCAATCGCAAGGAGGTCTACAAGAAGTAGGTCGCATCAAAGGCGCAACCTGCTGCGCCTTCACGCAAGGGATTCAGCGCGGCAGCCCGCCCCCGGGCGGAAATCCACCCCCCGGAAAGCCGCCACCCCCCATGCCGCCCAGCCCGCCCAGGCCCTTCATGCCTCCCATGCGGCGCATCATCTTCATCAGGCCGCCGCCCTTCATCTTCTTCATCATTTCCTGCATCTGCTCGAACTCCTTGAGCAGACGGTTCACTTCCTGCACCTGCACGCCGGCACCCGCGGCAATACGGCGCTTGCGCGTGGCCTTGATCAGGTCGGGCTTCTTGCGCTCCTGTGGCGTCATGCTGCAGATGATGCCTTCCTTGCGCTTGATGTCCTTCTCGGCACGGTCCAGATCGCCCGGCTTGGCGTTGGCGGTGATCTGCGTCGGCAGCTTGTCCATCAGGCTGGACAGGCCCCCCATCTGCTTCATCTGCTGCAGCTGGCCGAGGAAGTCGTTCAGGTCGAAAGTGTCGCCCTTCTTGACCTTGGCAGCCAGCTTCTGCGCCGCTTCCATATCGACGCCGGAGGTCACCTGCTCCACCAGCGCCACGATGTCGCCCATGCCCAGAATGCGGCCGGCGTGGCGTTCGGCGTCGAACTGCTCCAGGCCGTCCATCTTCTCGCTGATACCGGCGAACTTGATGGGCGCATCGGCAATCTTGCGCACCGACAGCGCTGCACCACCGCGCGAGTCGCCGTCCAGCTTGGTCAGCACCACGCCCGTCAGCGGCAGCGCCTCCTTGAACGCCTTGGCGGTGTTGGCCGCATCCTGACCCTGCATGGCATCCACCACCAGCAGCGTTTCCACCGGACTGACGGCGCCATGCAGTGCCTTGATCTCGGCCATCAGCGCTTCGTCGATGGCCAGGCGGCCGGCCGTATCCACCAGCAGCACGTCGATGTAGTGCCGGCGCGCATAGTCGAGCGCGGCGCGGGCAATGTCCACCGGCTTCTGGTCGGGCGAGCTGGGGAACCACTCGGCGCCCACCTGCTGCGTCACGGTCTTGAGCTGCTCGATGGCGGCCGGGCGATACACGTCGCCGGACACCGTCAGCACCTTCTTCTTGCGCTTCTCGATCAGGTACTTGGCCAGCTTGCCGGTCGTCGTCGTTTTACCCGCACCCTGTAGACCCGCCATCAGGATCACCGCCGGAGGCTGCACCGACAGGTTCAGGTCGCTGATGCCCTCGCCCATGGTGGCGGCCAGTTCGCGGTTGACGATACCGACCAGTGCCTGGCCGGGCTTAAGCGAGCCGAGGACTTCCTGGCCCATGGCCTTGTCCTTGACGCGGGCAATGAAGTCCTTCACCACCGGCAGCGCCACGTCGGCCTCGAGCAGCGCCATGCGCACTTCGCGCAGCATGTCCTGCACGTTGCTTTCGGTGATGCGCGCCTGTCCGCTCAGGTTCTTGACGAGGCGCGAGAGTTTGTCGGTGAGTGCGGAAGCCATGGGGCAGGGCGCTTTCGGAAGGGGAGATGTGCGGCCAGGGAAAAAGCAGCAGGCAGACGGCAGGGATTTGACGCGGAGCAAACCCGCCTGCTACAGGCAATGGCCGGAGAAGATAAACTGTAGTCCATGATTGTAGCCAGTGCCCAGTCTTACGTCCCCATATTGACCTTTGCCAGCGCGCTCGCCTATCTGGCGGCGGCGGGAGTGTGTCATGGCCGTACGCAACTGAGCCGCGGCGGCGCCGTCCTGCTGGGGGTGGCGGCCCTGCTGCATGCGGTGGTGATCGGCCTCGGCCTGACCAATCCGCCGCGCTTCGGTTTCGGCCCGGCCCTGTCGATGACGGCCTGGCTGGCCCTGCTGGCTTATGCGATCGAGAGCATCAATTACCCGCTGCTGCAGCTGCGCTGGCGGCTGGCCGTGACCGGCGCCGTGACGGTGCTGCTGGCATGGTTGTTCCCGGGCGCGCCTTTCAAGACGCCGTCTTCCGACCTGCTGCCGCTGCACCTTGCGCTGGGGCTGGCCTCTTACGGACTGTTTGCCGTGGCCGTGTGGCACGCGTGGCTGATGACCCGGGCCGAGGCGCGCATGCGCGAAGGTCCTGCGCTGCTGCGCGAGGGCGCCGACGAAGGCCCGCGCATGCTGCCCCTGCTCACGCTGGAGCGCCTCACCTTCCACTTTGTCACGCTGGGTTTCGTGTTGCTCACCATCACCATCCTGCAGGGCTGGTTCTTCAGTGAGCAGCTCTATGGGGCCATCACCAGCAGCCAGTGGCGCTGGAGCCATAAGACCATCTTCTCGCTGCTCTCCTGGGTGGTGTTCGCGGCCCTGCTGTGGGGGCGCCACAGCCTGGGCTGGCGCGGACAGCGTGCCGTGCGCATGGTCTATGCCGGTGCTGGCCTGCTACTGCTGAGCTACGTGGGCTACCACTTCGTGCTCGAGGTGATACTGCGCCGTGGCTGAAGCCTGTTGCCTCGCCTCTGATCCGCCAGCCTGGACTTCATGGGCGGCTTTCGCACTGGCGCGTTGGCACCGGGCCATGCCTGATTCCTTTCACTTTGCTGCAAGTCCGTGCCGCGCGCGACGCCTGCAGCCAACCCGACCCTACCGATGAAATACCTGGTGGTGCTGGCGGTCGTCGCGATCGCCTTCTGGATATGGAACAGCAAGCGCAAGGATGCACTGCGCGAGCGCCGTGCCGCGCAGGCGCCGCGCGTGCCGCAGGCCACCGTGCGCTGCGCCCACTGCGGCGTGCACGTGGTGCGGCAGGAGGGCGTACAGCACGATGGCCAGTGGTTCTGCAGCAAGGACCATGCCCGCAAGGGCGCGCGCAGCCCGGCGGAACACAGCGGGGCTTCCTCGTGAAGCGTTTCGGCACCATGCCCCGTCCGCGTCCGGCTGCTCTGGCGGAGCGAACCGCTCCATGAGACAGCTGCTCTGGGACCACGGCTGGTACCGTCACGCCACGCATCAGCCCTCCCCCAACTTCGGCCCGCGCCCCGCAGGTGCCAGCATCGACCTGCTGGTAGTGCACTCCATCAGCCTGCCGCCCGGCCAGTATGGCGGCCCGGAAGTGCTGCAACTGTTCGCCAACACGCTGGACTGGGACGCCCATCCCTATTTCCAGCAGATCCGCGGCCTGGAAGTGTCCAGCCATTTCCTGATCCGGCGCGATGGCAGCCTGTGGCAGTTCGTCAGCTGTGACGACCGTGCCTGGCATGCCGGTGCCTCCTGCTGGCGCGAGCGCAGCAACTGCAACGACGACTCCATCGGCGTGGAGCTGGAGGGACTGGAAGGCGAGACTTTCGAGCCGGCCCAGTACCAGGCACTGGCCGAACTGGGCGAAGCCATCCGCCTGCAATACCCGCTGGCCCACGTTGCGGGCCACGAGCACATTGCTCCCGGCCGCAAGCTGGATCCGGGTCCGGGCTTTGACTGGGCCCGGCTGCAGCAGCTCACGCACTGGCCGCGTGCGTGGTTCCCGCCTGAGGTCGCCGTCTGACTGATGCCGGGTGAGCCTGCCTGCTGGGTTTTCCGGGCTTCCTGCACGGCAGCTTGCTGGCAGATAAACCCTGAATTTTCAGGGTTTAAAGTCAATGCTACCGCCCCCGTCTCCGTAGAAAATCCCCCCGCTTCCGCCCCTTTTCCGGGCTGGCGCGGGCACGCCCCTTCTTTGGGGGAACGAGGCTTGTCGAGCCTCGGAAGGCAAATGGAGAGTCTGACCAAAAAACAGTCAAAAACACCATTGATAGTGTTTACATTTATTTATGACACTAGATATGTGGTTATGATTGCCCTCACGTGCTTTCCTGATTTCCCGTCATGTCCTTGCGCCAGAAGTCGGCAAGGGCACCCGGGGCAGGGCGCGGCTCTCCGGCAGCGCAGTGCAGGGAGGGGCCGGGCCTGGTAAGGCAGGCAACCCCCATTCCCTCCGCCGTCGCTGCGCCGGCCGCTCACGCAGGAAGCTCCCATGTCAGCCACGCTTGACCCCATCACGTCCGCTCCACAAACGCCAATGCGTCCCATTCCATCTGTGGGAGAGGCCGCCAGCGCTTCCCCTTACGCCCACTACCAGATCATCCGCCGCAATGGCGCCGTGGTGCCGTTCGAGCCGCAGAAGATCGCGGTGGCCATGACCAAGGCCTTTCTGGCGGTGCATGGTTCGCAGGGTGCCGCATCCAGCACCGTGCGCGAGGTGGTCGAGCAGCTGACGCAGAGCGTGGTCAAGGCGCTGCTGCGTTCGCGTCCCAGCGGCGGCACCTTCCACATCGAGGATGTGCAGGACCAGGTCGAGCTGCAGCTGATGCGCAGCGACTACCACGAAGTCGCCCGCGCCTATGTGCTGTACCGCGAAAAGCGCGCCCAGGAACGCGCCCAGCACCAGGCGGCCCCACAGGCCACTGCGCCGGTGCTGCATGTGGTGGACAATGGTGTGCGCGTTCCGCTGGACGAGGCCGCGCTGCGCAGCCTGATCACCAGCGCCTGCGCCCGGCTCGGTACCGAGGTGCAGCCCGATGCCATCATCAGCGAAACCCTGCGCAACCTCTATGACGGCGTGCCGCTGGCGGAAGTGCACAAGGCTGCCATCCTCGCCGCACGCACCAAGATCGAACTGGATCCGGACTACACCTATGTCACCGCGCGCCTGCTGCTGCAGACCATGGCACGCGAGGTGCTGGGCGAGGAGGTCACGCGCGAGCGACTGGCTGCGCGTTATGCCGACTACTTCCCGCAGTTCATCAAGCAGGGAGTGGAGGCCGAACTGCTGGACGAAAAACTGCTGCAGTTCGACCTGAAGCAGCTCGGCGCCGCCCTTAAGCCCGAGCGCGACGACCAGTTCGACTACCTCGGCCTGCAAACCCTGTACGACCGCTACTTCCTGCACGTGAAGAAGCGCCGCATCGAGCTGCCACAGGCCTTCTTCATGCGCGTGGCCATGGGGCTGGCGCTGAACGAGATCGAGCGCGAGGCGCGTGCCATCGAGTTCTACGAGGTGCTGTCCTCCTTCGACTTCATGAGCAGCACGCCCACGCTGTTCAACAGCGGCACGCGCCGTTCGCAGCTGTCCAGCTGCTACCTCACCACGGTGCCGGACGATCTGGACGGCATCTACGAAGCCATCAAGGAAAACGCGCTGCTGTCCAAGTTCGCAGGCGGTCTGGGCAACGACTGGACGCGCGTGCGCGCCCTGGGCAGCCACATCAAGGGCACCAATGGCGAGTCGCAGGGCGTGGTGCCCTTCCTGAAAGTGGTGAATGACACGGCCGTGGCGGTGAACCAGGGCGGCAAGCGCAAGGGCGCGGTCTGCACCTATCTGGAAAGCTGGCACCTCGATATCGAGGAGTTTCTGGAGCTGCGCAAGAACACCGGCGACGACCGCCGCCGCACGCACGACATGAACACCGCCAACTGGATTCCCGACCTGTTCATGCGCCGCGTGATGGAGAAAGGCCAGTGGACGCTGTTCTCCCCGTCCGACGTGCCCGACCTGCACGACAAGTTCGGTGCCGAGTTCGAACAGGCCTACGTCGCCTACGAAGAGAAGGCCGCGCGCGGAGAGATCAGCCCGAGCAAGACCCTGCCTGCCGTGGACCTGTGGCGCAAGATGCTGTCCATGCTGTTCGAAACCGGCCATCCCTGGATCACCTTCAAGGATGCCTGCAACGTGCGCAGCCCGCAGCAGCACGTGGGCGTGGTGCACTCCAGCAACCTGTGCACCGAAATCACGCTCAACACCAACGACAACGAGATCGCCGTCTGCAATCTGGGCTCGGTCAACCTGCTGCAGCATCTCATGGATGGCGACAATGGCAAGCAGCTGGACCACGCCAAGCTGCGCAAGACCATCGCCACCGCCATGCGCATGCTCGACAACGTGATCGACATCAACTACTACGCGGTGAAGAAGGCGCGCGATTCCAACCTGCGCCACCGCCCGGTGGGGCTGGGCCTGATGGGCTTCCAGGATGCGCTCTACGCCCTGCGCGTGCCTTATGCCAGCGATGCAGCCGTGCAGTTTGCCGACCAGTCCATGGAAGCCATCTGCTACTACGCCTATGAGGCCTCCAGCGCGCTGGCCGAAGAGCGCGGCCGCTACAGCAGCTACCGTGGCTCATTGTGGGACCAGGGCATTCTGCCGCTGGACAGCCTGAACCTGCTGGAGCAGGCGCGCGGCGGCTATGTGGAGGTGGACCGCAGCAGCACGCTGGACTGGGAAGTCCTGCGCGCCCGCATCCGCCAGCACGGCATGCGTAACTCCAACTGCGTGGCGATTGCGCCCACCGCCACCATCAGCAACATCATCGGCGTCGACGCTTCCATCGAACCGTGCTTTGGCAACCTGTCGGTCAAGAGCAATCTGAGCGGCGAGTTCACCATCATCAATGCGGCGCTGGTGCGCGACCTCAAGCGCCTCGGCTTGTGGGACGAAGTGATGGTGATGGACCTCAAGCACTTCGACGGCTCGCTGCGCCAGATCGACCGCGTACCGGAGGAGCTGAAGGCCCTTTACGCCACGGCGTTTGAAGTGGAGCCGCAGTGGCTGGTCGAGGCCGCCTCGCGTCGCCAGAAGTGGATCGACCAGGCGCAAAGCCTGAACATCTACATCGCCGGTGCCAGCGGCAAGAAGCTGCACGACACCTACACCCTGGCTTGGCTGCGCGGACTCAAGACGACCTACTACCTGCGCACCATGGCCGCCACGCATGCCGAGAAGTCGACCATCAAGGCCGGCAAGCTCAATGCCGTGTCGTCCGATGCGGGGGGCAATGGCATCGTGATGAGCGGCGCCATGCAGGCGGCTACGGCACAGGCGGGCCAGCAGCCCGCCGAGGCTGCCACCGACGTGCGCTTCTGCGCCATCGACGACCCGGGCTGCGAAGCCTGCCAGTGAGTTTCAGGTGCCGCGCCTGCTTTCGCGGCCTTTTTCAAGGAGCACGATCATGAGCATTGCCTTCATCGAGACCGCGCGTTTCCCGAGCCAGTTTGCTGCCGTCGAATGGTCGGCGGCTGCCAGCAGCCCCGAACTGGCGGTGTACCGCCTGCTGTCCGAAGACTGGCCGCCGGCCGGCCGCGGCTGCGACTACATCGCCGTGGCGCGCAGTTCGCAAGCCGTCTACTCCTATTCGCCGCAGCAGCCCGACCAGCTGGGCGAGCCGGTGGATCACCTGCTGTCCATCGGCCCGCTGGCCTGGGTCTGAAGTGGCCGCCGGATGCGCTGCCCGGCATCCGGCATTTCCCCAATTTCCACGCGCTTTTGCCTGCACAGGCGTTTCAGGCGTTGCCTGAATGCGTAACCCCTTTCATAATCAGAAAACAGGACATTCACCATGCTGACTTGGGACGACGAAGCTGCGCTCGCAGACGCCTCACCGACAACCTCTCCTGCTGCCGCACACCCCCAGCAAGCGGCGGCGGCCCTGTCCTCTCCGCAATGGGCAACGCACACCCGGCAGGCGGTGTTTGCTCCCGAGCTGGCTCCCCATGCCTTTGCCGGTGCACCGGCATTTCCGGTGCGCCAGCATGGAATGGAGCAGCAGGCGTCTGGCGACGTTGCTGCTCAACCCGCAGCTGGCACGGGTGCCGCAGCTTTCGGAACAGTGCTGTCTTCCATCCAGGCGGATGCGGCTCCCGGCAACGCCATCCAGTTCGCTGTCTCCCACGCCGCCCACCGCGTCAATGCTGCCGACAAGCGCATCATCAACGGCCACACCGACGTCAACCAGCTGGTGCCCTTCAAGTACAAGTGGGCCTGGGACAAGTACCTCGCCACCTGCGCCAACCACTGGATGCCGCAGGAAGTGAACATGACGCGCGACATCGCGCTCTGGAAAGATCCCAACGGCCTGACCGAAGACGAGCGCCGCATCGTCAAGCGCAACCTGGGCTTCTTTGTCACGGCCGATTCGCTGGCTGCCAACAACATCGTGCTGGGCACCTACCGCCACATCACGGCGCCCGAATGCCGCCAGTTCCTGTTGCGCCAGGCCTTCGAGGAGGCGATCCACACGCATGCCTACCAGTACATCGTCGAGTCGCTCGGGCTGGACGAAGGCGAGATCTTCAACGCCTACAACGAGATCGCGTCCATTCGCAACAAGGACCAGTTCCTCATCCCCTTCATCAACGCGCTGACCGACCCGGATTTCAGCACCGGCACGCCCGAGGCCGACCAGCTGCTACTCAAGTCGCTGATCGTGTTCGCCTGCCTGATGGAAGGCCTGTTCTTCTATGTCGGCTTCACGCAGATCCTGGCGCTGGGCCGCCAGAACAAGATGACCGGCGCGGCCGAGCAGTACCAGTACATCCTGCGCGATGAATCCATGCACTGCAACTTCGGCATCGACCTGATCAACACCATCAAGCTCGAGAACCCGCACCTCTGGACCGCCGACTTCAAGGACGAGATCCGCGCCCTGTTCCGCGAGGCGGTCGAGCTCGAATACCAGTACGCTGAAGACACCATGCCGCGTGGCGTGCTCGGCCTCAATGCATCCATGTTCAAGGGCTACCTGCGCTACATCGCCAACCGCCGCGCGACGCAGATCGGCCTGGAAGAACTGTTCCCGAACGAAACCAATCCATTCCCGTGGATGAGCGAGATGATCGACCTGAAGAAGGAGCGCAACTTCTTCGAAACCCGCGTGATCGAGTACCAGACGGGGGGAGCGCTCTCATGGGAATGAAGTCCGTACACAATTGAGGCCTTCCTGACGCAGGCACCGGCCCGAGGGGCGGTGCGTCGGCAGGCAGTCCAACCACATTCAAGGCGCGCATCCCTGCAGGGGGTGGGCGCCCTGGGTCGTTTCCGGTGTTCCGTGCCGCCGGAAGCGCTGCTTGCCGCACGCTGATACCCCAAGGAGACCCTGATGGCCACTGCCAAGAAACCGGCTACCCCCAAGACCACCGCTGCCAAGGCGGACGACACCACCACTGCCACCACCGCCACCACCGCCACCACCGCCACCACCGCCACCGCCACCGCCACCACCGCCACCGCCACCACCGCCACCGCCAAACCGGCGGCCGCGCGCAAGACCACGGTGGCCAGTAGCGCTGCTGCGACTGCGGTGAAGACCGCTGCGCCGGCAAGGGCGGCTGCTGCCAGCAAGCCTGCGGCGAGTACCAAGGCGGCCGCGCCCAAGGCCGCAGCGAAGCCCGCCACGTCGGCGGCCAGCAAGGCGAAAGCCGGCGGTGCCAAGAGTGCAACGGCTGCTGCAAGCGCAGCTCCCGCCAAGGCAGCGACGCCTGCCAAAGCGACGGCGAAGCCTGCTGCCAGCAAGGCGGCAGCCAAGCCCGCGGCAGCCAGCGCGACTGCCACCAAGTCCCCCGCAGCCAGCAAGGCTACCACCAAGCCCGCCGCAAACAGCAAGACAGCGGCTGCAGCTACACCCGCCGCCGCCAAGGTAAGCACGACCAAGGCTGCTGCAAGCAAGACGACTGCGGCAGCGAAGCCTGCCGCATCTGCTGCCAAGACGGCAGGCGCCACCAAGGCAGCTACAGCTGCGGTGAAAGCCGCACCTGCCAAGGCAGCGCCGAAGGCGACAGCCACCCGGACAACAGCCGACAACAAAGCAACTGCCACCAAGGCAGCAGCAGGCAAGGCCGCCGCCAACCCGGCAGCCAGCGCTGACGCGGTGGCCAAACCGGCTGCGAAGAAGGCGGTCGCCCCGGCCAAGGCAGCAGGCACTGCCGCTTCAACCAAGGCCAGCGCAACAGCTTCCAGGACCACGGCCAAGGCTGCGACTGCCAAGCCGGCTGCAACGAAGGCTGCGGCACCCAAGGCAGCGGCACCCAAGGCAGCGGCACCCAAGGCAGCTGCCGCCAAGAAACCCGCCACCCGCACGGGCGCCAGCAAGGCAGCAACGCCCAAGGCCGCTGCTCCGAAGGCCGCTCCCGCAGCCAAGACCCAGCTCAACCCGCAGGCGGCCTGGCCGTTCCCGTCCGGCCGCAAGCCCTGAACGCAGACGCTTCAGGGCTCTGATGCGTTGACATGATTCGGGTGCCGTTGGCAAGCGCGGCGCCCGGAGTTGCCGCTTTCATCCGCAGGGAGGAAGGCGGCTTTGTTGTGCCTGAAGCAGCATCTCAGGCAGATGCCACCGGGGATCAGCAGGCAGCGACAGCCTCAGCGTCCACCTGGTAGTTCTGCGGCCCGCGATGCGCCACCTTGAGCGCACCCATGTAGTTGCCCAGACGCGCACAGCGCACCAGATCCCAGCCCTGTTCCAGCCCGTGCAGCAGCGCGCCGCGCCAGGCATCGCCACAGCCGGTGGGATCAACCACGGCTGTCGGAGCTACAGGCGGTACCACTTCACAATTGCCATCACGCCAGACTTCGCAGCCGGCCTCGGCCAGCGTCACCACCAGGCCACGCAGCTGGCGCGACAGCGCCGCACGGTCGTAGCCCAGCTTTTCGCACAGCAGCAGGGCTTCGTACTCGTTCAGCGTGGTCCAGGTCGCCAGATCGATCAGGCGCTGCAGTTCCTCTGCATTGAACAGCGGCATCCCCTGGCCCGGATCGAACACGAAGGGAATGCCGGCCGCATGCAGCTGTTCGGAGTGCTGCTGCATGGCTTCCTTGCCGTTGGGCGACACGATGGCCACGGCAATCGGCTTGTCCTGCGGCACCGGATTCAGATGCGCCTGGGCCATGGCACCGGGGTGGAAAGCGGTGATTTGGTTCTGGCGGTTGTCCGTCACGATGGTGCACTGGGCCGTGTAGCAGTCCTGGGCCACGGCAATGTGCTCGGTGGAAATGCCGAGCTGGCGCAGACGCTCCAGATAGTGCCCGCCATCCTGTCCCACAGTGGCCAGCGGCAGCGGCGTGCCCCCGAGCTGGCGCACGGCGTAGGCGATATTGCCGGCGCAGCCGCCGTAATCGCTGCGCATCTGCGGCGTCAGAAAGGACACGCTCAGCTTGTCGAGCTGGTCGGGCAGGATGTGCTCGGCAAAGTGGCCGCCGAATTCGAGGATGTGGTCAAAGGCGACGGAGCCGGAAATCAGGATGGACATGGGTCAGAACGGAAAAGCCGGGCAATGCCGGGTCAGACAGGAGAAAAGGGAGTGGGGGCAGGGGAGACGCCGGGAGCCCGGTGGGGACTCCTGGCATCCTGTGGCGGCTGCCGCAAGAGCGGCAAGAGCCGCAAGAGCCGCAAGTACGCACGCGAGGCCTGCAAGTTGTGCTGCGGAGCGTCACTGCCTAATGGGCGTTCAGGCCGGCTTGCGCCCCGTCATCAGGATCCAGCCGTCTTCGCTGTCGGCCACCTCCAGCGCAATATAGGGCGCATAGGCTTGCTTCAACTCGTCGGCCTGGCGCTCCAGAATACCGGCCAGCACGAGATGGCCACCGGCAGCCACATGCGCCACCAGCAGCGGCGCCAGCACCTTCAGCGGCGTGGCCAGAATGTTGGCCAGCACGGTCTGGTAGCGGCCGTTGGCCGGGTCCACCAGATCCGGCAGGCCGGCGTTCAGCGTCACATGGTTGCTGTCGGCGTTGATGCGCGTCGATTCCACTGCGGCCGGGTCGATGTCCACCGCATCGATCTGCGTGGCACCGAATTTGGCCGCACCGATCGCCAGAATGCCCGAGCCGCAGCCATAGTCCAGCACCGTGCCCAGCTTGCCTGCATCGCCCGGCTGGCCGTTGCGCGCAATCCAGCGCAAGCACATGCGCGTGGTGGGATGGGTGCCGGTGCCAAAGGCCAGACCCGGATCCAGACGGATCACCTGCTTCGCCTCCGCAGGCGGCTCGTGCCAGCTCGGCACGATCCAGAACTCCTGCGTGATGTCCACCGGCGCGAACTGCGACTGCGTCAGGCGCACCCAGTCCTGCTCGGGCACGTTCTGCACGCCCACGATGGTGGATCCGCCAAAGAAGTCCTGCAACTGCAACAGGCGCGCCGCCTCACGTGCCGGCTCCTCCTGCGCAAACAGGGCGACCAGCAGCGAGCGCTGCCAGCCCTCGCGCGGCGCCGGCATGCCCGGCTCGCCGAACAGCGGCTGCTCGGCTTCGGTATGGGCGTCGGCATCTTCCACCGACACGCTCAGTGCGTCCAGCGCATCCAGCGCTTCGCAGATCACGTCGACATCGGCTTCGGGACAGAGCAGGCGCAGTTCGTACATGGCAACCTCGGGGTATCAATCAGGAAAAAGACCCGCTCGGAGGCGGGTCGTAGCAGGTGGCAGGATCAGCGTTCGCGCTGGTGCAGCCACTCTTCCAGGTAGTGGATGTTGGTGCCGCCCTCGACAAAGCGGGCGTCCACCATCAGCTCGCGGTGCAGCGGGATGTTGGTGTTGATGCCTTCCACCACGATCTCACCCAGGGCAGTGCGCATGCGCGCCATCGCCTGCTCGCGCGTGTCGCCATGCACGATCAGCTTGCCGATCATGGAGTCGTAGGTCGGCGGCACGAAATAGTTGGTGTAGACATGGCTGTCCACGCGCACGCCGGGGCCGCCCGGGGGATGCCAAGCCGTGATGCGGCCGGGCGAGGGAATGAACTTGTAGGCGTCTTCGGCGTTGATGCGGCACTCGATGGCGTGGCCGCGCGACTGCTGCAGGATCTGGCGCTGCGTGAACGGCAGTTTCTCGCCCGCCGCAATCTGGATCTGGGCGCGCACGATGTCGATGCCCGTCACCATTTCCGTCACCGGGTGCTCCACCTGCACACGCGTGTTCATCTCGATGAAGTAGAACTCGCCGTTCTCGTACAGGAATTCGAAGGTGCCGGCGCCACGGTAGCCGATCTTGCGGCAGGCAGCGGCGCAACGGTCGCCGATGCGCTCCAGCGCGCGACGGTTGATGCCCGGCGCCGGTGCTTCCTCGATCACCTTCTGGTGGCGGCGCTGCATGGAGCAGTCGCGCTCGCCCAGATAGACCGCGTTGCGATGCGTATCGGCCAGCACCTGGATCTCGATATGGCGCGGGTTCTGCAGGAATTTCTCCATGTAGACCGCGGGGTTGCCGAAGGCGGTGCCGGCTTCGGCCTTGGTCATGGCCACGGCGTTGATCAGCGCTGCCTCGGTATGCACCACGCGCATGCCGCGACCACCGCCGCCACCGGCAGCCTTGATGATGACCGGATAGCCGATCTGCTTGGCAATGCGCTTGATCTCGGCCGGATCTTCGGGCAATTCACCGTCGGAACCGGGCACGCAGGGCACGCCGGCCTTGATCATGGCGTGCTTGGCCGACACCTTGTCGCCCATGATGCGGATCGATTCGGCGGTCGGGCCTATGAAGGCAAAGCCGCTCTTTTCCACGCGCTCGGCAAAGTCGGCGTTCTCGCTCAGGAAGCCGTAACCCGGGTGGATGGCCTCGGCATCCGTCACTTCGGCCGCCGAAATGATGGCCGGCATGTGCAGATAGCTTTGGGCGGAGGGGGCCGGGCCGATGCAGATGGCCTCGTCGGCCAGCTTCACGTACTTGGCTTCACGGTCGGCCTCGGAATACACCATGACCGCCTTGATGCCCATTTCCTTGCAGGCGCGCTGGATGCGCAGGGCGATCTCTCCACGGTTGGCGATCAGAATTTTCTTGAACATGCGTGTTTCTCCTGCCGCTCCCGACCTCCTGGCGCCGCACTGTGCGGCGCGGGGGAGTGGCCTGCCCGGCCAGTTTCAGGGGTCTCTGCGGCAAAGCACCGGGCGCTCAGGCGGGCTGCGGTGCATCCAGGGCAGGAAGTGCCGCCAGCCATCGGGCCGGCAGCGGAAAGGACTTACTCGATGGTGAACAGCGGCTGGCCGAACTCGACGGCATCGCCGTTCTCGCACAGGATCTGCGTCACGGTGCCGGCCTTGTCGGCCTCGATCTCGTTCAGGATCTTCATGGCTTCGACGATGCACAGGGTATCGCCTTCCTTGACGGTGCTGCCCACTTCGACGAAGGGCTTGGCGCCGGGGCTGCTGGCACGGTAGAAGGTGCCCACCATGGGAGACTTGACGCTGTGGCCGGCCGGAGCAGCGGCCGCAGCGGGTTCGGCAGCGGCTGCCGGGGCTGCTGCAGGTGCGGCCGGAGCAGCTGCCATCGGCATGGCCTGCTGCATGGGCATCATGGGCGCGTAGCCCTGCACCATGGCGCCGCCGCCCTTGACGATGCGAACCTTGCCCTCGGCTTCGGTGATTTCGAGTTCGGAAACGTTGGATTCAGACACCAGATCAATCAGGGTCTTGAGTTTGCGTAGGTCCATGTGGGTCTTTCAGGCTGTAGGCTGCGTTAACGTCGAAATGTAGCGTAAAACCACGCATCTTCGGTGATTTTTCGTCAATCATGCGCCAAGTTGTGCTTGCGCAATCGCAGCGGGAGGAATCCGGGTACAGGCGTGTGCTGGACGCACGGCACTGGATATGCGGCTATTTTACCCGCAGATGGCTTCCGTAATTATGATTTTGCCACTTGCACCAGTCCGGCCCAGCGCGTGAGCGTCTTCTGGTCCACCTCGCCGAGGCGGTGTTCCAGGGCCTCGCCCTCGGCATTGAACAGCACGCTGAAGGGCAGGGCATTGCGGTTGTTGCCCAGCGGCTGGGCCAGTCCCATGCCGGCATCGCCCGCCAGCAGCACCGGAAAATCCAGTGGGCGGCCACGCAGGAAACGCTGCACGGCTTCCGGCCGGTCGACAGCAATACCGAGCATTTGCAGGCCGTTATCGCGATGTTGCTGGTAGAAGGCATCCAGCAGGGGCAGCTCGCGGATGCAGGGCGGGCACCAGGTGGCCCAGAAGTTCACCAGCAGGGGCTTGCCACGGAAAGTCTCGAGCGCCACCGTGCCGTCGCCCTGGGGCGGCGCAAGACGATGGCTCCACCAGTCAGATGGGGGTTGCGGCACCGAAGGCGTGGCGCCAAATCGCCAGGCCGCCACACCGGCTGCGCCCAGACCGGCCGCTGCCACCGCCCATCCCAGCCAGCCACGACGCGTTGGAGAGGAGGCGGGGGCTTTCTTGGACGATGTCATGGCGATAGGAGATGAATCAGGTCAGAAGAGGGCTAGCTGGCTGCGTCCGGCTGCATGCGCTCGCGCAACTGGGCCGCATTGCCGCGCGGACGGCGGCCCTGGCTGTCAGGCTGCAGGGCACCGCGCTGGGCGAGCGTATCGTTCACCAGCAGATGCACGCCCACATCCTCGCCCAGGCCTTCGCACCAGGCATGAATGCTCAGCGCGTCGGTCGCACCTTGCAGCCCGCTTACACGGGTTGCCTCATAGTCTACACCTTGATTAAGTAACACGATTTCTACGGCTTTTGGATCATCGCTGAACAGCTGCAGGTAGATATCGCTCAGGCGTGTGGCCGTGCCATGCCAGATGGCGCCGCCGATCAGGGGCTGGAACTCCTGCAGCCGGTCCATCCAGACCAGTGCCAGATCGCGCAGGGCGGCCAGTTCGGCCGGCTGGGTGTCGGCGCAGAACAGCGCGATGTACTCGCGCACCGCGGCTTCCAGCGACTCGTTGTCGGGCAGAGCGGTGCGGGCCGGCAGCTTCAGCTGCTTGACGGCCCGGTGCTTGGCCGCCCCGTATTCCAGCCCTTCTTCCACCACCAGACGGGCTGCCGTCTGCAGCAGCTCCGTCTCAAGCAGGCCGTTCATGGCTCAGCCCCTGGTGGCCAGTTGTTCCAGCAGTTGGCCGTGGATGCCGCCAAAGCCGCCATTGCTCATGCACAGCACATGGTCGCCTGGGCGCGCGGCTGCCAGCACCTGGGCGATGGCAGAGGGCACATCGGTTGCAACCTGTGCACGCGCGCCCATCTCGGCCAGCGCTTCGCCGGCATCCCAGTCCAGCCCGCCGCTGTGGCAGATGGCCAGATCGGCCTGTTCCAGGCTCCAGGGCAGCTGCGACTTCATGGTGCCCAGCTTCATGGTGTTGCTGCGCGGCTCGAACACGGCCAGGATGCGGTCGTCCTTGCGGCCTTCGGCATCCAGCTTGCGGCGCAGGCCGTCCACGGTGGTGCGGATGGCGGTCGGATGGTGTGCAAAGTCGTCGTACACGGTGATCAGGCCACCGTCGCGCTCCACGGTGCCGCGCACTTCCATGCGGCGGCGGGCGTTGGCAAAACGGCCCAGGGCCTCGGCCGCCACGGCAGGGTCCACACCCACATGGGCGGCTGCGGCAATGGCTGCCAGCGCGTTGAGCTGGTTGTGCACGCCGCTCCAGGCCCATTGCACGCGGCCCACCGGCTTGCCCTGGTGCAGCACGGCAAAGTCATGCGGCTCGCCTTCGGCGGTGTAGTCGCTCACGGCGCTGCCAAAGGTCTGCACCGGACTCCAGCAGCCCTGATGCAGCACGCGCGTCAGCGATTCTTCCAGCCCGTTGGCCACCACGCAGCCGGTGGAGGGCACGGTACGCACCAGATGGTGGAACTGGCGCTCGATGGCGGCCAGGTTGTCGAAGATGTCGGCGTGGTCGAATTCGAGGTTGTTCAGGATGGCCGTGCGCGGGCGATAGTGCACGAACTTGCTGCGCTTGTCGAAGAAGGCCGTGTCGTATTCGTCGGCCTCGATCACGAAGTAGTTGCGCGCATGGCCCGGCACCACTTCACCCAGACGGGCAGACACGCCAAAGTTCAGCGGTACGCCCCCCACCAGAAAGCCCGGCTGCAGGCCGGCAGCTTCCAGCACCCAGGCCAGCATGGCGCTGGTGGTGGTCTTGCCGTGCGTGCCGGCCACGGCCAGCACATGGCGGCCCTGCAGCACATGCTCGGACAGCCACTGTGGCCCGCTGGTATACGGCAGGCCCTGATCCAGAATCGCTTCCATCAGCGGGAACTTGGGCGTGCCATCGTCCAGCCGGGCGCGGCTGACCACGTTGCCGATGACGTACATGTCGGGCTGCAGCGCAGTCTGGTCGGCGCCGAAGCCTTCGATCAGGTCGATGCCGAGCGCGCGCAACTGGTCGCTCATGGGCGGATAGACGCCGGCGTCGCAACCGGTGACCTTGTGACCCGCCTCGCGGGCGAGCGCCGCGACACCGCCCATGAAGGTGCCGCAAATGCCGAGAATGTGGATATGCATGGCTGGCATTGTAGGCGCTGCCAACCCTGCCAGCCGGCCTCAGGAAAAGTCCGGCGCCATGTCCTGCGGGGGGTGCTGGTCCAGCCAGGCCTGCTCCTCGGGCGTGAACACGCGCGAGCGGGTATGGAAGGCCTTGCCGGTCGGCTCCTCCAGCGAGAAGGTGCCGCCACGTCCGTCGATCACGTCGAGGATCAGTTGCGTGTGCTTCCAGGTCTCGAACTGGGTCTTGCTGATGTAGAAGGGCACGCCGCCCACTTCGCCCAGCTTCAGATCGCGGATGCCGACGGTGAGGTCGGTGGGCAGGTAGCAGTTGGCCGCGCTGTTGTCGCAGCAGCCGCCGGACTGGTGGAACATCAGCTCGCCATGTTCCTGCTGCAGTTGCCGGATCAGCGCCAGCGCTTCGGGGGTGGCAATGACACGTTCGACCATGATGTGCTCCTCGTTGTTGGCCCCGGGCAGCCCCGGGGCGAACTGGCCGGCGACGACTCCCCCGCAGGAGAGTAGTCGCCGGCTGCAGGCAACTTGCCCGGCGCTCCCGTCCCCGATCAGGGCAAGGCGCGGGAGCGCCCGGGCGGCTGCGACCTCAGAAGAAGCCCAGCTTGTTCTCGCTGTAGCTCACCAGCAGGTTCTTGGTCTGCTGGTAGTGCGCCAGCATCATCTTGTGGTTCTCGCGGCCGATGCCGGATTCCTTGTAGCCACCGAAGGCCGCATGAGCCGGGTAGTGGTGGTAGCAGTTGGTCCAGACGCGGCCGGCCTTGATGCCGCGGCCCATGCGGTAGGCGATGTTGCCGTTGCGGCTCCACACGCCGGCGCCCAGGCCGTAGATGGTGTCGTTGGCAATGGCCAGCGCTTCGGCCTCGTCCTTGAAGGTGGTCACGGCCAGCACAGGGCCGAAGATTTCCTCCTGGAACACGCGCATCTTGTTGTGGCCCTTGAACAGCGTCGGCTGGATGTAGTAGCCGCCGGCCAGGTCACCCGGCATCTGGGCGCGTTCGCCGCCGCACAGCACTTCGGCACCTTCCTGCTTGCCCAGGTCCAGATAGGAGCCGATCTTGGTCACCTGTTCTTCGGAGGCCTGCGCGCCCAGCATGGTCTCGGTGTCCAGCGGGTTGCCGTGCTTGATGGAAGCGATGCGCTGCAGGCAGCGCTCGATGAAGCGGTCGTAGATGGATTCCTGGATCAGCGCACGCGACGGGCAGGTGCAGACTTCGCCCTTGTTGAAGGCAAACAGCACCAGGCCTTCCACTGCCTTGTCCAGATAGGCATCGTCCCGGTCCATCACATCCTCGAAGAAGATGTTGGGCGACTTGCCGCCCAGCTCCAGCGTGGCCGGAATCAGGCTGTTGGCAGCGGCCTGGGCAATCACGCGGCCGGTGGAGGTGGAGCCGGTGAAGGCGATCTTGGCAATGCGCGGGCTGGAGGCCAGCGTCATCCCGGCCGCGCGGCCCGAGCCGTTCACGATGTTGAGCACGCCCGGCGGCAGCAGGTCGGCAATCAGCTCCATCAGCACCAGAATGCTGGTGGGCGTGGCCGAAGCCGGCTTGAGCACGATGCAGTTGCCGGCAGCCAGCGCGGGCGCCAGCTTCCACGCCGCCATCAGGATCGGGAAGTTCCAGGGAATGATCTGGCCCACCACGCCGAGCGGCTCATGGAAGTGGTAGGCGATGGTGGTGGCGTCGATCTCGGAGATGCCGCCTTCCTGCGCGCGGATGCAGCCGGCAAAGTAGCGGAAATGGTCGGCAGACAGCGGAATGTCGGCCGCCATGGTCTCGCGGATCGGCTTGCCGTTGTCCACGGTTTCGGCATAGGCCAGCTTTTCCAGATTGGCCTCGATGCGCTCGGCAATTTTGATCAGGATGTTGCTGCGTTCGGTGGTGGAGGTCTGGCCCCACTTGTCCTTGGCGGCATGGGCGGCGTCCAGCGCCAGCTCGATGTCTTCTGCCGTGCCATCCGGCACCTGGCAATAGGACTTGCCGGTGATGGGGGTGACGTTGTCCGCGTACTTGCCTTTCACGGGGGGCGTCCACTGCCCGTTGATGAAGTTCTCGTAGCGGGCCTTGAATTGCACCGGGGCGCCGTCCTGGCCGGGAGCGGGATAGATCATGGCTGGTCTCCTGTCTGAAAAGGAAAGGAAGCCCTGCACGAACAGCACGTCCGTGCAGGGTCAGGATCCAGCATAGCGGCAGACGTTTGCTGCGTGTCCGCCTTTCAGGGAAAGTCCCGAGCAGCGAAATGCAAGCGTCTGCAAGCGCGCCCGTCTGCAGGGGCGCGCGTCAGGACATCAGAAGGAGATGGCGGTGTTCTCGGCGTCGATGACGATCACGTCCTTGGCCAGGGCCGCGCGGGCTGCGCTGGCGAAGGACTGGGCCCAATCGGCATTGGCAAAGCCGCTGGGACCGGCAGCCTGGGCCACGCGCACCACCTTGTCGGCGTTCAGCACCTTGCCGGAGCCGCGAATCGGTTCGCATTCCATGCGCGTGAACTCGCCGTCCAGCCACTGGCGTGCGGCGTGGGAATCCATCTGCGGCACGTGTTCCAGCGGCAGCACGAATTCGTCGCGCGCATTGAATTTGACCTTGAGTTCGCTTTGCATGGTTGTCTCCGGAATATGTTCTGGTGTGAGGCGTGCCGCAGCCATGGAATGGCCGGCAATGTAAAAGAGCATACCATCTGACGACAATTAGCGCAGGGTCGACAAGGGCTTTGCAGGATAGGAAAAACCCTAGAAGTAGCGCTTTTGCAGAAGAAAAAAGCGCCAGCCCGACAATTGGCTGGCGCTTTCCGGTCTTTGGTATTACTTGCGCTTGCGGCGGGCCTTCACGCCATCCGACAGCAGCTGCAGCGCCTGGATGGAGTCATCCCAGCCCAGGCAGGCATCGGTGATGCTCTTGCCGTATTCCAGATCCTTCACATTGTCCTTGCCGGGCGTGAACTTCTGCGCGCCGCCATGGATGTGGCTCTCGATCATCACGCCGAACACCTGCTTGGAGCCGTCCGCAATCTGGCCGGCAATGTCGCGTGCCACGTCAACCTGGCGCTCGTGCTTCTTGCTGCTGTTGGCGTGGCTGCAATCCACCATCACGCTGCCGTGCAGCTTGGCGCCTTCCAGCTCGTCGCAGGCATGCTTTACGCTGCCGGCGTCGAAGTTGGTGTTCTTGCTGCCGCCGCGCAGGATCACGTGGCAGTCCGGGTTGCCGTCGGTCTGCACGATGGCCACATGGCCGCTCTTGTGCACCGACAGGAAGTGGTGGCCGCGCGAGGCTGCCTGGATGGCGTCGGTGGCGATCTTGATGTTGCCGTCGGTGCCGTTCTTGAAGCCGATCGGGGCCGACAGGCCGCTGGCCAGTTCGCGGTGCACCTGGCTCTCGGTGGTGCGTGCGCCGATGGCGCCCCAGCTGATCAGGTCACCGATGTACTGGGGAGAAATCACGTCCAGGAACTCGCTGCCGGCGGGCAGGCCCATGCGGTTGATGTCGATCAGCAGCTGGCGGGCAATGCGCAGGCCTTCGTCGATGCGGCAGCTCTCGTCCAGGTAGGGGTCGTTGATCAGGCCCTTCCAGCCGACGGTGGTGCGGGGCTTCTCGAAGTAGACGCGCATCACGATTTCCAGCGTGTCCTTGTAGGTCTCGCGCAGCTGCACCAGGCGCTTGGCGTAGTCGATGGCGGCGGCCGGATCGTGGATGGAGCACGGGCCGATGATCACCAGCAGGCGGTCATCCTTGCCGCGCATGATGTCGTGGATGGTTTTGCGCGTCTTGCCGATCAGCGACTCGACGGGCGAACCCTTGATCGGGAAGAAGCGGATCAGGTGTTCCGGAGGAGGCAGCATGGTGAGGTTCTTGATGCGGGCGTTGTCGGTCTGGCTGGTCTTGTCGGCCGGCTGCGCATACAAGGCATTGTCTTGGGACTTGGGAGACATCTGCAAAACTCCTTTGGAGGGAAATGGATCGGGAAGAAACGTTGGGGAACAGGGACGAAAAAAAACCGCCAGGGGGCACCGGGCGGTTCATGAGGGTTGCGCTCTACAGCTGTGCTTAAGCCTCTCGTCCGCCAAAGACTGAGAACCAAAAGCCAAAATAAAAAGCGCGTGAAACTTGCATGGAACCGAATATACCACGAAGTCTGACGCATCTGTCAATTTCAGGTTGCGTTTTTTTACAAATTTACAAATTCGGGCTGCCCATAGCTCGGCCCATGCGCCCTGCTGGGCCGCGTCACACACCCGTCCTGGCGCGCTTCGAGGCTTCTTCAGGCGGTGCCGCCGACGGTCAGTCCGTTGATGCGCATGGTCGGCTGACCCACGCCCACCGGCACGCTCTGGCCTTCCTTGCCGCAGGTGCCGACGCCGCTGTCCAGGCGCATGTCATTGCCGATCATGGCCACGCGCGTGAGCGCATCCGGGCCGTTGCCGATCAGCGTGGCGCCCTTGACAGGGTACTGCAGCTTGCCGTCTTCCACCCACCAGGCCTGGCTGGCGGAGAACACGAACTTGCCGCTGGTGATGTCGACCTGGCCGCCCCCGAAGTTGCTGGCGTACAGGCCCTTCTTCAGGCTGCCGATGATGGCCTGCGGATCCTCGTTGCCGCCCAGCATGTAGGTGTTGGTCATGCGTGGCATGGGGGTGTGGGCGTAGCTTTCGCGGCGGCCGTTGCCGGTGGTCTTGCCGCGCATCAGGCGCGCGTTCATGCGGTCCTGCAGGTAGCCCACGAGGATGCCGTCTTCGATCAGCACGGTGCGCTGCGTCGGGTTGCCTTCGTCATCCACGTTCAGGCTGCCGCGGCGGTCGGGCAGGGTGCCGTCGTCCAGCACGGTCACGCCCTTGGCCGCCACGCGCTGGCCGATGCGGCCGGTGAAGGCGCTGCTGCCCTTGCGGTTGAAGTCGCCTTCCAGCCCGTGGCCGATGGCTTCGTGCAGCAGCACACCGGGCCAGCCGGCACCGAGTACCACGTCCATTTCACCGGCGGGAGCAGGGCGCGCTTCCAGATTGGTCAGGGCCGCGTTGACGGCCTCGTCCACATACTGCGCCAGCAGGGCGTCGTCGAAATAGTCCAGGCCCAGACGGCCGCCGCCGCCGGCGGAGCCCACCTCGCGGCGTGTCTTTCCGCCCTGTTCCTGTTCGGCGATCACCGTCAGGCTCATGCGCACCAGCGGGCGCACGTCGGCCGCCAGCGTGCCATCGGCGCGGGCCACCAGCACCACGTCATGCTCGGCGGCCAGGCCGGCCATCACCTGCTTGATGCGCGGATCCTTGGCGCGCGCCATTTTCTCGATGCGCTCCAGCAGTGCCACCTTGGCGGCGCTGTCCAGCGTGGGAATCGGGTTGAGTGCCGCATACAGCTGGCGGCTGCGCGCCACCTTCTCGGCCTTGGCCTTGACGCTGGTCTTGACGCGGCCCTGCTTGCCGGTGGCACCAATGGCGCGCACCGTGCGCACCGCATCCATCAGCGAGGCAAAGGAGATGTCATCCGAATAGGCAAAGGCGGTTTTCTCGCCGGAAACGGCACGCACGCCCACGCCCTGGTCGATGCTGAAACTGCCCGTCTTGACGATGCCTTCCTCCAGGCTCCAGCCTTCGCTGCAGGTGGTCTGGAAATACAGGTCGGCATCATCCACCTTGCGCGTGTGCATGGCGGCCAGCGCCTTGTGCAGGTGGTGGCGCGTCAGGCCGAAGGGTTCGAGCAGCAGCGATTCGGCAATGGCCAGGCGCTCGCGCGTGCCTTTGACCGAGGGGGAAGCCACTGCAGGAGCGGCAAAGGGGACACTCATGTTCATGCACGGATTGTAGGGGCAGGAAGCAAAACAGCCATTGCCCGCAGGGCGTGCGGGGCAATGGCTGTGCGGAACAGGAACCGGTGCGGAATCAGGCGCTGGTCAGGTCGTTCACGGCGGCGCCGGGCGCGTTGGTCTTGACCGACTCGATGCCGGCATCGCGCGTGGCTTCGCTGGAGTACATCTGGCTCTGGCCGATGACCTGGCCGTTGGTGGCCTTGAGCGTGAAGTAGGGGGAGCCGTCCTTGGCGCTCAGACGGTCATAGCGCGCATCTTCGGGTGCATTCTTCTTGACGGATTCGATGCCGTTGGTGGCGCTGGCCTTGGCTTCGTACATTTCGCTGTTCAGGATGACCTGGCCATTGCCGGCCTTGAGCGAGAAGAAGAATTTGCCGTTGCTGGATTTTTTCAGGTCGAACTGGGCGGCCATGGAGATGCTCCTTGCGTGCTGGAAGAAGAGGGGGCAAAGCCCTGCCGGGCTTGCGTGGAAACTGCCAGCACCATGGTAGCGTGCTCCCGAGGCGGTTGTGCCATTGCCCGCTTGATGGTTCTCCCGCATTTCGCGGCATTTGTCACGCCGCGACCATGCCGGAGTCAGGTGCGGAAGGTGCGCTTGTCCCGCGCGATGGCAAACAGGATGCCGAGCGACAGCCCCAGCGTCACCATGGCGGTGCCGCCGTAGCTGACGAAGGGCAGGGGCACGCCCACCACCGGCAAGATGCCGCTGACCATACCCATGTTCACGAAGGCGTAGGTGAAGAAGATGACGCCGATGGCCCCGGCCAGCAGGCGACCGAACTGCGTGCTGGCGTTGGCGGCAATGTAGAAGATGCGGAAGATCAGGAACAGGTAGGCTGCCAGCAGTGCCAGATTGCCCACCATGCCGAACTCTTCGGAATAGGCGGCGAAGATGAAGTCGGTGGTGCGCTCGGGAATGAATTCGAGGTGCGTCTGCGTGCCCTGCATGAAGCCCTTGCCCCAGATGCCGCCCGAGCCGATCGCGATCATGCCCTGCAGGATGTGGAAGCCCTTGCCCAGCGGATCGCGTGTGGGGTCGAGCAGGGTGCAGACGCGCTGGCGCTGGTACTCGTGCAGCACATGCCAGTCCACGCCCGGCTTGCACAGGCTGGGCTCGAAGGCGATCAGCAGGCCAATGCCGACGGCGCCCAGCAGCACGGGCGGAATTACCAGCTTCCAGCTCAGGCCGGCGAAGAAGATGACGGCGCCGCCGGCCATCATCACCAGCAGCGAGGTGCCCAGGTCGGGCTGCTTCATGATCAGTCCCACCGGCAGCATCAGCAGCAGGCCGGCGATGATGAAGTCCATGGCGTAGAGCGTGCCCTCGCGCCGCTGGAACCACCAGGCCAGCATCAGCGGCATGGAGATCTTGAGCAGCTCGCTGGGCTGGATCACCACGCCCACGTTGATCCAGCGTGTGGCGCCTTTCTTGGTGATGCCGAACAGCAAGACCGCCACCAGCAGCACCACGCCCAGCGTGTATAGCGGCACGGCCAGCTGGGCCAGGCGCTGCAGCGGAATCTGCGCCACCACGAAGATGATGCCGGCCGCCAGTAGCATGTTGCGGCCGTGATCGACAAAGCGCGTGCCGTGGTCGAAGCCGGACGAGTACATGGCCGTGAGGCCAATGCCCATCAACAGCAGGATCGCCAGGGTGAGCAGGGGATCGAACCCCTTGAACAGCGCAAAAGCAGACCGCCACAGCGGCGGCCGGTCGAGAACAGCAGACATGGGGCTGCATTATCCCAGTTCCGGCCTGTGCGCGGGTGCGCTTTTGGGGGCTGCGGCGTGCATGGAGTACCCGCGCAACAGGGTATAGTCATGGAGTCCATTTTTTCACTCACAAAAACCCTGCGAGGAGCGACCCATGACCTATGAATGCATTACCACCCGCGTCGAAGCCGAGAAGGTTGGCGTTATCACGCTGAACCGTCCCAAGGCGCTCAACGCCCTGAACGACACGCTGATGAACGAGCTGGGCCAGGCCCTGCAGGCGTTTGACGCCGACGACGCCATCGGCTGCATGGTCATCACCGGCAGCGAGAAGGCCTTTGCCGCTGGCGCGGACATCACGCTGATGGCCAAGTACGGCTTTGCCGACGCCTACGGCGGTGACTTCATCACCCGCAACTGGGAAACCATCCGCACCATCCGCAAGCCGGTGATCGCTGCCGTGAGCGGCTTCGCCCTGGGCGGTGGCTGCGAACTGGCCATGATGTGCGATTTCATCATCGCTGCTGACAACGCCAAGTTCGGCCAGCCCGAAATCAAACTGGGCGTGATTCCTGGTGCCGGTGGCACGCAGCGCCTGCCGCGCGCCGTGGGCAAGAGCAAAGCCATGGACATGTGCCTGACCGCCCGCATGATGAACGCCGAGGAAGCCGAGCGCGCCAGCCTGGTGAGCCGCGTGGTGCCGCTGGACAAGCTGATGGAAGAGACCCTGGCTGCCGCCATCACCATCGCCAGCATGCCGCGCCTGACGGCCATCGCCTGCAAGGAATCCGTGAACCGTGCCTTCGAAGGTTCGCTGAACGACGGCGTGTGGTTCGAGCGTCGCCTGTTCCACAGCCTGTTCGCCACCAACGACCAGAAGGAAGGCATGGCCGCCTTCGTCGAGAAGCGTCCGGCCAACTTCACCAACAACTGATGGTTGTTGCAGCCCGCCGGCAGGGATGCTGGCGGGTGTCTGCGAAAATTTTGCAACACAGCAGGCAAACATGACGCAGGCATGAAAAAACGCTGCTACAATAGCGGTCTTCGGCGCTTTAGCTCAGTCGGTTAGAGCGATGGAATCATAATCCACAGGTCCGCGGTTCGAATCCGTGAAGCGCCACCAAATCTGAAAAGCACCTCGGTGAGAAATCACCCAGGTGCTTTTTCTTTGCCCGCGCCGGCACTCCTCTTTTCTTGATTCCAGCGGCATTAACGCCAGTGGCATTCGGCGCAAATGGCAACCCGTGCCAAAATCGGCCGAAATTGCATTGCATTCAGTATGGGCGAGTCACAAGCACGTCCCCATTGACAAGAGGAATCCCACACCCATGGAAATCGCACTCAACGGCTACTACACCATGATTCTGGCCACGCTGGTATTGCTGCTAGGCCGCTTCCTGATCGTGAAGATCAGGTTTCTGTCGGACTTCAACATTCCCGAGCCGGTGGCGGGCGGCCTGGTGGCCGGGTTGCTGGTGGTGGTGCTCAATGCCTTTTTCGGGCTGACCTTCAAGTTCGAGACGCAGCTGCAGACCGCCTTCATGCTGATGTTCTTCTCGTCGATCGGCCTGAGTGCGGATTTCAGCCGGCTGAAAGCGGGCGGCAAGCCCCTGGCCATTTTCCTGATGGTGGTGGCCGCCTTCATCCTGCTGCAGAACGTGGTGGGCGTGGGCATGGCGTCCGTGCTGGGGCTGGAGCCGCTGATCGGCCTGGTGACAGGCTCCATCACGCTGACTGGCGGGCATGGCACGGCCGGTGCCTGGGGGCCGGTGCTCGAGAGCCGCTACGGCATCACCGGTGCCACCACGCTGGGCATTGCAACGGCCACCTTCGGTTTGGTGGCTGGCGGCCTGATCGGCGGGCCGGTGGCGCGCTACCTGATCAAGAAGATCGGCCACCAGAAGCTACCCAAGCCCGAAAACCAGACCGAAGTGGAAGCCGTGGCCGCGTCGCAGTCGCTCTACAGCACGCGCCATACCGAAGAGGGTGATCAGCCCGACGAAGCCATGTTCGACAAGCCGGACGAAATCCGCCTGATCACGGCCTCGTCCACCATCGAGACGCTGGCGCTGTTTGCGGGCTGCATGGCCTTTGCCGGCGTGATGACCACGGTGGCCAAGGGCACGGCATTCGAACTGCCCACCTTTGTCTGGGCGCTGGCCGGCGGCGTGATCATCCGCAACGTGCTGACCAACTTCTTCAAGTTCGACATGTTCGACCGCGCCATCGACGTGTTCGGCAACGCCTCGCTGTCACTGTTCCTGGCGATGGCGCTGCTCTCGCTGCGCCTGTGGGAACTGACCGATCTGGCCCTCCCGGTGATGGTGATCCTGGTGGTGCAGACGCTGGTGATGATGCTCTACGCCAGCTTCGTTACCTTCCGGGTGATGGGCAGCGACTATGACGCGGCGGTGCTGGCAGCGGGCCACTGCGGCTTCGGCATGGGCGCCACGCCCACCGCCATTGCCAACATGCAGGCCATTACCGACCGCTACGGGGTGTCTTACAAGGCCTTCCTGATCGTGCCCATGGTGGGGGCGTTCTTTGTGGACTTGGTGAACGCGGCGATTCTGCAGGTGTTCACGCAGCTGCCGTTTCTGCGTTGAGCCCAAGCCCTACGCGTGATGCTTCACCCAGGCTTTCAACGCTTCGTTGATGCGCGTTTGCCATCCAGCGCCGGAGGCCTTGAAGACATCGAGCACGGCGCTGTCAATGCGCAAGGTCACTTGCGTCTTGTTACCGCTACCTGCGGGGCGGCCACGACGTAGCCTGGGACGGGCCTCTTCCCATTCGGCATCAGTCAGTGGGCGTGCGTCCTGGTCAGCTTGTGCTGCTGCGGTAATCGTGGCGTCTTCAGCAGCAGAGGGGATTCGAAGCACTCTGCCCGTGCGGCTCTTGATAGTCTGTGGCATAGCGTAGCACCTCTCTCGCGTTCGCTTTTCTCAGGCTGATGATGCGACGTTCTGCGGGAGCAGAGGCAGGAAACGGGCCTCTGGGACGCGGATTGAAAAACGATTCTACCCAAATAAATACTAAAGAATTAATTTATTCGTGTTATTGTGCGTTGCTGCCGACTCACAGCACCCAGTTGCCCACCAGAAATCCCAGCGCCACGCTCAGCGAAATCGCCACCACCCCCGGAATCATGAACGGGTGGTTGAATACCCAGCGCCCTATGCGAGTGGAGCCGGTGTCATCCATTTCCACCGCGGCCAGCAGCGTGGGATAGGTGGGCAGCACGAACAGGGCGCTGACGGCCGCGAAGGACGCGATGGCCGTGACCGGGCTCACGCCCAGCAGCAACGCAGAAGGAACCAGCGCCTTGGCCGTGGCAGCCTGCGAGTACAGCAGCATGCTGGCAAAGAAGAACACCACCGCCAGCAGCCAGGGAGACTGCTGTAGGATGGTGCCCGAAACGGCCTTGATGTCCTCGATGTGGGCGCTGATGAAGGTGTCGCCCAGCCAGGCCACGCCCAGAATGCAGATGCAGGCGCTCATGCCGGACTTGAAGGTGGCAGTGGAGGTGATCTTGCCGGTGTCGATGCGGCACAGCAGGCAGATCAGCGTGGCGGCAGAGAGCATGAACACCATGATGGCCTCGTTGCGCGGCAGCACCGGATTCTGGATCAGCCCGACCTTGTCGCTGATCAGCGTGGCATACAGCACTACCGCAACGATGGCGGCGAGGAAGATGGCGACGGATTTCTTCGCGCCCGGCAGGATCTGCATGCGGGTTTCACCGCGCAGCGTGACCAAGCCCTTGGCCAGACGGTCCTGGTAGACCGGATCCTGGGCCAGTTCCACGCCCAGATGGTTGCACAGCAGGGCGGTGAGCATGCAGGCCACGAAGGTGGTGGGGATGCAGATGGCCAGCAAGGTCAGATAGCCCACGCCCAGCGGCTCCAGCGCGCCGCTCATGAACACCACGGCGGCGGAGATGGGCGAGGCCGTGATGGCGATCTGCGAAGCCACCACGGCGATGCTGAGCGGGCGCGAGGGGCGGATGCCCTGTTCCTTGGCCACCTCTGCGATCACCGGAAGCGTGGAAAACGCGGTATGGCCGGTGCCGGCCAGCAGCGTCATGATGTAAGTCACCATCGGAGCCAGCAAGGTCACATGGCGTGGATTGCGGCGCAGGATGCGCTCGGCGATGTGCACCATGAAATCCAGTCCGCCCGCCACCTGCATGGCGGCAATCGCGGCAATCACCGACATGATGATCAGGATCACATCCATGGGGATGTGGCCGGGCTTGAGCCCGAAAACCAGGGTCAGCACCAGCACCCCCAGACCCCCCGTATAACCAATGGCGACACCGCCCAGACGCGTACCCAGCACGATGGCAGCGAGTACCACTGCCAACTCCATTACCCACATGAACACACTCCATGGAACTACACAACCCCTCCACTCTACGCCTCGTGTTTCACAGGGGAGCGCTGCGCCGGTTTGAAATTTCGAGCGTTGCGTGCACATGTTTTGAAAATCGGGCAACCGTCCACCCCATCGGTGACGCGCTGCGGCAACTGCAGAAAGCCGGCGGCAGCCGCAAAACCTGACGCAAACCGGCGCATCCGATAAAATCAATCCTTTGTCTGCGCTGCATCCTGCAGCGCATTTTCTTTTCCAGCCTCTGGATCAACACCACGAACCGCTGACACCATGACCGACATCACCACCGCCCCCAAGAAAGTCTTCATCAAAACCTTCGGCTGCCAGATGAACGAGTACGACTCGGACAAGATGGCCGACGTGCTGGGCGTCGCCCAGGGCTACGAGAAGACCGACAACCCCGAAGAGGCCGACCTGATCCTGTTCAACACCTGCTCCGTGCGCGAAAAGGCGCAGGAAAAGGTGTTCAGCGATCTGGGCCGCGTCAAGCACCTCAAGGCCAGGGGCGTCAAGATCGGCGTGGGCGGCTGCGTGGCCAGCCAGGAAGGCGAGGAGATCATCAAGCGCGCGCCCTTCGTGGATGTGGTGTTCGGCCCGCAAACCCTGCACCGCCTGCCCGAGCTGCTCACCGAAAGCGTCGCGCAGCAAAAGGCACAGGTCGACATCAGCTTCCCCGAAATCGAGAAATTCGACCACCTGCCGCCCGCCCGCGTGGAAGGCGCCTCGGCCTTCGTCTCCATCATGGAAGGCTGCAGCAAGTACTGCAGCTACTGTGTCGTGCCCTACACGCGCGGCGAGGAATTCAGCCGCCCGTTCGAGGAAGTGTTGGTCGAAGTCGCGGGCCTGGCAGAGCAGGGCGTCAAGGAAATCACGCTGCTGGGCCAGAACGTGAACGCCTACCGCGGCAAGATGGGCGACAGCGACGAAATCGCCGACTTCGCCATGCTGATCGAGTACGTGGCCGAAATCCCCGGCATCGAGCGCATCCGCTACACCACCAGCCACCCGAACGAATTCACCCAGCGCCTGATCGACGTCTACGCCAGGGTGCCGCAACTCGTCAGCCATCTGCACCTGCCGGTGCAGCACGGCAGCGACCGCATCCTGATGGCCATGAAGCGCGGCTACACCGCGATGGAATACAAGAGCATCATCCGCAAGCTGCGCGTGGTGCGCCCGGACATGTCCATGAGCAGCGACTTCATCGTCGGCTTCCCCGGCGAGACGGAAGAAGACTTCCAGAAGATGATGCAGCTGATCGACGATGTCGGCTACGACAGCTCCTTCAGCTTCATCTTCAGCCCGCGCCCCGGTACGCCTGCGGCCAACCTGCACGATGACACCCCGCACGAAGTCAAGCTCAAGCGCCTGCAGCAGCTGCAGGCCAGGCTCGAAGAAAACGTGCGCCGCATCAGCGAAAGCCGCGTCGGCACCATCCAGCGCATCCTGGTTGAAGGCCCCTCGCGCAAGGACCCGAACGAACTGATGGGCCGCACCGCCTGCAACCGCATCGTCAACTTCCCCGCCGGCCCGCAGCGCGATCGCCTGATCGGCCAGATGCTGGACGTGCGCATCACCAGCGCACTGCCGCACTCGCTGCGGGGTGAAGTGGTGGTGGCCTGAATACCGGGAGAGGGTCCACTCGTCCTCCAGTAAAGAATGGCCAGCGAGCGTCAGTGAGTCAGCTCGAAGGGGTGCACCAGAATGTCCGCATCAGGAAAGGATGCGACCAGCTTCAACTCCCCTCCCAGCGCCTTGACGTACTCACGCAGTGTGCTGACATACATGTCGTCGCGGCGCTCCAGCTTGGAGATGGCGGCTTGTTCCACGCTCATGGCTTTGGCAACCTCGACCTGAGTCACCTTTCTCGCCTTGCGCAGTTCCTGCAACTGCATCTCAACCAGCATGGCTTCGGCGCGTGCAGCAGCGCGCGCTTGCGCCTCCGGCGACATGCGGGCACGCAATTCGCTGAATTTTTTAGCCATTGATCTGCCCTTCCTTTCTCAGTATCGCGATATGCGTGTCGTACAAGCGGTCGGCAAGCGGCACTTGACTGAGGTACCAGCGATCATTGCCGGTCTTGTCGCCTCCCAGCAGGAGAATGGCGCAACGGCGAGGGTCAAACGCATACAGAATCCGGTACGGTCGACCTTCGTGCTGGATGCGCAGCTCCCGCATGTGGGGGTGCCTTGAACCCTTGATTCCCGAACTGTGAGGGAATCCAAGACCAGGTCCTTTTTCTTCCAGAAGACGCACTGATGCATCAATGGATTCCTGCTCTGCTTCAGTCAAACTTGCCCACCAATCACCCAGCTCGTCCGTGTATTCCACCTCCCACTTGACTGGCATTATTCCTCCTGAAGACTATTCCGTCAAGGTTATAAACTATTTCTAAAGTATTATATTATTGAAGAGCCGAGGATCGAATGAGTGAAGGTGGGACGGCGTAAGTTGCATTGGCCCAGTGCGTATCTGGAGAGGTCGCATGGGTTCGGTGTTTAACGAGGTCTTTCCAAGGCAGCAATAAACGTAATCACTTCTTTCTCAGTGACAATTTCACGGCCGCTGCCAGGGATGATTTCGTCCGCGATTTAGAATGCCGCATATGTCATCCGTTTCCCCCGCGCCCATCGCCATGCCGGCTGCGCCCTTGGTGCAGCTGCAGCACGTCCATTTCGGCTACGGCGGCCCGCGCAAGATCCTCGAGGATGTTTCGCTGGACGTACCGCGCGGCAAGGTCACGGCCATCATGGGCGCTTCTGGCGGCGGCAAGACCACCGTGCTGCGCCTGATCGGTGGCCAGCAACGCGCCCAGCAAGGCCAGGTACTGTTCGATGGGCAGGACATCGGCAAGCTCAGCCAGACCGAGCTCTACGCCGCCCGCCGCCGCATGGGCATGCTGTTCCAGTTCGGCGCGCTGTTCACCGACATGAACGTGTTCGACAACGTGGCCTTCCCGCTGCGCGAGCACACGCGCCTGCCCGAATCCATGATCCGCGACATCGTGCTGATGAAGCTCAACGCCGTCGGCTTGCGTGGCGCGCGCGACCTGATGCCGAGCGAAGTCTCCGGCGGCATGGCGCGCCGCATCGCCCTGGCCCGCGCCATCGCGCTCGATCCCGAACTGGTCATGTACGACGAGCCCTTCGCCGGCCTCGACCCGATCTCGCTCGGCACCATCGCGCGTTTGATCCGCGAGCTCAACGACGCCATGGGCCTCACCAGCATCATCGTCTCGCACGACCTGGTGGAAACCTTCCTGATCGCTGACCATATCGTCATCCTGGCCAACGGCGGCGTCGCCGCGCAAGGCACGCCGGAAGAAGTGCGCAACAGCAGCGATCCGCTGGTGCACCAGTTCGTCAACGCCCAGCCCGAAGGCCCGGTGCGCTTCCACTACCCCGGCCCCACCCTGGGCGAAGACTTCGGCCTCGCCCGCCAGAAAGGCCGCCCATGAGCCTGCTCAATCCCGCCGACATCGGCTACGCCATCCGCCAGCAGATCGTGCGCCTCGGCACCGGCGCGCGCCTGTTCGCGCGGCTCATCACTTCCTTGGGCGCCTGGCGCCGCTTCGGCCTGATCCGCGATCAGGTGCACTTCCTGGGCAACTACTCGCTCTCCATCATCGCCATCTCCGGCCTGTTTGTCGGCTTCGTGCTCGGCCTGCAGGGCTACTACACGCTCAAGAGCTTCGGCTCGTCCGAATCGGTTGGTCTGCTGGTGGCGCTCAGCCTGCTGCGTGAACTGGGCCCGGTCGTCACCGGCCTGCTGTTCGCCGGCCGCGCCGGCACCTCGCTCACCGCCGAAATCGGCCTGATGAAGGCCGGCGAGCAACTCGACGCCATGCAGATGATGGCCGTCGATCCGGTGCAGCGCATTCTGGCGCCGCGCTTCTGGGGCGGTGTCATCGCCATGCCCATCCTGGCTGCCATCTTCAGCGCCGTCGGCATCATCGGTGCCTGGCTGGTCGCCGTGCAGCTGATCGGCCTCGATCCCGGCTCCTTCTGGAGCCAGATGCAGAACGGGGTCGACGTCTGGAAAGACGTGGCCAACGGCGTCATCAAGAGTTTCGTGTTCGGCATTGCCGTCACCTTTATTGCCCTGCTCGAAGGCTACAGCGCCCGGGCCACGCCCGAAGGCGTGTCGCGCGCCACCACCCGCACCGTGGTGGTGGCATCGCTCACCGTGCTCGCGCTCGACTTCCTGCTCACCGCCATGATGTTCAGCATCTGACCGCATTCCAAGGAAAGCTTCCATGCAACGTTCCAAAATCGATATCTGGGTCGGCCTGTTCGTGCTGCTGGGTGCAGCCGCATTGCTGTTCCTGGCCCTGCAAGCCGGCAACTTGCTCAGCCTCAGTGGTGGCGGCGGCTACCAGGTGCAGGCCCAGTTCCAGGACATCGGCGGCCTCAAGCCCAAGTCTGCCGTCAAGAGCTCCGGCGTGGTCGTCGGCCGCGTCAAGAGCATCGACTTCGACGACAAGACCTACCAGGCCACCGTCACGCTCGACATGAACGAGCGCTACCACTTCCCCAACGACAGCTCGCTCAAGATCATGACCAGCGGCCTGCTGGGCGACCAGTACATCGGCATCGAGGCCGGCTACAGCGACACCAACTGGAAAGCCGGAGACAAAATCACCAACACCCAGTCCGCTGTCGTGCTCGAGAACCTGATCGGCCAGTTCATGAACAGCAAGGCGCTCGAAGCCGGCACGCCGCCGGCCGGTAGCGAAAGTGCCGAGCCGGCCACAGACGCAACACCGGCGGATGCCGAAGCCGCGCCCGCAGCGTCTGCCGTGCACGCTCAGGCAAGCGCCGATGATCCGGCCACCGCTGCAGGCGCTGCCTCTGCGGCAAGTGCAGCCGCACGCTAAGCAACTGCCATCCTGGAAAAACCCGGCGCCGCCGCTCACAACCGCGTTTCGAGCCCCATCATGAACCATCCGTCCACCGCCATCCGCCGTACAGCCCTGCGCCGCACCACCGCCGTGCTCTGCCTCGGCAGCGCCGCCGTACTCGCCGGTTGCGCCACCGGCCCCAACGCCCACCCGCGCGATCCGCTCGAGCCCTGGAACCGCGGCGTCTACAAGTTCAACGACGCCGTTGACCAGGCCGTGCTCAAGCCGGTCGCCACCGTCTACACCAAGGTCACGCCCAACTTCGTGCAAAGCGGCGTGCGCAACTTCTTCAACAACCTGACCGATGCCTGGTCGGCGATAAACAGCGCGCTGCAGTTCAAGGGCCAGGAGGCCATGGACAACTTCTGGCGCTTCACCATCAACACCACCTTCGGCCTCGGCGGCGTGTTCGACGTCGCCAGCGAGGCGCAGATTCCGCGCGTCAAGCAGGATTTCGGCCTCACGCTCGGCCGCTGGGGCGTGGGCACCGGTCCGTACCTGATGCTGCCGCTGCTTGGCCCCTCCACCGTGCGTGACACCGTGGCCCTGCCGGTCGACATGAACGGCAACCCCATCGGTGCCATCGAGCACGTGCCCACGCGCAACCAGGTCAACGCCCTCAGCGTGATCAACCAGCGTGCCCAGCTGCTCGATGCCAGCGACCTGCTCAACCAGGCCGCGCTCGACCCCTACAGCGTCCTGCGCGATGCCTACCTCCACACGCGCGATGCCGGCAAGCGCAGCGCGGCCCTGGCAGCGTCCGCAGGCGCCTCGGCCCCTGCCGATGGCGCCGACAGCGATGGCTACGAGCCGCCGCCGGAAGGCATGGAGGGCGAGGCGCCGGCAGCCACGCCGGCAAGCGCCGCCTCCGCCTCCGTGCCAGCCGCCCCGGCCGCTCCCTCCGGCCCCGGCGCGGATTCCGACGGTTACGAGCCCCCGCCGGAAGGCTTCGAACCCGAGAGCGGCGCCCCGGTGCAAAAAGGCCCGACTCCCTACTATGTGCCCGCCGTGCCGCAGCTGCTGGAGCATCTGGATCCGAACTGGGGCACCAACTTCTGGCGCCGCTAAACCACAGTATTTGTAACAATGACGGCAAGGGAAGCAACAAGGCACATCGCCGCCACGGCTGGCGTTGCACCGTGTTGCAACTCGGCCCCGCGCTGGCGGAAACCCTTGCCATGATCAGGTATCCAATGCCTGTCCGCGCAAACCGCACAGTGCACGCAACCAACAAGGAGCAAAGAACATGATGATGAATCGCCGTACCCTGACCCGTATCGCTGGTGCCGCCGCCCTGGCCGCTGCAGTGGCCACGCCGTCCTTCGCCGCCGACCTGGCTCCCGATGCCATGGTGCTGAAGGTTTCCGGCGAAACCCTGGCTGCCATCAAGGCCGACAGGGCGCTGCAGGGCGGTGACATCAACAAGATCATCGCGCTGGTCGACAGCAAGGTCATGCCCCATGTCGATTTCGCCCGCATGACGGCCTCGGCTGTCGGCCCGGCCTGGCGCAACGCCACCCCGGCCCAGAAAGGCCAGCTGCAGCAGGAATTCAAGCGCCTGCTGGTGCGCACCTATGCCGGCGCTTTCAATGCCGTCGGCAACCGTGAGGTCAAGGTGCTGCCCATGCGTGCTGGCTCCGCGGGTGCCAATGACGTGGTCGTGCGCAGCCAGCTGGTCGGCTCCGGCGACCCTGTCAGCCTCGACTACCGCCTGACCCGTACCCCGGGCAAGGGTCTGGGCTGGAAGGCCTACAACCTGAACATTGGCGGCGTCTGGATGATCGACTCCTACAAGCAGCAGTTTGCCCAGGAAGTCAACACCAAGGGCATCGACGGCCTGATCGCCACCCTGGCGGCCAAGAACAAGTCCAACGCAGCCGGCAAGTAAGCATGACCACCCGCGAGCCTTCCGCCGGCAGTACGCCCGTCATCAGCCTGGCCCTGCCGGCCCGGCTGGATGCAACCAATGCCGGCACGGTCACGCAGGCCCTGATGGCGCGCCTGCGCGAGGGCGGGCAAGGGCAGCAGGCCCAGGTCGACGCAAGTGCGCTGCAGAGCTTCGACTCTTCGGCGCTGGCGACCTTGCTGGCCCTGCAGCGGCAGGCGATGGAGCGGGGCGCCAGCCTGCACCTGCACGCTGCGCCGCTGCGCTTGGTCGAACTGGCGCGCTTGTATGGTGTGCATGAGTTGCTGCTCCCCGCGCCGGCCGCACAGCCTGCCTGAGCGCCTGCCTCGCGCAACGCACGAAAAAAACGCCCCGGTCTGCCTTGCGGCATCGGGGCGTTGTCACGTATGGCCCTGACGGGGCCGGCGTGCTTACGACTTGCTGCTGTCCTTGGCGGCGGCAGCTGGTGCTGCCGGCTCGGCTGCAGGCGGCACGGCTTCAGCCTTGGCCGGTTCTGCCGCCTTCTTCGGGGCCGCTGCCTTCTTGGCAGCAGGCTTGGCAGCCTTGGCTGCGGCTTTCATCGCTTCGGACGGCTTGGTGCTGGCGGCCTTCTTCTTCGGTGCCGGCTTGACAGCAGCCTTCGGGGCGGCCGGAACGTCGCCCGCCGCCGTCATGCCGGCCAGATGCATGGAGGCATCGTACAGGCGGGACTTGCCGGCAAAGTGGCGATCCAGGCGCCACTCCTGCAGGATTTCCAGGGCCAGCTTGAACTTGTCATAGTCCAGCAGATAGATGTCGGTGATCGGGAAGTCGATTTCCGACTCCAGCGCCAGCACCAGACGCGACAGGGTAATGGCGTCGGCACTGCTGGAGTTGCTTTCGATGAGCTTCCGCGCTTCTTTGATGGCACGCATGTTGAAATTTCCTAGGCTGTGGGTTCTGGTATCCGATTCTCGCCGGGCAATCCGCATTATCCAGATACCGTCCGACCGATACGGGCGGGTTAGCCGGATTTTAGGGGCAACCCTGATACGCCAGAAGGGGGTGTCATGAATCTTTCACACCGGTGTCGCAGAGAGGCCCTTGTGCGCCAAGTCCGCGCCGGAAAAAAGAAAAACCCGCATGCCTGATGAGGGTATGCGGGCTTGTCTGCTGGCTGTTGTCCAGTGCCATAACTGGTGCCGAAGGCCGGAATCGAACCGGCACGAGGTCGCCCCCGGCAGATTTTGAATCTGCTGCGTCTACCAATTTCGCCACTCCGGCAGGAGAAGTAGAATCAAGCCGATAATTATGACATAAAGCCGTTCCCACGGCGTGGCCTCTACACCACTGCGAGCAGAGCATGCACTACCCCACCATCGAACATTTCATTGGCAAAACCCCGCTGGTGCGGCTCCAGCGCATCGGCGCCCAGGCCAACGCGGCACGCGGCAACGTGGTGCTCGGCAAGCTCGAGGGCAACAACCCCGCAGGTTCGGTCAAGGACCGTCCTGCGCTGTCCATGATTCTGCAGGCCGAGGCGCGCGGCGAGATCCGCCCCGGCGATGCCCTGATCGAAGCCACTAGCGGCAACACCGGCATCGCGCTGGCCATGGTAGCCGCCATCCGCGGCTACCGCATGATCCTCATCATGCCCGAGGATCTCAGCATCGAGCGCGCCCAGTGCATGCGCGCCTATGGCGCCGAACTCATCCTCACCCCGCGCAGCGGCGGCATGGAATACGCGCGCGACCTGGCCCTGCAGATGCAGGCCGACGGCAAGGGCCGCGTGCTCGACCAGTTCGGCAACAGCGACAACCCGCTCATCCACTACCAGACCACCGGCCCCGAGATCTGGCAGGACACCCGTGGCCAGATCACCCATTTCGTCAGCGCCATGGGCACCACTGGCACCATCACCGGCGTGGCGCGCTACCTCAAGGAGCAGAATCCCGCCATCCGCATCATCGGCGCGCAGCCGGCCGATGGCTCGCGCATTCCCGGCATTCGCAAGTGGCCGCAGGAATACCTGCCCAAGATCTATACGCCCGAGCTGGTGGACGAACTGGTGCTGGTCTCCCAGTCTGACGCCGAGGACATGTGCCGCCAGCTGGCGCGCGAAGAGGGCATCTTTGCCGGCATCTCGGCAGCCGGCGCCTGCTGGGTGGCCCAGCAACTGGCCGCTACCGTCGAAACTGCCACTATCGTCTTCGTCGTCTGCGACCGCGGCGACCGCTACCTGTCTACCGGTGTCTTCCCCGCCTGAGGATCCTGTTTCATGCCTACCGATGCAAGCGCAACCCCCCTGCACCACGACACCGAAATCGACACCAGCGGTCTGCAGTGCCCGCTGCCCATTCTGCGCGCCAAGAAGGCGCTGAATGCCATGGAAAGCGGCCAGGTGCTGCGCGTCATCACGACCGACCCGGGTGCCGAGCGCGATTTCCAGGCCTTTGCCGTGCAGACTGGCAACACCTTGCTCAGCCAGCAGATGGACGGCCAGCGCGGCGTTCACTATCTGCGCCGGCGCTGAGCCGCCGGAGGAGGGCCGCACACAGGCAGCCGCGCCTGCCCTCCGGGCTTGTCTCCTTGCCCCCGACGAAGCAAAAAAAGCCCCAAGTCTTGTGGACTTGGGGCTGAATCCACCTGATAGGAGGGTGGAGGAGACAACTATTGCATGAAACTGAATAATGCAACGGTTCAAAGTTTAGCCAAAATTTTGCTGCAGCGCACATAAGCAGCGTGACCAAATGCACGGCGCTGCCCAAAAACCTCGTTTTTTTGCGAACGTCTGTGCTTTCCTGGCAACACTTTGGGGGCTAAGTCCGCATTTTTCCGAGAAATTCAGAAAAATTTCACAAATTTGTCATGGCTGAGCCTGTTTGCTGTCGATCAGGGTGAGGCTGGTCGTGATCTCTGCCGTGCGGCCGAGCATGGCGCTGGCAGAGCAGTATTTTTCGTGGCTCATCGCAATGGCGCGCTCCACGGCGGCTTGCGGCAGGCCCGCGCCACGCACCTCGAAAGCCATGTGGATGCGGGTAAATACCTTGGGATCGGTCTCGGCGCGTTCGGCCTCGATCGCCACGCTGCAACCCTCCACGGCATGGCGCCCGCGCTTGAGAATCAGCACCACGTCATAGCTGGCGCAGCCGCCCAGGCCGGCCAGCAGCATTTCCATCGGGCGCGGCGCCAGGTTCTGTCCGCCATTTTCCGGACGCACGGCATCCGGCGCGCCATCCATCATCACCGTATGGCCGCTGCCGGTTTCAGCCACAAACCCCATGCCCGACCGTGTGGCCAGGCCGCCAGTCCAACTCACCCTGCATTCCATCGTGCCTCTCCTGAAAGATCCGGAGCGCTGATTGTAGGGGCCAGCCGGTTGCCCGGGCCGAAGCGGGGCTGTTCGACGGGAAAATGCCGGGGCCGGCCCGCGGCGGTCAGAGGCGGTGCGCCACCGTCGTCATCACCTTGGCGGCGAGCCGCATCAGGCCCTGCACTGGCGTGCTCAGGGGTGCGGCACCGGCATTGAGGGCGGCATCGGCGTGGCGCTGTTCGTCTTCCTTCATCTGTTGCACGATCACGCGCGAAGCCGCGTCGCCGGCAGGCAGGCGCTCCAGATGGCTGTGCAGGTGCGACTCGACCTGGCGCTCGGTTTCCACCACAAAGCCCAGGCTGTTGCGGTCGCTCACGCGGCCCATCACCATGCCCAGCGCAAAGGCGCCGGCATACCACAGGGGGTTGAGCAGGGAGGGGCGGTCGTTCAGCTCGTCCAGGCGCTGTTTGGTCCAGGCCAGATGGTCCATCTCCTCGCGGGCCGCTTCCTCGAAGTGGGCGCGCAGTTCGGGATCGCGTGTGGCCAGGGCCTGCGACTGGTACAGCGCCTGGGCGCAGATCTCGCCCACATGGTTCACGCGCATCAGCGCACCTGCCAGGCGCTTGTCGGCATCGGACAGCTTGGCATCCTGCACCAGGCTGTGCATGCCCTCGCGCTCGGGCGGGTAGGGCGCGCTGGCGTGAGGGGGCGCGAACAGCACGCGCAGCGAGGCATCGGCGGCGTGCAGCCAGGAATCCAGGGCAGAGGGGTGTTGCATGGACAGGTTGAAATTCGTTGAAGGGGAAAGCCGCCGAATGTTGCGTCGGGGATAAAGGTGATTGTAAGGACGGGCTTTGGGGTGCGTCATCACGCGTCTGGCGAAACCGGCGCGGCGGGAATCAGGGCAAGCTGAAACATGAGACGCCGCATACGATGTCGCGCATACCGCGAGGATAGTCCGGACCTTGGTGATGTGTCCGGGTGGTGTAATATGTTGTAAGTAAACTACGTAATTGTCATCTTTTTACAAGAAAAGAGTGAAAAGCGTAACTTTTTTGGCGGTGATGCAGCGATATCTGCTGCAATAAAGGTGCCTTTCGAGTTGGGGCCAGAAGCTCGGATGCGGTGGTGGAAATGCCCGCCATGCGCGTTCTGCAGCAAACTGGTATCCCATGATTAACCTTGGAGAACTTGCAATAAAAAAACACTGATCGCCATCGCCGCTCTGGCTGCCGTGGGTGCCGCTTCTGCCCAATCTTCCGTCACGCTGTATGGCGTGGCTGATGTCTATGCTGGCCAGACCAAAACAACGCTTACCCTGCCGGCGTGGGGGCAGGAGATGCCGACGGCGGTCGCTGTGCGCCCTATCCCGATGCGTAAAATCGTGAACAAGGACACCGGCTTCAAGTCCGGCGGCCTGCAGGGCAGCCGCATTGGCGTGAAGGGTGTGGAAGACCTGGGCAATGGCCTGAAGGCCGTGTTCAACTACGAAATGGGCTTCAACGCTATTGATGGTGATCTGGCTAACCACAGCGGCACCGGCGTTGGTTTTGGTCGCCGTGCTGTCGTTGGTTTGGAAGGTGGCTTCGGCAGCGTGCTGCTGGGTACCGACTACACTCCGCTGTTCAACCTGCTGGATGCCAGCTCTGTAGACGGCCTGTCCTCTTTCGAAACCGTAAGCGCCCACATCTACACTCCGCGCGCCTCCGGCGTGCACTACGCCGGCAACTTCTCCGGCGTGGGCATCCAGGCTTTCGCTGGCTACAACAAGGTAAGCGAAACCGAGAGCGGTGCTTGGGGTTCTTACAATGAAACCACCAAGGAGCAGGGCTACGGTCTGGGCGTGAGCTATGCCAATGGCCCCTTCATGGTGGGCGTGGCCGGCCAGGAGTTCAAGAACAGCTATTCCGACAGCGATCCTTCCTCTTTCCAGATCAAGCGTACGGAAGCCGCCGTAGGCGCTACTTATGACTTCGGCGCAGCCAAGCTGTTCGCCAACTACATCAATGCTCGCCTGCGCGCTACCGACGGTGGTGCCTCCATGGGCAAGCTGAAGGCTGAAGAAGCCAACATCGGCGTGCGCGTGCCGTTTGGTGCTGCTTCCGTCATGGCTGGCTACGGCCATAACCGTGTCAAGGCCTACAACGGTAACGGCGATCAGCTCGGCAGCGCCAAGGGCAACGACTGGGTGGTGGGCGCCAACTACGCTTTCAGCAAGCGTACCGATGTATACGCCCGCGTTGGCCGTACGGATGATTTGAAAGTGAAAGCCAAAGTGGCCAATGGTCGTGAAATCGGTTCTTACAAGGTTGAAAACGTGGCCGTTGGCCTGCGTCACAAGTTCTGATTTATGAGGCCGGCTGCTGGCTGGCCTGAAATCGGAATGACGGAAAGCCACCCGGTCGGGTGGCTTTTTCTTGGTTTGCAACGGGTTGGCATGCTACTTCAAGTGATTTGTAAGCTGTGGGTGGCAATCAGGCGTCAGTTCTCAAGCCTTGCTGCAGCCGCCCCCGGATGCAAATGCCACGGAATGCGTGGATTGTCCAGTTTCCCGCCGACTTGTTGCGGCCAGGCAACGCAATTGTTGTCGGTGTGCGACATGGGGCGAATAAAAGTGTGTTTTCCTTGGCTGAAAGGGGAAACCTCTGGTGCAATAGAGACAACTTCCGAAAAGGAGGTTGGCCCGGGGAACCGGGGGCTGCGCAAAAAAGGCACAACGCCAGCGCAAGCCCACGAACCGGTGCCCTATGTTTAACCTTGGAGAAACTTGCAATGAAAAAATCTCTGATTGCTATCGCTGCTCTGGCTGCTGTGGGCGCCGCTTCCGCTCAGTCTTCCGTGACCCTGTATGGTCTGGCTGACGTCAACCTGGGCTACAGCAAGGATACCGTTACCGTAACCACCCCCGATGGCTCTGGTAAGCTGACCAACCGCAAGACCGGCTTCCAGTCCGGTGGCCTGCAGGGCAGCCGTCTGGGCGTGAAAGGTGTTGAGGACCTGGGCAACGGTCTGAAGGCTGTGTTCAACTACGAGCTGGGTTTTGACGCCATCAATGGCGCCTTCACCGACAACAGCAAAGACGGCATCGGCTTCAGCCGCCGTGCTGTGGTGGGCTTGCAGGGTGGTTTCGGCAGCGTGCTGTTCGGTAAGGACTACACCCCCCTGTACAACCTGATCACCGCCACCTCCGCTGACGGTCAGTCTTCGTTCGATGCAGGCGCACTGACGACTGGCGCCCCGAACCTGAACGGCGTGGGCGGCAGTTCGTACAAGCTGGGCGGCTACAAAGAGCGTGCTTACGGTGTGCACTACGCTGGCAACTTCTCTGGCGTTGGCGTGCAGGCTTTTGGCGAATACAGCAACTCCAAGACTGAATTGGCCGTGACCGGCCAGCAAACCAATGTTTCGGCAAACACCAAGAGCCAAGGTTACGGCCTGGGTGTGAGCTACGCTAACGGCCCGTTCATGGTCGGCGTTGCTGGTCACCAAGTGAAAGATACGGCGGCGGGTACGACTGTGTCCAAGATCACTGAGTATGGCGTGGGCGGTACCTACGATTTTGGTGCAGCCAAGCTGTTCGCTAACTACCTGTACAGCAAGAACCGTCCCAACGCTGTTTTGGATGCCCTCAATGCAAACGTGAATACCAAGGCTGAAGAAGCCAACATTGGCGTTCTGGTACCTTTCGGAGCCGCTTCCCTGGTTGCTGAATACGGCCACAACCGTGTGAAGTTCTACGACGGCGTGAGCGGTGAGCAAATGGCCAAAGGCAAGGGCAACGACTGGATGATCGGTGCCAACTACGCTTTCAGCAAGCGCACCGACGTATACGCTCGCGTTGGCCGCAGCAACGACCTGAAGGTTGAAGGCGTGAACGGCTATTTCGACGACATTACTGCTCGCGCCAAGACTGAAAAGGCTGCCATCGGCCTGCGTCACAAGTTCTAATTCACGGCTGGCGTCAGCCAGCTTTGAATCAGCTTGATGCGAAAGCCACCCTTCGGGGTGGCTTTTTTGCGTCTGCCATTAAGCTGGGCAGTGTCCAAAACACAACGATTTAGCACGATCGTTCGGGATTGTCCCTATTCGAACTTTCCGCGTGCTTTTTACAATTTGATCCAGCGAATCAATGGGATACGCTGTATCGAAAAGCGTTGTTTGGACACAGTTTAGGAGACAAGATGAAACGTAATGCTATTGGCGCCGCCGTTCTGCTGGCCATGCTGCCTGTCACGGGTGCATTTGCAGCCGGCCTCGATCGTTCCGGCCAGCCGGTGGCCCCGATTTTCCAGCAGGGCAACCTCATCGAGCTGGGCTGGACCTCGCTCTTTCCTACTGTGGAGGGCAAAGAGAGCATCGGCCTGAAGCGCGACATTCCCAACATGGCTGACAAGTACTCCTTCCCGTCCGGAGCCATCAAGTACCAGGCGAATGACCAGTGGTCGTTCTCCTTCCTGTACGACCATCCGTTCGGTGCAGATGCTGCCTATGAAGGTACCAATATCTTTACCACCACTCCGGCCGAGCGCGGGGCGGCTGCCACGCTTCCATTGGCAGCCAAGCTGGCGGCCGCCAACCCCACATGGAGCCAAGACCAGATCAAGGCGGCCGTCCAGGGTTTGCTCGCGCCCACGCCCACGCCTAGCCCCGAACAAATTGCAGCACGTCAAGCCGTAGCGAAGTATTCGACCTTGGCAACGGGTTCCGATGCGACCAACGTCAGCGTTACCACACAGAGTTTCTCCCTGATTGCCGGCTTCCAGCCCAACAAGAACTGGCACTTCTACGGCGGCCCGGTCTACCAGACCGTCAAGGGTGACTTGAGCCTGCGCGGTGCGGCTTACTCCGTTTTCAACGGCTACGACGCCACCTTCCATAACTCGGGTGCCTGGGGCTTCCTGGCGGGTGCCGCCTACCAGATTCCCGACATCGCCTTCCGCGCTGCGCTGACTTACCGTTCGGCCATCAAGCATGATGTGGACACCACCGAAAACTTCGTCAACTACCAGAAGCTGGGCGGTGCAGCCGGCACCAGCGGCACCACGCGGATCAAGACGCCGCAATCCGTCAACCTGGACCTGCAAAGCGGCGTGGCGCCCAACACGGTGGCCTTTGCCAACCTGCGCTGGGTGGACTGGTCCAGCTTCAGCATCCGTCCGGGCCAGTTCGGCGCCGTTTCGAAGGATCTTGGCCCGTACGTTGGCAAGCCCAACGGCTTCAACCTGGTCGAGTACGGCAAGGACCAATACAGTGCCACCGTAGGTGTGGGCCGCAAGTTCAACGAGCAATGGGCCGGCAACATGTCCCTGGGCTGGGACAGCGGCACGGGCGAATACGTGACCACCCTGGGCCCGACCAAGGGCAACTGGAACCTGGGCATCGGCGCGCAGTACAGCCCGACCAAGAACTTCTACGTGGGCGTCGGCGCCAAGTACTTCTGGCTGGGGGATGCCAAGGCCCAGGTCGCCTCCAATGTCGGTAGCACAACGTATCAGGCCGACTTCAAGGACAACAACGCCGTGGCCGTGGGCGTGAAAGTGGGTTACCGCTTCTGATCCCGGTCCGCTGACCCAGTTGGAAAGAGCGTCGCTTGTGCGGCGCTCTTTTTTTAACCAATCACCCTCCCCGAAACCTTGGGTGGTTCAAAATTGCGTGGCGAGATCGAATCCGCTCTGCACCCTAATGCAATGCCGGCTCGTAAGCGACGAAAAATCGTTGTGCGAGCTTGGCAAGACGTTTGTCGGCTGTCCACAGCAGGGCTCCGGCTGTGAGCAGGGTGGACGACAGCAGCAACAAATCCACCAGGCCGCAGCCCAGGCCATACAAGTGCTCACGCTGGATGAAATCGAGGACTTCCGGCAAGGCCGCTTGCTGGGGCTGCGGAAGGAGCAACAAGCTGCTCAGGGTTTGGTCCCGCTGGGGGGGAGTGCCGCAGGCTATTTCGCCGATCACGAGCGGGTGTGCCATGACCCGGTTGAGACTCAGCAACTCAACCAGCGTGGAGTTTCCATGCCTGAAGTGTTCGACCCAGATCGAAGTGTCAACCAGAACCTGTTTCATTGCTCGCCACTTTCGCGGCGGCGTGGAATCTCCTGCATCTGAGGGGCGGTGCCGCCCAGTGCGGCCAGCCGTTTTCCGGCCTGCACCTGGATGAAAATCTTGATGGCCTCCCGGAACAGGTCAGCCTTGTCCATGGAAGCGTCCGCAACTTCCAGCGCTTGCCTGTACAGCCGATCATCAATCGTCACGGTGGTTCTCATACTTGCTCCTGCATCAAATTTGTTATCACATTACATCATATTTGATGCGACTTCAAGTGGCTCCCGTATGTTGGAACAAAAAGAGGCGCTTGCGCGCCTCGTTCGTATTCAGGGTCGTCAATCAGGTGTCATAGCCCGGCTGCCGCCCGCAGCAGCGCCGCCTTGTCCGTCTGCTCCCAGCTGAATTCCGGCTCGCTGCGGCCAAAGTGGCCATAGGCGGCGGTCTTGGTGTAGATCGGGCGCTGCAGGTTCAGCATCTCGATGATGCCCTTCGGACGCAGGTCGAAGTGGTCCTGCACCAGCTTTTCGATGGCATGGTCCTCGATCACGCCGGTGCCTTCGGTGTACACCGTCACGTTGATCGGGCGCGCCACGCCGATGGCGTACGACACCTGGATCTGGCACTGGCGCGCCAGGCCGGCCGCCACGATGTTCTTGGCCACATAGCGCGCGGCATAGGCGGCAGAGCGGTCCACCTTGGTCGGATCCTTGCCGCTGAAGGCGCCACCGCCGTGCGGGCAGGCGCCGCCGTAGGTGTCCACGATGATCTTGCGGCCGGTCAGGCCGCAGTCGCCCTGCGGGCCGCCCACCACGAAGCGGCCGGTGGGGTTGATCAGGAATTCGGTGTCCACCAGCATCTCGGCCGGAATCACCGGCTTGATGATGCTCTCGACGATGGCCTCGATGAACTCGGGCTTCATCTTGTCGCCCACGCTCATTTCGGGCGTGTGCTGGCTGGAGATGACCACGGTCTGCACGCTCTGCGGCTTGCCGTCCAGATAGCGCATGGTGACCTGGGCCTTGGCGTCCGGGCGCAGGAAGGGCAGGGTGCCATTCTTGCGCAGTTCGGCCTGGCGTTCCATCAGGCGGTGGGCGTAGTGGATGGGCGCGGGCATCAGCTCGGGCGTTTCATCGCAGGCGTAGCCGAACATCAGGCCCTGGTCGCCGGCGCCGGTGTTGAGGTGGTCGTCGCTGGCGTGGTCCACGCCCTGGGCAATGTCGTTGCTCTGCTTGTCGTAGCAGACCATCACGGCGCAGCCCTTGTAGTCGATGCCGTAGGCGGTGTCGTCGTAGCCGATCTGCTTGATGGTGTCGCGCGCCACCTGGATGTAGTCCACGTTGGCATTGGCGGTGATTTCGCCGGCCAGCACCACGAGGCCGGTGTTGGTCAGCGTTTCGGCCGCCACGCGCGCGCGCGGGTCCTGCTCGAGCAGGGCGTCGAGGATGGCATCGGAGATCTGGTCGGCAACCTTGTCGGGGTGGCCTTCGGAGACGGATTCGGAAGTGAAGAGAAAGTCGTTCGCCATGCGGGGAAGCTCCATTTTTTGTTGGCACGGTTGAAACAGACGCGTTGCCAATCGAGAGCCTGGCGAACGCTTTAGCAGTAGGCCGCTGTGCCGGTGGGCAGGCCCTGGATGGTTGGCGGCCGGGGGTTCCGGTCTGCCTTCCCGCATCCCCGTGCGACAATGTCGGAGGATGGATCGCCCTGCAAGTTGCTCGTTTAACTCGGCGATGGGGGCTATTGTAATGAATCCGTCAAAACCCGGCCAGAAGTGCAGGTTCTGCCCTGGCTGCAAACACTTGCCATGGATCAACTGTTTCGATTTTTTGCCCGTTTTCCTCTCTGGCTGCTGCACGGCATGGGCGCCGTGGTGGGGTGGCTGGTGTATGGCCTGTCGTCGCGCTACCGCCAGCGCTGGGCCGAGAACCGCGATCAGGCCGGCCTGAGCAAGGCGCAGGTGCGTGGCGCCATTGCGCACGGCGGACGCATGATTTTCGAGTTGCCGCGCATCTGGTTCGGCAAGCCCGCGCCCTATCAGTGGCAGGGTGTCGAACATGTGGAGCGCGCCTATGCGGCTGGCAAGGGCGTGGTGTTCCTCACGCCGCACATGGGCTGTTTCGAAATCACGGCGCAGGCGCTGGCCGAGAAATTCGGCCCGCAATATGGCGATCTCACCGTGCTGTACCGCCCCGCGCGCCAGGCCTGGCTGGCCGAGATGATGAAGCATGTGCGCCACCGTCCGGGGCTGAAGTCGGCGCCAACCACGCTGGCCGGCGTGCGCCAGATGATCAAGGCCTTGCGCAAGGGCGAGGCCGTGGGCCTGCTGCCCGATCATGTGCCGCCGGAAGGGCAGGGACTGTGGGTGCCATTCTTCGGGCGCCCGGCCTACACCATGACGCTGGCGGCCAAGCTGGTGCAGCAGACCGGGGCCGAGGTGATCGTGATCTGGGGCGAGCGACTGCCGCACGGGCGGGGATTCCTGCTGCATTGCAACCCGCTGTCCGAACCCCTGCCGGCCGAACTGGAGCCTGCGGTGGCGCAGATCAACCGCGAGATGGAAAAGGTGATCCTGGCTGACCCCAATCAGTACATGTGGAGCTATGCGCGCTATCGCCAGCCGCGGCCGCAGCCGGCGGTGGAGCAGGCGGGCAAGGAGCCTGTGGCATGAGCGAGCCGTCGCAGCGTGACATGACGCCCCCGGTTGCGGGAAGTACACCCGTGGGCGAGGCGCGGGCGCCCGCTCAGGCGGCGAAGGCTTCGGAGCGCCCGCTGAAGCCGCAGGAAAAGGAGTTGCCCCCGCTCGGCGGCCGGGAGCGTCTCTGGTACGCGGTGCTGGGCGTGCTGGCGTATCTGCCGTTGTGGGTGTGGCGCGCCCTGGGGGCTGCGCTGGGAAGCCTGTTGTACTGGGCCATTCCGCGTCGCCGCCATGTGGCGCTGGTGAACCTGGCGCTGTGCTTTCCGGAGTGGAGCGAGGCCGAGCGCAAGCGCGTGGTGCGGCGCCACTTCATCGTCTTTGTGCAGACCTTTTTCGACCGCATCTGGCTCTGGCATGGCAGCCCGGAGCTGTTGCGCAAGCGCCTGCGCATGGTGGGCGATGTGCAGGCCCTGCAGGGCGATGAGCCCACCATCCTGTTTGCGCCGCATTTCGTCGGGCTGGATGCCGGCGGCATGGCCTTGTCGGGGCAGCTGCCGCAGCGCGACTTCATCTCCATCTACACGCCGCAGCGCAATGCGGGGGCCGACCGCTGGCTGCGGCGCGGCCGCACGCGCTTCGAGAATGCGCGCGTGGTGTGGCGGCGTGACGGGGTGAAGCCCATCATTGCGGCGCTGCGGCAGGGGGGCATGCTCTACCTGCTGCCCGACATGAACTTCGGCCCGCAGGAGTCGATTTTCGTGACCTTCTTCGGCCAGCCCGCGGCCACCGTGCCTTCGCTGTCACGCTTTGCACGGCTGGGCAGGGCGCAGGTGGTGACCACTGTCACCTTTCTCGATCCGCATGGCTACACCATGCATGTGGAAGGGCCGTGGAAGGACTTTCCCACGGCCGATGTCGAGGCCGATACCCAGCGCATGAATACTTACCTCGAGGCCTGGGTGCGCAAGCGCCCGCACGAGTATTTCTGGGTGCACAAGCGCTTCAAGACGCGGCCGGAGGGGATGCCGCCGGTGTATTGAGGGTGAGCGCGGAATTTGACTTTTGGCATCAATGTGGAATGATGCAATTGTCTTTTCGCATTCTTCTGATGACCATGCGTCCTTCCGTAGCCCTCCACGCCAGACGATATGCTGTGCTTGCAGCAACGCAGCGTTTTGGTGTGTCCAATCCGCGCGTGTTTGGCTCGGTGTTGCGGGGCACTGATACAGAGGGCAGCGACCTGGATCTTCTGGTGGATGCGAAGCCGGGAACGACCTTGTTTGACCTTGGGGGGCTCAAGGACGAGCTTGAGGAGGCTTTGGGAATCACCGTGGATGTGCTGACGCCGGCCGATTTGCCCGCCAAGTTCCGCGCCGCTGTTCTGGCGGAGGCGCGGGCCATATGAGCATCAACCGGTTGCCGGACTATATCGAGCACATGCAGCAGGCTGCGTCGGATGCCTGAGTCTTTACAGCGGGGCTGTCCAAGGCGGATTTTCTTGAGGACAAGCGCACGCAGCAAGCAGTCATCATGAGTCTCATCATTCTTGGCGAAGCGGCCACCAAGGTGATGGATGGCTATCGTGATTTTGCGGCCAGCCATGCAGAAATTCCATGGCGCGGCATGGGGGATGCGTAATCGCATCGCGCACGGCTACTTCGAGATCAATCTGGAGCTTGTTTGGGATACTGTGCAGCAGGCTTTGCCCGAGCTGTTGGCGCAGCTGCCTCGGGTGCATGCCGCTGCTATGGAGCAGGGCTAGCGTCGTCTCCCATGTTGTCGGGGTCGTCAAGACATTCCGGCTCATCGGGAGCATCTGCATCAGGGAACCCGCTCTCGGATGTGGGCAGGTCACCATTGTCGTGCGTCCAGTCCCACAGCAGTTGCGCCACTTCGGCCACGCCCTGCTTCTTCAGGGCCGAGAACAGCATCACGTCGCCGCCGCCAGCCTGCAGGCGCGTGATGGAGAGCACCTTGGCGGCTTCGCTGCGGGTGAGCTTGTCGGACTTGGTGAGCAGCACCAGGAATTTCAGGCCTTCCTCCACGCGCGGGCGGATGGCTTCCAGCAACAGTTCGTCCAGCTCCGTCAGGCCCAGACGCGGATCACTCATCAGCACCACGCCCTTGAGGTTCTTGCGCGTGACCAGGTAGTTGGCCATGACGCGCTGCCAGCGCTGCTTGTCGGCCAGCGGCACCGAGGCGTAGCCGTAGCCGGGCAGGTCGGCCAGCACCGCATCGGTCTCGCCCTGGCGGCCGAGCGCGAACAGGTTGATGTGCTGGGTGCGGCCCGGCGTCTTGGAGGCGTAGGCCAGCTGGCGCTGCTGCGTGAGCGTGTTGATGCAGGTGGACTTGCCGGCGTTGGATCGGCCGACGAAGGCAATCTCGGGAACGTCCAGCTCGGGCAGCTGGTGCAGCTGCGCGGCAGTGGTGAGGAAGCGCGCGGTGTGCGTCCAGCCCAGCGCGGTTGGCGTCTTGGGCGGTTTGGCGGGAGCGGCGGGCTTGCTGCGGGACGCAGACTTGGGGGAGCGCGGAGAGGCGGCCATGGCGGAATCGCTGTGAAGGGTCTTGCCCGGGAGCAAGCATTGCTGCGCGAATGGCAACAGAAAATGAAGGCAGGGTTATTTTTGGTTACCTTGCGTTGTAGAATGAAAGAGTTTACCCGGATTGAGCGGTCTTCCGGGGTCTCTGTTCACTACGGACCCATGCAACCATGAAGCCTGTTATCTCTTTTGCTGCTTCCCTGATTTCCGCCGCGATGCTGGCTGCTGCCGGTTCGGCCGTGGCTGCCACGCCCGCTGCTGCTCCTGCTGCTCCCAACCTGGAAAAGGGCAAGGCATCGTTCAATGCAGTGTGTGCTGCCTGCCACGCGGCTGACGGCAACTCCACCATTGCTGCCAACCCGGTGCTGGCCCAGCAGCACCCCGAGTACATCATCAAGCAGCTGCAGGAATTCAAGGAAAACAAGCGCAAGGGCACCGTCATGGCCGGCTTTGCCGCTCCGCTGAGCGATGAAGACATGCGCAACATCGCCTACTTCGTGCACAGCCAGAAGGCCAAGCCCCAGGCCGCCACCAACAAGGATACGCTCGCCCTGGGCGAGAAGATCTGGCGCGGCGGCATCATCGCCCGTGGCGTTCCTGCCTGCGCAGCCTGCCACAGCCCCAACGGCGCCGGCATGCCGATCAAGTATCCGCGTCTGGCAGGCCAGCACGCCGGCTACACCGAGCTGCAGCTCAAGGAATTCCGCGACGGCATCCGCACCAACGACAAGGTCATGCCCGAAGTGGTCAACGGCATGAACGATGCCCAGATCAAGGCGGTTTCCGACTTCATCCAGGGCCTGCGCTGATCCTGACGCTTTCGGCGGCCAGCAGTTCGCGCTGCCGGAGCAGCAGGTGCAGGGCTCCTGCCATACCTCAAGAGCGGGCTGCGGCCCGCTTTTGTGTTTTTTGAATCTGGTTAAGACCGGCTTCAGTGAATACCCGTATCATGTGCGCGGGTGCGGTGCGCGCCTGATGTTTGCCCCAGACCACAGATTTTCCCGAGCATGACGACTTTTTCCACACAAGGCCTGCAGGTACGCAGCGGCGGACGCTGGTGGCGCTCTGCCGTCGAACTGGTGTCGTCCATGCGCTTTGCCATTGCGCTGCTGACCATCATCTGTGTGGCGTCGGTAATCGGCACCGTGGTCAAGCAGCACGAGCCGTTCAACAACTACATCAACCAGTTCGGCCCGTTCTGGGCGCGCGTGTTCGAGGCGCTCAGCCTGTACAGCGTGTACAGCGCCTGGTGGTTTCTGCTGATCCTGGCGTTTCTGGTGGTGAGCACCAGCCTGTGCATTGCCCGCAACCTGCCCAAGATCGTGCAGGATCTGCGCAACTACAAGGAAAACATTCGCGAGCAGGCGCTCAATGCCTTCGGCCAGAAAGCCACAGCGCAGTTTGGCGAACAGCCCGAACAGGCGGCCCAGCGTATCGGCCGCACCCTGGCCAGCGGCGGCTGGAAGGTGAAGCTGCAGCAGCGCCAGACCGCGCAGGGCGCAGGCTGGATGGTGGCGGCCAAGGCGGGCGGCATGAACAAGATCGGCTATCTGGCTGCGCACAGCGCCATCGTGCTGATCTGCATCGGCGGCCTGTTCGATGGCGACCTGATGGTGCGTGCCCAGACCTGGTTCAACGGCAAGAGTGCCTACACCGGCGGCGGCATGATTGCCGACATCAAGCCCGAACACCGCCTGAGCGCCAGCAACCCCAGCTTCCGCGGCAACCTGTTCGTGCCGGAGGGCACGGCGGCCGACAACGCCATCCTCAACCAGAAGGATGGCGTGCTGATCCAGGAGCTGCCCTTCATCCTGGAGCTGAAGAAGTTCATCGTCGAGTATTACCCCACCGGCATGCCGCGTGTGTTTGCCAGCGAGGTCGTCATCATCGACAAGGAAACCGGCAAGCGCGAGGACGCCCGCATCGAGGTGAACAAGCCGGCCAGCTTCAAGGGCATCGAAATCTACCAGTCCAGCTTCGAGGATGGCGGCTCCGAGATCACGCTGCAGGCCATCGGCATGGGCAATCCCACTGCGCCGTTCGAGGTCAAGGGCGCGGTCGGCACTTCGCAGACCATGGTGGGCGGCAGCGACAAGCGCACGCTGGAGATCACCAACCTGCGCACCATCAACGTCGAGAACTTCGGCGACGATGGCAAGGGCGACCGTGGCGTGGACGTGCGCAAGGTCGACCTGCAGCAGACCCTGAAGCAGAACCTGGGTTCGGCGCAGAACAAGAAGGAACACCAGTTGCGCAACGTGGGCCCGAGCGTGACCTACAAGCTGCGTGATTCTTCTGGCCAGGCGCGCGAGTTCAACAACTACATGCTGCCGATCAACTCAGGCGAAGGCGTGCCAGAGTTCATGTTCGGGGTGCGCGCCAATACCGCCGAGCCCTTCCGCTACCTGCGCATTCCGGCTGATGAGAAGGGCGAGCTGAACGAATTCCTGCGCCTGCGCGAGGCGCTGATGGATCCGGCGCTGCGCGCCGAGGCCGTCAAGCGCTACGTGGCGGCCAATGCCGGCACCGAAAGCCCCGAAATGACCGAGCAGCTCAGCGCCTCGGCCGAGCGCGTGCTGTCGCTGTTCGCCGGCGACCCGGCGCTGTTGCCGCAGGCGCGCCTCGATCCCAACAGCGAGGCCGCCCGCAGCTTCGGCCTGCAGGCGATTGCCGCCTTCATCGAGAAAACCATCCCGCCGGACCAGCAGACGCGCTTTGGCGATGTGCTGCTGCGCATTCTCAATGGCACGCTGATCGAGCTGCTGCAGGTGGAGCGTGCCAGGGCCGGCCTGCCCGAGCTGGACTTGAACAAGGAACAGAACCGTGCCTTTATGGCCCAGGCCGTGGTGGCGCTGAGCGATGCGCCGCTGTATCCTGAACCCCTGCTGTTCCACATGAAGGAATTCAAGCAGGTGCAGGCCAGCGTGTTCCAGGTGACGCGCAGTCCGGGCAAGTGGGTGGTCTATCTGGGCTGCCTGTTCCTGATCCTGGGCGTGTTTGCCATGCTCTATATCCGCGAGCGCCGCGTGTGGGTGTGGATTACCCCGACAGGTGAGCAGGGACAAGCGAGCAGCGCTACCATGGCGCTGTCCAGCAACCGTCGCAATATCGACAGCGACAAGGAATTTGCAGTGCTTAAAGACAAACTGCTGGGAGTCCGATGACATGAGTACCCCTATGAGCACCACCAGTCCGCAGGCGCCCATTGGCGCTCCGGTCACCATCACGCTGAGCGAAGGCTATTTCAGCCGGCGCAACTGGTTCGACTGGCTGTTTGCCCTGCTGGTCGTGGCAGGCGGCGTGTTTGCCTTCCTGCAATACAACCACGCCATGGATGGCTACGAGAAGGGCATCCTGATCGGTACCGTGCCGGTGCTGATCTGGCTGGGCTGGTTCTGGCGTCCGGCGGCTGTCCTGATGCTGGTGGTGGCGGCGTTTTCGCTGCTGTCCATCTCGCTCTATGACGGCGACCTGAAGCGCGCCGACAGCGTGTTCCTGCTGAAGTATTTCCTCTCGAGCCAGTCGGCCATCCTGTGGATGTGCATGCTGTTCTTCATCAGCACGATCTTCTACTGGATCGGCATGTTTACCGGCAAGATCGAGTCCGATGGCGTGGACGCCTACCGCAGCAACACCATGGAAGTGCTGGGTTCGCGCATCACCTGGACGGCAGTCGGCATGGCGCTGATCGGCACCATGGTGCGCTGGTACGAAAGCCACCACATCGGAGCCGGCATCGGCCACATTCCGGTCAGCAACCTGTACGAAGTGTTCGTGCTGTTCTGCTGGATGACGGCGCTGTTCTATCTGTATTACGAGATGCAGTACCGCACGCGGGCGCTGGGCGCCTTCGTGATGCTGGTGGTGAGCGCAGCCGTGGGCTTTCTGCTGTGGTACACGCTGGTGCGCGAGGCGCAGGCCATCCAGCCGCTGGTGCCGGCACTGCAGAGCTGGTGGATGAAGCTGCACGTGCCCGCCAACTTCATCGGCTACGGTACCTTTGCCCTGGCTGCCATGGTGGCCTTTGCCTATCTGATCAAGAAGCAGGCGACCGAGACCAAGTGGTACAAGCTGGCGCCGCTGTGGCTGCTGGGCATCGTGCTGTGCCTGGAGCCGGTGGTGTTCCGCCAGAGCGGCATGCAGACGCTGAGCACCTACTGGGCGATCTATTTCGGCATTTCCGCGCTGATCGTGGCCGGCATCCTGCTGGGCCGCAAGGCGATTGCGGCGCGCCTGCCGGCACTGGAAGTGCTGGATGACGTGATGTACAAGTCCATCGCCGTCGGCTTTGCCTTCTTCACCATTGCCACCGTGCTGGGTGCCCTGTGGGCGGCCGAGGCTTGGGGCGGCTACTGGAGCTGGGACCCGAAGGAAACCTGGGCCCTGATCGTGTGGCTGAACTACGCGGCCTGGCTGCACATGCGCCTGATGAAGGGCCTGCGCGGCACCGTGGCGGCCTGGTGGGCGCTGGCCGGTCTGGCAGTGACGACCTTTGCCTTCATCGGCGTGAACATGTTCCTGAGCGGCCTGCACAGCTACGGTACGCTCTGATCGCGGCGACGCACGGCAGGAACGGGCATCCGGTGACGGGTGCCCGTTTTTCATGGAGGGTGCGACTGGATACCTTGCTTGGTGCACAGCGTACGGATTGCCGCTGCGGGCGCTATCCCTGACACCGTGGTGAGGACTCTGCCCCCAGGCCGGGGCGGGGAGTTGCATGTCTGCAAGAATGACGCTTCCACGTTGCAAGGAGCCAGCCATGCATTACCACCGCGAGCGGGGATTCGAGCACCGGATCTCCAGCGAGATCACCGATCCTGCACAGTACGCCGCACGGCGCCAGTGGCTGCGCGAGGCGGGGCTGCTGGCGACAGCAGCCGTTGCCGGAGGCATGGGCGTGGCCGGCGTGGCGCACGCCCAGGCGACGGGCACACCCGGGGCACGCAAGCTGGCAGCCAGCAAGTCGCGCGTGCTGGGTGCCAGCAGCAGCGAAGCGCAGACGAGCTACCGCGACGCCACGCGCTACAACAATTTCTATGAATTCGGCACCGGCAAGGATGATCCTTTCCGCCACGCAGGCCGCCTGCGGACCTCGCCCTGGACGGTCCGCATCGAAGGCGCCGTGCACAAGCCGGTCACCCTGGGGATCGAGGACCTGCTGAAGCTCGCTCCGCTGGAGCAGCGCGTGTACCGCCTGCGTTGCGTGGAAGGCTGGAGCATGGTGATTCCGTGGGTGGGCTATTCCCTGTCCAGCCTGCTGCGGCGTGTGGAGCCTACGGGCAGCGCGCGCTTCGTGGAGTTCGTGACGCTGGCGGATGCGAAACAGATGCCGGGGCTGCGCTCCTCGGTGCTGGAATGGCCGTATGTCGAAGGCCTGCGGCTGGACGAGGCCATGCACCCGCTGACGCTGCTGGCGCTGGGCATGTATGGCGAGGTGCTGCCGGCGCAGAACGGGGCACCGGTGCGCCTCGTGGTGCCGTGGAAATACGGTTTCAAGAGTGCCAAGAGCCTGGTCCGCATCCGCCTGACCGAGCAGATGCCGCGCACGGCGTGGAACAAGGTGGCGCCGAACGAGTACGGGTTCTATTCGAACGTGAATCCCTCCGTGCCGCACCCGCGCTGGAGCCAGGCGACGGAGCGCCGTATCGGCGACAGCCTGTGGACGCCGCGGCGCAAGACGCAGCTGTTCAACGGTTACGCGCCGCAGGTGGCCAGCCTCTACACTGGCATGGATCTGACGAAAAATTTCTGAAGGAACGATGATGGATGTGATCAAGCGCATGCTGGCCAGCCGCAAGGCCAAGCCCGTGCTGTGGATGCTGGGGCTGTTGCCGCTGGCCTGGATGGTGTGGCAGACGATGCAGGGCGCTTACGTGAACCCGGAAGAGTCGCTGGTGCGCGGGGCGGGGGACTGGGCGCTGCGCTTTCTGTGCCTGACGCTGGCCGTCACGCCGGCGCGGGTGACTTTCAAACTGCCGCAGGTGCTGCGTTTCCGGCGCGTGCTGGGCTTGCTGATGTTCAGTTATGCCGTGGTGCATCTGGTGCTCTACATGGGGCTGGCCATGGGCTTCAGCTTGGGCGAGATCGCCACCGACATTGCCGACCGGCCCTTCATCCTGGCCGGGATGCTGACCTTCCTGCTGTTGCTGCCGCTGGCGCTGACCTCGAACAACGCCGCGATCCGGGCGCTGGGGGCGTCCAACTGGCAGGCGCTGCATCGCCTGATCTATGTGGCGGCCGGCACGGCGGTGCTGCATTTCCTGTGGATGCGCGCCGGCAAGAACGATACGGCCGAGGTGTGGGTCTACACCGCCATCCTCGGCCTGCTGCTGGGCTGGCGGCTGTGGTACTGGAACCGCAGCCAGCCGGCGGCGGGGGCTTGCGGACATTGAATGTAGATCACACAGATACCGAATCCGGGCGGCTGTGGTGGAATGTCGCCCTCCGCCAAAGACAGCCAAGGCAAGCCCCAAATCAGCTGAGCCTGGCCACTCGGAACAGGGCTTGGGCAGCACTGTCCTTCGTGGCTGCCTTGCTAGATCAGAGCAGGCGCTCGCGCGCGTAGATGGCGCTTACGGTTTCGCGTTCGGCCACCAGATGCGCCTTGCCGTCGGCAATCAGCACTTCGGCGGCACGGCCACGGCTGTTGTAGGTGCTGGACATGCTCATGCAGTAGGCGCCGGCAGACAGCACGGCCAGCAGGTCGCCCTGCTGCACGGACAGGGCGCGGTCGCGACCCAGCCAGTCGCCGCTTTCGCAGACCGGACCGACCACATCGTAGGTGGTGGCGGCTGCGTCCGCTTGCGCCTGTTTCACCGGCACGATCTGGTGGTAGGCCTCGTACATGGCGGGGCGCGGCAGGTCGTTCATGGCAGCGTCGACGATGCAGAAATTTTTGGCTTCGGCATGCTTGAGGAACAGCACTTCGGCCACGCAGATGCCGGCGTTGCCGACCAGCGAGCGACCGGGTTCGATCAGCAGCTGGCGGTCGCCCATGCCGCGGGCGTCCATCTCGGCCAGCAGCTCCTTCCACAGGTCGTTGGCGGCAGGCGGGGTTTCATCGGCGTAGGTGATGCCCAGACCGCCCCCGAAATCGAAATGCGGCAGCGGGATGCCGTGTGATTCGATCAGCTGCACCAGATCCAGCATGCGCTGCATGGCGTCGAGGTAGGGGCCGGGCTGGGTGATCTGCGAGCCTATGTGGCAGTCGATGCCGACTACCTGCAGGCCCGGCAGGCTGGCGGCCAGCTGGTAGGCGCCCAGCGCCTCTTCGTGCGCCACGCCGAACTTGTTGCCCTTCAGGCCGGTGGAGATGTAGGGATGGGTGCGGGCGTCGACGTTGGGGTTGACGCGGATGCTGATGGGCGCCTGGCAGCCCAGCTCCACGGCAACCTCGTTGAGCACGTGCAGTTCGTTGATGCTTTCGACGTTGAAGCAGCCGATGCCGGCCTGCAGCGCCTGGCGCATTTCGCTGCGTTTCTTGCCGACGCCGCTGAAGATGATCCTGGCCGGGTCGGCCCCGGCTGCCAAGGCGCGCTCGAGTTCACCGCCGGAGACGATGTCGAAGCCGCAGCCGGCCTGGGCAAACACCTGCAGCACGGCCAGCGTGGAGTTGGCCTTCATGGCGAAGCAGATCAGGGCGTTGCGGCCGGCAAAGCCCTGCTGGTAGGCCTGCAGCGCGCGCAGCATGGTGGCCTTGGAATAGATGAACAGCGGCGTGCCGTGCTCGCGCGCCAGATCGGCGACGGACACGCCGTCGACACAAAGCTGGTTGTTGGCATCGTAGGCCAGGGAGGGGGCGCCGGGGAGTTGCAGGGTGGTCATGATGGCGGTGCTTCGCAGGAGGGAAGGGGATCGGGGCCGAAGGCCGAAAGGGGACGGGGCGTCAGCGGATGTCGTCGTGTTGCAGCGGGTCTGCTTCAACGTCTGGCGCGAGGATGGGGGCCGGTAGAGGGGCAACGGCCGGCGTGGCGCCCGAAGCCGTGACGGAAGCGGACGCCGCGCTGGCGGCGGGCGTGGCTGCCCTGGCGCGTGGCAGTACCGGGCCAAGCAGTGTTTCGGGCAGCGTGGCACGGTGGGCCGCTTCCGGCGCGGTGGGCAGATACAGAGGCCCTTTCTGGCCACAGCCCATCAGCGGGGTACAGCACAGGCCGAGCAGGGCGCTGTTTACAATGATTCGGACATTCAACATAGGCTGGAATTGTAATGACTGACCTGGAATACCTGGAAGCGGCGGAGCAGGTGTTGCGCCGTATCGAAGCAGCATGCGACCGCATCAATGACGACACCGACGCCGATATCGACAACCAGCGCGTGGGCGGCATGATCACGCTGGTGTTCCCCAACCAGAGCCAGATCGTGATCAACCTGCAGAAGCCGCTGCACGAGATCTGGATGGCGGCCCGTGCGGGCGGTTTCCATTACAAGTTTGATGGCAGCCAATGGCAGGACACCAAGGGCCATGGCGAATTCTTTGCCCACCTGAGCCGCTGTGCCAGCGAGCAGGCGGGCCTGGCGCTGGAATTTGCCTGAACCCTGCCCAGACGAATCAGGCAGCCCGCGGGCTGCCTGAAGGGGTGCGGCCTCAGTTGCCGCGGAAAACGTCATCGGTGGCCAGCGGACTGTTGGAGGGGGCGCCGGCCGGGTCGGCTCCCTGGGGTTCGCCGTCACTGCTGTCGCTGCCCTGGCCTCCCGACTTGGAACGGCCGGGATTGGGGTTGTAGTTGGAGACGCCGATCCGGCTGATGCCGCGTCCGCCGGCGTATTCCTCATAGACCCAGTCGCCCTGGCGCGTCACGCCTTCCGGCGCCTTGCGGTTGAGATCGGTGACCGGCACGCCCTTGAGCGCCGTCTGCATGTACTGGATCCAGATCGGCAGGCTCAGGCCGCCGCCGGTTTCGCGGTCGCCCAGGTTGCGCGGGTTGTCGAAGCCCATCCAGACCACCGCGACCTGGGTAGCCTGGAAGCCGGCAAACCAGGCGTCTTTCGAGTCGTTGGTCGTGCCGGTCTTGCCATACAGGTCGGAGCGGCCCAGCGTGCCGGTGGCGCGTGCGGCGGTGCCACGGGTGGTCACCTCGTTCATCAGGCTGTTCATGATGAAGGCATTGCGCTCGGGGATGGCGCGGCGGTCTTCGGTCAGTTCGACCGGCTTGACTTCGGAGATGGTGTTGCCGCGCTGGTCCTTGATCAGCGAGATGATGTAGGGATTGACGGCATAGCCGCCGTTGGCAAACACCGAGTAGCCCACCGCCATTTCCAGCGGCGTGACGGTGCCGGCGCCCAGCGCCATGGTCAGGTAGGGCGGGGTGCGTTCGGCCGGGAAGCCGAAGCGGCCGGCCCATTCCTGGGTTTTCTGCGTGCCCACGGACTGCAGGATGCGGATGGACACCATGTTCTTGGACTTGGCCAGGGCCTGGCGCACGGACAGCGGCGGACCGTTGCCTCCATCGTAGTTCTTGGGCGCCCAGGGTTTGCCGCCAGTGACGTCGGAGCCGAAGTACAGGGGCGAGTCGCTGACGATGGTGCCCGGCATGATGCCCGTTTCGAGGCCGGCCGAGTAGATGAAGGGCTTGAAGCTCGAGCCCGGTTGGCGGTAGGCCTGCGTGACGTGGTTGAACTTGTTCTTGTTGAAGTCGAAGCCGCCGACCAGGGCCTGGATGGCGCCGGTGCGCGGGTCCATGGCAACGAGGGCGCTTTCCACTTCGGGCAGCTGGCGGATTTCCCAGCCGCCCTTGCCCTTGACGATGCGGATGACGGCACCGGGGCGGATCTTCTGCGTGGCCGAGGCCTTGGACGACAGCGCAAAGCTGGCAAAGCGCAGGCCGTTGCCGGTGATGGCGATGTCCTCGTTGTCGCTGCGGCGCACCACGACCTTGCGCGGCGAGGCTTCGGTGACGATGGCAGCGACCATTTCGCCGGCATCCGGATAGTCGGTCAGGGCATCGGAGATGGCTTCTTCCAGCAGCTCCTTGTCCTTGGGCAGCGTCACGAAGTGCTCGGGGCCACGGTAGGCGCGTCGGCCATCATAGGTGAGGATGCCGCGGCGCACGGCCTCGTAGGCGGCATTCTGGTCGCGGGTGGAGATGGTGGTGTAGACGTTCAGGCCGCGCGTATAGGCTTCGGGGCCGTACTGGTCGTAGATGAGCTGGCGCACCATCTCGCCCACATAGTCGGCGTGCACGGTATCGCCGAAGCTGGCGCGCTTGTACACCAGCTGTTCATTGCGGGCTTCCTCGGCCTGTTCGGGCGTGATGAAGCGGTTCTCGACCATGCGTTCCAGGATGTAGACTTGGCGCGTGCGGGCGCGGCTGGGGTTGACGATGGGGTTGTAGAGCGAGGGGGCCTTGGGCAGGCCGGCCAGCATGGCGGCCTCGGCAATGCTCACGTCCTTGATCGACTTGCCGAAATAGGCTTCGGAAGCCGCGGCAAAGCCGTAGGCACGATTGCCCAGGAAGATCTGGTTGAGGTAGATCTCGAAGATCTGGTCCTTGGTCAGCGAGTGCTCGAGCTTGAATGCCAGCAGCATCTCGTAGATTTTGCGCGTGAAGGTCTTTTCGGAGGAGAGATAGACGTTGCGCGCCACCTGCATGGTAATGGTGGAGGCGCCCTGGCTCTTGGACTTGCTGAAGTTGGCCAAGCCGGCACGGGCCACGCCGACGTAGTCGATGCCGCCGTGCTCGTAGAAGCGGGCGTCCTCGATGGCGAGCACGGCGTCCTTCATGACCTTGGGAATTTCATTGAAGGGCACGTAGCTGCGGCGCTCCTCGCCGAATTCGGAAATCAGGTTGCCTTCGGAGCTGTAGATGCGCAGCGGCAGCTTGGGCTGGTAGTTCTGCAGGCTTGTGACGTCGGGCAGGTTGGGATAGGCCACCGACAGGGCCACCAGCACCAGCAGCGCCAGCGTGGCCGCACCTGCCACCGCCAGGCCGAACAGCCACATCAGCAGGCGGACAAACCAGTGCCGTTTTTGGGGTGGAGGGGGAGCGGGGGGCTGTGCCCGATTGGAGGAGCCGGAAAGGACGGGATCGATCGGAGAGGTCATGGGTGCATTGGGTACTGGGCGCAAGACTGCACGTTGCGCGCATGGCAAGGGTACGGGCAGGCCCAGGCCCCCGCCGGATCACGACATTGTGCATCAGAGGGGAAGATCTGTGTCGCGGCCGGGCAGGGGGCTTGTAACAAGGACTTGCGGTTGTGGGGTGTTCGCCACTGGACTGCGAAATTGCAATCTGCTCCATTCTGGTCGATTGTTTGCGAATAAAATAAATCAAAAGTATTATTTTATTCAAAGATGAAATGGAACAAGCAAGGAGCTGGCTGGCCCTGGAGGCGGGCTGCCGTGCCGCTGCCTGGGGCGCTGGGGCTGGCGCGGGATGCGCGGGGCTGGCACATGGTGCAGCTGGCACGGGAGCCCGACGGCGGTGTGCGCCTGCTGGCGGCGAGCCGGCTGGGGCCGGTCGCTGCCGGTGATCCGGAGAGCATGGGGGCGGACAGTCTGCGGCTGCAGGACTGGATGGCCGATTGCGCCTGTGTGCGGGAGTCGAGGGTGGTTGCAGGCTTGCCGCGCTCGTCCGTGCGCGTGTGGCGCATGACGGCGCCTGCGGGGCTGGAGGAAGCAGATCTGGAGCACATGGCACGCGTGGATGCCCAGAGCCGTCACGGCCTGTTGCCGGATGTGTGGCAGCTGGACTTTGGCGTGGTACCTGCGTCGGCGGAGGGGGGAGAGGTCGAGCTGCTGGTGGCGGCAGCGCCGCGGGCGGAAGTGGAAGGCTGGCAGCAGGTTCTGGGCGGCGCGGGGTTGAAGCTGGGGGTGCTTGAGGTGGCCGCCCATGCTGCCCGGGCCGCTGCCCTGCGGGCGTGGCGGGTGCAGGCCGGGGAAGTGGCGGGCAGGCATGGCATCGTGGTGTGGACCGAGGGCGGCGCCTCGCTGCTGTGGATGCTGGATGGTGCGTTGCTGGCGGAGCAGGCTCTGGAAGTGGAAGCACTGGCGGATCTGGCCGGCGTGCTGGGGCATGCGTGCCGGGGGCATGTGACGTCGCTGCGAGGCATATGGCTGGCGAGGGATGAGGCGGCAGAAGAGGCATTGATGCAGCAGGTGCGGGAGGCACTGCATGGGGGCGTGGCTGGCACCGAGGTATCGCGAGTCTCCGTGCAATGGCTGCATCCCTGGGCGGGGATGCGGGTGGAGGACGCTGGCTTGCAGCGGCTGTCGGCCATCGAGGCTTCGGGGTGGTGGGCGGCTTGCGGGCTGGCGCTGCGGGGAGTGGATGCATGGTCCCGCTGAACCTGTTGCCGCACCGCGAGGCGGCGCGCAAGTTTCATCGACGGCGCTGGCACGCCATGCTGGGCGCGGCCTTGGTGGTCGCGATGCTGACCGGCGGGCTTCTGCATCTGCAGGCGCAGCAGCGCATCAGCCGGGAGGAACAGGCGACGCAGGTGCTGGAAGCTGCCCTGGCGCAGCAGGGGCCGAAGGCTGCAGAGGTGCAGAAACTGGAGGCGGCATTGCGTCAGGGGCGTGAGCGCCTGCAGCAGTGGCAGGCCTGGCAGCAGAAGGCACAAGCCCCCTTGCGCTTGCTGGAGGTGGTCGTGCGTGAACTGCCGGCAGGCGGTAGCCTGTCGCGGGTGGAACTGGAGCCGGGGCAACTGCTGGTGCAGGGCACTGTGCCATCGCGTGAAGCGGCCACGGCTTTGCGCGAGGGGATTGATGGCGCCGGTGTGACGCGGCAGCCGGCTTTGCTGGCCGATGTGCGGGAGGACAAGGACGGGGCGGTGTTCCGGCTGGTGCTGCCACTGGAGAAGGAGGCCTTGCCTGGGCGCTTGTCTGCTGCCGGTGCCGTTGACGGTGGGGAGGCTGCAGAGTGATCGGGATACGGGAGGGGGCTGCGGATGGCTGGCGTGGCAGCTGGCAGCGGCTGCAGGGGCGGCCCTTGGGCGAGTGGCCTGTCAAGGCGCAGGCGGGGGTGGCGGTGCTGCTGGCGCTCGGGGTGTCTGTGGCTGCGGGCGTGGTGGTGCTGCGGCTTGGGCAGGAAGACCTGACCCTGCAGCGGGAGCGCCAGTTGAAACTGCAGCAGGACTACCGGTTGCGCGTGGACGCCGTGGCGCGCTTGCCCGCCTTGCGCGGGCAGGCCCGAGAGATGGCGGAGCAACAGGCGGTGCATCCTGCACTTGCGCCAACGGCGGCCCGGGAGGCGGCGCTCCTGTCGGCCCTGCATCAGGCTGCAGCCAGGCAGGGCTTGCAGGTGGGGCGGCTGCAGCCTGGCAAAGAGAAGCTGCAGGACGGCCATGCGCGGCAGGGGCTGCAGATGCGCGTCGAGGGAGGCTACGAAGGGGTGCAGGGCATGCTCGGCGCCTTGCAGCGCTTGCCGTGGAGTGTCGTGGCGGAGCGCTGGAGTCTGGCACCCGAACGCAGCAAGGCAGGGCGCAGTCGGGGCACGCTGGTCTTACAGGGCAAGTTTTCCGTGTACCGGTTCACGTTGCCGGGCGAGCGTCCGGTACGCAAGACGCGCAAGAGCGGAGGAAAGACGCCATGAGGATGAGAGCAAGCGTTGGAGGCATGGTGCTGGCGGTCTTGACGCTGGCGGGATGTGCCGATCCGGCCGATCCGGTAGCTGGCATGCATGCCTGGATTCAGGCGCAAAAGCCGGGGCCGGTGCAGACGCTGGAGCCGTGGCCGGAACTGGCTGCGGGTGGCGAGTCGGGGCGCGGGGAGATGGGGCGGCCGGCGGATGAGATCGGGCGTGATCCGTTTGCTGCGGCGCCGGTGATGGGCGCTGCCAGTGATGCAGCAGCTTCGGGAGCGGCATCCGCCGGTCCCGTCTATCTGGGCTTGTTGCGTCGTGGTAGCGAGACTGCAGCAGTGGTACGACAGGGGGATGCCGTGGAGCTGGTGCGGGTGGGGCAACGGGTCGGGCGCAGTGGGGCCAGAGTCAGCGGCATTGACGCACAGGCCTTGACGCTTCGGCTGGAGGGCCGAGGCAGCACTGGCCCAGACGGCGAACAGCGTCTGCAGCGTTTGCCGCTGGCGCAGGAAGGAACACGATGAAACAGAAGCAGCAGGGGAGTGGGCGATGGCGGCAGGCTGTGGCGCTGGTCGCGATCGGATTGGCGGGAGTGGCGGCGCAGGCGGCTCCTTTGCGCGGGGATGTCAATGTGCCGGCACAGACGGGCGAATATGCACCGGTGGCGGAGGAGCAGGAGCAGCCGGTGTTGAAGGGCAGCACACCGTCCGTGCGTGGTGTCATTCCGCGTGGCGCCAGAAGCAGGGGAGCGCGCAGTGAGCGCATCTCGCTGCATTTCCAGAATATCGAGGTCCGTGCGCTGCTGCAGGTGATAGCCGACTTCACCGGCCTGAACGTGGTGGCGTCGGATTCGGTCACCGGCAGCATGACGGTGCGCCTGAAAGACGTGCCCTGGGAGCAGGCGCTCGACATCATCCTGCAGGCGCGCGGGCTGGCCATGCAGCGCAAGGACAATGTGCTGTGGGTGGCGCCGCGGGAAGAGCTGGCGGCCAGGCAGAAGCTGGAGCTGGAGGCGGGTTCCGCCATTCAGGGGCTGGAGCCGGTGCGCACACAGGGCTTTGCGCTCAACTATGCGCGGGCGTCGGACCTGGTGCGGCATCTGGCTGGCAGCGGTTCGGGAGCTTCGCGCATGCTGAGTGCGCGCGGGCATGCGTTTGCCGAGCCGCGTACCAATCAGCTGTTCGTGACGGATGTGCCAGCGGTGCTGGAGCAGGTACAGGGCTTGCTGTCCCGGCTGGACATTCCGGTGCGGCAGGTGATGATCGAGGCGCGGATCGTCGAGGCGGGCGACAGCTGGGGGCGTTCGCTGGGTGCGCGCCTGTCGATTCTGGGGCAGGGTCAGGGTAGTGCTTCGCTGGGGTCGATCAACGGGCGTGACTACCGGATCGGTGTGGCCTCGAAACCTGGAGCGGCAGAAACCACCCTGTACAACCTGCCCGCCATGGGGCAGAACGGCTATGCGCCGGCGGCGCTGGGGCTGAGCATCTTCAGCCCGGCAGCGGCGCGTTTCCTGAGTCTGGAAATTTCGGCACTGGAGGCTGACGGCAAGGGCAAGCTGGTGTCCAGCCCGCGCGTGGTGACGGCAGACCAGACCAAGGCACTGATCGAGCAGGGTACCGAGCTGCCGTATCAGGTGGCGACGGCCAGCGGGGCGACTTCGCTGGCTTTCCGCAAAGCCAACCTCAAGCTGGAGGTCACGCCGCAGATCACGCCCGAGGGCAATGTGGTGCTGGATCTGGATGTCAACAAGGATTCGGTAGGGCGCGCGACGCTGGATGGTTTTGCCATCGACACCAAGCATATCCAGACCAATGTGCTGATCGAGGATGGCGGTACGCTGGTGATTGGCGGCATTTTCGAGATGAGCGAACGCAACGATGTGAGCCAGGTGCCGCTGCTGGGGGACATTCCCGTACTGGGCAACCTGTTCAAGACGCGCACGCAGGCCACCGAAAAGAAGGAGATGCTGGTGTTCATCACGCCTAAAATCCTGTCAGGCGGCGTGGCAATGCGCTGACCGGACAGGAGACGCAAGAGTGATCGTACTGGTAGGCATGCCCGGCTCGGGCAAATCATCGGCAGGGCGGCAGGTGGCACGCCGCTTTGGCCTGCCCTTCATCGATTCGGACCACCTGATCGAATCGGGCATCGGCATGCCGATCAAGGACTATTTTGCGCAGCAGGGCGAGGAAGCCTTTCGCGATCTGGAGACGGCGACCTTGCGCCGCATTGCCGAGGATCCGCGCCAGTGCGTGCTGTCCACCGGCGGCGGTTCGGTGCTGCGGCCGGAGAACCGCGCGCTGCTGCGCGAGAAGGGCACGGTGCTGTACCTGCGCGCCTCGCCCGATGAAATCTACCGCCGCCTGCGCCATGACACCAAGCGTCCGCTGCTGCAGGTGGCCGATCCGCGTGCCAAGCTGCAGGAGCTGTTCCAGGCGCGTGACCCGCTGTACCGCGAGACGGCGCATTTCGTGATCGATACCGGGCGCAGCTCGGTGCAGGGGCTGGTGCATCACATTGCCATGCAGCTGGAGGTGGCGGGCATCCTGCCGGCACGTGCGCGGCGTGCGCCGGGCGACAAGGCAGAACGGCAATCCTGAGGGAGCGCCGAGGGCGCCTGCACATTCTTGCGTCACAATGGCAGCATGAATGCTGCATCCGCCCTGACCCGTTTCGACATCACTGCTTCCCTGCCCGCTTTTGATCCTGTTCCTGCCGCTGACGGCGATACGGTGCAGATCGATCTGGATGCGCGCAGCTATCCGATCCGCATCGGCAGCGGCCTGCTGGGGCAGCCGGAGACCTGGGACGGCCTGCCCAAGGCGCGGCAGGCGGTGATCGTGACCAACACCACGGTGCAACCGCTGTATGCCGCGCAGCTGGAACAGGCGCTGGCACCGCATTACGCGCAGGTGCGCACCGTGGCGCTGCCGGATGGCGAGCAGTACAAGACCTGGGAGTCGCTGAACCAGATTTTCGACGCGCTGCTGGGAGGCCAGTGCGACCGCAAGACGGTGCTGTTTGCCCTGGGCGGTGGCGTGGTGGGTGACATGACCGGCTTTGCCGCGGCCTGCTACATGCGCGGCGTGCCCTTTGTGCAGGTGCCGACCACGCTGCTGGCGCAGGTGGATTCGTCCGTGGGCGGGAAGACGGCCATCAACCATCCGCTCGGCAAGAACATGATTGGTGCCTTTTACCAGCCACGCCGCGTGGTGTGCGACATGGACACCTTTGCCACGCTGCCGGACCGCGAGCTGAGCGCCGGTCTGGCCGAGGTGATCAAGTACGGCCCGATTGCCGACATGGCCTTCTTCGAGTGGCTGGAACAGAACATGGAGAAGCTGCGTGCCCGCGATGCTGACGCCTTGCGCGTGGCGGTGCGCCGCAGTTGCCAGATCAAGGCCTGGGTGGTGGGGCAGGACGAGCAGGAAAGCGGCATGCGGGCGATCCTGAACTATGGCCATACCTTTGGTCACGCCATCGAGGCGGGGCTGGGCTTTGGCACCTGGCTGCACGGCGAAGCGGTGGGGTGTGGCATGGTGCTGGCGACCGAGTTGTCGGCACGCCTGGGGCTGGTGGATGGCGCCTTTGTGCAGCGCGTGCGCAATCTGGTGCAGCGTGCCGGGCTGCCGGTGCTGGCGCCGCAGCTGGAAGAGGATTCGCCTGCCAGTGCCAGTGCCAGTGCCAGTGCCAGTGCCAGTGCCAGTGCCAGTGCCAGTGCCAGTGCCAGTGCCAGTGCCAGTGCCAGCAACGGCAACGGCAACGGCAACGGCAACGGCAACGGCAACGGCAACGGCAACGGCAACGGCGCAAACGCCGAGGCCTGGCTGCACCACATGCGCGTGGACAAGAAGGCCGAGGCGGGCCAGATCAGGTTTGTGGTGATTGCGCAGCCGGGAGAGGCGGCGCTGGCGACGGCTCCCGATGCCCTGGTGGCCGAGGTGATCGCGGCCCACAGCAACCCGCACGCCTGCCTCATGCAGCGCTGAGCGCATCGTGGCGATCTTTGTTCCGGACCTGCCAGACAGCCTGCGTGGCGATGCGCCGGCACAGGAACACGCCCCGTGGGCGGCGCATCCGCTGCAGTCGCGCGGGCGCCGCCATGCCGAGCCGGAGGCCCCGACGCGCGGCATGTTCCAGCGCGACCGGGATCGCATCGTGCACTCCTCGGCCTTTCGCCGGCTGGTGTACAAGACGCAGGTATTCCTGAATCACGAAGGGGACCTGTTCCGTACGCGGCTCACGCATTCGCTGGAAGTGGCCCAGCTGGGCCGCAGCATTGCGCGCGCGCTGGGGCTGGACGAGGATCTGGTGGAGGCGATTGCGCTGGCGCATGACCTGGGCCACACGCCGTTCGGCCACGCCGGTCAGGATGCGCTCAACGCCTGCATGGCGGATTACGGCGGCTTCGAGCACAACATGCAGAGTCTGCGGGTGGTGGATGTGCTGGAGTTGCGCTATCCGGAGTTCGACGGTCTGAACCTGTGCTTCGAGGCGCGCGAAGGAATTCTCAAGCACTGTTCGGCCCGCAATGCGCGCTGGCTGGAGCAGCGCGAGCCGGGAGGTGTCGGGCAGCGTTTTCTGCAGGGCACGCAGCCGAGCCTGGAAGCGCAGTTGTGCAATCTGGCGGACGAGATTGCCTACAACGCCCACGATATCGACGACGGACTGCGCAGCGGCCTGCTGACCTGGGAGCAGGTGCTGACGGTGCCGCTGGTGGCGCGCCACCATGCCAGCGTGCAGCGCGATCATCCGCAGCTGACCGGGCGCCGCCTGCTCTACGAAACCATCCGCCGCATGCTGAGCGAGCAGGTGTATGACGTGATGCGCGCCACGCGTGCGGCGCTGGCACAGCACCGGCCGCAGCATGTGGACGAGGTGCGGCAGTGCCCGCCCCTGGTGGGCTTCAGTGCGGACATGCGCGCCGAATCGTTGCAGCTCAAGCAGCTGTTGCTGCATGCGCTGTATCGCCATCCGCAGGTGATGCAGACCATGGGTGTGGCGCAGCAGGTGGTGCGCGAGCTGTTTGCCATCTACCTGCAGCAGCCCGGCGAGATGAAGCCCGATTTTGCCGCGCGCACCGATACCGAACGCGCCGTGGCCGACTACATCGCCGGCATGACGGACCGCTTTGCCCTGCGCGAACACGCGCGCCTGACCGGCCAGCAGGTGCTGATGTGACAGGGACGGCCGGGCGCGGCATGGGGGCCGCCCGGGTGGTGATGGTCACCGGCGTGTGCGCGGCGATGATCATCGGCAAGCTGCCGCCGGCCGTGCCCGCGCTGCAGCGCGAACTGGGCATGACGCTGATGCAGGCGGGCTGGCTGCTGTCGCTGGTGCAGGTGGCATCGCTCAGCATGGGACTATTTCTGGGGCTGGCGAGCGACCGGTTCGGCCTGCGCCGCTCCATGCTGACGGGCCTGAGTTTGATGAGCCTGGCCAGTCTGGTCGGGGGCTTCACCGAAAGTGCTTCCGTGCTGCTGGTGTTGCGCGCCTTCGAAGGGCTGGGTTTTCTGCTGACCTCGCTGTCTGCGCCCGCAGTGCTGCGCCGGCTGGTGCCGCCGGAGCGTCTCACGCAGGTCATGGGCATCTGGGGCGCCTATGTGCCGTTTGGCACGGCGCTGGCCATGTTGCTGGGGCCGGCGGTGATTCTGGCGGGAGGCTGGGAAAGCTGGTGGTGGCTGATTGGCCTGTTGTGCGTGCTGTGCCTGGCGGCCGTGTGGCGCTGGGTGCCGGCCGATCCATCGCGCGCAATAGCGCAGGCGGGAGAGGGCGGACTGGGCAGCAAGCTGCGCCTGACGCTCTCCAGCACTGGCCCGTGGCTGCTGTTCCTGACCTTCTGTGTCTATGCCGCGCAGTGGATGGCGGTGATCGGTTTTCTGCCCACCATTTATGCCCAGGCGGGCGTCACGGGCTGGACGTTGGGGGTGCTGATGGCGCTGGTGCCGGCCATGAACATCTTCGGCAACGTCGCTGCCGGCATGCTGCTGCACCGCGGTGCGCAGCCGGGCAGCCTGTTGATCGCGGGCTTTGTGGTGATGGCGCTGGGCTCCTGGCTGGCCTTTGTCGGACTGGAACTGTCGCCTGCCGTGCGCTATGGCGGCATGCTGCTGTTCTCGCTGGTGGGCGGGCTAGTGCCGGGGACCCTGTTTGCACTGGTGCCGCGGCTGGCACCCAACACCGGACTGATTTCCACCACGGTGGGGTGGATGCTGCAGGGCTCGTCGACTGGCCAGTTCTTCGGGCCGCTGGTGGCGGCCTGGCTGTCGGCACAAGTGGGGGGCTGGCACTGGACCTGGGTGGCGACCGGCGCCTGTGCCCTGGCCGGTTGCCTGCTGGCCACGCGCTTCGGCCGGCTGGCCAGTGGTCATCCGGTGCGGCATTGAGGCTGACAGGGGTGCACAGTGGTCATCCGGCGCGGCATCGAGATTGACAGGGTTGCGCAGCGATCATTAGTGACTGGATCTGCCGCCGCACGTGGTACCGCAGCAGTCCCCTGCGTGGCACAATGCGCGCATGACTACCGAACTCGCCGCCACCGTCGTCGCAGATGTCCGCCACTGGCTGGAGCAGGCCGTGATCGGCCTCAATCTGTGCCCCTTTGCCAAGGCCACTTACGTCAAGGAGCAGGTGCACTATGCCGTGTGCGGTGCGCAGACCGAGGACGAGGCGTTGCAGGCCGTGCACGATGAGCTGATCGCGCTGATGGAAACGCCGATGGAAGAGCGTGAAACCACGCTGATGATCTTTCCGGCGATGTTCGACGACTTCCTGTATTTCAACGATTTCGCCGGTGCGGCGGATGACATCCTGGCCGACCTGGGATTGGAAGGCGAACTGCAGATTGCCTATTTCCACCCGCGCTTCCAGTTTGATGGCACCGAGCCGGAAGAGATCAGCAACGCCACCAATTGGGCGCCGTATCCCATCCTGCATTTGCTGCGCGAGGAGAGCATCGACCGCGCGGTGGAGACCTATCCCGAAGTGGATGACATTCCCGATCGCAACATCGAATTGTTGGAGCATCTGGGTGTGGAAGGCTGGAACAAGCTGGGCATCGTCACGCGCGTGAGTGCGGACGAGTGGGTGAAGCAGTGCCCGGTGCATGGTCAGGCACCGGCAGACGATGCGCAGGACAAGCACGAAGGTGAAGACCACCATGGCTAAGGCCGCGCGTGGAGAGCGTGGCGGAGCCGTTGCCGCTCGCGGGCCGGGGACGGCGCCAGCCCGTCGCTCCGAACGCCAGCCGGGCCAGGTTGGTGGCCGCACGGCCAAGGCCGATGTCATGGCACGTCAGGTGCAGGAAGCGCTGCGCCCCGGCCAGTCGGTCGAGCTGCTGCAGGAGTTGCACATCCTCACGCGCGAGGGTGGCCTGAACCAGGATTCGCGCCGCAAGCTCAAGCAGGTGTACCACCTGTTCGGTTTCATCGAGAAGATCCTGCTGCAGCTGGAAAGCGCGGGCCACGCGAACATCACGCTGGCCGACCATGGGGCGGGCAAGTCCTATCTCGGCTTCATCATCTACGACCTGTTCTTCCGCCAGCGCGAGGCCGGCACCATCTACGGCATCGAGACGCGGCAGGAACTGGTCGAGAAGTCGCGCGAGCTGGCGCAGCGGCTGGGTTTCGAGCGCATGCGCTTTCTGCCGCTGACGGTGCAGGAGTCCGCGCAGAGCGATGAGCTGCCGGCGCAGATCGATGTGGTGACGGCGCTGCATGCCTGCGACACGGCCACCGATGATGCGATTGCCTTCGGACTGCAGAAGCAGGCACGCCACATGGTGCTGGTGCCGTGCTGTCAGGCGGAGACGGCGGGATTCCTGCGCAAGCACAAGGCGCTGAACCTGTCGCGCACGCCGCTGGCCGAGCTGTGGCGCCACCCGCTGCACACGCGCGAGATGGGCAGTCAGCTCACCAACGTGCTGCGCTGCCTGTACCTGGAGTCGCAGGGCTACAGCGTGACTGTGACGGAGCTGGTGGGCTGGGAGCACAGCCTGAAGAACGAGCTGATCCTGGCCGAATACACGGGCCAGAAGAAGCGCAGCGCGGCGCATCGCATGCACGAGATCGTGCAGCAGTTCGGCCTGCAGGAGTTGCTGGCGGCGCGCTATCCGCTGGTGGCCGGCAGCGCGCCTGCACCCGAGATGGCCTGAGCGACGCACCACCGCGATTCGCGCATCGTCGAAACGGCAGTAGCCCCAGACCCAGTGCCGGAATTCGTGCCGGCGCTTGGTGTATTTGGCCCTTCCCGCCTAGCATCAAGCGCATGCGCCAGCGTGGCGCGGTCTTTGCGTGGAGGAGCGCTTATGTACACATCCGGCTACGACATGCCCGCCCTGTTCAAGCAGCTGGGCCTGGACAACGACCAGGCCTCCATCGACGCCTTCATTCGCCAGCACAACCCGCTGCCGGATGGTGTGCGCATCCACCAGGCAGCGTTCTGGAACGAGAGCCAGGCGCGCTTCCTGTGCGAGGAGATCGCCCGCGATGCCGCCTGGACCACCGTGGTGGACGAACTGTCGGAGCGCCTGCGTTGCTGCATGCCGGCAGATCCATGCGCATCTGTCTGACACGCGGCGCCGGAGTTCCTGCTTACAGTGACTGTGTGGACCGGTTCTGATTGACCCGGCCGGTAATGACAAGGAGAGCACCATGTATACCGACAGTTTTGACCTGCGCGCCCTGTTCGATCAACTGGGACTGGAGAGCAGTGCAGCCGCCATCGAGTGCTTCTGCGCCCAGAACAAGCTGCCTGACGGATTGCCTTTGCACAAGGCGGCCTTCTGGAGCGAGCACCAGTCGCGCTTCCTGCGCGAGGAGATTGCCTGCGATGCGGCCTGGGCTCCGGTGGTGGATGAGCTCAACGCGCTGTTGCGCGGTTCGCCCGAAGATACCGACGCGTGCCGCATCTGATGGCGGTGGACGGCAGCAGAAAGCGGACCTTCGGGTCCGCTTTTTCGTGTGCAGGCTTTTCCGCCTGAGCCGGGCGCCAGGCGGGGGTCATGCTGCCTTCAGTGGGCTGTTGCCATGGCACGGCAGGCTTCGGCACAAGCGCGGCAGGCCTTGGCACAGGCTTGGCAATGCGCCATGTCATGGCGTGCGCATTCGGCGCCGCAGGCATCGCAGATCTCGGCACACAGCTCACACAGTGCGACGGCATGCTGACTGCCACGCGCAGTGAACGCGGCGCACAGGCGGCAGATCTGGGCGCAGTCCATGTCGCTGCGGATGCAGGCGGCCATGGGGGTGACGTCGGCCTCCTGCAGACAGGAAGCGGCGCAGAAATCGCAGGCCTGGGCACAGGCATTGCAGGCATCGATGCAGGCCTGCATGGCGGGAGAAAGGGCGTGGGTGGCTTGATTCATGAGAATCTCCTTGTTCCGGTGGAGGAGTCCTTTCACCGTAGCCCTGTGCGCATGGCGTGGCTGTAGGACGTCGCCGCTTGCCATGGCAGGCCGGCTTCAGGGGCGGAATTCGGGGTTATCCTGATCGGGCAGGGACGGGATGCCGAGGCATGATGGTCCTGTCCGTGTTTCACATCCCATCTCAGGAGCCTGTCATGACGCTTGCCCATCCGATCGCCACCGAGAACGACATCCTCCGCCCCGAGCGCAACTGGGATCATCATCCGCTGTACCTGACGGTGCAGCCCGATCCGGACATGGACGGCCAGTGGGAGTGGGTCATCGTCGAGCGCGACGGCAACGAGATGATCATGCACGCCGAGTCGGAAGGCAGTTACCCCGTGTTTGCCGATGCCCTGCGCGCCGGTGCCGTGGCGTTTGCCGTGCACACGGGGCAGGACTACGAGGACGAGGCTGCCGAGCCGGTGGGCAATGTGGCCGGCGTGGGGTATACGGAGTAGGCGCTGCCAACGAAAAATGCCGGAACTGCGCTGCAGCTTCCGGCAAGTTCATGGCATTGCGACGATGGGGTCTGCCTTGATGGCGGCACACCGTTGCCTGTGGGGGCCTCGGGTTCAGGATGGCAGCCATTCGGCCAGACAGTCGGGCTGCTGGCCTCCCCGGCAGGAATCGAACCTGCATTTGAGCCTTAGGAGGGCCCCGTTCTATCCATTGAACTACGGAGAGATGGTGCTGCGGTATTGTAAAGCCGGACGCACCCTCTGGCAGACGGCAGCCAACTCCGGCCGTGTCACGCAGTTTGCCGGCTCAGTGCGACGCTTGCGCCGGCCCCTTGACCATCACGCGTGCCATCAGCAGGCGGAAGGGCAGCAGCAGGCCCACGCCAAGTACCAGCTTCACGCCCAGATCGCCCAGCGCCCAGGTGACCCAGGGCTCGGCCACGCCGTAGAAGGCGATGCTCCAGAACAGGAAGGTGTCCAGCAGCGCGGCGAGCAGGGTGGCGACCAGTGGCGCGCGCCACCAGCGGCCGTGGCGCAGGCGGTGGAATACGCCCACGTCCAGCCACTGTGACAGCAGAAAGGCGGTGCCGGATGCCACGGCGATGCGCACCGGGGCCAGCACCAGCGAGGCGGCCACGGCCACGGCAAAGCCGACCCAGACCACGCGGCGGGCCGCATGCGGGCCATGGGCGCGGTTCATCAGTTCGGTGACCAGGAAGGCGAACGGATAGGTGATGGCACCCCAGGTCAGCCAGTCGTTGATGGGGTATTGCACCAGGATGTTGGAGGCCAGCACCACGGATGCCATGTAGAGCGCCGCGATCACGAAGCGGCGCAGGGTGGGCGCCACGAAGGCGGGTGCGGAGGAGGTAGCGGAGTCGAGAGTGATCACGTTGTTCTGTTCCAGCGCCAGTACAGGTAGAGGACAGCCGCCAGCAGCGCCGCCAGGGGCAGCACGTACAGGGTCTGGCTGACTGCCAGCGAGTCGGCATGGCGCATCAGGTATCCGGGAATGAAGACAAAGAAGGCACCGGCAAGAAACTGGCTGCCGTTCACCAGGGCCGCGGAGGTGCCAATGTAGCGCACATCCACGGCACTGGCTGCGATGGCGAAAGGCAGCATGGAGGTGCCGGCAAAGAATCCGAAGAGCAGCAGCAGGGGGCCGGCCACCGAGAGCGTCTGGACAGGCATCGTCACCAGAATCACCAGCAGCAGAACCTGACCGGCAAGACCATAGCCCAGTGCACGCACGTCATCCTGCATCCAGCGGCCCAGCCAGCTGAAGAAGGGGGCGCCCAGTGCCAGACCGAGCCAGCTCAGCGCGATCGCCACGTTAGCCTGTTTTTCGTCCATGCCGTAGGAGCGCAGCAGGTGCCCGCCCCAGACGATGCTGAGGCACAGCATCACGCCGAAGGACACGGCGCCGACCGCCATGGACAGGCGCACTTCGCGCTTCTGCAGCGTCGCCCACAGATCCTGCAGGCAGCCCTGCAGCAGGTGGCGGGTGGTGGCCAGGCTGAAACGCTCGGCCTGGAAGCCCGGCGGGTTGTTCAGACCCATCACCATGGCCAGCACCACGCACAGGCCCATCATGCCGTAGCCGTTTATGACCCAGTCCCAGGGCAGGCTTTCCAGCATGCGGATGAAGACCAGCTGCGTGAGGAAGGCAGAGAGGGAGGCGACGAACTGCACCCAGGCGAACATGGTGCCGTATTTCTCCTTGGAGAACCACAGCTTGCCGGTGAAGGCCGCGCCGATGAAACCGAAGGAAGCGCCCAGTGCCACCAGGATCTGTGCGGCGACAAAGCCGCCGACAGTGGTGGAGAACGCGAAACTGAAAATGCCCAGGGTCAGCAGGGCGCAGGCCACGGGCAGGACGGTACGGATGCCGAGCCGGTCGAGTACCGAGCCGGAGAAGATCTGGAACAGGGCGAAAAAGAACGTGTAGGTGGCGCCGCTTTCCTCAGGGTTTTTCAAGAAACGGGTGGAGGAATCTTAGCGCTTGGGATAGCGCTCCTTGATCAGCAGGGCGACCAGCAGGGCCAGCACCAGGGCGGCAATCGGAACCAGCATGGCGTGCTGGTAGTCGGCCAGGGCTTCCTGGGTACCGGCCAGCAGCTTGCCGGGCAGGCCCATCAGGATGCCGCCGAACACGAACATGGAACCGTTCACGATGGAGGCAGAGGTACCGATCAGGCGGGGCGGAACGTTGTCGGCTGCGGCCGTGAAGTTCAGCATGTGGCCGGCGTTGCATAGACCGAAGATGAAGTACAGCACCATGGCCATCACGCTCGTTACGGGCAGGTAGACCACTGCCAGCAGCGCCACCAGTTGCACCAGCGTGGTACCCAGGATGGGCAGCTTGCGGGACTTCATGGCGTTGGAGAGCTTGTCCACCATCGGGCTGCCGACGGCCAAGCCCAGCCACAGGCAGGCGGTTGCGTAGTTGGCGGAACGTGCGTCCAGACCGTGGGCGAGCAGCAGTTTCGGACCCCACACCACGCCCAGCGCCAGGATCAGGCCGAACACCAGGGCACCCTGGATGCTGATGAACCAGATCTGGGGCTTCTTCAGCACTTCGGCGATGGAGGCGAACACGGAGCTGACGAACTGGCCGATGCTCTGCTTCTCGGAGTGGATCTCGGTCGGGTTACGGACGAACAGGATGGCAACCAGCAGCAGCAGCGCGCCGAAGATGCCGAAGCCCGTGATGATGGTGCGCCAGTCCCAGTTGGCCAGGGCGAAGTCGAAGCCAGCCTGACCAAAGGCCGAGGACAGGGCTGCAACCAGCTGCACCAGACCGAACATGAAGCCGAACTTGGCCATGCCGAACCAGGTACCGCCCACGTAGCCGGCGCCCACGAATCCCGCGCTGGAGCCGATCGCGAGGATCACCTGCGACAGCAGCAGCATCTCGAAGCTCTGTGCAAAGGCGAACAGGAACACGCCGATGGCCACCAGGGTGATGGCAGGCAGCAGTACCTTGCGGCTGCCCAGCTTGTCCAGCAGGGCGCCGGAGAACATCTGGGCAATGGCGAACGACCAGGTGTAGGTCGCCGCGATCAGGCCGATCTGGTCGATCGACAGGTTCAGGGATTTCTGGACGCTGCCGTTCACGATGGCATAGCCGGTCTGGACGTTGAACAGCCAGACCACGAAGGTCACGGCGATCGTCCAGACAATCCAGGCGCGTGCGCCGCCCAGTGCGAACTGGGGCTGGGCCGCGGGCATTGTGGTGGTACTCATGGTTTTACTCCTTGTTATTGTTCAGGCGGGCCTGCGCGCTCATTGCGCGGCGTAGACCTCTTTGCCGGCCACGTAGGTGGCGGCGATGGCACGGTCATCGGCCAGGGTCATCTGGATGAACAGCACTTCTTCCAGGCTCTTGGCGTAGCGCATGCGGTAGTCGATGATCGGGGTCGATTTCAGGTTGATCACGGCCAGGTCGGCTTCCATGCCGGGTTCGATGGAACCGATCTTGTCGGACAGGCGCAGTGCCTCGGCGGTGCCGCGGCTGGCCAGGTAGAAGGCGTGCAGCGAGCTGTAGGGCGCGTTGTTCATCTGCGCGGCCTTGTAGGCCTCGTTCATGGTCTGCAGGATGGAGAAGCTGGTGCCGGCACCCAGGTCGGTGGCCAGGCCGATGCGGACCGGACGATCGGCGTTCTTGAGCTTCTTCACGTTCAGGCAGCCGGAACCGAGGAAGAAGTTGGACGTGGGGCAGTGCGCGATGGCAGCGCCGGTTTCGCTGAACACGTTCAGTTCACGCTCGGTCAGGTGGATGCCGTGGCCGTAGATGGCGCGGTCACGCAGCAGGCCGTACTTGGCGTAGGCGTCGGTGTAGTCCTGGGCTTCGGGGCACAGTTCCTTCACCCAGGCCACTTCGTTCACGTTCTCGGAGACGTGCGACTGGATCAGGGTGTCGGGGAATTCCATGGCCAGCGCGCCGACGGCTTCCATCTGCTCGGGCGTGGAGGTGGGGATGAAGCGCGGGGTGATCACGTATTCGGCGCGGCCGTTCTTGTGCCACTTCTGGATCAGGGCCTTGGATTCGTCATAGGCGCGCTGGGCGGTGTCGAGCAGCTCCGGCGGGGCATTGCGGTCCATGCAGACCTTGCCGGCCATCACGCGCATGTTGTGCTTGGCGGCTTCCTCGAACAGGGCATCGACGGACTGCGGGAAGATGGTGCAGTACACGGTGGAGGAGGTCACGCCGTTGCGGAACTGCTCCTTGATGAACACCTCGGCCACTTCGGCGGCGTGGTCCTTGCTGGCAAAGCCCTGCTCGGCGATGAAGGTGTAGTTGTTGAGCCAGTCGATCAGCTGCTCGCCGTAGGCGGCAATCATCTCGGTCTGGGGGTAGTGCACGTGGCTGTCGATGAAGCCGGGCACGATGATGCTGTCGGTGTAGGCCTTGACGGGGACATCACCCAGTGTGGGCAGGATCTGGCTGGCGGCGCCGGCCTGAACGATCTTGCCGTCTTCCATGACGACGATGGCGTCGGATTCATACACCATGCATTCGGACATGTCGTGAAAGAACGGGTCCTTCTTGAACGTCAGCATGGCTCCGCGAATGGCAGTCTTGGTACTCATCTCTGATCTCCTGGTGTGGGGTTGAACGCAAACTCTCAGTGCGTTCATCATGCGCCGGTTTTATCTTGAAGTCAAGATAAATGTGCAAATCTTCGCGTGTTGCTGAAACCGCACAGGCGGTGGCGTCTTTTCAGGAGGAGATGGGGATGGGGCGTGCCTGGTGTCAGGCAGCCAGGGCGCTGCGGTCTGCGGGGTTTTCCAGCGCCAGCAGCAGCGTAGAGAGGCGTGCGTTGAGTTCGGCCAGCATGTGCGCGGGCATCACGGAGAGGATGCGGCGCTCGTTCTCGACATGTCTGTCGACCGCGCGGTCGATCAGCTTCAGACCGGTGTCGGTCAGCTGCACCAGCATGCTGCGGGCGTCCTGTTCATTGGGTTTGCGCGCGATCAGGCCACGCTGCTCCAGGCGCTTGAGCCGGTGTGTCATGGTGCCGGAAGTGACCATGAGCGCGGAGAAAAGGGCGGTCGGGCTCAGGCAATAGGGGGCGCCGTTGCGTCGCAGCGTGGCCAGCATGTCGAACTCCCAGTAGCTCAGGTCGAACTCGGCCAGACCCGCCTCCAGATACTGCTCCAGCAGGGCCGCGCAACGCTTGATGCGGCCGATTGGGCCCATGGGGCGGGCGTCCAGATCGGGGCGTTCGCGCTCCCAGTGCTTCAGAATGAGGTCCAGCGAATCGAAGGGTTGGGGGGCAGGGGGAGGTGTCATAATATCTTCACATCAAGCTATATCATTTTGGCCATGATAGTGGATATGGCCTTTTTTGGAAACCTGAAGGGCGGGGGCAAACTGCCAACTCTTGACGGAAATCGGCTTCAGTCATAGCTGATGGTGTAGATCAGGTCGATGGCGCTTTCGGTGCCGGTTTCGCCCCGCAGCTTGAGCCGGCGGCTGATGTCGTAGAAGAAATACAGCGTACCCATGGTGGCGTCCAGACCACGTTCGTAGGCCACATAGAAGTTGCGCGAGAAGCGCTTGCCCAGGGTGACGCTGCCCGAGGCCACGCCGTTTTCACCGCCCTTGAAGGACAGCTCGTCCAGCCCCAGCGCGTCGGCCAGTTCGCCGGTGATGCCCCGGCCGCTGCCGGAGAGCAGGGCGAGTGCCGCCTGTTGCAGCAGCGCGGCATCTGCGGCGCCGGCGGAAGAACGGCCCAGCACCAGCCAGGAGAGTTTTTCCGAATCCGGCATGGCAGGTTCGGAGAACAGTTGTACCCAGGGCAGTTGCGCCGTGCCGTGCACATGCACGCCCACGCGCATGTCGCCCAGGTTGGGGCGGATGGCGATGATGTCCAGCGTCGGGTTGTCTAGCGCGCCGTTGAAGGTGATGCGGCCACGCTCGACCTGCAGATCCTGACCGTAGGCGCGGAAGGTGCCGCGGTCGGTGCGGATGGTACCGGTAAGGCGCGGCATGGATTGCAGCGTGGGGCCGTTCACCACGGTGAGCTTGCCGCGCAGGCGCGTGTCCAGCCCGCGGCCGCGTACGCGCAGGTCGTCGCCCAGGTCGATGTCGATATTGATGTCCGGCGTGATGCTGGCGTTGGTGCGTGCGGTGCCGGCCTTGACGCGCGGATCCTGCAGCACGGCGCGGGCTTCGGGGGTGAGTGACGGTTTGGTCGCGGGCGTCTTGCCGGAACCGGTGCGGCTGCCAGTTGCAGGCTTGGCGGTCTGGGTGCCCGAAGAACGCGTGCCAGAGTTGCTCACGGTTGCGGCAGGAGAAGTCGGGGCAGGTGTTCCGGTGCCGGAACGGCTCGGCCGGATCACGATATCGCTGCCATCAGCCACTGCAGCAGCCTGGGCCGCCTGCTCGGGCTGCGCCAGCACCGCCTTGGGATGCCTGCGGCTCGGCAGGATCACCACGTCCTTGTCCAGCTTTGGGGCGGTGTCAGTGGACAGTTCGATCAGGGCATGATCCACCTTCAGGCCGCCGCGCATCACCAGGCGCAGATTGGCCAGCTGGGTGCTGATATTGCCGGAGAGCACGATCTGCCGCTCCGGCATGCTGGAGAGTTGCAGTTCGCGCAGCTGCGCGGTCAGATCCATGCGCATGGACTGCAGCAGCGATCCGCCGCCACCCCATTGCACATGACCCGTAATGCTGGCCGAACCGCCGGCACGGCGGTTCACGCTCGGGCCTTGCAGCGAGAATTCGTCGATATCCAGCCGCTGGCCACTCAGGCGCGTACGCAGGCGGCCCCGGCTGAACTCGATGCCGTCCACCACCGAACGCACGCCGAGGTCGTCGGCATTGAGTGTGCCGTGCACCAGCGGTGCACGCAGGGTGCCGCCCAGTGTGGTGTCGGCCTGCAGCGTGCCGCGCAGGCGCCAGCCTGGCGGCGCAAACACGCTCCACAGGCCCATGCGTGGCAGGTTGGCCTGCAGGCTGCCGCTGAGCGGGGCGCTGTCGGGCAGGGTCCAGCCACCGCCGGCGCGCGCCAGACGGGTGTTGACCACGGCATTGGCCGTGCCCGCATTGCTGCTGTCCCAGGTGAATTTGGTCTGGATGGCGCCGCCGCTGCCCGTCACATCCAGCCGCGCGGTGCGGATGCCGGCCTGCACGCGGCCGCGGCCTCCCATGCCGTCGGCCTGCACGATCAGGTCGCCCTGGCTGCGCTCCAGCGTGGCGTTGATGCGCATGGCGTTGCCCAGTTGCACATCCCAGTTGCCGCCCAGCATCAGGTCGCCGGTCAGGCCGGAACCGCTGATGGAACTGCTCATCAGCGCGTCCACCCATTCCAGCGGAACATCGCTCAGGCGGCCCTTGCTGCTCAGCGTGTAGCCGCCGCCGCTCTGCACGTAGCGGATCGGTTCGGCCAGGATCTGTGCGCTGCCCGGCACCGAGCCGGTCAGGTCGATGCGGAAGGCGCTGGTGCTGGCCTGCAGCGTGCTGCCGGATTGCTGCAGGCGGATCTGCACCGGGTTGGCCAGGGCGGCCTGCCAGGCCTTGTTCTGCAGGGTGTCGCGCAGCTGCAGTTGCGTGGCCTGCAGGTTGGCCTGCCAGCCGTTGGCCAGCTTGCCGCCGCTACCGCGCAGCGCCACCGTCATGTCGCGCGTGCCCTGCTGCATCTCGCTGCGGCCGTCGAGTGCGGCATTGGCCAGCGTGCCATTAACGCTCAGGCGTGTATTACGCAGATAGGTGGCCGATTCGGCGGGTTTGCCGGCCGTGTTGAGGGTGATGGCCGGGGCGTCGAGCAGGGCGTTGAGATGCAGGTTGCGCCCGTTGTTCTGCCAGCCGCCGCGCCAGTTGCCGTTCAGGCGGATGCTGCCGCTGGCAATCTGCCCGCGCAGCCCTTCGGTGCCGGGCCACTGCTGCAACCAGTTCAGGGTCTGCTGCAGGTTGCCCACTGCCAGTTGCAGCTGACCCTGGCCGCTGGTTTCGCTCAGCGTGCCCTTGACGTTGCCGCTGGTGCCGGGCAGGGCCAGCTGCAGATCGGCCTGAGCCGCCTGGGTGGCGATGGCATAGCTGCCGCTGCCCTTGAGTTCGGCATCGTGCGAACGCGCCAGCAGGCGGGGCAGCGTCAGGGTCTCGTTCTGCCAGCGTCCCTGCACGTCGATCACGTCGACGGCCAGACCCTTGGCAGCGCGCGCTGCCTTGCCCTTGCTGCCGCCATCCGAGCGCAGCAGGATGGTGAAGTCGATCGGCGCCTGTGCCACGGCCTGGCCGGCGCCGAGGTCGGATGTGGCCTTGAGCGTGCCGCTGATGGGCGCTGCCGCGAAACGGGTGTCGATCAGGCCGGGGTTGAGGTGGTTGACCGTCACGTCGCCAGTCCAGCCCTGTTCGGGCAGGTAACGCCCCTGGCCCTGCAGCGTGCCGCCGTTGCGGCCCTGGGCCAGCAGCAGGCGCCGGATATCGAGCGCGCCGCGCTGGTAATGCAGTTCTGCATCCAGCTGGCTCAGGGGCAGCAGGCCCTTGTCCCAGGCGCCGCTGTCGTCGTTGCTGGCCTGGATCCAGGCTTTCCACTGCTGGTCGCCGAGGAAGCCGAGCATGCCGGGGGCCTGATCCGGGGCGCTGGAGGATGCGGCAGCGGTTGCCGTACGCGGCACACTGGCTGCGTCCTGTCGGGCTTGCGAACGGCTGGCAGCTTGCGCGGGCGGAAGTGCCGGCGTATTGCCGGTGGCGACCGGTTCCAGCGCCAATGCACCATGCAGCCGTGTGCGGGGCGCGCTGGGCCAGAAGGCCTGCACATCGAGTTGCTGCCATTGCGCACGCGCACGCGCCAGCGGCTGGGTTTTCCAGGGATGAATGCCGGCCTGCAACTGCAGGCGGGTGCCCGCCGACGCCGAAGCAGCCCCTCCCGCAACCGGAGTCACCTGCAGCGGCACCACCGTGGCGTCCACATCCAGCAGCGCATCTGGCCCCGCCAGCGTACCGCGGATTTGCGCGCTGGCTTGCAGGCGCTGCGCGGGCATGGTGGCGCTGGCCGGCAACTCCAGCAGACCCTTGGCGCTGATGTCAGCGCGCATGGGGGCTTTGCCGTCGATTTTGGCATCGGCCTCGTAGGTGCCGTTGGCCACGGTGAGGGAATCCAGACGCAGCGTGTGCTGCGCCGTTACGCGGTCGTAGTCGTAGCGTCCGCGCAGATGGGTGATGACGGTGTCCTGCGCGGCGGCCGGCCCGGAGATTTCGGTGTCGCTGGTCGCCAGGGCCTCCCCGCGGGCCGCAGAGGCGGCGAGTCCGGCCGCCGACGCCACCAGCTCTGCCGGTGTGGCTGCGCTGCCGGAAACGGCAGGTGCCTGCAGGCGCTTGCGTTCGCTGGCCTGCTCCTGATGGTCCTGCGCGCGCTTGGCGGCAGATGCCTTGGCAGCGGCCTCCTCGGGAGACTGGTACTTGATGTCCTCGGCTTGCGGACGCCCCACGATGCGCAGCGTGTCGATGCGGAAGGGCAGTTCCACGCTGACGGGCAGGGTGAAGGATTGCAGCGGCTCCTTGGGCGCCGTCAGCGGCTTGGCGATGCGGGTGTCCTGCAGTGTGGCGGTACGCACGTCCACCTTGCTGAAGCGCGTGGCGCGATCCCACAGCGCAGCCAGCTCCCAGGCCACGTCCACATCGTCGAGTGTCACCACCAGTTCGCCGCCGGTGTAGCCGCCTTCGTCCGTGCCCTGGCTGGTCCAGATCAGCCGGTCGATATGGCCACCCTGGCGCACCGTGCCGCTCACGCCCTCGGCCTGCAGCGTCATGGTGGCGGGCATGTAGCCCTGGATGATGCGCAGCACCGTCGCCAGCGACTGGTCGCGCGCCGACCAGTACCAGATTCCGCCACCAATCAGTCCGATCAGCAGGATCAGCCCGAAGATGGACCAGGCGCTCCAGCGTGCAGTGCGGCGGGCTGCACGACCCAGTCGCTGGCGCCGCGTCAACGCGGGGGGAGCGGCACCCTGCGTGGCAGCACCGGCAGCACCGGCAGCACCGGCAGCACCGGCAGCACCATCCGATGGACCGGAAAACGCTCCTGCATCGACCGATGCTGCTTCGGGCAGACCGGAGGCCTGCACCGCATCAGTCGGCACGGCAGGGCTCGAATCAGGAGAGGAACGGGGCGGCTGTGCCATCAGAACGTGAATCCCAGGTTCATGTGCAGCCGCACCTTCTTGCTCTGGATGCCATAGGCGACCGACATCTGCACCGGCCCCACAGGGCTGCGCCACAGTGCGCCGGCGCCCACGCCGACTTTCAGCGGGCGCAGATCCTGCGGCCGGTTGGCGACCGAACCGGCATCCACATACAGCACCGTATCCCAGTCGGACGGCCTGCCGCGCAGGAATAGCGGGCGCCGGTATTCCAGGCTGCCGGCCACCATGTAGCGGCCAGGCGTGATGAAGCCGTTGGCATCTTCCACGCCGATATCCTGGTAGCCATAGCCGCGCACGGTGGCGTCACCGCCGGTAAGGAACAGCAGGTTGGAGGGAATCACCGCGCCCTGCTTGGCATACAGGCCGGCACCTTCCAGCCGTACCACCAGTTCGCCGTTGCGGCGCTTGAGCACACTGGAGGAAGTGGGCGCCTGCAGCAGCGGCTGATCGCTCAGGCCCGCAGCATTGCCGGTGGCCACCGCCTTCAGGTCCTTGGGCAGCGGCAGGGCCTTGCCCACGCCTTCGCGCAGGCCTTCGTCCAGCGACAGGAAACCCAGATAGCGCGCGGCAACGCGGCCAAAAGGCGTGTGCTGCGGCTGCAGCGTGACACCGCCTCCCAGCTCCAGCCCGATGCCGTAGCCGCTGGTCGGATAGGTCTGGCTGTTGAAGCGGCGGTAGGTCCACACATAGTTGGCACTCAGCGCCTGCGAAACATCCCTGGTGCCGTCGTTGAAGCGCACGCTGTCGTGGTCGTACTGCAGGTAGTAGGTGCGGTCAATGCTTTTCTCGAGCTTGGTGCGGCCGAAACGCAGCTGCTGCGTGTTGTAGGTCACATCGCCGTACTTCTCGCGCGTGACCGAGGCGTTGGCCAGCCAGCGCCACAGCTTGTCGTCGGGCGGAGCCAGCAGGGCGGTGCTGAAGGCCTGCCGCACCTTGTCCACCTGCAGCTTGTTGATGCCGCGCCAGCCGAACACCGGCTCCTTGTTGTGCGTATGGTCGATGGAGACGCGCGGCCCGCGGTCGGTGCTGAAGCCCACGCCGAATACCAGTTTCTGCAGCTTGGCTTCCTGCACCTGCACCAGCACCGGGGCGTCCTCGGGATTGGATTCGGGGCTGGTATCGACACTGACAAAGGCGCCCGTGTAGTAGCCGCTGTCGAGCAGGCGCTGCTGGGCATCGACCATGTCGCGCTGCTTGTAGTCGGCGCCGCGCGGCACGCGCGTGAGGCGTTCGATGATGACCGGATCGTAGCGCTCGGCTCCCTTGATCTGCACCGGGCCGTACTTGTAGACCGGGCCCGAGTCGTAGCTGATGCGCAGACTGGCGCTGCTGGTGTCCGGGTCGATCACCGCCTGGCTGTCGGTCAGCTTGGCGGTGGGGAAACGCTCGGCCTGCAGTCCGCGCAGCGCCAGCGTCTTGGCGTCGCTCCAGGCGTTCTGCATGAAGGGGTCGCCCTGCGGCAGGCCCCAGCCGTTGTAGATTTCGCCGAGCTGCGGCAGGGCAGGGGGATAGTTGGTGATGGCACCGGCAAAGTTCAGGTCCACCTGTTTCACGGTGGTGCGCGGTCCGGGGTCGACGGTGATCACCACCTCGGGCAGCGGGCCGCCCGCAGCGGCGGCGCTGCTGGCCACATGGGCCTGCAGTTCCTGCCTGATCTCGGGCGTGAAATAGCCCTGCGTGCCGAGCAGCTGGCGGATATTGGTTTCGGAATTGGTCAGCAGCTGACGCAGTTCGGCATCGTCCAGGTCGGATACCTTCTGGTAGCGCTTGAGTTCCAGATGGCGATCCAGCAGCTTGCGCACCTCGTCATCGGGGGATTCGATGCGGATGTCGAAGGACTTGCCCTGGGAAATGGGGGAGAAGGCCGGATCTTCGCTGGCTGGCGTGGAGCCATCGCCGTCGGTTGCCGTGCCGGTTTGCGCCAGATCGGCAGCCGGTTTCGCCTGGGCAGAGCTGCTGGTGTCGCCGGATGCCGGCTGCGGAGCCAGTTCGCTCGCCGTATTCATCTGGGCCTGCGCGCCGGTGCAAGCGCCGGCCAGCACGACTCCCGCCAGCAGGGGCAGGGGCCAGGAGAAGGAACGGCAGGACGAAGGCGTAAATCGCAAGGGACAGGGCAGACGGGCGGTGGCTGACAACAGGGCACGCTGCCTGAAATGCACGCACACGCGACCCTGCCTCGGGGCAACGCACACTGTAGCGCATTCTGCGCCGCTGCCCGGTGCCCAGATGTAAACAGGAATCTGTCAGGCCAGGATGCCTGCCTGAGCTGCCGGCCTCCATGACCTGTCGCTTTGCCGATACGCTGGCGGCGCCGGCAGTGCCATTTCCCTGATCTGCCAGACAAGTGCGACGTGCCGGCTGGCACAATGCCCGGCGCGATCTGCCGGGGATCAGCCCGGTCATCTTTCCTTCAACACACCATGTCCCTCTTCACCCCCACGCGTGCGGCGCTGGCCGCCGCACTGAGTCTGACCACGCTGGCCGCCAGCGCTGCCGAATGGCGCGATTTCTCGCTCGCCTACACCTATGGCACGCGCTTCAAGGAGCCCTATGTGGCCGATGGTGGCAACATCGCCAAGAACATTGTTACGGCCCGCTATGTGGACGGCGACAGCTGGGGTGGCAACTTCTTCAACGCCGATGTCATGAAGTCCGACGCGGTCGACAACAAGGCGACCGAGGTGTTCGTGATGTACCGCCGCCTGTTCGATTTCGGCAAGATCAGCCAGCGCGACCTGAGCTTCGGCCCGGTGAAAAGCGTGGGGGCCACGGTGGGCTTTGACTGGAACACCAAGAACAGCCCCGAATACGGTTCGCGCACACGCACCCTGGTGGCCGGTCCGACGCTGGTCATGGATGTGCCGGAGGGCTTTCTGAACGTGAGCGTGCTGGCGATCTGGGAAAGCAACCGCCCCACAGCCGCCAATCTGCCCGAGCGCTACTGGTACAAGACGCACCCAGCGCTGGACCTGTCCTGGGGCATTCCGCTGGGCAACAGCCACTGGCAGTTCGGCGGCTACGGGCAGTACATTGCGGCGAAAGGGCAGAACGAGTTCGGCGGCCCCACCTCGCCCGAGACCCATATCAACGCCAACCTGATGTATGACCTGGGTCCGAAACTGGGCCTGCGCCAGGGGCAGCTGAAGGCCGGCTTCGGCTACGACTACTGGCGCGCCAAGTTTGGCAATCCGGCCAGCGTACCGGGCGCCGTGGCCAGAACGCCGTACCTGAGCGCCGAATACCACTTCTGACGCGGGGGATTCCGCGCGCAAGAGACAGCGCTTCCGCGCGAGGGCTTTGTCACACGTGCTTTTTCGCGCTTACAGCAGCGTCTTCATCCCCGTTTCCAGCCCCTGCAGCGTCAGCGGCACCATCTTTCCGTGCCCGACGATCTGCTGGATGATGTCGATGCTCTGGCGGTACTGCCACACGCCCTGCGGCTCGGGGTTGATCCAGATGTGCTTGGGGAAGGCCTGCAGCAGCCGCTGCAGCCACACCGCGCCGGCTTCCTCGTTGTTGTATTCCACGCTGCCGCCGGGCTGCAGGATCTCGTAGGGGCTCATGGTGGCGTCGCCCACGAATATCAGCTTGTAGTCCTTGTTGTACTTGCGGATGATGTCCCAGGTCGGGAATTTCTCGGCGTAGCGGCGGTGGTTGTTCTTCCACATGTAGTCGTAGACGCAGTTGTGGAAGTAGTAGAACTCCAGGTGCTTGAACTCGGTCTTGGCCGCGCTGAACAGCTCTTCCACGCGCTGGATGTGGTCATCCATGGTGCCGCCCACGTCCATCAGCAACAGCACCTTCACCGTGTTGTGGCGTTCGGGCTGCATGCGGATGTCGAGCCAGCCGGCATTGGCTGCGGTGGCGCGAATGGTGTCGTCCAGCGCCAGTTCCTCGTGCGCGCCCTGGCGCGCGAACTTGCGCAGCTTGCGCAGCGCCATCTTGATGTTGCGCGTGCCCAGTTCCTGGCTGTCGTCGTAGTCGCGGTAGGCGCGCTTTTCCCACACCTTGACGGCGCTGCGGTTGCGGCTGGCGCCCCCGATGCGGATGCCGGCCGGGTTGTAGCCGCCATGGCCGAAGGGCGAGGTGCCGCCGGTGCCGATCCACTTGCTGCCGCCGGCGTGGCGCTCCTTCTGTTCTTCCAGACGCTTCTTCAGCGTCTCCATCAGCTCGTCCCAGCCCATGGCCTCGATCCTGGCCTTTTCCTCGGGCGTGAGCAGCTTCTCGAAAGTCTGCTTCAGCCAGTCGGCAGGAATTTCCTTCAGGATTTCGCCCACATGCTCGATGCCCTTGAAGTACAGGCCGAATGCCTGGTCGAACTTGTCGAAATGGCGCTCGTCCTTCACCAGGCAGGTGCGTGCCAGGAAGTAGAAATCGTCCATGCTGCAGGCGTCGCTTTCCGGGCCGACCACATTGGCCTGCAGCGCTTCGAGCAGCGTGAGGAATTCGCGTACCGAAACCGGCACCTTGGCGTTGCGCAACGCCTGGAAGAAGGGGATCAGCATGGTGTCGATTCCTTGTAGAAGGCCAGGCGGTACAGCAGCTGTGCTTTCGCCTCGGGCCACTCGCCAGCCGTCATGCTGTACATGACGGTATCGCGCACGGTGCCGTCGCGGCGCAGTGCGTGGTGGCGGATCACGCCATCCTTTTTCGCGCCGAGGCGCTCGATGGCGCGCTGGCTGGCGAAGTTGAAGTTGTCGGTGCGCCAGCCCACCACGCCGGCCTGCAGTGTCTCGAAGGCATGCGTCAGCAGCATCAGCTTGGCCGTGGTGTTGACATGGCTGCGCTGGGCACTGCGGGCGTACCAGGTGTAGCCAATCTCCAGCCGTTTCACCGCGGGGAGGATGTCGTGGTAGCTGGTGCTGCCCAGCACGCGGCCGCTGGCCTCGTCGATCACGGCGAAGGGCAGGCGCGAGCCGGCGTCCTGCATCTGCGTCGCCGTGGCGATGTACGCGGCCTCGTCACCGGGATCGGGCACGCCGGTCACGCGCAGCTTCCACAGTTCGCCATCGCGCGCGGCCGCGGCCAGTCCCTCGGCATGCTGCGGGCCGAGCGGCTCCAGCCTCAGGCCGTTCCGGCACAAGGTGACAGGGCTGATCCAGGGCGTGGTGTCGGTCATGGTGCTTGCTGTGAGCGGTGGAACGGTGGCAGCGGCTCAGCGGTTGCGATTCTGCATCGCCACCAGCTTCTCGAACAGGGCCAGATCCTGCTCGTTCTTCAGCAGCGCGCCCAGCATGGGCGGCACCTGCATCTTGCCGCCTTCGCTGGCCTTGAGCGCAGCGGGTGGCACGTCTTCGGCCAGCAGCAGCTTGAGCCAGTCCAGCAACTCGGAGGTGGAGGGCTTTTTCTTGATGCCCGGAATGCTGCGCAGCGTGGAGAAGGACTCGATCGCCGCGGACAGTAGTTCCTGGCGCAGGTTGGGAAAGTGCACTTCCACGATCTTTTCCAGCGTCGGCGTATCGGGAAACTGGATGTAGTGGAAGAAGCAGCGGCGCAGGAAGGCGTCCGGCAGTTCCTTCTCGTTGTTGGAGGTGATGAACACCAGCGGGCGGTGCCTGGCCTTGATCAGCTCGCGCGTTTCGTAGCAGTAGAACTCCATGCGGTCCAGTTCGCGCAGCAGGTCGTTCGGGAATTCGATGTCGGCCTTGTCGATCTCGTCGATCAGCAGGGCGACCGGCTGGTCGGCCGTGAAGGCCTGCCACAGCACGCCCTTGACGATGTAGTTCTGGATGTCCTTGACGCGGTCATCGCCCAGCTGCGAGTCGCGCAGGCGGTTCACGGCATCGTACTCGTACAGGCCCTGCTGCGCCTTGGTGGTGGACTTGATGTGCCACTGCAGCAGCGGCATGTTCAGCTCGCTGGCGACTTCCTCGGCCAGCATGGTCTTGCCGGTGCCGGGCTCGCCCTTGACCAGCAGCGGGCGCTTGAGCGTGATGGCGGCGTTGACCGCGAGTTTCAGGTCGTCGGTGGCGACGTAGTGGGAAGAACCCTGGAATTTCTGCATGGTGGAGGATCCGGTGGTCACGGGGTTGAACACAAATGGAAAAGGAAAACCCGGCTCCGCCTGCCGGATGCGGAATGCGTCCGGCGCGGGCCGTCAGGCAGCCGCCTTACTCGATCTTCATGCCCCTGAGTTCCTTCTTGGCGGGCGGGTAGCTCAGGTTCAGGCTCTGCAGCGTATCGCGCACCACGGTGGCAATCATCAGGTTGCGGTGGGTCTTGCTGTCGGCGGGCACCACGATCCAGGGCGCCCATGGCGTGCTGGTGGCGCCGAGCAGGGCGGCATAAGCCGCCTGGTATTCGTTCCACTGCTTGCGCACATCCAGATCGCCCAGACTGAATTTCCAGTGCTTGCTTTCTTCGTCGATGCGTTCCTGCAGGCGCTCGCGCTGCTCGTCCTTGCTGATGTGCAGCATGAACTTGAGGAGGATGGTGTCGTTCTCGGTAAGCATGCGCTCGAAATCGTTGATCTGCGCGTAGCGCTGGCGCGTCTGCTCCTTGCTGATCCAGCCGTTCACCGTGGGTACCAGCACGTCTTCATAGTGGCTGCGGTTGAACACGGTGATCTCGCCGGCCGCCGGCATGGCGCGGTGGATGCGCCACAGGTAGTCGTGCGCCAGCTCTTCCTCGCAGGGGGCCTTCCAGCCCACGGTGTGCACGCCCAGCGGGCTGGTGCGCGCAAACACGCCGCGCAGCGTGCCGTCCTTGCCGGAGGCGTCGGTGCCCTGCAGGATCACCAGCAGGCGCTTTTTGCGGTTGGCCAGCAGGATGTCCTGCAGCGTGTCGATCTCGCCGGCGAGCTGGTCCACGCGCGCCTTGTCGGCCTCCTTGTCGCCGCTGGAGTAGGGCTTGGCGCCGGGATCGTAATCCTTCAGGTCGACCGGCTTGGCCTGCGCGTAGGCGCCGTAGCCTTCATCGGCATTGCCGGCCTTGGCGGGCGCGGGTTGCCAGTCCTTGAGCAGATTGCCGTTTTTCTTGTTGTTGGCCATGTGTTTTTCCTTGTGCTGACAGAGAGAAATCAGTTCTGCGTGGCCTTGCGCTGCACGCAGTCGAGGTAGGACTGCCCGTCCGGCGGGCGGCCGGCGCGCTGGCTTTCCCACAGCATGCGGCCCAGGCAATCCATCACCGCGTGATGCGCATCGTGCAGATCGCCACGGCGGGCCGCCAGCAGTTCCACCGCCTGACGGATGCCGCGCGGCTGGTCGATGCTGCACTGCTCGCTGATGGTGAGATGCATGGACAGGTGCAGGAAGGGGTTGGTGCTGCCGGCCACGTCGGGCTTGTGCATGCTGGCAATGGCCGCATCGACGTCGGCAAAGTCCGCGTGGTATTCGGGATGCTCGTCCATCCAGCCGGCGATCAGCGTCTCCATGGCATCCAGCGGCTGGCTGGCACGCCACTTGGCGTAGGTGGCGCAGAAGTAGCGGCGCACATCGGTCTGGCTGGGTTGCATCAACATGGAAAACGGCTCTCGCAATGGGTTCTCCGTCTATTCTTACATGCCTGCGTCAGGCGTGCAGGGAGCTGGGGGCGTGCTGCAGCGCCTGTTTCCTGTCCAGGGACACGAAAAACAGCAAAAAGCGATCCCGAACGACCGTTTTACGGTAGATGACAAAGCCGTTTAGGGGGTACAGTGCGCTGATGCCCCGCAGGGGCGACGCCCGGTGCGTCCGGTTGCCGTTTTCCATGGCCGGCACGCAGGCAAGGGTGCCGTGTTCACGAGGAGGTCATTTCATGCCAGTTGTCGTTGTTGTCAATCCCAAGGGGGGAGTCGGCAAGTCCACGGTGTCCACCAATGTGGCGGGGTATTTTGCATCCAAGGGGGCCCAGGTGATGCTGGGCGATGTGGACAAGCAGCAGACTTCGCGCTGGTGGCTCGAGCATCGTCCGGCCAATGCCAACCCCATCCATCCCTGGGACATCGATGACGATCACAAGCTCAAGGTGCCCAAGGGCGTGACCCACGTGGTGCTCGATACGCCGGCCGGCCTGGAAGGCAAGGCACTGAAGGAAGTGCTCAAGCTGGCCACCAAGGCCATCGTGCCGTTGCAGGCCAGCGTGTTCGACATGCACGCCACACACGAATTCCTGCATGCCCTGGCTGACTACAAGAAGGCGGCCCGCATCGACATCGGCCTGCTGGCCATGCGCGTGAAGGACAACACGCATTCCTTCCAGCACCTGCAGGACTTCTGCAAGGAGCTGCCGTTCCCGCTGCTGGGCGCCGTGCGCGACACGCAGAATTATGTGCATCTGGCCGCACAGGGCCTGACCCTGTTCGACGTGACGCCGGGCCGTGTGCAGCGCGACCTGCAGCAGTGGGAACCGATCACCCGCTGGCTGGACGAGCCGGCACGGCCGCAGATGGGCAAGGGCAAGGGCGCATCAGACCCCAACGCCTGGTACTGAGGGCAGCAGGGCGGCGGGATACCCCTACGCCCCTGTAAGGATGTAGCTCCTGCCATCCGCATAAGCGTTGCGCCCATGCGCATACTGCGCGTTTTGGCTTTTTCTGCATGAATCCCATGTCATCCAACCGCCTGAACGACGCCGCCCTGGCGCAACTGTTTCTCGATGCCCGCACCGCCAACGGCTTTACCGATGAGCCGGTGGCGCCCGAACTGCTGCAGCAGATTTACGACCTGGCCAAGATGGGCCCGACCTCGATGAACTGCCAGCCGGCACGTTTCGTTTTCCTGACCACGCCCGAAGCGCGCGAGCGCCTGCTGCCCTACCTGATGGAAGGCAACAAGGCCAAGACGCTGCATGCGCCCGTGTGCGTGATCGTGGCCACCGACACGCGCTTTCACGAGCACATGGACAAGACCTGGCACGACCCGTCCGGCCAGCAGCTGTTTGCCGGCAACGAGGCGCTGGCTGCAGCCACGGCGCAGCGCAACGGCACGCTGTCGGGCGCGTACTTCATGCTGGCAGCGCGTGCGCTGGGGCTGGATTGCGGTCCGATGAGCGGCTTCGATGCCGCCGGTGTGAACCGCGAGTTCTTCCCGGATGGACGCTTCCAGGCCAACTTCCTGCTGAACCTGGGCCATATCGACTCCAGCAAGACCTTCCCGCGCAACCCGCGCCTGGCTTTCGACGAGGCTTGCCAGGTCCTGTAAGCGGCTGCGTGCGATGTCCCTTCCCCTGATCACCGACTGGCATTTCTACGCCTTTGCCATTCCCGCCGTGCTGCTGCTTGGCATCAGCAAGAGCGGTTTCGGCGCGGGCTTCGGCTCGCTGGCCGTGCCGCTGATGGCGATGAGCGTGAGCGTGCCCAAGGCAGCGGCCATCCTGATGCCGCTGCTGCTGGTGATGGACCTGATGGGCATCCACGCCTTCCGCCGCCATGTGGACTGGCCGCTGTTCAAGCGCCTGATTCCGTGGGCGCTGCTGGGCACGGTGATTGGCACCGTGCTGTTCGGCTACCTGAGCGCGCCGGTGGTGGCGGGCATCGTCGGCATCCTGACGCTGCTGTTCCTGGCGCAGCGCCTGCTGTTTCCGCCGCGTGCCGACAGCCCGGCGCCGCCGCACTGGCTCGGTAGCCTGCTGACCACCACTTCCGGCTTCACCAGCTTCGTGGCCCATGCCGGAGGGCCGCCGCTCAATGCCTATGTGATTCCGCTCAAGCTGCCGCCGCTGCTGTTCACCGGCACCATGGCCTACATGTTTTTCATCATCAACCTGAGCAAGTGGGTGCCCTACGGCTTCCTCGGCCTGCTCAACTGGGAGAACCTGGGCACTTCACTGGCGCTGCTGCCGTTCGCGCCGATCGGCGTGTTCATCGGCGTGCGCATCGCGCACCGCATCAATCCGCTGTGGTTCTATCGGCTGGTCTATACCGGCATGTTTCTGACTGGCTGCAAGCTGGTGTGGGATGGGGCGAAGCACCTGCTTGGCTAAGTGCTGACCGAGGCCTGCCGGATGCGGCATCAGGCGCTTGAAGGCCAGGCGGCAGGAGTGCAGCTGACTACGGCGTGGCAAACCCGCACTGCCGCCACGCCTCGTACACCACCACCGCCACCGCATTGCTCAGATTGAGACTGCGTTGCCCCGGCAGCATCGGCAGGCGCAGCCGCTGTCCGGCAGGGAACTGCTCGCGGATCTCCGGTGGCAATCCCGCCGTTTCGCAGCCGAACACCAGCCAGTCGCCCGGCTGAAAGGCCATTGCATGCGCCGGCTGCGAGCCCTTGGTAGTCAACGCAAACAGGCGTGCCGCATCCGGCTGCGCATCGCGCAAAAAGCTCGCCCAGTCCGCATGCCGCTGCACGCTGGCGTATTCGTGGTAGTCCAGCCCGGCCCGGCGCATCTGCTTGTCTTCCATGCTAAAGCCCAGCGGCTCGATCAGGTGCAATTGGCAGCCCGTGTTCGCCGACAGGCGGATCACGTTGCCGGTGTTGGGCGGGATCTCGGGGTGGACCAGGACGATGTGGAACATGGGGCGCAAGTGTACGGCAGGGGTGGCAGGGGATTACGCGATACGCAGCGCCATTTCCTTGATGACGGTATGCACCACCGCCCTCAGGCAACGTGCTTCGCCTGCGAGGGTGGCGCTGAGGTGTGGCTGTGCTGCTGCCAGCCGCGCATTTTCCGCAACGGTTTCGTCGTAGAGACGCACCGCTGCTGGCAGCATGCGTGCGCGCATGCTTTCCAGGATGCGTTCGGCCGTTCCCCGCGCCAGGCCCAGGGCACCACCTGCCTGCAGCAGTACTTCCCGGGTGATGCCGGCAAAGTGGTGAACGCCCAGTACCGGCCAGGCCAGACGGGTATGCGTGGGCCAGCCCGGCTTGTCAAAGGCGGTGGAGTCGTAGACTGCAACGCTCAGCAAGTCATACAGTGGCGCCAGTTGTACGCCTTCATGCGACACTAGGAAGCTGAGGTTTTTCAGGTGGGCATCGCTGTTGCCGACCAGCATGTTGAACGCCAGCCAGCCAAACAGGCGCGAGCGTGCGACGGCCGGGCTGCGGCAGGCATTGGCTAGGGCAGCCAGGCTGTCCATGCTGCCCTGGCTGTACTTGAAGCTGCGATCCAGCCCGAGAAGCTGGCAGGCATCGATCACATGGCGGCGTTGCCATCCCTGACTGTCTTCCAGCCTGTCAAACCGCTCGATTACGTAGACCGGCGAAGGCACGTAACGCCGATGGACGCGTGGCACATCCAGCCCAAGCCGACCCGCCAGGCGCATCACGAACCATTCGTTGATGACCGAATGGGGGTAGTCTTCGTCGGGATGATCCGGCTTGAGGATGTGAGTGGATGGCGTGGCCCCGGCGGGTTCGAGCAGCGCGTCATGCTGCATCACCACTGCCAGCTTGTGCTGCGCTCCCGCCAGTGACATGCGCTTGATGGCGCCGCGCGTCAGCGGAGCCTTGGGGAGCAGGCGGATGCGTGCTTCAAGAGCAGCGTCCGGCAAGGGGCGCAGGGGAGTCGCGAGCGGGGGAGGGGCCTCCGGTGGCAGCAGGGTCAGGGAGCCAGCGGACTCCGCGCCATACCAGGCGAGCAGGCCAAAGGCGTCTGCAGCTTCTATCCTGGCGTCACTGGCCAGCAGCAGGCGCTGCCCTTCCTCGGGAAGCAGATTGTCAAAATACCACTGCACCGGACGCAGGCTGGCACCGTCCACTACCCGCCCGGCGGTGAGTGGAAGGTGCGGACTGAGGGGATAGCGTTGCGGGTGCTCCAGCCAGCTACTTGCATACTGGAAACCCCAGAGCCCGCTCTCCTCCTGCAAGTTGCCCACATCGATCTGGTTGATGAAAGCGCGCAGGACCCGGCTGCTCATGGCGTGCTTTCGTCGGGGCTGGCATGAGGCAGATGCCTGGCGACCTGTTCGGGTACATCGACGATCAGGCGAATGCCCAGGCCTTCGAGGACCTGAAACAGCTTGCCCCAATGTACCGAATCGGCGCCGCGTTCGACCTTGCCGAGGAAGTTCTCACTGACGCCCATGCTGCCAGCAGCATCATCCTGCCGGATGCCTTGGGCCTTGCGACTGGCGCGCACTACCTTGCCGATGGCGGCTGCGTTGGAAATCGGTATTTGCATGGTCAATCCTCTCGATCATGAGGATTCTGAAGTGTTTGAAGTGCTCTTGCAAGAAAATCCTTACGGTCGAAAGGATTTTTTGATGGGAATGAAGTCCAGCCCGAAAATCCTTGTGATTATGTGGATTTCATCGGTGCGCCGCCATGTGAATTTGTGCATCCGTGGATGCATGGAGCTGCCCGCAAGCGCCCCTAACCGGAAGTTGCAATGGATGCATCCGGCCCTCCACAAATCGGGCTAACCCCATCCTGCGCACGGCCGTACGTGCTATACCATCGCATCCGGGAGAACTGTTACATCTCGCATGTTGCATCTGCACATGCGGGGCAGCAATCCCGGGCGTCATCCCGGCACAACGTGAACGGATCGGGATAAACCCGGAATTTACCGGCTGACGCCCATAAATAGCACGACCGTTCGCATTCTTTGTTATAGTCTCCAGCCATGTCCAACCCCAAGCACCTTTCTTCGCAAACCGCTGACAGCGCCGACGGCGCCAAGCGACGCGTCCTGCAAAAAGGTCAGCAGACCCGTGCGGTGCTGCTGGATGCAGGCCTGTCGCTGGCCAGCCAGCTCGGCTTGGAGGGCATCAGCATTGGTGCCCTTGCGGAAATGGTGGGCATGAGCAAGTCCGGCGTGTTTGCCCATTTCGGCTCGCGCGAGGACCTGCAGATTGCCATCGTGGACGAGTACTACCGCCGTTTCGAGCATGAGGTCTTCCAGCCTGCGCTGGAAGTGCCGCGCGGCCTGCCGCGCGTGCGCGCCATGTTCGAGAACTGGATCCGCCGCGTCACCGAGGAGGAAGTGCAGTCCGGCTGCATCTTCATCAGCGGTGCGGTGGAATTCGATGACCGGGAGGGTCCGGTACATGACGCGCTGCAGCGCGCCATCAATACGTGGCTCACCGCCCTGCAGCGCGCCGTCGAGCAGGCCAAGCAGGAGGGCCATCTGCGCCCCGATGCCGATGCCCTGCAGATGGTGTTCGAAGTGCACGGACTGATCCTGTCCGTGCACTACGAAGCCCGCTTCCTGCAGAACCCGGCCGCCATCGACCGCATCCATCGCGGCTTTGAACGAATTGTGGCGTACTACGCCTCGCCCGCTGCTGCCACTGGCGGCGGCACCTGACAGGATGTGCGTGCAGCCGGGCTGGCCGGATGGCACCACGTTTGGATTGATTGACCCAGATACCGCAACAGGAGACTGAACGATGCCTAGCTACAACCCGCCGCTGCGCGACATGCAATTCGTACTGCATGAAGTGTTCAACGTCGCTGAAGACTTCAAGCAGATGCCGGCCTACGCCGAAGTCGATGCCGACACCATCAATGCCGTGCTGGAAGAGGGTGGCAAGTTCGCCTCCCAGGTGATCCAGCCGCTGAACATCAGCGGCGACACCGAGGGCTGCACGCTGGACAAGGCCACGCACGAAGTGACGCCGCCCAAGGGCTACAAGGAAGCCTACCAGCAATACATCGAAGGTGGCTGGCCGGCATTGAGCTGCGACCCCGAATACGGTGGCCAGGGTCTGCCCGCCACCATCAACGGCTGCTTCTACGAGATGCTGAACGCCGCCAACCAGGCCTGGACCATGTACCCCGGCCTGAGCCACGGCGCCTACGAGGCATTGCTGGCGCACGGCACCGACTGGCAGAAGAAGGTCTACCTGCCCAAGCTGGTGAGCGGCGAGTGGACCGGCACCATGTGCCTGACCGAACCCCACTGCGGTACCGATCTGGGCCTGCTGCGCACCAAGGCCGAGCCCGATGGTGACAGCTACCTGATCAGCGGCGAGAAGATCTTCATCAGCGCCGGCGAGCACAACATGGTGGACAACATCGTGCACCTGGTGCTGGCACGCCTGCCCGACGCACCGGCCGGCAGCAAGGGCATCAGCCTGTTTGCCGTGCCCAAGTTCAACGTGGACGAGAACGGCACCATCGGTGAGCGCAACGGCATCTACTGCGCCGGCCTCGAGCACAAGATGGGCATCCACTCCAACGCCACTGCCCAGCTGGTTCTGGACAAGGCCCGTGGCACCCTGATCGGCCAGCCGAACAAGGGCCTGCAGGCCATGTTCGTGATGATGAACGCGGCACGCCTGGGCGTGGGCAACCAGTCCCTGGGCCTGACCGAAGTAGCGTTCCAGAACGCACTGGCCTATGCCAAGGACCGCATCCAGATGCGCAGCCTGTCTGGCGTGAAGGCCAAGGACAAGCCGGCCGATCCGATCATCGTGCACCCCGACGTTCGCCGCATGCTGCTGACGGCCAAGGCCTACGCCGAAGGCGGCCGTGCGCTGAGCGTGTACGCCGGCATGCTGCTGGACAAGGAACACCATCACCCCGACGAGAAGGTGCGCAAGGACTCCGGCGAGATCCTGGCCCTGCTGACCCCGATCGTGAAGGCCTTCCTGACCGAGAACGGCTTCAAGGCCACGGTGGAATGCCAGCAGGTGTTCGGCGGCCACGGTTACATCAAGGAATGGGGCATGGAGCAGTTCGTGCGCGATGCCCGCATCAACATGATCTACGAAGGCACCAACACCGTGCAGGCGCTCGACCTGCTGGGCCGCAAGGTGCTGGGCAACCAGGGCGCCACGCTGAAGAAATTCGGCAAGGAAATCGCCGTGTTCATCGAGGCCGAAGGCGTGAACGAGAAGATGGCCGAGTTCATCAACCCGCTCGCCATGCTGGCCGACCAGATGACCAAGTTCACCACCGAGATCGGCTTCCGCGGCTTCCAGAACGCCGATGAAGTGGGCGCCGCCGCCTTCGACTACATGAAGGTCGCCGGCCATCTGGTGTTTGCCTACATGTTCGCCCGCATGGCCCAGGTGGCCCTGCAGAAGATTGCCGAAGGCAACACCGATCCGTTCTACCAGGGCAAGCTGCAGACGGCACGTTTCTACTTCGCCAAGCTGTTCCCCGAAACGCTGACGCTGATGAAGACGGCGCGCAACGGCGTGAAGGTGCTGCTGGATACCGACGCGGCCCTGGCCTGATCGATGACTGCCGCAGGCGGGACATGCCTGCCTGCGGAACTTTCCCTTTCCTTTCCATCCCCCTACATACGCATTACATATTTCCAGGAGACAAGGATGAAAAAGATCACCACTTTCGCTCTGGGCCTGCTGCTGGCAGGCGTTTCCTTCGCTTCCGACATGACGCCCGTGGGCACCTGGCGCAGCATCGATGACAAGACCGGCGCTGCCAAGGCACAGATCGTCATCAGCGACAAGGGCGGCGTGCTGAGCGGCCGCATCGAGAAGCTGCTGCGCAAGGAAGCCGACCAGAACGCCGTGTGCGAGAAATGCACTGACGACCGCAAGGGCAAGCCCATGGTGGGCCTGGAAATCATCCGTGGTGCCAAGAAGGCCGACGGCAAGGATGTGTGGGAAGACGGCAAGATTCTTGACCCGGAAAGCGGCAAGAACTACACGCTGCGCCTGACCCCGAAGGACGGCGGCAGCAAGCTGGATGTGCGTGGCTCGGTGCTGGGCATCGGCCGTACGCAGACCTGGGTGCGTGTGAAGTAAGCCGCGCGCCTGACCAACCGACAACCGACTGCCGGAGCCGGCGCTGCAGCATGGGCTGACAGCCCGCCCGGCGGATCAGAAAGAGAGCCATGTCCCGATTCCAAGTGAAGAAAGTCGCCGTGCTGGGCGCCGGCGTGATGGGTGCGCAGATTGCCGCCCACCTCGTCAACGTGAAGGTGCCGGTGGTGCTGTTCGACCTGCCCGCCAAGGAAGGCCCGAAGAACGGCATCGCGCTCAAGGCCATCGAGAACCTGAAGAAGCTCAAGCCCTCGCCGCTGGGCGTGGCCGATGATGCCGGGCTGATCCAGCCCGCCAACTACGAAGAGCACATGGGCCTGCTCAACGAGTGCGACCTGGTGATCGAGGCGATTGCCGAGCGCATGGACTGGAAGACGGACCTGTACCACAAGATTGCGCCGCACGTGGCCCCGCACGCCATCCTGGCGTCCAACACCTCCGGCCTGAGCATCACGCAACTGAGCGAGGCGCTGCCCGAGAGCATCCGCCCGCGCTTCTGCGGCATCCACTTCTTCAACCCGCCGCGCTACATGTACCTGGTGGAGCTGATTGCCACCCCGAGCACGCAGCCGCAGATCCTGGACGATCTGGAAACCTTTGCCGTCAGCGTGCTGGGCAAGGGCGTGGTGCGCGCCAAGGACACCCCCAACTTCATCGCCAACCGCGTCGGCATCTTCGGCATGCTGAGCACCATGATCGAGGCCGAGAAGTACGGCCTGACCTACGACGTGGTGGATGACCTGACCGGCAAGAAGCTGGGCCGTGCCAGCTCCGGCACCTTCCGCACCGCGGACGTGGTGGGCATCGACACCATGGCGCATGTGATCAAGACCATGCAGACCAACCTGACGGAGGAGAGCGATTCGTTCTACCGTCACTTCGGCACGCCGGGTGTGGTGGCCAAGCTGATCGAGAAGGGCAATCTGGGCCAGAAGACCAAGGCCGGTTTCTTCAAGAAGGTCGGCCGCGACATCCTGCGCTACGACTTCGAGAGCGACGAATACGTGCCTTCCGGCGAGAAGAGCGACGAGGTGTATGGCCGCATGCTGAAGAAGCCCGCTGCCGAACGCCTGAAGCTGCTGCGCAATGCCGAAGGCAATCAGGGCAAGTTCGTCTGGGCCGTGCTGCGCGACCAGATGCACTACGCCGCCGTGCACCTGCAGGACATCGCCCACAACGCCCGCGACGTGGACTTTGCCATGCGCTGGGGCTACGGCAGCAAGCAGGGCCCGTTCGAGCTGTGGCAGGAAGCCGGCTGGCTTGACGTGGCGAAGATGATCCAGGAAGACATCGACAAGGGCGAAACCCTGAGCAGCCAGCCGCTGCCCGAATGGGTGTTCAAGGGCCCGGTGGCGGACGCTGGCGGCGTGCACACGGCGCAGGGCTCGTTCAACCCGACGACCGGCCAGTTCGAGCCGCGCTCCGGCCTGCCGGTGTACCAGCACCAGCACTTCCCCGAGAACGTGCTGGGCAGCGAAGCACCCGATCCGGCCACCGCCGGCAAGACGATCCACGAAGACGGCGCCGTGCGCCTGTGGACGCTGGATGACGAGGTGCTGATCGCCACCATCAAGACCAAGATGCACACCATCAGCCCCGACGTGGGTGAGGGTCTGGCACAGGCGGTGGAACTGGCCGAGAAGGACTACCAGGGTCTGGTGATCTGGTCCAACGACGAGTGGTTCAGTGCCGGTGCCGACCTGCAGACCGTGCTGCCCGCCTTCATGGCCGGTGGTGCCATCACCGTGAACGGCATGGAGCAGGAACTGCAGGAACTGATGCTGCGCCTGCGCTATGCCCAGGTGCCCACCATCTCCGCCGTGCGCGGTCTGGCGCTGGGCGGCGGCTGCGAAATGGCCGTCTACAGCAGTGCCCGTGTGGTCGCCATGGAAAGCTACATCGGCTTGGTGGAAGTGGGCGTGGGCCTGATTCCGGGTGCCGGCGGCCTGACCTACATCGCCCGCCGCGCGGCCGAGAACGCCGAAAAGAGCACCGGCAAGGACCTGCTGCCCTTCCTGACCGAGGGCTTCACCAGCGCCGCCATGGCCAAGGTGGGCACCAGCGCGCTGGAAAGCCGCAAGCTCGGCTACGTGCTGGACAGCGACGTGATCGTGGCCAACAAGGACGAGCTGCTCTATGTGGCGATCCAGCAGGCCAAGGCCATGTTCCAGATGGGCTACCGCCCGCCGCACAAGCGCCTGTTCAAGGTGGCCGGCCGCGACGGCATCTCCACCATCAAGGGCTCGCTGGTCAACATGCGCGACGGCGGCTTCATCAGCCAGCACGACTATGACATCGCCGGCATGATCGCCCACATCGTCTGCGGTGGCGACGTCGATCCCGGCACGCTGGTGAACGAGGAATACCTGATGCAGCTCGAGCGCGAGGCCTTCACCACGCTGCTGGGCCACCCCAAGACGCAGGATCGCATCATGTACATGATGAACACCAACAAGCCGCTGCGCAACTGAGCGAGGACAGAGAATCACCATGAGCAAGCAAATGCAAGACGCTTACATCGTTGCGGCCACCCGTACCCCCATCGGCCGCTCGCACAAGGGCTTTTTCCGCAACACCCGTCCCGAAACCCTGCTGGTCAAGGCGATCCAGTCGGCCATGGCGCAGGCGCCGGGGCTGGATCCGAACAGCATCGAGGACGTGATTTGCGGCTGTGCCATTCCCGAGGCACAGCAGGGTCTGAATGTGGCGCGCATCGGCGCCGTGCTGGCCGGCCTGCCCACCAGCGTGGGCGGCATCACCGTGAACCGCTTCTGCGCTTCCGGCCTGAGCGCCGTGGCCATGGCGGCCGACCGCATCCGCGTGGGCGAAGCCGACGTGATGATCGCCGCCGGTGTGGAAAGCATGAGCATGGTGCCCATGATGGGCAATGCGCCCTCGCTGCACCCCGACATCTTCAAGAGCGATGACGTGGGCATTGCCTACGGCATGGGCCTGACCGCCGAGAAGGTGGCACAGCAGTGGAAGGTCAGCCGCGAGGCGCAGGACGCCTTCGCCGTCGAATCGCACCGCCGCGCCATCGCCGCCATGCAGTCCGGCCAGTTCAAGGACGAGATCACGCCGGTCGAGATCGAGGAGCGCAGCCTGGACCTGGCCAGCGGCAAGGTCAACATCAGCACGCGCATCGTCGATCTGGACGAAGGCGCCCGGCCGGACACCACCATGGAAGGCCTGGCCAAGCTGCGCACCGTGTTTGCGGCGCGTGGCACCGTCACCGCCGGCAACAGCTCGCAAACCTCGGACGGCGCCGGTGCGCTGATCCTGGCCAGCGAAGCCGCGGTGAAGAAGTACAACCTGCAGCCGCTGGCGCGCTTCGTCAGCTTCGCCAGCAAGGGCGTGCCGCCGGCCATCATGGGCATCGGCCCGATCGAGGCGATTCCTGCCGCGCTGCGCTATGCCGGCCTGAAGCAGGACGATATCGACTGGTTCGAACTGAACGAGGCGTTTGCCGCCCAGTCGCTGGCCGTGGTCAACACGCTGGGCCTGGATACCGCCAAGGTCAACCCCATGGGCGGTGCCATTGCGCTGGGCCACCCGCTGGGCGCCACCGGTGCCATCCGTTCCGCCACCGTGGTGCACGCGCTGCGCCGCAACAACCTGAAGTACGGCATGGTCACCATGTGTGTCGGCATGGGGCAGGGCGCTGCCGGCATTTTCGAGCGCGTCTGATCGTCCTCGGCAATGCGCAGAGAGGCCGCCGCGTGCGGCCTTTTTTCCGGGCAGGGATCTGCCACTGATCACACTGTGCGGTTGCGGGTGCTGCCGGGCCCCGCAAGCAGTTGTCGAGGGCTGCCGTATCATCCCTCCATCCACATTCATGGTCTGGGCCGTTCCGGGGTCCGCCAGAGTCCTTTTACAGAGAAGCAACGCATGTCCGACATCCTGTTCCATACCGAAAACGGCGTAGCCACCATCACCTTCGACCGCGTCGAGAAGAAGAACTCCTTCACCGCTGCCATGTATGCGGCGATGGCGCAGTTCCTGAAAGAGGCAGCGCAGGACGATGCCGTGCGCGTCGTCGTATTCCAGGGCCATCCCACGGTGTTTTCTGCCGGCAACGACATTGCCGATTTCCTGCACAATCCGCCGTCCACACCCGAGGCGCCGGTGTTCCAGTTCCTGCAGCAGATCAGCGGTTTCCCCAAGCCGGTGGTGGCAGCGGTAGCCGGCCCGGCGGTGGGCATCGGCACCACGCTGCTGTTCCATTGCGACCTGGTCTATGCTGGCGACAACGCGGCCTTTGCCATGCCCTTCGTGAACCTGGGCCTGTGCCCCGAGGCTGGCTCCAGCCTGCTGGCACCGCGCCTGATGGGCCATGCCCGCGCGGCCGAGGCGTTGCTGCTGGGCGAGCCTTTCCAGGCCGAAGCGGCGCTGGAAATGGGCCTGGTGAACCGCATCGTGCCGCCGACCGAGGTGAACGCGCTGGCCCAGCGCCAGGCCGCCAAGCTGGCGAGCAAGCCCATGTCTTCGCTGCTGGAAACCAAGCGTCTGCTCACGCAGACACTGGCCAATGACATTCAGGTGCGCATGGCAGAAGAAGCCACCAGCTTCGGCCGCATGCTGCAGGAGCCGGCAGCGAAGGAGGCGTTTACAGCATTCATGGAGAAGCGGGTTCCCGATTTCAGCAAGTGCTGAAATCTGTGTGCCTCGCAAGAGGCACATCCGTGCAGCGGGGCGGGACTTTCGTCAAAACGGTGCCGGATTCAGCAAAATGCTGAGCTTACTGTTCCGCCAGCTTGCGCCCGAACGCTTCCACCTGCGCCCAGTCGGTAAAGTCCGTCACCGAGCGCGGATCGGTCGGGCCCTTGGTCATCCACATGATGAAGCGGATCACATTGCGGTCCAGCGGACCGAGCTGCGGGTAGTTGATCTTGCCGCCGAACACGCCGACCAGCGCGGGCTTCCACGGCACCTTGGCCAGAAACTTGCGCGTGTAGGGGTTGGTTTCGGCGGTCTGCTTGGCCGGCTTGCGCGCCACGGCATTGACGGCATAGAAGGCGCTCGGCTTGCTTGCCAGCAGGGCAGCGTTGCGCTCGACGAACTGGTACAGCGCCGGCCGGAAATGCCCGTAGCGGATGCTGGCGCCGATCACGATCTGGTCGTAGTCGGCCAGCGGCAGCGAGGGAGTCTGCTCCAGCTGCACCAGTTCGGGCGTGTGGCCAAGGGCAGCCAGCTGTTCTTGCAGGCGGCGGCCGATCTCCACGGTGTGGCCATCGACGGTGGAGCAGGCAATCAAAATTCGTTTCATGGAGCGGGCCGCTTGGGCGGCAATCAGGAAAGACAGCGCCGACGCTGCCTACAATTCGACACAATAGCGATCATACCCACGCAGGACATTCCATCATGACAACAGCCCCCCGTTCCCTTCCCTTCGACCAGCTGTCCCAGGTCATTCTGGAGGAGGAGTTCCTGCGTGCTTCGGTCGAGATCTTCGAAGAAAAGATCACCTTCAACAAGCTGCTCGGCCTGCGCGCCACCCGCTGCACCCCGCTGGTCAGCGAAGCCATGCTGGAGATGCGCCCCGAGCTGATCGGCCATTATGGCCACAATCGCATCCACGGCGGCGTGATCAGCGCCTCGCTGGATACCGTGGGTGGCCTGGCGGTGATGAACGCCATCGGCGCGCGTTATGCGCATGAACCTGTCGAGCAGCGTCTGCAGCACTTCTCGCGCCTGGGCACCATCGACCTGCGTGTGGACTACCTGCATCCCGGCATTGGCACACGCTTCCGCATGCGCGCCGAGGTGCTGCGACTGGGCGCGCGGCTGGCCAGCACGCGCATGGAATTCATGTCGGAAGAGGGCAAGGTGCTGTCGTTGGGGACGGCGTCCTATATCGTCTCCTGACGGGGGGCAGGGCGGGGATCGGGAAGCTCTGCGGGGCGTAGTCTCAGGTGGGCGCTGGCTGCCGGTCTGGAAAATTCGGCTCCCAAGCTCCCAAGCTCCCAAGCTCCCAAGCTCCCAAGCTCCCAAGCTCCCAAGCTCCCAAGCTCCCAAGCTCCCAAGCTCCCAAGCTCCCAAGCTCCCAAGCTCCCAAGCTCCCGAGCTCCCGAGCTCCAGGCACTCAGGCACTCAGGCACTCAGGCACTCAGGCCGCCGTCTCGCGATCGAAGCTCGGTTTCTCGGTGGGCGCCAGCACCACGCCGACCACGGTGGAACAGCCAGCGCGCTGCAGCGCACGCGCAGCTTCCTGCAACGTCGTGCCGCTGGTCATCACGTCATCCACCAGCACTGCTCGGGCGCCATACAGTCGCGGGGCGTGCAGCGCCTTGGCCGCAAATGCATCCTGCAGGTTGCGCAGGCGCTCCTCCAGCGGCAGCGTGCTTTGTGCCGCGGTGTGCCGGGTACGCACCAGCCAGTCATGACGCAGACGCGCCTGTTGCGGTGCCAGTCCATGGTCGCGGGCAACCTGCCGGCGCAAGGCACGGGCGAGCAGCAGGGTCTGGCTGAAGCCGCGTTCAGCCAGGCGTTCGCGGTGCAAGGGCAGGGGCACCAGCACATCACATTGCTGCACCGCCTGCACGATGGCCGGCTGTGCTGCCATGCGCTCGGCCAGGGCAGCAGCCCAGCCCGGCTGTCGGCCAAACTTGAAGGCGTCGATACAGCCCTGCCATGGCCATTGGTAGGAGAGGGCAGCGTGCACGGCATCCAGACCATCGAGTGGCTCTGTCTCACAGTCGCTGCAGAGTGGCGGTGCATTTTCGGTTGCATCAGGCACATCAAGTGCGAGGGCGGCTCCGCCATGCATCGGCGTTTCGGATGGAGCCAGGGAACTCTGCTTGCCGGGGAACTGGCTTTCCAGCCTGTCCTCCGGCAGCCGGATCGCACAACCCGGGCAGCGCAGCACCGGGCGTGCCTGCGCCGCAATGCATTCTGAGCAGATCAGCTCACGCGGCCAGCCGTGGCACACGGCGCAGCGTGCCGGCAGATGCAGGCCGCTGGTGAGACGTTGCAGCCAGCCCTGGCGATGCGCGGGGCGCAGGCGGGCGTGACGTGATGGCTTGTCCTTTTCCGAAGCAATGTTCATGCCGGAACTATATACTCCGTGACCTGTGAAACCGAGCACCACGCCCCCTTCGATCGACCCTGTTGCCGCCCGCCGCTGGCAGCAGCTTTCCCTGCCCCACAGCCCCTGGCTGCACGAGGAGGTCGCGCGCCGCATGGAAGAGCGCCTGCAGTGGATCACGCTGCAACCGAAGAGCTGGCTGCACTGGCAGCCGCTCAAGGGCGGCACGCAGGCCCACGGGCTGCTGCAGCAGCGCTATCCGCAGGCCACGGCCTGGGCGCTGGAGCCGGATGCCGCCCCCGCAGTGCAGGCGCAACTGTTGCAGCGGCTGGAATCGCCAACGGGGCAGAGCGGCTGGCTGGAACGGACGCTGTCGCGCCTGCGGGGACAGCGCCTGGGCACCCGCACCGATGCCGTGGAACCGGGCAGCGTGGACATGCTCTGGGCCAACATGGCGCTGCATGGCGCGGCCGATCCGCAGGCCTTGCTGGCGCAGTGGCGCAGCCTGCTGGCGGTGAACGGTTTCGTCATGTTCTCGGCGCTGGGCCCGGATACGCTGCGCGAAATCCGCGATCTGTACCAGCGCCTGGGCTGGCCCGCACCCACGCATCAGTTCACCGACATGCACGACTGGGGCGACATGCTGATGCAGGCCGGCTTTGCCGAGCCGGTGATGGACATGGAGCGCATCACGCTCACCTTCAACTCGCCCGAGCGCGTGCTGCAGGAGCTGCGCGAACTGGGGCGCAACCTGTCCGTGGAGCGCGACGCCACCACGCGCGGACGCCACTGGCTGGGGCAGCTGCACCATGCTTTGCGCACGCTGGAGCGTGACGGCAGCATCCCGCTGACCTTCGAGGTGATCTACGGCCACGCCCTGCAACCCGAGCCGCGTCACAAGGTGGAAGGCACCACAGCCATCACACTGGACCAGATGCAGCAGATGCTGCGCAAGCCGCGCAACTGACCACGGCGGTCGCTTCCGTGGCTGTGTCATCATGGCCGCAAGCCGCAAGCCGCAAGCCGCAAGCCGGTGGCGGAATCAGCCGGCCTTGACGGCCTGGTATTCCGAGAAAATGCCCAGCTCCACATGCCGCTGTGCGCTTGCAAAGCCGCAGCTCTGCAGCGTAGCCAGAATCTGCGCCGGCGGCGCGCAGGCCTCGATGCTGTCCCAGTAGTAGCGCCACATGCGCGGCGTGTGTGCCTGGGCGCGGCTCAGCCATGCCAGCGTTGGCACCCAGCCGCGCATATAGCCCTTGAGCAGCGCGGTGCCGAGGGCACTCTCCGGCTTGGTGATTTCCAGGATGCAGACGCGTCCACCCGGCCGCAGCACACGGTGGAACTCGCTGAACGCCGCTTCCACATCGGACACATGGCGCAGCGCATAGCCCATGCTGACGAAATCCACGCTGGCATCGGGCACCGGCAGCTTTTCGGCCTTGCCCTCGAGCAGGCGCACCTGGTTCAGCAGCGGGCTGGCCTGCATCATGGCCGGGCTAGGATCCACGCCGGTCACCAGCGCCGGATCGCCCACGATGCGGATCGCCTGGGCCGACACCAGCCCGGTGCCGAAGCCCACATCCAGCACCTGCATGCCGCGCTTCAGCCCGGCGCGCTCCAGCGCCTTGCCGCGGTAGCCGGGGCCGGTGCCGAAAGCCAGCATGCGTTCCACCCGGTCGTAGTCCGCGGCTGTGCTGTCGAAAATGCCGCGCAGGAAACCGGCGCGCTCCTGCTCGCTGCGATAGTACTCGGTCAGCGGGGCATGCGGCTGATGCACGGGTTCGGTGGCGGCGGGCGATGTGTCGTTGGACTGGGGCATGGCAAAGGCAATCGTGGTCAAGGAAACGGCACACCTTACCATGGATGAAGTATGACCCGGACACCGGTTTTACCCCCCGCCCGTACAATGCCCGCATGCAAAGCCTTCAATTTCCAAGCATTTCTGCAGCGCAGCCGGAACGGCGTATCGCACTGCGCTGGCTCGGCGCCGGTGCAGGCAGCCTGCTGCTGGCCGGTTGCGATGTCGGCAGCCTGAGTGATCTGGGCAAGGCAGGCGGCCTGCCCAGCGCCAAGTTCAACAGCCTGGACATCAGCGGCGGCAAATACGCCAAGGACTTTTCGCTGCTGGACATGAACGGCCAGCGCCGCACCGTGGCCGACTTCCGCGGCAAGGTGGTGGGCATGTTCTTCGGCTACACACAATGCCCCGACGTGTGCCCGACCACGCTGACAGAAATGGTGCAGGTCAAGCAGCTGCTGGGGGCCGATGCCGATCGTTTCCAGGTGATCTTCGTGACTGTCGATCCCGAGCGTGACACCCCGGCACTGCTCAAGGAATACATGGCCAACTTCGGCCCGGACTTCCTGGCACTGGTGCCGACACAGGAAGAGCTGCGCAAGACGATTGCACCGGGCTTTCGTGTGTACTACAAGAAAGTGCCCGGCAGCCAGCCCGAGCACTACACCATGGACCACACTGCCGGCACCCTGCTGATCGACAAGCAGGGCCGCATGCGACTGCACAGCAACTATGGTGCCAAGCCCGAGCTGGTGGCCGCCGACGTGAAGGCGTTGCTCGCCGAGGAGTGACCGGCGCAGCGGCTTGGCGCACGCTCCGGCACCACGTCGAAGCGCCCGCGCAGTGCGGCGCGCCTGCTTCAGATCCCGGCTCCCGTCAAATCTGCGTAGGCACTGTGTCCCGGCCCGCGCCGCTTACTGCGGCCGGATATTGTTGCGGCGGATGATGTCGCCCAGCGCGCGCGTTTCGCCCTGAATGCGGCTGGCCAGTCCTTCCGCCGAGCTGCCCACCGGCTGCCAGCCCTGCTGCATCAGCTTCTCGCGGATGGCCGGCTGGCGCATCACGTCGGCCAGCGCGCGGGCAAAAGTCTGCACGGCCTGCGGCGATGTCTTCTTCGACGTGGCAACCGCGTTCCAGATTTCCAGTTCGAAGTTCGGCAGGCCCAGCGGCGGCACGCCCGGAGCCAGGCTGCTGCGTCCCCTGGACGTTACGCCGATCGCCTTGAGCTTGCCGGCTTTCACCTGCGCCAGCGCCAGCGCAGGCGGCAGCATGCTCATGTGCAGGTCGCCTGCCAGCATGGCCTGGGCTACCTGCGCATAGCCGGGGTAGGGCACATGCAGGGCGCGGATACCGGTCTGGCTCTTGAGCAGTTCCATGCCCAGATGGCCGATGGTGCCGACGCCGGGTGAGCCGTAGTTCCACTTGTCGCCACCCGCGCGGGCCTGCTGCAGGAAGGCGGCGGGCGTGGTTGCGGTCGTGCTGGCCGGTGCGGCCAGCAGCAACGGGGCGGTGCCGATCAGGCTGACCGGCTGCAGGTCCTTGAGCGGATCGTAGGGTGCACGCGGGTTGAGGATCCTGGCAATCGTCAGGTTGCCGTTGATCATCAGGCCGAAGGTGTGGTCATCGTTGGCGTTGACCACGGCGGCAGCACCGACGTTGCCGCCGGCACCGGGACGGTTTTCCACCACCACCGGCTTGCCCAACGCCTTGGCCAGGGGTTCGGCCAGCAGGCGTGCGGTCAGGTCGGGCGAACTGCCGCCAGGAAAGCCCACCACCAGACGCACCGGGCGCGAAGGCCAGGCATTGGCGGCCTGCGCAGACAGCGGCAGCAGGGTGGCAGCAGCGAGGGCCGAGCAGGCCAGGGCGAGGGTACGACGGCGGGAATCACAAGGCATGAACGATTTCCTTTGCGAAAACAACAGTGCCAGGACATTCAGCCCTGGCCGAACAACTGGATGGCCCAGAACACCAGAAAGCCTGCAAACAGCACCAGGGTGAAGAAAGGCTTTTCTTCCACCTCATGCGCTTCCATCAGCAACTCTTCGGTGACCAGATAGAGCAGGGCAGCCGCACTGAAGGCCAGCACCGTGCCAATGGTATCGTGCGAGGCCTGCGCCAGCAGCATGCTGCCCAGTATCGCGCATCCCAGCACTGTCAGGCCGAGCGCGCCCGAGACGGCAACGATCTTCCAGCCGCGGATGCTGTCGGACGCCAGCGCCAGCCCGAGAAACAGCAGTTCCACCGACAGGCCGATCGCGAGGATGGTTCCTGTTTCGCCACCGGCCGCAAAACCCGCGCCGATGATGAAGCCGTCCACCGCCACGTCGATGAAGGTGGCCAGCAGCAGGCCGGTGGCCATGCCGGCGGCTGCCTGACCGCTTGCCGCTGCACGCTGTTCTGCGGCGTGTTCGAGCCGGAGTGTCCAGAGCTTGAGCCCTTACATGAACAGGCTGCCTGCTGCAAAGGCGGCCAGCACATGCCAGGGTTCGGGATGCTCGCGGGCGATTTCGGGCAGCAGCTCCACCGCCAGTGCCGCCAGCACCACGCCCGCGGCAAAGTGCTGGATCATGCTGCGTGTCTGGTGGCTGGGCGCCCAGACAGCGGCCAGCAACCCTCCGGCCAGTGCCACGAGGGCGGGAATGGCCATCAGCATCAGGGCATGGGAGTTCATGGTGAATTCGCTTTCCGCAAAAACGTGCCGTTCATTGTAGAACTGCGCGTTTGCGCCCGACATGGCGAATGCAATGAAAAACACCCGGCAACCGAAGGGCCGGTTGCCGGGTGTGATCAAGTTGGCATCCGCTCACGGGCTGCCGGAAAAGCAGCGTGACCGGATGGCCGGAGCAGGCTCCGGCCGGGTTGTTTCGCTCAGGCGTATTCCACCAGCGCGGTCTTCATCTTCTTCATGGCCGCCGATTCGATCTGGCGGATGCGCTCGGCACTCACGCCATACTCGGCTGCCAGCTCGTGCAGCGTCATGCCGCCGGAGCCGTCGTCGTTCACCCTGAGCCAGCGCTCTTCCACGATACGGCGGCTGCGGGGGTCCAGCGTGTCGAGCGCGGCAGCGATGCCGTCGGTCGCCATCACGTCGCGCTGCTGGGCTTCCAGCATGGCGGTAGGCTCGTGGCTGGCGTCGCTCAGGTAGGCGATGGGGCCGAAAGCCTGCTCGCCATCATCGCTCGGTGCCGGATCCAGCAGCACGTCGCCACCGCTCATGCGGGTTTCCATCTCCATCACTTCTTCGCGCTTGACGTTGAGGTCTTTCGCGATGATGTCGATTTCCTGCTCGGTGAGCGTGTCGCGGTGCATAGCGGCATCGTCCAGGCCGGCAATGGCCTTGAAGCCCTGCTTCTTGCTGCGCAGGTTGAAGAACAGCTTGCGCTGCGCCTTGGTGGTGGCCACCTTGACCATGCGCCAGTTCTTCAGGATGTACTCATGGATCTCGGCCTTGATCCAGTGCATGGCGTAGCTTACCAGGCGCACGCCCTGGTCGGGGTCGAAGCGCTTGACGGCTTTCATCAGGCCGATGTTGCCCTCCTGGATCAGGTCGCCGTGCGGCAGGCCGTAGCCCAGGTACTGGCGCGATACGGCCACCACCAGACGTAGGTGCGACATGATGAGGCGACCGGCAGCGTCCAGGTCGTTGTTGTCCTTCAGTTTTTTGGCGTAGTCGTGCTCCTGCTCGGGCGTGAGCATGGGCATGCGGTTGACCGCAGAAATATACGCGTCCAGATTGCCCAGTGCGGGCAATGTGGCCACTGCCGACCAGTTCGGGGCAATGGCAATGTCTCGAGCTTTGGTGGAGGCAACAGCCCTATCAGCCATGTGTCTTCACTCCTTTCAGGGTATTGGATTCATCTCTTGCGGAGATGTTCCTCATCGGCGAAAGATATTAGCACTCCATGGACCGGAGTGCTAAGTTCGCCGGGAAAACCTGTAACAAATCAGGGGCTGTCCTGCGGGATCGAGAGCCAGTGCGGCGGTTTTCCCTACGCCTTGTTGCACATTCTGACGCCGGGGCAGGAGGGTGCGGCGTAGGACTTGACGCCAGATGCCGGCCGGAACAGGGTGCGGTCTCGAGCATCACAAATGCCGTTGCCGAGTCGGGCGAAGTTTCCCGCACTGGCCGTAGGCCTTGTCAGCCCAGCAGCGCCTGCGCAAACTCGCGCGCATTGAAGGTTTCCAGATCCTCCAGCTTCTCGCCGACGCCGACGAAGTACACCGGTACCGGCTTCTCGCGGGCAATGGCGCACAACACGCCGCCCTTGGCCGTTCCGTCGAGCTTGGTCACGATCAGGCCGGTCAGCTCCAGCGCCTCGTCAAAGGCCTTGACCTGTGCCAGCGCATTCTGACCGGTGTTGCCGTCGATCACCAGCAGCACTTCGTGTGGCGCGGTAACGTAGGCCTTGGTGATGGTGCGGCGGATCTTCTTCAGCTCGTCCATCAGGTGCAGCTGCGTGGGCAGACGGCCGGCCGTGTCGACCAGCACCACGTTCTTGCCACGCGCGCGGCCGGCGGCCACGGCATCGAAGCTCAGGGCGGCTGGGTCACCACCGGCATTGCTGACGATCTCGACCGTGTTGCGGTCGGCCCAGATGGCTAGCTGCTCGCGGGCCGCGGCGCGGAAGGTGTCGGCAGCGGCCAGCAACACGCTTTGCTGATGGTCGCTCAGATGCTTGGTCAGCTTGCCGATGGACGTGGTCTTGCCCGCGCCGTTGACGCCGGCCACCATGATGACCGTGGGCGTGTGCTCGCCGATCACCAGCTGTTTTTCCAGCGGCTGCAGCAGTTCGGCGATGGCGTCGGTCAGCAGGGTGCGTACCTGCGCCGGATCGGTGGCCTTGGCGGCCTTGACGCGGCGCTTGAGGTCTTCCAGCAGGTATTCGGTGGCCTGCACGCCGGCATCGGCCATGAGCAGGGCGGCTTCGAGGTCTTCGTACAGTTCCTCGTCGATCTTGGTGCCGGTAAAGACTGTCGTGATGCTGCTGCCGGTGCGACGCAGGCCGGTCTTGAGGCGGTTGAACCAGCCGGCACGGGCCGCAGTGGCTGCCGCATCTGTGGCCTCATCCTCGCTGTCACCGGCTTCGGACGGGGAACTTGCAGCGCTGGTGAGATCTGCGTCGGCATTGCTGGCTGCCGGGGGGGCTTCCGCCTCGTCCACACCCTTTGCATGGTCCAGTGCATCTTCCGGCACGGCGGCCAGTGCCGCTTCGGTCAGTGCGGCTTCGTCGATCGGGGTGGGCTCCAGGGCGGCGGAGCTGCTGTCCATCGCGTCATGCTGCAGGGCCTGGATCAGGGCCTGCTCGGCCAGCGGCAGTTCGCCGGCGGGGGCGGTCTCGGGCGCCGCGCTGTTGCCGGCTGCAGCATCGTCACCACCAAAGCTGCGGCGGAGCCGGTTGAGCCAACCGCCGGATGCCGGTGCCACTTCTGCCGCGGCAGGAGCTTCAGGCGCTGCCGGAGCCGCCTGCACTTCCGCTGCTGCAGGCGTCGCTGGCGCTGCCTCGGCAGCGGGAGTTTCGACGGCAGGATCGGGGGTGGCAGGTTTTTTCTTGAAGAAGCTGAACATGGCGGAGTGGAGTGGGCGCGACGCGGGCAATCCCCTCATTGTACGAAGTGCGTGGGTCTGCGGCATGACAGCCGGCAAGTTATCGGGCTGCGTCGGCTTTTTCCCCTATGATTCCGGCCATGGGACGTTCCAGCCTGTCTTTGTCAGCCATCGAAAAACGCCTGCGCAGCCAGGCGGGGTCTTCGCTTTCTGCGCCGGACGCTGCCTCTGGGGCCGAAGAGGGGCGCGTCGGCAAGGCCATCGGGCAGCGTGCTTCAAGGGCATCCGGAAGGCCGCCAACCACAGGCAAGGGGCAAGCCGGAAGAGGCGCCTCTGTGCATGCTGCGGGGCAGGTCCGCATTGTCGGTGGCGCATGGCGCCGGCGCTTGCTGCCGGTGGCGTCCGGCCCGGGTGTTCCCGCCGGCCTGCGCCCCACGCCAGACCGTGTGCGCGAAACCCTGTTCAACTGGCTGGGCCAGGATCTGGGCGGCTGGCACTGCGTCGACCTGTGTGCCGGCACCGGCGCACTGGGGCTGGAGGCAGCGTCGCGCGGTGCTGCCAGCGTGCTGCTGCTGGAGCAGCATGCGGCGCTGGTGCGCCAGTTGCGCGACCTGAAAACCTTGCTGAATGCCGGCACCGTGCAGGTACGCCAGGGCGATGCACTGGCCGTGCTGCGCGAACTGGCACGTCGTCCCGCCAGCATCGACCTGCTGCTGCTCGATCCTCCCTTCGATGCCGACTGGTATGCCCCGGCGCTGGAAGCGGCCCGTCCCGTCGTGCGCGATGGCGGCTATCTGTACCTGGAAGCTGGCCGCGAATGGACGGACGAGGAACTGGCCGGACTGGGCTGGCAGCGCTGGCGCTATCTCAAGGCCGGACAGGTGCATGCCCATCTGCTGCAGCCCGTCTGAACGCGCCTTCCCCGAACATTGACCGAATTGCAGGAGACACCATGCCCAACATCACCGCCATCTACCCCGGCACCTTCGACCCGCTCACCCTCGGCCATGAAGAGCTGGTGCGCCGCGCCTCGCAGCTGTTCGATCACCTGATTGTGGCGGTGGCAGCCGGCCACCACAAGAAGCCCATGTTCGACCTGCAGGAGCGGCTGGACATGGTGCGCCAGGCAGTGGCCAAGTACGGCAACGTGACGGTGGAAGCCTACGACGGCCTGCTGCGTGATTTCGTGGTGGCGCGCGGCGGCAAGGCCATGGTGCGCGGCCTGCGCGCCGTGACCGACTTCGATTACGAATTCCAGCTGGCCGGCATGAACCGCCACCTGATGCCCGAGGTGGAAACCGTGTTCCTCACCCCCAGCGTGCAGTACCAGTTCGTCAGCAGCACCTATGTGCGCGAGATTGCCACCCTGGGTGGCGAGGTGGACGTGTTCGTGTCGCCGGGAGTGTTCCGCCGCCTGATGGACAAGGTGGGCCGCGCATGACCCTGGCCCGCTGGCTGGTGGTGGTCTATGTGTCCGCCAGCCTGTGCGCCTTCATTGCCTATGCCTGGGACAAGGCCGCGGCGCGCGCCGGCAATCAGCGCATCCCGGAGAGTTTTCTGCATCTGCTGGCGGTGATCGGCGGCTGGCCGGGTGCCTGGCTGGCACAGCAACTGTTCCGGCACAAGACGGTCAAGCAGCCGTTTCGCAGCATTTTCTGGCTCACCGTGCTGCTGAATCTGGCAGCAGTGGCCGGTGTTCTGTACTGGCTGGCGCAGGGTGGCTGAAGTAGTTCAAGACTTCAGGGCGCGTGGAGACGCGTGGAAGTCGGCACGTCTACAGCGCAATGTGCGCGGGGATTTTTCGGCATGGCATCGCGGGCGGGTGTGGTTTCTGCTCTGGGCGCTGGATGTGGACGTGCCGGCATTGCGTCCCCTGTTTGCACAGGCCAGACAGCAGCTGGCGCCCTGGCTGCTGCATGGCTATCGGCGCCAGCCGCATGTGACGCTGGGGCTGTGTGGCTTTCCAGGGCAGACGCGAGCGCAGTCGTCGCTAGGCGATCGCATGCAGGAGCATCACGTGGCGGGGGAGTCCGATAGCCTGCCGGATGCCTGCAGTCTCGCGGGATTGCGGAGGCAGGTGGAGGGTCTGGAGCGTTCCATTGCCTTGTCGCCCTTCAGGATGGACGTGGGAGGAGCCGGCAGCTTCACTTCTGCGCCATTTCTTGCCGTGCATCAGGGAGGTGAACTGCAGGCGCTGCGCGCTGCACTCGCTCTGGATCCGGCCTTGCAGCATCTGGAGGACTATGTGCCGCACGTCACGCTGGGGCTGTACCGGGAGTCCTGGCTGCGCTCTCAGCTGCAGCAAGGGCTGCGAGCCGTCGATGGCTTGCCCACTGTGTCGTTGCAGGTGCGGCAGGTGCAGCTGATGGCGTATGCGGCGGCCGATGTGGGCGGGCCGCTGGTGACGGTGGCGGCGTTTGATCTGCGCAGCCGCCGCTTGCGCTGGAATCCCCCCGCTTGCCGTGTGCTGGGCGAGTCCTGGTTGAAAACCTGGGATGGATAGCTGACGAGCCGCAAAGCGAACTCCGCGAGAACTGAAACCGGGCCGCGCGCGAGGCAATGAGCGCTGTGAGCTGCCACGATTGCCACTTTGACGGAACTGAGCCGAGCGAGAGGCAATGAGCCAGCAGCCGCAGTCAGTCCGCCATGCCCTCCACCACAAACTGCACGCTCTCGCGCCCCTGCCAGCTGTTGATGTCCAGACGATAGGCCAGATGCGCCCGTGCCGGCAGCGGCTCGCTGCGGCCGAACCAGATGCCGTCCACTGTTTCGCCCTGATGGCGCAGCTGCAGCTTGAGGTGGCGCTCGCCCACCAGGCGCTGCTGCACCACGTCCAGCTCCTCGCTGAACACCGGTGCGGCAAACCCCTGGCCCCAGACCGCCTGCTGCAGGCTGGCGGCCACGTCGGTGCGGCGGAACTGGGCGGGCAGGGCCCCATCGGTTTCCAGCGTGCGCTGCAGGGTGGCGGCGTCCAGCCATTCTTCGGCCACCGTGGCCAACGCCTGCTTGAACACGTCGAGATGCTCACGGGCAATGGTGCAGCCGGCAGCCATGGCATGCCCGCCGAACTTCTGCAGCACCTCGGGATGGCGCTTGGCGACCAGATCCAGCGCATCACGCAGGTGAAAGCCGGCGATGGAGCGGCCCGAACCCTTGAGCAGGTGCTCCATGCCCGGAGCGGCACTGGCCGCAAACACGAAAGTGGGGCGATGCAGCCGGTCCTTCAGGCGCGAGGCGACAATGCCGACCACGCCTTCATGGAAGCTGTCGTCGAACACGCTGAGCGCGGCAGGCGGTTCGTGCAGGGCATCGTGCAGGCTTTCGGCCAAGGTGAAGGCCTGGGCGCGCATGCCATCCTCGATGTCGCGGCGCTCGCGGTTGATGGCTTCCAGCCGCTGCGCCAGTTCCATCGCGCGCAGGGCATCGTCGGTGAGCAGGCATTCGATGCCCAGCGTCATGTCGGACAGGCGTCCGGCAGCGTTGATGCGCGGGCCGAGGGCAAAGCCGAAATCGAAGGTGGAGGCGGTCTGCCAGGGGCGGCCGGCCACTTGGAACAGGGCACGCATGCCCGCGGGCATGGAGCCTGCGCGGATGCGGCGCAGGCCTTGCGCCACCATGCGGCGGTTGTTGGCGTCCAGGCGCACCACGTCGGCCACGGTGCCGAGGGCCACCAGAGGCAGCAGAGGGTCGAGACGCGGCTGCTCGCCATTGGCAAAGGCGTCACGCGTGCGCAACTCGGCGCGCAGGGCCAGCAGCACGTAGAACATCACGCCCACGCCAGCCAGCGCCTTGCTGGGGAAAGTGCACTCCGGATGGCTGGGATTGACGATGACGTCGGCACCGGGCAGTTCGGCACCGGGCAGGTGGTGGTCGGTGATCAGCACCTGCAGGCCCAGCGCCTGCGCCTGGCGCACGCCATCGACGCTGGCAATGCCGTTGTCCACCGTCACCAGCACATCGGCGCCGGTGGCGCGCACGCGTTCGGCGATAGAGGCCGTCAGCCCATAGCCATCGACCACGCGATCCGGCACCAGATAGCTGACCTGGCGCGCCCCGAGCAGGCGCAGGCCGCGCACGGCCACGGCGCAGGCGGTGGCGCCGTCGCAGTCGTAGTCGGCCACGATGCAGATGGACTTGTCGGCCGCCATGGCGTCAGCCAGCAGGCGAGCGGCTTCTCCCGTGCCGCGCAGTGCAGCAGGTGGCAACAGGTGGGTGAGGGCATCGTCCAGTTCGGACGGTTGGATGACACCGCGGGCAGCGTAGAGCTGGGCCAGCAGCGGATGCAGGCCACCTTGCTCCAGCGCCCAGCGGGCGCGCGGCGGCACGTCGCGCTCGATCAGGCGCATGGCTTACAGGGCCTTGAGGATCGTGGCGGCACGGCTCGGACGCAGCGCGCGGCCAGCCTTCTGGAACAGGGAGACGGGGGCGGCATTCCAGGTGAGGGCGCGACGTTCGCTGCACAGCGTGATGCGCAGGCGCTGCAGCTTGCCTTCCTTGTGGCGCTGCAGCAGCGGGGCAAAAACGGCATCGTCCAGCCAGTTCCAGGCGGTGAGCCAGGCTTGCCAGTCTTCGCGCTGGGCCGCGGTGGCCAGCTGGCGCAGCAGGTGCGGCTGCAGGGCGTCCTCGGCTTCGGGCAGCACCGGCACTTCGGTCGGCAGGATGCCGGCGCCGCTGACCCAGAAGGAGTTGACCGGCAACTCGTTGTGCGCCATGCGGCGCTCGTTCACCGGGTGGGTGTAGAGCAGCATCTGCATTTCGCTCTGCAGGCGCTGCAGCGGAGCCGCGCGGGCCGCCGTGGGGCTGGTGGTGGCACGCGTGGAGGTGGGCATCCAGCTCTCGACGTTGCGGCCGCAGACGCGATCCAGCGAGGCGGTGCGCAGATTCTCCAGCATGCGGCCATGAGCCAGCCACTGGACGATGCCGGACTTGTCGACCGGTAGTTCCACCAGATGCAGGCCTTCTTCGGCAAACCAGGGCTGCATGGATTCGCACAGGCTGTGCGCTTCTTCGGGCTTGAGGGCCAGCTCGGCCGGGTGCGCCATGGTGACGTGGTCGGCGTGGATCTGCCAGTGGCACAGCGTGACCAAGCCCCAGGCTATGGGCAGCTTGGTGGCTACGCCCAGCAGGCGTGCCGTGTGGGCCGCCCAGGGCATCTGTCCGTCAAGGCGCAGATCCTGGGGCCAGGCCAGCGCTTCGGCCAGCTTGTGTTCGTGGGGGGTACTGTAGCTATATTCGTCGCATTCCCAGACCGGCTCGGCCTGCAGGCGGTCGAGCAGCGCCGGCAAATGGATCAGGTTGAGCTGCTGCACAGCCTGCTGGCAGCCGGCGGAACTGGCTGAGGCAAAGGGAACGATCAGATGGTGGGCAAGGGCAGCGGACATGGAGGCAGGGAACAGACAGCAGAACACAGGCCTGCCGTGCCGGCCGAGTGGCCACGCGACGACAATTGATCCTATTGTAGAAGGCCTTCGACTTTATGTGTCACTTCGCGGGATTGCAGGCCGCGGTGTTACGTGTCTGTTGCAGTCGTCAGGCCGGCTTGAGCACGTCTTCCAGGCTTTCCAGCGCACCGTGGGCGAGATGGGTGACTTCGCTGTGGTTCAGGATGTAGGGCGGCATCAGGTAGAGCGTGTGGCCGATGGGGCGCAGCAGCAGGCCGTGGCGGCGCGCGGCCAGGTGGTAACGCTGGGCAAAACTGCCGCCGGCCATGCCGTTGACGGCGTCATCGGCGGAGATGGCGGGAATGGCCTGCGGCTCCACGTCGAAGGCCCAGATCAGGCCCTGGCGCCGCGCGTTGCGCACGGCGGCATGGCTGGCCAGGGGCTGCAGCGCGTTTTCCAGCCGCTCGGCCAGCAGTTCGTTCATGCACAGCACATCGTCGCTCTCGAAGGTGTCCAGGCAGGCCAGTGCGGCGCGGCAGGCCAGCGGGTTGCCGGTGTAGGAGTGCGAATGCAGAAAGCCCATGCGCACGTCGTCATCGTAGAAGGCCTGGTAGATGGCATCGCGCGTGAGCACCAGCGACAGCGGCAGGTAGCCGCCGGTGATGCCCTTGGACAGGCAGAGGAAATCCGGCCAGATGCCGGCCTGCTCGCAGGCGAAGAAACTGCCGGTGCGGCCACAACCCACGGCGATCTCGTCGGCGATCAGGTGCACCTGGTGGCGGTCGCACAGGATGCGCAACTGCTGCAGGTAGGAAGGATCGTGCATGGCCATGCCGGTGGCGCACTGCACCAGCGGCTCGACGATGACGGCTGCGATCTCGCCGGCATGTTCTTCCAGCAGGGCATTCATGGCGTGGATGGCGTTGCAGGCCGCCTTGCCGGGCGTGGCTGCCTTGCGCGCGTCGGGGCTGGGCGCCATGAAGGCGTGCTGCAGCAACGGGTGGTAGGCATGGCGGAACACGTCCACATCGGTCACGCTGAGGGCGCCCAGTGTTTCGCCGTGGTAGCTCTGCTCCAGATAGACGAAGCGGTGCTTGTCCGGCAAGCCCTTGTTGCGCCAGTAGTGGGCGCTCATCTTGAGGGCAATCTCGACCGCCGAGGCGCCATCGGAGCCGTAGAAGGCGTGGCCGAGGTTGTGCTCGGTGAGCGTGGCCAGACGCTCCGACAGTTCCACTACCGGCGCATGCGTGCAGCCGGAAATCATGGCGTGTTCGAGCTTGCCGAGCTGGTCGATCAGTGCACCGTTGATGCGCGGGTTGGCATGGCCGAACAGGTTGACCCACCAGCTGCTGATGCCGTCCAGATAACGATCGCCGTTCTCGTCCTGCAGCCAGGCGCCTTCGCCACGCACGATGGCCAGCGGGGGCAGCTTCTCGTGCTGTTTCATCTGCGTGCAGGGGTGCCAGACGCTGCGCAGGCTGCGCTGGCTCAGGGAGTTGGGCGAAAGAATCATGACGGGGAGAGGGAGTCGCGATGGGGCAAGTGTAGCCTGACGATATGTTGCAACCTTGCAGATCTGCTCACAGGGGAGGGGAATCGGCCATGCCACAATATCCTCGCTCCGGCAGGCTGCGGCGTGCACGGGCATTACTCAGGCGAGGCATACAACAAACAACACATGCAGACTCCGTACGAACTATTGCTGGGCTGGCGCTATACGCGCGCCGGCCGCTCCACCCGCCGCAACGGGTTCATCTCTTTCATTTCGGCCGCGTCCATCGTCGGCATTGCGCTGGGCGTTGCGGCGCTGATCATCGTGCTGTCGGTCATGAACGGCTTCCAGAAGGAAGTGCGCGACCGCATGCTGGGCGTGGTGTCGCACATCGAGGTGATGAGCGTGGACGGCAGCGGCCTGCAGGATGTGCCGGCGCTGCTGCAGCGCGTGAAGGCGCAGCCCGAGGTGGTGGGGGCCGCCCCCTTTGTCAACGGCCAGTCGCTGATCGCCCATGGCGAAGACATGCGCGGCGTGCTGGTGCGCGGCATCCAGCCGGAACTGGAGCCCGAGGTGGCCAATGTGGCTGCCACCAACCAGGAAGTGCTCAAGCAGCTGCAACCGGGCAGCTTTGGCGCCGTGCTGGGTGTGCAACTGGCACGCAGTCTGGGCGTGCATGTGGGCGACAAGGTGACCCTGGTGGCGCCGAGTGGGCAGGTGACGCCGGCCGGCGTGATGCCGCGCCTGAAACAGGTGACGGTGGTCGGCACGTTTGACTCGGGCCACTACGAATTCGACGCCGGCATGGTGATGCTGCATGTGGAAGACGCTGCACGCATCTTCCAGCTGGAAGGCCCGAGCGGCGTGCGCCTGAAAATCCGCGACCTGAACCAGGCGCCCATCGTGGCCAACCAGATCGGCAATGCGCTGGACGGCCAGTACCGCATCAGCGACTGGACGCAGCAGAACCGCAGCTGGTTTGCCGCCGTGCAGGTGGAAAAACGCATGATGTTCATCATTCTGACGCTGATCGTGGCAGTGGCCGCGTTCAACCTGGTGAGCACGCTGGTGATGAGCGTGCAGGACAAGCGCGCCGACATCGCCATCCTGCGCACGCTGGGCGCCTCGCCGCGCAGCATCATGCGCATCTTCATGGTGCAGGGCGCCACGGCAGGCATCATCGGCACGCTCTCCGGCCTGGCGCTGGGGCTGCTGATTGCCTACAACATCGACGTGATCGTGCCCTTCATCGAGAACCTGCTGCAGACCTCCTTCCTGCCGCAGGACATCTACCTGATCAGCAAGATGCCGAGCGATCCGGAGGCGAGCGATATTGTGCCCATCGTGGTGGTGTCGCTGATTCTGGCCTTCCTGGCCACCTTGTATCCGAGCTGGCGTGCCAGCCGTGTCAATCCGGCGGAGGCGCTGCGCTATGAGTAATGTTGCACATAACGGCCCGGTGCTGCAGGCGAGCGGCCTGACCAAGCGCTTTCATGAGGGCAGGAATATCGACCTGACCGTGCTGCGCGGCGTGGATCTGGCGGTGCAGGCGGGCGAGACTGTCGCCATTGTTGGCGCTTCCGGCTCCGGCAAGAGCACACTGCTGCACATGCTGGGCGGGCTGGATGCGCCGACCAGCGGCACGGTGCACATCATGGGCAAGGAGCTGTCGCGCCTGTCGCTGGCGCAGCAGGGGGACTTGCGCAATGCGCACCTGGGCTTTGTCTACCAGTTCCACCATCTGCTGCCCGAATTTACTGCGGCCGAGAACGTGGCGATGCCGCTGTGGGTGCGCCGCATGGGCCGGCCCGAAGCGCGCAAGCTGGCGCTGGACATGCTGGCGCAGGTGGGGCTGGGCGAGCGTGCCGAGCACCGTCCGGCCGAGCTGTCGGGCGGCGAGCGCCAGCGCGTGGCGATTGCGCGTGCGCTGGTGACGCGCCCGGCCTGCGTGCTGGCCGACGAGCCCACCGGCAACCTGGACCGCAATACGGCAGAGCAGGTGTTCGGCCTGATGCTGCAGCTGGCGCGCGACCACAACACCGCGTTTGTGCTGGTCTCGCACGATGAGCAGCTGGCCGCGCGCTGCGACCGCCAGTTCCGCATGGACCGTGGGCAGTTGATGCCGATGCAGGAGCAGGCGACCCAGGCCGCCTGAGACTTTCTGCGGATCGAGCCGCCCCAGGGGGAAGGAGGATTGGATGCAAGGAAGTACTTCCCAGCTTGATGACCCTGTCGCCGCAGCGCAGAACTTGCGTGCGCGTCACCGGGGCACCGCCGGCGTGCTGCCTGTCCGATCCCTGCGCGCCCGGCTGAGGCGATTGGCACTGCTGGGAGCCGCGTTCGGCCTGGTGTCCGGCGCGGGCGCCATGCTGGCGGCCTGCGCCTATCCCGGCGGCCCGGGTTTCGCCGAGCTGCCGCCCTGGCTGCAGGCACATCTGGCCCGCGTCAATGCGGATGCGCGCCATCCCTCGGTGATCGCGGTATGGGAGTGGCCGTATCAGGGGCGCACGGTGTATGAAATCCAGGCCGGCTGTTGCGACCGTTTCAACGAGCTGTACGACGCGCAAGGCACCTACCTCTGTGCGCCTACCGGCGGCTATACCGGCCGCGGTGACGGCAAGTGTCCGGATGCGGTCGCCGCACGCGCGGCGGCTGGCGAGCAAGTGCGCAAGCTGTGGTACCACGAGGCGCCTGCCCATCCCGCTGATCGCGCCAGTGCCCCCGACCTGCCATGACGCCCTGGATCGACACCCATTGCCATCTGGACGGGTTCGAGTTCGCCCCCGACCGTGATGCAGTGCGTGCGGGAGCGAGGGAGGCGGGTGTCGGCTTGTGCGTGATTCCCGCCGTGGCCGTGGACAACTTTGCTGCCGTGCAGGCCCTGGCACGGCGCTGGGGCGATGGCTACGGCCTGGGCATCCATCCCATGTGCGTGCCCGATGCCCATGAGCGCGATCTGCAGCTGCTGGAGCAGGCGCTGGAAGCTGAGCAGGACGATCCGCATCTGGTGGCGGTGGGCGAAATCGGGCTGGATTTTTTCGTGCCGGGGCTGGACACGCCGGCCATGCGCGAGAAGCAGGAGTTTTTTCTGCGTGAACAGCTCAAGCTGGCGCGGCGCTTTGACTTGCCGGTGCTGCTGCATTCGCGCCGTTCGGTGGATGCGGTGCTGAAGCTGCTGCGGCAGGTGACGCCGCCTGGCGGCATTGCGCATGCCTTTGTCGGCAGCCGGCAGCAGGCGGATGCCTTCATCGGGCTGGGTTGCAAGCTGGGCTTTGGCGGTGCCATGACCTTCGAGCGCGCCACGCGGCTGCGGGCGCTGGCTACGGAGTTGCCGCTGGACAGCATCGTGATGGAAACCGACTCGCCGGACATCGCGCCGCACTGGCTGTACGTGACGGCGGAGGAGCGTGCGGCAGGCAGGCCGCAGGCGCGCAATACGCCGGCCGAGATTCCACGCATCGGCCAGGTGCTGGCCGATCTGCGCGCAGAAGCAGTGGATCTGGTGAGGGAGCAGACCAGCCGCAACGCGCTGCAGGTCCTGCCCCGTTTGCAGGCGCTGCTGGCGCCGGCGCTGGGCGGTGCGTAAGTAGCCTAGTCAGCGACGCAGGCGCCGCACCAGCCAGGCCAGGGCGCAGCAGAGCAGCGTGGTTTCGATCCACAGCAGCGGGAACATCAGGAATTCGTGCGGCAGCCCGGTGAGCCTGGCCAACAGGTTGGCAAGGGCTGCGGGCAGGGCCAGCAGGGGATCCAGCCAGCCCAGCACTTCAGAAGCCGCCCCCCATTCAGGCGTCAGCAGGAACAGCAGCGCTGCCAGAACCAGTCCGACAGCGAGGCACATGCGCCGGATCATGCGGCTCGCCGGGGCATCAGGCCTGTACCGGGCCGGGTGCCGGCAGCGGCAGGCCGCGGTAGCTCATCGGCGTTTCGGGCACCGGGTAGCCGGCAGCACCGAAGGTGTCCACGATGGCCTTGTGCGTGTCGAAATAGACCTGCCAGTAGTGCTCGTTGTTGGTGTAGGGGCGCACGCAGAGCTTGGGGCCTTCGGGCGTGAATTCCAGGATCTCAATGTCCGGCGCAGGCGTTTGCGTCACATTGGGAATGGCGGCAATCACCGGGCGCAGGCGGGCGATGGCGTCCTGCACATCCACGCCGTTGGCAACCTTGGCCACGCAGTCCACGCGGCGCACCGGCAGCGTGCTGTAGTTCTGGATGTTGTCCGAGAAGATCTTGTTGTTGCCCACGATGGTGGTCACGTTGTCCGGGGTGACGATGGTGGTGGTGAACAGGCCCAGCTCGGTCACGGTGCCGGTCACGCCGCCGGCCTGCACGAAATCGCCCACCTTGTAGGGGCGCAGCACCTGCATGAACACGCCGGCCGCAAAGTGCGCCAGCAGTCCGCCCCAGGCCGTGCCGATGGCCAGGCCGGCGCCGGCCAGCAGGGCGGCGAAGGAAGTCGTCTCCACCCCAAACAGGCCCAGAATGGCCAGGATCAGCACCACCGTCAGCAGCACCGACACGATGGATTTCAGGTATTTCACCAGGGTGGGATCGAGCTTGCCGGCGCGGTCCAGCCCCTTGCCCATCAGGCCCACGGCCAGGTTGATCAGCCAGCGGCCGATGATCCATGCCACAATCGCGCCGATGATTTTCAGGCCGATATCCACGCCCTGTGTGGCGATGAAGGTGGAAACGTTGTCCAGATTGATGTTCATGTGCACTCTCCCGGAGTTGGTGGAGGCAGGTGTGCCCCCGCAGATGGCCGCATGGTAAGGAATGCGCAGACGGGTGGCCCCGATGCGCTGCTCAAAGGACTGGCTCCCGTGATCGATGTCACGACACGGGTGCTGGTGCTGGGCAGCTTTCCGGGGGTGCGCTCATTGCAACTTCAGCAATATTATGGCCACCCGCAGAATCATTTCTGGCGCATCCTGGGCACGCTCTGGAACGAGCCGCTGCTGCAGCTGGACTATGCTGACCGTTGCCAGTCGGCACTGGCCCATGGACTTGGCATCTGGGATGTGTACGCGCATTGTGAGCGCGAGGGCAGTCTGGACAGCGCCATCCGCAATGCCGTGGTGAACGACTTTGCTGCCTTGCAGCGGCATTGTCCGCAGCTGGAAGCGATCGTGCACAACGGGGGCGAGAGCTGGCGCCATCACAGGCACACGCAGGCGCTTGGCCTGCCGGTGTACAAGCTGCCATCGACCAGTCCGGCCAATGCCAGCTGGTCGTTCGAGCGCAAGCTGCAGGCCTGGCGCGAGGTGCTGCAGGCGCATGGGGTGGCCTGAGCGGGCCGTAAGACGCAAGCGTGTGTGCGGCGGCGGATGCAGCTGCACAGCTACTAGTGCGCGGTAGCCAGGCACCAGCGGCACCGGATGAGGACCACTGCCTACCTCCACCCGCCTCTTACAATCCCCGCATGGCCAAGAAGCGTTCCCGATCCTCCACTCCGGTTTCCACCGAGCTGCCGCCCGTCAACTTCACCGAGGACGGCGAGTGCCGTTACCTGCATCTGGGCACGGAATGGATCCAGGGCGCCATGCGGCTGGACGATCCGCTGGTGCTGGAACTGGAATACATCCAGCGCATGATGGCCTGGCTGCTGTTCATGGACCCGGACAGCGTGCCCGAGCGCCACGCCATGCAGCTCGGCCTGGGCGCAGCCAGCCTCACGCGCTTCACGCACCTGCGCATGCAGCTGCTCACCTCCTGCATCGAACTGAACCCCATCGTCTATTCGGCTTGCCGCCAGTGGTTCCGCCTGCCGGACAACAACGAAACCCTGAATGTGGTGCTGGCCGATGCCAGCCGCGAGATCCGCCAGCCCGAATGGCAGGGCGCCATCGACGCGCTGCAGGTGGACCTGTACGACCACGAAGCCGCCGCCCCCGTGCTGGACGATGCCGACTTCTACCAGGACTGCCGCAACCTGCTCACGCCCGACGGCATCATGACGGTGAACCTGTTCGGCCGCAGCAGCAGTTTCGACCAGAGCGTGGAGCGCATTGCTGCCGCCTTTGGCGACGAGGCCCTGTGGGCCTTCAAGCCCACGCGCGAGGGCAATACCGTGGTGCTGGCACAGCGCACGGCCAGCCGGCCCAGCCGCGCGCTGTGGGAGCAGCGCGCCGACATCATCCGCGAACGCTGGGGCCTGCCGGCCAACAAATGGCTCAATGCCTTGCGGCCGCTGGTGCGCCGCTGAGCCATTCTGCTTAGGGGAATGCCTTTAGCGGGCACCCTGAAATCGATCGTTACACTCGATGCATTTGCCGCACGCCCGTGCGGCAAACCCGTCGGAAAGGATGACGATGCAGATCAAGAGCCAGAAGGACTTTGTTGCGGGCCTGTTGTTTTCCGCGATAGGCGTGGCCTTCGCCGCTGGCGCTGTCACCTACGAGGTCGGCACCGGCGATCGCATGGGGCCGGGTTACTTCCCGCTGATGCTCGGCCTGATCCTGGCGCTGCTCGGGCTGGCGGTAACGCTGACGGCTTTCGACTGGAAAGGCCAGTACCGCGGTGATGGCGATCCGATCGGGCGCATCGCGTGGAAACCGCTGATCTGCATCATCGCGGCCAACCTGGTGTTCGGCGTGCTGCTGGTGGGGCTGCCCTCTATCGGTGTGCCGTCCATGGGGTTGCTGGTGGCCATCGTCGCGCTGGTGTTCATCGCCCGTCTCGGCGGCGACCAGATGCACTGGCTCGAAACGGCCGTGCTGGCAGCGGTGCTGGCGGCGGGCTGCTACCTGGTGTTCATCAAGGCGCTGAATCTGCAGATGCCGGTGTGGCCCTGGTTCATGGTCGAGTGAGGAGAACGCGATGCTGACGGATATCCTCACCAACCTCGAGATGGGTTTCGGGGTGGCGTTCACCACCACCAACCTGATGTACGCGCTGCTGGGCTGCCTGCTGGGCACGCTGATCGGCGTGCTGCCGGGCCTGGGGCCGGTGCCCACCATCGCCATGCTGCTGCCCATCACCTACGGGCTGGAGCCGACCTCGGCGCTGATCATGCTGGCGGGCATCTACTACGGGGCGCAGTATGGCGGCTCCACCACGGCGATTCTGGTGAACCTGCCAGGGGAGTCATCGTCAGTCGTGACCACGCTCGATGGCTACCAGATGGCGCGCAAGGGCAGGGCGGGGCCGGCGCTGGCGGCTGCGGGGCTGGGTTCCTTCTTTGCCGGCTGTGTGGGCACGGTGGTGTTGGCCGGCTTTGCACCCATCCTGAGCGAAGTGGCATTCGAATTCGGCCCGGCCGAATATTTCGCGCTGATGGTGACCGGCCTGATCGGCGCTGTGGTGCTGGCTTCCGGCTCGCTGCTCAAGGCGCTGGCCATGATCGTGCTCGGGCTGCTTCTGGGGCTGGTCGGCACGGACGTGAACTCTGGCGCGGTGCGCTTCGGCTTTGACATTCCGGAACTGAGCGACGGCATTGGCTTCGTGGCGATTGCCATGGGCGTGTTCGGCTACGGCGAGATCATCGCCAACCTGGCGCGGCACGAGGACGAGCGCCAGATCTTTGCCAAGAAGGTGCATGGCCTGATGCCGACGCGCGAGGACTTCAGGCGCATGGTGCCGGCGGTGCTGCGTGGCACCGGTCTGGGCTCCGTGCTGGGCATCCTGCCGGGAGGTGGTGCGCTGCTGTCCTCGTTTGCAGCCTACACCATCGAGAAGAAGACGCGCCTCAAGCCGGGAGAGGAGCCCTTCGGCCAAGGCAATATTCGCGGCGTGGCCGCGCCCGAATCGGCCAACAATGCCGGCTCGCAGACTTCCTTCATCCCGCTGCTGACACTGGGCATCCCGCCCAACGCGGTGATGGCGCTCATGGTGGGCGCCATGACCATCCACAACATCCAGCCCGGCCCGCAGGTGATGACCAGCAACCCCGAGCTGTTCTGGGGCCTGATCGCCTCCATGTGGATTGGCAACGCCATGCTGGTGGTGCTCAACCTGCCGCTGATCGGCATCTGGATCAAGCTGCTGAGCGTGCCCTATCGCCTGCTGTACCCGGCCATCGTGCTGTTCTGCGCGATCGGTGTTTACACCACCAACAACAACGTGTTCGACATCTGGATGGTGGCGATCTTCGGTGTGGTGGGCTATGCCTTCCACAAGCTGGGCACGGAGCCGGCGCCGCTGCTGCTGGGCTTCATCCTGGGGCCGATGATGGAAGAGTACCTGCGCCGTGCGCTGCTGCTGTCGCGTGGCGACTGGAGCGTGCTGGTGACACGGCCGATCTCGGCTTCCCTGCTTGCCGTCGCCGCCGTGCTGCTGGTGCTGGTGCTGCTGCCGGCGGTGCGGCGCGGGCGCAAGGAGGCCTTTGTCGAGGATTGATGCGGGCAATGGCATTCCGGGGCGGGACGCTACCTGCCGTTGAGAAGCCAGGGGGCGGTCAGGCCGAGCATGTGCCATCGCCACCTGGCAGGCCAGGATTCTCGAGACGCTGCGGCAAGCGGCAGGAGGCGCAGGCACAATGGCAAGGCAGCTTTCTTGGCTGTCTTGCCTGTTTCTGCAGTTCCCCGTGTCGTCATCCTCCTCTTCCGCTCCCGTCCAGTCCATTCCACCTCAGCCCGCGCAACAACCCGTTGCCAGGGACCTGCTCGAAGCCAGCGCAGCCGATCAGGCGCGCCACCGCCGTCTGCTGTACTCCGGCATCGGCCTGGCCATGCTGGGGGCGATCGGCTTCAGCGGCAAGGCCATCATCGTCAAGCTGGCCTACCGCTGGCAGGTGGATGCCATCACGCTGCTGATGTACCGCATGCTGCTGGCGTTGCCGGTGTTTCTGCTGATGGCCTGGTGGGCCGGGCGCCGGCCGGGTGCGTCACCACTCACGCGGCGCGACTGGGGCGGGGTGCTGCTGCTGGGTTTCAGCGGCTACTACCTGGCCAGCTATCTGGATTTTGTCGGCCTGCAGTACATCAGCGCCTCGCTGGAGCGGCTGATTCTCTACCTCAACCCCACGCTGGTGCTGCTGCTCGGCTGGCTGCTCACGCGCAAGCCGGTAGGCAAGGGGCAATGGGCGGCCATGGCGCTGAGCTATGCCGGCGTGCTGCTGGTGTTTGCGCACGAGGTGCGCTGGGATGGCGCACGCACGCTGCTGGGCGCGGCGCTGGTGTTTGCCAGCGCGCTTAGCTATGCCATCTATCTGGTGGGCAGCGGGCGCATGGTGCAGCGGCTGGGCTCGCTGCGACTGGTGGGGCTGGCATCGAGTGTGGCGGCGGGCTTCTGCCTGCTGCAATTCCTGGCGATGCGGCCGCTGTCGGCAGCGCTGGTGCCGGAGCCGGTGCTGTGGCTGTCGCTGCTCAATGCCCTGGCCTGTACGGTGCTGCCGGTGTGGATGGTGATGCGGGCGGTGGAGCGCATCGGCTCGGGGCTGGCATCGCAGGTCGGCATGGTCGGCCCCATGGCCACCATAGCCATGGGCGCGCTGTTGCTGGATGAACCGTTTACCGGCTGGGTGCTCGCGGGTACAGTGCTGGTACTGGCCGGCGTGTTTGCAGTCACCTGGCTGAAACGCTGAACAACACGAACGAAGGAGACAAGCATGGATCTGGGCATTGCAGGCAAGTGGGCGCTGGTGTGCGGCGCCAGCCGGGGGCTGGGTTTTGGCTGCGCGGCAGCGCTGGTGCAGGAGGGCGTGAACGTGCTGGTGGTGGCGCGTCGCCCCGACGTGCTGGCCGAAGCCGCGAAGGAGCTGCGTGAGCTGGCGCAGGACTACCGCGGCACCACGCCGCAGGTGCTGGCGCTGGCGGCAGACGTCACCAGCGAATATGGTCGCCAGCAGGTGTTCGCCCAGCACGACAGTTTCGACATTCTGGTGACCAATGCCGGCGGCCCGCCGGTGGGCGACTTCCGCGACTGGGATCGCGACATGTGGATGCAGGCGGTGGACGCCAACATGCTGACCCCGATCGCGCTGATCCGCGCCACCATTGACGGCATGGCCGAACGGGGCTTCGGCCGCATCATCAACATCACCAGCAGCGCAGTGAAGGCGCCGATTGATATCCTGGGCTTGTCCAACGGCGCGCGCAGCGGCCTGACCGGCTTTGTGGCCGGCGTGGCGCGCAACCCCGAACTGGCTTCGCGCAACGTCACGCTCAACAACCTGCTGCCGGGCAAATTCGATACGGATCGTCTGGCCAACACGCTGGCCGGCATGGCGAGCAAGAGCGGCAACAGCGAGGACGATGTGCGCGCTGCCCAGCAGGCGGTGATTCCGGCGCAGCGCTTCGGTTCGCCGGCCGAGTTTGGTGCGGTGTGTGCCTTCCTGTGCAGCCAGCAGGCGGGTTACCTGACCGGGCAGAACATCCTGCTCGACGGCGGCGCCTATCCGGGCACGTTCTGAGGCTGTAGGCAGGCTCCCACAGGCATCCCCTGCCGCTTCCGACAGGGGAGTGCCCCTGTTTACACGAAGATGAAACCCAGCTGCAACACGGCACTTGCCCCAGGCAAGCCGGTTGCAGTACCGGCAGCAAACGCCGGTATGTTCATCCCGAAAAGACTGGAGCCTCTCATGCAAGCAACCGCCAAACTCCTGACCATTGCCGCCTTCACCGGCGTGATGACCCTGACAGCCGCAGGCTGCTCGGTGGCACGCGACCAGCAGACGGTGGGCGCCTATATCGATGACGCCGCCATTTCCACTGCCATCCGTGCGCGCTTTATCGAAGACCGCCTGGTGTCTGCCACGGCCATCAAGGTGGAAACGCTGAACGGTGAAGTGCAGCTGACCGGCTTTGCCAAGACCCAAGCCGAGAAGGACCGTGCCGAAGAACTGGCGCGCATGACGAGCGGCGTGAAATCTGTGCGCAACAGCATCGTGGTGCGTCCGTAAGCAGCACAGCAGCTGCATTGCAAGCACAAGGGCCGGTTTTTGCCGGCCCTTGTCGTGTTTGTGTGATGTGTTGCATGCCAAGCGGCCAAGCGGCCAAGCGGCCATGTAGCCGAGTGGCGAAGCGGAGCAGGGAATGCCTGCCACTCCACCAAGAGAGGCCGCCGCAGAAGCCGACTCAGTCCCGCTGCCGCGAAGACACCACAATCCCCGCCACGATCAGCCCAAACGCCACCGCGTGGTACCACGACGGCATGTCGCCCAGGAACATGGCCGACAGCAGGGCGGCAAACAGCGGAGTCAGGTTGACGAAGAAGCCGGCGACCGTCGGCCCCACCAGCTGCACGCCGCGGCTCCAGAAGGCATAGGCCAGCACGGCAGGACCGATCGCCACATAAGCCAGCGAGCCGATCAGCAGGGCATTCCATTCGACATGCAGTTCGGGCTGCACCGCCCACTCGACGCCGGTGAACAGTCCCGACCAGGCCAGACCGAACACCACCTGCGCCAGCACGAAGGCCTGCCAGTTGGCACGCACGCTGGCTGGCTCACGGGTGTGCAGCAGCATCCAGCTGTACGCCGACCAGGCAATGGTGGCCGCCACCATGTACAGGTCACCAATCACCAGCCGCAATTGCAGCAGGTTGGCCCACTCGCCACGCGAGAGCACGAACAGCACACCCGCCAGTGACAGCACGGCACCGCCCAGCTTGTGGCGGGTGACAGGGGCATCGTAGAACAGGCGGCCGATCAGCATCATCCACAGCGGCATGCTGCTGGCCACCAGCGTCACGTTCACCGGCGTGGAGGTTTTCAGCGCCATGTACTGGAACATGTTGTAGCAGCCGATGCCGAGCAGGCCGATGATGGCGTAGCGCTTCCAGTGCGCCCACAGCGGGCTGGAGGGGCGCAGCACCTGCCAGGCCATGGGCAGCAGGATCAGCGCGGCCAGCGTCCAGCGCACCAGGTTGAAGGTGACGGGCGGAATCAGGCCGGCGACGGCGCGGCCAACGACTGCATTGCCCGCCCACAGCAGGGGGGGCAGGACAAGCATCAGCACGGCACGTGGAGTCAGGCCACTGCTGGCCGATGGGGTTACTGCAGACATAGGGATATCACTGTAGCAAGAAATGCGGGATGGCACTGTTTCAAGGGCAAGCAGATTGCCCTTACGATGCAAGGCCGAGACACCTACACAGCACAAGGAGCCAGAACATGCCCGCACTCACCAGCCGCGCCATCCAGATCGATGCCCCCGGCGGCCCCGAAGCCATGCAATTGCGCCAGATCGAGGTGCCGGAGCCCGGTCCTGGCGAGGTGCGTGTGGCGCACCGGGCCGTGGGCCTGAACTTCATCGACGTGTACCACCGCACCGGCCTCTATCCGCTGGGCATGCCCTCCACGCTGGGCATGGAAGCTGCGGGCGTGGTCGATGCCGTCGGCAGTGGCGTGACGCACCTGCAGCCGGGCGACCGAGTGGCCTATGTGGCGGCCACGCCGGGCAGCTATGCCGATGCCCGCACCCTGCCGGCTGACACCGTATGCCGCCTGCCCGATGCCATCAGCTTCGACACCGGCGCCGCCATGATGCTCAAGGGCCTGACCGCGCAATACCTGCTGCGCCGCGTGCGCGGCCAGCACGAGGTGAAGGCGGGGGACTTCATCCTGTTCCATGCTGCAGCTGGCGGGGTGGGCCTGATTGCCTGCCAGTGGGCGCGTGCCATGGGCCTGCAACTGATCGCCACCGCGGGCAGCGAGGAAAAGTGTGCGCTGGCGCTGGTCAATGGGGCCTCTCACGCCATCAACTACCGCACGGAGAATTTTGCCGAGCGCGTGCGTGAAATCACCGGTGGGGCCGGCGTCAAGGTGGTGTACGACTCGGTCGGCAAGGACACTTTCGAAGGCTCGCTCGACTGCCTGATGCCCTTCGGCCTGATGGTGAGTTTCGGCAACGCCTCCGGCCCCGTGCCTCCCGTTGCGCCCGCCGTGCTGGCGCAGAAGGGCTGCCTCTACCTCACACGCCAGACCCTGTTCGTGCACATGCGCGGCCGCGAGGCGACCCAGGCCATGGCTGACGATCTTTTCGCCGCGGTGGAAAGCGGTGATGTGAAGATCCACATCGACCAGCGCTTTGCGCTGACCGACGTGCAGGAAGCGCATCGCTCGCTGGAGGCTCGCAAGACGACGGGGTGCAGTGTGTTGATGCTCTGATGCACTGCCCAGGGCAGCAGTGCTGGCGAGTCAGTGCTGCGCTTTGGAGGCAGCGCTGGCCGCCGCCTTCTTCGCAAACTCTGCCCGCAGCGCCTTCAGCTTCTCGCGCGGGTCTTCCTTGACCGTGGCCTTGTCCAGTGCCATTTCCTTGATGAAGCGGCTGGGCGAGGTGGCGACGATGTCGCGGCCCTTCTTGCGCTTCTTGGGCCAGCTCACGGCGAGTGAACGCTGCGCGCGCGTGATGCCCACATACATCAGGCGGCGTTCTTCCTGGATGCGTTGCAGCAGACCTTCGCTATCGCCTTCCGCATCTTCCACGCGGAAGGGCAGCATGCCTTCGGTCACCCCTACCAGCATCACGTGCGGCCACTCCAGCCCCTTGGAGGCGTGCAGGGTGGATAGCGTGACCACGTTCTGGTCCTGCTCGCGTTCGCTGATGGTGGAGAGCAGCGCCACGTTCTGTGCGATTTCCAGCACGCTGCGGATTTCGCTCTGCGTGGTCACGCCCGCGGTGTCGTCGATGGTGCCGCCGCAGCGCTGTGCCATCCAGTCGCAGAATTCCAGCACGTTGGTCCAGCGGGCCGCGGCGATCTTCTCGCTCTCCTCGCTGTCGTACAGGTATTTCTCGAAATGGATGTCCTTGAGCCAGTTGGCCAGGAATTCCTTGGCCGCCTCGGCGCCGGTGGTGGACTTGGCGCGGAACTCCAGATCGTTCAGGTAGCGCCCGAATTCGTGCAACCCGTCCACTGCGCGCTTGGGCAGGGCAGCGGGCAGCGAGGCACTGAACAGCGCCTCGAACATGCTGATCTTGTACTTGCCGGCAAACTCGCCCAGCTGCTGCAGCGTGGTGTGGCCGATGCCGCGCTTGGGCGAGGTGATGGCGCGCAGAAAGGCCGGATCATCGTCCTGATTGGCCAGCAGGCGGAACCAGGCACACAGGTCCTTGATCTCGGCGCGGTCGAAAAAGCTGGTGCCGCCCGAGACCTTGTACGGAATCTGCGCCCGGCGCAGTGCGGTTTCCAGCAGCCGGCTCTGGTGGTTGGCGCGATACAGCACGGCGAAGTCCTTGAACTCCTTGTGCGCCGAGTTGGCGCGCAGGCTCTGGATGCGCGCCACCACACGCTCGGCTTCGTGCTCCTCGTTGTCGGCATCGACCACGCGCACCGGCTCGCCATCGCCCAGCGCGCTCCACAGCTTCTTGGGGAACAGCTTGGGGTTGGGGCCGATCACGTTGTTGGCCGCTTCGAGGATGGTGCCGGTGGAGCGGTAGTTCTGCTCCAGCTTGATGACCTTGAGGCTCGGAAAATCCACCGGCAGCTTGCGCAGGTTGTCCAGCGTGGCACCGCGCCAGCCGTAGATGGACTGGTCGTCGTCGCCCACGGCGGTGAAGCGCGCATCGGGCCTGTCGGGCCAGCCCACCAGCAACTTGAGCAGCTCGTACTGGGTGGCGTTGGTGTCCTGGTATTCGTCCACCAGCACATGGCCGAGCGCCTTCTGCCATTTCTCGCGCACCTCGGGGTGGTTCTGCAGCAGCTTGAGCGGCAGGCCGATCAGGTCGTCGAAGTCCACGCTCTGGTAGGCCGTGAGGCGCTCCTGGTAAAGCTTCATCACCATGGCGGCGCTGCGGTGTTCGTCGTTGCCCACGGTGCACTGGGCCAGTGCGGTATCGGCGTTCAGGCCCTGGTTCTTCCACAGGCTGATGGTCCATTGCCACTGGCGCGCCACGGCGGCGTCGGTGGTGCCGCCGCAGTCCTTGAGCAGGGCCAGCACGTCGTCGCTGTCCAGTATGCTGAACTGCGCCTTCAGGCCCAGCGCGGCGCCATCCTCGCGCAGCATGCGCACGCCCAGCGCGTGAAAGGTGCAGATGATCACGTCCTTGGCGGCCTTGCCGATCAATCCCTTGGCACGCTCGCGCATCTCTGCGGCGGCCTTGTTGGTGAAGGTGATGGCGGCAATGCGCTTGGGCTCGCAGCCGGCCTGGATCAGGCGCGCGATCTTGTGCGTGATGACCCGCGTCTTGCCCGAGCCGGCGCCCGCCAGCACCAGGCAGGGGCCGTGCAGGTAGTTGACTGCTTCTTGCTGGGAGACGTTCAGGCCGGCGGACATGGGCTCAGGAGGGAAACTGCAATGCGGGACAAGCAAAAAACCCGCCGCAGCGGGTTTGGGAGTGGCGCTGGAACTGGCGCCAGCTTCAGTCTAGTGTAGCCGATCCTTCCAGGCAGGCGGACCTGATTCAAATGGTGGCCCGGCTCCTCCAAGGATCACCGAATACCGCACAACCATTTGGCCGGCAAGCCGCAAGCCGCAAGCCGCAAGCCGCAAGCCGCAAGCCGGGTGCGGGCAGGGGATGCGCTCCGGCGCAGACGGCCGCAGGAAAAATCACATCCCGCGCACCCGCAAGGCACCCGCGCCGCGCCCGCCAGACGCTAGGATGTGCAATCAACCGACAAGAACAACAGGCAGGAGACAGCGTGCTGGCCATTCTGGGAGTGACTTTTCCGTTTTTCGCACTGGTGCTGTGCGGCTATCTGGCCGCGCGGCGCGAGATGCTGCCGCTGGCGGCGATTCCGGGGCTGAACAGCTTCGTGCTCTACTTTGCGCTGCCGGCCATGCTCTATCGCTACAGCGCGCAGACGCCGATTGCGGAGCTGCTCGACACGGCGCTGCTCAGCGTCTATCTGCTGGTGGCGGCCATCATGATCACGCTGACCATCCTCGTGACCAAGCGTGGCCGCATCGGCTGGAATGACGCCGCTTTGGGTGCCTTGGTGGCTACCTTTCCCAACGTGGGCTTTATGGGTGTGCCCATGCTGGTAGCCATTCTGGGCGAAGTGGCGGCCGGCCCCATCATCGTGATCCTGGCCGCCGACATGGTGGTGACGTCTTCCGTCTGCATTGCGCTGTCGCGGCTGGATGGCGATGCGGAAACGGCCGCACTGCCTGCGTCGGCACGTTTGCGGCAGGCCTTGCGCAAGGCGCTGCGCAGTGTGCTGGGCAACCCGATGGCGTGGTCCATGGTGCTGGGTGGCGTTGCGTCTGCCACCGGTTTCCATCTGCCGCAGGCGCTGGACAAGACAGTGGCCCTGCTGGGCAATGCCGCCTCGCCCGTGGCGCTGTTCACCATTGGCGCCGTGCTGGCGCGGGCCAACATGGTGTCGGGGCAGGGGCGCCATGCGCACGCGGGCTGGGGTAGCGTCTGGCCGGTGGCCGTGTTCAAGCTGGTGCTGCATCCGCTGCTCGCCTTCGGTCTGGGCAAGGTGGCGCAGGCGGCCGGGCTGCCCTTGAGCGATGCCGTCATCACCGTCATGACCCTGGCCGCTGCGCTGCCCAGTGCCAGCAATGTCTCCCTGCTGGCCGAACGTTTCGGCGCCGATACGGCGCGCATTGCCCGCATCATCCTGTTCACCACCGTGGCCGCATTCGGCAGCTTTGCCCTGGTGGCCGGATGGATGACCGGCTGACACATTGAAAATGCCTATGGTTGGTATAAATCCTATTGCATTGATGCTTCAATAGATAAAAACTACAGTAACTCCATCGCCGATTCGCAGTGGCAATGGGGCCGCTGCAGGATTGGCGACACAGACAGGAGACCGTCATGCTCGCCTTTTCCATTCCGTTCCGCCATCATGATGCTGCGTCCATGTCCGCAGTTGCGCCGCAGGCGACCTGGCAGCAGGACTGGATGCAGCGTCTGGCCGCCATGGGCGAGGCCTATGGCGCCCATCTCTGATCTCCCGCAGTCTGACCCCGAACCCCAACGTCCAGGAGGAATCCACCATGCAAGGCAAGTGTCCCGTCACCCATCTCACCACCGACTTTGGTGCACCCGTTCCCACCAACCGCGACAGCCTGACGGCCGGTCCGCGTGGCCCGCTGCTGGCGCAGGACGTGTGGCTGCAGGAAAAGCTGGCCAACTTCGTGCGGGAGGTGGTTCCCGAGCGCCGCATGCACGCCAAGGGCTCGGGTGCCTTCGGTACCTTCACGGTCACCAACGACATCACCCAGTACACGCGTGCGAAGATCTTCAGCGAAGTCGGCAAGAAGACCGAGATGTTTGCCCGCTTCACCACCGTGGCCGGCGAACGCGGTGCGGCCGATGCCGAGCGTGATATCCGTGGTTTTGCCCTGAAGTTCTACACCGAAGAGGGCAACTGGGACATGGTCGGCAACAACACGCCGGTGTTCTTCATCCGTGATCCGCGCCAGTTCCCCGATCTGAACAAGGCCGTCAAGCGCGACCCGCGCACCAACATGCGCAGCGCCCAGAACAACTGGGACTGGTGGACGCTGGTGCCCGAGGCGCTGCACCAGGTCACCGTGGTGATGAGCGATCGCGGCATCCCGGCCAGCTACCGCCACATGCACGGCTTCAGCTCGCACACCTACAGCTTCTGGAATGCGGCCGGCGAGCGCTTTTGGGTCAAGATGCACTTCCGCACCCAGCAGGGCATCAAGAACCTGACCGATGCCGAGGCTGCCGAGCTGGTGGGCAAGGATCGTGAAAGCCACCAGAAGGACCTGTACGAGGCCATCGAGCGCGGCGATTTCCCCAAGTGGAAGATGTACGTGCAGATCATGCCCGAGGCCGATGCCGAGAAGTACCGCCTGCACCCCTTCGACCTGACCAAGGTCTGGTACAAGGGCGATTACCCGCTGATCGAGGTGGGCGAGTTCGAACTGAATCGCAACCCGGAAAACTTCTTTGCCGACGTCGAGCAGAGCGCCTTCGCACCCAGCAACCTGGTGCCCGGCATTGGTGCCAGCCCGGACCGCATGCTGCAGTCGCGCCTGTTCAACTACGCCGATGCACAGCGCTACCGTCTGGGCACCAACTACCACCAGATCCCGGTCAACCAGGCGCGCTGCCCGGTGCACAGCAACCACCGCGACGGTATCGGCCGTGTGGATGGCAACTACGGTGGCCTGCCGCATTACGAGCCCAACAGCTTTGGCCAGTGGCAGGGCCAGCCCGAGTTCAAGGAGCCGCCGCTGAAGCTGACCGGTCAGGCCGACCACTGGAGCTACCACGAGGACGACAGCAACTACTTCGAGCAGCCGCGCAAGCTGTTCCAGCTGATGACGCCCGAGCAGCAGGAGGCCCTGTTCGGCAACACGGCACGCGCCATGGGCGATGCGCCGGAATTCATCAAGTTCCGCCACATTCGCAACTGCTACGCCTGCGATCCGGCCTACGGTACCGGCGTGGCCAAGGCACTGGGTCTGGACCTGCAGAAGGCACTGGACTCGAAGAAGGATGATCCGATGTTCGGCAACCCGCTGGTGGCGCTGCCGGCCTGACCGGGAAACGACAGGCCATGTCCGGCCTTCCGGTTGGACATGGCTGCTGAATCGGCGTGCAGGCGCCATGCAAAAAGCCCGTGAACTCAACCGCAGAGCGGTTGGCCTCACGGGCTTTGCTGTGGTTGCGCGAAGGGGTTACTTGCGCATGCCCTTCTTGTAGGCCCTGGAAGATTTCTTCACCTTCTTGGGGCCGGCCTTCACGGCGACGGGCTTCTCGGCGGCTGCGATCGCGGCCGGAGAGGCCTGCGGCGGCAGCGTATTGCCCATGCTGCTCAGCGGAGCCGTAGTTTCGCTGCTGCGCAGGATGCCGCCACCCTGCACGCTGCCCACGCGGTCACCGGCGCCGCGCACGCGCTCTTCACAGGCTTCCTTGAAGCCGGCAGGCAGCGGGGCGCAACGGGCCAGAGCGTTGGCGGCATATTCGCTCACGGGTTCGGTCGTCAGCTGACCGGGAGCGCCGCGGGCGGCAGCCGCTTCGTGGGCACCGGCGGACTGGTAGCCCTTGCGTGCGCCGCTCTCGCTGGGCGGGGCAGTCTGGGCAGAAATGCCAAGAGAGGCGGCGAGGGCAGCAGCCATCAAGGCAGTGCGGAAGGCAATACGTGTCATGTCTGATATCTCCTCTGGTTGGTATCGGGTCAGGATGGGCCTGCAGGTGCAGTCTAAGGTGGGCGCACTGAGGCGCCGTGTAGTCCTGCACAGACAGAGTGTAGTCGCACCTGTCCGGCATATCTGCCGCCCGGGACGGGGAGTTTCCTGTACGGAGCTGGAAGCTGCAGGGATTGCCCGCAGCATGCCCGGCCGCCTCATCCGGCCTCAGGCAAAGCGGTCGGTGGCTGCCAGCAGCTGTTCCTGGATGCCCGGTTCCGTCACCGCATGGCCGGCATCGCCCACCCAGTGCAGTTCCACGCGCGGGTTGACGCGCGACCAGGCCTGGTACAGATCCCAGGCCGTGGTGGCGGGGGTGCATACGTCGTAACGCCCCTGCACGATCACTGCAGGAATGTCCTTGAGCCGTTCCACACGGCCAATCAGCTGGCCTTCGTCCAGGAAGCCGCCGTGGGTGAAGTAGTGGTTCTCGATGCGCGCAAAGGCGAGGGCGAAGTGTGGATCGCCAAAGGCGGTGGCTGCGCTGGTGGGCAGCAGGGATATGGTGCGGCCTTCCCAGGTGGCCCAGGCCTGCGCCGCCTGCAGGCGCGCGGCTTCATCGTCTCCGGTCAGGCGGCGGTGGTAGGCGGCCACCATGTCCTCGCGCTCTTCCTCGGGAATCGGCGCCTGGTACTCCTCCCACAGATCAGGGAAAAGGTAGGAGGCGCCTGCCTGGTAGAACCAGTCGATCTCGTGCTGGCGCAGGGTGAAGATGCCGCGCAGCACCAGTGCGCTCACATGCTCGGGAAATTCCTCGGCATAGGCCAGCGCCAGTGTGCTGCCCCAGGAGCCGCCAAACACCAGCCATTGCTCGGCGCCCAGCATGCTGCGCAGGCGCTCGATGTCGCTGACCAGATGCCAGGTGGTGTTGTTTTCCAGACTGGCATGCGGCGTGGAGCGGCCGCAGCCACGCTGGTCGAACAGCAGCACGCAGTACTTCTCGGGATCGAACAGGCGGCGGTGGTTGGGGTTGCAACCCGCTCCCGGTCCGCCGTGCAGGAACACCGCCGGCGTGCCTGCAGGGTTGCCCACCAGTTCCCAGTACACCTGATGCCCGTCGCCCGTGTCCAGCATGCCGCTCTGGAACGGCTCGATTGGCGGATACAGCTCGCGCTTGGGAGACTGGATATCTTGCAGGGTGGTGTGGTGCTGGTGGATCGTCATGGCGGGGGGAAGAAAGGTGCAACGGGCTATGTGGCAGCCATGTTACAGCACACGCTCAAATGCCCAGCGGATCCACGTCAATGGCCCAGCGCAGGATGGTGCGGTTGCGCTGCGCGTGCAGCTGCTGCGCCAGTTGCGGCAGAAAACGCTGCAGGGCGGCGCGGTTGCCGCTTTCGAGCAGCATCTGCGCGCGCTCGCGGTTGGCCACGCGCTGCGGCGTCATGGGAATGGCGGGGTAGCAGAACACTTCCGCGGCTTCCGGCACATCGGCAGCCGCGCTGCTGGCAGCATTGAGAAAATCCTGCGCCGCCTGCTGCTCGCGGCTTTCCGCACGCACCAGTGCCTGGTAGCTGAAGGGCGGCATGCCGGCAGCAGCGCGCTCTTCCAGCTGCTGGGCGGCAAACGCCGGATAGTCGTGGCGCTGCAGGGCGGCAAACAGCGCATGCGTGGGAAAGCGCGTCTGCACCCACAGCTCGCTGGTGCTGCCGATGGCGGCATCGCGCCCGGCCCGGCCGCCGGCCTGCAGCAACAGGCTGAACAGCCGCTCCGGCGCACGGAAATCACTGCTGAACAGGGCAGTATCCGGGTTGAGCGCCGCCACCAGCGTGATGCGGCGGAAATCATGGCCCTTGGCAATCATCTGTGTGCCCACCAGCACATCCACATCGCCGCTGTGCACGCGCGCCAGCTGCTGCTCCAGGCTGCCGGCGTGGCGTGTGGTATCGGCATCGACGCGCGCAATCACCAGCGGCTGGCCATCCGGGCGCGTGAGGGCGCGCAATTCATGAGCCAGGGCTTCTTCCAGTTGCTCGGTGCCCTGGCCCAGCGTCTGCACATCCAGATTGCCGCAGGACGGGCACGCGCGTGGCACGCGTTCGGTAAAGCCGCAGTGGTGGCAGCGCAGGGTACGGTCGATCTTGTGGAACACGCGGTAGGCGCTGCAGTGCGGGCATTCGCTTTTCCAGCCGCAATCGGCGCAATGCAGCACGGGAGCGTAGCCGCGCCGGTTCAGCAGCACCATGCTCTGTTCGCCGCGCGCGGCCCGCTCGGCCATGGCCTCCAGCAACTGGGGGCTGAACACGCAACGGCGGTGCTGGTGGTTCATGTCGACCAGTCGTACGCGCGGCAGTGGCGCAGCGCCGATGCGGGCCGGCATGGCCAGACGCAGATAGCGGCCGCCGGCATCGCCATCCCCGGCTGGCCGGCTCTGGTGCCAGCTCTCCAGCGAAGGGGTGGCCGAGCCCAGCAGGATGCGGGCTTGCGCATGGTGCGCGCGGTAGATGGCCAGATCCCTTGCAGAATAGCGGGCGCCTTCCTGCTGCTTGTAGCTGGGGTCGTGCTCTTCGTCCACCACGATCAGGCGCAGGCCCGGCAGCGACGCCAGCACGGCCATGCGTGTGCCCAGCACGATGCGCGCCTGTCCGGTATGCGCCGCCAGCCAGCCCTGCAGGCGCTGCGCCGGAGTCAGGCCACTGTGCATGGAGGCGATGCGCTGGTCGGGGAAGCGGTCGGCAAAGCGCTGCTCCAGCTGGGGCGTCAGGTTGATCTCCGGCACCATCACCAGCACCTGCGCGCCAGGCTCCTGCTCCAGCGTGCGCGCCACGGCCTGCAGATAGACTTCGGTCTTGCCACTGCCCGTGCTGCCGAACAGCAGGCAGGGGCGGGGCGCCGTGCCTCCATCCGCCGGTGCCAGCAGCGTGTCCAGCGCCTGCTGCTGCTGGGGTGTCAAGGGCAGCGGGGCGGATGCGGTGCGCGCCTCCAGACCCTTGTCTGCCGCCAGCTTGCGCAGCCGGCGTGCCAGCTGGGTGCCGTCCAGATCCCGCAGCTGTGGCGGCAGGGCCGACAAGGCCACTTCGCCCATGCTGCGCTGATAGTAGTGCGCGGTGAAGGTCACCAGCCGGCGCCAGCTTGCATCCAGCGGGGGCAGGGCGGTGAAGGCTTCCAGCAGGGGGCGCAGTTGCAGCCCCTCCTGCTGCGGCAGGGGTACATCGTCCCACACCACGCCCAGAACGGCACGCGCACCCAGCGGCACGCGCACCAGCGTGCCAGGCGGCAGGCGCCCGGTGTGCGTGTAGTGCAGGGGGGTGGCAGACAGCGGGCTGTGCGCCGGCAGCGCCACAAGCACCGACAGCACCTGCGATTCCTGGCCTGGAGCGCCGGATTCGCTGTCTGCAGAGGGGGTGGAATCCATAGCCAGCACTGTAACCGCTCGGCCTGCAGGTCAGCTGCCCGACGCTGCACGGAACTACCCACATATCTTGTGGACAACTTTGTGGGTGGTCACAGGGATAAGGGCTGGAAGCCGCGCCAGCACTGGCCTGCAAGACACTGCGCGAAAAAGGGGCACGGCCGAAATCCGGCACTTGTTTGCCTGAAAAAAATCGAAATATACTGTATATAAAAACAGTATTTCGACCCTCCAACGTGGATTCCTCGCCAGAAAGCCACTGCAGTCTCCCCATAACATCATGCAGACCCTCGCCGCTCCCCTGTTCCCTGCCCGCCCGGCGCAGTCGACGCAAGGCAGTCTGTTCGATCCGCAGCCCCTGAGGCTGATCTCCGATGCCGAAGGCGGTGTGCGCTATTGGCCACCGCGCATGCCGGAGGCGGAGCAGCAGCGCTGCTTCGCGCAGTTGCTGCAGGCGCTTCCCTGGCAGCAGGAGCGGCGCCAGATGTACGAACGCATGCTCGACGTGCCGAGGCTGCAGGCAAGCCTGCCGCTGGCAGAGGCCTGTGCCATTCCTGCCGTGCGTGTGGCCTACCAACTGGTGCAGGAGGTGGCGCCGTCTGCGTTCAGCCATGTGGGCTTCAACCTCTATCGCGACGGGCAGGACAGTGTGGCCATGCACAACGACCGCCTGCACCGGCTGGCGCCCGGCCAGCCCATCGCGCTGGTGTCCTTCGGCCATGCGCGCGAAATGGTGCTGCGGGCCAAGAATGGGGGCCATCGGCCTGTGCGGGTGCTGTTGGAGCCCGGCAGCGTGCTGTCCATGAGCCATGCCTCCCAGTTCACCCATAAACACGGCATCCCCAAGACGCGCGACAGCGTCGGAGCCCGCATCAGCTGTGCGTTTCGCGTGCGGCCTTCAGGGCTGTAGCCACTGTGTCGCACTCTGCCCACAGCGTCTGTGGACAACTTTGTGGGTGACTTTGGGACGGACAGGCTAAGTCCGCGTCAGTCAAGGCTTTGTACAGTCTGCCGCAAAAACGGGCATGCGCCATCTTTTCATGTAAATCAACAACTTACGATATGTGTGGAAGGAAACCATGCGCACGGCGCCGGAGACAGGCTTGCAGCGGCCTGACTGGGGACAACTCGATGTCAAATTCATGTCGCACTGCACACAAGAGGCAGCAAACCCTGTGGATTTGAACAGCATCGGCGCAAAGCCTTGTGGGACAAGGCTTACAGCGGGGTCTCGGCTGCAGGCCAGAGTCCATGCGGCATTCCGGGCAGGGGGTGTCGGAAGCCGCATGAAACAAGGCTTTCGGGAGGGGTTGCCGCTGCCCACACGAACTGTGGATAACTTTGTGGATGGCTTCTGGACGGATGCGCCAAAGCCTTGATGGACAAGGCTTCCAGTAGCTTGCCCATAAATAGGGCATTTTTATGAACGTAAATAAAATCAACGGGTTAGACGTTGATTTCCGGACTCCAAAGGCGTGCCTGACAATTGCGCATGGAACATGAGGTTCTGCCCGCGAAGTGTGCACAAGTCATGCCGGGTGTGCACGCTTCCCCCAGCTTTTGGGGGTTTTCCGGCCAAGACAAACGCGGGCTTGTCAAGGTCAAGATCCGGACGATAGCTGAAGCTTCCCGCCACCATCCGGCGCTAAGCGCTTGTCCCTGCAGGGATTGGCAGGGTTGTGCAGCAATGTGTGGATAACTTTGTGCATAGGCCGTGGGCAAGCGGACTTATCGTTGATAAATCAAGCGCTTGCGTCACTTTCAGAAAAATCCGCAACCTGGAAATTATTAAATAAAATCAACAAGATGCGATGTGATTTCAAGACCATGCAGGGTGCTCGGGAATAGGCGGGAAATGGCCGGCCCCGCCCGCAAAAAAATGTGCACAAGTCAGCGGAGGAGGGGGTAAAAACCGGTATAAGGCGCGTCAGATCGAACAGGGGGCACCTGCAAGACAGGACAGCCCCGCCCGGCGAGTCCGGACGGGGCTGTCATGCAGCAAGGGGAGGCGGAATCAGGCGCCTGTATTGCGCATGGCGCGCGAGTGGCTGTGCACAGCCTCGACCAGCGCGGCCACATGCTCGGGCGGGGTGAACTGGCTGATGCCGTGGCCCAGGTTGAAGATGTGCGTCGGGCCACGGCCTTCGCCCTGGTGCGGCGTGCCGAAGCTGTCCAGCACCTTGCGGGCTTCCACCTGCACCGTTTCGGGCGGGGCAAACAGCACGTTGGGGTCCAGGTTGCCCTGCAGGCCCTTGCCGTTGCCGTCTTTCCACAGCGCTGCGCGTGCGGCACCCAGGTTCACCGTCCAGTCCACGCCGAGCACATCGCAGTCCAGCGCCTGCATCTGCTGCAGCCACAGGCCGCCGCCCTTGGTGAACACGATGCGCGGCACGTCCTGACCATCCGGGCCGGTGCGCTTGAGCTGGCCCAGCACACGCTGCGTATAAGCCAGGCTGAAGGCCTGGAAGGCGCCATCCGCCAGCACGCCGCCCCAGCTGTCAAACACCATTACCGCCTGCGCGCCGGCATCGATCTGCGCATTCAGGTAGGTCGCCACGCTGTCGGCGTTGATGGCCAGGATGCGGTGCATCAGGTCGGGGCGGCTGTACATCAGCGTCTTCACGGCGCGGTAGTCGTCACTGCCGCCGCCTTCCACCATGTAGCAGGCCAGCGTCCAGGGGCTGCCACTGAAACCGATCAGCGGCACGCGGCCGTTCAGCGCCTTGCGGATGCTGGTGACGGCATCGAAGACATAGCGCAGCTTGTCCATGTCCGGCACGGCGAGTGCATCCACGGCGGCTTCGTCACGCACATTGCGCTCGAACTTGGGGCCTTCGCCGATCTGGAAGCTCAGGCCCAGTCCCATGGCATCGGGCACGGTCAGGATGTCGCTGAACAGGATGGCGGCATCCAGCGGAAAGCGCTCCAGCGGCTGCAGCGTCACTTCGGTGGCGTAGTCCACATTGGTGGCCAGCCCCATGAAGCTGCCTGCCTTGGCGCGCGTATCGCGGTACTCGGGCAGATACCGTCCGGCCTGGCGCATCAGCCACAGCGGCGTGTAGTCGGTCGCAAGGCCGCGGCAGGCGCGCAGAAAGGTGTCGTTGGTCAGCGGGGCAAAGGCGGAAGTATTCATGGCCGCTATTGTCGCAGGGATTGCAGCAAGGGCTCCGCGCGGCGCGCCATGGGCTTGCATGCGGTTGCGCGTGATCAATCTGCCGCAAGGAGGGGCGCAGTTGTAACCATTGATAAGGGGCGGCCTGCCTGCCTTGTAATTGCCATCAAGCGGCGCAAATAATGGGACAGCACGGATCCATCCGATCCAGGCTTCCCTCTATTCAACAAGGAGCACTCCATGGGCCTTCTCGATACCCTGACCCAGATTGTCAACGCCGCCAGCCAGAACAGCCAGCCGCAACAACAGCAAGTGGAAGAGCTGCAGCAGGCTCCGGCCGATGTGCTGTCCCAAGGCCTGCGCGAGGCATTCGACTCCAAGGACACTCCCTCCATCGGCAATCTGGTGGGCCAGATGTTCGGCCAGTCCAGCAACCAGCAGCAGGCTGGCCTGATCAACCAGATCATCCAGGCTCTGGGTCCGGCAGCTGCCACGGCGCTGGCCGGCGGTGTGCTGCAGAAGGTGCTCAAGCCGGGTTCCGACCAGGTGGAAGCAGCCGATGTGGCCCAGCTGTCTGCAGACGAGGTGACTTCGGTGGTGAACGAGGCCCAGGCCCAGCGCCCCGAACTGAGCCAGCAGCTGAGCGAGTTCTATTCCCAGCACTCCGGCCTGATCAAGGCCCTCGGTGGCGTGGCGCTGCTGGCGGCCGCCATCAAGATGAAGCAGTACGCGGAACGGAACTGAGTTCCGGTGAGGCGACGCCAGCCAGTGCGTCGCCCGCACTCAGACTGCCCGGATGCCGCAAGGCTCCGGGCATTTTTGTTGGCGACCTGCGAACCGCGGGCACGCGTCGGTGATTACCACCAAGGTGCAAGGCAGGTCGGGCGAGATCAAGGGTTTTCCCGTATTCAGGTAAGGGCATCTGCAGTGCCTCTTTCACGGCTGTCATCTTGTTGTTATAAATGTAAGTTAGCCGTAATCAATCGGACTGGAGGAAGGCTGGCTGGGGCTGCGCAAGCCGTCGCAAGTGCGCACTGTGACACGTTTTTTTGCATTTCTCCGACAGAAATGTTGCGCTGCAGCAAAACACTGGATTGCTTCAGGGAAAACCCGTATACTCCGCCCGATGTTTCATGTCGCGCCCCTGGGCGCAGGCACCTTGTTGGTATCTGCCAACAGGCGGTGCCACCACCATGAAGAGAGGCATTGATCATGCTGATGACCGAAGAACTCACCACCGAAAAATCCGGAGAGAAGCCGGCCCACAAGGCACGGCTGCATCTTGACGCCCCCATCCGCGAAGTGCCCGAGCGCCATCGCGAACGCATTCTGCGCCACCTGCTGGCGCTCGACGAACGTGACCGTTACCTGCGCTTTGGCTACATGGCCAACGACAAGCAGATCACCCGCTATGTCGACAGCCTCGACTTCAACCGCGACGAGCTGTATGGCGTGTACGACAACAACCTCGAACTGGTGGCGCTGGCGCACCTGGCCTATTCCGAAGACCCGCAGCACCGCGAGTGCGCCGAATTTGGCGGCTCGGTGAACAAGAGTGAGCGCGGCCGTGGCCTGGGTCAGCAACTGTTCGACCGTGCCATCCTGCACTGCCGCAACCGTGGCGCCCATCTGCTGTTCATTCATGCCCTGTCCGAAAACAAGGCCATGCTGAAGATCGCCCGCAACGCCGGTGCCACCGTCGAGCGCAGCGGCTCCGAGTCCGAGGCCCACCTGGTGTTGCCCGAAGCCACCGTGGCGACCCGCATCGAGGAGCTGCTGGACGACAGCGTGGCCCGTACCGATTACCGCATCAAGCAGCAGGTGCGCCAGTTCTGGGCCTTCCTGGACTTCCTGCACGATCTGCGCCACGGCGTGGACGCCAGCCGCCAGCAAAGCGGCCGCTGACGGCTTCCGGCGCCTGCAGGCGGCGTACCCGCACGGCCGATAGTCGCCCACAGAGGCACTCCGAACGTCAGCCGGCATTCGCAGCAACACACAGGCCATCCCGACATCAGGGATGGCCTTTTTTTGTGTATGCTTGAACGTATTGCAACTTTCGCACCACAGGTGCACAGCTCAGTGAGTGATCCATCGCCTGCGCCCGGCATAGGGCATGAAGACAAACGCGGCCTGCTGCAGAAAATCGCCGAATTCCTGCACCCGGGCCCGGATTCGCACGAGGAGCTGTACAACACGCTGTCCCAGGCCGAGCACAACCAGGTGATCAGCGCCGAGAGCCGCATCATGCTCGAGGGCGTGATCCGCATTGCCAATCTCACGGCGGGCGACGTGATGGTTCCCGCCAAGCGCATGGACCTGCTCGACATCAACTGGAGCTACCAGGAGTTGCTGCGCACCGTCATCACCACGGCGCACTCCCGTTTTCCCGTCTACGAAGGCGAGCGCGACAACATCATCGGCGTGCTGATGTCCAAGGACCTGCTCAAGCTGCAGCGCGCGCCCGAGCTCAACCTGCGCGTGCTGCTGCGCACCCCGCTGTTTATTCCCGAAAGCAAGGGACTGAACGACCTGCTGCGCGAATTCCGCGCCAAGCGCAGCCACCTCGCCATGGTGATCGACGAATTCGGCCGCCTGGCCGGCCTGCTCACCATCGAGGACATCCTGGAAGAGATCGTCGGCGAGATCGATGACGAATTCGACGAGCCGGAAGAAGAGGGCAGCATCTTCAAACTGGCCGACGGCAGCTACCGCGTCAGCGGCGATACGCCGATCGAGCGCATCAACGAACACTTCGAGGTCGAGGTGAAAACCTCCGACCCCGAGGACGCCGACCATTTCGACACCATCGGCGGCGTCATTGCGCACGAGATGGGCCATGTGCCCAAGCGCGGTGAATACATCACCCTGGCCGGGCTCAACTTCATCGTGATGCATACGCAGCACGGTGCGGTGCGCTGGTTCAAGGTCACCCCGGCCGTGGCAACCGATGCAGCCTGAAATCCGGGGGGGCGCAGAGCGCGCCGCCAGGGGAACTTCCATTGCGACACCCGCCGTCCTGCCGCGGTGGCTTCTTGCCGCTGCCTTGGTGCTTGCCGGTGCATTGCATGCCGGCAGCGTGGCTTGGCCCTGGGGCGGACAGGCTTTGTGGTGGCTGCAGTTGCTGGCACTCGCGGCCGGCGTCTGGCTGATCGGCCAGCCCGTGGCCGGAGGCGATTCGCGCAAGCGCGCGTTCCGCGCCGGCTTTCTGCGCGGCTGGCTGTTTGCGCTGGCTTGGCTCTGCACCACGTTCTGGTGGCTGTACGTTTCCATGCACACCTATGGCGGCATGCTGCCTTGGCTGGCCGGAGGCGCCGTGGTGCTGCTGGCGGCGGGGCTGTCGCTGTATTACGCACTGGCGGCGGGCCTCTGGCTGGCATGGCGCAAGGCGCATCCCTTCCGTCCCTGGGGCGGACTGCTGTTTGCCGCCCTGTGGCTGCTCGCCGAGCTGTGCCGGGGCGTGCTTTTTACCGGGTTTCCCTGGGGGGCTGCGGGGTACGCTCATGTGGACGGGTCGCTGTCCGGCTTTGCGCCCTGGCTGGGCGTGTACGGCATCGGATTTGTGGCGGCCTGGTTTGCGGCCGGCCTGGGCCAGATGCTTTGGAAACTGCCGCTGGGGCATGGTGCCCACCTGCCCAGCCCGGCCACGCCGCGCGGCACCATGGTGCTGGCCTTGGGCACCCTCGGCCTGGGGCTGGTGCTGCAGCAGGCCGTCAATCCGGGGCTGACCCGCAGCGCTGGCGATCGCCCCCTGCGCGTGGAGCTGCTGCAGGGCAATATCCCGCAGAACGAGAAGTTCCAGCCCAACGGCGGGGTGCTGGTGGCACTGGAGTGGTACGGCGCGCAGCTTGGCGCCTCCAGCTCCGATCTGGTCGTGATTCCCGAAACCGCCATCCCGATGCTGCCGCAGCAGCTGCCCCCGGATTACTGGCAGGCCCTGCAGCACCGTTTCGCCATGGGCGATCAGGCGGCCTTGCTGGGCATGCCGGCCGGCAATGCCGATACCGGCTACGCCAATGCAGTGGTCGGCATGGCACCCGGAGGCGTGCGCACCATTGGCGGCACGCGCCAGGCCGAACTGGCCTTGCCGCCGGCCGCATTGCCTGAATACAGCTACGCCAAGCACCATCTGGTGCCTTTCGGCGAGTTCATTCCCTTCGGTTTCCAGTGGTTCGTCGACATGATGCAGATGCCGCTGGGCAACTTCCAGCGCGGGGCGCTCAGCCAGCCGCGTCTGCTCTGGCAGAACCAGCGCATCCAGCCGAATATCTGCTACGAGGACTTGTTTGGCGAGGAACTGGCGGCCAGCTTTGGCGAGCCCGGCGTGGCCCCGACCGTGCTGGTCAACGTTAGCAACATCGCCTGGTTCGGCGACACCGTCGCCATCGACCAGCACCGCCACATCAGCCGCATGCGCGCCATCGAACTGGGCCGCCCCATGCTGCGCGCGACCAATACCGGCGCCACCGCCATCATCGACCATGCCGGCCGCGTGCAGCAGGAGTTGCCGCGCCTGCAGCGCGCCGTGCTGTTTGGCGAGGTGGAAGGCCGCGATGGTGTCACACCGTTTGCCTGGTGGGCGGCGCGCATGGGGCTGGCGCCCCTGTGGCTGCTGGGGCTGATCGTGGCCGCAGTGCTGCTGCTCGGGCTGCGCCGGCGCTGACTGAGCGCCCACGCAGCGCAATCCCGACCGCACCCTGCATTCGCCCCTTAAAATCAAGAGATCAGCCCGTTCCCGGGCCCAAGAGAACTCCATGCTGACATTCCAACAAATCATCCTCAAGCTGCAGCAATACTGGGACGCCCAGGGCTGCGCGCTGCTGCAACCCTATGACATGGAAGTGGGCGCCGGCACCAGCCACACCGCCACTTTCCTGCGCGCCATCGGCCCCGAGCCCTGGAAAGCCGCCTACGTGCAGCCCAGCCGCCGCCCCAAGGACGGCCGCTACGGCAACAACCCCAACCGCCTGCAGCACTACTACCAGTACCAGGTGGTGCTCAAGCCGGCCCCGTCCAACATCCTCGAGCTCTATCTGGGTAGTCTCGAAGCACTCGGCTTCGACCTGAAGAAGAACGACATCCGCTTCGTCGAGGACGACTGGGAAAACCCGACACTGGGCGCCTGGGGCCTGGGCTGGGAAGTCTGGCTGAACGGCATGGAAGTGACCCAGTTCACCTACTTCCAGCAGGTTGGCGGCATCGACTGCAAGCCGGCAACGGGCGAGATCACCTACGGTCTGGAGCGCCTGGCCATGTACCTGCAGGGCGTGGACAACGTCTACAACCTCAAGTGGACCGACACGCTCAGCTATGGCGACGTCTACCACCAGAACGAGGTGGAACAGTCCACCTACAACTTCGAGCACAGCGATGCCGACTTCCTGTTCACCGCCTTTGCCGCGCACGAGAAGCAGGCCAAGTACCTGATGGAGCAGCAACTGGCACTGCCAGCCTACGAGCAGGTGCTCAAGGCCGCCCACACCTTCAACCTGCTGGATGCCCGCGGTGCCATCAGCGTTACCGAGCGCGCTGCCTACATCGGCCGCATCCGCAACCTGGCCCGCGCCGTGGCACAGGCCTATTACGAGAGCCGTGAACGCCTCGGCTTCCCGATGGCTCCGCGCGAATGGGTGGCGCAAATCGAAAAGACCCTGGACAAGAAGGCCGCCTGAGAAAGAACCCCATGACTACCCCCAACCTTCTCGTCGAACTGTTTGTTGAAGAGCTGCCGCCCAAGGCTCTGAAAAAGCTGGGTCAGGCCTTTGCCGATACTCTGGTCGCTTCGCTGCGCGCCCAGGGCCTGGCCAATGGCGACAGCATCGTCACGCCCTACGCCAGCCCGCGCCGTCTGGCTGCCCATATCACCCGCGTCGCTGCCAAGGCAGCCGACAAGCCGGTGCAGCTCAAGCTGATGCCGGTCAGTGTCGGCCTGGATGCGGAAGGCAAGGCCACTCCGGCACTGCTGAAGAAGCTGCAGGCCATCGGTGCCGATGCCAGCGTGGTGCCCCAGCTCAAGCGCCAGCAGGACGGCAAGGCCGAAGCCCTGTTCTACGACAGCATCGTCGATGGTGCCGTCCTCGATACCGGCCTGCAGAAGGCGCTGGAAGAAGCCATCACCAAGTTGCCGATTCCCAAGGTCATGACCTACCAGCTGGAAACCGACTGCGAACTTCCTGGCTGGAGCAGTGTGCAGTTCGTGCGTCCGGCGCATGGCTTGGTGGCCTTGCACGGCAGCACGGTGGTGCCGGTCAAGGCGCTGGGCCTGCGTGCGGGCAACAGCACGCGCGGCCACCGTTTCGAAGCCCGGGTGGATCCGGTGGTGATCCCTGATGCCGACAGCTACGCCGCCACGCTGCGCGAGCAGGGCGCCGTCATCGCCAGCTTCGACGAGCGCAAGGCCGAGATCGTGAGCCAGCTGGGCGCCGCAGCAGCCAGCATCGGCGGTGGCTGCGCCCCCATCAGCGACGAAGCCCTGCTGGACGAAGTCACCGCTCTGGTCGAGCGCCCGCACGTGCTCACCTGCGCCTTCGAGCAGGAATTCCTCGACGTGCCTCAGGAATGCCTGATCCTGACCATGAAGGCCAACCAGAAGTACTTCCCGCTGCTGGATGCAGAAGGCAAGCTCACGCACCAGTTCCTGGTCGTCAGCAACATCCATCCGGATGATGCCAGCGCCGTGATCGGCGGCAACGAGCGCGTGGTGCGCCCGCGTCTGGCTGATGCCAAGTTCTTCTTCGACCAGGACCGCAAGAAGAAGCTGGAAGACCGCATCCCCGGTCTGGCCAAGGTGGTGTATCACAACAAGCTGGGCACCCAGGGCGAGCGCAGCGAGCGCGTGCGCGGCATTGCCCACGCCATCGTCAACCAGCTGCGCCTGGCCACGCACCCCTACACGGTCGAAGCCAAGGACGAATACGACGTGCTCGACAGCAAGGTGCAGCAGGCTGCCCAGCTGGCCAAGACCGACCTGCTGACCGATATGGTGGGCGAGTTCCCCGAACTGCAGGGCACCATGGGCAACTACTACGCCCGCCACGAAGGCCTGCGCGACGGCGTTGCCATCGCCATCGAGGACCACTACAAGCCGCGCTTTGCCGGCGACGCGCTGCCGCGCAACCATACCGGCACCGTGCTGGCGCTGGCCGACAAGCTGGAAACCCTGGTCGGCATGTTCGGCATCGGCAACCTGCCCACCGGCGACAAGGATCCTTTCGCGCTGCGCCGCCATGCGCTCGGCGTGATCCGCATCCTGATCGAAAAGCAGCTGCCGCTCAATCTGGACGAGCTGCTGGCCGCTGCCGCCGGTACTTTCGGCACGCTGCTGCCCGAGGCGGCCACCAGCAATCAGCAACTGCAGGCCTTCATCTACGAGCGCATCACCGGCTACCTGCGCGACCTGGGCTTCAGCGCCCAGGAAGCCGATGCCGTGGTTGCCGTGCGTCCGCCCTGGGGCGAGATCCCGCGTCGCCTCGAAGCCGTTCGCGCCTTCGCTGCTCTGCCCGAAGCACAGGCGCTGGCCGCTGCCAACAAGCGCATCGGCAACATCCTGAAGAAGGCAGGTGATGCCGGCCAGGTGGTCGATGCGCACGTGAGCGAGATGCTGCTGCAGGAGCAGGCCGAGAAGGACCTGTTCGCTGCCGTCAACAGGATCGTGCCCGAGGCCGATGCCCACTTCGACGCCGGCCGCTACACCGAGTCGCTGCAGACACTGGCCGCGCTGCGCGCACCGGTGGATGCCTTCTTCGACGACGTGATGGTCAATGCCGAAGATGCAGCATTGCGCATGAACCGCCAGGGCCTGCTCAAGCTGCTGCACAACGCCATGAACCGCGTTGCGGATCTGGCGCGTCTGGCCGTCTGACGCCGTTCCCCTCGCTACCGGAGGCACGCCATGGTTCGCCGAAACAAGAACAACCTCAAGCTGGTCATCATCGACCGTGACGGCACCTTGAATGTCTACCGCGAGGGCTACATCAAGGAGCCGGAGGAGTGGGTGCCGGTACCGGGTGCGCTGGAGGCCATTTCGCTGCTCAACCGCAGCGGCTGGCATGTGGTGGTGGCCAGCAACCAGCCGGCCATCGGGCGCGGGGTGATGGATGCTGCCACGCTGCACGCCATCCACGCCGTCATGCACAAGCAGCTGGCGGCCGTGGGGGGGCGCATCGATGCCGTGTTCTTCTGTCCGCACACCCCGGACGAGGCCTGCCACTGCCGCAAGCCGGCTCCGGGGCTGTTCGAGGAAATCGGCGAGCGCTACGGCGTGGAGCTGTCCGAGATCCACGGCGTTGGAGATGCCTTGCGCGACGTGCAGGCTGCGGCCGCGGCTGGCTGCATTCCGCATCTGGTCTGCACTGGCGAAAGCGAGCAGTGGCTGGACCGTCCGCTCGATGATTCCTTCCCGCCACACACCATCAAGCATCCGGACCTGCTGGCCTTTGCGCACTACCTGATCGCGCAGAAGCCCCAGCCCGACGAGCCCGGTCTGCAGGTACCGCCCGGGCAGGGCGCCCTGGCGGCCTGAGCCTTTCAGCCCGGGACAGGCAGCATGCCCCTGTTTTCCTCAGCCCTGTTGCACGCTTCGCCCGAGGCGACGCCGCGGCAACCGCTGCTGCAGCATCCCGAGCCCAACGGCCACCTGCTGCTGCAGGGCGAAATGGTGCACTACCTGTTGCAGCGCGCCCGTCGCCGCAGTGTCGGCATGCGCATCACCGATCAGGGGCTGGTGGTGACAGCCCCCGGCTGGCTGGCTCTGCCCCAGGTGGAGGCCATCCTGCAGCGCAAGGGGGCCTGGATCGTCGGCAAGCTGCGCGCCCACCATCCCTCGCATCCGGACCGCCAGCAGACCGTGCTGCAGTGGCAGGATGGCATGCTGTTGCCGTATCTGGGGGGCCACATTCCGCTGCATCTGACCGCGCCCGATTCCGCGCGCCCGCGCCGCAGTCCCGCTGCCCGCCTGCTGCCCGGCGAGCCGCCTGTGCTGGCCGTGCCTCTGCCTGTCGGCACTGATCCGGAATTGGTCAGCCGCAGTGTGCAGCGCTGGTTCCGGGAACAGGCGCTGGAGCACTTCACGCAGCGCATCGCCTGCTTCGCACCCATTCTTGGCGTGCGTTGCCAGTCCTTGCAGCTGAGCAGCGCCCGCACGCGCTGGGGCAGTGCCTCGGCGCGCGGCGTCATCCGCCTGCACTGGGGCCTGCTGCATTTCGCGCCGGAACTGGTGGACTACGTGGTCGTGCACGAACTCTGCCACCTCAGGGAGATGAACCACAGCGTGCGCTTCTGGCAGCTGGTCGAATCCATCCTGCCTGACTATCGCCGCTTGCGTCAGCAGCTCAAGGCGGTGCGCCTGCCCGTGTGGCAATAGGCGCGGAGGCGCCGCAACGCCAGCAGCAATGCGGTCGATCCCTGACGCTGCCGGCCGGCCCCACTTCTGCAACGCCCACGAAAAAGCCCTGCATCGGCAGGGCTTCATCAGGGGAGGGCGCAGGCGCTGATCAGCTTTCCTTGCCCTGGGCAATCTTCTGCAGCTTGCCGCCCTTGCCGGCCTTGTACAGCATCACGCGGTACACGCCGTGGTTCTTCACGCCCAGCTGGGTGGCTGCTGCGCGGCTCAGGTCGATGATGCGGCCATGCGCGTAGGGGCCGCGGTCATTGATGCGCACCATCACCGACTTGCCGGTATCCGGGCTCTTGACCAGCACCATGGTGCCGAAGGGCAGCGTCTTGTGCGCAGCCGTCATGGCATTCATGTTGTAGCGTTCGCCGTTGGCGGTAAGGCGGTTGTGGAAGCGGTCGCCATACCAGGAGGCCTTGCCCTGCTGGAAGGAGGCGCCTTCGGCATCGGCCAGCAGTTCGGTCGGCTTGCCGATGCCCGCGGCGATGTCGGCCACTTCAGGAGCAGCGTAGCTGGAGCGCTTGCTGTTGCGGCGGTTCTTGCGCTTGCTGTCCTGGGCGACGCGGGCTTCCTTGGCAAAGCTCGGGGCGGCCGGCAGGGTCATGGCGGGCTGCTCGGCGGCATCCGCAAACACATGCGGTTCGGCCTGTACGGTGGCAGGAGCAGTCACGGGTGCGAAGGATTCGCCAGCCGGTTGAACGGCCTGTACGGAAGCAGAAATCTGGGGAGAGGAGGGGGCATCGATGGACTGTGCCCATGCCGTGCCAAGCAGCATGCTGCAGAAACCCAGACCTGCCGTCAGGCAGAGGGCACGCAGCGCATCACTCCTGTGTTTGATAAGGAATGTGTTCTTCATGACGGCCGAGAATAACTGCATCTGGACACCATGGCAACAATTTTGTGGTGGATTTGTTGAATCCAGGCGTGATAAGCTGATGAATTCATTGGATTTTTCAGCTAACTGAAAGCTTCGGGCCGCATTCGGCATACGGGTTTCCCCCGCTGGCAGCCCGCCAGAAAGCAGCCGTCGCTCTACAATATTTGATGCAAAAACAACAACGGGCCGCTGCCGGCGCAGCCGGCCGTCCGGACCAATCGGGAGACTATGTCGTGGCTACAGGGGTTACCTATTCCATCAGTGATTTGGCCAAGGAGTTCGACCTGACCACGCGTGCCATTCGCTTCTATGAGGACATGGGGCTGCTGCAGCCCCAGCGTACCGGCGAGGGCCGCCGCGTGCGCGTCTACTCGCCGCGCGATCGCACCCGCCTCAAGCTCACCCTGCGTGCCAAGCGCCTCGGTTTCAGCCTGAGCGAGGCCAAGCAGATCATCGAGCTCTACGACAGCCCGCGCGACACGCTGCCGCAGATGCGCCTCTACCTGGATACGCTCGCCACCCACCGCCGCCAGCTCGAGGTGCAGCTCGGTGAGCTCCAGGCCAACCTCGACGAGGTCAAGGCGCATGAAAAGGAAGCGCGCACGCTGCTCAACCGCATGATGAGCGCCGGCAACGAACGTGCCACCAAAAAGTGATATACCGTAGGTGCGGAGTACTGTGCGGCTGTCAGCAAGTTGTCATTGACGTTTACGTCAACGTCATATAATCTGCCGGTTAATTTCCATCACCACAGAGAAACCATCAGGAGACTACCCATGAGCAATATGCCCGGACTCAACTTCCAGCTTGGCGAAGACATCGATGCACTGCGCGATGCCGTCTACACCTTCGCCCAGGCTGAAATCGCCCCCCGTGCTGCCGAAGCCGACCGTACCGACCAGTTCCCGATGGACCTGTGGCAGAAGTTCGGCGAGCTGGGCGTGCTGGGCATGACCGTTCCCGAAGAGTACGGCGGCACCAACATGGGCTACCTGGCGCACATGATCGCGCTGGAAGAAATCAGCCGCGCCAGCGCCTCCATCGGCCTGAGCTACGGCGCGCACTCCAACCTGTGCGTGAACCAGATCAAGCGCAACGGCAACGAAGCGCAGAAGCAGAAATACCTGCCCAAGCTGTGCAGCGGCGAGAACATCGGTGCGCTGGCCATGTCCGAGCCGGGCGCTGGTTCAGACGTGGTGAGCATGAAGCTCAAGGCCGAGGACAAGGGCGGCTACTACCTGCTCAACGGCAGCAAGATGTGGATCACCAACGGCCCTGACGCCGACACCATGGTGGTCTACGCCAAGACCGAGCCCGAGCTGGGCGCGCGCGGCATCACTGCCTTCATCGTCGAGAAGGGCATGAAGGGCTTCTCCACCGCACAGAAGCTGGACAAGCTGGGCATGCGCGGCAGCCACACCGGCGAAATGGTGTTCCAGGACGTGGAAGTCCCGGCCGAGAACATCCTGGGCGAACTCAACGGCGGCGTGAAGGTGCTGATGAGCGGTCTGGACTATGAGCGTGCCGTGCTGGCCGCCGGCCCCGTCGGCATCATGCAGGCAGTGATGGACAACGTGGTTCCCTACATCCACGACCGCAAGCAGTTCGGCCAGTCCATCGGCGAATTCCAGCTGATCCAGGGCAAGGTGGCTGACATGTACACCGTGCTGCAGGCCGGCCGTTCCTTCCTGTACACCATCGGCAAGAACCTGGACGCCCTGGGTGGCGGCCACGCCCGCCAGGTGCGCAAGGACTGCGCGTCCGTCATCCTGTGGACGGCCGAGATGGCTACCAAGATGGCCGGCGACGGCATCCAGATCTTCGGTGGCAACGGCTACATCAACGAGTACCCGCTGGGCCGCCTCTGGCGCGATGCCAAGCTGTACGAGATCGGTGCCGGTACCAGCGAAATCCGCCGCATGCTGATCGGTCGCGAGCTGTTCGCCGAGACGATGTAATCTCCCCCTGGACGGCCGCGGCAGCCGCATGGCGCCCGCGGCCGTTTTTCCATCTGTTTTTTCCCTCTGTTTTCAGGACCGCGATGAACGATACCCCCACCACACCCGAGCGCGACAGACTGACGAACCTGTTCGAGAAGAACCGCGAATGGGCGGCCGAGATGGAAAAGAAGCGTCCCGGCTTCTTCACCAGCCTGATGGAACAGCAGAATCCCGAATACATGTGGATTGGCTGCTCCGACAGCCGCGTGCCGGCCAACCAGATCACCGGTCTGGCTCCGGGTGAGGTGTTCGTGCATCGCAACGTGGCCAACGTGGTGGTACCGACCGACCTGAACTGCCTGTCCACCATCCAGTACGCGGTGGACCAGCTCAAGGTCAAGCACCTGATGGTGGTGGGACACTACGGCTGCGGTGGCGTCAAGGCGGCCCTGCTCGACCTGCGCGTGGGTCTGGCCGACAACTGGCTGCGCCATGTGCGCGATGTGGCCGACCGGCATTACAAGCGCATGCAGCGTGTGCCCGAAGCGCGCAAGCTCGATGCCCTGTGCGAACTCAATGCCATCGAACAGGTGGTGAACGTGGCCCAGAGCACGGTGATGCAGGATGCCTGGAGCCGTGGCCAGGACGTGACCCTGCATGGCTGGGTGTACGGCATCAGCGATGGCCTGGTGAACGACATGCGCATGACCTGTGGCAGCAACGCCGAGTTGCTGCCCGTCTACAAGCAGGCACTGGAGAACTGGGACAGCCGATACTGCGCATAATGGAGGGTTAATACAACCACCATAATGCACGGAGACACGATGTTCCCCCAACGACTCGACGCCCCTGAAGCGTATGAAATTGCGCGGGCGATGCTGGACGGCTTCGACCGTCACTATCGCCTGTTCCGCTCCGAATCGGGCCGCGCCAAGCACCGTTTCGAAACGCAGGACTGGCACGCGCAGCAGCGTGCCCAGCGCGACCGTATCGAGTTCTACGATCTGCGGGTGGACGAGTGCATCATGCGGCTGGAGCGTGAGTTCCGTGCGCATGAGCTGCCCATGACCGTGTGGCAGCAGGTCAAGCTGTTCTACATCGGCCTGCTCGTCAACCACCATCAGCCCGAACTGGCCGAGACCTTCTTCAACTCGGTCACCACCACCATCCTGCACCACAGCCACTTCAGGAACGACTTCCTGTTCATCCTGCCGGCCATGAGTACCGAGTACATCGAGTGCCAGGATGACGTGCTGCATCCCTCCTTCCGCGCCTACTACCCCAAGTTCGAGCAGCTGCACGAGGCGGTGCGCACCATCGTGACGGATTACAACCTGCACGTGCCCTATGAAGACCTCGAAGGCGACATTGCGCGCGTGGTCGAGGTCCTCAAGCACCAGATCGGCGACGTCAAGCTGCGCGCCAACTTCCAGATCCAGGTGCTGAGCAGCCTGTTCTACCGGAACAAGGGCGCCTATGTGGTGGGCAAGATCGTCAACAGCTACCGCGAAGTGCCGTTCTCGCTGCCCATCCTGTTCAATGATGACGGCAAGCTCTACATCGATGCGGTGCTGCACGGCGAGAACGACATGCGCGCGCTGTTCAGCTTCTCGCGGGCCTACTTCATGGTCGACATGGAGGTGCCCAGCGCCTACGTGCAGTTCCTGCGCAGCCTGATGCCGGGCATGCCGCGCGCCGAGATCTACAATGCGCTGGGCCTGGCCAAGCAGGGCAAGACGCTGTTCTACCGCGACCTGGTCAGCCACCTGCAGCACAGCACCGACAACTTCCGCATCGCTCCCGGTATCAAGGGCATGGTGATGCTGGTGTTCGACATGCCGTCCTTCCCGTACGTGTTCAAGATCATCAAGGACTACTACCCGCCGCAGAAGGACACCACGCGCGAGCTGATCGAATCCAAGTACAAGCTGGTGAAGCACCACGACCGCGTCGGCCGCATGGCCGACACGCTCGAGTTCCGCAACGTGGCCTTCCCGCGCGACCGTTTCGACGAGGACCTGATCGAGGAAATCCGCAAGTTCGCCCCGAGCCAGATGGAGATCGCCGATCTGGACGACGACGGCGAAGAGGAAGTGATCTTCAAGCACATCTACATCGAGCGCCGCATGATTCCGCTCAACATGTATCTGCAGGAAGCCTTTGACGCCGGTCTGGAAAACAGCCGCTCGCATCACCAGATGGAGCATGCTGTGGTTGAATATGGCAATGCCATCAAGGATCTGGTGGCGGCCAACATCTTCCCCGGCGACATGCTGTGGAAGAACTTCGGTGTCACCCGTCATGGCAAGGTCGTTTTCTACGATTACGATGAGATCGAATACATCACCGACTGCAACTTCCGCAAGGTGCCGGCTCCGCGCAACGAGGAAGATGAAATGTCCGGAGAGATCTGGTACAGCGTCGGCCCCAAGGACGTGTTTCCGGAAACCTTCGGTCCCTTCCTGCTCGGCAACGATGCCGTGCGCGAGGTTTTCATGAAGCACCATGGCGACCTGCTGGATTCGCAGTTCTGGCAGGCCCACAAGGAGCGCATCCAGCGCGGCGAAGTGCTGGATGTGTTCCCGTATGAGCAAGAAAAGCGCTTCGAGCGCAAGACCCGTTAACCTAACCTCAGGAGAATCTTGAAATGGCTGAATCCATTGTCATCGTTGGCGCCAAGCGCACCCCCATGGGCTCGTTCCAGAGCGACTTTGCCAACCTGGCGGCAAGCGATCTGGGCGCCGTGGCCATCAAGGCCGCTGTCGAGCAGGCCGGCATCAAGCCCGAGCAGGTCGACGAAGTGTATTTCGGCAACGTGCTGATGGCTGGCCAGGGCCAGGCGCCCGCACGCCAGGCCGTGATCAAGGCCGGCCTGCCCAAGTCCACCGGCGCGGTTACCGTGCACAAGGTGTGCGGCTCCGCCATGAAAACCGTCATGATGGCGGCTGACACCATCGCTGCCGGCAACGCCGACATCATGGTCGCTGGCGGCATGGAAAGCATGACCAACGCTCCCTACCTGCTGAAGAAGGCCCGTGGCGGCTACCGCATCGGTCACGACAAGGTGTATGACCACATGATGCTGGACGGCCTGGAAGACGCCTACGAAGCCGGCCGCAGCATGGGTACCTTCGGCGAAGAGTGCGCGGAGAAGTACAACTTCACCCGTGAAGACCAGGACAAGTTCGCCATGGCCAGCGTGCAGCGCGCGCAGGACGCCATCGCCGCTGGTGCGTTCAAGGACGAGATCGCTGCCGTGACCGTGGCCGACCGCAAGGGCGAGCGCGTGGTCGACACCGACGAAGGCCCGGGCAAGATCAAGATCGACAAGATCCCCACGCTGCGTCCTGCCTTCAAGAAGGACGGCACCATCACCGCTGCCGCCAGCTCCAGCATCAACGACGGTGCTGCCGCCATCGTGCTGATGACCGAAAGCAAGGCCAAGGAAATGGGCCTGCAGCCGCTGGCACGCATCGTCAGCTCTGCCACCTTCGCGCAGGAACCGAACTGGTTCACCACCGCCCCCGTGTACTCCAGCCAGAAAGCCCTGGAAAAGGCTGGCTGGAAGGTCGAGGACGTGGACCTGTGGGAAGTGAACGAAGCCTTTGCCGTGGTGCCCATGGCCCTGATGAAGGAACTGAACGTGCCGCACGACAAGGTCAACGTGAACGGCGGCGCCTGCGCCCTGGGTCACCCCATCGGCGCGTCCGGCGCCCGCATCATGGTCACGCTGATCCATGCCCTGAAGGCCCGTGGCCTGAAGAAGGGTCTGGCCACGCTGTGCATCGGCGGCGGCGAAGGCACTTCCGTCTGCCTGGAACTGGTGTAATTCCGGTCTGAACCAGGTGAAGGCGGGCATGCTGCGGCATGCCCGCCTTGCTTGAGCCCTCGCATGTCCACCATCGTCCTCATCGGCGCCTCGCGCGGCATTGGTCTGGAACTGGCACGGCAGTACGCCGCCGCCGGCGATCGCGTGATCGCCACGGCACGCGATGACGCGGGTGCCGAACGCCTGCAGCAGGCGGGTGTGCACCAGATCCTGCGCGTGGATGTCGCCAAGCCGGCCAGCGTCAGCGGTCTGGCCTGGCAGCTCGACGGCGAAGCGGTGGATGTGGCGGTTTACGTGGCCGGCGTCGGTCACCGGGCCGATGCCACAAGCCCGCCCACGCAGAACGATTTCGACCACGTCATGCACACCAATGTGTTGGGTGCCATGCAGGTGATTCCGCAGGTGGCGCCGCTGGTTGAGGCCGGGCGCAACGGACAGGGCGGCGTGTTCGGCTTTGTCTCCAGCGGGCTGGGCAACATCACGCAGGCTGCCGACAGCGACTGGTGGCTGTATCGCGTGAGCAAGGCGGCGCTCAACATGGCGGTGGCCTCGGCACGCCACAGCTATCCGCGTGCGGCCATGGTCTGCCTGGATCCGGGCTGGGTGCGCACCGACATGGGCGGCCCCTCGGCACCGTTGTCGGCAGAGGACAGCGCAGCGGCATTGCGCCGGAACTTGACGCAAATCACATTGTCATCCTCGGGACAGTTTGTCCATCGCGATGGCGTCGCTTACGATACATGGTGATGCAGGTTGCACTCGGCATCACGACCGTTTGTTTTAAGAGAAAAGAGAAGGAACCCCATGCTACTGACCCAAGACCAGGAGATGATCCGCGAAGCGGTGCGCGCCTTTGCCCAGGAACAGCTGTGGCCCAACGCTGCCAAGTGGGACAAGGAACACAGCTTCCCCAAGGAAGCGCACAAGGGCCTGGCCGAGCTGGGTGCCTACGGCATCTGCGTGCCTGAAGAGTACGGCGGAGCCGGTCTGGACTACGTGACCCTGGCTCTGGTGCTGGAAGAAATCGCAGCCGGCGACGGCGGCACCAGCACGGCCATCTCCGTGACCAACTGCCCCTACAACGCCATCCTGATGAAGTACGGCAATGAGGCGCAGAAGCAGCAATGGCTGGTGCCCGCTGCCCGCGGTGACATTCTTGGCGCCTTCTGCCTGACCGAGCCGCACGTCGGCTCTGACGCTTCCGCCATCCGCACCACCGCGGTGAAGGAAGGCGACGAGTACGTCATCAACGGCACCAAGCAGTTCATCACCAGCGGCAAGAACGGCCAGGCGGCCGTGGTGATCGCCGTGACCGACAAGAATGCCGGCAAGAAGGGCCTGAGCGCCTTCATGGTGTCCACCGACAACCCCGGTTGGAAAGTGGCCAGCCTGGAAAACAAGCTGGGCCAGCACAGCAGCGACACGGCACAGATCCTGTTCGACAACTGCCGCATCCCCGCCGAGAACCTGATCGGCCAGGAAGGCGAGGGCTACAAGATTGCCCTGTCCGCACTGGAAGGCGGCCGCATCGGCATCGCATCCCAGAGCGTGGGCATGGCCCGCAGCGCGCTGGATTTTGCCGTGCAGTACGCCAAGGAGCGTGAAGCCTTCGGCGTGCCGATCATCGAGCACCAGGCTGTGGCTTTCCGTCTGGCCGATTGCGCCACGCAGCTCGAGGCTGCCCGCCAGCTGATCTGGCACGCAGCCAGCCTGCGTGACGCCGGCAAGCCCTGCCTGCGCGAAGCGGCCATGGCCAAGCTGTTTGCCAGCGAAACCGCCGAAAAGGTCTGCTCCGTGGCGATCCAGACCCTGGGTGGCTATGGCGTGACGGCCGACTTCCCGGTCGAGCGCATCTACCGCGACGTGCGCGTGTGCCAGATCTACGAAGGCACCAGCGACGTGCAGAAGATCATCATTACGCGTTCGCTGTAAATCAGCTGCCAAGAGGGTGTCGCAGGCCGTGTGGTTGACATTTGGTCTGCGGCCGCTCTTGGTTGGTATGCGCACTGAACAAAATTTTCCCGATGACGGCGTCGGCGCTGCTTCGATGCCCTGCTAAGTGCATTTCAGGTGGCGTACCGTACGCAATTGGATGAGGCGCAACGCTTCAAGTATGTGGTGCGGTTTCCGACGCCGTCCGTACGCAGATGCGTGTCGGTACGCATGTTGCCAGCTTACTTTGGTTTGAGGTCAAATTGCCTGCAGTCATGCGCGGATTGGCGCCGATGTACGCTATCAGCGTCAAGCGTTGGCAGCGAAGCGCCAGATGTACATGTGTAGCCGCTCAAGCCCTGAATCCTTCCTTTTCCAAACGATCCTTGAGGTCGGAAAGACGCTTCCAGACAATTTTTGAATTGATTTTCAGGAAACTTCGCTCTGTGGAAGCGTTGCGTATCAAGGTGATCTCGTCAGGTGTGGCGTATTGTTCAAGCTTGTGCCACTGGGACAGCTGTTTCCAGTATCCGGCCACAACGAATTCATAAAGGCTGGTCTGAAGCGAAATGCCATCATCTTCTACACCCTGCTTCCTTGCCTCTTTCTTTGCATCACGGAATTGATCCTTGCTCAGTGAAAGACTGTCGAGAAGGTGCGTGACGGAAATCCTGATTTCTTTTACACGCTCCCAGCATGTCTCCTTTTTCGTCCATTCGCCCACGTTGCTCGTTCCGGGCGGGGGAGCAAGGAGTGCGTTTTGCACTGCAATTGCGATCGTTTCCAGCAGATTGGCTGTCTCGGTATCAACTTCCTGCCTTTTCCAGATGGCGGCAAGATTGAATTCACTTTGGGCTTGGCGGAACAGGTGGAAGAGCAGTGCAATCGAGTAGGCGACGATCTGGACACGATAGTCGCCTTCGTACCATGAGTTGCGGGCTGCGGAAACCATTTTTTCGGTGTACTTCCAGAGCAAGGCAATGGATGCCATGTCTTGATAGTAGCTATCTCCGAAGTTGGGGCTGATACGGTCCCAGTATTCTCCTTCAGACTCTTCCGATTTCGGGTTGCTGAACTTGCCCGCAAATTTGGTGAAGTTCTTCTGTGCCCCAAGGCTGGCCCAGTAAGGCTTTGCCTCTCGCACGCTATCGTACTTGGCAAGATCAGTCTTGTTGATTACCTGGCTTGCAGGATATTCCAGGTCGAAAATCGACTTCTTCGCATCTGTCAAGTAGAGTCTTTCGTTTTGGTACTGACCACGTGCCCGCTCATAGAACCACTTGCTTTGGATACGGATACCTGGACGCGCGGGAATAGTCAGGCGTCGGGATATCTCTTCCATCTTCCGATGGAAGGGGTGATTTGCAAAGAAGTCAGCTATGGCTACCTTGTTCTGAGTGTTGGCATACTCTGCGATTTTCGGGATGAGTGCATGTGCCTCGCTAGATTCCACTTCAGTCAGTTTCATCTGTACGGTAACGGAATCGAGAGGAAGCCGCTCCCTTTTCCGGGCATTGAGTATGCTGGCTGTTGTCTGTCCTCCATTCACAATCTGCAAGTCAGTCAGGCCCTTGATATGGAGTCCATCTGGCGTGCGTTCCACCACTACGTTGGAAGCGGTAGCTGCGATGCCATTGTTGTAGGCAAAGAACAGGGATGGCTGGTGCTGGATGGTGGACCGGATACCCTTGTTGACCCCGCCCTTAAGCCCCAGGAATGATCGGACGTTACCCTCCAGCAAACGGCTGCCATATTTCTCGAACAGGTCTGCCAGAAGATTGCCTTCGATGACGCACAGATAAGAGCGCAGGTGGTCTGCCGAAGCAGCTTCAACGCAGGGAATGCCCTCAGAGTGGAAATCCGCCAGGTCAATCTGTACCGCCTCACGCTCTTGGGAGGATTTGTAAAGCGCCTCGAGACGGAGAAAGTCCCAGATGTGCCGCTCTATAGGCAGATCATCAATGGGTTCGAGCATTTCCTCCTTGAACTTCGAGCTAAGTTTCTGATTGGAGAAGATGTGCAGGCGTATGCGGTTGATCTGATGTCGCCTGTCGCGGAGAAGGCAGGCAAATTCATAGGCGGGATTGGATTCGGTAATGCGGTCTGCCAGGTCATTTTCGATGGCTTCGGAAACGAAGGATGTCAACCCAGTGGAGAGCTGATCCACAGTATTCGACGGAAGAGTTTCCAGCTCGGCGCTGTCCGACCATGCTGCCACGATCAAGCCCAAGGTACCGTCCGTGTCATCAAGTTCAGTAAATCCATGCAGGCGAAGATTACGCTTGTAGCGGCCAGTTCCCAAGTATTCGGTCTGGACGAAGTTGCCGAAGACGGGATCATCCGACAGGCGTTCTGCAACCTCGTTGACAAAGGCCATGGTGTCCACAAGAGAGCTTGTCGCTGCTCGACGCATGACCATCTGGCTCAGTTCAGTGTAGAAGTTTTGGCTATTCATCGGATTGCGATACTGAAATCAGGAAATCTTCGATCGAGGCAAGGCGGATGTTGTAGCAAGCTTTGCTGATGGCCTCGGTGACCATGGACGAAGTCAATCTGGGAAAGTTGTCGGAGATGACGTAGGTTCTTCTTTCAACGATTAGAAAGTTGAATGCATCGTATTCCGCAAGCTCAAGGTAGCCGCCTTCAAGGGCGCGCTCCCTGAATATTTTCAACGCATTCTTGTCGGGTGAAAGTTTTCCTTCAAGACGGGAGACAAGCTTGTTGAGATTGATGGCACTAGGTGTTTCCTTGGGAGCAGTTTGCAAGAAAAGAATCTTGAGAAACAGTGGCGGCTCCGACTCCAGTTGTCTGAGAGAGGAAATGCTGACTTCCTGTGCGGTCGGCGTAACCGCCTTGATTTCGAGGTTGCGGCCGGGGAGGCAGAAGTCCTGATCATGACCTATTGGGCCCATCCATCCGCCAGCAATAGACACAAGGCTATCTTTTCCTTCTGCTATCAGGTCTTCCATGCTACTCAACTCGGCGATCATGCCCTTGATTTTCTCGATAGAGAGTAGGCCATTGTCAGTTCGTTCGAAAAGCTTTTGCCAAGATTGAAGCCTCTTGGAGAAAAGCATCTCCAATGCCTTTTCCGATTGCACGAGCAAGGCTTCATCCAGCAGATCCTGGCAGAGCCGGCCAAACACGCTTTCCAAGCCTCTAAGCCCAAGACGGAGTACTTGTAGCCAGGTCTTGTCCGCTCGCTGACGCCTGAAGCATTGCAGAGCAGAGGACTTCAGGGTTACGCTTGCAGGGCGCTGATGCAGGCCGATCGCAATCAGTGCAAAGCCTGAACCGTCGATACCTGCATAGATGTCAAGACTTGCATCTTCACTTGTCCTGCGAAGACGGAAGGCACCTTCCTTGATGGGGCTATTCTGGGCTTCCTGCTTGAGCTCAAGCCATATAGTCTCAATCGTTGTCATATTCCGTTGTGTCATCATCGTCTTCTTCAATGAGCCCCATATTCCTGATCGCCACTTTGTTCATGCGATACTTGACCTTTTGCTTTTCCAAGGTGCTGTCATAGTTGGGGAAAGAGAGTCCGACCCCAACAAGGATAGCTGAGTTGATATCGCAGACCTTCATCATCTTTCTGGGCGTTTTCTTGTGTCCGGTTTTTTCCGGAGTGCCTTCTTCGGGAGGAGGTGCGTCTTTAGGCTGGATGAGGCTGATGGTCAGCAACGGGCGAGGACGGTAGCTGCGATAGAAAGAGCCGGGTATAGCCCGCTTTTTTTCATGCCCTTGTTCCTTTGCTTGCCAGTCTTCTCTTGCTTGTGCAAGCAGACTCTCTCCAATACCTTTCATTTCATCCGTTGTGTCGCCAACTCGGAGCTTGTTGAGCTTGAGATAGGGTGATGTCTTGCTGATGTCTTCAAACTGTCGCTGTCTGGGATGGATGCGCACGGATGTACCATCTGGCATATCAAGCAGAAAGTCCTGAACGGGTTCACTTCCTTCGCCCTGCGGCAATGCAATATCCCACTCCCCTAGAATCGGGAATTCATTTTGCCCAATGAAATCTATCAAAGGTTTCTCGACGCCTCCTTCGTTGGAGATGAACGGAAGATTCATGTTTGATATTTCAAGACTGCGCAGATATTTCTCGATGAGGCTCGCAGGCACCCTGCTCCAGAAAAAGCTCTCCTTGATGCTGCCGCTTTTGCGTTCCTCGCGAACCATGTAGGAAGAGATTTTGGCAAGGAAGTTGCTTGTTGTTTCTATGTTTCTTGTGTTGATCTCTTTGTCGTTTGGCAGGTAGGGGGTCTCGATTCCGCAATTGCTGAATGATATGGAGACGGGCACATCCATGGCATTGCGCATCTTGTTGAGAGCAGTGACGATAAGTGAGCCAGGGTGCGATTGGACACGGATTCCGAAGTGTTTTGGCGGCTGCTCATTTGCATGCATACGGTGTATATCCTGTCGGAGCTCCCCGATGACGTTTGCCACATGGCCAAACCAGTCTTGGACTTCGGGGTCCATCCATATCCTGCAGAGATCTTCGTAGCCTTTTCTGTATCCAAACCAGCGTCCCATCTGCAGGAGAGTGTCATAAGCCTTCGAATTTCTCAGGAAGTAGCTAACAGAAAGTCCTTCCAGTGTCAGCCCTCGAGAAAGGGTCAGGCCGCCAATGGCAATGACCCTTCGGCCTTTTTCCGTATCCTTGTACGAGGAATAGTTCAGGCGATCTGTTTCCGCTGTCTTCTGGTTGACGGTGACAACCTTGATGGAGGCCACAGAACTATTCAAGCTCTTTCGGATCTGATCCCACGAAAACTCGCAATCCTGATACTGATCCTGCCATGTCTGGTGCAGTCTTTGCAGGCGCGGCTGGTTGCTCCATACTTCATCACCGGCAAGGTATTGCCTGATGTCGTCTTGCAAGGCACTCAACTCGGCCTTGACCACATGGGAAAGTCTGTCCTGTACATCCGTGAATCTGGTTACGTTCACGAGCATGGATCTGTGACGTAATGATTCTTTCCTGAGGTCCCGGATTGCGCATGAAAGCAGAAAGGTTTCTATCGCAGCCATCAAGGAGGGAGGAATTTTGTTTACTTGATGGTGTTTTTTATGGCTCCAGGGAAAGAACTTCTCTCCATCGGCTATGTCCTGTACTTGGTAGGCGTGAGAGCCTGCTTCGGAAAATACCGATGCGGCACTTATGTAGTTGGTAGGTGCGTTCAGGGCATAGACGAAGTTTTCGGGGAAGAGGTCATCGGTGTCGGGATTGATGAAGACGTTAGCAAATGGAGTGGCTGTATAGGCGACATAGCTGTATCGGGAAAACATTGAAAGCACCTGGCGAATCAACTTGTTGATTGCTGCAGGATCTTCATCTTTCTTTGCGTTCACGGAAGCATTGTCCGCCTCGTCATCAATGAGGAGAAGCGGGAGATTCAGTTGTGTGGCACCACGCTCCAGTTGGGATTCAAGAAAAGAGACCAGATTGCGAAGTGGTGACACATTCTTCTTCATGACAAGCAGTACTGGCGCAGAAATATTTTCGAGTGGTATTCCTCGGAGTGCCTGTTTGTTCTTTGTCAGAAAATCGGAGTCGACGGATGTGAGCACGTTCGGATGTGGGGCATCTCTCTTGAATTCACCAACACCAACGCCCTTTTTCGAATGATTCTCGGATCCCAGCATCCACCTGCTGTCCTGACCGACAAAACCGATATCCAGTCGTTCCTGCGACTGTGCGCGCAGATCCTCAATCATTCCTGTAAGCAGGACAATCATCTTATAGCCTGTATCGGCCGCCTTGTTGATTAGGCCACTGTAGTTGGCTGTCTTTCCCGACTGGACATCCCCCATGACCAGCCCTTGTATCCCCCAAGAACCCTCTTGTTCGGGGTTGCCGCACAGGTCCAGGATGCTGTGCGTATCTTCGTCAAGGACTCCTAGTGCAACCGGATTGAAACCTGTCCGTTTCAGATATTCCCTATATGCGGACCAGTAGTGCCATGGCAGGTCGCCTTTGATGTCGTCGAGCCATGGCTTGTGGTCTCCGCCATGCAAATCTTCGCCATGTGACACGGTGACCCCAAGCTCCGCCTCCAGTTTGTGCCTGATCCATGTCATTTCTATATCTGTGACTGCAGAGAATCTTTTCTTGCGCAAACCCTCTAGGATGTCCATGATGCTATTCAACCCTTCATCAGTCAGGTCCTCCGGGGTGAGCATCGTATACGCTATGTTCAATAGTTGATTTTTCATTTCAACAAGTCTATTTGCAATTGTTCGTGAAGATCCTCATGACGTATGAACGGATCTAGGAGAAGTAACTTTTCTACATCCATGTTCGGACAGATCTCCCGGATGTCTTTTGCTAGTGCCAGAAGATCAGCATATGCTTCTTTTGATGTTGGCCTCTGATCTCCGCACATGTCTGCATAAATTGCTTCAAGTGGTAGCGATTCAGCCAGCAACGACAGGGTGGACTGAAGCAGCCTTTTGCCTTGCTCGTCCAGCAAGTCGGCCAGTCGCACCATCAGTGCATGGTCAGGATTGATCTCGTAGCGGAAGGCACCTCGTTCCGGTTCAATCCGGTTCCAGGCTGGGGTATAGGTTTGCCCATTGGTCTTTCGGCCACGGTAGGTGATGGTTGTCTTGCTTGTGCCCGCAAAATGGTCAATCAGTGACCTCAATCGATTCCGGATGACATCAGGCGGGTAGGCGGCTGACTTCTTGATGTCAAGCGCCCAAAGTTCGTCGAAAGTATTCGGTATGTCGACCTGAATCCGGGTCAGTTTGTAAAACTCCTGCTTGGGGACAAGCCTGAACCAGGTTCCCCAGATGACAAGTCTGCGATTCCGGTATACATAAAACCCCTGTGTACCCTTCAGTCCTTCCCTGCCACCGGCAAGCTCGATTTCTTCTGGCTTGAGCTTGCTGACAGGGGGGAGAATGAACGGCTGAATGGAGACAACCCCCTTTTCATGCCGGATGGTTTGACCTTCTAGTGGCTGGCGAAAGCAATTGCTGGCAAGGAAGGGGTCGCGCTCAGGTACAGGCAGGCCATTGAGGATGATCCTGATCGCCTTGTGACTTCCTTCAACACGCGTAAAGCGGTGGAAGACAAGCGCGAGGTGTTCCATCAGGGGGCTGAGCCGCGTTGTCATCTCCGTCTGGGGATTTGCTGATCCAGCCATGAGGCGATCCATATCCTGCCAGATCACAAGTGTCCCGCTATCCTGTGATTGAAGTCTCCCATACAGGGGCATCGATGCAAGTTCGGATGCAGCAGGGACCACAACGACCCATTGGCCCACATCCTCGACGACATCCAGATCCCAGCGTCGTGCTGAGACGACTCCATCCCGCTTGCTGATCACGGTCAGCTTCCGGCATTGAGAGAGGGATGCAGTCTTCAACCCCAGCCCGAAGCGACCCAGGTCATTCGCGGAGCGCTCCACTGTCGGGTTGGTGCTGCCGTGTCGCATGGCTTCGGTGAGCTGGTCAGGTGCCATGCCATGCCCATCGTCGAGGATGGCAATGTATGGAGATGAGGAATTTGCGTCGTACTGGATTTGAATCAACCGTGCATCTGCAGAAATGCTGTTGTCAACCAGATCCGCTATGGCTGACTCTACGGTATAACCGACGGCGCGCATGGATTCGATAAGCGACGTGGGGTCGGGAATGACATCCAGAAGTTCAAGGTGGGAGTTTTTCGTGTGGGAACCAGGGGAAATACTCATGCGGCTTTCATTTTTCGAATGCTTGAAGCTTAGGGGGCTGCGCTCACCACATTCTGCCCCTTCGCTGTTAGGTAAGGATGACTGCGCGTTTGGTAACTAGCGACGGTGTCAACTTGTAACGGAGCAAGGATAGCATGCATTTCTTGGCTTCCATGTTGTGAATATTGATTACGCCATTCGTGAAGATACTGGTTATGGTCTAACGGGAAATTCCGCCGTATCTTGAGCCGGGGACTTCCCGGGGGGCACATCGTGCGCAGATGGACAGTCCAGCGCGGTCCCTGACGGATGCAGTTGAGAAGAGGATCCTGCCACTCGCAGTCATGTATCTGCCCACCTGAGGGCATTGCAGATCATCCTTTGGATTTCGTGAGGGGGCACTGATAGCCTCGGATGTCCTGCTCAAGAGCCTCCAGTATCTCGACATGCTTCGTTTCGCATTCCCATATCACGAAAACTCTCCATCCTGCTTTTTCAAGTTCGGCGCGTACTCTCTCGTCCCGTAAGACATTCTGCTGAAATTTCTGGCTCCAGAACTCGTGGCGGGTCGCAGGAGTTGTAGCAAGGTGGCAACCAGGGTGCCGATGCCAGAAGCACCCATGCACGAAGATGACACACTTGAATTTTGGCAGTACCATGTCGGGCCTTCCGGGGAGGCCCGGGACATGCAGCCGGTAGCGCAGTCCTGCGGCATGAAGAAATCTGCGCACACGCATTTCTGGCTGCGTGTTCCTTGGTCCTATGGCGCGCATCATGCGTGAGCGTACTTCTGGTGGCACAATGTCGATCATAGGATTTAAAGAAAAAATGAAAATTAGGGTAATAGATTTATTTGCGGGGCCTGGGGGCTTGGGAGAAGGCTTTGCTTCCTATGGTGGAGGGGATGTCTTCAGCATAGCAGCATCAGCTGAAATGGAAGCGAGCGCACATTCGACGTTGACTTTGCGTGCGTTCTATCGCCTCGCCAAGAGAGATGAGCGGGCTTTGAAGGCCTACTATGACTATTGCAACTACGATGGCGCGCCGCATCCATCACAGGTTTGCAAGTCGGTTTGGCAGGTGGCGCAGGATGAGGCATTGCAGCTTGAGCTGGGCAAGGAGGCAGATAACGCATTCCTGGATGCGGCACTCGAACGCCAGCAGCTTAATGAAGATCGTACGATTCTCATTGGAGGGCCGCCCTGCCAAGCGTATTCGCTTGTCGGTCGTGCGCGCAATCGGGGCCTGAAGGACTATGTGCCGGAGCATGATCATCGCCACTATCTCTACCAGCAGTACCTGCGTATCGTGCACCGATACCGGCCGGCTATTTTTGTCATGGAGAACGTGAAGGGCATCCTCACCTCCAGCGTTGGTGGAAAGCGAGTTTTTCATGAAATCCTGAAAGATCTTGCCGATCCAGGGCGTGCCGTGGGACAAGGTTCTGGCGTGAAATATCGCATTCACTCCTTGGTCGATCCCGTCTATTTCGATTCGGGGCATGATCCTGCCGAGTTCAACTCGCAGAAATTCGTCATCAGGTCGGAGCAGCATGGCATTCCTCAGGCACGACATCGAGTGATTCTTTTTGGCGTACGAGAAGACATTCCACTTGAGAGGACGGGAATGCTCCAGTTTGGCATGCCATTGGTTATCGAGGATGCGATCAGGGATTTGCCCAAGCTGCGCAGCAGACTCAGCAAGGCTGACAATGCAGCCGACTGGCGCAACTCCGTGCTTTTTCAGGCATCCGGTCTAATTGGGTCTGCCAATGTTTCCGAGGACCAGACTGTTCGGCGTGCAAGGGAGGTCATGATAGGTGCGCGCTCTGGACTGATAGATACCGAGTCCTTTGGTGCACTGAGGCTCCCCCGAATGGAAGCACAGGAAATCGTGACCAAGTCAGGCTACCGCTCCTGGATTGAAGACTCAAGGCTGGAGGTTGTCCTCAATCATGAGTCGCGGGGGCACATGGAAAGTGATCTGGGTAGGTACTTCTATGCAGCAGCCTATGCACAGGGCAATGAACATTCGCCAAAAGGGCACGAGGAATTCTCACTACCAGGGCTTGCTCCCATGCATGCTAATTGGGAAACAGGGAAATTCAAGGACAGATTCAGGGTGCAGATTCGAGGCAAGCCAAGTACTACCATAACCAGCCACATAGCTAAGGATGGCCACTACTTCATTCACTATGATCCGACACAGTGCCGTAGCCTAACGGTGCGTGAAGCAGCCCGATTGCAGTCGTTCCCTGACAACTATTTTTTCCAGGGTACAAGGACGCAGCAGTATCACCAAGTAGGAAATGCTGTTCCATCTTACCTAGCCAACCAGATTGCACATGTGGTTAGCCAGACACTTTCGTGAGTGTATTGTGCAAGAGAGCCTCTTCAATCTAGGTGTACTTCCTGCTTTCGCGGCCGACATGAAAAGGTCTTTTCTGTATGCAGTATGGGATCGAGGATGAAGTTTGGAGAATCATCTTGATGCCCATTTATGGGTTGACCGCATGCGACCCAAGGCACGTTCTGTGCCGCTAAACGGCAATGCCCGCACGTGCGGGCATTGCTCTATTTTCAGGAGGGCAGAGTGTCAATCTGACGAGCTTTCCGCCGCTTCTCCGTCGCTCACAGGCGCAGGCGCTGGCGCATCTTCTATTATGCCAGTGGCATCCACCACCGCCTGCAGCAAGGAGCCGCCACTGCCAAACACCGTCCACAACGGAAAGCCCGCAGCCACGCCCGTAGTCGCCAGCAGCAAGGCAGCGGGCCCGGCCATCAGCGCCACAATCATGCCGGCAGCGACGGCTACACGCCCGCCGGTGCCTTGCTGATCCCAGGCGCGGCGCTTGGCTTCGCTGGCCAGCAGCTTGATGGCGGGCAGGGCGGCCTTGTTGCTGACCGTGGCATTCAGGGTCTGGGTGGCCTTGTTCAGCATGGTGTCGCCGGAGTGGCGCACTTGCAGCAGGCGGGTGGCCCAGTTGTGCAGTGCGGTGCGATCTGCCCCGGACATGCGGGTGACCAGATCATGCACGAAGGCGTGCTGTTCCTGCTGCGCCTGCGGCGAGGGCGGGCTTTCGGGCTGGGTGTGTGCCTGGGCCTTGCGACTGGCCAGTTCATCCTCGAGCTGGCGCACGCGATCGCGCAGGGCCTGGATGTCGTCCTGTTCCGGCTGCGGGGCCTGGGAGGGGGATTGTGCTTGGTCCATCGTGTGATCCTTGTCGTGTCAATGCAGGATAGTTGCCGGTATTCCGGGCAGTTTCAAGCGCGAAGGTGTAAGCAGAGGCATGGAATTGCAACCTCGCGGCATCGGCTGCAGCGCCTCTGAAATTGTGCCGTGACACAATGACAGTTTGTGGCAGGGCGTAGTACCTGCCTGAACCTCCGCAGACGAGACGCCGTGAGCAAACGCAAGAACACCGACTGGCTGCAGGCGCCATGCCCGTGCGGCCGCCAATCGCCACAACACAAACCCCTGTCTGGCGCCGATTGTTGTGGCCGCTATCTGGAGCATTTCATGGATGTGCCTGCCCCGGACGCTGAAAGCCTGATGCGCTCGCGCTATACGGCTTTCGTGCTCGGGCGCACTGCCTATCTGCTGGCCACCTGGTTGCCCGACAACCGTCCGGGGCAGCTGGAAGCGGAGCAGGGCACCCAATGGCTCGGGCTGGCGGTGCGCGATCACAGCCAGCCGGATGCAGACCATGCAGAGGTGGAATTCGTGGCGCGGTACCGCATCAACGGACGGGCCGAACGCCTGCATGAGCGCAGCCGTTTCGTACGTCTGGAAGACGGCGCCATGTCGCGCTGGCTTTATGTGGACGGAGACATGCTGTGAGCGGAACCCTGCGTTTCGACGCCGTCCTGTTCGACTGCGACGGTGTGCTGGTGGACAGTGAGCCGCTCACCATGGGCGTGTTGCGCGACATGCTGGAGGAGCGTGGCTGGCGCATGAGCCTGGAGGATTGCATGCAGATCTTCGTCGGCAAGGCCACGAAGGACGAAGCCGCACGCATCGAACGTGAAACCGGCCAGCCTTTCACCACCGAATGGCTGCACAGTTTCTGGGCGCGGCGCGATATAGCGCTGCACGCGCATCTGCAGGCCATTCCCGGCGCCGAGGCGCTGGTACGTGATGCGTATGCACTGACCGGAGGGCAGATCGCCTGCGTCTCTGGAGCCGACCGCGACAAGATCGGCCTGCAGCTCGGCAAGACCGGGCTGCTGCACTGGTTCGAGGGCCGCATCTTCAGCGGACACGACATGCCGCGCAGCAAACCCCATCCCGATGTCTATCTTGCCGCCATGGCGCAGCTGCAGGTGGAGCCGCAGCAATGTCTGGTGATCGAGGACACCGTGACCGGCGTGCGTGCCGGCGTGGCGGCAGGGGCCGCTGTGTGCGGCCTGTGCCTGCCAGGCAATCCGGTTGTGTCACCGGAACAACTGCTGGCCGCCGGTGCGCAGCAGGTGGTTGCAAAACTCGATGACATTCGTGCCTTCTGGCGCTAATTTGCTGGCACAATCGCGGGATTGACGTTTACGTCAACGTAATTTATCCGTCAAGAAGACAGGGTATCCTTAACCTGCAGACGGCTACGTGGGCGAAGCCATGCCCGCGCCGGTAAAGCACCACAAGCAAGATGGTGCACCGGAGCCCGACAAGTTTCTATTGGAGCGCAGCGTGTGACGGGGCAAGAATCCGTCGACCCTGTGCTGAACAACTGGTCAAACCTCAGGAGACAACGATGGACGCCAAAGACATCCCGCAGCACCATGTGGTGCAATCCCCCAATGCACCGCTGCCCAACAGCTACGACAAGGGCGACACCGACAAGCCCCTGCTCGAAGTCACCATCGGTGACCACTTCGACAGCGTGGTTGCCAAGTTCCCCGATCACGAAGTGCTGGTGAGCCGTCACCAGGGCATCCGCTACACCTACCACCAGCTCCAGCTCAAGGCTACCCAGCTGGCCAGCGCCATGCTCAAGAGCGGCCTGCAGAAGGGCGACCGCGTGGGCATCTGGTCGCACAACAACGCCGAATGGCTGCTGGTGCAGGTGGCTACCGCCAAGATCGGTGTCGTGCTGGTCAACATCAACCCGGCCTACCGCGTGGCCGAGGTCGAGTACGCCGTGAACAAGGTGGGTTGCAAGGCCATCATCGTCATGCCCAGCTTCAAGAGCAGCAACTACGTTGGCATGCTGCAGGAACTGGCTCCCGAGCTGCCCAAGTGTCACCCCGGCATGCTGGCCATCTCCCGCATGCCCTCGCTGCGCCGCATCGTCTGGATCGACGTGGCCGGCCAGGGTGACGACATCCCCGGCATGCAGCGCTTCTCCGACTGGATCGCCACCGGCGACCAGCTCGACCCGCAGGTGTCGGCCGTGCAGCAGACGCTGAAGAACACCGATCCGATCAACATCCAGTTCACCAGCGGTACCACCGGCTTCCCCAAGGGCGCCACGCTCACGCATCGCAACATCCTGAACAACGGCTGGTTCGTCGGCGAGTGCATCGAACTGACCGACAAGGACCGCCTGTGCTGCCCGGTGCCGCTGTACCACTGCTTCGGCATGGTGATGAGCAACCTGGCCTGCATGACGCACGGCGCCTGCGTGATCTATCCCAACGACGCCTTCGATCCGCTGCTGGTGCTGCAGACCGTGCAGGAAGAGAAGTGCACGGCCCTGCATGGCGTGCCCACCATGTTCATCGCCGAGCTGGATCATCCGCAGTTCAAGGACTTCGACCTGTCCACGCTGCGCACCGGCATCATGGCTGGCTCTCCCTGCCCGATCGAGGTGATGAAGCGCGTCGTGAGCGAAATGCACATGAGCCAGGTCACCATCGCCTACGGCATGACTGAAACCAGCCCGGTGAGCTGCCAGTCCAGCGTCGATACCCCGCTGGACCGCCGCGTCTCCACCGTCGGCCTGGTGCAGCCCAACCTGGAAGTGAAGATCGTCAATCCCGAAAGCGGCGAGACCATGCCCTGCGGCGAATCCGGCGAGCTGTGCACGCGCGGCTACTCCGTCATGCACGGCTACTGGGGCGATGAGGCCAAGACCAAGGAAGCCGTGGACGAAGAAGGCTGGATGCACACCGGCGACCTGGCCACCATGGACGAGCAGGGCTACGTCAACATCGTGGGCCGCATCAAGGATATGGTGATCCGCGGCGGCGAAAACGTCTACCCGCGCGAGATCGAGGAATTCCTGTACCGCCATCCCAAGGTGCAGGACGTGCAGGTGGTCGGCGTGCCGGACGAGCGCTACGGCGAGGAGCTGTGCGCCTGGATCATCGCCAAGCCCGGCCAGAAGCTGGATGAAGACCAGATCCGCGAGTTCTGCAAGGGCCAGATCGCCCACTACAAGGTGCCCAAATACCTCCGTTTCGTGGAAGAGTTCCCGATGACGGTCACCGGCAAGATCCAGAAATTCAAGATTCGCGATGCGATGAAGGAAGAGCTGGGTCTGAGCGAAGCCAAGACGGCCTGATGGGCCAGGCCGGCAGCTGCCGGCCGCACAGAACAAGAGAAGTCAGCGGGGCGCCAGCGCGCGCCCTGCGCACAAGGAGATTGCACCATGCCCGTTATCCAATCCAAACTCAATGCGCGCTCGGCCGAATTCCAGGCCAATGCCGCTGCCATGCAGGCCGTCGTGGACGACCTGCGCAAGCATGTCGAGCGCGTGGCGCTGGGCGGCCCCGAGGCTGCGCGCGCCAAGCACGTGGCCCGCGGCAAGCTGCTGCCGCGCCAGCGCGTCGAGATGCTGCTCGACCCCGGCACGCCTTTCCTCGAGCTGTCTCCCCTGGCAGCCATGAACATGTACCCCGACCGTGACGGCAGCGACTCCGCTCCCGGTGCGGGCGTGATCACCGGTATTGGCCGCGTCTCCGGCGTGGACTGCCTGATCGTCTGTAACGACGCCACGGTGAAGGGCGGTACCTACTATCCGATGACGGTGAAGAAGCACCTGCGCGCCCAGGAGATTGCCCAGCAGAACCATCTGCCGTGTATCTACCTGGTGGACAGCGGCGGTGCCAACCTGCCCAACCAGGACGACGTGTTCCCGGATCGTGACCACTTCGGCCGCATCTTCTACAACCAGGCCAACCTGAGCGCCCAGGGCATTGCCCAGATCGCCGTGGTGATGGGTTCCTGTACCGCTGGCGGCGCCTACGTGCCGGCCATGAGCGACGAGACCATCATCGTCAAGAACCAGGGCACGATTTTCCTGGGCGGCCCCCCGCTGGTGAAAGCCGCCACGGGTGAAGTGGTGACGGCCGAAGACCTGGGCGGTGGCGATGTGCACACCCGCCTGTCCGGCGTGGCGGATCACCTGGCGCAGAACGACATGCACGCGCTGTCGCTGGCCCGCAGCATCGTCGACAACCTGAACCACCAGAAGGAAGGCCTGCCGCAGTACGCCGAGCCCAAGCCGCCGCGCTACGACGCCAAGGAACTGTACGGCATCATCCCGACCGACACGCGCAAGCCCTTCGATGTACGCGAAGTGATTGCCCGCATCGTGGATGACTCCGAACTGGACGAGTTCAAGGCCCGTTTCGGCACCACGCTGGTGTGCGGCTTTGCCCGCATCGAGGGCATGAAGGTCGGCATCATTGCCAACAACGGCATTCTGTTCGGCGAGAGCGCACAGAAGGGCGCCCATTTCATCGAGCTGTGCTGCCACCGCAAGATTCCGCTGGTGTTCCTGCAGAACATCACCGGCTTCATGGTGGGCCGCAAGTATGAGAACGAGGGTATCGCCCGCCACGGCGCCAAGATGGTGACGGCCGTGGCCACCGCCAACGTGCCCAAATTCACCGTGGTGATCGGCGGCTCTTTCGGCGCCGGCAACTACGGCATGTGCGGTCGCGCCTACAGCCCGCGCTTCCTGTGGATGTGGCCCAATGCCCGCATCTCCGTGATGGGCGGCGAGCAGGCAGCTGGCGTGCTGGCCACGGTGCGCCGCGACGGTATCGAAGCCAAGGGCGGTACCTGGTCTGCCGAGGAAGAGGAAGCCTTCAAGGCCCCGATCCGCCAGCAGTACGAAGAGCAGGGCCATCCCTACTACGCTACCGCGCGTCTGTGGGACGACGGCATCATCGATCCGGCCGATACCCGCCGCATGCTGGCCCTGGGCCTGAGCGCGGCCTACAACGCCCCGATCGAAGAGCCGAAGTTCGGTATCTTCCGCATGTAAGGCACAGGGCTGGCCGTGCTGCGCAAGCTGTTCCTTCTTGCAACGCTGGCCGCCGTGGCGGCCAGTGCGCAGGCGCGCCTGCAGGAAGAGCGGCTGGATGTGCCGGTCACCGTGAAGGACCGCGCCGGCCAGGTCGAAACCCGGCTGGTGCGCACCTCGCTGTTCCGCGACGATGCCAACAAGAGCAACGCCCCGGTGGCCATCATCCTGCATGGCCGTCCGGCCGACAGTGCTGCCAAGGCCGACATGGGCCGGGCCCGCTTCTCCGCTGCCGTCGATTTCTTCGTGAAACGTGGCTACGTGGTGGCGGTGCCGACCCGCATCGGCTACGGTGTGACTGGCGGGCGCGATGTGGAGGCTTCCGGCAACTGCGAGCGGCGCGAGTTCGGCCCCGGTTTTCAGGCAGCAGCCGATCAGGCGCTGGCCGTGCTCGAGGTGGTGCGCAAGCGCCCCGGCGTGACGGATGACCGCACCGTGCTGGTGGGCCATTCCTATGGCGGCATCGCGGCCCTGGCGGCTGCGGCGCGCAAGCCGGCTGGCGTGCGTGCGGTGATCAATGTTTCCGGCGGTGCCGGTGGCGATCCCAAGCTGCGTCCGCAACAGCCCTGTTCGACCTTTCCGCTGGCACAGCAGTTGCGCAGCTTCGGTACTTCAGTACGCGTGCCGACGCTCTGGCTCTATGCCACCAACGACCGCTATTTCGGTGACACCGTACCGAAGCAGTGGTTCGACGCCTACAGCCGCATCGGCGGCGCGGGCGAGTTCGTGGATGTGGGGCGCGTGGGCGCCGACGGCCACGCACTGTTCACCCATTTCCCGGGAATCTGGCAACCCCGGGTCGCCAGCTTTCTCGACCGCCACGGCCTGCGTGCAGCACGCACCGGCCGCGGCAGCAAGTCATAACGACAAGACGGAGTTTGATTCATGACCGCACTTGTGACCACCATCGAAGGCCATGTCGCCACCCTCACGCTCAGCCGTCCAGATGTGCGCAATGCCTTCAACGATGAAGTCATCGCCGAACTGACACAGGCTTTTACCGACATCGGCAACAACGCTGACGTGCGCTGTGTGGTGCTGGCCGCCGAAGGCCCGGCCTTCTGCGCCGGTGCCGACCTGAACTGGATGCGCCGCATGGCCGACTACACGCGCGACGAGAACCTCGCCGACGCCGGCAAGCTGGCCGAGATGCTGCGCGTGATCTACACCTGCCCCAAGCCGACCATCGCGCGCGTGCAGGGCGATGTCTATGCCGGCGGCATGGGCCTGGTTGCTGCCTGCGACATGGTGGTGAGCGTGGATACCGCCAACTACTGCCTGAGCGAAGTCAAGCTGGGCCTGATTCCGGCCACCATCAGCCCCTACGTGATCCGCGCCATGGGCCCGCGTGCCTCGCACCGCTACTTCCTGACGGCCGAGCGCTTCGATGCCAAGGAAGCCCATCGCATCGGTTTTGTGCATGAGCTGGTGACGGCAGAAGAACTCGACGCCAAGGTGGCCGAGATTGCCAAGGCCCTGTGCATGGCCAGCCCGGCAGCCGTCAAGGCCTGCAAGCTGCTGGTGCAGGACGTGGCCGAGCAGGAGATCACCCCCGAGCTCATCGCCGACACGGTAGCCGGCATTGCCGACATCCGCGCCAGCGAAGAGGGCCGCGAGGGTGTGCAGAGCTTCCTGCAGAAGCGCAAGCCGTCCTGGCTCGAGAAATAAGCCGGGCTCACCGAAAACGCATTCGATCATGAACAAGTACCGCCTTTCCATCGCACAGCCTTCCCGCCAGGGCCGGCCTGCGTACCATGGTGCGGCACCTGTTTCTCCATGGAGACGCTCATGATCGACACCGTATTGCAATGGTTCCAGCAATGGCTGCCCTTCCTGCAGCAGACCGGCGATGTGCTCAGCAGCGCCGGGCACTCTGCAGGCGATGTGGCAGGCCAGGCGCTGGGCAAGATGGACATGGCCGGCCTGCTGGCCCTGGCCGGTGCGCTGGGCTGGGCCAGTGGCTTTCGCCTGTACGCCGTGGTGTTTCTCACCGGCCTGATGGGGCTGCTGGGCTGGGTACCGCTGCCGCACAGCATGCAGTTGCTGGAACATCCGGCCGTGCTGGGTGCCAGCGGCTTCATGCTGTTCATGGAGTTCTTCGCCGACAAGATTCCGGGGCTGGACAGCCTCTGGGATCTGGCGAACAGCGTGATCCGCATCCCCGCCGGCGCTGCGCTGGCCGGCAGCGTGTTCGGTGCCGATGGCGGCACCATGACGCTGGTGGCCACCATTCTGGGTGGTACCCTGGCTGCCACCAGCCAGGCCGCCAAGACGACCACGCGCGCTGCCATCAACACCTCACCCGAACCCTTCAGCAACGTGGCGGCCAGCCTGTTCGAGGACGGGCTGGTGGTCGGCATCCTCTGGCTTGCAGTCAACCAGCCCATCGTCTTTGGCGTGGTGCTGCTGGTGGCCGTGGTGCTGATGGTGCTGGTAACGATTCTTCTGGTGCGCTTCCTGCGCGCCGCCATTCGCCGTTTGAAAACATGGTTCGGGGCGGAGCCGGCGCCATCACCCTGATGGCCGGCCGACCCCGACGACAGATACCAAGGAGACTGTGATGTTCAAGAAAATCCTGATTGCCAACCGCGGCGAAATTGCCTGCCGCGTGGCTTCCACGGCGCGCCGCATGGGCGTACAGACGGTGGCGGTGTATTCCGATGCCGACGCCCGTTCCAAGCATGTGCAGCTGTGCAACGAAGCCGTGCATGTGGGCGGCAGCGCCCCCAAGGACAGCTACCTGCAATGGCAGCGCATCATCGATGCCGCCAAGTCCAAGGGCGCGCAGGCGATCCACCCCGGCTACGGTTTCCTGAGCGAGAACGAGGAATTTGCCCAGGCCTGTGCCGACGCCGGTCTGGTGTTCATCGGCCCGCCGGCATCCGCCATCCTGGCCATGGGCCTGAAGGCCGAATCCAAGCGCCTGATGGAGCAGGCCGGCGTGCCGCTGGTGCCGGGCTACCACGGTGCCGACCAGGACCCCGACCTGCTGAAGAAAGAGGCAGACCGCATCGGCTACCCGGTGCTGATCAAGGCCAGCGCCGGCGGCGGTGGCAAGGGCATGCGCCTGGTCGAGAAGGCCGAGGACTTTGCCGCTGCACTCGAGTCCTGCAAGCGCGAAGCCATCAACAGCTTTGGCGATGACGCCGTGCTGGTCGAGAAATACGTGCTGCGTCCGCGCCACATCGAGATTCAGGTATTTGGCGACACGCATGGCAACTACGTCTACCTGTTCGAGCGTGACTGCTCGGTGCAGCGCCGCCACCAGAAGGTGCTGGAAGAAGCACCCGCTCCGGGCATGACGCCCGAGCTGCGCAAGCAGATGGGCGAGGCTGCCGTGGCTGCTGCCCGTGCCGTGAACTACGTCGGCGCCGGCACGGTCGAATTCATCGTCGAGCAGCCGGGTGGCTACGACAAGCCGGAAGAAATGAAGTTCTACTTCATGGAAATGAACACCCGCCTGCAGGTGGAGCACCCGGTCACCGAAGCCATCACCGGTACCGACCTGGTCGAATGGCAGCTGCGCGTGGCGGCCGGCGAAAAGCTGCCGAAGACGCAGGACGAACTGCAGATCAACGGCCACGCCATCGAGGCGCGTATCAACGCCGAGAACCCCGAGAACAACTTCCTGCCGGTGACCGGCACGCTCAAGACCTACCGCACGCCCGAGTGGAGCGTGACTTTCGAGCGTGGCGATGCCCGCGTGGACTCCGGCGTACGTGAAGGCGATGCCATCAGCCCGTTCTACGACTCCATGATCGCCAAGCTGATCGTGTGGGGCGCCGACCGCGAGCAGGCGCTGGCCCGTCTGGACGGCGCGCTGGCACACATGCGCATCGTCGGCCTGACCACCAACGTGCAGTTCCTGCGCCAGATCCTGGCGACCGAGTCCTTCAGCCAGGCCAAGCTGGACACGGCGCTGATCCCGCGCGAGGCCGATGTGCTGTTCGGCCAGGACAGCCTGGGTATGCCGATGAGCGTGGCAGCGGCCATTGGTCACCGCACCTTCAACGAAATCAAGGATCTGCAGGGCAAGGACCCGTTCAGCCGCCGTGACGGCTGGCGTGCTTACGGCGGTTTCAGCCGCCAGTTCCAGCTGATGTACCGTGGCGAGCCGCTGCAGGCCGACCTGCGCTACGAACACGACGGTACCTACTACATCGTCATCAGCAAGCCGGACGGCACGCTGCACCCCGAGGTGCTGACCGAAGGTCCGCTGATCGTGGAAGAGCGTGATGATGGCCGCATGGACGTGCGCTATGGCGATGATCGCCAGGTGCTGCAGGCCTGGCTGGATGGCGAAGAGCTGAACGTGTTCAGCCAGCGCGGCTCCAGCCAGATCACCGTGGTCGACTCCCTGTTCCACTCCGGCGAGGGTGGCGAGGGTGGCCGTCTGACGGCCCCGATGCCGGGCAAGGTGGTGTCCTTTGCCGTGAAGGCAGGCGACAAGGTAGCCAAGGGTCAGCCGCTGGCGGTGATGGAGGCCATGAAGATGGAGCACACCATTTCCGCACCGGCGGACGGTGAAGTAGTCGAATTGCTGTTTGCACCGGGCGACCAGGTGCAGGATGGCGACGAACTGCTGACGCTGAAATCCGCCTGAGCGGGTTGCACCCTGTAACCCGGCTGCGCCCACGGCCTGTACCATCGCTGCCTTTTCCGACAGAGAGGTTTCACATGGTTAAAACGCATGCCTTCCGCCGCGTCGCCGCTACCGGTGGCGCTGTCCTGCTGCTCACCCTGGCAGGCTGCGCCACGGTCGATCCCGTGCAGCAATGCAGCGTGACCGACTGGCACAAGACGGGCCTGAACGAGGCGTTGAAAGGACGTGGGTCGCAGTATGCGCAGGACCGCTTTACGCGCTGCGAAGCCGCGGGTGTGCGCGGCACGCAGCAGGCATGGCAAAGCGGCTGGCAGCAGGGCCATCAGGAGTTCTGCTCCAGCCCCGCTCGCGCAGTCGAATTTGCCCGCCAGGGCGGACGCTACACACTGGGACATTGCCCGGCTGCTGCCGAGGCCGAGTTCCTGCGCCACTACCAACCCGCTGCCGAACAGCGCGCCCATGAACAGACCATGCGCCAGCTGCAGCAGCGGCTCGATTCCCGCCAGAACGCACGCAACAACGTGGTGCGCGAACTGGCCCGCAGCGACCGGCAGACGGCTGACCATCAGCGCCGCCTGCTGGCCGAGAAGCGGATCATCGACAACGACATCCGGAACATCGAACGGCAGATGCAGATGCAGATGCAATTGCTGAACCGGGTGATCCGCTGATGTCCTGACATCTTCCCGAAAGGCTTCCCATGCTTCCCTCCAAAGCCCAAATCATCGAACTCGGCCCGCGTGACGGCCTGCAGAACGAAAAGCAGACCGTGCCCACCGAGATCAAGGTCGACCTGATCCACCGCCTGGTGGATGCCGGCGTGACAAAGCTGGAAACCACCAGCTTTGTCAGCCCCAAGTGGGTGCCGCAGATGGGCGACAACACTGAGGTGATGAACGCGATCCAGCGCAAGCCGGGCGTGGTCTATTCGGTGCTGGTGCCCAACATGAAGGGCTACGAGGCAGCGGTGCTGACGAAGCCCGACGAAGTGACGGTGTTTGGCGCGGCCAGCGAAGCCTTCAGCCAGAAGAACATCAACTGCTCTATCGCAGAAAGCATCGAGCGCTTTGCGCCGGTGGTCGAGGCGGCGCTGGCTGCAGGCATGAAAGTGCGCGCCGCCATGAGCTGCACAGTGGGTTGCCCCTACGAGGGTGAGATCGCTCCCGAGCGCGTGGACTACCTTGCGGGCCTGCTGAAGAACATCGGCGTGCAGCAGGTGGCCGTGGCCGACACCATTGGCGTCGGCACGCCGCTCAAGGTGCAGCGCGCGATCGAGGCGACGCTGAAGCACTTCAGCGTGGACCAGATCAGCGGCCACTTCCACGACACCTATGGCCAGGCACTGGCCAACACGCTGGCTGCGGTGCAGATGGGCGTGTGGCAGCACGAGACCTCCGTCGCCGGCCTGGGCGGCTGCCCCTACGCCAAGGGTGCAACCGGCAACGTGGCGACCGAAGATGTGGTCTACATGCTGCACGGCATGGGCATCGACACCGGCATCGATCTGGACAAGCTGATCGACGCCGGCCAGATGATCAGCGACTTCCTGAACCGTCCGTCCGGCTCGCGCGTGGCGCGCGCGCTGCTGACCAAGCGCGCGTCGGCTGCCTGCGCCTGATGCGCCAGAAACCCGGGCGGTGACGCAGGTCGCCGCCCTGATGCCGTGGTGGCACGCATGTTGAATACGGAAGCAAGGCCGCCACCAGCGCCGGGGCGCCGATAATGGCGGCAATGACTGCATCCACCCGTTCCACCGAGAAAGAGGCGCAAGCCCTGGCCGCGCGCGTTGCCTGCGCGCTGGCCATGCCACAATGCCCCTCGCCCTGCATCAACGTCTGCCAGATCGATCCGGCCAGCGGCTTGTGCCGTGGCTGCTGGCGCACGCTGGACGAGATCGCGCACTGGTCGGTGCTGGACGAGGAGGAGAAGCAGGCCATCTGGCGTGCGCTGCCGGCGCGCAGCCAGACCTTCGTGCCACGCTGAGGAGTACTGCAGTGCCCACCATCCACTTCTATTTCGACTTTGTCTCTCCCTACGCCTACGTGGCCTTTCACGCCTTGCCGCGTACGCTGGCGGGCCTGCCATACCAGGTGGTGCACCGTCCGCTGGTGCTGGGAGCCTTGCTGAAGGCGCATGGCACGCCGGTGCCGGTCAGCCTGCCACCCAAGCGCGACTGGCTGTTCCGCCACGCCAGCTGGCTGGCGCGTGAGCAGGGGCTGGATTTTGCCCTGCCGGCCGTCCATCCGTTCAATTCCATCCCCTGGCTGCGCATGGCGCTGGCTGCCAGTCCGCAGGGCGAGCCCGGGCGCCATGTGTGCGAAACCCTGTTCAATGCCATCTGGCAGGGCGGGCGTGATGTCGATGATGCCGCGCTGCGCGATGCGGTGTGGCAGGAACTGGTGCGTGAACTGCCGGCGGTGCGTGATCCAGCAGAGGCGGCGGTCAAGGAGGAGCTGTTTGCCATTGGTGAAGCGGCGTTGCAGCATGGCGTGTTTGGCGTTCCCTCCTGCGTGCTGTTGCCCGAAGAAGAGGGCGGCGCTCCAGAGCTGTTCTGGGGCGTGGAAGGCCTGCCCATGCTGCGTGAGGCCCTGCTCGCGCGCACGGCCGCCGTGGAGGCGTCCGAGGCATGAAAGCCCTGCTGCAACGGGTGCGCGAGGCGAGTGTGACGGTGGAAGGCAGCGTGGTCGGGCAGATCGGGCCCGGTCTGCTGGTGTTGCTGTGTGCCGAGCCCCAAGACACCGAGGCCGTTGCCGACAGGATGCTCGCCAAGATCCTGAAGCTGCGCATTTTCAGTGACGATGCCGGCAAGATGAACCGAAGCGTGCAGGATCTGGACGGTGCAGGCACGCCCGGCGGGCTGCTGCTGGTCAGCCAGTTCACGCTGGCTGCGGATTGCAGCGGCGGCAACCGGCCCAGCTTTACCGCTGCGGCACCCGCCGCCCTGGGCAAGGCGCTGTACGACTACAGCGTCGCACAGGCCACCACCCTGCTTCCGCACGTGGCCAGCGGTGTGTTCGGCGCCGACATGCAGGTCGCGCTGGTCAATGACGGGCCGGTGACGATCTGGCTCGAGATGGCCTGAGTTCGAGATGGCCTGATACAGGCAGGAATCCTGTGGCCAGGCCGCGGTGCGGTGTGCTCCACGTCAGTCGATGTTGCCTTGCAGGGCCATCGCCAGCGCTGCCATCTTGTCGAGTGCAAGGCGAAACGACTCCGGCAATACACCTTCTACGAAGGTACCTGGGAGACCTTCAGCTCCGGGAAAGTCATCCAGCAGCGCAGCAAGCACATAAAAGTGGCCTTTTGAACGCAAGGCCAAGCCGCAATTCGGCCGCAGGTAGCGCCGAGGCGGGAAGGCGGTGCGCCTGTGTCATACGGACCGATGACAGGGCTAGCAGAAAACCGGTAAAGCACAATGTCAATGTCGCACTAGGGTAAACCCGTATATGGTTTACGTGAATCATCGGTATAAACCCGTACTTTGTAGTTCAACTAACAATTTGATACCCATGCCCATTCAACGCGAATACGGCGCCGAGCATCCGTTCTGGAAAGCCGGCCCCTTCAAGATCCGACTGCCTTTCATCCACTACCGCTGGGAATTCCCGGAAATGGTGCAGGGCCTGTTCATGTTTGTCGTGAGCCTCGGCATGATCCCGCTGCTCATGAAATATCTGGCCATGCCCTACGAAGCGGCGCTGGCCTTCTGCGTGATCGCCGGCATCGGCTACCTGCTGCCGGCCCTGATGGGTGTGCCGCTGGTGCCGGGATGGATCACGCCCGCGATTCCGGTGGTGCTGCTCTACCTGCAGAACTTCGAGCCCGGCCCGGAAGCCGTGCGCGCCATGTTTGCGCTGCAGGTCGAAGTGTTCATCATCTTTCTGGTGCTGGGGCTGACCGGTCTGGGCAACAAGCTGGTGACGCTGATTCCCAACTCGCTCAAGTCAGGCATCATCATTGGCGCCGGTATTGCCGCCATGATGGGTGAACTGAAAACCGGCGGCCGCATCGACGCCACGCCGATTTCCCTGCTGATCGGTTCCATCGTTTCCGCCTACATCCTGTTCTCGCTGTCGTTCAAGCACATCGTCGAGACCAACCGCTTCGCCAAGATCATCTCCAACTTCGGCATGATCCCCGGCATGCTGATCGCCATGGCCATCGGCTGGGCGGTGAGCGAGTACCCGCTGCCCGATATCGAGTGGGGTATCACCCAGCCCGACTTCGCGCTGATGATGAACTATCTGGTGTACACCACCGGCATGCCCAGCACCGAGATGTTCCTGCTGGCCATTCCCACCGCCATCATCGCCTACGTGATCGCCTTTGGTGACATTCTGGTCGGCTTTGCCCTGTGCAAGCGCGTGGATCACCTGCGCCAGGACGAGGTGATCGAGCTGGACGTGACGCGCGTGCACATCGTGACCGCGCTGCGCAACGGCCTGCATGCCCTGCTGGCACCGTGGCCGGGTCTGGCCGGTCCGCTGTGGACGGCGGCACACGCCACCGTGGCCGAGCGCTATGCCCTGGGTCGCAAGGCGATGGACTCCATCTATTCCGGTGGCGGTACCTTCTGGATCACCGGCCTGATCGCCGTGTTCATGCTGCCGCTGGTGTCGGTGTTCAAGCCGGTGCTGCCGATTGCCCTGTCGCTGACGCTGGTGCTGACTGCCTACATCTGCATCATGGTGGGCATGGAAGAGTTGAAGAACTCCGCCGAGCGTGGCGTGGCAGGCATTGTGGCGGTGACGCTGGCCATGCCCGACGCCAAGGCCACCGTGTACGCGGTGGTGATCGGTCTGACGCTGTACTGGCTGATCGAGCGTCCCAACGCGGCACAGCGCAGCAAGCGCGACCTGAGCATCATTGCCGACGACACTGCTTCCATCGAAGCCGGTGACGAGCACGGCCAGGCGCTGAAGAAGCCCAACAGCTGATTCTGACTGCCTCCGGTACTTTGCATGGCCCACTTCGGTGGGCCTTGTCGTGTCTGGAGTGGCATGAACGCGCGAATCCGGTGCGGTCGCGCCCTGCGTATCAGATACGACGCATGGGATCGAACTGGCCAATCTGGATGCGTGCGACCTGCCTTGCGTATCAGGTGCGTGTGGCAGCCTTGGGTGCGGCCTGCGACACCACCAGCCACAAGGCCAGCCCGATCATGCCGCCACCGGCCAGATGGGCCCAGGATACCTGCTCACCCAGAAACAGGGCGCCCCAGAGCACCCCGAACGCTGGCACCAGGAACGTGACCGTCAGCGAGCGCACCGGGCCGATGTCCTCCATCAGCCGGAAGAACAGGATATAGGCCCAGGCCGTGCAGAGCAGCCCCAGCGCTGCCAGCGCCAGCCACAGCATCGGAGTACCCCAGCTGGCCGGTGGTGCCGCCAGCGTGGACGTGGCAAAGAAGGGCAGCAGCAACAGGGTGGCGCCAAACTGGCTGCCCATGGCGACCAGCTTGGGATCCAGCCCACCACGTTGATGGATCCAGCGCTGGGTCAAAAATCCGGAAAACCCGTAGCAGCTGGTGGCCACCAGACAGGCCAGTGCGCCCAGCATTTCCGGCCAGCCGATGGCAACCGGTCCGACGGCCGTGAGCAGGGTCACACCTGCCAGCCCGGTGATGACGCCGACCAGCTTGCGCGGGGAGATGGCTTCCTGGAAGAACAGGGCGCCGATCAGCACCCCCATGAGGGGCGCCGTGGCATTGAAGATGGCCGAGTACCCCGCCGGCAACAGGCGTGCCGCAAAGGTGTACATCAGGAAGGGAATGCCCGAGTTGATGGCCCCGAGCAACAGGGTCTGCCGGAACTTGCCCTGGAACTGCCAGCGCGTGCGCAGCACCATCAGGATGACGATCAGTCCCAGGGAGGCAAACAGCACCCGGAAAAAGGCGGTGGGGACGGCGCCGAGCACCGGCGCCACCATGCGCATGAACAGGAAGCTGAAGCCCCAGATGGCGCCCAGCAGCAGGAGCCGCGCGTAGCTGGAATAGTGCATGGTCCGGTCTCAGGCAAAGGGATGCAGCCTGATGGCGCAGACGCTGCAGTATTCAATCAGGCACCGCGCGTATCAGCGCTCCACCTGGCTCACGTCACGCACCGCACCGGTATCGGCGCTGGTGGTCATGGCGGCGTAGGCGCGCAGGGCAGCCGACACCACGCGGTCGCGCTTGACCGGCTTCCAGGCCTGCCCCTTGCCCTTGGCTTCCATGGCAGCGCGGCGCTGTGCCAGCACCTCGTCGCTCACGGCAAGATGGATGCTGCGTTTCGGGATGTCGATCTCGATGGTGTCACCTTCTTCCACCAGGCCGATGTTGCCGCCTTCGGCCGCTTCCGGAGAGGCGTGGCCGATGCTCAGGCCCGAAGTGCCACCGGAGAAGCGGCCATCGGTCAGCAGCGCGCAGGCAGCGCCCAGGTGCTTGGACTTGAGGTAGCTGGTGGGGTAGAGCATTTCCTGCATGCCGGGGCCGCCCTTGGGGCCTTCGTAGCGGATCACCACCACGTCGCCGGCCACCACCTGGTCACCCAGGATGGCCTCGACGGCAGCGTCCTGGCTCTCGAACACGCGGGCACGGCCGGTGAACTTCCAGATGCTTTCATCGACGCCGGCCGTCTTGACCACGCAGCCGCGCTCGGCCAGGTTGCCGAAGAGTACGGCCAGGCCGCCTTCCAGCGAGTAGGCATGTTCCTTGTCGCGGATGCAGCCGTCGGCGCGGTCGGTGTCCAGGCGCGGGTAGACGCGGCTCTGGCTGAATGCCTGCGTGGTGCGGATGCCGCCCGGAGCGGCCAGGTAGCGCTGGTGTGCGGCGCTGCCTTCGGCGTTCTGCATCACGTCCCATTGCTGCAGGGCATCCTTCAGCGTGGGAGCGTGCACGGTGGAAACACCGGTCTGCAGCAGACCGGCGCGGTCCAGTTCGGCCAGGATGGCAATCACGCCGCCGGCGCGGTGCACATCTTCCATGTGGTACTTCTGGGTGGCCGGTGCCACCTTGCACAGGCAGGGCACGAGACGGCTCAGACGGTCCACATCGGCCATGCGGAAGTCCACACCGGCTTCAGTGGCAGCCGCCAGCAGGTGCAGGATGGTGTTGGTGGAACCGCCCATGGCGATGTCCAGGCTCATGGCGTTCTCGAACGCGGCCTTGGTGGCGATGTTGAGCGGCAGCACGCTGGCATCGTCCTGCTCGTAGTAGCGGCGGGCCAGATCGACGATCAGGCGGCCGGCTTCCAGGAACAGTTCCTTGCGCTGCGCGTGCGTGGCCACCAGCGAACCGTTGCCGGGCAGGGACAGGCCCAATGCCTCGGTCAGGCAGTTCATGGAGTTGGCGGTGAACATGCCGGAGCAGGAGCCGCAGGTGGGGCAGGCGCTGCGCTCGACCTGGGCCACGGTCTCGTCGGACACGCTGCTGTCGCCGGCCTCGATCATGGCGTCGATCAGGTCCAGTTTGCGCTCGACCTTGTTGCCGTCGGCAATGGCGATCACCTTGCCGGCTTCCATCGGGCCGCCGGAGACGAAGATGGTCGGGATGTTCAGGCGCATGGCGGCCATCAGCATGCCGGGGGTGATCTTGTCGCAGTTGCTGATGCAGACCAGGGCGTCGGCGCAGTGCGCGTTGACCATGTATTCCACGCTGTCGGCGATCAGGTCGCGGCTGGGCAGGCTGTACAGCATGCCGCTGTGGCCCATGGCGATGCCGTCGTCGATGGCGATGGTGTTGAATTCCTTGGCGATGCCGCCGGCCGCCTCGATTTCACGCGCCACCAGCTGGCCCAGATCATGCAGGTGCACGTGGCCGGGGACGAACTGGGTGAAGGAGTTGGCGATGGCAATGATCGGCTTGCCGAAGTCGGCGTCGGTCATGCCGGTGGCACGCCACAGGGCGCGGGCGCCGGCCATGTTGCGGCCGTGCGTGGAAGTCTTGGAACGGTAGGCGGGCACGGGGAATTCCTTGTGTGGTGATGCCGGGCAGTCAGTGTCCACGGCATCCTGCGATTATGCCAAATCGACCGGAGACGACTGCCTGTAGGGTCGTCCCGTGGCCGGGGAATCGGCCCTGCCGTTTTGGGGGTGTTTGAACGGGAGTTTTCATAGAGAACACCCCTATTGACAATGGTAAAATCCTACTAGTTGTAAAAGGAGAGGTTGACCATGGGAATGAACGAGCAAAATCTGTATCAACAAAAGCATGTCTCCGCCGAAGTGGCTGCTGCAGTGGTGAAGTCGGGCGACACGGTGTTTGTCGGCGAGTTCGCGCAGAACGTCGAGGCATTCGACACGGCTCTGGCTGCGCGCCGCAGCGAACTGCAGGAAGTGAACCTGATCACCACCACGCGCCTGAAGCCGCTGGCCTGCGTCGAGGCTGATCCGACGCGCGAATCCTTCATCTGGAACGACTGGCACTTCTCCGGCCTGGGCCGCAAGTGTGCCGAGCGTGGCCTGGCAAGCTACATCCCCTTCTCCTACCATCAGGGCCCGAAGGCCGTGCGCCTGTACGAGAGCCCGGATGTGGCGGTGGCGCAGGTCACGCCCATGGATGCCAACGGCTTCTTCAACTTCTCGACCAGCTGCTCGATGACGCCGGACTACCTGCGCAAGGCCAAGAAGGCGATTCTCGAGGTCAACACCACGGTGCCGCGCTGCCTGGGCGGCCGTGACGAGGGCATCCACATTTCCGAGATCGACATGGTGATCGAGGGCCCCAACACGCCGCTGGTGCAGCTGCCCGAAACCCAGGCCAGCGAGGCCGATATGGGCATTGCCAAGCACGTGATGCAGCTGCTGGAGGATGGTGCCACCATCCAGCTCGGCATTGGCGCGCTACCCAACATCGTGGGCTCCATGATTGCGCACAGCGACCTGAAGGATCTGGGCGTGCACACCGAGATGCTGGCCGACTCCTATGTCGACATGTACGAGGCCGGCCGCATCACCGGCAAGCACAAGAGCATCGACCAGGGCAAGATGGTGTACACCTTTGCCATGGGCTCGCAGAAGCTGTACGACTTCCTCGACAACAACCCGGCAGCCGCCATCTATCCGGTGGACTACACCAACGACCCCTGCGTGATCGGCCGCAACCCCAAGGTGTTCGCCATCAACAACGCCATCGAGGTGGACCTGTTCACGCAGGTGTCCAGCGAATCGTCCGGCACGCGCCAGATTTCCGGCACCGGCGGCCAGCTGGACTTCATCCTGGGTGCCTTCAACTCCGAAGGCGGCAAGGGCCTGATCTGCATCAGCTCCACCTACAAGCAGAAGGATGGCACCATGGCTTCGCGCATCGTGCCCACGCTGTCGCCCGGCTCGATCGTGACCTGCCCGCGTTCGCTGGTGCATTACGTGGTGACCGAGTTCGGCTACGCCCAGATGAAGGGCAAGTCGACCTGGCAGCGTGCCGAGGCGCTGATCAACATCGCGCACCCGGATTTCCGTGACCAGCTGATCAAGGATGCGGAAGCCATGGGCATCTGGCGCCGTTCCAACAAGATCGTCTGACGCCGCTCTTGTCCGTCATGCAGGCGCGCCCCTCGGGGCGCGCTTTTTCTTGTGCAGGCTCAAACGTTCAAGCCCGCTTCGGCTGGCCATTCAATAGGATTGCGTAGTACGATAGAAGGTTAGGAAAATCCCTTACTCACCCCTACGCGAAACACAGGAGCAAGAATGTCATTCCAGACTCAATACAAAGAAAAACTCATGTCTGCCGCTGATGCCGTAGGCATCGTGCACAACGGAAACACCGTGGTCGTGCCGACCGGTGTGGGTGAGCCGCCGGCCCTGATGACCGCGCTGTCCGAGCAGCGCCGCAACTTCCGCGATGTGAAGGTGTCGCAGATCCTGCCGGTGCGCAAGTACGACTATTTCGACAGCGAAACGGCCGAGCACGTGCGTCCGGTGGCCTACTTCCTGAGCGGCCATACGCGCAACTGCGTGGACGGTGGCTGGGGTGACTACATCCCCAACTACTTCTCCGAAATGCCCATGCTGTACGAGAACAACGACATGCCCTCCGATGTGGTGTTTGCGCTGGTCTCTCCCATGGACAACCATGGCTACTTCTCCGTGAGCCTGGGTACCGACTACACCATGGCCGCCATCAAGAAGGCCCGCGCCGTGGTCTTCGAAGTGAACCCGAACGTGCCATTTGCCTACGGCAACTGCCATGTGCACATTTCCGACGTGACCGCCATCGTCGAGGACGAGACGCCGGTCGCCACCGTGGGCCTGCCGGCCATCGGTCCGGTGCAGGAAGCCATCGGCAAGTACGTGGCTGACATGATCCCCGACGGCGCGACCCTGCAGATCGGCTACGGCGCCATTCCGGATGCCGTGGTGATGCAGCTGACGCACAAGAAGGACCTGGGCGTGCACACCGAGATGATCGGTGACGGCATCATGACGCTGGTGGAAGCCGGTGTGGTGACCAACCGCCGCAAGAACTACCTGCCGGGCAAGATGCTGGCGACCTTCGCGCTGGGTTCCGAGAAGCTGTACAAGTTCATGGATCGCAACCCGATGATGGAAATGCACCCGGTGGACTTCACCAACGATCCCTATCTGGCCGGCCAGAACGACAACCTGATCTCCATCAACGCCACCATGCAGGTCGACTTTGCCGGCCAGTGCGGCTCCGAGTCGCAGGGCTGGCGCGCCTACTCCGGTACCGGTGGCCAGGCCGACTTCGTGCGTGCGGCCAACCGCTCCAAGGGCGGCAAGTCCTTCATCGTGACGCCTTCCACGGCCAAGAACGACACCATTTCCCGCATCACGCCCACGCTGGCGGTCGGTACCCATGTGACCACCAGCAAGAACGACGTGAACTACGTGGTGACCGAATATGGCGTGGCCCAGTTGCGCGGCCGTACCGCCAAGGAGCGCGTGAAGGCGCTGATCGCCATTGCGCATCCCAAGTTCCGCGACGAACTGATGGAAGAAGCCAAGAAGATGAAGCTGATGTAATCGGCTGAGCTCCGCTGAGGCGCGTTCCGGTTGAGGAAATGCGTCGCGGGAGTAGAGGGCAGATGACGCACGTTGTGCGCATCTGCCTTTATTTTTGGGGCTACGTGATGGCTTCTTGATGCATTGGTCTGCTTCGTGCAGAAAAGGCGAAAAAGCGATTTTTTGCCGGAAACGGCGGGGAGGTCATCCGTTGTTCCCATAATTTCGTGCATCGACCGGCGGGATGGCGTTGCCGGCATGGGCGAGTGAATCCGACAAGGGAAATGAACATGTCACTGACAACGGGATTGATGTTTCTGGGTACGAGCGTGGTGTGCAGCGTGTCTGTGGGGGCGCTGCTCAAGGCCGGGCGGGCCAGGGGGCTGGATGCGCGGCAGGCGATCTTCATGAACTATGTGGTGGCATCGACGCTGTGCTTTCTGCTGCTCAAGCCGGACCTGGCGAAGCTGCTCAGCCCGGAGCAGCCGGTGGGCATTTTCCTGGCGCTCGGGGTGTTGCTGCCCACCATCTTCCTGGCACTGGCCAAGTCGGTGCAACTGGCCGGCATCGTGCGTACCGATGCGGCGCAGCGGCTGTCGCTCATCATCCCGCTGCTGTCGGCCTTCGTGATCTTTGGCGAGCAGCTGACCGAACGCAAGATGCTCGGTGTGGCGCTGGCCTCCACGGCGCTGCTGTGCCTGCTGTGGAAGCCGTCCAAGGGCGGCAGCGGCAAGGGCGGAGCCTGGCTGTGGCCGCTGGTGGTGCTGCTGGGTTATGGCGTGATCGATGTGCTGTTCAAGCAGATGGCCAAGGCGGGCGCGGCATTCTCCGGCGGTCTTCTGTCGGCCTTTGTGCTGGCGGGCGTGCTGATGCTGCTGTATCTGGCCGCAAGCAAGACGCGCTGGGGGCTGGGGCATCTGCTGACCGGCATCCTGCTCGGAGCCCTCAACTTCGCCAACATCTACACCTACATCCGTGCGCACCAGAGCCTGCCGGGCAACCCGGCGCTGGTGTTCTCGGTTATGAACATGGGGGTGATCGTGCTGGGCACGCTGGTGGGTGCCATGGCCTTCCGTGAGCCGCTGAGCAAGCTCAACCTGCTGGGGGTGCTGCTGGCGCTCGGCGCGATCTTCGTGATGGTGCCGCGCTGAGACGTAGGGCAGTGCGCGAGGCGTAAGATCAAAGCGTCCCAGCCTTGTCCAATTTGGCGTATCTGCACGGGCAGCAGGCCTGAAGGCTTTGGAATGGGCGAGAGCGCAATACAGTCTTCGCAGTTCAAATGTCTGGCCTATGGTCAAAAGAAAAAACCCGCAGGGCTCGCGCGCTGCGGGTTTTCTCTTGCGGGGGAGGGCAAGGCGTAAACCTTGCCCGGGCCAGCGCGGCTGATTACATCATGCCGCCCATGCCCCCCATGCCCCCCATGTCAGGCATGGCCGGTGCGTCTTCCTTCGGCATTTCAGCAACCATGCACTCGGTGGTCAGCATCAGGCTGGCCACGGAAGCGGCGTTCTGCAGAGCAGTACGGGTCACCTTGGTGGGATCCAGGATACCCATCTCGATCATGTCGCCGTAGGTGTGGTTGGCAGCGTTGAAGCCGAAGTTGCCCTGGCCTTCCAGCACCTTGTTCACCACCACGCTCGGCTCGTCGCCGGCGTTGGCCACGATCTCGCGCAGGGGCGCTTCGATGGCCTTGAACACCAGCTTCACGCCGGAGTCCTGGTCGTGGTTGTCGGTCTTGACTTCACCCACGGAAGCGCGGGCGCGCAGCAGGGCCACGCCACCGCCGGCCACGATGCCTTCTTCCACGGCAGCGCGGGTCGCGTGCAGGGCGTCTTCCACGCGGGCCTTCTTCTCTTTCATCTCGACTTCGGTGGCAGCGCCCACCTTGATCACGGCAACACCGCCGGCCAGCTTGGCCACGCGTTCCTGCAGCTTCTCGCGGTCGTAGTCGGAAGTGGCTTCCTCGATCTGGATGCGGATCTGCTTGACGCGTGCCTCGATGTCGGCAGCAGCGCCGGCGCCGTCGATGATGGTGGTGTTTTCCTTGCCCACTTCGATGGTCTTGGCCTGGCCCAGGTCGGCCAGCGTGACTTTCTCCAGGGACAGGCCCACTTCCTCGGCAATCACCTTGCCGCCGGTCAGGATGGCGATGTCTTCCAGCATGGCCTTGCGACGGTCGCCGAAGCCCGGAGCCTTGACGGCCACAACCTTCAGGATGCCGCGGATGGTGTTGACCACCAGCGTAGCCAGCGCTTCGCCATCGACGTCTTCAGCGATGATCAGCAGCGGACGGCCAGCCTTGGCCACGGCTTCCAGCACGGGCAGCAGGTCGCGGATGTTGCTGATCTTCTTGTCGAACAGCAGCACGAAGGGGTTCTCGAGGTTGGCAACCTGCTTCTCGGGGTTGTTGATGAAATAGGGGGACAGGTAACCGCGGTCGAACTGCATGCCTTCCACGACGTCCAGCTCGTTCTGCAGGGACTTGCCGTCTTCCACGGTGATCACGCCTTCCTTGCCGACCTTGTCCATGGCGTCAGCGATGATCTGGCCGATGGATTCGTCGGAGTTGGCGGAAATGGAGCCGACCTGGGCGATTTCCTTGGAGGTGGTGGTGGGCTTGGAGGCGGCCTTCAGCTGCTCGACCAGAGCGGCGACAGCCTTGTCGATGCCGCGCTTCAGGTCCATCGGGTTCATGCCGGCGGCCACGTACTTCATGCCTTCGCGCACGATGGCCTGGGCCAGCACGGTGGCAGTGGTGGTGCCGTCACCGGCGTTGTCGGAGGTCTTGGAAGCGACTTCCTTGACCATCTGGGCGCCCATGTTCATGAGCTTGTCCTTCAGCTCGATTTCCTTGGCCACGGACACGCCGTCCTTGGTCACGGTGGGGGCGCCGAAGGAGCGCTCCAGCACCACGTTGCGGCCTTTCGGGCCCAGGGTGGTCTTGACTGCGTTGGCCAGGATGTTCACGCCTTCGACCATGCGGGCACGGGCGTCAGCACCGAAAACTACGTCTTTAGCTGCCATTTTTCAAATTCTCCAGATATTCAGTATGTGCGTTATGCGGGGATGGGATTACTGCTCGACCACGGCGAACAGGTCGTCTTCCTTCATCACCAGCAGTTCTTCGCCGTCGACCTTGACGGACTGGCCGCTGTACTTGCCAAACAGCACGCGGTCGCCCACTTTCACGTTCAGGGCAATCTGCTCGCCCTTGTCGTTGCGCTTGCCGGGACCGACAGCCAGCACTTCGCCCTGGTCGGGCTTTTCGGTGGCTGCATCGGGGATCACGATGCCGGAGGCAGTCTTGGTTTCGTTTTCCAGACGCTTGACGATCACGCGATCGTGCAGGGGACGCAGGTTCATGGAATCTCCTTGGAAGATAAAACGGTTTAAGCGCGTAAAAAAATCGGAGGCGCCAGACAGGGCTGTCGCCAGCGTGCGGCAGGCATTGTTAGCACTCGACCGCGACGAGTGCTAATGATAAGGGTGTTGGCCGGAGTTTCAAGGGGGGCTGTTACAAATTCACCCTTGGGGGCAGGGGAAATGCATCGTCAGCCCTGTACCGGCTGGCGCCGGAACTGCAGGGGCTGGCTGGATCGAGCCAGACCAGCCGGCTACGGCGGGATTTACAGGAACACGGTGCGACCACCGTCGAAGCGGGGCGCGAAGTAGCTGTTGTCGATGCGGTCGGTGCGTACCACGCCACCGCTGGAGGGGGCGTGCACGAACTGGCGGTTGCCGAGATAGATGCCCATGTGCGAGAAGGAGGTGCCGGAGGTGTTGAAGAACACCAGATCGCCGCGCTGCAGCTGCCCGATATCGCGTGGCAGGCTGGCACGGGCCCATTGCGCCGTGCTGCGCGGCAGGGCGCGGCCGGCAAAGCCGCTGAACACATACTGCACCAGGCCGCTGCAGTCAAAGCCGCCTTCCAGCGTGTTGCCGCCGTAGCTGTAGGGTACGTTCACGGCCAGCAGGGCGCGGGCCACGGCTTCTTCGCGCAGGGTGGCATCGATCTGCACCGGGTTGATCACGGCAACTTCGGGCGTGCTGGTGCGCAGGGGGACGGTGCCTGCAGGCCCGGAGCGGCGACGCTGGCTGGTACGGGTCTTGCGCGGAGCCGATCCGCAGCCGGCCAGCAGGCTGGCGCCTGCCAGCAGGGCCAGGCCGGAGCCAAGCAGCATGCGGCGTGAAGCCATGGCGTCAGGTGAAGATTCCGGATCTGAAGCAGGTTTGCAGGTAAGCATTGCAACTCCTGATTTTATATATGGTTGTGGTTGTAGCACGCTGTTGCATTCTTGCCAATGCCTGGCTGCCCGAGTCAGGCTTTTCAGCAACTCTTCAGACCGCGTCGCTAGACTGGAAAGAGAACCCAATGACAAAGAAAGGCACGTGATATGACACGCATACGCATGGCGTTGTGGGGCAGTCTGGTGGTATTGACCGGCTTGTGGCTGCTGGCCGATACCCTGTGGCCGCAGCCTTTTGGCTATTTCCCGTTCCGCACCGTGTTCATGCAGTACAGCGGTGTGATTGCCTTCGGCGCGATGACCATTTCCATGGTGCTGGCAACCCGCCCGAAGTGGCTGGAGCGCCCGCTGGATGGTCTGGACAAGATGTATCGCCTGCACAAGTGGCTCGGCATCACGGCGCTGGTGACCAGCGTGGTGCACTGGTGGTGGGCCCAGGGCACCAAGTGGATGGTGGGCTGGGGCTGGCTGGTGCGACCGGCACGCGGCCCGCAGGGAGGGCCCGGACGGGACGGCGCGATGACGCTGGAGCACTGGCTGCGCACGCAGCGCGGGCTGGCCGAATCCCTGGGAGAGTGGGCGTTCTATGCTGCGCTGATCCTGATGGTGCTGGCGCTCATCAAGCGTTTCCCGTATCACTGGTTTGCCCGCACCCACAAGTGGCTGGCGGCTGCCTATCTGGTGCTGGCCTGGCATACCTTGGTGTTGTTCAAGTATGACTACTGGTCACAGCCCATCGGCTGGGTGATGGCCCTGATGCTGGTGGCTGGCACGGTTTCTGCCGTGCTGGTGCTGCTGCGCAAGGTGGGTGCCGGTCGCAAGGTAGAGGGTACTGTCGAATCGCTGCGTTATTTCGAGCCACTGCAGGTGCTGCGCACCAGCATCCGCATGCAGCCCGGCTGGAAGGGACACCAGGCAGGGCAGTTTGCGTTCGTGCAGGGTGCCAGGGATCTGGCCCATCCGTTCACCATGGCGTCGTCCTGGGATCCGGTACGCCAGACCATTGTCTTTGTGACCAAGGCGCTGGGCGACCATACCTCGCAGCTGCATGAGGTGCTCCGCGAAGGCGATACCGTGACCGTGGAAGGCCCGTACGGCTGCTTCACTTTCGACGACGACAAGCCGCGGCAGATCTGGATCGGTGCCGGTATCGGCATCACGCCCTTCATTGCACGCATGCAGCAGATGGCACGTGATCCTGAAGCTTGGAAGGTGAAGGTCGACCTGTTTCATCCGACGGCCGACTACGATGAGAATGCGATTGCCATGCTGGAGGCCGATGCGCTGGCGGCTGGTGTCAGGCTGCATGTGCTGGTGGACAAGCGTGATGGCCTGCTGACGGGTGAGCGCATGCGCCAGGCCGTTCCCGACTGGGAAGATGCCAGCCTCTGGTTCTGCGGGCCGACAGCTTTCGGGCGGGCATTGCGCGCGGATTTTGTCGGCAAGGGGATACGTGCCAGCGATTTCCACCAGGAACTGTTTGCCATGCGCTGAAGCGGGCGAGCGGCGGGCCGGCAGCAGGCGCGCGGGGTTTTCTACAATGGGCACATGGTTGCCACGAGAAACTCACCGCCGCAAGCCGGCACTGTCCTGGATTCTGCTGCAGCGGCGCTGACTCCGGCGCCTCCCTCTCCCTTGCAGGCTTGGGTGCTGGCGGCGCGCCCCCATACCCTGGGCGTGACCCTGGCGCCCGTGCTGGCGGCCTGTGTGCTGGCCTGGCAGGAGCAGGGACGCTGGCATGCCGGCATCGCCCTGTTGACGCTGCTGGCAGCCATGCTGATCCAGATCGGGACCAATCTGCTCAACGATGTGGGCGATTTCGAGCGCGGCGCGGATGGATCCGACCGTCTCGGCCCGCAGCGAGCGACGGCCATGGGCTGGCTGAGTGCGCGGCAGGTGCGCCGGGCCGGGCTGGGCGCGCTGGCCACGGCATTCCTGCTCGGTATCGTGCTGGCGTTTGCCGGAGGCTGGCCCATCGTGGTGCTTGGCCTCGGGGCGCTGCTGTGTGGCTGGGCCTACACCGCCGGCCCCTGGCCGATTGCCTACAGCGCGTTCGGCGAGGTGTTTGTCTGGGTGTTCTTCGGACTGGCGGCGGTGCTGGGCACCTATTTTCTGCAGGTAGGCACCCTGAGCAGTGCGGCCTGGTTGATGGGGCACATGATGGGGGCTTTCGCATCGGCCGTCATGCTGGTGAACAACACGCGCGATGCGGCTACTGATGCCCGCGTGGGCAAGCGCACGCTGGCGGTGCGGCTGGGACTGGGTGGCAGCAGGGCACTGTATGCCACCTGCCTGGCCTTGCCATTCCTGCTGCTGCCCTGGGTGGGCGTGCGCTGGCACTGGCTGCCGTTGCTGGCCTTGCCGCTGGCTGCGACGCTGGTGTGGCGTTTTGTCCGGCAGGAGCCGGGGCGCGGGCACAACCTGATTCTGGCGCGCACGGCGCAGCTGCAGTTGCTGTTTGCCGTGCTGTGGAGCCTGGGGCAGGTGCTGGCTAGTTGAGTGTTGTTGCCGTACCGGCTTTGGCCGGGAGGACGGCGTATGCTGCCCGGCTTACACCGCCCGGCTGCGGGCCAGCGGCGGGTTGCGCGCAAAGTAGCCCTGGATCCCGCGCATGAGCGAGTTGGCCATGGAACGCTGGTAGGCCGGATCACGCAGCTTGGCTTCTTCGCCGGGGTTGCTGACAAAGGCCGTTTCCACCAGCACGCTAGGAATGTCCGGCGCCTTCAGCACGGCAAAGCCGGCCTGCTCCACGCGGGGCTTGTGCAGGCGGTTGATCTTGCCGATCTCGCCCAGCATGGCGCCACCGAGACTGAGGCTGTCGCGGATCTGGGCCGTGGTGCTCATGTCGAGCAGGGCACGCTGCACCAGCGTATCGCGGCTGCGCACGTTCAGACCACCCACCAGATCGGCCTCGTTTTCCTTGTTGGCCAACCAGCGCGCTGCGCTGCTGCTGGCGCCGCGCGAGCTCAGCGCATACACGCTGGAGCCGTTGGCCTGGGGCGTGATGAAGGCGTCGGCGTGGATGCTGATGAACAGGTCGGCCTGCACACGGCGCGCCTTCTGCACGCGCACGTGCAGGGGCACGAAATAGTCGCCATCGCGCGTGAGGAAGGCGCGCATGGGGTTGCCATTGACGCTGCTGCCGTTGATGCGGTCGCGCAGCAACTGGGCGATGCGCAGCACCACGTCTTTCTCGCGTGTGCCGTTGGGGCCGATGGCGCCGGGGTCCTCGCCCCCATGGCCAGGGTCGAGCGCCACGATGATCAGACGGTCGGTCTTGCGGCCGGTGCGGATGGCCGGAGGCTCTGCCGGTGCGGGTCGCGAGGGAATGACGGGGGGCTCGGTCCGGCGCACAGGCGGTGTGGCCGATGCCACGCGGGGCGGCTCCTGGCGCTGGCCGCGGCCTGCAATGAAGTCGGCAATCACGTCGCGCCCGGATGTGGGTGGCGCCGGCACCGGAGAAGGGGCGGCAGGAGCGGGTGCCGCCAGCGCCACCGCGTCCTCCCGGCTGCGCTCGGCGATCAGCTGCTCCAGCGTATCCACCGGCTTGCGGTTGGGGTACAGGTCGAACACCAGCCGGTTCTTGTAGGCGGCCACGGGCGCCAGACTGAAAACCTGCGGCGAGATCGGCTGCTTCAGGTCGATCACGATGCGCACGACTTCGGGTGTGTATTGCCCGACGCGGATGCGGGCCACGTTGGGATCGTCGGCTGGCACCTTGCTGACCAGATCGCGCAGCGTCTGGTTGAGTTCGAGGCCGGTGATGTCCACGGCCAGGCGCGGCGGATCCTGCACCGGGTTCTGGGTGTATTTGAGCGGCTGGTCGGATTCCAGCGTGATGCGGGTGTATTCGGGCGCGGGCCAGATGCGCACGGCCACCAGGCTGGCGGCGTTGGCCAGGCGCGACACTCCGGCGAGCACCAGGCCGGTAAGCTGGACGATCTGCCTGCGTTGGATCATGAAACTTCCTGCAAGAGTGCGGCGCCAGCGGCGGTTGGCGCCTCGATGACAACTTCGCGCACATCATCATCCAGCGTCTGCAGGTGCAGTACCCAGTCGGCCTGCGGCAGCATGCCTGCGGCCTTGTCCGGCCATTCCACCAGCTTCAGCCCGGGCGTGGCGAAGATGTCGCGCAACCCTGCATCTTCCCATTCCCGCGGGTCGCCGAAGCGGTAAAAATCAAAATGCCACACTTGCACACACGGGGTTACATAGGGCTCGACCACCGCATAGGTGGGGCTCTTGATGCGGCCGGTGACGCCCAGCCCGCGCAAGAGGTGGCGTACCAGCGTGGTCTTGCCGGCGCCCAGGTCGCCATGCAGCAGGACCACCATGTTCGCGCTGGCAGGTTGTTGCAGCCAGTGCTGCGCGAGCCGTGTGGCGAAGGCGGAAGTGGCGGCCTCGTCGGCCCAGCGGAAGGTTTTTACAATCATCCTGTTGGTTTGCGAGTGTGCGCGAAAGCCCTTGCGCGCGCAGCTTGCCGCATTTTGCACGACACTGCCACGCGATGACTCCCGAAGCCCTATTGTCCACCATCCGCAGTCAGGCCGAGGCCCTGGGCTTTGCCCGCATCGGTGTGGCCGATGTGGACTTGGCGAGCGCGGAGGCGGGCCTGCTGGCCTGGCTGGAGGCGGGCTTCCATGGCAGCATGGACTACATGGCCAACCACGGCCTGCGCAGGGCGCGGCCCGCCGAACTGGTGCCGGGGACGGTGCGCGTGATCACGGCGCGCATGGACTATCTGCCGGCGGCCACGCCCGATGACTGGCGCGAGCGCGAATTGCAGCGGCTGACGCAGCCTGGCGAAGCGGTGGTGTCGGTCTATGCCCGGGGGCGCGACTATCACAAGGTGGTGCGTGCGCGGCTGCAGAAGCTGAGCGACCAGATCGCGGCGCTGGTCGGGCCGTTCGGGCATCGCGTGTTCACCGATTCGGCGCCGGTACTGGAGGCCGAACTGGCCAGCCGCAGCGGGCAGGGCTGGCGTGGCAAGCACACGCTGGTGCTGAGCCGCGAGGCAGGGTCGACCTTCTTTCTCGGCGAGATCTACGTGGATTTTCCGTTGCCGTTGACGGAGCCGGAGCCGGCGCACTGCGGCCAGTGCACGGCCTGTATCGATGCCTGCCCGACCGGTGCCATCGTGGCGCCGTACCGGCTGGATGCGCGGCGTTGCATCTCCTACCTCACCATCGAGCATGCCGGCAGCATCCCCGAGGACATGCGCCCGCTGCTGGGCAACCGCATCTACGGTTGCGACGACTGCCAGCTGGTGTGCCCCTGGAACAAGTTTGCCCGGCGCAATGCCTTGCCCGATTTCGAAGAGCGGCACGGGCTGGGGCATGCCCAGCTGCTGGAGCTGTGGGGCTGGACCGAGGCCCAGTTCCTGCAGCGTACCGAAGGCAGCCCGATCCGGCGCATCGGCCACGCGCGCTGGCTGCGCAATATCGCCGTGGCGCTTGGCAATGCGCTGCGACAGGCATCTGCTGCCGAGCGGGAGACGATTCGTGCGGCACTGGTGCAGCATGCGGATCATCCGGACGCCGTGGTGTGCGAAACCGTGCAATGGGCCTTGCAACAGGTATGATTCCCGATCGGGGTGATTTGCCGGCTCGTTGCAAAAATCCGCACTTTCCCTGACGACCGTTCGGCCGGTGTGCCGGCAAGATGCACGAATCCATCAACACTGATCAAGAGGAGTCGTCGATGATCAAGCGTCGTTATCTGGGCCTGGCGGCCGTGGCAGTAGGCTGTGGCCTGGGGGTGTCGGTTGCGCAGGCACAGGCCTATCCGGAAAAGCCGGTGCGCCTGGTGGTGCCGTTTGCCGCAGGAGGCACGACCGACATCGTGGCGCGTGTGGTGTCCGAGCCCATGGGCAAGGCGCTGGGCAAGCCGGTGGTGGTCGAGAACAAGGCGGGAGCCGGTGGCATCGTGGGCACGGCAGAAGTGGCCAAGCAGAAGCCCGACGGCTACAACCTGGTGGTGGCCACCGTCTCGTCCACGGCGGCGAATCCGGCCATCAACCCGGCCACGCCCTACAACCCGCTGACCGACTTCACGCCCATCATCAACATGGCGGCCACGCCCAACGTGATTGCGGTGCATCCGAGCTTCCCGGCCAAGGATTACAAGGCGTTCGTGGCTGAGTTGCAGAAGAACCCGGCCAAGTATTCCTACGCCTCTTCCGGCGCGGGCGGCATCGGCCACTTGCAGACCGAGCTGTTCCTGCAACTGGCCAAGGTGAAGATGACGCACATTCCCTACCGCGGTGCCGGTCCGGCGCTGAACGACGTGGTGGCGGGCCAGGTGCCGGTGATTTTCGACAACCTGCCTTCCGCGCTGCCCTTCATCAAGGCAGGCAAGCTGGTGCCCATCGTGGTGGCCGCACCGAGCCGCATCAAGGGCCTGGAAAAGGTGCCCACCTTCAAGGAAGTGGGGCTGGAGCCGGTCAACCGCATGGCCTATTACGGCGTGATGGGACCGAAGGGCCTGCCCAAGGACGTGGTGAGCAAGGTGCACGCCAGCGTCTCGCAGGCGCTGAAGGATCCGGCCGTGCGCAAGCGCATCGAGGATACCGGCTCGCAAATCATCAACAACTCGCCCGAGCAGTTTGCCGCACAGATCAAGGCCGAGTATGCGGTGTACAAGCGGGTGGTGGATACGGCGAAGCTGAAGCTGAACTGATTGCTCGCCACGCAGGGATCGGGAGAGGGCAGGGCGACTGGAAGGCTCCTGCCCTTTTTCGTGGGCGGATGGGGTGGGCTCGTGAGCGGTGGCGATCTTGCCTCGGCAACCGGCACTGCATAATCCGGCCATGGCCAGAACGCAGCCCGCATCCAACCCCTTGCCGTCCCAGGAGACCAACGCTGTTGACGCATTTGTCGATGCCTTGTGGCTGGAGGATGGCCTGTCTGCCAATACGCTGGCGGCTTACCGACGCGACCTGACGCTGTTTGCGCAATGGCTGCAAACGCAGAAGCCGCCGTGCGCGCTGGATGCCGTATCCGAATCGGCCATCAACCTCTACCAGGGGCATTTGTTCACCACCGGCAGCAAGGCGACGACAGCCAACCGCAGGCTGACGGTGCTCAAGCGCTACTACCGCTGGGCCGTGCGCGAGCATCGCATCCAGCAGGATCCCACCCTGCGCCTGCAGGCTGCCAGGCAGCCGCTGCGCGTGCCCAAGAGCCTGAGCGAGGCGCAGGTGGAGGCCTTGCTGGCCGCACCGGATGTGTCCACCGCCCTGGGGCTGCGTGATCGCACCATGCTGGAGTTGCTTTACGCCAGCGGCCTGCGCGTGAGCGAACTGGTGGGGCTCAAGCTCTTCCATATCAGCCTGAATGATCGCGTGCTGCGCATCACCGGCAAGGGCAGCAAGGAGCGGCTGGTGCCCTTCGGCGACGTGGCGCACGACTGGCTGCAGCGCTATCTGGCCCATGCGCGCCCGGAGTTGCTGGCAGGGCATCAGACCGATGCGGTCTTCGTGACCGTGCGCGGCGCCCATCCCGGTGAAGCGATGACGCGCGCCATGTTCTGGCATCTGGTGCGCAAGTACGCGCTGCAGGCCGATATCCGTGCGCCGCTGTCGCCGCACACCCTGCGCCACGCCTTTGCCACGCACCTGCTCAACCATGGTGCCGATCTGCGCGCGGTGCAGATGCTGCTGGGCCATGCCGATATCAGCACTACCACCATCTACACGCACGTGGCGCGCGAGCGACTCAAGCAACTCGTGGCCAAACACCACCCGCGCGGTTGAGCGCAGAAAGAATTACGAGCCGGTATAGGTTCCGGGACGCTTTTCCAGCAGTGCAGCCACGGCCTCCGCATGGTCCTGCGTATGGTGGGCCAGCGCCTGCATCGAGGCCGACAGTTCCAGCAGGCTGTCCAGCCGCATGTGCTGGCCTTCGCGTAGCAGACGCTTGCTCATGCGCACGGCCTGCGGCGGGTTGACAGCGATGCGTTGTGCCAGTTGGCGGGCGCTGTCCAGCAGCTGTTCAGGCTCCACGACGCGCGACACCAAGCCCCAGGCCAGTGCCGTCTGCGCGTCGATCGGTTCGCCGGTAAAGGCCATCTCGCTGGCGCGCGACATGCCGACCACGCGCGGCAGCAGCCAGGCACCGCCGTCGCCGGGAATGATGCCGATCTTGGCAAAGCTCTCGGCAAACTGCGCCTTGGTGGAAGCGATGCGGATATCGCACATGCAGGTCAGGTCGCAGCCGGCGCCGATGGCGGGGCCGTTCACGGCAGCAATGGCCGGCACTTCCAGCTCCCACATGGCACGCGGAATGCGCTGGATGCCGTGGCGGTAGCCGTTGCGGATCTGCGTCGGCGAGCCACCGAACATGCCGGTGCGGTCGCGCATGTGCTTGACGTTGCCGCCGGACGAAAACGCGCTGCCGGCGCCCGTCAGGATCACCACGCGCACGCTGGCATCGCCATTGATGCGGTGCACGGCCGCCTCGAAGGCGTCGATCATGTCCGGTTCGGAAATCGGGTTGCGCAGGTCGGGGCGGTTCATCGTCAGCGTGACGATGGAGCCGTCCTGTTCGTAGAGCAGGGCGTCGGTCATGGGGTCTCCTTGGGGATGATTGCTGGTTCTATTGTGCCTGCTGGAAGAGGGCTTTCTGCAGTGCAAGGGGGCGAACGCGCCGGCCATGCATCGCGCATCCGTGCCCGCCGATGGGATGTGAGCAAACGGGCGCGGACGATGCCTTACACGCCCATGCCCAGCAGATAGTCCAGTTCCGCCTGGGTGAACCCCGCCTGCTTGCGCGCAGCCTCGTTGAAGGGCGGTTTCAGCCGCGGCGCTGCATAGCGTTCCACCAGGAGGCCGTAATGCGGCACCGCATCCAGCCCGTCGCGTTCGCACAGCCAGCGGTACCAGTGGTTGCCGATTGCCACATGGCCGATCTCGTCGCGCAGGATGGTGTCGAGCAGGGTGGCCGTGGTCTGCGCATCTTCCGCAGCCATGGCGCGCAGGCGCTTCTGGATCAGCGGCGTGGCATCCAGCCCGCGCGCCTCCAGCGTGCGCGGCACCAGGGCCATGCGTGCCACGATGTCGTCGGCCGTCTTCTCGCACATGGCCCACAGACCATCGTGCGCCACAAAGTCGCCGTACTTCCAGCCCATGTGCAGCAGGTGTTCGTGCAGCATGGTGAAGTGCTCCGCCTCTTCCTGTGCCACACGCAGCCAGTCGCGGTAGAACTGCTCCGGCATGCTGGCGAAGCGCCACACGGCATCCAGCGCCAGGTTGATGGCGTTGAACTCGATATGCACCACGGCATGCAGCAGGGCGGCGCGGCCTTCGACGGTGTGCGCGCTGCGCTGCGCCACCTCACGCGGATGTACCAGCTGCGGCAGGGCCGGGCGCCCCGGAATGGCGCCGGGTGCGGCCTGCGCGATCTGCTCCGGACTGGCAGCAGGGTCGATGGACAGCGTGCCCTCCCTGAGCTGCGCGGACAGCGCAAACACCGCCTGTACCTTGGCGGCGGGATCGGTCAGACTCAGGGCGGCGCGGGCGGCTTGGCGTACACTCATGCCCAGAATTCTAGGCGCGCCGCGCCCCGCATGATTTGACCGGAGACAGACACCATGGCCATTTACCAGCTCGATGACAAGACCCCCCAGATTGCCGACTCCGCGTGGGTGGCGGACAACGCCGAAGTGATGGGCGATGTGCGTCTGGGCGAGAACGTCAGCATCTGGTTCAACACCACGCTGCGTGGCGACAACGACCCGATCACCATCGGCGACGGCAGCAACATCCAGGACGGCAGCGTGCTGCACACCGATGAAGGCGTGCCACTCACCATCGGCCGCAATGTGACGGTGGGCCACATGGTCATGCTGCACGGCTGCAGCATCGGCGACGAAAGCCTGATCGGCATTGGCGCCATCGTGCTCAACGGTGCGAAAATCGGCCGCAACTGCCTGGTCGGCGCCGGCGCGCTGGTGACCGAAGGCAAGGAGTTCCCCGACGGCAGCATGATCCTCGGCAGCCCGGCCAAGGTGGTGCGCCAGCTCACGCCGGAGCAGATCGAAGGTTTGCGCTACAGCGCGCAGCACTATATCGACAATGCCAAGCGCTACAAGCAAGGCTTGAAGAAGGTCGGCTGAGCCTCATTTACGGGTTTTGGGCAGCCTGTTGGCGGGTTGCCGGTGCCTGCGAGGCACAGAGTTTGATTGGCGGTCCCCATGTCCCAGATCCAGAAGTTCCTTTTTGACGGCCTGCCGGTGCGCGGCGTTGCCGTGCGCCTGACCGATGCCTGGCAGGAAGTCGTGCAGCGCCGCGCTGCCAATACCGAAAGCGGTCCCTATCCCGCGCCCGTGGTGCAGCTGCTGGGCGAAATGACGGCAGCCGCCGTGCTGATGCAGTCCAACATCAAGTTCAACGGTGCGCTCATCCTGCAGATGCAGGGTGACGGCCCGGTGAAAGTGACCGTGGCGGAAGTGCAGCCCAGCCTGGCCGTGCGCGCCACGGCTTCCATCGTGGGCGAAGTGACGCCCGGTGCCGGTCTGGTGCAGCTGGTGAACCAGCATGGCGCCGGCAAGTGCGCCATCACGCTGGACCCCAAGGACCGCCTGCCCGGCCAGCAGGCCTACCAGGGCGTGGTGCCGCTGGCGGACGAGCACGGCGCACCCCTGGTGCACGTGGCGGACGTGCTGCAGCACTACATGCGTCAGAGCGAGCAGCTGGACACCACGCTGGTGCTGGCGGCCAATGACCAGGTGGCCGCCGGCATCCTGATCCAGCGCCTGCCGCTGGAAGGCGAGGCCAACCTGGCGGGCAGCACTGCTGCACCCACGGACGAGGCACGTGAAGAGGCCGCCGAGAGCTACAACCGCATCGTCACCCTGGCGCAAAGCCTGCAGCAGCAGGAGCTGCTGGAGCTCGACATCGACACCATCCTGCATCGCCTGTTCTGGGACGAGAAGCTGCTGCGTTTCATGCCGTCCTCCAGCGACCCCGTGCCGCACTTTGCCTGCACCTGCAGCCACGAACGCGTGGCCGCCATGCTGCGTAATCTGGGCAAGGAAGAGGCCGATGCCATTGTGGCCGAGCAGGGCCTGATCGAGGTGGGCTGCGAGTTCTGCGGACGCCAGTACCAGTTCGACAAGGTGGAAGTGGCGCAGCTGTTCAAACCGGCGGCGGCGCAGCCTCCGGGTAGTGACGCGGTGCACTGAACGCCTGTTGGCACTGGTCTGAACGGGCAAGCACAGCCCTGCTTTAGTCTGATGCCGGATGCCGGATGCCGGATGCCGGATGCCGGATGCCGGATGCGAGGGATGGTGCTTCGCTGCTCAAGAAGCGTCGTTGCGCTGCCCCATCAAGCCACTGAACAGACGGTGTTCGCAGTCGGGATCGCTGCACTTTTCGCACACGCCCAGCCAGCGCCTTGCGGATGCAGGTGCGGATTGCTGCCATAGCGGCCACATCCAGCCCTTGCGGCGAGCCAGATGCTTGGCCAGTCCCAGGCACTGACGCGCCTGTGAAGCAGGCTTCCCCTGCAGCACGCTGTGGGGCAGGGCGGCATTGCGCAAGAGTTGTGCAATCGTAGTCGTGCGGTGGTGGTGTGGGACGCCAAGCTTGTTGCCAGAGCCAGAGCCAGAGCCAGAGCCAGAGCCAGAGCCAGAGCCAGAGCCAGAGCCAGAGCCAGAGCCAGAGCCAGAGCCAGAGCCAGAGCCAGAGCCAGAGCCGATTCCGGCGCACAGCACGATGGCGTCGTATCGGTCAAGGTGCTGCGGAGGCGTCACTGCAGTGGTGTCTTCCGACGTGAGCACTAACGCACAAACGGCGACCGGCTCCCCTTCACCGGCCAGCGGAACATCCTGCGCCAACCAGTGCGCAAGCACCCGCCCACGCAGCGGCTCCCGATCCAGCAACCCGCGCAGCGCCAGCACCAGCGCATCCCTGCCATCCCCCAGCAAGGCCAGCGAAATGGAAGCAGAGACGACGGGCAGCGGTGCAGAAGCAGGCAGCATGAGTCACGAACAAGAAAAAAGCCTGTGCCGTTCACCGACACAGGCTTGCGATGCATTCGCGCAGATCAATGGGCGATCTGCACGAACACCTCGTTGGGCTTGACCATGCCCATCTCGTAGCGCGCCTTTTCCTCGACGGTGGCGACGCCTTCCTTGAGATCCTGGATTTCGGACTGCACGCGGGCGATGTCCTGTTCCAGTTGGGCATTGGTCTCGCGCTGGCGCTCCAGCTCGGTCTTCATGAGGGCCACGCGGTGCACGCTGCCGCGCCCGGTCCAGATCTGGTACTGCAGCATCACGAGCAGCAGCAGCAGAACCACGGTAACGACGCGGGAAACAGGCATGGCGCGCATGGAATGGCCCTCCGGTCAGCAGATTAGCGCAGATTGTAGAACGCCTTGCGGCCGGGGTACACAGCCACGTCGCCCAGGTCTTCCTCGATGCGCAGCAGCTGGTTGTACTTGGCCATGCGGTCGGAACGGCTCAGGGAGCCGGTCTTGATCTGGCCGGCGTTGGTGCCGACGGCGATGTCGGAGATCGTGCTGTCCTCGGTCTCGCCGGAACGGTGGCTGATCACGGCGGTGTAGCCGGCACGCTTGGCCATCTCGATGGCTTCGAAGGTTTCCGTCAGCGTGCCGATCTGGTTGATCTTGATCAGGATGGAGTTGGCGATGTTCTTCTCGATGCCTTCCTGCAGGATCTTGGTGTTGGTCACGAACAGGTCGTCACCCACCAGCTGCACCTTGGTGCCCAGCTTCTCGGTCAGCAGTTTCCAGCCGTCCCAGTCGCCTTCGGCCATGCCGTCCTCGATGCTGATGATGGGGTACTTGTCGCACCAGGTGGCCAGCATGTTGGCCCACTCTTCGGCCGACAGCTGCACGCCGCCTTCGCCTTCCAGCACGTACTTGCCATCCTTGTAGAACTCGGAGCTGGCGCAATCCAGGCCCAGCACGATGTCCTGGCCAGCGGTGTAGCCGGCGTCGGAAATGGCCTGCAGGATCAGCTGGATGGCAGCCTCGTGGTTGTCGACGTTGGGGGCAAAGCCGCCTTCGTCGCCCACGGCAATGCTCATGCCCTTGTCGTGGATGATTTTCTTCAGCGCGTGGAACACCTCGGCGCCATAGCGCAGGGCTTCGCGGAAGGAGGGAGCGCCCACCGGAATGATCATGAATTCCTGCAGGTCCAGGTTGTTGTTGGCGTGCGCGCCGCCGTTGATGACGTTCATCATCGGCACCGGCAGGTCCTTGCCGCCCATGCCGCCGAAGTAGCGGTACAGGGGGATGCCGGCCTCTTCGGCGGCGGCGCGGGCCACGGCCATGGACACGGCCAGCATGGCGTTGGCGCCCAGGCGGCTCTTGTTGTCGGTGCCGTCCAGCTCGATCAGGGTGCGGTCCAGGAAGGCCTGCTCGCTGGCGTCAAGACCCAGGATGGCTTCGCTGATTTCGGTGTTGATGTGCTCCACGGCCTTGAGCACGCCCTTGCCCAGGTAGCGACTCTTGTCGCCATCACGCAGTTCGATCGCCTCGCGGCTGCCGGTGGAGGCGCCGGACGGCACGGCCGCACGGCCCATCACGCCGCTTTCCAGCAGCACGTCGCATTCGACGGTGGGGTTGCCACGGCTGTCCAGAACTTCGCGGCCGACGATATCAACGATTGCACTCATGGGTTGGTCCTTTTAATGCAGGGTTTTCTAATGGTTAAACGGGGCTTCAGCCGAACTGCTGGATGCGCTCTTCCAGCAGACCGCGGCTGGCGGCAGTCTTCTTGGTGACGCGGTCGAGTTCGAGCAGGGTTTCGAGCAGCTCGGGCATGTGCTGCAGCGGCACGGCATTGGGTCCGTCGCTCAGGGCACAGGCGGGGTCAGGATGCGTTTCCATGAACAGGCCGGCCACGCCCACGGCCACGGCGGCGCGTGCCAGCACCGGCACCATCTCGCGCATGCCGCCGCTGCTGGTGCCCTGGCCGCCCGGCAGCTGCACGCTGTGGGTGGCGTCATACACCACCGGGGCGCCGGTTTCGCGCATGATGGCCAGCGAGCGCATGTCGCTCACCAGGTTGTTGTAGCCGAAGCTGGCGCCGCGTTCGCAGGCCATGAAGTTGTCGGTCGGCAGGCCCACTTCGGCAGCAGCCGCACGCGCTTTGTCGATCACGTTCTTCATGTCGTGCGGCGCGAGGAACTGGCCCTTCTTGATGTTGACCGGCTTGCCGGATTGCGCCACGGCGCGGATGAAATCGGTCTGGCGGCACAGAAAGGCCGGCGTCTGCAGCACATCCACCACCTCGGAGACCGCCAGGATCTCGGTTTCGGTGTGCACATCGGTCAGCACCGGCACGCCCAGTTCCTTTTTCACCTTGGCCAGGATTTCCAGGCCGGCGATCATGCCGGGGCCACGGAAGCTGTCGCCGCTGGAGCGGTTGGCCTTGTCGTAGCTGCTCTTGAAGATGAAGGGAATGCCCAGCTTGCCGGTCATTTCCTTGAGCTGGCCGGCCACGTCCATCTGCAGCTGTTCGCTCTCGACCACACAGGGTCCGGCGATGAGGAACAGGGGCTGGTCGAGGCCGATATCGAAGTTGCAGAGTTTCATGTCAGGAGCAGCTCAAAACGTGCGGAAGAACGGGCGAAACAGGGTCAGGCCGGAGCAGTTGCCTCGGCCTGCTGGTGCTCCAGCGCGGCCTTGATGTAGGCGTTGAACAGCGGGTGGCCGTCCCACGGCGTGGACTTGAATTCCGGGTGGAACTGCACGCCCATGTACCAGGGGTGCACGTCCTGCGGCAGCTCGACGATCTCGGTCAGGTGCTCGCGCTGCGTCAGCGCGGAAATCACCAGGCCGGCCTTGCGCAGCTGGTCCAGGTACTGGGTGTTGGCCTCGTAGCGGTGACGGTGGCGCTCGGTCACCACATCGCCGTAGATGCTGTGTGCCAGCGTACCGCCAGCTACGTCGGAGCTCTGGGCGCCCAGACGCATGGTGCCACCCAGATCGCTGCCTTCGTGGCGCGTCTGGATATTGCCTTCGGCATCCTGCCACTCGTCGATCAGGGCGATCACAGGGTGTTTGCAGTGCGGCTCGAATTCGGTGCTGTTGGCATCCGTCAGGCCGGCCATGTGGCGGGCGTATTCGATGGTGGCCACCTGCATGCCGAGGCAGATGCCGAGGTAAGGCACCTTGTTCTCGCGCGCATAGCGGGCGGCGGCAATCTTGCCTTCCACACCGCGCTTGCCGAAGCCGCCCGGCACCAGGATGGCGTCGAAGGGCTTGAGCTGCTCGGCCACGTTGGCGGGTGTCAGCGTCTCGGAATCGAGGTAGGTGATCTGCACCCTGGTGTGGTTCTTCATGCCGGCGTGGCGCAGTGCCTCGTTCAGCGACTTGTAGCTGTCCGACAGATCGACATACTTGCCGACCATGGCCACCTGCACGGTGTGCTGCGGGTGCTGCAGTTCGTACACCAGATCGTCCCAGCGCTTGAGGCTGGCCGGCTGGGTGTGGATGCGCAGCTTGTCGCAGATCAGGCCGTCCAGACCCTGCTCATGCAGCATGCGCGGCACCTTGTAGATGGTGTCCACATCCCACATGCTGATCACGCCCCACTCGGGCACGTTGGTGAACAGGCTGATCTTCTCGCGTTCCTCGTCCGGCACCTTGCGGTCGGCGCGGCACAGCAGGGCGTCGGGCTGGATGCCGATCTCGCGCAGCTTTTGCACCGTGTGCTGGGTCGGCTTGGTCTTGAGCTCGCCGGCCGCGGCAATATAGGGCAGGTAGGTGAGGTGGACAAAGGCCGCCATGTTGGGGCCCAGGCGCAGGCTGAGCTGACGCACGGCTTCGAGGAAGGGCAGGGACTCGATATCGCCCACGGTGCCGCCGATCTCGACGATGGCCACATCCACGGCATCCGCCGTGCCGATGCCGGCGCCGCGCTTGATGTATTCCTGGATCTCGTTGGTGACGTGCGGAATCACCTGCACCGTCTTGCCGAGGTAGTCGCCGCGGCGCTCCTTCTCGAGCACGCTCTGGTAGATGCGGCCGGTGGTGAAGTTGTTGCTCTGCTTCATGCGCGTTTCGATGAAACGCTCATAGTGGCCCAGGTCGAGGTCGGTCTCGGCGCCGTCGTCGGTGACGAACACCTCGCCGTGCTGGAACGGGCTCATGGTGCCCGGGTCGACGTTGATATAGGGGTCGAGCTTGATGAGGGTGACTTTGAGGCCGCGCGATTCGAGGATGGCAGCCAGGGACGCCGAGGCGATGCCTTTGCCGAGCGAAGACACGACACCGCCGGTGACGAAGACGAATTTGGTGGTCATGGCCAGAAGCGGGCGTGTGAACCCGCGTGGTGGGAAATTCCAATTATAAAGGGCAAGCCACGAATTCAGGGGAAGGCTTGCGGCTTGCCATCATGGACGGATGCCCGTGCCGTGAAAGCCCGGTGCAGGATGGTGCCTTGCTGCCCGGGCGGGCTGCCTGTCGATGGCGAAAGTTACGGAAGTCGCTCCCAGAAACAACAAAGCCGGCTCCAAGAGCCGGCTCTGCTGCGCAAGGGCAATTACATGCTGCCGTAGTTCGGGCCGCCGCCGCCTTCAGGCGTCACCCAGACGATGTTCTGGGTCGGGTCCTTGATGTCGCAGGTCTTGCAGTGCACGCAGTTGGCCGCGTTGATCTGCAGGCGCTGGCCACCGCCTTCGGCCTCGACGAACTCGTACACGCCAGCCGGGCAGTAGCGGGCCTCGGGGCCGGCGTACTTGGCCAGGTTGACGTTGACCGGCACGCTCGGGTCCTTCAGCGTCAGGTGCGCGGGCTGGTTTTCCTCGTGGCTGACGTTGGCGATGAACACGCTGCTCAGGCGGTCGAACGTGAGCTTGCCGTCCGGCTTCGGATAGTCGATCTTCGCGCACTCGGCTGCGGGCTTGAGGCCGGCATGGTCGGGCTGGGTGCGGTGCACGGTCCAGGGCATGTTGCCACCGAACAGCTTCTGCTCGATGCCGGTCATGATGGTGCCCATGTCGCGGCCCTTGTGGAACCAGTACTTGAAGTTGCGCGACTTGTTCAGCTCGTCGTACAGCCAGCTGTTCTCGAAGGCAGCAGTGTAGGCGCTCAGTTCGTCGTGCTGGCGGCCGGCCACGATGGCTTCGTAGGCGGCTTCGGCGGCCATGGAGCCGGTCTTGATGGCGGCGTGGCTGCCCTTGATGCGGCTGGCGTTGAGGAAGCCGGCATCGTCACCCACCAGGGCGGCGCCCGGGAACACGAACTTGGGCAGCGACAGCAGGCCGCCGGCCGTGATGGCGCGCGCACCGTACTCGAGACGCTTGGCGTTGACGTTGCCGTCCTTGTCGGTGAAGTACCACTTGATGTTCGGGTGCGTCTTGAAGCGCTGGAATTCCTCGAACGGGCTCAGCCAGGGGTTCTGGTAGTCCAGGCCCACCACGAAACCGACGATGACCTTGTTGTCGGCCATGTGGTACATGAAGGAGCCGCCGTAGGTGTCGGCATCCAGCGGCCAGCCGGCAGTGTGCAGGACCAGGCCCGGTTCGTGCTTGGAGGGATCAACTTCCCACAGTTCCTTGATGCCGATGCCGTAGGCCTGCGGATCCTTGCCGGCGTCGAGCTTGAAGCGCTCGATCATCTGCTTGCCCAGGTGGCCGCGGCAGCCTTCTGCGAAGATGGTGTACTTGGCATGCAGTTCCATGCCGAGCTGGAAGTTCTCGGTGGGCTCGCCTTCCTTGTTGATGCCCATGTTGCCGGTGGCCACGCCCTTGACGGAGCCATCTTCGTTGAACAGCACTTCGGCAGCGGCGAAGCCGGGGAAGATTTCCACTTCCAGCGCTTCGGCCTGCTGCGCCAGCCAGCGCGTCAGGTCGGCCAGGCTGATGATGTAGTTGCCGTGGTTGTCGAAGCACTTGGGCAGCATGAAGTTGGGCATGCGGCTGGCGCCTTTTTCCGTCAGCTGCAGGAAGGTGTCGGCCACCACGGGCTGGTTCAGGGGGGCGCCCTTTTCCTTCCAGTCGGGGATCAGCTCGTTCAGGGCGCGCGGATCGAAGGTGGCGCCGGACAGGATGTGCGCGCCGGGCTCGGAACCTTTCTCGAGCACGACGACGGACACGTCAGTGCCTTTTTCTGCAGCCAGCTGCTTCAGGCGGATGGCGGTGGACAGGCCGGCAGGGCCGCCGCCCACGATCACCACGTCGTATTCCATGGATTCGCGCGGGCCGTACTGTTCGAGGATTTGTTGAGGGGTCATGGATAGTCTCCAGATCACTAGGAAAGGGTACTGCTGCGGATGCAGGCCGGGGCAGTGCGAATGCCTGCGCGACTCGGCTCTCCTGGGGCACAATGGCGCTATCGGAAATAAACCGGGCGTGCGCAAACAACCCGACGGGCAGTATGGCTGTATCTGATTGTAGAGAGAAATGCCTGCAAGACCGATGTTGCGCTGCAAAATTGGACAAATCCAGTCGCTGGTCTGCAACCTTTTTGCAGTTTACGTTAACGTAAACTAATGCCGCGCTTTTCCGATTTCCATTTGCCCATCAAGAAGTTCCCATGAAACTGCTGCTGCCTGAAGACAAGAAACCGGTCCACGTCACCACCATGCCGATCCGCTGGGGCGACATGGACGCCCTCGGCCACATCAACAACACCGTGTATTTCCGCTACTTCGAGGAGGCGCGCGTGCGCTGGCTGACCGAAGGTGGCCGCAGCATGGTCGAAGGCGGCGAAGGCCCGGTGGTGGTCAACGTGTTCTGCAACTTCTTCAGCCAGGTCGAATACCCCGGCGACCTGCTGATCCGCCAGTACATCAGCAACGTGGGCCGCAGCTCGTGCGACGTGTGGATGACCATGGAGCGCACCGACGAGCCCGGCAAGGTCGTGGCCGATGGCGGCTGCACCATGGTGTGGGTGAACTATGCGGCGCAGAAATCGGTGCGCCTGCCCGAGTGGGTGCTGGAGATTCTGAACAAGACGGTGCCCGAGGGGCAGCCGGCCTGATCAGCCTTCGGTTTTCGGCTTGCGCGGCGTGCGGCCGAGCAGGTAGAACTCGGGATTCGGCATCATGCTGGAGAAGCTGGCCACGCGGTTGCTCAGGCCGAAGAAGGCGGTGATGCTGGCGATATCCCAGATGTCCTCGTCATCGAGGCCGTGTGCGTGCAGTGCCTCGAAATCGGCATCTTCCACCGTGTGCGAGGCATTGCACACCTTCATGGCGAAGTCGAGGATGGCGCGCTGGCGCGGCGTGATGTCGGCCTTGCGGTAGTTGACGGCCACCTGGTCGGCCACCAGCGGCTTCTTCTCGAAAATGCGCAGCAGGGCGCCGTGCGCCACCACGCAGTACACGCACTGGTTGGCGGCGCTGGTGACGGTGACGATCATCTCGCGGTCGCCCTTGCTCAGGTTGCTGCTGCGGCCGACGCTGGCCGGGTCCATCAGCGCATCGTGGTAGGCGAAGAAGGCGCGCCATTCGGCCGGGCGGCGTGCCAGTGCCAGAAACACGTTGGGGACGAAACCGGATTTTTCCTGCACCGCGAGGATGGCGTTGCGGATGTCTTCGGGCAGGTTCTCGAGCGGGGGATGGGGATAGCGGTCGGTGGTCATGCGTGGTGGTCTTTCGGAAGCATCCGATCATAGGGCGCAGGACTGGAAGCGCTTACGGGGGGCTTCCCTGACTTGCCGTATACGTCAACTTGGGGCAGGCGAGGTCAGGGGGCAGGATGTCAGAGGGTGCACGGTGCCCCGCGTTGGCAGGTGTCCCTGCGATTGCTGCGGTTCCGGCCGGGCAACCCGAGTGCGGGTTTTCACGGCATGCCCGCCAGCAGCTTCTGCACCAGCGCAGCGGTGGTCGAGGTGCCGTACTTGCGCATCAGGCTGGCGCGGTGGATCTCCACGGTGCGGTGGCTCAGGCCGAGGATGCGGCCGATCTCCTTGGAGGTGAGGCCGTGCAGCAGCTGGCTGGCCACCTCCCGTTCGCGCGGCGTGAGGGTGCTGCCGTCGGCGGAAGGGGGCGGGCGGCTGTCGATGTCCTCGAAGCTCCAGATGCCGGCGGCGTGCGGGTGCAGCCGGTCGAGCGCACGGCCGGAAACGCGGCACCAGAACATCTGCCCGGCAAAGCGGCCGCCGACGCGGCGCATGATGCGTTCGTCGCGGTAGCTGCCGTGCTTCATCAGCGGCTGGGCGATGCGCTCGCCGGTGCGGTGGTATTCGTCCACGCTCGGGTAGAGGATGGCGAAGGTCTGGCCGATCAGGGTGTCGCGGTCGGTTTCAAACAGGGTACACACTTGCTGGTTGCAATCGACAATGACACGGTCGCGTGACAGAATCAGCCCGATGGGTGCCAGCTCGAAAGCCCAGCGGTAGTCGGCACTGGCGGGAAAGGTGTCAGGGGTGTCCATTACGCAATACTACGTAGTTGAATACGTAGTATCGTACGGTTTTCCAATCCTCAACTCAAATCAGGAGACAAGCGTGAACAAGATTTATCCGAGCGCTGCCGAGGCGCTCAAGGGCGTGGTGAAAGATGGCCAGCTGCTGGCCGTGGGCGGCTTTGGCCTGTGCGGCATTCCCGAAGCCCTGATCGACGCCCTGTGCGACAGCGGCGTGAAGGATCTGACGGTCATCTCCAACAACGCCGGCGTGGACGGCTTCGGTCTGGGCAAGCTGCTGGAAACGCGCCAGATCAAGAAGATGATTTCCTCCTACGTGGGCGAGAACAAGGAATTCGAGCGCCAGTACCTGGCGGGCGAACTGGAACTGGAATTCACGCCCCAGGGCACGCTGGCCGAGAAGCTGCGTGCGGGCGGCGCCGGCATCCCGGCCTTCTTCACCAAGACCGGCGTGGGCACGCTGGTGGCCGAAGGCAAGGAACTGCGCGAGTTCAACGGCGAAACCTACGTGATGGAGCGTGGCCTGTTCCCCGAAGTGTCGCTGATCAAGGCCGATGTGGCTGACCGCAGCGGCAACCTGCGCTTCAACCTGACGGCGCGCAACTTCAACCCCGCAGCGGCCACCGCCGGAAAGATCTGCATCGTGGAAGTCGAGCGCATCGTGGCCAACGGCGAGATCGCTCCCGATGACGTGCACCTGCCCGGCATCTACGTGCACCGCATCGTGCACAACCCCACGCCCGAGAAGCGCATCGAGAAGCGCACCATCCGCGACCACAAGTAATCAGAATCAGGAGACATCACCATGGCTTGGACCCAAGACCAAATGGCTGCGCGCGCGGCCCAGGAGCTGCAGGACGGCTTCTACGTGAACCTCGGCATCGGCATTCCCACGCTGGTGGCCAACCATGTGCCGCATGACAAGGAAGTCTGGCTGCAGAGCGAGAACGGCATGCTGGGCATCGGCCCCTTCCCGTCCGAAGACGAAGTGGACGCCGACCTGATCAACGCCGGCAAGCAGACCGTGACCACCATCAAGGGCTCTTCCATCTTCGGCAGCGACCAGAGCTTTGCCATGATCCGTGGCGGCAAGATCAACCTGTCCATCCTGGGCGCCATGCAGGTGACCGCCAAGGGTGACCTGGCCAACTGGATGATTCCGGGCAAGATGGTCAAGGGCATGGGCGGCGCCATGGACCTGGTGGCCGGCGTGAAGCGCGTGATCGTGCTGATGGAACACGTAGCGCGCAAGAAGGATGGCACCACCGACCTGAAGATCCTGCCGGAGTGCACGCTGCCGCTGACCGGCGTGGGTGTGGTCAACATGATCATCACCGACCTGGGCGTGTTCGACGTGACGCCGGAAGGCCTGAAGGTGCTGGAACTGGCTCCTGATGTGACCTTTGATGAAGTGCAGTCCAAGACGGGCGTGCCGCTGATTCAGTAATCGGCGATCGATCGAAGCAAAAAACCCGCGCTCGCAAGAGTCGCGGGTTTTTTGTTGGACAGGAGACGCCAGCTGGCGTCCCTGTCAGAAGGCCGGGACTGATCAGCCCTGCCTCTTCGCGTACTCGCGCGGCTGCGTCAGCATTTCGTGGCGCAGCGCTTCGTTCAGCTCTTCTTCGGACATCAGCTGCTTCTGCAGCACGATGTCGCGCACATTGCGGTTGTCGCTGAAGGCTTCGGTGGCGATGGCGGTGGCCTGCTTGTAGCCGATGATGGGGTTGAGTGCGGTCACCAGGGCGATGGAGCGCTCGATGTTCTCGCGCAGGCGCTCTTCGTTGGCGGTGATGCCGGCGACGCAGCGGTCGGCCAGCGTCATGCAGCCGGTGGTGAGCAGCGTCAGGCTGCGCGACAGGGCGTTCATGATGACCGGCTCGAAGGCGTTGAGCTGCAGCTGGCCGCCCTCGGCGGCGAAGGTGACGGTGACGTCGTTGCCGAACACTTCGAAGGCCACCTGGTTGACCACTTCCGGAATCACCGGGTTGACCTTGCCGGGCATGATGGAGGAACCGGCCTGCATGGCGGGCAGGTTGATTTCGCCGAAGCCGGCGCGCGGGCCGCTGGAGAGCAGACGCAGGTCATTGCAGATCTTGGAGATCTTGACGGCGATGCGCTTGAGCACGCCGGAGAGCTGCACGAAGTCGCCGCAGTCCTGCGTGGCTTCGATCAGGTTGGGCGCGGTGGACAGGTCCAGGCCGGTGATCTCGCGCAGGTGGTGCAGGGCCTTGGCGGCGTACTCGGGGTGGGCCGTGATGCCGGTGCCGATGGCGGTGGCGCCCAGGTTGATTTCACGGACCAGCACTTCGACGCGGATCAGGCGCGCCATGTCTTCTTCCAGCATGACGGCGTAGGTGGAGAATTCCTGGCCCAGCGTCATAGGCACGGCGTCCTGCAGCTGGGTGCGGCCGATCTTGAGCAGGCCGGAGAATTCCTCGGCCTTGGCGGCGAAGGTGTCGCGCAGGTGCGCCATGGCGGCCAGCAGGCTCTTGATGGCGAAGCAGGTGGCGATGCGGATGGCGGTGGGGTAGACGTCGTTGGTGCTCTGCGCCATGTTGACCTGCTCGTTCGGATGCAGGTACTGGTATTCGCCGCGCTGGTGGCCCATGAGTTCGAGCGCGCGGTTGCAGACCACTTCGTTGGCGTTCATGTTGGTGGAGGTGCCCGCACCGCCCTGGATCACGTCGACCACGAACTGGTCATGCAGGGCGCCGCTGCGGATTTCCGCGCAGGCGGCCACGATGGCGTCGCACTGTGCCTGGGGCAGCAGGCCGAGTTCGGCGTTGGCCTTGGCGGCAGCGGCCTTGACGGAAGCCAGTGCCACGATCAGCTCGGGCATGGTGGCAATGGTGATGCCGGAAATCTGGAAGTTTTCCTGCGCGCGCAGGGTGTGGACGCCGTAGTAGGCAGAAGCGGGGACCTCGCGGTCACCCAGCAGGTCGTGTTCCAGACGGGTATCGGTCATGGGGGTTCTCTCGTTGGTAAACCCTAATTTTGCTAAAGAGGGTAATTCGCACGAAAGAGCATGGTTTTTTGTTTGCGGCGAAAAAACGGCATGCTTACCGGAGGGGTAAGGTTGGCGAAGGGGCAGGCTGCGGTGGCGGTGCCCAGCCGGACCAAAGGTGAGGGGCGCCGGACCAGAAACGCGCGGAGGCACGCCATGCCCATTGCCAGCCGCTCATGCTGGCGGCCATCAGCGCATGGGCCAGTTCCGCGTTCGAGACATGGGTGCCCAAGGCGCTGGCATCGAGCGGCTGCGCCAGCGAGCGGCGCGGCCATTCGGCCAGCAGTTGTGACAGGCCGCGCTGGATCAGCGGCAGGTCGGGCGATACCTCGCCGCCAAGGTCGGCGAGCACACCGGCCAGCGACAGCCAGGTCTTGCGGAACAGGGACAGGGCTGGATCGACATGGATGTGGCCGTCCAGGGCCAGCTGGTCCAGCAGACCGAGCAGCCAGTCGAAACCGGCCAGGCGCGGCACCGCCATGCTGCCGGGAGGAGGAATCAGGGCATCCAGTGCCTGCTCGACGCTGGCGACAAGACGGGGGTCGTCGGGGCTGATGTTTCCGAGCCGCGACACCGCCTTGCGAAGCTGGCGAGCATCGAGGGTGATGCCGCCGATCATGGCGGCCACCACGGCTTCGCGCGCCGGCTTGGGCATGGGGGCAATCAGCGCCCAGTCGAGTACGGCCAGCCGCCCGTCGTGGGTGAGCATCAGGTTGCCGCCGTGCAGGTCGCCGTGGAACAGGGCGGGGTCGTCGGGCGACCAGAAGGGTTGCGCCAGCAGCGCGTCGATGGCGATGCTGGCGAGGCGCTGACGCTCGTGATGCGGCAGCTCGGCTTCGGCAAGGGGCTGACCGTGGATGCGTTCCATGGCGGTCACCCAGGGGGCGCTCCAGGGGAGCAGGGCGGGAATGTGGATGGCCGGAGTGCAAGCGTAGAGCGCGTGCGCGGCCTGCAGGTGTGCCTGCTCGCGTTCCAGCAGGATTTCCTCGCGCAGCAGGCGGGCCACGCCATCCAGCGTGCCGGAGTAGTCCAGGGCGGGGAGTTGCAGTGCTTGCCCACGCTGTTCCAGAAAGGCGGCGATCTGCGGCAGCACGGACAGTTCCTCGTCGAGTTGCTGTGCCACGCCAGGGCGCAGCACCTTGAAGACGCCCTCGTGCGTGCCTTGCTTATCCTGCCAGTGGAAGGGCAGGACCAGTGCCACGCTGCCTTCGGCCAGCGGCTCTTCTGCAATCACCAGTTGGGCTGCGGGCGTGGCAGATGCGCTGACATGGGACTGCAGCTGCTGCCTCAGCGCTGCCACAGTGCCGGAGTCCGTGCGGGCCGGCGTGGATTCGAGTTGGCGCAGCTGCTCGCGCAGGGCCTGCGGCAGGTGCTGCTGGCGTGCCAGCACCTGACCGAGCTTGTGCAGCGTGGGACATTGCAGCAGCAGGGTGGTAATCCGTTCGGGCAGCGGTGCGTCCAGCGCGAGGGAGGCCTGTGTCTGGGCGATGGCTTCGATGCGGGCGGGTGGCAGCGTGTTGAGAAACTGCGCCAGCCCTTCCAGCACCAGCGGCTCCCACTGGCTGAGCGAGCGCGGCAGCAGGGCGCCCACGCCCAGCGCAGACAGCCATGCGGGATCGAAGGTGAAGGTGTCGGCGGCGGCGTCGGGAGTGGTCATGGATGGAGCGGTGAAGGCAAGCGGGCGCGGATTCCCCGGGAAGCAGCAAATGGGAGGCCGGATCCGGCGCAGGACGGGCCATTTGCGGTGCGGGGGACAGACTGCCAGTCTAGGCCGGACGCATGACAGCCGGCTTGCACAAGCAACGAAAGGCAGGGGTCTGCCTGTTTTTTGCACAGAGATGGCAGGAAGCAGCTTGATGCAGTAAAATGGAAGGTTTCACACCAACACTATTCAGGACAGGACACCATCATGGGCAACAAGATCGTTACCGAAGCCGACCGCAAAGCAACCAAGCCGCTGCCGGGCGCTCCCCGCCTCAAGGCCGGCGCTGGCCAGCGCAGCAGCCTGGAGCGCGGCTCCCACACCCGCAGCAAGAAGAACCCCGGCAAGCGTCCGCACCAGGGTTGATGGCTGGCTGCCACGGGCGGCTTGACCACGCAAAAGGCGACTGCCTGAGCTGCTCCCTTTGGGGAAGGCTCAGGCAGTCGCCTTTTTTGTGGTTGAAGCGCCGAGGCTTGCTCAGGCGTCGATTTCGAGGTTGTCGATCAGGCGCGCACGGCCCAGTTGGGACGCGGCCAGCACGACCAGGGCGCGGTCATCCACGGTGGCGGCCTGCAGGTCCATGCGGTTGGTGATGCGGATGTAGTCGGTCTTCCAGCCGCGTGCATCCAGTTCTGCACAGGCGCGTTCGCACAGGCTGGCGTAGTCGCGCTCGCCTTGCTGCACGGCGCTGCGGATGCCTTCCAGGGTGCGGCGCAGCTGCGGGGCTTCGGCGCGCTCGGCGTCCGTCAGGTAGCCATTGCGCGAGGACAGGGCCAGGCCGTCGTCGGCGCGCTCGGTATCGATGCCCACGATCTCCACCGGCATGTTCAGGTCGCGCACCATGCCCTCGATCACCTTGAGCTGCTGGTAGTCCTTCTTGCCGAAAATGGCCACGTCGGGCTGCACCAGATTGAACAGCTTGGTCACCACGGTGGCGACGCCCCGGAAATGGCCGGGACGGAACTCGCCGCACAGGCGGTTCTGCAGTTCGGGCGGCTCGACGAAGTACTGTTGCGGCCCGTAGGGGTAGAGTTCTTCCACGCCGGGGTGGAACACTGCGTCGACGCCGGCGGTCTGCAGCTTTTCGCAGTCGGCATCGAAGGTGCGGGGGTACTTGCTCAGGTCTTCGTTGGGGCCGAACTGGATCGGGTTGACGAAGATCGAGGCGATGACCTTGCCTGCCTTCTGTGTGGCGCGGTTGCGCGCCTCGTGGCACAGCGCGATATGGCCGGAGTGCAGGTTGCCCATGGTGGGCACAAAGGCCACATGACCGGCCTGGGCGCGCCAGGCGCGCAGTTCGGCAACCGTCGTCAGGATCTGCATGGAAGACCTCCGTGGCAAATATGGATCAATAGCAGTGTTCGGGCGCAGGGAAGGTGGCGGCCTTGACCTGCTGCACGTAATTGCTCACGGCCTGCTGGATGGTGCCTGCATCGGCCATGAAGTTCTTGACGAAGCGGGCCTTCTTGCCCGGATAGACGTCGAGCATGTCGTGCATGACCAGTACCTGGCCGTCGGTTTCGGGGCCGGCACCGATGCCGATGGTGGGCACGGCGATGCTGCGCGACACTTCGCCGGCCAGCGCGGCGGGCACCATTTCCATCAGCAGCATGTGGGCGCCGGCTTCGGTCAGGGTGCGGGCATCCTGCAGCAGCTGGGCTGCCTGCATGTCGCCCTTGCCCTGCACCTTGTAGCCGCCCAGCGTGTTGACGGACTGCGGCGTGAGGCCGATATGGGCACAGACCGGAATCCCGCGCGCTACCAGGAAGGCGATGGTTTCTGCCATGAAGGCGCCGCCTTCGAGCTTGACCATTTCGGCACCGGCCTGCATCAGGGCGACGGAGCTGGCAAAGGCCTGTTCCTTGTCCTGCTGATAGCTGCCGAAGGGCAGGTCGGCCAGCACCAGCGCATCGCCGGCACCGCGTGCCACGCAGCGCGTGTGGTAAACCATGTCCTGCAGGGTGACGGGCAGCGTGCTGCCGGCGCCCTGCACCACCATGCCGAGCGAATCGCCCACCAGCAGCATGTCCACGCCGCACTGGTTCATCAGGCTGGCAAAGCTGGCGTCGTAGCAGGTCAGCATGGCAATCTTGCTGCCTTCCGACTTCATCTTCTGCAGGGTGGTGACCGTATGTTTCATGAACCTCTCTCCTTGCCGGTGTGGCGGGATGACTGCAACAGAGCGCGGATTGTAGTACCGCAGGCTGGTGTTTGTGCAGACGGGGCTGAGGATATCAGAGCGGGCGGCGCAAGTGGGGGCTTTGCGACAACATGTCGGCGCAGGCCCGCACCATGGGCTCGGCGCAGTGGCGCATGTCCAGCCGCTGCGGCTCGGACAGCCACAGCGAGGTCAGGCCGAACAGGCTGGACATGAACGCGGCCTGGGCCAGATCGATGTCCAGATCAAGCGGCAGCAGGCCGTGGCGCTGACCCGACAGGAGCGCCGTACGCATGTGCTGGCGCCAGATGTCGCGGTGGCTGGCCAGCACGCGCAGAATCCCTTCGTTGCCCGGGGTGGCTTCGCACTTGAGATGCAGCACGGCGGCAAACTTGCACAGCACCGGGTCATCCACCAGGCGGCGGTAATAGGCGATGCAGGACTCGATCAGGATGTTCCAGGCCTGCGGGTTGACGGCCCCGTCTTCGCAGGAGAGCTTGGCGCGGATGTCCTTGAAGTGCGCCTGGCACAGGGCATCGAACAGGTCTTCCTTGTTGCGGAAATGCCAGTAGAGGGCGCCGCGCGTGACGCCGGCCGTGCGCGCGATTTCATCCAGGGACGCACGCGCCACGCCGCGCGCATGGAATACTTCCAGGGCGGCTTCGAGCAGGTGCTGGCGGGTCTGGAGGGCTTCCTCGCGGGTGCGTTTCACTGTAATAGCCTGGGTTGTGAGCGGGGGCATTCTAGCATTCTGTCACCATCAACATACATGCCTGTATGTATAATTTCGACACGTCATGTGCATGTGTGAACGGGGCCGGTTGTGGGCCCCGCTTGCGTTGCGCCCGCTGTGCCTGTCACGATTTGCTCGCACAATGGCACATTGCGCTGATCTCCCGCATTCGCCCAGGCTGCAGGCACGCGGAACCGTCCGCAGGCCGCTCAGGCTTTCGCAGAACCATTCGATACGGAACAAGCATGAAGAAGAAACGACCGACATTCCTCCACGGCGCGCGACTGGGCGTGCCCGCACTGGTGCTCGGCACAGCGCTTGCACTTGCGGCATGTGGCAAGAAAGACCCCGCAGCGCCAGGGGCACAGGGAGCCGGAGCGCCGCCTCCGCCGTCGGTTGGCGTGGTGGTGGTGCAGCCGGGCAATCTGCCGGTGCTGACCGAGCTGCCCGGTCGTCTGGAGGCGTCGCGCATTGCGCAGGTGCGTGCGCGTGCCACCGGCGTGGTGCAGCGTCGCCTGTTTACCGAAGGGGGATGGGTCAATGCCGGCCAGCCGCTGTTCCAGATTGACAGCGCGCCGTACCAGGCTGCGCTGCAGAGCGCGCGCGCCAGCCTGGCCCGTGCCCAGGCATTGCTGGGACAGACCAGCGCGCAGGCCCGCCGTTTTGCACCGCTGGCTGCCGCCAATGCGATCAGCAAGCAGGAATATGACAACGCACTGGCGGCCGAGAAGGCCTCCCGTGCCGAAGTGCTGGCGGCCCAGGCAGCCGTGCGTACGGCCAACATCAACCTCGGTTACGCCCGCGTGACGGCGCCGATTTCCGGCCGCATCGGCAAGGCGCTGGTGACCGAGGGTGCCATGGTCAGTGCCAACGAGGGCACGCAGCTGGCCGTGATCCAGCAAACCAATCCGATGGTGGTGAACTTCACCCAGTCTGCCAGCGAGCTGCTCAAGCTGCGCACGGCGGCGGGCGCCACCGGTGTGGGCTCCAACCCCGAAGTGAACGTGCTGCTGGAAGACGGCAGCGTGTACGCGCACCGCGCGCGCCTGTTGTTCACCGATGTGACGGTGGACCAGGCGACCGGCCAGGTCAACCTGCGTGCGGAAGTGCCCAACCCCGACGGCATGCTGCTGCCCGGACTGTATGTGCGCGTGCAGATCGAGCAGGCGCGCATGGACAACGTGATCCTGCTGCCGCAACAGGCCGTGACGCGCGGCAATGCCGGCGATACCGTGCTGGTGGTCAAGCAGGATGGCAGCTTTGGTCCGCGTCCGGTCAAGCTCGGCCCGGCTCAGGGTAGCCAGTGGATCGTGCTGTCCGGCCTGCAGCCGGGTGAGCAGGTGATCGTGGATGGCGTGATGAAGCTGCGTCCGGGCATGCAGAAGGTCAAGGCCGTGCCGTGGCAGGGGGCTGCGACACCTGCGGCGGGCACATCGGCGCCGGCTTCCGCACCGGCTGCGGCCGCGGCGAGTGCGCCTGATGCTGCTGCAGCAGCTTCTGCACCCGCCAGTGCGGCCTCCGGTTCCAGCGCCCCGCGCGGCTGATAGCGGGGACCAGACACCATGGCCAAGTTCTTTATCGATCGCCCCATCTTTGCGTGGGTGATCGCGCTGTTCATCATCGTGCTGGGCGCACTGTCCATCACGCAGCTGCCGATTGCGCAGTATCCGGCGGTAGCGCCGCCCACCATCGTCATCAACGCCGCCTACCCGGGTGCTTCGGCCCAGACCATGGATGACAGCGTGCTGTCCGTGATCGAGCGCGAGATGAACGGTACCCCCGGCCTGGCCTACATGGAATCGGTCTCGCAGGCCGATGGCACGGGCTCGGTGACGCTGAGTTTCGAGCCGGGCACCGACGCCGACATGGCGCAGGTGGACGTGCAGAACCGCCTGAGCCGTGCCCAGCCGCGCCTGCCTTCGGTGGTGGTACAGAACGGCGTGCGCGTGGACAAGGCGCGTTCCAACTTCCTGATGTTCGTGATGCTGTCGTCGGATGATCCGAATGCCCGCATCGACGCCATGACCGACTATGCGGCGCGCAACGTGCTGCCGGAAATCCAGCGTCTGCCCGGCATTGGCCAGGCGCAGCTGTTCGGCGCCGAGCGCGCCATGCGCGTCTGGATCGACCCGGCCAAGCTGCAGGGCTATAACCTGAGCGCGGCCGATGTGGCTGCGGCCATCCGCGAGCAGAACGCACAGGTGTCTGCCGGTACGCTGGGCGACCTGCCCAATGTGCAGGGCGTGACCATGAGCGCCACGGTGGTGGTGCCGGGCCAGCTGGCCAATGCCGAGCAGTTCGGCAACATCATCCTGCGTGCCAGTGCCGATGGCGCTGCCGTGCGCCTGAAGGACGTGGCGCGCATCGAACTGGGTTCGCAGCAGTATGCGACGTCGGCGCGCCTGAACGGCAAGGCTGCCGTGGGTATTGGCGTGCAGCTGGCACCGTCCGGCAACGCGCTGGCTTCGGCCACGGCGGTGAAGGAACGCATGGCGGAGCTGCAGCGCTTCTTCCCGAAGGGCATGAACTGGACCGTGCCGTATGACAGCTCGGAGTTCATCCAGATCTCCATCACCAAGGTGGTGTACACGCTGCTGGAAGCCGTGGCGCTGGTGTTCCTGGTGATGCTGCTGTTCCTGCAGAACATCCGCTACACCATCATCCCGACCATTGTGGTGCCGGTGGCGCTGCTGGGTACCTTCGGTGCGCTGCTGGCGCTGGGATTCTCGATCAACGTGCTGACCATGTTCGGCATGGTGCTGGTGATCGGTATCGTGGTGGACGATGCCATCGTGGTGGTGGAGAACGTGGAGCGGATCATGAGCGATGAGGGGCTGCCACCACTGGAAGCCACGCGCAAGGCCATGTCGCAGATCTCGGGCGCCATCATCGGCGTGACCGTGGTGCTGATTGCCGTGTTCGTGCCGTTGGCTTTCTTTGCCGGCTCCATTGGCAACATCTACCGCCAGTTCTCGGCGGTGATGGCGGTGTCGATCGCATTCTCGGCCTTCCTGGCACTGTCGCTGACGCCGGCGCTGTGCGCCACCATCCTCAAGCCGGTGGCTGCCGGCCACCATGAGGAGAAGAAGGGCTTCTTCGGCTGGTTCAACAAGCGCTTTGCGCGCACCGCCAAGGGCTACGAGGGCTGGGTGGCCAAGCTGCTGCGCCGTGGCGGCCGCATGATGGTGATCTATGCGGCGCTGATCGCGGTGGTGGGCCTGCTGTTCCTGCGCCTGCCGACCGGCTTCCTGCCGCAGGAAGACCAGGGCAACCTGATCGTGAACGTGCAGCTGCCGCCGGGCGCCACGCAGGAGCGTACGCGCAACGTGATGCAGGAGGTGGAAGGCTTCATGCTCAAGCAGCCTGAAGTGCGCACCATGGTGAGCGTGCTGGGCTTCAGCTTTGCCGGCCGTGGCCAGAACGCGGCGCTGGCCTTCGTGACGCTGAAGGACTGGTCCGAGCGTGAAGCGGGTGCCGATGCGATCGTGGGTCGTGCCATGGGGGCATTCAGCCAGATCCGCGATGCCTTCGTGTTTGCTGTGACGCCGCCGGCGATTCCCGAACTGGGTTCGGCCTCCGGCTTTACCTTCCGTCTGCAGGACCGTGGCGACAATGGCCACGACGCCCTGGTGCAGGCGCGCAACCAGCTGCTTGGCATGGCGATGCAGAGCAAGGTGCTGGCCGGCGTGCGTCCGGACGGTCTGGAGGATGCGCAGCAGTTGCAGGTGGACATCGACCGCGAGCGGGCGCTGGCACAGGGCGTGAGCGTGGCCTCCATCAACGCGGCCATCGGTACCGCGCTGGGTTCGCAGTACGTGAATGATTTTCCCAACGCCGGGCGCATGCAGCGTGTGGTGGTGCAGGCGGAGGCCGCATCCCGCATGCAGGATGCGGACATCCTCAAGCTGACGGTGACCAACAACCGCGGCCAGGCCGTGCCGCTGTCGGCAGTGGCGACCACACGCTGGATCACCGGCCCGATGCAGTCCATCCGCTACAACGGCTATCCGGCCATGCGGATTGCGGGCAGTGCCGCCCCGGGCTACAGCACGGGCGAGGCCATGGCCGAGATGGAAATGCTGGCCGGCAAGCTGCCGCCGGGCTTCGGCTTCGAGTGGACTGGCCAGTCGCGTGAAGAAAAACTGGCGGGTGCCCAGGCCATCCTGCTGTATGGCTTTGCCATTCTGGCGGTGTTCCTGTGCCTGGCAGCCCTGTACGAGAGCTGGTCGATCCCGTTCTCGGTGATTCTGGTGGTGCCGCTGGGCGTGCTGGGGGTGCTGCTGGGGGTGACCGCACGGGGCATGGTCAATGACGTGTACTTCCAGGTGGGCCTGGTGACCATCATCGGCCTGTCGGCGAAGAACGCCATCCTGATCGTGGAGTTTGCCAAGGACTTGCAGGCGCAGGGCAAGAGTCCGCTGGAAGCGGCGCTGGCTGCGGCGCACCTGCGCTTCCGCCCGATCGTGATGACCTCGCTGGCCTTCATTCTGGGCGTGCTGCCGCTGGTGCTGGCCACCGGTGCCAGCTCGGCCAGCCAGCGTGAGATCGGCACGGCAGTGATGTCCGGCATGATCGTGGGCACGCTTTTGGCCGTATTCTTTGTGCCGACATTCTTCGTGGTGGTACGCTCCATCTTCAAGGGCAGCAAGCGACAGCAGGAACGTTTTGCCGCCCATGCGGCCGAGGCAGGTTTTACGGCTGAGTCGGTCGACAGCATTCTGGCGGAAGCCGAGGAAGGCATGTCGGCAGAGGAACGTGCGGCGCTGCATCGTGGCGCCCACGAGATTGGTCACACTCCCAAGGAGGGCGCATGATGCCCGCAACACTGCTTCATTCCCGCAGCCTGGCCGCTGCATTGGTGGTCACCTTCCTGTCGGGCTGCAGCCTGATGCCCACCTACGAGCGTCCTGATGCGCCAGTGCCTGCGGGCTGGCAGCAATCCGACACGGGCGATGCGCGCCTGCCGGCCGCTGCCGACATCGGCTGGCAGCAGTACTTTGCCGATGCACGCCTGCGCGAGCTGATCGGCCTGGCGCTGCAGAACAACCGTGACCTGCGCGTGGCGGCGCTCAACATCGAGGCGGCGCGTGCGCAGTATGGCGTGGCGCGAGCCGACCAGCTGCCTACGGTGGGCGCTGGCGCCAGCATGACGCGTTCGCGCACGGCGGCGGATGCCAGCCCGAGCGGCCGTGAAACGCTGGGCAACATCTACAGTGCCAACCTGGCATCGACCGGGTTCGAGCTGGACTTTTTCGGGCGTGTGCGCAGCATGAGCACGGCGGCGCTGAACCAGTATCTGGCCACGCAGGAAGCGCGTGATGCCGCGCAGATCAGCCTGATTGCCGAAGTGGCCAAGGCCTATGTGGCGCAGCGCACGGCAGATGAGGCCATGCGCATCTCGAAGATGGCGCTCGATTCGCGCGAGAAGACCTACCGCCTGGCCAAGCTGCGCTTCAATGCCGGCGTGATCTCGGCGATCGACCTGCGCCAGAACGAGACGCTGATCGAATCGGCACACGCCGACTATGCGGCGCAGACGCGCCTGCGTGAGCAGGCCGGCAATGCGCTGGCGCTGCTGATCGGCCAGCCGGTTCCGGCCAATCTGCCGCCGGCATTGCCGCTGGGCAAGCAGGTGGCGGTGAATGCGCTGCCGGTGGGCATGAGTTCGGACGTGCTGCTGCGCCGCCCGGACATCCGCCAGAGCGAATACCAGCTGCAGGCGGCCAATGCCAACATCGGCGCGGCGCGTGCCGCATTCTTCCCGCGCATCTCGCTGACGGGCAGCTTTGGCAGCGTGAGCCGCGAGCTGGACGGCCTGTTCACCGGCCCCAACATGGCCTGGAGCTTCATGCCGCAGATCAGCCTGCCGATCTTTGATTTTGGCCGCAACCAGTCCAACCTGGATCTTGCCAATGCGCGCAAGAACATTGCGGTGGCGCAGTACGAGAAGAGCATCCAGGGTGCCTTCCGCGAAGTGGCGGACCAGCTGGCGGCACGCCGTACGCTGGCAGACCAGCTGGCCGCGCAGGAGCGTGGCTACCAGGCCGAGCGCGAGCGCCTGCGCCTGGTGCAGATGCGCTATGACAACGGCATTTCCAGCTCGCTGGACCTGCTGGATGCGCAGCGCCAGAGCTACGCGCTGGAGCAGGCGCTGCTGCTGACGCGACAGGCGGCGATGAACAACCGCATCGACCTGTACAAGGTGCTGGGCGGGGGGCTGGTGGATGTGACGGCGGTGACGCCGGTGTCTGCCAGGTAATGGACCCCATCAACGAGAAAGGCTGCGATGAGCAGCCTTTTTTCATGGGGGTGTTGTTCTGGAGCGGGCGATGAGAATCGAACTCACGTCATGAGCTTGGGAAGCTCAGGTCCTGCCATTGAACGACGCCCGCAGAAGGGGAAATTGTAGCGGGCTTTGCAGCCCGCGCGCGTGCCTTACTTGAGCACATCCCCCAGGTTCACGTACTTCATCTCCAGATACTCATCCATGCCGTGGTGCGAGCCTTCACGGCCCAGGCCGGATTGCTTGACACCGCCGAACGGCACCTGCTCGCTGCCCAGCAGGCCGATGTTGACGCCGACCATGCCGTATTCCAGCGCTTCGCTCACGCGGATGATGCGGCCGATGTCGCGGCTGTAGAAGTAGCTGGCCAGGCCGAATTCGGTGGCATTGGCGGCGTCGATGGCTTCCTGTTCGGTCTTGAAGCGGAACACCGGCGCCAGCGGGCCGAAGGTTTCCTCGCGCGCCACGCGCATGTCCTGGCTGGCGTTGGCGATGACGGTGGGCTCGAAGAACTGGCCTTCCAGCGGCTTGCCGCCTGTGACGATGCTGCCGCCCTTGGAGAGCGCGTCGGCAATGTGTTCCTTGACCTTTTCCAGCGCAGCAGGCTCGATCAGCGGGCCCTGCGTCACGCCGGGCTCGAAGCCGTTGCCCACTTTCAGGCCCTTGACGCGCTCGGCCAGCTTGGCGACGAAGGCGTCGTAAATGCCGTCCTGCACATACAGGCGGTTGGCGCAGACGCAGGTCTGGCCGGCGTTGCGGTACTTGCTGGCCATGGCGCCTTCCACGGCGCTGTCCACGTCGGCATCGTCGAACACGATGAAGGGCGCGTTGCCGCCCAGTTCCAGCGCCAGTTTCTTGATGGTGGGGGCGCACTGCGCCATCAGGATGCGGCCGACTTCGGTAGAGCCGGTGAAGCTCAGGTGGCGCACCACCGGGCTGTCGCACAGCACCTTGCCGACGGCGGCGGCATGTTCGGTGGGCACCACGTTGATGACGCCATTGGGAATGCCGGCGCGGTGCGCCAGTTCGGCCAGCGCCAGCGCGCACAGCGGGGTGAATTCAGCCGGCTTGACGACGACGGTGCAGCCGGCTGCGATGGCCGGAGCGACCTTGCGCGTGATCATCGCGACCGGGAAGTTCCAGGGCGTGATGGCGGCGCAGACGCCGATGGGCTGGCGCAGCACGATGGCGCGGCGGTCCGGCGCGAAGCTGGGCACGGTCTCGCCGTAGGTGCGCTTGGCTTCTTCGGCATACCACTCGACGAAGCTGGCGCCGTAGACGACTTCGCCCGTGGCTTCGGCCAGTGGCTTGCCCTGTTCGGCGGTCATCAGGCGGGCCAGATCGTCCTGGTGCGCCAGAATCAGCTCGAACCACTTGCGCAGCAGCTGGCTGCGCTGCTTGTGCGTCATGCCGCGCCAGGCGGGCAGGGCGGCTTCGGCAGCATCGATGGCCTGCTGCGTCTGGGTGGCGGTGAGGTTGGCAACCTGTGCCAGTTCCAGGCCGGTGGCGGGGTCGGTCACGGCGAAGGTGCCGTCGCCTTCCACCCAGGCGCCGTTGATGTAGCCGGCGTTCTTGAGCAGGGTCGGATCCTTGAGCTGGAGCAGGGGGGAGTTGTTGGTGGTCATGGTTGTCTCGTTGTGGTTCTGGAAAACGGGTTGAGCTACGGGGCAGTATAGAAAATCGGAAAGTCAGCGCTTGGCACGAGGGTTAGTCAATGGGCAGGCTGGACGCGATGTGCTGGCGGCGTTTGTCATGCGATCGCCTTCTCCGGATGATCGGTCTGCAGCCAGTCGCGCAGCACCTCCTCGGTATGCTGACCCAGCAGCGGCGGCGCCATGCGGTATTGCACCGGCGTGGCGCTCAGGCGCACCGGGCTGGCTACGGTGGCAACCGTGCCGAGCGGGTGCGGCAGATCGACCTGGATGCCGCGCGCCTGCACCTGCGGATCGGCAAATACCTGATCCAGCCGGTTGACCGGGCCGCAGGGCACATCGGCCTGTTCCAGCGCGCTGACCCATTCCGCCGTGCTGCGCATGACGGTGGTCTGGCGCAGCAACGGGATCAGTTCGGCGCGGTGCCTGACGCGCTGCGGGTTGGTGGCAAAGCGCTCGTCTTGCGCCCATTCCGGGCGGCCGGCCACGGTGCAGAAGCGGGCGAACTGGCCGTCGTTGCCCACGGCCAGGATCATGTCGCTGTCGGCAGTGGGAAAGGTCTGGTAGGGCACGATGCTGGGGTGCGCGTTGCCCATGCGGCGTGGCACCATGCCGCCCACCAGGTAGTTGGAGGCCTGGTTGGCGAGAGTGGCTACCTGGACGTCGAGCAGGGCGGTGTCGATATGCTGGCCCAGGCCGGAGCGGTTGCGTTCCTGCAGCGCGGCCAGGATGCCGATGGTGGCGTACAGGCCGGTGAGGATGTCGGTCAGCGCCACGCCCACCTTTTGCGGGCCGGCGCCGGCTTCGTCATCGGGCACGCCGGTGATGCTCATCAGCCCGCCCATGGCCTGGATCAGGAAGTCGTAGCCGGGGCGCGAGGCGTAGGGGCCGCTCTGGCCGAAGCCAGTGATGGAGCAGTAGATCAGGCGCGGGTTGATGGCGTTGAGGCTGGCGTAGTCCAGGCCGTATTGCTGCAGGCCGCCGGTCTTGAAGTTTTCCAGCACGATGTCGGCTTTGGCCGCGAGTTGCTGCAATTGCTGCTGGCCTTCGGGGCTGGCCATGTCGACGGTGATGGAGCGCTTGTTGCGGTTGGTGCAGAGAAAGTAGGCCGATTCGCGCGTGGGCTGGCCGTCCGCATCCTTCAGGTAGGGCGGGCCCCAGGCACGGGTGTCGTCGCCGTTGCCGGGGCGCTCGACCTTGACCACATCGGCGCCCAGATCGCCCAGAATCTGGCTGGCCCAGGGGCCGGCCAGCACGCGGGAGAGATCGAGCACGCGGATGCCGGCCAGGGGCTGCGGGCGCGGGGGTGAACTTGTCATGGGCAGGGGTTCCGGGAGAAAAGCCCTGCCACCGCCGGCACGCAGACCGGCAGCAGCAGGGAGGAGGAGACAACAGGGGCTTAGAAGGCAGCGATGCCGGTCTGGGCACGGCCCAGGATCAGTGCGTGGATGTCATGCGTGCCCTCGTAGGTGTTCACCACTTCCAGGTTGACCAGATGACGTGCCACGCCGAACTCGTCGCTGATGCCATTGCCGCCCAGCATGTCACGCGCCGTACGGGCAATCTCCAGCGCCTTGCCGCAATTGTTGCGCTTGAAAATGCTGGTGATCTCCACCGCCGCCGTGCCTTCGTCCTTCATGCGGCCCAGGCGCAGCACGCCCTGCAGGCCCAGCGTGATCTCGGTCTGCATGTCCGCCAGCTTCTTCTGGATCAGCTGGTTGGCTGCCAGCGGCTTGCCGAACTGCTTGCGATCCATGGTGTACTGGCGTGCCGTGTGCCAGCAGGCTTCGGCCGCTCCCAGCGCACCCCAGGCGATGCCGTAGCGGGCGCTGTTCAGGCAGGTGAAGGGGCCTTTCAGGCCACGCACCTCGGGGAAGGCGTTCTCTTCCGGCACGAACACCTCGTCCATCACGATCTCGCCGGTGATGCTGGCGCGCAGGCCGACCTTGCCATGGATGGCAGGCGCGGACAGGCCCTTCCAGCCCTTTTCCAGCACAAAGCCGCGGATCGCGCCTTCATCGTCCTTGGCCCAGACCACGAACACATCGGCCACCGGGGAGTTGGTGATCCACATCTTGTTGCCGGTCAGGCTGTAGCCGCCATCGACCTTCTTGGCACGGGTGACCATGCTGCCGGGGTCGGAGCCGTGGTTGGGCTCGGTCAGGCCGAAGCAGCCGATCCATTCACCGCTGGCCAGCTTGGGCAGGTACTTCTGCCGCGTGGCCTCATTGCCAAATTCGTAGATCGGGACCATCACCAGCGAGGACTGCACGCTGGCCATGGAGCGGTAGCCGGAATCGACACGCTCGATCTCGCGGGCGATCAGGCCGTAGCAGACGTAGTTGAGGCCGGGGCCGCCGTACTGCTCGGGGATGGTGGGGCCGAGCAGGCCGAGTTCGCCCATCTCGCGGAAGATTTCCAGATCGGTCTGTTCGTTGCGGAAGGCGTTGAGCACGCGCGGGGCGAGCTTGTCCTGGCAGTAGGCGGCGGCTGCGTCGCGCACCATGCGTTCTTCGTCGGTGAGTTGCTGGTCGAGCAGCAGCGGGTCATCCCATTGAAAGGCGGTGCGGGTGGTTTTCTGGAGCATTGCGTTGACTTCCTTCTTGATTTGATAAAACGGTGCGTGTCAGGTGGCGCTGGCCTCAGGCTGCAGGCCGACCATGGGGGCGATGTTCTGTTGCGATTGTCCGCCGATATTGAATTTCTGCGCGATCAGGCCCATGACGACGATCACGGCGGCCAGCATGGAGGTGTAGACCACTTCGGTGCGGTAGGTGCCTTCGAACACCATCACGATCAGCGAGGCGGCAATCGCGAAGATGACGGCATAGGTCAGCCAGGGGAACAGCCACATCCTGAAGCCGATGGGCTTGCCGGAGGCTTCCAGCTTCTGGCGCATCTTCAGCTGGGAGATGGCGATGCACAGGTACACGTACATGGCCACGGTGCCGGTGGCAGACATCAGCACGTCGTAGATGTCCATTTTCTCGGTGGCGGTCAGGTAGATGGCGACGAAGGAGAAGATGCTGGAGATCAGCACGCCGACCCAGGGGCTGCCGCTGTTCTTGCCGGTGATCTGCATGATGCGGTGCGCATCACCACGGCGCGACAGCGAATACAGCATGCGCGAGCAGGTGTAGAGGGCGGAGTTGAAGCAGCTGCAGACGGAGGTCAGCACCACGAAGTTGACGATGTGGCGCGCTTCGGGAATGCCCAGGCGCGTGAGCGTGACGGTGTAGGTGCCGTGCGTGGCGTCTTTCAGCAGCGGGTCGTTGTAGGGCACCAGGCAGACGGCGATGAAGATGGAGCCGACGTAGAACAGGATGATGCGCCACACCACGGATTTGGTGGTCTTGACGATTTCCTTGCTGGGGTTTTCGGATTCGGCAGCGGCCACCGTGACGATCTCGGCGCCGATAAAGGCGAACATCACCCCGAGCATGGCGGTGACTACGGCCCCGAATCCGTTCGGCATGAAGCCTTCTTTCGTCAGATGCGTGAAGCCGACGGCATCCGGCTGGCCCCAGGGCCACAGGTGGGTCAGCGCCAGCAGGCCGATGATCAGGAACACGATGATGGCCGTGACCTTGACCAGCGCAAACCAGAATTCGAATTCGCCGTAGTTCTTCACCTTCATCAGGTTGACCAGGATGAGCGAGACGGTGACGATGAGCATGTAGCCCCAGATAGGAATCATGGGGAACCAGCTGTGCAGGATCTTGCCGGCCACGTAGGCTTCCCAGCCCATGAGCAGGGCCCAGAAGTACCAGTACAGCCAGCCGATGGTAAAGCCGGCCCAGCGCCCGATGGCGCGGTCGGCATAGGTGGAGAACGAGCCCGTGTCGGGCTGGGCCACGGCCATTTCCCCGAGCATGCGCATGACCAGCACCACGACGATGCCGCCCGCGATATAGGCCAGGATGGCGGCCGGGCCGGCGTTGGCTATCACGTTGCCGGAACCGATGAACAGCGCAGCGCCGATCACGCCCGCAATCGAAATCATGGTGAGGTGCCGCGAGCGCAACCCGTTTTTCAGCGTGGTGCCTTCCGCACCGCAGGCTTGTGTTTTCATGTTGTCTCCTCTTTTATTCTCTCGCACGGGGGGAGCGGAGGGGCTCCGGATAAACATCGGGGTGCCGGCCTCCACGCGGGGCGGAATGCGTTCCGTTATCCCGCGCCGAGGGTGTGTCCGGCGCCCCCGACAAAAATGGTCAGGCCTGCTTGGCTGCTTCGACGCTGGCGGCCAGGATCTCCAGGCCTTCGTCCAGCAGGGCATCGCTGGCCGTCAGCGGCACCAGGATGCGCAGCACGTTGCCGTAGGTGCCGCAGGTCAGCAGAATCAGGCCGCGGCGGGCCGCCTCGGCGGAGATCGCCTTGGCCAGTTCGGGCGCGGGTTGCTGCATGTCGCCGTCCTTGCACAGCTCGACCGCCACCATGGCGCCCAGGCCGCGGATGTCGGTCAGTTCGGGGTGCTTCTCGGCAATGGCTTCGAGCTTGCTCACCATGTGGCGGCCCACATCACGCGAGCGCTGCAGCAGGTTGTCCTGCTCGAAGGTGTCCATCACCGCCAGCGCAGCCACGCAACCGATCGGGTTGCCGGCGTAGGTGCCGCCCAGGCCGCCGGGAGCGGGCGCGTCCATGATTTCGGCACGGCCGGTGACGGCAGAAATCGGGAAGCCGCCGGCCATGGACTTGGCCAGGGTGATCATGTCCGGCACCACGCCGCTCTGCTCGATGGCGTACCAGGTGCCGGTGCGGCCGGCGCCGGTCTGCACCTCGTCCACGATCATCACGATGCCGTGCTGGTCGCAGACGGCGCGGATGTGTTCGAGCAGGGCGCGCGGCGCGGGGTTGAAACCGCCTTCGCCCTGCACCGGCTCGATGATGATGGCTGCCACGCGGCTCGGCTCGATGTCATTCTTGAAGATCTGCTCGATGGACTCGATGGAATCCTCGACGGTGACACCGCGCTTGGGGTTGGGGAAGCGGGCGTGGAAGATCTCGCCGGGGAAGGGGCCGAAACCGGCCTTGTAGGGCACGACCTTGCCGGTCAGCGCCATGGTCAGCGAGGTGCGGCCGTGGTACGCGCCGCTGAAGGCAATCACGCCGCCGCGGCCGGTGTGGCAGCGCGCGATCTTGACGGCGTTTTCCACCGCCTCGGCGCCGGTGGACAGGAATACGGTTTTCTTGGCGAAGTCGCCGGGGGCCTTGTCGTTCAGGCGCTCGGCCAGTTCCACATAGCTTTCGTAGGCCAGCACCTGGAAGCAAGTGTGGGTGAAGCGGCTCATTTGCTGCTGCACCGCCTCCATGATCTGCGGATGGCGGTGGCCGGTGTTGAGCACGGCGATGCCACCGGCAAAATCGATGTAGCGCTTGCCTTCCACGTCCCAGATTTCGGCGTTGTCGCCGCGGTCGATGAAGATCTGGTGGGTGTGGCCCACGCCGCGCGGAATGGCCGCTTCGCGGCGCGCGTACAGGCTGGCGTTGGTGGTCTTGGTGGTGTCGAGCATGGCTTCCTTCTCCGGTGAATAACATTGGCGAACAATGGGATGCCACTCTATAGACCGGTCCGAAGGGCTAACATATACAGCTTGTGCCCGTGCTGACTGGTACTGTGCAGGTCGTTTGCGCTGTACAAATAAACCCGATCAGTACTAACCCCTATCTTTGAGGTGCTCAGCGGTCCGCCGGGACTGCCTTCTGCCATGTTCGTGCTCGATTCCTCCTCTTCCGTGTCCCTGGTCCAGCAGATCGTGGACGGTTTCAGTCGCCTGGTCGAAGAGGGTGCGCTGCGTCCGGGTTCCAAGCTGCCGTCGATCCGGCAGTTTGCCCATGCGCACGGGGTGAGCGTGTACACGGTGGTTGATGCTTACGACCGACTGGTGGCGCAGGGCTATTTCGTCTCGCGCCCGCACCTGGGCTTTTTCGTGCGTCGGCGCCGGCAGGACGATGGGCAGGTGCCTGCGGCCGGCGGCAGCTACGATTTCGACTCGATGTATTACATGAGGCGCATCTTCGAGCACCGCGGGCTGAGCCGCAAACCGGGTTGCGGCTGGCTGCCGGAAGACTGGCTGTTTGGCGACGGCGTGCGCCGTGCGCTGCGCACGCTGGCCTCCGGCGAGATCAGTATCAGCGGCTATGGCGAGCCCAAGGGCTTTGCGCCGCTGCGGCAGCTGGTGCGCGATCTGCTGGTGGAGCACGAGGTGGCGCTGACTACCGAGCAGATCCTGCTGACGCAGGGCTCCAGCCATGCGCTGGACCTGATTGCCCGACGGCTGGTGCATGCGGGCGATCCGGTGCTGATCGACGACCCGAGCTATGCCAACCTGTGCTTTGGCCTGCGGCTGCTGGGCGGCGAATTGCTGGGCGTGACGCGCACGGAGGAAGGCTACGACCTGGCCTTGCTGGAGCGCCTGCTGGAAGAGCGCCGGCCCAAGGTGTTCTTCACGCAGCCGCGGCTGCATTGCCCGACGGGCGCATCGGCCACGCTGGCGCATATGTACCGCGTGCTGCAACTGGCGGAAAAATACGATGTGACGCTGGTGGAGAACGATATCTACAGCGATCTGGATCCGCGCCCGCATCCCTCCTTTGCCAGTCTGGACCAGCTCAATCGCGTGGTCTACATCAGCAGCTTTTCCAAGACCATCTCGCCCAACCTGCGCGTGGGCTATATGGCGGGTAATCCGGAACTGATCGAGGATCTGGCGCAGCTGAAGATGATTTCGGGGCTGACTTCAGCCGAGCTGTCGGAACGCATCGTCTATGGCGCGTTGATCGACGGGCGCTGGCGCAAGCATGCCAAGACGCTGCGCGACCGGCTGACGGCTGCGCATGAGAAGGTGGCCGCGCGTTTTCTGGAGCTGGGCTTCGAGCTGTTCACCGAGCCCAAGGCAGGCATGTTTCTCTGGGTGCGTCATCCGCTTATTGCCGACGCCAACGTGCTGGCGCTGCGTGCGACCGAGCACGACATCCTGCTCGGCCCCGGCCACCTGTTCTCGCCGGGGCTGGAGCCCAGCCCGTGGCTGCGCTTCAATGTGGCGTTCTGCGAGGATGAGGCGGTGTTTGATTTCCTGAGGCAGGAGATTGCACGGGTGCAGGAACAGGGTGGTGCGGCTTAGGGCGCTCTGGATGCGCCGAACAGCGATGCTGTTACTGCAGGATTGGATGCAAACCACGCGTGGAAGTAGCTCGCCATGATGCAGCCATGGCGGTAGAGCGCATCGACGTTTTCGCCGGTGGACGGGCGTTGCGTATGGGCGATGGGCTCCAGCGGCGTTGTGCAGCGCGAGTGGTGGAAGGTGTGGCCGCGCAGGGTGCCGATGCCCCAGTCCAGCTGCTGGCTGCCCAGGGCGGCGAGGCGCGGCTGCATGGTGACTTCGCCAGGCAGCAAGCCCCATAGCGCCTGCGTGCTGCCATCCTTCTGCGTGAGTCTCTCGAACAGCAGCATCATGCCGCCGCACTCGGCCCACACCGGCTTACCGGCAGCGACGTGAGCCGCCATACTGTCCCGGCTGGTGGTGGCGCGGCCCAGCGCTTCAGCGTGCAGCTCGGGGTAGCCACCGGGAAGCCACACAGCATCGCAGGGGGGCAGGGCCTCATTGGCCAGCGGCGAGAAAAACACGACCTCTGCGCCCATGCCATGCAAGGCTTCCAGATTGGCTGCGTAGATGAAGCACAGGGCGGCATCGCGGGCGACTGCGATGGTCCTGTCTCGCAGCAGCTGGGGCAGCGCCTGCTTTGGTGGAGCAGGAAACGCGATGCGCCAGTCTTGCCAGGATGAGGCTTGTCGCTCGTTTCCGGTTTCTGCTGCCGCGGCACTGGCACTGGCACTGGCACCGCATCCCGGCTCCCACGGTAGAGCACCCAATGCCGTCTTCGCCAGCGCATCCGCCACCGCATCCAGCCGCGCAGTGGCATCTTCCACCTCCTGCGCCACCACCAGCCCCAGATGCCGCTCCGGCAGGCTGAAACCGGCATCGCGCGGCAGATGGCCCCAGAAGTGGTCCTCCACCACGCTCTCGCTCAGCATGCCGGCGTGGCGTTCGCTGCCCACATGGTTGGCCAGCACGCCGGCCCAGGGCAGCGGTTGGCCGGAGGGGTGGGGGTAATGGCGCAGGCCGTAGGCCACAGCCCCGAACGTATCCGCCATCGCCGCTGCGCTCAGGATGCACAGCACCGGAATGCCCAGCAGCCGCGCAATATCAGCCGCACTGGGCTTGCCATCATGCAACCCCATCACGCCTTCGATCAGGATCAGGTCCGACTCCTGCGCAGCGCGATGCAGGCGTTCGCGGATATCCTGCTCCCCGTTGATCCACAAATCGAGCTGGTACACAGGCCGCCCGCTGGCCAGCTCGTGCCAGTACGGATCCAGAAAATCCGGCCCGCACTTGAACACCTGCACACGGCGTCCGGCGCGCGCATGCAGGCGCGCCAGCCCGGCGGTGAGCGTGGTCTTGCCCTGGCGCGAGGCGGGCGCGGCGATCAGCAGGGCGACGCAGGATGTCATGGCGCGTCGTCGTCGCAGATGCCGTCCGGCCCCTGGTGGAACACCAGTTCCTGCACCACGCGGCCATGCACCAAATGCTCGTCGATGATGCGGTCCATATTGGCCGAGGTGACGTTGTAGTACCAGACGCCATCCGGCTGCACGCAGACGATGGGCCCGCCCTTGCAGGCGGCAAAGCAGCTCACGCGGCTGCGCTTGACGCGCAGATCGCCTTCCTGCAGTCCTGCCGCCTTGAAGCGCGCGCCCAGGCTGTCATACAGCTCCTGCGACTGGCCGTCTTGTGTGCAGCGCGGACCCACGCACAGCAGCAGGTGGCGGCGGTAGTGGCTGATCTTGGGTTTGATGACTGCGGGTGCGTCTGCGGTCGCGGACGCGGACGCGGCGGAGTCATCGCATGTGCAGTCTGCCGGTTTCGCTCCTTCAGTGGCAAGCTTTACCTGGATCGCAGCGTTCCTGCTCTGCAAGGCCATCTCCACTGCGGCATCACATCCGCGTTCGCAGGTCAGGCATTCTTCGCGCAACGCGGCAACCTGGGCTTCATTCATGCTTCCACTCCTTCTTCGGCATTGATGGTGGTGTCGAGCACCGGCTCGTCGATGGTCATGCGGATGTAGTCCGCCGGCAGACGGTATTCTGCCGCGAGCGCCTCGATGGTACTGCCTGCTGCATGCGCTGCACGCACGGTTTCCTGCCAGCCGTTCAGTCCGGTGCTGAGCGAGCGGCCGGCTTTTTCGCCTTCACGCGTGTTCTTGCTGCCTTCCACTTCGTACTTGTTGGCATAGCCGCGCGGCGTCACCATCAGACCGTGACGCACAAAGGTGTTGCTGTTGCCGATCAACACGGTGCTGAGCATGCCGATGTCGCAATCGGTCATGTCGGCCAGCGTGGTGTGCACGATGTCCTGGCGGCGGCGGTAACCGGACTTGACGATGGCCACCGGCGTGGCCGGATCACGATGGCGCAGGAACAGGCGCTGCGCCTGCACGATCTGCTGGGTGCGGCGGCCGCTCTTGGGGTTGTACAGTGCGACCACAAAGTCCGCGGCGGCAGCAGCATCCAGACGGCGCGCGATGGTGGGCCAGGGCGTCAGCAGGTCGGACAGCGAGATGGCGCAGAAGTCATGCGTCAGGGGCGCACCGACCAGCGCCGCGCAGGCGTTGATGGCGGAGGCACCTGGGATGATCTCGACTTCGATGCCATCCGCCACTATGCGGCGGATGCTGCCATCTTCCGCTTCTTCCTCGGTCACTTCGGGCGGCGTCCAGCCGGCCTGGAACAGCACCTCGAACGTCGGGCCGGCCATGCCGTACACGCCCGCATCGCCGGACGACACCAGCGCCACCTTCTTGCCCTCGCGTGCACGCTCCAGTGCCTCGATGGCGCGGTCCAGTTCCTCGGTCATGCTCTTGCGGATGACCTCCTTGCCGCCGATCAGGTCGGCGACCAGCTTGATGTAGGTGACGTAGCCGATGATGGTGTCGGCTTCCTGGATCGCTTCGCGTGCGCGTGCCGTCATGGTGCCGGCGTCGCCGGGTCCGATGCCGACCAGCATGATCTTGCCGTTGCGGGAGGGGGTGGGAGTGGTGGTTGCAGTCATGGGGTTCCGTAGGAAATGCGGTTGCGGAATCAGGGGGTGGCGGGGACTGCCGCCGGCAGGACGGCAATCGATACCGTGGCATTGCGGCCATCGGGGCCGCGCAGCTTGTGTTTTTCCACCAGCAGGTGGGTGGCGGGTAGGGCCTGGGCATGGCTCTGGCTCTGGCTCTGGCCCAGATGCAGGCCGCCGGCGAGCAGGCCGCCAGCGAGCAGCGCGGCGGCTTCGCTTACGGACGGCGTGCCGGTGTACTTGCGCACGGTTTCGCTGGGGTTGGGTACGTCGACACTGGCCAGCTGCGGCGCGGGGAAGAAGCGGATGTGCCAGTGCTGCTGGCGGGCGATCTCCTGCATGCAGACTTCGTCGGCCTTCAGGTCGATGCTGGCGACGACGGCCACCTGCTGCCAGTGCAGACCGGCCTTGTCGAGCGCCTGCGCGATGGCCTGGTGCAGGGTGGCGGTGGGGGTGCCGCGGTCGCAGCCGAGGCCCAAGGCGCACAGTCTCGTTTCCGGGGGGCCTGGTTCTGCATCCTTTGTTTCAGGACAGCTTCCAGCTACATAGCCGGGTGTTTGCGTGGGGGCTTGCTTGTGCAAGCTGCTGGCGGTCGCCGTGCCGGCTTCCAAGCATGGCGTGGCATCGTCGGCGGAAGGGCGCAAGATCTCAGCCACGGTCCTCTTCCCCTTGCCCCTCTGGCGGCCGATAGACCACCAGCCGTTCATGCCACTGCTGCCAGAACGGCGCGTCCAGTTCGGCACGGGTCACCCACAGCACCGAGCGATGTCGCGCCGGATCGACCTGGTTGAAGCTCTGGAGCAGTTCCACATTGGCGGGCAGGGGTGTGGGACGCGTCCACCAGTGGCTGCTGCCGGCTTCCTGCACAAAGGCGATCGGTTCGCCATTGACCACATCGGCCGACACACGCGTGATGTTGATCTTGGGCGCCTCCACGCGCCAGCCGAGGTGGCGGCCCAGGATGTCCACCGGAATCGTCTTGCCCACGTCCGAAGCCGTGGTCAGCACGGGCGTGGCGCCCAGCAGTGCGCCCACGCGCTCGCTCCAGGCGTTGGCGCCGCCCACGTGGCCTGACAGCACCGGGATTACATAGTCGCCCGCATCATCCACCACGATCACGCCGGGGTCCTCGTCCTTGCTCCTGAGATGCGGTGCGATCAGGCGCACCACGGCGCCCAGCGACACGAAGAACACCAGCTGGTCATGCTCGGTGAACAGGCGGGGGATCTCGTCCTTCAGGGCGCCGGTGTAGACATGCAGCGGGCTGGACAGGCCGGCAAAGACTTCGCCGAACTTGGCCGAGGTGCAGATATGCGGAGCCGGCAGATGTTCGGGCCAGCGGCTAGCCAGTTCCAGCGCCTGGGCAGCACCGTGTTTCGTAATGGCGATCAGCGCCACGCGTACCTGATCTTCGGGTACTGCAGGGGCGGATGTCACGACTTTCTGGTCACTGCTCATGCGGTAGCCTCGCTGTTGCTGTTGCTGTTGCTGTTGCTGTTGCTGTTGCTGTTGCTGGCGTTGGCGTTGGCGTTGGCGTTGGCGTTGGCGTCCACGTCCGTGCCGGCTGCCGCCGCTGTGTCAGCCGGCACAGCACGATCCTTCTTCAGGCAGCCCTTGATGCGTTCCCCCCGCACCCGGTGCGGATGCTTGATGATCATCAGCGAGAGATAGCTGATCTTCGTATCACGCAGCGTCAGCAGCTCGCGCCCGCTCAGATGACGTTCGTCCTCGGCGCCGGAGCGTTCGATGAACCAGGCTTCTTCCAGCAGGTCGCGTTGTTCCAGCCAGTCCAGCAACTCGTTCAGCAGCGGTTTGATCTTCATCAGCACCAGGGTGTCGAAGTCCTTCAGGTGCCGGTCGATGGCGCTCACGCCGTAGGCCGCCGGGATGATGGCGATGGTGTCATCCTGTTCGGCCAGTGCGATGCCGGCATCGGCACAGGCCGAGGTGAAGGAGTTGACCCCTGCAATCGTGCGCACCGGAATGTCTGCATCCAGCTGCTGCACCGTGCGCGCCAGATGGCCGAACGTGGCATAGGTGCTGGCGTCGCCCTCCACCAGAAACAGCACGTCCTTGCCCGCTTCCAGCCAAGGCAGGATCGCATGCGCAGCCTTGAGCCAGGCAGCGGCCAGCTTTTCACCATTGTGCGTCATCGGGAACAGCAGTTGGGCGTGCTCTTCAGGCGGCTGCAGGCGGGCGCGCGAGACGATGTCGAAGGCGTAGCTGGGCGTCTTGCCGCTGCGCGCGGGATAGACCCAGGCCGCATCGCGGCGTTGCAACTGCGCCCACGCATCGCGCGTGATCAGGCCCGGTGCGCCGGGGCCGAGGGATACGCCGATCAGGGTACCGATCGTCGTTTTGCCAGTGCGCCGTGTTGCGCCATGCGGAACGCAGTCCGCTACATCATGGCTGCCATTGCCGGGCTTCAACTGCGCGCTGGCAGCATCCACGCCCGCGGCTATGGCGTTCAACAAAGATTCACGATGCATCATTTCTCTTTCTTCGCGGTCACGATCCAGACCGGGTTTTCCGCAGCCATGCGGTGCATGTGCAGAATGGGTTTGCTGCGGGCGGCCTGCAGTTGCAGCACATCCCACGCGATGCCGCTGTCTTCCAGTGCCTGTAGCGTCGCCGTGGCCGTGGCCAGGTTTTCCAGCGTCACGAAGTTCATCACCAGATGGCCACCCGGCTTCAGCCGCTGCGTGATCAGGCGGATCAGCTCCGCCAGTTCGCCTCCGGAGCCGCCGACGAACACCGCGTCCGGATCAGGCCAACCGTCCAGCAGTTCGGGCGCCTTGGCGTTGAACAGGCTGTAGTTGCTCAGGCCAAACGCCGCATGGTTGGACTGCGCGATGGCAAAGTCGCCCGCGTTCTTCTCGATGGCAAACACATGGCCCTGCTGGCACAGGCGCGCCGCTTCCAGTCCCACCGAGCCGCTGCCGGCGCCAATGTCCCACACCACACTCGAGGCGCGCAATTGCAGCCGCGCCAGCGAAACGGCACGCACTTCCTGCTTGGTGATCAGCCCCTTGTCGGGCTGGCGCTGCGCAAACGCGCTGTCGGCCTGGCTAGTCAGTACCGGGTCGGGCAGGGGTGTCTGGCGCCACAGCAGCACCACATTGGGATGGGCGAACTCGCCGCTGGCCACCTCATCCACACTCAGGTCGCCCAGCACGCGTTCCTGCGGGCTGGCCAGGCATTCGGCCACCGCCATGCGGAAATCGCCGGCCAACCCCTCGATCTGCAGCAGGCGCGCAATGCGGCCGGGCGTGTTTTCGGGGCTGGTCAGCACCGCCAGATGCATATGGCGTCGCAGCTGCTGCGCCAACGCATACATGCCGTGGGAGGGCGGGGCGCCGCGTTCCCACTCGCCGGTATCGCGCGTATGGATGGACGCCAGCTTCATGTCCGCCCACGACAGCCCCAGCCGCGCACACGCCAGCTGGATGGTCGAGACATTCGGCATCACATCCACCGCGTTCACGCACAGGCGTGACGCCAGATAGCTGCCCACGCCGAAACAGAGCGGATCGCCGGTGGCGAGCACCACGCAGCGCAGATCCAATGCGCGCGCCGAACGCACCCATTCGGGTACTTCGGACAGCTTGCCGGTGGCGTCATGCACCTGAGCATCGGGCTTGAAAAGGGGCGCGAACAGCGCGAGGCTGTCGGCCCAGCTGATGATCACGTCCGCATTGCGGATGTGCGCCAGCGCGGTCGGCGTCAGGCTTTCGGCGCCATCGTCGAGCACGCCGATCACGCGGCAGGGGTTGGGGTCCTTGGCAAGGGTCTGCATGCCGGGCTTATTCCGTATCAAAGTCAGAAGAATGGGTGTGGCCGATGCCGGTGCGTCCGGCACTGCTCGGCCTGGGGCGCTCGGGCACCGGCGGCGACAGCACATCGGCCACCTTGTTGCCGGCAAAGTCGCACACCAGCACGCGGAGCTGGAAGGCGTCGCCGTAGCGGTCGGGCGCGGTCAGCGTGTCGATGGCGGCCTGCGCCAGCGCGTGGTGGAAGGCATCGCCCAGGCCACGTTCCACCATCAGTTCGGCGCCGAAGCGCGCCGTTTCTGCGTTGGCAATGGCAGCGCAATCCTCCTCGCTGGCGCCGATCTGCCGGGCAATGCGCGCCACCAGATCGGTGTCCACCACGTTACGGTTGGCGTGCGTGATGGTCTCGCCCTGGGCGATCTTGGTCAGCTTGCCCACCATCACGCCCAGCACCACCAGCCGGATGCCCTGCGCCACCACCTCGTCCAGCGCGTAGCGCAGAAAGTCGCCCATCTGGATGAAGCAGGCCGACGGCAACTCGGGGTGGTCCTTGCGCAGTTCGGCAATGGCAAAACTCTCGGTGCGCCCGCCGGTGGTCAGAGCCACCACCTCATGCCCCAGCGTGGAGACCACCTGGATGGCCTGCACCACGCTGGCGCGCCAGGCGCTGGTGGAATACGGCTTGACGATGCCGGTGGTGCCCAGAATGCTGATGCCGCCCAGAATGCCGAGGCGCGCATTGGTGGTCTTCTTCGCCATGTCCTGCCCGCCGGGCACGCTGATGGTCACTTCCAGCCCGTGGTGATTCAGCAGGTCGCTGCCGTGCTCGTCCAGCGCTTCGCGCAGGTTGTCGGCAATGTTCTGGCGCGGCACCGGATTGATGGCCGGCCCGCCCACTTCCAGTCCCAGGCCCGGCATGGTTACCGTGCCCACGCCTTCGCCGCTGCGATAGACGATCTTGCCCACCTGCCCGGGCAGCACGCGCAAATCGACGGTCAGATGCGCCTTGTCGGTGCAGTCCGGATCGTCGCCAGCGAACTTCTCGACCCAGGCATGCGCACGCCGCTGCGCGCCCTCGCCCTCGACCACGCCATCGCCCACGGCAAAGCTCACGCGATCGCCATTGGGCAACAGGCTGGTGATGTGCGGCGGAATCAGCCCGTGCACCAGTCCCACCGCGCAGGCGCGTGCTGCCGCGGCGGAACAGGCGCCGGTGGTGAAGCCGGTGCGGGTGCCTTTCTGGGGTTTGCCTTCCATGCCTGAATGCTCCGTGTTCGGGTTGTCAGGCTGCGACCGCCTGCTTCTGGCGCGCCTCGGCCAACGCCAGCAGCGCATGCAGGGCAGCCACCACCAGCGTCGAGCCGCCCTTGCGGCCACGGATCACGATCCATGGCACTTCCGGCACCGTGGCCATCAGGTCCTTGCTTTCGGCGGCCGAGACAAAGCCCACCGGCATGCCGACCACCAGCGCCGGCCGCACGCCTTCCTCGCGGATCAGGCGTACCAGTTCGATCAGCGCGGTCGGCGCATTCCCGATCCCGACAATCGCGCCATCCAGCAGCGCCAGACGATGTGCCTTGCGCATGGCCTGCACGGCACGGGTCGTGTCTTCGGCCTTGGCTTGCTCGATCACGTCCTCATCGCTGATGAACTGGTGTGTGCTCACGCCAAAGTGCGCCAGGCGCGGCCTGGACAGGCCAACGCAGATCATCTCCACATCCGCCATCATGGCGATGCCGCCGCGTTCCTTGGCGTGCAGCAGGGCGTTCAGGCCCGCCTCCACGGCATCGGGATGAAAGTCCGTCAGCCCGTTGAATTCGAAGTCGGCGTTGGCGTGGATCATGCGGCGCACAATGGGCCATTGCGCCTCGGTATAGGCATGCGGACCGGTTTCCTGGTCGATGATGGAGAAGCTGTCGTGTTCGATGACCTGGCCCGCGCGCGTCAGCTGTTCGGTGACTGTGTTGATGGTGCTCATGGCAGATCCCGAAATCAGAAGGTGGAAACGTGGGTGCAGTGGCGGATGGCGTCGTTGCCGTCGTCGTCACTGTCGCGCTGGCCGACAGCGCTGGTGGCATGGCTGTGCGCGTGTTGCGGGTACGCGTCGTGTGCATGTCCGCCTTCATGGGCATGCGTATGCTTCCCGTGGTCGTGGTCGTGGTCGTGGTCGTGGTCGTGGTCGTGCGCGTCGCCGTGCGAGTGCCCATGCCCATGCTCATGCCCATGCTCATGATCCCCATGCGCATGGTCATGGTCGTCATGGCTATGCGGCACATGCCCCGTCACGTCATAGCGCACCGTCGCATGCGGCGCGCCGCGCAGCCACTTGCCCACGCGCTCGTCCAGCAGCGCAAACACCTCCGGCTCGAAGCCGAAATACTGGCTGTGCGCAAAGCGCAGCTGCGGATACTGCTTGCGCAGATGCTCCACCTGACGGTCGATGCGGTGCATCAGCGTGCCGGTGAACAGGTAGTAGGGCAGGATCACGATCTGCGTCATGCCAAGCAGCATGTGGCGCTGCACCACGCGTTCCAGGCGCGGGTAGGTGATGCCGGTAAACGCCACATCCACCAGTTCGTGATCGGTCTCTTCCCACAGCCAGCGCGCCATCTTGGAGACTTCGCCGTTGGCCTTGCGGTCGCTCGAACCGCGCCCGAGCAGGATCACGCCGGTGCCATGCGGATCGGGCATGTCCAGCCGGTGCATGGCGTGGCGCAGCTTGCGGCGCAGCACGGTCAGCACCGGCTCGCACGCGCCCAGATGCGGCGCATAGTCGAACTGCACCTGCGGATGGCGCGCGCGCGCCTGTTCCAGCGCGTAGGGAATGTCGCCCTTCACATGACCGGCGGCATTCAGGATCAGCGGCAGCACCAGCACCTTGCCGGCATGCTGCTGCGCATGGGCGGCAGCGCGGTCCATGCCTTCATCCAGCAGCACATCGGCAAACTCGATGAAGCAGACCTCGATGTGCCACTCGGGCCGGTCCTGGCGCCAGCGGCGCGCGAATTGTTCGATTTCTGCATTGCCACCGGGCTCGCGCGAGCCGTGGCCAACCAGCAGCAGGGTGGGTGTCGTCATGTCGGGGTTCCGGAGGAAGAGGAGGCAAGGTCCGCCGGCGCACTGGCGCGGCGGAAGCGGTGGGTAAAGCCGGCGTCATACAGGCGCGACTTGGTCAGTTCGGGCCACTGGCGGGCGCCCAGCGTGGGGCTGGCGATGATCATGCTCTGGCTCACCACGCCCGCTTCGCGGCAGATCGCCTTGATGGTGGACAGCGTGCCGCGCAGGATGCGTTCTTCGCCCGGCCAACTGGCCTTGTGCACTACCAGCATGGGCGCGTCCTCCGGCCAGCCGGCGGCGCGCAGCTCGCTCTCCACCTTGTGCAGCAGCGTGATGGACAGGTAGATGCACAGCGTGCAGCGGTGCTGCGCCAGTTCGCGCAGGCTTTCGCCCTCGGGCATGGGGGTGCGGCCCTCCACGCGCGTCAGGATCACGGTCTGCGTCACTTCAGGCAGCGTCAGGCTCTCCACCGCCGCCGCGGCAGATGCCATGGCCGAGGTCACGCCCGGCACCACCGCGATCGGAATGCCGGCCGCATCCAGTGGCTGCGCCATCTCGATCAGCGTGCCGTAGAGTGAGGGGTCGCCCGTCTGCAGGCGCACCACCACGGCATGCTGCTGCGCCTGTTCGATCAGCCAGGCACAGATCTGCTCCAGCGTCATGTCCTTGCTGTCGGCGATCACGCAGCCGGCAGGCGCCCAGCGCGTGGCGGCTTCGCTCACCAGCGAGCCGGCAAACAGGATGGCACCGGCCTGCGCGATCAGGTCACGGCCCTTGACGGTCAGTAGTTCCGGATCGCCGGGGCCGGCGCCAACAAACCAGACCTTGCCTGGCAGGGAGGGGGATTGCATGGGAAAAAACCAGAAAGAGAAACGCCAACAGCCCGGTCTGCCAGCGACAGACCGGGCCACGCAGGTCGGGAGATCAGGCGGCCGCCGTCACGCGCTCATCCAGGCACAGCTGTGCCCAGGAGGCGTCCTTGAAGCCACGCGCAGCGCGGACGATGGCCAGCGTCACCAGCGGCTCCACCAGCACCAGTGCCAGATAGCTGGCCGCAAAGGCCGCCCAGTTGGCCAGCGGCGTGGGTTCGGTCCCCATGGACAGCCAGAAGCCCACCATCAGTGTCACGCCAGCATAGAAGGCAAAGTCCAGCTTGACGATGTTGGCCACCGTGAACTGACCAGCGATGCGCTTGCCCAGGCCGTAATGCACGGCAGCCAGCGGCACCATCAGCGACAGGCTGTTCACCGCCAGATGCGCCAGATCCTGCGGATCGAACAGCAGGCCCTGCAGCAGCAGGCCAAGGGCAAAGCCGAACAGCGTCGGCACAAAGCCCAGCAGCAGGTAGATCGGCATGGCGCCGACGAAGTGCAGTTCCGACGCGCCGACCGGCATGTGGAACACCTGCATGAAGACGGAGAAGAACACCGCCGCCAGGGCCGTGCGCAGCAGCAGGGTGGGGCGCTTGACCAGGCCGGGCGCGTAGGCGGCCAGCATGCCAATGGCGGCAACGTTGGCGAAGGCGATCTTGGCGGAGGAGAGAATGCCGGGTTCGATATGCATGATGGGCTTCCTTGTGTGTAACACCTGAGAACCAGCCTGGCTGGCGAAGGATTGCCACGTTGGCAACAGGTGTTGAAGGAAGCGCGATGCCGGAACGAAGAAAACGGAGACCCGGACGTGCACTGCCCGCATCGCCCACCGCAACGCTGACAAACGTGTCACAGCAGGCCGGTCTCCGGGCTCGCCAGTCCTGCAGAACAGGGGGCTTGCAGCGCCTTCCCGGCCGGAAGCGACCAGTGGCATCGAGCTGCAAGCTTGACTGACATACCGTTGCGGGGGCAGCGCTGGATTTGGCAAGGCCGTACCAGCTTCCCGTTTCATCCGGACGGGCATGACACCGTCCGGACACCTGCATGTGGGCCGTATTATAGGCCGCACTGTGGCCAAAATGGCGGCGCACCTATAATCTTGGGCAGCACATTTCGTCCCTAATCCAGCATTCGCGGTCGCCCGACCGTCCCCAGCATGAGCACCCCTTCTCCCATGACCGTTGCGGACATCCGCAAGACCTTTCTCGACTTCTACGCCAGCAAGGGCCACACCATCGTCGAATCCAGCCCGCTGGTGCCGGGCAACGACCCGACGCTGATGTTCACCAACTCGGGCATGGTGCAGTTCAAGGATGTGTTCCTGGGCACCGACAAGCGCCCCTACACCCGCGCCACCAGCGTGCAGGCCTGCCTGCGTGCCGGCGGCAAGCACAACGATCTGGAAAACGTCGGCTACACCGCGCGCCACCACACCTTCTTCGAGATGCTGGGCAACTGGTCCTTCGGCGACTACTTCAAGCGCGAAAGCATCGAGTGGGGCTGGGAACTGCTCACCAAAATCTACGGCCTGCCGCCCGAGCGCCTCACCGCCACCGTCTATGCCGAGGATGACGAAGCCTACGACATCTGGAAGGACGTGATCGGCCTGCCGCCCGAGCGCATCATCCGCATCGGCGACAACAAGGGCGCGCGCTACAAGAGCGACAACTTCTGGATGATGGCCGACACCGGCCCCTGTGGCCCGTGCTCCGAGATCTTCTACGATCACGGCCCCGAAATCCCCGGCGGCCCTCCCGGCAGCCCGGAAGAGGACGGCGACCGCTTCATCGAGATCTGGAACCACGTGTTCATGCAATTCGAGATGCATGAGGACGGCAGCGTCACGCGCCTGCCTGCGCCCTGCGTGGATACCGGCATGGGCCTGGAGCGCCTGGCCGCCGTGCTGCAGCACGTGCACAGCAACTACGAGATCGACCTGTTCGACACCCTGATCAAGGCCGCCGCGCGCGAAACCGGCTGCACCGATCTGGACAACCCCTCGCTCAAGGTGATTGCCGACCACATCCGCGCCACCGCCTTCCTGGTGAGCGATGGCGTGCTGCCGGGCAGCGAAGGCCGCAGCTACGTGCAGCGCCGCATCATCCGCCGCGCCATACGCCATGGCTACAAGCTGGGCCAGCAGAAGCCCTTCTTCCACAAGCTGGTGCCCGATCTGGTCGCGCTGATGGGCGATGCCTACCCGCGCCTGAAGGCGCAGGCAGCGCAGGTGATGGCCGCGCTCAAGGGAGAGGAAGAACGCTTCTTCGAGACCCTGGCCAAGGGCATGGAAATCCTGGACGATGCGCTGATCGCCGGCCGTCGCGAACTGCCCGGTCACGTCGCCTTCAAGCTGCACGACACCTATGGCTTCCCGCTCGATCTGACGCAGGACGTCTGCCGCGAGCGCGGTGTGACAGTGGACGAGGCGGGCTTCGAGGAAGCCATGCAGGAGCAGAAGGCCACGGCGCGCGCCGCCGGCAAGTTCAAGATGGACAAGCTGCTCGATTACAGCGGCGAAGGCAATGCCTTCACCGGCTACGAGCAGCTGGGCGGCGAGGCCAGGGTGGTCGCGCTCTATGCCAATGGCGAAACCGTGCAGCAGCTCGATGCCGGCCAGCAGGGCGTGGTGGTGCTGGACAGCACCCCGTTCTACGCCGAAAGCGGCGGCCAGGTCGGCGACCAGGGCGTGCTGGTGGCCAATGGCGTGCAGTTCGACGTGGCCGACACGCTCAAGATCAAGGCCGACGTGTACGGCCACCACGGCACGCTGTCGCGCGGCACGCTCAAGGTGGGTGACGCCGTCACTGCCGAAGTCGACTGCGAACTGCGCGCTGCCACCGTGCGCAACCACAGCGCCACGCACCTGATGCACAAGGCGCTGCGCGAAGTGCTGGGCGAGCATGTGCAGCAGAAGGGCTCGCTGGTCAACGCCGAGCGCACCCGTTTCGACTTTGCGCACACCGCGCCGCTGACGGCCGAGCAGATTGCTGCGGTCGAGGCCAAGGTCAACGCCGAGATCCTTTCCAACAGCGACACACAGGCCCGCCTGATGGGCATGGAAGAAGCCAAGCAGACCGGCGCCATGATGTTGTTCGGCGAGAAATACGGCGACGTGGTGCGCGTGCTCAACATCGGCTCCTCCACCGAACTGTGCGGCGGCACCCACGTGGGTCGCACCGGCGACATCGGCCTGTTCAAGATCGTGGCCGAAGGCGGCGTCGCCTCGGGCGTGCGTCGTGTCGAGGCTGTCACCGGTGCCAACGCACTGAGCTATCTGCAGGGCCTGGAAAACACCGTCGACCAAGTGGCCGGCGCGCTGCGTTCCGCCCCGGGCGAGGTGCTGGAGCGCATCGGCCAGATGCAGGACCAGGTCAAGGCGCTGGAAAAGGAAATCGCCGCGCTCAAGGGCAAGCTGGCTTCCAGCCAGGGGGATGAACTGGTCGGTCAGGCGGTCGACGTGAACGGCATCAAGGTGCTGGCGGCGCGTCTGGAAGGCGCCGACGCCAAGACGCTGCGTGAAACCATGGACAAGCTCAAGGACAAGCTCAAGACCGCCGCCATCGTGCTGGCTGCTGTCGACGGTGAGAAGGTGCAGCTGGCCGCCGGCGTCACCAAGGACAGCATCGGCAAGATCAAGGCGGGCGAGCTGGTGAACTTCGTGGCGCAGCAAGTTGGCGGCAAGGGCGGCGGCAAGCCGGACATGGCCATGGCCGGTGGCACCAACCCGGCCGGGCTGGAAGCCGCGCTGGCGGGTGTGCAGGGCTGGGTGGCCGAGCGCGCCTGACTGGCTTCACGCTGAATGAAGAGGTGTACTTCCGCAAGGGGTACACCTTTTTTCATGTCTGCTTTTGGAGCGCTCGAAGCCGGAGCGGTTCGATCATGCGTAGCCACGGCCAGCCATGGGGATGGGCGGGGTGACTTGAAAAGATCAGATGCGGTACGCCATCTTGTGACTGTGGCCTCTGGCCTCTGGCCGTTGACGCTTTTTCCGTCCGTGGTCCCCGACAATCAGTAGGGCGATTGCTGGCCGGAATGTCGAAGTGTCGTGCGGGCAAGGCCGCAGATTACAGCCGCTGCCGCGACACCGTCGGACTGTCTCCGATCTCGGTCTCGCTGCGCCAGAGGGCATCCTTGCGTTCCAGCTCGTCCAGGATGTCTGCCAGCCAGGCTTCCCGGCTGATGCTGCCTGCGACCCAGTTGTGCAGCTCGGCAAATACCGGCGCCCCTGCCAGCCACTGGCGGAAGCCTTCGTGCGTCATGTGCTCCACATCCAGCAACTGGTACTTGATCAGCGCCTTGGCAGCATAGCGTGCGTGCTGGTCCGGCTGCTCGCGGAACAGGGCGAGCCGCTTGCGCGCGCTGGCAAGGGCTGCCGTGACGCTCCCATCCACCTCGCCAAATACCGCACCGTGTCCCGGCACCACCACCTGCGGCTTCAGGCGCTCGATCCGGTCCAGCGTAGCCTCGAAGCCGGCAAAACCATCGCGCTGGAAGCGCGGCAGCGTATCGAACACGATGCTGACCTGGTTCTGCCACAGCGCATCTCCTGCCAGCAGCAGGCGCTGTTTCGGCTCGAACAGCATCACGGCATCGCTGTCGTGTCCGGCGGTGGCGTGGATCTCCCAGACGTGGTTGCCGAGCTGTACCGTGCTGCCCGGCTGCAGCACGCCATTCGCGGCAAAGCGCCGGCAGTGCTGGCCAGTCAATTCGTAGGTGAGGCGCTGCTCGTCCCATTGCTGCACGGTGTCCCAGGACGAGGCCGCGACGAGTGTGCGCGCCTCCGGATACGCCGCCTGCAGCTCCGCCGTGCCGCCGCAGTGGTCGCCATGCAGATGCGTGTGCGCAATCGTGTGTAGCGGTGGTTGTCCCAACAGGGCAGTCTGCACCAGATGCAGCGTCAGCTCGGCATGCTTGTCGTGGCCGGTGTCGACCAGCGCCGGCCGTTCGCCCAGGCACAGCAGGTTGTTGGACGAGAGCCAGCCGCGCTGGAACAGTTGCAGATCGGCAGGAAGCAGGGAGGCAGGCATGGGCGGGCAGGGAGGCTGGAGGGCAAGAGGAGCGGTGTGCGTGGAAGCTGGCGGCCACAGCAGCGACAACGGAAGGTCGCGCGCAATATCGGCGCCCGGAGTCGTTGACGTACGCGTCAGCTTGCCTCAAGCATAGCGGCCCCGACCCTGATTTTCATGGGCATGCATTTAGGGGTAAGCCCTGCCTTCAAACCCTTGGAGAACGCCGACACTGTGAGATAGGATGCTACATCGAACGATCGTGCTATTCAAGACGACAAATCGTCCAAAACAATATCAGGAGACACAGGCATGGTGGACAGGATCTGGCTGCAGCATTACCCCGAAGGCGTCCCGCATGACGTGAACCCCGAGCAATACGGCTCGCTCACCGACATGCTGGAAGAGTCCCTGCAGAAATACAAGGACAAGCAGTTTTCCATCTGCATGGACGTGGCGATGAGCTATGGCGAGCTGGACCAGCATTCGGCCGCACTGGGTGCCTGGCTGCAGGCGCAGGGGCTGGAGCCGGGGGCGCGCGTGGCCATCATGCTGCCCAACATTCCGCAGTTCGGCGTGGCCATGGCGGCGGTGCTGCGTGCCGGCTACACCTGCGTCAACGTCAACCCGCTCTACACCCCGCGCGAACTGGAGCACCAGTTGCGCGACTCGGGTGCCAACGTCATCATCATCCTGGAGAACTTCGCCCACACGCTGGAGCAGGTGATCGACCGCACCGGCCTCAAGCACGTGGTGATGACGGCCATGGGTGACCTGCTGGGCGGGCTCAAGGGCAAGCTGGTCACCTTTGCCGTGCGCCATATCAAGAAGATGGTGCCGGCCTTCAACATCAGCTCCACGGCCGGGCTGACGGTCACGCCGTTCAGCCAGGCGCTGCGCCAGGGCTCCGGCATGCAGCTCAAGCGCGTGCCGCAAACGCTGGATTCCATCGCCTTCCTGCAATACACCGGCGGTACCACCGGTCTGGCCAAGGGCGCCATCCTGTCGCACCGCAACATCGTGGCCGCCATGCTGCAGGCCGATGCCTGGTTCAGACCGGCGCTGACCGACATGGGCAGCGATACCACGCGCATCCACGCCATTGCCGCGCTACCCCTGTATCACATCTTCGCGCTCACGGTCTGCCTACTCGGCATCCGCCAGGGCTGGCACATGACGCTGATTCCCAACCCGCGCGACTTCCCGACCTTTATTGCAACGCTCAAGAAGGCGCCGTTCCATGTGCTGCCGGCCGTGAACACGCTGTTCAACGCGCTGCTGGTGCAGCCGGACTTCAAGACGGTGGATTTTTCAGCGCTGCGCATTTCGCAGGCGGGGGGCATGGCCGCTTCGGAGGGCACGGCCAAGCGCTGGAAGGAGGCGACCGGCTGCCCGATGATCGAGGGCTGGGGCATGAGCGAGACCTGCGCCATCGGTACCAACAATCCGGTCACCAACACCGAATTCACAGGCACCATCGGCATGCCGCTGCCGGGCATCGACGTAGCCATCATGGACGATGATGGACGCGAACTGCCGCTGGGCGAGGCGGGTGAGCTGTGCATCCGCGGTCCCAACGTGATGGTGGGCTATTACAACCAGCCCGAGGAAACACGCCGCTCTACCACCGAAGACGGTTTCCTGCGCACCGGCGACATCGCACGCATGGAACCCAACGGCCATATCCGCATCGTGGACCGCAAGAAGGACATGATCAACGTGAATGGCTTCAACGTGTTCCCGAACGAGATCGAGAACGTGGTCTCCACCTGCCCCGGCGTGGTGGAATGTGCGGCCATCGGCGTGCCGGACGAGGAGCAGGGCGAAGCCGTCAAGCTCTATGTGGTGCGCAGCGATCCGAACCTGACCGAAGCCGACGTGATGCGTTGCTGCAAGGAGCGACTGACCGGCTACAAGCGCCCGCGCCACATCGAGTTCCGCGACGAACTGCCCAAGACCAACGTGGGCAAGGTGCTGCGTCGCCGCCTGCGCGAAACCGAGGGCTGAGCAGGAAGGAGGGCTGCGGACGCGAGGCCCCAATCGCCCGACGCGGCTTGCCGTTCAGCGCGACGGAGTTCCTGATCGTGCCGACGCCTACTATTGCGTCTTTCGTTTCCGTCCTGCTAGCTTGCGGTGGCAAACAGCATCCGCACGCGCTCCAGATCCGCCGGCGTATCCACGCCCGGGCCGGGCGCATCCGGCGTCACGTGCACGGCAATGCGGTGACCGTGCCAGAGTGCGCGCAGCTGTTCCAGCGATTCGCAGGTCTCGATCGGCGCCTGCGGCAGCTGCGGGAACTGCTTGAGAAAGGCCACGCGGTAGGCGTAGATGCCAATGTGGCGCAAGGGGGCTGGCTCGGCCGGCAGGGCAGTGGCCTCTGCGGCGGAGCTGCCATAGCCGTCCCGCCACCACGGAATCGGCGCGCGGCTGAAATACAGTGCCAACTGGCGCGCATCGCACACCACCTTCACCACGTTCGGGTTGCGCAGGTCGGCCACATCGTGCAGCGGATGCGCTGCGGTGGACATGCTCGCTTCGGGGCTGCGTGCCAGCAGGTCGGCTACGGCCGCCGGCAATGCCGGATCCATCAGCGGCTCGTCGCCCTGCACGTTCACCACGATGGCTTCATCCGTCAGGTCGAGCAGATGGCAGGCCTGGGCCAGACGGTCGCTGCCGGAGGCATGGTTCTCATCGGTGAGCACCGCGGCAATGCCGTGCGCTTCGCAGGCCTCGACGATGCGGGGATGATCGGCAGCCACCACCACGCGGCCTCGGCCTTGCTGTACGCGCTGGGCCACGCGCACGATCATGGGCGCGCCGCCGATATCGGCCAGCGGCTTTTCCGGCAGGCGCGTGCTGGCCAGCCGGGCCGGAATCAGGATGGTGTAGCTGGCGCTCATGCGCTGGGGGCAGCGGCGCTGGGCTGGCGACCAGCTTCCACCTCGTCATCGCTCAGGGTGCGGGCCTCGTTCTCCAGCAGCACCGGAATGCCATCACGGATGGGGTAGGCCAGGCGCGCGCTCAGCGAAACCAGTTCCTGACTCTCGGCGCGGTAGGTGAGGGGGCCTTTGGTCACGGGGCAGACCAGCAGTTCCAGCAGTTTGGGATCCATGGCGGCAAACATCCGGTTGAAAACAATGCTGGCATTGTACGGCGGCGGGCGGCGTGCCTTCGAGGCAGCATTGGCAATCGGCAATCGGCAATCGGCAATCGGCAATCGGCAATCGGCAATCGGCAATCGGCAATCGGCAATCGGCAATCGCAGTCAGCAGCGCGCCCACTGCCTCCGAAGGAATGACCTCAGGCTTCCGACACCGACCTGTGCGGCACAGCCTCTGTCGGCATCTGCCGCAGCGCATGCCCCTGGATATCGCGCGAATGGCGCAGCCACCAGGCTGACAGGGCGGCAAAGAAGGGCAGTTCGGGTGTGAGAACCAGCGGCACTGCCCAGGCCTGCGGCAGGCTGTCCCACAGCTTGACGGCATCCTTCTCGGTGCACAGCACCGGCAGCCGGCGCGGCCCCCATTCGCGGGCCAGCGCAGCCAGGGCGTCGTGGCTCACGTGGTCGGGCAGGGCATGGCGTTCGGCCAGCGTCAGGCCGGCGGCCTCCAGCATGGCAAAGAAGCGGTCCGGGTGCGCAATGCCGGCCACCGCAATCACGGGCTGCTTCTGCCTGGCCCACTCCGCCAGCGCAAAGCTGCGCCCGTCTGCGCGCACGGCCTGGTCATGCAGGGCGCGGCGCGCCTGGTACACGGCCTGGCCGGAAGGCATGGGCACCGGCGTGGCCGGCTGCCCGGTCATCAGCACGATATCCACCTTGCGCGGCCAGGGCTCGCGCAGCGGTCCGGCCGGCAGCAGCCAGCCATTGCCGATGCCGCGCTCGTCCATCACGCAAATCTCCCCGTCGCGCAGCAGGGCGTGGTGCTGCAGGCCGTCGTCGCAGACGATGACGCGTACATCCGGATAGAGCTTGACCATCTCGCGCGCCGCATGATTGCGGTCCGGGCAGACGATGACCGGCGCATTGGTGCGCAGATGGATCAGCACCGGCTCGTCGCCGCCGATGCTGGCATCGGTATCGGGCGTGATCACCACGCAGTGCGGCGCCTGCGGGCTGCGGCCATAGCCGCGCGAGATCACGCCGATGCGCACGCCGATTGACTGGAAGTGCTGCACGATGGCGATGGTGGCGGGCGTCTTGCCGGCACCACCTGCCACCACATTGCCCACCACCAGCACCGGCACCGGCAGACGCTCGCGCTGCTGGTCGAGCGCGCGGCGGCGCTGCCAGCGCCAGGCAGCCCCATACAGCTGTGACAGCGGCCACAGGGCGTGCGCAACCAGGCCGCGTTCCTGCCAGAGGCGCGGCAAGGTACGGTGCAGAAAGGCATTGGCCGTCATGCGCAGCCTCCAGGGGCGGCGATCCGGGCGGCAATCGGGGGGATCACGGACAAGAGTCTCCTGTGTATGCAAGAGCCGGAAGCTCCATGCAGTATTTTGACCGCTTTTGAGACAGCTTTCGAAGCGGCTGCGAACAGATGGTTGCAGGCTGTATCAGCGGCTTGATCCACGCACCGAAGAAGGACTGCCAGCGGGCGCTATCATGCCTTCCAGAACCCTCGCGAAGCCGCTATCCGGGTGTGTCCGGATCGGTCTGAAAGTTGTCCACGCAAAATGTGGATAACCTTGTGGAAAAGCCATGCATGCATGCGCCAAACACGCAAATCCCCGTCTGGGCGACAGATTGATTACAAATTGAGCAACTATTTTTTCATTAAAAATCAAAGGGTTATGACGAATTCTCTGCATGTTGGCGGGATCGGGGTGGTGTTTGTGACAAAACCCGTTAAAGCTGTCACAAACGGCTTGCACGGCGCGTCTGCCGCCAGTCACGGAGCCGTTCATGGCATTTGAAACCGCCCCGCAGGGCCGCAACCGCATCTGGCAGGTGGGCGCGCTCTGTCGTGCCGTGGCCGACATGCTGGATGCACGCTTCGGCCCGGTCAGCGTGCAGGGCGAACTGTCGGGCTTCAGCCGGGCATCCAGCGGGCATTGCTACTTCAGCCTGAAGGACAGTAGCGGCCAGCTGCGCTGTGCCATGTTCCGCCGCGCGGCCAGCCTGGTGGACTGGTCTCCGCGGGAGGGCGATCAGGTCGAGGTGTACGGCCGGCTGGCCGTGTACGAAGCGCGCGGCGATCTGCAACTCATCGTCGAAGGCATGCGCCGTGCCGGGCAGGGCGCGCTTTACGAGGATTTCCTGCGCCGCAAGGCCGAGCTGGAAGCACAGGGCTTGTTTGACCCGGAGCGCAAGCGCGTGCCCACGCAGCACCCGCGTGGCATTGGCTTGGTCACCTCGCTGGGTGCTGCCGCCCTGCGTGACGCGGTGACCGCCCTGCGCCGGCGCGCTCCGCACGTGCCGGTGCTGCTGGTGCCGGCTCTGGTGCAGGGCGCTGCAGCACCCGCCGAACTGGTGGCCGCGCTGGAGCGCCTGTATGCCCTGGCGCAACGCCAGCAGCAGGGCGAGTCCACGCCCGGCCTGCCGCAGATCGACACCATCCTGCTGGTGCGCGGCGGCGGTTCGCTGGAAGACCTCTGGGCCTTCAACGACACGGCGCTGGCCCACGCCATCGTCGCCAGCCCGGTGCCCGTCATCGTGGGGGTGGGGCACGAAACCGACTTCACCATCGCCGACTTCTGTGCCGACCTGCGCGCGCCCACGCCCACGGCGGCTGCCGAGCTGGCCGCACAGCCCCGGCGCGACGCCTGGCTGCAAGTGGCGCACCGCATGCAGCGCCTGCAGCAGCTTGCAGGGCGTCAGCTCGATGGCCATGCCCAGCGTCTCGACCGCCTCGGTTGGGGGCTGGCGCGCACCGGTTCGCTGGCACGCCAGCAGCGCCTGCATCTGCATGATCTGGACTTGCGCCTGCAGCAGCAACGCCGTCAGGCGCTGGTGGCGAGTCAATCCAGGCTGGACGGCCTGCGCAGCCGGCTGGAGCGCGCCGTGCATCGCCAGACGGTGCAGGGCGGCTACCGTGCGCGGCTGCAGGGCCTGCAAATGGAGCTGGCCACGGCCGTGCGCGAACAGCTGCGGGCCGAGCACCTGCTGCTGGCCGATGCGCGTCAGCACCTGCAACAGGCCATGCGCCAGCGCAGCGTGCTGGAAGGTCACCGGCTGCAGGTGGCCGAACACGCCCTGCGCCTGCTCGATCCCACTCAGGCGCTGGCGCGCGGCTATGCGCTGCTGCAGGATGCGGACGGCCATGTCATCAGCCAGCGCGCCCAGTTCCGTGCCGGCCAGCAGGTCCGTGCCACCGTGAGCGATGGCAGCGTCACGCTGGTTCCGCTGGCACACCAGCAGAGCCTGGACGGGAGCGATCCGGCGTAGTCCTGCACCTGCATGACCCTGATGTCCCTGCCGACAAGCCGGAGACACCAGCCTGTGCGACAATGCGGCGGTCTGCCCGTCTGTTACAAAAGCGGGCAGCAGCCGGCCGCCACGCCGCACCGCCCGCACAGGGGCGGCCCCGCAAGGCCAGCGCCCGGCACCCCGATCAACCGATTCACAAGGACATAGCCATGGAACACCAACTGCCCCCCCTGCCGTTTGCGATCGACGCCCTCGAGCCTGACTATTCCAAGGAAACCCTGGAATACCACCACGGCAAGCACCACAAGGCCTACGTGGACAACCTGAACAACCTGCAGAAGGGCACCGAGTTCGAATCCATGGAGCTGGAAGAGATCGTCAAGAAGTCCAGCGGCGGCATCTACAACAACGCGGCCCAGATCTGGAACCACACCTTCTTCTGGAACTGCCTGAAGCCCAACGGCGGCGGCCAGCCCTCCGGCGCCCTGGCTGATGCCATCAACGCCAAGTGGGGCAGCTTCGACGCCTTCAAGGAAGCCTTCACCAAGTCTGCCGTGGGCAACTTCGGTTCCGGCTGGACCTGGCTGGTGAAGAAGGCCGACGGCAGCGTCGACATCGTCAACACCGGCCCGGCCGGCACGCCGCTGACCACCGACGACAAGGCCCTGCTGACCGTGGACGTGTGGGAGCATGCCTACTACATCGACTACCGCAACGCCCGTCCCAAGTTCGTGGAAGCCTTCCTGAACAAGCTGGCCAACTGGGAATTTGCCGAGAAGAACTTCGCCTGATCGGCTCAGGGGCTCGCCGGCCAGACCGGCAGGCGGCGCCCACATGACAAAAGGACTGCACCGTGAGGTGGCAGTCCTTTTTTGTGCCTGATGAACAGGGGAGCCAGCTTATGTGCAGCGTGATGTGGGGCCCGGGGTTGTTCAGTTCAGGTCGCCATTCCCCTTTACTGGCGCGTGCCGGTTGTAGCAGCCGGCTGTGTCTGCAACCACTTCAGCTGCATCCCCGGTGTGACCTTGTGGCGCTTGAACCAGCCCTGGTTCATTTCCAGCACATAGCGCACCGGTTTGGCCGAGCAGTGCGGGGTCTCGGTCTGCGGCTGCATGTTGGCGAGGTTGACGATGGTGTCGTCGTCATCCACGAAGGCGGCCGTCAGCGGCAACAACGTGTTCTTCATCCAGAAGCACTGCACGCCGGGCTGGTCGAACACGAACAGCATGCCTTCCTGCTGGGGCATGGAGCGGCGGTGCATCAGGCCGGTCTGGCGCTGCTGCGGCGTGCGCGCCAGCTGCACGCTGATCTTCTGCCGGCCGGCCTGCAGCGTGGCGCGTTCCAGGTCGAGCTGCGGTTGGGGAGCCGGGGTCGGACCTTGGGCGTGCACGGCCGTGGCCGCAAGGGTGAGAAGCGTGGCGCAGAGAACAGGGCGTAGGGACGTTGTCATGGGAGTCAGGGGAAGTTGCTAGCGCCAAGTGTGCCCTGAACCGCGAGGGTTTTGGGTATCAGCATGAAAAAGCCCGCAGCGCATGCGCACCGCGGGCTCTGGGGAGCGCGCAAATCCGGGGATTTACTTCTTGGCAGCAGAGGCTGCAGCCTTCACGGCAGGCGCGGCCTTGACGGCAGGCTTGCTGTTTTTCTTCACGGCAGCGGCAGCCTTGGGGGCGGTCTTGCCGGCAGTCACGGCGGACACGCTGGCAGCAGGAGTCTTGGATACGGCAGCCACGGCCGGAGCAGCAGCCTTCGGAGCGGAGGCGGGAGCTTTCACGGCGGGGGTGGCAGCAAAGGCGCCGGCAGCAACGGTGGCGGCGATCAGGGCAATGATTTTCTTCATGATGCAGTCTTGGGAAAGTTGTACCTTCGACATCGGAGGCGAGACGAAGTTTACGGCTGGCATCCGTCCGTGGACAGGGTTTGGCGCACTGCAGCAAATGACAACTGAAACAGAGGCGACTGGTACGGGAATCGGCGGGCGCTTGTCAGTTGTTAGCAAGTTGAGCCCCTAGGGTCTTTCCATGGGGAGTCATTTGTGACATTTGCCGGTAGAATGTTCTGCCGACACAGGAATCAGGCCGCGCCACCAGCGCGGCCTTGTCTCCATGCCTGTCTGACTTGCCAATAACCACATCGGAGCGACTATGTACCAGCATATCAAGGTGCCCGCCGAGGGCCAGAAAATCACCGTCAACGCCGACATGTCGTTGAACGTGCCCGACCAGCCCATCATCCCCTACATCGAGGGAGACGGCACCGGCTTCGATATCACCCCCGTGATGCTGAAAGTGGTTGACGCAGCCGTGGCCAAGGCCTACGGCGGCAAGCGCAAGATCCACTGGATGGAAGTCTACGCCGGTGAAAAGTCCACCAAGGTGTACGGCCCCGACGTGTGGCTGCCGCAAGAAACCCTGGACGCCGTGCGTGACTACGTCGTCTCCATCAAGGGCCCGCTGACCACCCCCGTCGGTGGCGGTATCCGTTCCCTGAACGTGGCCCTGCGCCAGGAACTGGACCTGTACGTCTGCCTGCGCCCGATCCAGTACTTCGCCGGCGTGCCCTCCCCGGTGAAAGAGCCCCACAAGACCAACATGGTGATCTTCCGCGAGAACAGCGAAGACATCTATGCCGGTATCGAATTCGAAGCACAGTCCGAAAAGGCCAAGAAGCTGATCAAGCTGCTGCAGGACGAGTTCGGCGTGACCAAGATCCGCTTCCCGGAAACTTCCGGCATCGGCGTCAAGCCCGTGTCCAAGGAAGGCACGCAGCGTCTGGTGCGCAAGGCCATCCAGTACGCCATCGACAACAACAAGCCGAGCGTGACCCTGGTGCACAAGGGCAACATCATGAAGTTCACCGAAGGTGGCTTCCGTGACTGGGGCTACGAGCTGGCCCAGACCGAATTCGGCGGCGAGCTGATCGACGGCGGTCCGTGGATGAAGATCAAGAACCCGAAGACGGGTGGCGAGATCATCATCAAGGACAGCATTGCTGACGCCTTCCTGCAGCAGATCCTGCTGCGCCCGGCCGAGTACAGCGTGATCGCCACGCTGAACCTGAACGGCGACTACGTGTCCGACGCCCTGGCTGCCCAGGTTGGCGGTATCGGTATCGCCCCGGGTGCCAACCTGTCCGACAACGTGGCCATGTTCGAAGCCACCCACGGCACTGCTCCCAAGTACGCTGGCAAGGACTACGTGAACCCCGGTTCCGAAATCCTGTCCGCCGAAATGATGCTGCGCCACATGGGCTGGACCGAAGCCGCTGACCTGATCATCAGCAGCATGGAAAAATCCATCGCCAGCAAGAAGGTCACCTATGACTTCGCCCGCCTGATGGACGGCGCCACGCAAGTGAGCTGCTCCGGTTTCGGCCAGGTCATGATCGACAACATGTAATCATGGCTGGTGCAGCTCAGGCTGCATGCACGAACCCAACCCCGGTTCCGCAAGGTGCCGGGGTTTTTTCATGGCCGTTGGTATCAGGTTTCAGTCAGAGCCTCGGGACAGCGCTAGACTGCAGAAACTGCCCCCATTTCCGCATGACAATCCGCGACATTCTCCAGAATGAATGGCGTCATCTGGTCGCCATCCAGCCCAGCGAGCGTCCCTGGCAGCTGCCCTTTGTGGCGGCGCTGACCAGCGGACTGCCGTTGGCCGTGGGTGCCTGGTTCGGGCACATGGATTACGGGCTGATCTCCTCGCTGGGCGGGCTGGTGTTTCTCTACACGCCCAACACCGCGCTGCCCCAGCGTATGGCGGTGCTGATGATGTGCGGCTTCGGCATGAGTGCAGGGTTTGCGCTGGCGCAGATCGGCAGCTTCCATCGTTTCTCCACCATTGCCGTGCTGACGGCGCTGGCGCTGCTGGTCAGCCTGGTCACGCGCTTCTACCGGCTGCAGCCGCCGGGTGCGCTGTTCTTCATCATGGCGGCAGCCATCGGCGCCTACATGCCGCACAACGTGGAGGCCATTCCGCTGCGGGTGGGGTTGCTGTTCATGGGCAGCCTGCTGGCGGTGATGCTGGCCTTCTTCTACAGCCTGTACATGGTGCGGCGTATCCGGCCCCTGCCGGCGCAGCCCCTGGCGCCGTTCGACTTCCAGTACGTCGTGTATGACTCGGTGTGGACCGCCGCATTCACCGGGCTCTCGCTGGTGGTGGCGCATGCGCTGGAGATGCCCTCACCCTACTGGGTGCCGGTCAGCTGTGTGGTCATCATGCAGAACATGAGCATGCGTGCGCTCTGGAACAAGCAGGTGCACCGCATCCTGGGCACCTTCGCCGGCATGGTGCTGGCCTGGGGGCTGTTGCGGCTGGAGCCGGGTCCGTGGGAGGTGTGCCTGCTGATCATGCTGCTCACCTTCGCCACCGAATTCCTGGTGGTGCGGCACTACGGCATGGCCGTCATCTTCATCACGCCCATGACCATCCTGCTGGCCGAGGCAGGCTCCGGCATGAACCTGCCCGTGGCAGACATCATCCAGGCACGCGTGCAGGACATTGTGCTGGGCAGCGTGATCGGCCTGATCGGGGGAGTGTTCCTGCATGAGGCACGGCTGCGCGCCTGGCTCAGCCTGCGGCTGTTCGGCGTTCCGTTCGATCCGCCCGCCCGCGGGAAGTGAGGCGCGCAGATACAGCCCGGCAGGGGCGGGAAGCAGGGCGCACGCACATGTTGGCCTGCATGGCCGGCTGTGCGCCTGAAAGACTCAGAATTGCAGGGCGTCCCGAGGCGCCTGCGCCGGTTCCTGCAGCAGTGGCGCGGATTCCGGCAAGGTGGCAATGCCAGGCAGGGCCTGCTTGCCGGTGTCGACCGGAACGATTTGCAGCGCGTGAACGCCTTTCGGGCCGTCATGCAGTTCATACTGCACGCGCACGCCCGGCTTGAGGGTCTTGAAACCCTCCATCTCGATTGCGGAAAAGTGCGCGAAAACATCGTTGCCGGCGTCATCCGGCTGGATGAATCCGTAGCCTTTCGCATCACTGAACCATTTCACTATCCCCGTAGCCATCCTCAACCTCTCGAACTGTGGTGGACTTGATTGCACCCGGCGATGCTAGCAGTGGGGGCCTTTCTTGCCCATTGGGGGAGTACCGCCGGAGCTTGCTTCAGGTCAAGAAAACACCAATTGCGTAGGGGAATGGCGGTCTTTCGTATCACTTTGCGGCCGAAATGGCCTTGCCGAGGGGGCGATGCGCGATTGGGCGCACTGCCGTAAAATCAACCGTTCGGGCAGCCCGCACCGTGTTGCCGCGCATTGCCTGCGCCGCACTTTCCGGGCACCTTCTTTCCAACAGTTATGGCCACCACTCCTCCTGATCAGCCGCCGGTGCAGCCGCCGGACCATACCCCTTCCCGCGACAGTGACATCGGACTGGCCACGCGGCCGCGCCGCCTTGCCACCAAGCCGCCCACCATGTATCAGGTGGTGCTGCTCAACGACGACTTCACGCCGATGGAATTCGTCGTGCTGGTGCTGCAGGAGTTCTTCAACAAGGACCGCGAGGCTGCCACCAGCATCATGCTCAAGGTGCACATGGAGGGGCGCGGCATCTGCGGCGTGTATCCCAAGGACATCGCCCAGACCAAGGTCGAACACGTGATGGAAGCGGCACGCGCGGCCGGCCATCCGCTGCAGTGCATTTGCGAGCCGGTTGAATAACTGCCGGGATATCCCCATATGCGACCGCAGGGCAGAGCGGGCGCATGTTGGGTAATATGAAGACGTTCGCAATGCCGTGTGGCGAAAGGAAGAAGTGATGATCGCACAAGAGCTGGAAGTAACCTTGCACATGGCGTTCGTGGAAGCTCGGCAGCAAAGGCACGAGTTTCTGACCGTGGAGCACCTGCTGCTGGCGCTGCTGGACAACCCCAGTGCGTCGGAGGTGCTGCACGCCTGTGCAGCCAATGGGGATGATTTGCGCACTTCGCTGGGCAATTTCATCAAGGACCACAGCCCGCAGATGCCGGGCAACGACGAGGTGGACACGCAACCCACGCTGGGATTCCAGCGCGTGATCCAGCGTGCCATCATGCACGTGCAGTCCACCGGCAACGGCAAGAAGGAAGTGACGGGCGCCAACGTGCTCGTGGCCATCTTCGGCGAGAAGGACTCGCACGCCGTCTACTACCTGCACCAGCAGGGCGTGACCCGTCTCGACGTGGTCAACTACATCGCGCATGGCATCCGCAAGACCGGCGAGTCCGAGGAGCCGTCCAAGCCTGATGACAGCAGCCAGAACGACGGCGGTGACGAGCAGGGCGGCGAGCGCAACGAAAAGGCCTCTCCGCTGGAGCAGTTCACCAACAACCTGAACCAGGCTGCCAAGGAAGGCAAGATCGATCCGCTGATCGGCCGTGACTACGAGGTCGAGCGCGTGATCCAGATCCTGTGCCGCCGCCGCAAGAACAACCCGCTGCTGGTGGGTGAGGCCGGCGTGGGCAAGACGGCGATTGCCGAGGGCCTGGCCTGGCGCATCACGCAGGGCACGGTGCCCGAGGTGCTGGCCGATGCCGAGGTGTATGCCCTCGACATGGGCGCGCTGCTGGCCGGCACCAAGTACCGCGGCGACTTCGAGCAGCGCCTCAAGGCCGTGCTCAAGGCGCTGAAGGACAAGCCGGATTCCGTGCTGTTCATCGACGAGATCCACACGCTGATCGGGGCCGGTGCGGCTTCGGGCGGCACCATGGATGCCTCCAACCTGCTCAAGCCGGCGCTGTCCAGCGGGCAGATCAAGTGCGTGGGCGCCACCACCTTCACCGAGTACCGTGGCATCTTCGAGAAGGATGCCGCGCTGTCCCGCCGTTTCCAGAAAGTGGATGTGGTGGAGCCGACGGTGGAGCAGACGGTGGAAATCCTCAAGGGCCTCAAGTCCCGTTTCGAGGAGCACCACAGCGTGAAGTACGCGCAGGCGGCGCTGCAGGCTGCGGCCGAGTTGAGCGCCAAGTACATCAACGACCGCCAGTTGCCCGACAAGGCCATCGACGTGATTGACGAGGCCGGTGCTGCGCAGCGCATCGTGGTGGCGAGCAAGCGCAAGAAGACCATCGGCAAGGCCGAGATCGAGGATATCGTGGCCAAGATCGCGCGCATTCCGCCCGCGAGCGTGAGCAGCGATGACCGCGGCAAGCTGGCCACGCTGGAACGCGACCTCAAGAGCGTGGTGTTCGGTCAGGACAAGGCACTCGAAGTGCTGGCGTCCAGCGTCAAGATGGCGCGTTCGGGCCTGGGCAAGCAGGACAAGCCGATCGGCGCCTTCCTGTTCAGCGGCCCCACCGGCGTCGGCAAGACCGAAGCCGCCAAGCAGCTTGCCTTCATCATGGGCGTGGAGCTGGTGCGTTTCGACATGTCGGAATACATGGAGCGCCATGCGGTGAGCCGCCTGATCGGTGCGCCTCCGGGCTACGTCGGCTTCGACCAGGGTGGCCTGCTGACCGAGCAGATCACCAAGAAGCCGCACAGCGTGTTGCTGCTGGACGAGATCGAGAAGGCGCATCCGGACATCTTCAACGTGCTGCTGCAGGTGATGGACCACGGCACGCTGACGGACAACAACGGACGCAAGGCCGACTTCCGCAACGTGGTGATCATCATGACCACCAATGCGGGTGCCGAGACCATCAACAAGTCGACCATCGGCTTCACCAACGCGCGCCAGGCCGGCGACGAGATGGCGGACATCAAGCGCCTGTTCACGCCGGAGTTCCGCAACCGCCTCGATGCCATCGTGAGCTTCAAGCCGCTGGACGAGCAGGTCATCCTGCGCGTGGTGGACAAGTTCCTGCTGCAGCTGGAGCACCAGCTGATCGAGAAGAAGGTGGAAGTGACCTTCACCGACGTGCTGCGCAAGCACCTGGCGAAGAAGGGCTTCGATCCGCTGATGGGCGCCCGCCCGATGCAGCGCCTGATCCAGGACACCATCCGCAAGGCGCTGGCCGACGAACTGCTGTTCGGACGCCTGACCGACGGAGGCCGCCTGACGGTGGACTACGACGAGAAGCAGGAGGAGAACAACGGCATCGTGCTGGACATCCAGCCGCTGTCCAAGAAGGAGCCCAAGCCGGGCACCGCCGAGCCGGAGGCCAAGGCGCCGGTGGGCTGATTTCCGGCCTGCTTTTCTTGCATCCTGCTGAAAGCCAGTCGTTCGCGACTGGCTTTTTTATGGAACATGGTCAATGGCACGGGGGAACCCTGTGATTGATCTACAAAAAACTTAAGTATGATGGGGCCTCGTCTTTTCTGCCAACCCCGATGCGAGAGCCTGATTCATGAAAACTTCTGCCCTGATCATCGCCGCGGCCTGTGTGCCTTTCCTGTCCGCCTGCAACACCAGCCAGCCTACGCCCAAGCAGGCTACTGCCACGCCGGCTGTCGAGCCCTGGGTGGCTGACGCGCGTGCTGCTGCGTCCTCGGTGCCGCCCAAGCTGCTGGCCGTGCTGCAGCCCGCCATCAAGGAGCGTGGCCCCGCTGGCGCCATCGACGTCTGCAGCAAGGAAGCACCCAAGCTGGCCAAGGCAGCTTCCGAGCAGACCGGCTGGCAGATCCGCCGTGTCAGCCTGAAGAACCGCAACCCCAAGGCGGTGCCGGATGCGTGGGAGCGTGCAACGCTGGAATCCTTCGACAAGGCGCAGGCCGCCGGTGTCGACCCGGCCATGCTGGAGCGTGCCGAAGTGGTGGTGGAGAACGGCCAGTCCGTGCGCCGCTACATGCGCGCGCTGCCGGTCCAGCAGGCCTGCCTGCAGTGCCACGGCACGGCTGACAAGCTCGGCGCGGGCGTGGCCCAGAAGCTGACACAGCTGTATCCGAATGACAAGGGTACCGGCTACACGCTGGGCCAGATCCGCGGTGCGATGACGCTGCGCCAGCCCGTGGCGAATTGAGGGCGTCACAGCGCTGCATTTGCCGGTGAAACGTTGGCAGATGGTGGCGTCCAGGCCCTGTATTGACAGGGCCACATGCAACAAAGGCCAGTCGCTGACTGGCCTTTGTCATTCAGAGCGTTCCGAAGATGCGGTCTCCGGCATCGCCGAGACCGGGCACGATATAGCCCTTCTCGTTCAGCCCGCGGTCAATGGCAGCGGTGTAGATCGGCACGTCCGGGTGCGCTGCATGCAGTGTGGCAATGCCTTCCGGGCAGGTCAGCAGGCAGACGAACTTGATCGAGCGCGGCTTCAGCTGCTTGATGCGGTCCAGCGCCATCACGGCCGAGTTGCCGGTGGCCAGCATCGGGTCGACCACGATGGCGTCGCGCTCTTCCATCTGCGTGGGCATCTTGAAATAGTATTCGATCGCCTGCAGCGTCTTGGGATCGCGGTACAGGCCGATGTGGCCGATGCGGGCGCCCGGCACCACGCTCAGCATGCCGTCCAGAAACCCGTTGCCGGCGCGCAGGATGCTGATCAGCGCCAGCTTCTTGCCGTCGATGGCCTGGCCGGTGGTGGTTTCCAGCGGGGTTTCGACCTGCACGGGATGCAGCGGCATGTCGCGCGTGATCTCGTAGGCCATCAGCGTGCTCAGCTCGCCCAGCAGGCGGCGGAAGCTGGAGGTGCTGGCGTTCTTGTCCCGCATCAGCGTGAGCTTGTGCTGGATCAGCGGGTGGACGATGTGGTGGACTTCAGGTGTAGTCATGATGAGGCTTTCTCTTTCAGCGACGGCGACCCAGGATGCCACCCAGCACGCCACGGATGATTTCGCGGCCGGCGCTGCGCACGGCCGATTTGGCCATGGATTGCACCAGACCGTCATACTGGCCGCCGCGCGGGCCGGTGCGGCCGAACAGGGCTTCCTTGACCATGCCGCCCACGCTGCCGAGCAGGCCTTCGTCTTGCTGGGCAGGAGCGCCGGGCTTGCCTGCGCCACCATTCTTGCCGGCATCCGCGGCGGCAGCGGCGCCCCGCTGTTGCAGCATTTCGTAGGCCGATTCGCGATCCACCACTTTTTCGTAGTTGCCCGCTACCAGCGAGTTGGCCAGCAGGGCCTGACGCTGCTGTGGCGTGATCGGGCCGATCTGGCTGCCTGGCGGCACCACGTACACGCGCTGCGTCACGCCCGGGCGGCCTTTCTCGTCCAGGAAGCTGACCAGCGCCTCGCCTGTCGCCAGCTCCGTGATCGCCTGGGCAATATTGATGTCGGGGTTGGGGCGCATGGTTTCGGCTGTGGCCTTGACGGCCTTCTGGTCGCGCGGGGTGTAGGCGCGCAGGGCATGCTGCACGCGGTTGCCGAGCTGGGCCAGCACGGTGTCGGGAATGTCGATCGGGTTCTGCGTGACGAAATAGACGCCCACGCCCTTGGAGCGCACCAGACGCACCACCAGCTCGATGCGCTCCAGCAGCACCTTGGGCGCATCGTCGAACAACAGGTGGGCCTCGTCGAAGAAGAACACCAGCTTGGGCTTCTCGGGATCGCCGATCTCGGGCAACTGCTCGAACAGTTCGGACAGCATCCAGAGCAGGAAGCTGGCATACAGGCGCGGCGCCTGCAGCAGCTTGTCGGCCGCCAGGATGTTGATCATGCCCTGGCCGGAAACGGTCTGCATCAGGTCCTCGATGTTGAGCATGGGCTCGCCGAAGAACTTGTCGCCGCCCTGGCTCTCGATCTGCAGCAGTCCGCGCTGGATGGCACCCACGCTGGCGCTGCTGATGTTGCCGTACTGGGTGGTGAACTGGCTCGCGTTCTCGCCCACGTACTGCAGCATGGCGCGCAAGTCCTTCAGGTCGAGCAGCAGCATGCCGTTGTCGTCGGCGATGCGGAACACGATGTTGAGCACGCCGGTTTGTGTGTCGTTCAGGTCCAGCATGCGCGACAGCAGCAGCGGGCCCATGTCGCTCACGGTGGCGCGCACCGGATGGCCCTGCTCGCCGAACACATCCCACAGCGTAGTGGGGCAGGCAATGGGGGCAGGCAGCTCGATGCCGCGCTCCTGCAGCACACCGGCCATCTTGCCGCCGATGCTGCCGGCCTGGCTGATGCCGGTCAGGTCGCCCTTGATGTCGGCCATGAATACCGGTACACCGATCTGTGAGAAGGATTCAGCCAGTTTCTGCAGCGTGACGGTCTTGCCGGTGCCGGTGGCGCCGGTGATCAGGCCATGGCGGTTGGCCAGTCCTGGCAGCAGGGCGCATTCGGTCTGTGCATTTTTCGCAATCAACATCGGGTCGGCCATGGGGTTGTCCTTAGGGAGCGGCGGGTAAAAAAGTAGAATGGGAGGTTGTCCCTGCAGACAGAGACAGGGACGGGAAAGATTGAAAAGGATTATCCATCATGGCAGGGCATAGCAAATGGGCCAACATCCAGCACCGCAAGGGCCGTCAGGACGAAAAGCGGGGCAAGATCTGGACGCGGCTGATTCGTGAAATCATCGTCGCGGCGCGCAACGGTGGTGGCGATCCTGCTGCCAACCCGCGTCTGCGTCTGGCCATCGACAAGGCCAAGGCCGCCAACATGCCGGCCGACAACATCAAGCGCAACATCGACAAGGCCACGGGCAACCTCGAGGGCGTAACCTACGAGGAAATCCGCTACGAGGGCTACGGCATCGGCGGCGCTGCCGTGATCGTCGACACCATGACCGACAACCGCGTGCGCACCGTGGCGGAAGTGCGTCACATCCTGAGCAAGAACGGCGGCAACCTGGGCACCGAAGGCTCGGTAGCCTTCCAGTTCAAGCACGTGGGCCAGTTCTTCTACGCTCCGGGCACCGATGAGGACAAGGTGATGGAAGTGGCGCTGGAAGCCGGCGCTGAGGATGTCATCACCGACGACGACGGCGCCATCGAGGTGCTGACGACACCGGGCGATTTCGAGGCGGTGAAGGAGGCACTGGAAGCTGCCGGCCTGCAGGCCGAGGTGGCAGAGGTTACGATGCGAGCCGAGAACAGCATCGAACTGGCCGGTGACGATGCGCAGAAAATGCAGAAACTGCTCGACATGCTGGAAGACCAGGATGACGTGCAGAACGTCTATCACAACGCAGAACTGGATCTGGGGGAGTAAGCATGCAAGTACTGGTGATCGGCAGCGGCGGCCGTGAACATGCCCTGGCCTGGAAACTGGCGCAATCCGAGCGCGTGACCAAGGTCTTCGTGGCGCCCGGCAACGGCGGCACCGCGCGTGAGCCCAAGATCGAGAACCTGCCCATCAAGGATCTGCAGGAACTGTGTGCCTGGGCCAAGGCTCAGCCGATCGAGCTGACCGTGGTCGGCCCCGAGGCGCCGCTGGCGGCCGGCGTGGTGGACCTGTTCCGTGCCAACGGCCTGCGCATTTTCGGCCCCACGCAGGCGGCTGCGCAGCTGGAAAGCTCCAAGGCCTTCAGCAAGGCCTTCATGGAGCGCCACGGCATCCCTACGGCAGCCTTCGATACCTTCAGCGATCCGGCGGCAGCGCATGCCTACATCGACAAGATCGGCGCGCCCATCGTGGTCAAGGCCGATGGTCTGGCTGCCGGCAAGGGCGTGGTGGTGGCCATGACGCTGCAGGAAGCCCATGACGCGGTCGATTTCATGCTCGTGGACAACACGCTGGGCGTGCAGCACAACGAGGGCGGCGCCCGCGTGGTGATCGAGGAATTCCTGCAGGGCGAGGAAGCCAGCTTCATGGTGGTGTGTGATGGCACCGAAGTGGTGGCGCTGGCCACCAGCCAGGATCACAAGCGTCTGCAGGACAACGACCAGGGCCCCAACACCGGCGGCATGGGTGCCTATTCGCCCGCACCGGTGGTGACGGCCGATGTGCACGCCCGCGCCATGCGCGAGGTGATCCTGCCGACCATCCGCGGCATGGCCAAGGACGGCATCACCTACACCGGCTTCCTGTATGCCGGCCTGATGATCGATGCCGACGGCAAGGTCAAGACGCTGGAGTTCAACTGCCGCATGGGCGACCCGGAAACCCAGCCCATCCTGATGCGCCTGAAATCCGACCTGCTCGAACTGCTGATGGCAGCCACCGAGCCGGTGGGCGGCCATGGCAAGCGCCTGGCCGATGTGGAGCCGCAGTGGGACCGTCGCGTCACGCTGGGCGTGGTGGTGGCAGCGCCGGGTTATCCGATGCAGCCGCGCACCGGCGAGGCCATCAGCCAGCTGCCGCTGGATACGGACGAGGTGAAGGTGTTCCACGCCGGCACGCGTCTGGATGACGAGGGCAGGCTGCTCAGCAGCGGCGGCCGCGTGCTGTGCGTGACGGCGCTGGCCGACAGCGTGAAGCTGGCGCAGGCCAAGGCCTATGCCGCCATGCAGCAGGTGCAGCTGCCCGAGATGCAGTTCCGCACCGACATCGGCCACCGCGCCGCCGGACATTCCGGCAGCCAGGCCTGATCCGGGCCTGCGGGAGCGGGTATGCAGGCGCAGGACGTACAAGCCACTTCGCAACAGCGGGCCCTGGTCGATCCGGGCCCGGTGCCGGGACTGGAGGTGGTGCTCATGCCGCCTTCCGGCCCGCTGGTGCCCAAGGGTGGCAGCCGGCTGGCGGCTTGGTGCCTGAAGGCGCTGGGCTGGCGCAATGATTTTCCCGGCCTGCCGGACCCGCGCGGCCTGTTCGTGGTGTATCCGCATACCTCGAACTGGGACTTTCCCATGGGGCTGCTGTACAAGTGGTCGCACGGCCTGCCGTTTCGTTTCTGGATCAAGGACAGTGCCACCCGCCTGCCCGTGATCGGCCCCTGGATCCGCTGGGTCGGCGGCGTCGCCATCAACCGCAAGGCGGCGCATGGCGTGGTCGAGCAGACCATCGAGGAAATGCGCAGGGCGGATTTCTTCTGGCTGGTGGTGGCGCCGGAAGGCACGCGCAGCTATACCAATGGCTGGCGTACCGGCTTCTACCACCTGTGGCGCGCGGCGGATTGTCCGCTCGGGCTGGCCTATATCGACTACGCGCACAAGCAGATCGGCGTGCAGCACTACGTGCGATGCAGCGGCGACATGGAAGCGGACTTTGCGGCACTGGCACGCTACTACGAAGGCCGTACCGGCCACCACCCCGAAAAGGCAGCCCCAGTGCGACCTTATGAACGAACCCGTTCGCGCGACGCAGAACAGCCATGATCACTTCCACCTCACTCGACTCTTCCGAAACCTCCAGTGTCCTGACCTTTCTGCAGGGCCTGCAACAGCGCATCACCGATGCCGTGCAGGCCATGGAGCCGCAGGCGCGCTTTGTGGTGGATGACTGGCGCAAGGAGCCCGGCGAACGCCTGCAGGGCCATGGCCGCACCATGATCCTGGAAGGGGGCAGCGTGTTCGAGCGCGCCGGGGTCGGTCTGTCGAACGTGCGTGGTCCACAGCTGCCGCCATCGGCCACGCAGCACCGTCCCGAACTGGCCGGTGCGCCGTTCGAGGCCATGGGCGTGTCGCTGGTGTTCCACCCGCGCAACCCCTATGTGCCCACCGTGCACATGAACGTGCGCATGATTGCCGCGCTGCCTGCGGATGCCGCTCCGGTCTGCTGGTTTGGCGGCGGCATGGATCTGACGCCGTACTACGGCTTTGACGAGGACTGCGTGCACTTCCACCGCGTTTGCCAGGAAGCGCTGCAGCCTTTTGGTGATGACAAGTACCCGCGCTTCAAGCAGTGGTGCGACGAGTATTTCTTCCTCAAGCATCGCAGCGAGCAACGCGGCATCGGCGGGGTGTTCTTCGACGACTTTGCCGAGTTCGACTTTGCGCGCAACTTCGCCATGCTGCAGTCGGTGGCGGACGGCTTCCTGCCGGCCTATCTGCCCATCGTGCAGCGCCGCAAGGACATGGCATGGGGCGAGCGTGAGCGCGACTTCCAGCTCTACCGCCGGGGCCGCTATGTGGAATTCAACCTGGTGTGGGACCGTGGCACGCACTTCGGCCTGCAAAGTGGCGGCCGCACCGAATCCATCCTGCTTTCCATGCCGCCGCTGGCGAACTGGAGCTACCAGCGTACCGAGCCGGAAGGCTCGCACGAGGCGCAGCTGACGGCGCATTTCCTGCAGCGCCGCGACTGGCTGGCTGCATGAAGGCAGGGGTGCGCATCGGCATCTACGGCGGTGCCTTCGATCCGCCGCACAATGCCCATCTGGGGCTGGCGCGCGCGGCGGTGGAGCAGCTCGAGCTCGACATCCTCTACGTCATCCCCACGGGTCAGCCGTGGATGAAGCAGCGCCGGCTCACGGCCGCAGAACACCGTCTGGCCATGGCCCGGCTGGCGTTCGAGAGCGTGCCCGAGGTGCGGGTGGACGACTGCGAGGTGCAGCGCGAAGGCACGACCTACACCATCGACACCCTGCACGAACTGCAGCAGCGCCATGCGGTACAGGGCGATACGGAGATCACCTGGTATCTGGTGATGGGGCAGGATCTGTTGCACAGCCTGCCGCAATGGCAGCGCGCGGAGGAGCTGCTGCGCAGCGTGACGGTGGCGGTGCTGCAACGTCCGGACGCGGAACAGACTGCCGTGGAGCAGGAACTGGCCCAGGTGCGCGCGCAACTGCCCGAACTGCGCACGGTGCAGCTACACTTGCCGGCCAGCGACGCCAGTTCCACCCGGATCCGTGCCGGCATGCAACAGCGCATGTCGGACAACAGCGCGAACCGTCTTGCCTGGCTGCAAAGCCTTGTGCCGCCTAGCGTGGCACAGTATATTGAACGACATCAACTCTATGGGACTTCCACACCTGATGGCCACTGAAAAACCTTCTGCCAAAACCTCCACCAAGAAACCCCCCGCCGCTGCCAGGGCGCAGGCCGGCACGCTGCCCGTCGAGATGTCCATCACGGACGATTCTCCGGCTGCGGGCAAGATGATCCAGAAGCTGCAGCGTGCCATCGTGGACGGTCTGGAAGACGTGAAGGCGCAGAATATCCAGGTGTTCAACACGGCGCACATGTCGCCGCTGTTCGAGCGTGTCGTGATTGCCTCCGGCACCTCCAACCGCCAGACCAAGGCGCTGGCGGCCAGCGTGCGCGATGCCGTGCGTGATGCAGGCTTCAACAAGCCGCGCATGGAAGGCGAGGAAAACGGCGAATGGATCATCGTGGACTGCGGCAGCGCCGTGGTGCACATCATGCAGCCGGCCATCCGCCAGTACTACACGCTGGAAGACATCTGGGGCGAGAAGCCGGTGCGCCTGCGCATGGGCGCGCCTGCCGCCAAGGCGGCTGCCGAGAAGAAAGTGTCGCGCACGGCCGCCCGTACCGCTGCCAAGAAGGAAGCTGCTGCGGCGGCTGCCGAAGAGGCCGGTGTGGCAGAAGAGGGCGTGACGTCCGCCGCTGAAGCTGCCGCCAAGCCGGTGCGCAAGACGGCTGCCAAGGCACCGGCTGCGGCCAAGGCCCCTGTTGGCGAGGCCAAGGCCACCAGCCGTGCCAAGCCTGCTGCAACCAGGACGGCAGCCAGCAAGACGACTGCTGCCAAGCCAGCCGCAGCGCGCAAGCCTGCAGCCGCCAGCGAAGCGGCTCCGGCACGTAAGCCGGCCGTGCGCAAGACGGCAGCCAAGCCTGCGACCGACGCTGCTGCTACCGACAAGCCCGCCAAGCCGCGCGCCCGCAAGACCCCGGTCGTGACCGTGGTGGTCGGCAAGACTGTCAGCAAGAAGGCCGTCAAGGCCCGGAGCTAAGCCGGCATGAAGCTGGTGATTGTCGCGGTCGGGCAGAAGATGCCCGACTGGGCGCAGACGGCTTTCGATGATTACGCCAAGCGCTTTCCGCCCGAGTTGCGGCTGGATTGTCGTACCGTCAAGACCGAGCCGCGCAGCGGCGGCAAGACTGCAGAGCAATTGATGCAGGCCGAGGCCCAGCGCATTGAGGCCGCCATCGACAGCGCCTGCAACAAGGGCAGGCGCATCGTCGTGCTGGACGAGCGCGGCACCACCGTCACCACCAAGGCGCTGGCCGACAAGTTGCGTGGCTGGCAGCAGCAGGGCGACGATGTGGCGTTGCTGATCGGCGGGCCGGATGGCCTGCTGCCCGCGCTGCGCCAGCAGGCGCACGAGCGCATCCGCCTGTCCGACCTGACGCTGCCGCATGCCATGGCGCGAGTGCTGCTGGTGGAGCAGCTGTATCGCGCTTGGTCGGTGAATGCGGGCCATCCGTATCACCGGGAATAAGCGGTTCGACACGCGAGACGCGTTAGAGGTTGTGTTCCTCGCTCCTCCACGGGGAACGTAGTCCTTTGGGGCGATTTTCCGAGCGCGCACCTGACTCAAGGCGAAGAGGGCTCCGCCATGGTTTGGCGGCATACTGGATGCCTGAGTGGTCTGTAGTAACAGTCCATGCAGTTCCATTATCTACCTGGCCTTCCTGCATCATGCCCGATTCCTTTGTCTATCTCGCCTCCCAGAGTCCACGCCGTGCCCAGTTACTGGATCAGATCGGCGTGGCGCACCAGTTGCTGCTGCCCGATGCGGACGAGGACGCGGAAAGCCTGGAGGCCGTGCTGCCGGGAGAGGCGCCGCGCGACTATGTGCAGCGGGTGACGCTGCTCAAGCTGCAGGCCGCCCTGCAACGCTGGCAGCGTAGGGGGCTGCCGCCAGCGCCAGTGCTGTGTGCCGACACCACGGTCGCGCTGGGCAGCACGATTCTGGGCAAGCCGGCAGATGCGCAAGAGGCCATCGAGATGCTGACGCAGCTGTCCGGGCAGCAGCACGAAGTGCTGACGGCTGTGGCGGTCGGTGTGCCGGGGGCAGGCGGCGATCCCGTCGGAACGGCTGTGCTGCATGAGGAACTGAGTGTGTCGCAGGTTACCTTCGACCGGCTGGAGGCCGAACGCATCGCCGCCTATGTGGCCACTGGTGAGCCGTTCGGCAAGGCGGGTGCCTACGGCGTGCAGGGCCATGCCGCCACGCTGATCGCCCATATCGACGGCAGCTTTTCCGGCATCATGGGACTGCCTTTGTTCGAGACGGCCCGCCTGCTGCGCGGCTTCGGGTGGAGAATATAGGCTTGCCTGCCCAGGCGCCGCCTGCCGACCCGGCAGAACGCAGGGAATTCCGTGCCTACCGGCCTGGAGGTGCAGGCCTGATGGACGCTTTCATGCAACAAGACATTCTGATCAACTGGTCTCCGCAGGAGACGCGCGCCGCCGTGGTTGAGCACGGCGTGGTGCAGGAACTGCATATCGAACGCACGCTGCAGCGCGGGCGCGTGGGTAACATCTATCTGGGCAAGGTGGTGCGCGTGCTGCCGGGCATGCAGTCTGCCTTTGTCGATATCGGCCTGGAGCGCGCCGCCTTTCTGCATGTGGCCGACGTGTGGCAGCGGGGGGGCGAGCCCGACGGCGTGGAGGGCGTGCGCGCCACAGCCAGCCTGGCAGCGACCGGCCCCAAGCCGATCGAAAAGCTGGTGTTTGAAGGCCAGACCCTGATGGTGCAGGTGATCAAGGATCCGTTGGGCAGCAAGGGTGCGCGCCTGTCCACCCAGATCAGCATTGCCGGTCGCATGATGGTGTACCTGCCGCAGGATGACAGCATTGGCGTGTCGCAGAAGATTCCGCTGCCGCAGCGCGATGTGCTGCGCGAGCGCGTGCAGCAGCTGCAGGCACAGCTGCCGCCGGAGCCGGGGCTGAACCGGCCGGGCGGCTACATCGTGCGCACCAACGCCGAGGATGCCAGCGATGCCGAGCTGGAGCAGGACATGCGCTATCTGCGCAAGGCCTGTGCGCGCATCCGCGAACTGTCGCTGCGCCAGCCGGCGCCGTCGCTGCTGCATCAGGATCTGAGTCTGCTGCAGCGCGTGCTGCGCGACATGGTGGACGAAACCACGCAGAGCATCCGCATCGATTCGCAGGAGCAGTACCAGCTGCTGCGCGACTTCGGCGAAGAGTTCATGCCCGCAGCGGCCGAGAAGCTGCAGCATTACAAGGGCGAGCGGCCGATTTTCGACCTGTTCTCCATCGATGAGGAAATCGTGCGTGCGCTCGGACGGCGCGTGGATCTGAAGTCCGGTGGCTATGTCGTGATCGACCAGACCGAGGCGCTGACTACCATCGACGTGAACACCGGCGGTTTTGTCGGGGCGCGCAATTTCGACGAGACCATCTTCAAGACGAATCTCGAGGCGGCGCAGGCCATTGCGCGGCAGGCGCGCCTGCGCAATCTGGGCGGCATCATCATCGTGGACTTCATCGACATGGTGCGGCCGGAGCACCAGCAGGGTGTGCTGGCCGAGCTGCGCCGCCAACTGCAGCGCGACCGCATCAAGACCATGGTGGGCGACTTTTCGCAGCTGGGCCTGGTGGAGCTGACGCGCAAGCGCACGCGCGAATCACTGGCGCGCATGCTGAGCGAACCCTGCCCCACGTGCAAGGGCACGGGCATGGTGAAGACGCCGCGAAGTGTGGCCTACGACATCCTGCGCGAGGTACTGCGCGAGGCACGCCAGTTCCATCCGCAGGAGTTCCGCGTGATTGCGTCACCGCAGGTGATCGAGTTGTTTCTGGACGAGGAAAGCCAGCATCTGGCCGGCTTGAGCGAGTTCATCGGCAAGCCGATTTCGCTGCAGGCCGAGGCGGGGCTGGCGCAGGATCAGTACGACATCGTGCTGATGTAAGGCGTCAGCGATCGGCCAGCGCGCCGCGGTGCTGCAGCCGCGCATAGACGCCGCCGCTCTGCAGCAGTTCGACGTGGCTGCCTTGTTCCACGATGCGGCCGGCTTCCATCACCACCACGCGGTCGGCGTGTTCGATGGTGCTCAGGCGGTGCGCCACGATCAGGGTGGTGCGACCCTGCATCAGGGTCTGCAGGGCTTCCTGCACCAGGCGTTCGGATTCGTTGTCGAGCGCTGACGTGGCTTCGTCCAGGATCAGGATGGGCGCGTCCTTGTAGATGGCGCGCGCAATGGCCAGACGCTGGCGCTGCCCGCCGGACAACTGCGTGGCGTTGTGGCCGACGACGGTATCCATGCCTTGCGGCAGGCGCGCGATGTGGGCGGCCAGATTGGCGGCTTCCAGCGCGGATTGCACACGGTCGCGGTCGATGTCCTGGCCCAGCGCCACGTTGGCGGCAACGCTCTGGTTCAGCATCACCACGTCCTGCGTCACCATGGCGATTTGCGAGCGCAGCGCCATCAGCGGCCACTGGTCCAGCGGGATGCCGTCCAGCAGCACGCTGCCGCTGGTGGGCAGCACGAAGCGCGGCAGAAGGTTGACCAGCGTGGTCTTGCCCGAGCCGGATGGGCCGACGAAGGCGACGACTTCGCCGGGGGCGATGGAAAGGCTCACGCCTTGCAGGGCCGGGGTGTCTTCTTCATGGGGTAGGGTACCGGCTTCGGGGCTGGTACTGGTGTCTTGCAGAGGCGTTTCGCTGCCAGCCTCATCTGGGCCGGAAGGGGCAGAAACGCCAGGTTCAGGGTCGCCTTGTGTGGGTTTGGCGGTGCTTTCCCCGGCATCTGCCGAGGCTGCACCGTTTGCAACTGGACTTTCGCCCGGCCGCGCCGACGCCTGTGGCACATAACGCACCTGCACCGCGTCAAAGCGAATCTCGCCACGCGCCTGCGCCGGTACGGCGGTGCTGGTTTGTCCCTGCGGTTCGGGCGGCACCGTCTCGACCATGGCCAGGCCGCGCTCCAGTGCCGCCACGCCGCGCGTGATCGGGTTGGCGACGTCGGCCAGGCGTCGGATCGGGGCCACCAGCATCATCATGGCGGCCACAAAGGCGACGAAACCGCCCACGGTGACGGCGCGCTCGGCATCGCTGGCGGCCTGGGCCTGCCAGAGTGCAATTGTGAGCACGGCGGAGAGCGCCACGGCGGCGACCGATTGCGTCAGCGGCGTCATGGCAGAAGCGGCCACGGTGGATTTGAGCGCCAGCTGGCGCAGGCGGCGGCTCAGGAAGCCGAAGCGCTCGTTCTGCTGCTCCTGCGCGCCATGCAGGCGCACCATGCGATGCGCCAGCACGTTTTCCTCGACCACATAGGCCAGTTCATCAGTGGCCTGCTGGCCTTGCTTGGTCAGACCGTAGAGCCGGCGCGAGAGCTTGCGCATGACCCAGGACATGCCCGGCACCAGCACCACGATCACCATGGTCAGCTGCCAGTTCAGATAGAGCAGGTAGCCGACAAGCGCGATCAGCGTGAAGGTGTCGCGCGAGAGGCCTAGCAGGGCCTGCACCAGCATGGTGGCTCCGCTCTGCACTTCGAACACCACGGTGTTGGACAGGCTGCTGGCCGATTGGCGCGAGAACAGCCCGAGCTCGGCATTGAGCAGGCGGGCAAACATGTCCTGGCGCAGCTTGACCATGCCGTCGTTGGCGATGCGCGAGAGGGCGTACTGGGCCGCAAAACCCGCCACGCCGCGCACCACGAACAGCGTCAGCACGGCGGCGGGAACGGCCCACAGCTGCAGCGAACCTTGCGTGAAACCGCGATCCAGCAGCGGCTTGAGCAGGGCAGGAATACCCGCTTCGGTCAGCGAGCCGGTCAACGTGGCGAGGACGGCAAATACCCACCATTTGCGGTCGGTGCCGAAATAGCCGGCAATCCGGCGCAGGCGTGCGGCCAGGGACTGGCTGGGCACGTCGGCCGTTGCGGGAGGAGGTGCAGCATCAGAAGGCTGCGCGTCGGCGGCAGGGCCGGCGGGGGAACGATTCATGGAACACGGCTCTTCAAAGTCTGTAAGCATTGTAGACGGGGGAGTACCTCCGGGGTACCGTGGTTTGGCACAGGAAGCGGTGCGACGAAAAAGCCGGGACCCGCAGCAGGTGCTGCGGCAGCAAGGAGCGGGGCAGCCGGGATCGAGAAAGTCCGAAACGGTCGTGACTGGCGCTCCATGAGAAAAATATCACCACTTTTTCTTACGGTTTGTAACGGCGCGGGGTGGTGCTCTCCCGCGTTCCCTGTGTAGCATGTCCTGTGCCCGGCGATGTCCGGGATGTGCAGGGGCCCCCTGAGTGCCAATACGGCGCCGGTTTTTGGATGCCGTGCACACGGTGGATCCCGCACCTGAATACGCTGCTTGCCCGACGCAGGGTGGCACTGGTGGCGCCCGCATGGCGCTTCTTCCCACGATTCGTTTCCATGCTGATTGACCTGATACGCCAATCCCTTTCTCCCTTGTTTGTGCGGCACGCCGGCCGGGCTGGCACCAGCCCGAAAGCGCGAAGCGTCGCGCTGACAGGTGTCCTGCTGGCAGGTCTTGCCAGCGCACCGGCCTGGGCCGAGTTCCGCGTCGAGATCACGGGGGCCGGGGTGACCCAGTATCCGATCACCTCATCGCCATTTCGTGGCGAAGCGGAGGCGCCGCAGAAGCCGGCTTCCATCATCCAGGCCGACCTGGTGCGTACCGGCCTGTTCCGTGCCGTGCCGGTCGAGGCCGGGCAGCTCGACGAAAGCAGCAAGCCGGTGGTGACGACCTTCCGCGCCGCCGGCTCCGACTATGTGGTGGCTGGCAGCGTGCAGCGCCAGGGTGATGGCCGCTATGCGGTGCGCTTCCGCCTGTGGGATGTGGTGAAGAACAGCGACATGGGCGGCCAGAGCTACACGGTGCCGCAGGCCGATCTTCGCCTGGCCTCGCACCGCGCTGCCGACTGGATCTACGAGCGCATCACGGGCGAGAAGGGCGTGTTCTCAAGCCGCGTGTCCTACGTGACCAAGGCCGGTGGCCGCTACACGCTGTGGGTGGCCGATGCCGATGGCGAGAATGCGCAGGCCGCGCTGAGCAGCCGCCAGTCCATCATCTCTCCGTCCTGGTCGCCGGACGGCAGCAAGCTGGCCTATGTGTCGTTCGAGAGCGGCAAGCCGGTGGTGTACGTGCATGACGTGCGCAGCGGCCAGCGCCGCGCCGTGGCCAACTTCCGCGGCTCCAACAGCGCGCCGGCCTGGTCGCCGGATGGCCGCACACTGGCCGTGACGCTGACCAAGGATGGCGGCTCTCAGCTCTACCTGATTCCCGCCGCCGGCGGCGAGCCGCGCCTGCTGTCGCGCAGCGTGGGCATCGATACCGAAGCCACCTTCAGCCCGGATGGCGGCAGCGTCTATTTCGTGAGCGACCGTGGCGGTTCGCCGCAGATCTACCGCATTGCCACCAGCGGCGGCGAGGCCAGGCGCATCACCTTCCAGGGCGGCTACAACATCTCCCCCAGCATCAGCGCCGATGGCCGCAGCATGGCCTACATCACGCGCAGCGGCGGCTACAAGGTGGCTGTCATGGATCTGCAAAGCGGCACTGTCAATCTGGTGACCGATACCGCACACGACGAGAAGCCCAGCTTTGCCCCGAACAGCAAGATGATCGTCTATGCCACGCGCACCGCAGGTGGTGAGGCACTGATGACCACCAGCATCGACGGCAAGATCAAGACCCGCCTGGCCGGCCGCAGCGGAGACATCCGCGAGCCGGCCTGGGCACCCATGGGCCGCTGACGCGGACCGCTTTTTACGTTAACCACGCACAAAAGGAGTCATCGACATGCAGCGTACCCTTCTGACCCTCGCCATTGCCGCTTCCCTGGCCGCCTGTTCCTCTGCCGTGAAGGTGGATGAATCGGCCAATGCCGGCTCCGGCACCGATGCGCAATCCACCGTTGCCCCGGTGGGCACCGAATCCGGCCTGGCTGGCAGCGGCGGCCCGCAGGATGCGGCCAAGGTGGTCTACTTCGACTTCGACCAGTACACGGTGCGCGCCGATGCCCGTCCCACCGTCGAGGGCAATGCCCGCTGGCTGAACGCCAACAAGAACGCCAAAGTGATGCTGGAAGGCCATACCGACGAAGTGGGTGGCCGTGAATACAATCTGGCACTGGGCCAGAAGCGTGCCGAAGCCGTGCGCCGTTCGCTGTCCGTGCTGGGCGTTGCCGATTCCCAGATGGAAGCGGTGAGCTTTGGCGAGGAGCGCCCGGCAGTGAGCGGAGGCGGCGAGAACGAGCGTAACCGCCGCGTGGAATTCAAGTACCGCTGATGGGCGGCTTTGCAGGCAGACAGGGATGACCATGAAATCGGATGCTGGAGTGGGGCTGGATGTGAAACGCGGCGGCGCGCCCATGGGCGCGGTGCTGCTGGCGCTGGCGGCTGCGGTGCTGACACCGCTGCCGGCGCAGGCCCAGCTGTTCGGTGACAACGAGGCGCGCCGTGCGATCCTGGACTTGCGCCAGCGTTACCAGACGCTGACGGAGGAGCAGGCGCGCACGCGCAGCAGCATGCTCGAACTGCAGAACCAGATCGATTCCCTGCGCAGCGAACTGGCCAAGTCGCGCGGGCGCGAGGAACAGCTCTCGCGCGACATGGCCGAGATGCAGCAGCGCCAGAAGGATCTGGCGCGTGCGGTGGAGGAGCGCGGCTCTTCCGCGGCGCGTCCGTCCTCGTCTGCCGCCAATGGCGAAGAGGCCGAAGCGGCGGCCGGTGGCAAGGAGAAGGCCGAATTCGATGCCGCCCTGAACCACTTCCGCAAGGGCGACTATGCCAGGGCGCAAACGGCCTTCCGCGCCTTTGTGCGCAACCGTCCGCAAAGCAGCATGAAGACCTCGGCCCTGTTCTGGCTGGGCAACTCGGATTACGCCCAGCGCAACTACCGCAGTGCCATGGCCAACTTCCGTGCCGTGGTGGCGCAGGCGCCGGATCATGAGCGCGCACCGGAAGCGCTGCTGTCGATCGCCAATTGCCAGACCGAGCTGAAGGAAACGGCGGCGGCACGCGCGACGCTGGAGCAGCTGGTGGCCAAATATCCGCGAACCGAGGCGGCGCAGGCTGCGCGGGACCGGCTGGCGCGGCTGAAGTGATCGCTGTTGTCGCGGCTCGCGTACGGCCGCTTGTGATGACGGCGCACGCAGGGCAGGCACCGCTGAAACAATCGCTACTGTAGCGATTGTCTGATGCCCGCCCTGTGCGGGCATTTTGGTATTCTTCACCCATGTCCGAGATGTTTGTGCCCCCGGTTTCCTCTTCTCCCTTGCCTGTCATCGTCGACCGCGCGCGCCGCTTCGGCGGGGTGGGGCGGCTCTATGGCAAGGCCGGAGCAGAGCGCATTGCGCAGGCGCATGTGGTGGTGGTCGGCATTGGCGGCGTCGGTTCCTGGGCGGTGGAGACGCTGGCACGCACCGGCATCGGCCGCCTGACGCTGATCGACATGGACCATGTGGCCGAATCCAACATCAACCGCCAGATTCATGCGGGGGATGCCACTCTGGGACAGGCCAAGATCGTGGCCATGCAGCAGCGCATTGCGGGCTACCATCCCGACTGCCGGGTGGATCTGGTTGATGACTTTGTGACGGCGGACAACTGGGAGCAGCTGGTGCCCGCCGATGCCACGGCCGTGATCGACGCCTGTGACCAGATGGGCGCCAAGACGGCGATGGCGGCCTGGGCCCGGCGCAACAAGGCACTGTTTGTGAGCGTGGGTGCGGCGGGCGGCAAGCAACAGGCGCATCTGGTGGAGCTGGATGACCTGAGCCGGGCCACGCACGATCCGCTGCTGGCGCAGTTGCGCTACCGCCTGCGCAAGCAGCACGGTGCACCGCGCGACGGCAAGAGCATCGGTGTGCAGTGCGTGTTTAGCCGCGAGGCGGTGCAGCTGCCCGTGAGCGACAGCTGCGAGGTGGATGGCATGGTCGATGGCAGCCTGAATTGCGCCGGCTATGGCTCGGCTGTTGCGGTCACCGCCACATTCGGCATGTGCGCAGCCGGCTGGATTCTGAAAAAAATTGCCGAAGCCTTGCCGAAGCCGCGATAAGGGTGCTAGAATTCAAGTCTTCGTTGGGCAGAGATGCTTGATGAAGCAGGAGTGGGTCGTTAGCTCAGTTGGTAGAGCAGCGGACTTTTAATCCGTTGGTCACAAGTTCGAATCTTGTACGACCTACCACTCATATCAGCCACCAGGTGCACAAGCCTTGTGGTTTTTTCTTTCCGGATGCGGCATTTGCCGCGTTCGGGAGTGTGGGTCGTTAGCTCAGTTGGTAGAGCAGCGGACTTTTAATCCGTTGGTCACAAGTTCGAATCTTGTACGACCTACCACCATCCAAGGCGCCAGGAATGCAGATTCCCGGCGCTTTTTTGTTGGTTGCCCAACTCTGGCAAACTGCCAGTAATGTTGTATCCAACCCACTCCGTCGAACAGATGCAGGTGTCTGTGACTGCGCTGTGCGATTTCGCCGCGCGCTCCGGCGATCTGGACCTGCGCTTCACCCCCGGCCCGTCCGCCGTGGAGGGCATGGAAGGCCATCGCATTATTGCAGCCCGGCGCGCACCGGGTTTTGCCAGCGAGGTGGCTGTGCAGGGCGAAGCCGGTTCGCTCAACGTGCGTGGTCGCGCCGATGGTTTTTCGCTGGCCTTGCAGCTGGTGGAGGAGGTCAAGACGCACAAGGGCCCGGTCGACCGCATTCCGCTCAACCAGCAAGCGCTGCACTGGGCGCAGGCCATGGTGTACGGGCATCTGCTGTGCCGGGAGCACGGGCTGGCGCACATGGACGTTCGGCTGCTGTACTACGATCTGCTCGGGCACAAGGAGCATGCCGATACGCGCCGGCTGCAGGCCGCGGAGCTCGAACAGTTCTTTGATGGCCTGTGCGCGCGTTTTCGGCAATGGGGCGAGCAGGAGCAGGTGCACCGGAAAACTTTGCTGGATGCTCTGCAGCAACTGGAGTTCCCGTTAGGGAAGATGCGACCGGGACAGAGGCTGCTGGCTCAACAGGTGTTCATCGGCGCGCGCCGCGGCAGGGTCTTGCTGGCGCAGGCGCCAACCGGCATTGGCAAGTCCCTGGGCACGCTGTTTCCCATGCTGAAGGCGATGGGCGAAGACCGGATCGACAAGTTGCTGTTCCTGAGCGCCAAGACCACCGGCAGAGCCGCCGCGCTGGAGGCGCTGCAGCGCTTGCGCCAGGGCAACGCCCGGCCGCCTTTGCGCGTGGTCGAAATCACCGCCCGCGACAAGGTGTGCGTGCACCCCGGCGCCGCCTGCCATGGCGAGTCCTGCCCCTTGGCCAGGGGCTTCTATGACAGGCTGCCGCAGGCGCGGCTGGATGCCATGCGTCTCGCGGAGACGCAACTGCTGGATCAGGCGCAGATCGCCGCCGTCGCCGCCGAGCACACGATCTGCCCCTATTACCTGAGCCAGGAGCTGGTGCGCTGGGCTGATGTGGTGGTGGGCGACTACAACTACTGGTTCGACACCAGCGCCTTTGTCTACGCCATGGCGGTGGCGGAGGGCTGGCGCGCAGGCCTGCTGGTGGACGAGGCGCACAATCTGGTGGAGCGCGGCCGGGGCATGTACAGCGCATCCCTCAACGGATTCGCCTTGCAGGGCCTCTCGCGGATCGCCCCCAGGCCGCTCAAGCGCCCGCTGACGCGCCTGCGCGCGCAGTGGAACCGCATGATGGAGCAGCTGCAGCCGGGCTATCAGGACGTGGAGCTGGACGAAGAATGGCTGGCCGTGCTGCAGGAGTTCATCGGCCGCACCAGCGACTTCCTGGCCGAGCATCCTGCAGAGTTGCCGGCCGAGCTGCAGCGGTTCTATTTCGATGCGATCCAGTTCACGCGGCTGGCGGAGGAGTTTGGCGACCATTCCTTGTGCGATGTGCTGCGCCCCACCCAACTGCCCGACGTACTGCCGCGCGGCCGGCTGCACGATGGCGTGCTGACCTTGCGCAATGTGGTGCCTGCACCCTTTTTGCGGCCACGGCTGCAGGCGGCAGCGAGTGCGGTGCTGTTCTCGGCCACGCTGCAGCCGCCGCGCTTCTATGCCGACATGCTGGGCCTGCCGGAGGACCATGCCTGGCTGGATGTGCTGGCGCCGTTCAGCGCCGGGCAACTGCAGGTGCACGTTGTGCCGATTTCGACCCGATGGAACGACCGGGAGCGTTCTGTCGAACCGATTGCCGAACTGATTGTGCGCCAGTACCGGGCCCATCCTGGCAACTATCTGGCCTTCTTCAGCAGCTTTGCCTATCTGGAGAAGGTGATTGACAGAGTCAAGGCTATGGATAGTGAAATTCCCCTATGGGAACAAACCAGATCAATGAGAGAAGATGAAAGATCGAAATTTCTTGCCGGTTTCCAGGAGGGAGGGAGTGGAATCGGCTTTGCCGTGCAGGGCGGTGCGTTTGGCGAAGGGGTGGATTTGCCCGGCAGCCGGCTGATCGGCGCGTTTGTTGCCACGCTCGGGTTGCCGCCTGTCGATCCGGTGCACGAGGCCATGCGCAAACGCATCGAGGCGTTGATGGGGCAGGGGTTTGATTATGTGTACCTGTTTCCCGGTCTGCGGAAGGTGGTGCAGGCGGCGGGCCGGGTGGTGCGCACGGAGAGCGACCGGGGCGTGGTGTATCTGATCGATGACCGGTTTGAACGCCTGTTCCAGCGGGGCTTGCTGCCGCGCTGGTGGCGCAGGGGGTAGCGTGTGCGCAATAGGGGTTTGTCTGTTTGCGGTGGTGGGGAGAGATGGCTGACGCAGCGGCCGTGTCCGCAATCTCAGAATGCCAGTTGCTCGTCCCCGTCATCCGGCCGCGCTAGAGGGCTGGCTTTGGCGAGCGCCATCCACACGTCAAAGCGCATCTTCTCGAATGGGCGCTGCGGCGCCGGGCGCAACACGTCCAGGCCGGATGCAGAGGCAATCATCACTCCGCATTCCAGGGGAATGTCGTCCACGCCGCCAATGGGCGCTCCTTTGGCGTTGCAGCCCAGCACGTAATACACCTGCGGCGCCATGGCCAGATAGGCGGCGCGTTTGGCCGGATTGCGCACGTCGCCCAGCAGGTCGGCGCGGCTGACCTTGATCTCGTGCACCACCGGTTCCAGATAGCCCTCCACCGTGGTGTTGCGCACGCTGAAAACATCGGGCATGGCCATGACCCAGGCGGGTTGCGGCTCCTCCTCGGTGCCCTGGTTGATGGAGGCGCGCAGGGCCAGCCCGCGCCAGACGATGCGGCCCTGGCGCTGCATGTGCAGGGCAACCTGTTCCACCAGGGCCTCGTGCGGAGTGCGCAGCTGGCGGTTGCTTTCGCCATATTGCGCCAGCGTGGCGATGCCTTCCGGCGTCAGGCGCAGCGTGTCGCGGCCCTGAGGGTCCGTCTGCTGCTGCAGCAGGCCGGCGGCCAGCAGGTCGATTTCCAGCTGGTCCTGGCAGGGCCAGCCGGCCGAGCGGTACATCTGGCGCAGGCGGGTGAGGTGGCGGCGGGAGAGCATGGCGGGAAGGGCGGGGCTTTGGGTCGCGGGGGGTGACGTGCCCCGGGCCGGTGGGTTGGCTCGCGGGGCGGGCTGCTTACTGCTCCGGGGCTGTCGGCGGCGCGAAGGCGGCAGGAAAAGCCTGTGTTTCCTCCAGCTCCATGTGCTCCTCGTGCATGCGGGTGAACAGGCGCACGGCGGCAATCAGTTCGGCCGGCTGGAACCACTGGTAATTGTCCCTGGCCGCCAGCAGCGAGGGAGCGATCTGCTTCCAGTTCACGTCCAGCCAGCCGTGGTCGGCGGTCAGGCGTTTGGCCAGATGAATCTGTTCCGCATCGCCGCAAGCCAGCAGGCGGGAAAACACGTGCGCTTCCTCGTCTGCATGGTGCTGCGCCGGCGCTTGGGCGAACCAGGCGTGCAGTGCGCCGGCCTCCTTGCGCACTTGCGGCGTGAGCCCCGTATCTGCAATGTCGGCGGCCAACTGGTTGAGGCGCTCCAGCATGGTACGCAGGGCGTGGTGCGTTTCCAGCAAGCCGGCGTGCGGGAGCGAGGGAGTTGCGAAAGGGGCGTTGGAATCAGAAGCGGCAGACATGGGAGTTCCGGATGGGCAGGCTCCCATTATCTGCCCTTCGCTCACACACGTTCGATCACAAGGGCAATGCCCTGGCCGACGCCGATGCACAGGCTGACCACAGCGTAGCGTCCGTTGCGGCGCTGCAGTTCGCGGGCGGCAGTCAGGGCAATGCGCGCGCCTGAGGCGCCGAGCGGATGGCCGATGGCAATGGCGCCGCCGTTGGGGTTGACGCGTGCATCGTCAAACGCCAGGCCCAGCAGCTGCAGGCAGCCGAGGACCTGGGGCGCAAAGGCTTCGTTGATTTCGATGACATCCATGTCGGCCAGGGTCAGGCCGGCGCGTTCCAGCGCTTTCGGAATGGCGTAGGCCGGGCCCAGGCCCATCACGCGAGGCTCCACGCCGGCGACCGCACCGGACAGGATGCGGGCCATCGGGGCAGTGCCCGCCTGTTCGCCCACGGTGCGGTTGCCGATGAACAGGGCGGCAGCGCCATCGTTGATGCCGGAGGCGTTGCCTGCGGTGACCACGCCGCCTTCCTGTAGCGGCGTCAGGCCCTGCAGCACGTCGAAGCCGGATTGCGGGCGGGGATGCTCGTCGTCGCTCACGATGCGCGGCGGAGTCTTGCGACCGGTCGGCACTTCGATGGGTGTGATCTCTCCGTTAAAGAAGCCGTCGGCCAGGGCCCGGGCGTAACGGGACTGCGAGGCGGCAGCGAAGCGGTCGCTGTCGGCGCGGCTCAGCCCCAGCTGTGCGGCCACGTTGTCGGCGGTTTGCGGCATGGTGTCATCGCCGTGGGCCTGGCTCAGGCGCGGGTTGGGAAAGCGGGCGCCGATGGAACTGTCGAACACCCTGAACTCGCGTCCATAGGCGGTTTCGCTCTTGCCCACGACAAAGGGAGCGCGGGTCATGCTCTCGACACCACCGGCGATGTAGAGGGCACCTTCGCCAACGGTGATGGCGCGGGAGGCGTCCAGCACGGCAGCCAGTCCGCTGCCGCACAGCCGATTGACGGTCTGGCCGGGGACGCTGACCGGCAGTCCGGCAAGCAGCGCGGCATGGCGGGCTACGTTGCGGCTGTCTTCACCGGCCTGGCTGGCGCAGCCGAGCAGCACGTCTTCCACCTGTTCCGGCTGGAACGGACTGTCGGCTACCAGCTGGCGGATGACGGCGGCGGCCAGGTCATCCGGGCGCACCGGGGCGAGGCTGCCGCCCTGGCGGCCAAAAGGGGAGCGCAGGCCGGCATAGAGATAGGCATCGAGCATGGTGGGTGTCTCCTGTTTTTCGAGGGTGGGGATCAGTGGTCGGGGGTGAGCAGCGACAGGCCGAGCTGGGCACGGCGGCGCAGCCAGGGACTGGGGCGATAGCGCGGGTCTTCCGTCAGGGCGAACAGGCGGTGCAGGATGCGCAGCACGGTTGGAGCGCCCAGGGCGTCGCCCCAGGCCAGCGGGCCGTGCGGATAGCCCAGGCCCAGCGTCACCGCCTTGTCGATGTCGGCGGGGGTGGCAATGCCTTGCTGCGCCATGTCGCAGCCGATGTTGACGATGCTGGCCAGCACCCGCTGCACGACGCAGCCGGTGCTGTCGCGCACCACGGAGGCCGGGATGCCATCGGCGCTGAACAGTACACGTGCGGCATCGCGTAGGGCCTGGCTGGTGACGGGGGTGGCCATGATCGTGCGGCGGCCGGTGAGGAACAGCGGATCGAGCGCCACGGTGCGGGTGGGGTCGAGGCCGGCCTCGGCGCACAGCGTGCTGGCGTCGTGGCCCAGGGGCAGCACCACGCACAGCGCCTGCGGCGACGGGGTGGATCTGGCTTCCGGCGTGATGCCGAGCGTCTGGAGCAGGGTGGCCACCGGGGGAAATGCCTTCAGGTCGTCCGCATGGATCCATACTGGAGGAAGGCTTTTTAATGAAGGAAGATCCTCTTCGGGGATTTCCAGTTTTTTTCCGCCATCATAGAAATAGAAACCGCGCTGCGTCTTGCGTCCCAGCAGCCCCGCTTGCTGGCGCTGGCGTCCGATCACCGAGGGCCGATAGCGTGGTTCCTGGTAGTACTGCTGGTAAATCGATTCCATCACCGGCTGCGACACATCCAGTCCGGTCAGGTCCAGCAGTTCGAACGGCCCCATGCGGAAGCCGGCGGCGTCGCGCAGGATGCGGTCGAGCACGGCCGGTTCGGCCACGCTTTCGCCGAGCAGACGCAGGGCTTCGGTCAGGTAGCCGCGCCCGGCATGGTTGACGATGAAGCCGGGCGTGTCGCTGGCACGCACCGCGGTGTGCCCCATCTGCTGGCCCAGCGCCACTAGCGTATCGGCCACCTCGGGCCGGGTGAGCGGCCCGGCAATCACCTCGACCACTTTCATCAGGGGCACCGGGCTGAAGAAGTGGAAGCCCGCCACGCGCTCCGGATGCTGCAATCCGGCCGCGAGCGCGGTGACGTACAGGGAGGACGTGTTGCTGGCCAGAATGCAGCCGGGGGAGACACAGGCTTCCAGTTCGGTCAGCAGGGCGCGCTTGGCTTGCAGGTTCTCGACGATGGCCTCGACCACCACCGTGCAGCTGGACAGGTCGGCCAGGCTGGAGGCGGCGTGCAGGCGTGCCACGGCAGCATGGCAGGCATCCTGGGGGATCTTGCCCTTGCCTGCCAGCGTGCCGAGGGTGTCGGCAATCGCCTGGCAGGCCTCGCGCGCACCGCCGGGGCGGGCATCGTGCATCACCACGGGGATACCGCCTTGCGCGGCGATCTGGGCAATGCCGCGGCCCATCAGGCCGGCGCCGACGATGCCCAGCAGGGCGGGGCGGGAAGTTGCAGTGTGCATGGTGTTTCCTGTGTTTGGCAAGCGTGATGAGCGAGGCGAGGCACACCCGGCTGCATGGCAAGCCGGTGCGGACCGTATGCGACGGGGCGGAATGGATCAGTTGCCGGTGTAGTTCGGCGGGCGTTTTTCGAGGAAGGCGCGCGCGCCTTCCTTCTGGTCCTGGCTGGCAAACAGCAGGTTGAATGCCTTGCGCTCCAGCAGCAGGGCGGCGTCAAGCGCGATGTCCTGCCCGGCCAGCACCACTTCCTTGATTTGCGTGGCGGCCAGCGGCGGCATGCCGGCGATCAGCTGCGCCAGTTCAAGCGCGCGGGCCTGCACCTGTTCGTCGTCCACCACCTCGCTGGCCAGGCCCATGGCGAAGGCTTCCTCGCCCTTGAACGGCAGGCCGGTCAGCAGGTATTTCATGGCCTGGAATTTGCCGATGGCGCGCGTGAGGCGCTGCGTGCCGCCGGCACCGGGCATCACGCCCACGCGGATCTCGGGCTGGCCGAAGGTGGCATTGCGCCCGGCCACGATGATGTCGGCATGCATGGCCAGCTCGCAGCCACCGCCCAGCGCGTAGCCGTTGACGGCGGCAATCACCGGCTTGGGGCATTCGGCAATCGACTGCCACAGCAGATGCACGGTGCGCTGCTGCATCTGCACCGCGTTCTTGTGGGCGAACTCGGTCAGGTCGGCGCCGGCGGCAAACACCTTGTCGCCGCCGGTGAGGATGATGGCGCGCACTTCGGAAGACTTCCCGAGGGTGCTGAACTGTTCGGCCAGTTGTTCGCGCACGGCCTGGTTCAGGGCATTGCGCACCTCGGGGCGGTGTATGGCAAGGCGTGCGACGCCGGCGGCAGGGTGGTCGAGCTTCACGAATTCCATCGGGGTTCTTTCAGATCAAGGTGCTTCGCCGTCGGCAGGGGCACCATTGCCGAGCTGTGCAGCATCGGTGCGTTCCATCCCGTCCAGCATCTTCAGCAAGTAATGCAGGGTGTGCGTCATGTCGCTGACCGAAAACTCGCCCAGCAGCGATTCGTAGTAGGCCCGGATCTTGGGCTGGGCATGGTGCTCCCAGACCTGGCGGCCGGACGCGCTGATGGTGACCAGGCGCGAGCGGCGGTCGCGGTCGTCGGGCATCACGGCCAGGTGGCCGTCGCGCTCCATGCGGCTGATCAGGCCCGACAGGTTCTGCCGGCTGACCATCAGGTAGCGCGCCAGGTCGCCCAGGCTCATGCCCCCTTGCACGCTTGGCCGCGAAAGCGCTCCCAGCACCGCCCATTGCTGTGTGCTGAGACCTTCCTGTTCCAGTGCTCTGCTTCCGGTTTTATGCAACATGTTTGCACATTGGTACAAGCGAAAGAATATCCGGTTTGCAAGATCAAAGCGTGTTTCTTCTGTTTTCATAAGGGTAAACCATGAAAAAATTTAAAAACATCGTGCTTGTCAATGTTGTGTTTGATGCTTATTATGACAACATGTTTGCATAAAAGCAAACAACAATGCAAAGATGTTCCATCCATGTTAGCCCCAAGGAGACCTTCCATGAAACGTTATGAAAACCAGACAGCCATCGTGACCGGCGGCGGCGGCGGCATCGGCGGTGCCACGTGCCGGCGTCTGGCGGCAGAAGGTGCCAAGGTTGCCGTCTTCGACATGAACCTGGAGGCTGCCGAAAAAGTGGCCCAGGGCATTCGCGATGCCGGCGGCCGTGCACAGGCCTTCCGCTGCGACATCACCGACCGCGCCAGCGTGGATGCAGCCGTGGCCGACACCATCGCCCAGCTGGGCCCGATCGACACGCTGGTCAACAACGCCGGCTGGGACGTGTTCAAGCCCTTCCTGAAGACCGAATCCGGCGAGTGGGACAAGCTGATTGCCATCAACCTGGTGGGCGCCCTGAACATGCACCACGCCGTGTTGCCCGGCATGGTCGAGCGCAAGAGCGGCCGCATCGTCAACGTGGCCTCCGACGCGGCCCGCGTGGGTTCCTCCGGCGAGGCCGTGTATGCCGCGTGCAAGGGCGGACTGGTGGCCTTCACCAAGACGCTGGCGCGAGAGCATTCCCGCCACAACATCACCCTGAACGTGGTGTGTCCCGGCCCGACCGATACCGCCCTGCTGGCGGGCGTGGCCGAAGGCGCTGCCAACCCCGAAAAGCTGATCGAGGCCTTCACCAAGGCCATTCCGCTCGGCCGCCTGGGCCAGGGCGACGATCTCGCTTCCGCCATCGCCTTCTTCGGCAGCACCGACGCCTCCTTCATCACTGGCCAGGTGCTGTCCGTGTCCGGCGGCCTGACCATGAACGGCTGATTCCGTTTCCACCCGATTCCACACCGACGAGAGATTCCCATGAGCAAAGACATCCAGTTCGAAGACATCCTGTACGAAGTGCGCAATGGCGTGGCATGGATCACCATCAACCGCCCCGACAAGATGAACGCCTTCCGCGGCACCACCTGCGACGAGATCATCAAGGCCCTGAACAAGGCCGGCTATGACCGCGACGTGGGCTGCATCGTGCTGGCTGGCGCCGGCGAGAAGGCCTTCTGCACCGGCGGCGACCAGTCGGCCCACGATGGCAACTACGACGGTCGCGGCACCATCGGCCTGCCGATGGAGGAACTGCACACGGCCATCCGCGATGTGCCCAAGCCGGTGATCGCCCGCGTGCAGGGCTACGCCATCGGCGGCGGCAATGTGCTGTGCACCATCTGCGACCTGACCATCTGCTCCGAGAAGGCCATCTTCGGCCAGGTCGGTCCCAAGATGGGGTCGGTCGACCCGGGCTACGGCACCGCCTTCCTGGCCCGCGTGGTGGGCGAGAAGAAGGCACGCGAAATCTGGTACCTGAACAAGCGCTACAGCGGCCACGAAGCCGTGGACATGGGCCTGGCCAACATCTGCGTGCCGCCCGAGAAGCTGGACGAAACCGTGCAGGAATGGGCCGAGACCATCTGTGAGCGCAGCCCCACCGCCATCGCCATTGCCAAGCGCAGCTTCAACATGGACACGGCGCACCAGAGCGGCATTGCCGGCATGGGCATGTACGCGCTCAAGCTGTACTACGACACCGACGAGTCGCGCGAGGGCGTGAATGCGCTGAAGGAAAAGCGCAAGCCCGAATTCCGCAAGTACGCCAAGTAACACCACCGTCTCCCTCGTTCCCGGCAGTGTGGCTGCCGCCTTGCACGGGTTTTTGCGCCCGTGCGGGGTCGCTGCACCCTGGTGAACCTCCAACGATCAGGACCCAAGAGCATGAATCCCTACATCGATGAAGACCTGCAGGCGATTGCGGAACACGCCCGCCGCTTTGCCACCCACCGCGTCGCCCCCGGCTTTCTGGAGCGCGACGATACCCGTGTGCTGGAGCGCACGCTGATGCGCGAGATGGGCGAGCTGGGCTTCATCGCTCCCGAGTTGCCCGAGGCCTATGGCGGCCAGGGCATGGGGTGCCTGGCCGCTGGCGTGATCCACGAGGAGATCGCCCGCGCCGACCTGAGCATCAGTTACATCAACCTGCTGGCTTCCCTCAATGGCCAGATCCTGTCGCAGCATGGCCGGCCCGAAGTGGTCAAGCCCTGGCTGGAACGCCTCACCAAAGGCGATGCGCTGTTCGCCATTGCCCTGACCGAGCCGCGTGGCGGCTCCGACGCGGCCAACCTGCGCCTGCGCGTGGAGCGGGTGGGTGACGAGTATGTGATCAACGGCGAAAAGACGTCGATTTCCGCAGCCGACCAGGCGGATGCCGCCGTGGTGTTCGGCCGTACCGGCAGCGTCGATTCGGCCGCCCATGGCGTGACAGCACTGCTGGTGCCCATGGACCTGCCGGGCGTGACCACCAACCGTTTCGATTGCCATGGCCAGCGTGCCATCGGCCGCGGCTCGATCTTCTTCGAGAACGTGCGCGTGCCGGTGGACCACCGCCTGGGCGACGAGAACAAGGGCTTCGTGCAGGTGATGCAGGGTTTCGACTTCTCGCGCGCGCTGATCGGGCTGCAGGTACTGGCAGTGGCCAAGGTGGCGCTGGAGGAAACCTGGGAATACGTGGCCGAACGCGAAGCCTTCGGCAAGCCGCTGTCGGCCTTCCAGGGCGTGTCGCACCCGCTGGCCGACTACGAAACGCAGGTGGCGGCAGCGCGCCTGCTCTGTCTGCAGACGCTCTGGAGCAAGGACCACAACCTGCCGCATACCGCCGAGGCGGCCATGTGCAAGTGGTGGGCGCCCAAGCTGTCCTATGACGTGATCCACCAGTGTCTGCTGATGTTCGGACACGGCGGCTACGACCGCGGCGTGATGGAGCAGCGTCTGCGCGACGTGCTGGGCTTCCAGATCGGAGACGGCACCGCCCAGATCATGAAGACCATCATCGCCCGCACCAAGGCCGGCCGCGCTGCCGTACCGGTCTGAAGTACGCCCATCCGCCCGAGACAAACAATTACAGGAGACACCCATGGAATTCGACGCCGTATTGCTGCCGGGGCGCCGTGCCGAGAGCATCGCCAATGGCTACTGGCACGACCGCACCATCAATGACTATCTGCAGGATTGCGTGGAGCAGCATCCCGACAAGCTGGCCCTGACGGCCATCAGCCTGGATGCGAACGGAACGCGCCGCTTTACCTACCGCGAACTGACGCAGATGACCGACCGCATTGCCGTAGGCCTGTCGCGCCTGGGCGTGGGCAAGGGCGACGTGGTGGCCATGCAGCTGCCCAACTGGTGGCAGTTCTCGCTGCTGTACCTGGCCTGCTCGCGCATTGGCGCCGTGCTCAATCCGCTGATGCATATCTTCCGCGAGCGCGAACTCAAGTTCATGGTCAACCATGCCGAGGCCAAGGTGCTGGTGGTGCCCAAGACTTTCCGGGGATTCGACTACGAGGGCATGGCGATGAACCTCAGGCCCGAGCTGCCGAGCGTGCAGCACGTGGTGGTGGTCGGCTCCAAGGCGCGCCACGGTTTTGACGCGCTGCTGTCCGGCCCCGAATGGGAAAACGAGCCTGATGCGGCGGCCATCCTGACGCAGCACCGTCCCGGTGCGGACGATGTGACGCAGATCCTCTACACCTCCGGCACCACGGGCGAACCCAAGGGCGTGCAGCACAGCGCCAACACGCTCGTCTCCAATATCGTGGCCTACGCCGAGCGCATGCACCTCGGTGCCGACGACGTGGTGCTGATGGCATCGCCCATGGCGCACCAGACCGGCTTTCTGTACGGTCTGGTCATGCCCATCGTGCTGCAGGCGCATGTGGTGCTGCAGGACATCTGGGAAGCGAAGCGCGCGATCGAGATCATCAATGCCGAGAAGGTCAGCTTCACGATGGCGTCAACGCCGTTCCTGACAGACCTGACGCGCACCGTGATCGAAACCGGCCAGAGCGTGCCCAGCCTCAAAACCTTTGTCTGCGCCGGCGCTCCGATTCCGGGCCCGCTGGTGGAGCAGGCGCGCAATGGGCTGGGCACCAAGATCATCTCGGCCTGGGGCATGACGGAAAACGGTGCCGTCACCACCACCTGCCCGGAGGACGACGATGTCCTCTCGGTGACCACGGATGGCCGTGCGCTGCCGGGCGTGCAGGTGAAGGTGGTGGATTTCGACGGCAAGGACATGCCGGTGGGCGAAGTCGGCCAGCTACTGGTGCGCTGCTGCTCCAACTTCGGGGGCTACCTGAAGCGCCCGCATCTGAATGCGACCGATGCCGACGGCTGGTTCGAGACCGGCGACATGGCCAGTGTGAACAAGGATGGCTACATCCGCATCAGCGGCCGCAGCAAGGACGTGATCATCCGCGGAGGCGAAAACATTCCGGTGTTCGAGATCGAGTCGCTGCTGTACAAGCATCCGGCCGTGGCCCAGGTGGCGATCGTGTCGTATGCAGACGAACGCCTGGGTGAACGTGCCTGCGCCGTGGCGGTGCTGAACGAGGGCACGCGGTTCGACATGGACACCATGGTGCAGTTCCTGCGCGAGCAGCGTGTGGCCCCGCAGTACATGCCCGAGCGGCTGGTGATCGTGGCATCGATGCCGGCCACGCCCTCCGGCAAGGTGCAGAAGTTCCGCCTGCGCGACATGCTGCGCGACGGCCTGATTTGAGGCCGGCAAGAGACAAGAGGAGTATCCCATGGCAATTGACAACGAATCCTTCGACTTGCTGCTGGCTTCGGTGCAGCGCTTCGTGCGCGAGCGCCTGATTCCGGCCGAGAACGCGGTGGAAGAGCAGGACGAAGTCCCCGCCGACATCGTGCAGGACATGAAGGACATGGGCCTGTTCGGCCTGTCCATTCCGGAAGCCTATGGCGGCATCGGCCTGTCCATGGAGCAGGAATGCCGCGTGGCCTACGAGATCGGCCACACGGCGCTGGCCTTCCGTTCGGTGTTCGGCACCAACGTGGGCATCGGCTCGCAGGGCATCCTGATGGATGGCACCGAGGAGCAGAAGCAGACCATCCTGCCCAAGGTGGCGACGGGCGAGCTGATCATGTCGTTCGCGCTGACCGAGCCGGATGCCGGCTCCGACTCTGCGGCGCTCAAGACCCGCGCCGAGCTCGATGGCGATCACTATGTGCTCAACGGCACCAAGCGCTTCATCACCAACGCCCCGCGCGCCGGCGCCTTCACGCTGATGGCGCGCAGCGATGGCCCCGGTGCCAGCGGCATCAGTGCCTTCATCGTGCCGGCCGATCTGCCGGGCCTGACGCTGGGCAAGCCGGACAAGAAGATGGGCCAGCGCGGCACCAAGACCTGCGACGTGAACATGGACAATGTGCGCGTGCCTGCCGCCAACATCATCGGCGGCGTGCCGGGCCAGGGTTTCAAGACCGCGATGAAGGTGCTGGACCGTGGCCGCCTGCATATCTCGGCCGTGGCCTGCGGCATGGCGCAGCGCATCCTGGACGAGGCGGTGGCCTATGCCCAGCAGCGCAAGCAGTTCGGCAAGCGCATCGGTGACTTCCAGCTGGTGCAGGCCATGCTGGCCGACAGCCAGGCCGAGCTGTACGCCGGATGGAGCATGGTGCAGGATTGTGCCAAACGCTACGACGCCAAGCCCTCGCCCAGCGTCAGCGATCCGGACGTGAGCATGCGCGCCTCGTGCTGCAAGCTGTTCTGCACCGAGATGGTGGGCCGCGTGGCCGACCGCGGCGTGCAGGTGCATGGCGGCTCGGGCTACATCAACGAGTTCCCGGTGGAGCGCTTCTACCGCGATGTGCGCCTGCTGCGCCTGTACGAAGGCACCACCCAGATCCAGCAGATCATCATCGGCCGCGAGCTGATGGGACGGGGATGAACACCGCGGCCAGACGCCCTCCGGGTGCTGGCCGTTCACGCTTATTCGCAGAACAAACACACCGAAGGAATTGACCATGGCACAGAACAAAGCCACTTTTCAATGGGATGACCCGCTGCTGCTCGACCAGCAGCTGAGCGACGACGAGCGCATGGTGCGCGACGCCGCTGCCGCCTACTGCCAGGACAAGCTCGCCCCGCGCGTGCTCAACGCCTTCCGCAACGAGCAGACCGACCTGACCATCTTCCGCGAGATGGGCGAACTCGGCCTGCTCGGCCCCACCATCCCCGAGCAATACGGCGGCCCCGGCCTGAACTACGTCTGCTACGGCCTGATCGCCCGGGAAATCGAGCGCGTCGACTCCGGCTACCGCTCCATGGCCAGCGTGCAATCCTCGCTGGTGATGGTGCCCATCTACGAGTTCGGCAACGAGGCCACCAGGCAGAAATACCTGCCCAAGCTCGCCAGCGGCGAATGGATCGGCTGCTTCGGCCTGACCGAACCCAACCACGGCTCCGACCCCGGCAGCATGGTCACCCGTGCCAAGAAAGTCGATGGCGGCTACAGCCTCACCGGCTCCAAGATGTGGATCACCAACTCGCCGGTGGCTGATGTGTTCGTGGTCTGGGCCAAGGACGATGAAGGCGCGATCCGCGGCTTTGTGCTGGAGAAAGGCTGGAAGGGCCTGAGCGCTCCGGCCATCCACGGCAAGGTCGGTCTGCGCGCCAGCATCACCGGCGAGATCGTGATGGACGAAGTGTTCGTGCCCGAAGAGAACGCCTTCCCCGAAGTGCGTGGCCTGAAAGGCCCGTTCACCTGTCTGAACAGCGCGCGCTACGGCATCGCCTGGGGCGCCCTGGGCGCGGCCGAAGCCTGCTGGCACACGGCGCGCCAGTACACCATGGACCGCAAGCAGTTCGGCAAGCCGCTGGCGGCCAACCAGCTGATCCAGAAGAAGCTGGCCGACATGCAGACCGAGATCACGCTGGGCCTGCAGGGCGTGCTGCGCCTGGGCCGGATGAAGGACGAAGGCACGGCCGCGGTGGAAATCACCAGCATCTTCAAGCGCAACAACTGCGGCAAGGCGCTGGAGATTGCGCGCATGGCACGCGACATGCTGGGCGGCAACGGCATCAGCGACGAATTCGGCATTGCGCGCCATCTGGTGAACCTGGAAGTGGTGAACACCTACGAGGGCACGCACGACATCCATGCGCTGATCCTCGGCCGCGCCCAGACGGGCATTGCCGCGTTCTGAGGCGCATGGCGCCGGCATGGCATCATGAGAGCATGCATGGCAGGGCTCCCGGGGAGCCCTGTTGCATGCAAGGAGACAGGGAATGAAGGCAGTTTTTCTTAAGGGCCACGGCGGCAACGAGGTGGTGCAGGTGGGCGAGCGCCCGATGCCGCAGCGCAAGCCCGGCGAGGTGCTGGTGCGTCTGCGCGCGGCCACGCTCAACCGGGTGGACCTGTACATGCGCGACAGCGGTGCCGGTATTCGCCACCAGCTGCCGCTGATCATGGGGGTGGACGGCGCCGGCGTGATCGAGGAAGTGGATGCGCAGGAACGGCTGCTGCAGCCGGGCCAGCGCGTGGTGCTGTATTCCGGCATCACCTGTGGCCGCTGCGAGTTCTGCCAGCATGGCGAACCGGTGCTGTGCACCAGCATGCAGACGCTGGGCGAGCATTGCGATGGCACGCTGGCCGAGTACATCTCCGTGCCGACGGGCAACGTGTTTCCGATCCCGGACGGACTGGGCTTCGACGAGGCTGCGGCGCTGGGGGTGAACTACCTGACGGCCTGGCGCATGCTGTTTACCAAGGCGCAGCTTAAGCCCTGGGAGACGGTGCTGGTGTTCGGCATTGGCGGCGGGGTGTCGCTGGCGGGCATGCAGCTGGCCAAGGCCGCCGGTGCGCGCGTGATCGTCACCTCGCGCGAGCAGCACAAGGTGGATCGTGCCATGGAACTGGGGGCCGACGCCGGCATCTGCAGCAGCAGCGAGGACGTGCAGAAGCGCGTGATGGAGTTGACCGGCGGACGTGGCGTGGACGTGGTGTTCGAGAACGTGGGCGAGGCCGTCTGGAGCACGGCGCTTAAGTCACTGGTGCGCGGCGGGCGCATCGTCACTTGCGGCGCCACGACCGGGGACCAGCCTGGTGCCGACCTGCGCCGCCTGTTCATCCGTCAGCTGCAGGTGATCGGTTCCACCCTGGGCAATCCGGGCGAGCTGCAGGACTTGCTGGCCTGGTGTGCACAAGGCAAGGTGCGGCCCCTTATCGACCGCGTGCTGCCACTGGAGGCGATCCACGAAGGGCTGGACGTGCTGGAGCGCAACGAACAGTTCGGCAAGCTGGCGATTGCCATTGGCGACTGACGTATAGTGCTGTCAAACGAACCGAGTACATCCCCATGGCACGCCTGAAATTCGACGCTCTTGACCACTACCCGTTCTGCACCGAACTGCAGATCTACACCAGCCACATCAACCACGGCAACCACCTCGACAACGCCCAGCTGCTCACGCTGGTGTCCGAAGCGCGGCTGCGCTTCATCCGCTGGCTGGGCTATGACGAGAGCGATGTGCTCGGCCTGGGCACGGTAGTGGGCGACGTGGGTGCGCAATACTTGTCCGAAGGCTTCCACGGCGATGTGCTGCAGATCGAGATGGCGCCGGCCGACTTGAGCCGCTACGGCTTTGATGTGGTGTTCCGTATCCGCGAAAAGACCACGCAACGCGAGGTGGCGCGCGGCAAGGTCGGCGTGGTGCTGGTGGACAAGCAGGCGCGCAAGGCGGCACCCATGCCGGATGCGGTGCGGGAGAAGCTGCTATCGGTGTGAAAGTCTCACCCGCCAGCCGTTGCCTTTGACAGGCGCACCTCTCTCTGATAGGCCCGCCAGAAGGCCATATCCTGCCCTGCCGCGAAATTGAGCCGCATGCGCGTGCTGCTGCAGCGCTCCGGATAGAACAGGTGTCCGGGCGCAATCAGCCAGCCGTGGTCCAGCAGGCGCTGCGCCAGTTGCTCGGTATCGACGCCGGTTTCCACCCAGCCGAACAGCCCAGCAGGAGGCGCGGCGAAGCTGGCGCCATGGCGCAGGGCGAGCTGCACGGTGCGGCTGCGCGCGGCGTCCAGCCGGCTGGTCACGGCTTCGGTGTGGCGGCGCAGCCAGCCATGCTGCAGGCACAGGCTGAGTGCCCGTTCGGTCGGTGTGACGGTGTTGAGGCCGGCGATCAGCTTGGTGTCCAGCAGTTCGGGGATCCAGTCCGCCGGGGCGGCAATGCATCCCACACGCCAGCCGGGGGCGATGATCTTGGCAAAGCCGGTCACGTAGAAGGTGCGCTTGAGGCCATCGAGCGCGGCATAGCGCGGGCTGTGGGCGGGGGCGAACGCGGCGTAGGTGTCGTCTTCGACGATGAAGAAATCGTACTGCTGCGCCAGTTGCAGCACATGGTGCGCCTGCGTCAGGTTCAGCGAATGGCCGGTGGGGTTGTGCAGCACTGAAACCGTCGTATATGCCTTGGGCCGATGGGTGGCAGCGAGCTGTTCCAGCGCGGCGACATCCACTCCTTGCGGGCCGCGCGGAACGGGCAGCAGGCGCACGCCCATGCGCGTGAGCCGTGCGAATTCGACCGACCAGCCGGGGCTGTCCACCAGCACCGCGTCGCCGGGGCTGAGCAGGGTGCGCGCCACCACATCCAGCGCATGGGTGGCGCCGCTGGTGGTGATGATCTGCGCGGAGGGGGTTGTTATGCCGAGCGATTCCAGATGCAGGGCCAGCATGTCGCGCAGCAGGGGGTCGCCCTGGGCCGTGCCATACAGCGCTCCGCTGGAGCTGTTGTCCTGCGCCACGGCGCGGCGCAGCGCCTTGATCAGCAGCCCTTCATCCAGCCAGCTTGCCGGCAGCACACCGGAGGCGGGCGAAGGGCGGCTGGCGTCCATGGAGTCCTTCACCTGGTTGCGCACCCCGGCGGGAAACATGGTGCGGATCAGGCTGCCGATGTCGTTGGGAAAGGCGAGCGGAGTGCGGTCTGCCGTAGCGGCGCTGGCGGCGGGAGTCAGTGCGTTGCGCTCCCGTACAAAGAAGCCCCGGTTGCGCTCCGAACGGATCAGGCCCTGCGCCAGCAACTGGTCGTAGGCCGCGACCACGGTATGGGGGCTGACGGCATAGCGGCTGGCGCAGTGGCGGATGGACGGCAGGCGCGTGCCCGCCGCCATCAGGCCGGCGTCGATGCGGCTGGCGAAAAGCCGGGCCAGTTGCTCCGACAGCGGGGCAGGGTCCGTGCGCGAAAGGGGAGCAGGCTCGGGTGTCATGTTGTCGCTCGCCAAGGTGTGTCGCTATTGCTTCCAGTACAGAAGGCAGCAGTGTTTCAAGAACTGTATCGTATCTGTACTGGATTTGGGCGATGTAATGCAGAGACGTTTCCTGGATGGCGGATGCCCCGCCACCGGTTTCTGCAAAGGTCTTGCCATGTCTCTCGACGTCCTCACGCTCACGCTGTCCATCGTTCCCTACATCGTGGTGATGTCCATCACGCCGGGGCCCAACAACCTGATGCTGCTCAGTTCCGGCGTGCGGTTTGGCGCGCAGCGCAGCCTGCCGCATATGCTCGGCATCTCGGTTGGCGGTGCGGTGATGATCGTGCTGACCGGCCTCGGTCTGCTGGAGCTGTTTCAGCGCCATCCGCTGTTGCAGCAGGGTGTGCAGTGGGGCGGCATGGCGTATCTGCTCTGGCTGGCCTGGCAGATGACGCGCGCGCCTGCACCGCAGGAGGCCCTGGAGCAGGAAGCGCTTGTGCCGGGCGGGGCTGCACAGCAACCACCCGGCCATGCGCAGGGCGCATCTTCGGCAGAAGCGCTGGCCCGCCCGCTCGGGTTCTTGGGCGCGGCAGCCTTCCAGTGGGTCAATCCCAAGATGTGGATGATGGCGCTCGGCCTGCTCTCGGCCTATCTGCCTCCGGGGCAGGGCGTTGCGGCCGTTGCCCTGGTCGCGCTGGTGTTTGGCGTGACCAATCTGCCGTGCATCTCGGTATGGGCGATTGCCGGCCAGCATTTGCGCCATTGGCTGCAGCAGCCTGCCCGGTTGCAGGCGTTCAACTGGAGCATGGCAGCCGCATTGCTGCTGTCGATGGCCCCGGTGCTGCTGCGCCAGTGAGTGGGCAAGGGGTCAGGCCGCGTGCTTCTTCACCCAGGCGGCATAGGCATCCATCCAGCCCTGCAGGAACTTGCGCGAGCCCTCATTGGCCACGCTGCCGTCTTCCGCAAAGAACTTGTCATCCACCTTGAGGAACACTTCGGGCTGCCCCAGCGTGGGCGCATCCAGATAGGCCAGGATGTTGCGCAGGTGCTGCTGCGCCAGCGCCGTGCCGATGGCGCCGATGGAGGCCCCCAGCACACCCGCCGGCTTGCCGGCCCAGACGTTCTTGCCGTAGGGGCGCGATGCGTGATCCAGCGCGTTCTTCAGCACGCCGGGGACCGAACGGTTGTATTCGGGCGTGACGAACAGCAGCGCTTGTGAGTCGCTGATGGCCTGCTTGAATTGCAGCACCACTTCGGCCTGCTGCTTGTCGTCATCCTGGTTGTAGAGCGGCAGCTGGCTGATGTCGAGGTACTGGAACTGGAAGTCGTGCGGTGCGAGTTTTTCCAGCGCCTGGGCCAGGCGGCGGTTGTAGGAATCGCGGCGCAGGCTGCCGACGATGACGGCGATTTGGGTCATGGCAATCTCCTTTTCCAGCAGAGGATGCGGCAAGCGCGGGCCCCTTGCTGTAGGACCACGGCGCGATCGCGAGCATGCCGGTGCAGTGTGCGCCATTCCTGCGCCACCGTGAGCGCGGCGTGCCCAATAGCCCGCCCGCAAATGCCGTTATTGCCAGTGCGCGATCGGCTGGCAACTTCTACAATCTTCCGGCCCCTATCTGCAAGGTACCGCATGTCTGACCGTTCCTCCACTACCGATCCGCAATCCTCCACCGACGCCGCCAGTGGCCAGGGCGAGGGCGCCTATCTGGCCAGCCTGATCCGCATCCGCGGCGCGCGCCAGAACAACCTGCGCAATCTGGATCTGGATATCCGCACCGGCGAGCTGACGGTGGTGACCGGGCCGAGCGGTTCGGGCAAGTCCAGCCTGGTGTTCGACACGCTGTATGCCGAGGGCCAGCGGCGCTATGTGGAAACCTTCAGCGCCTACGCACGCCAGTTTCTGGACCGCATGGACAAGCCCGCCGTGGACAAGGTGGAAGGCGTGCCGCCGGCGATTGCGATCGACCAGACCAACCCGGTGCGCACCTCGCGCTCGACCGTTGGCACCATGACGGAGCTGAACGATCACCTGAAGCTGTTCTTCGCACGCTTTGCGCACCTGCACGACCGGGTGACGGGGCTGCCGGTGCGGCAGGACAATCCGGATTCGATTTATGCGGATTTGCTGCGGCGGAGTGGGGCGGAAAGTCCGCGTCTGGTCGTCACATTCCCTGTCGAACTCCCCGCCAGCACGACGGCGGAAGAAGTCGAGCAATGGCTGTCCGCCTCCGGCTTCACGCGCGTTCAAGCCGAGCGCACGGAAGGCGGGCGCAAGGTGCTCGACGTGGTGGCCGACCGCTTCCGCATCGACAAGGTGGAGCGTGCCCGCGTGATCGAGGCGCTGGAAGTGGTGCTCAAGCATGGCGCGGGGCATCTTTCGGTGTATGCGCTGGCACCTTCCGGCGAGGAAGCCGCCCCCGACATCTGGAGCTACTCCAGTAGCCTGCATTGCCCCGAAAGCGGCATCAGCTACAGCGCGCCGATTCCGTCCATGTTCTCCTTCAACTCGGCCGTGGGCGCGTGCGAGGTCTGCCGCGGCTTCGGTCGCGTGATCGGGGTGGACTGGGGTCTGGTGATTCCCGACGAAAAACTCACGCTGCGCCAGGGCGCCATCAAGCCGATCCAGACGCCGGCCTGGAGCGAAGCGCAGGATGACCTGATGCGCCACGCCGAAACGGCCGGCATTCCGCGCGACACGCCCTGGAACAAGCTGACCGAGGCGCAGCAGCGTTGGGTGATCGACGGCGCGCCGGGCTGGAAGGGACAGTGGAACAAGCAGTGGTACGGCATCCAGCGCTTCTTCGATTACCTGGAGAGCAAGGCCTACAAGATGCATATCCGGGTGCTGCTGTCCAAGTACCGCAGCTACACCGAATGCCCGTCCTGCGGCGGCGCGCGCCTCAAGACCGAGAGCCTGCTCTGGCGCGTGGGCAGCAAGGCGGATGCCGATGCGGTACTTTCTCCTTCTGATCGATTCATGCCTAAGGGAGTTGATTGGGATCGGGAAACTCTTGCCTCCTTGCCGGGTCTGTCTCTGCATGACCTGATGTTGCTGCCGCTCGACCGCCTGCGCGATTTCTTCGCCCGCCTGGGGCAGGACGACCGCCAGCCGGCCACCCAGACCGACGCCGCCGACACCCAGGCCCGCAAGCTGCTGTTCGAGGAAATCAACAACCGCCTGCGCTATCTGTGCGATGTGGGCATCGGCTATCTCACACTGGACCGCCAGAGCCGCACCTTGAGCGGCGGCGAGGTGCAGCGCATCAACCTGACCACGGCGCTGGGCACCTCGCTGGTGAACACGCTGTTCGTGCTGGACGAGCCCAGCATCGGCCTGCACCCGCGCGACATGCACCGCATCACCGAGGCCATGCTGCGCCTGCGCGATGCCGGCAACACGCTGGTGGTGGTGGAGCACGACCCGGCCGTGATGTGGGCGGCCGACCGCATGATCGACATGGGCCCCGGCCCCGGCGAGCGCGGCGGTGCCATCGTGTTCGACGGCCCGACCGAAGCGCTCAAGCGCGCCGACACGGTCACCGGCGAGTACCTAGGCGGCCGCCGTCAGGTGATCGACCCGCAGCGCTGGCAGCCGCGCGCGGTGGAAGCCAACACGCCGCGCCTGCTGCTGGAAGGCGTGCGCGCCAACAATCTGAAGAACGTCTCGCTGGAAATCCCGCTGCAGCGCCTGGTGTGCGTGACCGGGGTGAGCGGCTCCGGCAAGTCCACGCTGATTCAGGATGTGCTGGCGCCGGCACTGCTGCGCCAATTCGGCAAGGCCACCGAATCGCCTGGCGCACACGACCGTCTGCTGGGTGCCGACCATCTGGCCGATGTGGTGTTCGTGGACCAGTCGCCCATCGGCAAGACGGCGCGCTCCAACCCGGTGAGCTACGTGGGCGCTTGGGACGCGATCCGTCAGCAGTTTGCCACCGCGCCTCTGTCGCAGGAGCGCGGCTACACGGCCAGCAAGTTCAGCTTCAACAGCGGCGACGGGCGCTGCCCGACCTGCGGCGGCAGCGGCTTCGAGCATGTGGAAATGCAGTTCCTGAGTGACGTCTATTTGCGCTGCCAGGACTGCGACGGCAAGCGCTATCGCCCCGAGGTGCTGGAGGTGAACATCGAGCGCGGCGGCCGCACGCTCAACGTGGCCGATGTGCTGGAGCTGACGGTGAATGAGGCGGTGCTGCTGTTTGCCGCCGACCGCGAGGTACTGCGCGCACTCAAGCCCATCGTTGATGTGGGCCTGGATTACGTGAAGCTGGGCCAGCCCGTGCCCACGCTGAGCGGGGGCGAGGCGCAGCGCCTGAAGCTGGCGGGCTTCCTCGCCGACGCGGCCAAGTCTGCCGCCAAGAGCCGGCAGAGTCTGGCGCGCAAAGGCACGCTATTCCTGTTCGACGAGCCGACCACCGGCCTGCATTTTGACGACATCGCCAAGCTGATGCGCGCCTTCCGTCAGTTGCTGGATGCCGGGCATTCGCTGGTGGTGATCGAGCACAACCTCGACGTGATCCGCGCCAGCGACTGGCTGATCGACCTCGGGCCGGAAGGCGGCGACGGCGGCGGCCGCATCGTGGCCGAGGGTACGCCGGAGCAGGTGCGGCAGAATCCGGCCAGCCATACCGGCGCGGCGTTGCGGGAATACGATGTGGCGATGGGCTGGGGTGAAGCCGCTGGGTCGCTCCAACAAGTGCCAGGTGCCGGTGAAGAGGGCGCTGACGCGGCAAAAGGATCCAGTGCTGCATTGCGTGTGCAGGAACCGCTGGCAGCGTATGGATCTGCAGCAAATGCTGTCGGATCCATGGCCCCAGGCCGCCCGGCCCCCACGCTAGCCACCCCCCAGCGCCGCAGCAACGCCATCGAAGTCGTCCACGCCCACGAACACAACCTCAAGAACCTCTCCGTGCAGATCCCGCGCGGCAAGTTCAACGTCATCACCGGCGTGAGCGGCTCGGGCAAATCCACACTGGCGTTCGACATCATCTTCAACGAAGGCCAGCGGCGCTATCTGGAAAGCCTGAATGCCTACGCCCGCAGCATGGTGCAGCCGGCCGGCCGCCCCGAGGTGGACGCGGTGTATGGCATTCCGCCCACGGTCGCGATCGAGCAGCGCCTGAGCCGTGGCGGGCGCAAGAGCACGGTGGGAACCACCACCGAGGTGTGGCACTTCCTGCGCCTGCTGTACGTGAAGCTGGGCGTGCAGCACTGCGTGCACGACGATGCGCCGGTGCAGCCGCAGACTGCCGATCGCATCGTGGCGCAAATCCTGCGCGAACATCGTGGCGAGCACATCGGCCTGCTGGCGCCACTGGTGAGCGGGCGCAAGGGCGTCTACACCGAGCTTGCCGACTGGGCGCGCCCGCGCGGCCATACGCATCTGCGCGTGGATGGCGAATTTCTGCCGACCACGGGCTTTCCGCGGCTGGACCGCTTCAAGGAACACGACATCGCGCTGCCGGTGCTGAGCCTGGACGTGACGCCCGAAAACGAGCTGCTGCTGCGCGAAGGCGTGCGCGATGCGCTGCGCCATGGCAAGGGCGTGGTGCACGTGATGAGCGAACTCGCCGGCCTGGCCGAAGCCATGGCCGATGGCGGCACCGGCGCCGGCATTGGCCGCGTGCAGGTGTATTCCACGCTGCGCGCCTGCCCGGTATGCAGCACCAGCTACGAGGAACTCGATCCGCGCCTGTTCAGCTACAACAGCAAACATGGCTGGTGTCCGGATTGCGTCGGCACCGGCGTGAAGCTGAGCAAGGAACAGCGCAAGGCGCTGGACGATTCCGTGGCCGACAAGGACAACAAGGGCCGCGAGCAGACCTTTGCCGAGCCGGAAGTGGAAGGCGTGGGCGACCAGCCGTGCCCCACCTGCCACGGCACGCGCCTGAACCCGATCGCGCGCCATGTGCGCCTGCACGGCATCGGCATTGCTGACGTGGCGGCGCTGAGCGTGGCCGATGTGGCGGCCTGGGTGGATGGGCTGGCCTTCAGCGGCCGCGAGGCCGACATCGCGCGCGACATCGTGCCCGAAATCCGCAGCCGCCTGGCCTTTCTGCAGCAGGTGGGCCTGGGCTACCTCACGCTGGACCGCGGCGCGCCCACGCTGAGCGGCGGCGAGGCGCAGCGCATCCGGCTGGCGGCGCAACTGGGCAGCAATCTGCAGGGCGTGTGCTACGTGCTGGACGAACCGACCATCGGCCTGCACCCGCGCGACAACCACATCCTGATCAACGCGCTGCAGGACCTGAGCGACAAGGGCAACACGCTGCTGGTGGTGGAGCACGACGAAGACACCATCCGCCGCGCCGACCATGTGATTGACATTGGGCCGGGCGCGGGCGTGCGCGGCGGCACCGTGGTGGCCGAGGGCACGGTGGCTGACATTGAGGCGGATGCCGATTCGGTGACTGGGCGCTATCTGCGCGAGGCCATGCGCCACCCGATGCGCGGCACGCGCCGGCCGGTGCGGGGCGAAAGCGCGGACGCGGAGCAGCAGCCGGCGCTGGAGTGGCTGAGCGTAACCGGTGCCACCCTGCACAACCTGCAGAATCTGGACGTGCAGGTGCCGCTGCACCGGCTGGTGGCCGTGACGGGCGTGAGCGGCTCGGGCAAATCCACGCTGGCGCGCGATGTGCTGCTGAGCAATGTCGAAGCCATTGTGTTGCAGCGCTCCACCAAGGCGGGGCGCGAGGCCGATGCGCGGGGCGAACGTCCGGCCTGGTCCGGCTGCAGCGGCGTGCTGGGCTATGAAGCGATTGCGCGCGTGCTGGAAGTGGACCAGACCCCGATCGGGAAAACGCCACGCTCCTGCCCGGCTACTTATATCGGCTTTTGGGACACGGTGCGCAAGCTATATGCCGACACGCTGGAGGCGCGTGCGCGCGGCTTTGGCCCGGGGCGCTTCAGCTTCAACACCGGCGAGGGGCGCTGCCCGGCCTGCGAAGGGCAGGGCATGCGCACCATCGAGATGAATTTTCTGCCGGACGTGAAAGTGCCGTGCGAAGTCTGCCACGGCGCGCGCTTCAACCCGCAAACCCTGGCCGTGACCTGGCGCGGCAAGAGCATCGGCGACGTGCTGCAGATGGAGGTGGACGAGGCGGTGCAATTCTTCGCCAGCATGCCGTCCATCGCGCATCCGCTCAAGCTGCTGCAGGATGTGGGGCTGGGCTATCTGACGCTGGGCCAGCCCTCACCCACGCTGAGCGGCGGCGAGGCGCAGCGCATCAAGCTGGTGACCGAACTGACCAAGGTGCGCGACGACGTGACGCGGCGCGGACAGAAAACGCCGCATACGCTGTATGTGCTGGACGAGCCCACGGTGGGGCTGCACATGAGCGATGTGGAAAAGCTGATCCGCGTGCTGCACCGGCTGGTGGATGGCGGGCACAGCGTGGTCGTGATCGAGCACGATCTGGATGTGATTGCGGAGGCGGACTGGATTCTGGACCTGGGGCCGGAAGGGGGGACTGGCGGGGGGAGGCTGGTGGTGGCTGGGACGCCGGAGGAGGTGGTGGCTTGTGGGAGCCATACGGGAGAGGCTCTGAGGCCGGTGCTGGCTCGGGATGCAGGCTAAGCCAGCAGCGCTTTGCAACTATTTGCGAGCATTAGCCGCCGCTTGCCGAGAGCATGCTTCTAGCGCCTGATGGGCAACTAAAGTGCTATACACTGTCAATAGGGTCATATCTGATGCTAGGTTGTTGATCGGCGTTGGGTTTATAGGGAGATATGACTGCTATACACCAAAATTTTTGAAGTATGCACCGTGGAGATGCATACTGAACGTTAGGTTGCACAAATCCACCATGCTTCCTGTGAATTTCTTCTCTGAGCTCTGGGTCTATGCGCACACGAAAGAGTACCGCGAAGGACTCTTCGTTGAGGCGTCTGGTCTGGTTTTGGACGTGCTTTTGCTCATTGTTGGTGTAAAGCTAATCTCCTACTATCTCGTCCGGCAGTCAAGGAGAACGACAAGCTTTGCATCCTCTTTCTTTATAGTACAGTTTTTGCGCGAAGTACTGGTGCTTCAATTGAAGTCTGGTGGAGTTGCAGAGATCAACGCTAGCTTAAGAGTGGCCTTTGAGAGACGCGAACTCGAATCGCTTTTCTCTCACTTCCTATATGGAAACACCGAGAACTTAATGGATCTACTCAGACTGCGAATGAGGTCTGGGGAGCATATTGCTGGACATATAAGCCTTACCCCCGATCAACGAAATGACCTATCCAAAGAAGTGCAGGCATTGTTGGGGCGCTTGGACAATTTACTGGTTATCTTGGCGTCCCTGCGACAGGAAGATCAATGCCTTCGTGCATATGAATTCAGAATGGTTCTGACCGTAGTTTCAGACTACCTTACAGATATTTCAAATTCTGACCAAGCCCCTCCACCACGAACCTACGCACCGATTAGTACCGCTCTTGCCTCTACTGTGGAATCTTGGTTTCAGTCTTGCAAAAAGGTTCTCGACCACCGATACAAGGAGGAAATCCGCTGGTCATATGTGCATCTCGTTCTTTCATTACCCTGGGTGGCCTCATATAGATTCGTGGTCAGGAGGTGGCGGCGACTTCGGGACCAACTATATAAAGATCCCTTCAGCTCAAATTTTTCGCAGATTTTCTGCAATTCATTAGCTCAGGAGCTAGGAAACAAGTGGGGCGAAGTTGTAGCCGCTTCTGGCGTTGAGCAGAACGATCTTAAAACATTGACAACTCAACATAGAGCCATCTCACAAGATGAATGCATTGAGTTATTAGAGAAACTCCGACCTCACGTTCCCGCACCTTTATGGAACCTCGTTCTTGCAACCTCTTTGACAACGGATGTCGATAGCATACCTCTCAGCGCTGTAACTGTCGACGCAGAAAAAGCGCATGCGCTCTACTACCTCACAAAGCTATCAGTCAAAGACGATAGCAGTAGTAATATGCTCGCGCAAACGTTACACAGCCTTTGGAACCTCCGTCCAACGTCTAGGTAGTGCAGTGCAACCTAACCCATCGGTCAAGCGGATGCCCAAAAGCAACGCATTTGCTTCGCAAATTGTATGCGTTACCTTTGGGTTCCTTGCGCACCTGTGGTGCTCGGGCACCGCTTACCTCAAACGTTAGGCGCTTGCAGGTGTATCATCGTTCTGTAACTCACCAAAGGGGGATTTATCATGAAAAATGCACTTTCGTTGGCTGCGTTGCTTTCATACGGGTTCTGCACGACCGCTTTTGCTCAGCAGTGCTACGGAACGTCCAGCTACCGCACATGCACCACCGCTGACGGTAGCACCTACACCACTCAGAAGATCGGCAATTCCAGTTACACAAACGGGTATAACTCGCAAACTGGATCATCGTGGAACCAATCCACGCAGCGCATCGGAAACAATTCCTATACAACAGGCAACGACGCAGACGGCAATTCTTGGAGCTCGAACTCGCAACGAATCGGCAATACCACCTACCAATCCGGCTACGATTCAAATGGCAACTCGTATTCTGGACAGGTTCGCAAGATCGGCAACAGCACCAACTACTCAGGCACTGATAGCAACGGCAACTACTACAACAAGACCTGCAATCAGTACGGATGCTACTAAGAGACGCGCCTAACAATTCATACAAGCCGACGCCGCTTCGCGGCGCGGCTTAATTCAGGTGTTATGCCCCACATGAGAATCTGTCGTGGATGACAGCACGTTAGACAAGATTGCTGAGTTCATCTGCGGCAACGGGGAGCAGTACCCGGTCTACCGCTCAAGCTCTTACCTCACCGCATTCTTTGAGCGTGCTGGCGTCCCTCGCTTTGTCCATGACGGTTCAACCCGGCAGCGTTGGGTTCTAGATGCACTGCGTGCCTGCTCTCGTGAGGAGCTCGCGGGAGTCATCAAGCGACTCGCCTCGCCCAAGGAGTATCAGGGAGACAAAGCCAAGACCGGTATTGCGCTCAAGCTGCTCAATGAAGCCCTATACATCGAGGGCTTTGCTGTACGGCTAAAAGGCGTAGAGCCATACTTCGAGCGCATCACGGTTTCCTTTGATCCGGAAGCACCAGAGGCGGAGCTTAAGCCACTCCCTCCGCCTGATTTCTTGGCATTGCGGCTGGAACCAGGCATTGGCCAACTCCTCGCCGATAGATGGTCTGAGGCTCAACGATGCGTTGACGCTAAAGCCTTCCTTGCGGCGAACATTGTCATGGGCAGTCTCCTTGAGGGCTTGCTACTTGGCGTCTGCCAGCGTTTCCCACGAGACGCAAACACTTGCGCTGCTGCTCCTCGTGACAAAGAGGGCAAAGTATTGCCGTTTCATCAGTGGTCGCTGTCGAGCATGATTGACGTCGCCCACCACCTTAACTGGCTCGGCCTTGACGTCAAAAAGTTCTCTCATGCACTGCGTGACTTCCGCAACCTGATTCACCCGTATGAGCAGCTTGTCACCCGCGCCTCTCCGGACGCAGACACTTGCAGCATCTCTTGGCTTGTCGTACAGGCGGCAGTCAATGATTTGGCGCGTACACTGCGTGGGGCATAACAATTCATTCAAGCCGACGCCGCTTCGCGGCGCGGCTTAATTCAGGTGTTAGACGTCATAGACCAAATGACTTGGCTCTCAAGACTCTTCGGCCGCGTGAAAGACGCCGCGCGCATGTCGTGTCATGGGCGTCTCGCGCGATACCTTCTATCGCTACCGTGACGCGCACGAACAAGGCGGCGTGCAAGCGCTGCTGGACAGCAACCGGCGCAAACCCAATCCCAAGAACCGCGTCGAAGAGGCCGTAGAGGCTGCTGTGATTGCCTATGCCCTGGAGCAACCTGCCCACGGCCAACTGCGTGCCAGCAATGAGCTGCGCCAGCGTGGCATCTTCGTCTCTGGCTCAGGGGTGCGATCGATCTGGTTGCGACACAACCTGGCCAGCTTCAAGCAGCGGCTCGCACAACTGGAGGCGCAAGTGGCACAAACAGGGGCCGTGCTGACAGAAGCCCAGGTGGCCGCACTGGAGCGCAAGAAGTGGCAAGGCCGAGACGCATGACTATCAGTTGTACCTGGCGATCAACGACATCGAGCACAGCAAGACCAAGGCCAATCACCCACAGACCAACGGTATCTGCGAGCGCTTCCACAAGACGATCCTGCAGGAGTTTTCTGAACTTCTACAGTTAAAAGCCTGAACTGGCAAGGATTGTTCGCCGCCGCGCAAGCTGTAGCGTTCTTGCTCTTCCTGATAGCTGGGTTCTTCTATGCCGCAGCAACTTAACCCTGCGATTCTCCGCAATTCATGCGGAGAATAAGCGCCTTATTCGCCGCAAATGCAAGGGGCGGGAATCAATCCAACGCCCCCGGATCCGCCCGCAACACCACCCGCGCCAATTCCGCCGCGCTGCCGATCCCCAGCTTCTCCATCACATGCTGCCGATGGATATGCACGGTCTTCTCGCTGATATCCAGTTCCCTGGCCACCAGCTTGTTCGGCAGCCCGCGCGCCACCAGCAGCGCCACTTCCGCCTCACGCGGTGACAGGCGCGCCAGCGCTTCATGCGCCTCGCGCGTGCGGCTGTCGCGCTGCAGCGTGGCCTCATGCTGGCGCAGCGCCGCGCTCACCACGTCGAGCAGCCGCTGGTCCTTGAACGGCTTTTCCAGAAAATCAAACGCTCCCTGTTTCATCGCCTGCACGGCCAGTTCCACGTCGCCGTGCCCGGTGATGAACACCACCGGCGTGGTCCAGCCGCGCTCGCCCAGTGTTCGCTGCAGTTCCAGCCCGCTCATCTGCGGCATGCGGATGTCCAGCAGCAGGCAGCCGATGCGTTCGTCCGGCTCGGGGCAGGCGGCCAGAAACTCCGGCCCCGAGGCATGGCCGGTCACTTCCCAGCCCATGGATTCGAGCAGGAACAGCAGGGAGCGGCGGAAGGCGGCATCGTCGTCGACGACGTGCAGATGCCAGAGATCAGGCTGGGTCATGGGCAGGGGCCTCAGCAGGTGGGGAAGGGGGGAAGGTAGCGCGGCAGCGTCAGCGTGAAGCGCAGGCCGCGGCCGTGGTCGCCCGCGCGCGCATCGAGCCGGCCGCCATGCGCCTCGGCAATGGTGCGGCAGATGGCCAGGCCCAGGCCGAGGCCGTCGGGCTTGGTGGTGTAGAAGGGCTGGAACAGGCTGTGCAGCGCATCCGGCGGCAGCGGTTCGCCGTCGTCCTGCACGGCCAGTTGCACCTGTCGGGCGTCGGCATCCAGCGCGATTTGCAGCGTCTGGTGTTCCGGCTCCAGCTGGCGCGTGGCGTCCAGTCCGTTTTTCAGCAGGTTGAGCAGCACCTGCTGGATCTGCAGGGCGTCGGCATCCACCAGCACATCGTCCGGCACGCGGTTGTGTACCAGCACGGTGGGCGCATGCACCATCATGCCGCGGAACAGGGCCACGGCATCTTCGGCCAGGCGCACCGGCGAGACTGGGCCGCTTTGCGCGCTGCGTTTGCGCGAGAAGCTGCGGATGCGGGTGACGATGTCGGCCGCGCGGTCGGCCTGGGTGGCGACTTCGCCGGCGGCGGTGCGCACGGCATCGTCCGTGAGGCGTTGCTGGTTGGCGCGGCGTAGCAGGCTGCGCGCATAGTTGCCGATGGCGGCCAGTGGCTGGTTCAGCTCGTGCGCCAGCGTGCTCGAGAGTTCCCCCAGCACCGACAGCCGCGCCATGTGGTCGGCCTGTTCCTTGGCCTGGCGTGCCTTGTCTTCAAGCGCATCGCGCGCATCCAGCGCCTGCTGCAGCGCCGCCGTGCGTGCACGCACCTGGTGCTCCACATGCACGGTATAGACGATCCACAGCACGATCAGCAGCGCCAGCCCGGCCACCCAGGGCCAGTAGCGCTGCGCCAGCACCATCAGGGTGGGCTCGCGCAGGTAGGCGTAGGGCCCGATTTCCAGCGTGCGGAAAAGTTCGTGCACCGACTGGTAATCGGCCGGCACCGACCAGCTCATCTGGTCGGCCGCCACCGTCATGCCCAGCAGCGAGGCGGTGAGTTGCTTGGCCAGTTCCGGCGAGGTGCCGCGCAGGCTGGCCACTGGCCAGTTGGGGTAGAGGCGGGTAGAGCTCGCACACGGAAAGCCCGGCAACTGCACCGGCGCCACCACGCGCAGTTGCTGCTGCCACTGCGGATGCGCTTCCAGCAGGCAGGTGCGGATCACGCCGGCATCGGCTTTGCCGTCCAGCACGGCCTGCACCACCTGCTCCATGGGCAGGCCGGTGCGGATCAGGCGTGCAGTGTCCACCGCCGGGTCCATGCCGATGCGTGCCATCTCACCCCACAGAATCTGGTAGCCGGCAAAGGCTTCCTGGCCGACCACCGCCAGGCGCTGGTTGCGCAGGTCCTGCAACTGCTGCAGGTCGGCGCGATCGCGCAGGGCGATCACGGTCGAACCGAAGGCCGCTCCGCTGGCGCTGCCTTCCTGCATGCCGTGGTCCAGCGTGAGCAGGCGTGTTACGCCGTGGCGCGATTCCAGCTCCACGTACTGGCCGGGGTTGGTGATCAGGAAAGCGATGGTGCCGGATTCGACCGCCTGGTTCAGGCCGTTGTGGTCCAGATACTGCAGGCTGAAGCGGTAGCCGGGCAGGGTGTCCTGCAGGTGCTGCAGCAGCGGGCGCCAGTCCATGGTGATGCTGTCATCGCGCATGAAGGCGAGCACGCCGATGCGTACTTCGGGAGCAGAAGCGGCGGGCCTGGCGGCAGCAGTGGCCGCACTGGCGGGGGCGGATGGCGCATCGGGCGCACCCTGTGCCGACGAAGCAGCCACGCCCAGCAGGCAGGCCAGCGCAAACGCTCCCGCCCGACACCGCCGCCACAGTCCAGCAACCATCCTCATGGCCCCATTCTAGGCCGCCACCCTGCCGCGGGGCAGTCGGTACAAGCAGGCAGCGGCATAGGGAAAAGCATCTATTCCGATCAACGATCCCGCCAATGGCGCACGAATAGTAGGGTTATTACAGTCAAAGGCATCGGATGAATCCGCAGGAGCAAGATGCCCATGAAACATTCCCCATCCCCCACCCCCGCAGGCGGCGCAGCCCCCTCGGCCTCGCGCCGCAATTTCCTGCGCGGCATTCCCGTCATCACTGCGGCTGCGGCCACCGTGCCCACCTCCGCCATGGCAGAAACCAGCAAGCACCACTGGGGCATGCTGGTGGATGTGCGCAAGTGCATTGGCTGCCAGGCCTGCACCGTCTCCTGCATCCAGGAGAACGTGGTGCCCGAAGGCAGTTTTCGCACCGTGGTCTCCACCTACAGCGTGAAGGTGAAGGATTCGGTGCAGCCGGCCGGCACCTATGTGCTGCCGCGCCTGTGCAACCACTGCGACGAGCCGCCCTGCGTGCCGGTCTGCCCGGTCAGTGCCACCTACAAGCGCGCCGACGGCATCGTGGTGGTCAACAACGAGCGCTGCGTGGGCTGTGCCTACTGCGTGCAGGCCTGCCCGTATGACGCACGCTTCATCAACCACGAAACCAACAAGGCCGACAAGTGCACCTTCTGCGCCCACCGCGTGGAAGCCGGCCTGCTGCCCGCCTGCGTGGAAACCTGCGTCGGTGGCGCCCGTATTTTCGGTGACCTGAACGATCCCAATGGCGTGCTGCGCCAGCAGCTCGATGCCAACAAGGACAAGCTGAAGGTGCTCAAGCCCGAGCAGGGCACCAAGCCGCAGGTGTACTACATCGGGCTGGACGAGCGCTTCACCGGCAAGGTCGAAGGCCAGGGCACGCTGTGGAAACCGCGCGCCACCCACGGCTGACAAGGAGAACCCCATGAGCACGATTGTCGAAACCATCAACGTCGCACGCGAAGTGGCCTGGCTGCCCTGGGCCGTGCAGTACTTCTTCCTGATCGGCTTGTCCTATGGCGCCTTCCTGCTGTCGCTTCCGGGCGTGGCGCTGCGCAAGCCGGGCTGGGAGGTGATCTCGCGCCTGGCCCTGCTGGCCGCGCTGGTGTGCGGCCTGAGCGCCCCGGTGGCGCTGCTGGCCGACCTGCACCAGCCGGGCCGCTTCTGGCACTTCTATGCCTACTTCTCGCCCAAGTCCTGGATGTCCTGGGGTTCCTTCTTCATTCCGGTCTATCTCACCGGTCTGATCCTGTACGCCTGGCTGGCCTTCCGTCCGCTGCTGCAGCAGCATGCCGACGAAAACGGCCGCTTTGCCACCGTGGCGCGCTGGATCGCCCTGGGCGGGCACGAAAGCCGCGGCCCGCTGCTGATGGCCGCTGCGCTGGCGCTGATCGGCGCCGTGCTGGTGGCCCTGTACACCGGTGTGGAAGTGATGGTGGTGCGTGCCCGTCCGCTCTGGCATACGCCGCTGCTGCCGCTGCAGTTCGTCATCACCTCGCTCGGCGGCGCGGCCGGCCTGACGCTGCTGTTCAACCGCTTCGGCCCCAGCCGTGACGATGCCGCCATCAACCGCCGCCTCGCGCACACCGTGGCCTGGATGCAGTTGGCCTCTCTGCTGCTGGGCGGCGTCTGGCTGGCGCTGGGCCTGAGCGGCATCTCCCCGATCCACGCCGAGGCGCTGGCCGAAGTGGGCGGCTCCAACAACTGGCAGATGGCCGCCGCCTGGGCCGTAGTCGTCACTGCCATCACCTGGTGGCTGGGCTGGAAGCGCCCCAACAGCAGCCTGCTGCTGGCCCTGCTGGCGCTGCACTCCGCCTGGATGATCCGCTGGGCCATCTTCATCGGCGGCCAGGAAGTGCCCAAGACCGGCGCCGGCTACTACAGCTACCAGCTGCCGCTCGGCCCCGAAGGCCTGCTCGGCATCATCGGCACCGCCGGCCTGTGGGTGTTCCTGTTCATCGTGATCACCTATGTGCTGCCGCTTGACCGCATCGGTCGCCCGACCCCTGCCAAGGCCTGATCCCGGCCCCCGCACAAGATTCCCTCAAGGAGTACGAACATGAAAAAACTGGAACGTCGTGACCTGATCGCCGCCGGTGGGCTGGCTGCCTTCGGCGCCGGTTTCTCGCAGACCCTGGGCCGCATGGCAGAGGGCGTGCTGGGCGAGCAGCCCGAGCGCCACTTCGAACACGGCCGCTCGCCCGAGCCCGAGTTCAGCGTCGATCCCGCCACCGGCGCGCTCAAGATGAACCCCAAGCAGCAGGTGAGCTACACCGTCTGCCAGGGCTGCACCACGCTGTGCGGCGTGCGCGTGCGCATCGACAAGGAAAGCGGCCAGGTGATCCGCGTCACCGGCAACCCCTACAACCCGCTCTCCACCGATCCGCACCTGCCGATGAAGGCACCGTTCAAGGAAAGCCTGATCAGCGTCTCCGCCTTCAAGAACAAGGGTCTGGGCGGCCGCTCCACTGCCTGCGGCCGCGGCAACGCGGCCATGGACCAGATGAACTCGCCGTTCCGCGTGCTGACCCCGCTCAAGCGCGTCGGCCCGCGCAATGGCGGCCGCTGGGAGCCGATCAGCTTCGAGCAGCTGGTGAAGGAAGTGACCGAAGGCGGCGACCTGTTCGGCGAAGGCCATGTGGACGGCCTGGCCAAGCTGCGCGACCTGAAAACCCCGATCGACCCCAATGCGCCGGAACTGGGCGCCAAGGTCAACCAGGTCGGCGTGGTGATGAGTGTGAATGACGGCCGCGATTTCTTCTCGCAGCGCTTCTGGAAACAGTCCTTCGGCACGCTCAACTACGTGGGCCACGGATCGTATTGCGGCGGTGCCTACCGCTCCGGCTCCGGCGCGCTGTTTGGCGACATGAAGGCCATGCCGCACGGCAAGGTGGACTTTGCCAACGCCGAGTTCGCCATGTTTGTCGGCACCGCCCCGGCCAACGCCGGCAACCCGTTCAAGCGCAGTGGCGCGCTGGTGGCCAAGGCCCGCGCGCAGGGCGTGCTCGACTATGTGGTGGTCGATCCGGTACTGACCAACGCCGACAACCGCGCCGTGCCCACGCGCAGCCACTGGGTGCCGATCCGCCCGAGTACCGACGGCGCATTGGCCATGGGCATCATGCGCTGGATGTTCGACAACAACAAGGTCAATACTGCCTACCTGGCCTTTCCGAACCAGGAGGCCGCCAAGGCCGGCGGTGAACCATCCTTCACCAACGCCAGCTGGCTGGTGATTGCCGAAAAAGGCCACCCGCGCTTCGGCCGCTTCGTGCGCGGCACCGACCTGGGCCTGGTGGAGCTGACGGACGAGGAGCGCTACAAGGAAAAGGATCCCTACTACGTGCTGGGCGCGGATGGCGCACTGGCCGATGCGGGTACCTACATGGGCGCCGCCCAGCTCGAAGCCACGCAGCCGCTGACCATCGGCGAGAAGCAGGTTGCCATCAAGACCGCCTACCAGCTGCTGCGCGAATCGGCGCAGAAAATGACCGTCAAGCAGGCGTCCGACATCACCGGCATTCCGGTTGACGTCATCAATGGCCTGGCCACCGAACTGACCAGCCACGGCCGCAAGGCCTGCGTGGTGAGCCACGGCGGCATGATGGGCGGCAACGGCTTCTACAACGCCTATGCGCTGATGACGCTCAACGCCCTGATCGGCAGCCTCAACTACAAGGGCGGCTTTGCCTTCAACGCCGGCGGCTTCCGTGACGCCAACCCGGGCCCGCGCTACAACCTGGCCACCTTCGAGGGCGAGATCAAGCCCAAGGGCATCCCGCTGGGCCGCAACGTGCCCTACGAGCGCACCAGTGAGTTCAAGAAGCGCAAGGAAGCCGGCGAGAAACCCTATCCCGCCAGGGACCAGTGGTTCCCCAACGCGCCCGGCCTGGCCACCGAATGGTTCACCGCCGCGCTCAACGGCTATCCCTACAACCTGAAGGCGCTGGTGCTGTGGTCGGCCAACCCGATCTACGGCATCCCCGGCCTGCGCCCGCTGATCGACGAACAGCTCAAGGATCCGAAAAAGCTCCCGCTCATTATCGCCATCGACCCGCTCATCAACGAGAGCAGCGCCTATGCCGACTACATCGTCCCCGACAGCGTGATGTACGAAAGCTGGGGCTGGGTGGCGCCCTGGGCTGGCGTGCCCACCAAGACCATGGCCGCGCGCTGGCCGGTGGTCGAGCCCAAGGCAGAGAAAACGCCCGAGGGCATTGCCATCGGCATGGAAAGCTTCCTGATCGCCGTGGCGAAGAAGCTGAACCTGCCCGGTTTCGGCCCCGCCGGCCTGACCGACAAGGACGGCAACCCGGTGCCGCTGGAGCGCCCGGAAGACTGGTATCTGCGCGGCGGCGCCAACGTGGCCTTCGCCGGCAAGGAGCCGGTGGGCGATGCCACCGACGAAGACATCCAGCTCTCCGGCGTGGAGCGCATCCTGCCGTTGATCAAGTCCACCGTGAAGGAGGACGAATGGCGCAAGGTGGCTTTCCTCTACACCCGCGGCGGCCGCTACCAGCCGCTCAACCAGTCGCAGGACGAAACCAACCCCGACTGGCAGACCTGGAAGTTCGAAAAGGCGCTCTGGCTCTGGAACGACAACCTCGCCGGCGCCAAGAACAGCCTGACCGGCAAGCCCTACAGCGGCTGCGCCACCTGGACGCCGCCCGCCTTCTGCGATGGCACGCCGATGCGAGACGTGTACAAGCCGCAGGACTGGCCGCTGACGCTGATCAGTTTCAAGTCGCCGCTGCAGAACTCGTACAGCATCGCCACCCGCATCACTGGCGTGCACCCGGACAACCCGGCCATCGTGCACCCGCAGGATGCCGAGCGCGCCGGCCTGCGCACCGGTGACGTGGCCAAGCTGCAAACTCCCGGCGGCGAAGCGAAATGCACCGTGATCGTGCACGAAGGCGTGGTGCCCGGCACCGTGGCCATCGAGCACGGCTACGGTCACAAGGAACTGGGTGCCCGTGCCCACACCCTGGGCGGCCAGCGACAGCCCGATCGCCCGGACCTGCGCGCAGGCATCAACATCAACGATATCGGCCTGCAGGACCCCACCCGCGGCGGCAAGCACATCTGGGTGGACTCGGTTTCCGGCACCTCGGTGCGCAATGGCCTGCCGGCCCGCATCCGCCGCGCCTGATCAACGTTTTGTCCCTGCTCTCGGCCCTTCGGGGCCGGAGTGTTTGGCCTCCAGCCCCTAACGGCTGGAGGTTTTTTTGTCTCCGTTCCGCCATGGTGGGCCGTTTCAGCACGGGCCAGGGAATGCGCGTTGCACTTGCTGCCCCGACGAGGCGGCTTGCGTCAAGTCTGCGCCGGGTTTCCCTGCATCGTCGCCGCCAGCTCGTCATCAATGGCGGAGGCCCGCAAATGCGCCTCGCGCCCCAGGATCGGCGCAATATAACGCTCGAACACCGGGCGCTTCTCGATGGTGCCGAACTGCAGCCCCCACATCAGGTGCGAAGCCAGATACAGATCAGCCGCCGTGAAATGCTCGCCGCACAGGTAGGAGCCCTTGTCCAGCGTGCGCTCCAGCTCGATCTCCAGCGTGTCCAGCACATCGGCATACGATCCATAGCCGGCAGTGCGCGACTGCTCCGGCGTGCCGGGATGCAGATTGAGTGCATGCGCCGTCACTGCAGCTTCCAGCGGCCCGGCAGCGAAGAACAGCCAGCGGTAGTAGATGCCGCGCGCCGGACTGGTCACTGCCGGCGCCAGATGCTGCAGCGGAAACTGGTCCGCCAGATAGGCGCAGATGGCGGCGGCTTCCGTCACCACCACGTCGCCATGCCGGATGGCGGGCACCTTGCCCATGGGGTTGATGGTCTTGTATTCGTCCGCCTTCATGCTCGTGCCGTAGTCGAGCAGCACGGTGTCATAGGGGCGGCCGGTTTCCTCCAGCATCCAGCGGGCGATGCGGCCGCGGGAGTAGGGGTGGGTGTAGAGCGTGAGCGGGGTAGTCGGCATCAGGGAACTCCTCGAGTGGACAGCGCACGGCAGCGCCGTTTCTGCGCATGGTAGGCGCGGAACATGACAGGTGCAGTCAGCAGTTGTACTAAGCGGCCGAATTTGCGGCGACAATGCCGCAATGGAGATTTTCAGCATCGTGTTCATGCTGGGTCTGGCAGCCATGGTGCTCAACGCCAACGCCCAGCGCAAGCGGCTGGCCTTTCTGGCCGGACATTTACGCCCCTACCAGATCGAAAAGCAGATGGAGAGCCTGATCGACGGCTACCTGCGCGCCCTCGGCGAAGCCGACCCGGTGCGCCAGCAGCAGGTCTGGGGCACACTGGACGCTACCGAACAGTCACTCAGCCAGCAGGTCACCCGTCTGGCCGAAGACCTGCAGCGCGCTGACCCGGCGCAGACACGCATGAGCGGCGTACCGCTGCAGGCCCTGCTGGCCGACAAGCTGCCCGATTCCGCCGTGCTCGATCTGCGCGCCCTGATTCAGGTGCATGCCCAGGGCATTGCCGCCCTCGCGCGGCATCCCGATGGGGAAACCCCCGCCGCGCGCAAGCAGCGTGCCTACACCATGAGCGCCGAACTGCTGCTCCTGCAGCACAGTTGCCACTGGTATTGCCGCTCGCTGGCGCTGGCCTCGGCACGCCTGCAGGCCAAGCACGACACGCCCTATCGCCAGGTCGTGCAGTCGGTCTCGAACGGCACCCGCCAGGCCTATGCGCGGCTGACCAATTACCCGCTCTGAGTGCCAGACGAAAACGGCCGCTCATGGGCGGCCGTTGGCGTGGAAGGCGGCAGAGCTTAGCGCGGGCAATAGGTTTCCATCACCTGGTTCATCACCTTGTCTTCGCGAGTGACGGGGATGTCGTGGCCCTTGCCCTTGGACTGATCCAGCAGTTTGCCTCGCAGATGCGGCTGCGCGTAGTAGCGCACCTGGTTCATGGTGTACGTTTTTGCCTTGCAGTTCAGCACGAACTCGGAAGACAGGGAGCGGTGGCCGAGCTGCGTGGCGTGGTTCATGTTCCAGATGCCGTCAAAGCGGACCAGGCCCTTGGCCGGGCTGTTTTCCTTCACGCTGTTCGGGTTGATCAACAGTTCCTCGCCGAAGCCGGCAGCGCGGCGGTGCCCAGTGCAGCACCGACCACCAGCGCGCCCAACAGACGGGAAGAAGCAGATATCGAGAAAGTCATGGCAGTTAATCGCCCCGAAAGGGAAAATAGAAAGGTCGTTCGATTATGACCTTTGCCACCTGCCAGTCTGTAACGACGATGCAAGCAGCCGCTTCCGTTTGTATCCGAACGGGATGATGGGGCGGCTGCGCTGCGTCTTCGCTCAGTGTGCGCTGCCCAGCGACAGCCCCGCGTGCTCGCGCAGCGGATGGAAGTGGATCTTCGGAAAGCGCTCCTGCGCCAGCCGCACGTCATACGGGCTGGTGCACAGAAAGGCCAGCGTGTCTGCCGCATCGTGCGCCAGACGCAGCGGGTAGGCATTCTCGAACTCGCGCAGTTCGGCTGGCGTATCGGCTGTGATCCAGCGCGCGCCGGTGTACTGGCAGCCTTCCAGCCGCACCTCGCAGTCGTATTCGGTCTTGAGGCGGTGCTGCACCACCTCGAACTGCAGCTGGCCGACCGCACCCAGCAACATGTTGCCGCCCGCATCGGGCTTGAACACCTGAATCGCGCCTTCCTCGCCGAGCTGCATCAGGCCCTGCTGCAGCTGCTTGGTGCGCAGCGGGTTCTTCAGCACCACGGTCATGAACATCTCGGGCGCAAAGAAGGGCAGGCCGGTGAACTGCAGGTTCGGCCCGTCGGTAATGCTGTCGCCCAGTTGCACGCCGCCGTGCGTGGTAAAGCCGATGATGTCGCCGGCGTAGGCCTCTTCCACCGCCTCGCGGCGCTGCGACATGAAGGTCACCACACTGGTCGGGCGCAACTCCTTGCCGGTGCGCTGCACCTTCATCTTCATGCCCGGCGTGTACTTGCCGCTGGCCACACGCACGAAGGCGATGCGGTCGCGGTGGTTGCTGTCCATATTGGCCTGCACCTTGAACACCACGCCGGCAAAGCTCTCGTCATCTGGTTGCACGATACGCTCTTCGCGGTTGCGGTTGACCTCGGCATAGGCCAGGCGCGCGCCGGGCGGCGGCGACATGTCGACCACCGCATCCAGCACTTCCATCACCCCGAAGTTGTTCACGCCGGAGCCGAAGAACACCGGCGTCAGCTTGCCGGCCAGGAAGGCTTCGTGGTCCCATTCTGCGGAGGCGCCCACGGCCAGTTCCATGCTTTCCAGCGCATGGTCGAAAGCGTCGCCAAAGCGCGCGCGCAGCTTGTCGGCATCGCTCAGCGGAATCACCTCGAAATCCTGCGGACGCTTCTCGCTGCCGGCCTGGAACACCGTCATGCTCTGCGTGCGCAGGTTGATGATGCCGCCGAAGGTCTTGCCCTGGCCCACCGGCCAGGTGATCGGGCAGCAGGGCATGCCCAGCTCGCGTTCCACCTCGTCCAGAATGTCGAGCGGATCGCGCACCTCGCGGTCCATCTTGTTGACGAAGGTGATGATGGGCGTGTCGCGCTGGCGGCAGACTTCGATCAGGCGGCGTGTTTGCGCTTCCACACCGTTGGCAGCGTCGATCACCATCAGCGCGCTGTCCACGGCCGTCAGCACGCGGTAGGTGTCTTCCGAGAAGTCCTTGTGGCCAGGCGTGTCGAGCAGGTTGATCACGTGGTCGCGGTAGCTCATCTGCATCACCGACGAGGCCACCGAGATGCCGCGCTGCTTCTCGATCTCCATCCAGTCGGAAGTAGCGTGGCGGCTGGCCTTGCGGCCCTTGACCGCACCGGCGATCTGGATCGCGCCGGAGAAAAGCAGCAGCTTTTCCGTCAGCGTGGTTTTACCGGCGTCGGGGTGGGAGATGATGGCGAAAGTGCGGCGGCGGCGGGTTTCGGGGGTGTAGGACACGGGGCGCGGCTTTGGGACAATGAGAAAAAGCCGCGCAGGGCGGCTGGAGGCGCATGCAGGCCTGAAGCCCGAGTGCGTGCAAAAGCATGATTTTACTGTGCAGCGTGATTGGCGGCCAGTTGCGGCGTTGCCCGGCGGTGCTGGTGCGGGGCTTGCCGGGGGGGCTAAGGGCAGCGGCGCGGCATCAACGCGCACAACGCCACGCCGGGAATGTCCCGCTGCCGGATACGGTGCTCAGGCGCGGGCCCATAGATTTTCCCTAAAACGTCAATAAGTACGTGTGTGCGATACAGGCGCGTGGGCTGCCTACAATGCAAGACACACCGGACACACCCGTTCCGCATGACACCTTGAACACGGAGACCCTATGGCCAGGAAATCTGCTTCCCTTCCCGTCAACATCGGCATCAGCGACGCCAAGCGCAAGAAAATCGCCGAAGGCCTGTCCAAACTGCTGGCCGACAGCTACACGCTCTACCTGATGACGCACAACTTCCACTGGAACGTCACCGGCCCGCAGTTCAACAGCCTGCACGTGATGTTCATGGACCAGTACACCGAGCAATGGAACGCGCTGGACGTGATCGCCGAGCGTATCCGCGCCCTGGGCTTCCCCGCACCGGGCACCTACAAGGAATTCGTCAAGCTCGCTTCGATCCAGGAAGTGGAGGGCGTGCCGAAAGCCACCGACATGATTCGCCACCTGGTACTGGCGCAGGAAGCCACCGCCCGCACTGCGCGCGCGCTGTTTCCGGTCGTGGACGATGCCAACGACCAGCCCACGGCCGACGTGCTGACCCAGCGCATCGACGTGCACGAAAAGACCGCCTGGATGCTGCGCAGCCTGCTGGAGGAGTGAGCGACTGCGCTCCGTATCGGGGCGGCCACAGTGTTCGCGCTGTGCATCCGGCCGGGCGGCGTGCGTGCCAGTTCCTGCGCAGCGCCGCCGTCAACGGGGCGTCGCATAGCCGCTGTATAAAGGGCGGACATGCAAGAGCTCTCCACCGACGCGCCAAGCAAGTCCGGCGCGCGTCCTCCCACCCGTTTCACCTACCTGCTGTTGCTGGCGCTGTACCTGGCCCAGGGCCTGCCGGTAGGCTTTGTCACGCAGGCGCTGCCCGTCATCCTGCGTGAGCAGCAGGCCTCGCTGGTGCTGATCGGCTGGAGCGGGGTGCTGCTCATGCCCTGGGGGCTCAAGTTCCTCTGGGCCCCGTTGCAGGACCGCTATTACTGGCCGCGCATCGGCCTGGGCCGCAGCTGGATCCTGCCGACGCAAGGCGTGGCGCTGCTGTGTGTGGCGGGGCTGGCGCTGCTGGAGCCGTCCCTGCTGCGCGATCCGCAGATGGCCGTGCTGTTCGCCTCGCTGCTGATGCTGCTCGCCTTCGCCGGCGCCACGCAGGACGTGTCCACCGACGGCCTGGCCGTGCGCCTGCTGGCAGCGGGCGAGCGCAGCATGGGCAACGCGATCCAGGTCACGGGCTCGCGCATGGGACTGATCCTGGGGGGCGGCGGCGCGCTGCTGCTGCTCGACATGGCGCCCTGGCGCACCGTGATGCTGGGTATGGCGGGGCTGATCCTCCTGACCACCGTGCCGGTCTGGCTGCTGCGCGAGCCGGCCTGGCGGCGCGCGCGCAAGAACCAGGACGTAGCCGGTGCGGGCACTGTCCGCCACGATGCGGAGCTGAAGCGCGCGCTGTTGCCTGCGGGCGAGATGGTGGAGCAGACCGCGCTACCCGCAGAGCTGCAGCAAGCCGATGAAGTGGCTTGCGCTGCCCCCGTACAGGGCCTGCTCCCGCGCATCCGCCATTTCCTGCGCACCGAATTCGGCTACTTCCTCTCGTCTCCGGAACTGCGCGCCTGGCTCGGCGTGCTGCTGGTCTACAAGCTGTGCGATGCCTTCACCAGCGGCATGGTCAAGCCCATGCTGGTGGACATGGGCTACAGCAAGAGCCAGATCGGCACCATGGTGGTGATGCTGGGTTCCGGTGCGTCACTGCTGGGGGCCGTGGCCGGCCATGCGGTGCTGCGGCGGGTTTCGCGGATGCGGGCGCTGCTGGGTTTCAATGCCCTGCAGGCCCTCACCACGGGCTGCTACGCACTCATCGCGCTATTGTTTTCGGGCAAGGTGTCTGCGGCGGATGGCCTTACCGCCTTCGACATGCTGGTGTACGGCATCAATGCGCTGGAACATTTCACTGCCGGCATGGCGCTGGTGGGCGTCCTCACCACGGTGATGGACTATTGCCGTCACCGCAACGGCGGCAGCGATTTCACTTTGCAGGTCAGCATCATGTCCACGGTGAGCGGCGTGGCGCACTGGCTGTCGGGCTATGCGGCCGAGGCACTGGGCTATCTGGGATACTTCAGCGCGGGGATGGTGCTGGGGTTGCTGCTGCTGGGGCCGCTGGTGCGCTGGGGGCGGTTGCAGCGGCAGACGCATCCGGCCTAGTGGCCGAGCGGTTGGCACGTTGCGGCCGCATCCGGCCTGGCGGCCGACCGGGTGGCACGTTGCACGCGGATCAATGCCAGCAGGGCGTGCAGCTGGGGAGAGCCGTCGTCGGCGCGGTAGATGCAACTCAGGTCGATCTGGGCATGCGGGGCGTCAGACAAGGGGCGGTACACCGTGTTGCGCAGCGCAATGGCCCGGGTGACGGATTCGGGCACCAGCGTCACCCCGAAACCATGCGCCACCAGTGCCATGCCGGTGACCGTGTCACCGATCTCCTGCGCAACCGCGATGTCCAGGCCCCTGTCGCCAAAGATCCGGATCACGCGATCCACGAAATTGGGCCGGCCGGCATTGGGAAAGAGAACGAAAGGCTGGGTGGCCAGTTGTTCCAGGCTCAGGCTGTCCTCGGCGGCCAGGGGATGGCCGGCAGGCAGCACGGCCCAGAGCGGCTCCAGGGTGACCAGCTCCTGCGCCAGATCCGGCAACACCGGCATCATGCGATTGAATCCGGCCGAGATGCGCCGCTGCCGCAGGGCGTCGATCTGTTCCTCGCGGTGCATGGTGTGCAGCACCACGTTCAGTCCCGGCAGCGAAGCACGCAGCTTTTGCAGCAAGGCCGGAATGGCGTCGTAGATGCCGGAACCGAACACCCCGATGTCGAGGCGCCCGAGCCGTCCCTGCCCGACACGCTGCACGCGGTCGATGCCGGCGGACACCATCATGCTGATGTTGGCTGCCTCGGTCCGGAACACTTCCCCGGCCTGCGTCAGCTCCATGCCGCGCGGCGTGCGCACAAACAGCTGGACCTGCAACTCGTCTTCGATTTGCCGGATCTGCCGCGTGAGCGGAGGCTGGGAGATGCCCAGCCTGCGCGCAGCGCGCCCCATGTGGAGCTCATCGGCAACGGCCAGAAAATACTTGATGTGACGCAGGTCCATCCGGCAAGTTTAGAGCGGGAACACCGCCTTGACCCACACCGAGTTACCCTGCGTGTGGTTCCTGGCCGCGATTTCCTTCTCCCACTTCAGCGTGGCGAACCAGGCATTGCGGTGGTCTGATACCTGTTCGGTATCAAGAGGGGTGTTCAGAGTGACAAAAAGGTCCGTGCCAGCGGGATCGGCACGGCATCCTAGGGTTTGTCTGAGGGGGTGGCTGGCAGGCGGCGTTGCGGTTGACCAACAATCCGGTGCGGTGCGGTGCGGTGCGGTGCGGTGCGCTCAGCGCACGCTGCTGTCCTGCAATGCCGGCCCGTCGAGTGCATCCAGATGCCGGGTGTCGCCCCAGCCGATCAGCGTCAGGCCATCGGGCGTCCACAGCAGACGGTTGATGGCGCAGTTGGGCAGGTACCAGGTGCGTGCCGCCTGCAGGCCCAGGCGCGCTGCGGAGCGGTACAGCACATCCAGCACGCCACCGTGGCTGACGATGGCCACATGCTCGCCGTTGTGCTGGCGGCCGATGTCGTTCACGGTCTGCACGATGCGATCGCGCAGTTGCGCCAGCGATTCTCCTCCGCCGGGCGGCGCCCAGTTCGGGTCTCGCTTGCGCCAGCGCAGGGATTCCTCCGGGAAATGCACCTCGAAGTCGATGAAGGTCTTGCCCTCGATGTGTCCGAAATGGCGCTCGCGCAGTTGCGGTGTGGTGATCACCTTGGCATCGTGGCTGGCCGCGATGATGCGACCGGTCTCCTCGGCGCGCTGCAGATCGCTGCTGTAGACGGCATGGATCGGACTGTCGGTGAGGGCCTCGGCCAGGGCCCTGGCCTGCTGCCGTCCGGTGTCATTCAGGGGAATGTCGGTATGCCCCTGGATGCGGCGTTCGGCATTCCAGGCCGTTTCGCCGTGGCGGATGATCAGCAGACGGGTGGCGGCGGCAATCGACATGCCGCAATTATCGCCGCGCCGGATGCATTTTCAGAATCGGAAAGCAGTTTTGCGCACACGGCAGAGGGCGCGTGCAACACTTGCACGGCGCGTGCGTAGAGGGTGCGCAGGCTCAGTCCTTGCGTGCCAGCGGAATGCTGTCGATGGCAATCGACGCCAGCGGCGGCGCAAACTCTTCCTCGTCAAACGCCTTGTCGCCGTCCGCATCGGGGATGCCGGTGGTCTGCAGATCGCGGAAGTTGTGCAGCTTGCGGTCCAGCAGATGGCTGGGCACCACGTTTTGCAGCGCCTGCAGAATCATCTCGGTGCGGCCGGGGTGGGTCTTTTCCCACTCCTTGAGCATGTTGCTCACCTGCTTGCGCTGCAGGTGCTCCTGGCTGCCGCACAGATTGCACGGTATGATGGGAAACTGCATGTGCTCGGCCCAGCGCGCCGTGTCAGCCTCTTTCACATAGGCCAGCGGGCGGATCACCATGAATTCGCCGTTGTCGCTCACCAGCTTGGGCGGCATGCTTTTCAGCTTGGCGCCGAAGAACATGTTGAGGAAGAAGGTGGCCACGATGTCGTCGCGGTGGTGGCCCAGCGCAATCTTGTTGCAGCCCAGACGGCGCGCCACCGTGTACAGAATGCCGCGGCGCAGGCGCGAGCACAGGCTGCACATGGTCTTGCCTTCGGGGATCTTGCTCTTGACGATGCTGTAGGTGTCCTGCGTCTCGATGTGGAAGGGCACGCCCAGGCCTTCCAGGTAGGCGGGCAGAATCTCGGGCGGAAAGCCCGGCTGCTTCTGGTCCAGGTTCACCGCCACGATGTCGAAGTGGATCGGCGCGCGCTTCTGCAGCTTGAGCAGCACGTCCAGCAGCGTAAAGCTGTCCTTGCCGCCGCTCACGCACACCATCACCTTGTCGCCTTCCTCGATCATGTTGAAGTCGACAATCGCCTGGCCGGTGAGGCGGCACAGGCGCTTGTCGAGCTTGTTCATCTCGCGCTGCAGGCGCGCTTCGGCAGAATCCTTGGCGGGGCGGGCATGGGTGTCGGTGGGCTGCTCTTCGGCCAGCTCGGAGGCAAAAATATCGGACATGGCGGGTGTGGGATAGGGGGCGCAAAGAGGGATGCGGCAAGGCGGCCGCTGCGCCAAGCCCGCGATTTTAAACGCTGGGGCGGTTCATGGATAGCAATGGCCTTGCCATTCCTCGGCCTTGCGGGCGAAGGGATAGGCAGCGATGTGCCTGCCTGGTCACGTTTTTCGGGTCCGTGACGCTGCATCCGTGTGGCTCTGCCGGCACGAGGCACGACCGGGCCGGGATGCAGCACCTCGTCAGTGTATTCCCGATGGGGATAGGGCAGCGCCCGCTTCATGGTGTCATACTATGCGCTACTGACTGCGATACCCCTGCAGTTTCCATTCCAGAACAGGAGCGACCTCCATGAAAGGCAATCCCGAAGTCATCGCCTACCTCAACCAGTTGCTGGCCGGCGAACTGGCCGCACGCGACCAGTATTTCATCCATTCCCGCATGTACCACGAGTGGGGCTACAGCCGCCTGCATGCGCGCATCGCACACGAAATGGAAGACGAAACCGGCCATGCCAGCGCGCTCATCGAACGCATCCTCATGCTGGAAGGCACGCCGGCCATGGTGCCAACGGCGCTGAAAATCGGTGCGGATGTGCCTGCCATGCTGCAATGCGATCTGGAAGTGGAACTGGAAGTGCGCGAGGCACTCAAGCAGGGCATTGCGCTGTGCGAGCAGCATCAGGATTACGTCAGCCGCGAAATGCTGGTCGAGCAGCTCAAGGACACGGAAGAAGACCATGCCCACTGGCTGGAGCAGCAGCTCTGGCTGATCCAGCAGATCGGCCTGCAGAACTATCTGCAGAGCCAGACCGGTGAAGGAGCCAGCACATGAAAGGCCATCCCGACGTCCTGCGCCAGCTCAATGCCGTGCTGGGCGATTCGCTCATCGCCATCAACCAGTATTTCCTGCATGCACGCATGCTGAAGAACTGGGGGCTGGACGAGCTGGGCGAACACATCTACCACCAGTCCATCGAGGAAATGAAGCTGTCCGACAAGCTGGTGCAGCGCATCTTCCTGCTGGAAGGTCTGCCCAATCTGCAGGATCTGGGCAAGCTGCTGATCGGTGAAGACGCGCCGGAAATCCTCGCCTGCGACCTGCGGCTGGAGCGGCAGAAGCACACCACGCTGGTGCAGGCCATCGCGCTGTGCGAGCAGCAGCAGGACTATGTCTCGCGTGACCTGCTGGTCGAACTCAAGGACGAGAACGAAGACCACATCGACTGGCTTGAAACCCAGCACGACCTCATCGGCAGCATGGGGCTGCCGAACTACCTGCAGAGCCAGATGGACGATTGAGCCCCCGGACCGAACCCTGCACAAGGCCGCCAGACAGCGGCCTTGTGCTTGCCTGAAGAGCGGCCTGCAGGTGTTGCGTGCACAAGACCCTGCGCGTCATAGGGATTGATAATAAAAACAATTATCAATTAATATGTCGGCATCGTAGTCCACTTTTCAGCAGGGAAGTCCAGAATGATTGTCTGTGTATGCCAGCGCATTTCCGATCGCGAAATCGCACGCCATGCCCATACCGGCATGAGTTTCGACGAGATCCAGCTCGAACTGGGGGTTGCCACGCAATGCGGCAACTGCGAATGCTATGCGCGCGATGTAGTGGCTCAATGCCAAACCAGCGGCCAGATGGCCGCGTTGCGCAAGGAAGAGGCTGCCGGTTCGGTCGTGGCGGCGCAAGCGCTCAGCGCTTGATCCGGAACACTTCCACACCCACGGCGTCACAGTCCGGATAGACGTCCGGCTTCTCGGTGGACACACGCACGGCCTGCACCTTGGGGTGCTCCAGCAGGGTGTTGGCCACGTCATCGCACAGGGTTTCCTGCAGCTCGATATGCCCGGCGTTCACACGCGCGGCAATGGTGCGGCGAATGAAATCGTAGTCCACCACCTCATGGATACGGTCTGCCTTGGGGGTGGACTGGCTCAGCAGCACATACATGTCCACATTCACGCGCACGCGCTGCGGGCCCAGCTTTTCGAAATCATGCACGCCGATGTTGATGTGCACCTCGTAATTGCGCAGGAACAGGCGGCGGCAGGACAGGGCGAGGGCTTCGTTCCAGTGGGTCGAAGATGTGATGGCGGTCATGTTGTTGTTTTGGGTGGCAGGTGTTGTCGCAATAGCTCGTCCACCACAAACATGATGTCGCGCGGCAGCGGAACCAGATGCTGCCCATTATCCACGCAGACCGTGCTGCCGGTGATGGAAGCGTTACTGGCCAGAAACAGGCAGGTGCGCGCCACATCGCGCGGATCGACCGGGCGACGCAGCAGGTTGGCGTGACTGGCGGCGGCGAAGTTGGCGTCGGTCTGCGGGCCGCTCACCAGCATCAGGCCCGGCGCCACGCCGCACACGCGCACGCGCGGGGCCAGCGCCTGCGCTTGCAGTTCCACCGCGCGCTCCAGCGCCAGCTTGCTGACGGTGTAGCTGAAGTAATCCGGATTGAGGTTGTAGACCTTCTGGTCCAGGATATGAATCGCCACGCAGCTGCCGGGACCGGCATCGCTGGCGTGTTGCTGTGCCATCAGGCGCGTCAGGTCCATGGGCGCCATCAGGTTCACGCCGAGCTGGCGGCCGGCCTGGGCTTCGTCAAACTCCATGGCACAGTCGGGCTCGAACAGCGAGGCATTGTTGATCAGTGCCTGCAGGGGGCCGAACGTGGCGGCCTGCTCCATCAGCGTGCGGCGCTGTGCGGCATCACCCAGATCGGCCTGCAGTAAGTCAATGCGATGGCCGGCCGCCTGCAGGCGCTGCTGCAGGGCCTGGGCGGCATCGAGGCTGCGCTGGTAGTGGCACAGCACATGCCAGCCGGCTCCGGCAAACACCTCGCACAGTTCGGCGCCGAGGCGATGGGCGCCGCCGGTGATCAGGACGGTAGGGGCAGGGGATGTATCAGTCATGGTAGTTCGATGGGCGGCACTTCTGCGGCAACGGGCGACGGGGAAACGGCGGCATTCGGTGGTAGATTGCGCGCATGCAAACCACTCCTGCCTCTCCGTCCACCCCCGCCTCCGACAATGCCGCACTGCAGGCGATCATACGTGCTGAAGTGACCCGGAACGGCGGCTGGCTGCCCTTCGACCGTTTCATGCATCTGGCGCTGTACGCGCCGGGGCTGGGTTACTACGCGCATGGCAGCACCAAGCTCGGGCATCTGCCGGCGGATGGCAGCGATTTTGTCACGGCGCCGGAAATCAGTCCGCTTTACGGGCACACGCTGGCCGTACAGGTGGCCGAGGCGCTGGCGCGCACCGGCACGCAGGAAGTCTGGGAATTTGGTGCCGGCAGCGGCGCGCTGGCCGAGCAGGTGCTCGATGCCTTGCAACAGCAGGGCGTGGCGCTGCGCCGCTACACCATCGTCGATGTCTCCGGCAGCCTGCGCGCGCGGCAGCAGGAGCGTCTGGCGCGCTTTGGCGATGTGGTGCAGTGGGCGGCGCAGTTGCCCGATGCGATCGAAGGGGTGATTCTGGGCAACGAGGTGCTGGACGCCATGCCGGTACAGTTGCTGGTGCGCAAGGGCGGCATCTGGCATGAGCGCGGCGTGGTGTGGGACGAGGCGGAACAGGGCTGGGCCTGGGAAGACCGCCCGACCGACCTGCGCCCCCCGCTCGACATTGTGGGCGAACACGACTACCTCACCGAAATCCACCCGCAGGCCGAAGCCTTCATCGGCACCATCGGCCGCCATTTACGGCGCGGCGCGGCCTTCTTCATCGACTACGGCTTTGGCGAAGGCGAGTACTATCACCCGCAGCGCCACATGGGTACCCTGATGTGCCATCAGCTGCACCAGGCCGACGACAACCCCCTGCTGGCCGTGGGCGACAAGGACATCACCGCCCACGTCAACTTCACCGGCATCGCCGTGGCTGCGCAGGACGCGGGGCTGGAAATCCTGGGCTACACCACCCAGGGCTGGTTCCTGCTCAACTGCGGCCTGGCCGAACGCATGGCGCAGAGCAGCCTGGCCGAGCGTGCGCTGGCGCAGAAGCTGGTGATGGAGCACGAGATGGGGGAGTTCTTCAAGGTGCTGGGGGTGTGCAAGGGCAAGCCGTGGGAGGCCGTCGGGTTTGCGCGGGGAGACCGGCTGCGGATGCTGTGAGTGTGTTGCGCACTTGGGGGATTTCCGCGTGACAGAGCCTGTCGCCCACAGGGGAGAGATGCAAAAGTAGCCCATTTCGCACAGTGTCACCCCTAATTTTGAGGGGTAAATAGTGCACATTCATGGTTGGATGCAGGCCAACGACCACATTCCCTCAGGAAATGTTCAGTAAATTCAATTGCTTGGGAATTTCTTGGCCGTTCAATATCGCGTGAAATCCGTGAATTTTTTCACCGATATGTACGAACTTTCAAGGGTATTTGAAATACCTCGCAAAAAACGCTTGCTACATGCAACAATACTTTTCACATGCCAACGGAGCAAAGTTGGGGCTATGTCTGTTTATTAATAAAAGTATGCGGTGAAACCGCGAGAGCAGTCACGGCGGCGACTTCGTTGGGGTGAAGCAATAAACACCGGACCGGCGCGTGTGCGTTTGATGACGGCTTGATGCCGGTTCGGCTAGCCCACAAGAGGGAGCGATCCCGGGAGGAGTCAAGCATGAGCCGTATCTACACGTCTTTCCAGAGGGGCACGCAAGTTGCCCTGTTTTCAGCATGCGTTGTGATGGCGTCAGGCTGCGCCACCAGCGGCGGAGACGCCCATCCGCGCGAGTTCACCACCGGCAAGGTCAACACCAGCGTGGACGCCAACGCAGCCAGCGCCGTCTTCCTGCGCCAGTAGGGGGCAGTGCCCGGCCAGGCCGTCAACATCTTCATCAACGGCGAATACCTCACCTCGCTCACCCCCGGCGGCTTCCAGCAAGGCCCGGCCTGCGTCGGCTCCAACCGCCTCACGGCCAGCTACACCGACGTGAGCACGCGCTACCTGGAGAAGGAACGCCAGGGCCAGAGCTTCGCCACCCCGGCCGGTGAAGTGAGCTACTTCCAGGTGGTGGGCGATGCAGCCGGCAAGCCCGTGCTGCAGCAACTGGACGCCACGTCCGGCCAGGCCCTGGCCGAGCAGCTCAAGCAGCAGGGCCACACGCTGCCGCGCGTGCAACTGAAGTGCGCCGTGCCGCTCAAGACCTACACGCTGCAGGCCTCGGCCCTGTTCCCGTTCGACAAGTCCGACTACGCCAGCATGCTGCCCCAGGGCAAGGAAGAGATCCGCAAGGTGGCGCAGGACATTGCCGCGAGCAAGGCCAATGTGGACCGCATCGAAGTGGTCGGCCACACCGACCCCGAGGGCAGCGACATGTACAACCAGGCCCTTTCGCAACGCCGGGCCGACACGGTGCGCATGGCCCTGTCGCAGAGCCAGCTGCCAGGCAGCCAGATCGTGGCGCATGGCCGCGGCGAGAAGCAGCTGCTGGTGAGCGACTGCCGCGCACGCTTCCCGCGTGATGCGAAGCAGCGCATGGCCTGCGACCAGCCCAACCGCCGGGTGGAGATCACCCTGTACGGCACGCAACAGGCTGCCCAGCCAGCAGCGAACTGATGGCAGCGGGGCAGTGCGCCCCGCTCCAGCGCAAGACCGAGAGACGGGTCCCATCCGACTGAATCAGAACCTGGCGGTGCCCCACAGCAGCAGGCACCGCCCCCAACTCTCCCGCAGCCCAACGCAATGAGTCGCTGCAGGGGGAACAAGGAAAGATCATGAGCCTGAAGAACATCACCATCAACATCAACAGTGCCAGCGAAACCGTGCAGAGTCTGCGCATTGCAGGGGGCGAAGGCGGAGCGGGAGCGAAGGGCCAGGGCGTGCGCATCAAGGCGCTGGCCAACGTGAAGTACCACTTCACGGACGAGGCCACGGGCTATGGCCCGGAGAACATGGCGACCAAGCGGGTGGGCAAGAACCTGCACATTGCCTTTGAAGGTGGCGACGTGAACCAGCCGGACCTGGTGATCGAGGACTACTACAAGGACAACGGCGAGATTGGCTACGGCGAAGGCAGTGACAACCTGCTGGTGGGCACGCACGAGAACGGCAATGTGTACCCGTATGTGCCGGAGAGTGCGGTGAGCACGGATGCGGTGAGCATGCTGGCCGATGGGGTGCAGGCCGGGCAGGCGCTGGGCACGAGTGTGGCGCCGGTGCCGCTGTGGTGGTTGCCGTTGCTGATCCTTCCGGCACTGGGAGGTGGCGGCAGCACTCCCCCGCCGCCGGTGGATCACACGCCGGTGATCACGGACTTGACACCCAAGGGTGAAGGTGGCGACGTAGCGGTGCTGGAAAGCGCACTGGCCATTGGTACCAACCCGGAAAGCCCGGCAGAGAAGGGCTCGGGCACGTTCACGATCAGTTCGCCCGATGGCGTGAAGTCGCTGACGATTGCGGGCGTGGAAGTGATCAAGGATGGCGCGCTGACAGGCGCAACGGTCACCACTGCACTGGGCAACCAGCTGAAGGTGACGGGCTATGACGCAGCGACCGGTACGGTGACGTATGAGTACACCTTGCTGGACCGCGAACAACACCCCGACGCCAATGGCAACAACAATCTGTTTGAAGACCTGGCGGTTGCGCTGACGGACAACGACGGGGACAAGGCTGATGCTCTACTGTCGGTGAAGATCGTGGACGATGTGCCGAGCGCACAGGATGACACCTACACGCAAACGGCGGAGAACGCGCCGGTCACGGGCGATGTGACGACAAACGACAAGGCAGGCGCGGATGGAGCTGCTGCAACTGGTCCGGTGGCGCTGGTGGCGGATTCGCTGACTGGCAAGGGCACGCTGAATCTGAAAGCGGATGGCACGTTCACGTATACGCCGGCGGCGGGCGAGGAAGGAGACGTCACGTTCAAGTACACCTACACCGACCGGGACGGAGACAGTGCTGAAGCGACGGTGACCATCACGCTGCAAGGGGATGATGTTCCGGTGGCGGTGGATGTGGTGGCGAAGGTGGACGATGATGGTCTGCCCAATGCCAACGCTGCGGTTGGTACGGGAGATGACGATCAGAACGCTGGCGAGACGGGGGCCTACACGACGGATGAGAGCGTGTGGAGTGGCATGCTGGGCGTGGTGGCGGGCACGGGTTCGGACACGCCGCTGAGCTACACGTTGGTGAAGCCGGCCGATGGTCCGGTGGGTCAGGAGCAGGTGACGTATACGCTGAGCGCGGACGGCAAGTTGCTGACGGCGACGGTGGCAGCTGGAGAGGCGCGTGCCGGCACGGTGTTGTTCACGGTGGAGATCACCGATGGCGCGACGGGCGCGTACAAGGTGACGCTGGTCAATGCGATCAAGCACCCGGCTGGTAGCGATGAAAACAACATTGATGTGGTGATCAGCTACACGGTGGCGGACAGTGATGTGCCGGCGGACATGGATACGGGCACGATCACGATCAACTTTGATGATGACACGCCGGTGGGCAAGACGGTGACGGCTGAGCCGGTGCTCGATGATGACATCCAGGCTGGAGGCAATGCCAATGGCACAGGGGACGTGGCCGATGCCAAGAGCATTGCGCGCACGGCTGCAGGCAGCCTGTTTGCGGCGGGCGCAGATGGCCTGACGTCGATCGTGGTGACGGCTCCGGCGATGAAGGCGATCTACGTGGATGCCAATGGGGTTGCCACGCAGGAGGATGTGAGCTGGACGCCGGTGACGAACGCGGACGGCAGCGTGACGCTGACGGGCACGAGTACGCACTACCCGACGGCCACGCCGGTGGCGGTGCTGACGGTGTATGCGGACGGTTCGTACGCGTACACGCAGAATGCGCCGGTGGTGAACCCGACGGCGGGCACGACGGAGGAGACGACGGACTTTGCGTTTGGCGTGACGGTGACCGACGGGGATGACGATACGGCGGCAGCGACGCTGACGGTGCAGATCAACGATGACACGCCGGTGGGCAAGACCGCAGTAGCTCCGAAGCTGCTCCAGGACGAAGCACAAAAGCTGTTCCCGCCGAATCGGGAAACCGGAGTAGAGAACCTCAACACCGTAACGGGCGATGCAGGAGCATTGTTTGCCGCAGGTGCTGATGGTTTGAAATCCGTCGCAATGACGACGCTCCCGGAACTGTCTGTGATTGCCAAAGGTGCCAATGGGCTGCCCAAGCAAGAGGCAGTGAGTTGGCTTGAACCGAGCGTTGCAGCTGATGGTTCTACGACGTGGAAGGCTGTAAGTGCCAGCTATCCTGAAGCGAGCCCTGCTCTCATTTTGGTCGTCCGTGCAGATGGCTCCTACGACTTGACCGTCAATGCTCCCTTGGTACATGCAACACAAGGTGAAGACGACAAGCTGCTGAACTTCGCGTTCACGGTCACTGATGGCGACGGGGATTCTGCGAACGGCTCCTTGGCGGTCACGATCAATGACGACGTATCCATGCTGGGAGCATTCACTGCCGGCTCGCTTGCGAACCAGGCGGGTGCTGTAGCAACAGGAACTTTCCAGTATGGCTCGGGAGCAGATGGTTGGGCGAAGTTTGATATTGCGCAATCCAGTGGTCCATCGCTGTTCTTCAAGACTGAGTACACGGCAACGGGAACGATCCTGCATGCGTACTCTGATGCTGGGTTTACGAAGCCTGTCTATGACTTGAACGTCAATCCGGATGGCACTTACTCCTTCACACTGATCACTCCTGAGCCTCCCATTACTGCTACTGCCAGCTTCTTGGGGGTGGATTCTGGTGGGCCGAAGGCATGGATTGATTTTGCTGGTGGTCTGATTGAAGTGAATGCGTATCTGAATGGTGAAGGCATCAATGCATCCGTGCCAGGCATGGGGGTTGGCAACAACCACTTTAGCGCGGGTGAGAGCATGGTGTTCGAGTTCTTCGAGACGGGGGATATGGCGACCAACAACATCCATGGTGTGAATGGAAGGGAGTTGACCTCGATTACCTTCACGACGGATGGAGGCACGGCGACAATGAATTGGACAGCCTACAACTACGGCGAGGACGGAACCACGATTCTTGCGAGCCAGTCGGGTACCGCAAGTACGTCAGGGTCTACCTTGGCCATTGATCCGACCATTCAGTTTGACACCCTGGTTTTGACTGTCACTTCAGGTACGACAAGGTTGAAGTCGGTTTCGTACACGTACACAGAGATTGCGCCTGATCAGCAATACACCTTTGACATCACGGCGACCGATGGAGACGGGGATGTGACGACTGCTCAAGTGTTGAATATTCAGCAGAATTCGACGCCGCCTGCTGTTGGAGCAGCGACGGATGGCGGAGCGGTGACCACTGCGCTGACGGATATGCAGGACGCCAGTCCCTATGTGCTGATCTGACCGGGTACAGCGTACAGTGCTGGGGAGAGGCCATACTCAACGTGTGGTCCCTCCTTCAGCGAATTCGGTTATAGCGAGCCTATTGTTTTGACTCTTTGCCTGTGCAAGGTTGCCCGAATGTAGCTTCCAATGCTCGGGTGGTCATTACACAGGGCATTGCTACACAATAAATGCTGCCATTGCTGCTGCGCAGCAAGTGCAATGGCGCCTTCGTCCAGCTTTTGCAGTTCGTGCAGGGCGTGTACTAAGTAGGGTGCCTGATGGTAGACAAGGTCTTCCAGTCCCAACCTTCCCCGAAAATCACACTCACAAGCCAGCAAAACCTCCTCAAACCGCTTGGGCTGCCGAAACGCATCACACCGTTCCAGCAACAGCACCGTCTCTTCCGCCGACAGCGACAGCGCGCCATGGATCACCCCATGCTCCCGCGCCACCACTTCCGCCAGCTCGCGGCAGTGCGTGGGCACGCGCAGGCGCGCGCTCATGGGGCGCAACAGGTCCACGCTGCGCTGCTCATGTCCCGGATGGCGCGGCAGGTCTTCAGGCGGCGTGGTGGCCTTGCCCAAGTCGTGGCATAAACAGGCATAGCGCACCGTGAGCGGCGCCTGCAACCGTGCAGCCATGTCCAGCACCAGCATCAGGTGCTCACCCGTATCCACTTCCGGATGCGATTCGGCGCGCTGCGGCACGCCCCACAGCGCATGCACTTCGGGCAGGATGCGCGCCAAGGCGCCGCAGGCACGCAGCACCTCGAACATGCGCGAAGGGCGGTTTTCCATCAGCCCGCGTGACAGCTCCTGCCACACGCGCTCGGCCACCAGGTGGTCCACCTCGCCGTTGTGCACCATCTGGCTCATCAGTTCCAGCGTTTCCGGTGCCACGGTAAAGTCCGAAAATCGCGCCGCAAAGCGTGCCACGCGCAGGATGCGCACCGGGTCTTCGGCAAAGGCTTCGGTCACGTGGCGCAGCACCTTCTGCTCCACATCGCGCCGGCCGTGGTAGGGGTCGACCAGTGCGCCGTGTTCGTCCAGGGCAATGGCATTGATGGTCAGGTCGCGCCGGGCGAGGTCTTGCTCCAGCGTGACATCCGGCGTGCTGTACACGGCAAAGCCCTTGTAGCCGCGCGCAGTCTTGCGCTCGGTGCGGGCCAGGGCATGTTCCTCGTGCGTTTCCGGATGCAGGAAGACCGGAAAATCCTTGCCCACCGGCAGGTAGCCGTTCTGCACCATCCGTTCGGGGGTGGCGCCGATCACCACCCAGTCGTGGTCCTGCACCGGCAGGCCGAGCAGGCCGTCGCGTACGGCGCCGCCCACCATGTAGACGCTGGCGCCGGGGATGCGGGCATGGATACGTCGGGTCATCGCTGCAGCCGGTAGGGTTCTTCGAAATCCAGAAAATCCTGTTCGGCCAGGGCTTCGTCCATCCATTGCTGCACGGACGGCAGGGCGCGCACGCGCTCCACATAGGCCGCGGCTTTGGGTGAGACAGGCAGCTGGTAGCTGTGCAGCCGCATGCAGACCGGTGCGAAGAAGGCATCGGCGATGCTGAAGGCGCCGAACAGCAGGGGGCCGCCGTGCTGCTGCAGCAGCGCCGTCCACATCTGTTCCAGCCGGGCCACGTCGGCGCGCAGGGCGGCGTTGTCGCGCCAGTGCAGGGCGCCGGTATCGGGCAGGCTGGCCTCGATGTTCATGGGGCAGGCACTGCGCAGGGCGGTGAAACCGCTGTGCATTTCGGCGCAGACGCTGCGGGCCTGGGCGCGTGCGGCGCGGTCCTGCGGCCAGAGCGCGTGTTGCGGGTACTGCTCGGCCAGGTATTCGGCAATGGCCAGCGTGTCCCAGATGGCGAGGCCGTCATCGACCAGCACCGGCACCTTGCCGGTCGGGCTGATGGCTTCAAGCGAGTGCTTGAAGCCGGAGCCGGGCGCAAAGCTGTCGAAGCGGTGCATCACTTCCTCGAAGGCAATGCCGCTCTGGCGCAGCAGCACCCAGGGCCGCATGGACCACGAAGAATAGTTCTTGTTGCCGATATGCAGTTGCAGCATGAGGTGCACCTCGCAGGTAGGAAAGGGAATGCCCTGACTGTAACCCAGGCACGGGCGTGCTGGTTTGAACCGATGCCTTCGGCAGGGTTTTGCGACTATGCTTGAGGCATTCCAGTCTTTGGCCGGGGGCGTTGGCGTAGGCTTTCCCCGGCAGGTGTGCACGCGCGGCAGCCATGCGCGCGTGCCTTGTTTTTTTATGGCGATAAGGGGCGCGCGCATGTCTTCCAGTGATTTGTCTTCCAGCAGCAGCGTGGATGAAGCCTTTGTGCAGGTCGGGCAGCAGGGCGGTGTACGCACGCTGTGGCTGAACCGTCCGCGTCAGTTCAACCCGCTGTCCGAGGGCATGCTGGACGCGCTGGATGCCGCGCTGGCCGATGCGGCTCAGGATGCTTCGGTGCGCTGCATCGTGCTGGCGGCGCACGGCAAGGCCTTCTGCGCCGGCCACGATCTGCGCGAAATGCGCAGCCAGTACCGCAAGGACTATTACCTGGAGCTGTTCAACCGTTGCGGCCGCACCATGCAGTCGCTGCAGCAGCTGCCGGTGCCGGTGATCGCGCGCGTGCAGGGCATTGCGACGGCGGCGGGCTGTCAGCTGGTGGCGAGTTGCGATCTGGCGGTGGCGGTCGACAGTGCGCGCTTTGCGGTTTCGGGCATCAATGTGGGCCTGTATTGCAGCACGCCGGCCGTGGCGCTCACACGCAATGTGTCGCGCAAGCGCGCGTTCGACATGCTGGCCACCGGCCGCTTCATCGATGCCGCTACGGCCGAGGACTGGGGCCTGGTCAACCGCGTGGTGCCTGAGGCCGAGCTGGATGACGCTGTGGCCTTCTACACCGACAGCATCTGCGCCAAGAGCCCGGCCGCCATCCGCCACGGCAAGGCCATGTTCTACCGCCAGCGCCAGATGCCGCTGGCCGATGCCTATCCCTATGCGGCCGATGTGATGGCCTGCAACATGATGGAGGAGGATGCGGCCGAGGGCATCGATGCCTTCATCGAGAAGCGGCCGCCGGTCTGGAAAACCTGATAACCACGAAAAAGGAGGAGAGTCCCATGTCCCAGAGTTCCCTGATGCAGTCCGTCGACGCCCGCAGCGCCAGCGCGCTGGCCAGCGGTGCCCTGCAGCCCGTGCAGTCCGAGCAGATCCGGATCGAGCAGGAGGGCCTGCCGTTTGTGGTGCGCTGGGTGTCGTCGCTGGCTGCCAAGGATGCGAGCAAGCCGGCCGCAATCCCCGGCGGGCCGCGGGATCCGAATTTCAATCCCTTTCTCAACCCCGATCCGGAGCTGACGGTGGGGCCGCTGGGCGATACCCATGTGGCGATCCTGAACAAGTTTCCGTTGAGCGTGCAGCATCTGGTGCTGGCCTGCCGCGAGTTCGAGGAGCAGCTGCTGCCGCTCACGGCGGCCGATTTCACCGCGCTGGCGCGCGTGATGACGGAAGCGGGCGGACTGGGTTTATACAACGGCGGTACGGCCGCCGGTGCCAGCCAGCGGCACAAGCACGTGCAGTGGATTCCCTCTACCGATGACAATGCCGGTCTGGCGCTGTTCAGCGCCGGTCTGCCGCAGGATCTGCCGCCCCTGGGCGTGGCCCGCCACCCGGCGCTGTCGATGCAGCACTGCTTTGTGCGGGTGCACAGCGGCCCCGGCATGGCCGTGGAGCAGGCCGCCGCCAATCTGCAGCAGGCCTGGGAGAAGGGCTGCGCCGAACTGGGCCTGCAGCCCGGCGCGGACCGCCTCATGCCGCCCTACAACATGCTGGCCGGTGATGGCTGGATGCTGCTGATCCCGCGCAGCCAGGAGCAGTACGAGGGCATTTCGTTGAGTGCGATCTGCTTTGGCGGCACGCTGTACACCCGCACGCGCGAGCAGGTGGATCTGGTGCAGCAGGCCGGGCCGCTGCAGGTGCTGGCGGAGGTGGGTTTCGGGCGGTTGTGACCCTGGCGCCGCAGCGCGCGTGCGCCTGCCGCAGGGCCGTGAAAATGCGGGTGTCCACGCCGCAAGGATGCTGCTAGCATGCCTCCATGCACGCTACCGTTGTGCCAGTCTGGCACGGGGCGGTGCGAGGGAGCGGATCATGGCGCTTGCAAACGGAACAACCCTCGGTCTGGCACTGTCGGGAGGCGGCTTTCGGGCCACGCTGTTCGGCCTGGGCAGCCTCTGGCGCCTGAATGATGCCGGCCTGCTGGGGCGGCTGGACCGTGTCACCAGCGTGTCCGGCGGCTCGATCATGGCGGGTATTCTGGCCAGCCGCTGGCACGCGCTGGATTTTCATGATGGCAGGGCGCGCAATTTTCGCGAGGAGGTGGTGCAGACGGTGCAGCAGTTCTGCGCGCTGACCGCCGATGTGGAGGCCGGCCTGCTCGGCTGGATCACCCCTTTTCGCTCGGCGGCTGATTATTTGTGCCGCCACTACCGCGACGAGCTGTTTGGCGACCTGCGCATGCATGATTTGCCGGCGCGGCAAACCAGTCAGGTGCCGCTGTTCGTGTTTTATGCCACCAACCTGCAAACCGGGCGCAGCTTCCGGTTTCGCCAGGACATGCTGGCCGACTACCGCCTGGGAACCAACCGCGTGGCCAATCCCTTGCTGGCCACGGCGGTGACGGCTTCCAGTGCCTTTCCGCCGATCTTTTCTCCAGTCACCCTGGATACCGACCCGGCTGACTGGCAGGATGCGGATTGGGAACTGGACAGTGGCTTGTTGCGCGACTTGCGTCGCGAGATCGTGTTGGCCGACGGCGGCATTTACGACAACATGGGCCTGGAATCGCTCAATGAGGGCATCCAGCTGGTGAGCGACGCCGGCGCGCCGTTCACGATGGAGGCTTCGGTACGGTCCGACTATTTCAGCCAGCTCTCGCGTATCCGGGATATCTTCATCGACCAGGGGCGGGCCTTGCGCAAGCGGCAGCTGGTGGAAGAGTTTGCGCAAGGCCGCCGGCGCGGTGCCTACTGGGGAATTGGCACACAGATTGCGGATTACGGTGCGAGCGGGGTGCTTTCTGGCGACAACCCCATGACACGCGGACTGCAGACCGTGCCCACGCGGCTGGCCAGTACGGATGCGGCTACACAGGGGGTGCTGATCAACTGGGCCTATGCGTTGGCGGATGCAGCGCTGCGCACTCGCGCACGCCTGCCGCTGGCGCCCGCCTCGGGCTGGCCGCTGCCGGAATTTGCACCGCATTGACGCAGGGAGCCGGCCATGTCGTTGCACGGGAGAGATCGCCTGTTCCTGAAGGCCTGGGGGCTTGGGCTGGCGGATCTGGATTTTGCGCGTTGTCTTGCGGTGGCCGGGATGGGGTCTGCGGCGCCAGCGGGCGATGAGGGGCGGGGCGGTGGTCCGGACCCGTACCGGCTGGAATGGGCCTGGCCGGGCGTTGCAGGCGTCCTGTCGCGCGGGCGCTCTGAAAGTCCCAGCGAGGCCTGGCAAGCAGCGGTACTGAGAGCTTTGCCGGCGCCGGAGCGCTTGCTGGAGCGCTGGCATGCCCTGGTGCGGGAGCATCGGCGGCTTGCTTTCAGGATCGTGCGGCAATCGATCCCCCGAGGGCATAAAGTAGCGTACGCAGCCCTGCCCTGGGCGCAGGTGGCCATCCTGGCACAATGGTTGCTGCTGCCGGACGAGGTGGCAGGGGTACACATCCGCGGCGGGCCGGGCTGGGCCGAGATGCAGGCCCTGCGCTTTCCCTTGACCGTGTCGGCATTGCCCGATGATCCGGCGGCGGCGCATCTGGGGCGCCTGAATGATTTTCAGCCGGCGCATTGGCCTTTCCGTTATGTGCCGGCGGCACCGGATGCCGAGCGGCATGCATTGCTGGTGTTCGGACAGCCGCTGGAGCGGGCGCTGGCAGGCTTGCTGCAATCGCCGCTGCAACTGAAAGCCAGGCTGGTGCTGGTCAACGGTCATGACGCGGGGCGGCCGGGGGCCGCAGCCCTGGTGCAGGCTTTGGTGTCCCGCGTGTCTGCCAGCGGCATCGTGCTGCTCGCGGAGCCCTTGCCGCCAGGCGAGCTGGCTGAGCGTGTGCGGGAGGCATGCCTGCAGATGATGCAGGATCGCCCGCTTGATCTGGTGGTCCGCGCGGTGTTCGGTCACGCTGCGCTGTTGGCCGCCGGAGCAGGCTTGCTGCAGCACTGGCGCATGCGCGCGCAGATGGCAGAGCTGTCCGCCAGGCTGGTGCGACAGCCAAGGGGCGCCAGCGTGAAGATGAGCACGCAGGCCATGCATCAGCTGGGAAGCGCTGATCCCGTTCCGGTGGGGGGAGCGCCTGATGCCTTGCAGACGGAGGCGCATGAACTGGGCAAGGCCATCCGGCGTGCCAGTGTGCGCCATCGTTATGCAGGCGAGGCGCATGAGGCGAGTGCCATGACCGAAGCCGCTCAGGCATTGCGGCAGGAGGCGGCGCAGGCGCAGGCCGAACAGGTGGCAGCTCGCCATCTGCAGCAACAGAGTTGGGTGAAGTCCAGGGACGGCCGGCTGCGACAGATTCGCAATGCCTATGTTCTGGGCGAGCCGGTGCTGCTCAAGGTGCGGATCGGCAGCCAGCAGGCCAGCGGCTGGCAAAGCGGGAGCCATGCTTTCCCGGATCGGGAGTTGCCGCCGAACGAGGGCAGCCACCGGCTCACCGTGCTGTTCCACGAGCCCGGTCAGCTTGATGCGCCGCTGCAGCAGGACATTACCCTGCCTCGCACCGGCGAAAGCACGCAGGCCTTGTTCGACTTTGTGCCGCGGCGCGAAGGGGCGTTCCTGGCGCGCATTGCCGTTTTGCACCGCAACCGGGTGCTGCAGACGGCCCAATTGCGGGCACAGGTGGTGCCGTCGCGCCAGGCTGCGGGACGCAGGCGGATCATACTGGAAACCGAAGCCGAGGTGCGCCATGACTGGAGCAGCCTGGACGCACGCAGGCGCTTTGATCTGGCGCTGGTGGCAGGTGCACCGGATGCAGATGGCACGGCCCGCGCGACATCGGTGAGCGGTGGCAAGGCCTGGGCCACGGACCTGACCGGCGTGCAGCAGGTTGCGGGAGAAATCGGGACCCTGCTCTCGGCGGTGGCGCACAACACGCAGGGTCACGGTCAGGGGCTCGATGCCGAGGACAATCCGCAGTTGTTGCTTGATTTGGCATTTTGCGGGCGGGAACTGTATGCGCAACTGGTACTGGATCAACTCGCGCAGAACCGGGAAGGTGCACTGGATGTGCGTTCCGATCAGGTGGGCCACATCCAGTTGGTGCAGACCCGCAGCGATGCCGTGATTCCGCTGGAGTTTGTGTACGACTACGAGCTGGGAACCGGATCCGGGGCCAGTGTCTGCCCGCAGCATCGGGAGGCGCTGGCGCAGGGGCGTTGCAATCCCGGCTGCGAAGGGCAGCGTCATCCGGGCCGGCATGTCTGTCCGATGGGCTTCTGGGGCTTGCGCAAGGTGATCGAGCGCCACGTGCAGGATGCGCCGGCGAAGGCCGATGCAGGGCACCCGCTGGTGGTACTGAGCGAGCCGACGCAGGCGCGTGAGAAGCTGCAGTTGCAGGCAGGTGCCGTGGTGGGCCATAGCGGACGCGTGGCGCATGGCAGCGTGGACGGCTTGCTGCATGAGTTGCGGACGCATCTGCAAGGCAGTGTGGAGCGGGTGAAGGACTGGGACGAATGGGCGACTGCCGTGCAGGCCCATGCGCCGCAATGGCTGGTGGCCTTTCCGCACAACACCGGCAGCGGCTCCACCCGCGAACTGGAACTGGGCAACAGCACCATCCGCACCCGTGGCATCCGCTTCTACCCGGTGGGCTCGGTAGAGGGGGCTGCTGCGCATGGGCCGTGGCATGTGCGCCGGCCGGGGGGCGATCCGCCGCTGGTACTGCTGCTGGGGTGTGACACGGCAGGCAGTACCGAACCCTTCTCCTCGCACGTGAGCGCCTTCCGCCAGGCCGGGGCGGCGGTGGTGGTGTCGACGATTGCCACGGTGCTGGGAGCACATGCCGTGCAGGTGGGAACACGCATCGTGGCGGACCTGCTGGAGCAAGTGGCTGCAACTGGCGGACAGCCGCATCTGGGCGAGTTGCTGCGACAGGCCAAGTGCCGGGCACTGCTGGCGAGCCAGCCGATGGCGCTGTGCGTGGTCGCCTTTGGCGATGCCGACTGGAGGCTGTGAAGATGGATCCCTATTTCCTGCAGATCGAGATGCTGCCGGCCATGCACGGTGATTGTCTGTGGATTGAGTACGGCCGTGGTGCGGTGGCGCGGCGCCTGTTGATTGATGGGGGCCCGATCGGTGCCTACGCTGCACTGCAGCGTCGCATGGAACAGTTGCCGGAAGGGGATCGCCTGTTCGAATTGATGGTGCTGACGCATGTGGATACCGATCATGTCGACGGTCTGGTGCGGCTGTTTGCACAACCGCGTCCGGCCTGGCAGTTCGATGTGCGGGATGTGTGGTTCAACGGCTGGAAGCATCTGGAGCAGCAGACCCTGGGGGCGAACCAGGGGGAGTTCTTCAGTGCGCTGATCGAGAACCGGCTTGGCGCAGGACGCTGGAACAAGGCCTTTGGCGGCGATGCCGTAGTGGTGCCGGAGGAGGGACCACTGCCACGCATCACGCTGAAGAACGGCCCCACACTGACGCTGTTGTCGCCGACACGGGCCAAACTCGACCGCATGCGCGAGATGTGGCGCAAGACGCTGACCCGGTTTGCGCCGGGTGATCTCGAGGCAGCCTGGGCTGCCTTGGCAACCCAGAAGAAATACCTCACCGACAAGACCTTGCTGGGCTCGACGCCGGAACTGGATGCACGCCTGTTGCGCCAGGCGTTGCCGGATCGCGCGGTGCCCAATGGCGCCAGCATCGCCTTTCTGCTGGAGTATCAGGGCATGCGCCTGTTGCTGCTGGGGGATGCCCATCCGGGGCTGATCGTCGCTTCGCTGAAGCGCCTGTTGCGCGAGCGTGGGCAGCGGCGCCTGAAGGTGGATGCCGTGAAGGTCGCGCACCATGGGAGCAAATCGAATACCAGTGATGCGCTGTTGGCACTGGTCGAGTCCCCCCGTTTTCTCATCAGCAGCAACGGGGCGATTTTCCGGCATCCGGATGACGAGGCGATTGAGCGCATCATTGCAAGGTCGGTGGTGCAGCCGCCGGAGCTGCACTTCAATTACCGGTCCGAGCGGACGGCACCCTGGGATGACGAGGTGCGCCGCGCGGAGCTGGGTTATCGCACCTGCTACAACCTCGAGCCGGATGCGCCTATGGTGTTGCGTCTGGAGCGGGCTGACTGACTGGTGCGGACGGGAACGCTTTCAGGCATCCGGCCCAAGCAGAGAGGCAAACAGGGGCAGGAAATTGCCGGTATCGACGCCATCCGGATCGGCCACCGCTGCGGTTTGTGGCAGCACGCTGTCGTCTGAAGGGCCTTCCCAGAGTGGCTCGATGACACCCAGGCCGCCCTGATCCAGCATGTCCTGTACGAGGGCAAAGGCGCTGCGGGGGCGTTCGAGGCGGATCCACTCGGCGCTGAGCGGCGTGGCCGGGCCTGCCGGCGGTGCGATGCCCAGCCGGCGTGCCATGAGCCGGCGGCGGAAGGCGCGGATGCGTTGGCTGTAGCCCTGATCGAGGGTGCGGTCCAGCGTGGCCAGGTCGACAGCACCGTCAAACGTGAGTCCGCGCCGGCGGAAATGGCTGGAACCGGTGAGCGCGTAGACGTCGTCGACAATCACGGTGCTGCCGCGCAAGGCGATGGCACGGCCGGGAAATCCGATGGGGTGGAACAGCGCAAAGCGCCTGGCGACAGAGGCGTTGGCTGCGAACGCCAGGGCAGCCTCGCGCCGTGCTGCCAGCGCCTGCCGCACCCAGCCGCCGTGAGAGGGCTGCATGTCGGTCATGCGCGGAACACAGACGAGCACACACAAGGCGGGATGCTCCGTCATGCTGTCCAGCAGCACGTTCACCAGATCAATGGCATGGGCACCTGCTTGGCCTGGTTGAGCGGTACGGGCAAACTGCGCGCTCTCGATGTAGACGAGTTCGCGTGCATCGGCGAGCACCCTGCGCAGCGACCAGAGGGCGTCGCGTCGCCCATTGCGTGAAACCCAGTATTCGCGCCGGACCTGCGCCAGCTGCCGGTCGGCATTGCGCATGTCGAGAGTGGGAGCAGGGCTGCCAAGGCGGCTTGCCAGGTCATCGGCCATGGCCTGCAGGCTGGGAGTCGGGTCGGTGAACAGGCTTTCTGGTGCCAGCGAGAGTTCGGGCGTCTCGCTTTGCGGCGCAGCCGTCTGCAGCAGGGCGCCCATGCCGGTCGGGCTGCCCGCTCCGGCGGGTTCAGGTGGCAGGTTGAAATTGTCTCCGGAGCCAAACAGCAGCCATCCATCCAGGCCGCCGGGAGACCCGGGCAGGGGCAATAGGGGGCGTGCCCGGCGCAGGGCGTGCCATGCGAGGTCATGAGCGAGCTGGCCATCCACGCGGATGCCGTTTGTATGCACATCAGGGCCAGGCGGATTGCCGGGATTGCCCAGAAGGTGCATGGCCGAACGGGACTCGTCCATCCAGCGGGCTCCGGTACACACGGCCTGCCATGCAAGTGCACCATCCTGTGCGGCGGGGCCGATGGCGCTGGCGACAATGGTTTCGAAACGTGCCTGCATCGGCAGGCGCGGACCGGTGCGCGGTGTGGTTTCGGAAGCGAACTTGTGCAATAACTCGGTCACACTGCCCGGCGAACCGGAAGGGGGCACAGCATCCGGCTTGAGGCCGAACAGGGGAACCGGGCAGATGCCCCGCATGTTGAGCGGCACAGCGTCCAGCATGCTCAGCCCGCCAAGGGCAGCCGGTGCGGGGGCGGCACCGGGGGCACCCACTGGCGCACTCAATCCCCCAAAAAGGCGGCGTTGCCCGTTGGCAGCTGCCAGCACGACATCCATGACCAGCGTCGGATCAGGAGGCTGGTTTGCACCTTCTGCCAGCCCGAAGGGATTGGAGAGCAGGACTTCGGTGGGGTTGGTGCCATCGGCCAGCGCAGCACCGCCGTCGCCACGCAGGAATGAGGGTTCTGCGGCGATGGTGACGATTTCCTGGAACAGACGCGGATAGATGCGGATGCCGGTGCCGGCTGGCGTTGCTGTCGCTGCCAGTGTCACCACCACGTCCGCAGAGTTGGCTGCTGCCCAGCGCGCTGTCAGTCCGGTGGCGGGAGACGGCAGCCCGACATTGAACGTTGCAGTGCTCATGGAGGGAAAGACGGGCCAGTGTGCCTGTGCCCCGGGGGCGGGCGGCAGTCCGGTGGGTTGGAACTGGGGGGAGCAGGCCATGACCAGCCCGGTTGCCTGGTTCATGAAGCGCTCTACCACCTGGCGTGTGGCAGCCAGGATGTCGGGACCATCCGTCAGGTAACCCAGTGTGATGTGGTTCCGTACCGGTGGCCGCAGATCGGTGGGCGTATTGCCATCGTCTCCGGGAATGCCGCGAATGTCCTCCTGGCTGCGGTTGCCCAGCAGATGCCATTCGCCATCCACCACAAACACGCGAAAGAACCTGCGTGTCAGGTTCGGTGCGCCAGCGCCGCTGAAAAGGGGCGGCGGGTAGCTGGTGGGCAGGGCCGGCAGTTGCAGGGGCAACTGGTCCAGGGTGCCGTTCGGGGCCCAGCCCCAGTGCAGGCGCTGCTGGCTTGTGCTGCTTGCCTGCAGCTGCTGGCCGGGGGACAGGGTAATGTGCCCGGCGTTTGCATTGCCGGGACTGCCTCCGCCCTGCACCATCATGCCCGTACCGGGAAGTGGAGTGAACAGTGCACCATGCAGATCGCAGAGCATCACATGGTTGCCGCTGGCCAGCGCTGCCAGGGACGCCAGTCCGTTGACGTCTCCCGGATTGCCCGCAGCTGCCGGATGATGCAGGGCAGGCAATGCCGTGAGCAGGTCGGCCAGCATGGCCGCCACAGCCACCGGGCAGATGATCATGCCGCGCGTGTCGTGGAAGGAGACTTGCGGGGATGGGGGAATGTCCCCACCCAAGGCTTCGCCTGCCTCCACGCGTTGCGGCGTGCGGTCCGGCTGCTCTGCGAGGCGCACCACGAAGGTGGCTGGAACGGGTTGCACCAGCACGCCATCAGTGGTGAAGCGTGCTGCAGCCAGTCGCTCGAGCCGTTGTGCGGCATGGGGGTGCAGGCGCACCACCGCAACGGGGTCCGTGACCGGCGCTCCTGCGGCGTCGATGAATTCGCTGCCGGATGCCAGCCATTCCAGGGTGCCGCTGAATGGCGCACAAGGTGCGGGCAAGGCAAGTGCCAGTTCGCCGGAAAGATAGGTGGCGCTCTGGCTGGAGCTGGACCAGCGCATGGCGCACAAGGGTGCGGTCAGGCCCAGGGCGGCCAGACCATCTTCCTGCAGGCGCTGCTGGGCGAAGAGGGTGGTCAGCGTGGCAATTGTGGCGGACATGGCATCACCTCGGTGCAAAGGGGTTAGCGGCTGGCCTGGGCATGGCGTCCGTCCGGCGCGGTGATGCTCACGGTGACGCGCTCCAGGCTGTCGGCATAGAACAAGGTGTAGCTGACGAGGCCGTGGAGACCGGCATTGCGCTCCAGCCGCCATGCGCGATCAGACTCGCCGGGATGCAACGGAGACCCCGCGAGCGGAACGTCCGCCAGGTTCATGGCGATCACGACCGGCTTGGGCTTGCCGGTGACCGATTCGATATCCGGGATCCTGGGTGGACGCAGGATGCTCGGATCGACCGTGCGCTCCACAGGCCAGGACTTGCGCAGCAATTCTTCGGGCGTGAGGCGGCCGGGGCGTGACGGGCGTGGATTGGGCAGGGGCCGCCTGATCACCGGCGGTTTCGACTTGGGAGTCAGGGTGATGCTCAAGCGGTAATGACCGCTGCTGCGTGGCTCTGTCGGCGCATGGCTTTGCCAGCTGATCAGCGTTCCGCGGCCGCTGATGCCGAAGGCGTCCAGCCCGAGCACGTCAGGATCGGGATCGATTGGCCCGCCAGGGATGTCCAGCAGCCGTTCCGTGGAGCGTCCCAGCGGGTCGACCAGATGGACGGAAACGGCAACGGGTTGCTCGATGTCTGCGCGGCGCAGCAGCAGGCGGTACTGTGTCACGGCGCTCTCCGGCAGCGCAATGCGCCATGCACCGGAATCGGTCGCGGGCACCGTTGTGGGAAGGAGATCCAGTGACTGCTCCACGGAGAGCAAGGTGGTCTTGCCGGCTCGGGCATGGACGCGCAGTTCGTGCGGTCCGAGTGCGGTGGGCTGCCAGGGGGCCGGGCTGGAGAACTGCACCTCCACCAGGTCGGGCGTTCGCCCGGGCCAGACAGCCGTGAGCGGTGACAGCTCGGGTGCGGTTGCAGGCGGGATGATGACCGAGACGGCAGCCGACGGCGGCGAGCGTCCGGCGAGCGTACCTTCGTCTTCATCCGCGGTTCCCCACGCGACGGCCCGATACCAGACCCGCCTCCAGGAGCCGCCTGGGACATCCTGCCCGCTGGCGCGTTGCAGGCTCAGGCCATCGGGAGACTGCAACGGCCCCATGGTCCAGTCGCCGCCGCTGTCGGGGATTGTGGCGACGGATGGGCCCATCGCATCCAGCGGCAGGACTGCTGCCTCCACACGCGTACGAAACAGTTCAAATCGCGCCACCTGTGCGCCGGGCTGGCTGCGGATATCGACATGGGTCGCCCAGGTATCGGGCGTGCCTGTCGCAATGCGCCGCACCTCCAGCAAGGGGGGGGCCGGGATGTTGACCAGCGGTGCCACGAAACGCTGCACCTGATTTGTCAGCTCGTTGCCCGTGGGCCATGCCGATTCGACGTTGCCCGCATTGACACCGATGAGGACGAAAAAGTGGATGTCGCGGCTGCCGCGGGGCAATGCGATGTCGATGCTTGCGGTCTGGACGAGAGGGCTTGCGTTGCGTCGGGTGAAGACCTGGCGCACGGACTGTTGGCGCATCAGATCCAGCACACGGTCAAGTCGCTGGGGCAGGCCCTGCTGCATGTCCGGGCCCTGCACAACCCCGGGAGACGGGCCCTCTTCGATGCTGAGCAGTTGACTCTCGCTGGCTTCGTAGACGAAGTAGCCGCTCAAGCCACTGACTCCTTGGGGTAACAGCAGACGCACATGGCATTCGCCAGCTGCATCGGGGAGGCTGGCCAGGGCAGGTGTGGGCAAGTCGAGGATCGGGGGAATCGGGTCGGAGGCAAAGGCCAGCGTGGGGCCTGCGGGTGCAATGGTCGGCCAGGCAGAGACGCGCTGGGGCGCGGCACGTTCACGAACGCGGCACCACACGGCAATACCGATATGCCGGTGTGCACCGTAATCCAGTGCGAAACCTTCGATGCGGATGCGATAGCGGCGCGTATCCTGCTGCGGGTCGTTGTCTACCGGGCCGGGTGTTACCAGCTTCTCGCCCTGCAGGTCGTAGTACGTCACGCTGACAGGGCCTGCTGCCGGCAGGGTGTCTGCATCGCCGCTGAAGGGAATGGAGACCGGGGCTGCGACGGCGCCTCCGGGCTGCCATTGCATGCCGGAGGGGACGGAGCTGTCGGGCAGGGCGGTGTCACCGAGCAGGGGGGCATCGAACAGGCGGCAGACAAGTTCGATCGACTGCGGCCTTCGCACTTTCCAGTCCACTGCCAGATCCAGCGTCAGCACGCCGTCGCAGATTCGGCCGGTTTGCCGGGGGATGGCCTGCAGCTGCATGTGCAGCACGCGGGGCCGCTCCAGCGGAGGTTGCCCACGCTGGAAATCCGTTACGGACCAGGCACTCCACTGCCCCCAGATGTCCTGTAGGGTGATGCCATAGCGCGCCCACGCAGGTGCTGTGCTCAGGGGCAGACCCAGGCCGGAATCGAGCGCATGGAGGCGATGCGGGGCGGGGTCCTGCGCATGGGCGGCGACCAGAGCCAGCGGGATGACGCCACCGCTGGGGCGAGGCGACATCAAGGCCTGCGCACGCTGCGCGGGCTTGGCGGGATCGCCGCGCGCCACGGCATGGCTGCAGGGGCGCAGCAGGCGCATCTCGGGCAGGCGATCCCACCCGATCTGTACCCCGGCGTTCCAGCTGGTGTCCGGTTGCGGCGGGCGGTTCAGGCTCTGCTCCAGTGCCTGCATGTGCTCCGGAGGCGGTACGGCGAATGGCGGGCGGATGCGGATCGCCAGTGCTGCCAGCTCAAGAGGGTCGGATTGGCCATCCAGCCCCTTTTCCCAGCGGGCCGTGACCATGAAATCCGGAAACGGGTAGCCCGCCTCCTTGCTTGTCTCGCGCTCCACCGGCGGCAGGGCTGCCATCGACAAGGATTCGTAGGCCGTGCCAAAACCGCAAGCCAGCGCCAGCAAGGGGTCCGTGCTCACTCCCATGAGCAGCATGGACATCGGGGCGTACATGGCGGTGGAGTCTTGCGGCATGGTGCCCGAAGCACCCTGGGGCGATTCCACCTTGCGTTCCAGCACAAGGGAGCTCTGCTCGCGGGGAGGCAGTAGCATCGCCTGGTACAGGTCCTGCAGCAGATCCTGCTCCACGTCGGACAGCAACCCCTTGAAGTCGGGGCGTTTCCAGTGCGGTGCCTGCAGGTTCCCCATGGCGGACGGCCAACCGAAGGGCGCTGCACCGCGGCGCAGGCGATCAAGTGCGGCCTCCACCGGAGGCAGCGGGTGTGCCGCCAGACCTTGCTGCCCGGCATGCGCCTGCCACTGCGGCCCTTGGACCGGCAGCCCCACCAGCTCCTGCAATTTCCAGTCGTCGCTGTTGGCATAGTCCCATGCGCTGATGCCCTGGATGGACTGCACGGTGCAGGGGGAGCCGGACTGCGTCACGAACTGCACGGCGACGATATGGCTGGCTCCCAATACCACGCTGGTGGAACCGGCGGGAACTGCCACAAAGGCCTCGATGGACTCCAGACCGGGCGGGCCTGACAGTGCCAGGGCCAGGGCCGGCTGTCCGGCCAGATCAAAGCTGATCTGCACGTAGGCCTGGGGTGGAGCCTTCAGGCGAACGACTGTCCCCCGGGGTGCGGTCACTGGCGGGAAGAAGTCCAGCGTTTTCGTCTTCTTGAGGGAGGGCCGACGCGTCCAGACCCGGAAAGGCTCTGTCGGCATGCCCAGTGTGGGATCCGGATCGCCCTCTTCGCTGGAGGCGGCGCGCAACATCCAGCGCAACTGGATGCTGCTGCCGCTTTCGATGCCGCGGTCACGCAGGTCATCCATCCAGTCGGAGTTGTCATCCTTGCGGCGGCGGGCGATGCTGACCCAGTCCAGCACCGCTGCATCCAGCAGGAATTGCCGGGGAGCTACTTGACGCATCATGTTTCCTCCCAAGGGGCCGCATGCAAGCCGACGAAGCCCAGTTTGTAGCTTTCATCCACCGCGTCCATGCCATCCAGATGGGGATATCTGAACCGGGTGCGGCTCAGGCCAAGCTGCAGCGCCTTGCCGCGGCTGTCCGGCTTGAGCAGCACGATGGCGCGTTGCCCTCCGGGTGCATAGATGACCCGGTCGAACACATCGTCGGCAGGCATTTCGTCCGGCCGGGGCTGATAGGCGTCCAGGGCCAGCCAGACCTGGGATTCCAGTTCCCAGCGCGAGGGCCGGTCGGGTGTCTGCTCCTGTTTCCGTGTCGGCAGCATGCGGGTGCGATACAGGGGTTCGGGCGCGTCCACCAGCACGGCCAGGGGTAGCGGCAGGTCATTGCCTGCCTGCTCCCACAGGGCCACCACACGCGGTTGCGTGGGCGGGAGACTGGGCTCGATGCCGCAGGCTTGCAACGCATTGTCGAAATCGGCTCCTTCAGCCTGCACGCCTGTTCCTGAAGCACCTGGAGGGAAGGTGCTGGCCAGACCCGCAATGCTTCCTGCCCTGACGCAACGATGCTCCGGCCTATATCCCAGAAAGGCCGTGGACAGGGCTTGTGGCGATGCATAGGCACCGGTCGAAAAACCGCGTCGCCACACTTCCACCGGAGTGCCGGAAGCGCCTGCCTGGGTGTCGACCATCTCCACCACCACCAGATAATCGGTGAAAGGATCCAGAGCGAACGGAATGTCCACGCGCGAGTGGCGAATCCGTTCTTCGTCTACCGCAATGCAGGGCAGGCCGGCCCCGGATGTGTCGGTAGAACTCATGCCCAAGCCCGGCACCTGCTTCTGGCCCGGGGCCGTTCTCCTGGCGTCGGCCAATCCCAGCGAGCCCGGAGGCAGCTTGTTGCCACTGGCCAGTTCGGACAGCACCTCTTCGAAGGGCGACACAATGCTCGCCGCCACCGGCCTGACGGTGGCCATGGTGATCGGGAAGGGATGCGGTACCGCGACAGTCGATGGCGGATGCCTGAACGAAGCCGCCTTGATCCGTACCTGCAGCGTCTTGCCGTAGGCTTCGTACAGACGCATGACGGACGGAGTGGCGAAGACCAGGCTGAGCGGGTCCCCCGTGAAGCAATGGCGTTCATCCGGTGTGGGCAGGCTGATCAGCACCCAGGGATCCAGGCGCAGCGGGGGCTGCCTGTCGGTGCGGAACCAGAAATGGCTGCGGTGCTCGGTAGCCTGCAGCGTTGCGGCCTGTTCCGCCGTGGGGCGGGTGTCCTGATACACCACCTTGCCGCTCCAGCGCGCCTCCACGCGGTACAGGGTATCGGGCAGCAGCAGCGCTTCGTTGGCAGAGTCCGGGCCCAGCACCGCGGCAGCGGCATCCCGGTTGCGCGTGACGGTGGTTTCGTCGTAATCGTGGCGCTCCATTTCACCGGTGCGCATCATTTCGATGGCGCACAGGTAGAAGGGACGTACCAGCTGCACCGGCATGTCCAGCAGGTAGTTGCCCCGGCGCAGGCCGATTTCCACCCGGTGGCAAGCCGGATCACCCTTGAGATCAACGATGACACTGACATAGCCCCCCAGCTTTCCTTCGGCGCCCGAGGGCATGAACCGGGCGGCCAGCCAGATCGCGTCGTGCCAGGGTGATTGCGGGTCGGTCCATTCGGCGGGCCAGCCGCGCACGGTCACCAGGTCGGAATTGGTGACATCGCGGTAACCCAGCGTCTTGCCATCCTTGTCGAGCAGGCAGATGCGCAATGCCTTGATGCGAAGCAGGTAGGAACTGACCAGGAGCAAGGCGCGCCCGGCCACGATGGAACCGGAGTGGAGGGTCAGGGCATGGCCGAGTTCTCCAGGTTCGAACCCGGTCAGCTTCCATGCGCGGACGATGGCCTCTTCATCGTACGGATTGCCGAACACGACCGGAGCCTTGTCGTCCGGCATGGCGGCACCAAGGGCGCGGGCCGAGCACAGTTTTTGGGAGGTCCGCTGTTCTTCGGCTGGAATGTGCGTTCCTGTCTGCGATGTGGCCAGGGTACCGGCATGGGTGAGAATGTCTGCACGGGACAGCGATTGCCCTGTCTGCATGCGGGCCAGCACGTCGGAGAGGGAAAGGGGCTGCTCGGGCAGCAGTTCGCGCAGCTGCTTGGGGCGCCATTCCTTGGCAGGTGCCTTTCCCTGGGGCTCCTTCCGGCGTGGGGGAGGGCAGACGCTGGCCACACCGAGCACGTTGGCGGCAATGATGCCACGCAGCTGGTCGTAGTGCTCCATGCCGCAGCGCCAGCGCTCGGTGATGCGCAACGCCGCATCGGGCTCGCGCGACCGGACGGTGTCAGGCGGGTCAGGCCATGCCTGGCCGGTCAGGTTCCAGCCGTGGGCCGAGGTGCCCAGCGGCGTATCGCCGAAAGTCCAGAGTGTGGATGCCGCCGGTGCAGCCGGGTGACACACTGTGCCCCAGCGCTGCACGATGGTTTCTTCCTGAAAACGCCCGCGCGTGAAGGCCTTGGGCGTGGCCACCGGCACCCAGGAAAGCAGTGCCAGCTGCACGTCGGCATTTTCTTCCGTTGGCTTCAGGGCCGTCCACCAGGCGCTGGGCGCCGGACCGGGGCCGATGGGCTGTTCCACCAGCACTTTATGCAACTGGTAGTGGTACCAGTTGCTGCCACGGCGCGTCCAGCCGTCGCTGCTGCTGCCAGAAGGGGTCGTCGGCGGCTTGCCCCAGATCTCGAGGGTGTCAGCCTGCGGTGGAGCACTCATCATCAGGACCGGAATCGCATCGATGGGCACTACAGGGATGGCGTCGACATCCACGGGCGGCTGCTCGCTATCCGTGCGTACTCCGGTGCCTATGCCGGTATCCACTCCCCGGTCGACACCGGTTCCAACCACCAGTGCAGGCGAGCGGGACACAAGCTTGAGGTCGCGTACCAGTTCTGGCGCCACAGGGGATGGAGTGCTTGTGCTTCCCAGCCGGAAGTGGACGCAGCCTTTCACGCTGAAGAACACGAACTTGACCTTGCCGCAGATTTCCCCGTCGATGCTGGTGAGCTGGCGCAGCAGGCCGTTCACCATTTCTTCCCCAGAGTTGATCGTCAGCCGGGCCCAGGCGCTGATGCTGACAATGAACAGTCGCAACTCGCCGCGTACCTCCATCGTGCCGCTGAGGCGGAAGGGCTCGAAACCAACCACCGCATTGAAACCTCCGGCAATGCGCGCATACAGCCGCGCGGGGACGCTGCCCCAGGTGAAGGAGGCATACAGACCGGTGCCGATGGAAAAGCCCTGCACGGCAGGCAGATTGCCGTGGGCCGGAATGCCGTTGCCGGACAGCATTAGGTAGCCCGATCCCTCGATCACGCCGAACAGGCTGGCGTGCACCGGGTCATCGTAGCGGCCCAGATACAGGTGCCAGTCCTTGCTGTCGCCGAGATTGAAGAAGGCCTCCACCGGAAGGCGCAGCTTGATCAGCGGATCGATGGTGTAGTCGGCCACCAGCCCGACGGTCAGTGTGCCCTTGGCTGCATCGACATCGATCACCGCCAGCAGGTTGCCTTCGGCATTCTTGTCGCCAAGGGCGGGCATGGTCTGCAGCATGCGCGCCTTCATCAGCAGCAGGATGCGTGGTCCCGGCAACTCGAGCAGCAGCACCCCCTTGAGGTTGAGCAGCACACTGGTGCCCACGGTACCCAGAATGGCGCCCACGCCAAAGGCCCAGCGGTCGATCTCCGGTTTCCAGGCGCTCAGATTGGTGGGGTTGCCTTCCGCCCGGTCCTTGAGCCATGCCAGCGCGGGCACAGCCGAGTTTTCCAGGCCGCTTTCGTTGCGGCCGTAGTGCATCGCGAACAGGCCGAGAAAGCCGTAGATGCCCAGGCCGGAATTGGCCAGGGGAATGCAGACCGGAAGCTCCACTTCCAGAGTCACGATCACGCCGGTGGCGGGGCCGCCATCCTGCTCGGGAATCTGCGCGATCTTCAGGCCGGCGCACACGCGGGTGCTGATCGGAACCAGCGTCAGGTCGATCTGGCCGCCGATTTCCTGACCCAGCTCCATGTAGCCTTTGCCGACCAGGGCGCCAGGAATGTCCACGCTGGCCCCGAAGGCAGTGAGCTCCACTCCGAAGTCGGGGCTGGCTCCATCCGTGTTGGCTGTCATGCGGATACGGGCGCGGTCGATGGATACCACGCCGAGGTCGACGCCGAATCCCAGATCGAATTCGAAGGAGAGGGGGTTGGTCCGCGCAATGCGTGCGCCCAGAATGCGCACGATCTGGCCCAGCGGGTCGGGAACGCGAATGGCGCCGGGACTGGACAGGTCGATCGTGTAGCCCCTGGAAGAATCGAAGACGGGCCGGAACTGGAAATCACGCTCGCCCGGCTGGCTGCCGAAACGCATGCCGATGGCCTTGTAGCGCACCACCATCGGCTGCTCGCGCGGAATGGTCAGCAGGGTGACCCCAGCCAGGGAAACGTCGGCAGACAGCGCGGTTTCCACATCCAGCAGCAGGGCAACGCCAGTGCCGGTGCCCTGGGTTTGCCTGATCACCAGTTCGCCGCCATACCAGATGACGCGTTCGACCGTGAACCATCCGGCTTCGGCCAGGGCGGTGGCAACCCCGATGGCTGCCAGCGACAGCGCTGCAGGAGCCAGATTGCCCGCGCTCGGATTGGCGGGTGCAGTGGCATCCAGCAGGGGCCAGAACAGCACCGTCATGCCCAGCAGGTTGCGGCCGAAATCGGAAGATTGCAGCGGTTGGCCGGGCAGCTGCCCGAGCATGAACAGGCCATTGCGGTCCGCCGGGTCGGCCCCCAGAAAGGCTTGTGCCGACCAGTTGCCGGTGGCGTTGTCGATCTGGAAGATGATGCGGGCCTTGAGGATGCCGTCTGCCGGGTTGCCCCCCAGGCCTGTGAGCGCGGTGTTGCCGGCACCGCCGTGTGCCTGCAGGTAGCTTTCCGTCGGGGTCTGAATGTCGAATTCGCCGCAGATTTCAACGGCCACGAACTCGTCGCGCACGATGCGTACCTTGGTGCACAAGGCGCGGAACCAGTCGGGGGTGGCAGGCTGCTTGGGTGCCGGATCGCGCGGATACTCGATCACGGGCTGGGGCTGGTTCTTGCCGCGTGTCACGCGACCCTGAATCAGGGTCTCTGGCTGGGGCGGCAGCGCCGCACGTGCCACGGCCCGCCAGTTCTGGCGCCGTGATTCCAGTGAGGCATCCCCATGCTCCCCCTTGCCCGTGATGGTGTAGCTGAAGGATTTGCCCGGCGCAGCAGCGCGGATCAGTTCGGCAAAGGCTTCGGCACGCCGTCGCGATAGCAGCAGGTTGTAGCTGCCATCGTTGGGATCGGCTTCGGTGCTGGCATAGCCTTCGATGGTGACATTCGCCGACGCCGGCAGGCTTTGCAGCACAGGCCCATAGGCCTGGACGATGCTGCTGCCACCGGGAAAGCCGGCATCGTTGCGTGTGGAGGCAGCCGGCCGCGTGGCGCTGTTGCCGGCATCAAGGCAATAGGAATGCCCTGCCGGGGGCAGTGATCCTGCGAGCCCTGCGGCAGTGGCTGCGCTGACGCCGGACTCGCCGTCGTGCGGATGCTGAACAGGCGTGGGGCGGTCAAAGCGGAAGAAGCATTCGAGTTCTGTCATGCCGCCTGCCGGTCCCGGCACGGTGGCCTTCACCTGCGCACTCTTTCCCGGAGCCACTGGTACCTGCACGCTGATGGAGGGGCCACTGGGGGTGCCGTTGACGGTCCATTGTGTCTGGGCATGCGGAGGCTTGAGTGCCACCACCGCATACTCCGCGTTCTGGGCAATGATGGTCAGCTCATGCGTGCTGACGGCCGTGCCTCCCATGGTCACCGTATCGGTGTGGATGTCCATGCCGGGCTGTGCCAGTGCTCCTCCGGCCACGGTTTGCGCCAGTTCGCCGCGTCGCGTCAGCTTCAGGGTCAGCGTGGCGCTCGAACTCCCGGCGCTGGCCTGCAGCATCAGCGTTGCACTGTTGCGGGACCCGAGATCGATGTCGAAAACGTTGGGCTCACCGACTGCTGCCAGTGCGTTGCCGTCCAGCGTTGCCTGGTAGACATACGGAGGCCTGGCACCTGTTGCATCGATGCAGACACGTGTCTTCTGCGGCAGGGCGGCACTGGCGCTTCCATCCGCATGGGAAGTAAAGCCGATGACGCGGTTGCCGGCAGCAAAGAAGCGCGCCGATACCGACATCGCTCCGCCCTGGTTGATGATCGAAAGATCGAAGTCGCCCGTGACGCCAGGAGTGTTTCCCAGGCCGATCAACAGATTGCGGGCGCCAGCGGACACCGCCAGGTCGCGCATGCCGTGCGGGGCCACGAACAGGCGGATCTCAGGCAGATAGAGGCCTTTCCAGCTTTCGTCGTAGCCGAACTGCTCCAGCACTTCCGGCGGCGTGGACTGCTCGGAAAGGTCCAGCACCGCGCGCCTGAAGCCGAATCCGACCACGCGCGAGTCGCCAATGAAGGCATAGGGAGGCTCCATCCGGATCATCTCGGCCACGCCCAGATCGCCGGCGTCATCCAGTCCGGAGCTGCCCACGCTCAGCAAGTCCAGCGTGAGCACGCCGGCCGGATTCTGCTGCAGACGCAGCTTCAGGCGAGGCAGCCAGAAAACCACATCCGGGTTGGCCTCGTCGGGCTCCAGCAAGCCGTCATCCGGCCGCAGGCGGGCGCCGCGCAGCAGGGGAGGGCGCAGCGCCAGGGAGGTCAGGACCATGTCGAGCGTGAACTCGGTGCTCACGTAGTCGCTGAGCACATCCAGAGGCGGCGGATCGAATGCTGCCAGGACATTGGCCAGCGGTCCGGGCGACATTGCTGCTGCAGCCACGATGGGCGAGGCCCTCCGGGGGGCATGCAATTCGAAATCGATCCCTGCATCGCGCAGGTCCAGCCAGGGATCGCGCCGGGAAGGATCGTCATGGGGGTGTGTCCCCCCGGTCTTGGCACGAAAGCCGATGCGGCCGCGCGCCGGGTCGATGTAGGGTTGCGCGGAGAGGTCGAACCGGGCCCGTCCCCGCAGGGCAACCCCTTCCGTGGCCATGGCACTTTCATGCCAGTCGACCATGATGGCACCCAGGGTCGCATGCCAGGGCCCCAGGCCTTGTCCGGACAGCATGTAAGGCAACACCAGATCCAGCAGAGACAGGTTCGTCATCGTCCTTCTCCTGAAGCGATTGCGTTCAAGGTGTGTCCAGAACTGCCCGGGACACGAAAGACGCCCACAGCCTTTGCAGCAGGAGCGTCCTTGGGTATGGTGCGTGAACTATTTCACATCCGGATTTCAAGCGCAAGCACTTTTCGACTGCATGGAAACCCTGATGTGGCCCTTCTTGCGTAATCCGGGAGGGAGAAAGTCATCAAGCAATAAAAAAGAGCCCATGCTGCGGTCAGCATGGGCTCTTTCTATCAGTCTATCCGGTTATAAAACCAGACTTCTTGGGGCAGCGTCGCTCAGTAGCGGGCATCCGCCGGCTTGCCCCCCTTCGGCCAGTCCTTCACCTTGTCGGGGAAGTCCGGGCGCGGCATGTGGCTGAAGTATTCGGCCACGTCCACGGCTTCCTGATCCGTCAGGCCGCCTTGGCCGAGCGGGAACTTGCCATGGAAGCCGATCGGCATGTTGCGCTTCACGAAGGCAGCGGCCGTGTAGGTGCGGGCCATGCCGGCGCCGATGTTGAAGGACATGTCGCCCCACAGCGGCGGGTACACCCACTTGCCGGCAGCATCCTTGATGCCTTCACCGTTGTCGCCGTGGCAGGCGGCACACTGGTTGGCGTAGATGCGCTTGCCGTTGTCCACGTTCGGCTTGATGTCGCGGCTGACCTTGCCGACGCCACGGCCCTCGACCTTGTCCTCGGGTTTGGTTTCGCGCTTCATCCAGTCAAAGTAGGCCACCATGGCTTTCATTTCGTCGGACTGCAGTGGCAACGGCTTGCCATTCATCGAGCGGCGGAAGCAGCCGTTGATGCGGTCTTCCAGCGTGATGTTCCGGCCGGCGCGTGCGCCGTAGCTCGGGAAGAAGGCAGACACGCCCACATACGGAGAACCATCGGCCACGGTACCGGCGTTCATGTGGCAGCTCGTGCAGTTCAGCGCGTTGCCCACGTTCTTCGGCAGCAGCTCATGCGTCTGGATGTTCAGGCGCGCACCCTGCACCAGCTGGTCGGCATTCTTTTCCTTGAGCATGTCGGCCAGTCGCGGCGTTTCGAACTTGCTCTGGTCCACTTTCACGTCCAGGCTCTTGCGCATGGAGGCCACGTCCCTGGCGGTGATCTCCTTCGAGGCCTGGCCCCAGCTTGCGCGGGTGAAGTTCAGGATCTCGGCGATTTCATCGTCGTTCAGGCGGGCGAAGCCGGGCATGGTCCAGACGCGGGAATGCGCCATGGTCTGTGCCGACTTGGAGCCGGTCAGCATGATGTGGATCAGCGTGGAGGCGTCTTCCGACTGCAGCGTGCCGTTGCCGGCCAGCGGCGGGAACACATTGGGCACGCCGTTGCCGTTGGTGCGGTGGCAGTCCACACAGAATTGCAGATAGCCGAGGCCGCCGCGCGTCGTGTAGATGGAGGCGGGAATCGCGGCAGCAGCCACGGCAGACGCCGCGGGTGCCAGTGCAGATGCGCCCGATGCGCCGGCAGAAGCCGGGGCACCCATGCCACTCACGGCGCCGCCAGCGGCCACCACCATCGGCTTGTCATGCTCGCCGGGCGGCAGGGCCTTCAGGAAGGTGCCGATGGCGCGCAGATCCTCGTCCGTCATGTACTGCGTGCTGTGCTGCACCACATCGACCATGTTGCCCGACACGGAGCCATAGCTGTTCTGGCCAGTCTTGAGCATCTTGACGGTTTCGTCCACGGTCCACAGGTTGCGCAGGCTCAGGGCACGCCAGCCTTCCACCGTTTCGCCCGCCAGGAAGTACGCGCCCTTGGAGCCGGTTTCGGTCATGGTCTTTTCCTGAAAGCCCCAGCCGCGTGGTGTGTGGCAGGCACCGCAGTGGCCCAGACCCTGCACCAGATAGGCACCACGCTGGTAGAGCAGATCCTTGCTGGTATCAGGCTGGTACGGCGTAGCGTCCAGGAAGGCCCAGTTCCACAGCTTCAGGCCCCAGCGCTGGTTGAAGGGAAAGCCCAGTCCCAGCGGTTCGTTGGGCTGGTTGACCGGAGCCACACCTTTCATCAGATAGGCGAACAGGTCCTGCATGTCGTCCTGCGTCATCTTGGCGTAGGAGGGGTAGGGCATGGCCGGGTACAGGTTGTGGCCATCGGCCGCCACGCCCTTGCGCATGGCGCGGTCGAACTGCTCGAAGGTGTACTTGCCGATACCGGTTTCCGGATCGGGCGTGATGTTGGTTGAATGCAGCTGGCCGAACGGAGTTTCCAGTGCGAGACCGCCAGCCATCGCCTTGCCGCCCTTGGCGGTGTGGCAGGCCACGCAGTCGCCCAGACGCGCCACATAGCGGCCGCGCTCGACCTGGGCCTTGGTGGCGGCGTCCATGTCCGCAGCGTAATTGGCGGGCAGATCGTCGATCACCTGATGGGGCAGGGCGTTGGCCGTTGGCGGGGTGGAAGCGGCGGGTGCCGGAGCGGTCGCCACGGCAGACGCGGCGGATGCAGCTGCTCCTGCCGGGGCCGCAAGGCCGGCTGAGGCAGGCGCCACGGCGGCAGAAGCCGCGCTGGCAGCACCTCCCGGAGTGGCTGGCGCGGAGGCGGTGGCACCGACTCCCTGCGCTGCGAGAACAATTCCGCCCAACGCCAATGGCAGGGCGGCCCAGGTCATGCGTTTCATGAAAGCTCCTATCTAGAACTGCAATAGGGAGCCCCGTGGCTCTCCGCGAGGCACATCAAGAGGATGTGCGCTCAGCATACGCCGCAATAATCTGTTTTTTGTGTAAGAGAAATGCTTTTCAGGCGACTTTCTGAGATACCTCAAACATCGGGTGCCGGATCTGGCCGCCGAGTGCGTTTGCGGCGGGGCGTTGGCACCGAATGCTGCAGAAAATCATGCGGCCCCTGCAGGATGGCCTTTACCCCCGGATGGCTGATGCGCCGGTCCAGCGTGATGACATAGACTTCTTCCATCAAGCCCGCCAGTTCGCCGCCATGCACTAGGCCGAACTGCCGCTCCAGGTCGGGAGCCAGCGTCGAGGGGTAGAGCATGGCGGCATGGCCTTCCCGGGCCAGCTCCAGCCCCAGTGCGGGGTCGTCGCATTCGGCCACCACGGCCGGCTGCAACTTGTGATGGTCCAGCCAGGCGTGCAGGCGTGCAGAGAGCAGCGCATCCTCGCCCGGCACCACCATGGGCAGTCCGTCCAGCCCTTGCGGCAGGCTGCGCCCCTGCAGCAGTTCCGGTCGTCCCACCAGCGCCACCGGCAGTTGTCCCAGCAGATGGCTGCGCGCCTTGACGCTGACCGATGCCGGCATGGGGGCATCCGCAATCACCAGATCGATGCGGTGCAAGGCCAGGTCCGCCAGCAGCAGTTCATGCCGCCACTCGCGGCACACCAGCCGCACGCTGTTCGGATGCAGCTTGAGCGCCGGGCCCAGCAGCCGCATCACCAGCGGCTTGGGCACGGCATCGGCCACGCCCACGCGCAGTTCCAGCGGCCGGCCGCTGCCGGCGCGGCTCTTGAGGCTGGCCTCCATCTCGCGCCCGAGGGCAAAGATGTCGCGCGCATAGTCCAGCGCCAGCCGGCCGAACTCGGTCAGCGCCAACTGGCGCCCCTGCCGCACGAACAGGGCGTTGCCCAGTGCTTCCTCCAGTTGCTGGATCTGGCTGCTCAGGGTTTGCGGCGTGAGATGCAGTTGCTCGGCCGCGCGCGTGATGCCGCCAGCTTCGGCCACATGCAGAAAGTACTTGAGGTGCTTGTAGTTCATCACGGGGGCGTCGAAATTATCAGATTTATTCGAAGCATATTTTAGATATTTTCAGATTTACACGAAGCGATACGGCCACTAGAATCGGCGCTCCCCGCAGTATCACGGTGCCTACCGCCGTGATTCATACAACATTGGAGCCTATTTCGCGGCATTTGCGGCGATGTGGCCAGTGGTGCAGCCCCCGGCTGCACCCGGTGTGTTCCTGATTACCAAAAAGACGACTCCATGAATCCGACCAGCTTCCAGTTGGCAGCGGCCGCAATCTTTGCGCTGGCCGTGCTGCACACCTTTTCCACCAAGTGGTTCGAGCGCCTCGCGCATCGGCACCCGCGCCATGCCGGCATCTACCACCTGCTGGGCGAGGTGGAGGCGGTGTTCGGCTTCTGGGCCATGATCCTGACCATCGTCATGGTGATCATGCTGGGCGCACCTGCTGCCATGGAGTATCTGGAAACGCGCAACTACACCGAACCGCTGTTCGTGTTCGTGGTGATGGTGATTGCGGCCACCCGTCCCATCCTGCAGACCGCAGGCAAGGTGGTGCAGCTGCTGGCGCGCCTGCTGCCGCTGCCACGCACGGTGGCCACCTACATGGTGGTGCTCATTGTGGTGCCGATTCTGGGCTCCTTCATCACCGAACCGGCTGCCATGACGCTGGCCGCCATGATGCTCTCGCGCGAGTTGTTTGCCCGCGTCAACGTGTCGCCGCTGCTCAAGTACGCCACGCTGGGTGTGCTGTTCGTCAACGTCTCCATCGGAGGCACGCTCACCTCCTATGCCGCGCCGCCGGTGCTGATGGTGGCCCAGGCCTGGGGGTGGGATACCGCCTTCATGCTCAAGACCTTCGGCTGGAAGGCCGCGCTGGCCGTGACGGTGAACACGGTGCTGGTCACCATGGTATTCGGCCGCCAGCTGCTCAAGCTGGACCGCAACGGCTTTGCGCAGGATGAGGCCGTGCAGCCGCCGGTGCCGCTGGCGCTGGTACTCACGCACCTGGCCTTTCTTGTCATGGTGGTGGTGCTGGCGCACCATCCGGTGCTGTTCATCGGCCTGTTCCTGTTCTTCATGGGGGTGGTCACGGCCTATGCCCGCCACCAGGATCGCCTGATCCTGCGCGAAGGGCTGCTGGTGGGCTTTTTCCTGGGCGGACTGGTGGTGCTGGGCGGCCAGCAGCAGTGGTGGCTCAAGCCGGTTCTGACGAGTCTGTCCAGTGATGCTGTATTCTGGGGGGCCACGGGCCTGACGGCATTTACCGACAACGCAGCGCTGACCTACCTGGGTTCGCTGGTCGAAGGTCTCAGTCCCGAGTTCAAGGTGGCCCTGGTAGCAGGTGCAGTGACTGGCGGCGGCCTGACCGTGATCGCCAATGCACCCAACCCCGCCGGGGTGGCCATCCTGCGCCGGTATTTCGATGATGGCGCGGTCAACCCGGGCATTCTTGCCCTGGCGGCGGCCGTGCCGACGGCGGTAGCAGCAATGGCGTTCCAGCTGCTGTAAGCGGCGGGAACAGTCTGCCTGGCCAAGCGCCCGGCCCATCCGATAGGAGGAAACATGAACAAGAAAACCCTGCGAGTAGGCATGTTTGGCTTCGGCCGTACCGGACGCGCTGTTGCAACCGTGCTGTTCAACACGCCGCATGTGGAGCTGGAATGGGTGGCGCGCCGCTCCGTAGGCGGCAGGCACCGTTCGGTGGCCGAGGTGCTGGGCGTCGATTCCGACACGCCGGCACCGTTCCATGCCACCGATGCCCAGGACGCCGATACCCTGCTTGATCAGCATCCGGTGGATGCCATCGTCGACTTCTCCGGTGAAGATGGTGTGCTGTATTACGGCGAGGCTGCTGCCCGTCGCGGAATCACCATCATCTCGGCCATTTCCGACTACTCCCCTGAGCGTCTGGAGCTGTTGCGAGAACTGGCAGAGCGTACCGTGGTCATGCACAGCCCCAACATCACCGTCGGCATCAACTTCCTGCTGATGGCGGCCAAGGTGCTGCGCCGCATTCTTCCGGACATCGACGTGGAGGTGTTCGAGGAGCATTTCCGCAGCAAACCCGAGGTGTCGGGCACGGCCAAGGTGATTGCGGGCGAGCTCGGCATCGAGGAAGAGCGCATCCGCACGGTGCGTGCCGGCGGCATCATCGGCGTGCACGAGGTGCTGTTCGGCTTTCCGTACCAGACGGTGCGGCTCAAGCACGAGTCGATTGCGCGCGAGGCCTTCGGCAACGGCATCCTGTTCGCCCTGGACAACCTGCGCGACAAGACGGCCGGCTTCTACACCATGGAAGACCTGATGCGGCCGTACTTCCAGATGGATGGCGATGCGTGCAAGGGGCAGGAGACCACGCATCCTGCGGAGGCTGGCTGAAAACACGCCTGAACCTCCTGCTGCAGGGCAACGGCGGCGGGTTTTCAACTAAAATACAAACGAGAATTGTTATCGTTTGTCGAATTTGGCTAATCTGGATCATTTTTATTGCAACTGAGTTGCGATAATGTCGAGCTTTTCGACTTTGAACCAGAAAACCATGACTCTCCTGTCGACGTCTTCCGTCTCCCGTTTCTGCGTGGGCACCAGCCTCTGTCTTGCCGCAACTGCCGCCATGGCCGCCCACCCCCTTGTTTCCGACGACACGGGAACGCAAGGCAGGGGCCATAGCCAGTTCGAACTGAGCACCGACCGCGACCGCACCCGCACCCGCACGGACGCCGGAGTGGAACGGGCCCAATCCACCGCAGCCACCTACAGTTACGGCGTGCATGACGATGTCGATCTGGGCATCAGCGTGCCGCATGTGTACCAGCGTGCGCCGGGCGAAGCGCATCAGCAGGGCCTGGGCGATGTGGCGCTGCAGGCCAAATGGCGATTCCATGCCGGTGAGCGCTGGTCGCTGGCGCTCAAGCCGGCCGTGACGCTGCCCAGTGGCAGCCACGGCAAGGGCCTGGGCAATGGCCGCGCCACGACTGCGCTGCACCTGCTGGCGCAATACGAGGCTGAACCTGTCACCTGGCTGGTGAATGTGGGTGGTACGCACAACAACAGCCGCGACGGCCAGCGCAAGGCCCTGTGGAGCGCATCCACGGCGCTGCTGTACACCCCCCATGCCGACTGGACGCTGGCGTTCGATATCGGCGCCAACCGCAATCCCGACCGCGAGGGGCCGCGTACCCAGTCCTATGCCTTGTTGGGCGGCATCTACCACCTGAACAAGGATGTCGACCTGGATCTGGGCTATCGCCGCAGCCTGCAATCCGGCCCGGTGACGCATACCGTGGGTGCCGGCCTGACGGTGCGCTGGTAAGCAGGCGTGTCCTCCCGGCATGCTGTCATCCGGGCGGGGTAGACTGGCCCTGAGCTTCAACGGAAAGGAAGGGTCGTGACAGTCGCCTGGATCGTGTTTCAGTTGCTGGCCTGTGCCGTGGTGATTGCCTGGGCGGGCTATTCGCTCAGCCGCAGTGCCGACCGGCTGGCCGAGATTTACGGCTGGGGGCGTGGCTGGGTCGGACTGGCGATGCTGGCCACAGTCACCTCGCTGCCGGAACTGGCCTCCGGCATCAGTGCCGTGACGGTGGTGCAGGCGCCCAACCTGGCCGTGGGCAACGCACTGGGTGCCTGCGTGTTCAACCTGCTGTTTCTGGTGGTGGTCGACTTGCTGCAGCGCCGGGAGCCGCTGTACCGCCATGCGAGCGAAACGCATATCCTGTCCGCGGCCTTTGGCGTGGTGATGCTGGGCTTTGTGGCGCTGAACCTGCTGGTGGGCGAGCTGCTGCCCGACGTGCTTTACATCGGCGTGTTCAGCCCCTTGCTGCTGGGCCTGTATCTGCTGGCGCTGCGCAGCGTGCACCGGCACGAGCGGCGCCTGCTGGAAGGCCTGGATGGGATTGCCCTGCCGCCGGAAACCTCCAGCGCCGAGCGCCGCCAGACCTGGCGCAATTTTGGCCTCTCGGCCATCACCGTGCTGCTGGCTGGCAGCGCGCTGCCCTGGGTGGCGGATGCGCTGGCCGAGCATGCCGGCTTGTCGCGCAGTTTTGCCGGCACGGTGCTCATGGCGCTGGTCACCACGCTGCCGGAAATCGCCGTCACCCTGTCTGCGCTGCGCATGGGGGCGCTCGACATGGCGCTGGGCAACCTGCTGGGCAGCAACCTGTTCAACGTGCTGATCCTGTCGATCGACGACGCCTTCTATGTGCCGGGGCCGTTGATGGCGGCCGCATCGCCGGCGCACATGGGCACCATCGTGGCCGCCATCCTGATGACGGGCATGGTCATCATCGGCCTCGTCATGCGGCCGCAGGGCAAGGTGCTGCGGTTGGTCAGCTGGATCAGCGTCGGCATTGCAGCGGTGTATGCGCTGAATGCGATCTGGATTTTTATGGATGCGTCGGGATGAGCGCCCCGCGCTGTCGCTCAGCCCAGTTCCCGCACAAACTCCGCCACCAGGCGCACCACGTCCTCTTCGCGTTCGCGGTGCGGCATGTGGCGCGTCTCCGGCATGATTTCCACCTGCGCCGGCCCGCCCGCAAGCTGGCCGATCTGCTCGGGATGGGCGTGCGAGCCGTATTCGTCATCGCTGCCGTGGATGACCAGTGCCGGGCTGCGCACTTCCGGCAGCACATCACGCAGATTCCAGTGTTCAAACTCGGGATGCAGCCAGGAATCGATCCAGGCATCCAGCACCCAGCGTGCCTTGTCGCCGTGGTACTTGCCGAGGCGCTCCACCTGCACCGGATCCTGGAACAGCTCGCGCGCCTGCTCAATGCCCTGCACCGTGCGGTCTTCACGGAAGGCCTGCGCCGCCACCGTGATCAGCCCGAGGCACTGCTCCGGATAGCGCGCCGCACAGTTCACCACCATGCCGCCACCCACACTGTGGCCGAACAGGATGAACTGCGTCAGGCCGATATGCGTGATCAGGGCCGCAAAATCATCCGTGGCCTCGCGTGCGATGAAGTCCAGCGGCAGGGTCGCGGGGTAGGCATCCGAGCGGCCGAAGCCCAGCCGGTCATAGGCGATCACCGTGCGGCCGGTTGCGGCGCACAGCGCTTGCGGAAAGCTGCGCCACAGCTCGACGCTGCCGAGCGAATCGTGAAACAGGATGATGGGCGCCTTGCTGCTGGCAGTTTCAGACGTCCAGGTGCGGACAAACAGGCGGCCCTGCGTGCCGGGAATATGCTGGTCGTGTACGGAAGAAGTCATGGCGCGGGAGTGGTTAAGGCCTTGTAAACCAGGTTGATGCAGTTCGGCGGTACGTCGTTGGTGTAGCACGCCCGCTCATGGCGACTGCTTTCCGATTCTGGAGTATGTGGTCATGCACGCGGATGCCGGACGAAGCTGATCCACAGGAATAGAGCCTGTCGGGGCTCTCCCTCTGAAGGCGTACACGTTTAGAACGTTACTCTACCCTGTCGGGCACCCCCTTTGAAACGGGGGGTGCAATGGTGCTTTTGGAATATTCCCTGTCGAGACTGCCTCTTGGGTCAAATTCCAGCAGTTTTTGCTCAGCGAGGCCAATGGTTTCGAAGGAAAATTTCCACATGGGACTCCTCGATTCACCCCTCAGATCATCTTCGCTCGACTGTGGGGTATGCATGAGCGCCGTCACCTCGGTCGCTGCCGGCGCGCATGGTGTGCCATGCTAAGCGAAGGCTTGGATGGAGGCGCGAACAGTCGGGCGATCTCGGGGAAAAGGAGACTCTCGACGTGACGAGCCTCGTGCTGGTTATCGATCTCGAGGCGACGTGCTGCAATCAAGGCTCAGTACCGCAGCAGGAAATGGAAGCTATCCAGATCGGTGCAGTAATCGCCACCGTTTCGGGTGAGGTACTGGGGGAGTGGAGCTCGCATGTGCGCCCAGTCCGGCACCCCGTGCTGACGACGTTTTGCACCCAGTTGACGGGTATCCGCCAGAGCCATGTCGACACTGCTGACGCCCTCCCTAGCGTGATCAAAAGACTGGGACAGTGGATCGACGATACGCGCTCAACCATTGACTGCTGGGCGTCGTGGGGCGCGTACGACCGTCATCAGCTACAACAGGACCTCACCTTCCATGGTGTACCCTGGTGCCTACCGCTAACTCATCTGAACATGAAGGCGGTGTTCGCCAAAAAATTCAAGCTGAAAAAGCGTCCAGCGCTAAGTACGGCATTGAGTCTCATCGGGCTGGAGTTTTCTGGCACGCCTCATAACGCTCTGGATGACGCAAGAAATGCCGCCAGGCTGCTGCGATATACAGGGATTTGAAATCCCGCGACGAGAGACTCCGGGAAGAGCGCCGCGGAATCTGGCCCTGGAGAGCTTTCGGCAGCAGAGGCTTCCAACGCCATGGTGCAGCGCGCTCTTGCTTTGCTTGACTGGGCTGTCCAAAACGGCATTTCCGTTGACCGCGCACGCTTGGCTGAAGTGTTGGGAGCGCGCTGGAGCGTGATGGCACAGGAACGATCTGTCGCAGCGACTGACGCTGAACTGCACAACTACATCCTTGAGCAGTTCCCTCTGACTTGGCTGCGGGCGTGGATCAGCACGCAGAAGTTGGAAGCAGGTGTGACTAGAAGCTTTGTCCGGCAGTTGATCTGGACTGACTTGGGGCACTTGACTCTTCTGGAAGTTATGGTGGCGGCTGTTGCTCTTTTCGACACCGACGCATCAGCGCGTGCCGCTCTTATGGCTGCGATGCCACCTTTGACTTTGGATGTCGCACTGGACACAAGGGTTGAGCCAGTCCGAGCCTGAACAAACAGCCACCTCGGATATCTGGAGCATGGTGGATGAGTTTCACTCACTGACTCGCTACAAACACCTGCTCCAGTGTCGCCGGGATCAGTGCGGCGTTGGCTTGACGAATGGCGGCGTGTTTGGCCTTCAGGGCGGTGATTTCGGCTTGAAGGTGGTCAAAGGTGTGCTGGACCGCCAGCGAGGGCATGGGCACTTCGATGGCCATCAGCTTCTCGAGCCCAAGCGTGCGGTTGCGGCCAGCACCTCCGGGGGATGCGTCGCCAATCTTGAGCAGCCCCTCGTCGGTCAAGAAGTAGTAACGCAAGAATTCAGCTGTCGTCAATTCCGGGTTGGCGTTGCAGGTGATGAAGCGGTGTGAGCCGAAGCGGCCCGCGTCTTCTGGCTGTGCGATGGCGATGGCACCTTCCCAGGCGAACACGTTGGAGAACAACAGATCGCCTGGTTCGATGCGGTACAGGCGCTTGGTGCCGACCTCACTGCCGGAAAGCGGCGGCTTGTGGAAGGTGCCTTTACCGAACGAACGGATGCCAAGTTCCGGATAGCTGCCTTCCAGGTCGATGGACTGTTCACGTCGCACCAGTGGTGCCACCTCCGCCATCGGCCGCAGCGGTGCGTCGGCAATGGCATCGCGGAACCGCAGCGCCAGCAGATGTTCGGCGTCGCGCTCGACGGCATCCAGATGCGCTTCAACCTGCCGGGTTTTCTCGGCCAGCGCGTCGAGACGGGTGACTATGGTTTGTTGTTCAGCCAGCGGCGGCAGAGGGATTTCAAGGCTGAGGAATTGATCCGGGCTGACGGATTCGCGCCGCGCGCCCATTCCCTTTGCCTTCCCTTGAAGCTGCCGCCAGACAGCATCACGCTTGCAGTACCAGTCAAGAAAGCGCGTATCAAGCGCTTCCGAATTCGCTCGAAAAGTCGGGAATACAGGTGACAGAAACCAGCCGTCAAACTCCTCCGGGATTCGCGCAACTGCGCCTTCCCACGCTTTGGGTGAGCTAATGACGAAGTCGCCAGAGTTCAAACGGTGAAAGGATTTGTAGGTCGTATCTAATGGCGAAATGGGACCGCGTTGAAACAATCCTCGCCCGAAGCCATACACACCAGCCAGATTTACGGTGTCAAGCTGAATACTCGGTACAGCGTCAATGTACGAACGAAGCACCGACCGGAGGGGAACAATGGGCCACGCCTTCATTCGTCACCCTCAACGCCAACCAGGGCCTCGATCTCACCCAGCAGTCGCATCACCTCAACCTCGTGGCTGCGCATCGCGGCGATCAGGTCTTTCGGATCGGCATGTTCCAGCCCGGCCTTGGCATTCGGGTTCTTGAGGTCCAGGTTGTAAATGGGCCAGTACAGCGCATCGCCTTCGGCCTGGGCGGACTTGGCAGCCTGTTCGTGGGCCTGTTGCTCGCTCTTGAGCGCCTTCAGGCGGTCTTGCAGTTCAGCCTTCTGGCCGTTGGCGGCGGCCTGGATGGTTTGCTCCAACTCCCGAATGGGCTTGCCCAAGGCAATGGCGGCATTGCGCTCGGCCTCGGCCCGCTGCCAGTGCGGTGTGGCGGCCTCGACGGCGGCGGCACGTTTGGCCGCGAAATCCACCTTCCAGGCCTGCGGGCCTTCTTCGCGGGCGTTCCACCACGCCAGGGCGGGAGCGAATTCCTCAAACTGCAGGGGCGCTGTCTTGCTGTACTTCTTGCGCCCTTCGGGCAGCGGCAGTTCGTAGTACCAGATGGTGTCGGTGGGACCGCTACGTTCAAAGAACAGCAGGTTGGCCGGAATATCGGTGTAAGGCGCGAACACGCCTTGCGGCAGACGCACGATGGTGTGGAGCTTGAACTCCTTGAGCATTTCCTCCTTGATGACGGCGCTGATGCCGTCGCCAAACAGGGTGCCATTGGGCACGACCACGGCGGCGCGGCCACCGCGATCAGCCGGTTTGCCACCGGGCACGGGCGCACCGGCCACGCGCAGCTTGCGCATGATGTACTGCAGGAACAGCAGCGCGGTTTCCGCCGTTTGCATATTGGGCGGGAAGTTGGCCTTGATGCCGGCCTCTTCCTCGCCGCCGAAGGGCGGGTTGGTGAGGATGACGTCCACCCGCTCGCTGTGGCCGATCTCATTGACCCGGCGCTCGAGCGTGTTGCCATAGGCGATCTGCGGAGCCTCCAGTCCGTGCAGCAGCAGATTCATCTGCACCAGCATGTAGGGCAGCGGCTTGGCCTCCTGACCGAACAGGGTGTCCTGCTGCAGTACCCGACGTTGGTCAGGTGTACTGACCTGCGGCACGATATGGTCATAGGCCTCGACCAGAAAGCCGCCGGTGCCGCAGGCTGGGTCGAGCACCGTCTCACCAAGGCGCGGGTCGGTAACCTGCACCATGAAGCGCACCACAGGGCGCGGGGTGTAGAACTCACCGGAATCGCCAGCGGCATCGCGCATTTCGCGCAGCATCGACTCGTACAGGTGCGAGAGGGTGTGGATTTCCTCGCTCGCGCTGAAGTGGATGCCGTTGATCTTGTTGATGATGTCGCGCAGCAGATAGCCGCTGACCATGCGGTTCTGCACGCCCTTGAACACGTTGGCAATGACTTCGCGCTGGCTGCCTTTTTCTCCGTCTCCAGCCAGGCCACGCAAGTAGGCAAACAGGCCCTTACCGACCGTGCCATCGACACGGATGGCCGCTTCCTGGCTAATGAACGCCAGCAGCTCATCACCGGTGATGCCGTCATCACGGGCGGCCCAGTCGCGCCAGCGGTAAGGCGATTCGATGATGGGCTGGTAACGCTTACCGTCGAGTTCGGCTTCTTCCTCATGGACCGCTTCAAGGTCGTCGAGGAACTTGAGGAACATTACCCAGGTGAGCAAGGGCAGACGATCCACGTCGCCATTTAGGCCCTTGTCCTTGCGCAGGATCTTACGGGCGCTGCCGATCAGGGCCGACAGGTTTTCACGGGTGGTGAGCGGTGCCTTGGCTTTGCGTGGCGCGCGGGTCTTTTTCTCGCCCGTGGTGGCAGATTTGGCCATTGGATGCGGTTCTCGTTATTGGTATAGCGCGGTCTGCAGCCGGGAGACAGCGTCCTTCATGCCGCGCACACCGCCGAAGTGACGGGTGGCGATCTCGGAAGGACTGCCGTATCGGTCGAAGGGCTGGACCTTCATCAGCTCGGACAGCGCATTGAATTGCAGGATGCCGCGCTCGATGTAACGATCGAGCAGCAGCGTGAGGATTTCGCGGGCTGTGTCACCGTGCTGGGCAAACAGGTCTTGCGTCTTGCGCTTGGCGGCTTCGGCACGCTGGCGGCGGGTTAGTAGTGGGGCATTCCAGGCCAGATGGCACAGCAGGTCAAACGGATCTGCGTCAGGCTGCTCACTGCTGCTGGCCAGTTCCGCGAAGCTGATGCCGCGCTCGGTCAGCTCGCGCAGCACTTCCGCCCGGGTATCGGGGTTGGCCCAGGCCGATTGCAGTGCCTCGCGCGTGGGATAAAGCGTGCGCACGGCGCGGCCGGAATAGTCGGTGTACTTCACCACCTGCAGCTTTTTGCCATCGGTGTCGAGGTCATAGACCAAGTGGCCGATGACTTCGACTTCGCCGCCGTCGATGTAGAACTTACGAGGCTCGACAGGTGGCTCGGTGATGATGATTCCGGAGTCTGGGCCAATCTGCTCCTCGGGAAGCTCGTACTCCACCGGTACATCTTCCTGCGGCGCTTCAACTTCGGCCTCAGTGATGCCCACCTGCTCCCCGGCTTCATCGATGATTACTTCCTCAATACGCGCCGGATCACCATCAAAGTCCGGATCGGCAAAGTGGCTGGTGGCCGTGCCGGTGAAGTCGATGATGTTGAAGTATTCCTTGCCGTAATCGACCTTGAGTCGCGTGCCGCGACCAACGATCTGCTTGAACTCGGAGCGGGAACCCACAACGCGCGCCAACACCACGTTCTTGACCATCTCGGCATCAACGCCAGTGGTCAATAGTTGCGATGTGGTGAGGATGACCGGCGTGGGCTTGTCCACGTCCTGGAAGTGCGACAGATGGGTAAGCCCAATGGCGCCTTCATCGGCCGTCACACGGCAGACGTAATCAGGGTACTGCTTGACGAGGTCGCTGTTCAGGTTGAGCAGTTCCTGGCGCATTTCGGCCGCATGTTCCTGATCAACGCAGAAAATCAGGGTCTTGGCAAAACGATCGGTGCCCTTGAGCAAGTCCGTCAGATGCCTCGCCATCGCCCTTGTGCGGGAACGAAGGGCCACAACACGCTCGAAATCCTTGGTCTGATACTCGTCGTCGGGCACTTCACGGCCATAACGGTCCAACTCATCCTTGCTGGGCCGCCAACCTGCAGCATCGACCGTTGTAATCACGCGATGCACACGGTACGGTGCCAGAAATCCATCTTCAATGCCTTGACGCAGGCTGTAGGTGTAGACCGGGTTGCCGAAGTATTCGTAGCTGTCGCGAGACTCTTCGCGCAGTGGTGTGGCCGTCATGCCGAACTGAACTGCAGGCTCGAAATAGTCGAGCACCGCGCGCCAGGCACTTTCGTCACGGCTGGAGCCCCGATGACATTCATCGATGATGATGAGATCGAAGAAGTCAGGGCGGTATTGCCGGAACACATCGGCGCTGGCGGTGGTCAGCGCCTGGTAGATGCCGAAATACATGTCCCGGCTTTGGCTGGTATCGCCACCCGCGATCTTGTGCCGAGCGTCACCAAAGGGGGCGAACATCTTGGCCATCGGGTCGTCCACCAAGATGTTACGGTCAGCCAAGAACAAAATCTTTGGTCGGCGGTATTCCCCGGTCCTGTTCCAGCGGCTGTTCCACAACTTCCAGCAGATCTGGAAAGCGACACAGGTCTTGCCGGTGCCAGTGGCCAGCGTGGCCAGAATGCGCTTCTGCCCCAACAAGATCGCTTCGATCACCCGGTCAATGGCGATCTGCTGGTAATAGCGCGGCACCTTGCCTGAGATCAGATTGAACGGCTCCAACACATGTGCAGCGGCGTTTTGCGGCAGATGGACGGCGGCTGAGAGGCGGGCAAACAGTTCATCGGGCGTGGCATAGCGATCCACTTCGCGCTCGGTGCCGGTGGTGTAGTCGATCTCGATGATGCGGTGGCCGTTGGTGGCGTAGGCAAACTTGAGGCCCAGGATCTCAGCGTACTCACGCGCCTGCTGCACACCGGATTCGGCGGGTAGCCCAATTTCCTTGGCCTCAACAACGGCCAGGGGATAGTCCCGTCGGTGGTATAGCAAGTAATCTGCACGCTTCTGTTTGCCGCGCCGCACCTTACCCCCGGCCACAATGATTCGGCCATTTGTGAAGGTCCGCTGCTCGCCAATGACGTGTGGTGCTGAACCCCAGCCGGCCTCGACCAATCGGGGCGTGATGAACTCGCGACAGGTATCTGCTTCGGTGATTACGCCATCTCGCATTGCCTCCCCCTTCTCCGTGTAATTCCTCAGTCGATCAGAATCTTGAAACTTGTTGCCAATGCGACCGGCTCAATTTCGCGCACATTCTTTTTCAACTCGACCAGTCCGTAACCCTCCATCATTCGCAGTGTGCGTGACAAGTTAGGAACTTGCCGCCCGGTCAGCTCAGCGAGCTCCGTCAGCGACTTGGGCCGCCGGTCACGGATAAGGCGCAGCAGGGACTGGTTATCCTCCGACAACACCGCCGCCATCGTGGCCATCGAAGGAAACCAAACGGTAGGAGCATCTTTGGCTGTGCACCCATCCGTTTCTCTCGTCCGACGAATACCGACAACGCAGCGTTTCATCTCGGGTGTCCTGATCGGCTTGGAATAAGGGAATGATCTTATCAGTGTGACACAACTGCAGCCAGCGCTTGATTAGCAAACTGGCTCCCCAATCGTTAAGGGGCAGCTGGAATGGATTGGGGCGCGTGAACACGCCCCAATCCTCGGCCGACTTGTTGCGGGCCACTTTCCGACAGGGAATATTCCAAGCCCGACAGGCTCTATTCCTGCAGATCAAAGCCGGCTCCGCCTGCTGCGCTTACTCCACCGTCACACTCTTCGCCAGGTTGCGCGGCTTGTCCACATCCGTGCCCTTGGCGCAGGCGGTGTGGTAGGCCAGCAGTTGCAGCGGCACCACGTGCAGGATGGGGCTCAGGCTGCCGTAGTGCTCCGGCATGCGGATCACGTGGATGCCTTCCTCGCTCTGGATGTTGCTGTCCGCATCGGCCAGCACGTACAGCACGCCGCCGCGCGCGCGCACTTCCTGCATGTTGCTCTTGAGCTTGTCGATCAGCTCGTCATTGGGCGCCACCACCACCACCGGCATGGCTTCGGTTACCAGCGCCAGCGGGCCGTGCTTGAGCTCGCCGGCCGGATAGGCTTCGGCGTGGATGTAGCTGATTTCCTTCAGCTTGAGCGCGCCTTCCAGCGCGATCGGGTAGTGCATGCCACGGCCCAGGAACAGGGCGTTGTCCTTCTTGGCAAAAGCCTCGGACCACTGGATCACCTGCGGCTCCAGCGCCAGCACGGCCTGCACGGCCAGCGGCAGATGGCGCATGCGCTGCAGGTACTCGTCCTGCTTGTCTTCCGGAATCGTGCCCTTCACCTGTCCAATGGCCAACGTCAGCAGGAATAGGCCGGCCAGCTGGGTGGTGAAGGCCTTGGTCGATGCCACGCCGATTTCCACGCCGGCGCGCGTGATGTAGGCCAGTTCGCATTCGCGCACCATGGCGCTGGTGGACACATTGCAGACCGTCAGCGTGTGCGTCATGCCCAGAGCCTTGGCGTGGCGCAGGGCTGCCAGCGTGTCGGCGGTTTCGCCGCTCTGGCTGATGGTCACGATCAGCGTCTTCGGATTCGGAACGCTGGTGCGGTAGCGGTACTCGCTGGCAATTTCCACATCGGTCGGGATGCCCGCAATCGCTTCCAGCCAGTACTTGGCCGTGCAGCCGCTGTAGTAGCTGGTGCCGCAGGAGAGGATCAGGATGCGGTCGATTTCCTTGAACACGCGGTAGGCGCTGTCACCAAACAGCTCGGGCACGATGCCTGCCACGCCTTCCAGCGTATCGGCCAGGGCGCGCGGCTGCTCGAAGATTTCCTTCTGCATGTAGTGGCGGTAGGGGCCGAGTTCGGCAGCGCCGCTGTGGGCGTGCACGGTCTTGACGGGGCGGTCTTCAGCCGTCAGGCGCTGGCCGTCATTCTCGATCCAGTATTTGCCCAGCTGCAGGTCGATCACGTCGCCTTCTTCCAGATAGATGATCTGGTCGGTCACGCCGGCCAGGGCCATGGCGTCGCTGGCCAGGTAGTGGGAGCCGTCGGCACCCAGGCCCAGAATCAGCGGCGAGCCGGCGCGACCGCCGACGATGCGGTTGGGTTCGTCACGCGCGATCACGGCCACGGCATAGGCACCATGCAGGCGGGCCAGCGCCTGCTTGACGGCATCGAACAGGTCGCCGTTGTAGAGCGAGTCGATCAGGTGGGCGATGACTTCGGTATCGGTCTGGCTGGCGAACACATAGCCCTTGGCCTGCAGCTCGGTGCGCAGGGCGTCGTGGTTCTCGATGATGCCGTTGTGCACCAGCGCGATGCGGCCCGGCTTGTTGGCTGCGTTGGCGGCATCCACGTTGGGGCCGTAGCTGAAGTGCGGATGCGCATTGTGCACGGCAGGCGCGCCATGTGTAGCCCAGCGCGTGTGGGCAATGCCGGTATAGCCGTCCACCTTGTCGTGCTGCACCTGCTCCAGCAGTTCGGCCACGCGCGCAGTGCTGCGGGCGCGTTTCAGGCCATCGTTCCACACGGCCACGCCGCAGGAGTCATAGCCGCGATACTCCAGGCGCTGCAGGCCCTGCACCAGCACTGGCACCACGTTCTTGTTTCCGACTCCGGCCACGATTCCGCACATATTCTTGCTCCTGAAAGAAGGTAATCAGCCATGATAGGAAAACGAGATGGAAATTTGATATTGAAATATATGCCGTAACGAAATAAAATTTCTTTCCATGTTGATGGTGGATAAAAATTTCATATCAATGAGGTTTTTGAAATGAAAGATGGAGTAGAGGCTTCGGTTGAACTCGATGCAGCCGATTGGCGCCTGCTGGAACAGCTGCAGCAGGACGCGAGCCTGACGAACCAGGCGCTGGCCGAGCGCTGCCACATCTCGCCCCCCACCTGCCTGCGCCGCGTACGCCGCCTGCAGGCACTGGGGTTGATTGAGCGCACCGTCAGCATCCTCGGTAGCGATGCGCTGCGCGCCGTCACCGGAGCCGGGCTGACTGCCATCGTCGAAGTGACGCTGGACGTGCAGGCCGAAGAAGAGCAGCAGCAGTTCGAGCAGCTGGCGGTGGCGGAAGCCGCCATCCAGCAGTGCTACCGGACCTCCCCGGGGCCGGATTTCATCCTGATCGCCACCGTGGCCGACATGCCGGCCTTCATGGCGCTGAGTCAGCGCCTGTTCACGCGCAACGCCAATGTGCGCAATGTGCGTTCCTTCTTCAGCGTGAAGCGGGGCAAGTTCACCACGCAGATTCCATTGCCACGGAAAGAGGCGTGATGGAGCAGGCGCCGAATACTGCGCTTGATTTCCGGCTGCCCGTTCCTATATGTCCATAATGGCAGCGAACACGTCCGCCAGACGGCGGGCGGCTTGCAGTCCACTCACAGGAGCCGTCATTCATGGAGTTCAAGGACTACTACAAGGTGCTGGGCGTCGACAAGAGCGCCACGGCCGATGACATCAAGAAGGCCTTCCGCAAGCTGGCCCGCAAATACCATCCGGACGTGAGCAAGGAGCCGGATGCCGCTGCACGCATGGCCGAGGTGAACGAGGCCAACACCGTGCTCTCCGATCCGGAAAAACGTGCCGCCTACGACAAGCTGGGCGCCAACTGGCAGGCCGGCATGGGCCCGGACGGCAATTATCAGCCGCCGCCCAACTGGGATGCAGGCTTCGAGTTTACCGACGGCGGAGGCGGCTTCCAGGGCTTCTCCTCCGGCGACGGCAACTACAGCGACTTTTTCGAGCAGCTGTTCGGCCAGGCTGCGCGGGCGCAGCGCGCCCAGCGCGGCGGAGCCGGCCGCGCCCACGGCGGCAGCCACAGCATGCGCGGCGAAGACCATCATGCCAAGATCGAACTGGAACTGCGCGATGCCTACCTGGGCGCGGAGCGCACCATCACGCTGCAAAGCGCGCGTCTGGACGAGCAGGGCCATGTTATCCCCGAGCAGCGCAGCCTGCAGGTGAAAATTCCCAAGGGTGTGCGCGAAGGCCAGATGATCCGTCTGGCCGGGCAGGGCAGTCCCGGCTTTGGCGGCGGGGCTGCGGGCGACCTGATGCTACAGGTGGTGTTCCGCGAAGATGCCCGCTGGCGCGTGCAGGGCAAGGATGTCTACCAGCGCGTGCGCGTGTCGCCGTGGGAGGCAGCCATCGGCGGTGCCGTGGAAGTCACCACGCCTGCGGGCGGCACGGTGGAAGTTACCGTTCCCGCAGGCTCCGGCAGCGGCCGCAAGCTGCGCCTGAAAGGCCGTGGCATCCCGTCTGCCGAGCCCGGCGATCTCTATCTGGAACTGGAGCCGGCCATCCCCAGTGCCATCACCTCTGAGCAACGTGCGGCCTGGGAAGCCCTGGCCAAGGCCTACCCCGGTTTCAACCCCCGCCTGGCCTGAGCCCGCGACTGATTGAAAGGATTGACCATGGCAAGCTTGCACACCACCGTGAGCGTTCCCGCCGACCTGACCGAGCTGCTCAGCGACCATTCCATGACGCTGGAAGAACTCGCCCGTGCCTGCCGCATGGCTCCCGACTGGGTCAGCGCGCGGGTCCAGGAGGGGGTGCTCTCCATCACCCAGATCAGCGGCGACCCGCGCGTGCTGGCCGATGACCTCGGCACCTGGCGTTTCTCCTGCACCACCGCCATCCGCGCCCGCCGGCTGGCGGATCTGGAGCAGATGTTCGATGCCGACCCGCAACTGGCGGCGATGACTGTCGACCTGATGGAGGAAGTGGCGGAGCTGCGTCGTCGTCTGGCCATGCTTTGAAGAGCTGGCCGGACAGGGAGTCCTTCGGACTGCGCCATCTACAGAAACGCCTTGAAGGCACGCGATCGAGTGGTTTGCAGCGAGCAGGTCTTCTGACGACGATCCAGGGAGAACCAGCCGCGCCTGTCAGAGGCGCAGTTGCTCTGCCTGGGAGTCACAGCCCCACAACGCACAAAGGCCGCGCAATGCCTGCGCGGCCTTTGATTTGTGAAGCGCAAAATGCTTACTTCTTGATCTTCACCGGGCGCTGGTAGTTCTCTTTCTGCACCAGCTTGCCGCGCACCACGCTCAGCGCATTGGGGGGCGTATCGCGCCCGATGGTACTGCCGGCACCCACGGTGCCACCGGCGCCAATCGTCACCGGGGCCACCAGTACGCTGTTGCTGCCGATATGCACATCGGCCTCGATCACGGTGCGGTGCTTGTTGGCGCCATCGTAGTTGGCCGTGATGGTTCCGGCCCCATAGTTGACGCGCTCGCCCACGGTGGCATCGCCCAGATAGGCCAGATGGTTGGCCTTGGCGCCCTTGGCCATGGTGGAGTTCTTCACCTCGACGAAGTTGCCGATATGCACTTCCTCGCCCAGATCGGCGCCGGGACGCAGACGGGCAAACGGGCCAATCAGTGCGCCAGCACCCACGCGCACGCCCAGCTTCTCGCCGTCGACATGGGTGAAGGGATGGATCACCGCGCCATCGCCGATCTCGCAGTTGGCCAGCACGCAGTTGGCACCAATGCGCACATTGCTGCCCAGCTTGACGGTGCCTTCGAACACGCAGTTGACATCGATTTCCACGTCCTGGCCGCAGCTGAGCGAGCCACGCAGGTCGAAGCGGGACGGATCGCGCAGGCGCACGCCGTCCGCCATCAGGCGCTCAGCCTGGCGCTTCTGGTATTCACGCTCCAGTTCGGCCAGCTGCAACGGGCTGTTCACGCCGGCCACCTGCACGGCATCGCTGATCACATGGGCCAGCACCGGCACGCCATCGGCAGCGGCCAGCTTGACCACATCGGTCAGGTAGTACTCGTTCTGTGCATTGTCGTTGTCGATGCGGCCCAGCCACTGCTTGAGCAGGCGCGCCGGCGCCGCCATGATGCCGCTGTAGATTTCCTTCACGGCCAGCTCGTCCGGTGTGCCATCCTTCTGCTCGACAATGCGTTCCACGTTGTCATAGGCATCGCGCATCACGCGACCGTAACCGAAGGGATTGTCCATGCGCAGCGTGAGCAGGGCCAGCTTGTCGCCGCCACTCTGCTGCACCAATGCCTGGATGGTGTCGGCCTGCGTCAGTGGCACGTCGCCAGACAGGATCACCACGATGCCATCATCGTCCAGCACCGGCACAGCCTGCTGCACGGCATGGCCGGTACCCAGCTGCGGCATCTGGCGCACGAATTCGCGCTGGGGCTGCGCATCGCCCGCCGTGGCCAGGGCTGCTTCCACCTGTTCGGCGCCATGGCCGGTAATCACCACCACCTTGCGTGCCTGCAGCTGCGCGGCTGTGTCCAGCACATGCTGGACCAGACCCTGATGCGCCAGCTTCTGCAGCACTTTCGGAGTGGCACTTTTCATGCGGGTGCCCTTGCCGGCAGCCATGATGACGATGTCGATGGGTTGGGTCATGGAAATAATCGAAAGTGAATCAACAAGGATAACCCGGATGCATGACGTCAATGCGACGCATGACGCAGGGTGAGCATGCGGTGACCACCATTATCTCTTTCGCACCCGCCACAAAAGAGGGGGCGGCCAAGCGTACGTAGCAGCGTTGCAAGGGAGTGGTGGCCATCATTCCAGGCGATCTCCCTTGCGTTCAGCGCGCCTTGCGCACGCGCAGAATCTCGTCCAGGATCAGGCAGATCGCGCCAATGGTGATGGCGGTATCGGCAATGTTGAAGGCCGGGAAGTGCCCCTGATGGAACAGCGGGCTCAGGAAGTTCCAGTGGAAATCCAGAAAGTCCACCACATAGCCATGCCACACGCGGTCGATCACGTTGCCGATGGCGCCACCCAGCAGGCTGGCCATGGCAAAGCTGAACAGCTTCTGGTGCGGGTGGGTGCGCAGCATCCAGATGATGAAGGTGGCTGCCGCAACGCCGATGCCCATGAAGAACCAGCGCTGCCAGCCACCGGCATTGGCCAGGAAGGAGAAGGCTGCGCCGTAGTTGTGCACGCGCACCACGTTGAAGAAGTTGGTGACGAAGGTGCTGTCGCCCAGCTGGTAGTTCTGGACGATCAGCACCTTGGTGAACTGGTCCAGAATCAGCCACAGCGCCGCCACGGCCAACCACAGGCCGAGGCTGCTGTCACTGCTGCGGGCTGCGGTCTTGCGGGCGGGGGCGTTGCGGGTGCGGGTGGAACTCGCCATTTATGCAAACTCCCGTGCTTCGCCGTCGCCATGCAGGTTGCTGTCGCAACGGCCGCAGAGGGTCGGATGCCCGGGGTTCACGCCCACATCATCGCGGTAGTGCCAGCAGCGCTCGCACTTCTGCGCGGAAGAGGGCGTCACGCTGATGGCCAGCGCATCGCCGGCCTGCAGCGTGACCTGCGAGGTGATGAAGATGAACTTCAGGTCCTCGCCCAGACTTTGTAGCGCAGCGAGATCGTCGGCCGGAGCCGTGATCGTCATGTTGGCCTGCAGCGAGGAGCCCACCTGGCCCTGTTCGCGCACGGCTTCGATTTCCTTGTTGGCAGCAGCGCGGATGTCCAGCAGGCGCTCCCACTTCACGGCCAGCAGGTCGTCGGTGGCGGGCAGTGTGCTGTAGGTCTCGATGAAGATCGAATCGCTGCTGCCGATGATCTCCCACGCCTCTTCGGCGGTGAAGCTCAGGAACGGCGCCATCCAGCGCAGCATGGCGTGCGTGATGTGGTACAGCGCGGTCTGGGCGCTGCGGCGGGCGCGGCTGTCGGCCTTGGTCGTGTACAGGCGGTCCTTGAGCACGTCCAGATAGAAACCCCCCAGGAATTCGCTGCAGAAGTGCTGCAGGCGCGCCACCACCGGATGGAACTCGTACACCTCGTAGTGCGCCAGGATGTCGGTCTGCAGCGCAGCCGCACGGCCCAGTGCATAGCGGTCTACTTCGAACATCTCGGCATCGGCCACGGCATCACGCTGGATGTCGAAATCGCTGATGTTGGCGAGCAGGAAGCGCAGCGTATTGCGGATGCGGCGGTAGGCGTCCACCACGCGCGCCAGGATCTTGTCGTCGATCGCCAGATCGCCCGAGTAATCGGTACTGGCCACCCACAGGCGGATGATCTCGGCGCCCAGCTTGTCGCTCACGCTCTGCGGCGCGACCACGTTGCCGACCGACTTGCTCATCTTGCGGCCCTGACCGTCCACGGTGAAACCGTGCGTCAGCAGGCCCTTGTAGGGCGCGCGGCCATCGGTGGCGCAGGCGGTCAGCAGCGAGCTGTGGAACCAGCCGCGATGCTGGTCATGGCCTTCCAGATACAGGTCGGCCGGGAACTGCAGGATGTCCGCATGGCTGCCGCGCAGCACGTGCAGGTGCGTGGTGCCGGAGTCGAACCACACGTCCAGCGTGTCGTTCACCTTGGTGTAGTGCTGTGCTTCGTCCGCGCCCAGGATCTCCTCGGCCGTGACCTTGCTCCAGGCTTCGATGCCGCCTTGCTCCACCATGCTGGCCGCCTGGTCGATGATTTCCATGGTGCGCGGGTGCAGCTCGCCGCTGTCCTTGTGGATGAAGAAGGGCAGGGGCACGCCCCAGTTGCGCTGGCGCGAGATGCACCAGTCCGGACGGTTGGCGATCATGTCGCGCAGGCGCGCCTTGCCGTTCTCGGGGTAGAAGCTGGTCTGCTCGATCGCGTCCAGCGCCACCTCGCGCAGGCTGCGCGGCGCCTTGTCGGTGGTGAACACGCCTTCACCCTCGTCCATGCGCACAAACCATTGCGCGGCGGCGCGGTAGATCACCGGCGTCTTGTGGCGCCAGCAGTGCGGGTAGCTGTGCATGATGTCGTGCGTGGACAGCACACAGCCGGCATTCTTCAGCGCCTCGATGATGACGGGCACGGCCTTCCAGATATGCAGGCCGCCGAACAGCGGGAAGCCTTCCTCGTACTGGCCGTTGCCCTGCACCGGGTTGAGGATGTCCTCGTACTTCATGCCATGGGTGACGCAGCTGTGGAAGTCATCCAGGCCATAGGCGGGAGAGGAGTGGACGATACCGGTACCGTCCTCGTCGGTGGCGTAATCGGCCAGATAGACGGGCGAGAAGCGCGCGTAGCCGGGGTCCACGTCGTACAGCGGGTGCTTGAAGTGAATCAGGCCCAGTGTCTCGCCCTTGGTGGTGCCCACCACTTCGCCCTGCAGGCCGAAGCGCTCCAGGCAGCTCTCCACCAGCGAGGCGGCCAGCAGCAGGTAGCCGCGCTCGGTTTTTACCAGCGCGTAGTTCAGGTGTGGGTTGATGTTCAGCGCCTGGTTGGCAGGAATGGTCCAGGCGGTGGTGGTCCAGATCACGGCAAAGGCGGGCGCGTCCAGACCCTGCAGGCCGAAGGCCGCTGCCAGCTTGTCCGGATCGGCACATTCGAAGGCGATGTCCAGTGTGGTGCTCTTCTTGTCCTGGTATTCGATCTCGAACTCGGCCAGCGAGGATCCGCAGTCAAAGCACCAGTACACGGGCTTGAGGCCACGGTAGATGAAGCCGCGTTCCATGATCTTCTTGAGCGCGCGGATCTCGTTCGCCTCGTTGGCGAAGTTCATCGTCTTGTACGGATTGTCCCAGGCACCGAGCACGCCCAGACGCTTGAAGTCGGCCATCTGGCCGGCGATCTGCTCGGCGGCGTAGGCGCGGCTCTTGGCCTGCACCTCGTCGCGCGGCAGGTTGCGGCCGTGCAGCTTCTCGATCTGGTTCTCGATCGGCAGACCGTGGCAGTCCCAGCCCGGCACATAGACAGCGTCCAGGCCCTTGAGCTGGCGCGCCTTCACGATCATGTCCTTCAGGATCTTGTTGACGGCGTGGCCGATGTGGATCTGGCCGTTGGCATAGGGCGGGCCGTCGTGCAGCACGAACTTTTCCTGGCCGGCTCGGGCGGCACGCAGCTTGTCGTGCAGCTTGCCGTCTTCCCATTTCTTCACCCAGTCGGGCTCGCGCTTGGGCAGGTTGCCGCGCATGGGAAAGGGCGTGTCGGGCAGGTTGAGGGTTTTGCTGTAATCGATGGTGTTCTGGTCGGACATGGCGGCGGAAACTTGGAAAGAGGAGGCAGGGGCCGCATCAGGCGGCGGGCAGGACGAGGCAGACAGTGACATGCGTGCTTCGTGCGCTGCGGGAACTGGATGCCGCCGCAGGGCCGGGCGCGCATGGCAGGCCTGCCATGCAGGGGCCGTCAAATTCGGTCGCGCGTGGTCTGGCGTCGGGTTTCGCTGTGGCGGGCAGCAAACCATGCGCGCGCGTCGGCGCAGTCTTGCGCTATGCCCTCTTGCAGGGCGGCCAGACCGTCGTACTTGCGTTCGTCGTGCAGTTTGTGCAGCAGTTCCACGCGGATGATTTTACCGTAGCCGCCTTCGCGACCCAGTTCCTGCGGCCATTCGAGGCAGAATGTCTCCAGCAGCACGCGTCCGCCGTTGACGTCATTCGGGTCCAGCGAGGGGCGGATGCCCATGTTGGCCACGCCCGGAAGTGGCCTGCCATCCTGTGTCAGGCCATGCACCTGCACCACGAAAATGCCGCTGGCGGCGGGCTTCCAGTGCGAGAAGCGCAGGTTGAGCGTCGGGAAGTCCAGGCTTCTGCCCAGCTTGCGCCCGTGCACCACATGGCCGCTCACGCTGTAGGGACGGCCCAGCAGGCGCGTCACCTCCTCCATGTCGCCGAGCGACAACGCCTCGCGCACCTCGGTGCTGCTCACGCGGATGCCGGGCTGCGCAGGCGCGGCCTCACCGGGAAGCGTCAGGCGCGAAATCTCGTAGCTGTTCATGCGCGAGACTTCGAAGCCCTGCACGCGCCCAGCCGCATCCAGCATGGCGTAATCACCGGTGCGACCGGCACCGAAGCGGAAATCATCGCCCACCAGCACATATTGCGCGCCCAGCCCTTCCACCAGCACCTGGCGAATGAACTCCTCGGCTGGCAGCGATGCCAGCTGTTCATTGAAGGGGATGATCACCGTCTGGTCGATGCCATTGTTGGCCAGCTCGGAGAGCTTGTCGCGCAGGGTGGCGATGCGTGCGGGTGCGAGCTCGGGCTTCTTGAACTTCTCGGCAAAGAAGTCGCGCGGATGCGGTTCGAAAGTCAGGGCGCAACTGGGCAGGCCGCGATGGCGGGCCTCGTTGCGCAGCAGGGCCAGCATCGCCTGATGGCCGCGATGCACGCCATCGAAGTTGCCGATGGTCAGGGCGCAATGCGGGGCGAGCTGGGAATGGCGAAAGCCGCGGAAAATCTTCATGGAGCGGTATTATCGCCGCTCGGGACAATCAGCGCGAAGGCTGTGCTGCCGTCAGCAGGCGCTGGTAGTCATCGGCCACGCGCCTGCAGCTGTCGCTGGTGCCGTCGCGGCGCGCCAGCAGGAGCAGGGCGCGGTCCCAGCCCGCGGTGTATTGCGCACGCAACTGGCGCACGTCATAGCCCTGGCGCAGCGCAGTGTTGGCGGCTTCCTCGAACAGCGGTGTGTTGCCCGGAGCGCAACTGGCCAGCATGGCACGCAGGCGCAGCAGATGGCGCGCGGTGTTCTCGGTGGTCTGTTCCTTGATGGCAACCGGCTGCGGCACGGCCTGCTCGGCCAAGGCCAGCCACCGTTCGGCTTGGGCCGCGTCGTGCTGGCGGGTTGCGAACATGGCCAGGGTTTCGGCCACCCGCAGGCGCTGCAGGGGCTCCAGAGCGGCAGCCGACGGGGCCTGCAGGGTGGCAGCCAGCTGCTGTTGCAGGCGGGGCGCGAGGGCTCCCAGCGTTCCCGGCCAGCGATCGAGTCGCACCAGGGTGCCCAGCATCTGCTGCTGTGCCTGCAGGCGCAGGGAGTCGATGCTGCCGTCTGCATTCAGCGGCGACTTGTCCAGCCAGGATTGCAGGCGGAACTGCAGGCGTTCGGCGCGCTGCAGCATCTGGGCCGTATCGGCCAGCTCCGCACCATCGCGGTGCTGGTGGTAGGCCACGGCGAGCGCAGTGCGGGGCACATCCACCAGCGCGGACATGCCGGGCAGCATCACCGCCCAGTAAGCGAGGTTGAGCGCCAGGCCGCTGGGCTCACGGCCTTGCTCCATGGCCTGCACGCTCTGGCGCGCGCCATACCAGGGGCCGGCAATCAGCGCGGCCAGCACCAGCAGCGCAACAAGCAATTTGCGATTCATGGGGCTGCATTCTAGTCCTGCGGCGGGGCTGGCGCCGGCACATCCCTGGAACGCCGCCTGCACGCTTGCAGCGCCGATGGCGGATAATTCCGCCCATGACATCGCAGAAAAACATCGTGATCCTGATCTCCGGCGGCGGCTCCAACATGGCGGCCATTGTCCGGGCTGCCCAGCGCGAGCACTGGCTGCGCCGCTTCGGCGGCCGCATCGCTGCCGTGATCAGCAACAAGGCGGATGCAGGCGGGCTCAAGTTCGCCAAGGAGCAGGGCATTGCCACCGAAGTGCTCGACCACAAGGCCTTCCCCGATCGCGCCAGCTTCGACACTGCGCTGGCCGAACTGATCGACCGCTACGAGCCCGCGCTGGTGGTGCTGGCCGGCTTCATGCGCATTCTCACGCCGGAGTTCGTGGCCCGTTACGCAGGGCGCATGCTCAATATCCATCCGTCGCTGCTGCCGGCATTCCCCGGCCTGCACACGCACCAGCGGGCGCTGGAGGCGGGCTGCCGCTTTGCCGGCGCCACCGTGCACATCGTGACGGCCGATCTGGATCATGGCCCGATTCTGGCGCAGGCGGTGGTGCCGGTGCTGCCGGACGATACGCCCGACACGCTGGCCGCCCGCGTGCTCACGCAGGAACATCTGATCTATCCGCAGGCCGTCGCCCGCTGCCTCGAGCGTCAGGCCGGCCTGCAGCAGGAGGCAGCATGACGACCCAGCCCGGCGATGCCATTCCCGTCACCGTGCCCGCGCCGCACGACCTGATCACCTCCTGGCCCGAACAGCCGCAGCAACTGTTCCTGCTGTTCCACGGCGCGGGTCAGAAGCCGTCCGACATGCTGGACATGGCCCAGCGCCTGTCGCGGCAGTTCCCGCAGGGGGTGGTGGCCTGTGTGGCAGCGCCGCACGCCTACGACGAAGGTGAAGGTTTCCAGTGGTACTCGCATCGTGGCGAGAGCGACGAGAACCGACCCGAGCGGCTGTTGCCGGCGCGGCTGGAACTGTCGGCCACGGTGCGTGCCTGGCAGCGGCATACCGGCCTCGGCCCGGAACGTACCGCGCTGCTGTGCTTTGCCCAGTCGGCCACGGTCGCGCTGGAGGCGGTGGCGGCAGAGCAGGATCTGGCAGCGCGCCTGTTTGCCGTGGCCGGTCGTTTCGATCGTCTGCCCGAGCAGATGCATCAGCACACCTGCATCCACTGGATGCACGGCAAGGATGACGAGGTCATGCCTTACCAGGCTGCGGTGGAGGCGGGCTACCGTCTGCGGGATCTGGATGCGGATTTCTCCGTAGATGTGTTCCCGGAAACCGGCCATTGCGTGACGGAAGAGATGGAGCAGCGCATCTTCCACCTGCTGGCCAACCATGTGCCGCTGCGCCTGTGGCGTCAGGCCATGGCCGAGGCGGGACAGCCGGATACGCCACCGCCTTCGTCCCTGCACTGAGAGAAGGCCATGGACACGGTAACAGCATGTAGGGCTATTGACTTTTGACGCGCAGCCGTCACTATGGAAAGTATCGCAACATCGGCCGCAAGGCCTTATAGATTCCCTGCATGCTTGATTCCTTTTTTGGCGTTCTCACCCGCATTCTGATGTGGGGCGTTGCTGCTGTCTTCACTACCAGCATCCTGATTGCCGGCACCTTCGCGGTCGCCGTCGGCGGGGTGTGGATGTTGCTGACCGGGCGCAACCCGCTGACGATTTACCGTGGCTATACCGACATGGCGCGTCGCATGCGTAGTGGCGCCAGTTTCGGCTGGGGTGTGCCCGGCGCGGGCACCGGTTTTGGCCAGGAACAGGCCGCCGGCGGTGCAGAAGTGCAGCAGCCGGCGCGCAAGGCACCGGGCAAGGGCCGTTTCGGTGGTTCCGGCGATGTGCAGGATGCCGTCGTCAAGGAAATCCGCTCCTGAGAGCGTATCGCAGCCCGGCAATCTTCAGATGAAGCTACGTGCTTCATGTCCAAGCCAGGACGATGCAGCGTGCGCTTGATGCACTGACCTTCGTAGCGGCAAAACAATGGGCGGCAAGCCAATGCTTGTCGCCCTTGTCGTTTGTGCAGCGCCCATGCAGGCGCTTTTGCTCCGGTCAGCTTTCCACGAAAGCGCGTTCGATCACATAGTCGCCCGGCGTGGTGGTATTGCCTTCGGCAAAGCCGCGTTTCTCGCAGATGTCCTTCAGGTCGCGCAGCACGGTCGGGCTGCCGCAGATCATCACGCGGTCGGTTTCGGGGTTCAGCTCCGGCAGGCCGAGTTCACGTGCCATCTGGCCGTTCTCGATCAGCGTGGTGATGCGGCCCTGGCGCTCGAAGGGTTCGCGCGTCACGGTGGGGTAGTACACCAGTTGCTCGCGCACCATCTCGCCCAGGAACTCGTGCTCGGGCAGCTCCATGGTCAGGTAGTCGTGGTAGCACAGCTCGGCCACATGACGCACGCCGTGCACCAGGATGACCTTCTCGAAACGCTCGTAGGTTTCCGGATCACGGATGATGGACAGCCATGGCGCCAGACCGGTGCCGGTACCCAGCAGGTACAGGTTCTTGGCCGGCGTCAGGTAGTCGATCAGCAGCGTGCCGGTGGGCTTCTTGCCGACGATCACGGTGTCGCCCACCTTCAGGTGCTGCAGCTGGCTGGTGAGCGGGCCGTCCGGCACCTTGATGCTCAGGAACTCCAGATGCTCCTCGTAGTTGGGGCTGGCGATGCTGTAGGCGCGCAGCAGCGGCTTGCCGTTGGGCTGGCGCAGGCCGATCATGGTGAAATGCCCGTTGGAGAAGCGCAGGGCGGTGTCACGCGTGGTGGTAAAGCTGAAGAGGCGATCGGTCCAGTGGTGGACGGAGAGAACTTTTTCTTCGAGGAAGGCGCTCATGGTGCTATGCGGTCGGGTGTTGCCGCGCCGAAGGCGGAGGGCACAGAGGAAACAAAGGCACTAGACGCCCCAATATGGAGCGGCTATCGGTATAAACCCACATTGTGCGACGTGGGCGGCAGGCTTGGCAAAGAAAAGTCTTTCATTAGCTCATAACCCTGATCTCGATCAGAGAAGCTTGCCATGTGATGTGGTTGAAATGTGGCACTGCACGCTTTCCGGGCCATGTCGCAGCAGCCTGCGAGCGGCACCTGGTCGAGCAGCAAGGCTGGCCCATTGCCTGCCCGCCTCCGCACCGTCACGCGCGAAGACAGGCATGCGCTCACAGACCGGCTTCGCGGCGCAGCGCCGGGAACAGGATCACGTCGCGGATGCTGGGGCTGTCGGTCAGCAGCATCATGAAGCGGTCGATGCCCACGCCGCAGCCGCCGGTGGGAGGCATGCCGTATTCCAGCGCGCGGATGAAGTCGTGGTCGAAGAACATGGCTTCGTCGTCGCCGGCGTCCTTGGCATCGACCTGGGCCTGCAGGCGTGCGGCCTGGTCTTCGGCATCGTTCAGCTCGGAGAAGCCGTTGGCCATTTCGCGGCCGGTGATGTAGAGCTCGAAGCGCTCGGTCACTTCCGGACGGGCATCGTTGGCACGCGCCAGCGGGCTGATCTCGGTCGGGTGCTCCATGATGAAGGTGGGCTGCCAGAGCTTTTCTTCCACGGCTTCCTCGAAGTACATCACCTGCAGGCTGGGCAGGCTGCGGCTGCTCAGGCGGTGCTCCTCCTCGCTCATGCCCAGGCGCTTGAGCGCGCTGATCAGCCAGGCCGGGTCGTCCACATGCGCACCGGCTTCGGTGTGGGCGTGGATGGCCTCGCGGATGGTCATGCGCTGGAAGGGCTGCGACAGGTCGATGGCGCGGCCCTGGTAGCTGATCTGCAGCGTGCCCAGCGCCTTCATGGCGACATGGCGCAGCAGCGATTCGGTGAAGTCCATCAGGTCCTGGTAGTGCCAGAACGCCGCGTAGAACTCCATCATGGTGAACTCGGGGTTGTGACGGACGCTGATGCCCTCGTTGCGGAAGCTGCGGTTGATCTCGAACACACGCTCGAAACCGCCCACGATCAGGCGCTTGAGGTAGAGCTCGGGCGCGATGCGCAGGAACATTTCCTGGTCCAGCGCATTGTGGTGCGTGACGAACGGCTTGGCGTTGGCACCGCCCGGAATCGGGTGCAGCATGGGCGTCTCGACTTCCAGGAAGCCGTGGTTGACCATGAACTCGCGCATGCTGCTGATGGCCTTGCTGCGCGCGGTGAAGCGCTGGCGTGCGGATTCGTCGGTGATCAGGTCGACGTAGCGCTGGCGGTACTTGATTTCCTGGTCGGCCACGCCGTGGAACTTGTCGGGCAGCGGACGCAGGCTCTTGGTCAGCAGGCGGATCTTCGTCGCGTGCAGTGACAGCTCGCCGGTGCGCGTCTTGAACAGATAGCCCTCGGCAGCCACGATGTCGCCCAGATCCCAGTGCTTGAACGCAGCGTAGATGTCTTCGCCCACGTCATCGCGCGTGACGTAGATCTGGAAGCGGCCGGTGGCATCCTGCAGCGTGGCAAAGCTGGCCTTGCCCATGACGCGCTTGAGCATCATGCGGCCGGCGATGCTGGCGGTGATCTTCCTGTCTTCGGCGTTGGCCTGGTCCAGCTCTTCCTTGGTCTTGCCATCGACGGCAGCCAGCAGGTCGGCAGCGCGGTCGGCCGGTTTGAAGTCGTTGGGGAACGCCACGCCCTTGCCCTCGGCCTGGGCGGCGCGCAGCGCCTTGAGCTTCTCGCGGCGCTCGGCGATCAGCTGGTTGTCATCAACGGCGGGGGCTGCGGGAGCCTGGGCGGGGTTCTGTTGTTCGGACATGGGTGGGTGTAATGGCGAGGCAATACCTGCCTCAGGCTGGCAAAAACCCTTATTTTAGGCCGTGCCGCGGGCTTGCGGCCAGTCCGGGGCACCGGGTTGTTGTCGGTGGCCGACTGGAGGGGTGGTGAAACGTCTAGAAAAGCCGGAGCCTGGCCGCGGTAACATGCAGGCAGCAGCCGGGCCGATGGGGTTCGCGCCGAACTTTGGAGAACATGCATGACGCCGCATCTGCGCCTTTCTTCTTCCAGTCTGGTCCGGGGCCGTGCGCCTGTGATGGCTGCAGCGCTCGCGGCCTTGCTGCTGGCAGCCTGTGGCTCGCCATCGACGGCTCCCGGCGGTGCCAGGGACGCGGTGGCGGAGAGCAAGGCCGGTGCGCTGGCCACGCGCGCGGCGGTGCGTCCGATGGCGCCCATGGCGGTCGGAGGCAGCGTGCTGTATGCGCCTTCGCCGACCGCCATCGAGGTCATGCGCCCGCCGGCCAATACCGAAAAGTATGGCGAGATCAGCACCAACCCCGTGCATGAAGTGGCGAAGGAGCCGGTTTCCACCTTCAGCATCGACGTGGACACCGGCAGCTACGCCAATGTGCGCCGTTTTCTGAATGATGGCCGCCTGCCGCCGGTGGATGCCGTGCGGGTGGAAGAGCTGATCAACTATTTCCCCTACGATTACCCGCGTCCGGCTGCCGGCAGCCCGCATCCGTTTGGCGTGAGTACGGAAGTGGCGCATTCGCCCTGGAAGGCAGACGCGCAGCTGGTGCGCATTGCCATCCAGGCGGCCGACCGGACGCTGGGCAGCCTGCCGCCGGCCAACCTGGTATTTTTGGTGGACGTGTCCGGCTCCATGCAGGCGCCCGACAAGCTGCCCCTGGTGAAGCGCACGCTGCGCCTGCTGACCGAGCAGCTGCGCCCGCAGGACCGTGTGACCATCATCACCTACGCCAGCGGTGAAAAGCTGGTGCTGCCACCCACGCCCGGCAGCAACAAGGAGGCCATCCTGTCCGTGGTGAATGCCTTGCAGGCGGGCGGCTCGACCGCCGGGGAAGCGGCCATCCAGATGGCCTACCGCGAGGCGCAGAAGGCCTGGCAGCGCAACGGCATCAATCGCATCCTGCTGGCGACGGATGGCGATTTCAACGTGGGCATCACCGATTTCAACACGCTCAAGGGCATGGTGGCCGAGAAGCGCAAGTCGGGCGTTTCGCTCACCACGCTGGGCTTTGGCTCCGGCAACTACAACGAGCGCCTGATGGAGCAGCTGGCTGATGCGGGCGATGGCAACTACAGCTACATCGACAGCGAGCAGGAAGCGAAGAAGGTGCTGCGCCAGCAACTCACTTCCACCCTGGCCACGGTGGCGCAGGACGTGAAGGTGCAGGTCGAATTCAACCCGGCCACGGTCAGCCAGTACCGCCTGGTGGGCTACGAGAACCGCCTGCTGCGCAAGGAAGACTTCAACAACGACCAGGTGGATGCCGGTGACATCGGTGCAGGCCATGCCGTGACTGCGCTGTACGAGGTGATTCCGGCAGGCAGGCCGGGCTGGGTGAACGACAGCCGTTACCAGCCCAGGGCAGCGCCTGCGGGGCATGGCAATGAACTGGCGTTTGTGCAGTTGCGCTACAAGCCCGTCGGCAAGAGCGCCAGTGTGCTGATGAGCACGCCGGTGGCGGTGGGTGCCAAGCCGCTGGCGCAGGCCAGCACCGACATGCGTTTTGCTACCGCAGTGGCCAGCTACGGCCAGTTGCTGCGCGGCGGGCAGTACACCGGCAGCTTTGGCTGGAACGATGCCATCGCATTGGCGCGTGGGGCGCAGGGCGCCGATCCCTTCGGGTTGCGCAAGGAGTTCGTCGATCTGGCGGGGGTTGCGCGCAGCCTGAGCAGCAAGCCAGGTGCGCAGGCGCCGCTGCAGATCAGCCGCTAAACGGGTGCACCGATCTTGCTCTGAAAATACCCGGCGTGCCAGAAGGAGAGGGTGTCGACACCAAATCGATGCCCCTGCCCGACGCGCTTCCACCCTCGTCATTCCCTATCCGAACACACCATGTCAGGCATTCTCATCCGCGATGCAGGCGTGCCCGATGCCGCAGGCATCCGCACCATCTACAACGACGCCGTGCTGAACACGACAGCCATCTGGAACGAGCAACTCGTCGATGAAGCCAACCGCGTCGCTTGGCTGCAGGCGCGTCAGCAAATGGGGTATCCGGTGCTGGTGGCCGTGGACGAGCAGGACAGCGTGCTGGGCTATGCCAGCTTCGGAGACTGGCGTGCCTTCGACGGCTACCGGCATACAGTGGAGCACTCGGTCTACGTGCATCCGGATGCGAGGGGGAAGGGCGTGGCGCGGCAGTTGATGCACGAACTGATCGAACGGGCACGTGCGCTCGACAAGCATGTGATGGTGGCGGCGATCGAGGCGGGCAATCAACCGTCGATTGGGCTGCATCGCCAGCTTGGCTTTGTGCAAACCGGTCTGATGCCCGAGGTGGGCACCAAGTTCGGGCGCTGGCTGGATCTGGCGTGGATGCAACTGACCTTGCCATCCGCCGACAAAGACTGAAGCAGCGCGCCATCACGGGGCGCTGCTTCGGGCTTCGGGATCAGATGCAGAAGTTCAGACCGTTTCGACCGCATCCGCCGGCATGCGCTGCAGCATGGCCAGCGATTTGGCGATGGTGCTGCGCAGTTCGCGGCGGTCGATGATCATGTCGACAGCACCTTTTTGCAACAGGAACTCGGCGCGCTGGAAACCTTCGGGCAGCTTCACGCGCACGGTGTTCTCGATCACGCGCGGGCCGGCAAAGCCGATCAGGGCCTTGGGTTCCGCAATCACGATGTCGCCGACAAAGGCAAAACCGGCAGAGACGCCGCCCATGGTCGGGTCGGTCAGCACACTGATGTAGGGCAGGCCTTTTTTCGCCAGACGCGTGAGCGCAGCGTTGGTCTTGGCCATCTGCATCAGCGAGAGCAGGCCTTCCTGCATGCGCGCACCGCCGGTGGCGGTGAAGCAGATGAAGGGCACTTTCTGCTCGATGGCATGCTCGACGCCGCGCACGAAGCGCTCGCCAACCACGGAGCCCATGCTGCCGCCCATGAAGTCGAACTCGAAGCAGGCCACCACCACGTTGATACTCTGCACGCTGCCGCCCATGACGACCAGTGCGTCGGTCTCATTGGTGGCTTCCAGCGCTTCCTTCAGGCGTTCGGGATACTTGCGGCTGTCCTTGAACTTGAGGGCGTCGACCGGCAGCACTTCCTGGGCCAGCTCGTAGCGGCCTTCGGCATCCAGAAACGCGTTGAGGCGCTCGCGCGCATTCATGCGGTGATGGTGACTGCACTTCGGACAGACGTTCTGGTTCTGTTCGAGATCGGTCTTGTACAGGACGGTGTCGCAGCTCGGGCACTTGATCCACAGCCCTTCGGGCATGTTGGCACGTCGCTCGGCATTGTTTGCCGCCTTGGTTGCCTTGGCAGGCAGCAGTTTTTCCAACCAGCTCATATTGTGATGCGTAATTTCAGTTGCCGTAATTATGCGTCCAATGCGCTACGGATACCTTGCAGAAAGCTGGCAGCCGTCCGGTTGATGCCTTCTCCCTGCTCGTTGGCGATGAGCTGGATGATGCGGCTGCCGATCACCACGGCATCGGCATGCTCGGCAATGGCGCGGGCGCTTTCGGCGTCGCGGATGCCGAAACCGACCCCGACCGGGATCTTCACATGCTCGCGGATGCGCGGAATTGCCTCTGCCACAGCAGCGGTATCCAGCGCGCCGGAGCCGGTCACGCCCTTGAGCGACACGTAATACACATAGCCGCTGGCCAGATCCGCCACTTGCTGCATGCGCTGCGGCGTGGAGGTGGGCGCCAGCAGGAAGATCAGGTCCATGCTGTTCTCGCGCAGCTGGGCAGCGAACTCGCTGCACTCCTCGGGCGGATAGTCCACCACCAGCATGCCGTCCACGCCGGCACTGGCTGCGTCGCGGGCAAAACTGCCGGCGCCATGATGCAGTTCGTAGCACTCGATCGGGTTGGCGTAGCCCATCAGCACCACGGGCGTCTTGTCATCCTTCTGGCGGAAGGTGCGCACGGCCTCCAGCACGTCCGGCAGGCCGCTCCCTTGGGCAATCGCCTGTTCGGCCGCCTGCTGGATCACCGGACCGTCGGCCATGGGGTCGGAGAAGGGGATGCCCAGCTCGATGATGTCCACGCCGGCGTCGACCATGGCGTGCATCAGCGCAGGCGTGCAGCCCTTGTGCGGGTAGCCGGTCATCATGTAGGGGATGAGGGCGGTGCGGCCCTGGTCTTTCAGGGCTTGGAGGGTGGAGGCGATGCGGCTCATGACTGGGCTCCTGCGCTGGATTGCGATTCGGCAGCAGCGCCGCCCTTGACGACATGGCCACGCATGGACGGACGGTCGTAGAAATCGACGCCGGACAGGTCGGCCACGGTGCCGATGTCCTTGTCGCCACGGCCGGACAGGCAGACCAGGATGCTCTGCTCCGGCGACATGGTTTTTGCCAGCTTCATGGCATGCGCCACGGCGTGGCTGGATTCCAGCGCGGGGATGATGCCCTCGGTGCGGCACAGGTAGTGGAAGGCTTCCAGCGCTTCCTTGTCGGTGATGCCGACATACTCGGCGCGGCCGGTGTCGCGCAGCCAGGCGTGCTCGGGGCCGACGCCGGGGTAGTCCAGGCCGGCGCTGATGCTGTGCGTTTCGGTGATCTGGCCGTTGGCGTCCTGCAGGATGTAGGTGCGGTTGCCGTGCAGCACGCCGGGGGCGCCCATCTGCAGGCTGGCCGCGTGCTTGTCGGTGTCCAGGCCCTCGCCGGCCGCTTCCACGCCGATCAGGCGCGTGTTTTCGTGCTCGATGTAGGGGTAGAAGATGCCCATGGCATTACTGCCGCCGCCCACGCAGGCGATCACGGCATCCGGCTGCCTGCCGCTGTTCTGGTCGGGCATCTGCGTCAGGCATTCCTCGCCGATGACGCTCTGGAAATCGCGCACCATCATGGGGTAGGGGTGCGGGCCGGCCACGGTGCCGATGATGTAGAAGGTGTTGTCGACGTTGGTCACCCAGTCGCGCATGGCTTCGTTCAGCGCGTCCTTGAGCGTGCGGCTGCCGGACTCGACCGGTACCACCTTGGCACCCAGCAGGTGCATGCGGTAGACGTTGGGCGACTGGCGCTTGACGTCTTCCGCGCCCATGTAGACCACGCACTCCAGGCCGTAGCGGGCGCAGATGGTGGCGGTTGCCACGCCATGCTGGCCGGCGCCGGTCTCGGCAATCACGCGCGGCTTGCCCATGCGCCTGGCGAGCAGGGCCTGGCCGATGGTGTTGTTGATCTTGTGGGCGCCGGTGTGGTTCAGGTCTTCGCGTTTCAGGAAGATCTGGGCACCGCCCATTTCACGGCTCATGCGCGCGGCATGGTAGATGGGCGAGGGGCGGCCGACGAAATGCGCCAGCTCGTGTTTGAACTCGGCGATGAATTCGGGGTCCTGTTGGTAGCGGGCGTAGGCCTGCTTGAGTTCGTCGATGGCGTGCGTCAGCGTTTCGGAAATGAACGCACCGCCGTACTTGCCAAAGTGCCCGTTGGCATCGGGTTGGGTATATGCAGACATGGGGGGACTTTCAATCAGGGCGTGCTGTCGGCGGCGCGCACAGCCGCCACGAAGGCACGGATCTTGTCGGCGTCCTTGATGCCCTTGGCCGACTCTACGCCGGAACTGACATCCACCGACAGCGACTTGCAGCGATCACGCAGCAAGCGCACGCCATCGCCCGCATTTGCAGGCGTCAACCCACCACTCAAAACGAGGCGAGCGTCGACGTTTGTTGGAAGCTGTGACCAATTGAATGCCTTGCCGCCGCCGCCATAGCCGTCGACATGGGCGTCGAGCAGGATGGCCTGGGCGTTTGAATACAGATGGATGAATTCTAGCAAGTCGAAGCGCGGGGCGTCATCCCCCAGCGGAATGCGCGCGGCGCGCAGGTAGGGGCGGCGGCCGTTTCCCGTCACTGCGTCGCAGCGTTCGGGCGTTTCGTCGCCGTGGAATTGCCACAGGGCCTGGGGCACTGCCTCGGCGGCTTCGGCCAGCAGGGCATCGTCTGCATTGACGAAAAGCAGCACCGGCGTGACGAAGGGCGGCAGGCGCCGCGCCAGTTCGGCCGCGCGCTGCGGCGTGACGGCGCGCGGGCTGGGGGCGTAGAGCACGAAGCCGGCAGCGTCGATACCGGCCTCCACGGCAGCGTCGATGTCCTGTTCGCGGGTGAAGCCGCAGACTTTGATGCGGGTGCGGGGATGTTCCATGGGACTATTGTCGCGGATGCGGAACAGGGGCAGGCTCCACAGTCCAAAAACAGGCGCAGCCACCGAGGGCATGGCTACTGTCGGGCAGATCGCCTGCAACCTTGTTGTTTATCCCGGCAGGAGATCAAAGCTGGCAGTGCGCTCCGGCAGTCCCCAGTGTGGTTCGTAGACCGGTCCGGCGAAATACAGCCCGTCGGGCGCAAACGTCGGAGCAGCCGCATCACGGCTGCGTGCCGCCAGTACTTCGTCGATCCATTCCGGCGGCTTGTGCCCGTGGCCGACCGCAATCAGGCAGCCCATGATGTTGCGGATCATGTGGTGCAGGAAGGCGTTGGCCTGGAACTCGAAGCGCCAGTAGGCGCCGCGGCGGCTGATGGCGATGCGCTGCACGGTCTTGACCGGGCTGAGCGCCTGGCAGGCGGCGGCGCGGAAGCTGGTGAAGTCGTGCTCGCCGAGCAGACGGGCTGCGGCGTCCTGCATGGCGGCCTCGTCCAGCGGGCGGAATACCCAGCCGACGCGGTTGGCTTCCAGGCTGGGGCGCACCGGTGATTCGAGCAGCACGTAGACATAGCGCCGCGCGATGGCGGCAGCGCGGGCGTGGAAGCTGTCCGGCACTTCGGCGGCCCACTGCACGGCAATGTCCGGGGGCAGGTAGCTGTTGGTTCCGCGTACCCAGGAGTTCTGGTCGCGCTGGATGTCGGTGTCGAAGTGCACCACCTGCATCAGGCCGTGCACGCCGGCATCGGTGCGGCCGGCGCACAGGGTGTTGATGGGGGGCCCATCGGTAAAGCGCTGCAGCGCCAGTTCGAGCTTGTCCTGCACGGTCTTGCCGTCGGGCTGGCTTTGCCAGCCGTTGTAGGCGGTGCCGAGATAACTGACGCCCAGAGCGATGCGCATGGAAGGTCGGTCCGTGCTCACTGCTTTTCTGCAGCGTCAATGTCGGCCAGCAGCTGGCGGGCTTGTGCTTCCAGGGCCTCGTCGGCCTTGTCAGCCACTTCTTCAGCCAGTGCGCGGGCACCGTCGTAGTCGGAGATGGCCAGGAATTCTCGGGCGAGCTCGAGACGGGTTTGCAGTGCTTCCGGGCTGGCCGTGGTATCGGCCGGATCTTCCAGTTCGAGGTCGATGCTGCTGAAGTCGAAGGTGCGGGGCTGGATGGCGGGAGCGTCGGTGTTGCGCGCTTCTTCCAGCGCGCTCAGGTCCAGCGTCAGGCCGTCTATTTCGGCGGTGGAGGCTTCGGGCTGGTCTTTCAGGGTCGCCTGCGCAACGCCCGTGGTTCCAGCGCCTGGTGTGGCAATGGCTGCAGCAGTCGCTGCGGCGGCGGTACCGGCTGCCGTAGTGGGCGAAGCGTCTTGGGCTTGAGAGGGGGGCTCACCTGCCTGGTGGTCTACGTCCCAGACGCGGGACAAGGCCTCGGCCGCAGCGCGGGGCTGGGCCGCAGCGGCTTCGGCCGCGAGGCGCTCCTCTTCACGCATGCGGCGGATGCGCAGCATCAGCCAGGCAACGAGTGCAAGCAGCAGGGCGGAGCCGGCTGCCAGCCAGACCATCGGGTTGATGCCGGTGTCGGAGGCTGGAGCAGGGGCTGCTGCGTCAGGCGCGCTCACGGCTTCTGCCGGAGCACTGCTGGCTATTGCCGGAACAATGGCGCTGGCGGCATCAGATGCAGGCGTGGCAGGGGCGACAGCCGAAGCCGTGCCTGCCGTGCTTGAGGCAGCAGCGGGCTCGGCGGCAACTGCGGACGCAGTGCCTGCTGCAGGTGCGGCCTGAGAGGGAGCTGAGGCAGAATCGGCAGCGGCGATGGGCGCTGCCTGATGCGATGCTGCGGTATCCGCAGGAGCCTGGGTGCCACTGCCGGCATCGGCGTTCGGTGCAGGTGCAGTAGTGGCAGACCCGTCAGGGCTGGCTGGAGTGCTTGCTCCAGTGGAAGCAACGGTGGCGCTTGCCATCTGTACCAGCCGATAGCCGTGTTTTTCGAAAGCCGCATTCTGCTGCTGGATCATGCGACGCGCGTCAGCAGCGGGGGTGGCCAGAACCTCGGCGGCAGCCGGCATGGTCAGCGCTGCACCTTTTTTCAGCAGGTTGATGTTGCCCGCCATGAAGGCGTCCGGATTGGCCTGCAGGATGGCCAGCAGCATCTGGTCGAGGGAAGCGCCTGCAGGACGGTGTGCGGAGGCGATGCGGCTGACCATGGCGCCGGGTTTGGTCTGTACCACGATGGCACTGCCTGCGCCACTGGGCGCGACGGCCGGACTTTGCGCTGCCAGGGGCAGTGCGGCGCCAGTCATCAGGGCGGCTGCGGCCAGCATGCGAACGCGTGGGATCAGGGTGGCGGATTGGCGAGTCTTCATGGCGATAGTCTAACTGCGTGAGCAGGCTGCCACATGACCAGGACGGCCAGCCGCAAGGATCAGAGAACAAAAAAGCGCAACGCCCGAAGACGTTGCGCTCTTGACGCACGATGGCGACAGGGCAACCGGGAGCTTACGCCTCCAGCAGGATGCGCAGCATGCGGCGCAGCGGCTCGGCAGCGCCCCACAGCAGCTGGTCACCGATGGTGAAGGCGCCGACGTATTCGGGGCCCATGGCCAGCTTGCGGATACGGCCGACCGGGATGGTCATGGTGCCGGTCACGGCAACGGGGGTCAGGTCCTGCACGGTGGCTTCACGCGTGTTGGGCACCACTTTCACCCAGTCGTTGTCGGCGGCGATCATGGCCTCGATGTCGGCCACGGGCACGTCCTTCTTCAGCTTGAAGGTCAGTGCCTGGCTGTGGCAGCGCATGGCACCCACGCGCACGCAGTAGCCGTCCACCGGGATCTCGCTGGAGCCGAAGTCGGCGCCCAGGCCCAGGATCTTGTTGGTTTCGGCCATGCCTTTCCACTCTTCGCGCGACTGGCCGTTGCCCAGATCCTTGTCGATCCACGGAATCAGGCTGCCGCCCAGCGGCACGCCGAAGTTGGCGGTTTCGGCAGCGGTCAGGGCGCGCTGCTTGGCGACGACCATGCGGTCGATCTCGAGGATGGCGCTCTTTGGGTCATCCAGCAGGGCCTTGACTTCGGCGTTGAGCGTGCCGTACTGCGTCAGCAGCTCGCGCATGTGCTGGGCACCGCCGCCGGAAGCGGCCTGGTAGGTCTGCGTGCTCATCCATTCGACCAGACCGGCCTTGTACAGCGCGCCCACGCCCATCAGCATGCAGCTGACGGTGCAGTTGCCGCCAACCCAGTTCTTGCCGCCGTTGGCCATGGCGTTCTTGATGACCGGCATGTTGACCGGATCCAGCACGATGACGGCGTCCTTTTCCATGCGCAGGGCAGAGGCAGCATCGATCCAGTGGCCGTTCCAGCCGGCTGCGCGCAGCTTGGGGAACACCTCGTTGGTGTAGTCGCCGCCCTGGCAGGTCAGGATGATGTCGCACTTCTTCAGTGCTTCGATGTCGTGCGCGTCCTTGAGCGTCTTCTCGTTCTTGGCCATGGCCGGGGCAGCGCCGCCGGCGTTGGAGGTGGAGAAGAACACGGGCTCGATCAGGGCAAAGTCATTCTCTGCCTGCATGCGGTCCATCAGCACGGAGCCGACCATGCCGCGCCAGCCCACCAGACCTACTACGTTTCCAACTTTCATCGTGCACACCTTTCGCGATTTTCAGAGATTGAACCGGACACACCATCGCCCGTGTCCATGCATGGAGCAGGACCGTCGAACGGCAACGCGGAATTTCAGGGGAGGTTTGCAGCCGGCTCGTCCGGCCGGATTTGGCGCACGACGAACCGGAGCGATCAGCCCTTGATGGTTGTCGTTTTGATGATGGAAGCAGGCAATGCCGCAGCTCGGGCGCGGGAGAGGGCGCACTGGGAGCGGGAGACAGCATTGCTAGACATACGAAAGATTATAGGGAGCAACCCGAACGCACGGGGGTGCTAAATGAAAGTGCCTGCGCAAAAAGCGGGAATTGCCGGGCAAATGCGTGGCGTGCGCGCAAAAAAGCCGCCTGTCTAGGCGGCTTGCGCGGTCACGCTTGTGGGGTTCAGTCCGTTGCAATGGCACGGTAGGCCACGGCACCCAAGAGGGCGCCCACAATCGGCGCCACCCAGAACAGCCACAGCTGCTCCACGGCCCAGCCGCCCACGAACAGCGCCACGCCGGTGCTGCGCGCGGGGTTGACGGAGGTGTTGGTGACCGGGATGCTGATCAGGTGGATCAGCGTCAGGCCCAGACCGATGGCGATGGGGGCAAAGCCGGCCGGGGCGCGCTTGTCGGTAGCGCCCAGAATGATCATCAGGAAGAACATGGTCATCACGACTTCCATCAGCAGGGCGGACATCATGCTGTAGCCGCCCGGAGAGTGGGCGCCGTAGCCGTTGCTGGCAAAGCCGCCGGCCAGGCTGAAATCGGCATTGCCGCTGGCAACCACGTACAGCACCGCACCCGCGGCAATCGCGCCCAGCACTTGCGCCACGATGTAGGGCAGCAACTGGCTGGCCGGAAAGCGGCCGCCGGCCCACAGGCCGATGGACACGGCCGGGTTGAAGTGGCCGCCGGAAATATGGCCCACGGCATAGGCCATGGTCAGCACGGTCAGACCGAAAGCCAGGGCAACGCCGGCAAAACCGATGCCCAGTTCAGGAAAGGCGGCGGCCAGCACTGCGCTGCCGCAACCACCCAGCACCAGCCAGAAGGTACCGAAAAATTCTGCGCCGTAACGCTTCATGGAAAAACTCCTCATCCAGTCAACAAAAAAGCCCTGTTTCCAGAGCTTGTGGAAAAAGTGTAGGTGCGTTCGGTGACCAATCGATGTCACAAGGTCGGATAGGTGACAATTTGCCGCCAAAGCGTGATCAACTGCGCGATCGGGAAAGGCAGGAAATCCGGCCCGGGAAGGGGTATGCTTCCGGTTGAGGCCGTCGCTGTCCGGCCGTGACTTGTCTTGGGAAAGGTGAAACCGGCCTTTCCTGAATCCAGAACAGCTCCCGCAGGAGAAGCCCCATGAAATCCCGTGCCGCCGTAGCCTTCGCCCCCGGAAAACCGCTGGAAATCGTCGAGATCGACGTCGCTCCGCCGCAGAAAGGCGAAGTGCTGGTGAAGATCACCCATACCGGCGTCTGCCATACCGATGCCTTCACGCTGAGCGGGGACGATCCCGAGGGCGTGTTTCCCGCGGTGCTGGGCCATGAGGGTGCCGGCGTGGTGGTGGAAGTGGGCGATGGCGTGACCAGCCTCAAGCCGGGCGACCATGTGATTCCGCTCTACACCGCCGAGTGTGGCGAGTGCCTGTTCTGCAAGAGTGGCAAGACCAACCTGTGCGTGGCCGTGCGTGCCACCCAGGGCAAGGGCCTGATGCCGGACGGCACCACGCGCTTCAGCTACAAGGGCGAGCCGATCTACCACTACATGGGCTGTTCCACTTTCAGCGAGTACACGGTGGTGGCCGAGGTGTCGCTGGCGAAGATCAATCCCGAAGCCAACCACGAGCAGGTGTGCCTGCTGGGCTGCGGCGTGACGACGGGGCTGGGCGCCGTGTCCAACACGGCCAAGGTGCAGGAGGGCGATACCGTGGCGGTGTTCGGCTTGGGTGGCATCGGCCTGGCGGTGATCCAGGGTGCCAAGCTGGCCAAGGCGGGCCGCATCATTGCCATCGACACCAACCCCGGCAAGTTCGAGCTGGCGCGTACCTTTGGCGCGACCGACTGCATCAACCCTAAGGATCACGACAAGCCGATCCAGCAGGTGGTGGTGGAGATGACGGGCTGGGGTGTGGACCATTCCTTCGAGTGCATCGGCAACGTGAACGTGATGCGTGCGGCGCTGGAGTGTGCACATCGTGGCTGGGGGCAGTCGGTCATCATCGGCGTGGCCGGGGCAGGGCAGGAGATTTCCACCCGCCCGTTCCAGCTGGTGACCGGCCGCAAGTGGCTGGGCACGGCTTTTGGCGGCGTGAAGGGCCGCAGCCAGCTGCCGGGCATGGTGGAGCAGGCCATGCAGGGCGAGATCCAGCTGGAGCCCTTCGTTACGCACACCATGCCGCTGGACGAGATCAATGAGGCGTTCGACCTGATGCATGAGGGCAAGTCGATTCGCAGCGTGATTCACTATTGAGCGTTTGGCGTTTGGCGTTTGGCGTTTGGCGTTTGGCGTTTGGCGCTTGACGCTTGACGCTTGACGCTTGACGCTTGACTCGCGGCGGTCTGCTCTCGCTGGCTGGATTAGGTCACTTGCGTGAGATTCGTAAGGTCGCCAATGGAAAAGAGGATGGTGCATCTGCAACCATCCTCTTTCCCTGGGGTCGCAACGCCTTGCCTTGAAGGGGTGCATCCTCTCCGTCAGGCATTGGCGTTACTGCGCCAGCGCTGACGTTCAGTGGCCGACGTCGATCTTCTTCCAGCCCTTGTGGTCGAAGTAGTCGCCGTAGGTGTTCAGGGCCTTGGCCACGGCCACCACGCCATCGGCGCGCTTGGCATCGCCTTGCTTGCCCTGGGCGGCTTCGGCGCCATTCATCATCTGGCCGATCAGGCCGTGGAGTTCGGCGTCGGCCTTGGGATCGAGCTTGCAGTTCTTGACGATGTAGGCCACGTCATCGTTCACCTGCTTGTTGAAGGCGGTGTAGTCGGCTGCAGTGGCCTTGCCTGCGTGGATGCGGTGCAGCGTCTTGTTGGTGGATGCCTGGATGGATTCCATGCCCTTGCGCAGCGGGGCGTCGATGGCCCACTTCTTGCCGTTGTTCAACTGGATGGTGTGGGTTTCGCTGGCGGCGCCGTGGTTGTGTGCGTTGTCGGCAGCGAGGGCGGCCAGCGGAGTGGCCAGTGCGAAGGCGAGGATGAGGGGCAGGGTGCGGCGTTGCATGAGGGAATCTCCTTGAGTCGATCGGGTTGAACAGGGCCGAATCAGTCGGCTTGTGTGTACTAACGAGCGGGGGCTGGAGAAAGTTCCACGGGGTGCGAAATTTTTTCGCAAAAAAAGCGCCCGTCGTTGCGGGCGCTGTAGTCTGCTCTGGCTCTGGCTCTGGCTCTGGCTCTGGCTCTGGCTCTGGCTCTGGCTCCGTGCCCTGTGTTCAGGAGCGCTAATCGTTGCGCAGCCCAACTGCCGATCTGCCGCGCACAATGCCCACAATGGCGTGGAGCGGCACGTACGGCGCCTGCCAGCTGCGGCTGTCGCTGGAGGCTGCGCGGTTGTCGCCCAGCACGAAGCAGTGTCCGGAAGGCACCTGCCAGCGGCCAGTTCGACCGCCGTGATGGGCAACATGGGGCTCATCCACCCGCTGGCCGTTGCGTTGCAGGCCCTGGGCATCGATTGCCAGCCGGTCACCAGGCAGGCCCGCCAGCCGCTTGATGATGCGCTCGTTCAATTCCTCCGATTGCAGCACCACGATGTCGCCATGGCGTAGCTGACCGGGATCGCGCAGGGGACGCGCAAAAAGAAGCTGCCCCGCGCGCAGCGTGGGCAGCATCGATCGTGAATGGACCCGGATCACCAGACCGGCATAGCGCCGGAACCCCAGGGCCGCGAGCGCCGCGGCCGCCAGGGCGCCCAGCCAGAGCCAGGTCGTGTCCATGGCTCAGTGGGCGTGGTGATGGTGATGAGCACCGCCGCAGCCGCCATGCCCATGCTCGTGGTCATGCCCTTCGGCGTACTTGAAGAAGGACACGTAGTCTTCCACATGGGCGCGGGCCGCTGTCAGGTCGTTGATGTCGTAGCCCAGGCTGGCGCGCGCCCGGTCGAAGCGGGCGCGCAGTTCGGCGTGCTGTTCGGCTGGCATCAGGGCCAGCAGGGGATCCAGGTTGCCGTCGAGCATGGCGGCATCGGCAGCAATTACCTTGGGATCGAGGGCAGTGCCGGTGGGCTTGATGCCGTCGTAGCCGGCACCTTCACCCGCGCGGTGGATGCGCACCAGGTTTTCCAGGAAATGGCGGTCAGCCACTTCGGCGGCTTCGCCACCCAGGGAGCGTACGCGGATGGCTCGCTCGAAGATGGGACGCAACTCCGCTTCGCCGTTCTCGAAGATCCACTTCAGCGCGTAGTTGACATTGCCGGTCTGCAGCGCCTTGTGGCCGTCGACCACGGCGGGTCCGTCCTCGGTGTCGCAGTGGGCGCTGGCGCGCAGCGGCATCAGGGCGATCACGGCAAACAGGGCGATGGCAGACAGGATGATGGTTGCAAGCATGACGTTCTCCTTCAGGGATGATGAACCGCCGGAAAAATGGCCGGCTTGTTCATGCAAACGAACGGGAACGGAAAAAGTTCCATGCCTGCATCAACTTTATTTGTTGTGCAGCTGTTCCTCCTGCGTCGGCTCGGCGGAATAGCGGCTGAGCAGCAGGGCCAGCAGGCGGGCACGCTGTTCGGAATTGAGCAGCTCGCGTTCGGCCATCAGCTGCGTGATCACGCGTTGCTGCTGGGCGTTCTGCAGCTCGGCAATGCGTGCCTGTTCGCGCTCGATGGCGGCCGGGTCGGGCGTGCTGGCAAAGATGGCCTGCACCAGCGCTTCGCGGTGATGGCGGATTTGTTCCCAGTTGCCGTTCAGATCCTGCAGGAAGGGGCGCTCCAGGGCTTCCCACTGCTGGCGCTGTTGCGCATCCAGCGCCAGGGTGTCGGTCAGATGTTGCGGAGCCTGTGCGGCTTGCGGGCTCCACTGTTTCCAGGCGACTGCGCCCAGCATGCCGAGGTTGAGGGCCAGCGAGGCGGCCAGCAGCCAGGTGAGGGGTTTGCGTTGGCTCATGGCAGGGTCCTCGTCATGCGGCACAGTTCGGGGGCTGCGCACAGTCCGCCCGGCGGCACCGGGTCGAAAACGCGCACGCTGGTCATGTCCGTGGCCTGACCGACTGCCGCCGCCGGCAGCAGGCCGCCACCCAGCCAGAGGCCGACGGCCAGCGCCAGGCCGGCCGCAACTCCGCCGGGAGCGCCGCCGAACCAGCCCAGCCAGCCCGAAAGCCAGCCGGAGCTGTCCCGCGCTAGCCGGCTTGCCGGCTTGCGGGTGTTGGGGTGCGCGTGGAGGCGGTCGTGCAGATTGGCCGCCAGATCGAAGCCCAGCGCGGGCGTGGGCAGGGCGCGCAAGGCCTGCTGCAGGCCGGTGAAGGTCTGCAACTGCTTCTGGCAGAGCGGGCAGTGCAGCAGATGCTTGGACACCTGCTCGCGTTCGGCGGGGGACAGGGCGTCGTCCAGATAGGCCGACAGGTCATCGGTAGGAGGGCAGGTCATGGCAGGCTTTCAGTCATCGGGGCATGGTTTCGGCCAGGGCAAGCCGCGCACGGGCAATGCGCGACTTGATGGTGCCCAGCGGCACATCCAGTACCAGGGCGATTTCGTCATAGGACAGTTGTTCGATCTCGCGCAGCAGCAGCACTTCGCGCTGGTCGGTCGGCAGGCGGGCCAGCGCCGTTTCGAGCAGGCGCAGCTGTTCCACGCCTTGCAGCGCGGCTTCGGGGGTGGGTGCGGTATCCACGAGCCGGGCTTCCTGTTCAGGCTCCAGCGTGACGAAGTCCACCCGCTGGCTGCGCCGAAGCATGTCATACGCCAGATTGCGCGCGATGCGCAGCAGCCAGGTGCTGAACTGGGCATCGGGTCGCCATCGGGGCAGTGCTTCGTAGGCGTGCATGAAGGTCTCCTGCGTCAGGTCCTGCGCGTCCTCGCGCGTGCGCGTCAGCCGCAGCAGGAACCGGAACACGCGATCCTGGAAACGCCGTACCAGTTCGGCAAACGCCGTCGCATCGCCACGCTGGGCGCGGGCAATGCAGTCGTCGTCGGTGAGCTGGCGGGTGTTTCGCATGATCTGGTCATTGATTCAACGAACGGCGCGCAGGAAAGTTCCACCTTTCAGACAAGAATTTCCATGAACCGGCGCTTCAAGGAGGTACCAGCACTGGGTGGATGCGAGTTTACAGAACGCGACGGGCGCTGGAGCGCAAGCCCCCCTGTCCCGTGCGTGCTGCAAGGGCAGTGTATCCTTGGCCCAAGCCATCGGGCCCGGCCCGGTTTGACGGATTGTGGAGGACGGAACATGCAGCGCATCGAACAGCACGCCAGCTTTGGCGGTCGTCAGGAAGTCTGGCAGCACGCCAGCACCAGCACGGGCACCGACATGAAAGTGGGCGTGTTCCTGCCGCCCAGGGCGCTGGCAGGGCAGAAGTGCCCGGTGCTGTACTGGCTCTCGGGCCTCACCTGCAACGAGCAGAATTTCATCACCAAGGCAGGAGCGCAGCAGTTTGCCGCACAGCATGAGCTGATTCTGGTGGCGCCCGATACCAGCCCGCGCGGCGAAGGCGTGGCCAATGACGAGGCCTACGATCTGGGGCAGGGCGCAGGCTTCTACCTGAACGCCACGCAGCAGCCCTGGGCGCAGCACTATCGCATGGAAGACTACGTGGTGCAGGAGCTGCCGGCCCTGATCGAGGCGCACTTTCCGGCCAACGAGCTGCGCGGCATCTTCGGACACTCCATGGGCGGGCATGGTGCGCTGACGCTGGCGTTGCGTCATCCGGGGCGCTACTGCAGCGTGTCGGCGTTTGCGCCCATCGTGGCACCGAGCCAGGTGCCGTGGGGACAGAAGGCTTTTGCCGCCTATCTGGGGCCGGACGAGGCGTTGTGGAAGCAGCACGATACGGTCGCGCTGATTGCGACGGCGCAGGAGCGCCTGACGCTGCTGGTGGATCAGGGCGATGCGGATGATTTCCTGGCGGGGCAACTCAAGCCCGAGCTGCTCTGGCAGGCCTGCGCCGCCACCCAGCACCCGCTGAAGCTGCGCATGCATTCGGGCTATGACCACAGCTACTACTTCATTGCCAGCTTCATGCAGGAGCATGTGGAGCACCATGCGGCGGCCTTGAACGCCTGAGGCATGGCTTGCTGTTGGAGCGCATGGCGAGGCTCTGGCGAAGGTCGTGGCGGGACGCGCACCTGTGCGGAGGAGCCGCCTGCCAGAACGGGCGGTAGGCGCCTTCAGGATCAGGCAGCAGGCTGTCCGCGCGTTCCGGGGGCCAGCAGCAGCGCCAGCGCAGTCACCCCCGCAAAGCCGGCGCCAGCCCAGAAAGTCAGCGACGGGCCGTGTGCATCCCACAGCCAGCCGGCGATCAGGCTGGCAGCCAGCATGGCCACGCCACTCACCAGATTGAACATGCCAAACGCCGTGCCGAGCAGGGATTGGGGTGCACGGTCGGCCACCAGCTTGGAGAGCAGGCCCTGCGTGACCGCCATGTGCAGCCCCCACAGCGCGGACCCTACATAGACCATCCACACATTCGGAGCCAGCGCCAGCACCACGTCGGCGGCCACCAGCAGTGCCAGTCCGAGCAGCATCAGGGTGCGCGGCTGCATGCGGTCGGAGGCGGCGCCGGCAGGATAGGCGCCTGCGGCATAGACGATGTTCATCACCACCATCACGATGGGCACCAGTGCCATGGCCACCCCCATGCTTTGCGCGCGCAGCACCAGAAAGGCCTCGCTGAAGCGCGCCAGCGTGAACACGGCGCCGATCAGCACGATCAGCCAGTACTGCAGCGGCAGCTCCTTCACGCTGGACCAGTGCAGGCGCTTGCCGTTGGCCCTGGCTTCGCCGGCCGGCTTTTCCGGATCGCGCACCCAGATCGCCAGCAGCACCACGCAAATCACCGCCGGAATCACCGAAAACCACATGGCCAGGCGCAGGTTGTCGGCCAGCCACAGCATCAGCAGCACCGCCAGCAACGGGCCGGCCAGTGCCCCCACGGAATCCAGCGACTGGCGCAAGCCATAGGCCGCGCCGCGCATGTGCGGCGGGGCAATGTCTGCCACCAGGGCATCACGCGGTGCGCCTCGAATACCCTTGCCGATGCGGTCGATGAAGCGCGCCGCCATCACCCAGCCCATGCTGTGTGCCAGCGGAAAGATCGGCTTGGTCAGCGCCGCCATGCCGTAACCCAGCACCATCAGCCACTTGCGCTTGCCGAGATAGTCGCTCAATGCACCGGAAAACACCTTGGTGATGGAGGCCGTAGCCTCGGCAATGCCTTCCACCAGCCCCACCGCCACCATGGAGGCGCCCAGCGTGCCGACCATGAACAGCGGCAGCAGGCTGTGAATCAGCTCGGACGAGATGTCCATGAACAGCGAGGCAAAACCCATGGCCCAGATGCCGGCGGGGAGGGCACGGGGCGAGATGCGCTGTGCAGGGGGAGTCTGTGGTTGTTGGCCCATGGCGCGCTGAAGAAAGGGGCTGGCGGCCGCGCCTTCCGGATAAAGCGGATGGCGCTGCCGCAATCGTTCCACTATAGGAGAAAACCGGCTTGCATGTGCCTGCGCGCAACGCGTGTGTGCGATTTGTCTCGGCCTCCTGACGCAGGTCAGTGGACAGCCAGCAATACCCATTGGGAAAACGGGGAAGCTCGGTTACAGTTGGTCGTGTAACACGCCGCCACGCTGCGCTGCAGCGCGGGGCTTCTGTGTGCCCTCAACCGACAGGCTTACGATATGGACCAGCACTACCTCACGCCCCTGTTTGCTCCTTCCTCTATCGCGGTGTTTGCCGGCAACCCCGAGTTGCGCGAATCCGATCCTGCCTACCGGGATGCGAAGAACCTCTACGAGGCCCTTACGGCTCAGCGCTACACCGGCAAGTTCAACTTCCTGGACGTGGACACCACCGAAGGCCGCCTGGCGGACCTGATCAATACCGGTGCCGACCTGGCGCTGGTGGCATTGCCCCCGCACAAGGTGATGGCGGCACTGGAAGTGGCAGGGCGCATCCGCTGCAAGGCGGCGCTGATCATCTCCACCGGCATCACGGCCGAGCAGGCGTCCGAACTGCGCGCCGTGGCACGCCGCAATAACATGTTCCTGATGGGCCCGAACAGCCGCGGCTTCCAGCGCCCGCATCTGGGGCTCAACTCCAGCATCGTCGGTCCGATTGCCGAGAAGGGGCCGCTGGCGCTGGTGTCGCAATCGGGCGCACTCACCTCGGCCCTGCTGGACTGGGCACGGCCCAACAAGGTGGGCTTCTCCACCGTGATCTCGCTGGGCCCGCACACTGCCGTGGACATGGCGCAGACGCTGGATTTCCTGGCCGCCGATCCGCAGACCCACAGCATCGTGGTGTATCTGGAAGGCATCAAGAATGCCCGTAATTTCATGAGCGCGCTGCGCGCTGCCGCCATCGCCAAGCCGGTGGTGGTGCTCAAGGCGGGCCGCAAGCAGGCGGGCAACGTGGCAGCGCGCACGCATTCGGCCGCCATTGTGGGCAGCGACGAGGTGTTTGATGCCGCACTGCGCCGCGGCGGTGCCGTGCGCATCCGTTCCTTCACCGAATTGTTCTCGGCCGTGCAGTGCCTGGCATCGCGCTACCGCCCGGTGGGCAAGCGCCTGGCCATCATCACCAACGGCGGCGGCCCCGGCGTGCTGGCCGCAGACCGTGCCAACGACATTGGCCTGGAACTGGGCCATCTGTCCGACACCACGGTCAACGCACTCAAGCCCAAACTGCTGCCGCAAGCCTCGCTGGTGGACCTGATGGACCTGACCGAGGACGCATTGGGAGAGCACTTCCTGGAGGCGCTGCGTGCTGCCGCTTCCGATCCCAACATCGACGGCGTGTTGACCATCCACACGCCCAAGATCGGGACCGACATGGAGGGCGTGGCCACGGCCATTGCGCAGGAACGCCCGAAGTTTTCCAAGCCGCTGATCAGCTGCGTGATGGGCGATGCCTCGGTGCACGAGGCGCGCAACATCCTGAACAATGCCAGCATCCCCACCTTCCGCAGTCCGGAAGCTGCCGTGGGGGCTTTCGGCAACATCGCCTCTTACTACCACAACCAGAAGCTGCTGCAGCAGACGCCGCCGCCGCTCACCCATCTGGCCAAGCCCGATGTGGAGGGCGCACGCATGCTGCTGGAAGGCGTGCTGGCCGAGCGTCGCCAGATCCTGACCGAGATGGAATCGAAGGCGCTGCTGTCGGCCTTCCACATCCCTGTTACGCAGACGATTCTGGCGCGCAGCGCGACCGAAGCCATGATGCTGGCCGCGCAACTGGGCTTCCCGGTGGCGCTCAAGATCGACTCGCCCGACATTCCGCACAAGAGCGACGTGAACGGCGTGGCGCTCAACATCATGAACGCCGTGGGCGTGCGTGACGTGTTCGAGGAGATGATGGAAAACGTGGCACGCAAGATGCCCAAGGCGCGCATCAACGGCGTGTCGGTGCAGCGCATGGCGCGCCACAACCGCGGCCGCGAGCTGTACATCGGCGTGGTGACGGACGAGCCTTTCGGCCCCGTGATCGCTTTCGGTGCAGGCGGCACCATGGTCGAACTGTATGACGACCGCGCGATGGAATTGCCGCCGCTCAACCAGTTCCTGGCGCGCCACATGATCGAGCGCTCACGCGTATCCGCCACGCTCGATGCCTGGCGCGGTGCCACGCCGGTGGATCGCGAGGCGCTGGAACAGGTGTTGCTGCGCGTCTCCGAAATGGTGTGCGAGCTGCCGCAGCTGCGCGAGATGGACATCAACCCCATCATCGTGGACGAAGACGGCGCCGTGGCGGTGGATGCGCGCATCGTGGTGGGCAACACGCTGGCCACGGCACGGCCCTACCAGCACCTGTCCATCCTGCCGTATCCGGCGCACTTCGAGCAGCAATGGCCGCTGCCGGGGGGCGGGCACTACATCGTGCGTCCCATCCATCCGGACGATGCCGAGATGCTGCAGACGCTGGTGCGCGAACTCAAGCCGGAAAGCCGCTACAACCGCTTCGTGTCGGCGCTGACCGAGCTGTCACCCAACATGCTCTCCAAGTTCACGCTGATCGATTACGACCGCGAAATGGCGCTGGTGGCCATCCTGATCGACAGACAGGTGGAAGAAGACGGCAGCGTGACCGAAACGCAGCGCATCGTCGGCTCGGCACGCTACGTGACCAACCCGGACAGCAGCACCTGCGAATTCTCGCTGCTGGTGGCCGACGACATGTCCGGCAAGGGCATGGGCTCGCGCCTGATGCGCTCCATCATGGACGTGGCGCGCGAGAAGGGGTTGAGCGAAATCATCGGTCTGGTGCTGACCAATAACTCCGGCATGCTGAAGCTGATGCGGTCGCTGGGCTTCACCATCAAGGCTTATCCGGATGATCCGGATTTCAGGTTGGTGACGCATCAGTTGTGATGTTGCCGGCGGGCATCTGGTGTGCCCGCAATGAAAACACCTTTTTCAAAGCCTTAGGTTTTCAATTTTCAGTTTGTATTAGTATAAACTTCGCATCTTATACGCGTGACAATCTGATTGGAGGCTGATTTTGAGTGCAATGATTACGGGTGTTTTGTTTCTGCTCTTTGGGGTGCTTGGCTTGTATCTGGTCAGCCGTCGCCAGTTCTATCGGCGCAATGTTGCCGGAGTCGAGGAGTTCAGCAGCCATTCAGCAATGATTGGCGCGCGGCTTCTTGAGAAAGTCATCAGGATCGCCTCGTGGCTGCTGGTTGTTTTCGGCATCATTGCCGTGATCGCAGCCTACAGCCGACCTGCCTGAACGGTGCATACTGAATAATGGTCTTTCAGGGTAGCTTGCGGGGCGACCCTGGACGAGCCGTGAGCTACAGGGCGGCTGTCGAACTGAGCGCGGTGATGGAGACTCGAAGCAAGCCTGTGCCAGGCCGTCTGTCCACCAGTGCGTCAACACCATAGACTCTTGCAATATTTTCGGGCGTCAGGGCAGAGGCAGGTGTTCCCCGAGTGATGACATTGCCCCCCTGCATCACGTAGATGCGGTCGCAGTACTGCGCAGCAATGTTCAGATCATGCAGCGCCACCTGCACCGTCCGTCCCGATTGCTTGACCAGATGCATCAGCTCCAGCTGATACCGGATATCGAGATGGTTGGTCGGCTCATCCAGTATCAGCACTTCCGGTTCCTGCGCCAGCGCGCGGGCCAGCAGTACGCGCTGCTTTTCGCCGCCAGACAGGCCGGAGAAGTCCCGCTCCGCCAGGTGCAGACAGCCGACCTGCCGAAGACAATCCTCCACCACCTGCAGATCGTGCGCACTGTTGCGTGCCCAGGGAGACTGGTGCGGAATCCGCCCCATCATCACGGCCTCCTGCACGGTGTAATCAAACACATGGGCTGACTCCTGCCCCAGCACAGCGACCTTTTGGGCAAATTCGCGGGGGGAGAGCGTCCAGATGTCGCGGCCGTCCAGGTGCACGCTGCCGCTGTCGGGCCGGGTGTGGCGATACATCATGCGCAGCAGGCTGGATTTGCCGCAGCCATTGGGGCCGAGCAGGCCGACGCACTCGCCCCGTTCCACATGCAGGCTGACGCTGTCGACAATGCGTTGGCCATCCACCGACCAGCTCACGTTGCGTGCTTCCAGCAGGCTCATGCAAATCCCTTCACACTGCGCGCCTTGCGTGCCAGCATCCAGACAAAGAACGGGCCGCCGATCAGCGAGGTGATTACGCCAACCGGAATTTCCATGGGAGCCAGCACAGTGCGCGCCATCAGGTCGACCAGGACTAGAAAGATCGCACCCAGCAACGCTGCCACCGGCAGCACGCGGCGATGCTCCACGCCCACCAGCATGCGCGTGATGTGCGGAATGACCAGCCCGACGAAGCCGATGGCACCGCTGACGGCCACCATGGTTCCGGTGATGAGCGAGATGACGGCAAACAGCACGCGTCGCAGCGCATGGGGATTGATGCCCAGGGTGCCGGCGGTTTCGTCACCGGTAAGCAGGGCATTGAGCGCGCGCGCCTGCAGCACCAGCCACAGAACGCCCAGCAGCAGGAGGGCGGCAGGCAGCGCCAGATGATCCCACTGTGCGCCGGCCAGACTTCCCAGGGTCCAGGTGAGCAGGGCGTTAGCCAGGTCGCGCTGGCCGGAGGTAAGCGTGATCAGGCTGGTCAGCCCTATCAGGAAGTAGCCCACCGCCACGCCGCTCAGGATCAGACGCGTGGCCTCGATGCGTCCGCCTTGGCGCGCCAGCCAGTACACCACGATGGCGGCTGCCAGCGCCCCCAGAAAGGCACCTGCCGAGATGGCGTACACGCCTGCTGCTGCCAGGCTGCCAAAGGCCAGCACAGACACTGCGCCGACCGAAGCGCCGGATGACACGCCCAGCATGTAGGGGTCTGCCAGCGGGTTGCGCACCATGGCCTGCATCACCACGCCCACCGTTGCCAGTCCGGCACCGACCAGCGCCGCGAGCAGGATGCGCGGCATGCGGATCATCCAGACGATCTGGTAGTGCTGGATGGACCAGTCGGGCGTGAGCAGGGCCAGGCCAAAGCGCTGGCCCAACTCGTGCAGCAGGATGCGCCATACGGTGCCTGGGTGCAGCGACACCGAGCCGAGCGTGACAGCCAGTGTCATGGCGGCGATCAGCAGCCCCGCCAGCGCGAGGCAGGCCAGACCGATGGGCCACTGCCGCATCCAGCGCATCATGATCTGGCCGTAGCCGCCGTAGCCGCCGTAGCCGCCGTAGCCGCCGTAGCCGCCGTAGCAGCCGTAGCAGCCGTAGCAGCCGTAGCAGCCGCGCCGAAGCGCTCGGGATGCAGCTTCCGCGCCAGCGCTCGCGCCGCCTTCACATTGCGTGGCCCCGGCGTCGCCTCGGCATAGCTGATCACAAAGAACCGCTGGTTGCGGATCGCATCCACATTCGCCAGCTCGGGCTTCTGTCGCAGAAAATCGATCTTGGCCTGCGCCGACACCGTGCCGTAGTCGTTGATCAAGATCCAGGCTGGATCGCGCGCCACCACGTCTTCCCAGTTGCCGCGCGGCCAGTTGCTGGCGATATCGTCAAACAGGTTCTCCCCGCCGGCCAGATCGATGATGGCGCGTGCCATGCCGTAGCGGCCCACGGTGGTGGGAATTTTCTCGCCGCCGTCATACAGGAACACGCGCGGGCGCTCCGCCACGCCTTGCATGCGCTGGCGCAAATCGTGCAGGTCCGTCTCGATGGCGCGGATGCGCGCTTCGGTCTGCGCCTCCACATCGAAAATGCGCGCGATATTGCGCAGGTCGCGCAGCGTGTCGTCAATCGCCACGCCTTGGCGCGGCTGGATGCGCACGCAGGATTCCGTCAGTGCGTACGAACTGATGCCGTAGCGCTGCAGTATCGCAGGTGTCACGCCGCCTTCGCGAAAGCCGTAGTTCCAGCCGGCAAACACGAAGTCGGCCTGCACGCCGAGCAGGTTTTCCAGCGTCAGGCCCTGGCTGGACAGATCGGGCACGCGCTTGAGGGAGGGCTGAAAGGCGGGATCGATCTCGCCATGGGAGCGGATGCCGGTAAAGCCGGCCAGCCGGTGTTCCAGACCGAGGAACAGGAACATCTCGGTGATGCCCATGTCGTTGGTCACGGCGCGCCGGGGCACGACCGGATAGTGCACGTCCTCGCCGCAGACCTGCAGGCGCAGATCGCGTGTCGTGCCGCTGGCCGCAAGACCAGCTGCGGTGCCAGCTGGCCCCGAAACAGCAACACCACTGCTTGAGGTCGCGTCTTTGCATGAAGCAGCCGCACGACTGTGTGCGGCGTGTCCATCGCTCGCCTGCTGGCCGCATCCCGCCAGCACCGCCGCCACCATCACCGCGAGCAAACCCGGGCGCATAGCAGCAAGGGAAGAATTCCGCATGGGGAGCCCCCGATCAGAAGCGCATCAACGCCGTCAGTTCCACATGGCGCCCCGGCGCCACCAGCCATTGCTTGCCGTAGGTGTTGCTGGCGTAGAAGCGGTTGGTCAGGTTGCGCCCGGACAGGCTCAGCGTGGTCACGCGGTTCACATCCCAGCTCAGCGCGCCGTCCAGCGTGGTGTACGCTGGCAGCTTCACGCTATTGGCGTTGTCGGCAAAGCGCGCGCCCACGTGGCGCAGGCCAAGCGACGCCTTCCATTTCGGCTGCTGGTAGTGCGCCCACAGGTTGGCCGTGTAGCGCGCCACGTTGGCGGGACGGTTGCCGGAGCGATCGATGCCGGCGGCTCCTTCGCGCAGGTGGTCGAACTTGGCATCCACCCAGGCCACGTTCCCTTCAAGCCTCCAGGCCTTTGTCGGCCGGATCGCCGCACTCAGTTCCACGCCCCGGGACGATTGCTGCCCGCCCTGCACCGAGATGGCAGGACGGTCAGGATCGCGCGTCAGGATATCCTTCTTGCTGATATCGAATGCGGCGAGCGTCCATTCGCCGCGATCGTCAGCCAGTTGCTGCTTGACGCCGATTTCGACCTGTCGCCCCTTGCTCAGCCTGAAACGGCTTTGGGCTTCGCCCAGGGAGAGCAGGCTGGTGACGGGATCATGCCCCTGGCTGTATTGGGCATACAGGTTGGTGCGCTCATTCAGCCGGTAGCTCGCCCCCAGCCGCCAGGAAGTGCCGCCCAGGGTGCTCTCGAAATGCTTGCCACTGGCCGCGTCCGTGCGGGCCACCTGGTACAGATCGCGCCGGATGCCGCCCATCAGCAACCACTGTTCGTTCACGTTCCAGGCATCTTCCAGATAGAAGGCATGCTGGCGTACGCGCGAATCAAAGCGCGGAACGGTAGCATCCGGGCTGCTCCACCAGCCATGTTCCGGCGCCAGCAGTGAAACAGAAGACGAACCACGGAAGGGTGCGTTGCTGTTCAGCGCGAAGTCCGTGCGGGACACGTCCCAGCCAACGGCAATCTGGTGATTGCGCGGCGTCAGCTCCAGACCCAGACGGTTGCCCACCTGGCGGGTGTCATGGCCGATTTCCAGGTAGGAGTCGCGATCGATCCGGCCGGTGGCGGGGTTGTGCCGGTAGCCCTCCACGTTCTTCCAGTGCCGGTCGGAGTCGAAACGGTAGGTTTCGTTGTGCAGCCTGATCCAGTGCTGCGGCGACCATTCGCCCTTCAGGCGCACGCGCTTGTCCTTGTAGCGGATGTCGCCATCGGCTACGTTGTAGTTGTTGCTGGCCACGTCCTTGCGCAATTCGCCATTGACCAGCGGCGTGCCCCAGTAGCGCTCGGGCTTCTGGTCGGCGATGTCGGCGGTCAGGTCGAACATCAGGTTGGAACGCGGCTGCCAGCGCAGGCCGGTCATCAGCTTGGCGTTGCGTGCATCGCCGTAGGCGCGCTCGCCATCGCTGCGCTGGCCATAGGCATCGATGCGGTAGCTCAGCGTTTCGCCCAGCGGCCCGGTGGTGCCCACGCCGAGCCGCGCAGTGCCATGCGTGCCTGCGCCGATCAACACCTCGGTTTCACGGATGCGGCTGGGAGTCTTGCGTACGGCATTGAGGGTGGCGCCCATGGTGCCACTGCCATACATGAGCGAGGCCGGACCGCGCAGCACGTCCACGCGCTCGTAGCCCCAGGTGTCGGCCGGGTAGGTCACGGTGCCCGCGCCGATGCCCAGCGTCAGCCCGTCCTCGGCCACCCCGACGGAGTTGACGCCGGAGAACCCACGGCTGGCAAATGACAGCCCGCCGTTGCCGGGAGAGCCGTTCTCGCTCACCCCGACGGTACGCGTCACTGCGCTGTTGACGCCATGGTCCGAGCGTTCCAGCATCTGTTCGCTGCTTACGCTGCCGACACTGGCCGGAAGATCCTGCACGCTCACACCGGTGCGTGAGCCGGACGCCGCAGGAAGGTTCAGGCCCAGACCGGTGGCGCCGAAGGGGCTGGCAGTCACTTCGATGCGGGGCAGGGTGTCAGTGGTGTCATCGGCATGTGCGCCGGTCACGCTGGCAAGCAATACCAGCGTACAGGCCGTGGCAACAGAACGGGGACGGGAAGGGGGCAGGGCGGCGCGGCCGGCAGCGGGCGCCGAGAAGAAAAACGCAGGCATTGTCAGAAAAGGCGGTGACTGCCTGATGGATGCCTGCACACAAGAACGCCCAACGGCGCCAATACAAGCGCGCGGACTTTGCATGACGGCTATCTACACCCCGCAGACAGTCATGGGTTTGTGCCAGGGCACAGGGAACCAGCAGGCCGGTCTCCGGGCTCACAGACGATGCGTGCGCATCCGCATGTCACCTTCCCGAGGCAGGCGCTTGCACGCACTGGCCCTCAGTGGTTGCCCCTGGCGCGAACGCTGAAGGGCGTGACATGATTTTCTGCATACCGTTGCGGGGGCAGCCAAGGCCTGGGCATTGCGCCGTACCTTGTTCCCGTTTCACTTGCTGAGGCAAGCACCTGCTGACGATCGTTCTTTTTCAAGAACGGCAGGAGTCTATCACGTGTGAATGATGTGGGAGGCGAACGGGAGCGAAACTTTCCAGCGCCCAGCCCAACCCAGCACCGGCCGTTTCAGCCTTGCAGGCAGATCGTCACCAGCGCCGAACAATCCTCCTCCGCCAACAGCGCATGCGGCTCGTTGCCGGCCAGATGCACCCAGTCGCCGGCCTGCATCGTCTGTGCGCCCAGAGAAGTCTGCATCTGGAACCGGCCCTCCAGGCATTGCACCGTGATTTCGCCCGGCACCGTATGCTCGCGCAGCGTTTCGCCCTGGCGCAACACCACGCGCACCACTTCCAGCTGGCGCGCCTTGAGCAGGGCATGGGTGCGCGTGTCCGTCAAGGCAGCGCCCAGCGGCGCAAGCGAAACGACCTGGTTCGAAATGGCATGGGGCTTGGCCATGGCGGACTCCTTGGGCAACGATGGTGCGACCCATGATACGCAGCCCCGGCGAATGCTCCGCAAGCAAGAGCCTGCATCAGACAGGGATAATGCTCCCAGTTCCACTCGATAGGGCGCCCGCGCCATGGTCCTCAATCTCGTCTGGCTGGGATTCTTCGTCTCGGCCTTTGCCATCGCCCTGTTCCAGCTCATGCAGGGCGATCTGGAAGTGTTCTCCCGCCTGCAGACCGCACTGTTCGACGCAGCCAAGACCGGCTTCGAGATCTCGCTTGGCCTGACCGGCATGATGGCGCTGTGGCTGGGCATCCTGCGCGTGGGCGAGAAGGCCGGCGTGATCAACGCCTTTGCCCGTGCGGTGAATCCGCTGTTCCGCCACATTTTCCCCGGCGTGCCTCAAGGCCACCCGGCGCAGGGCGCCATGACCATGAACATGTCGGCCAACATGCTGGGGCTGGACAATGCCGCCACGCCGCTCGGCCTCAAGGCCATGCAGGAGCTGCAATCCCTCAACGACAAGCCCGACACTGCCACCAATGCCCAGATCCTGTTTCTGGTGCTCAATACTGCCGGCCTCACGCTGATCCCCACTTCGGTCATCGCCATCCGCCAGACCATTGCACTCAAGCAGGGGCTGACCGGCTTCAACGCGGCCGATATCTTTCTGCCCACGCTGGTGGCCACCTCCATTTCGCTGCTGTCGGCGCTGCTGATCGTGGCGCTGGTGCAGCGCCTGCCGCTCTGGCGCCCCGCAGTCTGGGCGCCGCTGGCGGCTTTCGGGGCAGCAGTAGGGGGGTTGACCTGGTGGCTGGCCCAGCTGCCGCCCGATCAGTCTGCGCGCCTCATTGGCACCATCGGCAGCGGCGTCATCCTCGGGCTGGTGGTGCTCTTCCTCGTGGCGGGTGCGCTGCGCCGCATCAACGTCTACGACACCTTCGTGGACGGCGCCAAGGAGGGCTTTGGTGTGGCGGTGCAGATCATTCCCTATCTGGTCGCCATGCTGTGCGCCATCGCCGTGTTCCGTGCCTCTGGCGGCATGGACTGGATCATGCAGAGCATTGCCACCGTCGTCAGCGCCTTCGGCCTGCCGACCGACTTCCTGCCCGCCTTGCCGGTGGGCTTGATGAAAATCCTCTCCGGCTCGGGCGCACGCGGCCTGATGGTGGACGTGATGAACACCTACGGTGTAGCGTCCTTCCCGGCGCAGGTCGCCGCCATCATCCAGGGCTCCACCGAAACCACCTTCTACGTGCTGGCCGTGTACTTCGGCAGCGTGGGCGTGAAGCAAACGCGCCATGCGCTGGCCTGTGCGCTGTTTGCCGACGTAGTCGGCATCGTGGCCGCGGTATTGGTGGGGTATGCGTTCTTTACATAAAGGTAAACCCTTGTGTTGTAAACTTCGTTACAGATTCCCGCGACAGGGTGGCGAAAGCCGAGTTGCGCGGGCTGCGTCCTGATTCCGCCGGGTTGTCCCTTCCATGAGTCCGAACTTTCCTCACGCTGCAGAGTTGCTGGCAGCCACGCTGTTTGCGCTGGCCTTGATCCACACCTTCTCCACCAAGTATTTCCATGGTCTGGCACAACGCTATCCGGGGCATTCCGGCGTCTGGCACCTGCTGGGCGAAGTGGAAGTGGTGTTCGGCTTCTGGGCCATGCTGCTGATGGTGCTGCTGTTCGGCCTGTACGGGCAGGACCAGGCGTTGGGCTATCTCGAGTCACGCAACTTCACCGAGCCCATGTTCGTGTTCGTCATCATGGTGGTGGCGGCCACGCGGCCCATTCTCGACTTTGCCAGCCGCATCGTGCTGCGCATGGCGCGCCTGCTGCCCCTGCCGGATGGCATGGCACTTTATTTCATGCTGCTGGCCTTTGTGCCGTTGCTGGGTTCCTTCATCACCGAGCCCGCCGCCATGACGCTGGCTGCGCTCATGCTGCGTGATGCCGTCTTCACCCAGCCCGTTACCAACCGACTCAAGTACGGCACGCTGGGCGTGCTGTTCGTCAATGTCTCTATCGGCGGCGTGCTGACGCCGTTTGCGGCTCCGCCCGTGCTGATGGTCGCCGCCAAGTGGGGCTGGGATTTGCCCTTCATGCTGACCCAGTTCGGCTGGAAAGCGGCTGTTGCCGTCTGCTTCAACGCCGGCGCTGCCATGTGGCTGCTGCGCCGCGAACTCAAGCGTTTGCCCGTGGCACAGCCGGAACCTGGCTCGCACGTGCCGGTCACCGTGGTGGTCATCCACCTGCTGTTCCTGGCCACCGTGGTGCTGTTTGCCCATCATCCGGTGGTATTCATGGGCATGTTCCTGTTCTTCCTGGGTTATACGGCGGCGTATCCGCGCAACCAGAGCCCGCTCATCCTGCGCGAGGCGCTGCTGGTGGCCTTCTTCCTGGCCGGACTGGTGGTGCTGGGCGGCATGCAGCAATGGTGGCTGCAGCCGCTGCTGATGGGCCTGAACGCCGACACCGTGTACTTCGCAGCCACTGCGCTGACCGCCATCACCGACAACGCGGCACTGACCTATCTGGCATCGCTGGTGGAAGGCCTGTCGCCAGACTTCAAGACAGCGCTGGTGGCTGGTGCCGTGACCGGCGGCGGCCTGACGCTGATCGCTAACGCCCCCAACCCGGCTGGCGCCACCATTCTGAAGGAACACTTCCCCGAAGGCGCCATCCACTTCTTCTGGCTGCTGGTGGCCGCGCTGCCGCCCACGCTGGTGGCGATGATGGCGTTCCGGTTGTTGTAATCTTCCGGCAGCCGAGCAGCCGAGCAGCCGAGCAGCCGAGCAGCCGAGCAGCCGAGCAGCCGAGTGGCTTGGCACGCTTTCCGCAGGCCGCCGGTCGAGCCGGCACCGCCGCGCTTACACCTTCACGTTGACGATCGTCGCCTGCATCAGCGCAACCACCTTGGTTGCCCCGTCCTTGTAGGCCAGCACTTCACCCGTGCATACGGTCAGCATCTTGCCGGCATTCACCACCTTGCCAATGGCGACAAAGCGTTCGCCAATGGCCGGACGCAGCAGGTTCAGCTTGAACTCGGCAGTCACCACCTCATGCCCCGGCGGCGCCTTGGTCAGCGCCGCGTAGCCGCAGGCGCTGTCGACGATACTGGTAATGGCTCCGGCGTGAACAAAGCCCTGCTGCTGGGAGAGATGGAACGAAAACGGCAGGCTGATCTGCACCTCGCCTTCCTGCGCCGACAACAGTTCGGCACCGAGGGTGGCCATCAGCCCCTGCTTTTCAAAGCTGGCTGCAATGCGGTCATGGATCTCGCTCACGTTCTGTCTCCCGTCACTTGTTCTACTGGATTTTCTGCGCCAGTGACTTGAGCAGCCGGAGGTACTCCTGATTGGTATCGCTCAAGGCGTTCCAGATGGTGTCCTGATCCAGAACGGAGAAGGAACCCTCTGCGACCATGGCCTGAATCTGCTGGCGCTGATTGTCGTCCAGATCCGCAGATTCGGACAACTCCATCCAGTGTGCCTGATAAAGAGCCCCCAACTTCCGGTAACGCTCATCCACGCTACTCAGGAATTTCCCGAACTTGCGCAACTGGCACAGGTCATCTTCCAGTGCGGTACACAGTGTCTGCATCTCCTGCAGTTGGGCGAAATCATCAGGGGACAGGGGCATGGCGAGCTACGGTTGGCAGCCCGGCAGGCGGTAGCCCCGGGCCGAAAATGACCGCACCCATGTACGACGCGATCAGCAAGAGGGCATGATAACGCGCAAAAAAAGCGCGCAGCCTGAAGGCGCGCGCTGTGTTCCGGCAGGCCGGATCAGGGTTTACAGGGCCGCCACAACGGCATCACCCATTTCCACCGTGCTCACCTTGGTCGTGCCCTCGCTCAAGATGTCTGCCGTGCGCAGACCCTGTTCCAGAACCTTCTGCACGGCCGCTTCGATGCGGTCGGCAGCTTCCGGCTGGTTCAGCGAGAAGCGCAGCATCATGGCGGCGCTCAGGATGGTCGCCAGCGGGTTGGCAATGCCCTTGCCGGCGATGTCGGGCGCGCTGCCATGGCTGGGCTCGTACAGACCCTGGTTCCTGTCATTCAGGCTGGCAGACGGCAGCATGCCGATGGAGCCGGTCAGCATCGCAGCCTCGTCGCTCAGGATGTCGCCGAACATGTTGCCGGTCACCACCACGTCGAACTTCTTCGGCGCCTTCACCAGCTGCATGGCGGCGTTGTCGACCAGCATGTGGTCCAGTGCCACGTCGGGATACTGCTGGGCCACTTCGACCATCACGTCCTTCCACAGCTGCGAGGTTTCCAGCACGTTGTTCTTGTCCACGCTGGTCAGGCGCTTGCCGCGCTTTTGCGCTGCCTGGAACGCCGTGTGCGCAATGCGCTCGATTTCGGGGCGGCTGTAGCGCATGGTGTCGAAGGCTTCCTCGGTGCCGGGGAAGTGGCCATCTTCAGCCGTACGGCGGCCGCGCGGCGTGCCGAAGTAGATGTCACCGGTCAGTTCGCGGATCAGCAGGATGTCCAGGCCGGCAATCAGCTCGGGCTTCAGGCTGGAGGCGTTCACCAGCTCCTTGTAGCAGATGGCAGGACGGAAGTTGGCGTACAGGCCCAGCGCCTTGCGCAGGCCCAGAATGGCCTGCTCGGGGCGCAGATGGCGTTCCAGCACGTCGTATTTCCAGTCGCCCACGGCGCCGAACAGGATGGCGTCGGAGGACTTGGCCAGCTCCAGCGTGGCTTCGGGCAGCGGGTGGCCGTGTTTCTCGTAGGCGGTACCGCCCACGTCGGCCCAGTTCATTTCCAGCGGCAGATTCAGCGCGTTGAGGACCTTGACAGCTTCTGCAACGATTTCGTGACCGATGCCGTCACCGGGAAGAATAGCGATTTTCATGATGGTGGTTCAGGGATAAATAAAAAATCAGACAGCCGGCTGATGTGCCAGCCAGGGCTTGCTTGCCAGACGTTCGGCTTCGAAGGCCTTGATCTTGTCCACATGGCGTAGCGTCAGGCCGATATCGTCCAGGCCGTTGATCAGGCAGTACTTGCGGAAGGCCTGCACGTCGAAGGGGATTTCTTCGCCCTGCGGCAGCACGACGACCTGACGCTCCAGGTCGATGGTCAGCTGGTAGCCGGGGAAGGCCGCCACTTCATCGAACAGGCGCGACACGGTCGCTTCCGGCAGCACGATGGGCAGCAGGCCGTTCTTGAAGCAGTTGTTGAAGAAGATGTCGGCAAAGCTGGGCGCGATGATGGCGCGGAAGCCATACTGCTCCAGTGCCCAGGGGGCGTGCTCGCGGCTGGAGCCGCAACCGAAGTTCTTGCGCGCCAGCAGAATGCTCGCGCCCTTGTAGCGCGGCTGGTTCAGCACGAAATCGGGATTCGGCTTGCGCTCGGATTCGGGCTTGCCGGGCTCGCCCTTGTCAAGGTAGCGCCACTCGTCGAACAGGTTGGGGCCGAAGCCGGTGCGGCGGATGGATTTCAGGAACTGCTTGGGAATGATGGCGTCGGTATCGACGTTCTCGCGGTCAAGTGGGGCCACGAGGCCCTGGTGGATGGTGAACTTTTGCATGATGAATCAATAAGAGGGGCAGGGCAGATGCCCTGCGCAATGGCCGGGAGGAGGGGCAGGGATCTGCTGCCCGCCGCCTCCGGACGCAATTACTTGGAAACTTCCTGGACTTTCTCGCCCGCCTTTTCGATGCCGGAGCCGGCAGCCTGGCCGGCCTGCTTGACGTCCTGCTTCACGCCGGCCCAGGTATTGCAGCCGGAGATGGAGAGTGCCATGACGATGGCGCTGGCGAGGATTGCGATGGTTTTCATTCAGGGTCCTTTCTTGAAAACAGCCTGGTGGGCTTCATGCAAAAGCACGGACATCCACGAAGTGCCCGTGTACCGCAGCAGCCGCGGCCATGGCCGGGCTGACGAGGTGCGTGCGACCGCCATTGCCCTGGCGGCCTTCGAAGTTGCGGTTGCTGGTCGAGGCACAGCGCTCGCCCGGCTCCAGACGGTCGGCGTTCATGGCCAGGCACATGCTGCAGCCCGGCTCGCGCCATTCAAAGCCGGCCGCCTTGAAGATCTCGTGCAGGCCTTCGCGCTCGGCTTGTTCCTTCACCAGACCGGAACCCGGCACCACCATGGCCAGCTTCACGTTCCTGGCCACTTTCTGGCCCAGCTTCTTCACCACGGCGGCGGCTTCGCGCATGTCCTCGATGCGGCTGTTGGTGCAGCTGCCGATGAACACCTTGTCCACGCTGATGTCGGTCAGGGCCTTGCCCGGCTCCAGACCCATGTATTCCAGCGCGCGCTCGATGGCGCCACGCTTGCTGGCATCCTTTTCCTTGTCGGGGTCCGGCACATTGCCGTTCACGCCCAGCACCATCTCGGGGCTGGTGCCCCAGGTCACCTGCGGCTGGATCTCGGCGGCATTCAGCTCCACCACGGCGTCGAAACGCGCACCCTCGTCGGAGTGCAGCGTGCGCCAGTGCGCCACTGCCTGCTCCCACTCGGGGCCACCGACGAACTTGCCGGTAGCGGCATCGGTACCCGGAGCAAAGGGGCGACCCTTCACGTACTCGATGGTCTTGTCATCCACCGCCACGATGCCGGCACGCGCACCGGCTTCGATCGCCATGTTGCACACCGTCATGCGGCCTTCCATGCTCAGGCCGCGGATGGCGCTGCCGCCAAACTCGATGGTGTAGCCGGTGCCGCCAGCGGTACCGATCTTGCCGATGATGGCCAGCACCACGTCCTTGGCCGTCACGCCCGGAGCCAGCGTGCCTTCCACCTTCACCAGCATGTTTTTCGCCTTCTTGGCCAGCAGCGTCTGCGTGGCCATCACATGCTCCACCTCGCTGGTGCCGATACCGTGCGCCAGCGCGCCGAAGGCACCGTGCGTGCTGGTATGGCTGTCGCCGCAGACCACGGTCATGCCTGGCAGGGTGGCGCCATTCTCGGGACCCATCACGTGCACAATGCCCTGGCGCTTGCTCAGAAAGGGGAAATAGGCCGCAGCACCGAATTCCTTGATGTTGGCATCCAGCGTGGTCACCTGCTCCTTGCTGGTGGGATCGGTGATGCCGTCATAGCCCAGTTCCCAGCCGGTGGTGGGGGTGTTGTGGTCGGCGGTGGCCACCACGGAGCTCACGCGCCACAGCTTGCGGCCGGCCTCGCGCAGGCCTTCGAAAGCCTGCGGGCTGGTCACTTCATGCACCAGATGGCGGTCGATATACAGGATGGCGGTGCCGTCTTCTTCGGTATGCACCACGTGCTCATCCCAGAGTTTGTCGTACAGGGTACGGGCCATGATTGTCCTTGTGATTAGCGTGAAAGGTTAAACGGAAACGGGGTGGGGCCGTTCGGCGCCCAGCAGGTGATCCACCAGCTGGCGCGCCGCATGCGGCAAGGCAGAAAAATCGCGCGCCACCAGATCCAGGCGGCGCTCCGACCAGGCATCGCGCAAGCCGATACTCACCAGCTTGCCGGCTCCATGCAGCAATTCAAAAGCGCGGCGCGGCATCACGCCCACGCCCAGACCATTGTCGATCATGCGGCACATGGCGTCCAGACCGGACACGGAGATGCGCAGGCGGATCGGCCGTCCGGCCAGCAGCGCCGCATGGCGCATGGCCTGATGCACCGAGCTGTTGGCATGCAGGCCCACATGGTCGTAGTCGAGCGACTGGGCGAAATCGATCTCGTCGTGCTGTGCCAGCGGATGCGACTCGGGCGCGATCAGCACCAGCTGGTCCTGCCGGTAGGGCAGGGTCTGCAGGCCGGCGCTGCCATGCACCAGATTGCCGATGCCGAGATCGGCCGTGCCATCCTGCACGGCGCGCACGATATCGGGGCTCAGATGCTCTTCCAGATCGATCTTGATGTGCTCATGTTCGCGCGCAAAGCTGCCCAGGTCTTCCGGCAGAAACTGCACGATGGCCGAGATGCTGGCATGCACACGCACATGGCCGCGCACGCCTTCGGCATATTCGCCCAACTCATCCTGCATCTTGTCGATGCGGCGCAGCACGGCGCGGGCATGGTGCAACAGGTTTTCGCCCGCAGGAGTCAGCGACACACCGCGTGCATGACGCTCGAGCAGGGGGGTGTGGAACAGCGCTTCCAGATCGCTCAGCCGCTTGCTCACCGCCGAGGCTGCGATATAGGCCTTGTCCGCTGCGCGCCCGATGCTGCCCGATTCGCACACGGCAACAAACAGCTGCAGCGAGGTCAGGTCGAGTCGGCGGGAAACGGAGTGGTCGGCGGCCATGGAATTGGAGTAAGCATCGTGGTTGACGATGAATTTCCGCTATTTTGCGCGAAATTTTGGCGCGGATGCATCGCGGATCACGATGTCTGACCTTCTTAATGGCGAATCTTCATGTTCGCAGAGGATGCTGGAAAAATGAACCTGCACCGGCATCTGCGCACCAAGCTTCTGCAAACCCCCCTGTGCAAATCAGGCGCCCACGAATCCGCTTCGCCTCGCAGCGCAAGAAAAAACCCGCCAGGCTTGCGCACAGGCGGGTGGTGCAGACCGGCTGCCATGCAGCCGGTACGGCAGGGTCGATCAGCCCTTGTAGTTGGCCGGAACGTCGCGACGGACGGAGCCGGTGTACAGCTGGCGCGGACGGCCGATCTTGTACTCGGGGTCGCCGATCATCTCGTCGAGCTGGGCAATCCAGCCAACGGTACGGGCCAGGGCGAAGATGCCGGTGAACAGGTTCACCGGCACGCCGATGGCGCGCTGCACGATGCCGGAGTAGAAGTCCACGTTCGGGTACAGCTTGCGCTGGACGAAGTAGTCGTCTTCCAGGGCGATCTTTTCCAGGGCCTTGGCCAGGGCGAACAGCGGATCGTTTTCCAGACCCAGTTCAGCCAGCACCTGGTCGCAGGTTTCCTGCATCAGCTTGGCACGCGGGTCGTAGTTCTTGTAGACGCGGTGACCGAAGCCCATCAGCTTGACGCCGGAGTTCTTGTCCTTCACCTTTTCCATGAACTCGCCAACCTTGGCCACGCCACCCATCTTCTGGATGTCTTCCAGCATGTTCAGGCAGGCTTCGTTGGCGCCGCCGTGGGCAGGACCCCACAGGCAGGCCACGCCGGCTGCGATGGCAGCGAACGGGTTGGTGCCGGAGGAACCGCACAGACGCACGGTGGAGGTGGAAGCGTTCTGCTCGTGGTCAGCGTGCAGGATAAAGATGCGGTCCAGGGCCTTCTCGATCACCGGGTTGACCTTGTACTCCTCGCAGGGCGTACCGAACATCATGCGCAGGAAGTTGCCGGCATAGCTCAGGTTGTTCTGCGGGTACATGTAGGGCTCGCCCTTGCCATACTTGTATGCCATGGCGACCAGGGTCGGCATCTTGGCAATCAGCTGGATGGCGGCGCGGGCACGGTGTTCGGGGTTATGAACGTCGGTGCTCTCGTGGTAGAAGGCGGACATGGCGCCAACCAGACCGGTCAGAACGGCCATGGGGTGGGCGTCGCGACGGAAACCGCGCAGGAAGAACTGCATCTGCTCGTTCACCATGGTGTGACTCAGCACACGGTGGTGGAAGTCCTTGGACTGGTCTGCGCTGGGCAGTTCGCCCTTCAGCAGCAGGTAGCAGGTGTCCAGATAGTCGCAGTTCTGGGCCAGTTGCTCGATGGGGTAGCCGCGGTACAGCAGTTCGCCCTTGTCGCCGTCGATGTAGGTGATGGCGGATTGGCAGGAGGCCGTGGAGAGGAAACCGGGATCGTACGTGAACATGCCGGTCTGTGCGTACAGCTTGCGGATGTCGATCACGTCAGGACCGATGTTGCCCTGGTACACCGGCAGCTCGACGTTCGGGCTGCCGTTGCTGAAGGAGAGGGTCGCTTTGTTGTCAGACAGTTTCATCAAGGAACTCCTGCGTTCTTGGTTCAGTGAATTAAAAGCAGCCAAAGCTGCTCAATGAGGGGCCGGATTACGCATCCGTTCCAGCAAGGCAACGACTTCGGGAGTGTCGAGCGGCGCCGCAGGTTGCTTGCGGCGCAGCAACAGATCCAGCAGATCGTTGTCGGACAGGTCCATTAGGGCATACATCGCTTGCGCTTCACTGACAGTCATGGCGCTGCCATGGTTGTCGAGGAAGCGCGTGATGAACAGGTCGTTTTCCAGCAAGCCGCGGCGGCAGCGCCACCGCATCTTGCTGAATTCTTCCGCTGTCAGGCGGTCGTCTGCCGTCATGTGCGTGTTTCTTCCAGATCAGATCGTGCGACGCGCGATCATTTCCTTGATCTTGCCGATCGCCTTCGCCGGGTTCAGGCCCTTCGGGCAAACGTCGACGCAGTTCATGATGGTGTGGCAGCGGAACAGGCGGTACGGATCTTCCAGGTTGTCCAGACGCTCGGCCGTGGCCTGGTCGCGGCTGTCAGCCAGGAAGCGGTACGCCTGCAGCAGGCCGGCAGGACCGACGTACTTGTCGGGGTTCCACCAGAAGCTGGGGCAGCTGGTCGAGCAGCTGGCGCACAGAATGCACTCGTACAGGCCGTTGAGCTCTTCGCGCTCTTCGGGGCTCTGCAGGCGCTCTTTCTCGGGAGCCGGCGTGTTGTTGATCAGGTACGGCTTGATGGAGTCGTACTGCTTGAAGAACATGGTCATGTCGACGATCAGGTCGCGCACCACCGGCAGGCCCGGCAGCGGCTTCAGGACGATCGGGTCCTTCAGCGTGCGCAGGTTGGTCAGGCAGGCGAGACCGTTCTTGCCGTTGATGTTCATGGCGTCGGAACCGCACACGCCTTCGCGGCAGGAGCGGCGGAACGCGATCGTGGGATCGAGTTTCTTCAGCTTGACCAGGGCGTCCAGCAGCATGCGCTCATGGCCGTCGAGTTCGATCTCGATGGTCTGCATGTAGGGCTTGGCGTCCTTGTCCGGATCGTAGCGGTAGATTTTGAAGGTACGTTTTTGCATGGAAAACTCCGGATCAGAAGGTACGGACCTTCGGTGGCACGGATTCAACCGTCAGGGGTTTCAGGTTCACGGGCTTGTAGCTCAGGCTGTTGCTGGCGCTGTGCCACAGGGTGTGCTTGAGCCAGTTGGCATCGTCACGACCCAGTGGAGCGGTGGGGTGGTCAGCCGGATGCTCGTAGTCGTACACGGTGTGGGCGCCACGGCATTCCTTGCGGGCAGCGGCGGACACCATGGTGGCCTGGGCCACTTCCATCAGGTTGGCCACTTCCAGCGCCTCGACGCGGGCGGTGTTGAACACCTTGGACTTGTCCTGCAGGATGATGTTGCCTACGCGATCGCGGATGGCAGCAATCTTCTGCACGCCTTCGTCCATGCTGGCCTGGGTGCGGAACACGCCGGCGTGTTGCTGCATGGTGGCACGGATGTCGTTGGCGATGTCCTGCGAGTATTCGCCGGAAGTGTTCTCTTCCAGCTTGGCCAGGCGGGACAGGGTGAAGTCGGCAGCATTCGCCGGCAGCGGCTTGTGCTCCTTGTTCTTGTCGTTGAACTGCACGATGTGGTTGCCGGCAGCGCGGCCGAACACCAGCAGGTCGAGCAGGGAGTTGGTGCCCAGGCGGTTGGCGCCGTGCACCGACACGCAGGCGCATTCGCCCACGGCGTACAGGCCGTTGACGATGCGGTTTTCACCGTTGATGTGCTCGACGACCTGACCATGGATGTTGGTCGGGATGCCGCCCATCTGGTAGTGGATGGTGGGCACCACCGGGATCGGCTCCTTGGTGATGTCGACGTTGGCGAAGTTGTGGCCGATTTCTTCCACGGACGGCAGGCGCTTGCGGATGGTTTCGGCGCCCAGGTGGTCCAGCTTCATCAGGATGTAGTCCTTGTTGGGACCGCAGCCGCGACCTTCCTTGATCTCCTGGTCCATCGAGCGGGACACGAAGTCGCGCGGAGCCAGATCCTTCAGCGTGGGCGCATAGCGCTCCATGAAGCGCTCGCCTTCGCTGTTCAGCAGGATGGCGCCTTCGCCGCGGCAGCCTTCGGTCAGCAGCACGCCGGCACCGGCCACGCCGGTGGGGTGGAACTGCCAGAATTCCATGTCCTGCAGCGGGATGCCGGCACGTGCCGCCATGCCCAGGCCGTCACCGGTGTTGATGAAGGCGTTGGTGGAAGCAGCGAAGATGCGGCCGGCACCACCGGTGGCCAGCAGCGTGGTCTTGGCTTCGAGCATGTAGACCTCGCCGGTCTCCATCTCGAGGGCAGTCACGCCCACCACGTCGCCGTCGGCGTCGCGGACCAGGTCCAGCGCCATCCACTCGACGAAGAAGTTGGTGCGGGAAGCCACGTTCTGCTGGTACAGCGTGTGCAGCATGGCGTGGCCGGTACGGTCAGCGGCTGCGCAGGCGCGCTGCACGGGCTTCTCGCCGTGGTTGGCGGTGTGGCCGCCGAACGGACGCTGGTAGATCGTGCCATCGGGGTTGCGGTCGAACGGCATGCCGAAGTGCTCGAGCTCGTACACGACCTTCGGGGCCTCGCGGCACATGAATTCGATGGCGTCCTGGTCACCCAGCCAGTCGGAACCCTTGATGGTGTCGTAGAAGTGCCATTCCCAGTTGTCTTCGCTCATGTTGCCGAGGGAAGCGGACACGCCACCCTGGGCGGCCACGGTGTGGGAACGGGTCGGGAAAACCTTGGTCAGCACGGCCACGTTGAGGCCGGCGCGTGCCAGCTGCAGCGAGGCACGCATGCCGGAGCCGCCGGCACCGACGATGACGACATCAAACTTGCGGCGGGGCAGGGATTGGGGAATCGCAGTCATTTTTTACACTCTCCACAGAACTTGGATCGCCCAGCCAGTGCAACCCAGCAGCCATACGATCGTAAACACATGCAGCGCCAGGCGGATGCCGGTCGGCTTGACGTAGTCCATCCAGATGTCACGCACGCCGATCCAGGCGTGCCAGGCCAGGGCCACGACGGTGACCAGGGTCAGGAATTTCATCCACTGGGGGGCAAAGATGCCGGCCCAGGTGTCGTAGCTGATGGGGCCCGACGTGAACAGCACGGAGAGCAGCAGCACCAGCGTGAACAGCACGATCAGGGCAGCGGTGACACGCTGTGCGATCCAGTCACGCCCGCCGTAGTGGGCACCGGTAGTGAGGCGTTTGTAGCCGTAGTTGACAGACATGGGAGTTTCCTTTTGCTTGAAATCAGTACAGGCCGAACAGCTTGGCGCCCAGGACCAGGGTCAGCGCGATGCTCAGGACCAGCACGGCCTGGGCAGAAGTGCGGCCACCCTGCTTGCTGATGAGTTCGTGGTTCATGTCCATCAGCAGGAAGCGGATGCCCATGAACATGTGGTGCAGGAAGGCCCAGATCAGGCCGAGGCTGATCAGCTTGTAGAACCAGCCGGGCATGCCCAGACCGCCGTTGAACAGGGCGGTGAATTTCTCGAACGAGACTTGCGAGGAGATCGAGTTGTCGAACAGCCAGATCACGAAGGGCAGCAGCAGGAACATCAGGGCGCCGCTGATGCGGTGCAGGATGGACGCGATACCCGCGACCGGGAGGCGGTAGCTCGTGATATCCCCGATGGAGATATTACGGAACTCGGGCCGCTTGGAAGGTTTGCTAGTAGTTGTCATGGGAGGCCTTTTGAAAGTCAACAATCCAGGAAGGCGCAGTTGTGACGCCCCGCAAAAAGCGTTACAAGAGCAATCGCCGATTTTAGGACATGGTACGGGCTTGCGGGCACCGTTTGGGTCCAATTATGAAAAAACGCGGGGTTTGGCCGGCTTGCGCGTAAGCTTGCATTCAGTTAGTGATGTAGAAGACATACGTTACAACGGCGCTCAACTGAGCGTGTTCTTGTAATAGTGGGTATCGGTCCGGTAGAGTCCCTTGCGGACTTCGACCGGTGCGTCATTGTAGGTATAGCTCACGCGGTCCACCTGCAGCAGGGGGGTGTGGGGCGTGACCTCGAGCAGTTCTGCCTGGGCGGCATCGGGCAGCACGGCACGCACCTGTTCCTCGGCGCGAATGGTGCGCACGCCGAATTCCTTTTCGAAAAGGGCATACGTGGGGCCCTGGTGCGTGGTCAGCATGTCGGCATTCAGGCCCTTGAACAGTTGCGCGGGCAGCCAGATGTCCTCGAGGATGGTGGGAGTGCCGCCGAGCGTGAGCAGGCGGCGCACCTGCATCACGGCATCGCCGCTCTGCAGGCCCAGGGTGCGTGCGAGTTCGGCATTGGCACGGGCACGCTTGCATTCCAGGATGGTGCGCTGCGCCGGTCCTTCGGTGGAAACCGTGCCGCTGTCGGGATGCAGGCGCAGGAAGCGGTATTCGACGTGGCGCTCGTTGTGGCTGGCCACGAAGGTGCCCTTGCCCTGGCGGCGCACCACCAGGTTCTCGGCGGCCAGTTCGTCGATGGCCTTGCGCACGGTGCCCTGGCTCACGTTGTAGCGCTTGGCCAGTTCCATTTCGCTGGGGATGGCTTCGAGCGGCTTCCATTCGCCGGCTTCCAGACTGTGCAGGATGGCCTGCTTGATCTGCTGGTAGAGCGGGCTGAAGGAGGGCGTGGGCTGCGGCAGTGGTGCGGAAACCGCAGCGCCGGAGTCCGCCACGATGGCGTCGGAGGGCTCTGGGGAGAAGTCTGGCATGGCGGCTACGGCAGGGTGGTCAGGGAGGGGTTTGCCCGGAGTTGTGGCAACGAGCACGAATGATAAATCATATCTTATATAAGATATAAGACAAATTGACCGAATGTCACAATCGGCGTTACACTATGCGCACTCTGCGGCAGGGCTGTCACGCACGCTCCGGGCGCAGGGCCAAACTTCCCGATTTCCGGCGGTGACCGGCAGGCGGCCGGTGCAGCTGTTTCGACTTTTCTAACTGGAGACCATTCCATGAGCAAGACCCCCGTTCGCGTGGCCGTTACCGGCGCTGCTGGCCAGATTGGCTATGCCCTGTTGTTCCGTATTGCTTCCGGCGAAATGCTGGGCAAGGACCAGCCGGTCATCCTGCAGCTGCTGGAAATCCCCGACGAGAAGGCACAGAACGCGCTCAAGGGCGTGATGATGGAACTGCAGGATTGCGCTTTCCCGCTGCTGGCCGGCATGGAAGCCCACTCCGACCCGATGACCGCCTTCAAGGATGCCCAGTACGTGCTGCTGGTTGGTGCCCGTCCGCGCGGCCCCGGCATGGAGCGTGCCGACCTGCTGGCTGCCAACGCCCAGATCTTCACCGCCCAGGGCAAGGCCCTGAACGCCGTGGCTGACCGCAACGTGAAAGTGCTGGTGGTGGGCAACCCCGCCAACACCAACGCCTACATCGCCATGAAGAGCGCTCCCGATCTGCCGGCCAAGAACTTCACCGCCATGCTGCGCCTGGACCACAACCGTGCTGCCAGCCAGATCGCCGAGAAGACCGGCAAGCCCGTGTCTGCCATCGAGAAGCTGGCCGTGTGGGGCAACCACTCTCCCACCATGTACGCCGACTACCGATTCGCCACCATCGATGGTCAGTCCGTGAAGGACATGATCAACGACGAAGAGTGGAACCGCAACACCTTCCTGCCCACCGTGGGCAAGCGCGGCGCCGCCATCATCGAGGCCCGTGGCCTGAGCTCCGCAGCTTCCGCTGCCAACGCTGCCATCGACCACATGCGTGACTGGGCCCTGGGCACCAACGGCAAGTGGGTCACCATGGGCATCCCGTCCAAGGGCTGGTACGGCATCCCCGAAGGCGTGATGTTCGGTTTTCCGGTGACCTGCGAAAACGGCGAGTACACCGTGGTCGAAGGCCTGCCGATCGACGAATTCAGCCAGCAGTGCATCAACAAGACCCTGGACGAGCTGAAGGGCGAAGAAGACGGCGTCAAGCACCTGCTGTAAGCACAGGAGCTGCCTGTCGGCTTGCCGGCAGGTTCGCCAACAGTTTGTCCTGGCACCGTGCCAGGACTTCCAGCCAAGCATTGTGGATACCGTTCGCAGTTCTTGGCTGGAAGTGTGTCCGGACTGGCTGCAAGCCGGTTGCCGGATGCCGATGCCGGTTAGCGCCTCCCTGCGGGGCGCTGCCCGGACGTGATGTGTGCAACCCCAACCCGATTGCTGCAAGCCCGCCATGACTGACACCACGACGGCCCATCCCCGCGAAGTTCTGCTGGATGCACAGGGCGCCACCGGCCTGCTGCCGGTGTGCGACCATTACTGCGGCGTCGAGGTGCGCATGCGCAAGAGCCTGCAGCTGCAGGCCGAGATGACCGAGGAATTCGGCGCCTGCATGTTCGACATCACACTCGACTGCGAGGACGGGGCCCCTGTAGGCGGCGAGGCCGAGCATGCCGATCTGGTACTGGCCGTGGCGCGCGATGCTGTGCCCGAAGCGCGTGTGGCCGTGCGGGTGCATCCTGTCGATCATCCCGCGTTTGCTGCCGATGTCGAGAAGCTGGTGGGCCAGGCGGCGGATCGCTGGTGCCACGTGATGATTCCCAAGGTGGATTCGGTGGCCGATGTCGAGCTGGCCGTGCGCCATGTCGACGCAGCCGGGGGCAGTACGCTGCCACTACAGGTGCTGGTCGAGTCGCCGCTGGCCGTGCACAACGCCTTCGAGATTGCTGCCCATCCGCGCGTGCAGTCGATCAGCTTCGGCCTGATGGACTTTGTTTCCGCCCATGGAGGTGCGATTCCCGGCGAGGCCATGGGCCTGCAGGGTCAGTTCACCCATCCGCTGGTGGTGCAGGCCAAACTGCAGATTGCATCGGCCTGCCACGCCTATGGCAAGACGCCGTCGCACTGTGTGGTGACCGAATTCAGTGACGCCGAAGCCATCGGTCATGCTGCCCATCGGGCCGCGGCCGAACTGGGCTACACCCGCATGTGGAGCATCCACCCGAGCCAGATCCGTCCGATTCTGGCTGCATTTGCTCCGACCGATGCGGAAATCGATACGGCCGTGGCCATTACCGAGGCTGCCATTGCTGCCCAGTGGGCACCCGTCAGCCACAAGGGCAAGCTGCATGATCGCGCAAGCTACCGCTACTACTGGCAGGTGTTGGAACGCGCACACGCGACTGGCAAATTGTTACCACAAGGCATGCTGAAATACTTTGCGTGACAGGGACTGATTTGATAATCGGTTGTCCCGTGTTCCATGACTGAAAGGTATCCATGAAAAAGACCCTGATTGCGCTGAGTGCCATGATGATCGCCGCTTCCGGCGCAATGGCTGCTACCACGCCTGCCAAAGCTCCGGCCAAGAAGGCAGCGGCAGCGAAGAAGGCCGCGCCGAAGAAAGCAGTGAAGAAACCGGCTGCCAAGAAGGCGGCTCCGGCCAAGAAGGCTCCGAGCAAGCTGCGCGAGCGTCTGGCCGTGAACCCGATCACCGGTGCGAGCGCGCCTGTGGCCAATATTCCAGGTCCGGGCACTCCGTTCCCGGCCCCTGCAGCCGGCACCGTGTTTACCGGCACGATGCGCTGCGAACTGGGTAGCGCGGTGACGGTCACCCAGGATGCCGCCCGCCCCACCATGTACCAAGTCAGCAACGGTAAAGGTCTGACCTATACCATGCACCAGGTGCCCACCACCACCGGCGTGGTGCGTCTGGAAGACCGCGCCAACGGCGCCACCTGGCTGCAGTTGGGCAACAAATCCATGCTGATGGATCAGAAGCGTGGCGAACGTGTGGCCGATGGCTGCCAGAACCCGCAACAAGTGGCGCGCGACCGCGAGCTGCAACAAAGACCCGTCGACCTGCTGCGCTGATGCGGGCAGGTTGATGCCGGCTGCACTGCCTGCAAGGGGGTGCAGCCTCCCATACCAACCTCAGGAGAACCACCATGTTGAAAGCCTACCGTGACCATGTGGCCGAGCGCGCCGCACTCGGCATTCCCCCGCTGGCACTGGACGCCAAGCAGACGTCCGAGCTGATCGAGCTGATCAAGAACCCGCCGGCAGGCGAGGAAGCTTTCCTGGTGGATCTCCTGACCCACCGTGTGCCGCCGGGCGTGGATGATGCCGCCAAGGTCAAGGCCAGCTTCCTGGCTGCCGTGGCGCATGGCGACATCCAGGTCGGCCTGGTCAGCAAGGCCAAGGCGACCGAGCTGCTGGGCACCATGGTGGGTGGCTACAACGTCCATCCGCTGATTGAGCTGCTGGATGACGCCGAAGTGGCCGATATCGCCGCCGAGGGTCTGAAGAAGACCCTGCTGATGTTCGATTTCTTCAACGATGTGGCGGTCAAGGCCAAGGCCGGCAATGCCAAGGCCCAGGAAGTGCTGCAAAGCTGGGCTGATGCCGAATGGTTCACCAGCCGTCCCGAAGTGGCCCAGAAGATCACCGTGACCGTGTTCAAGGTGCCCGGCGAGACCAACACCGACGACCTGTCGCCCGCTCCCGATGCCTGGAGCCGTCCCGACATTCCGCTGCACTATCTGGCGATGCTAAAGAACACCCGTCCTGACGCGGCCTTCAAGCCCGAGGAAGACGGCAAGCGCGGCCCGATGCAGTTCATCGAGGACCTGAAGCAGAAAGGCAACATCGTGGCCTACGTGGGTGACGTGGTGGGTACCGGTTCCAGCCGCAAGTCCGCAACCAACTCCGTGATCTGGGCTACCGGTGAAGACATTCCCTTCGTGCCGAACAAGCGCTTCGGTGGCGTGACGCTGGGCGGCAAGATTGCCCCGATCTTCTTCAACACCCAGGAAGACTCCGGCTCCCTGCCGATCGAGGTCGATGTGACCCAGATGGAAATGGGCGACGTGCTGGATGTCTATCCCTATGACGGCAAGATCGAGAAGAACGGCCAGAAGATTGCCGACTTCGCCCTGAAGAGCGATGTGCTGCTGGACGAAGTGCGTGCCGGTGGCCGTATCAACCTGATCATCGGCCGCAGCCTGACGGCCAAGGCGCGTGAAGAGCTGGGTCTGCCGGCCTCTACCGTGTTCCGTCTGCCCAAGTCCCCGGTCGATTCCGGCAAGGGCTTCACGCTGGCCCAGAAGATGGTCGGTCGTGCCTGCGGCCTGCCGGAAGGCCAGGGCATCCGTCCGGGCACCTACTGCGAACCCAAGATGACCACCGTCGGCAGCCAGGACACCACCGGCCCGATGACGCGCGACGAGCTGAAGGATCTGGCCTGCCTGGGCTTCAGTGCCGACATGGTGATGCAGTCCTTCTGCCACACCGCTGCCTATCCGAAGCCCGTCGATGCCAAGATGCACCGCGAGCTGCCCGCCTTCATCAGCAACCGCGGCGGCGTGGCCCTGCGTCCGGGCGATGGCGTGATCCACAGCTGGCTGAACCGTCTGCTGCTGCCCGATACCGTGGGTACCGGCGGCGACAGCCACACCCGCTTTCCGATCGGTATCAGCTTCCCGGCTGGCTCTGGTCTGGTGGCATTCGGTGCTGCCACCGGCGTGATGCCGCTGGACATGCCCGAATCCGTGCTGGTGCGCTTCAAGGGCGAGATGCAGCCTGGCGTGACCCTGCGTGACCTGGTGCATGCGATCCCGCTGTACGCCATCAAGGCCGGTCTGCTGACGGTCGAGAAGGCTGGCAAGAAGAACATCTTCTCCGGCCGCGTGCTGGAAATCGAGGGTCTGCCGGACCTGAAGGTGGAGCAGGCGTTCGAACTGTCCGATGCCTCCGCCGAGCGTTCCGCTGCCGGCTGCACGATCAAGCTGAACAAGGAACCCGTCATCGAGTACCTGAACTCCAACGTCGTGCTGATGAAGAACATGATCGCCGACGGTTACGAAGACGCGAAGACGCTGGCCCGCCGCATCGAGAAGGTCGAGCAGTGGCTGGCCAACCCGCAGCTGCTGGAGGCCGACGCCGATGCCGAGTACGCCGCCGTGATCGAGATCGATCTGGCCGACATCAAGGAACCCATCGTCTGCTGCCCGAACGACCCGGATGATGCCAAGTTCATGTCCGAAGTGTCTGGCACCCAGATCGACGAAGCCTTCATCGGCTCCTGCATGACCAACATCGGCCACTTCCGCGCCGCAGCCAAGCTGCTGGGCGGCAAGCGCGATATCCCGGTCAAGCTGTGGGTGGCACCGCCGACCAAGATGGACCAGGACGAGCTGATGAAGGAAGGCCACTACGCCGCCTTCGGCACGGCTGGTGCGCGCACCGAAATGCCGGGCTGCTCGCTGTGCATGGGTAACCAGGCACAGGTGCGTGAAGGCGCTACGGTGATGTCCACCTCCACCCGCAACTTCCCGAACCGTCTGGGCAAGAACACCAATGTGTACCTGGGCAGTGCGGAGCTGGCTGCCATCTGCTCCAAGCTGGGTCGCATCCCGACGGTGGAAGAGTACCGTGCCGAAATGGGCATCATCGATGCCGACAAGGCCAGCGTGTACCGCTACATGAACTTCGACCAGATCGAGGAGTATGCAGAAGTGGCCAAGGGCGTGAACGTCTGAATGCTGCTGCGCTGACGGTCTGGGTACCCGGTGACGGGTACCCGGAAACGAGAAAACGGCCCCTGCGGGCCGTTTTTTCATGGGTTCGTGGGTCTTTCTCGCCGGTTTACAGCGGCGGCTCCTCGTGCCGGTCCTTGACCACCAGGTACACGCCCAGCGCTGCGACGATGGCCCAGCCGACAAAGGCCAGCATGCCGAAACGCTCGGCCAGCGGATTCATGTAGAACAGCATCAACAGTGCCACTGCCAGCAGGGCGTTGCCGATCCAGAAGGCGGTCTTGGAGGGGTTGGGAGAGGGTTTCATATGCTTGTCCATGATACGCGCAGGGGAGCAGGAAAAAGCCTGCACCTCCGGTCAGGAGGGTGCAGGCTTGCCGTGGCAACTTGCGGGATCAGTCTTTTTTGGCGTAGCTGACGTAGCTGTCGTACGCGTGGTAGTTGGAAGCCGAGCGCTCGATGCCGTTGAGCACCGCACCGGAGACGGTAATCTGGTTGTTGCGCAGGCGGTCCAGGCTGGCTTCCACGTCCTTCACCGAGGTTTGCTCAAAACGGGTCACCATCAGGGTGGTGCCGGCATGCTGACCAATGATGTTGGCATCGGCGACGGCAAGGACCGGCGGCGAGTCGACAATCACGAAGTCGTAGGTGCGGGAAGCCTGTTCCAGCAGTTCGGCCAGACGCGGGCTGGACAGCAGTTCGGCCGGATTGTCCTTCTGGGGTGTTCCGCGTGACATGAAGTCGAGCCCGGACACCAAGGTGGACTGGATCGGGGCAGGCAGACCGGGAGTTGCCAGGAATTCCGCCAGGCCCTGACCCAGGGTGAGGTTGAGCAGCTCGTGGACATAGCCCGTGCGCAGGTCGGCATCGATCAGCAGGACCTTCTTGTTGGACTGCGCCATCACGGTGGCCAGGTTGGCGCTGACAAAGGTCTTGCCCACGGCAGGGGTGGCACCCGTGATCATCAGCACGTTGTTGCGCGCTTCCATCAGGTTGAAGTACAACGCGGTACGCAGGGAGCGCAGCGCTTCCACGGCCACGTCATCCGGCTGGTTGGAGGCCAGCAGGAAGTTGGAGCGCACGTTTTTGTCACGACGCTTGAGGTGTTTCAAAACCGTGTCGCGCTTGCGTTGTACGGTGGACAGCGGCACCGACGACAGCACCGGAACGCCGATTTCCTCCAGCTGGCCGGCTTCCTCGATACCACGACGGAACAGCGAGCGCAGGATGAAAAACAGCGAAGCCAGCAGACCTGCCCCCAGCGTGCTGGCCAGCACGATCAGTTTTTTCTGCGGCTTGATCGGCTCTTCCAGGGTCAAGGCACGATCGATCACGCGGATATTGCCCAGCTTGCTGGCCTGGTTGATACCCAGCTCCTGCTGCTTGGTCAGCAGCTGCTGGTAGATCGCCTGCTGGATCTGCACGTCGCGGCTCAGACGAATCACTTCCTGCTGGGTCTTGGGCAGGTTGCCGATCTTGCCCAGCAGTTGCTTGCGGGCGTTTTCCAGCACCTGTTTTTTCTCGGCAATGGCCTTGTAGACCGGGTGGTCCGGCGTGTAGAGCTGGGAAACTTCGCTTTCCTTGATTTTCAGATCGGTGAGTTGCATCTCGATCTGGTTCAGGCTTTGCACCACACCCTGGGATTCGATGGCGATATCCACGGTGGCGTTGCGGTTGCGGAAGGCGTTGAGCGCGTCTTCCGCCGCTTCCAGCTTTTGGCGGATTTCCGGCAGTTGTTGCTCGATGAACGCGAGGCTGGAGCCTGCCACCTGGGCGTCGTATTCCTTGTTCTGATTCACGTAGAAGTCGATCACGGTGTTGAGCGTCTTCTCGGCAGCCTTGGCGTCCGTATCATTCAGGCTCATGCCCATGATGTTGGTTTTCTTGCCGTTCTCCTGCACGCCCAGGTCTCGTGACAGGCGCGTGATGGCCGACTGGCGGGACACCGGCGTGACCTCGAAGCTGTCGCCAGGAAGGCCGTTGAACCTGCTGACATGGACGGTGATGCCTTCTGCCGAGGTAAAGACGCTGCCTGCCGTTGCGTCATGCTGCTTGTCGTCCGGCGTGGTGATCTGGAACTTGTTGCCGCCCTGGAAGGTAAAGGTGAAGGTTTCACCCAGCAGACTGGCCGGAACCACCATGTTGCTGATCACCAACTCCGGTTCCACCGTGCGCTTGTCGGCCATGAAGCGGGTGTAGAAGGGCGGGCGCACGTATTCGGGCTTGGCAGTCAGGGCCAACTGGTCCACGGTTGCGCCCAGCACCATGCGGGAACGGATGATCTGGATTTCGGTGGCGGCATCGCCGGAGTCGTTGCCCGTCAGGGCGCTCAGTTCACCCAGGATCTGGTTCTTGTCCTTGGATTCGATTTGCAGCAGGGCGTTGGCCTGGTAGACCGGGGTGGACGACAGGGCGTACAAGGCTCCCAGCACCAGTCCGGCCAACAGGCTCAGGGCAATCCAGGTCTTGTTGATCAGCAGGACATTGAACAGCCGGCCCAGATCGATTTCATCGTCATTGGTCTGGACAGGACGGGAAGAAGCTGCTGCGCGTGTGTTGTTGTTTTGCATGAAGTTACCAGTTCATCTTGCTTTTCCACTGGTCGGAAAAGGCGGAAATCAGTTGGTGAGCGGTGGTGAAGTGGCTGGCCTCCTTGCGATAGGGGTCAGCCACCTCCTGCTGGTTGCTCCAGCGACCCAGCAGCATGACCTTGCCGCGTGCGCTGGGGCTGATCTGACAGACACTCTCGATATGGCGCTCTTCCATCACCAGGATCAGGTCGTGGGCCTGGCACATGGCATCGGTCAGCTGGCGGGCACGGTGGGCAGACAGGTCCAGCCCGTCCTTGCGGGCTTCTTCCTGTGCCTGCGGGTCGGCCGGGTGATCGACCAGGGCCTGGATGCCGGCCGAGGCGATCTGTACTGACGCCGGTGCCAGTTGACGCAACTTGGCTTCTGCAGCGGGAGAACGGCAGATATTGCCGACGCAGACCACCAGGATCTTGTTGAACATGTGGCTTAGTCTCCCAGGTTGAATGCGTTCGCCAGCAGGCCGAACGTGGTCAACGACGGGATCACCTGGCTCACGACACGGTTCCAGCGACCCACCGGTGCCAGCGTCACGAACACAATGTCTTCCGGCTGCAGCTGGAAGCGGGTGCCCATGGCAAAGGCCGAGGCATCCTTCAGGTTGAGCTGGTAGATGTCGGCGATCTTGTGGGTGCTGGCCGGATCGCGCGGGCGAATCACGAACACGCCACGCGCATCGGCCAGGGTCTGGCTGATGCCCTTGGCTTCGCCGAGGGCCGATGTCAGGGACAAGCCGCTGGGCGGAATCGCCAGCGTGCTTTGCTGGGTCACCTCACCCATCACGTGCACACGGCGCTTTTCATTGGTGGGAATGAAGAGGACGTCGTTGGGGCCGAGCAGCACGTTCTGGCTCATGTCGCCATGCTGCATGATGTCGTACAGCGAGATCGTGCGCGTCTGGCCGTTGCGTGTCAGCATGGCACGCGTGGCATCGGCATTGTCGGCCAGGCCACCGGCCAGGTTGACGGCGTTCAGCACTGTCATCGGCACGTTGGTGATGGCGAGCTGGGACGGGCGCTCGACGGCACCGGTCACCTGCACCTTCTTGTGCTGGTAGGAGGCGATGGTAACGTCCACTTGCGGGTAGCGCAGGTAGCGGCCGAGCCGACCCGTCAGCATGGCGCGGATCTGCGAGGCCGACTGGCCTGCCACGCGGACACGGCCGGCATAGGGGTAGAAGATGTAGCCTTGGGCATCCACCACGGTGCCGCTGGAGGTATTCTGCTGCTGGCCATCCAGACCACCCATCAGCGAGGTGGCGTTGGTCATGGGGGATTGGCCTACGGCACGGTTGATTTCCGGATGGCCCCAGACCACGATATTCAGCACATCACCCGGGCCGACGCGGTATTCATAGGATTGCAGGCTGGAGGCCAGACCCGGATTGGCGCGCGGCATCACTTCCGGCTGGTGGAGCGTTCCCAACAGGGCGGGCGTGATCGGGAAAATTTCGACATGCTGGTTGATGTCGAAGGTGGCAGCATCGTGGGGCTGCGTGATCTGCTTGCCGGAAGTCTTGAGCTGCACGCCGGGAACGGCACAGCCTGTCAGGGTGACAGCCAAGGCTAGCAGGGCGGTGGGGATCAAACGTGGGGTCATGGTAAACATTGGGCTGTGGCTAGAGACCTTGCGGACAAGTACGAATTGTATCCAGTGCTTACTGGGTCAGGCGCGCCAGCAGCGCTCCCTGGTAACGTGCCTCCAGCGGCAGCCAGACCTTGAGCGGGCTGCCGTTGGCAATCTGGATGTCCAGGCCGTCGGCGTTCTGCATGGATTGCAGCGTGATGATCTGGTTGCCGGAGGGGTGGATGAGTTCGAGCCGGTCGCCGACGGCGAAGCGGTTCTTGACCTCGACCTGCAGCCAGCCGTGGCGCGCTTCGGTCTTGCTGACTTCGCCGACGAACTGGCTGCGCTGGGTTTGCGAGCTGCCGGTTTCGTAGTTCTGGTAGTGGTTGGCCGGGCGGCGCTCCAGAAAGCCTGCCGTGTAGCCACGGTTGCTCAGGCCTTCCAGCTCGGTGATCAGTTCCGGATTGAACGGCCGACCCGCGACGGCATCGTCGATCGCGCGGCGATAGATCTGGGCGGTGCGGCTGACGTAGTAGAGCGACTTGGTGCGGCCTTCGATCTTGAGCGAGTCGATGCCGATCTGCGTCAGGCGCTCGACATATTCGACGGCACGCAGGTCCTTGCTGTTCATGATGTAGGTGCCGTGCTCGTCTTCCATGATCGGCATCAGTTCACCGGGGCGACCGATCTCTTCGATCAGGTAGACCTTGTCGGCCAGCGGATGGCGCTTGCCATCGCCGGTGGCCGCCTGTTCGCGGCTGGTGGCGGCAAAGGCCTTTTCGGCCTGCTCGCGTTCGGATTCGAAGCTGAAATCCTGGTCCATCTTCGTGCCGATGGCATCGCCGGTATTGGCATCGATGTCGGCGTCGTGCGTGGCGTAGTTCCAGCGGCAGGCGTTGGTGCAGGTGCCTTGGTTGGGATCGCGCCGGTTGAAGTAGCCGCTCAGCAGGCAGCGGCCGCTGTAGGCAATGCACAGGGCGCCGTGCACGAATACCTCGAGCTCCATGTCCGGACATTCCTGGCGGATGCGCTCGATCTCGTCCAGGCTGAGTTCGCGCGACAGGATGATGCGCGCCACGCCCATGCGCTGCCAGAACTTGACGGCGGCGTAGTTGACGGTATTGGCCTGTACCGACAGGTGGATCGGCATCTCCGGCCATTTCTCGCGCACCATCATGATCAGTCCGGGGTCGGCCATGATCAGGGCATCGGGCTGCAAGGCAATCACCGGCTCGATGTCGCGCATGTAGGTGCGTACCTTGTCGTTGTGCGGCAGCAGGTTGCTGGTGACGAACAGTTTCTTGCCACGCGCGTGGGCTTCGGCAATGCCTTGTTGCAGCTGTTCCAGGCGGAATTCGTTGTTGCGCGCACGCAGGCTGTAGCGCGGCTGACCGGCATAGACGGCATCGGCGCCGTAATCGTAGGCGGCGCGCATCTTGTCGAGGCTGCCGGCAGGCAGCAGCAGCTCGGGGGCTTTGAGGGTGGTGGTCATGGCTGGGACGACTTGCAGGGCCGTCGGAAAATGCGTGGAACCTGCTATTTTCCGGCTTTTGGCGGCAAAGGAACAGGGTGCCGGCCAGAATCCGGCATTGCGTCAGGTCAACAAGCGCTTGCATGCGCACTGCCTTGATGCGGCTTGGCGGCAATTTGGCGAGACAATCGCAGGATGGATACACCGATTCTGATTGCCGGGGGCGGCATCGGCGGCTTGGCTGCAGCCTTGGCCTTGGCACGCAATGGCGCCCATGTGACTGTGGTGGAGCAGGCCGATGCCTGGGCGGAAGTGGGGGCAGGGATTCAGCTCGGTCCCAACGTGGTGCGGGTGCTCAAGAGCTGGGGGCTGGGTGACGGCCTGCAGCGCATTGCGTCGTTTCCGCAGTTGCTGCGTGTGCGTGATGCGGCCAATGGCAATACGCTGGGCACGCTGCACTTCGATGCCCGTTTTGCGCTGCGCTACGGAGCGCCTTACGCGACCGTCCACCGCGCCGACCTGCACCAGTTGTTGCTGCAGCAGGTGCAGCAGCAATATGCCGTGCAGCCGCTGCTGCAGCGCCAGGTGCAGGGCTGGAAACGTCTGGAGCAGGGCGGGCTGTCCGTGGATCTGGCGGCCGGCCCCATGGCAGGGCCGACAACTTCCGAGTCCGTGCGGGCACAGGTGCTGATCGGCGCCGATGGGCTGTGGAGTCAGGTGCGCAGGCAGATGCTGCCGGGCGAAGCAGCTCCGCGTTACAGCGGCATTCTGGCGTATCGCGCTCTGGTGCGGCAGGACAGTCTGCCGCCTGCGCTGCGCAGCCGCCAGGTGACGGCCTGGCTGGGCGATCGCATGCACATGGTGCAGTACCCCGTGCGCGGTGGCAGCCACATGAACGTGGTGGCGCTGGTGCAGGGGTCGCGTCCGGACGACCTGCAGAACTGGGACCATGCGGCCAATGCCGGCCATTTGCGTGCCGCGCTGGCCGGTACTGCCGCGCCGGTGATCGGCATGGCGGAAGCCATCGAACACTGGCGGCTGTGGCCGCTGTGCGACCGTCCGCCAGTGCGCTCGGCTGCCGAGATGGCGCAGGGCAGGGTGGCGCTGCTGGGGGATGCGGCGCATCCGATGCGGCCCTTCATGGCCCAGGGGGCCGGCATGGCGCTGGAAGATGCAGCCGTGCTGGCCCAGTGCATGCAGGCGGATGGCATCGGGGAAAAAGCCCTTTACCGCTACGCGGAGCGCCGCTGGCAGCGCTGCGCGCGTGTGCAGCTGCGCAGCATCCGCAATGGCAACATCTTCCACAGCACCGGCATGATGCGCTGGGGCCGTGATCTGGGCATGCGTGTGCTGGGGGAGCGGCTGCTGGATGTGCCGTGGCTGTATGGGCAATCGGTGGTGTAGGAGGGCTGTCGGGCGCTCGTCCTACTTGCCTGCGCAGGCACGCCTGTATGATGGACTTTCCCTTGTACCGACATCGCATCGAAGGAGAGAAGCATGATCAAGTCCACGGCCCTGATGACTACCGCCGCCGCAGCCGTTTTTCTGGCCGGTTGTGCCAGCACCAGCAGCAACGCTCCCAGCGCCAGCGACATGCCGCCCGCGGTGAACGCCGGCGGCATCATGGTCGGCACTGCCAACCGCATGACGCTCTACACCTTTGACAAGGACGGCGTGAACCAGTCCAACTGCAATGACCAGTGCGCCGTGAACTGGCCGCCACTGCTGGCCGGCAGCAGCGATGTGGGCCGCGGCGATTTCAGCGTGCTGACGCGTGCCGATGGCCGCAAACAGTGGGCCCTGGTCGGCAAGCCGCTGTATTTCTGGAGCAAGGACGTGCGCCCGGGCGATACCACGGGGGACAATGTGAACGGTACCTGGCACGTGTTCCGGATCGCGCCCAAGCAGCGATAAACTCCAGCGCGCCTGTCTCCGCTACCAGGAGTGCCTTCGAGTAGGCATCGTGCCTTATAGAGAGTAACTCCAGGCGGTGGGGCATTGGTTCCTGCTGCTGGAGGCGCTATTCGTCCAGCACAGGCAGGCCGTGACGCAGCCGCGCACGGTTGCAGCCGTCGCTGCCCGCTTCCAGTTCACGACACGGGTTGGGGCGCCATTCGTAGATGCCGCAGGCCACCTGCTGGCCAACCTGTCCGCACAGCGCAGCACAGCGCGGCGGCTGGTGGTCGGTGCCGCGCATGCGGCTGAGGCTGGCTGTCAGCGGCAGTGCCAATCCGTCGGGCACGATGCCGTCTTCGGATTGCAGTTCGTGCATGGAAAAATCCACGCGAAAAGCGGCGCAACAGGCGCCGCAGGTCTGGCAGGGTCCGGCCATGGCAGGCGTGTGAGGAGGGTGCTTACTGGCGGTCCAGCAGCAGGTACTCCATGAGCGCCTTCTGCACATGCATGCGGTTCTCGGCCTCGTCCCACACCACGGATTGCGGGCCGTCGATCACCTCGCCGGTGACTTCCTCTCCACGGTGTGCGGGCAGGCAGTGCATGAACAGGGCATCCGGCTTGGCCAGCGCCATCATCTCGCAGTCCACGCACCAGTTGGCGAAGGCGGCACGACGGGCTTCGTTCTCGGCTTCGTAGCCCATGCTGGTCCACACGTCGGTGGTGACCAGATCGGCGCCGGAACAGGCTTCATGAGGATCCTTGAAGAACTTGACGTGATCGCCCAGTTCCACGCCGGGGATGTCGCTGTTGATCTCGTAGCCGCTCGGCGCGCTGACATGCACGGTGAAGCCCAGCAGCTTGGCCGCCTGCAGCCAGGTGTTGGCCATGTTGTTGCCGTCACCCACCCAGGCCACCACCTTGCCCTGGATCGAGCCACGATGCTCGATGAAGGTGAAGATGTCGGCCAGGATCTGGCAGGGGTGGTATTCGTTGGTCAGGCCGTTGATGACCGGCACGCGGGAGAATTCGGCAAAGCGTTCCAGCTTGGTCTGCTCGAAGGTGCGGATCATCACCAGGTCGACCATGCGGCTGATGACGCGGGCGGAGTCCTCGATCGGTTCGGCGCGGCCGAGCTGGCTGTCGCCGGTGGTGAGGTGCACCACGCTGCCGCCCAACTGGTACATGCCGGCCTCGAAGCTGACGCGCGTGCGCGTGCTGGCTTTCTCGAAGATCATGGCCAGGGTGCGGTCGGCCAGGGTCTGGTGCTTTTCGTAGGCCTTGAACTTGCGCTTGATGTAGCCTGCGCGGTCGATCAGGTAGGTGTACTCGGCAGCGCTGAGGTCGGTGAATTGCAGGTAGTGTTTCATGGGGCGATCCCCGGAGGATTCAGGTAAGAGGGCCGGCTGCCACGCTTGCCCGCAAGCGGGCAGTGGCAGCCACTGCTTCAGGCTGCCAGGAATTCCTTGACCAGCGGAGCCAGGATGGCGACGATTTCGTCGGCTTCTGCGCGCGTGAGCGTGAGCGGCGGCACCAGACGGATCACGCGGTCGGCGGTGACGCTGAACAGCAGGCCGCGTTCGGCTGCCTGCTCCAGCAGGGCGCCGCAGGGCTTGCTGAGCTCCACGCCCAGCATCAGGCCGTGGCCGCGCACTTCCTTCACGCCTTCGATGCCGGCAAAGGCCTGTTCCAGCGCCTGCTTGAGGTGCTGACCAACCTGGGCGGCGTTCTCGAGCAGCTGCTCTTCTTCCATGATGCGGATGGTCTCGATACCGGCACGCATGGCCAGCGGATTGCCGCCAAAGGTGGTGCCGTGATTGCCCGGCTGCAGCACATCGGCCGCACGCGGACCGGCTACGAGCGCGCCGATCGGCACGCCGGAACCCAGGCCCTTGGCCAGGCTCATCACATCGGGCTGGATGCCGGCCCACTGGTGGGCAAACCACTTGCCGGTACGGCCCAGGCCGCACTGGATCTCGTCGAGCATCAGCAGCCAGTCGCGTTCGTCGCACAGGGCGCGCAACTGCTGCAGGAAGTCGGCGTGGTATTCGTGGATGCCGCCTTCGCCCTGGATCGGCTCGAGCAGCACGGCGGTGATGTTGGGGTTGCCGTCGGTGGCGCGGCGCAGCGCCTCCATGTCATTGCGCGGCACGCGGATGAAGCCGGGCACCAGCGGCTCGAAGCCGGCGTGGATCTTGGGGTTGCCGGTGGCACTCAGGGTAGCGATGGAGCGGCCGTGGAAGGCGTTCTCGAACACCACCACTTCGGCCTTGGCGATGCCCTTGTCATGGCCGAACTTGCGCGCGATCTTGAGCGCGGCCTCGTTGGCTTCCAGACCGGAGTTGCAGAAGAACACGTTCTGCATGCCGGTGATCTCGACCAGCTTGGCAGCCAGCACTTCCTGGCCGGGCACGTGGTAGTAGTTGGAGCAGTGGATCATCTGGCCCACCTGTTCCTGCAGGGCGGCGACCAGCTTGGGGTGCGCGTGGCCCAGGGTGTTGACGGCAATGCCGCCCAGACCGTCCAGGTACTCCTTGCCGTTCACGTCCCACACGCGGCTGCCTCGGCCATGCGACATCGCGATCGGCAGGCGGCCGTAAGTGTTCATGACGTGGGGGGATGCGGCGGCAATCGGTGCAGACATGCTGGGCTCCAGAAACAGAAAGCCCTCCGCACCCGCGTGCAGAAGGCAGGAAGCAGGGCGGCTACCGCGCCGCCCCAAAAAAACATTGTAGAACAGCCAGAACGCCGTGCATGCGAAATTCCCTATTTGCTGCAGCACAACATGGCCGCGTGTCCTGCGCTCCATGCGACGCCGTTGACCGTGGCCGCTTGGGGTTAATCACACTGTGGAAAAAGACCCCATGGGGTAAAATCGCACTTTTGACAATTTCGTGACAACAGGGCGATCCCCTGCTGTGTGCGGTACCTGCTTTCACTTGCCATGGCATCCACCAATTCGCAAGAAGTGTTCATCATCGGCCAGACCTCGGAAGGGCGCCGTTTTCGTCCGAGCGACTGGGCCGAGCGCCTGGCCGGCGTGATGAGCCAGTTCCGGCCGGATGGCGATCCGCCGCGCCTGGGTGGACACCTGCGTTACTCGCCCTGGTGCACGCCCAACAACGTGGCCGGCGTCAAATGCGTGATCGTGCACCGCGACATGCAGGAAGCCGAACCGCAGGCCTGGGATTTCGTGATGAACTTTGCCCGCGACAACGACCTTCAGATTGTCGATGCCTGCCTGATGCCAGACGCCAAGCCGCTTTCCTGAGCGGTTTTTTAACGCCCATGAAAAAACCGCCCGAAGGCGGTTCTTTTTTGCTTGCTGACAGCGCACCCAGACAAACGGCGGAGCAGCGGGGGCCGCTCCGTGCTTGCTGCTGTTTCTTAGGCGGCAGCGGCCAGGGCCTTGACCTTGGCGGACAGGCGGCTCTTGTCGCGAGCAGCCTTGTTCTTGTGGAAGATGCCCTTGTCGGCAACGGTATCCACCACGGATTGCATCTTGGCGAACAGGTCCTTGGCCTTCTCGGTATCACCGGCGAGGACAGCCTTCTCGACGTTCTTCACCGCGGTGCGGTACTTGGAACGCAGGGACGTGTTGGCAGCGTTGATCTTGACGTTTTGACGTGCGCGCTTGCGGCCGGAGGCCAGGCGCGGGTTCTTTTTCTTGGGTTTTCCAGAAGCCATTTTCAGTATTCCTTGTGTTGAAGGATGTTGTCAGCAAAACGCGAAATTATAGCGATGTGTGACAGAGCTGTCACGAACCCCCGCTTTTTATTGCACTGCAACAGGTGCCGGACTGCCCAATGCGTGTGCAGGGCGCTACACTTCAGGTTCCTCTTGCAAGCGGTGGTGGCTCAAGGCTTTCACCGCATGATCGCGCCCGTGGGGCGCTTTTTTGTGGCGATGATCCTCCCATCGCTGCGCCGCACCTGCCCGTTCCATCGTGAGCCTGTTCAAGTCTGCCTCCACCGTCTCGTTGCTGACGCTGGCCTCCCGCATCACCGGCCTGATCCGCGAACTGCTGATCGCCTCGGCCTTTGGTGCCAGCGCCTTCACCGATGCCTTCAACGTGGCATTCCGCATTCCCAACCTGTTCCGCCGGCTGTTTGCCGAGGGTGCGTTCAGCCAGGCCTTCGTGCCGGTGCTGGCCGCCGCGCGCGAGCAGGAGGGGGACGCTGCCACCCACTGCATGATCGACCGTGTGGCCACGGTGCTGTTCTGGGTGCTGGTGGTGTTCTGCGTGCTGGGCGTGCTGTTTGCGCCGCTGCTGGTGTGGCTGATGGCCAGCGGCCTGCAGAAGAACCCGGAAGGTTTCGAGGCCGCCGTGGTGATGACGCGCTGGATCTTCCCCTATATCGGCTTCATGTCGCTGGTGGCGCTGGCTGCCGGAGTGCTGAATACCTGGAAGCGTTACGCGGTGCCGGCGGCGACGCCGGTGCTGCTCAACATTGCGATGATCGCCGCAGCCTGGCTGGGCGGACCCTGGTTCGGCCGCATGGGCATCCATCCCGTCTACGCACTGTGCATGGGCGTGATGGTGGGTGGCGTGCTGCAGCTGGGCACGCAGCTGTGGGCGCTGCACCGGCTGGGCATGTTCCCGCGCATCGGCATGAGTGTGTCTGCCATGCGTGAGGCGCTGGCCGATCCGCATACGCGCCGCATTGCCAAGCTGATGCTGCCGGCCATTCTGGGCGTGAGCGTGGCGCAGATCTCGCTGCTGATCAACACGCAGATCGCCTCGCACCTGGCGGCGGGTAGCGTGAGCTGGCTGAGCTATGCGGATCGCCTGATGGAGTTTCCGACCGCCATGCTGGGTGTGGCGCTGGGGGTGGTGCTGATGCCGCAACTGGCGCGTGCCAAGGCCTCGGGCGATGCGCAGGCGTATTCGTCGATGCTGGACTGGGGGCTGCGCTTGGTGGTGTTGCTGGCCGTGCCGTGTGCGGTGGCGCTGCTGGCGTTTTCCAAGCCGCTGGTGAGCGTGCTGTACCACTATGGTGCGTTCCGCAGTGCGGATGTGGAGCAGACCACGCTGGCGCTGATGGGCTACGGCGCCGGTCTGGTGGGGCTGGTGGCGATCAAGGTGCTGGCGCCGGCCTACTATGCACGTCAGGACATCAAGACGCCGGTGAAGATTGCCATTGGCGTGCTGATCGCCACGCAGCTGATGAACCTGGTGTTTGTGCCGCGACTGGCGGTGGGCGGCCTGTCGCTGTCGATCGCGCTGGCGGCCATGGTGAATGCCGGCATGCTGCTGGCGGGACTGCTGCGCCGGGGCAGCTACCGTCCGGAGCCGGGTTGGGCGAAGTTTGCCCTGCAGGTGCTGGCAGCCACGCTGCTGATGTTTGCCTTCCTGCTGTGGGCGGATGGGCTGGAGTGGGTGGAAGTGTCCAGCAAGCTGTGGCGCATCGGGCAGTTTGTGGCGGTGGTGGCCGGGGCTGGCGTGCTGTACTTCGGTGCGCTGGCGCTCGGTGGATTCAAGCTGCGGCAGTTGCTGCGGCGATGAATGGCTGCGGCAGTCTCAACTGCCAGCCGCCGAGGTCACCCGAGGAGGATGACCCAGGGAAAACGGGCTGCCATGTGACTGGCAGCCCGTTCTTTTTTCTCTCCTCGCACGATGGCAAGGCTGGCTCAACCAGCGGGCAATGAACCGGCATTGCCCGCCAGTCTTGGGCGTTACGGCATCTTGAAGAACTGCGTGCTGTACAGCTCCAGCGGCAGCTTGCGGATCACCGAGCGGCCGTTGGCATCCTTTTCCGGAATGCGGTCGATCCAGGTCTGGAACACGTCCGCATCCAGCACGCCGATGTCCAGACGGCGCTCCTTGGGAATGCTGGCCAGGGTGGTGTAGCCGTCACCGCCAGTGGCGTTGAAGCTCAGCACGAACAGCTTGTAGGTCTTGTTCGCGTCCAGCGGTCCCCATGCCTTGCTGGCCTGGTCGAACACCTGCAGATTGCTGGCGCGGTTGCCCTTGCTGGCGAACTGGTCGACGTCAAAGCGCAGACCGGCCGTGTAGGGGTAGGGGCCGGTGGAGCCACCTGCCTTGAAGGTGGCATCCAGACCGTCCTCGATCATGGCCTTGGCTTCAGCGCCGGTGATCTCCAGGCGCCACAGCATGTTGCCGAAGGGCAGTACCTCGATCACGTTGGCAGCCGTCACATCGCCCTTGAGCGGGATGCGCACGCCGCCGCCGCTTTGCAGCGTCATGTCGGCGCCGCCGTAGTCCTGGTTGGCCACATCCAGATAGGACTGGGCCACCAGCTGCTGGATGTCGCCACCATGCAGGCTGACATCGCCGATGGCGTTGCATTCGGCGCTGGAGCGGGAGTAGTCTGCGCTGTCCACGCCGCCGGGCACGCGGCGGGAGCAGATTTCCTGCGGGGCCGTGGCCACGATCTGGGCCTTGAAGGTATCGACCTTGTCCTTGAAGGGCTGCAGCACCTGCAGTGCCTGCGCATCCGGCTCGATCTGGCGCAGGAAGCCGGCCGCTGTCAGGTCCTGGTTGAAGCTGGCGATGTCCTCGGCGGTGGCGGTGCGCCAGGTCTTGTTGTTCTTGCCATCGAGCACCGGCTTGCCCGCGTCGTCCACGACCAGCACGCGCTTGTAGTTGGGGGAAACGGTCACGTGCGGCGTGCCGGAGCAGGCAGTCACGTCGCCCGCTGCGTCAAAGCTGACCTTGAGTTCGCCCACCACCTTGGTGTATTCGTTGGCCTGGACCAGACAGGCGTTCTTGCCGTCCTTGTTCGGCAGCAGCACGGGGTAGTCGCCAGCGGGCGTGCCGGCCTTGTAGGTTGTCATGCTGGCCGGGCCAGTGAGGGTGTGCGAATCGCCGCCTACCACCACGTCCACGCCGCTCAGCTGGGCGATCAGCGCCTTGTCGGCTTCGTAGCCGATGTGCGAGAGCACCACGATCTTGTTCACGCCCTTCTGCTTGAGTTCGTCAATGGCGCGCTGGGCGGCCACGGCTTCGTTCTCGAAGGTGGTCTCGGGATCGGGGTTGGAGGATTCCTTGGTCTTGCCGGCAACGGTCAGGCCGACCACGCCAATCTTGTGGCCGCCGCGATTGAGGATGGTGGAGGGCAGGACATAGTTCCTGGTGCCGGGTTGCGCGAGGGCAGAGCTGGCGCCGAACTTCACGTTGGCCGAGAGCACGGGTGTCTTGCACTGGCCGGCATGGAGCAGGTCGATGAAGGTCTTGAGGCCGCTGTCGCCCTTGTCGAACTCGTGGTTGCCGAGGGTGAAGGCATCAAAGCAGACCGTGTTCATCAGGGCAGCATCGGCTTCACCAGGGCTGCCTGCGCGGTTGAAGTACAGCGTGCCGGTGAGGGCATCGCCGGCGTGCAGGGCGATCACGTTGTCATTGCTGGCACGGATGGCCTTGATGGCGGCAGTGACGCGCGGGAAGCCGCCGGCATCGACTTCGACATCGGTGCGCACCCCGTTGGGCTGCAACAGCGACAGCGTGCGCGTGCTGCTGTCGAGGTTGGAGTGGCTGTCGTTGATGTGGGCGATGGTCAGGTCCATCGGCTGCGGGCGCGCAGCGGGGGCAGGGCCGGGGCCGCTGTCACCGCCACAGCCGGCCAGGGCCAGCGCGCACAGCGCCGCGCCGCCCAGCAGGCGCATCGGGGGAAGGGTAGCGTACATGGAAATGATCTCCGTGAAAGGCAACAAGGGGGCTGATCAGCCGATCACCGGCGTGGTGCTGCCGGCGGCGAGGGTGATACGCGTGGTTTGCAGCAGCGGACTGGCCGGTGCCTGGCCGCCTTCCAGCGAGCGCACCTTGTGGAAGTGCACCTGCATCTGGCTGGCGGTGATGGTAGCGGTGGCATAGCCCTGGGCGTGGTGGTCGCCGTACAGCATGTCGGGGTTGTTGCCCGGGGCGCCCTGCGGGAAGGTGGGGTGGACGCCAGCCGGAATGCCATGCCACATGAAGGCTTCGAAGGTGGGCTGGTCGGCCACCAGCGGCTGCAGTGCCGGCATGGCTTGTGCTGCGCTTTGCAGGTAGCTGAAGAAGGAGTTGCTACTGATGCCGGCTGCCACGAAGTCGACCATGGCGGGCTGGCCGGCTGGTGGGTTCACCGGGGCGTCGGGCTGGCGCGGGTCATAACCGATCTGGTCGCGCACGATGCCGCACTGGAAGGCGTGCAGGTCACCGGTGATGGCCACCACGTTGCGGATGTTGTTCTGCGTCAGGTGCTGCATCAGCTCGGTGCGGTGGGCCGGATAGCCGTCCCAGCAGTCGGCGTTGATGGCGAACACCTGCTTCAGTTCGGGCGTGGTGACGGCAGGGTGGTTGCGCAGGTCGGCCCACATGCGCGACAGGGACAGTTCGTTGCCCCACACCTTCCAGGTGGATGTGCTCTGGCGCATGGTGTCCTTCCACCACTGGGTTTGCGTCTTGCCCAGGATGGAGGGGGCGGACGTGCGCGGCTGCTGGGTCATCAGGTTGACGGACTGGCCCAGCAGCAGCATGGGCAGCGGCGTGAAGTAGCGGGCGCCGACGGCGGTATCCATCTGCATGGCCTGCTCCAGCGTTGCGCCCTGCGCCATCGGCACCAGTGCTTCGGGGATGGCGTGGTCGTCGCGGTACAGGCGCTGGTCGGTCATGACCAGGTGCATCAGCGGGCCGAACTGGAAGTCGCGGTAGATGCGGATGTTGTCGTAGCGCTGGTCGTTCAGGTCGAAGGAGACATCACCCATGTCCACCGGGATGTACTCGAACCAGGCCTGGTTGGCGGCACGGCGGCGGCCGGTCTGCTGCTGGTTGGCGTTGTTGTAGGTCTGGTGGTCCTGCCAGCAGTCGTCGCTGAACTCGTGGTCGTCCCAGATGGCGATGAAGGGGAACTTGCGATGCACTTCCTGCAGGCGCTTGTCGCTGCGGTAGGTGCGGTACAGGGTGCGGTAGTCGTCCAGCGTGAGGGCGGCAACCGAGCCATCAGCCAGCGGCATGCCGTTCGGCAGCTTGATCGGCGCGTGCGCCGGTTCCACCTGGCCGGCCTGGAAGGCGGCGCCCACGGTTTCGTAGATGTAGTCGCCCACGTGCACGGTGAAGTCGAGATCGTCTTCGGCCGCCAGCAGATCGAGCGCACCCCAGTGGTTGACGCTCCAGTCCTGGCAGGTGAACCACGCAAAGCGCAGCTGTTCGCGCGTGGAACTGGCAGCGGGAGCGGTCTTGGTGAGGCCGATGGCGCTGATGTCCCGGCCGGCGACAAAGCGGTAGTGGTAGCGCGTGTCGGGCTGCAGGCCGGTGATCTTGGCGCGCACCGTGTGGTCATAGACCTGGGTGGCGACCAGGTTCTGGTTGACCAGCAGGGTGTCGAAATCGGCACTGGTGGAGACTTGCAGGCGCAGCGGAATGTCGCCGTTGTTGCCGGGGTTGCTGCGTTCCACGCGCGTCCACAGGACGACGCTGTCGGCGCGCGGATCACCGCTGGCAACGCCGAGACTGAAGACATGCGTGCCCAGTGGCGGGCCGCTGTCGCCGGAGCCGGGAGGCTGCGGAACGTTGCCGTTGCCGCCACCACAGGCGGTGATCAGCGGACCAGCCGCGATGACACTGAAAAACGCTGCGCCACGGCGCAGCAACTGTCTTCTTTGCATGGGAAACTCCCTGGGTGGTCTGTGCAGACCGCATGACACCGGTGACGAAAGGTGTCTGGGAGTTTAGGAAGGCAACATGACAGAAATGTTGCCCGTGCATGTTGCATGCAAAAGAGCGCCGAAGCGCCCCTTGTGCTTATACGATAGGTGGCGTCAGGCCACGGTGACCGGTGCGTTGCCGTCTGCGGCTGCGATCTGGCCGATGACGTACACGGTCTCGCCTTCCACGCGCAGGGTTTCGGCCACGCAGTCGGCGTCAGCCGCATCCACCACCACGACCATGCCGATGCCGTTGTTGAAGGTGCGGTTCATCTCGATGTCGTCAATGCCGGCCGTCTGCTGCAGCCAGGCGAACAGCTCGCTTTGCGGCCAGCTGCCCTTGGTGAGGCGTGCGGTGGTGCCTTCGGGCAGCACGCGCGGGATGTTCTCGAGCAGGCCGCCGCCGGTGATGTGGGCCAGCGCCTTGACCGGGTACTTGGCCAGCGTGGCCAGCACCGGCTTCACGTACAGGCGGGTGGGGCGCATGATGGCTTCCCTGAACGGCATGCCGTCCAGCGTGGCGGGCAGGTTGCCGGCTGCGCGGTCGATGCACTTGCGCACCAGCGAGAAGCCGTTGCTGTGCACGCCGTGGCTGGCCAGGCCCAGCACTACGTCGCCGGGTTTGACGTTCTGGCCCGTGAGGATCTTGCTCTTTTCGACCACGCCGACGGCAAAGCCGGCCAGGTCGTATTCGCCATCGGGGTACATGCCGGGCATTTCGGCGGTTTCGCCGCCGATCAGCGCGCAGCCGCTTTGTTCGCAACCGGCTGCAATGCCGCCGACCACCGCTGCGGCGGTGTCCACGTCGAGCTTGCCGCAGGCGAAGTAGTCGAGGAAGAACAGCGGCTCGGCGCCTTGCACCAGCACGTCGTTCACGCTCATGGCGACCAGGTCGATGCCGACGGTGTCATGCATGTTCCACTCGAAGGCCAGCTTGAGCTTGGTACCCACGCCGTCGGTGCCGCTGACTAGCACGGGCTCCCGATAGTTCTTGGGCACTTCGAACAAGGCGCCGAAGCCGCCGATGCTGGCCATCACGCCTTCGCGCATGGTTTTCTTGGCCAGGGGCTTGATGCGTTCGACCAGCGCGTCGCCAGCATCGATGTCCACGCCGGCGTCTTTGTAGGAAATGGGAGTTTGCATGTGCGAAAAGAATACAAATGGTGAGCGCGTGCGTGCGCGGGCATGCGTAGCGTAGACTACAGACGACGCGGTGCTGACACTGCGTCTGGGCGTCTGCCGGTCTGGCAATGCCCTCTATTGTAATAACCTTGCTCTCCTGCGCACGCCCATGGAATTTACCGCCTACCAGAAACGCACCGCGGCATGGACCGGCATTGCCGTACTGACGGGCATCTTCGTGTGGCTGCTGGCCCCGGTGCTGACGCCATTCCTGGTGGCCGCCGTGCTGGCCTATGCGCTCAACCCGCTGGTCAACCGGGTGCATGCCTGGTTCCGCGGCAAGACGCCGCGCTGGCTGGCGGTGACGCTGGTGATGATCATCTTCATGCTCACGGTGACCGGGGTGGTGATGCTCATCGTGCCGGTGGTGGTGAAGGAAATGCCGGTGCTGCAGAGCCAGATTCCGGTGCTGCTGGACCGTGGCAGCCACTGGCTGCAGGGCATCTTCGACCGTTTCGGCATTCCCCTGCAGGTGAACGTGGGCACGCTCAAGGAACTGCTGCGCGACTATTTCAGCAGCAAGCCGGACGGAGGCGGGCCATCCGGGATCGAATCGGTGCTGTCCTCGCTGAAGATCGGCGGCAGTGTGGCCTTTGCCGTACTGGGCAACCTGATGCTGATTCCCATGGTGCTGTTCTACCTGCTGGTGGACTGGGAACGCATCATTGCCAACCTGTTCCGTCTGGTGCCGCGCCGCATGCGCGAGGCCGTGCACAGCTTTGCCACCGAGGCGGACGAGGTGCTGGGCCAGTATCTGCGCGGGCAGCTGACGGTGATGCTGATTCTGGCGGTGTACTACAGCGTGGCGCTGTCGCTGTTCGGATTCGATCTGGCGCTGCCGATCGGCATCTTCACCGGTCTGGCGATTTTCGTGCCGTATCTGGGCTATGGCGTGGGGCTGGTGCTGGCGGCGCTGTTTGGCATCCTGCAATTGGGGGTGGTGAAGGCGCTGGTCATGGTGGGTGTGGTGTACGGCATTGCGCAGGTGGTGGAGAGTTTCTACCTGACGCCGCGCCTGGTGGGTGAGCGCATGGGTCTGCATCCGCTGGTGGTGATCTTTGCCTTGCTGGCGTTTGGCCAGCTGTTCGGTTTTGTCGGGGTGCTGCTGGCGCTGCCGATCAGCGCGGTGCTGCTGGTGGCGGGGCGGCGCTTGCGGGCGCAGTATCTGCAGAGCGATCTGTACAACGCCTGAGGAGGCTGTTCACGGACCGGATCGCTGTGGCCGGCGGACGGGGAGGCTCGTTCGGCATCGAGGGGGGCTGTACAAGGGTTCGCAGCGGTGAAAATGCGCGATCGCCGCGACGATGGCCCCCTGTTGCTGCGCTGCACATAAAATAGCAGACTGTGCCTGCCTTCATGAAACAGATCCCGCTCGATATCGGCCTGACTCCGCGCCCGCGCCTGCATACGCTGGTGGAGGGGGAGAATGGCCGCCTGCTCACCCATGTGCGCGAGGCGCTGCAACAGCGCCAGCCGCAGACCGTACCCACCTACGTGTGGGGACCGGGTGGCAGCGGCAAGACGCATCTGCTGCAGGCGGTGATGCAGGAACTGCACGAGCAGGGCCTGTCTGCCGGCTGGCTGGATGCGTCCACGCCATGCGGCGGCTACCCGCGCGAATTCGATCCGCGCTGGAGTGCGGTGCTGCTGGATGAGGTGGAGCTGTATTCGCCCGAACAGCAGCACACGGCCTTCAACTGGTTCATCAATGCCATGACACCGCAGCAGGGCGAGCCGCGCTGGGTGCTGGCTGCAGGCAGCCTGCCGGTGGCCGATTTGCCGCTGCGCGAGGACCTGCGCACGCGCCTGGGCTGGGGCCAGGTCCACGCACTGCAGCCACTGGGCGACGAGGATGTGCGCAAGGCGCTGCAGCAGGGCGCGGCCGAGCGCGGCCTGGAACTTGGTGACGAGGTGGTCAACTACATGCTCAGCCGCTTCTCGCGCGACCTGGGCAGTCTCAACGAATTACTGGGCATGCTCGATGGCTATGCCCTTGAACAGCGGCGCGCGCTGACCGTGCCGCTGCTCAAACAGATGCTGAACGAAACATGAATATTGCGCTTTTTGACCTGGACCACACGCTGCTGCCGATCGATTCGGACTTCACCTGGGCCCTGTTCACCAACAGCATCGGCTGGACCGATGCCGACGAATCGCTGAAGCAGAACGACATCTTCTACCAGCAGTATGTGGACGGCGTGCTGGACATGAACGAATACGTGCGCTTCGTGACCCGCGCCATCCGCGCGCATACGCCGGAGGAGGCCAGGGCCGCGCACAACCGCTATCTGGCCGAGTTCATCGAGCCGCAGGTGCGGGCCGAGGCGCTGGATCTGCTGCGCAGCCACCAGCAGGCGGGTGACACACTGGTGCTGATCACGGCCACCAACCGCTTCATTGCAGGCCCCATCGGCGAGCGCCTGGGCTTTGCCGACGAGAACATCATCGCCACCGAACTGGAATTGGATGACACGGGCTGGATCACCGGCAACATCGACGGCGTGGCCAACCTGCGCGAGGGCAAGGTGCACAATCTGCAGCAGTGGCTGGCGGCGCGCGGGCTGGATTGGGAGAAAGTGCACATCACTTTCTACTCCGACTCCTACAATGATGTACCGCTGATGGAAAAATCGGCGGTGCCGGTGGCCACCAACCCGGACGAACGCCTGCGCGCGCTAGCGCAAGAGCGCGGCTGGCGCATTCTCGACCTGTTTCCGACGGAATGACATGATCAAGCGCTTCATCAACAAACTGCTGGGCAAGCCTGCAGCAGGCGTGCGTCCGTCGTTCGGCAAACGCGTCGAGGTGCCGGCCTCGGTGCACAAGATCAATCCCAAGCTGGTGGACGAACGCGCCGTCAACGTGGTGCTCACGCTGAAGAAGGCGGGCTTCGAGGCCTATATTGTCGGCGGCGCGGTGCGCGACCTGATTCTGGGACTCAAGCCCAAAGATTTCGACGTGGCCACCACCGCCACGCCCGAGCAGGTGAAGAGCCTGTTCCGTCGCGCCTTCATCATCGGGCGCCGTTTCCGCATTGTGCATGTGGTGTACGGGCGCGGGCGCGAGCACGAGGTGATCGAGGTGTCGACCTTCCGTGCCTATCTGGATGCTTCGGCAGCCGAGCAGGTGAACGGCAACGAAAAGACCAGCCGCCGCGCGCTCGAGGGCGTGCAGCATGCGGTGGATGCCAGCGGGCGCGTATTGCGCGACAACGTCTGGGGCCCGCAGGAAGAGGATGCGGCGCGGCGCGATTTCACGCTCAACGCCATGTATTACGACCCTGAACGCGAGATCGTGGTCGACTACCACAAGGGCATGCAGGATGCGCAGAAGCGCACCATCCGCATGATTGGCGATGCGGCTGCGCGCTACCGCGAGGATCCGGTGCGCATCATCCGCGCCGTGCGTTTTGCGGCCAAGCTGAACAAGCTCGAATTCAAGCTCGACAAGGCGACGGCCAGCCCGCTGCAGGAATGTCTGCCGCTACTGGCCGATGTGCCGCAGAGCCGCCTGTTCGACGAAATGCTCAAGCTGCTGCAGACGGGGCACGCCGTGGCCACCATCGACCAGTTGCGTGCGCTGGGGCTGAACAAGGGCATCTACCCGCTGCTGACGCTCGCGGTGGAGCGCGCGGACGATCCCTTTGTGCGCAGTTCGCTGCAGGATACCGACCGCCGCGTGGGCGAGGGCAAGCCGGTGGCGCCGAGCTTTCTGCTGGCCTCGCTGCTGTGGCAGGACGTGCGCGATACCTGGGCGCGCAAGACGGCCAAGGGCAAGCCGCCGTTCGTGGGGCTGCAGGAATCCATCGACGAGGTGTTCGAGGCGCGCATTGGCGATGTGTCCGGCCGCGGCAAGCTGGCGGCGGACATGCGCGAGATCTGGATGATGCAGCCGCGTTTCGAGAAGCGCACCGGCAACAGCCCGTTCAGCCTGATTGCGCAGCTGCGTTTCCGCGCCGGTTTCGATTTTCTGCGTCTGCGCGCGGCCAATGGGGAGATCGACGAGGCACTGGCCGAGTGGTGGCAGGCCTTCAGTACCGCGCCGGATTACGAGCGTGATGACCTGATTGCCCAGGCCAGGGAACAGCAGCGCGAGGCGCAGCGTGCGCAGCAGCGCAAGGGTGCGCCCACCAAGCCGACGGGGCGCGTGCATCGTGTGCCGTCTGCGGCTTCGCAGGTGGCCGAGGCCGATGAGGCCTTGGTGGATGAGGTGTCTGCGGCCGAGGGCGGAGCAGCACCGGCCAAGAAGCGCCGTCGTCGTCGCAAGCCCAAGAGCGCGGGGGCGGGTGAGGCAGCCCTGTTGACGGGTGCGCAGGACGGCGCGCTCGTGGGTGACGGTGAGATCGAGTCCGCCAGTCCGGTTCGTGCGCGCAAGGCCGGTTCTTCCGTGAATGAGCATGCTGACTCCACGCAGAGTGGGGCCGAGTCGGCTGATGAGGGCGAGGCTCCTGCCAAGCGCCGCCGTCCGCGTCGCCGCAAGCCGGCTGGCGAAGCTGCTTCCGATACCGGCGCTGCCGACGAGTGAGTTCTTCCGTGGCAGTCGTCGTGGGTGCCTATGTCGCCCTGGGCGCCAATCTGGGCGACGCCCAGGGGACAGTGCGCGCGGCCATGGATCAGGTCGCACGGCTGCCGCAGACGCAGCTGGTGGCCGCTTCGTCGCTGTATCGCACGGCACCGGTGGATTCCAGCGGGCCTGATTACATCAATGCCGTCGTGGCAGTGGATACCGGCCTGACGGCCACAGAGTTGCTGCAGGCCATGCAGCAGATCGAACTACAGGCGGGGCGCGAGCGCCCGTACCGCAATGCCCCGCGTACGCTGGATCTCGACCTGCTGATGTACGGCGAGCTGGTGCAGGAAGATGCAGCGCTGACGCTGCCGCATCCGCGCATGTTTCAGCGTGCCTTTGTGCTGGTGCCCCTGCATGAGATTGCGCCGGAGCGGGTCACTGCCGAGCAGCTCGAGGCTGTGGCCGATCAGGGCATTGTGCGTATCGACGAGGCGCGGTAATCCTTCTGGAGGGCAAGACCATGACCACGGTACAGTCCCTCGCTTCCCATTTCTCGATTCAGGATCAGCGCCGCACCTGCCATGTGGGGCAATTGCGTGTCGCTGGTCCATCCTTGTTTCCTCATGGCATATCCGCAGGAGTTGCGGTGTGCCCCACCTTGCCGAGGTGAAGCTGCATGGAAATCCTGCACAAGACCCGCAAACTGGGCGACCGGCTGGGTGCCGGGCTGATCACCGGAGCGGCTGACGACGACCCCAGCGGCATCGCCACCTATTCGCAGGGGGGCGCGCAATTTGGCGGTGGCCTGTTGTGGACGCTGGTTCTGACCACGCCGCTGATGATCGGTATCCAGATGGTCAGCGCGCGTCTGGGCTGGATCACCGGCAAAGGGCTGGCAGCGAACATCCAGCAGGTGATGCCGCGCTGGGTTGGGATTGTGCTGGTCGCCTTGCTGGTGTTTGCCAACACGCTGAACATCGCTGCCGACATTGCCGCCATGGGCGAGGCCCTGCAGCTGATCGTGGGCGGCGGCGAGCATGGCCATGCCCTGGTCTTCGGCGTGATTTGCGCCGTGCTGCCGCTGTGGCTGAACTTCGATGCCATGGTGCGCGTGCTCAAGTGGCTGACGCTGGCGCTGTTTGCGTATGTGGCGGTGGCGCTGATGATGCAGGTGGACTGGCACACGGTGGGTGTCGAATCGGTGTCTGCCCTGCGCACCGGGGGAGGGGATTACTGGATGATGGTGGTGGCGGTGCTGGGAACCACCATCAGTCCGTATTTGTTCTTCTGGCAGGCGGCGCAGGAAGCGGAAATGCGCCAGAGAAATGCCGATTCCGAAGAGGTGGTGAACAGTCCGCTGTTCACGCGGGAGCACCTGTTCCGGATCAAGCTGGATACCGTGATCGGCATGGGGTTTTCGAATGTGATTGCGTTCTGCATCATGCTGGCTGCAGCCATGGCGTTTCACCAGCATGGCATTACCGATATCCAGACCAGCAGGCAGGCAGCGCTGGCGCTGGAGCCGATTGCCGGGCATTTTGCCTTTCTGTTGTTTGCACTGGGCGTGATCGGGACCGGCATGCTGGCGGTGCCGGTGCTGGCAGGTTCTGCAGCCTATGCCGTGGCGGAGGTGCTGAACTGGAAGGCCGGACTGGACCATCACTACACCGAGGCCAAAGGCTTTTATTCGGTGCTGGTGGCTGCCACCGTGATCGGCACGCTGATGGATTTCACCAACCTCGATCCGATCAGGGCGCTGGTGTGGAGTGCGGTGGTCAACGGCGTGATCGCGGTGCCCATCATGGTGGTGATGATGCTGCTGGGATCGAACCGTGCGGTGCTGGGCGATGCCGTGTTGACGCCACGTCACCGCTTGCTGGGTTGGGCAGCGGTGGGGGTGATGGCGGTGGCTGTTGTGGCCATGGTGCTGGGATGAGCGCTGTCGTTTGAGGCTACTGCAGGACGTCGCAGACTGGTTCTGGTGCGCCGACCATGACCATGCATCGGGTAGCAGCGGCCTGGCGGGTTTCTAGGCTGAGCCGCAGTCTGATTCTGAGCGATCGCGGCGCATGTGCTGCACGGCCAGCGTGGCAGCGGCACCTGCCAGTGCACCTCCTACCCAAGGCAGCGTGGTGGAGAGCGTGTCGTCTTTGCAGTCACGCGCCAGGGCTTCCCATTCCTCTTCTGTCAGATCGCCTCTGTCCTTGCGCAATGCCTTGCGGCGGGCGGACAGCTTGTGGGCCACGGTGGGCTGCTCGGAGGGGAGCTTGCCTTCCACGATATCTTCGCTGGCCGGGGCGATGGGCGTGTGTTGCACGTTGATGGCGTCGTCACGCGCTTCAACGGCATCCAGCCGGGCCTCGCGCTCGCGCTGCTTCTGCTTGTGGGCTTCGACATAGGCCGGTGAACCGGGTAGCTCGCCCTTGGGCGTGATGTGCAGCACCCAGGCAAATTCCGCACCCATGAGCAGGATCTGCGAGGAGTAGAACACCCACGCCATCAGGGCGACCAGCGATCCGGCCGCGCCATAGACCGAGGTGGTGGAGGTGGAGCCGATGTAGATGCCGATCAGGCTCTTGCCCACGGTGAACAGCAGCGAGGACAGGATGGCGCCCGGCAGCACCTGGCGCCAGCCCAGCCGCTGCGAAGGCAGGCCCATCAGCAGGATGGTGAAGAAAAAGGTGAGGATGGCGAAGGAGAGCAGGGGGTTCAGGATCTTCGCCAGCACCAGCATGCCGGATGTGTGCGAGGTGACCCATTCGTCCAGCGCGGCCAGATAGGCGGAGACGATCAGCGACATGATCATCAGGAAGCCGATGGCGAACAGGATGCCGAAGGTGAGCAGGCGCGTGCGGATCAGACGCCAGACGGTGAGGATGAAGCGCTCGTTCTTCGGGATGGCGGGCTTGGCCTGCCAGATGTTGTCCAGCGCTTCGCGCAATTCCACCAGCACCCCGGTGGCACCGACGATCAGGATGGCGGCGGCAATCAGGGAAGCAAACCCGCCTTCGCCGGGCTTGTTGGCGGCCTGCAGCAGCGAGTCGATCAGCTGGCCGGCGCGGGCACCTGCGAGCTGGGTGACTTCCTGCACCAGCTGCTGGTGCGCCACTCCTTCGCCGTAGAACAGGCCGACCAGTCCGACCAGGATCACCAGCAGTGGGGCCAGGCTGAAGACGGTGTAGTAGGAGAGCGATGCGCCGTAGCGCGGGCAGTCGTCGTTGATCCATTCGTTGGCGCTGGTCCAGACCAGATACCAGACGTAGAGGAAGGGGTGGGTCAGGCGCTTGGCGAGGGAACGCGGTTGTGCTGCGGCGGCAGTCTGCGCGGCTTTGGCGCTGGTGTCGGCTTCGGCAAGGGCTGCTTGCTGGGGCTGCGCGGAATGGCTGGCCGCTTCTGTGGTGGGTTCAGGGGGACGGTTGACGCCGGGCGGAGGGGTGGAGAGGGTGGTGTCCATGGCGAACGCTGCGAAGTTCGTACGGCAACCACTCTAGGACGCCGGGCAGGCGCTGGATGTCAGAGTGCGCCGCGACTTTGCGCCCGCTGCAGACGTTTTGCGGTGGTTGGCGCAGCGAAAAGCTGATTCCAGGAAGGGGGATGGCAAGGCCACCGCATCCCAGGAGGCAGACAGACGCAGCCTGGTTCCAGAACGGGGGGATGGCAACGGTACCGTCTTGCAATGCGTGGGAATCACGCCTGGTCCCAGCGGACGGGCGTGGATTCAAGCACCAGATCACTGCAGGCGCTGGCCACGCAGGGCAGGATCCAGCCTTCACGTTTCTCGTCCGGGCTCAGGCCGGGCCAGTCGATGCGCCAGCGGATGTCTCCCTGCACCAGCCGGCACAGGCAGGTGCGGCAGCTGCCATTGCGGCAGGAGCTGGGCAGGGCGATGCCCGCCTGCTCGGCCGCCAGCAGCAGCGGTACATCGGCATCGGCCTGGAATTGCTCGCCCGAGGGCAGCAAGGTAACGCGGTGGGACATGGGGAACAAAGGTGGTAGATTGGGAACAAGGGGCGGCTATGTGCGGCCGCCTGCCTTGCCTCTTGCCGGGTCCGGGTATTGTCGATGAAACCTGTTGCCACTCCGCCATTGCAGAACGCCGAGGTGATTTTCCGTGCCCGCCAGCTGGGCAAGGTGTATCACATGGGCGATGTGGACGTGCACGCGCTGCGCGGCGTTGATCTGGAACTGTATCGCGGCGAGTTCGTGGTGATGCTGGGGCCGTCAGGCAGCGGCAAATCGACCCTGCTCAACATTCTGGGCGGGCTGGACGTGCCGAGCAGCGGCGAAGTCTGGTACCACGGTGAGGATCTGACCCATGCAGGCGACGCGCGGCTGACGCAGTTCCGGCGCGAGCATGTGGGCTTTGTGTTCCAGTTCTACAACCTGATTCCCAGCCTGACGGCACGCGAGAACGTGGCCATCGTGACCGAGATTGCGCCGGATCCGATGCAGCCGGAGGACGCGCTGGCACTGGTGGGGCTGGGTGAGCGGCTGGATCATTTCCCGGCGCAACTTTCGGGCGGCGAACAGCAGCGCGTGGCGATTGCGCGCGCCATCGCCAAGCGGCCGGTGGTGATGCTGTGCGACGAGCCGACCGGTGCGCTGGATTCAGCCACCGGCGTGCGTGTGCTGGAAGCGCTGGAGCAGGTGAATGCCGACATGGGCACGACCACGGTGGTGATTACCCACAACGCCGATATTGCGCGCATGGCGCATCGTGTGCTGACCATGGCGGATGGCCGCATCGTGGGTGAGCAGGTGAATGCGCAGCGTCTGCCCGCGCGGGAGTTGCGTTGGTGATCCGGCTACCCGCCATCCACCGCAAGGCCTTGCGCGACTTGTGGCACATGCGCTGGCAGGCGATCGCGATTGCGCTGGTGATTGCTTCTGGCATTGCCATGCTGGTGATGTCGCGCGCCACGCTGGATTCCCTGCAGGACACGCGCACGCGGCTGTATCAGGATTACCGCTTTTCCGATGTGTGGGCGCAGGTGCGGCGGGCGCCGGAGAGCGTGGCGGCGCGCGTGGCCGAGCTGCCGGGCGTGAACGAGGTGGAAACGCGCGTGATTGCCGGCGGCAAGCTGGCCCTGCCGGGCTTTGACAAGCCGATCGAGGCGCTGCTGCTGTCGCTTCCAGACCAGGGCGAGCCGCAGCAGAACCGGCTGTATCTGCGCGCCGGGCGCATGCTGGCGCCGTTTGCGCAGGGTGAGGTGCTGGTGAGCGATGCCTTTGCCGAGGCGCACAGGCTGAAGCCGGGCGATACGTTGCGGGCCACGGTGTACGGGCGCTCGCAGCAATTCACCGTGGTGGGGATTGCGGTGTCTCCGGAGTATCTGTACCAGATCAAGCCGGGGGCGCTGTTTCCGGATTACGAGCGCTACGCCATTCTCTGGACGCACCGGCGCGCGCTGGGTGCGGCGATGAACATGGAAGGCGCCTTCAACCAGATCACGGTGAAGCTGGCGCCGGGCACCAGCGAGGCGGAGACGCTGTCGGCCATGGACCGCATCCTGGCGCGCTATGGCAGCCGCGGTGCCATCGGGCGCATGGACCAGCTCTCGTACCGCTATCTGCACGAGGAGTTTCGCGGGCTGGCTACCATGGCCTGGATGTTTCCGCTGATCTTTCTGGGCGTGGCGGCGTTTCTGCTGAACGTGGTGTTCAAGCGGCTGATCGGCACGCAGCGCGACCAGGTGGCGATTCTCAAGGCCTTTGGCTACAGCACGCTGGATGTGGCGCTGCATTACGGACTGATCGTGACGCTGATCGGGGTGCTGGGTTCGGTGCTGGGCGTGGCGCTGGGGGTGTGGCTGGGCAGTGCGCTGGCAGGGCTGTATCAGCTGAATTTCCGCTTTCCGTTTCTGGATTTCACGCTCAGCCCGCAGGTGGCCCTGGCGGGCGCTGGCGTGAGCCTGCTGGCGGCGTTGAGCGGCACCGGCTGGGCCGTGTTTGCTGCCGCGCGCGAGCCGGTGGCGCAAGCCATGCGGCCACCGTCGCCCGAGCGTTTTCGCCGTACGCTTGTGGAGCGTCTGGGCCTGACGCGCTGGCTGTCGCAGCCCACGCGCATGATTCTGCGGCAACTGGAGCGGCGGCCGCTGAAGGCGCTGATGAGCATCGTCGGGCTGGCGCTGGCGGGTGCGATCGTGATGATGGCGCGCTTCCAGACCGGCTCCATCGACTACATGGTCGACATCCAGTACCGGCTGTCGCAGCAGCACGATATCAGCACCAGCTTCATCGAGATGGCACCGCGCAAGGCGCTGGATGAGCTGCGCGCCCTGCCTGGCGTGCGGCAGGTGGACGGGGTGCGCAATGTGGCCGTGCGTCTGCGCAACGAGAACCGCATGGTGCTGACCAGCATCCAGGGGCTGCCGGCCGCCGGGACGCTCAGCCGCCCGGTGGATACGCGCCTGCGCCGGATCGAACTGCCGCCGGACGGGCTGGTGCTGAATGATTACGTGGCGCGCAAGCTCGGCGTGCAGCCGGGGGATTATCTGCAGGTGGAAGCCATGGAAGGGCGGCAGACCCAGCTGCGGCTGCCCGTGGTGCGGCTGGTGCAGGAGTATGTGGGCACCATGGCCTACATGGATCTGGATGCGCTCAACCGCGCCATGCGCGATGGCGATGTGGTCAGCGGCGCCTTGCTGACGGTGGATGACGATGCCGAGGATGCGGTTTTCCGTGAGCTGGACCGGCGCCCCGGCGTGGTGGGAGCCGAGTCGCGGCTGGCGGCGATTCGTGCGCTGTACCGCACCATCGAGGAAACCAGCGGGCTGTTCACCTGGGTGGCGGTGCTGATGGGGCTGGTGATCAACTTCGGTGTGGTCTACAACTCGGCGCGCATTGCGTTGGCGGAGCGTGGGCGCGAGCTGGCCAGCCTGCGCGTGCTCGGTTTCACGCAGGGCGAGGTCAGCTACATCCTGCTGGGCGAGCTGGCGCTGCTGGTGCTGCTCTCGATTCCGCTGAGCTATGTGGCAGGCTACGGGCTAATCCAGTTCATGGTGCAGGGCATGGCGTCTGATCTGTACCGGGTGCCGGTGCGCCTGGAGCCTGCTTCCTACGCCTTTGTGGCGCTGGTGACGGTGGCGTCGGCGATTGCTTCGGCGCTGGCGGTGTACTGGCGCATCCGCAAGCTGGACCTGATCGGCGTGCTCAAGACCCGCGAATGACGCGGCCGCGCTACCATCGGATATGAATATGAAGACACCTTCCCGCAAGACCCTGAGTTTCCTGCTGCTCGGCACGCTGGCCGTGTTGCTGCTGGTGTGGCTGGTGCTGCGCGAGCCGCAGCAGATGGCGACGCTGGCTAAGGTGCAGCGCGGGCTGATCGAAGTGAGCTTTGTCGAGGAAGGCAAGACGCGGCTGCAGCAGCGCTACGTGGTGACGGCTCCCGTGGCGGGCATGGTGCGGCGTATCGTGCTGCAACCGGGGGATCCAGTGAAGGCGGGGCAGGCGGTGGCCGAGATCGATCCTGCAGCCAGCGGCTTGCTGGATGCACGCTCGCGCAGCCAGGCTCAGGCCGAGTTGCGCGGGGCGGAAGCGGCATTGGCGGCAGCGCGTCAGCGCATCACGGCGGCACAGGCCGCGCAGGCGCTGGCCCAGCGCAACCTGCAGCGGGCGCGTGAAGTGGCACCCACCGGCGGCATTGCGCAGGCCGAGCTGGACCTGATGCGCAGCCGCGCGGTAACCGCTGGCGCGGATGTGGCGTCGGCGCGTGCGGATGAGCGGGTGGCCAGCGAGCGTCTGTCTGCGGCCCGCGCGGTGCTGGCCGAGGAAGGGCGGGCCTCCAGCAGCAAGACGCAGGAGGTAGCGGCGCCAGTCGATGGCGTGGTGCTGCGGCGCATGGTGGAAAGCGCCGCGCCGGTGCCGGTGGGGCAGCCGCTGATGGAAGTGGGTGATGCGGCGGCGCTGGAAATCGAATCGGATGTGCTGTCTACCGACGCAGTGCGGCTGGCACCGGGCATGGGTGCGCGTATTCTTCGCTGGGGTGGGGAAGGAGTCTTGCAGGCGACGGTGAAGCGCGTCGAACCGGGCGGTTTCACCAAGGTATCGGCGCTGGGGGTGGAAGAACAGCGCACGCGGGTGGTGCTGGATTTTGCCTCGCCGCATGCGCAGTGGGAGCGGCTGGGCGATGGCTATCGGGTGGAGGTGCAGTTTCTGGTGCAGCGCAAGGACAATCTGCTGCAGGTGCCGGCCAGCGCGCTGTTCAGTGCCGGCGAGGGCTGGGCCGTCTACCGCATCGGGCAGGGCAAGGCTCGGCGTACGCTGGTGAAGCTGGGCCTGCGTTCGGCCACGGTGGCGGAGGTGCTGGAAGGGCTGAAGGAAGGCGATCAGGTGATCGTGCAGCCGGATGACCGGATCAGGGAGGGGACGCGGATTCGGGAAGGGGCGCCTTCCACGCAATGATTGCGGGTTTGTGGGGGGCTTTTGCCGAGTTAGCCTGTTCGCGACCGCAGACCGCAGACCGCAGACCGCAGACCGCAGACCGCAGACCGCAGACCGCAGACCGCAGACGTCTACGGCGTGTCAGTCCTTGTCGTCATCCCCATCCGGCGTGACCAGATCAATGCCGGCCCCCACCGCCTTCACGCCGGTGGACACCACAGCGCCCGTCACGGAAATGGCCGCTCCAGCGGCGGCGCCAACCACGGTCGTGACGCCGCAGCCGGCAAGCAGCAGGGCCAGCAGGCTGGCGGTGGCAAGACGAAGTGTAGAAAAGCGGTGCGGCATGCGGGCCATTGTAGAGGCCCACAGGCCCATCTTTCCCGCTGCAATGTAACGCTTTGGCGGTGCCTCAGCGCAGGCTGGTCAGTGATGCGGCGATTGCGCGCTTGAACGGTGTGAAGCGTTGTCCGATCTGCACGGCAGCTTCGCGGACCACCTTGGCCGCGGGGTGCTCGGTAGTGTAAAGCCGGGCCAGTCCCAGCGTGATGAGGTACAGCGGCCGGGTGGCGATGCGGTGCTCGCGCTGGTAGCGCTGCAGCAGCGCGGGGCTGGCAATGTCCTGCCCGGCAGCATGGGCCTGCACAATGGCCTTGCCCAGATTTGCCACGCCCAGCAGGCCGAAATTGAAGCCATGGGCCGTGATCGGATGCATGCCGACGGCCGTATCACCCACGCAGGCGAAACGGCGCGACACGATGCTGCGCGGATACACGCCCACCAGCGGGTAGACATGGCGCGTGCTGACCAGCGTCATGCTCCCCAGGCGCTGGGCAAAGCGGCGGGCGATTTCGGCGTTGAATGCCGGTTCCGCCATGCCGGCAACCGGATCCATGGCGTGGCTGGGCAGCGTGAGCACTACCGAGGAGCGGTGCATGCCGGTGGCTGGATCATCGTTCATGGGCAGCAGCGCCAGCGTCTGGCCATAGTCGAACCACTGCCAGGCCACGTGGTTGTGCGGTTTCTGGTGCAGCATGCAGCACACCAGCATGCTGTGGCCGAAGTCGTACATGTCGGCAGCCAGCCCCATGGCGCGGCGCGTGCCGGAAAAGCGGCTGTCAGCGGCCACCAGCAGGCGCGAGTGGAGAGTGCGGCCGTCTTCCAGCGTCACATGTGCAGCGTGGTCGTCACTCCACACACGCCCGGTTTTCTGGCCGGTGAGCAGGGTGATGTCCTGATGCGTGGCGATGCTGTCCTGCACGCAGTCCCACGCGGCTTGGCGGATCAGGTGGTTGGAGACGAACCAGCCCAGTTCGCTGCGCGGCGACAGCGCGTGGCTGATGACCAGACCGAGCGGATTGGGGCCGTTCAGCACCTGTGCGTCGCGCAGCTGGGAGAAGGCCGTCGGCTCGATCTGCTCGATCCGCTCCCACAGGCCGAGCTCGCGCAGGGTGTGTGCAGACCGCTGCGAAAGGGCGATTTCGCGTCCGTCGAAGGCAGGATGCGCGAGGGCTTCCTCGGGTTGCTGGTCCAGCACGCCGATGCGCAAGCCCTTGCCCGACAGCGCCCGTGCCAGACACAATCCGGCCGGGCCGGCACCCACAATCAGAATGTCGTAATCCATGGCGAGGCAGTGTAGCCAGCCGGGTGCGACGGAGGGTTGATGCTTGTCAATGGAAGGGCGTTGGACGCGCGGCTCAGGCCGAACGGCCGGGCTCGGGCACACTGGCAGTGCCTGCATCCGCAGCCGGCCCGCGGCTCGGCCGCACCTGCCGTCCCCGAAAAATCAGCACCACGCCCAGCAGGATGATGCCCGAGGCCAGCCATTCGCCACGCGTCACCACCTCGCCGCCCAGCCACACACCCAGCAGCAGCGCGATGACCGGGTTGACGAAGGCGTAGCTGGTGGCCAGCGCGGGGGAGGCGTGGGCCAGCAGGTAGAGGTAGGCGCTGAAGGCGATGAGCGAACCGAACACCACCAGGTAGATCCAGGCGATGGCTGCAGCCGCGGTTGGCGGCCAGTGCGGCGCCGGTTCGCCGGCCAGCACCGACAGCAGCATCAGCACCACGCCGCCGCACAGCATTTCGCTGGCAAAGCCGGAGGGGCCTGCAGCCAGCGGCATGCGGGTGGTGGACAGCACCGAACCCAGCGACCACAGCAGCGTGGCCCCGACGATGAACAGGATGCCCAGCGGCTCGCCGCTGAAACTGGCACCGCGCATCAGCAACAGCACGCCGGCCAGTCCGACCAGCATGCCTGCCAGTTCGAGGCGGTTGGGGCGCTGGCCGAACAGCAGGCCCAGCGCGCTCACCATCATGGGTACCACGGCGATGAAGGTGGCGATCAGGCCGGAGCCGACATAGACTTCGGCATTGGCGGTCAGCCCCATGCCGCCACCCAGCATCATGGCGCCGATCACCAGCGCATGCAGCCACTGGCGTGGCGTGGGCAGGGCGGCGCGGCCCTCGCGCCACAGCATCCAGCCCATCAGCAGGCCGCCAGCCACCAGAAAGCGCGTGCCCATGCCCCAGAAGGGAGGAAAACTCTCCAGTGCGAAGCGGATGGCGAGGTAGGTCGAACCCCAGATCAGGTAGCAGGCGATCAGCGAGGCGATCAGCAGGCGGGGCAGCGGGGCGGATTTCGGCATAGCCGGCTATGGTAACGCGGCGGCCGGCGTGAAGCAGGGGCTGTCAGCCGCGTGCCTGCACCGCCAGATCCAGCGCACGCAGGCGCAGATCCGGATCATGCACATCGCACACCAGCATCAGTTCATCCGCTTCGGTGGCGTTCAGCAGTTGCTGCAGGCCGCTGCGCACTGTCTCCGGGCTGCCGATCACGGCGCAGGAGAGAAATTGCTGCAGTCCCGCCATCTCCTGTTGCGAGAGCGACTGCAGATAGCCTTCCTTTGGCGGCGGCAGCAGTCCGCGCTGGCCGGTGAGGATGCCGATCACGCGCTGGAACAGGCTGCTGGCGAGGAAGTGCGCCTCCTCGTCGGTGGGGGCAGCCACCAGCGGCACGCCGATGATGGTGTAGGGCTTGTCCAGCTGGGCCGAGGGGCGGAAGTTGCGGCGGTACAGGTCGAGCGCCTGCAGCAGCATCTGCGGGGCAAAGTGCGAGGCAAAGGCATAGGGCAGGCCGCGCTCTGCCGCCAGTTGCGCGCTGAACAGGCTGGAGCCGAGCAGCCAGATCGGCACCTGGGTATTGGCGCCAGGGTTGGCAATCACCCTCTGGCCCGGCTGGGGGGCACCCAGGTATTGCTGCAGTTCGGCCACTTCGCGCGGGAAGTCGTCGGCGGTTTCGGTGCGGTCGCGGCGCAGCGCACGCATGGTAACGGGATCCGTGCCGGGCGCGCGGCCCAGCCCCAGGTCGATGCGGCCGGGATAGAGCTCGGCCAGCGTGCCGAAGGCTTCGGCCACTACCAAAGGGGCATGGTTGGGCAGCATCACGCCGCCCGAGCCGACGCGTATGCGTTGCGTGCCACCAGCGATATGGCCCACCAGCACGGCCGTGGCAGAACTGGCGATACCGGGCATGTTGTGGTGCTCGGCCAGCCAGTAGCGCGTGAAGCCGAGCTGCTCGACATGCTGCGCGGTGCGCAGGGCGATGGCCAGCGCATCGGCCACCGTGCCGCCTTCGCGCACGGCGACCAGATCGAGCATGGACAGGGGGGTGTTGGCAAGTGTCTGCATGCCAGTATTGTGCGTGGGCGGCAATTCCCTTGACAAGGGCGGGAATCTGGAGGGTTCAGGGGTGGGCTGCAGGCTCCGGCGCCGGGCTGCCTGGCAGGTCACCCAGTGCGGCTTGCAGCATGTCGATGAAGACGCGCGTCTTGGCCGGCATCAGCTTGCGTCCGGGAAACACCGCCCATGCCGTGTGGCTGGGCAGGCACCATTCCGGCAGCACGCGGCGCAGCGTGCCGCGGCGCACGTCGGGCAGGGCAAAGTAGTCGGGCGCGGCCGTGATGCCGGCGCCGGCACGCGCCATGCCGAGCAACAGGATGGGAGAGTTGGCCGTGAGGCGGCCCGGCGGCACGCCTTGCCAGGTGTCCTCGTTGCGGCGCAGTAGCCAGCGCGCCGCTTCACCACCGCTCTCCAGCCCGCGCAGGGCGTGGTGCTGCTGCAGATCGTCCGGCGTGTGGGGTTCGCCATGCTCGGCCAGATAGTCGGGGCTGGCATACAGGCCCTGCGAAAACACGCCCAGCCGCCGGGCAGCCAGCAAGGCGTCATCGGGCAGGGCGCCCATGCGCAGGGCCAGATCGAAACCTTCGCCCAGCAGATCGACCCGGCGCGGCGACAGATCCAGCTCCAGCGAAATGGCGGGATGCAGCGCGCCAAAGGCAGCGAGCATGTCCGACAGCAGGGTGGCGACTTCCATCGGCATGGAAACGCGCAAGCGGCCGCTGGGCTGCGCCTGGCGGTGCGCACTGAGGGCACTGGCTGCTTCCACCTCGGCCGCCAGTTGCCGCGCATGTTCCAGCAACTGCGAACCGAACTCGGTCAGCGCCTGGCGCCGCGTGGTGCGCAGCAGCAGGCGTTCGCCCACCTGCTGTTCGAGGGCCGACAGGCGGCGCGATACCGTGGACTTGGGCAGCCCCAGCCGTTCCGCCGCAGCAGTGAAACTGCCCAGCTCCGCCACATGGGCGAACAGCATCAGGTCGTCGGGAGAAAGCAGCGGGGTTGATTGTTCCATTGATGGATCAATGATATCAATTCAAGGGAATTAATCGCGGCATTGTTTCCCGATAAAGTACATCCATGGCAACACGAAACCGTTGCAGGGTCTGGACGCGGCATCTGTCGAAAGCCAGGTCAGACACGGTTTCTGCCAAGTTGTTGTTAGCGCGAAGGATGCCACCCCGGTCGGCGTGCATGCCTTTCTTCCACCGGGCGCGGTGCCTGCGCCACAGCCGACCTGCAAGGAGATATCCATGTCGCAAACCCAGAACCTTCCCGTTGCCGAGCCTGTGCAGCAATCCCGGGGCGTGGATCGCCTGGTCACGGGCGTAGCCACTTCCGATGGCGCTGGCGTAAGGCTGACCCGCGTGCTCACGCAGGATCTGCAGCGTCGGCTCGATCCCTTCCTGATGCTTGATGCCTTTGGCAGCGACAAGCCGGATGACTATATTGCTGGCTTCCCCGACCATCCGCATCGCGGATTCGAAACCATCACCTACATGCTCGCCGGTCGCATGCTGCACCGTGACAGCGCGGGGCACGAAGGCCTGCTGGAAAGCGGTGGCGTGCAGTGGATGACGGCCGGTCGTGGCGTGATCCATTCCGAGATTCCGCAAGAGGAAGAGGGCCGCATGGAGGGCTTCCAGCTCTGGCTGAACCTGCCTGCCAAGGACAAGATGAGCACCCCGTGGTATCGCGATTTCAAGGCTGATGAACTGCCGCGCGTGCGTACTGCAGAAGGAGCCGATGTGACGGTGATCGCAGGAGTCAGCCATGGCGTGGCCGGTGCGGTCACGCGGGATGACACGGCGCCGGTGTACCTCGACATCCACCTGCCGGCCGGTGCCAGCTTTGCGCAGGCGCTGCCTTCCGGGCACAACGCCTTCGTTTATGTGTACGAGGGCAGTGTGCAACTGGGCGACACCGCGGTGCCGAAGCAGCGCATGGCCATTCTGGACAATGCTGCCGGCGCCGATGGCGTACGCTTGCAGGCCAACGAAGCGGCGCGCCTGCTGCTGGTTGCCGGCCAGCCGCTGCGCGAACCCATCGCGCAGTACGGCCCCTTCGTGATGAACACGCAGGAAGAGATCTACCAGGCGCTGCGCGACTTCCGCGACGGCACGCTGGCCTGAGGGTCGCCGCGTTAGGACAGGGGGACGGCACGGTAGCGGCCGGCCCCCGCCTCACGGCCGCAGCTTGCGCCCCACGATGCGCCGCAGGAAGCGCAGCTTCTGCCCCAGCGGGAAGCTGCGGAAGTTGGTCTTGGTCGTGCCCTGCGTGAAGGTGGTCTGCCGGCTGTAGTCGATGGCCACATCCACGATCACTGGCCGCCCCTGTGCGGCCAGTTTTCTGGCCTCCGCGATGGTGCTGTCGATGCAGTGGTTGTCGGGCATGGGCACATAGGCTGCGCCAGTCGCCTGCGCCACGCCCTGCAGCCCGATGCGGTGCGGCAGCGTGGTGCAGGTCAGGCGCTGGTAGGGCAGTTGCTGGGCCTGCGCGATCTGCGCCAGCGCACCATCGTTGAACACGCAGAAGATCACGCCCAGGCCATTGGCCGTGGCGGTCATGATCTCCATGCAGCTCATGGCGAAACCGCCGTCGCCCACGATGGCCACCACCTCGCGCTGCGGTTGCGCCAGCCGTGCGCCGATGGCGGCGGGCACAGCATAGCCCATGGCGTTGAAGTCGCTGGGCGTCAGCAGGGCGCTTCCCCGGGGATACGAATACAGTTCCGCCGCCAGAAAGGTGTGATTGCCGTCATCCAACACCGTGATGCTGTCGGCCGGCATCTGCCGGCGCAGGCTGGTAAAGAAGGCCGCCGGGTTGACGTGCGTCTGGTCACCGTGCTTGAGCCAGCTGTCCAGATAGGCTGCCTTGTCGCTGGCGATCTGGTGTTGCAGGCGGGAGTTGACCTCGCGTCTGGCCTGGCGATTGCGCAGTTCTTCCAGCAGCGCGCGCAGCACCGGCTGCGCATCACCCACCAGCGCCACCTGGGCCGGATAGTTGGCGCCAGGCACCTCCGGGTCGATATCCACATGCACCAGCGCCTGCGGCACGCGGGCGCCGAAACTGCCGGTGGGAATTTCGGCAAAGCGGGCACCCACGGCGAGCAAGGCATCGCACTGGCGGAAGGCATTCTGTGCGGCCGGTACGGCCGAACGGCTGAAACCGAAACCGGCGTGCAGCGGATGGTCTCCCGGAAACACGGCCAGCCCCTGCAAGGTGGTGCTGACCGGCATCTGCAGCAGCTCTGCCAACGCCACCAGCTCCGCCTGCGCATGCCGCGCCCCCCAGCCCACGAACAGGCCCGGCTGGCGCGCATGCTGCAGCACATCGGCAGCCTGCCGGATCAGCGCCGCATCGGGCAGGGGAGGCGCTTCAGCAGCCTGCCATTCAGGCACCGCACCCGCATCGCCGCTGAAGATCTGCAGGTTCACCGGCAGCTCCACCAGCACCGGCCCCGGCACGCCGGAGGTGGCAATGCGGTAGGCCTCGAACAGCGTCGGCACCACCTGTGCATGTCCCGTCACCCGAAAGGCGGCCTTGGTGAACCCCCGCGCCATCTCCAGCTGGTCGATGCCGTGCAACTGGTAGCGCCGGCCGCTGTCGGTGCGCGTGCCGCCCGTCAGCACCAGCATCGGGATGCCGGCCAGATACGCCTCGCCAATACCGCTGGCCGCATGCGTGAGCCCGGCTGCAGGCACGATGGCCAGGGTGCCAATGGCGCGTGCCGCACCGTCTGCACCGATGCCGCCCCAGTTCAGCCGGCTGAAGGCATCGGCCATGAAGGCGCCGCCGCCCTCGTGCGTGACCAGCAGGGGCGTGATCTGCCGGCTCTGCGCCAGTGCGTCGTAGAGCTCGGTGTTGTGCACCCCCGGAATGCCGAAGGTGTGCGTGATGCCGAGCTGCTCCAGGGCATGCACGGCCAGTTGTGCTGCGGTTTTCTTCATGGCTGGGCCTGCGTCTGCTTGGTGGAACACCACATCCTACCTGCCTCCTTGCGACAGTGCGCGGGCAAGACGTTGCGCACTGTAAATGCAGCCGCCCAGAAAGGTGCCTTCCAGCGCCCGCAGTCCGTTCATGCCACCGCCACCAAAGCCGGCGGCCTCGCCAATCGCATACAGGCCGGGCACGGCGCTGCCATCCGCGCGCAAGGCCTCGCACGCGAGATTGGTGTGGATGCCGCCCAAACTCTTGCGGCTGATGATGTGTTCGCGGATGGCGATCAGCGGCAGTGCCTTGCCATCCAGAATCGGCTGGGCCTTGCAGATGCGCAAGCGATCGCCTTTCCAGCGGCGCAGTTCGGCAATGCGCTGGCGTTGCGGGTCGGTGCTGGCTTCGCCCTGGGCCACTTCCTGATCGTACCGCACCACCATGTCGCGCAGGGCCTTGGCGTCCACCGCCTGGTCGCCCTGCAGCGCGTTCATGCGCTCCGCCAATTCCTCCAGAGATTGCCCCGTCACCACATCCGTGCTGTGCGCCAGCACTTCATCCACCAGTCGCCGGTTGCCCAGCAGCAGGTCGCGCAATATGCCCAGCCTGCTGTGGTTGCGGATCGACGGATTGAATTCGGCACCCGAAATCGCCAGCTCCTTCAGCGCAATGCGGTGGTTGAGCAGCTGCCAGGAACAGGCCTTGTCCTGCGCGCAGATCTGCGTGACCAGATCGCGCGTGTCGTAGCCGCTCACCAGCGGAGGCCAGATGCGCTCGCCGCGCCAGTTCAGCCACAGCGCCGAGCGCGGCGGCACCAGCGACAGGCCATGCTCCGGCTTGCGTGGCCCCCAGTGGCGGATGCCGGCGGCATAGTTCCACTGCCGGTCCAGATGCGTGAGTTCGGCGCCCGCCTGCTGCGCTGCCTGATGCAGCCGGCCATCGGCATACGGATGCGCGCCGTTGAGCAGGGTTTCCGGCGGACGGTTCCAGTCGGCATGCCAGTGCTGCCGGACCAGATCCAGATTGCCGTTGATGCCGCCGGCAGCCACGATCACCACCGGCGCTTCGGCTTCAAATGCCTCGCCACTGGCTTCTCGCACGCCCGCGCAGCCGCTCACGGCACCGGCAGTGGTCTGCAGGCTTTCCACCCGGTGTTGGCAGAGCAGGGTGAGCCGATCCCGCTGCGGATGCAGCAGCAGGCGCTGCACCAGCGTCTGCATCAGCCCGTGCCCGGTGCCCCACACCACATGCCAGCGCGGTACGGAGTTGCCGCCGCCCCCGGGCGTCATGCCGCGCTCCACCCAGAGCGGCAAGGGCAAAAAGGACACACCTTGCCCGCGCAGCCAGTGATATACATCCTGCAGGCAGTCATGCACATAGTGCTCGGCCCAGCGGCGTGGCCAGTGGTCGACGGCACTGTCGCGGGAAAAATCGCCAAAGCGCAGCCAGTCCTGCAGCGCCTGTTCGGGCGTGTCCTGGATGCGCTGGCGTCTCTGCTCCGGCGTGTCCACCAGCAGGATGCCGCCAAAGCTTTCCTTCGCCAGGCCGCCCAGGTTCTGTTCGGTATCGCGGTCCAGCAGCAGCACGCGCCGCCCCTGGTCCAGCAGGCGCAGGGCGCACACAATGCCTGCCAGTCCGGCTCCGATGATCAGGATGTCGCCCGCATGTCGCTCCACGTTGTCTCCCGAAAAAATAGCACGGTCGTATCGTAGAAAGCGGCCCGGTATCGGGCTACTGAGGTTTTCCAGTAGGGCAGCGGCATCGTTGCGCTACCATGCCGGCATGACTTCTCCCGGCGACCCGTCCATTTTCGAGCCCGTCCGCTACCCCCAATGGCAGCGTGCGCTAGGCAGCCGCTGGTGGAAGCCGTGGCTGGCCTTGCTGATTTTCGGACTGATCTATGGCGGCTCACTGCTGCTGTTGCGCGCCGGAGTCAACGCCCTCGGCCCGGGCGTCCGTGCAGACGAAGTGCCCTGGTTCCTGCTCCTGCTCAACCTGTCCCTGATCGGGCTGATACCGGCCAGCATGCTGGCTGTCCGGCTGGGCTACTGGCATCCGGCCGGATCGCTGTTGTCGCTCTGGCAGCGCATGCGCTGGGGCTGGCTGCTGCGTGCCTGGGCGGTGAGCTGGCTGGCCATGGGGCCGCTGTTGCTGCTGGACCTGTTTCTTGTCGCGCCGCATCCGATCGACCTGCGTGGACAGATGCTCTGGCCCGTGGTGATGCTGCTGTTCCTCACGCCCCTGCAATGCGCAGGCGAGGAGCTGGCCTTTCGCGGCCTGGCGGCGCAGGTCGTGGGCAGCTTTTTCCGCCAGCGCGTGGTATCCATTGCGCTTTCGCTGCTGATTCCCTCCCTGCTGTTTGCCATGATGCATGGGCCCCAGGATGGCCCGCTGTTCCTGGCCCGTTTTGGCCTGGGCCTGCTGTTCGGCTGGCTCACCCTGCGCACCGGCGGGCTGGAGGCGGCGATTGCGCTGCACACGCTCAACAACCAGACCGCGTTTCTGGATGCGATTTTCACCAACCAACTGCAGGAAGCGCTGTTCATGACCAAGGTGGACTGGATCACGGCGGTGGTGCAACTGCTGCTGGTCGGCCTGGCCGCATGGATCATATGGCGCGCCTACCAGAACCGCGAAGCCGCACGCTGGACGCTACCGCACTGGCCGGCGCAAAAGCCTGTGGCTACCGCTGAGGCCAACGAGAGCAGGGCGGCGCAGGGCTGAAGGGATGCCCGTGCCGCTTTCTGCCGCATGGGTTACAATCGCAACCTTGTTGCAGTAGTGTGTCAGCGCTGGCCTGACCACTGCCATTCCCTCTCAACCCCCGGAACCCTCCATGAAATCCCTGCTGCTCGATGGCATGCTCTGGCGCCTGCTCTGGGTGGCCGTGCTGCTGGCCGTGATCTGGCTGGTCTACTTTGCGGTGATCTGAATGCCCCTGGTGCTCGACAACATCACCGTGAGTTACCGCAGCGTGCCCGCCGTGCACCATGTGTACGCGCGCTTCGAGGAGGGCAGTTCCTGGGCCATCTTCGGCCCCAACGGCGCCGGCAAGAGCACGCTGCTCAAGGCCATGATGCGCCTGCTGCCGATCGACACCGGCAGCGTGCAATGGCAGGGCGTGGAGCGCCGCGATCTCGCCTACCTGCCCCAGCTGGCCGAAATCGACCGCACCCTGCCCATGAGCGTGTTCGAGCTCACGGCGCTGGGCCTGTGGCATGAAATGGGCAGCTTCGGTGGCCTGCGCCCGCAGCAGCGCCAGCGTGTCCATCAGGCGCTGGAGCGCGTGGGCATGGACGCCCAGGCGCAGCGCCCGATTGCGGCACTCTCCAGCGGCCAGTTCCAGCGTGTGCTGTTCGCGCGCATGCTGGTGCAGGAAGCACGCTTTCTGCTGCTCGATGAACCCTTCAACGCCATGGACGCCCATACCACCCACGCACTGCTGCACGTGCTGCGCGACTGCGTGGCGGCAGGCAAGGGCGTGATCGCCGTGGTGCACGACCGCGAACAGGCTCGCACCCAGTTCGACAACACGCTGCTGCTGGCCCGCGAAGTGGTGGCCAGCGGGCCATCCATGCAGGTGCTCACGCAGGCCAACCTGCACCAGGCCGACGGTTTCCGCCAGGAAGTGCGTGCCGACGAATGGTGCGATGTGCAACCCGACCAGCTCCAGCCCCCGCAGCACCTCCATCATCACCACCATGATTGACGCCAGCCTGCTGCACGATCTGCTGATCGGCCCCTTTGTCGAATTCGATTTCATGCGCCGCGCGCTTGCCGGCGTGCTGTTCCTGTCGCTCAGCGCCGCCCCTATCGGTGTGCTGCTGATGCTGCGCCGCATGAGCCTGATGGGCGATGCCATCAGCCATGCCGTGCTGCCGGGGGTGGCAGCCGGCTACATGCTGGCCGGCTTCAACATCACCGCCATGGGCCTGGGCGGCCTGATCGCCGGCCTGGTGGTGGCGCTCGGCGTGGGTCTGGCCAGCCGCTATTCCAGCCTGAAGGAAGACGCCAACTTCGCTGCCTTCTACCTCACCTGCCTCGCCATCGGGGTGCTCATGGTCAGCCGCCAGGGCAGCCAGGTCGATTTGCTGCACCTGCTGTTCGGCTCGGTGCTGGCGGTGGATGTACCCACGCTCACCCTGGTGGCCGGCGTGGCCAGCATCACGCTGGTGGTGCTGGCGCTGATCTACCGGCCGCTGCTGGTGCAGATCGTCGATCCCGTTTTTCTGCAGGCCGTGGGCGCGCGCGGCACGCTTTGGCATGTGCTGTTCCTGATGCTGGTGGTGCTGAATCTGGTGGCCGGTTTCCAGGCGCTCGGCACGCTGATGGCAGTAGGCCTGATGATGCTGCCCGCCATCACCGCACGCCTCTGGCGCGACCGCATGGGCGCCATCATGCTGCTGGCCGTGCTGATCGCGCTGGTGTGCGGCTACGGTGGCCTGCTGCTGTCCTTCCATGTAGACCTGCCGTCCGGCCCCGCCATCATCCTGCTGTGTGGTGGCGTGTACCTGTTTTCGCTGCTTTTCGCCAGCCAGGGCGGCATGATCCCGCGCTGGCTCTCGCACCGGCACCACCAGCGTGCCGGCTTCACTCCCGACCGAAAGGATGCCTCATGACCCGTTTCTTCAAGGCGCTGCTCGCCACCTGCACCCTGGCTGCCAGCCAGTCCTTCGCCGCCGCACCGGTGCCGGTGGTTGCCAGTTTCAGCATTCTGGGCGATGTGGCGCGCGCAATTGGGGGCGAGCGCGTCAAGGTGGAAACGCTGGTCGGCCCCAATCAGGATGCACACGTCTATCAGGCCAAGCCGGCCGATATCCAGAAGATCCGCGCTGCCAAGGTGGTGCTGGTGAACGGCCTTGGCTTTGAAGGCGCCAGCATCCAGCGCGCCGTGCGCGACAGCAAGGTCTACAGTCTGGCGGCCAGCAAGGGCATTCCCACCATCAAGGTGGAGGAGGACGACCACGACCACAAGGGCCATGACCATGGCCACGACCACGGTGACGTCGATCCCCACGTCTGGACCAACCCCGCAGTCATGCAGCGCTATGCCCAGAACGTGGCCGGTGCCCTGATCATTGCCGACCCCGAAGGCCGCCTCTACTACGGCCAGCGCCTGCTCGACTACCAGCAGACCCTGCGTGAGCTGGATACCTGGGCAGCGCAACAGTTCGACAGCGTGCCCAAGGCCGAGCGCAAGGTGCTGACCGGCCATGACGCCTTCGCCTACCTCGGCAAGCGCTACGACGTGCAGTTCCTGTCCCCGCAGGGCACCAGCACCGAGAGCGAAGCCTCTGCCCGCACTGTCGCCAAGCTGATCCAGCAGGTGAAGCAGGAAAAGGTCAAGGCCGTGTTCGTCGAGAACATCAAGGATCCGCGCCTGGTGCAGCAGCTGGCCAAGGAGGCCGGCGTGACCGTGCAGACAGCACCGCTCTACGCCGATGCCCTGAGCCCCGCCGGCGGCCCGGCCACCAGCTACGTGAACATGATGCGCCACAACGTGACGCAGATGGTCAAGGCGATGAAGTAAGCACAGTCACAACGGGAGCCACAGCGCTCCCGTTGTTTTGAGAGGGGCCGATTGCGGGGCAATCAGGAGTTTTTATTCCAGAAACAGGCCAGGATCGACCGACGCTTGGTTCAGCAGTACCGACCAGTGCAAATGCGGCCCCGTCACGCGGCCGGTGGCGCCCACGGCACCCACCGTGTCGCCACGTTTCACCTTCTGTCCCGGCTGCACATCGATGCGGCTCAGATGGCACAGCATGCTGAGCAGGCCCTGGCCATGGTCGATCCAGACCGTGTTGCCATTGAAGAAATAGTCACCAGTATCGATCACCGTGCCGTCTGCAGGCGACATCACGGCCTGCCCGGTTGGTGCGGGAATGTCGGCCCCGCTGTGCGGCGCCCGCGGCTGCCCGTTGAACACGCGCCGCTTGCCAAAGCTGTTGCTCAGCCTGCCGGCCGTAGGCTGCTGCAGCCGCAGCGAAAACGCCGTCTCCGGGCTGAAGCGCTGCTTGACCTTGGCCTGATGCGCTGCCTCGCGCTGGTAGCGCGCCGTGTCTTCGGGCGAGAGATCCACCACCTTGGGTGACACCTTCAGATGCTGTTCGGCATAGGTCTTGGGTGCGATCGCGTAGGCAATGGTGCGCGTCCCGTTGCCGTCGCGCAGCGTCAGCCGGGCCTCGCCGGGTTGGGCCGACAGTGGAATGCCGACGACCGCCACCATGCCGCGCGCATCGGTGCTGAGCAGCACCGGTGTGCCGTTTTCCGTGGTCACCCGGGGATCGCCCTGGATGGCTCCGAGCGGCACGATGGCCACGCCGCCCGGCACCGCTTCGGAGCGGGGCAGTTGGGGCAGTGGCGGCATCGCCATGCCGGCCGGTGCGCTGGCGAGGGCACCGGTGGCCAGCAGCGCCTGCAGCAGCACGCGGCGCGGTAGCAGCGGCATGCTGTCGGCCTGTTCGGCAGCAGGGGCGATGGTGCGCGAATAGGGGCTGGTGGATGCGAACGTCATGGCAACTCCTCGATACCTGCTTGCCATGCTAGGGCCAAAATCGCCGGCCAGGCACCCGCCGGGGCAAAAAAGCGTGATATCCGCAATAACGGCATGGCTGCGAGGGCCTTGCCTCGTCATCCCGCCGGGTGCAGACCACAATGGTGGCATGTCCACTCTGTCAGGAGACTGCGATGTACCACCTGCAACGTGCCTATGATTACGACGCGCAGTCAGGCCAGCATGCGGTCTTGCTGGATCGCCTGTGGCCGCGCGGCCTGAGCAAGCAGAAGCTCGCGGGCGTGGTCTGGGAAAAGGACGCCACGCCGTCCACCGAACTGCGGCACTGGCTGCACGAAGACCACGAAGGGCGTTTCGACAGCTTCAGCACGCGCTTCACCCAGGAGTTGACCGATAGCGAAGCGGCACAGCAAGCGCTGCAACGCATCCGCTCGCTGCACCGCGAGCACGGCGCGGTGACCCTGCTGACTGCCGCGCGCGATCCGGAACACAGCCACCTCAGCGTGCTGGCCAAGGTGCTGAAGCAGCGGGGCAAGACAGCGCACTGACCGCGCTGTCTGGTGTCAGCGGCGATCCTGCTGCCAGCCGTGCGCCAGTGCACCCAGCGCAATGCCCGCCACGGCCCACAGCAGCGTCCAGTTGCCCGCACCCAGGCCGGCAATTGCCGGGCCGGGGCAGACGCCTGTCAAACCCCAGCCAATGCCGAAAATGGCCGAGCCGGTCAGGGTCTCGCGGTTCCATTCGCTGGGATGCTTGCCGAACTCGCCGCCGAATAGTGGGTGGCGCAGCATCAGCGGAATCAGCTTGTAGGCCAGCAGCGTGACCACCACGCCGCCGCCCATCACCAGTGCCAGCCCCCAGTCGCGGAATTGCAGAAAGCTCAGCACCACCTCGGGACGGATCATGGTGGACAGCGCCAGCCCGAAGCCGAACAGCGCGCCGGCTGCCACGGTTGCGATTGTCTTGCCTATGCTCATGCCAGCCACCTCGTTACCAGATTCGCCGTCAGGAAGGCGGTGCCCATGAAGGTCAGCACGGCCAGCAGGGAAGGGCGCTGCAGCGAACCCAGACCACAAATGCCGTGGCCGGAGGTGCAGCCGTTGGCACGGCGGGCACCGTAACCGGTGAGAAAGCCGCCGGCCAGCAGCAGCCACCAGGGCATTTGCGTGGTTTCGCGGGCGCCATCGCCCAGCCACAGCCACCACACCAGCGCGCCCAAGATCAGGCCCAGCGCATATTCCAGACGCCAGCGGCGCGTATCGGTGAACTTGGCCTGCTGAAAGAACGGGCGCTGCACCACGTAGCTCCAGCTGCTGCTGAACACCGAGCTCATGCCGCCGATGCGGCCCGTCAACAGAAACAGCAGCGCCACGCCGCCGCCAATGCACAGGCCGCCCAGCAGATAGTGCTGCCAGCCCAGAGGGAAGAGGGAAAAAGTCGTCATCCCGGCATTATCCGGTGGGTGGCCACCGGTTCTGGCGCTGTGCTTTGGAGTAAGCAGCTGTAACGCCGGTCGCTGCACAAAAAGCGAGCAGGCTGTGGCATGACGGCATCGTTCATGGGGTTTTCCCGTGTGTGCAGTGCGTCACGGTTCCGGTATTCGATGTCAGGTTTTTGTCATGAAAATGTCGTTTCTCGGTTACCAAAACAACATTTGCAAACGTATATAGGACTGGTCCTACAGGGTTGCGGGCTGGCGGGTTTTTAAGGTTCGCCCTGTCGTCGCTTCCGCGTCGGTCTGTGTTCAACAACCGCAAGGATCCCGTTTTGAAGAACAAACTCCTCACCGCTCTGCTGACTTCCGTTTCCCTGATGGCCGGTTCCGTGGCCATGGCCCAGCCTGCCGACATGGCTCCGGCTACGCCTTCTCCTGCTGCCGAGGCGGCCCCGTCCAAGGCGATGCCGTCTCCCGCCTCCATGGGTGACAAGGCTGCCGACTCCATGGCCGCCACTCCTTCTGCCAACGCGGCTGAAGCACGCACCGAGCCGGGCGCCCTGGCTGCCACGCCGGCTACCCCCTCCAACCGCATGGAAGCCGAGCGTGTCGGCACCACCGAGCCGGGCGCTGAAGAGATCGCCAGCGAGCAGAACCGCACTGCCAAGAAGCCGGTGAAGAAGGCCAGCACCAAGAAGGCCACCACCAAGAAAAAGGCCAAGTCCACCAAGGTGAGCAAGACCACCAAGGCCGTGAAGGATGTGGACGGCGCCAGCACTGCCGTGCAGCCTGGCGTGCCGACCAACCTGGCACAGTAAGCGGCCCAAGCCGTCCGTAACGCACCCTGCCGTCACAGGGCGCGGCGGACGCCAACCCTCACACTTGCCTGTGTGAAAGAGAACACCCCTGGGACCTGTCCCCGGGGTGTTCCACTTTGGGCGGAAGGGCGGAAGGGCGGAAGGGCGGAAGGGCGGAAGGGCGGAAGGGTAAAAGGGCGGGAACGAAGCAGCACCTTGCCCAGGCTGCCCTGTCAGACTTCCGGCTGGGCCAAGGTCTATCCGCGTGTAAACACAAAAGCCCCCAGCAGCACCACAAGCGCACCCGTCAGGCGTAGCGGGGTGATCTCGCGTATCGGCAAACCAATCAGCCCGAAATGGTCCAGCACCAGCGCCATGGCCAGCTGCCCGGCGATCAGGGCGACCACGACAGTGGCCACCCCCACGCGCGGCGCGGCCACGATGCCCATCATCACGAAGAAGGCGCCCAGCACGCCGCCGATCCACATCCACCAGCTGGTGCGCAGCAGCATGGCCCCGTCTGGCACGGCGCCGCGCAGAAAGCCGAAGTACACCAGCGCCAGTGCAATGGTGCCCACCGCAAACGACACCAGGCTGGCCAGCACCGGGCTCTGGAACAGCGCGACGCGCAACTGGCTGTTGATGGCCGTCTGCACCGGAATCAGGGCGCCGGCCAGCAGGGTCGCGGCAATGATGAACACACGCATCGGGATCCTCCAGAAAGTCAGCTCTCATTGTGCAATGCGGACCGTATCCCTGTGCCGGCGCGTGCATTGAGGCAGGCGCGTCCCAATGTCCCTCGTTTTTGCTCCGGCATTGTCCACCGCTAAACTTGCTCACCGGCCTGCGCATGCCGTCCCTGATGCCGCAGACCGCCTCCATGCCATTGTTCCCCGCCCCCCAAACCGCCGACACCCTGCGCGCCCAGCACGGCGAGCGCTACCCCTGGCTGGTACTGCTCGTCATGGCGCTGGGCATCATCTCGGCGGTGTTGTGTACCACCAGTTTTGCCGTGGCAATTCCGGCCATGATGCAGCGCTACGGCATCGGACAGGAACAGGCGCAGTGGACCATGACCGGCTTCATGGCGGCGATGGCCGTGGGCATGCTGCCGGCACCGTGGCTGCTGGAACGCATCGGTTTTCGCAAGCTGTTTCTGGGCTCTTCGGCGCTGCTGCTGGCCAGTTCGCTGGCCGGTGCGCTGGGCGCTTCCTGGATGGGCTTTTCGGGCATCGTGGTCGTCCGCATCCTGCAGGGCGTTGCTGCAGGGGTGATGCAGCCGCTGGGCACGCTGGCGGTGATGCGCTTGTTCCAGCCGCATGAGCAGGGCCGTGCTTCCGGCATCCTGGGTTTCGGCATCGTGCTGGCGCCGGCCGTTGCGCCCAGTCTGGGCGGCATGTTGCTGGACATGTTTTCCTGGTCCGCCATTTTCTGGCTGGGCGTGCCGACCGGAGTGGCGGCCCTGTGGCTGGCCGCGCGCTGGCTGCCGCTGCCGCGCGAGATCACGCGCCGCAGTTTCGACTGGATCGGCGTGCTGCTGCTCACCGGCGCCACGCTGGCCATGATCGAGGGCATTTCCAGCCTGCAGCACAGTGGTTTGCTCGCACCCGGCACGCTGCTGCTCTCTGCCGCCGCGGTCATTCTGCTAGGCCTGTTCGTGCTGCACGCGCGCCGGATTGAGCACCCCATCATCCGGCTGGAACTGTTCCAGCAGGCACGCTTCAGCATGTCGGTGGTGGTGTTCTTTGCCTATGGCTTCGGCATCTACGCCTCGTCCTACCTGATTCCGGTGTTCATGCTGCAGGCGCTGCACTATTCGGCAACCGCTGCCGGTACGGCGCTGGTACCTTCCGGCATCGTGCTGGCGCTGGTGATTCCGGTGGCGGGCCGCATGGCCGACAAGTATTCGCCGCTGCTGGTCACCGCCATCGGGCTCGCGCTGTTCTTTGCGTCTTCCGTGATGCTGGCCGTGTTCGCCACCTACATCAGCTACAGCGAAATCGTGGTTGCCACCATCGTGGGCCGTTTCGGCCTCGGCATGATTCTGCCGGCACTGAGCGTGGCTGCACTGCGCACGCTGCAGCCGGCACAGATGAGTCAGGCCTCGGTAGTGACCAGCTATGCACGCCAGCTGGGTGGTGTGCTCGGCATCGCCATGGCCGCCGTGTTCGTTGCCTGGCGCGAAATGGCCTACCAGGGCCAGCCGGATGGCGTGGCCCATGCCTATGGCGACGGCTTCCTGCTGGTGGCCGGCATGTATCTGGTGGCCTTGCTAGCTGCGTGGTTCATGCGGGGCGGCCGCAAGCCCGCGTGCTAGCATCCTCCAGCCGATTCTGTTGTTTCTTCCAGCCCATGTTCCTGCCTCCCCGCAACCCGACGATCTTCCACATCCTGTTTTCATTGCGGGGTTCCATTGCGTCCAAGATCTGGCGACGGGTGGCCTACACCATGCTGCTGTCGGTGCTGGTCAATTTCACCCACGGCGAGGTGTATGACCACAAGGTCACGCTCACGCCCACCGCCTTCACCATCATGGGCCTGACGCTGGCCATCTTCCTGGGCTTCCGCAACACGGCCAGCTACGACCGTTTCTGGGAAGGGCGCAAGCTCTGGGGCGAGATGCTGATCACCTGCCGCAACCTGGCGCGCCAGTTCATCACGCTGCCCAGGTCACCGCGCGGCGAGGCCACGCGCCAGCGCGTCTATCTGGCCATCGCCTTTGCCTACGCGCTCAAGAACCAGTTGCGCGGCAAGGATCCGACCGCCGACCTCACACCGCTGCTGCCGCCCGAGCTGCTGCAAAAAGTGCTGGCAGCGCCCCACCGTCCTACGGCCATCCTGATGGAACTCGGCCATGCCAGCCGCGAACTGGGCGAGGAGGGGCTGGATCCGCAGCTGGTGGCGCGCGTGGACCATGAAGTCGGTGCGCTCTCGCACGTGCTGGGCGGCTGCGAGCGCATCCAGTCCACCCCGATTCCCTACACCTACGTGCTGCTGCTGCACCGCACGGTGCACATCTACTGCTTCCTGCTGCCGTTCGCACTGATCGACACCATCGGCTACCTCACGCCAGTGATCGTGGGCGTGGTGTCGTACACCTTCTTCGGGCTGGATGCGCTGGGCGACGAGATCGCCGATCCCTTCGACGAGGAACCGAACGACCTGCCGCTGGACGCCATCAGCCGCACCATCGACATCAACCTGCGGGCGCAGCTGGGGGAGACGGATCTGCCGGAGCCGGTGCAGCCGAAGGACGGGGTGCTGCTCTGAGCCGGAAGACTTACTTGCCCCAGGAATCCTTCAGCCCGGACACGCGGTTGAGCACCACCTTGCCATTGCCGTGATCCACGCGATCCGTCGCAAAGTAACCCAGACGCTCGAACTGGAAATGGCTCTCCGCCCCGGCCTGCGCCACAGACGGCTCCACCCAGCCCTGCACCACCTTCAGGCTATCCGGATTCAGCACCGTCAGGAAGTCGCGGCCACCGGCATCCGGCTGTGCCTCGGTGAACAGGCGGTCATACAGGCGGACTTCGGCCTGCACGCCATCCTCGGCGCCGACCCAGCCGATCACGCCTTTCACCTTCACGCTGTCGGCGCCGGGGGTGCCGCTCTTGGTGTCAGGGATCAGTGAGACGAACACTTCCGTCACCTTGCCATCGGCATCCTTCTCGTAGCCGGTGCATTCCACCACATGGCCGTACTTCAGGCGCACCTTGTTGCCGTCCTTGTGCTGGCCGGGCGGATTGCTGGTAGGGCTGGCGTGCGGCGGGAACAGGCGGAAGTAGCCCTTGCTCGGCACTTCCATGAAATCCTCGCGCTCCACCCATACGTGCTTGCCCATGCGCATGGTGCGCTGGCCCATGTCGGGGTGGTGCGGGTGTACCGGCGCCTTGCATTCGTCCAGGAAGCCGGCGCCCATCACCTCGTCCCAGTTGGTGATGGTGACCTTGAGCGGATCCAGCACGGCCATGGCGCGCGGTGCCACCGGGTCGAGCGCATCGCGCAGCGCGCCTTCCAGCGTGCCGTAGTCGATCCAGCTGTCGGCCTTGGTCACGCCGATACGTTCGCAGAACAGACGGATGGCGGCCGGCGTGTAGCCACGGCGGCGCAGGCCGGCCAGCGTGGGCATGCGCGGGTCGTCCCAGCCGCTCACGTGGTTGTCGTCCACCAGCTGCTTGAGCTTGCGCTTGCTGGTGACCACATAGGTCAGGTTGAGGCGGGCAAATTCATGCTGGTGCGGCGGCGGGGTGTTGACGATGCCGCCCGCCGTCAGGTGCTCCATCAGCCAGTCGTAGAACGGACGCTGGTCTTCGAACTCCAGCGTGCAGATGCTGTGCGTGATGTTTTCCAGCGCGTCCTCGATCGGGTGCGCAAAGGTGTACATCGGGTAGATGCACCAGGCGTCGCCCGTGTTGTGGTGGTGCGCACGGCGGATGCGGTAGATGGCCGGATCGCGCATGTTGATGTTGGGGTGCGCCATGTCGATCTTGGCGCGCAGCACGGCCGCGCCGTCCGCCAGCTTGCCTTCGCGCATTTCGGTGAAGCGCGCCAGGTTTTCGGCCACGCTGCGGCTGCGGAAGGGACTATTCAAGCCCGGCGTGCCGAAGTCGCCACGGTTCTTGCGCATGTCCTCGGGGCTTTGCTCGTCCACATAGGCCAGGCCCTGTTCGATCAGGTACACGGCTGCCGCATACATGTCCTCGAAGTAGTTGCTGGCGAAGTAGAGGTGGGTTTCCTCCTTGCCGCCAAAGCTGCTCCTGTAGTCGAAGCCCAGCCAGTGCACCGCCTCCATGATGGCGTCCACGTATTCCTGGCTTTCCTTCTCGGGGTTGGTGTCGTCGAAGCGCAGGTGGCACACGCCGTCATAGTCCTGCGCCAGGCCGAAGTTCAGGCAGATGCTCTTGGCATGGCCCACGTGCAGGTAGCCGTTCGGCTCGGGAGGAAAGCGCGTGCGGATTTTCGCCGGGTCGGGCAGGCCGGCCTGCTGGTGCGCGGCATTGCCGGGCGCGCCGTTCCACTTGCGGCTGGCGTAGCTGCCTTTTTCCAGGTCGGATTCGATGATCTGACGCAGGAAGTTGCTGGGCTTGACGGATTCTTCTGCTGCGCTGGCAGGGGTGTTGTTGCTTGGGGTAGTCATGGACAGGATTTTAGGCGCTCACAGCCCCGCCCGCAGGTGGCAGTGGCGCATTCACCTGCCTTGCGCTCCGGGCCGCGCCATTGACGCCGGCCCCTTCGTGCCGGAACGCCACAAAACCCGTTCAGGCTTGCCCCAGTTCCTTCAGCTTGATGAAGGCCAGCGCCGCCATCACCGCATCGTTCAGCGCATCGTGCGCATCACGTGTCGGCAGGGCAAGATCCTCCATCAGTGTGTTGAATCGCAGGTCGATATCGGCATTGTCCTGCTGTTGGTAGGGCGGCAGCTGCCTGAACTTGTAGTCATAGTACAGGGCAGACACCTCGATCTGCTTCTGCGGCAGCCTGATGCCGAGCAGGGGCTTCATGGCGCGGTTGATCATCGCCACGTCGAACTCGAGGTAGTAGCCCACCAGCGGGCGGCTGCCGATGAAATGGATCAGCTGCCGCATGGCTTCTTCCACCGGCAGACCGTCGGCCACATCCATCTCGCGCAGGCGGTGCACGCGGATGCTTTCGGCCGAGACGTTGCCCTGCGGCTGCACCAGCAGTTCCAGCCGCTCGCTGCTCATGATGCGGTTGCCCTTGATGCGCACGGCGCCGATCGAGATGATGTCGTCGCTGCGCACATTCAGGCCGGTGGTCTCGCAATCGAGCGAGACGTATTCGTCCTCGGGCGGATCATCAAAGACGAAACCGAACTCGGGCTTGATCTGCCCCTTCTGCCAGCGCTGGCGCGCGCCATCCAGCCAGGCGCGCGGGGTGAAACCGGAAAGTGCCATGGATCCGCTCCGCGCTTACATCACGTCCAGGCGGAAACGCTGGTGCAACGTGGCCTTGAAGCGCTTGACAATGCCCAGGCTGTCCTTGAGCAGGTCGCGCTCCAGGCTGCTGATCTCGCTCACGTCCACATGGCCGCTCACCGGCTTGCCGGCTTCCAGCTCCTGCAGTCCCACCTTCAGACGCATGCCCATGAAGATGTGCAGGCTGTTGATCAGGTTGTCGCCCCAACTCTGCTTGAGCTTGCCCATCTGCACCAGTGCGTGGATGCGCTCCACCGTGCTGGTGGCCTTGATGCGGTTGGCCAGCGCCAGGCTGCGGATGCCGTGCACGATCGGGAAAATACCCAGCTTCTTCATGTGCAGCAGCTCGCCGCTGTCACCCAGCGCAAAGACCCGGCTGAGCCAGTTGCTGCCGCTGCCGAAGGCGTCGATGGCACTGGCGAAGCGGCTGAGAGTGGCTTCGTTGTCGGTGGCGAGTTCCCACAGGCGGTCGCGCACGCGATCGAGCAGGCGCTCGTCGCCGGTGACGGCATGGGCGTCCAGGAAGATGGCCAGGTTCATCAGGTTTTCCGGGCTGCCCTGGATCATCCAGGTGCGCGTGCGTTCGCTCCACTCGCTCACCGTGCCGCGCCAGTCCGGGTTGTTCAGCATGATCTTGCCGGCGCACTCGGGATAGCCGAAGCGCTCCAGTTCGGCCGAGAAGCGGTCGCAGATGTCCTGCAGGTTGGCAGGCGGCGTGTAGTCGTCGCGCAGGATCAGGCCGTTGTCCTGGTCGGTCTTGAGCAGCTGCTCGCCGCGGCCCTCGCTGCCCATCACGATCAGGCAGCTGTTCTTGACCAGTTCGGTCGGAGCGATCATCTCCCAGGTGCGCTCGAACAGGCGCGCGTTCACTTCCTGCACCAGATCGCCGATCAGGCCCACGTTGGTGCCGCTGCGGTAGAGCTGTTGCACCATGCGGGTCGTCTGGCCGGCCGCGCCTTCCAGTGCCTCCAGGCTGTCGGCCTGGTCGATGCGCGTCAGGATCAGGTGCGAGTGGTTGGACAGGAAGCTGAACACGTCCAGCGATTCCACCACGCCATGCACGGTGTCGCCCTCGGCCACCACGATGCGGTGGATGCGGTGGCGCAGCATCTTGGCCAGCGCATCGCCCATCAGCGCGTTGGGGGGCAGGGTGATCAGGTTGTAGGTGGCCAGATCGCCCACCGGCAGGTCGTCCAGCGGGCGGCCGTCGATGATGGCCTTGGGCAGCGCCGTGCTGGAGAAGATGCCCAGGCGCGGCAGCGTGCCGCTGGTATCACGCACCAGCACGTGCGAGATGCGTTCCTTGTCGAACATGCGCGCGATGGCGGCGATGTCTGTGTCGGCATCCACGTAATGCGGGGCATGCAGCAGCGCCTCTTCCAGCCGCGAGAGCGTGAGCGACTGCATTTCCTGCTGGTCCTGGCGCTGCGACAGGGCGGTGAGCTTGTCGCCAAGCTTGGAGAACAGCAGGGCACTGAAGGTAGCGTTGCTGGCGATCAGCGACAGCACCGTCTCTTCGGCCAGCTCGTAGGCCACCACTTCTTCCTGCGCCTGGAAACGGTGGCTGGCCTTGCCGGCCACCAGACCGCGGCCGTCGAAGGTGTCGTCCGGACCGTACACGTGCAGCATGTCTTCACCATCGAGCTGTACCACGCGGCCCTTGATGATCACGTACAGGTGGCGCGGCTTGTCGCCCACATCCAGAATCACCTCGCCGCGACGGAAATAGGCAATGTCCACGTTGTCGCGCACCTCGTTCTGTTCGGCCTTGCTCAGGCTGTCGAAGGGAGAGGCGGAAAAATTGAAGGCGTTGGGCATGGTGGCAGGGGAGAGAAGGGAAGGGCGACACAGTCGCCGGGGCGCGAAAGTAGCCCCGCACGGCACCACCCCGACCGGCTGCACTGCCCGGCCAGGAATGCTGGAACCGCGGTCAGTCTAATGGGGGGACTGTTACGCCAAGCTTACAGGTTTTGCGGCCTTTCCATATCCGAACGGCCGTCCGCAAGCGCGCTGTGCTGTTACCTTACGTTTACGTAAACGTCGATGAATGCAGGGCTTTCCTGAGTGGAAAGGGATACAAATCCACTTTTGTCACGGGACTGACATTCGTTTGAGGGATACAACAGTCTGCGACTCAAACTAGGGTTTACACCATGGTGGCGAACCCTAGTCCTGCACCTGATGCTGACAGTTTGTAAGTTAACAGCATGTTTCGGGTGCCACGATTCGCCCATCGTTCACATCTAGGAGGAGACGACCATGAGTGACCCCATCGTGGAGAAGATCAACAACAACCCGAAATACCAGGAACTGAAAGCCAAACGCAACCGTTTCGGCTGGACCCTGACCATCATCATGCTGATTGTCTATTACGGCTATATCGCCCTGATTGCCTTCAACAAGGCGTTCCTGGCGCAGCCCATCGGCAGCGGCGTGACCACACTGGGCATTCCGCTCGGCATGGGCGTGATCATTTTCACCATCATCATCACTGTCATTTACGTGCGCCGTGCCAACACCGAGTACGACGCTCTCACCGAAGAAATCCTGAAGGACGCCAGCAAATGAAAAAAACCGCTTTTGCACTGGGTTCCCTGCTGGCTGCCGGCGCCGCAATGGCGGCAGGCGGTGATGTAGGCGAAACCGCCAAGCAGTCCACCAACTGGACTGCCATCATCATGTTCGGCGTCTTCGTGCTGGCCACGCTGTGGATCACGAAGTGGGCCGCCTCCAAGACCAAGTCGGCTGCCGACTTCTACACCGCCGGCGGCGGCATCACGGGTTTCCAGAACGGTCTGGCCATTGCCGGCGACTACATGTCGGCAGCGTCCTTCCTGGGCATTTCCGCGGCCGTGATGGCCAACGGCTATGACGGCCTGATCTACTCCATCGGCTTCCTGGTGGGCTGGCCCGTCATCACCTTCCTGATGGCCGAGCGCCTGCGCAACCTGGGCAAGTTCACCTTTGCCGACGTGGCTGGCTATCGCTTCAAGCAGGGGCCGATCCGTGCGTTTGCCGCCTGCGGCACGCTGGTGGTGGTGGCCTTCTACCTGATCGCCCAGATGGTTGGTGCCGGCCAGCTGATCAAGCTGCTGTTCGGTCTTGACTACATCTTCGCCGTGATCATCGTTGGCGTGCTGATGATGGTGTACGTGCTGTTCGGCGGCATGACCGCAACGACCTGGGTGCAGATCATCAAGGCCTGCCTGCTGCTGTCCGGCGTGACCTTCATGGCCTTCATGGTGCTGCTGAAGTACGGCTTCAGCCCCGAAGCCCTGTTCCGCCACGCAGTGGAAGTCAAGTCGCAGATCGCCGTCAACGGTGGCGCCACTGCTGACGCTGCTGCCAAGACAGGCCTGGCCATCATGGGCCCGGGCGGCTTCATCAAGGATCCGATCTCTGCCATCAGCTTCGGCATGGCCCTGATGTTCGGTACCGCCGGTCTGCCGCACGTGCTGATGCGCTTCTTCACCGTGCCGAACGCCAAGGAAGCACGCAAGTCCGTGGCCTGGGCCACTACCTGGATCGGTTACTTCTACGTGCTGATCTTCATCATCGGTTTCGGTGCCATCACCCTGGTGCTGACGGATCCGGTTCTGGCTGACACCACCAAGGGCGTCATCAAGGGCGGTGCCGGTACGGCCAACATGGCTGCCGTGCTGGTGGCAGAAGTGGTCGGCGGTGACGTGTTCTTCGGCTTCATTTCTGCCGTGGCTTTCGCAACCATCCTGGCCGTGGTGGCTGGTCTGACGCTGTCCGGCGCCTCCGCCGTGTCGCACGACCTGTACGCTACCGTGTTCAAGAACGGCAATGCCGACAGCGCTTCCGAACTGAAGGTGTCCCGTATCACCACGCTGGCACTGGGTGTGATCGCCGTGCTGCTGGGTATCATGTTCGAGAAGCAGAACATCGCCTTCATGGTGTCGCTGGCCTTCGCCATCGCTGCGTCCGCCAACTTCCCGGTGCTGTTCCTGTCCATCATGTGGAAGAACATGACGACCAAGGGTGCTGTGATCGGTGGCTTCCTGGGCCTGATCTCCTCCGTGCTGCTGACCATCGTGTCGCCCTCGGTGTGGGAAGCCGTGCTGGGCAACCCCAAGGGTTCCGCGCTGTTCCCCTACACGTCGCCGGCCCTGTTCTCCATGACCATCGGTTTCGTAGGCATCTGGCTGTTCTCCATCCTGGACAACAGCAAGCAGGCAGCCATCGAGCGCGCGGCCTTCCCGGCCCAGCAGATCCGTTCCGAAACCGGTCTGGGTGCTGCCAAGGCATCCGACCACTAAGCCAACCAGGCAACCTGTGCCAGTGCCGCAAGGCACTGGATTTGAAACCGGGCTTCATGCCCGGTTTTTTTTGTGCCTGTTGCGCGGCCTGGCAGCCTGCATGGGCCGTGCGGATGGCAGGCGCGGATCGAGGCGGAAGTGACAGATGACACGGACCGTCCCGGCACAAGCGCGGCGGGGCAGGAAAGCTTTGCGATAATCAGCGGTTGCACTGGCGTGGCGCAAGCACGTGCGCCAGCCTGTCAATCACTGACCACCGGGAGTAGCGTGGATACCTTATTGCTGATCAAGGCTGCCATCATGGGCATTGTGGAAGGCCTGACCGAATTCCTGCCCATTTCCTCCACCGGCCACCTGATTCTTGCCAGCTCGCTGCTCGACTTCTCTGCGCCGCCCTTCACGCCGGAAAAGGCCAAGGCTTTCGACATCGCCATCCAGACCGGCGCCATCTTTGCCGTGATCCTGGTCTACTGGCAGAAAATTCGCGACACCGTGGTGCAGCTGCCCAGCTCGGGGCAGGCGCGCCGTTTTGCCATGAACGTGATCATCGGTTTCCTGCCGGCCGTGGTGCTGGGCCTGCTGTTCGGCAAGGCGATCAAGGCCAACCTGTTCACCCCGCAGGTGGTGGCAACCACTTTCATCCTGGGTGCCTTCGTCATCCTGTGGGCGGAAAAACGCCAGAACACCGCCCGTATCCACAGCGTGGACGACATGACGCCCTGGGACGCCCTCAAGGTCGGTCTGGTGCAGTGCTTTGCCATGATTCCGGGCACCAGCCGCAGTGGCGCGACCATCATCGGCGGCATGCTGCTGGGGCTGGACCGCAAGGCAGCTACCGATTTTTCCTTCTTCCTGGCCATTCCCACGCTGATCGGCGCCGGCGTCTACAGCCTGTACAAGGCACGTGACGTGCTGACCATGGCCGAGCTGCCGGTGTTTCTGGTGGGCCTGGTGTTTGCCTTCATCAGCGCCTGGCTGTGCGTGCGCTGGCTGCTGAAGTTCATTTCCAGCAACAGCTTCGTGCCGTTTGCCTGGTACCGCATCGTGTTCGGCGTGATCGTGCTGGCCACCTGGTGGACCGGTCTGGTGGTGTGGGCTGACTGAGCCTGCATGACTGCCGGCACGCCGCCGGCAACGCCGACAGCACCCCGCAGTGACATTCGCTTGCTGCGGGGTGAACTTTTTCCTGTCCAAGGGCGTCCAATCTCCTGTACAACTGGCATATCGTCCAGACTTCCAGCAGGAGCCGCCATGACCCAGATTTCCACTCCTTCCCGGCCACGTCGCGGATTGCGCACGCTGGCATCCGCCTTGCTGGTGGCCGGTGTGACGGCGCTGGCCGGCTGTGCCAGCACGTTCACCACCAAGGTCAGCAACTTCAACCAGTGGCCGGCCAATGCAGCGGGTGCCAGCTTTGCCGTGCAACCCGCAACGGGCGAGGGCGTGGCGCTGGGTGAACTGGAGCGCAAGACCTACGAGGGCTATCTGGCACAGAACCTGCAGAAGCAAGGCATGGTGCAGGCGGCAACGCCTGCGCAGGCGCGCATGCAGGCGGACATGGCCGTCAACGTCAAGCGTGAACTGCGCCAGTTCAGCGTGCCGGTGTACCGCCATATCCCCTGGGGCGGTTTCGGCACCTGGCCGTATTATCCGGGCGCGGCCTGGAACGGTCCGTGGAATCCGGGTGACTATTACGAGGATGGCGCCTTCGGCATGGGCGGCATGATGCCCATGTACCTCGGCGAACAGATCGTGACGCGGCCGGTGCACTATTACCAGTTGCGGGTGCGCATTGCCGACCGGGCGCAGGCACTGAAAGGCCAGCCGGCTCCCAGGGTGTTCGAGTCCACGGCCGAGTACGTGGGCAATCCGGTGGAGCTGCCTTCCGTCATGCCGTATCTGATGGAGTCGGTGTTTGATCGCTTCCCGGGCACCAACGGACAGGTGCGCACGGTCGAGTTCGATAGCGATACTGGCGCCAAGGTGGTGCCCAAGCCCTGACATCCTGTCGGCTCAGGGCTCAGGGCTCAGGGCTCAGGGCTCAGGGCTCAGGGCTCAGGGCTCAGGGCTCAGGGCTCAGGGCTCAGGGCTCAGGGCTCAGGGCTCACCGGGGGGCCGGCGAAGCTCCCGCGCCTTGCCACTGGAAATAAGCGGCCCGCACATGCTTGTGCGGGCCTTTTGCTTTCGGACAGGAGGAATCAGGACTGTCCGGATTCAGACGGCCGGATATCCTTCAGCGCCTGCTCGATCAGCTCGGCCGTCTGTTCCGGCTGCTCGAGCGGGAACAGGTGACTGCCGCCGTCCAGCATGTACACGCGGCCCTGTGTCACCCGCTTGGTGGCGCCGAGGCCCACCTGTTTCATCTCGCGCGAGTTGGTGCCACCAATCAGGGCGGCGGGCACCTGCAGCGGATGGCGGCGCAGCCAGGGGCCGATGTTGTCGGGCAGGGTGTTGTAGATGGCGGTTTCCACTTCGCGGTCAAAGGCCAGGCGGCGACGTTCGGGCAGTTCTTCGCTGGGTGCCGCTTCGGTGCCATGGCGGATGTAATCGGCCAGCGCCTGCGGATGCCAGGCGGCAAACACCGGCTTGGTGGCGAAGTGCTGCTGTGCGGCATCGGCATCCGGCCATTCCTGCCGGCGGCGGTGGCTGGTGGCGCCAGGGGAAAAGCGGTGCACCAGCGGCGTCTGCTTGCCCAGCCGCACCAGGCCGGCGCGCCAGCCGCCCAGCACGGGCGAATCCAGCATCACCACGCCCTTGGCCAGTTCCGGTGCCTGCGCCGCAGCCATCAGGCTGAGGATGCCACCCATGGAATGGCCGAGCAGGTAGCGTGGCTTGTCCTCGGGTTGCGGCAGCGTGTCGCAGAAATCGATCAGTTGCTCCACCATGTGGTGCCAGTTGTTGCTGACCGGGTAGCGGGGATCGTGCCCGTACTTGTCCAGCGCATGCACCTCGTGGCCTTGCTGTTCGAGCTGGTCGAGCAGCACGCGGTAGGTGCCGGCGGGAAAGCTGTTGCCGTGCGAAAAAACGATCTGGGCGGGAGGGGTACGCGGTGTTTCCATCAAATCACCCTGTCTTCCGGCGACTGGATCTTGGTCATGGGGGGATAGGTACCATCCTGAGACACCAGCGGCGTATCGGTCGTGCCGCCGTTCCAGACCGGATCGGGCAGGCTGTCGAACACCTCGCGCAGCTTGATGCCCCACTGTTCGTGCATCATGCGGAAATAGGCGTTGGTATGGTCGATGCACACCATCTTGTCGCCACGAAACGAGTTGGCGTCATACACCACCAGGTCGAGTGGCAGGCCGACCGACAGGTTGGACTTGAGCGTGGAATCCATGGACACCAGCGCACACTTGGCGGCTTCGTCCAGCGGGATGTCGGGATGAACGACGCGGTCGAGCACCGGCTTGCCGTACTTGGACTCGCCGATCTGGAAGAAGGGCGTTTCGTCCGTGGCCTCGATGAAGTTGCCGGCCGAATAGACCAGGAACAGGCGCATGCCTTCGCCCTTGATCTGGCCGCCGAAGATGAGCGAGACGTTGAAATCGACGTTGGCCGCGCGCAGGGCGGCGCCGTCGCGCTTGTGGATGTGGCGCACCGCGCAGCCGAGCACGCGGGCGGCATCGAACATGCTGGTGGCGTTCCAGATGGTCAGGCCGCTGCTGCTACCGTCGTGCGGGGCCTCGTCGCGCAGCACCTGCGTCTGCAGGATCTCGCGCACGGACTGGGCAATGCTCAGGTTGCCGGCCGAGAGCAGCACCATGAAACGGTCGTCGGTCTTTTCATAGACCATCATCTTGCGGAAGGTGCTGATCTGGTCGACGCCGGCATTGGTGCGCGAGTCGGAAAGAAACACCAGTCCGGCCTTGAGCTTGATGGCAACGCAGTAAGTCATGGGCAAATCCGCCTGCAATGGGAAAGAATCGTATTGTCGTGCGATTTTGCGTTTCCTGCCGGCAATGTGTGGGGCAGCGTCCACGCAGGGGGTGCGCAAAAAACGCGATCCTCGTAGAATAGCCGGATTGCCAAGGCGCCGCATCGACGGCGCTTCCTGTTGCCGTTCTTACCCACAATTCACATGTCTTCCAACCTGCATCCCATGCTCAACGTGGCCATCAAGGCTGCCCGCGCCGCTGGCGCCATCATCAACCGCGCCTCGCTCGACGTCGAATCGGTGCGCGTTTCGCAAAAGCAGGCGAACGACTTTGTGACTGAAGTGGACCAGGCCTCCGAGGCCGCCATCATCGAAACCCTGCTGAGTGCCTATCCCCAGCATGGCATCTACGCCGAAGAATCCGGCCAACGCCACGGCAACAAGAACAGCGATTTCATCTGGTACATCGACCCGCTCGATGGCACCACCAACTTCATCCACGGCTTTCCGGTGTATTGCGTGAGCATTGCCCTGGCCGTGCGCGGCAAGGTCGAGCAGGCGGTGATCTACGATCCCAACCGCAACGACCTGTTCACCGCCACGCGCGGCCGCGGCGCCTACATGAACGAGCGCCGCATCCGCGTGGGCAAGCGCATCCGCCTGGCGGACTGCCTGATCACCACGGGCTTCCCGTTCCGTCCGGGCCAGGACTATGGGCAGTTCATGCAGATGTTTACCGACATGATGAAGAAGACCACGGCTATCCGCCGCCCCGGCGCGGCTGCGCTGGATCTGGCTTATGTGGCCGCCGGCATGAGCGACGGCTTCTTCGAGACCGGCCTGAGCCCCTGGGACGTGGCTGCCGGCAGCCTGCTGGTGCAGGAGGCGGGCGGCCTGATCGGCAACTTCACCGGCGAAGCGGACGATCTGCTGTTTGCCGAGGAATGCATTGCCGGCAACCCGAAGATCTATGGCCTGATGGTCAGCATGATGAGCAAGTACAGCCGCTATACCGAAGAGGCCAAGGAGGCGCGCCGTGCGGAGCGCGAGGCCCAGGCGGCGCAGGAAGCGCAGGCTGAAGCGGCCGAGGACGGTAACGAGGAGTAAGTGCAGGGTGGCGCGCGGCCGTGTGCTGTGCCCTACGTGCTGATGATGACTCGGGAGATGTTCTAGTATCTCTGGCACCCCAATTCGGCTCAAGGGCAAGGTGGCCTACCTATTGCCTATCAACGAAAACACCCCGGCAGTTTGATCCTGTTCGGGGTGTTTTTTTGCAGCGGACTTCTACGTGATTGATTCAGTCTGTTGCCTACTCGGCATCAGGCTGAACAGCCGGCGCTGCCTGCTGGAATGCAGGCAGTTCCGCACAGGCCGCGTCGATGCGCAGTAAGGTCGGGTAGTCATCCATCGGGCAGTTGAAGCGGCGTGCATTGAACAGTTGCGGCACCAGGCAGCAATCGGCCAGCGTGGGCGTGTCGCCATGGCAGAAGCGGCCGGTGCTCGGGTGGCTGGCGAGCATCGCCTCCAGACCCTGCAGGCCGGTGGCGATCCAGTGGCCGTACCAGGCGTCCTTCTGTTCCTGCGTGGCGCCGAGTTCCTTGCCCAGGTATTGCAGCACGCGCAGGTTGTTGATCGGGTGGATGTCGCAGGCAATGCCTTGCGCGATGGCACGCACGCGGGCGCGGCCTTCCGCGTCTGCCGGGAGCAGGACGGGACCGGGCTGGGTTTCATCCAGGTATTCGATGATGGCGAGCGACTGCGTCAGCACCGTGCCGTCATTGAGTTCCAGCGCGGGCACCAGGCCTTGCGGGTTCTTGGCGCGGTAGGCGGCAGAGTGCTGCTCGCCCCCGTTGCGCGCCAGATGGACCGGCACGGCCTCGTGGGCCACGCCTTTCAGCGCCAGCGCGATGCGGACGCGGTAGGCAGCGGAGCTGCGGAAATAGGTATAGAGCTGGGGCATGATGCTGGACTGCTGGACTGCTGGACTGCTGGACTGCTGGACTGCTGGACTGCTGGACTGCTGGACTGCTGGATGGGGGCGAGCCACGCTGTGCGCACCGGCGTTCAGTGCGCATCAGCGATAGCTTCCAGAGCTGTGACTCAGCGAGCGGAGGCGGTGTCGACCGTGTTTTCAATCGTCCCGAAAATGCTCTGCCCCCCGGCATCAAACATCTCGATCCGCACCACATCGCCGTGGTCCATGAATGGCGTGGCCGGCTTGCCCTGCTCGATGGTCTCGTAGGTGCGCACTTCGGCGAGGCAGCAATAGCCCACGCCGCCGTTGTCCACGGTGGAGCCCCACAGGCTGTCCTGCTTGTTCGACACGGTGCCGGAGCCGATGATGCTGCCGGCGCACAGCGTGCGTGTCTTGGCCACATGGGCCACCAGCTGGCCGAAGCTGAAGGTCATGTCCATGCCGGCGTTGGGCTTGCCGAACAGCTTGCCGTTCAGGTGCACCATCAGCGGCAGATGCACCTTGGCGTCCTTCCAGGCGTCGCCCAGTTCGTCCGGCGTCACCGCCACCGGGCTGAAAGCGCTGGCCGGCTTGCTCTGGAAGAAGCCGAAACCCTTGGCCAGTTCGTTCGGAATCAGGTTGCGCAGCGACACATCGTTCACCAGCATGATCAGGCGGATGGCGCTGGCGGCTTCTTCGGGCGTGGCGCCCTGGGCTACATCGCCCGTCACCACCGTGACTTCGGCCTCGAAATCGATGCCCCATTCAGGCTTGGCCACCACCGTGTCGCGCGGGCCGACAAAGCCGTCGGAGCCGCCCTGGTACATCAGCGGATCGCTGTAGAAGGACTGCGGCACCTCGGCATTGCGCGCCTTGCGCACCAGCTCTACATGGTTGATGTAGGCGGAGCCGTCGGCCCACTGGAAGGCGCGTGGCAGCGGCGAATGGCAGGCGGCTTGGTCGAACGGCTCGCCTTCGATGGCGCCGCTGTTCAGGGCTTCGTAGGTCTGGCGCAGTTGCGGCTCGGTGCCGGCCCAGTCGTCCAGCGCGGCCTGCAGGGTGCGGGCGATGGCAGGGACGGCGCGGCAGCGCGTCAGGTCGCGGCTGACGACGACGAGCGTGCCGTCACGGCCGCCTTGCTTGAGGGTGGCGAGTTTCATGCTTGGGTCCTTTTGTCGTAGGCGTAGCTGCCATCATGCATCCAGCGGGCGTGCTGCGGGGCGCGTCTGGTTTCTGCCCATTCGTTCAGCATCTCCCACTTCACGGCGTCGAGCTTTGCGTTCATCTCGGCCGTGGCGGTATTGGCCGCCAGTTCCAGGCGGTGGCCGTTGGGGTCGAAGAAGTAGATCGACTGGAACAGGGTGTGGTCGGTCGGGCCCACCACCTCGATGCCGGCGGCTTCGAGCTCGGCCTTGGTCTGCAGCATGGTCTCGACGGAATCGACTTCGAGCGCCAGGTGCTGCGTCCAGGTCGGGGTGTTCTCGTCGCGGCCCATGGGGGCGCAGGTGGGCAATTCGAAAAAGGCCAGGATGTTGCCGTTGCCGGCATCCAGGAACACATGCATGTACGGGTCGGCCGCCTTGGTGGACGGCACTTCGTCTTCGGCAATGGCGAGCACGAAGTCCATCTTCAGGTGCTTGACATACCACTCGACGGTCTCTTTGGCATCCTTGCAGCGGTAGGCCACATGGTGGATTTTGCGGATCAGGCTCATGGCGCTCTCATTAAAGCTGCGCAGCAGCGGGGGTGGGGGATGGGGTGGTGTTGCGGGCAATTGCCATGGCTTCGCGCAGCGTGCCGATGTCGCCGATGTGGTTGGCCAGCAGCAGGATCAGGCGGGCATTGACCATGGCGCTCTGCTCGTCGCTCAGGTCGCGGTGCATGTCGATCAGGGCTTCATAGAAGTCGTCACCGGGCGAGAACAGCTGGAAGTAGCGCTTGCCTTGCTCGGAGAAGTTGGGTTGCGTGTTCAGGGGCATGAGGGTCTCCTTCGGATCAGGCGTTGCCGGTGGCGCGGGCGAGGGCAGCGCGGACCTTGTTGGCATCGAACTGGCGCCAGCGGGCTGCCACATGCTGGTCGGGGCGCAGCAGGTAGCTGGTGCCGGGCTGCAGGTCGTAGCGTTCGCGGATGCGCTGATTGCTGTCGATCAGCGTGGGCAGGCCGGACGGAGCCGTACCGCGCTGGGCGATGATCAGGGGCTGGACCGGGATGGTGCCTTGCGCCAGCGCGGACAGTGCCTGCGCCGTGGCTGCATCCAGAGCGGAGGCATCTTCGACGTAGTGCAGCAGCTGGAAGCGGTTGCCGCAGTGCTGCAGCAGCCAGGGGCGCTGGCCACCGCCCACCGGCGCATCGTCCATCGGTGCGCCCGGAACCATGTTGCCGGCAAAGCTGTCGCTGTCCGGCGTATTCAGGCCGGAAGTGGTCAGGTAGCTCGGCACCGAGAGGCGTCCCGAGTTGACCAGCGCCCGCGCAAACGGATAGTCACCGGCCAGTTCCAGCACGGCGTTGCGGAAGGTGGTGCTGGTCTTGCTCTTGGGCGTGATGAAATCGGTGGAGCGGGTGGAGTTGAGGATGTTCTCGTCCGCCGCGTAGCCGCGCTCGTCCGTGTAGCTGTCGAGCAGGCTGGCCGGAGCCTTGCCTTCCAAGATCAGCTTGAGCTTCCAGATCAGGTTGTCGGTATCCTGGATGCCGGAGTTGGCACCACGGGCGCCGAAGGGCGACACCTGGTGCGCCGAATCGCCGGCAAACAGCACGCGGCCATGGTTGAAGCGGCCCATGCGGCGGCACTGGAAGGTGTAGACGCTCACCCATTCCAGTTCGAACTCGCGCTCGTCGCCCAGCATGGCGCGGATGCGCGGAATCACGTTCTCGGGTTTCTTTTCCTCTTCGGGATCGGCCTGCCAGCCCAGCTGGAAGTCGATGCGCCACACGTTGTCGGCCTGGCGGTGAAGCAGCACCGACTGGTTGCGGTGGAAGGGCGGATCGAACCAGAACCAGCGCTCGGCCGGGTACTCGGCCTTCATCACCACGTCGGCGATCAGGAAGCGGTCCATGAAAATCTTGCCGTCGATGTCCAGACCCAGCATGGTGCGGATCGGGCTGCGTGCGCCGTCGCAGGCGATCAGCCAGTCGGCGGTGAGGGAATAGGGGCCGTCCGGCGTTTCTACGCGGATGGTGGCCTTGTCTGCGTCCTGCAGCACGCTGATCACGTTGTTTTTGAACCGGATCTCCAGGTTGGGCAGCTCACGGGCACGCTTGAGCAGGTACTCCTCCAGGTAGTACTGCTGCAGGTTGATCATGCCGGGGCGGTTGTGGTCGTCCTGCGGGCGCAGGTTGAAGTTGAACACCTCGTCCTCGCGGAAGAAGGTGCGGCCCACGTTCCACGACACGCCCTTGTCGACGAAATCCTCGCCGCAGCCCATGCGGTCCAGCACTTCGAGCGCGCGCTTGGCGTAGCACACGCCGCGCGAGCCGATCGAGACGGTATCATCGTTGTCCAGCACGACCACGGCATGGCCTTGCGAGGCCAGATCGATGGCGGCGGACAGGCCGACCGGGCCGGCACCTACCACCACTACCGGGTAGTGGCCGGGGCGCTTCTCGGCGATCTCCGGCGGCTGGACATAGGGGAACTTCTGGTACTGGTAGGTACTGAGCATGATGTTGTCTCCGGACGGGCTATGCGGTCTTTGCCGTGTGCAGTCTGTTGCTGCGTGCCCTGTTGGGGGAAGAGTGGGGTCCGCCGTCATGGCGTTCCTGGATATCCTTGTTCAGGCGCGACGAGGCGCCCGAAAAGTGTCGAAAGCCGCTCGATGGGCCGCTTGGCGCTGAAGGGGTGGCTTAGTCCTGCTGCAGCGCGTGCCACATCTGCTGGTCGCGCTCGGCCGTCCAGATGCGCGGGTCGCGGATGCCGCTGGCTTCGTCATGCGCGCGCGTCACGTCGAAGGGTAGGCAGTGTTCGTAGATGAATACCTGGCCGAACTTCGGATCCATGGCCTTGCGGGTGTGTGCCATGGTGGCCTTCAGGTCCATGCCCTGGGCCACGGCTTCCTGGGCGCTCTGGTAGAGCGTGCTGACGAAATCGCGCGTGTAAGCCAGGCCTTTCTGCACGGCATCGCGGTCCATCAGCGCCGGGCCACGGCCGGGCACCAGCTTGTCGAAGTTCATGGCGGCCAGGTTGTCCAGCGTCTGCGGCCAGTCGGCCAGATAGGCGTCGCCGGTGTAGCAGGCGGCATCGGCCTCGACCAGGTCGCCGGAGAAGCAGATGTTCTGCGACGGCAGGTAGACGATGGTGTCGCCCTTGGTATGGCCGCGGCCGACCTGCTTGATGCGCACTTCCAGCTTGCCCATCCACAGCGTCATCTCGCCGTTGAACACCAGCGTCGGCCAAGTCAGGCCGGGCACGCTTTCCACGGCCTGGAACAGGCGCGGGAAGCGGCCTATTTCCGAATCCATGTCCTGCTGGCCGCGCTCGACGATCAGGTCCCAGGTGTCCTGGCTGGCGATGATCTGCTCCAGCCCCTCGCTCTTGTAACCGCTGGCACCCAGCACGCGCACGGCGTGGTAGTGCGTCAGCACCACGTACTTGATCGGCAGGTCGGTGATCTCGCGGATTTTCTTGATCACGCCTTGCGCTGCCACGGGCGTGGCAGTGGCGTCGATGATCATCACGCCGTCATCGCCAATGATGACGCCGGTGTTCGGGTCGCCCTCGGCCGTGTAGGCGTAGGCGTTGTCGCTCAGCTTCTCCCAGCTGATCTGCTTCTCTTCCAGATCGGCCTGGGATGCAAATTTCTTCTCGCTCATGCTTGTCTCCATAAGGGGTGGGTGGCAGGGCCTTGGGTGCAATTAAAGGCCAAAGGGATTTATCATACAAGCAGTATTTATCCATGGATTTATCGGATTAACTGATGAATGTCACCCTGCGGCAATTGCGCGCCTTTGTGGCCGTGGCGCGTACCGGCAGCTTCACGCTGGCGGCGGAAAGCCTGTTCATCACCCAGTCGGCGCTGAGCGGGCTGATCAAGGAGCTGGAGCAGGCGCTGGGCTTGCGCCTGTTCGACCGCAGCACGCGGCGGCTGCAGCTGTCCGACGCGGGCAGCGATCTGGTGACGCATATCGAGAAGATCCTGCTCGATCTCGATGGCGTGATCGATGAGGTGGGCAAGCTCAAGGCCTTGCAACGCGGGCTGGTGCGCGTGGCTGTGCCGCAGTTGATGGCGTGCACGCTGATGCCCGGGCTGATGGCGTCGTTCCGCAACGACCATCCGCAGGTGCAGCTGCGCCTGGTGGATTCGCTGGTGGAACAGGTGATCAACCGCGTATTCACGGGGGAGGTAGATTTTGGCCTCGGGCCGGAACGGGCCCCCAATTCGGACATCGAAGCGACGCAGCTGTTCGAGCTGCCCTTCATGGCTGCCTTGCCGCGCACACACCGGCTGGCGTGCCAGCGGGAGTTGCGCTGGGCCGATCTGGCGGGCGATCCGCTGATCACGCTACAGGGCCAGTTCACCGAACGCCTGGCGACCGACCTGGGTGCCGCGCGCCGCAACGTCACGCTGGAGCCAGCCAACGAGGTGGCTTTCATGTCGACAGCGCTGAGCATGGTGGCGGCGGGGCTGGGGCTGACCATCTGCATTCCCTATGCGGCAGAGATGGTGCAGCAGTATGGGCTGGTGCTGCGGCCGGTGGTCGATCCGGTGGTGCTGCGCGGCTTCTACATCTTCCGCAGGCGCGGCCGCACGCTGTCACCGGCGGCGCAGCGCTTTCATGATTTCATCTGCGACGAGCTGCATCAGCACCGGCCATTCGAGCGCGCCTTGCGCGAGGCGCAGGCCGCCGGGCTGGAGGGATAGGAAGGCCGCACCTACAATGCTGGACTCAGCCCTCGCTGCCGGTCTAGACCGCACGCACCGCCCCCAGACGCCGTTCTCCACGATTCGCCCCGAATGAGTTCCACGCCCCGTTCCGATCTTCCGGGCCACACGCCCATGATGTCGCAATATCTCCAGATGAAGGAGGCGCATCCCGACACGCTGCTGTTCTACCGCATGGGTGACTTCTACGAGCTGTTCTACGAAGACGCGACCAAGGCCGCGCGCCTGCTCGGCATCACGCTGACCACGCGCGGCCAGTCCGCCGGCATGCCGGTCACTATGGCTGGCGTGCCGGTGCACTCGGTCGACAGCTATCTGGCCAAGCTGATCCAGATGGGCGAATCGGTGGCCATTGGGGAGCAGGTGGGCGAGGTGGGCGCTTCCAAGGGCCCGGTGGAGCGCAAGGTGGTGCGCGTGGTCACGCCGGGCACGTTGACGGATATCGAACTGCTGGGCGACAAGACCGAGGCCATGCTGCTGGCGCTCTACCTGCCGCAACGCACGGGCCGTGGCGCCTCAGGTAACGCAGGCCTAGCCTGGATGAGCCTGACGCAGGGCCGCATGGTGCTGGCCGAATGCGCACCCGACCAGATCGATGCCTGGATCAGCCGCATCCAGCCGGCCGAGGTGCTCTACAGCGCCGATATCGGCACTACCCAGCGCGCCCAGCTGCAGCAATGGCAGCAGCACGGCGCCATGCAGCGTTTCATCATCACCGAGCGCCCCGGCTTCACCTTCGACAGCAGTCTGGGCCTGCGCAAGCTCACCGAGCAGTTGCGCAGCCCCAACCTCAACGCCTGGCAGGCCGATGATGTGCCGCAGGCGCACGCCGCCGCCGCCGCGCTGCTGGCCTACGCCGAGCACACCCAGGGCCGTGCCGTCACCCATCTGCACAGCCTGCAGGTGCAGCGCGACGATTCACTCATCAACCTGCCACTCACCACCCAGCGCAACCTGGAACTGACGCAAACGCTGCGCGGCGAAACCAGCCCGACCCTGTTCAGTCTGCTGGACACCTGCGAAAGCGGCATGGGCAGCCGCGCGCTCAAGCACTGGCTGCTGCACCCGGAGCGCGCCCGTACGGTGGCACAGCAGCGCCTGCAGGCCATCGGCCTGCTGCGCGAGCGCGGCCTCAAGGATCTGCGTGCCGCCCTGCACGGCATCAGCGACGTGGAACGCATCAGCGCACGTCTGGCGCTGCGCCAGAGCAAACCGCGCGAACTGTCCGGCCTGCTGCGTACCCTGTCGCAGGCGGAAGGCCTGCGCAGCCGTCTGTTGCAGGTATTGGAAGGCGAGGGCGAAGGCCTGCTGTCCACCATCGCCGCCCAGCTGCAGTCGCCGGCCGAGGTGCTGGGTCTGCTGCAGCGCACGCTGCAATCCGATCCCGCCGTCAACATCCGTGACGGTGGCGTGATTGCCGACGGTTTCGATGCCGATCTGGACGAGCTGCGCGGCATCCAGACCCATAGCGCAGAATTCCTGCTGACACTGGAGGCGCGCGAGCGCGAACGCACCGGCATCGCCAACCTGCGCGTGCAGTACAACCGCGTGCATGGCTTCTACATCGAGGTCACCACCGGCCAGCTCGACAAGGTCCCCTCCGACTACCAGCGACGCCAGACGCTCAAGAACGCCGAGCGCTTCATCACGCCCGAACTCAAGGCCTTCGAGGACAAGGCACTCTCCGCGCAGGACCGCGCCCTGGCCCGCGAAAAGTGGCTGTACGAGCAGCTGATCGAATCCCTGCAGCCCCATGTCGGCCAGTTGCAGACCCTGGCCGCCGCCATGGCCACGCTCGACGCGCTCTGTGCCCTGGCCGAGCGCAGCCTGGCGCTGGACTGGTGCGCGCCCACCTTCGCCATCGAGCCATGCATCGAGATCACTGCTGGCCGTCACCCCGTGGTGCAGTCGCGCCTGATGGAAACCACCGGCGCCAGTTTCATCGCCAACGATACGCTGCTCAATCCGAAGCAGCGCATGCAGATCATCACGGGCCCCAACATGGGCGGCAAGTCGACCTACATGCGCCAGGTCGCGCTGATCGTGCTGCTGGCCAGCATGGGCAGCCATGTGCCTGCCAGCAGTTGCCGCATCGGCCCGATCGATGCCATCCTCACCCGGATCGGCGCGGCAGATGACCTGGCCAATGCCCAGTCCACCTTCATGCTGGAAATGACGGAAGCGGCGCAGATCCTGCACGGCGCCACGCCGCACAGCCTGGTGCTGATGGACGAGATCGGCCGCGGCACCAGCACCTTTGATGGCTTGGCACTGGCCGGCGGCATCGCCACGCACCTGCACGACAAGACGCAGGCGCTGACGCTGTTCGCCACGCACTATTTCGAACTGACCGAGTTTCCCAAGCAGCAGCACGCTGCCGTCAACGTGCATGTGAGCGCGGCGGAAGCCGGGCACGACATCGTCTTCCTGCACGCCATCGAGCCGGGCCCGGCCAGCCGCAGCTACGGCATCCAGGTGGCACGATTGGCAGGCATGCCGGCAGCCGTCATCCACCACGCGCGCCATGCCTTGCAGGCGCTGGAAAGCCAGCAGCAGGAAAGCCGGTCCCAGATCGACCTGTTCGCTGCTCCGCCGCTGCCTGCGGCAGAACCGGAGCCCGTGCCGAGTGCCATCGAACAGGAACTGGCAAGCCTCGACCCTGACGCCATGACGCCGCGCGAGGCGCTGGATGCGCTCTACGCGCTCAAGGGGTTGATGCGCTGAAATCGGCCGTGATCAGCTCTCAGGATTCTCCAGCCGCTCCGGTGGCAGCGGTCGCACGGCGCGCTGGTAGGTCTTGACCAGCGCCACCAGCGCCAGCACCGGAATGAAGAAAATCGCTACCGCCACCCACGCGATGCCGGCATAGGCCGTGATGGGTGACTCGTACATGATCATCTTGCAGGGGCCGATCAGTCCCATGCCGCCGCACTTGTTGCCGATCAGATAGGCCACGCACAGCCAGAGGAAGGTGGCGATCAGGGTAGCGCGCCACCACGGAGTCGGGTTGGGTTCGGGGCCTTCGGGCAGCGGGCGGGAGGTCTCGGACATGGGGCAATCCTTCAGTGGCAATGGGGCTCAGTCTAAAATGGAAACTTTTCCTCTGCCCATGACGGGTATCAACTCCCGCAACTTCCGCGGCCATTCCTGCCGCAGCGTTTCCATGCATACCCGTTTCATCCTGCTGCAGACCAGCCATGCCGGCAATGTCGGTGCCGTTGCGCGCGCCATGAAAGTCATGGGTTTTGACGATCTGGTGCTGGTGCAGCCGCGCTGGCACGATGTCCTGCAGCGCGAAGAGGCGATCGAACGCGCCAGCGGCGCCGATGACGTGCTGCGCAAGGCCCGCATCGTGCAAAGCTGGGAAGAGGCAGTCGAAGGCATCGAACACCTGTGCGCCACGGCAATGACGCCGCGGGATTTCGGCCCGCCCACGGTCGAGCCGCGTCCGCATTTTGCGCAACTGGTCGCCATGAACCAGGCAATAGCAGCGCGCAGCACGGAGCCCGGCGACGAACTGCTGGCAGCCGATACCGGCGCGCCTGTTGCTGCTCAAGCGCATCTGCAGGCATCGTCCGCAGCCACGGAGGCACCACCGCTTCGCAGCCTAGGCCTCGTCTTCGGCAGCGAACGCTACGGCATGCGCAACGAAGAGGTCTACCGCTGCCACGCCTGCCTGAGCATTCCCACCAACCCCGACTACGGATCGCTCAATATCGCTGCTGCCGCACAGGTGCTGGCCTACGAGTGGCGCATGGCGCTGGGCGGCTTTGGCCAGGGAGCCACGTCAGCCCCGCCGTCAACGGAGCAGCGCGCCGACGCCGCCGAAGTCGAAGGCATGCTCGCCCATTGGGAGCAGGCTCTGATCCATGTCGGCTACCTCGATCCCGAGGCGCCCAAGAAACTCATGCCGCGCCTGCAGCAGCTGTTCCACCGCGCCACCCTGCGCCAGGAAGAAATCCACATCCTGCGCGGTATTGCGCGGGCCATGCAGAAAACCACCCACATTCCAAAACCCTGAGCGCGGTGGGCGCTCCGGCTCCCGCTACACTTGTTCCATGCTTTCCCGTATCCAGTCCGACATCCAGTGCATCCTCGAACGCGACCCTGCCGCGCGCAGCAAGTGGGATGTGGTGTTTTCCTATCCGGGCTTCCACGCCCTGATACTGCATCGCGTCGCGCACAGTTGCTGGAGCAGCGGCTGGACCTGGCTGGCCCGCTGGATTTCGCACTGGGGCCGCTGGCTTACCGGCATCGAGATTCACCCCGGCGCCAAGATCGGCGACCGTGTCTTCATCGACCACGGCATGGGCGTCGTGATCGGTGAAATGGCCGAAGTGGGGGATGACTGCACCATCTATCAGGGCGTGACCCTGGGCGGCACCTCGCTGGCCAAGGGTACCAAGCGCCACCCGACGCTGGAGCAAGGGGTCATCGTCGGTGCGCATGCGTGCGTGCTCGGCGGATTCACGGTCGGAGCCGGGGCCAAGGTCGGCTCTGGTGCGGTGGTGACCAAGCCGGTACCTGCCGGTGCCACAGCCGTCGGCAACCCCGCGCGCATCATCCAGGCCGACGCCGACACCAAACGCGAGGCCGCCGCCAACCAGATGGGCTTCTCCGCCTATGGCGTCACGCAGAACGACGACCCCTACAGCCTCGCCATGCGCGGCCTGATCGACAGCGCTTCCAGCCAGGAACACCAGATCGCGCTGCTCTGGCAGACAGTCGAGAAGCTCGCTGCCCAGCTCAAGGAAAGTGACTGCCTGCCGGACGAGGCCGCGTTCGAAGAGGAAGCTTCCGAGATCAAGCGCCTGAACGATCTGCTCGGCAAGTAAGCCCGGATCGCGCAGTGCGCATGAAAAAAACCGGCACAGCGTGCCGGTTTTTGTTTTCATTGTTCGCCGGCGCTCACTCAGGATGAGGTTGGCACGCGTTCCAGCAACACGTGATAGGGCAGACTGCCCACGTTGGCCGGAATCAGGATGCGATAGGTCTGGTGCTCTGGCTGCGCCAGTTCGGAGTTGCGGGCGGATACACGCAGGTAATAGGTACCCGGTCCTACCGCAGGCAGTACGAGTTCGCCGGTGCCGCGCGCTTCGGCCGCTCCTGCGGACCGGGTCAGCCCGGGATCGGCAAATACCGTCGCCGTCACCGCGCTGGGCGCTTTCGGGCTTTGCTTGGCCTGCTGGAAATACACGCCGCTCCAGCGCAGCGTCAGCCCCGAAGACTGGGCGTACAGGGAGGGGTGCAGCAGCAGGGATTCAGGCGCATGCAGCACCACACGGGTGTCCGCATCCAGCCCTTCCAGGCCATTGGCATCCACGCCGCGCACGCGCAGATACCAGGTGCCGGGCGTCAGGCCGTTGAGGTTGACTGCATTGCCCGCGAGTTTCTCGCTGAGGTGGACGGTCTCGAATTGCGCATCACCGGAGGCGATCACGCGATAGCTGCGTGCGTCCGGCACCGTCGGGAAGGTCCAGATGGCGTTCGGCTGCATCAGCGTGTCTGTCGTGCCGGCAAACCGGACGGCAGGCAGCAGCTTCACCGCAGCCATTTCCGCCTGATTCGGATCCACGGCAGCGCCCTGGCCTTGCTCCAGCAGGATGGCCGAGCCCTTCCAGGTGTTCTCGTTGTTGACCACGCCCTGCAGCACTTCGGCACGATCCTGACGGGCCGTGGGGTCGGCCGCAGCGACGCGGAAGCGGGTGCCGCGTACACCGATCAGCGAGGTAGTGGTTTCCACTTCCAGCGGCTTGGCACGCGGGGCGACCTTGTTGACGGCCGCTTCCAGCGCACCCTGGGCCAGGCGCATCTTGGCGGCAAACCAGTTCACCATGCGTCCGCCCTTGCTGCGGTCCGGCGCAATGTAGTAGCGGCTCAGCGTAACGTCCGCAATGGTGCGCGGCATGAGTTTCACCTGCGAACCATCGGCCAGCACGAGCACGGCCGAGCTGTCTTCGCCTGTACTGATCCGCGCATTTTCCTGCAGGCGCACACCGGCGTTGACGGATTGTCCGTTCACCTTCACATCACCCACGGTGTGCGTCAGATGCACCTCGGTGCTGCGGAAACGCAGCTGGGTCAGCGGCGTCGTCAGCGTGGCGCCCTGTGCCGCAAGGGGAGGGGCAGGGGGAGCGGCCATGGCCGGCAGTCCGGTCAGCGTCAGCCCGGCCACGCACAGCACGGCCAGCCGACTGACAGCGGGGCCGCGGGGAGGCATGGAAACACGGAGCTTCATGACGGACTCTTTCTCTTTCATTACGTGAACCCGGAAGATTGTAGAAAAAATGACGCACGAAAACCACCACTGTCACATTGGCGTGACAGTGGTGGTGCTGGCCGGAATGCTCAGATGATTCCCGGGCTTATTCCGCAGCGTCCTCGTCGGTGTCTTCGGGAGATGCGGTGTCGACGACACTGGCTTTGAGCAGTTCGACCTTCACCAGCTGGAAAAGTTCGCGGTAGGCGCGACCATGGCGTTGTGCCGCACCGGGTTGTTCCTTGGGAGCCGCCTGCGCATCCTTGCGTGCCTGGCGGATCAGTGCGCGCAATTGCTGGATGTCGGTGTCCGGATACTGCTGCAGCCATTCGGTCAGGGCGTCATCGCCACCGTCCTCGGCCAGCAGGCGTTCGCGCCAGTGTTCGGCCTGATGCAGCGCAGCCAGTTCGCTCGCACTGCCATCGCGCTGCACCTGCAGCGCTGCGCGAACGGCATCAATCACTTCATCATCGAGCTTGCGCATCAGCTTGCCGATGAACTGCATCTGGCGTCGCTTGCCTTCGAAGTTGCTGATGCGCCTGGCGTCGGCCAGTGCTTCCATCAGCTTGTCGGGCAGTTCGAGCGGAGCCATCAGGTCCGAGCGCAGGGTCAGCAATTCTTCGCCCAGTTCCTGCAGGGCTTCGCTTTCGCGCTTCAGGTCACTCTTGCTGATATCGACATCGCCCTTGGCCTGGCGCTTGAGCTCCAGATCGAGCTCGCTGCCTTCGTGCACGAAGTGGCCTTTGACGTAGTAACCGCGTTTGGGTTTGCGTGACATGTGTGTCCGTGAAAATTCTGGGAATAGGATTAGGCAAGTATCATACTTGTCCTATGAAAAAGACAGCACCTCGTTCCCGCGTCGCCGAGCCGGCGCCTGCGGCCGACCAGCCGCTCACCGGCTTCGCCTACAGCCGCGCCTTCTTCGAGGAACTGGTCGATACCGCCATTGCCCACGCCAGGAAGCTGGGTGCGACCGACGCCGGTGCCGAGGCCTCCGAAGGCTGTGGCCTGTCGGTCTCCGTGCGCCAAGGCGAACTGGAAAACGTCGAGCGCAACCGCGACAAGTCGCTGGGCGTGACGGTCTACATCGGCCACCAGCGCGGCAATGCCAGCACTTCCGATTTTTCCCGCAAGGCCATCGAGCAGACGGTGCAGGCCGCGTATGACGTGGCGCGCTTCACGGCGCAGGACCCGGCTGCAGGCCTGCCGGACGAGCGTGATGTGGAAACTGCTCCGCGCGATCTGGAGCTGTTCCACCCCTGGGCCATCGACAGCGACCGTGCCGCCCGCATGGCCCTGCGCTGCGAAGCTGCCGCTCTGGACTGCGACCCGCGCATCACCAACAGCGAAGGCGCCAGCGTCTCGGCGCAGCAAAGCCATTTCTTCAGCGCGCATACGCACGGCTTCCGTGGCGGCTATGCCAGTTCGCGCCATTCCATTTCCGTGGCGCCGATCGCCGGCCATGGCGATGACATGCAGCGCGACTACTGGTACAGCTCCATGCGCAATCCGGTCGATCTGGCGGATCCAAAGAAAATCGGCCGCTACGCTGCCGAACGTGCGCTGAGCCGCCTGCACGCGCGCAAGATCCTGACCACCGAGTGCCCGGTGCTGTTCGAGGCGCCCCTGGCTGCCGGCCTGATGGGCAGCTTCGTGCACGCCGTCAGTGGCGGCTCGCTCTACCGCAAGAGCAGCTTCCTGCTCGACAGCATGGGCAAGCGGGTGTTCCCCAAGCACATCCAGATGCGCGAAGATCCTTTCATCATCGGCGGCAAGGGCAGCAGCCCCTTCGACGACGAAGGCGTGCGCGAACAGGCGCGTGATGTGGTCGAGGATGGCAAGGTGCAGGGCTATTTCCTCAGCGCCTATACCGCCCGCAAGCTCGGCATGCGCACCACCGGCAACGCTGGCGGCAGCCACAACCTTACCTTCACCAGCACGCTCACACAGGCGCAGGACGACCTGGACGAGATGCTGCGCAAGCTGGGCACCGGCCTGTTCGTCATCGAACTGATGGGGCAGGGCGTCAACCTCGTCACCGGCGACTATTCACGCGGTGCCAGCGGCTTCTGGGTGGAGAACGGTCAGATCCAGTTCCCGGTGCAGGAAATCACCATCGCCGGCAACCTCAAGGACATGTTCATGGGCATCGAGGCCGTGGGCTCCGACATCTACACCATGGGCGCCAAGACCACCGGTTCGGTGCTGATCAACCGCATGAAAGTGGCAGGGAGCTGATCATGGCAACTGCTCAGGACGCGCTGATTCTGGCCGAGGGCCAGGCGCCTGACTGGGCTTTCCATCTGGCCGAGGGACAGTGGACGCATTCGCCATTGCTCTGGGCCTGGGTGGCGGCAGCCCTGCTGGCGGTTGCCATTTTCTGGATGCTGTCGGCCCGCTGGAAACCGCTGTGGCGTGCATTGGCGCGCTCCGGCGTGGTGGCCGTGCTGTTTTCGCCGGCCATCGTGGCTTGCGAGAGCATCTCCATCATGCCGTTCCCCATCCTGCTCAAGCTGGCGCTGCAGCACCGCGAGGCCCTGACCTGCGGCGCACCCTTGGTGGCACTGCCACCCAATGCCATGACCTTTGGCGGGCTGTGGCTGGTGCTGTTCCTGGCGTTCTGGGTCTGGCACTGGTTCCGGCAGCCGTCGCCCACAAGGCGTTAAGCTGCGGCGGCTTGCGGCTTGCGGCTTGCGGCTTGCGGCTTGCGGCTTGCGGCTTGCGGCTTGCGGCTGAGGCTGAGGCTGAGGCTGAGGCTGAGGCTGAGGCTGAGGCTGAGGCTGAGGCTGAGGCTGAGGCGGGCGTAGCGACCTCTTGCGCCTTCAGGACCGCCAGCGCAGCAGGCGCAACCCGTTGAACACCACCAGCAGGCTGGCCCCCATGTCGGCAAACACGGCCATCCACATGGTGGCGTGCCCCATCAGCGCCAGCACGAACACCACCAGCTTGATGCCCAGCGCCAGCGCAATGTTCTGCCACAGCACCTCGTGCGTATGGCGGGACAGGCGGATCGCTTCCGGTACCCGGCGCAAGTCATCGTTCATCACCACCACATCGGCCGCTTCCATGGCGATATCGGTGCCGGCGCCACCCATGGCGATGCCCATGTCGGCACTTGCCAGCGCCGGCGCGTCGTTGATGCCGTCGCCCACCATCGCCGTCGGGCCATGGCTGCGCTGCAGGCTGCGGATGGCTTCCAGCTTGTGTTCCGGCAGCAGATTGCCACGTGCCTGCGCCAAGCCGGCCTGATGGGCGATGGCATCGGCCGTCAGTTGGTGATCGCCACTCAGCATTACCGTATGCAGGCCCAGCGCCTGCAATTCGCCCACCGCCTGCGCCGCCTGCCCACGCAGCTGATCGGCCACGGCGAACACGGCCAGCACCTGCTGCTCGTCGGCCAGCAGGGTCACGGTTCGGCCTTCAGCCAGCTGGCGGCTCACGGCCTGCTGTACGACTGCGCCCAGCTCTCCATGCACCCGCGTGATCCAGCCGGCCTGTCCCAGCAGAAGCGGTGCACCTTCCAGTTCCGCCTGCACGCCATGCCCGGGAACGGCATGGATGTGTTGCAGCACGCCCGGGTAGCGGTGTGCGCCCATGGCCTGCAGGCCTGTGGCAATCGCACGCGATACGGGATGGTCGGACTCTCCGGCCAGCGCCAGAGCCAGGGCACGGATTTCGTTTTCACGCGCAGGTGCCACAAACCATTCGCTGTGAATCAGTTGGGGACGGCCATGTGTCAGCGTGCCGGTCTTGTCCAGCGCCACGGCCTTGAGCAGGCGCGCCTGCTCCAGATGAATCCCGCCCTTGAACAGCAGTCCGCGTCGCGCGCCGGCCGTCAGCGCACTGACGATGGTCACCGGCGTGGCAATCACCAAAGCACAGGGGCAGCCGATCACCAGCAGCACCAGCGCCTTGTAGATGGCATCCAGCCAACTCCAGCCGAACAACAGCGGGCCACCCAGGGCCACTGCCAGCGCCAGCGCAAATATCAGCGGCGTGTACACGGCGGCAAAGCGATCGACAAAGCCCTGCGTCGGCGCGCGGCTGTGCTGGGCTTCTTCCACCGCATGGATGATGCGGGCCAGCGTGGTGTCCTGAGCCGTGGACGTGCTGCGCATCTGCAGCACGCCGGTACCGTTGATGGTGCCGGCAAACACGCCGTCGCCCGTCCCCTTGTCCACTGGAATGCTCTCGCCGGTGACGGACGACTGGTCGATCGCGCTGTGCCCCGACGTGATCACGCCATCCAGCGCGATGCGCTCGCCGGCCTTCACCCGCAGCACGGCACCCGGCTCGATCTGCTTGACGGGCAGCGTGCGCCACTGGCCATCGGCTTGCAGCACATCGGCCTGCTCCGGGGCCAGCTCCAGCAACTGCCCAATGGCATTGCGTGCGCGTGCCGCTGAGCGCGCTTCCAGCCATTCGGCCAGGGCATAGAGCGCCATCACCATGGCCGCTTCCGGCCACTGCCCGATCAGGAAGGCACCGGTTACGGCCACCGTCATCAGGGCGTTGATGCTGAGCCGGCCATGGCGCAGCGCGGCCAGACCCTTCTGGTAGGTCGAGAAGCCGGACAGAGCAATGGCGGCAACGGCCAGCGCCATGCCTGCATAGCGCATCATGGGCAGGTCTTCGCCCCACAGATGCACCAGCTCCGCCGCGATGGCCAGCGTGAGGGCAGCACCCAGTTTCCAGACGCTGTCGCCAGAATCTTCCTGTCCGTGCGCATGCTCGTGATCGTCGTCACAGCTGCTGCAGCCGGCATCGGTGTCGGCGGCGGGACTGGCAGAAGGCTTCTCGCTGACGGGCACCGGGTTGAAACCGGCCTTGCGGATCGCTGCGAATGCCTGCTCCAGCACCGGAGCGTCCGCATCGATCAGCAACTGGCGTTGTCCCAGACGGAACTGCAGGGTGCGGATGCCTTCGAGCCTGGCCAGCGCCCGGCGGATTTCCCCTTCTTCGGTCGCGCAGTCCATATTGGCGATGCGGACCCAGGTGCCCGGCTTGTCGGTTGCTACGGGAGTATCGTTGTCGTTGCCGCAGGCAGAAGCACAGCAACCCCTGGTCGAAGCAGCCGGTTGTGTGTCACAGCAGCCAGTCTTCCCTGATGGGGCAGGGCTGCTCTTGTCGCAGCAGGCGAGGGTGGGGGAGGGGCTGTCGGGGGTGTCGCAGCAAGATGCCGTTGCCGGCACAGCCGCCGGCTTGTCGCAGCATCCGGCCGATTCCCTCCTGGCATCCGCAACGCTGCCGGGGCATGCAGGCGCACTGCCGCAATTTCCGGCGCCGGTCGGCGCGTCGCCGGCACAGCAGGAAGTGGCCTTGTCATCACGTTCGGACGCGCTGCAGCATGCGCCCTTGGAGGAAGAGGGGGATTGCATGGCGCAATTATCCGATGACTCGCCTGCAATCCGCTCCTCTTGTCCCTGAAGCCCTGCACAGCACAGTTCTTCAGGGCTTCAGGGCTTCAGGGGATGGACTGGTGGTTCAGCCAGCCAGCACGGCCTTCACGGCAGCAGACACCTGGCCCATGTCGGCCTTGCCGGCCAGTTGTGCCTTGGCAGCGCCCATGATCTTGCCCATGTCCGGAGCAGCCGGCTTGCGGCCATTCTCGGCTTCGAAGGCGGCGGCAATGGCCTGCACGGCTGCAGCGATTTCGGCTTCGCCCATGCGCTCGGGCAGGTACACCTGCAGCACGGCCATTTCGGCTTTTTCCTTGTCGGCCAGGTCCTGGCGGTTCGCCTGCTCGAAAGCTGTGATGCTGTCCTTGCGCTGCTTGATCAGCTTGTCCACCACGGCCACGATGGCGGCATCGTCTTCCAGCACGATGCGCTCGTCCACTTCTTTCTGCTTGATGGCAGCCTGCAACAGGCGGATGGTGCCCAGGCGCTCCATGTCCTTGGCGCGCATGGCGGTCTTCATGTCTTCGGTAATCTGTGCTTTGAGGGACATGCTCTATTCCTTTGGGATGCTCTGGGGAAACGGGAAACAAAAAACCCGCGTCGGCGTCCCGAGGCGGGTTTTGATCAGTGCCGAAGCTGCAGGATTAGTACAGTTTCTTGGGCAGCTGCATGGAGCGCACGCGCTTGTAGTGGCGCTTGACAGCAGCAGCTTTCTTGCGCTTGCGCTCGGCGGTGGGCTTCTCGTAGAACTCGCGGGCACGCAGGTCGGTCAGCAGGCCCAGTTTCTCGATGGTGCGCTTGAAGCGACGCAGGGCAACTTCAAAAGGCTCGTTTTCTTTAACGCGGATAGTAGTCATTAGCTAATGGTTTCCGAAAGATGCAGGAGTTTGCCGCAGGAAGATCGGGCCTGCGGGACAGCCCACAAAAAATGTCCCCGTCTACAGTTGATCAGGCCGACGGGGTTTGCCAGCAAGCCGATGATTTTAGCCAAAGACGGTGCAGCCTGCAAGGGCTTTTGCATACGAAAGCCACCATCGCGTTGCGAGTGGGCGACGTTGACAGGCGCCAACTGAAAGTGCATGACCCACGATAGGAGCCATGCACCCACACAGGCTGTCGAAAGGCGGGGCGCCAAACCGGTGGCGCCCCGCATTCTTCATTACGGCTTGATGGCGATCTTCAGCACGCCATCGCGCTGGTTTGCAAACAGGTCGTAGGCTGCCACGATGTCATCGAGTTTGTACTGGTGCGTCACCAGCACGCCCAGATCCACGCGCTCGGAAGCCACCACGTTCATCAGACGGCGCATGCGCTCCTTGCCGCCGGGGCACAGGGCGGTGTTGATGCGGTGGTCGCCCAGACCGGCGCCGAAGGCGTCCAGCGGAATCTTCAGGTCGGTCGAGTACACGCCCAGGCTGGAGAGCGTGCCGCCCGGACGCAGGCAGCGGAAGGCAGACTCGAACGTGGCCTGCGTGCCCAGCGCCTCGATGGCGCCGTCCACGCCCTTGCCGCCAGTGAGCTTCATCACTTCGCTCACCACATCCACGTTCTTGAAGTTCAGCGTCACGTCGGCACCCATCTTCTTCGACACTGCCAGACGCTCGTCATTGCCGTCCACCGCGATGATGGTGGTGGCGCCCAGCAGCTTGGCGCCTGCGGTGGCGCACAGGCCGATCGGGCCCTGTGCAAACACGATCACGGTGTCGCCGATGCGGATGTTGGCGTTTTCGGCGCCCTTGAAGCCGGTGGACATGATGTCCGGGCACATCAGCACCTGCTCATCGGTCAGGCCGTCCGGAATCGGTGCCAGGTTTCCTTCGGCATCCGGTACCAGCACATATTCGGCCTGGGTGCCGTCGATCAGGTTGCCGAAGCGCCAGCCGGCAGTCAGCTTGTAGCCATGGCAGCCGCAGCGGCCGCTGGCAGCCAGATAGCTGCCATCCTGAGAGGGCGCACCGTCCTGGGCAGCATAGGAATTGAAGTTGGGGCAGATGGCGCCGGCAATCACGCGCTGGCCTTCCTGATAGCCCTTGACGGCGCTGCCGAGCTTCTCGATCACGCCTACCGGCTCGTGGCCCACCGTCAGGCCTTTCTCCACCGGGTACTCGCCCTTGAGGATGTGCACATCGGTGCCGCAGATGGTGGTGGTGGTGATGCGGATCAGCGCATCGTTGGGGCCCACGTCCGGAATCGGCTTGTCGGCAAGCTCGATACGGCCCGGTTCCACAAACACGGCAGCTCTCATCATGGCAGGCATGGCATCTCTCCTCTAACAGGGATGAAGACGAAGAACGACCGGCATGTTCATCCCCCATGACGGACGTTGCGTACGCGGATGACTGACTTCGACCATTCTAGGCTTGCTGTCGGCGTTGTGTGTGACAGCTTGGAGAACACCATGTTCCTGCTTGCGAGTGATGCCGAATCTTACGGCCAGCTTTCAACTTGCTGCCGATCGTTTCAATATGGCCGCAGTCCTTCCTAGGGGAGATTGAATAATGTATTACGGATGCCGATTTTCACAGGCATTTCATGGTCATTGGTGCTATTCTCCAAGCTTCCGGGAAAAGCTGGCGGCCCCGTCCAGAAGGGGTCTTGCGCCAGCTTTGTGTGCCCGCAAGCATGCCCTGCGCCCGCCTTGCCGAAGTCTGCGGAGGAGGGCCCTGTTGCCCCATTTCTTATCCCTATTGGAGTCCTCTGATGTCCACAACCGCCACCGGGCTGAATCTGAACGTTCCTGACTATGTCAAGCATCCGCGCCTCGTCGCCTGGGTGGCCGAAATGGCTGCGCTGTGCAAACCCGAGCAGGTGGTGTGGTGCGACGGCAGCCAGGAAGAGTACGACCGCCTGTGCCAGCAGCTGGTGGATGCAGGCACGTTCAAGAAGCTGAATCCGGCCAAGCGTCCGGGCAGCTATCTGGCCTGGACCGATCCGTCCGACGTGGCCCGTGTCGAAGACCGCACCTACATCTGCAGCGCGAAAAAGGAAGACGCCGGCCCGACCAACAACTGGATGGACCCGGCCGAGATGCGCTCCACGCTCAACCCGCTGTTCGACGGCTGCATGCAGGGCCGCACCATGTATGTGGTGCCCTTCAGCATGGGTCCGCTGGGCAGCCACATCTCCCACATCGGCGTCGAACTGACCGACAGCGCCTATGTGGTAGTGAACCAGAAGCTGATGACCCGCATGGGCAAGGCCGTGTTCGACGTGCTGGGTGCCGATGGCGAGTTCGTTCCCTGCATGCACACCGTGGGCGCTCCCCTGGCTGCAGGCGAGAAGGACCAGACCAGCTGGCCCTGCAACCCCGATGTGAAATACATCGTGCACTTCCCCGAAACGCGCGAAATCTGGTCCTACGGCTCCGGCTATGGCGGCAACGCGCTGCTGGGCAAGAAGTGCCTGGCCCTGCGCATCGCCTCCACCATGGGCCGTGACCAGGGCTGGCTGGCCGAGCACATGCTGATCCTGGGCGTGACCAACCCCGAGGGCAAGAAGTACCACGTGGCGGCCGCCTTCCCGAGCGCCTGCGGCAAGACCAACTTCTCCATGCTGGTGCCGCCGGCCGGTTTCGAAGGCTGGAAAGTCACCACCATCGGTGACGACATCGCCTGGATCAAGCCGCACGACGACGGTAACCTGTACGCCATCAACCCCGAGGCGGGTTACTTCGGCGTGGCTCCGGGCACCAACCTGCACACCAACCCCAACTGCATGAAGAGCCTCTATAACGACGTCATCTTCACCAACGTCGCACTGACCGACGATGGCGACGTGTGGTGGGAAGGCATGGAAAAGGACCACGGCGGCGAGCTGCCCGCGCACCTGATCGACTGGCAGGGCAAGGACTGGACGCCCGAAGACGGCAAGGCCGGCCGCAAGGCTGCCCACCCCAACGCGCGCTTCACCGTGGCTGCCACCAACAACCCGGCGCTGGACGCCCAGTGGGATGATGCCAATGGCGTGGCGATCGACGCCATGGTGTTCGGCGGCCGCCGCTCCACCACCGTGCCGCTGGTGACCGAAGCCCGCAACTGGTCCGAAGGCGTCTACATGGCTGCCACCATGGGCTCCGAAACCACCGCTGCCGCCTTTGGCGCGCAGGGCGTGGTGCGCCGCGATCCCTTCGCCATGCTGCCGTTCTGCGGCTACAACATGAGCGACTATTTCCAGCACTGGCTGGACATGGAAAAGAAACTGGAAGAGAAGGGCCACACGCTGCCCCCGATCTTCTGCGTCAACTGGTTCCGCAAGGACGCCGACGGCAAGTTCGTGTGGCCGGGTTACGGCGAGAACATGCGCGTGCTGAAGTGGATGATCGACCGCATCGAAGGCAAGGCCGAGGGCGAGGAGACCATGTTCGGCATCGCTCCGGCCTACGGCGAACTGAACTGGACCGGCCTGACCTTCAGCCCCGAGCAGTTCAAGACCGTCACCAGCATCGACAAGGCCGCCTGGGAAGAGGAATTCAAGTCCCACGCCGAGCACTTCGACAAGCTCAAGCACAATCTGCCCAAGGAGCTGGTCGAAACCAAGGCGCTGCTGGAAAAGCGTCTGGCAGAGGTCTGATCCCGCACCGGCGAGCGAAGGTCTGGCAGATATCCCGATCTGGCGGACCTTCCCCTCAAGTCGCTACAACCGACTTTGGACTGCCCCCTCCGTAAAAGGTCTGGCTCTTTCGGGTGCCAGGCCTTTTGCATTTGGGTGAGGCGCCCTCTCGTTGGACGGCGTTTGGGGCAAGGGTCTGGTGTGTTCCGGACCGCTACATACGGCAATGCGAGGTGCAAGCCGCGCGAACGAAGTACCTGCGGTTCAGCCAGCCAATGCTTCCGCACACGCATGTGCGCTGGCCCAGGCCCACTGGAAGTTGTAGCCGCCCAGCCAGCCTGTCACGTCCACCGCCTCGCCAATCACGTACAGACCGGGTTGCCGCGTTTCCATGGTCTGTGACGAGACATCGCGCGTATCAATGCCGCCCAGCGTCACTTCCGCCTTGGCATAACCCTCGCTGCCATTCGGCGTGATGTGCCACTGCTGCAGGCTCTGGCACAGCTGCTGCAAGGCCCTGTCTGCGGTTTCGGCCAACGGGCGCTGGCAGCCAGGATGGCTGCTCATCCAGTGTTCCAGCAGTCGTGAGGGCAGGTAATGCCCGATTTCGTTCGCTACCAGCTTGCGTGACCCGCGTGCCTTGGCCGCCATCAGCAGGTCCAGCAGGGGTTCACGCTGTGGCGCATCCGGCAGGGCGCTGTCTGCGTCCGGAATCAGGTTGATCTGCAGCGGCTGGCCCTCCAGCCAGTAGTTCGAGATCTGCAGGATGGCTGGCCCGCTCAGGCCGCGGTGCGTAAACAGCAAATCCTCGTTGAAGCGCACGCGCTGCTTGCGTTTGCCCTGTTGTACTTCGACGCTGATCTCTACCGGAAGTGAAACACCGGCCAGGGCAGCAAACGGCTGCCACGCGGTGGCATCGAAGGTCAGCGGAACCAGCCCGGGGCGGGGCGGCACGGTGCGCAGCCCGAACTGTTCTGCCAGTCGCCAGGCCAGATCGGTGGCGCCAATCTTGGGGATCGACAACCCTCCGCAGGCCAGCACCACGCTGGACGCATGCACTTCGCCGCGCGCAGTCTGCAACACGTAGTGCCCCTGCGCGGCATCATGCGCAAGCGATTGCACGCCGCAGGGTTGCCAGCGCGTCACGCCCGCCGCCTCGCACTCGCGCAGCAGCATGTCGATGATGTCGCCGGCAGAACGGTCGCAGAACAGTTGGCCCTTGTGCTTCTCATGAAAGGTGATGCCGTGCCGCTGCACCAGTTCCATGAAATCCTGCGCCGTGTAGCGCGAGAGGGCGCTGCGGCAGAAATGCGGGTTCTGGCTCAGGTAGTTGGCCGGCCCTGCGTTCACATTGGTGAAGTTGCAGCGCCCGCCGCCGCTGATGCGGATTTTCTCGGCCAGCTTGGCGGCATGGTCCAGCAGCAGCACTTTCACGCCGCGCTGCGCAGCCTGGGCCGCGCAGAACAGTCCGGCCGCGCCAGCGCCGATGATCACGGCATCGAATGTTGCGGTGCTCATGCGTCAACCTGTGCTGCGAGAGTTTGTACGGCTTCCACCTGCCGGGCGATCGGGCCGGGCACCGGACGCTTTCCGGCCAGCACATCGGCAATGTACCGGGCGGTCGCGACCGGGTCGGTGGTTTCCGGAATCTGCGGCAATTCGGTCAGGCTGCCTGCCTGCGCATCTGCCAGCCGCACCGGCTCGCCGCGCACATAGCCATCAAGCTGACGCAGGCGCCGCGCATCCGCCACCACTTCCCCTTCGGTGCCGCGCAGCAGCAGGGCGTTGCCTTGCATCAGGGCGATGGTGTCGGCCATGGAAACCGCATATTCCGGATGGGTGTAGCTGCCGATCACCAGGCTGCGTGCCTGCTGCGGGGTGTTCTGCAGCGGGTTCATCAGCTTGACGAGGCTGTGTGCCGAATTGCGCAGTCCCATACGACGGCGTGCATCCAGAATGCGCGCCAGACCGGGGCTCAGCGTGGCCGTATCCAGCCAGACCGGATCATCACTCCGCGCAGGCAGCAGTGCCCGCAGAGGCTCCAGCACCTGCGGCACCGTCACGCGTCCGTCCTCGGTCGGATGACCATGCATCAGCACCTGCAGGCCCTCCCGCGCCAGCAGCCAGGCCAGCAAGGGCGTCAGCAGGGGCAGCTTGCGCGCACCGTTATAGCTCGGAATCACCACCACAAAGCGGCCATCTTCCGTCAGGTCAGGCCGGCGCAGGTCGGCATGGGTGGCATCCAGAAACCCCGCCATTTCTTCCCGGGTCTCGCCCTTCACCCGCATGGCGAGCAGAAAGGCGCCCACTGCCATGTCATCGTGCGGATCCTGCAGCAGCAGTTGCCAGGCGTCGCGAGCTTCCTCGCGGGTCATCGGCCGCGCGCCTTCCTTGCCGCGGCCAATGCCTTTCAGATAGGGGATCAGGGATTCATGCATGGGGGTATTGTCAGGGAAGAAATGTCGGAAACAGGAACATGGGCAGCACGAATCCCCTCGCTGATGGTCATGTCGTTGGCCGACCTTGCGTACCGTCTTGCTGGATGCCTGAGGCCATCTCGCGGCACAATGGCGGTCTGATGCAAATTTCCTCCCATTCTTCCACGCTGGTCCTCGGCATCGAGTCTTCCTGCGACGAAACCGGCGTCGCACTGGTCGAGGTGGGCGGCTCGCTGGCGCAACCACAGTTGCTTGCCCATGCCCTGCACAGCCAGATCGACATGCACCGCGCCTATGGCGGCGTGGTGCCAGAACTCGCCAGCCGCGACCATATCCGTCGCGTCATTCCGCTTGCCCGGCAGGTGCTGGAGCAGGGCGGCCGCACGCTGGAGCAGCTGAACGTGATCGCCTACACGCAAGGTCCGGGTCTGGCCGGTGCCCTGCTGGTGGGTGCCGGCGTGGCCTGCAGCCTCGCCGCAGCACTGGACAAGCCGGTGTTGCCGGTGCACCACCTCGAGGGCCATCTGCTGTCCCCCTTCCTCAGTGCCGATCCGCCCGAATTCCCGTTCGTCGCGCTGCTGGTGTCAGGTGGCCACACGCAACTGATGCAGGTGGACGGCGTAGGCCGCTATACCCTGCTCGGGGAAACCATCGACGATGCCGCCGGCGAAGCCTTCGACAAGTCTGCCAAGCTGATGGGACTGGGTTACCCGGGTGGGCCTGCGCTCTCGCGGCTGGCCGAATTCGGTGACGCACAGGCCTACAAGTTGCCGCGTCCGTTGCTGCACAGTGGAGACCTCGATTTCTCCTTTGCCGGCCTCAAGACCGCCGTGCTCACGCAGGTGAAAAAGCTGGGTGGCCAGCCTTGCGACCAGGTATGGGCCGATCTGGCGGCCAGCACCCAGGCAGCCATTGTGGAGGTGCTGGTCAAGAAGGCGCTCAAGGCGCTGGATGCCACCGGCATGAAGCGGCTGGTTGTCGCGGGCGGGGTGGGGGCCAACGCCTCGCTGCGCCAGGAGCTCAATGCAGCCTGTGCCAAGCGCGGTGTGCGTGTGCACTATCCCGAGCTGCACCTGTGCACGGACAATGGCGCCATGATTGCGCTGGCCGCCGCCATGCGACTGCAGGCCGGCAAGGCGCAGGCACGCAAGGATTACGCCTTCGATGTGCGCCCACGCTGGGATCTGCAGCAGTTCGAAGCCTGAATGGCCCGCTCAAGTGGCGAGCCCACGCTGCGACGCAAGGATGAAGCAGGGCGCGCGCGTCAGGAGGCGAAGCCCAGACAGGCTCCGGCATTGGGGCGTCCCCGACACTCGCGCTTCAGCCGACGTTCGCGTGCTGCGGCGCTTTCTTCGTTACCGCGGATGATCACAACGCGTCCCCGGGCAGAGGTCGGAGGCGCAGAGGTGGCCGTGGACGCCGCTTTGCGCACCGGAGCGGAAGTGGCCTTGTCGCCGGCAGGCGAGGCAGCCTCCAGCGCAAGCACCGGCGACGCGGCAAGAACGGACAGCAGGGCGGCGAGTATGCAAATTCTGGTGCGGAGCATGGTGGAAAAATGAACAATTTGGTATTCATTTTATCCGCGATCCGCCCGGGGGAACGCACCCACTAGTCAACCAGCCAACTCCCCGCTATAATCACCCGGTTCTGTTCCGTACTGGTTTGCCAGCGCGGCGGAGCGCACGCTGCAGGTAGTCCGGCCCGCAGCGCAAGTCAAATACCCTCAAGGAAATCCAAAATGGTCGATAAAGTTGCCGTTATCAAGGATAACGCCCGCGCCGCCAATGACACTGGCAGCCCCGAAGTACAAGTTGCGCTGCTGACCGCACGCATCAACGAACTCACCCCGCACTTCAAGACGCACGCCAAGGACCACCACGGCCGTCGCGGCCTGCTGCGCATGGTGAGCCGCCGCCGCAAGCTGCTGGACTACCTGAAGTCCAAGGACGCTGACCGCTACCTGGCCCTGATCGCCAAGCTGGGTCTGCGCAAGTAAGCAGGCATCGCATGCAGAACGCCTGAGAGAATCCTTCCCTCAGGCGTTTTTGTTTTTCAACCCGGAGATATTGCGCGCGAAGCTGTGTCATTCCACCAACATCCTGCCCGGAGCAGGGTTCTGCTGGAATGGCATCGTGTGCTGCAAGAAGCTCCATCCCGGAGATAAACCATGTCCATTTTCAACAAAGTCACCAAGACCTTCCAGTGGGGCCAGCACACCGTCACCCTCGAAACCGGTGAAATCGCCCGCCAGGCCGCCGGCGCCGTGCTCGTCAACATCGACGACACCGTCGTGCTCGCCACCGTGGCCGCTTCCAAGAGCGCCAAGCCCGGCCAGGACTTCTTCCCCCTGACCGTCGACTACATCGAGAAAACCTACGCCGCCGGCAAGATCCCCGGCAGCTTCTTCAAGCGTGAAGCCAAGCCCAGCGAACTGGAAACCCTGACCAGCCGCCTGATCGACCGTCCGATCCGCCCGCTGTTCCCCGAAGGCTTCTACAACGAAGTGCACGTGGTTATCCATACCGTGTCGCTCAACCCCGAGGTGGACGCAGACATCGCCGCCATGATCGGCGTGAGCGCGGCCCTGGCCATTTCCGGCATCCCGTTCAACGGCCCCATCGGTGCCGCCCGCGTTGGCTACATCAATGGCGAATACGTGCTCAACCCGGGCCAGACCCAGCGCAAGGACAGCCAGATGGATCTGGTCGTTGCCGGCACCGAAGCTGCCGTGCTGATGGTCGAATCCGAAGCGCAGCAACTGTCCGAAGAAATCATGCTGGGTGGCGTGGTGTTCGGCCACGAGCAGGGCCAGATCGCCATCAACGCCATCCATGAGCTGGTGCGCGACGCCGGCAAGCCCGTGTGGGACTGGCAGCCCGAAGCCAAGGATGAGGAGTTCATCGCCAAGGTCAACGGCCTGGCCGAAGACAAGCTGCGCGCTGCCTACCAGATCCGCAGCAAGCAGGCCCGTACGCAAGCCTGCCGTGAAGCCTACGCTGCCGTCAAGGCCGAGCTGACCGAGCAGGGCGTCGAGTTCGACGCCGTCAAGGTCGACAACCTGCTGTTCGATGCCGAAGCCCGCATCGTGCGCAGCCAGATACTGTCCGGCGAGCCGCGCATCGACGGCCGCGACACGCGCACCGTGCGCCCGATCGAGATCCGCAACGGCGTGCTGCCGCGCACCCACGGTTCCGCCCTGTTCACGCGTGGCGAAACCCAGGCGCTGGTGGTGTCCACGCTGGGCACCGAGCGTGATGCCCAGCGCATCGACGCGCTGGCCGGCGAGTACGAAGACCGCTTCCTGCTGCACTACAACATGCCTCCCTTCGCCACCGGTGAAGTGGGCCGCATGGGCTCCACCAAGCGCCGCGAAGTGGGCCACGGCCGTCTGGCCAAGCGCGCCCTGGCTGCCGTGCTGCCGAGCAAGGAAGAATTCCCCTACACCATCCGCGTGGTGTCCGAGATCACCGAATCGAACGGTTCCTCCTCCATGGCTTCCGTCTGCGGTGGCTGCCTGTCCATGATGGACGCCGGCGTGCCGCTGAAGGCGCACGTGGCCGGTATCGCCATGGGCCTGATCAAGGAAGACAACCGTTTCGCCGTGCTGACCGACATCCTGGGTGACGAGGATCACCTGGGCGACATGGACTTCAAGGTGGCCGGCACTGCCGACGGCATCACCGCCCTGCAGATGGACATCAAGATCCAGGGCATCACCAAGGAAATCATGCAGGTCGCCCTGGCCCAGGCCAAGGAAGCGCGCATGCACATCCTGGGCAAGATGCAGGACGCCATGGGCGAGGCCAAGGCCGAGATCTCCCAGTTCGCTCCGCGCCTGTTCACGATGAAGATCAACCCCGAGAAGATCCGTGACGTGATCGGCAAGGGCGGCGCCACCATCCGCCAGCTGACGGAAGACACCGGCACCCAGATCGATATCGCCGAAGACGGTACCATCACCATCGCCAGCAACGACAACGCCAAGGCCGAAGAAGCCAAGCGCCGCATCGAAGAGATCACCGCCGAAGTCGAAGTCGGCAAGATCTACGAAGGCCCGGTCGTCAAGATGCTGGACTTCGGTGCACTGATCAACGTGCTGCCTGGCAAGGACGGTCTGCTGCACATCAGCCAGATCGCCCATGAGCGCGTCGAGAAGGTCTCCGACTACCTGAGCGAAGGCCAGATCGTCAAGGTCAAGGCGCTGGAAACCGACGACAAGGGCCGCATCAAGCTGTCCATGAAGGCGCTGCTGGAGCGTCCGGAGCGTGCCGAGCGCGGTGAGCGTGGCGACCGTCCCGAGCGTGCAGAGCGTGGCGAGCGCAACGGCAACGGCCGTCCTTCCGCAGACCAGCAGCAACAACAGCAGCAGTAAGCGGGGCAGGGCAGTCATGCAAGCCATTGCCATCCAGGCCTACGGCGCGCCCGAGATGCTGCAGCTCACTACCTGCCCCGATCCGGTGGCAGGCAGCGGCGAGGTGCTGATACGCGTCGCGGCGTCGGGCATCAACCGCCCCGACGTGCTGCAGCGCAAGGGCCACTACCCGGTGCCGCCGGGCGCTTCCGAGCTCCCCGGTCTCGAGGTTGCGGGCGAAATCGTCGCCGGTGACACCGAGGCCATGGCTGAGGCAGGCCTGCAGCTGGGCGACAAGGTGTGCGCCCTGGTGGCCGGTGGCGGCTATGCCGAGCTGTGCGTGGCGCCTGCGGCCCAGTGCCTGCCGGTGCCCACCGGCCTGGACATGGTGCAGGCGGCCAGCCTGCCCGAAACCTTCTTCACCGTCTGGAGCAACGTGTTCGATCGCGCGCGGCTGCAGCCTGGTGAAACCCTGCTGGTGCAGGGCGGCAGCAGCGGCATCGGCGTCACCGCCATCCAGATGGCCAAGGCGCTGGGTGCCAGGGTGATCGTCACTGCCGGCAGCGATGACAAGTGCGAGGCCTGCGTCAAGCTCGGCGCCGACCACGCCATCAACTACAAGACCCACGACTTCGTCGAGGAGGCCAAGCGCCTGACCGGCGGCAAGGGCGTCGACGTGGTGCTGGACATGGTGGCCGGCGACTACATCGCGCGCGAAGTCGAGTGTCTGGCCGATGATGGCCGCATCGTCATCATCGCCATCCAGGGCGGCACCAAATCCGGCTTCAATGCCGGTCAGGTGCTGCGCCGCCGCCTGACCATCACCGGTTCCACGCTGCGTCCGCGTCCGGTGGCCTTCAAGGCCGCCATTGCGCGTGCACTGCGCGAGAAGGTGTGGCCGCTGGTGGAAAGCGGCGCCATTGCGCCGGTCATCTACCGCACCTTTCCGGCAGCACAGGCGGCCGAGGCCCATGCCCTGATGGAAAGCAACCAACACATTGGCAAAATCGTATTGACCTGGTAACGGAGGCTCACAATGAAAAAACTGATCGCTGGCAACTGGAAAATGAACGCCAGTCTGGCAGGCAACGAAACGCTGGTGAATGAACTGCGTGCCGGTATCGGCGCCCCGGCATGCGATGTCGCCATCTGCGTGCCCAGCCCGTACTTCCAGCAGGTCCAGGGCCTGTTGGCTGGCCAGGACACCATCGTCATGGGCTCGCAGAACGTCTCTTCTCACGAGTCCGGCGCCTATACCGGCGACGTGTCTGCCACCATGCTGAAGGAATTCGGCATCCGCTACGCCATCGTCGGCCACAGCGAACGCCGCCTGCATCAGGCCGAGAGCGACACGCACGTCGCCATCAAGGCCGAGCGTGCGCTCGAAGCCGGCATCACTCCCATCGTCTGCGTGGGTGAAACCCTGCGCGAGCGCGAGGAGGGCATGACCGAGTTCATCGTCAAGCGCCAGCTCGCGGCCGTGATCCACCTGGTGGGCCACTGCATCAGCGAGATCGTGGTCGCTTACGAGCCGGTCTGGGCCATCGGCACCGGCAAGACGGCTACGCCCGAACAGGCGCAGGAAGTGCATGGCGTGCTGCGCACGCAGCTGCGCGCAGCTACCGAACACGCGGACAAGATCCGTCTGCTGTACGGCGGCAGCATGAATGCCGGCAATGCGGCTGCGCTGTTGGCGCAACCCGACATCGATGGTGGCCTGATTGGCGGCGCTTCCCTGAAGGCGGCCGATTTCCTCGCCATCATTGCTGCTGCGCAATAAAATGACAGGTTTTGCGGCAGTGCGCTGCCGCGTCCTCTTCTCTCTGGCAACAACACAATGACTTTTCTTCTCAACCTTCTGCTGGTCGTGCAGGTGCTGTCGGCACTGGCCATGATCGGCCTGATCCTGGTTCAGCACGGCAAGGGTGCGGACATGGGTGCCGCATTTGGCAGCGGCGCCTCCGGCAGCCTGTTCGGCGCTTCCGGCAGCGCCAACTTCCTGTCGCGCACCACGGCCGTACTGGCCACGATCTTCTTCGTCGCCACGCTGGTTCTGGCGTACTTCGGCAACCTGCGCAACACCGGTGGCTCCGGCAGCGTGCTGAGCGGCATGGTGGCTCCGGCTGCCGTTACCGCGCCGGCCTCTGCTCCGGCGTCCGCTGCAGCCCCTGCAACCGGTCCTGCCGCACTGATTCCCGGACAGCAGCCGGCCGCCGCCGTGGCGCCCGCAAGCGCCGCTGTTCCTGCTTCCCAGCCTGCTCCGGTAGCCCCCGCCGCAGCCGCTTCCCGCTAAGCGAAATGCCGGGCGTGCAATGCGTCTGGCGGGCACAAAAAACCTGCGTTGTAAGCGTCGGCTAAGTTGTTTATGGTTACAATGCAGGGCTGATCCGGAGCGCTAAGAATCAGTCTCAGCCGGCTCCGGGCGGGACACGATTGCCGTCGTGGTGAAATTGGTAGACACGCTATCTTGAGGGGGTAGTGGCGAAAGCTGTGCGAGTTCGAGTCTCGCCGACGGCACCAGAAACATCTTTGGCTCTGCGCCAAACCATTACAAACGTAACAAAGATGGATCTTGCACTTTATCTCCCCGTTCTCCTGTTCATCCTGGTCGGCCTTGTTGCCGGTGCAGTGACCCTGGGTCTTGGTTCGGCGCTTGGTCCGAACCGTCCGTATCCCGCCAAGAACTCCCCCTACGAATGCGGCTTCGAGGCCTTTGAAGACGCGCGCATGAAGTTCGATGTGCGCTACTACCTCGTCGCCATCCTGTTCATTCTTTTCGACCTGGAAGTGGCCTTCCTGTTTCCCTGGGCTGCTGCCTACAAGCAACTGGGTCCGGTGGCCTTCTGGTCCGTCATGATTTTCCTGGGCATCCTCGTCGTGGGCTTCATCTACGAATGGAAAAAAGGCGCCCTGGATTGGGAATAAGCACAAGTTCCTGAATGTCGGGGGCGGCATGCTGCGCTCCTGCGGGAATTGATTGGAGAGTTGCATGTCGCTTGAAGGTGTATTCAAAGAAGGCTTCATCACCACCAGCTACGACGCGGTGGCGAACTGGGCCAAAACCGGTTCTGTCTGGCCCATGACCTTCGGTCTGGCCTGCTGCGCCGTCGAGATGATGCACGCCGCTGCTGCGCGCTACGACCTGGCGCGCTTTGGTGCGGAAGTGTTCCGTGCCAGCCCGCGCCAGTCCGACCTGATGATCGTGGCCGGTACCCTGTGCAACAAGATGGCGCCTGCCTTGCGCAAGGTCTATGACCAGATGGCCGAGCCGCGCTGGGTGATTTCCATGGGTTCCTGTGCCAATGGTGGTGGCTACTACCACTACAGCTACTCCGTGGTGCGCGGTTGTGATCGCGTGGTGCCGGTCGATGTCTACGTGCCGGGCTGCCCGCCCACGGCCGAGGCGCTGATCTACGGCATCATGCAGCTGCAGCAGAAGATCCGCCGTACCAACACCATTGCACGTGCCTGATCCGGAGAACGCATGACTGCCTACGCTGTTGATATTCAGGAGCTGGCCAACACCGTGTCTGCGGTGCTGGGAGACAAGCTCAAGCATTCCGTCATTGATCGTGGCGAACTCACCATCCAGGTGGATGCCGCCAACTACCTCGAGGCCTGCCGCCAGCTGCGCGATGCCGATGGCTGCAAGTTCGAGATCATGATCGACCTCTGCGGGGTCGACTACTCCGATTACAAGCAGCAGGTCTGGGAAGGCCCGCGCTTCTGCGTCGTGGTGCACCTGCTGTCCGTATCGCTGAACCAGCGCCTGCGCCTGAAGGTGTTCGCGCCCGACGACGATTTCCCGCTGGTCGACTCCATCAACGGCATCTGGAATGCCGCCAACTGGTTCGAGCGCGAAGCCTTCGACCTGTACGGCATCGTGTTCGAGGGTCACCCCGACCTGCGTCGTATCCTGACCGACTACGGCTTCATCGGCCATCCGTTCCGCAAGGATTTCCCGCTCTCCGGCCATGTCGAGATGCGCTACGACCCCGAGCAGAAGCGCGTGGTGTATGAACCCGTCTCCATCGAGCCGCGCGAAATCACGCCGCGGATCATCCGTGAAGACAACTATGGAGGCTTGCACTGATCGCTTTCCGCGACAGGGGATGATCTATGGCTGAAATCAAGAACTACACGCTCAACTTTGGTCCGCAGCACCCGGCAGCGCACGGCGTGCTGCGCCTCGTGCTCGAGCTCGATGGCGAAGTGGTGCAACGCGCCGACCCGCACATCGGCCTGCTGCACCGTGCCACCGAAAAGCTGGCCGAGCACAAGACCTACATCCAGGCACTGCCCTACATGGACCGTCTGGACTACATGTCCATGATGTGCAACGAGCACGCCTACTGCCTGGCCGTCGAGAAGCTGCTGGGCATCGAGGTGCCGATCCGCGCGCAATACATCCGCGTGATGTTCTCGGAAATCACGCGCCTGCTGAACCACCTGCTGTGGCTGGGTTCGCACGGCAACGACTGCGGCAGCTCCACCATCCTGATCTACACCTTCCGCGAGCGGGAAGACCTGCTGGACATGTACGAGGCCGTTTCCGGCGCCCGCATGCACGCAGCCTACTTCCGTCCGGGTGGCGTCTATCGCGACCTGCCCGACACCATGGCCCAGCACGCGCCCAGCAAGCTGCGCAACAGCAAGGCCATGGAAAAGCTCAATGCGGCTCGTCAGGGTTCGCTGCTCGACTTCATCGACGACTTCACGCAGCGTTTCCCCAAATGCGTGGACGAGTACGAAACCCTGCTCACCAACAACCGCATCTGGAAACAGCGTACCGTCAGCATCGGCGTGCTGTCCCCCGAGCGTGCCCTGAACCTGGGCATGAGTGGCCCGATGCTGCGCGGCTCCGGCATTGCTTGGGATCTGCGCAAGACGCAGCCCTACGATGCCTACGACAAGGTCGAATTCGACGTGCCCGTCGGCGTCACCGGTGACAGCTACGACCGTTACCTGTGCCGCGTGCAGGAAATGCGCGAGTCCAACCGCATCATCAAGCAGTGCGTGGACTGGCTGCGTGCCAACCCCGGCCCGGTCATCACCGACAACAACAAGGTGGCGCCGCCGTCCCGTGAAGGCATGAAGACCAACATGGAGGACCTGATCCACCACTTCAAGCTGTTCACCGAAGGCTTCCACGTTCCCGAGGGCGAGGTCTATGCCGGTGTCGAGCACCCGAAGGGCGAGTTCGGCATCTACATGGTCAGCGACGGCGCCAACAAGCCCTACCGCATGAAGATCCGTCCGCCGGGATATGTGCACCTGGCTGCGCTGGATGAGCTGTCCAAGGGCCACATGCTGGCCGACGCCGTGGCCATCATTGGCACGCTGGACATTGTGTTTGGAGAGATTGACCGATGATTTCTGAAGCAACCAAAGCCCGTTTCGCCAAGGAAGTGGCGAAATACCCGGCCGAGCAAAAGCAGTCGGCGGTCATGGCTTGCCTGTCCATCGTCCAGCAGGAGCAGGGCTGGGTATCGCCCGAAAGCGAGAAGGAAATTGCCGACTACCTGGAAATGGCTCCGATGGCCGTCCATGAAGTCACCACCTTCTACAACATGTACAACCAGCAGCCGGTCGGCAAGTACAAGCTCGCCGTCTGCACCAACCTGCCGTGCCAGCTGCGCGACGGCGGCAAAGCCCTGCAGTTCCTCGAGGAAAAGCTGGGCATTCACGCCGGCGAAACCACGGCCGACGGCCAGTTCACACTGCAGCAGTGCGAATGCCTGGGTGCCTGCGCCGATGCGCCGGTGATGCTGGTCAACGACCGCACCATGTGCAGCTACATGTCCGTCGAGCGCCTGACTGCGCTGGTCGACGGCCTGAAGTCCGCGGAGGGCAAGTGATGTCTGTAGCGAACGTTCTCGCGCAATTTGCGTCTTCCGGCAATGAAACCTGCTTTCACGGCCGTCACATTGATCCGCAGATCTACAAGGATCTGAACGGCAGCAACTGGAGCCTCAAGGACTACGAGGCGCGTGGCGGCTACCAGGCCCTGCGCAAGATCCTTGGCAAGGATGGCGGCGAAGCCATGACCCAGGACCAGGTGATTGCCACCGTCAAGGAATCCGCGCTGCGCGGCCGTGGCGGCGCCGGCTTCCCGTCCGGCCTGAAGTGGAGCTTCATGCCCCGCCAGTTCCCGGGCCAGAAATTCCTCGTCTGCAACTCCGACGAGGGCGAGCCGGGTACCTGCAAGGACCGCGACATCCTGATGTTCAACCCGCACATCGTGATCGAGGGCATGGCGATTGCTGCCTATGCCATGGGCATCAGTGTGGGTTACAACTACATCCACGGCGAAATCTTCGAGGTCTACGAGCGTTTCGAGGCCGCACTGGAAGAGGCGCGTGCCGCCGGCTATCTCGGCGACAAGATCATGGGCAGCGATTTCAGCTTCCAGCTGCACGCGCACCATGGTTTCGGCGCCTACATCTGCGGCGAGGAAACCGCGCTGCTCGAATCGCTGGAAGGCAAGAAGGGCCAGCCGCGCTTCAAGCCGCCGTTCCCGGCCAGCTTCGGCCTGTACGGCAAGCCCACCACCATCAACAACACCGAGACCTTCGCAGCCGTTCCGTGGATCATCCGCAACGGCGGCCAAGCGTATCTGGAGTGCGGCAAGCCGAACAACGGCGGCACCAAGATCTTCTCGGTGTCGGGCGACGTCAACCTGCCCGGCAACTATGAAATCCCGATGGGAACGCCGTTCTCCAAGCTGCTTGAGCTGGCTGGCGGCGTGCGTACCGGTCGCAAGCTCAAGGCGGTGATCCCTGGCGGATCTTCCTCGCCCGTGCTGCCGGCCGACATCATCATGGATTGCACCATGGACTACGACTCGATCGCCAAGGCCGGCTCCATGCTGGGCTCCGGCGCCGTGATCGTGATGGACGACAGCCGCTGCATGGTCAAGTCGCTGCAGCGCCTGAGCTACTTCTACATGCACGAGTCCTGTGGCCAGTGCACGCCGTGCCGTGAAGGTACCGGCTGGCTGTGGCGCATGGTCGAGCGCATCGAGAACGGCCAGGGCCGTCCGCAGGACATGGACGTGCTGGACTCGGTTGCCAGCAATATCCAGGGACGCACCATCTGCGCCCTGGGCGACGCCGCCGCCATGCCTGTGCGCGCCATGCTCAAGCATTTCCGTGACGAATTTGCATACCACGTAGAGCACAAGACCTGCATGGTGCCTGCATATATTTGACAAGTGGATCACCATGGTTGAAATCGAACTGGACGGTCAAAAGGTCGAGGTTGCTGAAGGCAGCATGCTGATGCATGCGGCTGAGCAGGCCGGTACCTATATTCCGCATTTTTGCTACCACAAGAAGCTGAGCATTGCGGCCAACTGCCGCATGTGTCTGGTGGATGTCGAGAAGATGCCCAAGCCGGTTCCGGCTTGCGCAACGCCTGTGGCCCAGGGCATGGTGGTGCACACCAAGAGCGACAAGGCCATCAAGGCGCAGCAGTCCGTGATGGAATTCCTGCTGATCAACCACCCGCTGGATTGCCCCATCTGCGACCAGGGCGGTGAGTGCCAGCTGCAGGATCTGGCTGTGGGCTATGGCTCCAGCGGCTCCCGCTACGAAGAAGAGAAGCGCGTGGTCGTGCCCAAGGACGTCGGCCCGCTGATCTCCATGGAAGAGATGACGCGCTGCATCCAGTGCACGCGCTGCGTCCGTTTCGGCCAGGAAATCGCCGGCCAGATGGAACTCGGCATGTCCAACCGTGGCGAGCACTCCGAGATCGAGACCTTCGTCGGCGCCACGGTGGATTCCGAGCTGTCCGGCAACATGATCGACATCTGCCCGGTCGGTGCGCTCACCAGCAAGCCGTTCCGCTACAGCGCCCGCACCTGGGAACTGGGTCGTCGCAAGTCGGTTGCTCCGCATGATTCGACCGGCTCCAACCTGATCGTCCAGGTGAAGAACCACCGCGTCATGCGCGTGGTGCCGCTGGAGAACGAGGCTGTCAACGAATGCTGGATTGCCGACCGTGACCGCTTCAGCTACGAAGCCCTCAACGGTACCGACCGCCTGACTGCCCCCATGATCAAGCAGGGCGGCAGCTGGAAGGAAGTGGACTGGCAGACCGCCCTCGAATACGTGGCCAACGGCCTCAAGCAGATCAAGGACGAGCACGGCGCTTCCAGCATCGGCGCCTTGGTCAGCCCGCACAGCACCCTCGAAGAGCTGACGCTCGCCGGTGAACTGGTGCGTGGTCTGGGCAGCGACAACATTGACTACCGCCTGCGCAATGCCGAATTTGCAGCTGGCAGCGAGATCCGCTGGCTTGGCCTGCCGATTGCTGCGCTGAGCAAGCTGCAGCGCGTTCTGGTCATCGGCAGCAACCTGCGCAAGGACCATCCGCTGTTCGCGCAGCGTATCCGTCAGGCCAGCCGCCATGGCGCCCAGGTTTCCGCGCTGGTCGAACAGCGTCAGGACTGGGCCATGAAGATGCACACGGTGCTCGAAGCTGATGCAACCGAGTGGACGCAGTCCCTGGCGGACATTGCCGCCGCCGTGGCCGCGCAGAAGGGCGTTGTCGCTCCCGCACAGGGCGAGGCCACCGAGGCAGCCAAGGCCATTGCCGCTTCCCTGCTGGGTGGCGAGCGCAAGGCCGTGCTGCTGGGCAATGCCGCTGCGCACCACGAGCAGGCCGGCAGCCTGCTGGCGCTGGCACAGTGGATTGCGACCGAAACCGGCGCAAGCTGGGGTTATCTGACCGAGGCAGCCAACACCGTTGGTGCACAGCTGGCTGGTGCGCGTCCGAAGTCCGGCGGCCTGAACGCAGGCGCCATGACCGAAGGCGGCGCGCTGAAGGCCGCACTGCTGTTCAACGTGGAGCCCGAGTTCGACTGTGCCGGTGGCAGTGCCGCCGTGGCCAGCCTGAACCAGGCACAGATGGTTGTCACCTTCAGCCCGTTCAAGACGAATCTGGCCTTCAGCGACGTGCTGCTGCCGATCAGCCCCTTCACCGAGACTTCCGGCACCTTCGTCAACGCCGAAGGCCGCGCACAGAGCTTCCATGCTGTCGTGCGTCCGCTGGCCGACACCCGTCCGGGCTGGAAAGTGCTGCGCGTGCTGGGCAGCCTGCTGCAGCTCTCCGGCTTCTCCGCCGAGACCTCGCAGGAAGTCATGGGCACGCTGCCGCTGAACCGCAGTGGTGACAGCGCCACTGTCGACGCAGCCCGTCTGAACAACCGTACCGATGCTGCCATCGTCGTGGCCAAGGCACGCACCAAGCCGGTGACTGCCAGCATCTACCAACTCGACAGCCTGGTGCGTCGCGCGCCTGCGCTGCAGGCCACGGCCGACGCCCGTGCTGCCAAGCCTAGCCAGGAGGTGAGCGCATGATTGAAGCTCTGAACGCTGCCGGCCAGGGCCTGTTCCAGGCTGCCTGGTGGGGCAATATCGTATGGCCGGTGATCTGGGCGCTGCTCAAGATTGTCGTGCTGGTGCTGCCGCTGCTGATTGCCGTCGCCTACCTGACCTACTGGGAGCGTCGCCTGCTGGGTTTCATGCAGGTGCGTCATGGTCCCAACCGTGTCGGCCCACTGGGCCTGCTGCAGCCCATGGCCGACGGCCTCAAGCTGCTGACCAAGGAAGTGATCCGTCCGGATCGTGCCAACCCTGCGGTCTACTATCTCGGCCCGATCATGGCCTTCATGCCGGCGCTGGCTGCCTGGGTGGTGATTCCCTTCGGCCCCGAAGTGGCTCTGGCCAACATCAACGCCGGCCTGCTGCTGGTGATGACCATCACTTCCGTGGAAGTCTACGGCGTGATCATGGCCGGCTGGGCGTCCAACTCCAAGTACCCGTTCCTGGGGGCGCTGCGTGCTTCCGCACAGATGGTGTCGTACGAAATCGCCATGGGCTTCTGCTTGGTGGTGGTGCTGATGATCACCGGCAGCATGAACATGAGCGACATCGTGACCGAGCAGGCCAAGGGCATGTTCGCCGACAAGGGCATGAACCTGCTGTCCTGGAACTGGCTGCCACTGCTGCCGATCTTCATGGTCTACCTGATCTCGGGTGTTGCCGAAACCAACCGTCACCCCTTCGACGTGGTGGAAGGCGAGGCCGAGATTGTGGCCGGCCACATGGTCGAGTACTCCGGCATGGGCTTTGCCATCTTCTTCCTGGCCGAATACGCGAACATGATCCTGTTCTCGGTGCTGGCCGTGGTCATGTTCCTCGGCGGCTGGCTGCCTCCGTTCGAATTCCTCAGCTTCATCCCCGGCTGGATCTGGCTGGGCCTGAAGACCTTCGTGGTCGTGAGCATGTTCATCTGGATTCGTGCCACGTTCCCGCGCTATCGCTATGACCAGATCATGCGTCTGGGCTGGAAGATCTTCATTCCCGTGACACTGATCTGGCTGATCGTGATCGCTGTGTGGATGCAAACCTCCTGGAACATCTGGAAGTGAGCAAGGGTAGAGAAATGTCAACTGTAACCACCAAGCCGGAATCCGGGTTCTCCCTCAAGGATTTCCTGAACAGCTTCATGCTGACGGAGCTGTTCAGGGGCATGGCACTGACCGGACGCTACGCCTTCAAGGGCAAGTTCACTGTGCAGTACCCCGAAGAGAAGACGCCGCTGAGTCCGCGTTTCCGCGGCCTGCATGCGCTGCGCCGTTACGAGAACGGCGAAGAGCGTTGCATCGCCTGCAAGCTGTGCGAGGCCGTATGCCCCGCCATGGCCATCACCATCGAGTCCGAGCAGCGCGAAGACGGCAGCCGCCGCACCACGCGCTACGACATCGACTTCACCAAGTGCATTTACTGCGGTTTCTGCGAAGAGAGCTGCCCGGTGGATTCCATCGTCGAGACGCAGATCTTCGAATACCACGGAGAGAAGCGGGGCGACCTGTATTTCACCAAGGACATGCTGCTGGCGGTGGGTGACAAGTACGAAGCGCAGATTGCGGCCACCAAGGCAGCCGATGCGCCTTACCGCTGATCCCGGCCAGGCCTAGAACACAACAGGACCCTCCCATGGACGTCAAAACAGGTCTCTTCTACGTATTTTCAGCGGTGCTGGTCTTTGCAGCATTCCGCGTGGTCACCGTGCGCAACCCGGTCTATGCCGTGCTGTACCTGGTGCTGTCGTTCTTCCAGGCATCCGCCATCTGGATGCTGCTGAAGGCCGAATTCCTTTCCATTACCCTGGTGCTGGTGTATGTCGGCGCCGTCATGGTGCTGTTCCTGTTCGTCGTGATGATGCTGGACATCGATGTCGAGACGCTCAAGCGCGGCTTCTGGAAGAACTTCCCGATGGCCGCGGTGATTGCCGTGTTCATCATCGTGCAGATGGCTGCCGTGCTGATGAGCAATTTCACCGAAACCGAGGCGCTGCCGATGCGTGGCATGGACGGTGCTGTGCTGGCGCCCAACGCATCCAACACGACCGAGCTGGGCAAGCTGCTGTACACGCACTACCTGTACCCGCTGGAGATCGCTGCGGTGCTGCTGCTGGTGGCCATGATCAGCGCGATTGCCCTGACCATGCGGAAGCGCAAGGACAGCAAGTTCCAGTCGCCGGCCGAACAGGTCCGCGTGCGTCCGCAGGACCGCATGCGCATCGTCAAGATGGACATCACCAAGCCGGCACCTGTGGCTGCCGATCCGGCCGCCGATGCAGAGGAGAAGAAGGCATGACACTCACCATTGGCCATTACCTGACCCTGGGAGGCATCCTGTTCGCCCTGTCGGTCATCGGCATCTTCCTGAACCGCAAGAACCTGATCGTGCTGCTGATGGCCGTCGAGCTGATGCTGCTGGCCGTCAACATGAACTTCGTGGCGTTCTCCCACTTCTGGGGTGACCTGTCCGGACAGATCTTCGTGTTCTTCATCCTGACCGTTGCGGCTGCAGAGTCGGCCATCGGGCTCGCGATTCTCGTGCTGCTGTTCCGCACACGCGACAGTCTCGATGTGGAAGAACTCAACACCTTGAAGGGGTAACAGAAAAATGAGTCAGACCCTTTCCGCTACTACCTTGCTGGCGATCCCGCTGGCACCGCTGGCGGCCTCGGCACTGGTTGGTATCTTCGGTACCAAGATGGGCGGCAACCTGCTGGGGCGCTCGGCCTCGGCACTGCTGACCATTGGCGGCGTGCTGCTGTCCTTCATCCTGTCCGCCATGGTGTTCATGCAGGTGCTGGATGGCGCGACCTTCAACGAGACGGTGTACCACTGGATGACCATCGGTACGCTGAAGATGGAAGTTGGCTTCATGGTCGACAGCCTGACGGCGATGATGATGTGCGTGGTGACCTTCGTGTCGCTGATGGTGCACATCTACACCATGGGCTACATGGAAGAAGACGAGGGCTACAACCGCTTCTTCTCCTATATTTCCCTGTTCACCTTCTCCATGCTCATGCTGGTCATGAGCAACAACTTCCTGCAGCTGTTCTTCGGCTGGGAAGCGGTGGGTCTGGTGTCCTACCTGCTGATCGGCTTCTGGTTCAACCGCCCGACCGCCATCTTCGCCAACATGAAGGCCTTCCTGGTCAACCGTGTGGGTGACTTCGGTTTCATCCTGGGCATCGGCCTGATCCTGGCCTACACCGGAACCTTCAACTACACCGAGTTCTTCGGCAAGGTCGATACGCTGGCTTCCCAGACCTATCCGGGCCTGGGCTGGAACGTGGCCACCATGGCTGCCATCTGCCTGTTCATCGGTGCCATGGGCAAGTCTGCCCAGTTTCCGCTGCACGTGTGGCTGCCCGACTCCATGGAAGGCCCGACCCCGATCTCCGCGCTGATCCACGCCGCCACCATGGTGACGGCCGGCATCTTCATGGTCGCCCGCATGTCTCCGCTGTTCGAGCTGAGCGACACCGCCCTGAACATGATCCTGATCATCGGCGCCATCACCGCCTTCTTCATGGGTATCCTGGGCGTGATCCAGAACGACATCAAGCGTGTGGTGGCCTACTCCACGCTGTCGCAGCTGGGTTACATGACCATGGCGCTGGGCGCTTCCGCCTACTCGGTGGGCGTGTTCCACCTGATGACGCATGCCTTCTTCAAGGCACTGCTGTTCCTTGCCGCAGGTTCCGTAATCATCGGCATGCACCACAACCAGGACATCCGCTGGATGGGCAACGTGCGCAAGTACATGCCGATCACCTGGATCACCTTCCTGATCGGTACCCTGGCGCTGATCGGCACGCCGTTCTTCTCGGGCTTCTACTCGAAGGAGAGCATCATCGAGGCGCTGCACTTCAGCAACCAGCCGGCTTCCCACATCGCCTACCTGGCGGCCATGGCCAGCGTGTTCGTGACCTCGCTGTACAGCTTCCGCGTCTACTTCCTGGTGTTCCACGGCAAGGAGCGCTATGACCAGAACCCCGACGCGCACCATGACGATCACCACGACGACCATGGTCACCATGGCGATGGCAAGCCGCACGAATCCAAGTGGGTGGTAACGCTGCCACTGATTCTGCTGGCCATCCCGTCCGTGATCATCGGTTTCCTGACGGTCGATTCCATGCTGTTCGGCGATTTCTTCAAGAACGTCATCTTCGTGGATCCGCGCCATCCGGCCATGGCCACCTATGCCCATGAGTGGACGAACACCTTCCACGGTGCTGTCGGCTTCGCCACGCACGCCGTGATGACCCTGCCGTTCTGGCTGACGGTTGCCGGTTTTGCCGTCGCGTACTTCCTGTACATGATGAACAACAACGTGGCTGCCAGCATCCGCAAGGCGCTGTCTCCGCTGGTCGTCATCCTCGAGAACAAGTATTTCCTCGACTGGATCAACGAGAACATCATTGCACGTGGCGCCCGCCTGCTGGGTGTGGGCCTGTGGAAGGGCGCTGACCAGGGCCTGATCGATGGCGCACTGGTGAACGGCTCCTGGAAAGTCGTGGGCGGCATCGCTGCCATCGCCCGTCGACTGCAATCCGGTTACCTCTACCACTATGCCCTGATGATGATTCTGGGTGTCGTAGCCCTGATGACCTGGTTCGTCTGGTACGGCAAATAAGGAGAAATATAAAAATGGGATTGCTGAGCCTGGCCATCTGGCTGCCAATCGTAATCGGAGCAGTACTGCTTGCCTTCGGGGAGGACCGTCATGCGCGCATGGTGCGCTGGCTGGCCCTGCTGGGCTCGCTGGCCAGCTTCCTGGTTACCATTCCGCTGTACACCGGCTTCAAGCTGCAGACTGCCGCGCTGCAGTTCGTCGAGAAGAACGAGTGGATTCCGCGCTTCAACATCAACTACCATGTTGGCGTTGATGGCATCTCCCTGTGGTTCGTGCTGCTGACGGCCTTTATCACCGTGATCGTCGTGATCGCCGGCTGGGAAGTGATCACCAAGCGCGTCAACCAGTACATGGGTGCCTTCCTGATCCTGAGCGGCCTGATGATCGGTGTCTTCTCCGCCCAGGATGCGATGCTGTTCTACGTGTTCTTCGAAGCCACGCTGATCCCGATGTACCTGATCATCGGTATCTGGGGTGGTCCGCGCAAGATCTACGCCGCTTTCAAGTTCTTCCTGTATACGCTGCTCGGCTCGCTGCTGATGCTGATCGCGCTGGTGTACCTGTTCAACACCTCGGGTGGCAGTTTCGACCTGCAGACCTGGTACAAGCTGCCGCTGGACATCGACGCACAGAGCCTGCTGTTCTTCGCCTTCTTCGCAGCCTTCGCCGTGAAGGTGCCGATGTGGCCGGTACATACCTGGCTGCCCGACGTGCACGTGGAAGCGCCCACCGGTGGTTCCGCCGTACTGGCCGCCATCATGCTGAAGCTGGGTGCCTACGGTTTCCTGCGCTTCTCGCTGCCCATTCTTCCGGACGCCTCCCAGAAATGGGCCTGGCTGATGATTGCCCTGTCCCTGATCGCCGTGATCTACGTCGGTCTGGTGGCCATCGTGCAGAAGGACATGAAGAAGCTGGTGGCTTACTCCTCCGTGGCGCACATGGGTTTCGTGACCCTGGGCTTCTTCATCTTCAGCGACATCGGCGTGGCCGGTGGCATTGTGCAGATGATCGCCCACGGCTTCGTGTCGGCCGCCATGTTCCTGTGCATCGGCGTGCTGTACGACCGCGTGCATTCGCGTGAAATCGCCGACTACGGCGGCGTGATCAACACAATGCCCAAGTTTGCTGCCTTTGCACTGCTGTTCACCATGGCCAACTGCGGTCTGCCCGCTACGGCCGGTTTCGTCGGCGAGTGGATGGTGATCATCGCTGCCGTCAAGGCCAACTTCTGGATCGGCCTGGGCGCTGCCGTGGCCCTGATCCTGGGAGCCGCCTACAGCCTGTGGATGTACAAGCGTGTCTATCTGGGCCCGGTCACGAACGACAATGTGCGTGCCCTGAACGACATCAATTCCCGTGAGTTCCTCATCATGGCCGTTCTTGCGATTGCCGTGATCTGGATGGGTGTGTATCCCAAACCCATGACCGATGTGATGGACGCCTCCGTTGTCCAGCTGCTGCAGCATGTGGCCACAAGTAAACTGCACTGAGAGAGTCTGCAATGATTGACAAACTGAGTTGGATCGCGGTGTATCCGGAGATCGTCCTGCTGGTAATGACCTGCGTGATCATCCTGGCAGACATCAGCGTTAAGAGTGCAGGGCGTACCCTGACCTATTACCTGACCCTGGCGACACTGGCTGGTGTGGCCGGCATGCAGGCCATGTACGCCATGAATGGCTACACCATGTACGGTTTCAGCAACCTGCTGGTGAGCGACAGCATGGGCAACTGGCTCAAGTGCTTTGCCGCCATGGCGATGTTCGTGACCATGGTCTACGCGCGTCCCTATTCTCAGGACCGTGACATGCTGCGCCGCGGCGGTGAGTTGTTCATCCTGTCGCTGCTGAGCCTGCTGGGCATCTTCGTGATGATCTCCGGCAACAACTTCCTGATCATCTATCTGGGTCTGGAACTGCTGACGCTGTCCAGCTATGCGCTGGTGGCCCTGCGCCGCGACAACGCCAATGCGGTGGAAGCAGCGATGAAATACTTCATCTTGGGTGCCATGGCTTCCGGCTTCCTGCTGTACGGCATGTCCATGCTGTACGGCGCGACCGGCACGCTGATGATCAACGAGGTGCAACAGGTGGTGGCTTCCGGCGTGGCCAAGCAGCAGATCCTGGTTCTGGGCGTGGTGTTCGTGGTTGCCGGTCTGGCGTTCAAGCTGGGTGCCGTGCCGTTCCACATGTGGATGCCTGACGTCTACGAAGGCGCGCCCACTTCGGTGGCCCTGATCGTGGCAGGTGCGCCCAAGCTGGCTGCCTTTGCCATCATGATCCGTCTGCTGGTCGAGGGCCTGCTGCCCATGGCCTTCCACTGGCAGCAAATGCTGGTGGTGCTGGCCATTGCTTCCCTGCTGGTCGGTAACCTGGCCGCCATCATGCAGAAAAACCTCAAGCGCATGCTGGCGTTCTCCACCATCGCGCAGGTCGGTTTCGTGCTGCTGGCATTTGTTGCCGGTTACGTGAACAACAGCTTCAACACCGTGGTGGATGCCTACTCGGCTGCCATGTTCTACATCGTCACCTACGTGCTGACGACGCTGGTCAACTTCGGTGTGATCATGCTGCTGGCTCGCGAAGGCTTCGAGTGCGACAACATCAGCGATCTGGCCGGACTGAACCAGCGCAGCCCGCTGTACGCCGGCGTGATGGCCATCAGCCTGTTGTCGCTGGCCGGCATTCCGCCCATGGTCGGCTTCTATGCCAAGCTGACCGTGCTCCAGGTGCTGGTGGCTTCCGGCCAGGCCTTCCATATCGGGCTGGCGGTGTTTGCCGTGATCATGTCCCTGATCGGTGCGTTCTACTACCTGCGCGTGATCAAGGTCATGTACTTCGACGCTCCCAACCCGCAGCTGCCCACCAAGATCCAGGCGAACTTCGAAGTGCGTTCGGTACTGTCGGTGAATGGTGCCCTGGTGCTGGTGCTGGGCCTGCTGCCTGCCGGCCTGATGAACCTGTGCGCCCATGCGATCTATCGCATGCTGAGCGCCTGACGGGCGGGGATCGCGGATACGATGTCCTTGAACCTGACTGTCTGGCTGGTGATCCTGGTGGCGTTCGTCGCTGCCAACCTGCCCTTCATCAACCAGCGCCTGTTCGCCGTGCTGCCACGGCGACAGGCCAGGGGTCGCAAGGGTTTCGGATTGCAGTTGCTGGAGTGGCTGGTGCTGTATTTCGTGGCGGGCGGCTTCTTCCTGCTGCTGGAGCGCAACGCCGGCCAGATCTATCCGCAGGGCTGGGAGTTCTACGCAACGACCCTGGCTCTGTTCGCCACGTTTGCCTTCCCCGGCTTTGTCTATAGCCACCTGATGCGGCACAACGACTGAACGGCATGACAGGCAAGCAAGCTTCCTATCCCTCCCTGGTCGACCAGGTGCGGGAGAATCACCAGCCTCTGGCCGAAGTCACCCAGGAACAGCAGTGCGTACTGCAGGGCAGGTTCCTGCGCGTGGTGCGCGATACGGTGCTGCAGCCCAACGGCAAGCTGGCCACGCGCGAGTACGTACAGCACCCGGGAGCGGTGGTGGTGGTTCCCATGCTGGACGATGGCCGCTACCTGCTGGAACGGCAGTATCGGCATCCCATGGCCCGCATGATGATCGAATTTCCTGCGGGCAAGCTCGATGACGGCGAGCCCGGCCTCGATTGTGCCCGTCGCGAATTGCGCGAGGAAACCGGCTGCGAGGCGCGCGAATGGGCCTATGCGGGCGTGATGCACAACTGCATTGGCTATTCCGACGAACATATCGAGATCTGGTTTGCGCGCGGGCTGAGCCAGCACGAGCAGGCGCTGGAAGAGGGCGAACTGCTGCACTTGTCCGCGGCCACACTTCCCGAACTGCTGGAGCTGACCCGCAGCGGCGCGCTCACGGACGCCAAGACGCTCACCTGCCTGCTGTGGCTCCAACTGGTCGACAGTGGCGTCTGGGCGCTGGATTGGCAGGAGCTGGCAGCGTGAAGGTGTTGAACCTGCGCTGCGGGGTGGGCCATGATTTCGAAGGCTGGTTTTCCTCTGAGGAGGATTTCCAGTCGCAGCAGCGCCAGCAGTTGATCGAATGCCCGGTCTGCGGCAATACGCGCATCGAGAAGATGCTGTCTGCACCGCATCTCAACCTGGGCCACGGCAGTGCCGGCAGTGCGGAGCCGGAGCGGGCTGCCCCTGCGGCAGCCGGCGACGGCAATGAACAGCAGCGCCTGCAGGTGATGCAGGCCATGTACGAGCGCATGGTGCAGCACGTGATGGAGCACACCACAGACGTGGGGGAGCAGTTCGCGGACCAGGCACGCAAGATGCACCACGGCGAAGTGGCCGAAGCGCCCATCCGCGGGCGCACCTCGCCCGACGAGGCGCAGCAGCTGCGGGACGAGGGCATCGATGTGGTGTCGCTGCCGGTGCCGAACATTTCCAAGCGCAGGCTGCAGTAAGGCTACGTCGGAGTGGCGGGCAGCCGGGGCTTGATGGCCTGTCCAGCGAGCTTCAGCACCTGTTCCAGCGCATCGGGCGCATCACAGGCCACCCGCTGGCGCCAGGGCATGCTGCGCAGCCAGGTGAGCTGGCGCTTGGCGAGCTGGCGCGTGGCAGCAATGGCTTTCTCGCGCCACAATGAAAGCGGTTCGCCTTTCTCCAGTCCTTCCCACGCCTGCCGGTAGCCGACGCAGCGCATCGAGGGGAGTGCGAGGTCCAGATCTCCCCGCGAGCGCAAGGCCTGCATCTCCTGCAGAAAGCCCTGCTCCAGCATCAGATCGAAGCGCTGGGCGATGCGCTCATGCAGCCAGCTGCGCTGTTCCGGCTCCAGGCTGATCAGGGCCAGAGGGCGCAGTCCGGTCACGCCGGTGTCGCTGCCCTGGGCGTGCCAGTGCGACAGGGGCTTGCCGGTGGCGTGCCAGACCTCCAGCGCGCGTCCGATGCGCTGGCTGTCGTTGGGGGCAAGGCGCGCCGCCGTTGCCGGGTCTACCGTGGCGAGGCGGGCGTGCATGGCCGGCCAGCCATGGCGCAGCGCTTCCTGCTCGAGCTGGCTGCGCAGCGCTGGTTCGGCTTCAGGCAGGTCGCTCAGGCCTTCGAACAGCGCCTTGAAGTACAGCATGGTGCCGCCGGCCAGCAGGGGCAGATGGCCACGCTGCCGGATTTCGGCAATCAGGCGCTGGGCGTCGCGGGCGAACTGGGCGGCGCTGTAGCTGTCGCGTGGGTCGATGATGTCGATCAGGTGGTGCGGCACAGCCGCAAGCTCTTCGGCAGATGGCTTGGCGGTGCCGATGTCCATGCCGCGATAGACCAGGGCCGAGTCCACGCTGACGATTTCGACAGGGAGGTTCCAGTGCGTGCGGGCATGGCGGGCAATGGCGAGCGCCGAGGCAGTCTTGCCACTGGCCGTAGGGCCGGCCAGGGCGAGGTAGTGCGGGGCGAGGGCAGCCATGGTTCAGCGCCCGCGCAGGAACAGGTTGTCCAGGTCACGCATGCCGAGCTGGCGCCAGGTGGGGCGGCCATGGTTGCATTGGTCGGCACGCTCTGTGGCTTCCATCTGGCGCAACAGGGCGTTCATTTCTTCCAGCGTGAGGCGGCGGTTGGCGCGCACCGCCCCATGACAGGCCATGGTGGCCAGGATGTCATTGCGCGCGCGCTGCAGTACCGTGCTGGCATCGTGCTGGATCAGTTCGGCCAGTACCTGGCGTGACAGTTCCACGGCGTCGCCTTGCGCCAGCTGACTGGGCACGGCGCGTACTGCGAGCGTCTTGCCGGAGAGGGGGCTCAGTTCCAGACCGAGCTGCAGCAGGGCGTCGGCGTATTGATCGGCCGCGGCCATTTCCTGCGGTGTGGCGGCGAATGTGGCCGGGATCAGCAGTGGCTGGCTGTGCAGAGCAGCGTGCTCGAGTTGCTGCTTGAGCTGTTCGTAGACGATGCGTTCGTGGGCTGCGTGCATATCCACGATGACCATGCCATGGGTGTTTTCGGCAAGGATGTAGACACCATGCAATTGTGCGATGGCGCGACCCAGCGGCCATTGGCTGTCGGGCGATGATGCGGGGTTTGCAGCGGCTGGAGTGGCATCCTCGACAGCCATGGTTGCGGCTGTGGCCGGATTGGCTGGCCAGGAGGATTCTGCCAACGTGCTGCTGTCGGCGCCGGGAGGGAGGGCGTGCTGTGCTGCGTCCTGCCCCTTCTGCGGCGTGAAGCCCCAGGGGTTGCCTTCGCGTGCCTGCCAGGCGGGCGGGCGGTTCCAGTATGGATTGCCCTGGGGCGCATGCAATGGCATGAATTGCTGCTGCCATTGTCGATCGGCAGCAAGGGCTCCCGCAGCGGCCCCTTGCACATCGCTACTGCTGGCAAGGCTTTGTGCGCCTTCGGCCAGTGCGGCGCGCGATGGGGCCAGGGCATTTTCGATGGCGTGGCGCACCGCCTGGTGTACCTCGCGGCTGTCGCGGAAGCGCACCTCGATCTTGGTCGGGTGCACGTTCACGTCCACGCGCAGCGGGTCGATCTCGATCATCAGCACGTAGACGGGCTGGCGCTGGCCGTGCAGCACGTCCTCGTAGGCGCTGCGGGCCGCGTGGGTGATGACCTTGTCACGCACATAGCGGCCGTTGACATAGGCGTACTGCTGGTCGGCGCGGCTGCGGGCGTAGTCGGGCAGGCCGCACCGGCCGCGCACCCGCACGGTTCCACCGGCGGTCTGCACGCTGTAGTCGACAGGCAGGCTCTGGGCGAGAAAGTCGTCGCCCAGGATGTCGGCCAGGCGTTGTTCGGGGTCGTGCGTGGCGCGCCACTGCTCGATCAGCTTGCCGTCGTGCCAGAGCGTGAAGCCGACGTGCGGCCGGGCCAGCGCATGGCGGCGTACGGCGTCGAGGCAGTGCGCCAGCTCGGTGGCGTCGCTCTTGAGGAACTTGCGCCGTGCCGGGGTGCTGAAGAACAGTTCTTTCACCTCCACCGAGGTGCCGGCCGCACGCGCGCCGGGACGCAGTTCGCCGCTGCGTGCATCCAGGAAATGGCCATGGGCGGCATCGGCCGTGGCGGAGAGCAGCGTCAGTTCGGATACCGCGCCGATGGCAGCCAGGGCCTCGCCGCGAAAGCCCATGGTGGCCACCGATTCGAGGTCGTGCAGGCTGCGGATCTTGCTGGTGGCGTGGCGCCGGATGGCCAGCGGGAGTTGTTCGGGCGGGATGCCGCAGCCGTTGTCCTCGATGGCGATCAGGCGCACGCCGCCGGCCTGCAGGCGGATGGTGATCTGGGTGGCGCCGGAGTCGAGCGCGTTGTCGAGCAGCTCGCGCACCACGGCAGCAGGGCGCTCGATGACTTCGCCGGCGGCGATCTGGCTGATGAGCTCGTCCGGCAGCGGTTCGATGGTGCGGGCAGGGGGAAGATGGTTCACCGCAATGATTGTAGCGAGACGACCGGATACACGGCGCGCCGGCAGAACCGCGGCGCCAGCAGCGATAATCCTGCCTTGGTTCATGCGCCGCCAGGCGCCAGGTGGAATGATGGAAATTATCAGTTTTTTGCTCGACTTCATCCTGCATATCGACAAGCACATTCTGGCGTTTGTCGAGGCCTACGGTCCGTGGGTGTATGCGTTGCTGTTCCTGATCGTGTTCGTGGAGACCGGTCTGGTGGTGATGCCTTTCCTGCCGGGGGATTCGCTGCTGTTCATTGTGGGAACGCTGTGTGCCACCGGGCACATGGATCTGGCATTGGCCATGGGGGTGCTGTTTGTTGCAGCGGTGCTGGGTGACCAGACCAACTACAGCATCGGACGCTTCATCGGGCCCAAGGTGTTCCAGTGGGAGGACTCGCGTTTCTTCAACAAGAAGGCTTTCGACAAGGCGCATGCCTTCTACGAGCGCTATGGCGGTATCACCATCATGCTGGCGCGTTTCATGCCATTCATCCGTACCTTTGTGCCTTTCGTGGCCGGGGTGGCGGAGATGAGCAGGGGCAAGTTCACCTTCTACAACGTGTTCGGTGCGGCCGTCTGGATTCTGAGCGTGACACTGGCGGGGTATCTTTTCGGCAACATTCCCTGGGTGAAGGCGAATCTGGAATTCATCATCTGGGGGCTGATCCTGGTGCCGGGGGCGCTGGCGCTGTTCGGCGCCTGGAAGCACGGGCGCAGCAGCGAGGCGTAAGCCTTGTCACAGTGTCTTGTAACAACTCTGCATGGGTGTATACACCTGAGCAGGCCGGCTTGGTGCATGATGCGGTTGTGCCAGCCCAGTGGGGGCAGGCGAGCAAGTCGGGCTTCGGAAAAGGAAGCCGCCAAGGAGATTCATATGCAAACCAAATCGCAACGCCTGATCGCCGGTGTGACCCTGGCTGCCGCAGCACTGGGTCTGTCTGCCTGTACCGGTTACGGTCCTTCCTACGGTACGCAGCCGGTGGGCAGCACGGGTGCTGCCGCCTACAGCCAGTACGGCACGGTGACGAACGTGCAATACATGCCCGCCGGCAGTACGCTCGGCAATTACGCCGGTGCCGCGATTGGCGCGGTGGTGGGTGGTGTGGGCGCCAGCCAGTATGCGCTGCGCAATGACAAGGACCGTCGCTACAGCACCGCCATTGGTGCGGTGGCCGGCGCGCTGATCGGCGAGGCCATCCAGCAGAACACCTCTGGCGTGGCTCGCTCCAGCCAGCCGTTCTACCGGATGACGGTGCGTCTGGACAGCGGCGAGACCCGCAGCTTCGACTACGCACAGTCGCCCGAGGTGGCCATCGGCACCCGCGTGCGCGTGGAGGGCAATCAGGTCTATCGTTGATGGACCTTGCTTCCCCCAGCCAAAGCAGGCCCTTCGGGGCCTGTTTGCATCTGGGGCAGCGTGTTGCCTATGACGGAACGCGGCGCAAGACTACACGGAGCGGCCCGCCTTGTGCAATCATGGATAGTACGTTGCCGGCCCTTGCTTGGCCGCGACGCAATGACCGGCGAAGAACGCAAAAAGGAGGCTCTTGATGAATACGCACCGCAAACTGATTTCGATGGCGGCAATCGCTTCGGCGGCCGTTCTGGCAGGCTGCGCGACCGATCCCTACGGAAACCCCGTGACCACGGTTCCGGGCAACGTGCTCGGGTTGCCTGGAGTGGTTACGCCCAGCGCGGCGCTCTATGGCACGGTGACGGGTATCCAGTACCTGCCGGCCAATACCACCGGTGGCGGAATGGGGACGATTCCCGGCAGCGTGCTGGGAGCCGGCCTGCCGACTGGCTCGGGCGACCTTGCCAGTATTGCAACCGCCGTTGCCGTGGCGGTGATGGCGAACCAGGCCATGGGGACGACCAATCCGAATACCACCACTTCGGTGTACCGCGTGACGGTGCGTCTGGACAATGGTGAAACACGGGCGTTCGACTATGCCAGCCTGCCCAACCTGCGCGTGAACGACCGCGTGCGCGTGGAAGGCAACCAGCTGTACCGTTGAGCCGGCTGGGCGAATATGCCCCCGGTGCAAGGACAAAGGCCTCTGCGGAGGCCTTTGTCGTGCATGGGTGCCGGACCGCGAGCACCCTTGCCCGGTGCGCTCAGACCGCACCCAGCGGCCAGACCACGCCATTGTCATTCAGGATGGCGTCCAGCGGGATGTCGTGTTCGTCCGGCATGAGATCCTCGACAAAACCGTGCGTAAAACCCAGGCCCACGGTGAAGGGATGCGGTTCGAGCGAGGCCAGGGTGCGGTCGTAGAAGCCGCCGCCATAGCCCAGGCGGTAGCCGCCGGGACCGTAGCCGACGCAGGGCACGAACAGCAGGGTGGGCGTGACCAGCTCGGTATCCTTGGGCTTGGGAATGCCGTAGGCATCTTCCTCCATCGGGCAGCCGGGATACCAGGCATGGAAGGTGAGCGTCTTGTTTTCCTTGTTGATCACCGGCAGGGCGATGCGGCGCAGCTGGGGTTCCTCCAGCAGTTCGCCGTCTTCCTTCCAGCGGTGCAGGGCGGGCAGGGGATCGAATTCGCCCTTGATCGGCCAATAGGCGCCGATCACGGTATCCTGCCGGTCAACCAGCCAGAAGCGCATCACGCGCTGCAGCTGTTCGGACAGCAGCAGACGGTCGGGAAGATCGAGCCGTTCCCTGATCAGCCGTTGACGCAGACTCTGTTTACCATTTTTTTTATCCATAATCGCCCTTATGCAATTCTCTTCGCACATCCGATTCGGCCTGAGAGCCATTGTGACATGCCTGATGACACTCGGCACAGTGGCTTCGCAGGCGCAGCCCGCCGTGGGCGGCGACGATACGCTGCTCAACATGGCGCAGGCCTGGCGCAAGAAGGACACCGCCACGCTGTCCATGCTGCTGCCGCAGGCATCCGGCCATCCGCTGGAGCCCTGGGCGGCCTACTGGGAGCTGAATGCGCGGCTGGAAAGCGCCAGTGCCGGCGAGGTGGATGCCTTCCTGCAGCGCTATGCCGGCACTTACCAGGAAGACCGCCTCCGCAACGACTGGCTGCTGCAGCTTGGCAAGAACCGTGACTTTGAGGGGTTTGCGCGCTATTACCCGGCGTTCCGCATGCGGGATGACCGCGAAGTGCGCTGCTATGCGCTGTATGCGGATGCCGTGCTCGGCGGACGCAGTGGCGGTGAGATGGCGCAGGAATTCCGAGACAGCTGGTATGGCCAGCGCGACAGCGATGACGGCTGCACCCTGGCGGCAGGCGGTCTGCGGCAGAAGGGCGTGATTCGCGACGCGGATATCTGGCGCAAGGCGCGCCTGGCCGCCGAAACCAACCGCATGGGGACTGCACGCACGGCGGTGGGGGTGATCGACGGCGCGGCGGCCATGAGCGTGCCGGGGATTTTCTCCAGTCCCGCCAGCTATCTTGCCACTCAGGCCGATGCCGGCAGCCGCAGCGGGCGCGAGCTGGCGGTACTCGCCCTGTTGCGCATGGCATCGAGCAACCCGATGTCGGCCGCGCAGGCCATGCAGAGCGGCTGGGCCGCGCGGCTGGAGGCGCATGACCGCAACTGGGTATGGGGCGAGATCGGCAAACAGGCGGCGCTCAACCTGGACAGTTCGGCCATGAACTATTTCAGCCAGGTGCGCCAGCTGCGTGACCTGGACGACGTGAAGCTGGGCTGGATGGCCCGCGCTGCGCTGCGCATGGGTTACTGGCCGCAGGTGCGTCATGCCATCGAAGCCATGTCGCCCGAGGCGCAGCGTGAGCCCATCTGGGTGTACTGGCGGGCGCGTGCACTGCAGGGCGGGCTGCATCTGGGACATGGGCCGGATCGCGAAGCGGCCGCGCTGTATCGCAGCATTGCGGGGCACCAGGGCTTCTATGAACAACTGGCGCTGGAGGCACTGGGCGAACGCATCGGCACGCCGGCAACGCCAGCCGGCCTGTCCGGCTCGGAGCGGGCAGCGGCGCGTGCCAACCCCGGCCTGCAGCGCGCCATCTACGCCATGAGCATCGGCCTGCGCAGCGAAGGCACGCGCGAGTGGAACTACACCACCAATCTGCACCAGCGCGGCGGCATGAACGACCGCGAGTTGCTGGCTGCGGCGGCGCTGGCCTGCGAGCGCGAATGGTGGGATCGTTGCATCAACACCAGCGAGCGCACCAAGAGCGTGTTCGACCTGCAGCAGCGCTTCCCGACGCCGTACCGCAACGTGGTGGTGCCGCGCAGCCAGTCCACCGGGGTCGATCCGGCCTATGTGTATGGCCTGATCCGGCAGGAAAGCCGCTTTGCCAGTGCCGCACGCTCCGGCGTGGGGGCTTCCGGCCTGATGCAGGTGATGCCGGCCACGGCGCGCTATACCGCGCGCAAGCTGGGCATTCCCTACGAGCCCTCCATGCTGACGCACCTGGACACCAACGTGCGCCTGGGCACCGGTTACCTGAAGCTGGTGCAGGATGATTTCGAGGGCTCGCTGCCGATGGCGGCGGCGGCCTACAACGCCGGTCCGGGTCGTCCGCGTGCCTGGCGCAACGGTCCGATGCTCGAAGGCGCGATCTGGGCCGAGAACATTCCGTTCGGCGAAACACGCGATTACGTGAAGAAGGTGCTTTCCAACACGGTGAACTACGCCATCCTGCTGACGGGCCAGCCGCAGTCGCTGCGCAGCCGTCTGGGGCAGGTGGGGCCGCTGGCACCGGGACTGCCGGATCTCTCGCGCGATCTGCCTTCCACCGCCGTGCGCCAGATCATGCCCAGCGGCGAGGTGCGCGTGCTGAGCGACCCGACGGATGCGCCCTGAACGGGCGGCGCCCGGAAAGACTGATTCATGACCGATTCCCATACCCTGCCGGACCCGTGGAGCGGCCCGGGCCGCAGCTGGAGCACCTTCCTCAAGGACGCCTGGCGGCTTGCGCGGCCGTATTTTCATTCGGAAGAGCGCTGGCGCGCGCGGCTGATGCTATTCGTGATCGTGGCGCTCAACCTGGGCGGCGTGTACATGGCGGTGCTGTTCAACCAGTGGTACAACGTGTTCTACAACGCGCTGCAGGACAAGAACGTCGAGGTGTTCTGGTCGCAGATGTTCCGCTTCAGCTGGCTGGCGGTGATCGCCATCATCCTGGCGGTGTACAAGTTCTACATCACGCAGCTGCTGGACCTGCGCTGGCGTGCCTGGATGACGCGCACCTACCTGAACAAGTGGCTGGGCCACCACCGCTTCTACCATCTTGAACTGGCGCGCCAGAGCGGCGGCACGGCGGTGTCGGACAACCCGGACCAGCGCATCCAGGAAGACATTGCCCGCTTCACCGGCAGCACGCTGGGCATCAGCATGGGCCTGCTCAATGCTGTGGTGACGCTGGTGTCGTTCATCGGCATCCTGTGGACGCTGTCGGGCAGCTTCAGCTTCACGCTGGGGGGCAGCAGCTATACGCTGCCGGGCTATATGGTATGGGCGGCGATTGCCTATTGCGCGGTGGGCAGCGTGATTGCGCACTACATCGGCCGCGCCTTGATCCGCCTGAACTTCTGGCAGGAGTGGCGCGAGGCGGATTTCCGCTACAGCCTGGTGCGCGTGCGCGAATACAGCGAGGCGATTGCGTTGGACCGTGGCGAGCCGGCTTCGCGCGAACAGCTGGACTACCGCTTCGGCCATGTGCTGGGCAACTACCTGAACCTGATCCGCACGCAGAAACGCCTGGTGTGGTTCACCTCCTTCTTCCAGCAGGCCGCCATCATCTTTCCGTTCCTGGTGGCGGCGCCGCGCTATTTTGCCGGCGCCATCAAGCTGGGTGACCTGATCCAGATCTCGTCGGCCTTCGGCAAGGTACAGGATTCACTGAGCTGGTTCATCGACAGCTATCCGGCGCTGGCCAGCTGGCGCGCGACGACCGAGCGTCTGACCTCGTTCGACCGGGGCGTGACAGAGAGCTGGAAGATGCTGCCCGAGGTGGAGCAGGACGGGCTGGAAGGCTGGGAGCACCGGATTGTCGGTGACCGCCTGGAACTGGCTCATGCCAAGGCGCAACTGCCCAGCGGCAACGTGCAGGTGGAGGCCGATGCGCTGCAGATGCAGCCGGGCGAAACCGTGCTGGTGCAGGGGCCCTCGGGCAGTGGCAAATCGACGCTGCTGCGCGTGATTGCGGGCATCTGGCCGCTGGCGCATGGCCGGGTGACCTTGCCCGAGAGCAGCATGTTCCTGCCGCAGCGCCCCTATCTGCCGCATGGCAGCCTGCGTGCGGCGCTGGCCTATCCGGCAGCGGAAAATGCCTATGACGACGCCGAGTTGCGCCGCGTGCTGGAGATCGTGCGCATGCCGCAGCTGGTGGAGCAGCTGGATTACCGGGAAAACTGGGGCCACAAGCTGTCCGGCGGCGAACAGCAGCGCGTGGCGATTGCGCGGGCGCTGTTGCGCCAGCCGCGCTGGATTTTTGCCGACGAGGCCACCAGTGCGCTGGATGCGCCGACGGAAGAGCGCCTGTACCGGGAGCTGATCGCCATGGTGCGCGCCAACGGCGGCGGGCTGCTGTCGGTGGCGCATCGCCAGAGTGTGGCAGCCTTCCATGACCGCCTGTGGGTGTTGCAGCCCAACCCGGATGAGGCGGTGCACCAGGGTGCAGCGGCCTACCGGGTCGAGCTGGCAGCATGAGAGAACACGCATCGCCGGCGTGCTGCGGGCCGAGAGGCTCGTAGTGAGCGCCCGGTGCGAAGGTGCGGTGGACGCAGCAGGTGTCGGACAACCGGCTCAGGCCGCTGCCGAGTAACGCGCGTAGCCGCGTGCACGCAGTTCACACGCAGGGCAGCTGCCGCAGCCATAGCCCCAGGCGTGGCGATGCTCCCGGTCTCCCAGGTAGCAGGTATGGCTGTGTTCGACGATCAGGTCGACCAGCGCCTTGCCGCCATCCGCCACCCCGGAGGCATCGCCCAGTTCGTGCGCCAGCTGCCAGGTCTGCGCCTTGTCGATCCACATCAGCGGGGTGTCGATTAGCAGGCGTTTGTCCATGCCGAGGGACAGGGCGATCTGCATCGCCTTCATGGTGTCGTCGCGGCAATCGGGATAACCCGAAAAGTCCGTTTCGCAGACGCCTGTCACCAGTACGTCCATGCCGCGGCGATAGGCCAGTGCCGCGGCCAGCGTCAGGAACAGCAGGTTGCGGCCGGGCACGAAGGTGTTGGGCAGGCCGCTGGCTTCCATGGCAAAGGCGGTGTCGCGCGTGAGCGAGGTTTCGCTGATGTGGCCGAGCACGTTCACGTCCAGCAGATGGTCCTCGCCCAGGCGCTCGCCCCAGGCCGGAAACTGCTGACGCAGCGCCTGCAGCACGTTCAGCCGCGCATCCAGTTCGACACGATGGCGCTGGCCATAGTCAAAAGCGATGGTTTCGACCCGCTCGTAGCGTGATAGCGCGTGGGCCAGGCAGGTGGTGGAGTCCTGCCCGCCGGAGAACAGCACGAGGGCGTGGCGGGGCAGCAGCGGCGGAAACAGGCTCATTCTGAAAACGCGAGAACGGGTTCGTGGCTGATGCCGTAGGTGACCAGACCCGAGGGCACATGTTCGGCGGCATTGCTGACGTGGCCGGTCTGGTCATCGAAGAAGAAATCGGGTTCGAATTCGCGCAGGAACGGCCCCTTGGGCAGGCCGCCGAGGAACATGGCTTCGTCCACGGCGATGTTCCAACTCATCAGCGTGCGGATGGCGCGCTCGTGCGCCGGGGCGCTGCGGGCAGTGACCAGAGCGGTGCGGATGCGCAAGGGAGCCGCCCCCTGCTGGCTGGCCTGCTGCAACTGGTGCAGGGCGGCCAGGAAGGGCTGGAACGGGCCGGGGGGCAGCGGCAGGGCGGCGTTTTCTACTTCGTGGGCCTGGAAGGCCTGCAGGCCGCCATGCTGGTAGACGCGCTCGGCCTCATCGTCGAACAGCACGGCGTCGCCGTCGAAGGCGATGCGTACTTCATCGGGATGCTCGTTGCTGGCCTGCATGGAGCCGGTGGCGACCCGCGCGGCGGGAAACTTCAGCGCCAGTGCCTGACGCACATCGGCCTCGTTGGCAGACAGGAACAGATGTGCGCCGAGCGGGCGCAGGTAGCGGAAGGGGTCGCTACCCTGGGTGAATACGCCGCGCTCGATCAGGTTCAGCCCATGCGCGGCGGCGGAGCGGAATACGCGCATGCCGCTGACCGGATCGTTGCGCGACAGCACCACCACTTCCACCCGGCGCTGGCCGTCGCCGTTGAAGGCCAGCAGCTTCTTGACCAGCGAAAACGCCACGCCGGGGGCGGCCGGCTGATCCAGCTTGTGCAGTTGCGCCTGCATGTAGCCATGGGTGTCACCGCTTTCGAACAGGCGGTTCTCTTCCTCGAAGTCGAACAGCGCGCGGGAAGAGATGGCAACGACGAGTTGGCCTTCGAGGGTAGCAGGCATGGCGGAACGGGTCAGGAATGGGTGCTGCGGCACGGAAGTTGTTAGCCTGGGATGATAGCGCGATTGCGTCTGTCGGAGGCGAGCAGCACGGCATGCCGCGTGCGGCTGGCGCGGCGGTGCGATCCAGTCTGACAGCAAGCCCTGCCGCATCCTTGTATGCTCGGGTCATGGCCGGCCGGAAAGCGGGTTGGCGCGAGGAGATCCACCATGAACACACCATTACACTCTGCGTCGCAATGGCAGTCTTTGCCAGACACGGGGGCTGATGCACCAGACGAGGTGCAGGACAGCCGGGTGCGTTTCTGGCTATGGCTGGTTCTCGGGGCATGCGTTCTGGCTCTGGTTGCCATCATCGGGGGGTATGCATTCGGCAATGACATGCTGCGTGGCAGCCATTTGCGTGAACAGTTCTCGATGGGGCAGTCCGAAGATGCCTCTCAACCGATGCAGTTGGGCACGTACGAGCAGGGGAGCACCCTGCTGGGCCGGCAGCCGGGACAGGCGCGCTATTATTCCGGGCCGTCGGAACTGGCGATGGCGGCTGCCCGCGGCGAAGTGGTGATTGACGAGGATGGCGTGATCCATGAGGTGGAACTGGAGCGCCAGGCCGCGATGGATCTGGCCCTGGAGGATGCAGCGCTGGCTCTCGAAATGGGTCCCGACACCTTGCCGCCGATGGCATCTGCCCGGGAGGGCCTGCGCCCTTCCGACGTAACGGCTGTTCCTGCGGCGCTGCCAGGTGACGATGCGGTTGCCATGATCGCGCATCCGATCGACGACACTCCGAGGCGCCCGGTTCGCATCGAAGCTGCGGGCGAGGATATTTTCTTCGGCCAGTGAGCGCCAGGCGGCTTCATTGACATACGGCAACAAAGCTTGCCGACTGTCGATAGCCAGCCAGGCATATTCCTGTTACAAAGCAGGGTGTTCCGTTTTTGCCATGCGCGCCATGGGTGCGTATCGTGTTGCCATGCCTCGTCCGTCTTCTTCTCCTTCTTCGCGCCGCACCGCCACGACCACCATTGCCGGCGTAGAAGTGCCTGTCGACAAGCGCCTGCTACTGGCCATCGTGGCCGCACTGGTGCTGTTTGCCGTGGTGGGCGGGGTCTATCTGGGCCTTGGGGCGGGGCAGGGCAGCCCGGTCAAGCAGGATGCCGCATCTGACGCGGCCAGTGCCGGGGCGCCGGATTTGGGAGCATCCTCCCAGATGGAACTGATGACCGGCAAATCCGCACTGGGGGGCTCGTCTGCCGTGGCTCCGACCGAGCCGGGTGCCATCGTGGCGCCGGGTGGTGTTGAACTGCAGCGTCAGGATCCGGTCGAGACCGCCGCGCCTGTTGCCGACCCCATGGCCTCCGATGCGTCTGCCGCCGAGGGTGAAGCGCCAGTCGACGGTGGCGCTACCCCTGCCGATGAAAACCCTGCTTCTGCCCCGCTGGCGGAACCTGCCGCCGAGCCTGCTTCGCACTAGACGGATGCCGAGCCCAGCGAAAGCGGGGCGGCCAGCCACTGCCCGTACGTGCAGGAGGCTTGTGGCCACTGGCGTGGCGAGGTGATGTCGCTGGCGGACAGGCCCTGACCCAGCAGTTCAAGCGCCTTGATCACGCCCGCATGGGTTACCCAGACGATCCATTCCCCTGGTTCTGCGGGAGCCTGTTCCTGCCGGGCCTGCTGTACGCGGGCAATCATCTGCGCCAGCGATTCGCCGCGGCGGCCGACCTCGTAGCCGGCGAAGTCCGCCATCCAGTCGTCCCACTCCTTGCGCGAGACATTGTCCCAGGGCTGGCCTTCCCAATCGCCGAAGTCCATCTCCATCAGGCGCTCATCGGTCTGCAGCTGGCAGTGCAGGCCTTTCTGCAGCAGCTGGCGCTCTACCGTGCGTGCCAGTTGCAGGCAGCGCTGCAGGGGCGAGGCCAGCAACCGGATGCGGGTGCCGCCCTGGGCAGCGTGGCGCGACTGCACGAAGCGGCTGAAATTGAGCGCGGCGTGGTGCGTGCCCTCGATATCCGCGGAGACGTCGAGCTGCCCGTAGCAGACACCCTCCTGCACCAGCGGTGCGGCATGGCGCAGCAGCCACCAATGGGGCGTGATCGGCGTGTGCGGCATCATGGCTGCCCCATGGCGCTGAGAGTGGCGCTGAGTGCGGCGCCGTAGAACACCAGTTCGCACACCTGCTGGGTGGCACCCAGGCAATCCCCGGTCACGCCGCCCAGACGGCGCCGGAACCACCAGCCCATCAGCAGCATGGCCAAGGCTGCTGCAACCGTGGCCGTTCCGATGATGGCCAGCAGCCCCGGACCCTGGTCCAGCAGAGACAGGCCGGCCAGCGGGGTGCACCACAGCGCGGCAGTCCAGATCGGCAGCTGCTGCATGCCGCCGGTAGCCTGCAGGGTTTTGGACTGGCCCTCCAGCCCCACGTGCGGCAGCATCTTCACCAGCAGCAGCGGCAGAAAGCGCGACAGCACATGCGCGGCCACCAGCACCCACAGCACGACCGTGGTCTGGAGAATGCCCAGGGCGGCCAGCAGCAGCACCTTCAGCAGCAGGGCCACGATCAGTGTGACGACCGCATAGCTGCCCACCCGGGAGTCCTTCATGATCGCCAGCGCGCGTTCGGGGCTGGTATGGCCACCCAGGGCGTCAGCCACATCGCCCAGGCCATCCTCGTGAAAGGCACCGGTGACCCAGATGGTGGCGATGGTGCTGATGAGGGCTGCCAGCGCCAGCAGCAGGGTGGAAGAGGCCATCAGCATGACCGGAGTGCCCCAGAGCCAGAGCGTGCCGGCGTAGGCCACCGCTGCCACACTGCCGACCAGCCAGCCCACCGCCGGCATGTGGCCCATGGCGTTGCGCATCAGCAAAGGGCTGAAACCCACCCATTGCATCACCGGACCGGGCAAGGGCAGGCGTGTGAAGAACTGGATGGCCAACAGCAGGTGGCGGATGGAATTTTCCATGCCAGAACTGTAAACCATCTGCATGGCAGCTTTCGTGACGCCCGGCAGCAGGGGGGATCACGTCTTCATGACGGGGATCAGAAAACATGGAGACATGAATATTTGGGTCCTAAATTTTCATGCTACCACGTGTATATAATCCCCCGGTAATTTTCGTCAGCAAATGTGACTGAACCCTCAAGGATACCCATGCGCCATCTTGTTACACCCCTGATGCTGTCCGCTGCCGCCCTGGCGACCGCATGTTCCAGCCCCGTGGTTGGCTATCGCACGTTCGAGGCAGACCCGGCGGCCGCCCGGGCCGCAGCCCGTGAAACCGCTGCCTTCGAGCGTGCCGAGCGCGCCGAACGCCGTCAGGAGCGCCGTGAGCGCCTGATGGACGAAGCCGATGCCGTGCGCCGTGCAACCGGTGGCTATGGTGCCGATGTGCTGATCGTCCGCTGATCCGTTTTACTGCCTGTTCAACCCCTTATCTCTTAACGACCATGAAAACCCGTTTTCCCCTGTTCCTGATTTCGACCGTATTCGTGCTCACCGGCTGCGCTGCTGGCGGTGGCGTGGGTGAGTACGGCATGGGCGATGAGTCCGCTGCCATCAAGTCGGCGCGCAATCGCGAATCTGCCCGTGTGAGCCGTGCCGAACTGGACCAGCATCGCCGCCAGCGTACCAACGCCTCGGAAGAAATCGACCTGGCCAACAAGCGTCGCCGCGCCAAGAGCGAGGAAATCAACGACACGCTGGGTACTGTCAACAATGCAACCAACGTGCTGCACAATCTGCGTTGGTTGGGCCGCAGCTGGTAAGCCCGGGATCCGGTCTGGCCATGCAAAAAGCGCACGTCCGTGAAGGAGGTGCGCTTTTTCTGTTTCGTGGGCAGTAGCGAAGCGGCTACAGTGCCGGGCTCAGGCCCGCACGCCCGGGGCGGCTTACAGGAACATCCGGTAGACCGGGTTGTCTGTTTCTTCCACGTAGGGATAGCCCAGCTGCTCCAGAAATTCGTGGAAGCGTGCATCGTCAGAGGCAGGGGCCTGAATGCCGACCAGCACCTCGCTGTAGTCGGCGCCCTGGTTGCGGTAATGGAACAGCGAGATGTTCCAGGCCGGGTTGAGCATGCTCAGGAAACGCATCAGCGCACCCGGGCGCTCGGGAAATTCGAAGCGCAGCAGGCGCTCGTCAGTGGCCACGCTGCTGCTGCCGCCAACCATGTAGCGCACGTGGGCCTTGGCCAGTTCGTTGTGGGTGAGGTCGATGGCATCGAAGCCCTGTCCCACCAGTTTTGCGGCAATTTCCTTGCTCTCGCCCTTGCCGTGCATGCTGATGCCGACGAACACGTGGGCACGCTCGCTGCTGTTCATGCGGTAGTTGAATTCGGTCACGCTGCGCGGGCCGCCGCCCAGGTTGTCGATCAGCGCGCACAGACGACGGAAGCTGCCGCGCTCCTCGGGGATGGTGATGGCGAACAGGCCTTCGTGCTCCTCGCCCACCTCGGCGCGCTCGGCGACGAAGCGCAGGCGGTCGAAGTTCATGTTGGCGCCGCAGAGGATGGCGGCGAAGGTCTTGCCCTCGCACTGGTGCTTGGCCACATACTGCTTGATGGCGGCCACGCCCATGGCGCCGGCGGGTTCCACGATGCTGCGCGTGTCCACGAAAATATCCTTGATGGAGGCGCAGACGGCGTCGGTGTCGACCTCCACATAGTCGTCCACCAGCTCGCGGGTAATGCGGAAAGTCTCCTCGCCCACCAGCTTGACGGCGGTGCCGTCGGAGAACAGGCCCACGTCATTGAGCGTGACGCGCTCGCCCTTCTGCACCGACTGGATCATGGCATTGGAATCATCCATCTGCACGCCGATCACCTTGATGCCCGGGCGCACAGCCTTGATGTAGTTGGCCACGCCGGAGATCAGCCCGCCGCCGCCGATGGCGACGAATACGGCATCCAGATGCTTGTGCGGCAGCGACTGCAGCTGCTGCAGGATTTCCATCGCAACCGTGCCCTGGCCGGCGATCACGTCCGGATCATCGAAGGGATGGATGAAGGTCAGGCCTTCCTCCTCCTGCAGCTTGACGGCGTGGTTGTAGGCATCGGTATAGCTCTCGCCGGCCAGCACCACTTCGCCGCCGAGGGCCTTGACGGCATCCACCTTGAGCTGCGGCGTGGTGATGGGCATCACGATCACGGTGCGTGTGTTCAGGGTGCGTCCACCCAGCGCCACGCCTTGCGCGTGGTTGCCAGCGGAGGCGCAGATCACGCCCTTGTGCAGTTGCCCGGGCGAGAGCTGCGCCATCTTGTTGTAGGCGCCGCGCAGCTTGAAGCTGAACACGGGCTGCTTGTCTTCGCGCTTGAGCAGCACGGTGTTGTTGAGGCGGCGGCTCAGGTTGCGCGCAAGATCGAGCGGGGTTTCCTTCGCCACGTCATAGACGCGGGCGTTGAGGATTTTCTTCAGATAGTCGTCCGGGGTGAGGGCGGCCGTGTTGTTCTTGCTTTCGGGCTGGGAGGACATGGTGGAATGCTTTGTCGTAACGGTTGCCGGTGACGAAGCCGGCAGGGGAAAAACGGCGCAGGCCGGGGAGCGCTGCGCCGTCGGGCAAGGATCAGCCCAGGCGGGCGAGTTGTTCCTTCACCTTGGCCAGCGTGGCACCGAACTCGGCCACGCGCTTCTGTTCCTGTTCGATCACCGCAGGCGGGGCCTTGGCGACGAAGTTCTGGTTGTTCAGCTTGCCGTTGGCCTTGGCGATCTCGCCTTCGAGGCGGGCGGCTTCCTTGGAGAGGCGGGCGCGTTCGGCGTCCTTGTCGATCTCCATGAACAGGGCCAGGCGGGCCTCGCCGACCACGGCCACCGGAGCGGCCTGGGCCGCGGCCTGCCAATCGGCTTCGTTGTCGAACACCTTCACTTCGCTCAGTTTGGCCAGCGCCTGCAGCGCGGGTGCCACTTCCTGCAGGAAGGCGGCATCGCCCAGCGCATACAGCGGCAGGCGTTGTGCCGGCGATACGCCCATTTCGCCGCGCAGGTTGCGGCAGGCATCGACCATCTGCTTGAGCTTGGCCACATGCGCCTCGGCCTGCTCGTCGAACTTCTCGGGGTTGCACACCGGATACTCGGCAATGCTGATCGAGTCGCCCGCGCGGCCGGCGATGGGGGCCACCTTCTGCCACAGTTCTTCGGTGATAAAGGGGATGATCGGGTGGGCAAGACGCAGGATCGTTTCCAGCACGCGGATCAGCGTGTAGCGCGTGCCGGTTTGGCGCGGCGCATCGCCGGTCTGGATCTGCACCTTGGCGATTTCCAGATACCAGTCGCAGAACTCGTTCCAGACGAAGTCGTAGAGCGTGTTGGCGACGTTGTCGAGGCGGTACTCGGCAAAGCCCTTGGCCACTTCCGCCTCCACACGCTGCAACTGGCTGACGATCCAGCGATCCGGCTGGGAGAAGGTCTTGTGGCTCTTGTCGCAGACCTTCGGCGCATTCGGATCCGCCACGATGCCGCAATCATGGCCTTCGCAGTTCATCAGCACGAAGCGGGTGGCGTTCCAGAGCTTGTTGCAGAAGTTGCGGTAGCCCTCGCAGCGCTTGCTGTCGAAGTTGATGCTGCGGCCCAGGCTGGCGAGCGCGGCGAAGGTGAAGCGCAGTGCGTCTGCGCCATAGGCGGGGATGCCGTTGGGGAATTCCTTCTCGGTGTCCTTGCGCACCTTGGGTGCGGTTTCGGGTTTGCGCAGGCCGGTGGTGCGCTTGTCCAGCAGCGGGGCGAGTTCGATGCCATCGATCAGGTCGACCGGATCCAGTACGTTGCCTTCGGACTTGCTCATCTTCTTGCCCTGCGCGTCACGCACCAGGCCGTGGATGTAGACGTGGCGGAACGGGACCTTGCCGGTGAAGTGGGTGGTCATCATGATCATCCGGGCGACCCAGAAGAAGATGATGTCGTAGCCGGTGACCAGCACCGTGCTCGGCAGATACAGGTCGTAGTCGTTCGAAGCGCCCCCCGAAACCGAATCAGGCCACCCCATGGTGCTGAACGGAACCAAAGCGGAGGAGTACCAGGTATCCAGCACGTCTTCATCCCGCGTCAGCTTGGGGCCCTGTGTCAATTTGAGCTGCAGGCTGTCCGTAATCGAGGTGTGGCAACGCACACGAGCGTGGGCCATGCCTTCCTGAATGCGCGCTTTCCATTGGGCCTTGGCCTCGTCCTCGTTGCGGGCGACGTAGACATTGCCTTCCTCGTCGTACCAGGCGGGAATCTGGTGGCCCCACCAGAGCTGGCGGCTGATGCACCAGTCCTGGATGTTGTTCATCCACTGGTTGTAGGTGTTGACCCAGTTCTCGGGCACGAAGCGCACCTGGCCGCTTTCGACGGCGTCGATGGCCTTCTGGGCGATGCTCTTGCCGGTGGGGTCGCCTTCGCCCACCTTGTTCATGGCGACGAACCACTGGTCGGTCAGCATCGGCTCGACGATCTGGCCGGTGCGGGCGCAGCGCGGCACCATCAACTTGTGCTTCTTCGTCTCGACCAGGGCGCCCAGCGCTTCCAGGTCCTTGACGATGGCCTTGCGCGCGGCAAAGCGGTCCATGCCACGGAAGATTTCGGGGGCGTTGTCGTTGATCGTGGCGTCGAGGTTGAGCACGCAGATCATCGGCAGCTTGTGGCGCTGGCCGACCAGGTAGTCGTTGGGGTCGTGCGCGGGCGTGACCTTGACCACGCCGGTGCCGAATGCGCGGTCCACGTAGTCATCGGCAATCACCGGAATCTCGCGGCCGACCAGCGGCAGGATCACGGTCTTGCCGATCAGGGCCTGGTAGCGCTCGTCTTCGGGGTGCACCATGACGGCGACGTCGCCCAGCATGGTTTCGGGGCGGGTGGTGGCCACGGTCAGGTGGCTCGGCGCACCGGCGGCCTGCAGGCTGCCGTCTTCGTCTTTCAGCGGGTAGGCGATGTGCCAGAGGAAGCCGTCTTCCTCTTCGCTTTCCACTTCGAGATCACTCACGGCGCTCTTGAGCACCGGGTCCCAGTTGACCAGACGCTTGCCGCGGTAGATGAGGCCTTGCTCGTACAGGCGAACGAAGGTTTCGGTGACGACCTTGCTCAGCTTGTCGTCCATGGTGAAATATTCGCGGCTCCAGTCCACGCTGTCGCCCATGCGGCGCATCTGCGTGGTGATGGTGTTGCCGCTCTGTTCCTTCCATTCCCAGACCTTGGCGACGAAGTTCTTGCGTGCCTCGGCCGGGGTGGGGCCCATGTCGTGGCGGCTGATGCCCTGGCCCTGCAACTGGCGCTCCACCACGATCTGGGTGGCGATGCCGGCGTGGTCGGTGCCGGGGATCCAGGCCGTGTTGTAGCCCATCATGCGGTGGTAGCGCGTCAGGCTGTCCATGATGGTCTGGTTGAAGGCGTGGCCCATGTGCAGCGTGCCGGTGACGTTGGGCGGCGGCAGCTGGATGGCGAAGTCATGGCCGGCGGCGTGTGCTGCCGCGCTGGGCGTGCCGGTGCCGCGGAAACCGGCCTGGCCGTAGCCGCGTTTTTCCCATTCCGGGCCCCAGTGGGCCTCGAGTGCGGCGGGTTCAAACGATTTGGTCAGGCTGTTCAGGCCAGGTTGCTGCAGGGCGTCGGTCATGATGGTGTGGGGTCGAATGGGCATCCATGGCTGCACGGCAGGGGGCCGCGGCCGGAAGCAGTTTGTCATGCAGGGGCGCCACGCCGCGCTGGCGCGGGCCAAACTTTCATTTTACGGCCTGTGGCAGCCTCATGCACGCGGATGGTGCAGTGCAGCGAGCTGCCTGGTGGCAGGTGTCGGTCTCCGGGTACAACGGGGCGTGCTTGCAGGGAGGCGTCATGCCTGTTCGGGCAGGGCGTGACGGGACTTGGCTGGCACTGCAAGCCTGCGGCCTTGTCCGGAGGCGTTCAGCCTTACAGGACGTCCAGCGGAATTTTCAGATAGCGCGTGCCGTTGTCCTCGGGTTCCGGCAGGGCGCCGGCGCGAATATTGACCTGCACCGCTGGGAGGATGAGTTGCGGCATGTCCAGCGTGGCGTCGCGGGCCGTGCGCATGGTGACGAACTCCTCTTCGCTGATGCCGTCGCGCACATGCTTGTTGCTGCGTCGCTGTTCGGCCACAGTGTGCTCGCAATAGGCCGCCGGGTTGTCGGCCACGCCATCGGCATAGTTGTGGCAGAGGAACAGACGGGTGTCGTCCGGCAGGGCCAGCAGGCGGTGCACCGAGTGGTACAGCTGCGAGGCGGAACCGCCGGGAAAGTCGCAGCGCGCCGTGCCCCCATCGGGCGCGAACAGGGTGTCGCCCACGAAGACCAGATCGGCTTCTCCTGCCGGCGCATGCACATGCCAGGCCGTGTCGGCGGGCGTGTGGCCGGGGACATGCATGGCCTCGATGCGCACGCCGCCCAGCTCGATTTGCTCGCCTTCGCCCAGCAGCACGTCGAACTGGCTGCCATCCGTGGGCAGCCCGGGCAAATGGTAGATGCCGGCAAAGGTGCGCTGCACGGTGGTGATGTGCTTGCCGATGACGGTCTTGCCGCCCAGCTGCTGCTGGATGAAGGGCGCGGCGGAGAGGTGGTCGGCGTGGGCATGGGTCTCGATGATCCAATGCAGTTGCAGGCGGTGACGCTGCACATGCGAGATCAGCTTGCGCGCGCTGTCGGTGCTGGTGCGGCCGGCCTTGGGGTCGTAATCGAGCACCGGGTCGATGATGGCGCACGGGGCGCCGTCGCCCAGGTCGAGCACGTAGCTCAGGGTGCTCGAGAAGCTGTCGAAGAAGGGAGTGATGCGGAGCGTCATGGCAAATCCTCGCGTCGGATGGGTCAGGCCAGGGGCAGCCAGTGCGGGGCAAAGGTCTTGAGCAGCAGCAACAGCATGGCCAGCAGCACCAGCAGGGCGAAGCCCCGGTGCAGCCAGTGCTGCGGCACCTTGTGGGCAAACAGCCGGCTGGCGAACATGCCCAGCGCCGTGGCGCCGACAAACCACCAGCCCGAGGGCTCGATGCGGGTGCCGTGCAGCACCATCTGCAGCACGGTGGAGCCGGATACCAGCGCAATCACGGCCAGGGAAGTGAGCACGATGCTCTGGTAGCTGAGGTTGGTGAAGCGCTGCAGCATGGGCACGATGAAGAAGCCGCCGCCCACGCCCAGCATGCCGGTCATCAGGCCGGTGACGGCGCCGATGCCGCCCAGGGTGAGGAAGCAGCGGGGCGTCCAGCTGAACTTGCCGGTGGCGGGGTTGAGCATGCAGGGGGTGACGCGCTCGACCAGGATGGCGCTGCGGGAGCGCGTGCCCTGCCGCCAGCCGCGCACGGCCACGAACAGCAGGATGCCGCTGAACAGCACGGCCAGCAGTTCGGGCGACACCTGATGGGCCAGCCACTGGCCTATGGGAGAGGTGATGGCGCCCAGCAGCACCATGAACAGCGCCGCCTTGTAGCGCACCAGCCCGCGCCGCAGGCCGTCTGCCGCGCCCAGCATGGCACCGGCCGTGGCGGCCAGCAAGGCAACCGGCTTGGCGGCCACCATGCTCATGCCGATGCCCAGCACCAGCGCCGGGATGGCCAGGATGCCGCCGCCGGCACCGGTCAGGCCCATGACGGTGCCGATGGAAAGGCCGAGCAGCAGGCTGTTCCAGATCATGGCCGGGAGAGAGTGAAGGGCATGGACATGGCAGACATCATACAAACACGTGAAATGTCCCCGAGGCGGAAATGTAAACCACAGAATTACATTTTTGCCTATGGAAAGACTTGAGTCTGGGGTTGATTCTTGCTAATATTACATTTTGCATTCGCGTGCCCATTAGATTTCACGATAAAAAGCACGCATGCAAGGGCAGTGTCCGGCCTTTCCCGGATGCCGCCATCTTCGCTGCAGTTTCGCTCATGGGGCTGCGGGTTTCTCCCGGATCGGGAGCGCCCAATTGACATTTTCCCGTCACAGTTTTCGGCCACAGTTGCCACTTGAAGTGCCACGTTTTGCGTGCGCACGCCGGCTGGCGCATGCCGACCGCGACGTTATCAGAAAGATTTTGAGACATGAACCATTCCATTAACCAGGCTCGCGCGCCGATTGCGCTGGGCCGCTACCACATCCAGGCATGCCCGCTGCGCATGCCCAGCGGCGGTTATGCGCCGCGCGTGTCCATCGCCAGCGGCAGCGGCTGCTCGCGTACCGACCGCATCGTGACTTTTGCCGGCGAGTTTGCCTGCGCGCTGGAGGCGGCCAGCTACGCCGAGCAACAGGGCCGTGACTGGGTGCAAGGCAGCACGCGCCTGCAGTAAGCAGAACCCTTGGTGATAATGGCAGGCATTCACAACGCCTGCCATTTTTGTTTCTGCCATGCTGTTTGTTCTCTCTCCCGCCAAGTCCCTGGATTACGACACCCCGCCTGCAGTGGCCACGCACAGCGCGCCGCTGTTTCCGGAACAATCCGCCGAGCTGATTGCCGTGTTGCGCGAGCAGTCGCCGCAGCAGATCGCCACCCTGATGAGCCTGAGCGACAAGCTCGCTGCCCTGAACGTGGGTCGTTACCAGGCCTGGAGCACCAAGGCCGATACGGACAATGCCAAGCAGGCGGTGCTGGCCTTCAATGGCGATGTGTACGATGGGCTGGATGCCAACTCGCTGGGCAAGGCGCAGCTGGACTGGCTGCAGCAGCACCTGTGCATCCTCAGTGGCCTGTATGGCGTGCTGCGCCCGCTGGACCTGATGCAGCCCTATCGCCTGGAAATGGGCACGAAGCTGGCCAATCCCGGTGGCAAGGATCTGTACCAGTTCTGGGGCAGCCGCATTGCCGAGTACCTGAATGCGCGTTTCGAGGAAGAGGGCGCGGCCGAACCGGTGCTGGTGAACCTGGCCTCGCAGGAATACTTCAAGGCGGTGGACCGCAAGGCGCTGAAGGCCCGCGTGGTCGAGTGCGTGTTCGAGGATGACAAGAACGGCGTCTACAAGATCATCAGCTTCCATGCCAAGCGGGCGCGTGGCCTGATGATGCGCTATGCGGTCGAGCACAAGATCAAGTCGGTCAAGGGGCTGCAGGGTTTCGCCACGGATGGCTATGCATTTGCGGCCGAGGCTTCCGGTCCGGATCGTCTGGTGTTTCGCCGCCGGCAGGAGTGAGGCGGCATCGGCGCGCAAAGGTGTGACGCGGGCGCCACGGCCAGGCCGCAGCGGGGCTGTGCTGCGTCACAATGAAAAGATGCATGCCGCCGCGCCATGGCGGCTTTTTTCCGGTTGAAAATCCATGCCCACTCCTGAGCAATCTCCCCTCGGCAAGGCCGTCAGCTACGCCGACCAGTACGATCCCACGCTGCTGTTTCCCCTGCCGCGCCAGCCCAAGCGCGATGAAATCGGCATTACCGGCCGCCTGCCCTTCATGGGCGCCGACCTGTGGACCGGCTATGAACTCAGTTGGCTCAATCTGCGCGGCAAACCGCAGGTGGCGCTGCTGCAGGTGAACATTCCCTGCGAGACGCCCAACATCATCGAAAGCAAATCCTTCAAGCTCTACCTGAACAGCTTCAACAACACGCGCATCGGCTTGATCGAGGAAGTGCGCGAGCGCATTTTTGCCGACCTGAACGAGGCGGCCTGGCGCGGGGCCGCCACCATGGATGCCAGCATCGGCGTGCGCCTGGTGCCGTCCGAACTGTTCGACCAGCAGCCGATCCACGAGCTGGACGGCCTCAGCCTGGATCGCCTGGACTGCGAGTGCACGCACTACCATCCCGCGCCCGAGCTGCTGACCACGATCCCGGAAGAGGGCATCGTGAGCGAGACACTGACCAGCAACCTGCTCAAGAGCAACTGCCTGATTACCGGGCAGCCGGACTGGGGCAGTGTGCAGATCAGCTACAGCGGCCCGCAAATCAGCCACGAAGGGTTGCTGCGCTATCTGGTGAGTTTCCGCAACCACAACGAGTTTCACGAGCAGTGCGTGGAGCGCATCTTCACCGACATCTGGAGCCGCTGCGCGCCCGTCAAACTCTCGGTTTATGCGCGATACACCCGTCGCGGCGGGCTGGACATCAACCCCTTCCGCACCAGCCACCCGCAGGCGCTGCCACCGGCCGTGCGCAACGCGCGGCAGTAATTCGGGTCGTTGCTGCCGCCGGCTTATTGGGTAATTACGCCGAAAGGCGTGCTTTTGACTGTTAATATCTGTTGCAATAGATCGGTCGGCATGGGATGCCTTCGTCCCGTGCCGTGAAACGGGGGCGCGACGATCGTCTGCCGAATGGCCCGCAGAGGCCAGACATACACAGGTTCCGTTTGATATTGGAGGAGTAACGTGCAAATTGGAGTCCCACTGGAAACAGTGCCCGGCGAGGCCCGCGTGGCCGCAACACCGGAAACTGTGAAAAAACTGGTCGGACAGGGACATACCCTGAAAGTCCAGGCAGGCGCCGGCATTCGTGCCGGCATTACCGATGCGGCCTATGAGGCAGCCGGCGCCAGCATCGTCGATGCGGCCACGGCGCTGGGCAGCGAACTGGTGCTGAAGGTGCGTGCGCCTTCCGAAGCCGAACTGGCCCAGATCAAGCCGTCTGCCACCCTGGTCGGCATGCTTGATCCGTTTGATCGCGCCAATCTGGAGCGCATGGCGGCTGCGGGTATCACCGCGTTTGCCCTCGAAGCCGCTCCGCGTACCACGCGGGCGCAGAGCATGGACGTGCTGTCCAGCCAGGCCAACATCGCCGGCTACAAGGCTGTGATGCTGGCTGCGGACAAGTACCCGCGCTTCTTCCCCATGCTGATGACCGCGGCCGGTACCGTCAAGGCCGCGCGTGTGGTGATCCTGGGTGTGGGTGTGGCCGGCCTGCAGGCCATTGCCACCGCCAAGCGTCTGGGCGCCGTGATCGAGGCTTCCGACGTGCGTCCGAGCGTGAAGGAGCAGGTCGAGTCGCTGGGCGCCAAGTTCATCGACGTACCCTACGAGACTGACGAAGAACGTGAAGCCGCCGAAGGCGTGGGCGGTTATGCCCGCCCCATGCCGCAAAGTTGGCTGGAGCGCCAGAAGGCCGAAGTGGCCAAGCGCGTGGCCGCTGCCGACGTGGTGATCAGCACCGCGCTGATTCCGGGCCGCGCTGCGCCCACGCTGGTGACCGAGGATATGGTCAAGGCCATGAAGCCCGGTTCCGTGATCGTGGACATGGCCGCCGGCAAGGGCCCGAACGGCACGGATGGCAACTGCCCGCTGACGCAGGCCGGCCAGACCGTGCGCGTGCACGACGTGACCATCGTGGGCGAGACCAACATCGCCGGCCTGGTGCCGGCCGATGCCAGTTCGCTCTATGCGCGCAACGTGATCGACTTCCTCAAGCTGGTGCTGCCGGCAGAAGGGGGCCTGAAGGTCGACATGGAAGACGACATCGTGGCGGCCTGCCTGATGACGCAGAACGGCGAAGTGAAGAGGAAGTAATCATGGACATCGTCTCTCCCACCATCATCAACCTCATCATCTTCGTGCTGGCCATCTATGTGGGCTACCACGTGGTGTGGAACGTCACGCCCGCGCTGCATACGCCGCTGATGGCCGTGACCAACGCGGTGTCCGCGATCGTGATCGTCGGTGCCATGCTGGCCGCCGGCCTGACCGAGGGCGCCCTGGCCAAGACCATGGGTGTGGCTGCCGTGGCGTTGGCCGCGGTCAACGTGTTCGGCGGCTTCCTGGTGACGCGCCGCATGCTGGAAATGTTCAAGAAGAAGGAGCGCAAGACGCCCGCCGCGAAGGGAGCTGAAAAATGAGCATGAACGTAGTTACTCTGCTCTATCTGGTTGCAAGCATCTGCTTCATCCAGGCGCTCAAGGGCCTGTCGCATCCGACCACCTCCATCCGCGGCAATATGTTTGGCATGGTCGGCATGACCATCGCCGTGCTGACCACGGCGGCGCTGATCGTCAAGCTGGCGGGTTCGCCCTTCGGCTTGACCTGGGTGCTGCTGGGCCTGCTGGTCGGCGGTTCCATCGGTGCCATCATGGCCAAGCGTGTCGAAATGACGAAGATGCCCGAGCTGGTGGCCTTCATGCACAGCATGATCGGTCTGGCTGCGGTGTTCATCGCCATTGCAGCCGTGGCCGAGCCGCATGCGCTGGGCATTGCCGCGCTGGGTGATCCGATTCCGGTCGGCAACCGCGTGGAACTGGCGCTGGGCTCCTTCATCGGTGCCATCACCTTCACCGGTTCCGTGATTGCCTTCGGCAAGCTGTCCGGCAAGTACAAGTTCCGCCTGTTCCAGGGCGCGCCGGTGACTTTCCCCGGCCAGCACTGGATTAACCTGGGCCTGGGCATTGCCGCGCTGTTCTTCATCGTGAGCTTTGCCATGACGCAGAGCTGGACCGCCTTCATCCTGGTGACGTTGATCGGCTTCCTGCTGGGCGTGCTGCTGATCATCCCGATCGGCGGCGCCGACATGCCGGTGGTGGTGTCCATGCTGAACAGCTACTCGGGCTGGGCGGCTGCAGGCATTGGTTTCAGCCTGAACAACAGCATGCTGATCATTGCCGGTTCGCTGGTGGGTTCGTCCGGTGCCATCCTGAGCTACATCATGTGCAAGGCGATGAACCGTTCGTTCTTCAACGTGATTCTGGGTGGCTTTGGCGGGGACGCCGGTGCGGCTGCCAGTGGCGACCAGCAGCAGCGTACCGTCAAGAGCGGCAGTGCGGACGATGCAGCCTACATGCTGAGCAACGCCGACAGCGTGATCATCGTGCCGGGTTACGGTCTGGCCGTGGCGCGTGCGCAGCACGCCGTGAACGAACTGGCGCAGAAGCTGACCGAGCATGGCGTGAGCGTGAAGTACGCGATCCACCCGGTGGCCGGCCGCATGCCTGGCCACATGAACGTGCTGCTGGCCGAGGCCGAAGTACCCTATGACCAGGTGTTCGAGATGGAGGACATCAACGGCGAGTTCGCACAAGCCGACGTGGCCATCATCCTGGGCGCCAACGACGTGGTGAACCCGGCTGCGCTGCAGAAGGGCAGCCCGATCTACGGCATGCCGATCCTGGAAGCCTACAAGGCCAAGACGGTGATCGTGAACAAGCGTTCCATGGCCGCCGGTTACGCCGGCCTGGACAACGAGCTGTTCTACATGGACAAGACCATGATGGTGTTTGGCGATGCCAAGAAAGTGGTCGAGGACATGGTGAAGGCGATCGAGTAAACGGCGATTGCCTGATGGGTCGGTTTGCGCCGGCCCGTGCCATCAGCCCCCTCTGTGCTTGCACGAGGGGGCCTTTTGCTGGGGCTCGGGTTTCTAGGTGAGGGGGCTGGCTCCGGAGCGAGCAGGCGCATGGTTGATCCAGCAGCGCGTGGCCCCGGATGGTTGCGCTTACTTGCGGTTTTCGGGCTTTCGTGCATCCAGGGGCAGGGGATGGGCCGGGCACACGGTTTCGCGCTGTGCGGGTGATTCGCCAAGCAGGTAGCGGGCGACGGTCTGGTCGACGCAGTTCTTGTCGCGGTAAGGAAAGACGCCATGCTCGAGTTCGCCGCGCACATAAACGCGGTAGGCACGAGGCAGTTGGTCAAAGAAGGCGTTGGCTCCTTCCAGGGGAGTGGCCACGTCATACTGGGATTGCACCAGCAGCAGATCCAGTGACCGCAGAGGGGACCAGTCGGGTTGTGTCACGCTTGGGCGTGTCCAAGTGGTGCATGGGTTACCGTACAGACCGAAAAAGAAGTGGGGTGTACGCTCGGCCGACTCCTTGATCCGCTTTTCCCACGCGTTCTCATCGACGGAGGCTGGCGCATCGTTGCAGCGGATCGCCGCGTAGGTGGATGCATTGAAGTCCAGATCTAGGCTTTCCCTCTTTGGGTTGCGCAATGACTCGAAATAACTCGCCAGAAGTCTTTGAGCGATGATCTGACGGTCTGCCTTGCGCGCGGGAATCCTGGTGATGAAGGGCAGGCGCTGCGCGGCTTTTTCAGCGGCAGCGAAGTTCAGCGGTTTGGGCATCGACTTGAACAGCCCGTCAAGTTCGCGTGCGATGGCGATGATTTCCAGAAAATCGTCGGCGCCATCGCGTCTGTAGCCCGTCAGCATCAGAGGAACAGCGACCGTATGCTGCATCCGTGCGCTTAAATCGGCCATGCTCCTGCGCACTGCAGCTTCGGAGGTTCCAAGCTGGAAGTGCCGGGCATGGCGCACGGCGTAGGGAATCAAAATGTCGTCCAGCGCTCGCTGGCGTGCCGGGATTTGCGGGGGGACGAAGTCCAGCGGCCTTGAAAAATCGATATAGCTATCCAGTACCATGCGACCAACCCGATCAGGGAACAGGCTGGCATACCAGGCACCCAGCCAGGTGCCGTATGAATAGCCGAGGTAATTGAGCTTTCCATCCCCCAGCAGACCGCGGATCAGGTCCATGTCGCGTGCTGTCGCATCGGTATTGATGAAAGGGGTGATGGGGTTCTTGAGGCAGGCCTCGGTTTCCTTGCGGTTGTTGTAACGGGCGTTAGCGATATTCTGGGGTGTCATGCCCGCGGCGCTGTAATCGAGCGTGTGAACCAGTTCGTTGCTGGCACAGCGCAGTTGGGTGCTGGCACCCGTGCCGCGTGGCGAAAAGCCGACCATGTCGTATTCATTTACCAGCTGCAGGTGCAGGGCGCGCTCAGGATGCTCGGCATCGCCTTTCTCGATCAGCAACTGTTCGATGTTGAAGGCCATGGGCAGGCCATCCGCGCCGGGCCCACCGGGATTGATCAGCAGCGAGCCACGCCGCTGATCCGGCTTCCTCGCAGCCAAACGTAGCAGACTGATGACGACGTCGCCGCGGTCGGGGTTAGCCCAATCCAGCGGTGCCCGAATGGATGCGCACCGTAGCCGATTGCCGTACTTGCGCTTGGCGCTGTCCATGGAGATGTCGATTTCCTCATCCTCGTCGGGATCATCTCCCCAGTCTTCCTCGTTGCCCAGAATGGTGGGGTCGCATGTCTTCCATTCCACCGCCTGCTTGCGATAGCGCTCAAGGGGGTCGACCTTGTCACTCGCGGCTTGGGTGCCGGAGCTGGCGCAACCCGTCAGGCTGGCGACGAGGAGGACACTGGCCAGCCAGATGGGGGTTGCAAGGGGCAGGGAGCGGGGTTTCTTCATGACTGATTCCTCTGTGGCTGCATGACTTCTGCGCAAGAGCAGGATGCGAGCATTGTGATTTAAGTCACGAAAGTTGCGATTGGATACGAGTGGGGGTCATGCATTTCCTCGGGTAAACCCCTGCGTCGACCTGGCGGATCGAGTCTGGTCTGGTGGGGCTGTGAAAGGTTCCTCCCTGAATATATATTCATTTTGGAATATGCAAACCAGGAAAAAGTATTTTTCAATTATGAAGAGCATCCCTACCATGCGAAGCATTGCCAAATTTTGAAGGATCCTCCGCATGAGCCGCCTGCCTATCCATACCGTTGATTCCGCCCATCCCGAAGCCCAGCCGCGTCTGCAGACAGCGCTGAAGAACAACGGCTTCCTGCCCAACCTGATCGGCGTGCTGGCCAATGCGCCCACTGCGCTGGAGATGTACCAGGAAGTCGGCGCCATCAATGGCCGTACCAGCCTGAGCGCGGGCGAGCGCGAGGTGGTGCAGATCACCGCTGCGGTGACGAATGGCTGCGGCTTTTGCGTGGCCGGCCATACCGCGCTGACGCGCAAGAAGAAGCTGCTGCCCGACGAGGTGGTGGAGGCGCTGCGTGGCACCAATGCCATCAACGATCCCAAGCTGCAGCAACTGGCCCAGTTCACGCTGGCCGTGATGGAGCACAAGGGCAATGTGCCGGATGCCGATCTGGCCGCCTTCCACGCCGCTGGCTACAGCGAGCAGCAGGCACTGGAAGTGGTGCTGGGTGTGGCGCTGGCCACGCTGTGCAACTACTCGAACAACCTGGCGCGCACGCCGATCAACCCCGAGCTGCAGCCTTACGCCTGATGCTGCGGGCCACTGCTCAGCCAATGGGCAGTCGGCACGCGAGGATCAGGCAGCCGCGACAGGAGTCGCGGCTACCCATTCCAAAGATTGAACTGATAGAGGGCGCCTGCCGATGCAGGTGCCGGGGGTGGTATTTGCCTGTGCAAGCCATCCGGTGATGAAGGAGACAACCATGTCCGAAACCGCTCAACTCCTGCTGGGACAAGTCCGCTCGCATGTGCGTACCGGTCTGCGCCCGCTGGTGGAACAGATTGACCGCCAGGGTTTCTATCCCGAAACCTGGCTGCGTGAACTCGGGGCGCTGGGCGGCTTCGCGTCGCTGGCGCAGCCGGAGCAAGGTGGTTCCGGCCTCGGTCTGGCGACGCAGATCGAAGTGATGGCGGCCGTGGGGGCCGAGTGCGGCGCGACGGCCTTCACCCTGTGGTGCCAGGGCACGTTTGCCTGGTATCTGCGTCAGAGCAGCAACGCTGCCGTGCGCGAGCGCTATCTGCCGCAAGTGCTGCGCGGCGAACTGCTGGCCGGAACCGGCATGTCCAACACGGTGAAGCACCTGAGCGGCATCGAGAAGCATCTGCTGCAGGCCGAGCCGGAAGAGGGCGGTTATGTGGTCAGCGGCAGTCTGCCCTGGGTGTCCAACCTGGGGGACGAGCATGTGTTTGCGGCCACGGCGCAGCTGGGTGAGGGCGGCTATGTGATGTTTGTGGTGCGCGGCAATGCGCCCGGCGTGACGCTCAAGCCCTGCCCCGAGTTCTGCGCGCTGGAGGGCACGCGCACGCTGAATGTGCGTTTCGACAAGGTGCACATTCCCTTTGCCGATGTGCTGGCGCAGCCGAACGAGTTCAACGCCTTTCTGGGCCGGGTGAAGCCGGGCTTCATCCTGCTGCAGATCGGCATGGCGCTGGGCGTGATCGAGGGCAGCCTGAAACTGATCCGCGAGAGCAATCTGACCCAGTGCGTGACCAACGCCTGGCTGGATGACCAGCATGACGACCTGCAGGAAGAGCTGGATGCGCTGCGCGTGAAGACGCGTCAGCTGGCGCAGCAGGCGGAGGCGGGCAGCGTGGAGATGCTTCCGGTGCTGCAGGCGCGTCTGCATGCGAGCGAGCTGTCGCTGCGTGCGGCCCAGTCTGCGGCGCTGCATGCCGGCGCGCGTGGCTACCTGATGCGCCATGCGGCACAGCGACGCAGCCGCGAGGCCCTGTTTGTGGCCATCGTGACGCCGGCGCTGAAGCAACTGCGCCATGACATTGCGGTGCTGACAGCAGCCAATCCGGCAGCGGTAGCGTCGCAGGCCGCTGCGGCCGTAACCGAGGCCGCGGGCAAGGAACGTGCTGGGGAGAGCCCGAACGCCGTGGCGCCCCAGGCCGCCGAGACCGAAACCCAGGCTGCCTGAAGGAGTATTTCATGAGCCAATGGATGTGCATTCCCTGCGGAATGATTTACGACGAAGCCGCCGGCATGCCCGAGCACGGCATCGCACCGGGTACCCGTTTTGCGGACATTCCGCACGACTGGACCTGCCCGGACTGCGGTGTCGGCAAGGATGATTTCGTTGAAATTCCGGACTGATCTGCAGGAGCGCTGACGCATGACACACGCTGCCACGGTGCTGGAAGCCCGCGACATCGCACTGGGATATGCCCAGGGCGATGGTTCGCACAAATGGGTGCTGCAGGATTTTTCGCTGGCGCTGCAGCCGGGCGAACTGGTGTCGTTGCTGGGCCCGAGTGGCGTGGGCAAGTCCTCGCTGCTGCGGGTGCTGGCCGGACTGCAGCAGGCGCAGCGCGGTGAGGTAGCCCTGTTTGGCCAGCCGTTGCGCCAGCCGCATCCGCGTGCGGCCTTCGTGTTTCAGCAGGCCTCGCTGTTTCCCTGGCTGAATGTGCGCGAGAACGTGGCCTTCGGGCTGGATTTCAGGCACCAGCCGCAGCTGGGCAAGGCCGAGTTGCAGCGTCGCGTGGATGCGGCGCTGGAGGAGGTGGGATTGAGCCATGCTGCTACGGCGTATCCGGCCGAACTTTCCGGGGGCATGGCGCAGCGCGTGGCACTGGCCCGTGCGCTGGCGCGCCAGCCGGAGGTGCTGCTGCTGGATGAGCCTTTCAGCGCGCTGGACGAAGTGACGCGCGCAGAAATGCAGGAGCTGCTGCGCGACATTGCGACCCACCACCAGACTGCGGCGGTGCTGGTGACGCACGACATCGACGAAGCCCTGACCGTGTCGGATCGTGTGCTGCTGATCGGCAATAGCCCCGGTCGCCTGATCGGGCAGTGGCGTCTGCAGGCACCGTATCCGCGTCAGGATGTGGGGCTGCAGATGAATGCCTTGCGGGTGGAGATCCTGCAGGCGCTGCGCGATTCGCGCCTGCAGCGTCAGCAGCTCGAAACCGTGGAATACGTGATCTGAGGGCTGCCGGCATGAACCGACGTGAATGGATGAAACTGGCGGCGCTGTTTACCGGCGCCGGCAGCCTGCCACTGCTGCAGGCCTGTGGCCAGCGCCATGCCATGCAGCCGGATGCGCCGCTGCGCATCGGCTATCTGCCGATCACCGATGCCACGCCGCTGCTGGTGGCGCACAGCCGCAAGCTGTTCGAGGCCGAGGGCGTGGTGGTGGAAAAGCCGGTGCTGTTCCGCAGCTGGGCGCAGTTGGTGGAAGCCTTCATCAGCGGGCAGGTGAACATGGTGCATGTGCTGTCGCCGATGACGGTGTGGGCACGCTATGGCAGCCAGTCGCCGCTGAAGGTGCTGATGTGGAACCACATGGCGGGTTCGGCGCTGACCGTGCAGCCGGGCATCAACAGCGTGGCTGAACTGGGCGGCAAGACGGTGGCGATTCCGTTCTGGTACTCCATCCACAACGTGGTGCTGCAGTATCTGCTGCGCAGCAACGGGCTGGAAGTGACCGAAAACGACGCGCCCGGCCCGCGCCAGGTGCGTCTGATCGTGATGGCGCCGTCCGACATGGTGGCGGCGCTGGCGGCGAAGAACATTGCCGGCTTCATCGTGGCCGAGCCCTTCAATGCGGTGGCCGAGAACAAGGGCGTGGGCAAGGTGCTGCGCTTTACCGGCGATGTCTGGCGCGACCATGCCTGCTGCGTGACGGTGGCGCATGCGCACGATGTGGAGCGTCGGCCGGAGTGGGTGCAGCGCGTGACCAACGCACTGGTGAAGGCCCAACTGTGGACGCTGGACCACCGTGTTGAAGCCGCGACCCTGCTGTCGAATGCAGGCGAGGGCAAATACACGCCGCATCTGCCCGCCGTGCTGGGCAAGGTGCTGGCGCCGCCGCAGGCCGACTGGCAGCGCTATGTGGATAGCGGGGCGATCCGCCATCCCGACTGGAAGCAGTCGCGCATCGATTTTCAGCCCTACCCGTTTGCCAGCTACACCGAAACAATGGTTGAACTGCTCAAGCAGACACACATCGCGGGTGAAAACCTGTTCCTGCGCGATCTCGATCCCGCGCGTGTGGCAGGCGAACTGGTGGACGAGCGCTTTGTGCGCAAGGCCATCGAATCCACCCAGAGCCAGGCCCGTTTTGCTTTGCCCGCCAGCTTTGCCCGGCAGGAAACCCTGCTGGCATGACACCGGAAGTTCAGTCCATGACAAGTACGACCTTGCCTCTTTCATCACCCCCGTTGACGCAGGACGCGGGTCGACTTACCGTAATCTCCGGAGAGGGGGGAGCACCCATGCATGTGGAGCGGACCGGCGTAGCTGATGCGTCTGCCGCAGCGGATTCATTTACAAGAGCATCGGGCACCGGTCTTTCCCAGGCTTCTGCCTCCTTCCGTGCTGAAAGCTTTCCTTCGGCCGCACGCGCGGCGCTGGGCTTGCTGGTGCTTCTGCTGCTGTGGCAGATCGGTGCCTGGCTGCTGCAGCAGACCATGCCGATTGCCAGCCTGCTGGCTCCCTGGCCTACCTTCAAGAGTCTGGGCTGGTTGCTGGGCAGCGGGCAACTGTGGGCGCATGTGCTGGCCAGCCTGCAGCGGGTGCTGGTAGGACTGGTGCTGGCCCTGGTGATCGGCGTGCCGCTGGGCTTGCTGATCGGCCGGTCGCGCGCCGTGGAGCAGGCTACTGGAGGTGCCTTCCAGCTGCTGCGCATGATTTCTCCGCTGTCCTGGATGCCGATCGTGGTGATGCTGTTCGGCGTGGGCGATGCCCCCATCTATTTCCTGCTGACCTTCGCGGCGGTGTGGCCCATCATGCTCAACACCAGTGCCGGCGTGCGTACCATTGATCCCAACTGGCTGCAGCTGGGTGCCTCGCTCAGTGCCACGCGGGTGGAGATGCTGGCGCGCGTCATCATTCCGGCCGTGCTGGGCCATGTGCTGACCGGCCTGCGTCTGGCCATCGGCATTGTCTGGATCGTGCTGGTACCGTGCGAAATGCTGGGCGTGAGCAAGGGGCTGGGCTATTTCATCCTGGATACGCGCGATCGTCTGGCGTATTCCGAACTGATGGCCGCGGTGCTGTTCATTGGCCTGCTGGGCTGGCTGCTGGACAGTGCGGCACGCCGGCTTCACAAGCGCTGGGCGCACGGCAAGGCGTGAGGCAGGGGTGCGGTTGGCCGATGCGCCAAGCACTTTCCGCCGGTGACAGGTTTCGGACCAGGCCCGAGCGGTCGAGCCGGCTCAGGCCGCCTTCTGTACCGGATCGCTGAAGGTCACCAGTTGCCCCGGCTGCGCGCGCAGGGCCACACGTTCGCCCACGGCATGCGTCATGTCGGTGGGCATTTCGGCCAGCACGGTTTCGCCAGTCGGCAGGCGCAGCGTGTACAGCCAGTGGCTGCCACGGAAGGCCTTGTGCAGCAGCTCGGCCTGCAGCGGGGATTGCGCATCGTGCACGATCTCGTGCGCACGCAGCAGCAGACAGGAATCTCCGGCAGCCAGCGGGCCGCTGATGGCGCCCAGGGGTGTCTGCATCCAGCCCGAGCGGGAAGGGTCCTGCAGGGCGGGCACCAGCATGCCCTGGCCGATGAATTGGGCCACAAAGGCCGTCGCCGGCTCGCGGTACAGCGTGGCGGCATCGGCCCATTGCTGCAGGCGCCCCTGATAGAGCACGCCGATGCGGTCGCCCATGGCAAAAGCCTCGTGCTGGTCGTGCGTGACCAGCAGCGCAGTCGTGCCGTGGCAGCGCAGGATGTCGCGCAGTTCCTGCGCCAGACGGTCGCGCAGGCCGGCATCGAGGTTGGAGAAGGGTTCGTCCAGCAACAGCAGTTGCGGACGCGGCGCCAGGGCACGCGCCAAGGCGACCCGTTGTTGCTGGCCACCGGAAAGCTCGTGCGGATAACGTCCCTCCAGGCCTCCCAGGCCGACCAGCTCCAGCACCTCGGCGACACGTTTCTGGCGCTCGCCCTTGGCCAGGGATTGCAGGCCGAAGGCCACGTTGCGGCCCACATCGAGATGGGGGAACAGGGCGTAATCCTGAAACACCATGCCCATGCGGCGCTGCTCGGGCGCCACGGCATAGCCCGGACGGCTGATGACTTCACCCGCCAGCGCGATGCTGCCAGCCGATACGGTTTCCAGCCCGGCCACGGCACGCAGCAGCGTGGTCTTGCCACAGCCGGACGGGCCGAGCAGCACGCCAATCTGCCCGGCAGGCAGTGACAGGCTGACATCCTGCACCGCAGGGGCAGTCTGTCCGGCGTAGTGCACGCTGAGGGAGTCGATGGTCAGTTGCATGGGGCGACGGGGCAAAATCAGAAACGGAGTCCGGGAATTATAGATTAAATGAATATAATTCTCATTAATTAACCATGCGTAATTCCACTGCCATCCCACTGTCTTCAGAGCCCAATGACCCGGATCCGGACACATCGTCCGCCCGGATGTCGGGTCACACACGTGCGCGTCTGGGCGGATGGATCGCGCGCTTCTGGCTGCTTCCGGTTGGTGTGATGCTGGTGCTGCCAGTGCTGGCCGTGCTGGCGGCAGCGTTGCAGTGGAATGCGGAAAGCGCGGACATCGTGCGCGAGATGGCGCTGACGGTGCTGCCGGAGTACGCCTGGACCTCGCTGCTGCTGTGTGTGCTGGTGGCTGTCGGCACGCTGTTTCTGGGGCTGGGCAGCGCCAGTCTGGTGACCCTGTTCGATTTCCGCGGCCGCCGGCAGTGGGAGTGGCTGTTGCTGTTGCCGCTGGCCATGCCGGCGTATGTGAGCGCCTACGCCTATACCGATTTCCTGCAGTTCAGCGGCCCGGCACAGACCTGGCTGCGTGAGGCGTTGCAGGCCGAAGGGCGCATGCTGCCCGAGGTGCGCACGGTGTGGGGTGCGGCCTTCCTGTTCATCGTCACGCTTTATCCCTACGTTTATCTGCTGGCGCGCACGGCGCTGCTGGAGCGTGCCACACATCTGATGGAAGCGGCGGCCATGCTGGGCACCGGCCTGCGGACCCGCATCTTGCGTGTGGCGCTGCCGCTGGTGCGGCCCTCGGTGGCTGCCGGCGTGGCGCTGGCGCTGATGGAGGTGCTGGCAGATTTTGGCGTTTCCAGCTATTTCGGCATCCAGACCTTTACCGCAGGCATCATCAAGGCCTGGGTGGTGATGGATGACCATATTGCCGCCACCCAGTTGGCGTTGGTGTTGCTGGCAACCGTGGCCCTGCTGCTGTGGCTGGAGCGCCGTGCGCGCCGTCGCATGCGCTTTGCCAGCAGCCGTGGCCAGCGTCAGGGTGGTACGCAGGGCAGGGTGCCCGTGCTGCAGGGCGGGCGGGCCATGGTGGCCCATCTGCTGTGCGCCGTGCCGGTGGTGCTCGGTTTTGCGGCACCGGTGCTGATGATGCTGCGCCCCTTGCTGCAGGGGCTGGAGCTGGATCAGGAAGTGATGTGGGCGCAGTTCCTGCCCTGGGCCTGGAACAGCATCCGTCTGGGGCTGTCTGCTGCCGTGCTGGCGACCTTGCTGGCGCTGGCCTTGGCGGGAAGCGCACGTCTTTTCCCCGGCCGCATGACCGGCGGGCTGATGCAACTGGCCTCGCTGGGCTATGCTGTGCCTGGCGCGGTGATTGTGGTGGGTTTGCTGCTGCCGGTGGCGGCGCTGCAGGCCTGGCAGCCGGAGTGGACGATTGGCGGACTGGTCACCACTACCGTGCTGGGGGTGCTGTGGGCCTATCTGGTGCGTTTCACTGCCGTGGCTCTGCAGAGCGTGCAGGGCGGCTATGCGCGCATTCCGGCCAGCCAGGACGAATCCGCACGCCTGCTGGGCATCGGCGGCTGGCGCCTGCTGGGGCAGGTGCACCTGCCCTTGCTGCGCGGGCCGGTGCTGGCGGGATTGCTGCTGGTGTTTGTCGACGTGATGAAGGAGCTGCCGGCCACCATGGTGCTGCGCCCCTTCAACATGGATACGCTGGCCGTATCGGCCTTCCAGCTGGCGCGGGATGAGCGCCTGACCGAAGCGGCACTGCCCAGTCTGGCGCTGGTGCTGGCGGGGCTGGTACCGGTGATTCTGCTGAGCCGATCGCTGCGACGCAGGAACGGGTAACACTGGCCGACTGCCGACTGCCGACTGCCGACTGCCGACTGCCGACTGCCGACTGCCGACTGCCGACTGCCGACTGCCGACTGCCGACTGCCGACTGCCGACTGCCGACAGGGAGCAGCAGACGGGAAGTGGTTCCTGACACGACCGCTCAAGCGCAAGAAAACTGGCCTCAAGCTTCCGCCTGAGCCCCGTCTGTCTGGCTTGCGCCCGAATCAGGCGCGGCGAATCGCCTTCTGCCCCGGTGGCGGCAGCAGCTTGCTCGCCAGTGCGCCGCCGATTTCCACCTGGCGGTCGGCATGCATCACGATGAACTCCGGTGCTCCCCAGGCCTGCAGGCTGCGCGAAGCCCCAGCCGGGCCGGCCACCATGGCAGCGGTTCCCAGACCATTCACCTGATCCACCGTTTCAGCCACCAGTGTCACGCCGTGGATGCCGGCGGTGGGGCGGCCGGTCTTCGGATCGATGATGTGGTGGTAGCGTGCGCCACCGATGGTGATGTAGCGCTCGTAGTCGCCTGACGAAGCCACGATGCCTTCCTTCAGCGGTACCACGGCCAGCAAGCGGTCCGGCTGTACGCCATCGCGCACGCCGATGCGCCAGGGCTGGCCATCGGCACGGCGGGAAGCGAGCACATCACCGCCCCCATTGATCATGCAGCCCTGCAGGCCGGCCTGCGTCAGCGTATCCAGACCTGCCTGCAGAATCGGCAGCTTGGCCACGCCACCCAGATCGATGCGTGCCAGCGGATCCGTCAGGCGCGCGCGACCGGCGCGCTTGTCGATCTGCAGGGCGCTGCTTCGAGCATGCGGCAGCAGGCGCTGGATCTGGGCGTTGTCCATTGGGCCCACATCACGATCGGCCTGCGCCGTGAGGCGGCCGAGCAGGGGTTCGAACGCACCCCTGGTCTTGCGCGACAGGGCCTGGCCCTGCTGCAGTACGTCCAGCATCTCGCGCGGAACAGCCATCGCCTGGGCACCGGCAGCCTGATTCATGCGGCTGAGCGGGCTGGCAGAATCGAAGCGGCTCATCATGGCCTCAAGACGCTGCATGGCATCGAACGCGGCATCCACTTTCTGCGCCACGCCCGCCTGCGCGCCATCGGCCACAGTGATGTCCACCACCGTTCCCATCAGTGTGCGCCGGGCCCGGTAGGGCACCGAAACACTGGCGGAAACCGGCAGAACCACCAGCGGCGCAACGGCACCTAGCGCGGCCAGAACGGCGCGCCGGGAGAAGCTTGGACTACCCATCATGCTTGTTCTCCATTCATCATGATTCCGGCCCGGACGCTGCTTTTGCGGGGTCGGGTTGCGGCGGGTTAACCCTGTAACGGGATCGTGTGTACCAACGCCAACATATGAACCGCATTCTAATGACGTCGTTTCGATCGGGGGAGTGGTTTGTCGCCAGATCGCGCAAGGGGTGGCCAAAGGCTTGACTGACATCAATCGATTGCGGTTTGTATCTGGTTGCAAGTGCGTGATCGTGCGTATTATGTAAATAGGTAAAGTGCTGGCCGGGCTGGGGAGTTCGGTTCCGACACTGAACTTTGTCAAGGAGCGTGTCATGACTGAGGAAACGAGCAAGGTATTGGGTGCCGCAAGCGGTTTGGGCCGTCGGCGGTTTTTGCACTCTGCGGCGGCCGTTGGCGTCAGCGCAGTAGGTGCCATGGGCCTGGCTGGCTGCAACGAGAACAAGGGACCTGCCGGCGGCGGTGCATCTGGTGCCGGCGCAGCTGCCAGCGGTGGTGGCAGCGGTGAACACAAGGTCGGCGGTGCCGGTTCGGTCGAGGTCAAGCCCGGCCAGCTGGATACCCACTACGGCCTGTGGAGCAGTGGCCACACGGGGGATGCCCGCGTGATCGGCATTCCTTCCGGCCGCGAGTTGCTGCGCATTCCGTGCTTTGTGCCTGATGCGCTGATCGGCTGGGGCCTGACCAATGAATCCAAGGCTGTCATGGGCACCAAGGCCGATGGCTCGCTCGAATACACGGTTGCGGACACGCACCACATCCATGCCTCCTACAAGGATGGCATCTACGACGGCAAGTACGCCTGGATCAACGACAAGATCAATGCCCGTCTGGCGCGTTTCCGCCTGGACTACATGGTCTGCGACAAGATCACCAAGATCCCGAACATCCAGGGCTTCCACGGCATCTTCCCGGACAAGCGCGATCCGGTCGATCCCGCCATCAACTACACCACCCGCGTGTTCTGCGGCCAGGAATTCCACGTGCCCATGCCCAACAAGGGCAAGGATCTGGAAGATCCCACCAAGTACCACTGCCTGTTCACCTGTGTGGACGCAGAGACCATGGATGTGCGCTGGCAAGCCCGCATCGACGGCAACTGCGACCTGGTGGCCACCTCGTTTGACGGCAAGCTGGCCGCAAGCAACCAGTACAACACCGAGAACGGCGTGCACTTTGCCGAGATGATGTCGGCCGAACGCGATGCCTGCCTGTTCTTCAACATCGCCCGCATCGAGCAGGCCATCAAGGACGGCAAGGCCACCACGATCGGTGACTCCAAGGTGCCGGTGGTGGATTGCACGGTCGAAGCCAACAAGGATCCGAAGACGGCACTGAGCGTGCGCGTCTCCGTGCCGAAGAACCCGCACGGCGTGAACGCCACGCCCGACGGCAAGTACTTCATCTGCTCCGGCAAGCTGTCTCCGACCGCTACCGTGATCGAACTGCAGAAAGTGCTCGACTGGTTCGACGGCAAGCTGGACGACATCGAGAAGGCCATCGTGGCCGAGCCCGAAATCGGTCTGGGCCCGCTGCACACGACCTTCGACGGCCGCGGCAACGCCTACACCACGCTGTTCCTGGACAGCCAGGTGGTGAAGTGGAACATCGATACCGCCATCAAGAAGCACGCTGGTGACAAGGCGCTGAACCCGGTGGTGGATCGTCTGGACGTGATGTACCAGCCCGGTCACATCAATGCCACCCAGGCCGAGACCATCGAAGCCGATGGCGTGTGGATGGCCGTGGGCAACAAGTTCTCCAAGGACCGTTTCCTGCCCGTGGGTCCGATGCACCCGGAAAACGACCAGCTGGTCGACATCACCGGTGACAAGATGATCCTGGCGCACGACAACGCCGTACGCCCCGAGCCGCACGACTTCGTGATCTTCAAGCGCGACTGGATCCACACCAAGCAGGTCTATGCGCTAGATGATTCCCCGATCGCCGTGAAGGAGCCCAAGGCAACCGGCGTGACCCGTGAAGGCAAGAAAGTCACCGTGCGCATGGCCTCCATCGCACCGACCTACTACCCGATCGAGTTCAACGTGAAGGTCGGCGACGAAGTGACGCTGATCCTGACCAACCTCGACAAGGTGGAAGACCTGACTCACGGTTTCGCCCTGCCCGAGTACAACGTGCAGTTCCTGGTCAACCCGCTGGAAACCAAATCGGTCACCTTCAAGATCGACAAGCCTGGCGTGTTCTGGTTCTATTGCACCAACTTCTGCCACGCACTGCACCTGGAGATGCGCGGCCGGATGATTGTCGAGGCCTGATAAGCCCCGCATGATGGAAGGCAGATCGGGGCCGGGTTCCGAAAGGCCCGGCCCCGATCTTTTTGCAAGCGTGGAGTAATCATGAACTGGTTGAGCATTGCGCGCAGGCTGGCCGTAGCGGTCGGGCTGGCTGTGGCGGTATCGTCACCTGCATTGGCGTCGACAAACAGCGGCACAGGCGCAGGCGGATCGCAGGCGTACGAAGCCGAGCTGCCGGCGGATCTGGCAACAGCGAAGGACATGTGTGCCTTGCTGCCCTGCAAGGATGTGTTCCCCGGAGCGGCGTCGTTTTCCGAGCGCAAGGGACAGCCACCGTACGTCGAGGCCTACGGCGCGGACGGCAAGACCAAACTCGGTTATGTGATGCTCTCCACCGACATCACCGACACGCCGGCGTATTCCGGCAAGCCGGTGGTGACGCTGATCGGCATGGACAACGAGGGCAAATTCGTGGGCGTGAAAGTGCTCAAGCACTCCGAGCCCATCCTGCTGCTCGGCATTCCCGAATCGGCGCTGATCAACTTCAACAACCAGTACATCGGCAAGTCGGTCAAGGACAAGATCGAGGTCGGCTCCTCGCATGCCGACAGCGAAGTGATTGGCGTGGATGCCATCTCGGGCGCCACCGTGACGGTGATTGCCCAGAACCAGGTGCTGATGACCTCGGGCGCGGCGATTGCCAAGCAGGTCGGCATCATGGAGCAGACCATCCGCCCGCAACCCCAGTACGTGCCGCTGGCCGAAGGCGCCCAGCTGCCTGACTGGAACACCCTGGTCAAGCAGGAAGCGGTGCGCCGCATCGTGGTGCAGCCGCAGCAGGTGGGGCTGGACAAGACTGGTGAGCCCTTCATCGAGCTGTGGTTCGGTTCGCTCAATTCGCCCATCGTGGGCCAAGCCGTGCTCGGCAAGAGCAACTGGCAGAACCTGATGAGCCAGCTCAAGCCGGAAGAGACGGCGATCTTCGTGATCCGCACGGCCGGCAAGGAATCCTTCAAGGGCTCCGGCTTTGTGCGTGGCGGCATCTATGACCGCGTGCAGGTGCGCCAGGACGGCGACACCTTCACCTTCCGCGATACCGATGCGCTCAACCTGTACAGTGTGGCGGCCAAGGGCGCGCCCACGTTCACGGAAGCCGCCATCTTCATGGTGCGCTCCAAGGCGTTCTCCGATGCCTATCCTTGGCAGCTCACCTTCCTGGGCAACAAGGTGGACCGCGAAACCGGTACCCGTACCTTTGCCAACTTCGATACGGCCTACTGGATGCCGGCGCAGTACCTGGAAGGCGGTCATCCCAAGATCATCAAGCCCGATCCGAGCTGGCTCAAGGTCTGGAAATCGCGCGCCCTCGAAATCAGCCTGTTTGCGCTGCTGCTGGTGGCCGTAACCGTGGTGTATGCCCTGCGTGATCCGCTCACGCGCCGCTCCACGCACAAGAACAAGTGGCCGGTGAATGCCTTCAAGTATTCGTTCTGGATGATTTTCATCGTCTGGGTCGGCTTCATCATGATGGCGCAGCCATCCATCACCCAGGTGCTGACCTGGCTGCACTCCCTGCTGTTCAAGTGGGAGTGGACGCTGTTCCTGAGCGACCCGTTCATCTTCCTGTTCTGGGTCTTCATCTTCATCACCATCTTCGTGTTCGGTCGCGGCCTGTTCTGCGGCTGGACCTGCCCGTTCGGCTCCATCCAGGAGATCATCCACAAGGTGGCCGGCGCCGTGGGTCTGAAACGCTTCCAGTTCCAGCTGCCGCAGGTCTGGCATGACCGCCTGAAGTGGGTGAAATACGCTGTCTTCTTCGGTCTGGTCGTGGTGTCGCTGTTCTCCATGGGCCTGGCCGAGAAACTCTCCGAAGTGGAGCCGTTCAAGACCACCTTCCTGGTGGGCCTGACCAACCGCAGCTGGCCGTACGTGACCTTTGTGGCGGTGATCTTCGGCATCTCCATCTTCATCGAGCGCCCGTACTGCAAGTACGTGTGCCCGCTGGGCGCCTCGCTGGCCATGCCGAGCACCTTCCGCTGGTTCGGCCTCAAGCGCAAGGCCGACTGCAACAGCTGCAAGGCCTGTGCCAAGGGCTGCGGCGCGCAGGCGATCGATGCCGATGGCCGCATCGACCACCGCGAGTGCCTGCACTGCCTGGACTGCATGATTCTGTACACCGACACGTCGGGGTGCCCGCCGCTGGCGAAAGAACGCAAGATGCGCGAACGCGAAGGCCAGCCGCTCACCGCCATCGGCAAGAACGGCTACTTCATCCCGATCGTGCCGATCAAGGATGACCGCCAGCTGCAGCATGCCGCCGCGCTGCTTGCCAAGAAGCCCGATCCGCGCCTGCCCACCGATGTGGCCGTGCCGCCCGTGGCCGAAGCCCGTGGCATCAAGCGCCTGTGGGTCGAGATCGTCGACCACCTGTGGCCCTTCAACCGCGACAGCTGGAAAGGCAGCCGCATCCTGACTGCCGTTGGCATCGCTCTGGCGCTGGCAGCTTCCCTGGTGTGGGTATTGGCTGCGCAGGGCAGTGCCTCGCCTATCATGGTGATCGGCTGGTGGTTTGGATGGAGTGTCTTTGAAGTGCTGATCCGTCTGCAAGGCAAGCGTTACGTGAAGGATGGTCCGTGGTGGGGCACCGTGTACCGGCGCGCCAATGTCATGGACATGCTGGCCTATGTCGGCTTCAAGAACCTGTTGATTGGTGCGGCGCTGTTCTGGGCGCTCCAGGCCGCAGGCCTGATGACGATGGGCTGACCATGGCACGGAGCAGTACCCACCGTGCCCCCCGCTACCGCCCGCTGACCCTGCCGGGCGCCATCCTGGCTGGACTGCTGGCATTGCCGGCAGCCCAGGCAGCGATCATCCCGGTCAAGCCGGGCGAGAGCATCCAGGCTGCCATCGACAAGGCGCAGCCGGGCGATGTGGTCGAAGTGCAGCGCGGCCGTTACGAAGAGAACCTGCGCATCGAAAAGACCATCACGCTGCGTGGCGTCAACCGCCCGCGCGTGAGCGGTGGCGACAAGGACGACACTATCCGCGTCACTGCGCCTGATGTGGTCATCGAAGGCATGATCGTCTCCGATTCCGGTGGCAGCTTGCTCAAGCAGAACGCCGGGATCTACATCCAGCCAGGGGCCCACCGCGCCAAGGTGCAGAACTGCTGGCTCAACTACAACCTGTTCGGCCTGTGGATCGAGAAGGCCGATGACGTGCTGGTGCTGAACAACAACATCACCGGCAAGCGCGACTACGACAGTGCGCAGCGCGGCAATGGCGTTCAGCTCTACAACACCAAGGGTGCGAAGATCATCGGCAACCAGGTGAGCTTCGTGCGCGATGCGCTCTATATCGACGTATCGCACCATGCGGAGTTCAAGCAGAACAACATGCACCACAGCCGTTACGGCACGCACTACATGAACTCCTACTACAACGTGTGGGAGGACAACGATACCTGGGCCAACCGCAGCGGCCTGGCGCTGATGGAAGTGCGCGACCAGGTGGTGCGCAACAACCGCGCCTGGGACAACCTGGACCACGGCATCATGCTGCGCACGCTGCAGGACGCGGTCGTCGAGAACAACGTGGTGATGCGCAACGGGCGTGGCTTCTTCGTCTATGACGTGGAATACACCAAGCTCACCGGCAACGTGGTGGCCGACAACAAGATCGGCGTGCATCTGTCCGGCTCGGCCCGCAACGAGGTGGACGGCAACGACTTCATCGGCAACCAGGAACAGATCAAGTACATCGGCACCCGCGATACGGAGTGGGGCGGCAAGCTGGGCAACTACTGGAGCAACTACCGCGGCTGGGATCGTGACAGCGACGGCCGCGGCGATGTCTCCTACGAAGCCAACGACGTGGTCGACCGCCTGAGCTGGCGCTATCCCATGGTGCGCCTGCTGCTGGCCAGCCCTGCGGTGCAAGTGCTGCGCATGGTGGGGCAACAGTTCCCCGTGCTGCGCGTGCCCAGTGTGGTAGAAAAGAATCCCCGTATGGAGCCGGCTACTCCCGATTGGGAAAAATGGCGCTATATGCTGACAAGGAAAATCACCCATGCCCCCAAGAGCTAATGCGGCGCTGCCCGACGGTGCAGAACCCGTCATTACCCTGCGCAACGTGACGCGGCGCTTTGCCGCCTTCACGGCCGTGGATGACGTGTCCATGGACATCGTGCGCGGCGAAGTGTTCGGCCTGATCGGGCACAACGGCGCCGGCAAGAGTACGCTGTTCAAGATGATGCTCGGCCTGCTGGCCGTGAGCAGCGGCGATATCCGTATCTCTGGCGCGCCGGTCGCCGGCAGCGGCGCACGGGCCGTACGCCGCCATATCGGTTACCTGCCCGAGAACGTCGCCCTGTGGGACAACCTGACCGGACTGGAAACCCTGCATTTCTTTGCCCGCCTCAAGCGCATCGACAAGGCCGAATGCCAGCCGCTGCTGGAACGCGTGGGCCTGGGTCACGCCGGCAAGCGCCCGGTGCGTGCCTATTCCAAGGGCATGCGCCAGCGCCTCGGATTTGCGCAGGCCCTGCTGGGCAAGCCGCAGGTGCTGTTCCTGGATGAACCCACCACCGGTCTGGATCCCCATGCCATCCACTTCTTCTGGGATACGCTGGCCGAACTGCGCGACCAGGGCCTGACCATCGTGCTGACCTCGCACATCCTGGCCGAACTGCAGAACCGCGTGGATCGCGTGGCCGTACTGACCAACGGTAAGGTGCAGGCGCTCGGCAGTGTCGAAGCGCTGCGCGACATGCACGATCTGCCCATCATTGTCCAGTTGCAGCTGTCTCCGCAGATGGCGCCCGCCCAGCGCGATGCGCTGCTCGCCAGCCTGCCTCCGCAACTGGCTGCGCTGCCGGTGGAACGTCAGGTCAATGGCCTGCAGTTCAGCGTTCCGCGTGCCAGCAAACTGCCGCTGCTGCAGCAGGTCATGGCCTGGAACGGTGCGGTGCAGGACATCCAGGTGAGTGAGCCTTCGCTTGAAGACATGTTCTTTGGCAAGTCGCAGGCGCCTGTCCGCCAGACTGCCGCAACCGGCAGGGAGGCATGATGGAACTGCGACAGATTGCCACCATTGCGTCCAAGGAATTCCGAGACCGCCTGCGCAACCGCTGGGTGCTCGCTGTTGCCCTCGTGTTTGCCGTGTTCTCCATCGTCATTGCCTACGCCGGTGGTGCGCAGCAGGGCACGGTGGGCATCCGCTCCATCGAGTTCACCATCACCAGTCTGGTGAGCCTGGTGATCTATCTGGTGCCGCTGATCGCGCTGCTGCTCGGTTTCGACGCCATCGTGGGCGAACGCGAACGCGGCTCGCTCGATCTGCTGCTGGCGCTGCCCATCACACGCGGTGAATTGCTGATCGGCAAGTACCTGGGCCTGGCGCTGGCGCTTTCGCTGGCCATGCTGGTGGGGCTGGCGCTGGTGGGCGGGGTGCTCACCCTGCAATTCGGCACGCGGGCGCTGTTCCACTATGGTGGCTTTGTTGGCAGTTCGCTCCTGATGGGGCTGGCCTTCCTCAGCATGGCCGTGCTGATGTCGGTGATCGCGCGTGACCGCACGCGCGCCTCCGGCGGCGCCGTCATCCTGTGGTTCCTGTTCGTGCTGGTGTTCGATCTGGTGCTGCTGGGCGTGCTGGTTGCCACCAGCGGACATTACGGCGGAGATGCATTTCCTTATCTGCTGTTAATGAATCCCACGGATATTTTCCGCATCATGAACGTATTCAGTACCGAAGACATCCGTAGCGCCTACGGCCTGATGAGTGTGGTGCCCCCGGTGTTGTCGAACATCTGGGTATTGACCGGCGCCATGCTGGTGTGGATTGCCGTGCCGCTGGCACTGGCCAACTGGAGATTCAAGCCATGAGCAAGAAAAACTACCTGTGCCGCTGCTGCAGCGAACCCCGTGTCGACCATGACGAGCGCTGCTCCGAGCGTCGCCTGTTCCTGGGCTTGATGGCGCTGGCCAGCATTGCACCGCTGGCCGCCTGCGGCTCGAAAGAGGGTGAAGGCAAGAGCGGCGCCATCCAGCCGGCCGAGATCACGCAGGGCACTTCCTGCGAGCTGGACGGCATGCTGCTGGTGGACTATCCCGGCCCCAAAGGCCAGATCCACTTTGCCGACTCCAAGGAACCTGCCTTCTTCTGCGACACCATGGAGTTGCTCAACACGCTCATCATCCCCGAGGTGGTGCGCAAGGTGGATGCGGCTTTTGTGCAGGACATGGGCCAGACCGACTGGGACAACCCCAAGGGCGCCTGGATCGACGCGCGCACCGCCATCTTCGTGCATGGCAGCAAGCGCAAGGGCTCCATGGGTCCGACCTTTGCCAGCTTCTCCAAGGAAGAGGACGCGAAGAAGTTCGTGCAGGAGTATGGCGGCACCATCGTGCGCATGGCCGACATCAAGCCTGAGATGGTCGATTTGCGCGGCGGTGCCAATACCGACGACCGCATGTAAGCGCCGGCTTGCACGCACCAGCTTGTGGAGAGCGCCATGTCAGCCTCACTTCCTCCTGATTCCTCCGGCTACCAGCGCCTGACGCGCCGCCGCTGGCTGTGGTGGGGCGGAGCCGCGCTGGTTGCGGGCGCAGGCGCTGCCGGTCTGTCGCGCAATTACTGGATGCCCCTGCTGGCGGGGGAGCAGGAGGAGGACTTGCTGCACGTCTGCGTGGTGGCGCCGCCGTACCCCTATGATGCGGCCAGCGGGCTGCCGATGGAGGCACCGCGTGCCATTCCCAAGGATGCGCGCTGCCCGGTGTGCGGCATGTATCCGGAGCGTTCGCCCGCCTGGGCGGCGCAGGTCATCTACCGCGATGGCGGTGTGCATTATTTCGATTCACCCATCGATCTGATGCAGTTCCTGAACAATGTACCGGGCTTCAGCCCCGGCTACACGCGTGCGGATATTCTCTCGGCCTGGGTCACGTATGGCCGTACCGGCCAGTGGCTGCCACACGACAAGGCCTGGTACGTGCACGGCTCGGATGCGCTCGGCCCCATGCGCATGGGCGATCTGCCGGCATTTCCCACACGAGAGGCTGCGCAGGAATTTGCCGGCCGTCGCGGTGGCAAGGTGCTGTCCTTCGAGGGCGTCACGCCGTCCATTCTGAAGAGCCTGTCGAGCGACCGCTCGCACGCCATGCACGAACACATGTAGTCAACAACACGGGAAGTTCATGAAAAAGAAAGTCATCGGGGTCAGCATGGCCCCTGCAGCGCGCCAGTACGGCAATGCCTATGCGGGTCATGTGTTCTTTGGCAGCCAGGGGCTGGGACGACAGATCAATCCCGTCGTGCAGCTGGACCATGTGTCTCCGGCACAGCCTTCGACGGCTGGTGGTGCCACTGAAGCTCAGGCGCTGCGCGGCTGCGAGATCGTGACCCTGCTAACGCGCGGCAGCGTGCAGGCGCGCGACTCTGCCGGCCATCAGGTGACGCTGCAGAAGGGCGATGTCCAATGGCTGACCGCCGGCAGCGGCCTGATACGCCAGGAAATAGTGCAGGGCGGCGAGCCGGTGGAACTGACCCATGTGCTGGTCAACCTGCCCGCCCAGTACAAGATGACACCGCCGCACAACCAGCATCTGGAAAGCGCAGCCATTCCCGAGGTGACCCTGCCCGAAGGCGCCGGCACCTTGCGCGTGATTGCCGGCGAATATGAGGGCAAGCTCGGCCCGGCCGAAACCGTTGGCCCGCTGCAGCTGTGGAGCATCGACCTGCGCAAGGGCCACAGCGCCAACCTGAACCTGCCTATGAGCTGGTATGCCGTGGCACTGGTGCTGGATGGCCGGCTCGAGGCCAACTACTGGCCGCATCCGATTACCGAGCGCCAGCTGGTCGTGATTGATCGCGTGGGCGATGAAGTGCTGCTGACGGCGTGGGAAGACACGCGCCTGATTCTGGTCAGTGCCGAGCCGCTGGAAGAAGCCGTGACCGGAGAGGATGGCCTGGTGCTGAACTCGCCCGAGGAGCTGGCGCAGACGCGGCTGGATCTGGAAGCAGGGCAGTTCGGCACACTCTGAGCTCGTGCTCAGGTTTGCATAGATGAAAAAAGACGCCGCAAGCGGCGTCAAAGGAACACATCGTCAGGCCCGGGTTGTTGCGCCCGGGCTTTGTCGGCAGCTCGATTACTTGTAGCCGACGCGGTCCAGCATCTGCTGCACCTTCACCTGATTCTTGCCCACCACGGAAACCGGAATGGTCTCGGATTTGAAGGCCTTGCCACCGGTCATGGCCTTCAGCGCGGCGTTGTCGATCTGCACGCCATTCGCTACCGGCCATTCGTTGTTGCCATCGGCAAAGTAGCGCTGGGCTTGCGGGCTGGCCAGATACTCCAGGAATTTCTGGGCCAGATCCTTGTTTTTGGAGTGCTTGGCAACGGCACCGCCGGCGATGTTCATATGCGTGCCCCAGCTGGACTGGTTGGGGAACACCACGCCCACTTTTTCGACCACGGCGCGGTCCGCCGGATTGCTGGAGCGCATCATGCGCGCTAGGTAGTAGGAGTTGGTCAGGGCCACGCCGCATTCACCGCTGGCCACGGCCTTGATCTGGTCGGTGTCACCGCCCTTGGGCGCGCGTGCCATATTGCCCACCATGCCCTGCAGCACGGCCTGCGTCTTGTCCGCACCGATGTGTTCGACCATGGTGCTGAACAGGCTCAGGTTGTAGGGGTGCGAACCGCTGCGGGTGCAGACCTTGCCCTTGTTGGCGGCGGAAGCCAGCTTTTCGTAGCTGTCCACATCGGCGGGCTTGACCTTGGCCTTGTTGTAGACGATAACGCGGGCACGGGTGGAGAAGCCGTACCAGGTGGTGCCGTTGGCGGTGCTGGCGTCACGGTACTGGGCGGGGATGGCCTTTTCCAGTACGGGCGACTTGATCGGGGCGAACAGGCCGTCGGCATCGGCCTTGGCCAGGCGGGAAGCATCCACCAGCAGCACCACGTCCGCAGGGGAGGCGCTGCCTTCGGCCTTCAGGCGCTGCAGCACGCCGGCATCATCGGTGTCCACGCGATTGATCTTGACGTTGTTGGCCTTGGCGAAAGCGTCGTACAGGGCCTGATCGGTCTGGTAGTGGCGGGCGGAGTAAATGTTGAGGACCTTCTGTTGGGCCAGCACGGACGGTGCAGCCAGAGTAGCTGCGAGGGCTGCAGCACCAATAGAGCCAAGGGTGAAGGTTTTGCGGTTCAGAAAACGCTGGGACATGATGCGGAAAAACTCCTGGTTGGTCGTCACGGCTCCGAGCCGCGTGGGTGCCAGTATACATAAAAGAATGCGAATCAATATCATTACTGATCGAAGTAGGGAAATTCCTGTTGTCGTGGTGCGACTGTGGAACACTGCAGCCGCGAGGTGTGAGTTGGTGATGTTCGTTTGCGTCGGCTTCGGTGCCGTTTTGGCTCGGGCCGGAAACGGACCGGCTCATGCTCGCTACGCTCACGAAATCGCCGATCCGTTTCCGGCCCGAGCCAAAGCTGCGGTGGTGGTGCGCGCACTCTCGCTTCGGCAGAGGAGCACCCCTCTCTCTGTCATTCGAGGCGGGCGGCACATTGCTTCGGCTCTCAGCGTCTCCGGGTTTGGCGATTTCGTGAGCGAAGCGAGCATGAACCAAGCCCGGAGACGCTGAGAACCGAAGTGCCCCCCGACCCCGAACCAGCCCACCCCAAGGTGCGGAGCGGAACTAGAACGAGGTGCTGCAGGCCGTGGCAAGCTCAGAAAAGCGGCAAAGTCGCGTCGTCGTGTGACAGCACCTGTGTCTCGTTATGGTGCAGTGCCTCGTCATTGGGCAGCAGATTACCCACACGCACCCCCAGCAGGCGGAAGGGCCGAGTCAGGTCCACCCGCTTGAGACACTGTCCGGCCGCATGACGAATCTCGCGCGGATCCGCCGTGTAGTGGTTGATGCTGTGATCCCGCGTGGCAATACGGAAATCCGGATAGCGCAGCTTGATGCCGATGGTGCGCCCCATATAGCCCTTGCGCTTCAGGTCGGCCGCCACCTGCTGGCACAGCCAGGTGAAAATCTGCCCCAACTCGGCCTTGTCATGCACGGCATGCAGGTCGCGCTCGAAGGTGGTTTCTCGGCTCATGCTCACGGGTTCGCTGTGCGTTTCCACCGGGCGGTCGTCCCGGCCCCAGGCCGCTTCGTGCAGCCAGCTGCCATAGGATTTGCCGAACTGTTCCATCAGCCAGAAGCGATCCCGCGCGGCCAGTTCGCCGATCGTGCGGATTTCAAGCCGCTCCAGCTTCGCGCCAGATTTTGGCCCGATGCCGTTGATCTTGCGGCAGGACAGCGGCCAGATCAGGGTCTCCAGATCTTCCGGTTGCACGATGCTGATGCCATTAGGCTTGTTGAATTCGCTTGCCATCTTGGCCAGCAGCTTGTTGGGTGCCACGCCCACCGAACAGGTGAGTTGCGTGGCGTCGAAGATCGCCTGCTGGATGCGCTGGGCCAATACCCGGCCACCATCTTCCTGGCCGCCGGGGACTTCGGTGAAGTCGATGTACACCTCATCCACCCCGCGGTTTTCCATCACCGGCGCGATGCTGGTGATGACGGACTTGAACAGGCGCGAATAGTGGCGATAACGGTCGAAGTTCACCGGCAGCAGAATCGCCTGCGGACACAGCCGCGCCGCCTTCATCATGCCCATGGCCGAGCCCACGCCAAAGGTGCGCGCCGGGTAAGTGGCGGTGGTGATCACACCGCGGCCGGTGTAGTCGCTGAGCCGGTCGAACGCCTCGACCGGAATCTCGGCGTAGCGCTCGCCGTACTGCTTACGCAACGCCAGATCGTTGCGGCTCGGGCTGCCGCCAATCACCACCGGCAGCCCCTTGAGCTGCGGATAGCGCAGCAGCTCGACGGACGCGAAAAAGGCATCCATATCGAGGTGGGCGATGCGGCGGGGCAGGGGCGGCGTACTCATGCGTGAAAAGAAGACAGCCACGGCCGCTGGACGCGGGCACGTGGCTGTGCAAGGGGAGGGGCCGGAATCAGGGAGCGGCGTTGACCACCTCGCTGCCCGTGCCGGTGCGGATGGTGCCGGCGGCGGCGGCGCGCTCCTGGTCATTGGCGAAGGGGCCGATCAGCACGCGGAAGTTGACGCCACGCGGTGCCACGAACACCTTGCCGGCCAGACTCGGTACCTTGGTGCGGATGTTGTCGGCTGCACGGTCGGCGTTGGCTTGGGCGGAGAAGGTGCCCGCCTGCAGATGCAGGCCATTCAGCGGCGCGCCGGCCAGGGGCTGGCCGTATACATCAGAACTGGCGACAGCGCTGGCGCTTGCGCCCGGGGTGGCTGCAGCGTCGGGACGGATGCTGGCATCGACCACCGGCACGTTGTTGTCGGTGCTCGGAGGCAGGTTGATGTTGGTGCAGGCCGCCAGCGACAGGGCGGAAATGGCCAGGGTCAGGCTGGCAGCGCGCGTGAAAGTCAGGGTCATGTGCTTGGATCCACGAAAAGGACTACATGAAACGTCTGACTGACCAACGCACCTCGGAGCGTGGACAGTCAGGCAACACCCTATTGTGCCCGATTCGCCGCCCCGCCCGCAGAGCGTGAGCTGGGGCAAATCGTGTGCGCTTGTGACATGTGGGCAGGTCTACGCGATGCAAGGAGTTGCGGCAGGGGCAGCGGCGAAATGGCTTGGACGTCGCACTGCAGAAACAGGGGGGTTCTGCAAGGCTGCCTGCCTGACTGACTGCCTGACTGCTTGAGGTTTCAGGCATCAGGCATCAGGCTTCAGGCTTCAGGCTTCAGGCTTCAGGCTTCAGGCTTCAGGCTTCAGGCTTCAGGCTTCAGGCTTCAGGCTTCGTCGTTGCGCCGCGACGCAGGTATCAGGCGACCGGATACGTTCCCGGCAGCAGGATGCCGCGGTCCACCTTGTTGATGTCGGTATGCCCGCAGAAGGCCATACTCACGTCCAGCTCGTTGTGGATGATCTTGAGCGCCTTGGTCACACCGGCTTCGCCCATGGCGCCCAGCCCGTACAGAAAGGCGCGGCCGATCCAGGCGCTGCGGGCGCCCAGGGCCCAGGCCTTGAGCACGTCCTGCCCGCTGCGGATGCCGCCGTCCATGTGCACCTCGATGTCATTGCCCACCGCATCGACAATCGCCGGCAGCGCGGTGATGGAGCTGGGCGCGCCGTCGAGCTGGCGGCCGCCGTGGTTGCTGACCACGATGGCATCTGCACCACTTTCAACAGCAAGGCGCGCATCTTCCTTGTCCATGATCCCTTTCAGGATGATTTTTCCGCCCCACAGCTTCTTGATCTCCTCGATATCGGCCCAGCTCAGCGCCGGATCGAACTGTTCGGCCGTCCAGGAGGCCAGCGAAGACATGTCGCTCACGCTTTTGGCGTGGCCAACGATGTTGCGGAAGGTGCGGCGCGATGTGCCCAGCATGCCCAGACACCAGCGTGGCTTGGTGGCCAGGTTGATCAGGTTGGCGATGGTGGGCTTGGGCGGGGTGGACAGGCCGTTTTTCAGGTCCTTGTGGCGCTGGCCCAGCACCTGCAGGTCGAGCGTCACCACCAGCGCCGAGCAGTTGGCGGCCTTGGCGCGGTCGATCAGGTTGCGCATGAAGTCCTTGTCCTTCATCACGTAGAGCTGGAACCAGAACGGATGGCCGCCTGTGGCTTCGCTCACGTCCTCGATGGAGCAGATGCTCATGGTGGACAGGGTGAAGGGAATGCCGAACTGCTTGGCGGCGCGTGCGGCCAGCATCTCGCCGTCAGCGTGCTGCATGCCGGTCAGTCCCGTGGGGGCGATGGCCACCGGCATGGCAACGCGCTCGCCCAGCATGGTGGTGGCGGTGCTCCGGTTGTCCATGTTCACGGCCACGCGCTGGCGGAACTTGATGCCCTGGAAATCCGCCTCGTTGGCGCGGTAGGTGGATTCGGTCCAGGAGCCGGCGTCGGCGTAGTCGTAGAACATGCGCGGCACGCGCTTCTCGGCCAGCACGCGCAGGTCTTCAATGCAGGTAATGACGGACATGGATGATCTCCTCTTTGCAGGCTCCGGCACAGCGGGCATGCTTATTGTTTAGCAGAAATGGTCGCACATCAGTCAGTGCGGCACAAGGCCTGTCATGGTAGTGCGGATGCAGCTGAAAAGGGGGAACTTTTGGATGAAATCCGCAGGGAACGCTTGAGGAAATTTTGAGGGGCTGCGGCGTAGTTGCGAGGCTTTCGTTTAGTTGCGACGGGGGCAAAGGGGCGCATGGTGACCACGGCCACGGCTAAAGCTACAGCTACAGCTACGACTACAACTGCAACTGCAACTGGAACTGGACCTGGAACTGGACCTGGAACTGGAACTGGAACTGGAACTGGAACTGGAACTGGAACTGGAACTGGAACTGGAACTGCCGCTGGGGCTAGGGCCAGGGCTACCGCCGAGTCTGGATTCGCGCTTTGAGGATGCTTGGCTCAGGTGCTGTGGGAGCTCGAGAAGGCCGTCATGGACGCCCGCTTCCCCTGGCAGCACCAGTGCGTACACCGGCACCACGCACCTCGATTTGCACCCGGTCCAGCACCTTGCCATCCCCCTGGCGGAGCTCCACACTGTGGCGGCCGGGCCAGGGCAGCCAGCCGACGGCACTCCCCTGGCCGACGCGCTTGCCGCCGATCCACCATTGCGCGCTGGGCAGTCGGGTGCGCAGCATCAGGCGCTGGCGATCCGGCGGAATATCGGGGTCGATCGCCAGGATGGTCCCGTCGGTCGGGCTGTCGATGCCGGCCATGGTTGCACCGGCGCTGCGTTCGGACGAAGGTGCGACGGCAAATACGGCCTGTTCGGTGCCGGTGATGAACCACTCGGTGCGTGGAGGTTCCTGCAGCGAAGCGCCGGCGCTGGCCGGAATGTCGAAGCGCACGCTGCGGCTCACCACGCCCGGAGGTGGTGTTGGTGAGCGGCTGGGCGTGCCGGCATGCAGATGCTGCATCAAGGCTGCCCAGATCGGCGTGGCGCCGCTGGTGCCGCTGACATCCCACATGGCATCGCCGCGGGCATTACCGACCCAGACGCCGATCGTATAGCGTTCGCTCCAGCCCACGACCCAGTTGTCGCGCATGTCCTTGCTGGTGCCGGTCTTGACGGCAGTCCAGAAACGGGTGTGCAGCAGGCTATTGGGGCCGAAGGTGACCAGGCGGGCGTTGTTGTCGGAGAGTATCTGGCCAATGATGAAGGCAGCGCGGCCGTCGATGGCCTGGCGGGTGCCAGAGGCGGTGCGGGCGCCGCCCACCCGGTTGGTGCCGGGGGCTTCTTTCGCAGTCAGCCGCGTTTGCACCTCGCTCCAGCGCCCGCGATTTGCGAGCGCACGGTAGGCGTTGGTGAGCTGCAGCAGGTTCATCTCGGGGCTGCCCAGCGCGAGGCTGTAGCCGTAGTAGTCCCCGGTGCGTGGCAGCGCGATGCCGAACTGGCGCAGCTGGCGCGCAAACGGGTTGACACCCACCATGCCGATGGTGCGTACGGCCGGCACGTTGAGCGAGTTGCCCAGCGAGGAGCGCACCGAGGCCCAGCCCTTGAAATGCCGGTCGTAGTTCTGCGGGATGTAAAGTCCGCTCTGCGTCGGTATGGCGGCAGGCGAATCGTGCAGCAGCGAGGCAGCGGTGAGGCGACGCTCGGCAATGGCCTGCGCATACAGCAGCGGCTTGAGGGTGGAGCCCGGCTGGCGTGGCGCCAGCACGGCGTCCACCTCGGGGCTGTGGCTGGTACGTACCGAGGCACCGACCCAGGCCAGCACCTCGCCGCTGGCGTTGTCCAGTACCAGCACGGCGCCGTCCTGCACGTTGCGGCCTGCCAGCTCATGCATCTGGCGCTGCAGTTGCTGCACGGCCAGGCGCTGCAAGGGGGCGGAGAGGGTGCTGCGCAGCTGCGTACCGGCAGGTTGGCCGGCCAGAAGGCGACGCGCCAGATGCGGCGCCATCCCGTCGCTGGGTGACCAGGCCTTGCGCTGCATCACGCCCGCTGCGTACAGGCCCAGGCTGTCGCACAGCACGGCGCTGCGCGGGGTTTTCTGCATGATGGCCAGCACGCCGCAGGCGCGCCGTCCGACTGCTTCAGGTCCGGCATTGGGCGCGCGCACCAGTGCCGCCGTGATGGCCGCTTCGCGCGCATCCAGACCGTGCGCGGCCTTGCCGAACAGCGTGCGGCTCAGTGCATCAATGCCCACGATTTCGCCACGGAAGGGCACCAGATTGAGGTAGGCCTCGAGGATTTCATCCTTGCGCCAGCGCCCGTCCAGCATGCGGGCCGACGCTGCCTGGCCAAACTTCTGCAACAGTGTGCGACCACCCTGACCGCGCTTCAGATCATCGTCGATGAGGCCGACCAGCTGCATGGTGATGGTGGAGGCCCCACGCGTGCGCGTGTTCCACAGATTGCCCCAGGCCGCGGCACCGGCGGCCTGCCAGTCCACGCCGCTGTGCTCGTAGAAACGCTTGTCCTCGCTCAGCAGCAGGGCGGTGCGCAGGGCGGGGGACACATCGGGCAGTGCCACCCACTGCCCGCGCCGCACCTGCGGGTTGGTGCGCAGGCGGTGGATGACTTCGCCGTTGCGGTCCAGCAGCAGCGATTCGGAAGACACGAAATCCTGCCGCACTTGGGCAAAGCTGGGCAGGGCGTAGACGTCAGGAGCGTGGATCCCCATGCCGCCGGCCAGCAGCAGTCCCAACCCGACGCGCTGGAGGCGTGTGCCCTGCCACGTTTGCCGCGCCAGGGAGGCAAGGCCCGCTTGAGGCAGCCGCACTCGCGCGGGGATCCCAGCGTTCAGACTGTCGGACAACTCAGCGCGCCTCCACTTTCACCGCGGCGTTGGGCGTTACGCCAAACACCTCGGGTGCATACAGGGCCTCGACACGCGTGGCCGGTTGCGCAAACTGGCCGACGTTGTTCAGGCGGACCGTGTATTCGATGCTGGTCGCCCCCTGCGGCAGGTATTCGTAGTAGGCGCGGTAGGCCTCGAAGCTGCGCTCGACAAAGGCCAGCCAGCCTCGGCCACGCTCACGTTCACCTTCGGTGGCGATGGCCGAGTCACGGCCGAGGCCGCTGCCCAGCACGGTGGCGCCGGCCGGAATCGGGTCGCTCACCACCACCCAAGTCATGTCGGTAGCGGCGTTGATATCCAGGCGGATGCGCCAGATGTCGCCACGGCTGGTCTTGCCGGGCACAGCCTGCTGGATGGGCGTGACTGTCTTCTTCACACTGTAGCCGGCCGACAGCGGTGCTTTGACCGGCACTGCCGCCAGGGCCTGTACCGTGGCCCAGGGCTTGCCGCTGCCTTGCTGCTGCAGGGTCAGCGTCTGCGCTGCAGCGCCGGGAGCACCCTGCCAGGGCAGGAAGGCCGTGTTGTTGGTGTACATGCGCTCCGTGGCCGGCGCGCCGAACCAGTGGCTGCCGCGGGCCTGGGCACTGGCCGGCAGGCGTGCAACCTTGCTCCAGTCGATGGGTTGCTCGCTGCCACCCATGCGCAGCAGCGTCTTGCCGCTTACCGGGCCAGCTTCCGCCTTGGCGGCAAAGCGTTCCAGCGCCAGGCCGCCCCACAGGTTGGCATTGGTGGTTTGCCAGGCGCCGTTCTTCTGGCGGGCGATGAAGCCGTTGACCAGAAGAGGCAACTCGTCCTTCCACGCAGGGTCATTCACCACCGCCAGGATCAGGCGGGCGCTGTTCACGTCACCGTTCTGCATCAGCCACCACCAGTAATCGTCCTGATCGTTGCTGAACTGCAGGCGGGTGCCCTGGTAGCTCAGGCGTGCACGCAGGATCTGGTTGGCTTCGGCCAGCAGCGTATCGCGGTCCGGAATGGCGGGCATGCGCTGCAGGATGCTCAGCCAGTCGATCACGGCATGCGTGGGCCACTGGTTGGGTGCCAGCGTGATGCTGGTTAGCATGCGCGGCTGCGCCTTGCCGTAGCGTGCCAGCGCCTCAATGGCAGCGATCTTGCGCACGTCGCGGTCGGCACGCGGGCTCCAGAAGTCGCGCTCGATGCGGCCTTCGACGAATTTCGTCAGCCCGGTCAGCATGGTGTCGCGCGCAGCGGCAGAGAGCTGCCAGCGCGGATTCAGGCTGCCAGCCTCATGCGAGCTGGCGAGCAGGTGGGCGGTCAGCGTATCGCTGCCGCGTGCGCGGCCGCCCTCCTGCGGGGGGAAGTAGCTGGCCAGGCCGTCCGCGTCCAGATAGGTGGGCAGCTCGTTCAGGATGCCTTGCCACATGGTGTTGTCACGCAGGCCGATCGCCTTGCTGGCCTTCTGCTCCAGACAGACATAGGGGTAGTTGGCAAACCAGTCGCGCACGCCCGGCAGGCTTTCTGCCAGCGAGGGCTGCAGTGCGATCTTCACGCCGCCCTGGGCGGCCTTGCCATCCGGCAGGGCTAGGCTTTGCGGCGGCGGCGCCAGACTGATGCTCTTGTCATCCACCTGCACCAGCATGGCCTGCTGCACCGTCAGTGGCACAGCGGGGATGATGCGCTGGCTCATCTTCAGCGCATCGGCGGCCTTGCTGCCGGCGGTGTCACGAGCGCTCACTTCCCACATGATCTCCTGCGAGCGGGTGGTGGCCAGTTGCGGCGGCGCCGTCACATCCCAGGCGATCTCGTGCGCGCCGCCGGCGGGAATGGACACCGTCTGCGGCTTCAGGTCGAGCAGGGTGGCCTTGGGCGTCACTTCGACCTGCATGTCCTTCTTGGTCGTGTTGCGCAGCGTGATCTGGGCGCGGTACTGGTCGCCTTCGCGCACCAGCGGCGGCAGGCCGCTGATGATCTGCAGGTCCTGCGTGGTACGGATGCTGGCTTCGCCAGTGCCGAACAGGTCCTGGCCGCTGTCAGCCACCGCCACCACCTTGAAGCGGGTGAGGGCGTCATTCAGCGGCACGGTGATGCGTGCCTGGCCGTTGGCATCGAGTTGCACGCGCGGGCTCCAGAGCAGCAGGGTGTCCAGCAGCTCGCGTGTGGCAGCACCGTTGCCGCCGTCACCGCCGGCCGGCACGGCCTTGCGGCCATAGTGGCGGCGTCCGATGATCTCCATCTGCGCCGTGGCCGTTTCCACGCCCCAGGCACGTTGCTGGAACATGGCATGCAGCAGGTCCCATGTGGTGTTGGGCTTGAGCTCCAGCAGAGCCTGGTCGACGGCAGCAACCGCCACTTCGGCATGGGCGGCTGGCTTGCCATCTGGCAGTTTGGCACTGATCAGCACCTGTGCCTGCTGGCGCACCTGGTAGGCTTCCTTGTCGGGCTCCACACTCACCTGCAGTGCGTGGCCTTCTACACCCACATTCAGCGCGGCCATGCCCAGGCGGAAGGCGGGTTTGCTCAGGTCGACCAGCGGCGTGGGCGCCACGTATTCCTTGCCGTCATGCCAGAACGCACGCCACCATTCACGCGGGGCCTTGTAGCCCCAGGTGAAGAAGCTGTACCACGGCACATCGCGCAGGCGGCCGCGCAGGGCCAGCACGCTCACGTATACGTTCGGTCCCCACTCGGGTTGGATCTTCAGCTTGATGGTCGGATCCTTGCCGTTCAGATCCAGCACTTCGCTGTGCAGAATGCCTTCGCGCTCCACGCTGAGCAGGGCAGTGGCGTAGCGGAAGGGCATGCGCACCTGCAGCTGGGCCGTCTCGCCGGGCTGGTAATCGCGCTTCTCGGGCAGCACGTCCATGCGGTCGTGGTCTTCGCCGCCAAACCAGATTTCACCCTGGCGCGTGACGGTGACGCTGGTGCTTGCTTCGGTGCTGCGGCCTTCGCTGTCGGTAGCGCTGGCGATCAGTTCCACTTCGCCCGGTTCCTTCACCTGCGCGTTGCAGACCAGCAGGCCGCGGTTGTCGCTCTTGCCGCTGCACAGCGTGCCGAGTTCCTTGCTGCTGTCCTGGTTGTCATAGGTGTAGAAGCCACCGACCAGACGCTTGCGGCTGGTCACGGTGCTGTGCGCCACGCCGCGCACGGCCAGCTTCACGCCTTTGAGCGGCTTGCCATGCACATCGAGTGCGATGGCCTGGAATTTCAGTTCCTTGTCGACAGAGACCCAGTTTTCGGTCTTGATGCCCGCCACCACGGCTGCCGGCCAGATACGCTGGCGGCTTTGCAGGGTCTGGATTTCGCCGTTGGGGTCGCTGTAGCTGGCTTCCAGCGTCAGGTCCTGCGGCTGGCCTTTTTTGGGAATGTTGGGGATGCTGACCTGCCCGGCACCGTCCTTGCCCAGGGTGAGTGCCAGACGGTCGGCCAGCAGCTGCGCCTTGCTGGCCGGGGCGTCCTCGTCCTCGCTGTCGTCCTCGGTCTGGCGCGTCCAGCGTTCGCTTCGGTTGAAGCTGAAGCCGCCGTAGTCATCGAACCAGGCATAGGCTGGCTTGATGCTGGCGGAAACCTGTACCGGCAAGCCGCTGGCGGCGCCGCCGTTCAAATAGGACAATTGCACCTGCACCGGCAGTTCGGTGCTGCCGACCAGCGTTTCCTTCTGCACGGGGGCAATGCTGCCGTGCATGGTGGGCAGGCGGAACTCCTCCACGCGGAACTCGCTGCTGTACAGCTCATAGGGCTCGCCCTTGCGGTCCTTGCCGATCTGCGCCACGCGGTAGTAGCCGAGCTTGGCCGCCTTGGGAATTTCCCAGGTGCTTTCTGCCGTCTGGCCGCCGGTAGCGGTGGTGCGCCACACCAGGGGCAATTCGATGCTCTCATCGCTGCCCACGTGGGTGATGCGCAACTGCGTCGGCATCTGCCCTGCTGCGGCCAGCCCGCGCAGCGTCTCGGTGCGCAGGTAGTGTTTCATGGATACGGTTTCGCCGGCGCGCAGCAGGGTGCGGTCCAGCACGCTGTGTGCGCGCAGGTCGGGCTTGGGATCGCTGCTGGTCGGCACGTCGAAGCGCCAGCTTTCGATGCCGCGGTTCCAGTCGCTCCAGACGAAGGCCATATCGGTGCTGCCCTTGTCGTCAGCCGCGCGGGCGCTGACGAACAGGGCGCTGTCCTGCTCCCACTCGCCGCACCTGGGCGCCTCGATGGCCTGCGGATGGCGCCAGAGGCCCTTGTCGTCGGTCTTGCCGGAAGCCAGCAGCTTGCCGTTGCAGCCGCTGACCGCCACGCTGGCATTGGGCACGGGCTTGCCATTGTCCAGGCGTGTCACCCAAGCCAGCGAGCCGGCACGGCCGTGCTTGAAGTGCACGCCCAGATTGGTCACCAGTGCACTGGTACGCACATACATGGTGCGCTGCTTGAAGCGCGGATCGAGCAGGTTCTGGCCGAGCACGGGCGAAGCGATTTCCAGCACATGGAAGCCCGGTTGCAGCGGAATGCCGACCACTTCGAACGGGCGGGGATCGCCGCCTTCGGGCTTGGGAAGCTCGGTGGCCTTGGCACCACCAGCAGAAGCCAGCAGCGAGACCATGCGGGACTGCACCATGTCCTGGGGAATGCCAGTGTCGGGCTCGTCGTCGCGGGGCTTGGGCAGGGCGGGTGGCAAGGACTGGATACCGTCCTTGCGCGCCTGGGTGCGCTGCACCAGTTCACTGTCATAGTCGCGCACCAGCTGGTACCAGCGGATGATTTCGGCATCGCTCTCGGGTGTGAGGGTGCGCACGGTGCCACCGGGCTGCAGGGTCTTCACGGCGGGCGAAGCTTCCACCTTGCGCAGGGTGATGGGCAGCAGTGCCGGGCCGTCCGGGCCTTCGGCAAAGCGCTCGACGACGCCAAACGGCGCGGCAGCAAACTTGGCCAGCGGCGGCATCGGGCCGGTGCGCACGGTCAGCGGGAAGCTGTCGGCGTTCTGCAGCGGGCGGCCGGCATCGTCCTTGAGGCCTGCAGGCAAGACCAGTTGCGCGGTGCTTCGTTCGGGCAGGGCGGCCTTGAAAAGGATCTCTTCCACGCTGCTGGCACGCGCCTCATCGGGGCTGAAATCCGGTTCCAGTGTAGTGTTGCCGCTGCGCAGCACAACCTGCTTCGCCCAGTTCATGGGCACGGGTGCGTTGAAATTCAGCTGTACCGGCCGGATCGGCAGGCAGGCCGCTTGCGCGTTGGGGCGCTCGCAACTAAAGGTGGCCTCGAACGGCGGGCGTACCTTGAACTTCCAGCTCTGCGGCTGGGAGCTGGTCAGTCCGCCTGGGCTGCGGTAGTTGCCCAGCGTCAGCGTGACAGTAGCGTTCTGTGGCAGGGTGCGATTGCATTGCAGCACCACGTAGTGATCCGGCTGCTTCTCGGCCTGCCGGGCAAACCAGCGCGATTTCAGTATGGCGGCGCGGTCATCGCCGCTGATCAGGCGGGCAGGCACGGCTTCGCCAATGCCCTCCACCTGGCAGGAGCTCGCTGCCTGCACGCTGGCGGCATCCACGGCGCCATTGAAGCGCAGCGCGAACGCCTGGCTCTCGTCGATATCGCCGCCGCCGGGACTGATGTTCTGCACGAACGGGGCACCCGTCTGGAACTGGGCAGTGCGGGCTTCCAGTGTTTCACCCGTCGGGGAGCGGAAGTTCGGGCTGCTCCTGGCGGTGCAGCGCACGTCGGCGGGCAGGTAGTCGTCAAAATCGGCGGCCCAGGAAGAGGGGTTGCGCCAGGCACCGTTGTAGCGCGGGATCTCGATTTGCTTGTTGGCGCTGGAGCAGCTGATGCTGAACGGGGCGGGCGCATCCGGGTTGCCGGCAGTGACGGCAGGCTTGTCGAAGGTGACTACGAACTGGCGCACCTTGCTCACTTCGCCTTGTGGCGTGATGCTCAGTGGCTTGAGGGCCAGTGCCGAGCCGCCGGCGGCCAGCGCCAGGGCCGGCAGGGCCAGGCGCCAGAGGATGCGCCGGGCGGTGTTGGGGGTGTTTTCAGGAGCCGAAAGAGGCCGGGTGGATCGGATTCCGAGGTGGGAAGTCATGTGCCAGGTCTGCCGGTGGATCACGGGGCGATGCAGGAGCGGGTGCCTTGTGGGTCCTCTTGTCCTGCCCGAAAGTGCCTATCATGCCATGCGTAAGAAAGTATGCGTGTGTCTGCCGCATGAAAATTTACACGTGGGAGTGTTTGGCGGTCATGTGGCAGCAGCATGAAAAATGCCGGCGCTGTGGCCGGCATTGGATGGGAGAAGGTGTGTTCAGGTCTTCTTCTTGCCCACGGAGGCCATTTTGAGCCGCTGCACGAGGGCGATGTACTCGCCGACGATACCGCGGCGGAACAGCATCACGCAGATCACGAAGATGAAGCCGATGGCCAGGTTGACCTGCTCACCGAGGCTGTTGAACCAGTTCACTCCGGTCAGGCTGGCCAGGAAGTGGCCGATGTTGCCCAGACGGTTCTCCAGAATCACCACGATGGTGGCGCCGACCACAGGGCCCAACAGTGTGCCCATACCGCCAATCAGCGTCATCAGGATCACCAGCCCGGACATCGACCAGTGCACATCGGTCAGCGTGGCAAAGCCCAGCACCACGGTCTTGGTGGCCCCGGCCAGCCCGGCCAGCGCCGCCGACAGCGTGAATGCCAGCAGCTTGAAGCGGTCCACGTCATAGCCCAGCGAGATGGTGCGCGGCTCGTTCTCCTTGATGGCGGTGAGAATCTGGCCATAGGGCGAATGCACCGTGCGGTAGATCAGGATGAAGGACGCCACCACGATGGCCAGCACCACGTAGTACATGACGAAGTCGTTGCCCAGATCGAGAATGCCGGCGATCATGCCGCGTGGCACGCCCTGCAGGCCATCCTCGCCGCCGGTGAACTTGGCCTGCAGTGCGATGAAGAAGAACATCTGCGCCAGCGCCAGCGTGATCATGGCGAAGTAGATGCCCTGGCGGCGGATGGCGATGTAGCCCATGATGACCCCGATGACGGTGGCAAAGGCGGTACCGGCCAGAATGCCGATGACGGGGTCGGGGATCACCTGGGTCATGACCCAGCCGGTGATGTAGCCGGCGCCGCCCAGGAAGGCAGCATGGCCGAAGGAGAGCAGGCCGGTGTAGCCCAGCAGCAGGTTGAAGGCGCAGGCAAACAGGATGAAGCACAGCAGCTTCATCATGAAGACGGGATACACCACATAGGGGGCAGCCAGAGCCAGCAGCAGCAGGAGTCCGTAACCGATAGTCTTGTTCATTTTGATTGATCCCTTTGCAGCGTCACTTCTCTTTGCCGAACAGTCCGGCGGGGCGGAACATCAGCACCAGCACCATGATCACGAACACCACGGTGGTGGACGCCTCGGGATAGAACACCTTGGTCATGCCCTCGATCACGCCCAGGGCCAGGCCGGTGAGGATGGAGCCGAGGATGGAGCCCATGCCGCCGATGACGACGACGGCAAAGACGACGATGATCAGGTTGGAGCCCATCAGGGGGCTGACCTGCAGCACGGGGGCGGCGAGCACGCCGGCGACAGCGGCCAGGGCTACGCCCAGGCCGTAGGTGAGGGTGACCATGCGGGGCACGTTGATGCCGAAGGCCTCGACCAGCTTGGGGTTCTCGGTGCCGGCGCGCAGCAGGGCGCCGAGCTTGGTCTTCTCGATGATGAGCCAGGTGCCCAGGCAGACGGCCAGGGATGCGAAGACGACCCATGCGCGGTAGTTGGGCAGGACCATGAAGCCGAGGTCGGTGGAGCCACGCAGCAGCTCGGGCGGGCTGTAGGACAGGCCGGAGACGCCGTACTGGGTGCGCAGCAGGCCCTCGACGACGAGGGTGATGCCGAAGGTGAGCAGCAGGCCGTAGAGGTGGTCGAGCTTGTAGAGGTGCTTGAGGAAGAGTTTCTCGATGACCAGGCCGATGAGGAAGACGACCAGGGGGGAGAGGAAGAGCATGACCCAGTAGCTCAGGCCCAGGTATTGGCCGCCCATCCAGGCGATCATGGCGCCGAGCATGAACATGGCGCCGTGGGCGAAGTTGACGACGTTGAGCAGGCCGAAGATGACGGCCAGGCCGAGGCTGAGCATGGCGTAGAAGGAGCCGTTGACCAGACCGATCAGCAACTGGCTCAGAACGCCCGCAAGTGGGATGCCAAAGATTTCCATGGGGGTGCTAGGAGTAACAGGTGAAAGATCTGAAATCAGCCGGAATCAGCGGTGGCTGCGCGCGCCAGGTCGCGCAGCCACCGTGGGGTTACATCAGGACTTCTTGACGAAGCTGCACTTGGACTCGGACAGCGGGGTGTAGGCCTGGTCGCCAGGAACGGACTTCACCTGCTGGTAGTAGTCCCAGGGTTCCTTGGACTCGTCGGGCTTCTTCACTTGCATCAGGTACATGGTCTGGGCCAGACGGCCGTCCTCACGCACCTTGCCATCCTTCACGAACATGTCGTTGATGGGCGTCTCCTTGATGACCTTCATCACGGCATCGCCATCGGTCGTGCCGGCGGCCTTCACGGCGTTCAGCCAGGTGGTGGTGGCGGAGTAGTCGGCTGCCTGCAGCATGCTGGGCATGCGGTTGAACTTCTCGAAGAAGCGCTTGGCGAACTTGCGGGAGTCGTCATCCTGGTTCCAGTACCAGCTGGTGGTTGCCAGCAGGCCCTGTGCGTCCTTCAGGCCCAGTGCGTGCACGTCGTTGATGAACACCAGCAGGCCGGCCAGCTTCATGTCCTTGGACAGACCGAATTCGTTGGCAGCCTTCACGCTGTTGATGAAGTCGCCGCCCGCGTTGGCCAGACCCAGCACCTGGGCCTTGGACTGCTTGGCCTGCAGCAGGAAGGAGGAGAAGTCGGAGTTGCCCAGCGGTACCTTGACGGAGCCCAGCACCTTGCCGCCGCCAGCCTCGACGATGGTCGTGGTGTCCTTCTCCAGCGAGTGGCCGAAGGCGTAGTCGGCAGTCAGGAAGTACCAGTTCTTGTCGCCGCGCTCGATCAGTGCCTTGCCGGCCACGCGGGCCAGAGCCACGGTGTCATAGGCGTAGTGCACGTTATAGGGAGTGCAGTCTTCGTTCGTCAGGCGGGCAGAGCCGGCACCGATGATGAAGTAGGGCTTCTTCTTCTCGGCCATGATCTTGGCCGTGGCCGTGGCCAGGGCGGTGGCGGAGTTGGTGCCACCCACCATCATCTGCACGTTCTGCTGGTCCAGTCATTCGCGTGCCTTGGAGGCAGCGATGTCGGCCTTGTTCTGGTGGTCAGCGCTGACCAGCTCGACCTTCTTGCCCAGCACCGAGCCGCCGAAGTCGTCGATCGCCATCTGAATCGCCTCGGCACCAGCCTTGCCGTCCACGTCGGAGTACACACCAGACATGTCGGTGGTGAAGCCGATGCGGATCACATCGCCACCACCGCCCGCGGCAGGAGCGGCAGCGGTTGCGCCGCTGGCGCCCGAAGCGGCTGCAGGCGCCGAGCTGCTGCCCTGCTTGCCGCAGGCCACCAGCATCAGCACGGAAGCCGCAATCGCGGTCAGGCTTGCTGCTTTGTTCAGTTTCATGGTTTGTCTCCTGGTTTCTTCTAGAGGAAGGGTGTGGGTAAAAGGAAAGGAAAGAGGGGAATCAGACGCCCAGCAGCTCGTTGAGCACCGGCATCTTCTCCTGCAACTGGTCGGCCGAGAACTGCTCGACAATCTCGCCGTGCTCCATCACGTACAGCCGGTCGGCCAGCGGCGCGGCAAAGTGGAAGTTCTGCTCCACCATCACCACCGTGTAGCCCTTGGCCTTGAGCATGGTGATCATGCGCGCGAGCGCCTGCACGATCACCGGGGCCAGACCTTCGGAGATCTCGTCGAGCAGCAGCAGGTTGGCACCGGTGTGCAGGATGCGCGCCACGGCCAGCATCTGCTGCTCGCCCCCCGAGAGCTTGGTGCCCGGGCTGTTCTTGCGACGCTCCAGGTTGGGGAACATCTCGTAGATTTCCCTGGTGTGCATGGGCGGCTGCGGCTGCTTGCTGCGCACACGCGGCGGCAGATACAGGTTCTCCTCGCAGCTCAGGCTGGAGAAGATGCCCCGCTCCTCGGGGCAGTAGCCCACGCCCATGTGGGCGATGCGGTAGGTGGGCATGCGGATGGTTTCCACCCCATTGATTTTGATCGATCCACGGCGCTTGCCGGCCATGCCCATGATGGCGCGCAGCGTGGTGGTGCGTCCGGCCCCGTTGCGGCCGAGCAGACTGACCACCTCGCCCTTGTTCACGGTGAGGTTCACGCCATGCAGGATGTGCGACTCGCCATACCAGGTATGCAGGTCGCTTATCTCGAGCACCGGGGTGGTGGAGCTGGCCTGCGCGCTCGTGCGCGGTTCGACGACGGCGTTCATCAGTGGGCTCCTTGCAGTTCGGTGGCATTGGTGCCCATGTAGGCCTCCATCACCTGCGGGTTCTGGGACACTTGGGCGTAGTTGCCCTCGGCGAGCACTTCGCCGTGGGAGAGCACGGTGATGGTGTCGGCGATGGTGGAGACGACCTTCATGTTGTGCTCGACCATCATGATGGTGCGCCCGGCCGAGACCTGCTTGATCAGGTCGGTGACGTGGCCCACATCCTCATGGCCCATGCCCTGGGTGGGCTCGTCGAGCAGCATCAGCTCGGGCTCCATGGCCAGGGTGGCGGCGATCTCGAGAGCGCGCTTGCGGCCGTAGGGGAGGTTGACGGCATACTCCTTGGCGAACTGTTCGAGCTTGACCTCGGAGAGCAGCTGCATGCAGCGCTCGTCGAGCTGGTCGAGGCTCTTCTCGTTGCGCCAGAAGTGAAAGGAATTGCCGAGCTTGCGCTGCATGCCCAGGCGCACGTTCTGCAGCACGGTCATGTGGGGGAAGACGGCGGAGATCTGGAAGGAGCGCACGATGCCCTTGCGCGCGATGTAGGCGGGCTCGTCGTGGGTGATGTCCTGCCCGTTGAAGAGGATCTGGCCCGAGGTGGGCTTGAGAAACTTGGTGAGCAGGTTGAAACAGGTGGTCTTGCCGGCGCCATTGGGGCCGATAAGCACATGGATATTGCCGCGCTTGACCTTGAGATTGACGTTGTTGACGGCAACGAATCCCTTGAATTCCTTGGTCAGGTTTTTGGCTTCAAGAATAATATCGCTCATGGCTGCATCGCTTGCGTAGGAGTGATGCAGTCTACGGGCAAAAACCGAACGGTCGGATCAAGGATTACCCTGACACGTAGCTTTCAGTGTGAATATCATGAATCCTGTTGAAAATCAAATGGATAGATGATTTTTGACAAGCTTCGCATCAAGGAAAAACCGTACATTCCTGACGGATTTGGGTAGCAAGTCAGCTTGTCATAAGGCAGGCTGAACAAGCATGATTACATGCCATGAATGGCGTATGAAAGCCATTAATACGGATGTGCAAATATTCGAAATATTGAATGTGTGATTAATCACACATTTGTCATGTGCATTGAATGCAATATGGGTCTGATCGCCCCATTATGTGCCGTAGAAACCCCGATACCATTCCACAAAGCGTTTGACGCCTTCGGCTACCGGTGTCGCAGGCTTGTAATCAAACTCCTGCGTCAATTCGCTCACATCGGCGAAGGTGTCATGCAGGTCGCCCGGTTGCGGGGGCAGCAGTTCCATGTCTGCCTTCTTGCCGATCGCCTGCTCGAGCGCGGCAATGTAGTCCAGCAGCACCACCGGCTGGTTGTTGCCGATGTTGTACACACGCCAGGGCGCACTGCTGCTGGCAGGGTCGGGATGCTTGCTGTCCCAGGCCGGATCAGGCGGAGCAGGGCGGTCCAGCACGCGGATCACGCCTTCGACGATGTCATCGATGTAGGTGAAATCGCGCTTGTGCTGGCCGTAGCCGAACACCTTGATCGGTTCGCCCTGCAGGATGGCGCGCGTGAACTTGAACAGCGCCATGTCGGGCCGGCCCCAGGGGCCATACACGGTGAAGAAGCGCAACCCGGTGGTCGGAGTCTGGAACAGGTTGCTGTACACATGGGCCATCAGTTCGTTCGACTTCTTGCTGGCGGCGTACAGGCTGAGCGGGTGGTTCACGCTCTGGTGCACCGAATACGGCATGTCGGTGTTGGCGCCATACACGCTGGAACTGCTGGCATACACCAGATGTTCGCAGCCGTGGTTGCGGCAGCCCTCCAGAATGTGTGCAAAGCCCAGCACATTGCTGTCGATATAGGCGAGCGGGTTGTCGATGGAGTAGCGCACACCGGCCTGGGCGCCCAGGTTGGCCACGCGCTGTGGCTTGTGCGTGGCAAACACCTGCTCGACGGCGGCGCGGTCCGCCAGGTCGATGCGGTAATGCGTATAGCCCGGATGGTCGGCGAACTGCGCGAGGCGGGCTTCCTTCAGACGCGGGTCGTAGTAGTCATTGTGGTTGTCGATGCCGACCACGCTGTCGCCACGTGCCAGCAGGCGCTGCGTGAGCGCAGCACCAATGAATCCGGCCGAGCCGGTCACGAGAATCTTCATGGCGTTATCTTAGGGGGTCGGGAATCCATTTGCCGGTCGGGGGCATGGCCGCCCCGGAAATATTTCCGGAAGCGGCCAGCGCCGTTCAAGACTGGCCTTTCGTGCCGGTACGGTCCTGTCTGGCGGTGCTGCCCTGCATGTCGTTGGAGATGACCTTGCCATCGGCAGCATCCACATGCACCTCGAACACGCGCTTGTTGGCCTTCACCACGTCCACTTCGTAGTACAGGGTGTCCTTGTCCTGTTCCAGTTCCGCCTTGATGACGCGGCCATCGGGATGTGCCAGCTGGGCTGAGGCAATGGCGTGCTGCAGCGTGATCTTCGAGTTGAACAGTTCGGAGTAGCGGTCCTTGTCGCGGTTGCCGTCCTGGCCGGCAAAGGCGAGGCTGCCGGCAGTGGCGATGCTGGCGGCGGCGATCAGGGTGGCGATGGAAGTGTTGCGTTTCATGATGATGCTCCTCGTTGTGGGTGTATCGCAGCACGATTGCTGTCGATGGCTTCATCATCGGATTGCAGCCTTAGGGCCGCCTTAGCGGCTGCTGATGGAACGCTTAACACTCCATGGCCGCATCAGTCGTTGCCGAACAGGTCGCGGGTGTAGACCTTGTGGTCGACATCGGCCAGTTGCGGGCTGCGCCGGTTGGCGATGATCACGTCGGCTTCGCGCTTGAACGCCTCCAGGTCATTCACGATGCGCGAATGGAAGAAATGCTCTTCCGTCAGCGCCGGCTCGTACACGATCACCTCGATGCCCTTGGCCTTGATACGCTTCATGATGCCCTGGATGCTCGACGAGCGGAAATTGTCCGAACCCGCCTTCATGATCAGCCGGAACACGCCCACCACGCGCGGACGTCTGGCGATGATCTCGTCGGCGATGAAGTCCTTGCGCGTGGTGTTGGAATCGACGATGGCGCGGATCAGGTTCTGCGGCACTTCGCGGTAGTTGGCCAGCAGCTGCTTGGTGTCCTTGGGCAGGCAGTAGCCGCCATAGCCGAAGGACGGGTTGTTGTAGTGCGTGCCGATGCGCGGATCCAGCCCCACGCCTTCGATGATCTGGCGCGTGTCCAGGCCGTGGATGGCCGCGTAGCTGTCCAGCTCGTTGAAGTAGGCCACGCGCATGGCGAGATAGGTGTTGGAGAACAGCTTGACGGCCTCGGCCTCGGTGGAGCCGGTGAACAGCACCGGTATGTCCTCTTTCAGGGCGCCTTGCTGCAGCAGCGCGGCAAACACCCGGGCCCGTTCCGACTCTTCGCCCACGATGATGCGCGAGGGATAGAGGTTGTCATGCAGCGCCTTGCCTTCGCGCAGGAACTCGGGCGAGAAGATGAGGTTGTCGCACTGCATCTCGGCGCGCATGCGTTCGGTGTAGCCCACCGGCACGGTGGACTTGATCACCATCACCGCCTGCGGGTTGATGGCCAGCACATCGCGGATCACGGCCTCGACCGAGCGCGTATCGAAATAGCTGGTGTCCGGGTCGTAATCGGTGGGGGTGGCGATGATGACGTAATCGGCGCCTGCGTAGGCTTCGCGCTGGTCCAGTGTGGCGCGCAGGTTGAGCCGCTTGTGCGCCAGATATTCTTCGATCTCCGCATCGGCAATGGGGGACTGGTGCGCGTTGATCAGATCGACCTTGGCAGGAACGATATCCAGGGCGACGACTTCATTGTGCTGCGCCAGCAGCACGGCATTGGACAGGCCGACGTAGCCGGTGCCGGCGATTGCGATTTTCATGGAAGGGACGCGTGAGTTTGCAGGGAAAGAGGGGCAGCAGCGCCCGCAGGCGCCGCGAACCATCATAAATCCTTACCATTTCAGTTCGTCGACAACCTGCGGGCGTGCCAGGAACGCCTGGGCTGCAGCCGTGGTCATCAGCGTTGCGCTGCCGCCGCGGTAGCGCTGCGCCTTCACGGCGGGGACGCCATCCAGATGGTGCATGTCGCGCGTGTAGAGCACGACGTAGTCGTGCGGGTTGGCGGCTACCCAGCTGCGGACGGCCTCCAGCCCTTCCAGTTGCACCAGCGGCTGCTCCAGCCGGCCGGCAAACTGGTACTGGTTGTGATAGAAGCCCATGTGCCCGACCTTGTTGCCGCCATCCTGCACCTGCTTCACGGCCAGGGCAACCGGATGCATGTCGTAGGAGTCATACTGCGGACGCAGCACGGAGAGCTGGATGGCACTGGCCAGCGCCACGCCCAGCAGGGCGAGCGGCACCAGCGGCTTGGCGCTGCGGCGACCGGTAACGTAGATCGCCACCGCCGCCACCATCAGGGCCACCCCGGGCCATGCCAGCACGGTGGCTTCATCCAGGTGGATGCCCAGCTTGTCCGGCGCGATCATCACGCCGCCCAGCACGAACACCAGCAAGGCAGGCAGCCACAGGCCGCGTGCCTGTTCCACGTCATCCAGTGCGCGCGCCGTCAGCAGGGCAAAGGCCGGGAAGATGGGCAGCAGGTAGTGCGGCTGCTTGCCGCTGATGAAGGAAAACGCCAGCAGCACCGGCAGGCTCCAGGCCAGGCACAGGCGGCCGCCACGGTCCAGGCGCTGGCGCAGATACGGCACGAGCGCGCGCCACAGCCCGGTCCACAGAAACCAGGGGAACAGCATCAGCGGCAACAACGGCAGATACCACCAGATCGGACGGCGGTGTGCGAACGACTCGACCATGCGGTTGGCCGTCTGTCCCCAGAAGATGGCATTGCGGTACTCTTCGCCACCTGCATAGCCGGCCGGAATCGCCCAGGCCAGGGCAATGGCAGCGCCGAGCAGAATGGCCAGCACGATGCCGCCCAGCCAGCGTCCCCAGCGCAGGCCGCGGCTCCACCAGGGTGCCAGCAGGGCCGCCGGCAGCACCTGCAGCAGGATCACCGGCCCCTTGGCCAGCACGCCCAGGCCGATCGCCAGACCCAGCACGGCAAAGCCGCGTCGTGCCTGGCCATCGGCTGCGATCACAATGCCGTGCAGGCCGATCAGGGTGCACAGCGCCATCAGGATGTCGAACATGGCCATGGTGGAAAAAATCATCCACAGCATGCCACCCAGCAGCATCAGCACGGCCGGGCCGGCCATGCCGGGGCGCTCCGGCCACAGGCGACGTGCCAGACCCCAGGTAAGGAACAGGCTCACGGCAGAGGCCAGCGGCGAAACCAGTCGCGGCCACCATTCGTTCACGCCGCCCGTCAGCGCCCAGCCCAGCTGGAACAGCCACATCATCAACGGCGGCTTGTGGTCGTAGGGCGCGCCATTCTTGTAGGGCACCAGAAAGTCGCCGCGCAGCCACATTTCCCAGGCCACGCCGACGTAGCGGGTTTCGTCCAGCGGGGTGAGAGGGCGGCTGATGATGGCGACAAGCGTCAGCACGGCCAGCAGGGCCAGGGACAGCCACAGCAGGCTTTTCCGGGAGGGAGCCAGAGTGCGCGCAGGGTCGGACATGCAAGATTCTCCAGAAGACGCGGCCCGGCGAGCGGGCGCGCTGTTGCTGCATTGCAGCATGGGTGATGCGCAATATACCAGCAGCCACCGCCGTAGCATGTTGAAACTGCGCGGTATCCTGCCGAAATGCGGGCGCTGGCATAAAATTCTAATCTTGTCTCCAGAAACGGCACCTCGCGTGCCATCCTCACAGAATGTCTCAATCCACTGCCAGCCTGGCGCCTGTCGACGGTGTGCGTTTTTCCGTCGTGATTCCTTCGTACAACGAAGAGGAAAACGTCATTCCGCTGGCTGAAGAAGTCATTGCCACCCTGCGCGATCTGCCCGGCGGCTACGAACTGATTCTGGTGGACGACGCCAGCACCGACAAAACGGCCAGCGTCATCCGCCAGCTCGAAGCGCAATACCCCACGGTGCGCGGTGTGTTTCACCGCGTCAACGCCGGCCAGAGCGCGGCGGTGGCCAGCGGCTTCCAGGCGGCGCGCGGCGAGTGGGTCGGTACGCTGGACGGCGATGGTCAGAATGACCCCGCCGATCTGCCCGGCATGCTGGCACTGGCGGAGAAGCAGGGCGTGGATTGCGTGACCGGCGTGCGCGCCAAGCGCCAGGACACCTGGCTGCGCAAGTTCTCCTCGCGCGTGGCCAACGGCTACCGCAACTGGATCACCGGCGACAAGGTCAGCGACAGCGGCTGCGGCGTGCGCGTGGCCAGGCGCAGCGCACTGCGTGAGGTGCCGGTGTTCAACGGCCTGCACCGCTTCCTGCCGACGCTGCTGCGTGGACAGGGCTTCACCGTTATCGAAACGCCCGTCAACCACCGCGAACGCATGCGCGGCGTCTCCAAGTACGGCGTGCACAACCGCCTGTGGCGTGGCATCCGCGACTGCTTCGGCGTGCGCTGGTATCTGGCGCGCGCCGTGCGCTCCAACCGCCTGTAAGCTGCGGCGCCCATGCGCAACGAACACGAATCCGCGCTCGAGGAAGCGCTGGAAGACGTTCCGGCAGAAGAGCTGGAACAGGTCGCGCACAACACCTCGCGCAAGCTGCTCACGCTGGTGGGCATTGGCGTGGTGCTGTTCGGGCTGATCCAGTTCACGCCACTCGGCCAGCAGCTGCGCGACTGGAACACCCTGGCCGGCATGTTCAAGGGTGGCGGCCTGCGCGCCGAGCTCTATTTTGTGCTGCTCAGCGGTTTTCTGATCATGGTGGGGGTGCCGCGCCTGCTGTTCTGTGCGCTGGCCGGATTTGCCTTCGGCTTCTGGCAGGGGCTGCTGTGGTCCACGCTGGGCAGCCTGCTGGGCTCCTTCGTGGCTTTCCGTGCAGCACGCTGGGGCGGGCGCGAGTGGCTCACCGAACGCTTCGGCAAGAACCGCTTCTTCGGACGCATCGTGCATGCCAAGCCCACGATTGCCTCGGTGGTGCTGATCCGCATGCTGCCGGTGAGCAACGGCATCATCAACCTGGGCCTGGCGCTGAGCAAGGTGCGCAACCGTGCCTTCGTCTTCGGCTCCATCATCGGCTTCCTGCCGCAGGGCGTGGTGGCGGTCATCGTCGGCAGCGGCGTGGCGCAGGATGTGCCTTGGGCCGGGGCGGTGCAGCTGGGGGTGGCGGCGGTCCTGCTGGCCGGCATCTGGGTGTGGACGCTGCGCAAGCACCGGAACGGTGAAAAGCACTGATTTCCGGAAGGTGATACCCTTGGGCCATGGCCGACGATTCGAATCTGAAACCGAAAGCGACGCGGGTTATTTCCGAGGAACGTGCTGCTGCGCGGGAGGCTGCGGCAGCGCGCAAACGCGCATGGAAAAGCATGCCCGCCAACCAGGCAAGTCCTGAGGCTGCTGCGACGCTCATGGCTCCTGCGCCGGATGCGAGTTCCCTGACTCCGCTTCAGCGGGACAAATTGAAGAAAATCCTGCGGATGACCCGCACCGGTCAGGTATTCGCTGCGGGGAAAAGCGATCCCGGGATGAAGTCCTTGATGCGCTGGGGTCTGGTCGAATATGTCTACCACCCGCTGTATGGTGCCGGTTGGCAATTGACACGGGATGGCAAGAACCTGGTCAGCTGACGGTCAACAGGACGCGCGGGCGCTCCGCCGTAACAGGCAGGTCAGTCGGTTTTGAGCAGGTATTCCACGACCTTGGGCACGCCCAGTACGGCACGCTCGGGGATCACGGTCAGGTCCCAGGCGGCGGCAGCCTGCAATGAGGGATTGGGGTCGATCAGATACCCGTCTGCGTGCGGCGGTGCATAGGCAATCAGGCCGGCTGCCGGATACACCTTGAGCGAGGTGCCCACCACCAGCACCACGTCGGCTTCTGCCACCTGTTCCAGCGCCTGTTCCAGCGCCGGCACTTCCTCGCCGAACCAGACGATGTGCGGTCGCAGCGGCGCGCCCAGCGGATCGACATGCTCAGGCAACTGGTCGTGGTGCCAGTCGATGATGTAGCCGGCATCGCGTGTGCTGCGCAGCTTGGTCAGTTCGCCATGCAGATGCAGGACCTGGCTGCTGCCGGCGCGCTCGTGCAGGTTGTCGACGTTCTGGGTGATGATGTGTACGCGATAGCGCCGCTCCAACTCTGCCAGCGCGAAATGCGCGGCATTGGGTTGTACCTGCTGCAACTGGCGACGACGGGCGTTGTAGAAATCGAGGACGAGGCGGGGATTGGCGTGAAAGCCTTCGGGCGTAGCCACATCTTCCACGCGGTGGCCTTCCCACAGGCCGCCCGCGTCGCGGAAGGTTTTCAGACCGCTGTCGGCGCTGATGCCGGCTCCGGTCAGGACCACGCAGGTTTTCATGAGGCTGTTTCCTGAAGTGCACGGCAGGCAGACAGGCGGCCGCGACTGGCGGAAGCGGTGAGATTCGAACTCACGGACCATTGCTGATCGGCGGTTTTCAAGACCGCTGGATTAAACCACTCTCCCACGCTTCCGAACTGAACATTGTACTGCGGGAATGCAGCGCGACAGCGTCTGGGCACTGCCTTGCAGGGACGGCAGGCGTGCCCATCAAAGCAGCGCCCGCTGCCGCAAGGGCAGGCCTCCTATACCTCAGGCGCGCAGCTGTCCCTCGGTCAGCGAATCCAGCTGGAAGCGGCCGCTGCGGTCCCACAGCCAGGTGTCGACGTAGCGGCCACCGCGCCCACCCGGAGAGGGGAAGGGCGCTGCGCTGCGCACCATGGTCTCGATTTCGCGCATCACTTCCGGTACGTGCGTCGGGCCGCGCATCCAGCGCACGGACCGCACCTGACCATTGGCGGCAAGATTCACTTCCAGCGTGCCGACTGCGTACAGCATGGGCGGCAGCATGCCGCGGTAGATGCGGTTGTTGTAGCGGTTGTAGAGGTGGCGTGCCGCCACGCGGCGGAATGCCATGTCGGCTTCGCTGCGTGCGGCGGGGCGGCCGGAGAAGCCGCAGCCTGCAAGAACCGCTGCAGTGACGCTGCCGGCAGCCGCAGCCATGCGCAACAGCAGGCGGCGTGGCAGCGTGGGTGTTTCAGGAGAGACGGGCGTCTGGCTGGGCAGGGACATGGCGGACCTTTCTGGATGAAACAGCGATAGGGTACATCACCCCAGCTTCGGCTGGCTGATGCGCCGTTGTGCCATCTCCTCGCCCCAGGCCCGTTGCTGCTCTTCCGAGGCATCCTGGAACGCCAGCGGATACGCCTGCTCTTCCTCGCAGTCGATGTGTTCGCGGTAGGCGCTCAGGAAGGGGGCGGTGACTGCGCTCTTCAGCAGCGGCTCCGCGTTGCCGCTCTCCATCTGCTCCAGTTCCTTGCGCAACGCCTGCCATAGCGCGGCCATGTCCAGATGCTGCTGATGGAGCTTTTCGGCAAGTTGCACCTGGCGCTCGTCGCCACTGGCCAGCATCCGGGGAAACAGGTGGCGCTCCTCGTCCTCGTGGTGGTGCGGGCCGGCCAGGTCGAAGTAGCGCAGGATGTCGCGTGCCGCCTGGCGTGCCTGATCGTCGGCCCCCTTGGTGGCAGCATGTTCCTGCAGGCGCTCCAGCAGCGTGCACATGCGCAACACGCGCTCGTGGCAGGCCTGCAGCATGTGCAGCGGTTGTTCGAAGGTGGGGGCCAGCCCGGTGCGGCCCGGTTCAAGAATGGGGACAGTAGCCACGGCGTCAGAAGATTGAGTCCGAAAACGCCCATTGTGGCCCGTGCGGAGGCAGATCGGCGGTGATGGCAGCAATTGCGGTGGGGACATGCCGCAGCGGCAGCGCACACGCCAGATGTCACAAAAGGTGAATTTGCCCCGACAATAGGCTTTTTTCTGCGGCCCCGCATACGCTGCGAGGCGGCACAGCCTGTCCGCGCAACCCATGCCCGCACCCCGACTGCAGCTTACCGACATTACCAAGCGCTACCCCGGTGTCACAGCCAACGAGGCTGTCTCGCTCACGGTACAACCGGGAGAGATCCATGCCGTGCTGGGTGAGAACGGCGCCGGCAAATCCACGCTGATGAAGATCATCTACGGCGCTGTGCAAGCTGACGAAGGCAGCATTGCCGTCGATGGCCAGCCGGTACGTGTGGAAACGCCGCAACAGGCGCGTGCGCTGGGCATCGCCATGGTGTTCCAGCACTTCAGCCTGTTCGATACGCTCACGGTGGCCGAGAACGTCTGGCTCGGTCTGGATCGCAGCCACAGCCTGGCGCAAGTCAAGGCCATGATCCGCGAGAAGGCTTCCGTCTACGGCCTGCCGCTGGATCCGGAGCGTGCCGTGCATACGCTGGGGGTAGGCGAGCGCCAGCGCGTCGAGATCATCCGCGCCTTGCTGACCAATCCGCGCCTGCTGATTCTGGACGAGCCCACTTCCGTGCTTACGCCGCAGGCGGTGCAGGGTCTGTTCGAGGTGCTGCGGCGTCTGGCCGCCGAGGGCTGCAGCATTCTGTATATCAGCCACAAGCTGCATGAAATCCGTGCCCTGTGCACGGCCTGTACCGTGCTGCGAGGCGGGCGTGTGAGTGGAGAGTGCAATCCGCAGCAGGAGAGCAACGCCTCGCTCAGCCGCATGATGATCGGCGCGGAGCCGCCGGCCTTGCGCAAGCAGCCCAGCGCGCCCGGCAAGCAGGTGCTCGAGGTGTATGGCCTGAGCCTGCCTAGCCAGCACCAGTTCGGTACCGAACTGCAGGGCGTGTCTTTCGAGGTGCGTGCCGGAGAAGTGGTGGGCATAGCCGGCGTGTCGGGCAACGGCCAGCACGAATTGCTGGCCGCACTGGATGGCGAGGATGTGCGTGCCGCGCCCGGCATGGTTCGCCTGCATGGGCAGGACATCAGTCGCTGGGGACCGCGGCGCCGGCGTACTGCCGGGATGCACGTGGTGCCCGAAGAGCGGCTCGGTCGCGGCGCCGTTCCCATGCTCGGGCTGGCCCACAACCTGCTGCTGACAAGGCGCGAGGCGGTGGCTCCCGGTGGCTGGATCCGCATGGGGCGCTTGCGTGAACAGGCGCAGGGCATCATCGAGCGTTTTGGCGTCAAGGCCTCCGGTGTGGATGTGCCTGCGCGTGCGCTGTCGGGCGGTAATCTGCAGAAATATATCGTGGGCCGAGAGATCGACGCCGGTCCGCAGTTGCTGATCCTGTCGCAGCCGACCTGGGGCGTGGATGTGGGCGCGCAGGCGCAGATCCATGCCGAAATCCTGGCGCTGCGCGATGCCGGCTGCGCGGTATTGGTCGTGAGCGAGGAGCTGGACGAATTGTTTGCCTTGAGTGATCGCCTGCTGGTGCTGGCGCGGGGACGGCTGTCGCCGTCCATTCCCGCCAGCGAGGCCACGGTGGAACAGCTGGGAGCCTGGATGAGCGGGCTGTGGGATGTGAGTCCGCTCGACGCGGCTGCGGAGGTGCAGGCATGACATCCGTGCAACTCGTGCCGCGCGCGCGGCCTTCGCGTTTCTGGAGCTATGCATCGCCCTTGCTGGCGCTGGCGCTGACGGTGCTAATTGGTGTGCTGCTGTTCATCCTGCTCGGCAAGGATCCGCTGCAGGGGTTGAACGTGTTCTTCGTGGAGCCGGTCAAGAACGCCTATGCGATTGGCGAGCTGCTGCTCAAGGCGACGCCGTTGCTCATCATTGCGCTTGGTCTGGCAGTCTGCTTCCGTTCCAACGTCTGGAACATCGGGGCAGAAGGGCAGTTCATTATCGGCGCCGTGGCGGCCGGAGGCGTTGCGCTGATGGCCGACGCGCAGACTGGCCGCTGGATCGTATTGGCCGTGCTACTGGCTGGTGTGCTGGGCGGCATGGCCTGGGCCGGCATAGTGGCGCTGCTGCGCGACCGCTTCCATGCCAACGAAATCCTTGTCAGCCTGATGCTGGTGTATGTGGCCGAGCAGGTGCTGGGTTATCTGGTCTATGGGCCGTGGAAGGACCCGCAGGGCTACAACTTTCCGCAGACGCGCATGTTCGAGGCGGTGACGGAAATCCCGCGCCTGATGGATGGCTCGCGTGTGTCGGCCGGTCTGCTGATCGCGCTGATCGGCGCCGGCCTGCTATGGGTGTTCCTGTTCCGCATGCTGCCGGGCTTTGCGCAGCAGGTAGGCGGCCTTGCGCCTGCAGCGGCACGTTTTGCCGGTTTCTCCTCGCGCCGCGCGCTCTGGACGGCTCTGCTGATTTCGGGCGGTGCCGCCGGCCTTGCTGGGGCGCTGGAAGTGGCAGGTCCCTTGGGGCAGCTCACGCCGCATGTTCCTGCCGGCTACGGCTTTGCCGCCATTATCGTGGCCTTTGTCGGGCGCCTGCATCCGGTCGGCATGGTGCTCTCAGCCATCCTCATGAGCATGTTCTATATCGGCGGTGAACTGGCGCAATCGCGCCTGGGCCTGCCCAAGTCCATCACCGGCGTGTTCCAGGGCCTGCTGCTGTTCACGCTGCTGGCCTGCGACACCTGGATCCACTACCGCCTGCAGTGGCTGCGCCCGAACAGGGTCGCGAAAGGAGGTGCGTGATGGAACAGTCCGCACTGCTTGTCGCCTCCATGCTGGCTGCCGGCACCGTGCTGGCGCTGGCTTCGCTCGGTTTGCTGATCAACGAGAAGGCCGGGGTGGTCAACCTGGGGGCGGAAGGCATGATGCTTTGCGCCGCACTGGCCGGGTTTGCCACCGTGGTCCACACCGGCAATGACTGGATCGGCTTTGCCGCCGGCATGCTGGCAGGCGGCTTGCTGGCCGCTGCGCTCGGCTACCTGGTGATCTGGCTGAATACCAACCAGTTCGCCACCGGACTGGCGCTGTCGCTGTTCGGTGCAGGCTTCTCGGCCTTTGCCGGCACTGGCTATGTGCAGGCCAGCCTGCCTGCCCGTGCACAGCACGCCTTGCCGCTGCTGTCCGATCTGCCCTGGCTGGGCACGGCCCTGTTCCGCCAGCATCCGGTGGTCTACCTCTCGGTGGCGCTGGCCTTGGGCCTGCTGTGGTTCTTCTACCGCACCCGTGCCGGCCTGATCGTGCGCAGCGTGGGCGAGGCACCCGAATCGGCGCATGCGCTGGGTTATCCGGTGCGCCGTATCCGTCTTGCGGCCGTCATTGCCGGCGGCATGCTGTGCGGGCTGGCGGGTGCGTTTCTTTCGGTGATCTATACCCCGCTGTGGGTGGAGGGCATGGTCGCCGGCAAGGGCTGGATCGCACTGGCGCTCACCACCTTCGCCACCTGGCGGCCGCTGCGCGTGCTGCTGGGGGCCTGGCTGTTCGGCGGCGTCACCATGCTGCAGTTCTGGCTGCAGAGCCAGGGCGTGCAGGTGCCCAGCCAGCTGCTCACCATGCTGCCCTATGTGGCCACCATCGTCGTGCTGGCGCTGATCTCGCGCAATCCGACATGGATTCGCATTAATATGCCGGCAGCACTCGGCAAGCCCTTCCATCCCGGTGCCTGATGGCCCGCCGATCTGAGCCTGCCGACCTCTCCTGAATCACAACAAGGAAGCTACACCCATGATCGATTTTTCCAAGCGCACCGCCTTGCGCGCGGCAGCCTGTGCCGCCGCCGCACTGACTCTTGCCGCCTGTGGCCAGAAGGATGCGCCGGCAACCGGCACGTCCGGCGCAGCCGCCAGCTCTGCAGCGCCGGCAGCAGCTGCCAAGGGTCCGCTGAAAATCGCCTTCGCCTACATCGGCCCGGTGGGCGATGGTGGCTGGACCTTTGCACACGACAACGCGCGCAAGGCCATCGAGCAGGAGTTTGGCGACAAGGTACAGACCAGCTTCGTCGAGAAGGTGCCCGAGTCGTCCGACGCCGAGCGTGTGCTGCGTGACATGGCTTCGCAGGGCAACCAGCTGGTGTTCGGCACCACCTTCGGCTACATGGAATCCATGGTCAAGGTCGCGCGTGACTTCCCCGAGGTGAAGTTCGAGCACGCCACCGGCTACAAGACGGCCGCCAACCTGTCCACCTACGACAGCCGCACCTACGAGGGTGCCTACATGGCGGGCGTGATCGCCGGCAAGATGACCAAGAGCAATGTGCTCGGCGTGGTCGCTTCCGTGCCGATTCCCGAGGTGCTGCGCAACATCAACAGCTTCACGCTGGGCGCGCAGAGCGTCAATCCGGCCATCTCCACCAAGGTGGTGTGGGTGAACGAGTGGTTCAATCCGCCAAAGGAAACCGAGGCCGCCACGGCCCTGATCAACGGCGGCGCCGACATCCTGATGCAGAACACCGATTCGTCCGCCGTGCTGCAGACTGCCGAAAAAATGGGCAAACGCGGTTTTGGCTGGGATTCCGACATGACGCAATACGGTCCCAAGGCGCACCTGGGTTCTGCCGTGATCAACTGGGGCCCGTACTACATCAAGACCGTGCGTGACGTGCTCGATGGCAAGTGGCAGAGCGGCGAATCCTGGTGGGGCGTGAAGGAAGGCGCGATCGACCTGGTGTCGCTGGCTGCCGATGTGCCCGAAGACGCCAAGGCCAAGCTGGAGGAAGTGCGCTCCGGCCTGAAATCCGGCAGCTTCCACATCTGGAAAGGCCCGCTGGTGGACCAGTCCGGCAAGGAGCTGCTGGCCAAGGACCAGGTGGCTGACGACAAGTTCCTGCGCGGCATCAACTTCTTCGTGAAGGGGGTCGAGGGCCAGGTGCCGGGTAGCCGCTGAACGGCGAAAACCGGACCGAAATGCTTCGGCGCCCGTAGTCGGCAGTTGCCTGCCCGGCAATCGCAGGGGTGTCGCAAGCACAATCCAGAAAAGAAGGGCCTCTGTTCCCCACTGCAAATGCCTGCCTCGTGCAGGCATTTTTGTTGGCATCGCCTGTACTGCTGAACACCGCAGGTGTTGCAAGGCCACACAATAGCCCCCGCGCTGCCGGAGCGGGCAGTACAATTTCGCCCGCTGCACCGGCCGTGCTCCAGCCCGCAGCGCTTTTCTTTTCCGGAGCCATGTAGAGGAACACCATGTATAAAAACCTCGCGGCCACCTTGCTGGCCGCTTTGGCCTTGTCTGCTGCACAGGGCGTTGTCGCCCAAACCCCCGCTGCTTCTTCCACCCCCACCCGCGCTGCCTGGATGTATGTCACGCCTGTGACTGATGCTGGCTGGACGCGCCAGCACGACGAGGCTCGCCGCCAGGTCGAGCGCGCCCTTGGCAACAGCGTGCGCACCACCCACGTTGCCAGCGTGGCCGAAGGGCCGGATGCCGAGCGCGTGCTGCGCGATCTGGCGCGCCAAGGCAACCAGATCATCTTCACCACCAGCTTCGGCTACATGGAGCCGGCCATGAAAGTGGCGCGCGAGTTCCCGCAGGTGAAATTCGAAGTGCTGACGGGCTATCGCCAGGCCGCCAACATCGCCACCGCCAACGCGCGCTACTACGAAGGCCGCTACCTGGCCGGCATCGCGGCTGGCCGCGTTACCAAGTCCAATCTGGCTGGCTATGTGGTCGGATTCCCGATCCCGGAGGTGCTGCAGGGCATCAACGCCTTCACGCAGGGCATGCGTTCGGTCAACCCCAAGGCGCAGGTGCGCGTGATCTGGCTCAACGAGTGGTTCAACCCCGCGCGTGAGCGCGAGGCGGCTACGCTGCTGATGGATCAGGGCGCCGATGTGCTGGCTTTCCACACGGGCTCCACGGCGGTGCCGGTGGCTGCGCAGCAGCGCGGCCGCTGGGTGATCGGCTACCACTCCGACATGCGCAAGTACGCGCCCGATTACCAGCTGCTGTCTGTCACGCACCTGTGGGGCGATTACGAAATCGGCCGCATCAAGGCGCTGCAGCAGGGACGCTGGCAGAGCCAGAACGTCTGGAACGGCGTGCGCCAGGGGGCCATCCGCGTAGGGGATTTCGGTCGCAAGGTGCCCGCAGCCGTCCAGCAGGAAGTCATGCGTCGCCAGCAGGAACTGGCAGCCGGCAAGCTGCAGCCGTTCGCGGGCCCGATCCGGGATCGTGACGGTGCGCTGCGCATTCCCGCCGGCCAGACTGCCGCGGATGCCCAGGTGCAGGCCATGAACTGGCTGGCACAGGGCGTGCAGGCGCCGCCGCTGGGCAAGTAAGGCGAGGGGACAGGTGCGAGCCGCACAGACCGGCTCGCATCGGTGACTGACATTGCCTGCCGGCCAGCGCCGTGCGAATGCATGTGGCATCGTGTTCAGCCCGTCCCTGCAGCCGGTGCCCGCCACCGTGTATCCAGACAGCGACACATGGCAACACCGTTACGCAAGTTGCAATCCCGCTTCAGCGCGCAGGAACAACAAAAGGGCTAAGATTCACGGCATTGCGGTCCCTTGCATGGAACTTTTCCTGCAGGGCGCTGATCGAAACCGGCAAGCAGGCGATGCCGCCTGCCATGCATTGAGCGAAGGAGCTTCCATGAAACTCACCACCATTTCCAGCATCGCTGTCGCAGCGGGCCTGCTGTTCGGCGTGGTTCAGGGCGCGCAGGCGTCCGAGGCGCTGGCACGCTCCAAGAACTGCCTGAGCTGCCACACGGTCGACAAGCGCGTGGTCGGTCCGTCCTACAAGGACATCGCCGCCCGCTACAAGGGCAAGTCCGCCGAGGCAGCCCTGGTGCAGAAAATCCGCCAGGGCGGGTCGGGCAGTTTCGGTGCCGTGCCCATGCCGCCCAACCCCAATGTGAGCGAAGCGGATGCCCGCACGCTCGCCAAGTGGATCCTGTCGTTCTGACCGGCTGCCACTCCCTATCACCGGCTCCCTGCGAGCCGGTTTTTTTGTGTCTGCGGCCAGGTCATGCAGGTTCGCAGAAAGCAGAAGCGGGCGGAACGCTCCGCCCGCGTAGAATCACGGCCATGACAACTGGCAGGAATTTCCGGGGCACAGCATGAGTATCAAGAGCGACAAGTGGATCCGCCGCATGGCCGAAGAGCACGGCATGATCGAGCCATTCGAACCCAACCAGGTGCGTTTCTCGCCGGACGGGCACAAGATCGTCAGCTATGGCACCAGCAGCTATGGTTACGACATCCGCTGCGCTCCCGAGTTCAAGGTGTTCACCAACATCCACAGCACGGTGGTCGATCCGAAGAATTTCGACGAGAAGAGCTTTGTCGACATTCACAGCGACGTCTGCATCATCCCGCCCAACAGCTTTGCACTGGCGCGCACGGTGGAGTATTTCCGCATCCCGCGCAATGTGCTCACCGTTTGCCTGGGCAAGAGCACCTATGCCCGTTGCGGCATCATCGTCAATGTCACGCCGTTCGAACCTGAGTGGGAAGGCTATGTAACGCTTGAGTTCAGCAACACCACGCCGCTGCCCGCCAAGATCTATGCCGGCGAAGGCTGCGCCCAGGTGCTGTTCTTCGAAAGCGACGAAGTCTGCGAAACCAGCTACAAGGATCGTGGTGGCAAGTACCAGGGTCAGGTCGGCGTGACGCTGCCCAAGACCTGATCAGACGTCTTTCCTTTACGGGCTGGCTCGCGTCTGCCCGGGGCCTGTTTGGTTCTTGAAGGATCAGGGACGCCCCTGGCGATCCTCTCTCCAGATCACGCGCGGGCTGTCCGGCCCCTCGTGGCCATGCTGCCCCGCGCAGACGAGGGCGGATCAGGCAGTGGCGGCCACGCGCATCGCCAGCCGTGCCGCAGCCAGATCCCATCCGGCCCAGCCGCAGCTCTTGAACAGCACCGGCAAGTCCTTCTGCGTGGCGGTGCCCTGCAGCACCACATCCGTCAGCGTCGGCATGCCGGCCACTTCCAGTCCCGCCTGCAGCAGGTCGCCGGCTTCATGCTCTGCCTCCGGTGTATCCACCACGATGCGGCCCTGTTCGGCAAAGTGGCGGCAGAATTCCGGGCTCAGCTCCACCATGGCCGGCGTAAAGGCGCCAACGGCCGCGACAAAGGCATCGGCACGCGGCGTGGCATGCAGTACCGCCTGGCTGGCCGGCGTGCAGGTCACTACCAGCGGACAGTCCTGCAGCGCAGCATCCGGATCGGTCACTACTTCGGCCTCCAGCCCGTGCAGGCGCGCATGGGCTGCCAGTTGCTCGGCGCTGCTGGCCGAGCGCGAGGCGATGCGGAAGCGGCGGCTGCCCAGGCCCGCGGCAAAAGCATCCAGATGGGCCTTGCCCTGCACGCCGGCGCCGACGATCAGCACCGGCCCGTCGGGGTTGGGTGCCAGGCGCTGCGCCGCCAGCAGCGACACGGCGGCAGTACGCCGTGCAGTCACAGTGGGGCCGTCCAGAAGCAGACGGCGCTCTCCGGTCGCCACGTCCAGCACCAGCACATCCCCCTGAATGGTGGGGCGCGCCGTACCCACATTTCCCGGCGTGAAGCTGATCACCTTGGTCATGGCCACTTGCGTGTCCGAACCCGGCATCACGAACAGTGAGCCACCGCCATGCAGCGGCGCCACGATGCGCGGCGGTACGTGTACGCTGGTGTCGGCCAGCAGGGCGGCGATTTCAGCGGCGAGGGCAGGGTAGGGAAGTGCGAGTTCGGTGTTGCTGTGCATGGTGCTCTGGAACAATGGCCGGGCCATGAAAAGGCGGCTGGCGTGAATCGGTCACACGGTACAGGAAGTTGGGCATCTTTCCTACAGAAAGCACCGTGCGTCGCAGGGGACTCTGGCGCATAATCAATCTGCACCCTGAGCACAGTTGCGTCTGTGATCGGGAGGGAGAGCATGCCAAGAGACACTGTCCAGACTGTAAAGGAACATCACAATGAAATGGGAAGGTAATCGCCAGTCCGGCAACGTGGAAGACCGACGGGGACAGGGTGGCGGCGGTCTGGGAGGCATGTTGGGCGGCCGCAGCATCGGTATCGGCACCATCGTGCTCGCTCTGGTCGGCAGCATGATCTTCGGCGTCAACCCGCTTACCATCATCAACATCCTCTCGGGCGGCGGAGGCACCGCACCCGTTACCCAGTCGGCGCCGGCTCCCGCACCGCCGAAGGAGGATCCGGTTGCAGCCTTTGTGTCCACCGTGCTGGCCGACACCGAAGACGTCTGGACCGACCTGTTCAAGCAGAGTGGTGCCAACTACGTGCAGCCCAAGCTGGTGCTGTACAGCGGCCGCACGGCAACGGCTTGCGGCACTGGCCAGGCAGCCATGGGCCCGTTCTATTGCCCGGGCGACCAGAAGGTGTACCTCGACCTGGATTTCTTCAACACCCTCAAGCGTGACCTGGGTGCCAGCGGCGAATTCGCCGAGGCCTACGTGATCGCCCACGAAGTCGGCCATCACGTGCAGAACCTGATGGGTGTGACCGGTCAGGTCGACGCCATGCGCGGCCGCGTGAGCGAGCGCCAGATGAACGCGCTGAGCGTGCGCGTCGAGCTGCAGGCCGATTGTCTGGCCGGTGTCTGGGCCAACCATGCCGACCGTGCACGCCAGATTCTGGAGCAGGGCGATATCGAACGCGCGATGGACGCCGCGGCGAAAATCGGCGATGATGCACTGCAAAAGCGCAGCCAGGGTTATGTTGTTCCAGACAGTTTCACCCACGGTTCCAGCGCGCAGCGCGTGCGCTGGTTCAATACGGGCCTGCAAACCGGCTCCGTCAAGGCTTGCGATACCTTTAACGCCAGCGCCCTGTAACAGGTGCTCGCGGCGCGAATTTGTCGCGGCCGCGCAACAGCCGGATAATGTGTTTTTCCCGCCAAGGTGGCTCAGCTGCCTTGGCTTTTGGGCATTTGCCCTCGCTCAGTAAAGAGACTTCTGCTGCATGACAGAAACCGCCACCGTAACCTATGCCCAACTGCCCTTGGCCGAGCCGCTGCAACGCGCGGTAGCCGAGATGGGCTATGTGAACACGACCCCGATCCAGGCCCAGTCCATCCCCGTCGTCCTTGCCGGACAGGACGTGATGGGCGCTGCGCAGACGGGTACGGGCAAGACGGCGGCATTCTCCCTGCCCCTGCTGCAGCGCCTGCTCAAGCACCAGACCACCTCCGTGTCCCCGGCACGACACCCTGTGCGCGCCCTGGTGCTGCTGCCCACGCGCGAGCTGGCGGACCAGGTGGCCCAGCAGATCAAGCAGTACGCCAAGTACACGCAACTGCGCAGCGCCGTTGTGTTCGGCGGTATCGACATGAAGCCGCAGACGGCCCAGCTCAAAGCCGGCGTAGAAGTGCTGGTGGCGACACCCGGCCGTCTGCTGGACCATATCGAGGCGCGCAACTGCGTACTGAATCAGGTCGAATATGTGGTGCTGGACGAGGCCGACCGCATGCTGGACATCGGTTTCCTGCCCGATCTGGAGCGCATCCTGGCCTACCTGCCCAAGCAGCGCACCACGCTGCTGTTCTCGGCTACCTTCTCGCCCGAGATCAAGCGTCTGGCCGGCAGCTACCTGCAGAATCCGGTCACCATCGAAGTGGCGCGTTCCAACGCCACGGCCGCTACCGTCACGCAGCGCTTCGTGCGCGTGGACGATGACGACAAGCGCGCCGCGCTGCAGCAGCTGATTCGCGAGAACCAGTTGCGCCAGGCCTTTGTCTTCACCAACAGCAAGCTCGGTTGTGCCCGTCTGGCCCGCCATCTGGAGCGTGAAGGCCTCAAGACCGCTGCACTGCATGGCGACAAGAGCCAGGACGAGCGCCTGAAATCTCTGGATGCCTTCAAGGCCGGCGAGGTGGACTTCCTGATCTGTACCGATGTGGCAGCCCGCGGCCTGGACATCAAGGATGTGCCGGCGGTGTTCAACTACGACATCCCGTTCAACGCCGAAGACTATGTGCACCGCATCGGCCGTACCGGTCGTGCCGGCGCCGATGGCCTGGCCATCAGCCTGGTCGGCAATGGCGATGGCAAGCTGGTGGGCGAGATCGAGAAGCTCACGCGCCAGAGCATCAAGCCGGAAAGCATCGTCCTCCAAGGCCGCGGTGGTCGGCCTGACCGCCGTCCGCCTCCGCGTCGTGAAGAAGGCAGCCGCCTGCGCCACGAGCGCGACCACGGGGATGCCGGCAGCTCGCGAGAACCCTCTGGCGATCGCTACCGCCGTGCCCCGCGCATGGCCGATCCCTTCTTCGACAAGCCCTACGAGGCCCCGCAGCGCGACGAAGCGCCTTCCTGGGAGCAGGCGCCGCGCCGTGTGGCGACGCGTCCGGGCCTCAGCGCCAACATCCGTCCCAAGCGTTCGGTGGCTGCCCTGTTCCGTCCCGCTGCGTCCGGAAACAACGGCAGCAGCGCTGGCAACTGACTGCGCTCAGATTTCCGCGCTGGTGGCGCTCGTCACCTGGATCACTTCGCCCGGCGTTCCTTCGGGCGTGATTTCCACTGCCGTCAGCTCACCCCCCCACACACAACCCGTGTCCAGTGCCAGCAGGTTGTGCCGCGTGATCAGCCCCAGGGCCGACCAGTGCCCAAAGGCCACCAGCGTATCGGCGGTGCGGCGCAGCGGATGGGCAAACCAGGGAACCAGGTCATCAGGGGCCTCTTCGATGCCGCGCTTGTGCGAGAAGTCCAGGCTGCCATCCACATGCAGGAATCGGATGCGCGTCAGCGTGTTGATGATCAGGCGCCAGCGCGCCATTCCGTGCAGGCTTTCACGCCACAGCGCCGGATGGTTGCCGAAGGCCTCGGACAGAAAGCGCGTCCAGTCGCCGCTGCGCAGGTGCTCTGCCACTTCCGCCGCACATTCCAGTGTCTGTGCCACGTCCCATTGGGGCTGTACCCCGGCATGCACCATCAGGCACCGGTTGGCATACAGGGCCAGTGGCTGGCGGCGCAGCCAGTCCAGCAGCAGTGGCGCATCCGGTGCCACCAGCAGCTCGGTGAGCGTATCGCGGCGGCCCATCTGGCGGATCCCCTGCGATACGGCCAGCAGATGGATATCATGGTTACCCAGCAGGCAGAAGGCACTGCCATCCATTGCCATCAGGCGACGCAGTACACTGGCCGAAGCCGGCCCCCGGTTCACAAGATCACCCAACACGTACAGCGAGTCGCGGCTGGGCGAAAATGCCAGCCGATCCAGAAGATCTGCCAACGCGGCATCGCAGCCCTGAATATCCCCAATACAGTACATTGCCATAATGCGCAGCATTATCCCTTGAGTTCATGGACCTTTTACTCATCATTTTCCTGACCCTGCTGAACGGGGTATTTGCCATGTCGGAAATGGCCATTGCATCAAGCCGCAAGGCGCGACTCGATGCCATGAGCGCCTCGGGAGATCAGGGTGCTACTGCTGCACTGGGGCTGATCGACAACCCCACCCACTTCCTGTCCACGGTGCAGATCGGCATCACGTCCATTGGCGTGCTCAACGGCATCGTGGGTGAAGCCGCCTTCAGCCCGATGGTGGCTGCAATGCTGCAGGATCTGGGCATGCCGGCAGGCCCGGCCGGAGTGACTGCCACGGCGCTGGTGGTCACCATCATCACCTTCACCACTATCATCTTCGGCGAACTGGTGCCCAAGCGCATCGGCCAGATCTACCCTGAACTGGTGGCGCGCTGGATTGCGCGACCCATGAGCAGTCTGGCTCGCCTGACCAAGCCCTTCGTGCTGCTGCTGTCGGCGTCCACCACGGCCGTGCTCAAGCTGCTGCCCATCGACACCAGTGGTTCACGCAAGGTGACCGAGGAAGAAATTGCCGCCAGCCTGGAAGAGGGCGTGGATGCCGGCCTGATCGAGGAACACGAGCACCAGATGGTGCAGAACGTGTTCCTGCTGGACGATCGCGTGCTGTCTTCCATCATGGTGCCGCGCAACGAAATCGACTGGTTTGACGCACAGACCACCGTGGCAGAAGCCCTGCGCATGCTGCATGGCTCCATGGAAAATGCCGCAGACCACCACATCCATTCCTGGTATCCGGTGTGCCGCGACACCCTGGACAATGTGATTGGCGTGGTCAATGTGGGCCGCATCATGCTGGCCGAAAATGTGGATGATTCGCAGACGCTCGAATCGATTGCCATGCCGGCCACTTTCGTGCCCGAAACGCTCAGCGGCATGGAGTTGCTGGAACAGTTCCGCACCCAGGTGGGGCGAATGGTCATCGTGGTGGACGAATATGGGGAGATTCAGGGCCTGATGACGCCGCGCGATCTGCTAGAGGCCATTACCGGCGAATTGAAAACCGACAGCCATGAAGAAGCCTGGGCGCAGCAAACAGAAGATGGTGCATGGCTGCTTGATGGCATGATTCCGGTCAGTGAGCTCAAGGCACGGCTGGAAATCGAGGAATTGCCCGACGAGGATAAAGACCATTACAACACGCTGGCCGGGTTGCTCATGTATGTCACCGGATCGCTCCCCGAGGAAACAGAGCGTATCTTCTGTACCGGCTGGGATTTTGAAGTGGTGGATCTGGATGGCAAACGCATTGACAAGGTGATTGCCCGAAAATCGCCTTCTGCATCCTGATCAGGAAAATAAGGCCCTTCATATTCCATGATGGAAATTCGGGCCTATAATCCAGTGCACTGAATATCCAACTGAAACAGACAGGAGCGCCTATGAATTCCTTGCAAGAACTGCTGAAGCAGCGTGAAGAACTGGAAGCCCGCATTCGTCAGGCGCGTCAGGAGCAGACGGCCGAAGCGATTGCCACTTGCCGTCGCCTGATTGGCGAATATGACCTGACCGAGCAGGATCTGTTCGGTACCCGTCGTGGTGCCAAAGCTGCCTCCACTGGCAGCAAGGTGGCGCCCAAGTACCGCAATAACGAAACCGGTGAAACCTGGACCGGTCGTGGCAAGCCGCCGCGCTGGATTCAGGACAAGAACCGCGAGGATTTCCTGATCAAGTAAATCCGCATGGATGCAGGGAAAATCCTGTATCCATACAAGAAAGCACCTGAGAGCAGGTGCTTTTTTTATGCTGGTGTCGCTGCCTGGTGGCAGGTGTTTCCTCTGACCTGTTCAGGTTGTGTTGCTGATACGGCAGTCTTAATCAAACCCCCAGCGCGAATACTGCCGGCAACTTCGGTGGCAGGGTGGGGCGATTCTTGCGCCATTGCGCAATGCTGGCCTGTTGAATCTGCATGCTGGGCAGTGTCAGCCCATGGGCAATGCAGAGACGGGTCTCGGGTTTCAGGCATTGCAGTGCATGATCGAATACCGCCTGATTGCGATAGGGCGTTTCAATCCACAATTGCGTTTGACCACTGCGCTGCGCCAGCAATTCCAGTGCCTGCAGGCGCTTGGCACGCTCCTGAATATCCTGCGGCAGGTATCCGGTGAAGGCAAAGTTCTGCCCATTCAGGCCACTGGCCGCCAGCGCCAGCAACAGGGAGCTGGGGCCCACCAGAGGCACGACCGGAATGCCGGCGGCATGGGCGGCTCGCACCACCGATGAACCCGGATCGGCCACGGCCGGAATGCCGGCTTCGCTGGCGAGAGCCACATCATGGCCATCCAGCGCAGGCTGCAGCAGCGCGCGTGCGGCCTTGGCCATGTCGGCCTGGCCAGCCTGGCCGGGCAGGTGGTCCCCTTTCTTGTGCACTTCGCGCGGCAGGGTGGCAATCTGCAGCTCCTGCAATGGCGCCGCCAGTGGCACGACGGCATCCACACGCTTGAGCAGGGCGCGCGTGGTCTTGGCGTTTTCGGTGATCCAGTAGCGCAGGCGCGCCATCTGTTCGAGGGTGGCCTGGGGCAGCACGTCGGTGATAGGAGGCAGCGGCGGTTCGCAGCCGAAGTCCAGCGGCGCTGGCACCAGATACAGGGTGCCGCTCATGCAGTCGCTCCGGCCAGAACGGGAACGCCAGCGGCCCGCAGCAGGCTGACGGTCTTGATCAGGGGCAGTCCGACCAGCGCGGTCGGATCATCGCTCTGCAGGCGTGCCAGCAGGGCAATGCCCAGGGCCTCGCTCTTGGCGCTGCCGGCGCAGTCATAGGGTTTCTCGGCCTGCAGGTAGGCTTCGATGTCGGCATCGCTCATGCCGGTGTCGCTGTCGCGGAAGGTCACGCTGACCTGTGCCACATCCACTGCCTCGAAGCCGCTGTTCCTGCACACCACCGCCACGGCCGTGTGAAATACCACGGTCTGGCCGCGCATCATGCGCAGCTGTGCCACGGCACGTTCGTGGGTCACCGGCTTGCCCAGGGGTCGGCCATGCAGGTCGGCCACCTGGTCCGATCCGATCACCACCGCATCCGGCTGCTGCATGGCGACGGCCTGCGCCTTGGCCAGTGCCAGACGACGGGCCACGCTGCGGGGATCCTCGTCCACGTGGGGGGTCTCGTCGGTGTCCGGGGACATCACCTCGAACGGCAGGCGCAGGCGCTGCAGCAGTTCGCGACGGTAGGGAGAGGTGGAGGCGAGAATGAGCCGGCGCGCGGCGGAAGAAGAGGCGGAAGACATGGATTCTCTTACACTCGGGGTATGGCAAACGACATCAAATCTGGCGGCAAGCGCGCGGCGCAGCCCTTCAATGCACGTCATCTGGACATCGTGGCTTTTGCCGAGGCCGGCGCGAGCCTGTCCGGCGAGGATCCATTGTCGCATTACGCGCGCCTGTCGCGCGAAGACCTGGATGGCGAGGGAAAGGCCGTCGTGCGGTGGCAGACCCAGGGTCGTAGCGAACCAGTGGCGGGCGGCGCGCCCGAGATCTGGCTCGATCTGCAGGCGCAGACCGAGCTGGGCATGCAGTGCCAGCGTTGCCTGGAGCCGATGCGGCAGGCACTGGCCTTCGAGCGGTCCTTTCGTTTCGTGCGCGACGAAGCCACGGCGGAGCAGCTGGACGAGGAGCTGGAAGAAGACGTGCTGGTCTGGCGCAAGGATTTCGACCTGCAGGCGCTGGTCGAGGACGAACTCCTGATGGAGCTGCCGGTGGCGCCTCGTCACGAGGTCTGCCCGAGTACGCCGCCGATGCAGGTGCAGACGCACGACTTCGATGCCGGCGAGCAAGAGAAGCCCAATCCCTTCGCCGCCCTCAAGGCCCTGAAGAAAAACAACGGTGCCTGAACGCTGCCAGCCAGCGTCAACCACGCCAGACTGCACGACGGTGGGATTTTTGCCGCACCGATCTTGCAGGAGTGCATGAAAACTGGTTATAATTCCATGCTTTACTGCATAGGCAAAGCGCCTGTGCGGCAATTATTGGCAGGCGGCACAGTCCCCAAGACCCTTTCGCGGTCGTACAGGGAGCCGGAAGGTATATTCCGGGTCATGGCTGCAGGCAAAGCCCGGAACCCATCAACTTTTTTTAGAGGAGCGGATCATGGCCGTTCAGCAAAACAAGAAATCTCCTTCCAAGCGCGGCATGCACCGTTCGCACAACGCCCTGACTGCACCCAACGTGGCAGTCGAGCCCACCACTGGTGAACTGCACCTGCGTCACCACATCAGCCCCAACGGTTTCTACCGTGGCCGTCAGGTGCTGAAGAACAAGTCTGAAGCCTGATACCCGGTGCTGCCAGTCAGGCCCGACGCTCTCGTAGCCTCGGGCTTTTTGTTTTGGCTGACTTTTCCTGAATAGCAACGCTAGGACGCATCAAATGAGCGAACCTTCTGCGCCAGTGACGCTGGCGGTGGATTGCATGGGGGGCGACCACGGCCTGAGCACCACACTGCCGGCCTGTGCCCGTTTTCTGCAGCGTCACCCCGATGTGAAGCTGTTGCTGGTGGGGCAGCCCGAGGCCGTCAGTGCGGGCTGGTCCCGCCTCAAGGAAGCGGCCGCCATTCCGGCCGAGCGCGTGCGCATCGTGCCGGCCTCCGAGGTGGTTTCCATGGAAGACCCGGTGGAAATCGCACTGCGCAAGAAGAAGGATTCCTCCATGCGCGTGGCCATTGCCCAGGTCAAGGAAGGTCAGGCGCAGGCGGCCGTGTCCGCAGGCAACACCGGTGCCCTGATGGCGATTGCGCGCTACGTGCTGAAGACGGTCGAAGGCATCGACCGTCCGGCCATCGCCACCCAGATGCCTAATGCCAAGGGCGCCGCCACCACCGTGCTCGATCTGGGTGCGAACGTGGATTGCACGCCGGAGCATCTGCTGCAGTTCGCCATCATGGGCTCTGCGCTGGTGTCCGTGCTCAAGGACAATCCGCGTCCCTCCGTGGGCCTGCTCAACATCGGCGAAGAAGCCATCAAGGGCAGCGAAACCATCAAGAAGGCGGCCGAGCTGCTCGGCGCGGCCGGCGAGCGTGGCGACATCAACTTCTACGGCAACGTCGAAGGCAATGACATCTTCAAGGGCACGACCGATATCGTGGTGTGCGACGGTTTTGTCGGCAACGTGGCGCTCAAGGCAAGCGAAGGCCTGGCATCCATGATTGCCTCCTTCCTCAAGGAAGAATTTTCTCGCGGCGTGTTCTCCAAGGTGGCGGCCGTGCTGTCGTACCCAGTGCTGTCCGCGCTCAAGAAGCGGCTCGACCATCGCCGCTACAACGGCGCGGCGCTGCTGGGTCTGCGTGGTCTGGTCTTCAAGAGCCACGGCTCGGCCGATGCACTGGCTTTCGGGTATGCCCTCGAAAGCGCCTACGATGCTGCCCGCCACCAGCTGCTGGCGCGTGTCGAGCAGCGCATCCAGGCCTGTGTGATGCCATCGCCCGGGGCTGTGGCCTGAGCCGGCAAGCCATGTCCATGCGCCTGCGCGTGCATGGACCATAGTGGTTAAAATATCAGGCTAACCCTAAACCTGTGACAGGGGCATGACGCCACACGGCGCCACCCCGGTTACTCCCGAGAAGAGCCCGTCCATGCCTCAGTACTCCCGTATTACCGGAACCGGCAGCTACCTGCCGCCGCGTCGCGTTACCAACCAGCAACTGGTGGAGCAGCTGGCGCAGCGGGGCGTGGAAACCTCGGACCAGTGGATCGTCGAGCGTACCGGCATCCAGGCGCGCCACTTTGCCGATGACGGCGTCTTCAGCAGCGATCTGGCCGTGCATGCCGCGCGTCAGGCGCTGGAGGCGGCCAACTGCCAGGCTGGCGACATCGACCTGATCATCGTCGCCACCTCCACGCCCGACATGGTGTTCCCGTCCACCGCCAGCATCGTGCAGCACAAGCTCGGCATCGCCGGCTGTCCCGCATTCGATGTGCAGGCCGTGTGCACCGGCTTCATCTACGCGCTCACCGTGGCCGACAGCATGATCCGCAGCGGCGCTGCCAGCAAGGCACTGGTGATCGGCTCCGAAATCTTCTCCCGCATTCTCGATTTCAACGACCGCACCACCTGTGTGCTGTTCGGTGATGGTGCCGGCGCCGTGGTGCTGGAAGCCAGCAATGAGCCCGGCATCCTGGCCTGCGACCTGCACGCCGATGGCAGCCATCGCGAAATCCTGCACGTGCCGGGCCACGTGAGCGGGGGCGAGATCAGCGGCAACCCGCTGCTGCAGATGGATGGTCAGGCGGTGTTCAAGCTGGCTGTCGGCCTGCTCGAAAAGACTGCCACCGCCGCCCTGGAAAAAGCCGGCATGCAGAAGGAAGACATCGACTGGCTGGTGCCGCACCAGGCCAACATCCGCATCATGCTGAGCACGGCGCGCAAGCTGCGCCTGTCGCCCGAAAAGGTGATCCAGACCGTGCACGACCACGGCAACACCTCGGCAGCCTCCATCCCGCTGGCACTCGACGTCGGCGTGCGCAACGGCCAGATCCAGCGCGGCCAGAAGCTGCTGCTGGAAGGTGTCGGCGGCGGCTTCACCTGGGGTTCGGTACTGCTGCAGTACTGATCCGTACCCGTCGGGCGCGTTTCCTGAATTTTCCCTTTCCTGAGTACCATCATGACCCAATTCGCCTTTGTGTTTCCCGGTCAGGGTTCCCAGTCCGTCGGCATGCTCGACGCCTGGGGTGATCATCCTGTCGTCCAGCAAACCCTGCAGGAGGCCTCCGACGCCCTCGGCGAGGACGTTGCCAAGCTGATCCACGAAGGCCCGAAAGAGGCGCTGGCGCTCACCACCAACACCCAGCCCGTGATGCTGGTGGCCGGTGTTGCAGCCTACCGCGCCTGGCTGGCCGAAGGCGGTGCCGAGCCCTCCCTCGTGGCCGGTCACTCGCTGGGCGAGTATTCCGCGCTGGTCGCTTCCGGCGTGCTGACGCTGGCGCAGGCAGCTCCGCTGGTGCGTTTCCGCGCGCAGGCCATGCAGGAAGCCGTGCCGGTTGGCACCGGTGCCATGGCGGCCATCCTGGGCCTGCCGGCAGACAAGGTGATCGAAGGCTGTGCTGCCGCCATGAACGACATGCCTGGCGAAGTCGCCGAGGCCGTCAACTTCAATGACACCGCACAGACCGTGATCGCCGGCAGCAAGGCTGGCGTCGAGAAGGCCTGCGAAGTGCTGAAGGCGCTGGGCGCCAAGCGCGCGCTGCCGCTGCCGGTGTCCGCGCCGTTCCATTCCAGCCTGATGAAGCCGGCTGCCGAAAAGCTCAAGCACAAGCTGGCCGAGACCCATCTGTCCGCACCGCAGATTCCGGTGGTCAACAACATCGACGTGGCCGTCGAAACCGATCCGGAGCGCATCCGCGATGCCCTGTACCGCCAGGCCTTCGGCCCGGTGCGCTGGGTGGAGTGCGTGCAGGCCATTGCGGCCCGCGGCATCACGCACGTGGTAGAGTGCGGCCCGGGCAAGGTGCTGTCCGGCATGAACAAGCGCATCGATCCCGCGCTCACCAGCGCTGCCGTGTTCGACCCGGCCAGCCTGGCCGATGCCAAGGCACAACTGGCCTGAACCTGATCAAGGACAAAGCATGACGACAAACACGACTCCGCAGGTGGCTCTGGTCACCGGTGCTTCCCGCGGCATTGGTGCAGCCATTGCCCAGCAGCTCGCCGAAAACGGCTTTCGCGTGATCGGCACGGCCACCACCGAAGCCGGTGCCGACAAGATCAGCCAGGCGCTGTCCGCCTGGGAAGGCTGCAAGGGCGCCTGCGTCAACGTCAATGACCTGCCCGCCGTCGAGGCCCTGATGGACGGCATCATCAAGGAGCAGGGCGGCCTGCACGTGGTGGTGAACAACGCAGGCATCACGCGCGACATGCTCGCCATGCGCCTGAAGGACGAGGACTGGGACGCCGTTCTGGACACCAACCTCAAGGCCGTGTTCCGTGTCAGCCGCGCCGCCATCAAGCCCATGATGAAGCAGCGCTACGGCCGCATCATCAGCATCACCAGCGTGGTGGGTGCTTCCGGCAACCCCGGCCAGGCCAACTACGCAGCGGCCAAGGCCGGCGTGGCCGGCATGACGCGCGCCCTGGCGCGCGAGCTGGGCAGCCGCAACATCACCGTCAACTGCGTGGCTCCGGGTTTCATCAACACTGACATGACGGCTGAACTGAGCGAAGAGCAGCAGAAGGCGCTGCTGGGCCAGATTCCGCTGGGCCACCTCGGCCGTCCGCAGGACATCGCCCATGCCGTGGCCTTCCTGGCATCGCCGCAGGCCGGTTACATTACGGGGCAGGAGCTGCACGTCAACGGCGGCATGTTCATGGCCTGATAAGATAGCGCCGTGCCGGGGGAGGGCGCATGCTGCATCGATATGCATGCAGTCTGCGAAAACTCCCGGCAAACGGATAAAATCAAACTTTCCTTTCCACTACCAAGATAGAGATAACTATGAGCGACATCGAAGCACGCGTCAAAAAAATCATCGCCGAGCAACTGGGCGTTGAAGAAGCACAAGTGACCAACGAAAAGGCATTTGTGGCCGACCTGGGTGCCGATTCCCTGGACACCGTCGAACTGGTGATGGCTCTGGAAGACGAGTTCGGCATCGAGATCCCGGACGAAGACGCCGAGAAGATCACCACGGTGCAGAACGCCATCGACTACGCCAACGCTCACCAGAAGGCCTGAGCGCGCGTTCTCCGGTCTGCCGGCGCTCCTGCGGGAGAGGCTGCATGACCGGAACCTGCCGAGCCGGCACAGCCGGCTATTGGCATATGGGGTGAGTGGCGAAAGCCGGCACCCCTTGTTCCCTTATTCCTGAAATGCCGCACCCGAGCAGACCTCCGCCAGACGCCGGTCGCTCGTGTGCGCGTGTTTGCTGTTTGACTTGCTCCTGCCCCATGCCGTGTGCTGCCACTGCAGCCGGATGCGGGCAGCCAACTGATTGAGAATTGCCATGACCCGTCGTCGCGTTGTCGTTACTGGCCTGGGCTGTGTATCGCCTGTGGGCAATACCGTGAACGAAGCGTGGGCCAACCTGCTCGCCGGTCGTTCCGGTATTGGCAAGATCACCCGCTTCGACGCATCCGCCATGGCATGCCAGATTGCCGGTGAAGTGAAGGGCTTCGAACTGGAGAAATATGTCTCCACCAAAGAGGCACGCACCATGGACACCTTCATCCACTACGGCCTGGCTGCAGCGCAGCAGGCTGTGGAAGATGCCGGCCTGCCGTTCGGCGAGGCACTGTCCCCCGAGGTGGCCGAACGCATCGGTTGCGTGATCGGTTCCGGCATTGGTGGCCTGCCCCTGATTGAGAACACCCACGCAGAGTACATGGCACGCGGCGCACGCCGCATCACGCCGTTCTTCGTGCCGGCCTCCATCACCAACATGGTGGCGGGTCATGTGTCCATGCGCTTCGGCTACAAGGGCCCGAATCTGGCCATCGTCACGGCTTGCACCACCGGCCTGCACTCCATCGGTCAGGGCGCACGCCTGATCGAATACGGTGACGCCGACGTGGTGATCGCCGGTGGCTCGGAATCCACTGTGTCCCCGCTGGGCATCGGCGGCTTTGCCGCCATGCGCGCTCTGTCCACCCGCAACGACGATCCGGCCACGGCCAGCCGTCCCTGGGACAAGGACCGCGACGGTTTCGTGCTGGGCGAGGGCGCCGGCATCATGGTGCTGGAAGAGTACGAGCACGCCAAGGCGCGCGGTGCCAAGATCTATGCCGAAGTGGCGGGTTTCGGCATGAGCGCCGATGCCGGTCACATGACGGCCCCCAACATGGACGGCCCGCGCCGCGCCATGGTGGCTGCGCTGGCCAACGCCGGCCTGAACGCCGACGCGGTCGACTACCTCAATGCCCATGGCACTTCCACGCCGCTGGGCGACGTGAACGAGTGCAACGCCATCAAGGCGGCGCTGGGTGACCATGCCAGGAAGATGGTGGTCAGCTCCACCAAGAGCATGACCGGCCACCTGCTGGGTGGTGCCGGCGGCATCGAGAGCGTGTTCACGGTGCTGGCGCTGCACCACCAGAAGGCTCCGCCGACGATCAACCTCTTCGAGCAGGATCCCGAGTGTGATCTGGACTTCTGCGCCAACACCGCCCGCGACATGAAGATCGACGTGGCGATGAAGAACAACTTCGGCTTTGGCGGCACCAACGGCACGCTGGTGTTCAAGCGCGCCTGATGCGCATTACCGCTTGCTGACCGGTTTCACCGGCCTACGGCACCCCATGAGCCAGCACCGACGGCCGCCGGCGGTCCGGTTTCCCCTGACGGAAGACCGGGCCCCTGCGGCCGTGCTGTTTCTGGCACTGCTGGGCGGGGTGTCTGTGCTGCTGCTGTGGCGCTGGCAACAGGATTTCCGTGCGGCTGAGTTGCGCATCGTGTGGTGGGCTGCCTGGCTGTGGCTGGCGGCGACAGCGTTGATGGGCTGGCGCTGGTGGCACGCGCTGGCCCGTGGCTGGCTGCTGTGGACAGGAGAACACTGGCTGTTGCGGACCGCTGGCGATGCGGCATCCCTGCAGGACGCTCCGCGCTGGCAGTGCCGACTCACGCTTGATTGGCAGTTTGCTGTATTGCTGCGTCTGGAGCCTGTTGCGGCAGTCACATCGGCGACCAGCCTGTCTGCGGCGCGCTCCCCGCGTCCGCGCTGGGTCTGGGCGCAACGCACCGCCAGTCCTGCCGCCTGGCAAGGCCTGCGCCAGGCGCTGGTCTGGTCGCAACAGCAGCAGGGCAAGGTGGCCCTGTCGCCGGAGCTGTCCGCATGAGCGACAAGCCGGCCCTCAACGACATGCCTGCAGACCGCCAGGTGGACTGGCAACTGGTGCAGCGCACGCTCGCCGGTGACCAGAAGGCCTTCGAGCTGCTGGTGCTCAAGTACCAGAAGCGCATCGAGCGGCTGGTGGCGCGCATGGTGCGTGACGTGGACGCCGTGCCCGACATCACGCAGGAAACCTTCATCCGGGCCTATCGCGCCCTGCACCAGTTCCGTGGCGACGCGCAGTTCTACACCTGGCTGCATCGGATCGCCATGAACACGGCACGCAAGGCCTTGCTCGACATGAAGCGCAACCCGACGCTGAGCGATGCGGCATTGAGTGGCAGTGATGGCGACGAGGACGAAACTTTTCTGCGCCAGAACGAACCAACAACGCAGGAAACGCCGGAAGCGCTGTATGCAGCCAAGGAAATCGCAACGGCAGTGAATGAGGCGATCGATGCCTTGCCCGAGGAATTGCGTCGGGCCATCACGCTGCGCGAGATCGATGGCATGAGCTACGACGAGATTGCGGAATTGATGCAGTGTCCGATCGGTACGGTGCGCTCGCGCATCTTCCGGGCGCGCGAAGCGGTGGCAAGCAAGTTGCGGCCGATGCTGGAAAACCGGAGCGGAAAGCGCTGGTAACGAGGAATGAACATGACAGCCAGGACAACCCCATTGTCTGAGCCTGCGGACATGGCGCAGGCCCTGTCCGCTTGGATGGACGGAGAAGCGCTGCCCGACGGTGTGGACCAGGCGCAGTTGCTGAGCTGGGCTGCCAGTGCGGATGCAGGCCGCCTTGCATGGTGCGACTGGCATCTTGCCGGCGATGTGCTGCGTCAATCGCATGCGGACGAACTGGTGGATGCGAGCCTGCCTGCAACGTCTGTTGCCTGGATGGGCAACCTGCAGCAGGCGCTGGCGCAGACCCATGTGGCCAGCATGCAGGAAGACGTCCTGTCGGAAGTGCACGGCGAGGGCGACGCAACAGGGCAGGTCCTGCTCCAGGCGCCGGCCGGGCTGCAGCCCGCCCCCCAGCGTGTCGACCAGTTCGATACGCAACGCGATGCTGCCAACGATGGCCTCTGGCGCTGGAAGATGGCGGCCGGCTTTGCTTCGGTGGCAGCGGTGGCCTTGCTGGGCTGGAATGTGCTGACACTGCAACCCCAGGCGGGCAGCATGGCCCTGATGGCGCAACAATCGCCGGTTACGGTGCCACAGGCGCAGCAGAGTCCGGCGGCTGCGCCGACCGGGCAGGCGGCGTTTGTGATGGCCGATTCCGGAACCCTGCCCGAGCCCCAACTGGAGGAAATGCTGGCGGCGCACGCGCAGGTTGGCGGCCAGTCGCTGCTGCCCGAGTTGACCATGGCGTCGCTGGATACAAGGTAAGTGCATGGGAGCAGCAAGCAACGCAATCCTGACCTGTGTGCAACGTGCCATGGCGCGTGGCGTCATGGTGTCGGCCGCATTGGGCGCCGGCTTGCTGGGCTCGGTGCTTCCGGCTGTCTCCGGCTTGCAGCGGGTGCAAGCCGCTCCTGCACAGGCCGTTGCAGAGCGATCCGCCCAGCAATGGCTGCAGCGCTGGCAGCAGGCGTCGCGTCAGCAGTCCTATGCCGGCACGCTGGCCATGTCGGGCGAGCGTGGCAACCTGCGCAGCGCGCGGGTCTGGCATGCCGTGCGTGACGGGCGGCAGATCGAGCGGGTGGACAATCTGTCAGGATCCCCGCGCAGCATTTTCCGCACCGAACATGCGGTCCACGTCTTCCTGCGCGACAAGAAGGAACTGCGCATCCGTACCAACATGCCGCGCCAGGCCACGCTGTTTCCCGGCATGATGCCGCTGCCAGGCCAACTTCAGGCCGAGGCGGCCCGCTATTACCGGGCCAGCCATCTGGGGCAGGAGCGTGTGGCCAATCATGTAGCAGACGTGGTTGCCTTTGCGCCCGTGGATGGTCTCCGCTACGCCTACCGTTTCTGGAGCGACCAGAAAACCGGCTTGCTGCTGAAGTGGCAGATGCTCTCATCTGGCGCCACTTCCGCTCAGTCCGATGTGCTGCGCGAAGTGGCGTTCTCCGATTTGCAGATTCAGGCACCGCTGTCCTATGCGCTACTCGAGGGCATGATGAAGGAGACGTCCGGCTACCGCGTGCAGCAGACGGCCTTGCGCGCCACCACTCTGCAGCAGCAGGGCTGGGCCTGGCGCAAGCCGCTGGCCGGGTATTTTGTAACGCATTGCTATCTGCGGCCGCCCGAGTCGCTATCCGGAAGGGCGCCTTCCGGCCCGGCGCCGCGTGGCAGTGCCCCGGCGAACGTGGCTGCATCGCCGGTCACGCATTGCGTGCTTTCCGATGGTCTCAGCAGCATTTCGCTGTTCTTCCGTCCGGCTTCGGCAGAGGGAGCGCATGCTGTCCGCAGCAAGGGTGCGACCAGCATCCGCAGCCAGGGGATTGCCGGCCAGCAGGTCACGGCGGTGGGCGAAGTGCCACCGGCCGCCCTGCAACAGCTGCTGGACAGCCTGCAGCGCACCAGCCGCTGAGGCGGATGGGGGGTTGCTGCCAGCCGTTACATCTTGATTGCGGGCACCCGTGGCACCATATGCTGCGATGCGACAGAGGGCCGTTGTGGTGCACTCTCTAGCCGTTCCTGATTTCGACCCGAGGTTTTCGCCATGCTCTCCCGTTCCCGCTCCTCTTCCGCATCCGACTCTTCTGCCGCATCGCGCAACCATTCTGGCGCATGGCGCATGACGGCTGCTGCGACTGTCGCCGTGATGCTGGCAGCCGGTGTTGCAGGCTGCAAGCCGACTACGAGCGAGAAACCGGCAGCGCCCGCGGCCAGTGCTTCGCAGCCGCTGGCAACGCCGCCGATTGCCATCAACCAGTCGAGCGCGCCGGCAGCACCGCTGGTGGCCGGCCTGCCGGATTTCACGCCGCTGGTGGATCGCGTGGGGCCGTCCGTGGTCAATATCCGCACCATGGAGAAGGTGCGCACCTCCCGTCTGGGTGGCAGCGGCACGCCCGAGGAGCAGATGGAGGAGCTGCTGCGCAAGTTCTTCGGTGTACCGCTGCCCGACGGCCACCCGCGTCGGGGTTCTCCGGCCCCCGATGGTGGCGAGGAGCGCCCCACCGGCGTGGGTTCCGGCTTCATCCTGTCGGCTGACGGCTACATCATGACCAATGCCCACGTGGTGGACGGCGCGGACGACCTGCTGGTGACCCTGCCGGACAAGCGCGAATTCCGCGCCAAGGTGGTGGGCAAGGATGTGCGTACCGACGTGGCCGTGGTGAAGATCGAAGGCAAGGATCTGCCGGCCGTGCGCATCGGCAAGGTTGACACGCTCAAGGTGGGGCAGTGGGTGATGGCCATCGGCTCGCCCTTTGGCCTGGAAAACACTGTGACTGCCGGTATCGTCAGCGCCATGCAGCGCGACACGGGTGACTACCTGCCGTTCATCCAGACGGATGTGGCGATCAACCCCGGCAACTCGGGTGGCCCGCTGATCAACATGCAGGGCGAGGTGGTCGGCATCAACAGCCAGATCTATTCGCGTTCGGGGGGCTTCATGGGCATTTCCTTCTCGATCCCGATCGACGAGGCGGTGCGCATTGCCGACCAGCTGCGTGCCACCGGCACCGTAACGCGCGGTCGCATCGGCGTGCAGATCGGCACGGTGGGCAAGGATGTGGCCGAATCCATGGGCCTGGGTAAGGAGGAGGGCGCGCTGGTGCGTGGCGTCGAATCCGGCTCGCCGGCCGAGAAGGCCGGTGTGCAGCCAGGCGACATCATCACCAAATTCAACGGCAGCACGATTGCCCGCACCTCCGATCTGCCGCGCCTGGTGGGCGAAACCAAGCCGGGCACGGAAGCCACCATTACCGTGCTGCGCAACGGCAGCAGCAAGGATCTCGCCATCACCATCGCGAAAGCCGAGGACGATGCCACGCCGCGCAGCCTGCTGGGCCAGAATGGCGAGAAGCTGCCGGGCGCGGCGGCCATCAAGTCGCTGGGCCTGAACGTTGCCGAGATTTCTGCCCAGCAGCGCCAGCAGTTGCGCGGCAAGGGGGGCGTGCTGGTGCAGGAAGTGGAAGCAGGCAGTCCGGCCGAGCGTGCCGGTCTGGCGCAGGGCGACATCATCCTGGCGATCGGCAACCAGCAGGTGGACAATGTGGCGGGCTTCTCCGCCGCTGTCGGCAAGCTGCCGCCCAACCGGGCTTCCAGCCTGCTGTTCCAGCGTGGCGAGTTTGCGCAGTTCACCATGATCCGTCCGGCGGCGCGTTGACGGCCGGGCAGCATCGCTGCCGCCGGTTTGCCGAACAGGCAGGCAAACCGGCTAAAATATCAGGTTGCAAAAAGAAGGCGCAAGTGTGACCCTGTCGTGCCACAGGGCGCAGCCTTCCCAGTTTTCCCGGCACTATTCGGTCCGCGCTGACGCTGTGCACAAGCGGCAGTGCAGGCCGGGGTGTGGCCCACCCCTAGATTTCTGCCCTCAGGGCCTGCCATTCACTGTTCATGAACCACATCCGTAATTTTTCCATCATCGCGCACATCGACCACGGCAAGTCGACGCTGGCAGACCGCCTGATCCAGCGTTGCGGCGGCCTGGCCGAGCGCGACATGGAGGCCCAGGTGCTTGACTCGATGGATATCGAGAAGGAGCGCGGCATCACCATCAAGGCGCAGACCGCCGCGCTGCAGTACAAGGCGCAGGATGGCAAGATCTACAACCTGAACCTGATCGATACCCCCGGCCACGTCGACTTCTCCTATGAAGTCAGCCGCTCCCTGTCCGCCTGCGAAGGCGCGCTGCTGGTGGTCGATGCCAGCCAGGGCGTGGAAGCGCAGACCGTGGCCAACTGCTACACCGCGCTCGATCTGGGCGTGGAAGTGCTGCCCGTACTCAACAAGATGGATCTGCCGCAGGCCGATCCCGACAACGCCAAGGCCGAGATCGAGGACGTGATCGGCATTGACGCAGGCGATGCCATTCCCTGTTCTGCCAAGTCCGGCATGGGCATCGACGAGATCCTTGAGATGATTGTCGCCAAGGTGCCGGCGCCGCGCGGCAACCCGGAGGCCCCCCTGCGCGCCATGATCATCGACAGCTGGTTTGACAGCTATGTCGGCGTGGTGATGCTGGTGCGCGTGGTCGATGGCCGTCTGCAGAAGGGCGAACGCTTCAAGATGATGGCTTCGGGCGCTGCCTACGATGCCAACAACATCGGTGTGTTCACGCCGGCCAACCAGCCGCGCGAGTCGCTCGAGGCGGGCGAGGTAGGCTACATCATTGCCGGTATCAAGGAGCTGAAGGCCGCCAAGGTGGGCGACACCATCACGCTCGAAAAGAAGCTGCCCAACAACCTCGGCCCGGCCGAAAAGGCACTGCCTGGCTTCAAGGAAGTGCAGCCGCAGGTGTTCGCAGGTCTGTACCCGACCGAAGCCAACCAGTACGACGCGCTGCGTGACAGCCTGGAAAAGCTCCAGCTCAATGATGCTTCGCTGCATTTCGAGCCCGAGGTGTCGCAGGCGCTGGGCTTCGGCTTCCGCTGCGGTTTCCTGGGCCTGCTGCACATGGAAATCGTGCAGGAGCGCCTGGAGCGCGAATTCGACATGGACCTGATTACCACCGCGCCCAGCGTGGTGTACGAGGTGGTCAAGGGCGATGGCGAGGTCATCATGGTGGAAAACCCCTCCAAGATGCCCGATGTCGGCCGCATCCAGGAAGTGCGCGAGCCCATCGTGACCGTGCACCTGTACATGCCGCAGGATTACGTGGGCCCGGTGATGACGCTGGCCAACCAGAAGCGCGGCGTGCAGATGAACATGCAGTACCACGGCCGCCAGGTCATGCTGACCTACGAGCTGCCGCTGGGCGAGATCGTGCTCGACTTCTTCGACAAGCTCAAGAGCGTGTCACGCGGCTATGCGAGTATGGACTACGAGTTCAAGGAATACCGTCCGTCCGACGTGGTCAAGGTCGACATCCTGCTGAACGGCGAGAAGGTCGATGCGCTGTCCATCATCGTGCACCGCACGCAGGCGCAGTACCGCGGCCGTGCCGTGGTGGCCAAGATGCGCGAGATCATCAGCCGCCAGCAGTTCGACGTGGCGATCCAGGCGGCCATCGGTGCCAACATCATTGCGCGCGAAACCGTGAAGGCGCTGCGCAAGAACGTGCTGGCCAAGTGCTACGGCGGTGACATCACGCGCAAGCGCAAGCTGCTCGAGAAGCAGAAGGCGGGCAAGAAGCGCATGAAACAGATTGGTTCGGTCGAGGTGCCGCAAGAAGCGTTCCTGGCCATTTTGCAAGTGGAAGACTGAACGCATGCCTTTTCTGACTGCATTGGTTCTGGGTGGTTTCGTCGCCTACATGGCGGGCTGGTACTTCGGCGCGATCGAGGGCAACATGGCCTTGCTGCTGTTCATGGCAGTGTGCGTCACTGGCGTCTACTGGATCGCCGAGAAGTTCTGGTTCCAGCCGCACCGCCGCAAGGCCGCGGCCGATTTCGAGATCGCCCAGAGCCAGCGTGAAGCCAGTCTGGCCGCCAAGGGCGTGACCGGCGACAACGTGAACGTGGCGCAGACCAAAGAACGCCTGCTGGCACAGCCCTGGTGGCTGGACTGGACGGCGGGCCTGTTCCCGGTGATCCTGGCCGTGTTCCTGCTGCGCTCGTTCGCCTACGAGCCGTTCAAGATTCCCTCCGGCTCCATGATTCCTTCGTTGCTGATCGGTGACCTGATCCTGGTGAACAAGTACGAGTGGGGCCTGCGCATGCCGGTGCTGAACAAGAAGATCACCCAGGGCACGCCGGTGCAGCGTGGCGAGGTGATGGTGTTCCGCTACCCGCCCAAGCCCAGCGTGGACTACATCAAGCGCGTGGTGGGCCTGCCGGGCGATACCGTGAGCTACATCGACAAGAAGCTCAGCGTGAACGGCAAGGAAATCGACCATACGCCGCTGCCCGATTTTCTGGATGAGAGCACCATGCAGTACTACCAGCAATTCCAGGAGCAGCTGGGTACGCATACGCACCGCATCCTGATTGACGCGAACCGTCCCGCCGGCATTCCGGTGCTGGAAGACTTCCCGCAGAGTGAGAGCTGCCGCTACAGCATCGAGGGCGTAACCTGCAAGGTGCCGGCTGGCCATTACTTCGTGATGGGCGACAACCGCGACAATTCCGCCGACTCCCGCTTCTGGGGCTTTGTGCCCGATGACCACATCGTCGGCAAGGCGGTCGCCGTCTGGCTGAACCTGGGCGACCTCAAGCGCATCGGCCGCATCGAGTGACGCTGACCGGGCTGCTGCATTGCGGCGGCACGGCGATTCGTGTATTGTTTCCTGCAACCTGATTCTCCCTTTTGACGAGTCATCTCTCCTTGTCTGGCACACCTGCTACTTCCCATCCGCTGGACCAGCTTGCGCGACGCATCGGCCATGCGTTTGCCAACCCGGCCCTGTTGCAGCGCGCGCTGACGCACCGCAGCTTCTCGGCCGATCACAACGAACGGCTTGAATTCCTTGGCGACTCGGTGCTGGGTCTGGCGATTTCCAGCCTGCTCTACAGCAAGCTGGAACAGGCGCCGGAAGGGGACCTCTCCCGCATCCGCGCCAACCTGGTCAAGCAGGACAGCCTGCACCGCGTTGCCGTCAAACTGGATGTGGCCTCTTCGCTCCGGCTGGGCGAGGGCGAACTGAAGTCGGGCGGCCTCAAGCGCCCGTCCATCCTGGCCGATGCCTTCGAAGCCGTGATCGGCGCGGTGTATCTGGATGCGGGCTATGCGCCGGCCGAAGCCGTGGTGCACCGCCTGTTTGCCGATGTCGACATCAGCAGCAGCATGTCTGCCGCAGGCAAGGACCCCAAGACCGCGCTGCAGGAATGGCTGCAGGGCCGCAAGCTGGCGCTGCCCAGCTACCAGGTGGCCGATATCGAGGGCGCCGCCCATCAGCAGACCTTTGTGGTCGACTGCCTGATCGAAGCCCTGCAGGTGAGCGAGCGCGGCAGCGGCTCCTCGCGCCGCGCCGCCGAACAGGATGCGGCCAGCAAGGCCCTGCAGCGCTTGCAGCAGGCCTATCCCCAGGGCAAGTCGGTTGCTCGCACACTTTCCATCCGCACCCGCAGCGCGGGGCAACGCAAGGCGCCATGAACCAAGATCCCGTTTTTCCCGATTCCCGCTCCGATGACAAGGGTGAGCTTGCGCCCGATGTGGCCAGGCAGCTGGAAAAAATTCTTGGCCGTGCTCCGGCCACCGGTGGTGCGCCTGCTGCCGATGTTGCGGCGACCGAAGCCGGGGAGGGCGCAGGCCTGCCGCATTGCGGGCTGGTTGCCATCGTCGGCAAGCCCAATGTGGGCAAGTCCACGCTGCTGAATGCGCTGGTCGGCCAGAAGATCAGCATCACCTCGCGCAAGGCGCAGACCACGCGCCACCGCATCACCGGCATCCGCAGCGAAGGCACCAACCAGTTCGTGTTTGTCGATACGCCCGGTTTCCAGACCCGTCATGGCAATGCCCTGAACAAGTCGCTCAACAAGGCCGTGACCGGTGCCGTGGCCGATGTGCACGTGGTGCTGTTCGTGGTCGAGGCCGGCCATTTCAGCCTGGCCGATGCCAAGGTGCTGTCGCTGCTGCCGGCCGATGTGCCGGTGCTGCTGATCGCCAACAAGCTGGACAACGTGCATCGCCGCAGCGAGATCGCGCCCTGGCTGCGTGACATGCAGGAGCGTCACCCGTTCGCCGAGTTCGTGCCCATGTCGGCCAAGAACCCCAAGGACATCCAGCGCCTGCTGGAGATCACCGCCAAATACCTGCCGCAACAGGACTGGTGGTACGGCGCCGACGAGCTCACCGACAAGAGCGAGAAGTTCCTCGCCAGCGAGATCGTGCGCGAGAAGCTGTTCCGCCTGACCGGCGACGAGCTGCCCTATACCTCCACGGTGGTGATCGACAAGTACGAGGAAGAGCCGGGCAAGAAGGTGTCACGCATGGTGCGCATTGCTGCCACCATCGTGGTCGAGCGCGATGGCCACAAGGCCATGGTGATCGGCGACAAGGGCGAGCGCATCAAGCGCATCGGCATGGAAGCACGCCAGGAGCTGGAAAAGCTGATGGATGCCAAGGTGTTCCTGGAGCTCTGGGTGAAGGTGCGTTCCGGCTGGGCTGATGACGAAGCGCGCGTGCGCTCGTTCGGCTACGAATAAGCCGTGGCCGCTGCCCTGCGGAGGGTGCCGTGGCACTGAAGCGCATCACGCACGAACCGGCGTTCGTGCTGCACCGCTATGACTGGAGCGAGAGCAGCCTGATTCTGGAGGTGTTCACGCGCCACCATGGCCGTACTGCGCTGGTGGCCAAGGGGGCCAAGCGGCCCAGTTCCAACTTCCGGCCGGTGCTGCTGCCTCTGCAGCCTCTGCAGCTGACTTACAGCAGCGATGGCGAAATCGGCACGCTCAAATCCGCAGAATGGGTGGGCGGCCATGTGATGCCGACCGGCGAAGCGCTGCTGTCCGGCTATTACCTGAACGAATTGCTGATGCGCCTGCTGGCGCGGGACGACCCCCATGCGGCGCTGTTCGACAGCTATACCACTGCCGTCGCATTGCTGGCGCAGGATGCCGCCGCGACGACCGAGGTGCTGGAGGCCGTGCTGCGTGCCTTCGAACTCACGCTGTTGCGCGAGGTCGGCGTGTTGCCGGTGTTCGATGTGCAGACGCTGACCCACAGGCCCGTACAGGCGGATGACCGCTATGTGCTGCTGCCCGAAAGTGGCCTGCGTCAGGCGCAGCCCTCCGAGGCACGGCAGGCACTGGCCGGACAGCACTGGCTCGTCCTGCAGCAGGCCATGGACGACAGCGCTCCTCTGCACGCCTTGCTGCACCTCTGTATGGAACAACGGGAGCTGGCACAAGCCCTCAAGCAGCAGTTGCGTGGATTGCTGCATTACCATTGCGGCGTCGAGACGCTGCGTACGCGTCAAATGATGTTGGAGCTACAGAAACTATGAGTCAGCCGGGCAAGACGAGTCTGTCGGTCAATGTGAACAAGGTTGCCTTGCTGCGCAACACACGCCATCTGGGCATTCCCAGTGTCACGCGCGCAGCCACGCTGTGCCTGCAGGCGGGGGCCGACGGCATCACCATCCATCCCCGTCCGGATGAGCGCCATATCCGCGCCGGTGACGTGACGGATCTGGCGGCACTGATGCGCGACTGGCCCGAGCGCGAATTCAACATTGAGGGCAACCCGACACAGAACCTGATGGGTTTCATCCGTGATACCCGGCCACACCAGGCCACCTTCGTGCCCGACAGCGAAGACCAGTTCACCAGCGACCATGGCTGGGACCTGAACGACCCTGCCGTGCGCGAGCGCCTGCGCCCGTTGATCGATGAATGCCACGAGCTGGGCGTGCGCGTCAGCCTGTTCATGGATGCCGATCCGCAAGCCATGACAGCGGCACGCCAACTGGGCGCTGATCGCGTCGAACTCTATACCGAACCCTATGCCGCCGCCTGGGGTACGCCTGAGCAGGCTGTGCAGCTGCAGCGCTTTGCCGCCGCTGCGCAGGCCGCGCTGGATGCCGGCCTGCAGGTCAATGCTGGCCACGACCTGAACCGCGACAATCTGGCCGCCTTCGTGCGCGAAGTGCCGGGGGTGAGCGAAGTGTCCATCGGCCATGCGCTGGTTGCCGATGCGCTGGAGCTGGGCTACGACGCCACGGTGCGCGACTACCTGCGTTGCCTGCGCGAAGGCGGGCGCTGATCCATCCAGGAGGGCAGGCGCATGATCTACGGCATCGGTAACGACATCTGCGATATCCGCCGCCTGCGTGCCACGCTGGAACGGCGCGGCGAGCGCTTTGCCGAAACGGTGCTCGGCCCGCAGGAGCTGCAGGTCTACCACCAGCGCCAGGCGCGCTGGGCCGATCGCGGCGTACGCTATCTGGCCACGCGCTTTTCGGCCAAGGAGGCCTTCAGCAAGGCCATCGGCCTGGGCATGCGCATGCCCATGAGCTGGCGCCGCTGCGAAATCCTGAACCTGCCCAGCGGCCAGCCGCACATCGTGCTGCATGGCGACTTGCAGCGCTGGTTTGCCGAAAAGGGCCTGCAGGCCCATGTCAGCATCACTGACGAATCGGATTACGCTGCCAGCTTTGTCATCGTCGAAAAGTGACGACTGACAATCCCTGAAGCGCACAAAGGCGTGGGCCTTGCGCCACAATAAGCGACAGTACGACTTACAGAGCCCGAGACCATGCATCACGCCCCCCTGATCATCGACATTGCCGGTACCCGTCTCACTGCCGTGGATCGCAAGCGCCTGCAGCATCCGCTGGTCGGGGGCGTCATCTACTTTGGTCGCAACTGGCAGGACCGTGAGCAGCTCACTGCCCTCAGCGCCGCGATCAAGGCGCTGCGCCCCGATCTGCTGATTGCGGTGGACCATGAAGGGGGGAGGGTGCAGCGTTTTCGTACCGATGGCTTCACGCCGCTGCCGCCCATGCGCGCACTGGGCCGGATGTGGCGCCATGGCAAGGACGGCAAGGCGCGCTTGGGCAAGCATGCCCTGGCCGCCGGGCGCGCCGCCACGGCCTGCGGCTACGTGCTGGCTTCCGAGTTGCGCGCCTGTGGCATCGATTTCAGCTTCACCCCGGTGCTGGATCTGGACTATGGCAGCAGCAGTGTCATCGGCGATCGCGCCTTCGACTCCGATCCGCGCGTGGTTGCCTCGCTGGCGCGCAGCCTGATGCTCGGGCTGCTGCAGGCCGGCATGGGCAACTGCGGCAAGCATTTCCCGGGCCATGGCTACGTCAAGGCCGACTCGCATGTCGCCATTCCGGTCGACAGGCGCGGCCTCAAGACCATCCTCAAGGAGGATGTGCTGCCTTACGGCTGGCTTGACAACGCGCTCACGGCCGTGATGCCGGCCCATGTGATCTACACCAAGGTGGATGAGGCGCCCGCAGGTTTCAGCAGCCGCTGGATCAATGACATCCTGCGCGGCCAGCTGGGCTTCCACGGCGCAGTCATCAGCGACGACCTGAGCATGCAGGGCGCGCGCCAGATTCGCGGCCAGTCCCTTACCCATGCCGAAGCCGTGCTGGCCGCCCTGCGCGCCGGCTGCGATCTGGCGCTGCTGTGCAACCAGAGCCTGGATGGCGGCAAGGTGCTCGATCAGGTGCTCGACAGCGTGAGCGAGGCGGTGGTCAAGGGCCAGTGGGAACTGAACGACGTGAGCGAGGAGCGCCGTCGCGCCTTGCTGCCGCAAGCCCCTGCCATGCCGTGGGAGACGCTGATGCGCAATCCTGCCTATATCTCTGCGCTGGAAACCCTCTCCACGGTTTACGCAGACTGAAGCCGAACAGGCGAGGCGCTGCCTGCTTTCGCCAAACAGGAGACATTCATGTCCGATTCATCCCGTGTGCCGCAAGACACGGCAGTATTTCCCGCGCTGTTCATTTCGCACGGCTCCCCCATGTTCGCCCTGGAACCGGGGCAGGCGGGCGCTGCCTTGCGGGCGCTGGGGCAGGCCCTGCCGCGTCCGCGTGCCGTCCTGGTGCTCTCTCCGCACTGGATGACCCGTACGCTGCAGGTCGGCGCGCATCCGCAACCGCACACCATCCACGACTTTGGCGGATTTCCGGACGCACTGTATGCACTGCAGTATCCGGCGCCGGGCGCATCGCGGGAGATGGTAGACGAGCTGGTCGAACTGCTTGCGAGCCGGAATGTCCCGGTGCAGCTGGAGCCTGAAGGCGGTCTGGACCACGGAGTCTGGGTCCCGCTGATGCATCTGTATCCCGAGGCCGATGTTTCGGTGCTGCACCTGTCCTTTCCTTCCAGCCTCACGCCGGAAACCGCCCATGCGCTCGGAACCCTGCTTGCGCCCTTGCGCCAGCAGGGCGTCTTCATCGTGGGTTCCGGCAGCCTGACACACAACCTGCGCGATTTCTTTGGCGGCAGCGGCGATACCCAGTACGTTGCCGCATTTGCCCAGTGGATCGCCGAAACCCTGCAGCACGGACATACGGCGGCCTTGCTGGACTACCGCGCGCAGGCGCCGTTTGCTGAACGCAGCCACCCCACCGATGAACACCTGCTGCCGCTGATGTTCGCCTGGGGCGCTGCCGAAGGGGCGACAGCCGGTCCGGCTTTCCGTTTGCCGGGTGAGCAGGTCGGCTCGCTGCAGATGGACAGCTATCTGTTCGGAGCCTCGGAGGGTCTGCGTAACGCGCTCGCGGGCATAGCGCGCTAATTCGTCGCGTTTGCGTTGCCGCCGGCTGGCCGTGTGCCAGCCGTTTCGTCCAGCAGCCATTGCGCATAGTCGGCATCCACGGCGAACAGCGGCTGCACATGCAGTTCCGGCACCGTGTAGCTGTGCAGGGTGCGAATGGCCTGTTTCAGTGGCTCGACCAGTTCCCGGCGGGTCTTGCAGCTCAGGCGCCATTCCTGTCCCTCGCCTACTGCGCCTTCCCAACGGTACACGCTCTCGATGGCGCTGATCTGCACGCAGGCTGCCAGTCCCTGTTCCACCACGGCATGAGCCATGGTGCGAGCAAGTTCCCTGTCGTCGATGGTGGTGATGACCGCCACTGCGGAGGAGGAATCCGGGATGGCAGCATCAGGGCAGGGGAGGCGGGTGACGGGGGACATGGTCAAACCTTGCGTCAGATCAGAAACAGGGGAATCGGCGCCAGCTACCCGGAAGGGAATCCTGGGCAGGGCTCTCTGGTACGGTCTGGCATGAGAAAATAGCAAGTTATGCATCCCAAAGCCCTTCTGGATCATTGTGCCGCATTGCTGGCGCAGGTTCTGCGATTCGATCATCCTGCCGACGCCGTGGTGTCGCGCTATTTCCGAGAAAACCGGCAGCTGGGTCAGCGCGAGCGTGCGACCCTGGCCGAGACCGTCTATGCCGTGCTGCGACGCAAGGCCTATTTTGAGCTGCTCGCCCGCAGCGGCAGCGGACCGAAGGAGCGCCGTCTGGCCATCCTGGGGTTTGCAGCTGACCGCGGCCTGCTTTCCGGCGCCCTCAGCCAGCAGGAAAAGGACTGGCTTCACAGCTGCGATACCGTGCAGGAAAGCGAACTGTTGCCCGTGCACCGGCACAACCTGCCGCAATGGCTGGCAACCGAACTGGAGGCGCAGCTGGGTGAGCGTTTTATGGCAGTCGCCGAGAGCTTTCTGGAACCGGCACCGCTCGACATACGCGTCAACTCCGTGCGTGCCAAGCGGGCAGAGGTGCAGAAGGCGCTGGCAGCCGAGGGCCTGGTGGCGCAACCCACCAGCTACTCCCCCTGGGGCCTGCGCCTGCAAGGCAAGCCCGGCCTGACGCGACTGGATCTGTACCAGCAGGGCAGCATCGAGATTCAGGACGAGGGCTCGCAGCTGCTCGCCCTGTTGCTGGATGCCCGGCGCGGCGAAATGGTGGTGGACTTCTGTGCAGGAGCCGGTGGCAAGACGCTGGCAATTGGCGCCACCATGCGCAACACCGGCCGCCTGTATGCCTTCGACGTGTCCGCACACCGTCTGGAAAATCTCAAGCCTCGTCTCGCCCGCAGCGGCCTGAGCAATGTGCATCCGGCTGCCATCGCGCACGAACGCGATGACCGCATCAAGCGGCTGGCCGGCAAGATCGACCGTGTGCTGGTGGACGCCCCCTGTTCCGGCTTGGGCACGCTGCGCCGCAATCCCGATCTCAAGTGGCGCCAGGATCCTGCCATCGTTGAGGAGTTCGCCGTGAAGCAGACGGCCATTCTGGCCAGTGCAGCGCGTCTGGTGAAGCCGGGAGGGCGGTTGGTGTATGCCACCTGCAGCGTGCTGCCCATGGAAAACGAGGTGATCGCCGATGCCTTCGGCGTGGCCAACCTCGGCTTCAGGCCGCTCAACGCCAGTGAACTGCTGACCCAACTCAAGGTGAGTGATGCAGCCTCGCTGTGCAGCCCCGCCAGTGGCGCAGTCGAGGCAGGGCGCTATCTGCGCCTGTGGCCGGACCTGCATGGCACCGACGGCTTCTTTGCCGCAGCATGGCAGAAGCTCTGAACCTGAACCAATCCGTCACACCTACGTAGTAACCGTTGCACTTGCAGCATGCCCATGCCATTGTGATGGTTGGCGGCCCTACCTACAATGAACCGGTTTACCCTGATACGAAGGTTTGTAGGTAGTTCATGGACAAGTTGCTCGATATCGTCGCCAATGGCCTGTTGCACGCCAGCTGGTGGCAGATGATTCTGGTGGTGCTGGCAGTCACGCATGTGACGATTGCCAGCGTCACCATCTTCCTGCATCGCCATCAGGCGCACCGTTCGCTCGAGCTGCACGCCCTGCCTTCGCACTTTTTCCGTTTCTGGCTCTGGCTCACCACCGGCATGGTGACCAAGGAATGGACAGCGGTGCACCGCAAGCACCACGCCAAGTGCGAACAGGCCGAAGACCCCCACAGTCCGCAGGTATACGGCATCCGCAAGGTGCTGCTGGAGGGCGTGGAGCTGTACCGTGCCGAAGCGGCCAACCAGGAAACATTGGAGCGCTACGGTCACAACACTCCCGATGACTGGCTGGAGCGCCACGTCTACAGCCGACATACCGTGCTGGGTGTTTCGCTGCTGCTGATGGCCTATCTGTTGCTGTTCGGTGTGGCCGGCCTGAGCATGTGGGCGGTCACCATGCTGTGGATCCCGGTCACCGCTGCCGGCATCATCAACGGCCTGGGGCATTACTGGGGCTACCGCAACTTCGAGGCACAGGACGCCAGCACCAATATTTCGCCCTGGGGCATCATCATCGGCGGCGAGGAATTGCACAACAACCATCACACCTATCCGACATCGGCCAAGCTGTCAGTCAAGCCGTTCGAGTTCGACATTGGCTGGATGTACATCCGCATCCTGGCACGACTGGGGCTGGCGCGGGTGAAGAAGACAGCTCCGCGTGCGCACTATGGCAGTGTCAAGCCGGTGGCAGACGAGCAGACCCTGCAGGCCCTGATTGCCAACCGCTACGAGCTGATGGCCGACTATGCGCGCCAGGTGCGTGCAGCCTGCAGCGCCGAGATTCAGGCGCTCAAGCAGCGTCAGGCCGATTTTTCGGCGATGCGCCTGGCGCGCCGCTGGCTGCCGCGCGACAGCGAGAAGGTGCCGGCCAGCGTGCAACCCCAGCTGGCGGCCACGCGGGCTGCCTATCCGGTGCTGGACAGCATGATCGCCATGCGCGAGGAGTTGCGCCAGCTCTGGGCCAACCAGAGCCTGTCGCGCGAACAGATGCTGCAGCAGCTGCAGGCCTGGTGCCAGCGTGCCGAGGCCAGCGGCATTGCGGCCCTGCGTGACTTCGCCTTGCGACTGCGCGCTGTGCAGGCATGAGCCTCACCGCCTGGACGGGCAGGGCGGCGCTTCGGCGCCGCTTTGGCTTTGCATGGTCTGCTGAGGGCGTTGCGGTTGTAGGCCAGGCATCCCGCACAGCCATAAAAAAACCGCCGGGCGTTTGCCAGGCGGTTCTTGGTGGAAAGGAGCCGAATTACTTCAGCTTGACTTCCTTGTATTCCACATGCTTGCGAGCCTTGGGGTCGAACTTCATGATCGACATTTTCTCGGGCATGGTTTTCTTGTTCTTGCTGGTGGTGTAGAAGTGGCCGGTGCCAGCTGTGGATTCCAGCTTGATTTTTTCGCGTCCGCCTTTGCTTGCCATGATGGTGTCCTTTCAGTCAGTAAGTGGGGGCTCAGGCCTGGCCACGGGCACGCATGTCGGCGAGCACGGAGTCGATGCCATTCTTGTCGATCAGGCGCAGGGCAGCGCTGGAAACGCGCAGGCGCACCCAACGGTTCTCGCTCTCGACCCAGAAGCGACGGTACTGCAGGTTGGGCAGGAAACGACGCTTGGTCTTGTTGTTGGCGTGGGAAACATTGTTGCCCACCTGCGGGCCCTTGCCCGTGACTTCACATTTGCGTGCCATGAAGCACTCCTTTGACTGGTTTGTTGGAATCAACAGCCCCGACAACGCTGGCCGGAACTGCACCTCGCCTGCGGTGAAGGCCGGTCAAGAAAACCTGCATCCACGCCATTGCAGACGGTCGATTGCTTTTTTGCCAAGCCTGCTGCAAAGAGCAAATTCAGCAAAGCCTTGGATTATATGGGATTTTGGGCGAGGCGGGAAGGTGCCGCTACAAAAAACGGCCCGGCTGCAGCAGGGCAGCCACAGACGGCATGCTGAAGCAGGGGGCGGGCGCGCTCGGCAGCGCGCTCACCGTACCCCTGTGTTCAGGCGTGCTCTTCCAGGAAGCGCTGCGCATCCAGCGCCGCCATGCAGCCGGTGCCGGCGCTGGTGATGGCCTGGCGGTAGATGTGGTCCTGCACGTCGCCAGCGGCAAACACGCCCGGCACGCTGGTCTGCGTGGCAAAGCCCTGCTGGCCGCCCCTGGTGCGCAGATAGCCGTTCTCCATGTCGAGCTGGCCGTTGAAGATCTCGGTGTTGGGCGCGTGGCCGATGGCGATGAAGCAGCCCATCACCGGAATGTCCTCGGTGCTGCCGTCCTTGGTACTCTTGACCCGCACGCCGTTCACGCCTTTTTCGTCGCCCAGCACTTCGTCCAGGGTGGCAAACAGCTTGAGCTCGATCTTGCCGGACTGGACTTTCTCCATCAGCTTGTCGACCATGATGGGCTCGGCGCGGAAGCTGTCGCGGCGGTGGATCAGTGTGACCTTGCGCGCAATGTTGCTCAGGTACAGGGCTTCTTCCACGGCGGTGTTGCCGCCGCCCACCACGCACACATCCTGCTCGCGGTAGAAGAATCCGTCACAGGTGGCACAGGCGCTGACGCCCTTGCCCATGAAGGCCTCTTCGGAGGGCAGGCCCAAGTACTTGGCCGAGGCGCCGGTGGCGATGATCAGGGAGTCGCAGGTGTAGGTACCGCTGTCACCTGTCAGCGTGAAGGGGCGCTTGGACAGATCCACCGTGTTGATATGGTCAAACACGATCTGGGTCTTGAAGCGCTCGGCATGGGCCTGGAAACGCTGCATCAATTCCGGGCCCTGCACGCCATCCACGTCGGCCGGCCAGTTGTCCACCTCGGTGGTCGTCATCAGCTGGCCGCCCTGGGCCATGCCGGTGATCAGCAGGGGTTGCAGGTTGGCGCGCGCTGCATAGACGGCAGCCGAATAACCGGCAGGGCCGGAACCGAGAATCAGGACTTTGGCGTGTTGGGTGGTGCTCATGGCGGTGATGGAATTGGTTCTTGGACAGGCTGACTAATATAGCAGCGTCCCTGTCCGTGTGCCTTGTCCCAGGGCAACAGGCCTCCCGGCAGGCGGGAGGGTGTTGGTGCCGGAAATGGGGGGCTGTCACTCGCTTGGTCTTTGCCATGCAGAAAAATCATCCGGTTACGCCTTCTTATTAGTGCAGAATATGGGAATCCGGCCAGTCGCTATTCGCAAGGAGGTGCAGCTATGGCTATCGTGTCCAATCTGGACCTGATTCGACGTGTTCCGCTGTTCAGCGATCTGACTGCTGGCCAGTCCAGCATCCTGTACGCCAGTGTCGACAAGAAGCGCTTCAAGCGCGGAGAGAACATCGTCGAGCAGGGCAAGATTTCCGGCACCCTGTACATGATCCTGTCGGGCAAGGCGCGTGTCCTGTCGCAGGATGCGCGTGGCCGCGAGGTCATCATGGCCACGCTCGACGTGGGTGACTGCATTGGCGAGATGAGCCTGATCGATGGCGAGCCGCATTCCGCCACCGTGCGCGCCGAAGTGCAGACGGATGTGCTGACGCTCAACCGTGAAACTTTCCTGCGCTGCGTGCACGAGAACGCGTCCATGGCTGATGCCGTCATGCGCGGCCTGGTGCGTCGCCTGCGCCGCGCCGACAAGCAGATCGAATCGCTGGCCCTGATGGACGTGTATGGTCGCGTGCACACCGTGCTGCTGGAAATGGCGCAGCCCGATGCCGAAGGCAAGCTCATCCTCAAGCAGAAGGTGTCGCGTCAGGACGTGGCCAAGATGGTGGGTGCGTCTCGCGAAATGGTGAGCCGCGTGATGAAGCATTTCGAGGACGAGGGCACCGTGGTTGACCGGGGTGATGGTACTTTCCTGCTCACGCAGCAGGCCCATGCCGTCGAATGAGCGCCCGTGGGGCGGTTTCCCCTTGCAGTTTTAGAGTGATATGGCCTATCTGATCCGCAATTCGCAACCTTCCACCCCGGCTGTCGTCGACAAGCCGCTGGTGCCGGCGTTGTTCCGGCGCTTCAGCCAGGAGACGGCCCTGTTCGTGGGCTTTCTGCTGCTGCTGTTCTGGCTGGCGGCCATGATCAGCCACGACATCGCGGATCCTGCCTGGAGCACCACCGGCACGCGTGACTACACCGAGAACTGGCTGGGTCCGCTGGGTGCCTGGATTTCCGATATCAGCTACTTCCTGGCCGGGCGCAGTGTCTGGATGCTGTTTGCCGCGTTTGCGGGCGCCTGGTTGCGGCTGCTGCGTTCCTGGATGCGGGGCGAGGTTCCGCGCCAGGCGGTTGCAGCGCCGGCGCCGGCGGCTGTCAGTTGGCGTACCCGCTGGCTGGGCTGGATCGACCGCCGCCTGCTGTGGTGGCTGGCGCTGTTCGTGCTGATGGCCGTGTGTACGGGGCTGGAGTGGGCGCGCCTCTACGGCAGTGCAGATGCCCTGCCTGGCGGTGCTGGCGGCATGCTCGGGGCCTTCACCGGGCCCGCATCCATGTTGGCGCTGGGCTTCATGGGATCGGGTGTGGTCGGCATCGTGCTGCTGCTGCTCTCGATTTCGTGGGTGTTCCGCTTTTCATGGGGCAGTGTCGCACAGTCCATCGGCGCCTATATCGACAAGCGCATGAATGCAGCGCGCGAGCGCCGTGAGGTGGCCGCAGATGTGGCAGCCGGGCAGGAAGCCGCCCGCCAGCGCGAGGAACAGGTCGAGCAGGAGCGCGTGCATACCCAGGAGAAGCACCCGATTCCGCTGGTGGTGGAGGCTCCGCCCAAGGCGGCAGTGGTCGAACCCAGCGTGCGTGTGGCCAAGGAACGCCAGAAGCCGCTGTTCACCGACATGCCCGACAGCCATCTGCCGCAGATCAGCCTGCTGGACGAAGCGCCGGACAACCGCGAGAGCATTCCGCACGAAACGCTGGAAATGACCAGTCGCTTGATCGAGAAGAAGCTCAAGGATTTTGGCGTGGACGTGCGTGTGGTGGCGGCCAAGCCGGGGCCGGTGGTCACGCGTTACGAGATCGAGCCGGCTACCGGTGTCAAGGGCGTGCAGATCGTCAATCTGGCCAAGGACCTGTCGCGCTCGCTCAGCCTGGTGTCCATCCGCGTGATCGAGAACATTCCGGGCAAGAACCTGATGGCGCTGGAGCTGCCCAACGCCCGTCGCCAGACCATCCACCTGAGCGAGGTGCTGGGCTCCAACGCCTACCACGAAGGCAAGTCGCTGCTGACCATGGGGCTGGGCAAGGACATCGTCGGCAACCCGGTGGTGGCCGACCTGGCCAAGATGCCGCACGTCATGGTGGCCGGTACCACCGGTTCCGGCAAGTCGGTCGGGATCAACGCCATGATCCTGAGCCTGCTCTACAAGGCATCGCCCGAGCAGGTGCGCCTGCTCATGATCGACCCGAAGATGCTGGAAATGTCGGTGTACGAAGGCATTCCGCACCTGATTGCCCCGGTGGTCACCGACATGCGCCAGGCGGCCCATGGCCTGAACTGGTGCGTGGGCGAGATGGAGCGGCGCTACAAGCTGATGAGCAAGATGGGCGTGCGCAACCTGGCCGGCTTCAACGCCAAGATCGAGGATGCGCGCGCACGCGAGGAACTGATCCCCAACCCGTTCAGCCTGACGCCCGAATCGCCTGAGCCGCTCGAGAAGATGCCCTACATCGTGGTGGTGATCGATGAGCTGGCCGACCTGATGATGGTGGTGGGCAAGAAAATCGAGGAGCTGATTGCCCGTCTGGCGCAAAAGGCCCGTGCCGCCGGCATTCACCTGATCCTGGCAACGCAGCGTCCCAGCGTGGACGTGATCACCGGCCTGATCAAGGCCAACATCCCGACCCGCATTGCCTTCCAGGTGTCCAGCAAGGTGGACAGCCGCACGATTCTGGACCAGATGGGCGCCGAAAGCCTGCTGGGTCTGGGCGACATGCTGTACCTGCCTGCCGGACATGGCGTGCCCAACCGGGTCCATGGTGCCTTCGTCAGTGACGACGAGGTGCATCGTGTCGTCTCCTTCCTCAAGGAGAAGGGCGAGGCCAACTACATCGAGGGGGTGCTGGAAGGCGGCACGGTCGATGGCGAGGACGAGGCAGGCGCAGAAGGCGGCGGCAGCGAGCAGGATCCGATGTACGACCAGGCGGTCGAGGTGGTGCTCAAGAAGCGCAAGGCCAGCATCTCGCTGGTGCAGCGCGAACTGCGTATCGGCTACAACCGTGCAGCCCGCCTGCTGGAAGACATGGAACGTGCCGGTCTGGTGAGCAGCCTGTCCACCAGCGGGCAGCGCGACATCCTGGTTCCCAACCGCGAGGAATGACCGGCGTGCAGCGGGGCTGGGCCGCCAGCCCGGTTGGCACGCAGGGCAATCGCCTCCGATTTGTTGTCAGTTTGCTGCAATCCTTGTGTAACAAGTTTGCGGGTTTGCACAGCGCCTTCCGCGTTTGCGGGCGGCGCTGTTACATTTTTCAGGGCTGGTAGCAAATTCGCCCGGCAGCAGCGTCAACACCGGCTTTCAGGCCCCTACACTGGCCTTGTCGCAGTTCGCCGGCGGTCGTGAAATGGCCGTGAAGAGGCGGGTGGCAATACCGCTGCCAGACTGCAGAACCCTTTTGCAAGGAGCAGAAATGACGACATCCCTGTCCCGTACCCCGCATCGCAAGACCCTGGCCGCTGGTGCCGTCTCGGCTCTGGCCATGGGCATGCTGGCGTTTTCCGGTGCCGCCCATGCGGACAGCCTGGCAACGCTCGACAGCTACATCAAGAGCACGCGGGCCGGGTATGCAGACTTCACCCAGGTGGTGACCAATGCCAACAAGCCGGGTGCCGGCAAGCAAAGCGTGGGTACGTTTGCCTTCAAGCGTCCCAACCAGTTCCGTTTCGACTATCGCAAGCCGTTCCAGCAGACCATCGTGGCCGATGGCAAGACCCTGTGGATGTACGACGCGGACCTGAACCAGGTGACGCAGCGCAGCCAGGCCAAGGTGCTGGATTCCACTCCGGCTGCCCTGGTGGCCTCCGCCACCAGCATCGAGTCGCTCAAGCAGCGCTTCACGCTCGAAGCCGTGCCGGTCAAGGATCGCCTGGAGTGGGTCAAAGCCACCCCGAAGGACAAGGATGGCCAGCTGCAGAACGTGATGATCGGCTTTGACGGCAAACAGCTGCGCAAACTGGAGATCCTGGACAGCTTTGGCCAGCGCTCGGTGATGACCTTCGGCAACTTCGTGCCGACCGTGCCCGCCAAGGTGAGCTTCAAGTTCAAGGTGCCGGCAGGCGCCGATGTGCTGAAGCAGTAATCCACGACGACCCGCCAAGAGGCCGCCTTCGGGCGGCCTTTTTGCGCTTGGTGCCCCATGCAGCGAAGCACATTGGATAATGCAGGCCATGAGTGACCTGTTCGGAGATCTGCCGCTTCCCGCTGATGGTGACCAGCCGGCTTTGCCGCGTGTTGCGCCCGGTGCCCCTCTTGCCGAACTGCTGCGGCCGCAGTCCCTGCAGGATGTGGTGGGGCAGCAGCACCTGCTGGGCCCCGGCAAGCCGCTGCAACTGGCGTTTGCATCGGGCAAGCCGCATTCCATGATTCTCTGGGGTCCGCCTGGCGTAGGCAAGACGACGCTGGCGCGGCTGACGGCCAATGCCTTCGACTACGATTTCATTGCCTTGTCGGCGGTGTTCAGTGGCGTCAAGGATATTCGCGCAGCCATGGAGCGGGCCGAGCGCAATGTGGCGCTGGGGCGCAAGACCATCCTGTTCGTGGACGAGATCCATCGCTTCAACAAGAGCCAGCAGGATGCCTTGCTGCCCTTTGTGGAGTCCGGCCTGGTGGTGTTCATCGGCGCCACCACCGAAAACCCGTCCTTCGAGGTCAACTCGGCCTTGCTGTCGCGCGCGCAGGTGTATGTGCTGCAGGCGCTGACGGGCGACGAGTTGCGCGAACTGGCGCGACGTGCCCAGGCAGCGCTGCCGGGGCTGGAGCTGGAAGAGGGTGCCATCGAGGTGCTGACCGGCTATGCAGACGGCGATGCGCGCCGCCTGCTGAACCTGCTGGAGCAGACCCAGACGGCTGCACAAGCCAGCGGGGTGACCAGGGTGGGAACCGGTTTCCTGCAGCAGACACTGGCCCTGAATGCGCGTCGTTTCGACAAGGGTGGTGACCAGTTCTATGACCAGATTTCGGCCATGCACAAGTCGGTGCGGGGCTCGGACCCGGATGCCTCGCTCTACTGGTTCTGCCGCATGCTGGATGGCGGGGCGGACGCGCGCTATCTCGCGCGCCGCATCGTGCGCATGGCCTGGGAGGATATCGGCCTCGCTGACCCGCGTGCCATGCAACTGGCCAATGAAGCTGCCGCCACCTACGAACGGCTGGGGTCGCCGGAAGGGGAGCTGGCGCTGGCGCAGGCGCTGATTTATCTGGCGGTCGCTCCGAAGAGCAATGCGGGTTACCAGGCCTACAACACGGCGCGGGCTTTCGTGCGCCAGCATGGCTCGGATCCGGTACCGGTGCATCTGCGCAACGCGCCCACGCGACTGATGAAGGAACTGGGCTACGGCAAGGCCTACCGCTATGCGCACGACGAGCCGGAAGCCTATGCCGCCGGTGAAACCTATTTCCCGGATGCGCTCGACGCCCACCCCGGCTGGTATCGCCCGACGGCACGCGGGCTGGAATCGAAGATCGCCGCCAAGCTCGCACACCTGCGCGATCTGGACCGTGCATGGCAAGAGGGGCAGGGCGAACCCGAATGAATGCCAATGTGTGCCAAGGGTCACATTCCGCGGTGAAAAGTGTGCGACCGTCCTATTTTTCTAGGGCAAACCCTTGAAGTTCAATTGGTTGCATTTCGTGTCGAGTCGCTACAATCGCCCCACCGGAACGGGAGGGTCAAGAAACTGCCATATCTGCAGTCGACCTTCGTTCCAGCAGGACGGCGCTGTCCACAAGGCAGACGCATGCCAACATCAATAGCAGTCTTCCAGACCTACAGTCCAGGACAGACACGGAGTCACAACTTATGGAAATCTTGCTGCAGCAGATCATCAACGGTCTCGTCCTCGGCAGCATGTATGCCCTGGTAGCCCTTGGCTACACCATGGTGTACGGCATCATCAACCTCATCAACTTTGCGCACGGTGAAGTGCTGATGATCGGCGCTCTCACGAGTTGGTCCATCATCGGCCTGATGCAGGGCAGCATGCCGGACACTCCCGGCTGGCTGATTCTGCTCATTGCCATGGTTATCGCCTGTATCGTGGCTGCGGCGCTCAATTTCAGCATCGAGAAAATTGCCTACCGGCCGTTGCGCAACAGTCCGCGCCTGGCTCCGCTGATCACCGCCATCGGCATGAGCATCCTGCTGCAGACGCTGGCCATGATCATCTGGAAGCCGAACTACAAGGCCTATCCCACGCTGCTGTCCTCCACGCCTTTCCAGGTGGGCGGTGCCGTGATCACCGTGACGCAGATTACGGCCCTCGCGGTAACGGCCCTGTCGCTGGCAGCACTGATGTATCTGGTCAACGCCACCAAACTGGGCCGTGCCATGCGCGCCACGGCCGAGAATCCGCGCGTGGCCTCGCTGATGGGCGTCAAGCCTGATACGGTGATTTCCGCCACCTTCATCATCGGTGCCGTGCTGGCCGCCATCGCCGGCGTGATGTATGCCGCCAACTACGGCACCGTGCAGCACACCATGGGCTTTCTGCCGGGCCTGAAGGCCTTTACCGCAGCCGTGTTCGGTGGCATTGGCAACCTGGCCGGCGCCGTGATCGGCGGTATGCTGCTGGGCCTGATCGAATCCATCGGCTCCGGCTATCTGGGGACGCTGACCGGCGGTGTGCTGGGCAGCAACTACACCGACATCCTGGCCTTCATCGTGCTGATCGTGATCCTGACGCTGCGCCCCTCGGGCCTGCTGGGTGAGCGCGTGGCTGACCGCGCCTGATCACGAAGGAGAGCACCATGGCATCTTCCAAGAACAAACTTGTCGTTTTCCTGCTGGCGGCCGTCGGCCTGCTGGTGCTGCCGCTCATCCTGCAGCACTTCGGCAACGCCTGGGTCCGCATTGCGGATCTGGCCTTGCTGTACATCATGCTGGCGCTGGGCCTGAACATCGTGGTCGGCTATGCCGGTCTGCTCGATCTGGGTTATGTGGCTTTCTATGCCGTCGGGGCCTACCTGTTTGCATTGCTGGCCTCGCCGCACCTGATAGACACCTTCCCGGCCATTGCGGCCACCTTCCCCAATGGTCTGCACCTGCCCTTGTGGGCGGTGATTCCCATAGCGGCTGCGCTGGCGGGCATCGTCGGGGTGCTGCTGGGTTATCCGCTGCTCAAGCTGCGTGGTGACTACCTGGCCATCGTGACGCTGGGCTTCGGCGAAATCATCCGCATCTTCATGAACAACCTGGATGCGCCGGTCAACATCACCAACGGTCCCAAGGGCATCGGCCAGATCGATCCCGTGACCGTGATGGGTTATCCGCTGTCCAAGTCCTTCACCATCGGCGGTTTCACCATCGAATCGGTGTCGCTGTACTACTACCTGTTCCTGATCCTGGTAGTGTTCACCGTCATCGTCTGCTACCGCCTGCAGGATTCCCGCATCGGGCGCGCCTGGATGGCCATTCGTGAAGATCAGACGGCGGCGCAGGCCATGGGTCTGAACACGCGCAACCTGAAGCTGCTGGCATTCGGTATGGGTGCCACTTTCGGCGGCATTTCCGGCGCCATGTTTGCCAGTTTCCAGGGTTTTGTCTCTCCCGAATCCTTCAGCCTGATGGAATCGGTGATGATCGTCGCCATGGTGGTGCTGGGCGGCCTGGGCCACCTGCCGGGCGTGATTCTGGGTGCGGTGCTGCTGTCTGCGCTGCCTGAAGTGCTGCGCTATGTGGCGCACCCGCTGCAGGCCATGACCGATGGCCGTCTCGACCCGGCCATCCTGCGCCAACTGCTGATCGCACTCGCCATGATTTCTGTGATGCTGCTGCGTCCGCGCGGCCTGTGGCCGTCTCCCGAGCACGGCCAGGGCAAGACGCCCGCCGACAGGCATGCGGACGAAATCCGCCCCGGCACTGCGCAGCAGAACCCGCCCGGCGTGGATTCCCCCTCGGATGCGATTCCCGGCACCATCGAAGTCCGCCAGGACACCGTCAACCCCTGAAGCCGGAGCGAAGCATTCATCATGGGTACTACCATTCTCAACGTCAAGAACGTTTCCAAACGCTTCGGTGGTCTGCAGGCATTGAGCGATGTGCACATGCACATCGAGCAGGGCCAGGTCTACGGCCTGATCGGCCCCAACGGCGCCGGCAAGACGACTTTCTTCAACGTGCTCACCGGGCTGTACACGCCTGACAGTGGCAGCTTCGAACTCGGCGGCAAGCCCTACGAGCCGACGGCCGTGCACAAGGTGGCGCAGGCCGGCATTGCCCGAACCTTCCAGAACATCCGCCTGTTTGCCGAGATGACGGCACTCGAGAACGTGATGGTGGGGCGCCACATTCGCACCCATTCCGGCGTGATCGGAGCGATCTTCAAGACCGCCGGTTTCAAGGCCGAGGAGGCTGCCATCCGCCAGCGTGCGCAGGAACTGCTGGACTATGTCGGCATTGGCAAATACGCCAACTTCCGCGCCCGTACCCTGAGCTATGGCGACCAGCGTCGCCTGGAGATTGCGCGTGCACTGGCCACCGAGCCCAAGCTGATCGCGCTCGACGAACCTGCCGCCGGCATGAACGCCACCGAGAAGGTGCAGCTGCGCGAGCTGATCGACCGCATCCGCAAGGACAACCGCACCATCCTGCTGATCGAGCACGATGTGAAGCTGGTGATGGGCCTGTGCGATCGCGTCACGGTGCTGGACTACGGCAAGCCGATTGCCGAAGGGACTCCTGCCGAAGTGCAGAAGAACGAAAAAGTGATCGAAGCATACCTGGGCACAGGCCACCACTGAGGCGAGCAAGATGGCAAACGTATTGTTGAAAGTAAGCGGCCTGGAAGTGGCCTACGGCGGCATCAACGCCGTCAAGGGTGTGGATTTCGAGGTGCGCGAGGGTGAACTGGTCTCGCTGATCGGCTCCAACGGCGCCGGCAAGACCACCACCATGAAGGCCATCACCGGTCTGCTGCCGATCAAGGCCGGCGACATCAGCTTCCTGGGCAAGAGCATCAAGGGCCGCGGTGCCTGGGATATGGTCAAGGAAGGCTTGGTCATGATTCCCGAGGGTCGTGGCATCTTCACGCGCATGACCATCGTCGAGAACCTGCAGATGGGCGCCTTCATCCGTGATGACAAGGCCGGCATTGCGCAGGACATCGAGCGCATGTTCGCGCTGTTCCCGCGCCTGAAGGAGCGCCGTGCGCAGCTGGCCGGCACCATGTCCGGCGGCGAGCAGCAGATGCTGGCCATGGCGCGCGGCCTGATGGCGCAGCCCAAGCTGCTGCTGCTGGACGAACCCTCCATGGGCCTGTCGCCCATCATGGTCGACAAGATCTTCGAGGTGGTGGAAGAAGTCTACAAGCAGGGCGTGACCATGATGCTGGTGGAGCAGAACGCCAGCCGCGCCCTGAGCATTGCCGATCGTGGCTATGTGATGGAATCCGGCATCCTGACCATGTCGGGCGAGGCCCAGCAGATGCTGAATGACCCGCGCGTGCGCGCGGCCTACCTCGGCGAATAAGCGCACACGGACAGGAGCGTGGCTTTGCAGCATCCCTGCCTTCCGGCGGGATGTTGCATAGTTCACGCTCCTCGTTTTTTGCGGTTGGAGGGCCGAAAAATCAGGGTATTCATGGATCTACACTGTGCTTGCACAGGAAAGTTCATGTTGACCCAGTACATTTGCACCACCAATATCGGGCAGTCGATCGATTTTTATACGAAAGTCGTCGGACTGCGCTATGTGCCGCCGCAATTGGGGTCCGAGGAATATGCGCGTCTCGAGGCGGGCGCACCCATGACCCGAGAGGGCGAAGTGCTTGTGATCCGCGACGAGACAATCTGTCTGGCGTCGCCCCGGGTGGCCAGCCGGATCCGGCGCACACGCATGCGGCGGGTGCCCGGCAGTCTGGGGCAGGACCTGTACTTTCTGTCGCGCCACCCCCTGGATTACGTGCGCGCCCGTGTGCAGGCGGCCGGATGGCAAGTGCTTGAGGGTCCCGTAGCGCGCAAGGGCAACACCCACACCTTGCGCACGCTGTATCTGCTCGATCCCGACGGTAACCGTATCCGTCTGGTGGAACTGTCCGCCTGAACGCCCGACAGACCAAGCACCGCCCGTAGACGGTGCTTGCAACGGAGATCAGGCCGTGGCTTCCGGCGCCGTCTTGTCTTTCAGCGACGTGAAGGCATCGGCGAAGAAGGCATCTTCGGACAGACCGGCCTTGCCCACGCACTGCGCATGGGCGGCATGCACCATGGCGGGCACGCCACAGGCGTAGAGCTGGTAGTCGCTCATGTCGGGATGATCCTGCAGCATCTGGTCGAGCGCCAGGCCGCGCTTGCCTTCCCACACGTCTTCGGGCAGGGCGTCAGACACCACGGGCACATAGGTCACGTTGGGGTGGGCTTCGCAGTAATCCAGCATCCACTGGTGCATGTAGATGTCCACCGGACGGCGTGCACCCCAGTACAGCGTCACCTTGCGTTGGTTGCCGGTGTGCGTCATGTGCTCGAGGATGGCCTTGATGGGCGCAAAACCCGTGCCGGAAGCCAGGAACAGCACCGGGCCAGCGCTGTTGTCGCGCAGGAAGAAGCTGCCGAACGGGCCTTCCACGCGCAGGATTTCCTTCTCCTTCATGGCAGAGAACACATGGTCGGTGAACTTGCCGCCGGGCATGTGGCGCACATGCAGCTCCACCTGGGGCTTGTTGGGATCGACCTGATGCGGAGCCGTGGCCATGGAGTAGCTGCGGCGCTGGCCATCCTTCAGCAGAAAATCCAGGTACTGGCCGGCATGGAACTGCATGGGGGCGTTGGCCGGCAGCTGCAGCGTCAGGCGCATCACGTCGCTGGACAGCTGTTCCATGCCCATCACGCGCACCGGCATCTTGCGTACCGGATAGGCGCCTTCGGAGGTCACTTGGCGCGATTCCAGCACCAGATCGCTGCCGGGCACAGCACGGCAGGTCAGCACGTAATCCTGTGCGGCTTCTTCTTCGCTCAGCGCGCTCGGCTGGTAGGGCTTGTGCTCCACCGTGCCGCTGATTTTCTTGCACTTGCAGGAGCCGCAGGCACCATCCTTGCAGCCGTAGGGCAGGCCGATCCCCTGGCGGATGCCCGCCTCGAGCACCGTCTCGCCATCCAGCACCTCGAATTGCCGTCCGCTCGGCTGCACATTGACCTGATAACCCATGAAAAACGCTCTCCTGCAATCCTGAAACAATTGCCGTTATTATCCCCCGGACTGATTACTCCTCGCTTAACGCCCGTGCGGCCATCCCAAGGGCAGCAGGGTTTCCAGGGCTTGCTCCATGATGCATCGTGTCCGTTCCCGCGCCTTGCCGGCGCGATTCCGCCGTCACCGGCTGCTGATCGTCGGCTGCGGCGATGTGGGGACGCGTCTGGTGCACAGCCTGCAACCCGTCCCCCGGCGCGTGCAGGTGCTGGCGCTCAACAGCACGCCGGAGCGCGCCGAGGCCCTGCGTGCGGCCGGCATCCGGGTGCTGGCGGGCAATCTGGACGAGCCCTCCACGCTGCGCCGCCTTGCCGGGCTGGCGCACAGTCTGGTGCATCTGGCGCCGCCGGGAACGGCGTCGCCCACAACGGATCCCCGCATCCGGGCGCTGATCGCAGCCCTGCGCCGCGGCCGCTTGCCACAGCGCGTGGTCTACGGCAGCACCAGCGGCGTATATGGCAACCGGCAAGGCCGGTGGACGGAGGAGACTACCCAGCCGGCACCGCTGACGGCGCGTGCGCAGCGCCGCGTGGATGCCGAGCAGGCCTTGCGCCAATGGGGCCGGGCGGGGCAGGGACTTCCCGCTGTTCGCATCCTGCGCATCCCCGGCATCTATGCCCCCGACCGTGAAGGCGGCACCCCGCGCGAACGCCTGCAACGCGGCACGCCCGTGCTGGCGCAGCAGGACGATGTCTTCACCAACCACATCCACGCCGATGATCTTGCGCGCGCCTGCCTGCGCGCCCTGTGGAAAGGCGCGCCCCAGCGCATCTACAACGCCAACGATGACTCCTGCAGCCGCATGGGTGACTATTTCGACATGGCTGCCGACCTCTACGGCCTGCCGCGCCCGCCGCGCCTGCCGCTGGCGCAGGCGCGTGAACAGCTTCCGCCGACCTTGCTCAGTTTCATGCAGGAATCCCGCCGCCTGCACAACCGGCGCCTCAAGCGCGAACTGGGACTGGTGCTGCGCTATCCGACGCCCGAGCAGGGTCTGCGCGTCTGAGCGCCAGCCGCTACGCCAATAGCTGCCGCTACAATCGACGCATGTTAGCCAAACGCATCATTCCCTGTCTGGACGTTACCGGTGGCCGCGTGGTCAAGGGCGTCAACTTCGTTGAACTGCGCGACGCCGGCGATCCGGTGGAGATTGCAGCACGCTATAACGAGCAGGGCGCTGACGAACTCACTTTCCTGGACATCACCGCCACCAGCGATGGCCGTGACCTGATCCTGCACATCATCGAGGACGTGGCCAGCCAGGTCTTCATTCCGCTGACCGTGGGCGGTGGTGTGCGCACGGTGGAAGACGTGCGCCGCCTGCTCAACGCCGGCGCCGACAAGACCAGCTTCAACTCGGCGGCCATTGCCAACCCGGAGGTCATCCGTGAAACCTCTGGCCGTTATGGATCGCAGTGCATTGTTGTTGCCATCGACGCCAAGCGTCGCGTGGCGCCCGAAGAGATTGCTGCCCGCGGCCAGGGCTGGGACGTCTACAGCCACGGTGGACGCAAGAACACCGGTCTGGACGCCGTCACCTGGGCGCGCAAGATGGCCGAATACGGCGCTGGCGAAATCCTGCTCACCAGCATGGACCGCGATGGCACCAAGAGCGGTTTCGACCTCGAACTGACCCGCGCTGTGAGCGACGCCATCAATGTGCCCGTGATCGCTTCCGGCGGCGTGGGCAACCTCGATCATCTGGCGGATGGCGTGCAGCAGGGCGGCGCCGATGCGGTGCTGGCTGCCAGCATCTTCCATTACGGCGAGTACACCGTGCAGCAGGCCAAGCAGCATATGGCGGCGCGCGGCATTCCCGTGCGCCTGTAATTCGCAGCAGGGCGTTTTACGCGCTTACGCGCCGGCCTGCAGCCAGGCCGGCAACTTGCCGATTTCACTCAAGGATTTTCAATGACAAGCTCGATCGACTGGCTGGATGCCGTGCAATGGGACGCCAACGGCCTGGTGCCGGTGATTGCCCAGGAAGCCTCCAGCGGCGACGTGATGATGTTCGCCTGGATGAACCGCGAGGCGCTGCAGAAAACCGCCGAACTGGGCCGCGCCGTCTATTTCAGCCGCTCGCGCAGCAAGCTCTGGTTCAAGGGCGAGGAAAGCGGTCACGTGCAGACCGTGCATGACATCCGTCTCGACTGCGACAACGACGTGGTGCTGCTCAAGATCACGCAATTGGGGCACGAACCCGGCATCGCCTGCCACACGGGCCGCCACAGCTGTTTTTACCAGAGCTTGCAAAATGACCAGTGGCAGGCCGTCGATCCGGTCTTGAAAGACCCCGAATCCATCTACAAGTAAGCACTGACATGAACATGTCCACTGACATCCTCGCACGCGTGGCCGATGTGCTGGAATCGCGCCTGCCGGCCAACGGCGGCAACCTCGAATCCAGCTATGTGGCCAGGCTGCTGCACAAGGGTCCGGACGCCTTTCTCAAGAAGATCGGCGAGGAAGCTACCGAAACCGTGATGGCGGCCAAGGATGTGGATGCCGGCGCCGACAAGACCAAGCTGGTGTACGAGGTGGCAGACCTGTGGTTTCACACCATGGTCGCACTCACGCACTATGGTTTGAGGCCGGAGGATGTCGTCGCGGAACTTGCACGCCGCGAAGGGATCAGTGGCATTGAGGAAAAGGCCAGCCGGCCGGCTGGATAGCCCGCAGACAGCGGGCGCAACTGGCGGAGCAATCCGCACGGAGGTTGAAGATGAACGACGTGATCGACGTGAAGGCCCGCGAAACCCGCAAGGAACTGCCGAACGGCAGTGGTTTTGCTGCGCCCCAGGCCGATGCAGCCGCATTGCAGCGCGCCGACGGACTCAAGACGGTGGGCTGGATCAGCTACCTGCTGCACCTCATCGTGGCCGTAGCGGCCGTGGTGCCGGGCTTCCAGGTCAGCATTGCCTTGTTGATCGTTGCCTTTGTCATCGACCTGGTCAAGAAGGACGATGCAGCAGGCACCTGGCAGGAGAGCCATTTCTCGTGGCGCATCCGCTCCGTGGTCTGGGCAGGCATCCTGTATTTGGTGACCAGCCCGCTGTTCCTGCTGCTGTTGCTGCCGGGCATGCTGGCCTGGGCCGTGGTGTCGATCTGGTTCCTGTACCGCATCGTGCGCGGCATGGTCGCCATGAATGACAACCGCCCGGTTGGCGTGTGACTGTTGCAATGCAGGTTTGTGACAACTTGTCATGAACCTGCAGGATAATGCGCGGATGACCGCAACTCAGGAAACCCCCATGGACAAGCATCCAGACTGCATCTTCTGCAAGATCGCCGCCGGCGAGATTCCGTCGCGCAAGGTCTACGAAGATGACGAGCTGTTTGCCTTCCACGACATTTCGCCGTGGGCCCCCGTGCATTTCCTGATCATTCCCAAGCAGCACATTCCTTCCATGGCCTCGCTGACCGACGCCGATGCCGCCCTGATGGGCCGCATCATGACGCTGGCGCCCCAACTGGCGCTGGAGCAGGGCTGCGAGCCGTATCCGCAAGGCGGCTATCGCATTGTCATCAACACCGGAGAGCAGGGTGGGCAGGAAGTGCACCACCTGCACGTCCATGTGATCGGCGGACCTCGCCCCTGGGCCAAGGGCTGATCAGGCAAAGGCCATGCCGGTCACCGTGGTTCTGCATCAACGGTGGCTGCAGGGCCGGGCGCACGTACAATCGCAACATTCAAACAGGAGATTCATCATGGGTTCTTTTTCCATTTGGCACTGGCTGATCGTGCTGCTGATCGTGGTCATGATCTTTGGTACCAAGAAGCTGAAGAACATCGGTTCCGATCTGGGCGGTGCCGTCAAGGGCTTCAAGGACGGCATGAAGGACGGCGGCGAGCCGGAAACACCGGCTGGCGAGCAGCCCAAGGTGGCCAACAAGACGTCCAGCGCGCAGGACAGCGCCATCGACGTGGAAGCCAAGACCAAGTCCTGATGTGAGCAGCAGGAGCATGGCGCGTCGTGATTGACCTCGGTATTTCCAAGCTGGCCCTGATCGGCACAGTGGCGTTGATCGTCATCGGGCCGGAAAAACTGCCGCGCGTGGCACGCACGGTGGGTACCCTGCTGGGCAAGGCACAGCGTTACGTGAATGACGTCAAGGCCGAGGTCAGCCGCTCCATGGAAATGGACGAGCTGCGCAAGATGAAGGATTCGGTCGAGAGCGCTGCTCGCGATGTGGAGCAGAGCTTCGAGAAGACGGCCAGCACCGTGCGCGATGACCTGGAAGGCGTGGCTGGTTCCGAGAGCGACTTCACCTCGTCCACCGATCCGGAAGCCGAAAGCGACCGCAGCTGGTTCTCACCGCGTCCCGCCGTCTATACGCCGCCGCGCAAGAACTGGCGTGTCAAGCGTGGCGCCATGCCGCGTTGGTACAAGCTGCAGAACGGCGTGCGCACGCACGTGCAATCCGGCGCAGCGCGCGTGGCGCGTCACCGCCCCAAGAAGCGCTTCTGAAATCCCGCACGCTCCTGCCGCAGTCCTGCGCCTCATGCGCGCATGAGGCGTACCGTTTCAACACCTGATCCAACATGGCCGACCCCAACAACAAGGACGATGAACTGGCTGGCACCGAACAGCCTTTCGTCGAACACCTGATCGAACTGCGCAACCGCCTGCTGTATGCCATCTATGGCATCGCCGTCGTTGCGCTGGCGCTGGCCTTCTTTCCGGGCCCCGACGGCCTGCTCAACTTCGTTGCCGAGCCCATCCGCGCGCACATGCCGCCGGATTCCAAGCTGATCGCCGTGGACGTGTTCTCTCCGTTCTTCATCCCGCTCAAGGTGCTGATGATGGTGGCGGTGCTGGGTGCCTTGCCCTGGATCATGTACCAGATGTGGGCCTTCGTGGCGCCAGGCCTGTATGCCCACGAAAAGCGTTTCGCGCTGCCGCTGATCGTGTTCGGCAGCTTCCTGGCCTATTGCGGCATCGCTTTTGTCCAGTTCTTCGTGCTGGACAAGATGTTCACCTTCATCCAGCATTTCACGCCGGCCTCGGTGGCAGCCACGCCGGATGTGGCGTCCTATGTGCAGGCCATCCTGTCGCTGTACCTGGCTTTTGCGCTGGCATTCCAGGTGCCCATCGTGGTGATGCTGCTGGTGCGTTTCGAGATGGTCACCATCGAGAAGCTGAAGTCCTTCCGCGGTTACTTCATCGTGCTGGCCTTCGTCATCGCTGCCATCGTGACACCGCCGGACGTGCTGTCGCAGCTGGCGCTGGCCATCCCCATGTGCCTGCTGTATGAAGTCGGCATTCTGGGTTCGCGCTGGTTCGTGCGCATCAGCAAGGCGCCGGAAGAGGGCGAGCAGGAAGCATCCTGATATCGATCCCACGGCTAGCCGCCGTTCCGGAAACAACAAGGCCAGCTTCTTGAAGCTGGCCTTGTTGTTTGTCCAGGTAGAGGCCTGTCTTATTCGCGCCAGTGCTCATTCACCCACAGCGCGGGCTTGATGAAGCGGAACTTGCGGTTGCGGCGGCCAGCCAGGGCATCCGGCGGGTTGCATTCGCCGTGGAAGATCACCACACGCGCATCCTTGGGCACGAAAGGCGGATTCCAGAAGTTGGTCGGCCAGGTCGGAATGCAGTGGTACTTGAAGCTCGGACACCAGCTCTTGGGCCAGTAGCTGAGCTTGCCCTGCTTGTGCAGCACATCCGACAGATAGGCCTGCTCGTTGCGGTACTGCTTGCGGATCTCGGCAAAATGCTTGCGGAAATAATCCAGCACGTCCGGATGCGCGCCGACCTTGAAGCGGTACACCGACGAGTTGCCGGTGATGCGCCACGGTCGCTTGTAGTCGTGGATGATGACGAACTCGCCCGGGTAGGTGAAGAACTCGTCCAGCGAGCCGGTGATCACCACGTCCACATCCAGGAACAGCGCCGTGCCCTGCAGGCCATGCAGGTCGGCAGTGAAGGTCGTCAGCTTGTTCCAGCCACGCTCGGGAATGCCGGGGGGCAGGTCCAGCGGAGGAATCGGGTAGCATTCCACCTCCGGGCGGATGCCTTCGCCGTCGTCTGTCAGGCAGACAAAGCGAAAATCACCCGTCAGGTGCCGGCGCACCATGGCGTACAGGCGGTTGACATACTCGGGGCCGTACTTCTTGCCCCATTTCATGCACAGGATGATGCGGTCCTGATCGCTCATCAGTCGCCCTGGCGTTTCTTGACGGAGGACTGGCGCGGCTTGGCGCGCTTGATCTTGCCGCCGGGAGTCAGGCGCTCATTGCCCAGAACGCGTACCATGCGTACTTCAGGACGTTGTCCGCCACGCTTGCTGTTCTTGATGACCTTGATGTTGCGCGGACCGGGCATGCGGTCTTCGTCCAGCTCGCGCTCCTTTTCGGGTTGCGGGCGCCACAGCACGAGTAGTTTGCCAATATGCTGGATGGGGGCCGCGTTCAGTTCGTCCGCCAGTTGCTGGTACATGGCTTCGCGCGCAGCGCGGTCGTCGCCCAGCACACGCACCTTGATCAGACCGTGGGCATTGAGGGCGGCGTCGGTTTCCTTCAGCACGGCCGGGGTGAGGCCATCGGCGCCGATCATGACGACGGGCGACAGGTGATGGGCTTCTGCACGGTGCGACTTGCGCTCCTGCACGGTCAATACAATTTGCGGCATGGGGGTATTATCCTCAAAACAGTGAATCGGCGGTTGCGCCGGAAAATCCGATGAAAGTCAAAACCAAAAGCAAGAAAGTCAACAAGGCATGGCTCAACGACCATGTCAACGACCCGTACGTGAAACTGGCGCAGAGGGAGGGCTACCGTGCCCGTGCTGCCTACAAGCTGAAGGAAATTGACGAATCCCTGCACCTCATCAAGCCAGGTGATCTGGTGGTGGATCTGGGCTCGGCGCCGGGCGCCTGGAGCCAGTATGTGCGGCGCAAGCTGTCGCCCGATGGGGCGGCGGTCGGCGCACTCAATGGCAGGATTATCGCATTGGACCTGCTGACCATGCAGCCGATCGAGGGCGTGGAGTTCCTGCAGGGCGATTTTCGCGAGGAAGATGTGCTGCGGCAGCTACAGTCCACGCTGCAGGGACGCAAGGCCGATGTGGTGGTGTCGGACATGGCGCCCAACCTGTCGGGCGTGGAGTCGGCCGATTCGGCGCGCGTGGCGCACCTGATCGAACTGGCGATCGAGTTTTCGCAAAGCCACCTCAAACCCGAAGGCGCTTTGGTGACCAAGGTGTTCCACGGCAGCGGCTACAGCCAGCTGGTCAAGCTGTTCAAGGAGCATTTCCAGGTGGTCAAGCCCATCAAGCCCAAGGCCTCGCGCGACAAGTCTTCCGAGACTTTCATCGTCGGCATGCGCCTGAAACAGCCGCTGGTGGACTGAAGTACCGCAAAACCGCACGAATCAAGGGGTTTCGCGCACAAAATGGTACAGGCGAACAGCCTTGAAAGTCCTAAAATGAGATCCATATGGGCACTGTCGGCATGGCAGTGCCCAGTTTTGCATTGGTATTGGAGTCTGGTTTGAACAAGCAATGGTTTTCCAAGATAGCTGTATGGATGGTGGTGGCCATGGTGCTGTTCACCGTCTTCAAGCAGTTCGATGCGCGTGGGCCGGCCGGATCCAGCAACGTGGCGTACTCGGACTTCATTGCCGACGTCCATGCCCGCAAGATCAAGAGTGCCACCATCCAGGAAGGCTCCGGCGGCACGACCGAGATCCTGGCTGTCACCACCGAGGATCGCCGCATCCGTACCACGGCCACCTATCTGGACCGCGGCCTGATTGGCGACCTGCTGAATGCCGGCGTCAAGTTCGATGTCAAGCAGCGTGAAGAGGGCTCCCTGCTGGGTAGCCTGCTGATCAGCTGGGGTCCGATGCTGCTGCTGATTGGCGTCTGGGTGTACTTCATGCGCCAGATGCAGGGCGGCGGCAAGGGCGGTGCCTTCAGCTTCGGCAAGAGCAAGGCGCGCATGCTTGACGAGAACAACAACTCCATCACCTTTGCTGACGTGGCCGGTTGCGACGAGGCCAAGGAAGAGGTGAAGGAGGTCGTCGACTTCCTGAAAGACCCGCAGAAATTCCAGAAGCTGGGCGGGCGCATTCCGCGCGGCCTGCTGCTGGTCGGCCCTCCGGGTACCGGCAAGACGCTGCTGGCCAAGTCCATTGCGGGCGAAGCCAAGGTGCCGTTCTTCAGCATCTCCGGTTCCGACTTCGTCGAAATGTTCGTCGGCGTGGGTGCTGCCCGCGTGCGCGACATGTTCGAGAATGCCAAGAAAAACGCCCCCTGCATCATCTTCATTGACGAGATCGATGCGGTCGGTCGTCAGCGTGGCGCCGGCCTGGGCGGTGGCAACGACGAGCGCGAACAGACGCTCAACCAGATGCTGGTCGAGATGGACGGTTTCGAGACCAATCTGGGCGTGATCGTGGTGGCTGCCACCAACCGCCCGGACATCCTGGATGCCGCTCTGCTGCGCCCGGGCCGTTTCGACCGCCAGGTTTATGTGTCGCTGCCCGATATCCGTGGCCGTGAACAGATCCTGAATGTCCACATGCGCAAGATTCCGGTTGGTCCGGACGTCAACGCCGCCGTCATCGCCCGTGGTACGCCCGGCATGAGCGGTGCCGACCTGGCCAACCTGTGCAACGAGGCTGCCCTGATGGCTGCCCGCCGCAGCGCGCGTCTGGTCGAAATGCAGGACTTCGAGAAGGCCAAGGACAAGATCCTGATGGGTCCGGAACGCAAGAGCATGGTCATGCCCGAGGAAGAGCGCCGCAACACGGCCTACCATGAGGCCGGCCACGCCCTGATCGGCCGTCTGCTGCCCAAGTGCGATCCGGTGCACAAGGTCACCATCATTCCGCGCGGCCGTGCGCTGGGCGTGACCATGAGCCTGCCCGAGCAGGACCGCTACAGCTACGACCGTGAATACATGCTGAACCAGATCAGCATGCTGTTCGGCGGCCGCATTGCCGAGGAAGTGTTCATGCACCAGATGACCACCGGTGCCAGCAACGACTTCGAGCGCGCCACCAACCTGGCCCGCGACATGGTGATGAAGTACGGCATGAGCGAGCGCCTCGGCCCCATGGTGTATGCCGAGAACGAGGGCGAAGTGTTCCTGGGCCGCAGCGTTACCAAGACCACGCACATGAGCGAAGAGACCATGCGCAAGGTGGACGAGGAAGTGCGCCGCATCATCGACGAGCAGTACGATCTGGCACGCCGCCTGATCGAGGAGCACAGCGACAAGATGCACGCCATGGCCAAGGCCCTGCTGGAATGGGAAACCATCGATGCCGAGCAGCTGGACGCCATCATGGAAGGCCGCCAGCCGCAGCCGCCCAAGGACTGGGCCCCGCGTGTTCCGCCGCGTGGCGATGGTGGCTCCGGTGGCGGTACGGCACCGGCAACCGTGCCGGCTCCGCCCGCTCCCGAGGTGAAGCCCACGCCCAACCCGACGACCCGCGTCTGAGCGCGTTACACTCACCCAGCGGAGCTTAGGCTCCGCTTTTTTGTTTTCCGGAGACCGAGCATGACCGAACAAACGCTCTGGCAGGCGGGCGACTACTGCCTGGACCTGCAGCGCCCACACATCATGGGCATCGTTAACGTGACGCCCGATTCCTTCTCGGATGGTGGGCAGCATGCCGACACGCGCAGTGCCTTGCTGCATGCCGAATCGTTGCTGTACCAGGGCGCGACGATTCTGGACATTGGCGGGGAGTCCACGCGACCGGGTTCACCGGCCGTGCCGTTGGAACTGGAACTGGAGCGCGTGCTGCCGGTGGTGCAGCATGCGGTGGCCTACAAGGTGCCGATTTCGGTGGATACCTACAAGCCGGAGGTGATGCTTGCCGTGCTGGATGCCGGCGCCTCCATCATCAATGATATCTGGGCCCTGCGCTGGAAGTCCGGACCGGATGGCATGGACGGCGAGCAGGTGGTGGCCCAGCACGGCAAGTGTGGCGTCTGCCTGATGCACATGCACCGCGATCCGCGAAGCATGCAGGTGCAGCCCATGCAGGGCACGGTGCACGAGGTGGTGCGTGAAGTGGCAGACTTCCTGCAGAAGCGTTCCAATGTGCTGCGTAGCCTGGGCGTTAGCAAGGACCGCATCATGCTGGATCCGGGCATCGGCTTTGGCAAGACGGTGCCGCAGAACCTGGCGCTGCTGGCGCAGCAGGCCGTGCTGCAGGAGGCTGGGCATGCCGTGCTGGCGGGCTGGTCGCGCAAGTCCAGCCTGGGCGCCGTGCTGGAGCTGCTGCCGCCGGGCATCACCGATGTCGACCACCGCTGTGACCTGCTGGCGCACGACCGCAGCCTGGCCAGTGTGGCGGCTGCACTGCTGGCCGTGGAAAAAGGGGCCCGCATCGTGCGTGTGCACGATGTGGCCGCCACCCGGCAGGCACTGGCGGTGTGGGAGGCGATGGCGCGCGTTGCCGCCTGATACATGATTTTGCGCACGATTGGCCGCCTCGTTCCGGAAGGCAGGATGCGATAATCGAAAGATTATTTCTAGCGCAATTCCAGGAAAGATTCGATGAGCCAGGCACGCAAGTATTTCGGCACCGACGGCATTCGTGGTCCGGTCGGCACTCCCCCCCTGACGGCAGATTTCGTCATGAAGCTGGCGAACGCAGTGGGGCGGGTGCTGCGCCGGGGCAGCACGCAGCGTCCCACCGTCATCATCGGCAAGGACACGCGCATCTCCGGCTACATGCTGGAGAGCGCGCTCGAATCGGGCTTCAACGCCGCTGGCGTGGATGTGATCCTGCTCGGTCCGATTCCGACGCCGGCCGTGGCCTATCTGACGCGCGCCCAGCGCGCTTCGCTGGGTGTGGTGATCAGCGCCAGCCACAACGCCTTTGCCGACAATGGCATCAAGTTCTTCAGCTCCCAAGGGACCAAACTGCCGGACAGCTGGGAGCAGGAGGTGGAGGCCGAAATCGACCAGCCGATGGTCTGCGTCGAGCCCGAGAAGCTGGGCAAGACCTGGCGCCTGAAGGACGCTGCCGGCCGCTATGTCGAATTCTGCAAGGGCAGCTTTGCCAACGACCTGAACCTGCATGGTCTGCGCATCGTGGTGGATGCCGCTCATGGCGCCGCCTACCAGATCGCGCCCATGGTGTTCCACGAGCTGGGCGCCGAGGTGATTTCCATCGGTTGCAATCCCGATGGCCTGAACATCAACAAGGACTGCGGAGCCACGCATCCCGAGGCGCTGGTCGAAGCCGTCAGGCAGCACCGCGCCGACTATGGCGTGGCACTTGATGGCGATGCCGACCGTCTGCAGATGGTCGATGCCAGCGGGCGCCTGTTCAACGGCGATGAACTGGTCTATCTGCTCGCCATGGATCGTGTGGCCCAGGGCAAGGTCGTGGAGGGCGTGGTCGGTACGCTGATGACCAACATGGCGATCGAGCAGGCGCTGAATGAAAAAGGCGTGGATCTGGTCCGCGCCAAGGTGGGCGACCGCTACGTGCTGGAAGAGCTGCAGAAGCGCGGCTGGCTGATCGGCGGCGAAAGCTCCGGCCACATCCTGGTGCTGGACGAACACAGCACGGGCGATGGTTTGGTCAGCGCACTGCAGGTGCTGCAGGCTGTGGCACGCAGCCGTTGCTCGATGGCCGAGCTGCTGGAAGACGCCAGCCTGTTCCCGCAAACCATGATCAACGTGCGCATGGCACCGGGCACGCCCTGGCAGCAAAGCGCTTCGCTGCAACAGGCCATCAACGATGCTGAAACGGCGCTGGGCAGTGATGGTCGCGTGCTGATCCGCGCCAGTGGCACCGAGCCCGTGCTGCGCGTGATGGTCGAGGCGCGCGAGGCCGAGGTGGCCGAGAGCTGGGCCAAATCCATTGCAGCAACGGTGCCTGTGGCATGACGGCAGGGCAGGATAGCCAGATCCCGACAGGCTCTCGCACCGATGGAGCTTCGTTGAACGATCCGCAGCGGGACATGACCGTGTCGGTCATGCTGGCCGACTACCATGACCCGGTCCACGCCAAGGCTCTGGTCGACCTGCTCGACGCTTACGCCAGCGATCCTGCCGGCGGTGGAGAGGGCTTGTGCGATGACGTGAAGCGAGGCCTGATTCCCGCGATGGCAAGCCGTCCCGATGCCTTCAGTGTACTGGCCTGGGAGTGCCTGTCGGAAGACGGCGGGTTGCGGCCGATCGGCCTGATCAACTGCTTCGAAGGCTTCTCCACATTTGCCGCACGTCCGCTGATCAACGTGCATGACGTGGCGGTGCTGCCCGGCTATCGTGGCAGGGGCGTGGCCCAGGCCATGCTGGCGCGGGTGGAGGAAGAAGCGCGCCGCCGCGGGGCCTGCAAGCTCACGCTGGAAGTACTGGAAGGCAATCAGCCCGCCATGCGGCTGTACCAGCGCGAAGGCTTTGCTCCCTACTCGCTGGATCCGGCGTGGGGCACGGCGGTGATGATGCAGAAGCCGCTCTGAAGCCCGACGGGCTTCAGCCTGCGGGCTTGCGGTCAGGCGGAAAGTCCTTGACCGAAAAATCCATGCTGTGTACGCCGAAGGCGCCGCGTCGGCGGTCTTCGAAATAGTTCTGCAGCGTGTGGCGCACCGTGAGGAAGGCGATTTCGTCCCAGGGGATGTCCTCTTCTGCAAACAGCTGCGCTTCCATGGTTTCCGTGCCGGGGTCAAAACGGTCGTGGCGCAGGGCGCACAGGTAGAACAGATGAACCTGTCCCACCCGCGGCACGTTCATCACGCCGAACAGGGGGCCGATATCGAACTCGGCGCCCGATTCCTCCACTGTTTCGCGCGCCGCACCTTCTGCCGTGGTTTCATCCAGCTCCATGAAGCCGGCCGGCAGCGTCCACTTGCCCCGGCGGGGCTCGATATTGCGCTTGCACAGCAGCACCTTGTCGCCCAGATAGGGCACGGTGCCCACCACCACCAGCGGATTGACGTAATGGATGGTGCCGCAGGCCGGGCAGACGCTGCGTGGCGTGATGTCATCCTGGGGCGTGCGCTGCTCGGTGGCATGACCGCAGTGGCGACAGTAGAGGATCCGGGTGCGGGGAGGCTGGTGGATGGGGGTGAACACGGCAGGCAATCCGGCAAAGGGTCAGGCAACGCGCAACTGGATGGAGGGCAGGCCGTCGATCTGCGCTTCCAGCAGATCGCCGCGAACCACGGCCCCCACGCCTTCGGGGGTGCCGGTGTAGATCAGGTCACCGGGTTGCAGCGTCCAGGCACGGCTCAGGTGCTCGATGGTTTCGGCAATGTTCCAGATCAGCTTGGACACCGTGCTGCTCTGGCGCACTTCGCCATTGACACGCAGGCTGATGCCCGCTTGCGCCACGTTGCCCGCTTCGGCCGCAGGCACGATGGCGCCGATCGGCGCAGAGGCGTCAAAGCCCTTGCCGATGCACCAGGGACGGCCGTCCCTCTTCATGGTGTTCTGCAGGTCGCGCCGGGTCATGTCCAGACCTACGGCATAGCCGTACACATGCTGCATGGCGTCGGTAGCGGCAATGTTGCTGCCCCCCTTGCCGATGGCCACCACCAGTTCGACCTCATGGTGCAGGTTCTCGGTGAGGGTCGGGTAGGGCAGGGTGGTCGGGGCGTCTCCAACAGCCACCAGCACGGCATCGGCAGGCTTCAGGAAGAAGAAGGGCGGCTCACGGCCGGTGAAGCCCATTTCCTTTGCATGATCCTCATAGTTGCGCCCCACGCAGTAGATGCGGTGCACCGGAAATGCCTGTGCGCTGCCGGCGATGGGCACGAGCGGGACGGACGGGGGAGGGAACAGCGGCGTAGTCATGGACCTCTCGCAGGGAAACAGTGGATGAGCTAATTTACCACGCAAGCGCATCGCGCTCCGCGCTGGCAGGGCAGATCAGGTACATTGCCCGCATGAGCACATCTCCCGCCATTCCCGCAGACTGGATCCAGCCGCAATGGCCCGCGCCGCAGGGCGTGCGGGCACTGTTCACCACGCGTGCAGGAGGCGTTTCAGCGGCTCCGTTCGACAGCTTCAATCTGGGTGACCATGTGCAGGATGACCCAGAGGCAGTGACCCGGAATCGGGCCGTGCTCGCGTCGGTAGCGGGGATGCATCCGGTCTTTCTGCAGCAGGTGCATGGCTGCGACGTGCTGCCGCTGGAGAGTACTTCTGCCGACGGGCAGGTGGCCGATGCGTGTTTCAGCACCACCCGCGGAGTGGCCTGCACTGTCATGGTGGCGGACTGTCTGCCCGTGCTGTTCTCGCACCGCAGTCTGCCTCTGGTCGGGGCGGCGCATGCGGGGTGGCGTGGCCTGGCTGGCGCAGAAGGAGTGGGGGTGCTCGAGCGTCTGCTGCAGGCCATGGATGCGGCCCTGCAACGCCAGCATGCGGGTACTCCCGCCGACTGGATCGCCTGGCTCGGCCCCTGTATCGGACAGTCGGCCTTCGAGGTGGGAGACGAGGTGCGCGAGGCCTTCAGCATGCACCATGCGGGTGCGGCGCAATACTTCGGGCAGGGCGTTCGCCCGGGAAAATGGCAGGCAGATCTGGCGGAGCTGGCACGTCACCGCCTGCAGGCGATGGGCGTGGAAGTTCATGGCAATGACAGCAGTGCGGCCTGGTGCACCTTCAGCCAGCCGCAACGCTTCTACTCCTACCGCCGTGCCTCACGCACCGGGCGTATGGCTGCTGCCGTCTGGCTGTCGGTCTGACCCGCTCGCCGCCGGCGTTACGGCAGTCTCGGACGGTTCGGCACTTTCCTGCTCTTCCAGCAGGCGCTTGCGCCGCCTGGCACCATGGCCAAGGATGTAGTGCGCCAGACCCATGGGCAGCACCCCCACGAACAGGAAAACCAGGATGGCCTGCAGCACGCTGCCCTGGGGGTGGGAAGCTGTGGTGAGGGCGACCATGCCCACCACGTAAAGCCATCCCAGCAAGATCAAGTACATTCGTTTGCCTTCAAATTGTCAAAATTGTGTCTTACTATGATTGTCTTCGCGGAGCCAATCTGACGCAGCATATTCTGCCAGCGCCTGTGTACCGGTGTATGCGTCGGGGCGCGTTCCCGGCAGACTGGAGTACTCCCGGAGCAGCATATTGTCAGTTAGCTGTGGGCGTCTGCAGCTATGATATGGGCAGGATTTCCTGCAGCTACCAAACAAGGAGACGAGCCGATGAGTACGACCCCCAAGAACCCCTGGGAGGCCATTGCACAGCCCATGCAGACGATGTGGGCCAATGCCATGCAGCAGATGGGCCAGCCGATGCCGTTCGGCATGCCCGGCGCCATGCCCATGACTGACATGATGGGCACTTTTGCCAAGATGGTGCCCACGGTTCCGGGCGCACCCCAGGTCAGTTTCGACCCGACCAAGCTGCAGGAACTGCAGCAGGCCTACATGAAGGATCTGACCGAGCTGTGGATGCAGGGCATGGTGCCTCCGAGCATTGCCACCGACCGCCGCTTCGCCAGTGACGAATGGCAAAAGCAGCCGGTATCCGGCTTTGCTGCCGCCTTGCACCTGATCAATACCCGCATGCTGATGGGTCTGGCCGATGCCATGCAGGCAGATGCCAAGACCAAGGCGCGCGTCAACTTTGCGGTCGAGCAGTGGGCTGCTGCAGCAGCACCCAGCAACTTCCTGGTGTTCAACGCCGATGCCCAGCGCAAGGCGATCGAGACCAAGGGCGAGAGCATTGCCAAGGGCATGCAGAACATGCTGCATGACATGCGCCAGGGCCATGTCTCCATGACGGACGAGAGCAAGTTCGAGGTGGGCCGCAACGTCGCCACCACCGAAGGCGCCGTGGTGTTCGAGAACGAGCTGTTTCAGCTGATCGAATACAAGCCGCTGACCGAGAAGGTGCATGAGCGTCCCTTCCTGTTCATTCCGCCCTGCATCAACAAGTTCTACATCCTCGACCTGCAGCCCGACAACTCCGTTGTGCGCTACCTGATCGAGCAGGGCCACCACGCCTTCATGCTGAGCTGGCGCAACCCCGATGCCAGCATGGCGCAAGTCACTTGGGATGACTACATCGAGAAGGGTGCCATCACCGCCATCAAGACGGTGCAGGACCTGACCAAGAAACCCGACATCAACGCGCTGGGCTTCTGCGTGGGCGGCACGATCCTGAGCAACGCTCTGGCCGTGCTGGCTGCCCGTGGCGACAAGCCGGTGCACAGCGCCACCTTCCTGACCGCGCTGCTCGACTTCACCAACACCGGTGTACTCGACCTGTTCATCGACGAAGGCTTCGTGCGCATGCGCGAACTGCAGTTCGGCCAGGGCGGCCTGATGCCGGCGAGCGACCTGTCGACCACCTTCAGCTTCCTGCGCCCGAACGATCTGGTGTGGAACTACGTGGTGGGCAACTACCTCAAGGGCGAAACCCCGCCGCCGTTCGACCTGCTGTACTGGAACAGCGATTCGACCAACCTGCCGGGCCCGATGTACGCCTGGTACCTGCGCAACACCTACCTCGAAAACAAGCTGATCACCCCCGGCGCGGTCGAGGTGTGCGGCGAGAAGATCGACTTCAACAAGATCGACATTCCCGTCTACATCTACGGCTCGCGCGAAGACCATATCGTGCCGATCGAGGGTGCCTACGCCACCACGCAGGTGCTGCCGGGCGAGAAGCGTTTCGTGATGGGCGCCTCCGGCCACATCGCCGGCGTGATCAACCCGGTGAAGAAGAACAAGCGCAGCTACTGGACCAACGACGAACTGCCGGCCAGCCACGAAGAGTGGGTGGCAGGTGCTACCGAGCATGCCGGCAGCTGGTGGGCAGACTGGTCGGGCTGGCTGGAGCAGCAGGGCGGCAAGCTGGTTGCTGCGCCCAAGCGTTACGGCTCCACCAAGTACAAGGAAATCGAGCCGGCTCCGGGCCGCTACGTGAAGGCCAAGGCCAGCCTGATGTAAGCGCTTGCGGTGCGCCCTGGATGCCGATCGGCACTCAGGGTAAGCCATAGGCGTGTTTTTACCAAGTGGCGCTGGAGTCCGTCGGCGCCGCTTCTAAACTGGAATGGCAACGGATTTTTTTACCAGAGGAGACGACAATGACTCAAAAAGTAGCGTATGTAACGGGTGGCATGGGCGGCATCGGTACCGCAATCTGCCAGCGTCTGCACAAGGATGGTTTCAAGGTGATTGCTGGCTGCGGCCCGACCCGTGACTTCCAGAAGTGGCTGGACGAGCAGAAGGCAGAGGGCTACACCTTCTACGCTTCCGTGGGTAACGTGGGCGACTGGGACTCCACCGTCGAAGCTTTCGCCAAGGCCAAGGCTGAGCATGGCCCGATCGACGTGCTGGTGAACAACGCCGGTATCACGCGCGACCGCATGTTCGTCAAGATGACGCCCGAAGACTGGAAGGCCGTGATCGAGACCAACCTGAACTCCATGTTCAACGTGACCAAGCAGGTCGTGCCCGACATGGTGGAGCGTGGTTTCGGCCGCATCATCAACATCTCTTCCGTGAACGGTGCCAAGGGTCAGGCTGGCCAGACCAACTACTCTGCTGCCAAGGCCGGCATGCACGGCTTCTCCATGGCCCTGGCCCAGGAACTGGCCAACAAGGGCGTGACCGTCAACACCGTGAGCCCCGGCTACATCGGTACCGACATGGTCCGCGCCATCCGTGAAGACGTGCTGGAAAAGATCGTGGCCACCATCCCGGTCAAGCGCCTGGGTACGCCCGAAGAGATCGGCTCCATCGTCAGCTGGCTGGCTGGCCCGGATTCCGGCTTCACCACTGGCGCCGAATTCGCCTGCAACGGCGGTCTGCACATGAGCTGATTCCCTGTCGGGATTTCACTGCCATGTGAGAAAGAGTCCTGCTTCGGCAGGACTTTTTTCTTGGGTGCGGCCACTGTCACGAAAATGTCGTCACAGTGGAAAAACCCAAAAAACTGATATATAATTTCAGTCTCTGTTCCTCAATAGCTCAGTCGGTAGAGCGCCGGACTGTTAATCCGTAGGTCCCTGGTTCGAGCCCAGGTTGAGGAGCCAGAACAATTCAATGTGTTGCCTTGTGCAGCATACCGACATTCCTCAATAGCTCAGTCGGTAGAGCGCCGGACTGTTAATCCGTAGGTCCCTGGTTCGAGCCCAGGTTGAGGAGCCAGACAAAGCCCCGCAGCAGATGTTGCGGGGCTTTTTCTTTGTCCGCGCTTATGCCGTATGCTGGAGCTTTTCCGGCTCGTTCTTGATGGAGAGTTTTGCCATGCAGGCCCCCGATTTCGACTTCAGCTACATCCATGTGCTCAGCATTGCGGGTTCGGACAGCGGCGGTGGTGCCGGCATCCAGGCCGACCTGAAAACCTGTGCCGCCCTGGGTGTGTACGGCATGACGGCGATCACGGCCATTACCGCCCAGAACACGCGGGGCGTGACGGCCATCCATTCCGTGCCTCCCGAGGTGATTGCCGCCCAGATCGATGCGGTCGCCACCGATATCGGCGTGGAGGCCGTGAAGATCGGCATGCTGCATGCGCCGGAGGTGGCGGAGACAGTGGCAGCTGCGCTGGAGCGGCATGCTTTCGGGCAGGTGGTGCTGGATCCGGTCATGGTGGCAACCAGCGGTTCGGTGCTGATGGAAAACAGCACGGTGGACGTGCTGGTCAAGCGCCTGTTTCCGCTGGCCAGCATCATCACGCCGAATCTGGATGAGGCGTCCCTGCTGCTGGGCCGCAAGCTGGACACCGTCGATGCCATGCGGGAGGCTGCGCGTGAACTGCAGCAGCGGGGTGCCCGTGCCGTGTTGCTGAAGGGCGGGCATCTGCCGGGCGAGCGCGTGGCTGATGTGCTGCTGCTGGAGGATGGCGAAGAACTGGTGATGGACGGCGCGCGCATTGCCACGCCGAACACCCATGGCACAGGATGCACGCTGTCGTCGGCCATCGCCAGCTATCTGGCGCTGGGCGAGGAGCTTCCGGATGCCGTGCGCATGGCACGCGAGTTTGTGCGCAAGGCGCTGGAGGCCGGGGCGAATGTACGCACCGGAACCGTCGGCAACGGACCGCTGAATCACGGCTTTGCCCCGCGGGTGACGCGGATGGATCGGCTGTAGATCTGTTACAGGAGTTGCGGCGCTTCACGCATGCCGGCATCGGCTGTTGTTAGGCTGGACACCATTGCAACATGGGCAAGGAGGTGTCCCATGCAGAGTCATTGGAATGCTGTGGCGCTGTTCGCCGCTGTGCTGCTCGCGGCGTGTTCGGATGCGGGCCGTGAACTTCCGGCGTCTTCTGAGCAGAGTGGGAGTGCTGCCAGCACTCCGGTGGAGGGTGGCAGTAGCGCGGTGCCGGTATCGGAAGGGACTGCGGTTGATGGGGACGAGCAGGAGCGTGACAAGGGCCTGAATGAAGGCCGACCGGCTTCTGCTTCTGCTTCTGCCGCGGAGCCGGTTCAGCCGGTGGTTTCGCCGGAAGAGCAGGCCAGGCTTGAAAAGCAGCTGTGGCTGGAGTCACCTCTGTACGGCAGCGACAACCACATGGCCCGGGCCCGCCGGGTGACGATTACCCCTTTGGGCGATGACGGCTACCGCGTGCTGATCGCGAATCAGATGTCGTTTGAGTGTGATCTGGCTTTCAACAGCAGGGGGCAGCCTGCGCGCATGGCGCACTGCGCCCCCAAGCTAGCTGAAAACAGCGAATGGAAGGTGGTGCAGAAGGAGGTTCCACTGCATTGCTCCGCGCTGGCAACCGAAGTGGTGTGCAGCGGGGAGTACGACCTGGGAATGCCTGCGGGCGGCACCTTCCCCGGACGCATGACGATTGCGCGCAAGCGCTGAAGGGCATGACAGGGATGCAGCCAGAGGGCGGCTCGCTGGTGCCCGTATGATCTGGCCGCCTGCCGCCTGCCGCCTGCCGCCTGCCGCCTGCCGCCTGCCGCCTGCCGCCTGCCGCCTGCCGCCTGCCGCCTGCCGCCCCGGTATCGACCGCTCAGTCGAAATTCGGTGATTCCACGCCCAGCACCTTGTGCAGCTTGGGGCTGGTGGTGGTGTACTGCAGGAACACCTTCTTCTCGGGGAAGATGAAGTCCATGGCGCCGAAGGCGGCCAGGGCGCATTCGTGGAAGCCGGAGAGGATCAGCTTCTTCTTGCCGGGATAGGTGTTGATGTCACCCACGGCGAAGATGCCGGGGACGCTGGTGGAGAACTTCTCGGTATCGACCACCAGCTGCTTGCGTTCGATCTCCAGACCCCATTCGGCAATCGGGCCGAGCTTGGGCGAGAGGCCGAAGAACACCATGAGCACGTCCAGCGGCACGGAGCGTGTCACGGCATCGCCGCCGGTGACCTTGACGGCAGTGAGCTTGCCATCGGTCTCTTCGTAGCCGGTGATCTGGCCGACGAGGAACTGCATCTCGTGCTGGTTGCACAGCGCCTTCATCTTCTGCACGCTGGCCGGTGCGGCGCGGAAACCGTCGCGGCGGTGCACCAGGATGACGCTTTCGGCCTTGTGTGCCGTGTCGGATGTGAAATCAAGCGTCCAGTCGAGTGCGGAGTCGCCGCCGCCAACGATCACCAGGTTCTTGCCGGCAAAGTCTTCCGGGCGCTTGACGCGGTAGAACAGCTGACTCTCTTCGAATTTCTCCAGCCCCTCCACCTTGAGCTTGCGGGGCTGGAAGGCGCCCACGCCGGCGGCGATGAAGATGGTCTTGGTGAGGAACTCGGTGTTCTTGCTGGTGCAGACGTAGAAGCGGCCGTCGGGCTGCTGCTCGACTTCGGTCACTTCCTGGCCGAGGTGGAAGGTGGCGCCAAAGGGCTCGATCTGCTTCATCAGCGCATCGGTGAGCTCCTTGCCGGTGCACACGGGAATGGCGGGGATGTCGTAGATGGGCTTGTCGGGGTAGAGCTCGACCGGCTGGCCGCCGGGGTAGGCCAGGGCATCGATGATGTGCGCCTTGACTTCCAGCAGTCCGAGTTCGAACACCTGGAAGAGGCCGACCGGCCCCGCACCGATGATGACGGCATCTGCCTCGATCGCGTTGGGGAATGTGCGTTCTGTAGTCATGATGAAGTCAAAAAGGCAGCTTGCGCTGCCGTGGATGGGGTGCCGGGGCGCAGCGGCGCCGGCGCGTTGGAGGCGAAAGGAATCAGCGCACCAGCTCGTTCAGCTTGCCGGTCTTGTCTTTCCAGTCCTCGGCATCGGGCAGCGCGTCCTTGCGCTTGGTGATGCTCTTCCAGTTGGGCAGGCGGGCCAGTTCGGCGTTGAGCTTGATCATGTGCTGCTCGTTGGCCGGAACATCCTCTTCGGCGTAGATGGCGCCGACCGGGCACTCGGGAATGCAGACTGCGCAGTCGATGCATTCATCGGGGTCGATGGTCAGGAAGTTGGGGCCTTCGCGGAAGCAGTCCACAGGGCACACATCGACACAGTCGGTGTACTTGCAACGGATACAGGCTTCGGTGACGACGTGGGTCATGGTGGCTTCTCTTCTGAAACGGAAATACGACAGGAATGATGGCTAACCTGGAATTTTAGCTGCTGGGACCGGTATTGTCAGATTTAAGGGAAATGTAAACCGTCAAATCCGGTCGGGTCTTGCGTCAGGTCAAGCCCGGGAAGCGGCACTGTGTCGCCAGTGCAAACGATACGCCCAAGTGCGTCTGCCTTGGGCGATCAGGGTTATTTAGCGGACCATGGCCGCGGCAGCGGTGGCATGGGTGGCGGTGTCGACAAGGATCAGGGCGCCGAGCTGGCGGTTGTGCGCGTAAGGCTGCAGGGGCAGGGGTGCCTGGAACTCCAGTTCGACCTGACCGATGGCATTGGCGCCGAGCTGGTCGGCGGGGCCTTGTTCCAGCGTGTGGATGTCGAGCTGGTGCTCCACGCGGCGTACGCGCGCCTTGACCCAGCGGTGGCCGTGCAGCGCCCAGTATTGGCGGCCGGGCACCAAGGCTTCGTTGTCGAGCCAGGTGAGGGTGGCGGAGCACTGGCGCTGCGCTGGCAGGTCGTTCGTAGCGGCCACAATCCAGTCGCCACGGGTGATGTCCAGTTCGCGGTCGAGCACCAGGCCGACCGAGCGCTGTACGCTGGCGGTAGCGGGGCGGCGTGCGTGATCGAGCACCTGGGCCACGACGGCCTGCTGGCCACCGGGGAAGACCTGTACCGTATCCCCAGCCTGCACCGAGCCGCTGCTGACGCGGCCCCAGAGCGTGCGGCGGCCGTGATCGGTCTGGGCGCTGCCGGCGCTGGATTCGACCCACTGTACGGGCAGGGCAAAGGACTGCTGCGGTGCTGTTGCAACTGGCAGTTGCTCGAGGATGTCGAGCAGCGTGGGCCCCTGGTAGTTGCACCAGCCGGGATGGGCATCGACCACGTTCCAGCCCTTGAGGGCTGATAGCGGCAGGATGGCGGCAGGCTGGATGCCGGCTGCCTGGGTGAAGCTCTGGAGCGCTTCGGAGATGCGGACAAAGGCCAGGGCGGGATCGGCGACGGCGTCGAGCTTGTTGATGGCAAACACGCAGTGCGGCACGCGCAACAGCTGGGTGAGCAGGGTGTGGCGGCGGGTTTGGGGCAGCAGTTGCGCGGGGACATCCGCGGTGCTGGCCCACGGCAGCTTGGTGGCATCGACCAGCACCACGGCGCAATCAGCCTGGCTGGCAGCGGTGACCATGTTGCGGGTGTACTGCTCGTGGCCGGGCGCGTCGCCGATGATGAACTTGCGTCGCGTGCTGGAGAAATAGCGCCAGGCCACGTCGATGGTGATGCCCTGGGCGCGTTCGGCCTGCAGGCCGTCAGTCAGGCGCGCGAGGGCGGCGGCGTCCACCTCGCCGGTGGCCTGGTGGGTGACGTGGGCGAGCTGGTCCTGCAGCACGGACTGGCTGTCGAGCAGCAGGCGGCCGATCAGCGTGCTCTTGCCATCATCCACGCTGCCGCAGGTGATGAAGCGCAGGGCGGGAGCGAGTGCCTGGTCGGGGGAGGCGTTCAGGGCGATGTCCATCAGAAATATCCTTCGAGCTTGCGTTTTTCCATGCTGGCGTCGCTGGTCTGGTCGTCCATACGGGTGGCGCCGCGTTCGCTGGTGTCGGAACTCAGAGTTTCGCGCACGATGTCGTGGGCGGTGGCTGCGTCGCTCTCGACCGGGCAGGTGCAGGTGATGTCGCCCAGGGTGCGGAAGCGCACGTTGAGCGTCTGCACCTGTTCGCCTTCGCGCGGCGGGGTGAGCGGGGTGACGGGTACCAGCAGGCCACGGCGTTCGACGACCTCGCGCGGGTGGGCGTAGTACAGGCTGGGCAGGGCCAGTTGCTCGCGGGCGATGTATTGCCAGACGTCCAGTTCGGTCCAGTTGCTGATGGGGAACACGCGGAAGTGTTCGCCGGGTTGCAGGCGGGTGTTGAACAGCGTCCATAGCTCGGGGCGCTGCTGGCGTGGCTGCCACTGGCCGAAGCTGTCGCGGTGGCTGAACAGGCGTTCCTTGGCACGGGCCTTTTCCTCGTCGCGGCGCGCGCCGCCGATCAAGGCATCGAAGCGGAATTCCTCGATCGCTTCCAGCAGGGTGACGGATTGGTGCGCGTTGCGGCTTTCGTCCGGGCGCGACAGGCGCACGGTGCCGCGTGCCATCGAATCCTCCACGCTGCGCACGATCAGGTTGGCTTGCAGTTCGGCAGCGCGCTGGTCACGGAAGGCGGTCACTTCGGGGAAGTTGTGGCCGGTGTCGATCATCAGCAGCGGGAAGGGGATGCGGCCGCGGCCGAACGCCTTTTCTGCGCAGGCGAGCAGCACCAGAGAGTCCTTGCCACCGGAGAACAGCAGGGCGGGACGTTCGAAGCTGGCAGCAACTTCGCGCAGCAGGAAGATGGTTTCCTCTTCCAGGGCGTCCAGGTGGGATAAAGCGCCTGCTGGCGACATGTGCAGGGGATTGCGGGCATTTGCGGGCGGCAGGTGCGCGTATTGGGTGGCGCTGGCAGGCGGCGTATGCACTGCGGGAAGAGGGGTGTTCATGCTGGTTGCTCCTGAAGATGGGAGAGTGGGCTGGCTTCGGAGGTTGCGGCGGAGACGTGCAGGCCGCATTCGCGGGCGTTGTCCTGCTCCCACCACCAGCGGCCGGAGCGGAAGTCTTCGCCCAGGGTGACGGCGCGTGTGCAGGGAGCGCAACCGATGCTGGGGTAGAACTGGTCGTGCAGCGGGTTGTAGGGCACCTGGTGCGTGGCGATGTAGTGCCAGATGTCACCCCAGGTCCAGCTGGCCAGCGGGTTGAACTTGACCGGCCGTCCGGATGCCTGTTCGCCGGCATCACGCAAGGCCACTTCGGCCCGGGCGCCGGATTGCTCCCGGCGCAGGCCCGTCAACCAGGCGGATTTGCCTTGCAGGGCGCGCTCCAGCGGCTCGAGTTTGCGGATCTGGCAGCAGGCCTTGCGCAGGGCGATGCTGCGGTACATGGGCTCTTCGCCTTCTGCGGCGACGAAAGCTTGGACGGCCTCGGGATCCGGCTGGTAGACAGTGACGGCTTCCGGGCGGCGCTGCTGGGTGGCTTGCAGCAACTGCAGCGTTTCGGGGTGCAGCTTGCCTGTGTCCAGAACGAACAGGGGAATGCCCAGTTCGTTGGCTTCGATCAGGTGGCTGAGCACCACGTCCTCGGCGCCGAGACTACTGGCCTGCACGATGGTGTCGGTGCCAAACTCGGCGATGGCTGCGCGCAGCGTTGCCAGGGCTTCGTCCAGATGGGCGGCGTAATCAGCGGAAGGGCGCCCGTAGAGGGTGATGGCAGAGGGCTGGCTCATGATGCGGTTTCCTCGCTGGGTGTCCTGGCGTGGCCGATGGCAGGCGGGGTGGCGGATGCGTTGTCGATGGTGGACACGTCTGCACTGGCAGTAAAACGAGGCTCCGGCTGGAGGACATCTCCCTGGTAGTAGCCTTGCGTGAACAGCGCCAGCAGGCGTTGGCCGTGCGCGGCATCCTGATCGGCGCGCAGCACGGCCTGGTCGAAGCCGCAGCGCTGCATCTGCAGCAACTGGTCGATCAGCACGTCGCCCGTGGCGCGCAGCGTGCCGGCAAAGCCGCGCCGGCGGCGCAGCAGCAGGGCCTGGCTGTAGGCGCGGCCATCGGTGTGGGCGGGGAACTGCAGTTCGACGACGGAAATACCGGCCAGATCGGCTTGCAGCGCGTCCTGGTCGTTGCCCAGCACCAACCGGCCGGATGCTTCGGGCTGGTAATCGCCGGCGTGAATAAGGGTGAGCGTGGTCATGGTGTGCGTAGCTTCAGGCGATGGCGAGGTCGGTCGGAGTGGCTGCTCCGGGCGCGGTGGTGATGGCCGGGTGGCGTGCGGCGTTGGCAGCCTGCTTGAACGGATCGAGGCCGGTGCGGCGCAGGGTCTGGATGAAGGTTTCGCCGTCTGTCCGCTCTGCGCGATAGCAGTCGAGGATGGCTTCCACCACGTCCGGCACTTCGGCTGCGCTGAAGGACGGGCCGACCACCTTGCCCGGCATGGCAGGACCGGAGAGGGCCGAACCATCGGCACCACCAAGGGTGATCTGGTACCACTCCTTGCCATCCTTGTCGACGCCCAGAATGCCGATATGGCCGCTGTGATGGTGGCCGCAGGAGTTGATGCAGCCGCTCATGTGCAGGTCGATTTCGCCCAGATCCCACAGTTCGTCCAGATCCTGATAACGCTCGGCCAGTGCTTCGGCAATCGGGATGGAGCGGGCATTGGCGAGTGCACAGAAATCACCGCCGGGGCAGGCGATCATGTCGGTCAACAGGCCGATGTTGGGGCGGGCCAGACCAAGCGCCCTGGCGTGCTCGTAGAGCGCAGGCAGGTCGCTGGCGTGCACCCAGGGCAGCACCATGTTCTGCTCGTGTGTCAGGCGCGCTTCGCCCGCGCTGAAACGTTCTGCCAGATCGGCCACTGCGTCCAGCACCACGGCATCGGCATCGCCCGGTGCCAGGCCCGGGCGCTTGAACGACAGCGCCACCACGCGCAACTGGGGCAGGCGGTGGGCGCGCACATTGCGCTCCAGCCAGCGCTGGTAGGCGGTGCTGTCGGTGTCCACGCTGTGCGGCAGATTGGCGGGCTGCAGCTCGGGCTGCACGAAGCTGGCGGCCACGCGTTCCAGTTCGGCATCGGTGATGGTATGACGGCCACCGTCCTCGCTCAGGATCTGCGCGTACTCGGCCTCCACGGCATCGGTGAAACGCTGCCCTTCGGATTTCACCAGCACCTTGATGCGCGCCTTCCACACGTTATCGCGGCGGCCGTACTGGTTGTAGACGCGCAGCACGGCTTCCAGATAGTTCAACATCTGCTGCCACGGCAGGAAGCTGCGGATCACCGGACTCACGATGGGCGTGCGGCCCATGCCACCGCCCACGCTCACCACAAAGCCCAATTCGCCCGCGTCATTGCGCGTGAGCTTCAGGCCCACGTCATACCAGTGCGTTGCGGCGCGGTCTTCCACGCCGCCAGTCAGTGAAATCTTGAACTTGCGCGGCAGGTAGGCAAACTCGGGATGCAGCGTACTCCACTGGCGCAGGATTTCGGCAAAGGGGCGCGGATCGGCGATTTCGTCCGGCGCAATGCCGGCCAGCGCGTCGGCGTTGAGGTTGCGGATGCAGTTGCCGCTGGTCTGGATGCCGTGCATCTGCACGCTGGCGAGCAGGTCCATCACGTCCGCGCTTTTTTCCAGCGGGATCCAGTTGAACTGCACATTGGTGCGCGTGGTGAGGTGGCCGTAACCGTAGCGCAGCGGCGGGGCAGCCAGCGTGCCGGGTTGTGCCGCCTGAAGGGCATCCTGCAGGCCCTGGGCGTGGCGCAGCAAATTGGGGGCTGGCTGGTCGTATTCGCGGGCAATGCGGGCCAGCACGCGCAGCTGGCGGCTGGCAATCTCGCCATAGGGCACGGCGATGCGCAACATGGGCGCATGGCGCTGGATATACCAGCCGTTCTGCAGCCGCAGCGGCTTGAATTCGGTGTCGGAAAGCTGCCCGGCCAGATGCCGCTGCAGCTGGTCGCGGTACTGGGCCGCGCGCTGTTCGATGAACTGCTGATCGAAAGAGGTGTACTGGTACATGAATCCGTCCGCCTGCTTCCGGCAAGCGCACACCATGCGCGCATTACCGGTCAGGAACGGGGGAACTGTACCGAGTCTTTATATCTTTCGGAACGACTTTATGATGATGTATATATACCCAAAGAATATATACGCAGCAGGCTTATTGTTTGCGCACCACCAGGCTGCCGATGGAGTAGCCCGCGCCGAAGGAGCAGATCACACCGACATCACCCGTCTGCAGATCCTGGCTGTGGCGGTGGAAGGCGATGATGGAGCCGGCGGAGGCGGTATTGGCAAACTCGTCCAGAATCACCGGCGCCTCGTCGAAGCTCGGCTCGTGACCCAGCAGGCGCTTGCCGATCAGCTGGTTCATGCTCAGGTTGGCCTGGTGCAGCCAGAAGCGGCGTACCTGCGCGGGAGTCAGGCCCAGCGTTTCCAGTTGCGTGGCAATATGCTCGGCCGCCATCGGGCACACTTCCTTGAACACCTTGCGGCCTTCCTGCATGAACAGCTGGTCGCGGTCTTCCGGATTGCGGTCTTCGCTGCGGCTCATGAAGCCGGCGTTGTTGCGGATGTTGTTGGAGAACTGCGTGGCCAGACGCGTGCCCAGCACTTCCCAGCGGTGGGCCGAAGTCGCCAGATCGGCGCGCTCGATCACCAGGGCGGTACACACGTCACCGAAGATGAAGTGGCAGTCGCGGTCCATCCAGGCATGGTGGGCGGAGGTGATTTCGGGGTTGATCACCAGCGCCGCCTTCACCTGACCGGTGCGCACGGCATTCACTGCCTGCTCCAGCCCGAACGTGGCGGAAGAGCAGGCCACATTCATGTCGAACCCGTAGCCCTTGGCGCCGATGGCATTCTGCACTTCGATGGCCATGGCGGGGTACTGGCGCTGCATGTTGGAGGCAGCACAGACCACCATCTCGATGTCCTCGCCCTTGCGGCCGGCGTTTTCCAGTGCCTGGGTGGCGGCGGCCACGGCAATTTCGGCCATCAGCGAGAGCTGGTCATCCGGACGCGGCGTGAAGCGGGGACGCATGCGCTGCGGATCCAGAATGCCTTCCTTCTCGATCACATAGCGCTGCTTGATGCCCGATGCCTTGACGATGAATTCTTCGCTCGACTCCGGCAGCGCAGCCCGCTCTCCGGCGGCGATCGCCTCGGCATGCTGCTCGTTCTGCTGGCGCACGTAGGCGTTGTAGGCGGTCACGAGTTCGGCGTTGCTGATGGTGTGCGGAGCGACCCACAGGCCGGTTCCGCTGATGGCGGCTTGGTACATGGCGGATAGTTCTGATGAGAAAATAATCGAACGATTGTACGCTTTTGTGTCGACAGGCAGCAACCGACCGCCTGTGCACAACTCAGGGGGATTTCCCTATGGGGCAGGCACTGTTGCACGGGTTTGTACACCTGCCGCGCACAGCCTGTCCACAGACTTGTGCACAACCCGCCGGCCCCGAATCGCTACCATGTAGGGTTGCGGTGCATCTAACCAGGAAACAGGCTGTGGCAGAGAACGAGGATTACGGGCAATACGACATGGGTGAACCGGTGGACCGGCAGGTGGCGCAGCTGCGTGTGCCGCCGCACTCCATCGAATCCGAGTCCAGCGTGCTGGGCGGCCTGCTGCTGGACAACAACGCCTGGGATCGCGTGGCCGACCTGCTCATCGCCAGCGACTTCTACCGTCATGAGCACCAGCTGGTGTTCGAGGCCATTGCCAAGCTGATCAACGCCTCCAAGCCGGCCGACGTCATCACCGTGTTCGAGGCCTTGCAGAGCCTGGGCAAGGCGGAAGAGATCGGCGGGCTGGTCTACCTCAACCAGCTGGCCCAGTTCGTGCCCAGCGCCGCCAACATCCGGCGTTATGCCGAGATCGTGCGCGAGCGCTCCATCCTGCGCAAGCTGGTCACCGCCAGTGACGAGATCGCCACCAAGGCCTTCAACCCGCAGGGCACGCCGGTCGAGAAGATTCTGGACGAAGCCGAGCAGAAGATCTTCAAGATCGGCGAAGAAGGCTCCCGCATGAAGGAGGGCTTCCAGGCGATGGATTCGCTGGTGGTCGATCTGCTGGATCGCGTGCAGGAGATGGCGGACAACCCGAACGACATCACCGGCGTGCCGAGCGGCTTCTACGACCTGGACCGCATGACCAGCGGCATGCAGGCGGGCGACCTGATCATCCTGGCGGCGCGCCCGTCCATGGGCAAGACCGCCTTCGCCATCAACATTGCCGAGCATGTGGCGCTGGCGGAAGGCCTGCCGGTGGCGGTGTTCTCGATGGAAATGGGCGCCGCCCAGCTGGCGGTGCGTATCGTGGGCTCCATCGGTCGCATCGACCAGGGCCGCCTGCGCACCGGCAAGCTGCACGACGAGGAATGGCCGCGCCTGACGGAAGCCATCGAGAAGCTGCGTACCGTGTCCATGCACATCGATGAAACCCCCGGTCTGACGCCGAGCGAACTGCGCGCCAATGCCCGCCGCCTGGCGCGGCAGCAGGGCAAGCTGGGGCTGATCGTGGTCGACTACCTGCAGTTGATGAGCGGCAGCGGCGGTTCCTCCAGCGAGAACCGTGCCACCGAGCTGAGTGAGATTTCCCGTGGCCTGAAAATGCTGGCCAAGGAACTGCAGTGCCCGCTGATCGCACTCTCCCAGCTCAACCGCAGCGTGGAACAGCGTACCGACAAGCGCCCCATGATGAGTGACTTGCGCGAATCCGGCGCCATCGAGCAGGATGCAGACGTCATCATGTTCATCTACCGCGACGACTACTACAACAAGGAAAGCCGCGAACCGGGCGTGGCCGAGATCATCATCGGCAAGCAGCGTAACGGCCCGACCGGGACGGTGAAACTGGCCTTCATCAAGCCGCTGACCAAGTTCGAGAGTTTGGCGAGCATGGCGGATGAGTATTGATTCCCAATGGGGAATTAATTAAAGAGGAATGTTTTCCAGATCGATTTTCGAAAGGGATCGACAAGCCTTTGTAGACCCTGTCCAGTCATCTGGCCGGTAAGCTCACCCAAGGACGCATTCCAGCGCGAGTCCCCGAACCAACCCGCACCATAGGCGGTAAGCTCATCGGCACGGAGCCGACCGTGTTTGCGCGCGTTTAACCAGCCGTATTGGCTGCAAGACTCAAGCTACTCGCAGGGTGATGGGAGCGGAGTTTGCCATCAAGTACATGCTTTGAAGAGCAGCGGCAAGATTCATGCAGCTCTCAGTGTGACGGGAACCCACCCGCGTACGCTGTTGACGAACCAGAGCTGATCGCCCGGAAAGGGATCAAGCAGCCGCTGAACCGGGATGACAGCCTCCTCGATGCCGCCGCGTTGCAGCAGGGCTTCCCGCAGCGTGCCGGGCAGCAAATCCTGTGTCGCCGGAGGAGTCAGCAAGCGCCCGTCCGCCGTCTGCAGCACGATGTTGCCGCGCGTGCATTCGGTGGCATGGCCTTCGCTGTCATGCAGCAGCACATCCCAGGTCTCCTGATGCCGAGCCGTTTCGCGTTCATAGTGGGCGCGCTGTGTCGTCTTGTGACGTAGCCACGGGGCATCCACTTTCGCGTTGGGCGAGCTCGCCAGGGCAACTGTCTGTACCGCGCCGGAGAGGGCGCCGGAATCTGGTGGCTCCAGCCAGCACTTCGGCGCCAGCCCGTTGGCATTCCAGTCCGTCAGATGGGCGGGAGTGGCGTTCTCGAGCAATACGCCTTCCACCTGCACCTCTCCGTTCGCCGAGCGCAGCAGCCGAACACGCCAGACCCCGGGCACGCGCGACTGCGAAAATTCAACCAGATTCCGCTGCAACTCGGTCGCCGAAACCGGCCGGAAACCCAGTGCCACCGCAGAAGCCGTCATGCGTTCCAGATGCAGAGGCAGCAGCGCGTAGCGTCCATCCACCAGCAACAGGGTTTCAAGCAGTGCAGGGCTTGCAGCGGGAACTGGTGGCGTGTGCAGAAAACGCGCCTTCAGCGCCGCCTCCGCATACTCTGCCTCGGCCAGCGAGGACCAGGTAATTCCGCCCCCCACGCCACCGCGCAGATGGCCGTCTGCGGCAAACACCGTGCGGATTGCCACATTGAAGGTGGCACGATAGGGGCTGATGATGCCCAGCGCACCGCAATACACGCCACGCGCACTGCCTTCGAGTTTGGCAATCGCCTCCATCGCCTTGCGCTTGGGCGCTCCCGTGATGGAGCCGCAGGGAAACAGCGCCTGCATCAGGGACTGCAGGCCGATCTCCGGCCGCGTGATGGCCTGCACCGTGCTGGTCATCTGCCAGAGCGTAGGGTAGGGCTCGGTATCGAACAGCTTGGGTGTCTGCACGCTGCCGGTCACCGCGATCCGCCCCAGATCGTTGCGCAGCAGGTCCACGATCATCACGTTTTCGGCCCGCTCCTTGGGGCTGGAACGCAAGGCCTTGGCCGCAGCCATGTCCTCTTCCGGCGTTGCGCCGCGCGGAGCAGTGCCTTTCATCGGCCGTGTGCTGATCTGGCCCGTCCCACGGTTCCAGGTGAAAAACAGTTCGGGCGAGAGCGACAGCACCTGCCAGCCGCCCCAGTCCAGAAACGCACAGTAGTCGGCCTGCTGCCGCTGCCGCAAGGCCTCGTAGTAGTGCCACAGCGGATACTCAGGCGGCACCTGTGCCAGGGTGCGCAGCGTGTGATTCACCTGGTAGAAATCCCCGGCCGCAATCGACTGGCGAATACGCTCCACGGCAGCGGAGTGAGCGTCGGCATTCTCGCTCAACGTCCAGTCGGGGATGGCGGCTGTTTCCTTCTGCGAGTCAGGCAGCGCCATGGGCCGGCACTGACTCCCCAAGGCAAATTCCGGCTCCCCGTCCGGATGGTCGAACAAGGCAAACGCCAGCAGGGGTTCGTTCGAAATCGCATCTGCCGCCACGCCCATGCTCTGCGCCAGCTTGTCATCCAGCCCGGCAGCGGCTTCGTAGGACAGATAACCCACTGCCCACAAGCCGCTGGCAGTCGCCTGCTCCAGACGTGCCAATGCCGGCAGCACCTCATCGGGCTGCCAGGCCAGCAGCAATTCGCGCGGCCGGCTGAAGCGCAGCCGCTGCACACCACCGCGGCTGTGCGGAAAGTCCGTGACGAAAACCAGCCGGTCCGGATCGGGAGTCAGGCGCGCCAAGATTTACAGCACTTCGCTCGCAAAGTCCGCCAGGCGCGAGCGCTCGCCGCGTGCCAGCATGATGTGGCCGGCATGCGGCCAGCCCTTGAACTTGTCCACCACCGCCGTCAGGCCGGAAGAGCCTTCGGTCAGATAGGGCGTATCGATCTGCGCCAGGTTGCCCATGCAGATGATCTTGGTACCTGGGCCGGCGCGCGTGATCAGCGTCTTCATCTGCTTGGGCGTCAGGTTCTGTGCCTCGTCGATGATGACGTACTTGTTCAGGAAGGTGCGACCGCGCATGAAGTTCATGCTCTTGATCTTGATGCGGCTGCGCACCAGCTCCTGCGTGGCCGCGCGGCCCCATTCCCCGGCGCCGCTGTTGTCGCCGCCCTTGGTCAGAAACTCCAGGTTGTCGTCCAGCGCGCCCATCCAGGGGCCCATCTTTTCCTCCTCGGTGCCGGGCAGGAAGCCAATATCCTCGCCCACGCTCACCGTGGCGCGCGTCATGATGATCTCGGTGTAGCGGCGCTCGTCCAGTACCTGCGTCAGGCCGCAGGCCAGCGCCAGCAGCGTCTTGCCGGTACCGGCAGTGCCTGTCAGCGTGACGAAGTCGATCTCGGGATCGAGCAGCAGGTTCATGGCGAAGTTCTGCTCGCGGTTGCGTGCCGTCACGCCCCAGGCCGCCTGCTTGGGATGGGTGCAGTCGCGCAGCGTCTTCAGCACCGCGCTGTCGCCACGGATCTCGACCACGCGCGTGTACAGGCTGGGCTCGCCCGGCTGCTCGAAGTAGACGAACTGGTTGATCAGCATCTGCTGCGCCAGCGGGCCATGCACGCGGTAGAAGGTGTGTGCGCCTTCGTTCCAGCTCTCGATCTCGTCACCCTGGGTTTCCCAGAAATCACCGGGCAGGGCGAGGGCGCCGTTGTACAGCAGCTCGTCATCGTCCAGCGTCTTGTCGTTCTGGTAATCCTCGGCCGGCAGGCCCAGCGCGCGCGCCTTCACGCGCATGTTGATGTCCTTGGACACCAGCACCACTTCGCGGCCCGGATGCGCCTGCTGCAGCGCGGCCACCACCGCCAGAATCTGGTTGTCGGCCTTGCCTTGCGGCAGGGTGTTGGGCAGCGTGTAGTTCAGCGTCTCGGTCTGGAAGAACAGGCAGCCGCGCGCTTCGGTGTGGCCGGTGGCGTTCAGCGGCATGCCGTCCGCCAGATCCTGCTTGGGCACGGTGGCGACCAGGGCATCCAGCGTACGGCTGGTCTGGCGCACGTTGCGCGCCACTTCGGTCACGCCCTTCTTGTGACCATCCAGCTCTTCCAGCACGATCAGGGCCAGATAGATGTCATGTTCCTCGAAGCGAAACAGGCACATGGGATCGTGCATCAGCACGTTGGTGTCGAGGACAAACAGCTTGCGCGGTGCGTCACCGGCCTTGCGGGCCTTGGTGCGGCTGGCCGCTGCCGCTTTCACTGGGGGCGCGGGACTGACGGCTGGCGCCTTGTCTGCCACGGGCTTTGCGGTTGCAGCCTGGGCCTCTGTGGCAGGAGCAGCCGTTCTGGCGGCAGCTCCTGTCTTGCGTCGCACCGGCGCCGGCTCCGAAGCGGCTACGGCAGCCACTGGCAGCTTTGCCACCGAGCCCGGAGCGCTTTCGCCGGTTTCCAGCACCGTGGCCAGACTGGCTTCTTGCGCATGGGCTGCCAGCACGGTGTCGGTCTTGCGGCGACGGCGCGTGGAAGCAGGGGCCGCAGTGGCAGCTTCAGGAATTTCTTCGGCGACCGGGCGTTGCGCCTTGGCGTTGGAAGCCAGTGTTTCGGGGGAGGCGGCGGGCAGAAGCTTGGCATCCAGCAGGCTGGCACGCTTCTTGGGTGCGGGGGGCAGTGGCATGTAGGTAGGGCTCTCGCAAGTCTGTGGAACACATGCACGCACAGCAGGCATGCCGTAGAAATGCGCCGCAGCACGGCGATTCATACACCTGCAATATACAACGATCGACAGGCCGCTCCGTCATGCCACTGTCACACCGTGCAAGGCGCAGCAAAAAGCCGCTCACGGGGAGCGGCTTTGCGGCGGAAAAACCCTGAAGGGGGCTTATTCGGCGGATTCTGCGGTGGCAGGGGTGGCCGAGGTCTTCTTCAGCGCCTTGACGGCCTTGAGCACTTCAGCCACGTGGCCGGCCACCTTGATGCCGCGCCACTCCTGGCGCAGGATACCATCGGGGCCGATCAGGAAGGTGCTGCGCTCGATGCCCTTGACCTTCTTGCCGTACATGATCTTGTTCTTGACCACGCCGAACATGTGGCACATCTTCTCTTCGGTATCGGCGATCAGCTCGTAGGGCAGCTCGAGCTTGGCCTTGAAGCCGTCATGCGAAGTCATGTTGTCGCGCGACACACCGAAGACGGCAGCGCCTGCCTTCTCGAAGTCCTTGTACTTGTCGCGGAACTCCATGGCTTCGGTGGTGCAGCCGGGAGTGTTGTCCTTGGGGTAGAAAAACAGCACAACGATCTGGCCGAGATGGGAGGTGTTGCTAACCTTGACTGCGTTGGTCGCGATTGCATCGAACTCGGGAATCAGCTTGTCTACGACGATTGCCATGTGTGTATCAATCTCTCTTTATATCTAGGGAAGACGGGGGCATGGTCGGGTTGGTGCTCCCGCGCCAGAATCCTTCTGACGCAATGGGCGCTGTGTGCAGGCCCGTCTTCAGACGACAGCAGGCCGGGTGCCAAATGCTGTTCAATCCCCTATTTTAAACCAAATTGCCGAAACGCGCCTGTGCGTAATCCCCATGTCAGGCTGGGGGCTCGACGATCAGGGCGGCCACGACCTTGCGTCCTTCCCCCGCAAGAACGTTGTAGGTGCGGCAGGCGGCGGCCGTGTCCATGGTCTCGATGCCGATGCGGCGCTCCAGCAAGGCGGCGGTCCACTGCGGATGCACGAAGCGCAGGCGGTTGCCGCTGCCGAAGATGACCAGTTCGCAGTCATGCTCGGCCAGGGCAGTGAAATGACCGGCGTTGATGTCCTCGAAACGGTCGCAGTTCCAGCGCTGCAGGAAACCGTCCGAACTGAGCACCAGGCTCTCGGTGAACTGGCGGTGATCGACGGCCACCCAGCCCGGGCCGTGGGCGGTGATGGCTTGCACATCCATGCGGTCGGGCTGGATTTTCATGAGGGTCCTTTGTTGGGGCGCAACTGCTGCACTGCACCAGAGCGGCAAATTGTGGTCAAATTATAGTTTTCCCCTCAAAAATCCTGCAGGAGCCGGTGTGAAACCCATCCAGAAGTCCTCCAAACTTGCCAATGTGCTGTACGACGTGCGTGGACCGATCGTCGACGCGGCGCGCCAGATGGAGGACGAGGGGCAGAAGATCATCAAGCTCAACATCGGCAACCTGGCGCCGTTCGGCTTCGAGCCGCCCGAGGAAATCGTCGAGGACATGGTGCGCAACCTGCCCAACTCGGCCGGCTATTCCGACAGCAAGGGCATTTTCGCCGCGCGCAAGGCGGTGATGCACTACACGCAGCAACAGGGCGTGCAGGGCGTCACGCTGGATGACATCTACATCGGCAACGGCGCCAGCGACCTGATCATCACGGCCACCACGGCGCTGCTCAACGAGGGCGACGAACTGCTGGTGCCCGCGCCCGACTATCCGCTGTGGACGGCTGCCACCAGCCTGGCCGGCGGCAAGCCGGTGCACTACATCTGCGACGAGAACAATGGCTGGATGCCCGACCTGGATGACATCCGCAGCAAGATCTCGCCGCGCACCAAGGGCATCGTCGTCATCAACCCGAACAACCCGACCGGTGCGCTCTACAGCAACGAACTGCTGCTCGGCATCATCGAGATCGCGCGCGAGCATGGGCTGATCATCATGGCCGACGAGGTGTACGACAAGGTGCTGTACGACGGCGTCAGGCACACGGCGATGGCCAGCCTGTCCACCGACGTGCTCACGCTCACTTTCAACTCGCTGTCCAAGGCCTACCGTGCCTGCGGCTATCGCGCCGGCTGGATGTACATCTCCGGCGACAAGACGGTGGCCCGTGACTACATCGAGGGCCTGAACATGCTGGCCAACATCAAGCTCGGCTCCAACGTGCCCGGCCAGTGGGCGGTGCAGACGGCGCTGGGTGGCTATCAGAGCATCAAGGATCTGGTGAAGGAGGGCGGCCGTCTGCGCCGCCAGCGCGATCTGGCCTATGAGCTGATCTCCAAGATCCCGGGCGTGACATGCGTGAAGCCCCAGGCCGCGCTCTACATGTTCCCGCGCCTGGATCCGGCGGTGTACCCGATCAATGATGACCGCGAATTCTTCCTGGAAGTGCTCAAGGCCACGCGTGTCATGCTGGTGCAAGGTTCGGGCTTCAATTTCCCCGACAATCAGCACTTCCGCATCGTCTTCCTGCCGCAGGAGGACGATCTGCGCGAGGCCATCAACCGCCTGGCCAAGTTCCTCGAAGGCTACCGCAAGCGTCACGCCGTCGCGAATGCCGCGACAGCGGCGGCTGCCTGAGAACCCTTTCCCGTATCACGACAAACAGAAAACGAACACGACATGAATCCGATCAAAGTTGGCCTGCTGGGCATTGGCACCGTTGGTAGCGGTGTGTTTACCGTGCTGGAACGCAACCAGACCGAAATCAAGGGCCGCGCCGGCCGTGGCATCGAGATTGCCGTGGTGGCCGATCGTGATACCGAGCGTGCACGTTCCATCGTGGGTGAGCGCGCCGAAGTGGTGGATGACGCCTTTGCCGTGGTCAAGCGTCCCGACATCGACATCGTGATCGAGCTGATCGGCGGCTATACCGTGGCCAAGGATCTGGTCATGCAGGCCATCGAGAACGGCAAGCACGTGGTCACCGCCAACAAGGCGCTGCTGGCCGTGCATGGCACCGAAATCTTCGCCGCCGCCCAGAAAAAGGGCGTGATGGTGGCTTTTGAAGCAGCAGTGGCTGGTGGCATCCCCATCATCAAGGCGCTGCGCGAAGGCCTCACTGCCAACCGCATCGAGTGGGTGGCCGGCATCATCAACGGCACCACCAACTTCATCCTGTCCGAGATGCGTGACAAGGGTCTGGACTTCGACGTGGTGCTGAAGGAAGCGCAGCGCCTGGGCTATGCCGAAGCCGACCCGACCTTCGACATCGAAGGCGTGGACGCCGCGCACAAGGTCACGCTGATGAGCGCCATTGCCTTCGGCGTGGACGTGCAGTTCGACAAGGCCTACATCGAGGGCATCACCAAGCTGTCTTCCGCCGATATCCGCTATGCCGAGCAGCTGGGCTACCGCATCAAGCTGCTGGGCATCACCAAGCGCACCGACAAGGGCGTGGAGCTGCGCGTGCATCCCACGCTGATTCCGGCCAAACGCCTGATCGCCAACGTCGAGGGCGCCATGAACGCCGTGGTGGTGAACGGCGATGCCGTGGGTACCACGCTGTACTACGGCAAGGGCGCCGGCAGCGAGCCGACCGCCAGCGCCGTGATTGCCGACCTGGTGGACGTGACGCGCATGCACACCTCCGACCCGGCCAACCGCGTGCCGCATCTGGCCTTCCAGCCGGATTCCATGCAGAGCCACATCCAGATCCTGCCCATGGGCGAAGTGGTGACCAGCTACTACCTGCGTCTGCGCGTGGCCGATGAGACCGGCGTGCTGGCCCGCATCGCCACCGTGCTGGCCGATGGCGGCATCAGCATCGATGCCATCATCCAGCGCGAGGCCGACGAAGTGGCCGGCGAGGGCGCCGAGCAGACCGACGTGATCATCCTCACGCACGACTGCACCGAGGCCGCCATGAATGCCGCCATCGCCACCATGCAGGCTGCGCCCACCGTGCTGCAGCCCATCGTCCGTATCCGCAAGGAAGAGCTGAACTGATGCATTACCTGTCCACCCGTGGCGATGCCACACCGCGCAAGTTCTGCGACATCCTGCTCGAAGGCCTGGCTCCCGATGGCGGCCTGTACATGCCGGTGCGCTATCCGCAGGTCGATGCCCCGACGCTGGCCAAGTGGCGCAAGCTGTATGCGGAGCAGGGCTATGCAGCGCTGGCCTTTGCCATCCTGTCGCTCTACATCGACGACATTCCTGCGGCCGACCTGAAGGCCATCTGCGACAAGACCTACACGCAGGAGGTGTTCGGCACGCAGCAGATCACGCCGGTGCGTCCGCTCGAAGGCGATCTGCACATTGAAGGGCTGTCCAACGGTCCGACGATTGCCTTCAAGGACATGGCCATGCAGCTGCTGGGCAACCTGTTTGAATACGAACTGGGCCGCCGCGGCGAACAACTCAACATTCTGGGCGCCACCAGTGGAGACACCGGCAGCGCGGCCGAGTACGCCATGCGCGGCAAGCAGGGCGTGCGCGTGTTCATGCTCAGCCCGCACGGCCGCATGAGTGCCTTCCAGCAGGCGCAGATGTTCAGCCTGCAGGACGAGAATATCCACAACCTCGCGGTCGAAGGCGTGTTCGACGACTGCCAGGACATCGTCAAGGCTGTCAGCAACGATCTGGAGTTCAAGCGCCAGTACAAGATCGGCACCGTCAACTCCATCAACTGGGCGCGTCTGCTGGCCCAGGTGGTGTACTACTTTGCCGGCTATTTCCAGGCGACCACATCCGATGCGCAGAAGGTGAGCTTCACCGTGCCCAGCGGCAACTTTGGCAACATCTGCGCCGGCCACGTGGCGCGCATGATGGGCCTGCCGGTGGACAAGCTGGTGGTGGCTACCAACGAGAACGACGTGCTGGACGAGTTCTTCCGCACCGGCGTCTACCGCGTGCGTGCCAGCGCCGATACCTACGAAACCTCCAGCCCGTCCATGGACATCAGCAAGGCGAGCAACTTCGAGCGTTTCGTGTTCGACCTGCTGGGCCGCAATGCCAAGCGCACCGCCGAACTGTTCGGTAGTGACCTGGGCAGCAAGGGCCATTTCGACCTGAGCCAGGATCCGGTGTTCCCGCTGGCCGCCAGCCGTTACGGTTTCGTCAGCGGCAAAAGCACCCATGCCGATCGTCTGGACACCATCCGCGACTGCTACAACCGTCTCGGCACCATGATCGACACCCATACCGCCGATGGCGTGAAGGTGGCGCGCGAGCAGGTGCAGGCTGGTGTGCCGATGATCGTGCTGGAAACCGCCTTGCCAATCAAGTTTGCCGACACCATCACCGAGGCACTGGGCCGCAAGCCCGAAGTGCCGGCGAAGTTTGCCGGCATCGAGGATCTGCCCAAGCGCGTTGAAGTGGTTCCGGCCGATACGGATCGCATCAAGCAGATCATCAGCCAGGCCTGCGCGTAAGCTGCGGGCGCGATTGCCTGTCAGCGTTTTGCCATCCGGCTCCCCGTACACAAAAGTGTATGCAACGCCTTGTTAGAATCGGAACCGGTTTGCAAGCACGGAGGAGCATGATGGCAGTAACGACAACGAATTCGCGCAAGGGACTTTGGCGTGTGGCAATGGCAGCCGGCGTGTTGGCCGGGCTGCTGTCCGGTTGCTCCACCGTGGACAGTGCGCTGGGCGCAGTGGGCCTGCAACGCATTCCTTCCACCGGACCGGCTCCCGTGATCAAGGTGGATCCGGTGCCGCCGGCATCTTCGGCTGCGGCCAGCTGGACAGGCACCTATCGCGGGGTGCTGCCCTGTCCCGATTGCGACGGGGTGCGCATCAGCCTGTCGCTGTTCAAGGATGCCACCTACGAGTTGCAGACCGAGCTGATCGGTTCCGACAAGCGCCATGCGCGCAGCGGCTCCTTCACCTTCAATGCTGACGAAACCCGCATCACGCTGGATGCCAACGGGCAGAACCGCAGTTTCGACATCCTGCCGCCCAACCGCCTGCGCATGCTCGGCAAGGACAACGCGCCGGTGACGGGTGCAAATGCCGAGCGCTTCATCCTGCGCAAGTGAACATGGTCCGTCAGCCGGAGTTTCTGGCCTGTCGTGGGTAGCTGCATTGCGCAGGCCAGGCATGCAGGCCGATTGCCGGGCCGGCGTCCTTCAATGCGTGGCTTTCTGTCGCTATCCTGCAATCAATCGCGGGGCATCTCGGCCATTGCTGCTGCATCGCCGATCGAGGCCACTACAATAACTGCAATCCAGAAAGAGGCGGGCGTCAGGCCCGCCTGCTTTTGGTGCTGCCAACACAACCAGAACAAGCAAACAGGCAGCGCCGCACCGGTTTAACTTTTGGAGCATGCAATGTCTGCACTTTTCAATGCGACCGACCTGGTCGTTCCTTTCGAGAAACTCCGCATGGAGGACGTCGACACCGTCGGCGGCAAGAATGCCAGCCTGGGCGAGATGATCTCCCAGCTGCCCGAGGGCGTTCGCGTCCCCACGGGTTTTGCCACCACGGCCCACGCGTTCCGCGAGTTCCTCAAGCACGACGGCCTGGATGCGCGCATCAATGCCAAGCTTGATGCACTGGACGCCGATGACGTCAACGCCCTGGCTGTCACCGGCGCCGAAATCCGTGCCATGGTCGAGAACCAGCCGTTCCCTGCCGATCTGGAACAGGGCATCCGCGACGCCTTCGCCACCCTGAGCGGCGGCAATGACCAGGCCAGCTTCGCCGTGCGTTCTTCCGCCACCGCAGAAGATTTGCCTGACGCCTCCTTCGCCGGCCAGCAGGAAACCTTCCTGAACGTGGTGGGCATCGAGACCGTGCTGCACAAGATCAAGGAAGTGTTCGCCAGCCTGTACAACGACCGTGCCATCAGCTACCGCGTGCACAAGGGCTTTGCCCACGCCGAAGTGGCTCTGTCTGCCGGCGTGCAGCGCATGGTGCGCTCCGACCTGGGCGCTGCCGGCGTGATGTTCACCATGGATACCGAGTCCGGCTTCCGTGATGTCGTGTTCATCACCTCCAGCTACGGCCTGGGTGAAACCGTGGTGCAGGGTGCCGTCAACCCCGACGAGTTCTACGTGCACAAGCCCATGCTGCAAGCCGGCAACAAGGCACTGATCCGTCGCAACCTGGGCAGCAAGCTGATCCAGATGGTGTTTGCCACGCCCGAAGAGAAGGCTGCCAGCGGCAAGCTGGTGCGCACCGAAGACGTGCCGGCCGAACTGCGCAACCGCTATTCCCTGACCGACGCCGAAGTCGAGCAGCTGGCCCGCTATGCGCTGGTGATCGAGCAGCACTATGGTCGCCCGATGGACATCGAGTGGGGCAAGGACGGCACCGACGGCCAGCTCTATATCCTGCAGGCCCGCCCCGAGACGGTGAAGAGCCAGAGCGAAGGCCAGGTCGAATACCGCTACAAGCTCAAGGGCAAGGGCACCGTGCTGGCCGAAGGCCGTGCCATTGGCCAGAAGATCGGTACCGGTCCGGTGCGGCTGGTGAACGACCCCAGCGAAATGGATACCGTGCAGCCTGGCGACGTGCTGGTGACCGACATGACCGACCCCAACTGGGAACCGGTGATGAAGCGCGCCAGCGCCATCGTGACCAACCGTGGCGGCCGTACCTGCCACGCCGCCATCATCGCGCGTGAGCTGGGCATCCCGGCCGTGGTGGGCTGCCATGACGCCACCGAAACGCTCAAGGACGGTACCCTGGTGACCGTGAGCTGCGCCGAAGGCGACACCGGCCACATCTACGACGGCCTGCTGGAAATGGAAGTGACCGAAGTGGAACGCGGCGCCATGCCCGAGATCTCCACCAAGATCATGATGAACGTGGGCAACCCCCAGCTGGCCTTCGACTTCTGCCAGCTGCCCAACAGCGGAGTGGGTCTGGCCCGCCTCGAGTTCATCATCAACAACAACATCGGCGTGCACCCCAAGGCCATCATCGACTACCCGAATATCGATGCCGACCTGAAGAAGGCGGTCGAGTCCGTGGCCCGTGGCCATGCGTCTCCGCGTGCCTTCTACGTGGACAAGGTCGCCGAAGGCGTGGCCACCATCGGCGCGGCCTTCTGGCCCAAGCCGGTGATCGTGCGCATGTCCGACTTCAAGAGCAACGAGTACCGCAAGCTGATCGGCGGCAGCCGCTACGAGCCGGAAGAAGAAAACCCGATGCTGGGCTTCCGCGGTGCGGCGCGCTACGTGAGCGAGGACTTTGCCGAGGCGTTCGCCATGGAATGCGAGGCGCTCAAGCGCGTGCGCAATGAAATGGGTCTGACCAACGTCGAGATCATGATTCCGTTCGTGCGTACCCTAGGCCAGGCCAAGAAGGTCACCGAGCTGCTGGCGCAGCACGGCCTCAAGCGCGGCGAGAACGGCCTGCGCCTGATCATGATGTGCGAGATCCCGAGCAACGCCATCCTGGCCGAGCAGTTCCTCGAGTACTTCGACGGCTTCAGCATCGGCTCCAACGACCTGACGCAGCTGAGCCTCGGCTTGGACCGCGACTCCGGCATGGAGCTGCTGGCCATCGACTTCGACGAACGCGATCCGGCCGTGCAGTTCCTGATTGCCCGCTCCATCGCGGCGTGCAAGGCACAGGGCAAGTACATCGGCATCTGCGGCCAGGGCCCCAGCGACCATCCGGACTTTGCACAGTGGCTAGCGAAAGAGGGCATTGTGTCCATCTCGCTGAACCCCGATACTGTGATCGACACTTGGAAGAAGCTGGCAGCCTGACCGGCCTGAAGCGGAAGGGACTGCCCCAGGCAGTCCCTTTTTTTATTCTGATTGCAGCATCACACCGGTATGGAGTCCCACGAGTATTCGCACCGCACCCCTCTTGCTGAAACCGAGCCGGTCGGCTGGGGCTGGCGTGGGTTCCTGCTCGGGTTGTGGCTGGTGGGAAGCTTTGGCGGCATGTATTTCGTGCGCCAGCTCGAGCGCATCACGGTGCTGGGGTGGCCGCTGGGCTACTGGCTGGCCGCGCAGGGCCTGATCATCGGCTACGTCTGCATCGTGGCCTGTTACGCCTGGATTGCGAACCGGCGGGAGCGGCGCCAGCCGCCGCCTGCGCTGCAGGACGATACGGAGGAGGCCGCATGAACTGGCAGTCCCCGAATCGCGTGCACTTCGTGTTCGTGGCCTATGTGCTGGGCACCATGCTGTTCGTGGTGGCCATGGGATTTGCCGAACAGCTCGGACTGTCGCGCGAATGGCTGGGCGGCATCTGCCTGATGGCCTCCATCCTGAGCTACGCGCTGATCGGCATCTACTGCCGTACCACGCAAATCAGCGAATACTACGTGGCGGGACGCCGCATCAGCGGCTTCTACAACGGCATGGCCAGTGCGGCCGACTGGATGAGCGCCGCCACCTTCATCAGCCTGGCGGGCGGCCTGTATCTGCAGGGGTTCTCGGGCAGCAGCACGCAGGCCGGAGGATTTGCCTATCTGCTGGGCTGGACGGGTGGCTTCTGCCTGGTGGCGCTTCTGGCTGCGCCGTACCTGCGGCGCATGCAGCTGTACACGCTGCCGGGCTTCTTCGAGCAGCGCTACGGTGGAGACTGGCCGCGCCGCATTGCCATGCTGGCAACGGTGGTCTGCACCTTCATCTACATGGTGGCGCAGATCTATGGCGTGGGCCTGATTGCGTCTCGCCTGTCGGGGGTGCGTTTCGAGATCGGCATGCTGCTGGGCCTGAGTGGGGTGCTGGTGTGCTCCTTTCTGGGGGGCATGCGGGCCGTGACCTGGACGCAGGTGGCGCAGTATGTGATCCTGCTGCTGGCCTTTCTGGTGCCGGTATCCCTGCTGGCGTACAAGCAGCTGGGCAATCCCTGGGCGCCGGTGGCCTACAGCGAGCAGCTGGCGCGTGTCAATTCGCTGGAATATGCCCTGCTGGCATCGCCGCGCGAGGCGGAAGTGGGGCAGATCTACTGGCAGCGCGCACTCAACGATGCGCAGCGCCTGCAGGACGTGAAGACCTCCATGTACCAGGACCGCATGCAACTGCTGCAGCGCTTGCAGGAGCTGAAGAACGAGCAGACGGATACTTCGACCATCTTTGCCATGAGCCGCGCGCTGGCGCAGCTGCCGCGCACCGAGGAGGAGGCGAGGGCGCTCTGGAGCCGCTCGCTGGCCACCAACCAGGCGCGCAGCCAGCCGCTTTCGGGCATGCCGCTGTCGGCGCAGGCCTATGCCGGAGACCCGAATGGACCGCCGGAGCAGCGCGCCCTGCATGATCTCTCGCGGCGCAACTTCCTGGCCCTGATGTTCTGCCTGATGGCAGGAACGCTGGGCTTGCCGCACCTGCTGACGCGCTACCTGACGACACCCAGCGTGGCGCAGACCCGGTCTTCCGTGGCCTGGACACTGTTCTTCATCGCGCTGCTCTATGTGAGCATTCCGGCCCTGGCCATCATGGTCAAGTTCGAGGTGATGCAGAATCTGGTGGGCATGCGCTTCGATGCCTTGCCGCAATGGATCGGGCAGTGGTCACGCGTGGATCCGGATCTGCTGTCAGTCCAGGATGTGAACGGGGACGGCATCCTGCAGTTTGCCGAACTGCATCTGGATGCCGACCTGGTGATGCTGGCCATGCCGGAGATTGCCGGCTTGCCCTATGTGGTGTCGGCTCTGGTGGCAGCAGGCGGACTGGCCGCGGCACTTTCCACCGCGGACGGCCTGCTGTTGACCATGGGCACCACCATCGCCCATGACGGCTACTACCGCGAGATCAACCGCAATGCCCCGGAAATCCGGCGCGTGATGCTGTCCAAGTTCGTGCTGCTGGTGATGGCGCTGGCAGCCGCGTATGTGGCAGCACAGAAGCCGGGCGACATCCTGGCCATGGTGGCGGCGTCGTTCTCGATTGCGGCGGCAACCTTTGTGCCGGCGATGGTGCTGGGCATTTTCTGGCGCCGTGCCACGCGCATCGGTGCTGTCGCCGGCATGGTGGGCGGACTCTTGCTCACCGTCGGCTATCTGGTGGCGTTCACGCCCCACACGCGCGACGCCTGGCCCATCCTGAAGGCGCTGCAACCGTGGTGGGGCATCCAGCCGGTGGCGGCCGGCGTGTTCGGCGTGCCCTTCGGTGCATTCGTGCTGGTGGTGGTCAGCCTGTTGACGCAGCACACCAGTGCACACGAAATACGACGCGACTCCTTGCCAATCTAGCATTGGCATAGCTATAATCTTTGGTTTCCCTTGCTGCACTGCGCTTTGACGCTGCGGGCGGCATTCCATTCCACAAGGAGCATCAATGCGTCATTACGAGATCATTCTGCTGATCCACCCGGATCAGAGCGAGCAGGTTCCCGCCATGCTGGACCGCTACAAGGGCATGGTTACGGCCGGCAACGGCAACATTCACCGTGTTGAAGACTGGGGCCGCCGCCAGCTGGCTTACCAGATCAACAAGCTGAACAAGGCCCACTACCTGTGCATCAACATCGAAGCCGACCAGGCCGTGATGGCTGAACTGGAACACGCGTTCAAGTTCAACGATGCCGTGCTGCGCCACATGACTGTGCAGAAGAAGAAAGCCGACACCGCTCCCTCGACCATGATGAAGTCCGTCGAGCGCGAAGAGGCCCGCAAGTCCGCACAGGCCAGCGAGGCTGACGCATCCTGATCGGATGCAGGTGGAAACAGTGTCCGCGCCAGCCCTGAACCGGCTGGAACTGACCGCCAGACTGGTTGAACGCGCACCCCTGCGTCTGACACCCGCCGGCATCCCGGTTCTGGATTGTGTGCTCGAGCACCAGTCGGAACAGGTCGAGGCGGGCAGCAGACGCCAGGTGAATGCCCAGATCCGCAGCATGGCTGTAGGCCCCCTGGCCGAACAGCTCGAGCGCATGGAGATGGGATGCGAGGCCCGGTTTGCCGGTTTCCTGGCCACTCCGGCCAGACGCGGCGGGGTCGTCAAGACACCCAGACTGGTTTTTCACCTCCAGGCTTTCCAGACCACAGTCACCCCTTAAACACAGAATTTTCAGGAGTCCATCATGGCCTTCAAGAGCAACAAAGACAAGCGCCCCAAGCGCAATACCCAATCCCTGCTGTTCAAGCGCAAGCGCTTCTGCCGCTTCACCGTCGCCAAGGTCGAGGAAATCGACTACAAGGACGTTGACACCCTGCGCGACTTCATCTCCGAAAACGGCAAGATCATCCCCGCCCGCCTGACCGGCACCCGCGCGATCTACCAGCGCCAGCTGAACACCGCCATCAAGCGCGCGCGTTTCCTGGCCTTGCTGCCGTACACCGACCAGCACAAGATCTAAGCCAAGGAGCACATCATCATGCAAATCATTCTGCTCGACAAAGTTGTGAACCTGGGCAACCTGGGTGAAATCGTCAAGGTCAAGGATGGCTACGCCCGTAACTTCCTGATCCCCTCCGGCCGTGCCCGCCGCGCTACCGCTGCTGCCCTGGCCGAGTTCGAAGCCAAGCGCGCCGAACTGGAAAAGCAGGCGGCCGAGAAGCTGGCTGCTGCCGAAGAACAAGGCAAGAAGCTGGAAGGCGCTGTGGTCAAGCTGACCCAGAAGGCTGGCGTTGACGGCCGTCTGTTCGGTTCCGTGACCAACGGTGACATCGCCGAAGAGCTGGGCAAGATGGGCTTCCCGGTCCACAAGTCCCAGATCCGCATGCCCAACGGTCAGATCAAGACCGTGAGCGACAACACCGTTCAGGTGGCTCTGCACACCGACGTGGTGGTGGACGTGACCGTGACCGTGTACGGCGAAACCGCCTAAGCGATCCGGTTCAAACGACCGCATCCAAGGCCGTCAGGGCAACCTGGCGGCCTTTTTGTTTGCGGACGTGAAAGGGGGTGCGTGAGGCACGTGTGACTGCAGCCCCCTTGGTGTTGTATGCTCAAATATTCTGCTGAATCTGCAATCCTTGCCATGTCTTCTTCCCCGCTCGAATCCCTCATCACCCGCGCCGAATCCCTGCTGCAACGGCTGGAACAGGTGCTGCCTCAGCCTTTGCAGCAGCCCGACTGGGATGCGTCCATCGCTTTCCGCTATCGCAAGCGCTCCAGCGGCTTTGCCGGCCAGACCGGTGTGCTGGAACCGGTGCGCCACGTGGCAGAAATGCGGCTGGAAGACCTGCAGGAGATCGACGGGCAGAAGGAGCGCCTGGTGCGCAATACCGAGCAGTTCGTGGCGGGCCGCACGGCCAACAATGTGCTGCTGACCGGCTCGCGCGGTACCGGCAAGTCCTCGCTGATCAAGGCCTGCCTGCATGCCTATGCGCCCCAAGGCTTGCGCCTGATCGAGGTGGACAAGGCCGACCTGGTGGATCTTCCGGACATTGCCGAACTGGTGGCAGGCAGACCGGAAAAGTTCATCATCTTCTGCGATGACCTGAGCTTTGATGAGGGCGAGCTGGGCTACAAGGCGCTCAAATCCATGCTGGACGGTTCGGTGGCGGCGAGCACGCCCAATGTGCTGATCTACGCTACCAGCAACCGGCGCCATCTGCTGCCGGAGTACATGAAGGAAAACCTGAGCTACACGCACACGCCAGACGGTGAGGTGCATCCGGGCGAAGTGGTGGAGGAGAAGATTTCGCTGTCCGAGCGCTTTGGCCTGTGGATCAGCTTCTATCCCTTCAGCCAGGACGAGTATCTGGCCATCGTGCACCAGTGGCTGCGCAGCCTGGATGTGCCGGAGAACGAGATTGCCGCTGCCGATCCGCAGGCGCTGGTGTGGGCGCTGGAGCGGGGCTCGCGCAGCGGACGCGTAGCCTACCAGTTTGCGCGTGACTACGCGGGCCGCCGGGGGCAGCAGGCATGAAGCATACCGCAGAGCGTCCGCTGGTGGCCGATGGCGACCGGCCGCGTGCCGATGTGGCGAAGGGTGCCCCGCGCAAGCTGGTGCAGGTTGCTGTGGGGGTGCTGTTGCAGCCGGATGGCCACTTCCTGCTGACCAGTCGGCCGGAGGGCAAGGTGTATGCGGGCTACTGGGAGTTTCCTGGCGGCAAGCTGGAAGAGGGCGAATCGGTGGAAGAAGCCCTGCGGCGCGAATTGTACGAGGAGATCGGCGTGACCATCGGCGCTGCGCATCCCTGGCGCGACACCGTGGTCGACTATCCGCACGCGCTGGTGCAGCTGCATTTCTGCAAGGTCACGGAATGGGCCGGTGAACTGCACATGCATGAGGGCCAGCAGTTCAGCTGGCAGCAGTTGCCGGTGCAGGTGGAGCCGGTGCTGCCGGGTACCGTGCCGGTGCTGGAATGGCTGGAGCAGGAACGCGGCGGCGTGCCGCTGGGAGGCTGAAAGGGCTGTTGTTGTCCGCCAAGGCAGTAGAACCTTGCGGCGTTCAACCGCTCAGCCGTTCAGCCGTTCAGCCGTTCAGCCGTTCAGCCGTTCAGCCGTTCAGCCGTTCAGCCGTTCAGGTCGTCAGGGCAGCCAGCTTTTCCGCCGGAATGATGTGCTGCAGGCTTTCTGCCGGCACATGGGACACCATGAACTCCAGCGTGGCGGCTTCCTGTCCGTCCACCGTGGCCGTGCAGCTGGCCAGCACGGCTTTTTCTCCCATGCGGCGGCAGTGCAGTGTGAAATGCACCTGCTCGCTGGGCAGCACGGGGCGCTTGAACCATGCCTTGCGGATGCCGGTGAGCATGCCGAGGTGGCCAGGGCCGATGGCGCGCGCCACCGGATCGCCTGCCAGCAGGCCGGCGCCCGCCAGCTGGGCAGCGGCTTCCAGCAGAAGGGCACCCGGCACGATGGCACAGCCCGGAAAATGCCCGGCCAGCACCGGATCGTCTTCGCTCCAGCATGCGAGGCCGGTGTAATGGTCGTGGGCCAGTACTTCCGCCTGCTGCAGCAATTGCAGCGGAGCACGATGGGGCAGCAGGGCGGTGATGGCCGCGCGATCGAGGCGGATGGGGTAGTGTAGGGTTTCGGTCATGGCTGCAGGGAAACAGGAGCGGATTGACGCTGCAGGCGAGCCTTGCGCCAGCGCGTGGCCAGCACGGCCATGCAGCCGGCCGACAGGCCAAGCGCGATGCCGGCCAGCACATCCCACCAGACATGCTGCTTGGTGGCCAGCGTGGAAAATCCGATGGCGATGCACCACAGCAAGCTGGTGATGTGCAGCCAGCGCGGAGCGCGCATTTCAAGCAGTTCGTGGCGGATCCAAGCCCAGGCAAACAGCGCATAGGCCACGTGCATGGAGGGAAATGCATTGCCCGGCGCGTCCACGCTTTGCAGGATGCGACCCAGCGGCTGGCTGCTCCAGTCGACCCGGGGCTGGTCGAAGGTGGTGGGGTACCAGTAGTAGAAGGCCAGGCCAGCAGCGCACATCAGGAAGGCGCTGACGCCGTGCCAGAGCAGGCCGCGCAGATCCGGCTGCAGGGCGCCAGGCAGGGAGACATAGACCCAGAGCGAAAAATAGACGATGACCCAATGCGGCGAGAAGGCCACGATGCGGTCGATCCATGTGTCTGGCATGACGGTGACCGGAAACACGGGGTCGTGCAGCAGCTCGAAATAGAACAGGAAGAACACCCACATGAAGGCGGTGGTACCCAGCGCCTTGAGCCACCAGAGGGTGGACACGCGCTGCCAGAGCTGGCGTTGCCAGCTGGCGGACATGCCCGGAAGAGGTGCCCCTGTGCGTGACATCAGTTGTAGATGCCGATCAGCGCAATGCCGCCAGTCACATAGCGCTTCTGCGCCACCAGCGGGCTGTTGGCGAATTTCGCGCCGTGCAGGCTGTCGTAGCGCACATAGGAGCCGAGCCACACATTACGGTACTTGCGGCTCAGCGAAAACAGCAGTTGCGAGCCGCTGTAGCCCGAGCTTGCCTGGTAGGCCGGACGGCTGGCGGAGGCGTATTGCGGTGCCACGTCATAGAAGTAGGCGTGCTGCTTGCGGCTGGCAAAGATGGGGCCGGCCACCATGCCGAGGTTCCACTGGCCCAGCGGCACATCCAGATTGAGGTTGGGGGAGAACACCACGCCGGCGTTTCTGGGAGAGCGTTCCACCGTGAAGGCCTGCCGCACCGGCAGGCGCAGGCGCAGGTTGACGGGGTGGGTTTTGCCGTCGATCAGCGTGAAGTCGAGTTGCGGGCCCAGTTCGACGGTGGGCTTGAGATCGGGCATGCCGGCACGCTCGGGCACGTTGCCGCGCGTGGGGGGCGAGAGCGAGGCGCTGATGGACAGCTCGATCCGGTCGTTGTTGAACAGTTCGCCGCGCATGCCGTACTTGTCGGACTTGAAGAAGTCCCCTTCGTAATGCAGGTAGGGCACCGGCAGCACCATGGTCTTGGTGGTCTTCGCGCCCCGATAGGCCGGGAAGTGGACCACGCCGGCGCCCAGACCGATGCCTTCCAGCCCCTCGATGCCGAACAGCTTGCGCGATCCGCTGCCATCTTCCGGCGTGGCGGCGGCATCCTTGGCGGGCAGCGCCGTCTGTGCATGCAGGGGCGCGTGCAGGCCGGCAGCGAAGACGGCAAGCAGCAGGCCGGCGGAGGGAAGGCGGAGGCGGGCAGGCAGCATGCGGAATCCTTGCGGAGGGGCTCAGTATTCGGTCTGGTTGGGCAGCAGGCCCGGGATGGCGATGATGTCGTTGCGGCGCTTCTTCCAGGCGCGGTAGGTGCGCCTGAGGTTGAGCGTGGACAGCAGATAATACGCGCCCTTGAGGATGCGGATGGAGCCCCAGATGGGCGTCTTGCCATAGATGTCGCCGGCCAGCATGGAGAGCAGGGCTTCCCGCATGCGGTACTTGTCCGAGGGCGACATGAACATGTCGCGCATGGTGGGGTTGGTGACGCGGTAGATGAACCAGGAGAACTCGCGCGGACCGTGGCGCATCTGCATGTCGAACTTGCGCAGGGCGGCGGCGCTGCGCGCAGGCTGCGAGAGACAGGTGTCGATGGCTTCTGCGGCGAATACGCCGCCTTTCATGGCCAGCCACACGCCAGAGGAGAACACCGGATCGATGAAGGCGTAGGCATCTCCCAGCATCACGTAATTGCGGCCGTGGTTGCGCTCGGACACGTAGGAGAAGTTGCCGGTGGCCGTCACGTGGGCGTGGATCTGTGCCTGTTCCAGTCGCTTGGCCAGCGGCGGGCAGGTGGCGATGGTGTCGAGCAGGAACTGTTCCAGACTGCGACCGGCGCGTGTCTTGAGGTAGTGCGGCCAGGTTACCATGCCGACGCTGGTGACGCCATCCTGTAGGGGGATGAACCAGAACCAGCCGTGGTCGAACCAGAAGATGGTGATGTTGCCGGCGGCCTGGCCATCGTGGCGTTTGGCCCCGGTGAAGTGGGCATAGACGGCAGTGCTGTTGTGCCGCTTGTTCGGGTGCTTGATCCTGAACTTGTTCGACAGGAAGGTGTCACGACCGGAGGCATCCACCAGGAAGCGGGCCTGCCACTGGCTGGTGCTGCCATCATCGTGCCGCGCCTGCACGGTGACCTGCTCCGGGTTGCTGTCCAGGTCGACGCTCGTGACCTTGCAGCCTTCCACGGTGTGCACGCCCTTGCGGGTGGCGTTGCGGAACAGGATCTCGTCGAAATCCGAACGCAGCACCTGATAGGCCGAGGGCATGCTCTTGTCCCAGGCATCGGCAAACTGGAAAGTCTGGCTGCCGACTTCGTGCCAGGGCGAGACGAACTCGGCGCCGTGCTTGGGCATGCCGATGGCGCGGATCTCGTCGCCCACGCCCAGTTCGTCAAGCAGGGGCAGGTTGGCCGGCAGCAGGGATTCGCCGATGTGGAAGCGCGGATGATGCGACTTTTCGAGCAGGGCGACCTTGTAGCCCTTCTGCGCCAGCAGCGGCGCCACCGTGCTGCCGCCGGGGCCGCCGCCGATGACCAGCACGTCATACAGGGTGTCCTGCGAGCCGGCGGCGGGCCGGGAGGTGTCGGGAGTCATGGAAATTCCTTTCGGCTGCGGCTGCCTGAATCAGGCAGAAGCGTGCGGCCGGTATTTGCGCGCCAGCAGGGAAACATTGCTGCCGCCAAAGGCAAACGAGTTGGACAGCGCATACTCTAGCGCAAGCCCGTGACGGGCTTGTAGCGGAACGTAATCCAGCGGGCAGGCCGGATCGGGAGCGTGCAGGTTGGCCGTGGGCGGAATGGAGCCGGTGTGCAGGCTCAGCAGCGTGCTGGCAAACTCGACGGCGCCCGCAGCGCCGATCAGGTGGCCGTGCATGGACTTGGTGGCGCTGACCGGGATCTGGCCGGCATAGGGGCCGAAAACATCCTGAATCGACTGCGATTCGGTGGCGTCTCCTACCTGGGTGGCAGTGCCGTGGGCGTTGATGTAGCTCACCTGTTCCGGCTGGATGTGCGCCTCGTGCAGCGCCTGGCGCATGGCGCGGGCCTGGCCGTCCGCCGAGGGGGCGGTCAGGTGGGCGGCATCGCTGCTGCTGCCGTAGCCGCAGAGCACGCCGTAGATGGTGGCGCCGCGGGCTTCGGCCGCGCTGCGTGTTTCCAGCAGCAGGGCGGCTGCACCTTCACCCAGCACGAAGCCGTTGCGGCGGGCGTCGAAGGGCTTGCAGCTTGCAGTGATGTCATCCGCATCCGGTGTGGCCAGCACGCGCAGCGCATTCCAGCCCAGATAGGCACCGGTGGTGAGCTGCGCTTCGGTACCGATCACCAGCATGGTGTCGGCCTGACCAGCCAGGATGGCGCGCCAGGCTTCGCCAATGGCGACGGCCGAAGAGGCACACGCAACGCTATAGGTGTGCGAGGAGCCCTTGAGTCCGTAGCGCATGGAGGCGGCCGCGGCAGTGGCGTTGGCCATCAGGCGCGGTACCGTGAGCGGGTGCAGCACGGTGGGGTTGCGGTGGCCGCTGCCCTCGGGGTCGTACAGGCGCTGGTAGAAGGTGGAGTAGAGGGCTTCCAGCGTTTCCGCACCGGCCAGGCCCACGCCCACATACACGCCGGCACGGTCGGTGTTGACGGTGTCGCGCGAAAAGCCGGCATCCTGCAGCGCCGCGGCGGCGGCCACCATGCCGAGCTGTGTGGCACGGTCCAGGCCATGATCGGCCCGTTCGAGACGGGTTTCCAGGCCGGGCGGCAAGGGAGCAGCCAGGGCATTGGGCAGCCAGCGGCGTACGGCCTCGGGAGCCTGGGTGACGGCGCTGCGGCCTTCCAGCCAGGCGGCAAAGCTGGCATCGCGCGTCAGCCCGGAAGGCGTGACCAGACCAATGCCGGAAACGACGACCTCACGCATGGCCGGAGGAAGCTGCCTGCGCTGCAAGGTCGGGCATCTCGCCGTTGTTGCGGGCGCGGATGGCCTGCTCCAGATCGGCCACCACTTCATCCAGCGTCATGGTGCCGTAGCGCATCGGCTCCTCGATCTGGAAGCCGTACTTGTCCTCGATCTCGAACAGCATTTCGACCAGACCCAGGGAGTCGAGGCCCAGTTCGCCCATCTTTGCTGCCGGATCGGCGAGCTTGTCCACCGGAACGTCGGGTTGCTGGCGCAGGTAGTCGAGAATCAGTTCTTTGAGCATGGTTGCAAACAGGGCCCCCAGAGAGCCGTGGCAGTAAGGGAATGACGGAACAGCACTGGCGCCCGGGTTGTACGCGATACGTTTGCAATGAACAGCTACAGATGCAAGGCGAGGCAAAGCGGGCCGGCCAGCTGGCGAATCCTATAATTCTAGCTTTGTAGCACACAGGAACCATCATGAGCGACGTACAACATACCCCTGACGCCGCCGTCGTTGACGCACTGCTGCCCGAACTGGCAGAGCTTGTCGTCGAGGCCGTCAACCTCGACATGCCCGCTTCCGAGATCGAGCCGGATACCCCGCTCTACCGCGACGGCCTCGGTCTGGATTCGATCGACATCCTCGAGATCGCGCTGGTGGTGTCCAAGCGTTACGGTCTGCAGATCAAGGCCGGTGATGCCGACAACGCCAAGGTGTTCGCGTCCCTGCGTGCACTGGCCGGCCATATCGTCACGCACCGCACGGCCTGATGCTCGATCCCGCGCACGCGGGAGCCTGCTGCATGTTTCCACTCGACTCTGTCCCAGCCACTGCCGCCGCAAAGCGGCGCCCACCGCTGCGCGCCATGCTCAAGGTGCTGGCGGTTCTGGCGTATGCGGCGCTGGTGTTCTGGGCCTGCGTGCAGCCGGAGCCGCGCTGGTGGACGCTGCTTCCCATGCTGGCGCCGCTGGCCCTGTGGGCCGGGGCGGTGCTGGGCGCGCGAATGGCGGGACGGGCCGGAGCGATCCTGCTGGCGGTCGGCATGCTGGCAGTGCTGGCAGGGGGCCTTGCCTGGCTGGTGCCGGCAGGGCATGACGGGCTGGTGCAGCCGCAACAGGTGCGTCTCTACTATTTTCTGCAGGAAACCTTGCTGCTGGGGCTGGTGTTCTGGGCCTTTGCGCACACGCTGCGGGCCGGGCAGACGCCGCTGTGCACGACGATGGCAGGGGTGGTGCATCCGGTGCTCACGCCTGTGCTGCTGCGCTACACGCGCGGCGTGACCTGGCTGTGGGCCGGGGCGATTGCACTGATCTGGCTGGTGTCGGCGGTGCTGTTTGTTTTTGCCACACCGGCGGTGTGGGCCTTCTTTTCCTCCGTGCTGTCGCCGCTGCTGATGGTGGCGCTGTTCGTGCTGGAAGTGCTGGCGCGACGCTGGCTGCTGCCGCCCGGCGAGCAGACCGGTCTGGCGCAGACCCTGCGTGCCATGCGCACGGTGGACTGGCGCTCGTTTTCCGGCGCAGCGCATACCAGGGTGGATGACAAGGGCATGGAGCCTCTGCGATGAGTGCCAGGACAGACTGGCCCCTGTGTGGCCATGCGCAAGCGGATGCGGTGCTGGCGCGGGATGAGCGGGGCGCCATCACCGTGGGGCAGTGGCTGCAAGACGTGCAGGAGCTGGCGGCACGGCTGCCGGCCGATTGCACCCATGTGCTGAATGTGTGCCGCAACCGGTATTTATTCCTGGTGGGCTTGGGTGCCGGAATTGTGAGCGGACGTGTCAGTCTGCAACCTTCCTCGCTGGCGCCCGAAGCGGTGCGCCATTTGCTGCAGCATGCACCGCGACCCGTGTGCCTGCATGACGGCGAAACCGAAGGGCTGGAGGCGCTGATGCCGCTGCTGGCCGTGGAGCGTCAGGATGCGGCAGTGGCAGAGTCTGTACCGGATATCCCTCAGGTGCCTGCGGAGCAGGTGGTGTCGCTGGTGTTCACGTCCGGTTCGACAGGCCAGCCGGTCCCCCATGCCAAGACCTGGGGCAAGCTGCACCTGAATGCGCTGGCCGAAGCGCAGTTGCTGGGGCTGGACAAAGGCCCGCAGGCCTGCATTGTGGGCACGGTGCCCTCGCAGCACATGTACGGTTTTGAATCGGTGATGCTGCTGGCCCTGCTGGCAGGCAGCAGCCTGTGGACCGGACGGCCTTTCTATCCGGCAGACGTGGCGCAGGCGCTGGCCTCCGTGCCGCAGCCGCGCATGCTGGTGACGACGCCGGTGCACCTGCGTGTGCTGGTGGATGCCGGGCTGACGTATCCGGCCGTGGATCAGCTGCTTTGTGCCACGGCACCGCTAGCGCCTGCGCTGGCCGAGCAGGCAGAGGCCCATTTTGGCGCTCCCCTGCGCGAGATCTACGGCAGTACGGAAACCAGCCAGTTGGGCGTGCGTCGCCCGCTGGACGGCCCCGCTTGGCGCCTGTTTCCCGGGGTGCGGCTGGAGCAGGAGGGCGGCACCACGTTTGCCAGCGGCGGGCATGTCGAGGGGCGGGTGCCGATGTCCGACTTGATCGAGCTGGTGGGTGAGGAAGGCTTCATCCTGCATGGTCGCAAGACGGACATGGTGAACATTGCGGGTCGCCGCTCCTCGCTGGCCTATCTCAATCATCAGCTGGCACAGGTGCCCGGCATTCAGGATGGCGCGTTCTTCCTGCCGCAACCGGTGGACCTGCCGGGCAGCCACGCACCGATGGTGCCGGAGGTGGAGCGTCTGTGCCTGGTGGTGCAGGCGCCGGGCATGACAGGGCGCCAGATTCTGGACGGACTGCGCCCCTATGTGGAAGCAGTATTCCTGCCGCGCCCGCTGATCCAGGTGGAGCGCATGCCGCGCAACGAGACGGGCAAGTTGCCGCAACAGGCCTTGCAGGCGCTGTATGCCGAACACCAGCGCCAGCTGCACGCGCAGCAGGCCATGACGCTGCTGCGATGGCAGGTGCCTGCTGATCATCCGGTGTTTGCCGGTCATTTTCCCGGTCATCCCGTGGTGCCGGGTGCCATGCTGCTGCAGCGCTGCGTGGAGGCCTGGCGAGCCTTGCCGCAGGCACGGGGGCAGGCCTGCACCATCGCGCAGGCCAAGTTTCTGCTGCCGTGTATTCCCGGCGATGTGCTGGAGTTCAGGCTGGAGCCGGTGGAGAGCCCCGGCAAGCCTTTTGCAGCGGCATTTCGCGTGCTGCGCGGAGAAGATACCGTGGCTAGCGGCATGCTGCGTGCGTTGCCGGTTGCGGAGCCGGCATGAGTGCCCAGGGTGGAGCCAGCGCCGAGTGGGCCACGCGCCGCGAGCGCAGCCAGGTGCCTGTGGTGCGCTTCATGGTCTGGCTTTCGCTGTTGCTGGGCCGGCCGCTGAGCCGCGTGGTGCTGCGGGGCATTGCCGTCTATTTCCTGCTGTTTTCTCCGGCCTCGCGCAAGGCCTTGCAGCGGTACTACCAGCATCTCTGGCAGCGCCCAGCAGGGTGGGGGCAGCTGTACCGGCACTTTCTGAGCTTTGCCACCACCATCCACGACCGTGTCTTTGTGCTCAACGGGCAGATGGATCTGTTCGACATCCGTCTCGAAGGACGCGAGGCGCTGGAAGCGGAGCTGGCCAAGGGGCGCGGGCTGATCATCATGGGTGCGCACTTTGGCAGTTTTGCCATGCTCAAGGCCTTTGGCGATGCGCACCAGCGCCGTGCCCACATGCTGATGTACGAGGAAAACGCCAGCAAGATCAACGGCATATTGGCGGCCATCAATCCGGACGCACCGCGCCACATCATTGCGCTCAACCGGGTCGATTCCATGCTGCTGGCGCGCGAAAAGCTGGAGCAGGGCGACATGCTGGGCTTGCTGGCCGATCGCGGGCTGGACGATGACGATGTGGTGCGCCTGCCTTTTTTGGGCGAAGAAGCGTCATTCCCTGCGGGGCCGCTGCGGCTGGCCGCCATGCTGCGCTGCCCGGTGTTTTTTCTGGCCGGGGTGTACGAGGCAGGCAACCGCTACCGCGTGCATGCGGTGCCGCTGGCCGATTTTTCCGATTGCCCGCGTGGCGAGCGCCCCCAGCGCCTGCAGGCTGCGCAACAGGCCTATGTGAGCGAGCTGGAGGAGCAGTGCCGGACAGCACCGCACAACTGGTTCAATTTTTTTGATTTCTGGAAACCTTCGCCCGCGAAGCGTGTCCAAACCGGGCAGGGCGTGACGGCGCCCGACGCCGGCTCCTGATTTCCGAAAGGTTTTTGCATGCAAGTTCCCGTTTCTTCCCGCTTTTTCCGCCGTGTGGCACTGCTGGCAGCAGGCTTCGCCCTGTCTGCGCCTGCCTGGGCACTCGACATGGGCCAGCTGATGCAGAACATGGGCCAGTACAAGGAACGCACCGGCCGCTTTGTGGAAACAAAGCACATGAAGGTGCTGGACAAGCCGCTGCGCAGTACAGGCGAGGTACGCTATGTGGCGCCGCAACTGTTCGAGAAAAAGACGGTCGAGCCCACCGCCGAGTTGTTGCGTGTGGACGGCGATGCCCTGCGTGTGGAGCGCGGCGGCAAGACCTACAACGTACGGCTGTCCAGCCAGCCGCAGGCAGCGGCCTTTGTGGATGTGATCGTCGGCCTGCTGACCGGTGACGCGGGCAAGCTCGAGCGCAGCTATGACTACGAGCTCAAGGGCACCGCGAAGAAGTGGACCCTGGCCATGGTGCCCAAGGATGTGAAGATGAAGTCCATCATCAGCAAGGTGGTGGCCAGCGGCGACAGGGAGCAGGTGCGCACCATCGAATACCAGCAGGCCGACGGTGACCGCTCCGTGATGGTGATCGAGCCGCTGGACAAGCGTTGAGGGGCTGACATGGCCGAGTTGCAGGCGGTCCAGGCGGACATCACCACACTGCAGGTGGATGCCATCGTCAATGCGGCCAACAACAGCCTGCTGGGTGGCGGCGGGGTTGACGGTGCCATTCACCGCGCTGCCGGCCCGCAATTGCTGGCCGAATGCCGCACGCTGCACGGCTGTGCCACGGGCGAGGCCAAGATTACCGGTGGCTACCGCCTGCCGGCACGTCACGTGATCCATGTGGTGGGGCCGGTCTGGCACGGGGGCGGGCAGGGCGAAGCCGGGCTGCTGGCGTCCTGTTACCGCAACGCGCTGCTGCTGGCCGGCCAGCATGGGGTGACAAGCATCGCGTTTCCCGGCGTCAGCACCGGTGTGTATGGCTATCCGCATGCCGAGGCTGCCGCCATCGCCGTGCAGACCGTGCGCGCTACGCTGCCGCAGCTGCCCGGCTTGCAGCAGGTGCTTTTCTGCTGCTTTTCTTCCGCCGATCTGCAGACCTACCAGCGCCTGCTCGCTGACTGAACCCGGTTTGCCGCGTGGCATTCCGGCACGCACGCGCGCTTTGGCATCGCTTTCTCGGTGACAATGTCAGCTTTTTGGCGCACAAGGCGGGAAGGGTTGCATGGGTTTCTGGCGTAGCAGGGCGGTCTGGATCTGGTTGCTGACACTGGTGGTCGGCGTGCTGGTGATCGCCCGCAGCACCTTTACTACCGACATGTCGGCCTTTCTGCCGCAGAGTCCGAGCAAGCAGCAGCAGCTGCTGGTGGACCAGATCACCGTGGGCAGTGTGTCGCGCATGTTGCTGATGGGGCTGGAAGGGGGCACGCAGGAGCAGCGCGAGGCAGCTTCGCAGGCGCTGGCCCGGCAGATGCGCGCCAGCGATCGCTTTTCCATCGTGGCCAATGGGGCCGCCGAGGCGTTCGAGAAGGACCGTGTCTTCCTGTTCGAGAACCGCTATCTGCTCAGCCCTGCCGTCAAGGACGGGCATTTCAGCGTGGAGGGGCTGCGCCAGTCCATCGCGCAGTCCGTCGACATGCTGGGCTCCCCGGCCGGCATGCTGCTCAAGGAACTCTTTCCGCGTGACCCGACCGGCGAGTTGCTGGCGCTGGTGGATGAGCTGAACAGCGCCGACAGGCCGGGCGGGGGTGGTGTGTGGACGTCCAGGGACGGACAGCGGGCCATCCTGATGGCGCAGACGCGCGCGGCCGGCTCCGATACGGATGCCCAGGAGCAGGCGCTGGGCACGGTGCGACAGGCGTTTGCCGACGTTCAGGCGCAGGATGCGTCGCTGCAGCCGGTCAAGCTGCTGCTTTCCGGGGCGCCGGTGTTTTCCGTCGATGCGCGCAACACCATCCGCAGCGAAGCCACGCGCCTGTCGGTGGCCGGTTTTCTGGCGGTGCTGACGCTGCTGCTGCTGGTCTACCGTTCCCCGTGGACGGTCGGCATGAGTCTGGTGCCGGTGTTCACGGCGGTGGTGATGGGCATTGCGTCCGTCAGTCTGGTGTTCGGGGTGGTGCATGGCATTACCGTGGGGTTCGGCACCACGCTGATCGGCGAGGCGGTCGATTACAGCATCTATTACTTCGTGCAGTCGGGGCGTGTGGGCTCCAGCGGGGCTGCAGGCAGTGCTGCCTGGGCGAAGCGTTTCTGGCCCACCATCCGGCTGGGCGTGTTGACTTCGGTGTTCGGCTTTGCCGCGCTGGTGTTTGCCGGCTTTCCTGGGCTGGCGCAGCTGGGTCTGTATTCCATCACCGGCCTGTGTACGGCGGCGCTGGTGACGCGCTACGTGCTGCCGCACCTGCCGGCGCGTTCCGTCAATCTCGCGCCGGCGCGCAGGCTGGGACTGTGGCTGACGCGGCGTGTGACCGACCTGCGCCGTCTTCGGCCGCTGGCCCTGCTGGTCGCGCTGGCGGCAGTCGGTGTGCTGGTCTGGGTGTCGCTGCATGGCACGATCTGGAACCGCGCGCTGTCGGGCCTTAGCCCTGTGTCCCAGGAAGCCCAGGATCTGGATGAGTCGCTGCGGCGCGATCTGGGGCAGCCCGACTTGCGCTATCTGGTGGTGGTTTCCGCGCCGGACCGTGAGACTTTACTGCAGCGTACCGAGCAGGTCAGTGGCAGCCTGCAGCAGCTGGTGGACAAGCAGAGCATTTCCGGTTTCGAGACGCCGACGCGCTATCTGCCGAGTGCGGCCACGCAGAACGCACGCCGTGCCACCATGCCGGAGCCGGCAGAGCTGCAGGCGCGTCTGCAGCAGGCGCTGGCGCCGCTGCCGGTGCGCCCGGAAACGCTGCAGCCCTTTGTGCAGGATCTGGAGCGGGCGCGCCAGCAGCCGATGATCACCCCCGATAGTCTGAAAGGCACCGCGCTGGCACTGACGCTGGAGGCCATGCTGGTGCAGCGCGAGAATGGCTGGTCGGCCTTGCTGCCGCTGCGCGCTCCCGTGGATGCGCAGGGCAAGTCGCAGGAGATCGACGGCGCGGCTGTCCAGCGCGTGCTGGATGCGGATGCGGCCAGTGCCGGAGCTCCTGCGACGGAAGTGATGTTCATCGACATCACCACGGAAACCCGTGATCTGTATGCGCGCTATTTCAATGAGGCGTTGATGCTCTCGCTGGCCGGCCTGCTGGCGATTGTGGTCCTGCTGGGCTGGTCGCTCAAGAGCGGGCAACGCCTGCTGCGCGTGCTCACGCCCATCCTCCTGGCAGAAGTAGTGGTAGTGGCCGGACTGGTGCTGCTGGGAGAGCGGCTGACGCTGCTGCACCTGATCGGCCTGTTGCTGGTGGTGGCGGTGGGCTCCAATTACACGCTGTTCTTTGACCGCTACGATCTGGAGGATGAAGGCGAGTCCATCACCATGGTGTCGCTGCTGGTGGCCAACCTGGCTGCCGTGTTCGGTTTTGGCGTGCTGGCCTTCTCGCAGGTGCCTGTGCTCCGCGCCATTGGTGCCACTGTCGGCCCGGGCGCCGTGATTGCCTTGCTGTTTGCCACCATTCTCACGCGCAAGCCGGCTGGCAGGGCGGCTGTGAGCGAGGGGCAGGCATGAGCGCACCGTCAATGGAGGATAGCAGCCGGATGCAGGGCGTTTCGCCCGTCAAAGGGGATTTGGCGGCGCATGCCCCTGTCCAGCCGGGTATTGCCGTCACTGACGGGTCTGTTGAACTGAGCGAACCGGAAAGCGGGATTTGGCGCCCGGTTCCGCTGGTCTGGATCAGCGTCGCGTGGCATCTGGCCTGCCTGCTGGCGCTGGTGTGGCGGCCTGGGGACTGGCCGTACTGGCTGGGCTTGCTGGCTTTGAACCATCTGCTGCTCACCGTGCTGGTGTTTCTGCCGCGCAACCGCTGGCTTGGCCGCACGCTGACACGCTTGCCACCCGATGCACGAGGGCGCCGCCAGGTGGCGCTCACCTTCGATGACGGCCCCGATCCCGTGGTGACGCCCCAGGTGCTGGACCTGCTCGACCGTCATGGCGCGCGCGCCAGTTTTTTCTGCATCGGCAGCCGCGTGCGCCAGCACCCCGAGCTGGTACGTGAGATCGTCGCGCGGGGGCATACCGTGGAAAACCACGGAGATGCCCATTCGCCCATTTTTGCCCTTTGGGGCATGGCACGCATGCGACGGGATATTGCCGCGATGCAGCAGTCGCTGCGTGATGCAGGCGTGCCTCCGGCCCGTTTTTTCCGTCCCACGGCAGGATTCCGCAATCCGCTGCTGGATCCGGTGCTGGCCAGGATGGGCCTGCAACTGGCGATGTGGGAGCGGCGCAGTTTCGATACGCGCGACGGCAACCCAGCACGTGTACTTGCACGCCTGGTTCGTGGCCTGGCGGCAGGTGATATCCTGCTGCTCCACGATGGCAACAGCGCTGTCACGACCGATGGACGGCCGGTGGTGTTGGAAGTGCTGCCACAATTGCTGCGACGGTTGCAGCAAGCCGGCCTGCAGCCTGTCCACCTGCGGGAGGCATTGGCCCCGCAGACTTCTGTCCACCCTGATCCCGACGCACAAACCCTGCTTGCGCGCCTCGCGCACCAAGACCCGTGAACCCGATTCTTCTCACCCACTACACGGCGACCACCTGCCTCGGCGTTGGCAACGCAGCCCTGCTGCAGGCCTTGCGCAGCATGCGCAGCGGGCTGGCTCCGTGCGATTTCGATACCGTCGATTTCCCGACCTGGACCGGGAAGGTTGCGGACCTGGAAAACGTCCGACTTCCGGAAGGTCTGCAACACTACGACTGCCGCAACAACCGCCTGGCCCAGCTCGGCTTGCAGGCGGATGGCTTTGCCGACGCTGTGCGCCAGGCCATGCAGCGCTATGGGGCAGACCGCGTGGCCGTGGTGCTCGGCACCAGCACGGCAGGCATTTATTCGACTGAATTGGCTTATCGTATGCGCGATGCCGAGACGGGTGCGCTGCCGTCCGACTTCCATTACGCCGAAACGCACAACACCTTTTCGGTCGGAGCCTTCGTCAAGGACTGGTTCGGCTTGCAGGGCCCGGCCGAAGTGGTGTCCACGGCCTGCTCGTCCTCGGCCAAGGTGTTTGCTAGTGCAGCGCGTCTGCTGCAGGCGGGTCTGGTGGATGCGGTGGTGGTGGGCGGTGTCGATACGCTGTGCCTGACCACCCTCTATGGCTTCCGCTCGCTGGGGTTGACTTCAGGGCAGGCCTGCAGACCGTACGATGGTGCCCGCGACGGCCTGTCTATTGGTGAGGCAGCTGCTTTTGCACTGGTGGAGCGCCTGCCGCATGATGCGCAAGCACTTCCCGCCGGCAGCGTCCTGCTGACCGGCTATGGTGAAACCAGTGACGCACACCACATGTCGGCGCCGCATCCCGAAGGGGCTGGCGCCCAGGCGGCCATGCAGGCGGCCTTGCAGATGGCGGGACTGCAGCCGCAGCACATCGGCTACATCAACCTGCATGGCACCGCCACGCCAAGCAACGATCTGGCCGAAGGCAGGGCCGTGCGCGCGGTGTTCGGTACGGATACACCCTGCAGCTCGACCAAGGGCTTTACCGGCCACACGCTGGGGGCTGCGGGCGGGGTGGAAGCAGTGGTCTGCGCACTGGCGCTGACGCAGGGCTTCGCGCCCGGTAGCGCCGGCACACAGGCGCTGGACCCGGCCATTGCGCCGCTGCGTTACCTGTTGCAGCCCGAGGACTTGCCCTTGCAGCATGCCTTGAGCAACTCCTTCGGATTCGGCGGCAGCAACTGCAGCCTGGTATTCAGCCGCGCGGGAGGTGCCGCATGACGACGCCTGCGCTGCAACTGTGGGTGCATGGCCTGGCCGTACTGGGGCCGGGGCTCGCAAACTGGCCGCAAGCACGCGCCGTGCTGCGTGGCGAGGAGGCCTATGCACCCGCCGCCACGGTATTGCCCGCACCCGAAATGCTCCCTCCGGCCGAGCGCCGGCGTTCCAGCCGCGTAATCAAGCTGGTGATGGCCTTGGGTGCCGAAGCCTGTGCCCAGGCCGGCCTCGCGCCTTCCGCTCTCGCCTCCGTATTCACCTCGTCGACCGGCGATGGCCACAACTGCCATGCCATCTGCGAAGTACTGGCCAGCGACCAGCGCGACGTTTCGCCCACGCGCTTCCACAACTCGGTCCACAACACGGCAGCGGGCTACTGGTGCATTGCGGCCCAGGCCACCGGTCCATGCCAGGTGCTGGCAGCGTATGACGCCAGCTTTGCCGCAGGCCTGCTGGAAGCAGCAGTGCAGGGCGTGTGCGAGGCGCGCGACATGCTGCTGGTGGCCTACGATGCCGACTATCCCGAGCCCTTGCGTGCCACGCGCCCGGTGCCTGATGCGGCCGGCCTGGCCATGGTGCTGCGTGCGCAGCAGCAAGCCGGCGCGCTGGCGCGTCTGGATATCCGCTGGCTGGGCGGGCAGTCTGTCAGTGCAGCTGCCACAGATGCTGAATCCGGCCAGGAAATGGCGACCCCCGCGCTGGAGCAGTTGCGCGCCAGCATTCCTGCCATGCGTGCCTTGCCGCTGCTGCAGCTGCTGGCCAGTGGCCAGGCAGGCAGGGTGATCGTGCCTTCGCTGCCCGGTCAGTACCTGCAGGTGGACGTCACGCCATGCTGATGGGCCAGAGCGAGATCGCGTCCCGCATTCCGCATCAGGGCAGCATGTGCCTGTTGCAGGAAGTGCAAGCCATGGACGCCGACCACATCATCTGTGCCACGCGCACCCATCTGGATCCCGCCAATCCGATGCGCGAAGGCGGCCGCATGGGTGCGGCCCTGGGCATTGAATACGCCGCGCAGGCCATGGCCCTGCATTGCGCCCTGCAGCAACCGCAGGGCGAACGTCCACGCGGGGGCTACCTGACCAGCGTGCGTGACGTGCAGTTGCTAGCCGACGTGCTGGATGCCATTCCCGAACCGCTGTCCGTTCGTGCCGAACGGATCGCCGCCAGCGAGCAGACCGCCATGTACCAGTTCACCATCCACGCTGGCGAGCGCCTGTTGCTGCAGGGGCGCATTGCGGCTGTACTCGACGTGGCGGCTGCCCACGTGTCCTGATTTTCCGATTTTCTGACCATGTCCTCTTCCGATTCTCGTCAACGCCATGCCCTGGTGACCGGTGCCAGTGGTGATCTCGGTTCTGCCATTGCCCGTCGTCTCGCCAAGGCGGGCTGCCATGTCTGGGTGCATGCCAGCAGCCAGCCGGCGCGTGCCGAATCAGTGGTGGCATCGATCCGCGCAGATGGCGGTAGTGCCGATGCCGTGGTCTTCGATGTCACCGATGCTGTTACCGTACAGCAGGAGCTTCCACGCCTGCTGGAACAGCACACCATCGACATCCTCGTCAACAACGCCGGTGTGCACGATGACGCCGCCTTCCCCGGCATGACGGCAGCGCAATGGCAGCGTGTGCTGCAGGTCAATCTGGACGGTTTCTTCCACGTCACGCAGCCGCTCACCATGCCCATGGTGCGCCAGCGCTGGGGACGCATCATCAACATCTCCTCGGTGGCGGCGCTGGCCGGCAACCGGGGGCAGGTCAACTACGCGGCGGCCAAGGGCGGATTGCAGGCGGCCACGCGCGCGCTGTCGCTGGAGCTGGCCAGCCGCAACATCACCGTCAACGCGGTGGCGCCGGGCATCATCGCCGGCAGCATGACCGAAGGCGTGTTCGACGACAAGCTGATCAAGGACATGGTGCCTGCCAAACGCGCCGGCAAGCCGGAAGAGGTGGCCGAGCTGGTCGCCTTCCTGGCCTCGGACGCCGCGGGCTACATCACCGGCCAGACCATCTCCATCAACGGGGGGCTGTACGCATGAGTGTGGCCAGCGAGGCGCTGTCCGGCGTACACAAGAGCGAGCTGCTGTTGTTCTTCACGCTGCTGCAGCTGTGCGTAATCGTGCTGGCAGGGCGCATCGGCGCGAACCTGGCGCTGCGCTGGGGCCAGTCGGCGGCGGTGGGCGAGATCATCATCGGCATCATCCTGGGGCCGACACTGTTCGGCTGGCTGTGGCCGGATGCCTTCAATTTCGTGTTCCGCTCCACGCCGGGCGATGCCATGCAGATCCTGTCGCAGATCGGCCTGATCCTGCTGATGTTCCAGATCGGCATGGAGTTCGAGTTTTCGCATCTGGCCGAGAAGGAGCACCGGCGCAGCGTGACGCGTATCGCCGTGGCCAGTATGGTGGTGCCGTTCGGGCTGGGTTACGCGCTGGGCTACTGGATGACGCCGGTGCTGACGCCGCAGGCCAACCCGACGGCGGCAGCCCTGTTCGTCGGCACGGCCTTCTCCATCACGGCGCTGCCCATTCTGGGGCGCATGCTGATCGAATTCGACATTGCGCGCAAGCCGCTGGGCGTGATCGCCATCAGCGCGGCGGCCATCAATGACGTGGTGGGCTGGCTGCTGCTGGCGCTGGTGACCATGCTGGCGGTGTCGGGCTTTGATGCCGCGCAGTTCGGCTCGACTCTGGTGCTGCTGCTGGTGTATGTGGCGGTGTGCTGGTGGGGCGTGCGGCCCTTGCTGCGCTGGTGCGTGCGCCATCTGGGCGGTGCGGAAGGCTGGAGCAATAACCTGCTGGGCGTGATCCTGGTGCTGGTTTTCATCAGCGCCATCGTTACCTACAAACTGGGCATCTTCGCCATTTTCGGCGGCTTCATGCTCGGCGTGCTGCTGCACGACCAGCCGCAGTTTGTCGATGCCTGGCGCCGGCATATCGGGCAGTTCGTGAACGTGTTCTTCCTGCCGATCTTCTTCACTTACACTGGCCTGCGCACGGATATTGGCGGGCTGGACAGCCTGGGTCTGTGGGGATGGTGCGCTATCGTGGTGCTGGCAGCCTGCCTCGGCAAGTATCTGCCGTCCTATCTGGCGGCGCGTTCGGCCGGCATGTCGCATGGCGAATCACAGATCGTCGGCGTGATGATGAACACCCGCGCGCTGATGGAGCTGATCGTCATCAACATCGGCTACGACCTGGGGGTGATCTCGAAGAACGTGTTCACCATGCTGGTCATCATGGCCATCGTGAGCACGGTCATCACCACGCCGGTGCTGCGGCACTATCTGCCCAAGCTGGGCTACCGGCAGGTGAAGGCGCATGTGCCCGAAGAGGTGACGGCGGACTGAGCCTCAGCGCATCAGCTTGCGCCACACCAGCACCGGCAGGCGCACCACAAAGCCAAGGAACAGCCGCGTATGCATCCAGGTGAGCAGGGTGTTGTCGCGCAGGTACTTGAAGTGCGACACGCCGCCTTCGCTGGCCTGGAAGTAGCGTACCGGGGCGTCGATGTTGACGGCAGGAACACCGTTCCATGACAGACGCACCACGGCCTCCGGATCGAAGTCGAAGCGGCGCATCCAGCGCTGGCCCTGCATGGTGCGCACCAGCGGTGCGATGGGATAGACACGGAAACCGTAGAGCGAATCCCCGATGCCGTTCCACAGCGTTTCCAGGTTGGCCCAGAAGTTGGACACCTTGCGGCCGTTCACCCGCAGGCGCGGTGCATCGGCGTCGAATACCGGCTTGCCCAGCACCATGGCCGCAGGTTGCTGTTGCGATCGCTGCATGAACTCCGGAATCAGCTGCGCTGGATGCTGGCCGTCCGAGTCCATGGTCAGGGCGTGGGTGAAGCCTTCCTGCGCGGCGCGGCGCAGGCCGTGCAGCACTGCAGCACCCTTGCCGCTGTTCTGCGGCAGCAGCAATACCTTGAGGCCGCGATCCTCGTCGGCCATGCGCTGCAGCAGGGCAGCGCTGCCGTCGGTGCTGCCGTCCACCACCACCCACACCGGGTTCCACTGGGCGCGGGCGCCCAGCACGGTCTCCCGCACCTTGGGGCCGGGGTTGTAGCTGGGAATCAGCACCAGATGGGTGCGCGAAGGAGCGGCACTGGTCGGGGCATCAGCCATGGGAAGCCTCCGCAGAGCTGTTGAAATGCGTGCGCATGTCCTGCTCGAACTGGCGTGCGATGTCGGCAGCCACCTGCTCGCCGGGGGCATCGATGCGCCGGCCGAGCCGCATGGTCACCACCAGCGGTAGCACGGGCGGCTTGAACAACGGCCAGCCCTTGCCCAGGTAGGGCGTGCTCATCTCGATGAATACCTGCTGCATGGGCGCTGGCGCGCGCTGCGCCATGATGGCACTGGCCGGGCTGCAAGGGTTGATCGGCCACTGCGAAGTACGCGTGCCTTCGGGGAAAATCACCAGATGCGCATCGCGCCGCAGTTCATCGCAGGCCTGGCGGATCATCTGCATGGGCGAGGCGTTGCTGACAAAGTGCGCCAGCCGGGTGGCGGCACCGAACAGGATGTTCTGCTGCAGCGAGGCCTTCATCACGCACACCGTATTGGGCAGCTGCGACATGAACAGGATGGCATCGAGCAGGGAAGGGTGGTTGGCGACGATGACCAGCGCGCGCTCCGTGCGCAGCGTCTGCAGCGCGCGCAGGTCCAGCCGCACAAAGCACAGCGTGCGCAGGATCCAGGTGTACAGGCGTGTGCCGGCAAAGATGGCGCCGCGGCCGATGCGACGGCGCAGCGTGCCGGGCAGGGGCAACAGGCCCACCAGCATGGCAAACGGATACCAGGTGAGGCAGATCGCCGCCAGCGATCCGAGGCCGATCACCATGGCCACGGGTGCGTACAGGCGCAGCAAGGGATGCGCGGCACGGGCGGGTGCCGGTGCGGAGCGGTGCGGGGGAAAGTCGGGCTGCTGCTGCGGAGGCATGCGGATTCGGAGGGTTGGATCCGTGCACGGCGTCACGGAACATTGCTGCGAGGCATTGTAATGCGTACTTTGGACCAAACCTGTTATCCCGCCGGCACGCGGTTTCTGCGTCACAATATTGAAGCATACGCAAGGGTTGCAAGGGCAACTGTTGTCGGGACACACCGAGAGACCAGAGACAAGATCATGACCGCTTCCACCACCATTCCCATCAGCAAGGAATTCGACTTTCCGCTGCAGAACGCCGAGGGAGAAACCTGCACCGCCCATGCCTGGGCCAAGGTGCCGCCGCAACTGAGCACCGCCGAGCGCGATGCGCTGATGCAGAAGAGCGCCGAGCTGCTCAAGGCACGCAATGCCGTGCTGGTGGCGCACTATTATGTGGATGGCGACCTGCAGGATCTGGCCTTGGCCACCGGCGGCTGCGTGTCCGATTCGCTGGAAATGGCGCGCTTTGGTCGTGACCATGAGGCACAGACGCTGGTCGTGGCCGGCGTGCGCTTCATGGGCGAGAGCGCCAAGATCCTGAGCCCGGAAAAAACCGTGCTCATGCCCGATCTGGAGGCGACCTGTTCGCTGGATCTGGGTTGCCCGATTGACGAATTCAGTGCCTTCTGCGATGCCCATCCGGACCGCAAGGTGGTGGTCTATGCCAACACCAGCGCGGCCGTGAAGGCGCGGGCCGACTGGATGGTGACCAGTTCCTGTGCGCTGGCCATCGTCAATCATCTCAAGGACAAGGGCGAGAAAATCCTGTGGGCGCCGGACCGTCACCTGGGCAAATACATCCAGCAGCAGACCGGCGCCGACATGCTGATGTGGCAGGGCGCCTGCATCGTGCACGACGAATTCAAGGGGCTGGAACTGGATCTGCTGCGCAAGCAGTACCCCGGCGCCAGGATTCTGGTGCACCCGGAATCCCCCACCAGCGTGGTGCAGCAGGCCGATGTGGTCGGCTCCACCTCGCAGTTGCTCAAGGCCGTGATTGATGGTGCCGAGGGCGAGACCTTCATCGTCGCCACCGATAACGGCATCATGCACCGCATGCGCCAGCTGGCACCGGGCAAGACACTGATCGAGGCGCCCACGGCCGGCAACAGCGCCACATGCAAGAGCTGCGCACACTGCCCCTGGATGGCAATGAACGCGCTGCAAGGGGTGGTGGACTGCCTTGCAAAGGGCACCGGCGAAGTGTTCGTCGATGCGGAAATCGGCCGCAAGGCTGCCGGCTGCATCACGCGCATGCTGAATTTCGTCAAGGAACATCCCGAAGCGCTGGTGGTGAAGGATGGCGGACGCTTGGCGGGCATGACGCCCGGCATTGGCGCTGCCTGATCGATAACCATTGTCTTGCGACAGGGGTTTGCTGTGCCTGTGATGCGCGGGCCGGCTTGACCGGCTTGCTGGTTGCCCGACCACCTCGCCGCAGGGCGCAATTCCCTGTCTCCCTGTTTATTTCCCTGTTTTGCTGTAGCCCACCATGTTTGAATTCAACGAATCCCTGGAACAGGCCCGTGACCGCAACATCCGCGACGCCCTGACGGAAGATATCGGCATCTGCGACTGGACCGGCCAGCTGGTGCCTGTTCCCAATCCGGTGACGGCCCGCGTGCTGGTGCGCGAGGAGGCCGTGCTGTGCGGCCGTGCCTGGTTCGAGGGCTGCATGCGCGGTGTCGATCCCGACCTGCAGCTGGAATGGCATTACGAGGAAGGCGAACTGATGGCTGCCAATACCAATGTCTGCCACATCCGCGGCGAGGCGCGCTCCATCTTCACAGCCGAGCGCGCGGCGCTCAACTTCCTGCAGCTGCTCAGCGGCACGGCGACCCTCACGCGCCGCTATGTGGATGCGATTGCCGGTGTGTCCGAAAAAGGCTGCGCCGTGCTCGATACCCGCAAGACCATTCCCGGCTTGCGTCAGGCGCAGAAATATGCCGTGCGTGTCGGCGGTGGCCAGAACCAGCGCATGGCGCTTTGGCATGGCATCCTGATCAAGGAGAACCATATCGCAGCTGCCGGTGGCATTCCCCAGGTGCTGGACAACGCGCGCGCACTCGATGCCGGCGTCGAGATCCAGATCGAGGTGGAAAACATGGAGCAGCTCCAACAGGCGTTGGACTCAGGTGCCACCAGCGTGCTGCTGGACAACTTCACGCTGCAGGCCATGCGTGATGCGGTGGCGCTGACGGCGGGCCGGGCGCTGCTGGAAGCATCCGGTGGCGTGCAGCTGGAAACCATGCGCGACATCGCAGCGACCGGCGTGGATCGCATCTCCATCGGCAAGCTGACCAAGGACGTGGTGGCCACGGACTACTCGCTGCGCATCGTGGGCTGAAGGCGGTCGCTCGGGTAACGCCTAGATGTCCCGGCGCCGGACTACTCCTTGCGCGTCGTCGACAGGCACTTCGGGAGCGGGCAGCTTGACTGGCGAGTTACCGGCCTGTCGGCTGGTGTGCTTGCTCTTGCACCACGCAGGACTGCACAGAGCTGTCGGTTGATGCATTGCATGGGCCCGGAAAAGGTGGCGTGCGAGCCACACAAGGCACGGGTAGCAGCAGGGTCGGTTGTCAGCTTCGCGTGAGCTATCCTCTAAAATTGCGCCTTCTCCGGCGCGCTCCCAAACGGACGTGACGGCCACAAGATGTGATGATGTTCCGTGATCCGGCCGTCATCTTGGGAGAATTTTTGATGATGGATTCGGTCAAGCATTTCATCCGGCACGGTTCGCTGGTGATGCAGATTTTCATGGGATTGGTGTTCGGCATTGCGCTGGCCGTGCTGTGGCCCGATGCGGCACGCGCAACCATCCTGTTCGGTACCCTGTTCGTGGGGGCGCTCAAGGCGGTGGCCCCGCTGCTGGTGTTCGTGCTGGTGATGTCCTCCATCGCCAACCACCAGAAGGGCGTGCAGACCAACATGGGTACGGTGCTGATCCTGTACGCGGTCGGCACGTTCGCTGCGGCGCTGGTGGCCGCTGGCGGCAGTTTCCTGTTCCCGATGGAACTTACCTTGAAGCCGGTGACCGAAGAGCTGTCGCCCCCCGGTAACGTGCTGCAGGTGCTGAAGAATCTGGTGCTGAGCATGGTGGACAACCCCTTCAAGGCACTGATGAATGCCAACTACATCGGCGTGCTGACCTGGGCGGTGGTGATCGGTCTGGGCCTGCGCCATGCGGATCGCGCCACGCACAAGGTGCTGGGCGATGTGTCCGATGCGATTTCCTGGGTGGTGCGTCTGGTGATCCGCTTTGCACCGTTTGGCGTGATGGGTCTGGTGGCCGACGCCATCCTCACCTCCGGCTGGGACGTGCTGCTGCAGTATGTGCAGCTGCTGGGCCTGCTGATCGGCTGCATGCTGGTTGTGGCGCTGGTGGTCAACCCGCTCATCGTCTGGTTCATGACGCGCCGCAATCCCTTCCCGCTGGTCTTCACCTGCCTGCGCGAGAGCGGCGTGACCGCCTTCTTCACACGCAGTTCTGCGGCCAACATTCCGGTGAACATGGAACTGGCCAAGCGCCTGGGTCTGAACCGCGATACCTACGCCATTTCGCTGCCGTTGGGTGCAACCATCAACATGGCCGGCGCTGCCGTCACCATCAACGTGCTGACGCTGGCCGCAGTATTCACGCTGGGCATTCCTGTGGATTTCGGTACGACGCTGCTGCTGTGCCTGGTGGCTTCCATTGCGGCGTGTGGCGTTTCCGGCGTGGCCGGTGGTTCGCTGCTGCTGATTCCCATGGCCTGCAGCCTGTTCGGTATTCCGAACGACATCTCCATGCAGGTGGTTGGCGTCGGTTTCGTGATCGGCGTGCTGCAGGATGCGTTTGAAACGGCGCTGAACTCCTCGACGGACGTGCTGTTCACGGCGGCTGCAGATCCGGTGATGCGCGCTCGATAAGCGGCGGGCCAGGCGAGTTTGGCTCGGTCATAAGCGGTAGACAGCGGCTGGAGGTCGCTGGATGCCGGATTGAGGAAGGCCAGCGTTCGCTTGCCCCATAGCGCCCGTATCAGGTGAGCAGTTGCAGGGTCTGACAGTGTAAAAATGCCCGCGACCGTGATGGTTCGCGGGCATTCTCATGCCGGGAGCAGCTATCCGCTCAGCGCTGCGACACCAGCAGTTTCGCTGCCATTCCCACAAACACCACGCTGGCACTGCGGTTGAGCCAGCGCTGGGCCTTGGCGGAGTGCTGCAGCTTCTGCCCGATACCGCCTGCCAGCAGCGCCAGCACGGAAAAGGTCAGCCCGGCCGCCACAATGAAGATCAGCCCCAGCAGAAAGGTCTGCACCGCAACGCTGCCGCGTGCCGGACTGCTGAACTGTGGCAGAAAGGCGAGGAAGAACAGGATCACCTTGGGGTTGGTCAGGTTCATGATGACGCCGCGCAGCCAGGCCTGCATCGGCGTCATGGCGGGCAGGGCAGGGGCGCTCCCTGACTCGTCGGGCACGCTGGCAGGCGCATTCCATGCACCCCAGGCCAGATACAGCAGATAGGCCGCCCCCAGCAGCTTGAGCACCGTGAAGGCGGTGGCGGAAGCAGCGAACAGCGCAGCCACGCCCCAGGCAACGGCCAGCGTATGCACGATCAGCCCGCTGCACAGCCCGAGCACCACCCACAGCCCCGCGCGTACGCCGCGCAGCGCGGACAGGGTGATGACGAACAGGTTGTCCGGCCCCGGCGAAAGCGCCAGCAGCACCGCAATGCCGAAGAATCCGATGGCGATGTCGAGAGGAAGCAGCATGGCAGCAGTCAGGTGAAGCTAATCGGGAGCGTAACAGGTGGAGAACAGAGTGGGCCCTTGTCATCGGTGGGTTCAGCGCAGCTTCCTGGTCTTCTTGCCCGAGCGCTTGTTCACGTTCTTGAACAGGATGGTCGGGAAGCTGGCCGGCAGCAAGTCCGGATAGTCTCGCACATAGTGCAGGCCGCGACTTTCGTGGCGGCTCATGGCGCTGCGCACGATCAGGTCGGCACAATCAACCAGGTTGCGTAACTCCAGCAGGTCGCGGTTGACCTTGAAGTTGGCGTAGTAGTCGTCGATCTCGGCTTTCAGCATGTTGATGCGGTGCTGCGCGCGCTCCAGACGACGCGTGGTGCGCATGATGCCCACGTAGTTCCACATCACCAAGCGCAGCTCGTCCCAGTTGTGGGCGATAACGACTTGTTCATCAGCATCTTCCACCTGACTTTCATCCCATTCGGGAAGTTTTGGCAGATTTACAACCGCTTTTTGCATGATCATCTCGGCGCAGCTCTTGCCCAGCACCACGCACTCCAGCAGCGAATTGCTGGCCAGACGGTTGGCGCCATGCAGGCCGGTGTAGGTGGTTTCGCCCACGGCGTACAGGCCATGCAGGTCGCTCTGGCCGTTCAGGTCGGTCACCACGCCGCCGCAGGTGTAGTGCGCTGCCGGCACCACCGGGATCGGATCCTTGGCAATGTCGATGCCCAGCTCCATGCAGCGCTGGTAGATGGTGGGGAAATGCTCCTTAAGGAAGGCCTCGCCCAGATGCGTGGCATCCAGCAGCACATGGTCCAGGCCGTGCTTCTTGATCTCGAAGTCGATGGCACGGGCCACGATGTCGCGCGGCGCCAGTTCGGCACGCGGGTCGTGCGCGGGCATGAAGCGCTCGGCATGCACGTTGCCGTCCGCATCCTTGAGCGGCAGCTTCAGCAGGCCGCCTTCCCCACGCAGCGCCTCGGTGATCAGGAAATTGCGCTCCAGCGGGTGGTACAGACAGGTGGGATGGAACTGGATGAATTCCATGTTGCCGATGCGGCAGCCCGCGCGCCAGGCCATGGCGATGCCGTCGCCGGTGGAGGTTTCGGGGTTGGTGGTGTAGCGGTACACCTTGCCGACGCCACCACTGGCCAGCACCACGGCCCGTGCCGGAATCGTCAGCACCTTGCCTTCGTCGATGTTGAGCACATACACGCCGTAGCAGTTCTTGATCGGATGCTGGCCTGCATCGCCGAGGTGCTTGTCGGTAATCACGTCGATCGCCATCCAGCGCTCGTGCAGCGTGATGTTGGGGTGATGGCGCACGGCTTCGAGCAGCGCTTCGTGGATGGCCTTGCCGGTGGCATCGGCTGCATGGGCAATGCGTCGCACCGCGTGGCCGCCTTCGCGCGTCAGGTGCAGGCCGAGCGGGCCGCTGGGGTCATGCGTGAACGGCACGCCTTGCTGCACCAGCCACTCGATGGCCTCGGCGCTGTTCTCGGCGATGAAGCGGGCCGTGTCCTCGTCCACGATGCCGGCGCCGGCTTCCTGGGTGTCGTGCACATGGCTTTCGATGCTGTCATCGGCGCCGAGCACGCCCACGATGCCGCCCTGGGCGCGTGTGGTGGCGGATTCTTCCACCTTGCGCTTGGCGAGCATGATGACGGGAACCGTCGGTGCCAGATGCAAGGCAACGGCCAGGCCGGCCAGACCGGCGCCGACGATGACGACAGGCAGGCCGGCAGCTGCGCCGCCTGCGGAAGAGGAGAGGGAGGACTCGGAAGACATGGGAAGCAATCAGGAAAGCGGACCGCGACCGCACCCGAAGGAGCCATGCCGCACTGTCCGGAAGATTCAGGAATCAGGCGGCTCGTAGCCTTCCTCTTCGGTGCCGGGCTTTTGCTCCATGCGGTAGCTTTCGCTGGCCCAGGCACCAAGGTCGATTTTCTTGCACCGCTCGCTGCAGAACGGGCGGTAGGGGTTGGACGGCGCATAGACACTGTCGCCGCCGCATTGCGGGCAAACGACGATTTTCACGGGGTTGCCGTTGGGGGCGGGTGTCGATGCAGCCATGGCGATGTCAGGCGCAGAGGGTGAGCTGGAAATCGATGTCTGCCGGGTGCAGGGCCAGATGGCCTTCAACATCCTCGCGCATCATGCGCACGGCCACCATCAGGTGGTTGGCGCTGATTTCGGGCACCACCTTGCGATTCGGGTCGATGCTCAGACGCAGCAGCTGGAAATTGCGGTTTTGCGGCAGGTTCTGCTGGAACTGGCCGTTGGATGCACTCACGCGTTGCGTGTGCCCGCTGTTGCGCAGCAGGGAGAGCAGCATGCGGATGCTGTCTTCCACCGCCTTGAAGGCGCCGATCCAGCCCTTGAGGGCGTACTGGCGCTGGCTTTCAGGCAGGTGCAGCCAGGCGTGGTAGGCGGGCAGATCGAATTCGCAGGTGCCGCCTGGAATGGCGGCGCGGCTGCGGATGGTCATCAGCCAGTCGTTTTCCGTGATCGGTTGTCCGATCTTGCCGGTCATCTGCTCCAGCCGCAGAAAGCAGTCTTCTGCCGTGCGGATCATCTGGTTCAGCATGGATTCTTCCACCGCCGGATTGCCGCGGTAGCTGGCAAGGTGCTGCTTCTGGCGGTCCAGATCGCGCATGATCTCGCCCTTGAGGTCGGAGCGGCTGGAGACCTCGAGCAGCTCGAACAGCGTGACCAGTGCGAAGTGGTGGTCGAGTGCCGTGGTGCGGCCGGCGAGTTCGTTGAAACGGTCGAGCAGGCGCTCCATCCGCAGATAGGTGCGAATGCGTTCGTTGAAGGGGTATTCGAACAAGATCACGCGGCGTTTCCTTTGCAACCAATGATAAGGTGGAAATGGCGTGCCAGGGCCTCCACCTGTGCGCGCAGGCCTTCCAGCGTGGTGGTGGCGCCGTTCTGCACCACGGCATCGGCAATGGCGTGGCGCTGCTGGCGTGTAGCCTGGCTGGCGATGATGCCCTCCACCGCTTCGCGTGTGAGCTGGTTGCGCCGCATCACGCGCGCAATCTGCGTGTCTGTGTCGCAATCGACCACGATCACCTGCTGCAGGCGCTTGCGCCAGTGCGCCGATTCGGCCAGCAGGGGAATGTCGTACAGCACCATGCGCGCGCCTTGCTGCACGGCTTGCGCGGCGCTGGCGCGGATCTGCTGCAGCACCAGAGGGTGCACGATGGCCTCGAGTTGCCGCTTGGCATCGGGCTGTGCGAACACCAGTTCACGCATGGCGTTGCGGTCCAGTGCCCCGTCCGGCTGGATGAAGCGCTCCCCGAAGGTTTCGCGGATTGGCGTGATGGCGGCGCCTCCCGCTGCGGTGGTGGCGCGCGAAATGGCGTCGGCATCGATAAGGAATGCCCCGTGTTGCTGGAACAGCTCGGCCACCGTACTCTTGCCGCTGCCGATGCCACCTGTCAGGCCGATGTGCCAGGTCTGCATGTGTCTTGTCTCCCGCGTCTGCGGTTGGTTCTTGTGCAGACCGCCGTGCTGCGCGCCCTGCAGCCCGCTCGGGAACGAGCGGCGCATGTTGCAAATATAACTGCTTGCAGGGCCTATGCCAGCAGTTGAAACAGCCAGTTGCTGCCAATCGTCCAGCCGAGGGCGGCTCCAAGGGCGAGAAAGGGGCCGAATGGCAGCTGTCCGCTTGCATCCAGACGATTCCGGGCCTTCAAGGCCAGACCCACGATGAGCCCCACGATGGAAGCAAGCAGCAGCACCGGCAGCAAGGCCGGCCAGCCCAGCCAGGCACCGATGGCCGCAAGAAGCTTGAAGTCGCCATGCCCCATGCCTTCCTTGCCGGTGATGCGCAGGAAGACTTCATGTACCAGGCGCAGGCTGCCGTATCCGATGGTGGCGCCCCAGACGGCGTCTGCGAGGAGGGTGCCTGTCCATCCCATTGCGCTGGCAAGCAGGCCGCCCCAGAGCAGGGGCAGGGTGAGACTGTCAGGCAGGTAGGTGGTATCCCAGTCGATCAGCGCCAGGCTCAGCAAGGTGGCCGTGAAGCCGAACCAGGCGAGCGCTGGCCAGGTGAAGCCATAGCGCCAGACGCAGTAACCGGCCAGCAGGGCCGAAGCCAGCTCCACCAGCGGATAGCGGGAGGAAATCCGTGTCTGGCAATGGCTGCAGCGCCCACGCAGCCAGAGATAGCTGAGCACGGGGATGTTTTCGAACCAGCGCAGCGGGGTGCTGCAGGCCGGGCAATGCGAGGCTGGCAGCCAGAGATTGAAGCGGGGGCTTGTGGTTTTGGGAGGAGCGGTGTTTGTGCTTACGGCGTTGGTCGTTCCCTGCTCAATTCCGCGTTCAATTCCGCCCGGGAGGGCGGCGCCAGAATCTTGGACAACATCCTGCTGCATGTGCAGCCAGGCCAGATGGTCGGCATCCCAAGCCGCCTCCAGCATGCGCGGAAGGCGATGGATCAGCACGTTCAGAAAACTGCCCACAAGCAGGCCCAGCAGGGCTGCGACCAGGATGACAGGCCAGCCGGACGTCGTCATAGCGCCTGTCCCAGGCTGAACACGGGCAGGTACATCGCCAGCACCACGCCACCGACCAGCAGTCCGAGCACGACCATCAACAAGGGCTCCAGCAGGCTGGACAGGCCGCGTAAACCTTCGTCCAGTGCAGAGCCTTCATATTCGGCAACCTTGGCCAGCATGGCATCGAGCGCCCCGGATTCCTCGCCGATTTCGACCATCTGCACCACCAGCGGCGCAAACAGGGCTTGTGACTCCAGGGCATGAGAAAAGCGGCTGCCGCCGAGCAGGCTCTGAAGGATGCGCAGGCTGGCCTGTTCGAAGACCCGGTTGCCCGAGGCGCCGGCTACGGCGGGCAGTGCCTCCACCAGCGGAACACCGGCTGCAAACAGGGTCGCCAGCGTACGCGCCCAGCGCGCCGTGGCGGCCTTGTGCGCCAGCGGGCCAAGCAGGGGAAGGTGCAGCAGGAGGCGATCCATGGTGTGCTGCATTGTGGCATGACGGCGCAGCCTGCTGCGTAGCGCGAGGGTTCCGGTGACGAGGGCGAGCAGCAGCCACAGGCCATGCGCCTGCAGCCACCGGCTGGCTTCAATCACCAGCAGCGTCGGCCAGGGCAGGGCGGCACCGAGCGAAGCGAAGGTCTGTTCGAATGAAGGGATGACCCACAGCATCAGGGCCGCCACCACGCCGATGGCGACCAGCAGCACGGCCAAGGGATAGAGCAAGGCAGCCCGGATGCGTGCCTGCAGTGCTGTGGCCTGTTCCAGATCCTGGGCCAGCCGCGACAGCACCGTATCCAGCGTGCCGGACAGTTCTCCGGCTTCCACCACGCTGCAATACAGGGTGTCGAAATGGTGCGGATGCTGCCTCAGGGCCTGATGCAGGGCCTGACCCTGTTCCACCGCGTCGTGCACGGCTTGCAGGATGCCGGAAAAGAACGGCGAGCTGCTGCGGATGGCCAGATCCAGGCATTGCAGCAACGGTACGCCAGCGCGGTGCATGGTGGCGAGCTGGCGCGTGAATCGCGCAAGGGCGGCAGGGCTGGCTCGGCCTGCCATCCAGAATGGGGCCGGCTGTATACGGATGTGGTGCATGCCCTTGCGGAGCAGCCGCGTGCGCAACTCGGTGGCTGACCCTGCCTGCCATAGACCGCGCTGGCGCTGCCCACGCCGATCCAGCGCCTGCCAGCGAAAGCCGCGCATGTCGGAGCGCAAGCTTGCGGATGGCGTCACCTGCTCAGGCATGGGTGGCCGCCAGGACTTCTTCCAGCGAAGTGATGCCTTGCAGCACCTTGTCCAGCCCGGCCTGCCGCAAGGAGCGCAGCCCTTCGCTGGCGGCCTGCTGTTCCAGCGCCATCGATGAGGCATCGGCCAGCATCTGGCTGCGCATGGCATCACTGACCGGCATGACCTGGAAGATGCCGGTGCGGCCACGATACCCACTGCTGCAGGCCGGACAGCCGACCGGCCGGTAGGCAACTCGCGGACCATCGACGGCTTCGGGCGGAAACCCGGCAGCCAGTATCTGTTCCGGCGTGAGGGTGACGGGCTGGCGGCACTGCTCACACAGGCGTCGTACCAGCCGTTGCGCACTGATCAGGCTCAGGCTGGCAGCCAGGTGATAGGCCGCTACGCCCATGTGGCGCAGTCGCGTGATGGCAGAAGGAGCATCGTTGGTATGCAGCGTGGATAGCACCAGATGTCCGGTCTGCGCTGCCTTGAGTGCCATGTCCGCGGTTTCCAGATCGCGTATCTCTCCCACCATCAGGATGTCCGGATCCTGCCGCAGAAAGGCGCGCAGCGCGCTGGCATAGGTCAACCCGGCCTTCTCATGCACGTTGACCTGGTTGATGCCCGGTAGCGGGATCTCACAGGGATCCTCGACACTGGCGATGTTCACGCCGGGCTGGTTGAGGCGCTGCAGGCAGCTGTACAGCGACAGGGTCTTGCCGGAACCGGTAGGGCCCGTGACCAGCACCATGCCATGGGGGCGCGCAATCGCTTCTTCCAGAAGCATCTGGTCGCCGGCAGGGTAGCCGAGCGCCTCCATGTCCAGACCGACATGGGTGGCATCCAGCACGCGGATGACGACTTTTTCGCCAAACAGGGTGGGCAGCGTACTGACGCGCAGGTCGACCATGCGCTCGGGCCCCATGCTGAACTTGATGCGCCCGTCCTGGGGCAACCGGCGTTCGGAAATGTCCAGCCGCGCCAGCACCTTGATGCGGGCCACCAGCCGTTCACGCAAGGCCAGTGGCAGAGCCATTTTTTCCTGCAGCACGCCGTCGATGCGGAAGCGGACCCGGTAACGCTCCTCGTAGGGTTCGAAATGCAGGTCGGAACTGCGGAGCGCAATGGCCTGCTCCAGCAGTTCCTGCAGCAATGTCACTGCAGACGCGTCGTCGCTGTCTGCTCTGAAAGGCATGACGGCAGGGGCGAGCGAACGGGCAGCAAGGGACGGTGAGACCTGCATGAGGAAGATGATATAAAATGAAAGTATTAATTATAGTGCTGAAGATGCCTCGGCCGCTGACAAAACATGACAGGTACGTCGCCTCTGGTCCCGTAGAATTCCTGCATGCTTGAAGTGATCCTGATCCGTCACGGTGAAACCGATGCCAACCGTTCGCTGCGCTTCCAGGGGCATGCGGATATTCCGCTCAATGCCACCGGCCTGCTGCAGTCGGACCGGCTGGCGCGGGCGTTCCGCAACAACGGCATTCTTGAGCGTGTGGCTGCCAGCTACAGCAGCGATCTGCAACGTGCCGTGCAGACAGCGCAAACCTCGCTGCAGCAGACGCCGCACGCTGCGCCGGTGCTGCAGTCGGCCTTGCGCGAGCAGAGCTTTGGCGTGCTGGAAGGCCTGACCTTTGACGAGGCGCGCGCCAGCTACCCGAACGATGTGGAGAGCTGGATGCAGTTCAATGCCGACTACGCCTTGCCATCCGGCGAGAGCACACGCCAGTTCCATGACCGTGTCCTGGGTGCGCTCAACGACATTGCGCTTGCCCACAGGAACACCCCTGAAAACAGTTGCGTGCTGGTGTTCTCGCACGGCGGGGTGGTGGACATGGCCTGGCGTCACCTGACTGGCCAGCCGCTGTCCGGCCCGCGCACCTGCGAGATCCCCAACGTGGGCTTGAACCACATGCGCTGGGACGGGCGGCGTTTCCACCTGCAGGACTGGGCCGATGCGCGTCATGTCGCCGATCTGCCGGAACAGCCGCGTTACGACCAGCGCAAGCTGAGGGGACGCAATTAAGCGGCTGGTGCAACAGCGGCGTCGTGCGATATGTCACATACCGCGCACTATCGGCAATACAGGCGCTGGCTGGCCCCTTGCAATGGTATAAAAGATGTACGCTGCGGTGCAGCATGCACGCCCCTGTTCGGGCGATGAGGGAGAAAAAACATGATGGATCGTCGATCAGTACTGCTGTCGGGCCTGGCCTGGACGGTGGGCGCAGGTGCGCTGAGCCAGCAGGCGGGATGCGCCAAGGAGGCCAAACGTGACCTGACGCTGGGCATGGTGCTGGAGCCGCCGGGGCTGGATCCCACGGCTGGCGCTGCTTCCGCCATTGGCGAGATCACGCTCTACAACATCTACGAGACCCTGACCAAGATCCAGTCAGATGGCTCCGTGCAGCCGCTGCTGGCCGAAAAATGGGAAACGGCCGACCAGAAGACCTGGACCTTCCATCTGCGCAAGGACGCCAAATTCCACAATGGCGAGCCCTTCAACGCCGAAACTGTCAAGTTCGCCTTCGAGCGCGCGGCCGGTGAAAAGAGCACCAACAAGGACAAGCGCCTGTTCGCCAGCTTCAGCGGCATCAGCACGCCCGATGCACACACCGTGGTGCTGCAGGGCACCGAGCCCAATCCGGACCTGCCGTTTCTGCTCGGCCAGGCCACGGCGATCATCGTCGAGCCCAAGAGCGCTGGCAGCAACGCGACCGCGCCGGTCGGCACCGGCCCCTATGTGCTGGATCAGTGGCGCAAGGGCGCATCGCTGTCGGTGAAGAAATGGCCCGAGTACCGTGCAGCCGACAAGGTCGCCATCGACGGCGCGACCTTCCGTTTCATCTCCGACACCGCCGCCCAGGCCGCGGCGCTGCTGTCCGGCGATGTAGACCTGTTCGCGCGCGTGCAGGTGGCGCGCAGCCTGGATCAGTTCAAGAATGACCAGCGCTTCCAGGTGCTGGTGGGAGCCTCGCGCGCCAAGACCATTCTGGCCATGAACAACGGCCGCAAGCCGCTGGACGATGTGCGCGTGCGCCGCGCCATCTCCGCCGCCATCGACCGCAAGGGCGTGATCGATGGCGCCGCCGATGGTTTTGGCGTGCCCATCGGCAGCTACTATGTGCCGGGCGCCCTCGGGTATGTCGACACCACCGGCATCAACCCCTACGATCCGGAAAAGGCCAAGCTGCTGTTGCAGGAGGCGGGCGTCAAGGACCTGAAACTCACCATCAAGCTGCCGCCCACGCCGTATGCGCGCCAGGGTGGCGAGGTGATTGCCGCCATGCTGGCCAAGGTGGGCATCACGGCCAAGCTTGAAAACATCGAGTGGGCCCAGTGGCTGAGCAATGTCTATGGCCAGAAGGACTACGACATGACCATCATCAGCCATGTCGAACCCTTCGATTTCGGCAACTTCGCCAAGCCGGAGTACTACTGGAACTACCACTCCGAGGCGTTCGATGCCCTGTTTGCCAGCATCAACCAGACGGGAGAACCGGAGCAGCGCGCTCGCCAGCTGGCCGAAGCCCAGCGCCTGGTGGCATCGGATGCCGTCAGCGCCTATCTGTACCAGCCGCAGTGGATCACGGTGGGCAGCAGCAAGCTCAAGGGCGTGTGGAAGGATATGCCGGTGTTCGTGAACGATCTGTCGGCGCTGTCCTGGAGTTGACGACCCATCGTGCAGCAGCCCGGTGGCATCCACCTCACCGAGGCAGGCCGCCACTGGCCAGGGTAAGCCTCGACTGGCGCAGGTAAGGGGCCGCCACGGGCAAAGACACGCTGTTTACAGCAAGGGCGCAGCTGCCAGCAACTGGCGCGTATACGGGTGCTGCGGATCGGCAAACAGCTGATCCGTAGGCGCATATTCCACCACCTTGCCGCGGTACAGCACCGCAATCTGGTCGCACACGTGGTGCACCACGGCCAGATCGTGGCTGATCAGCATGAAGCTGATGCCGTGCTCCACCTGCAATTGCCGGATCAGGTTCAGGACCTGCGCCTGTACCGATACATCCAGCGCGCTCACCGGCTCATCGGCCACGATCAGCTTGGGCCGGCTGATCAGGGCACGGGCGATGGCAATGCGCTGGCGCTGGCCACCCGAGAACTCGTGCGGATACTTGTCCAGATCCGCTTCCTGCAGGCCAACGGCGTGCAGCGCCTCGATGGCCTGGGCACGCAGTGCGTCGTCGCTGGCTCCGGAGGTGTGCAGCGGCTCCGTCACGATCTGTTCGATATCCTGCCGCGGATCGAGCGAGGCATAGGGGTCCTGGAACACCATCTGGAAGTCGCGGCGCGCCCGCTGCAGCTCGCGTGCGGAGAGCGCATGCACATTGCGCCCCAGAATCTCCACCGTGCCGCTGGTAGGCTGATCCAGCGCCATGACCAGCTTGGCCAGCGTGCTCTTGCCGCTGCCGGATTCCCCCACGATGCCCAGGCTTTGTCCGGCCTGCAGGCTCAGCGTGACCCCATCCAGCGCCCGCGTGACGCGCGGCGGTACGAACAGGCTCTGCCGGCGCTGGCGGTAGTGGCGCTTGAGATCGGTAACCTGGAGCAGCGGCGTGGTCATGGGGTCAACTGCATGTGATAGCAACGGGCCAGATGTGGAGCAGCAGGCTCGGGGGCAGGATGATTGTCAAGCGCCACAGGTGGCACCTCGAAAGAAGGTGGCTCGGCCTGTCGGCAATCCTCCTGCACGAAATTGCAGCGGCTGGCAAAGCGGCAACCCGGAGGCGGAGTGAACATGTCCGGTACACGGCCCGGAATGGTCTGCAGCGGTGCTCCGCGGGGCGCGCCGATGCGCGGGCGGGCCGCCAGCAGGGCGCGTGTATAGGGATGCGCCATGCGCGCAAACACCTCGGCGGTGTTACCTGATTCGGCCACGGTGCCGGCGTACAGCACCATCATGCGCTGCACGTTGTGCGCAATCACCGCCAGGTCGTGGCTGATCAGGATCAGCGCCATGCCGCGTTCGGCCACGAGCTCGCGCAACAGGTTGAGGATCTGTGCCTGCACGGTCACGTCCAGCGCCGTGGTCGGCTCATCGGCAATCAGCACATCCGGATCGCAGGCGAGGGCGGCTGCAATCATGATGCGCTGGCGCTGTCCACCAGAAAACTGGTGCGGATAGTCATGCAGCCGGTCACGCGCATCGGGGATGCCCACGCGATCCAGCAGCTCGGCGGCATGCTCCAGTGCGGTGCGCCGGTCCATGTCGCGGTGCTGGCGCAGCGGCTCGGCTATCTGATCGCCGATGCGCTGCAGCGGGTCCAGCGCCGTCATCGGCTCCTGGAACACCATGCCCAGGTCATCACCACGCAGGGCGCACAGCGTCTTTTCGCTGGCACCGACCAGTTCCTGCCCGTTGAACACGATGCTGCCCTCGGCCCAGGCATTGCGCGGCAGCAGCCCCATCAGCGCCAGCATGGCCAGCGTCTTGCCGCTGCCGGATTCGCCGATCACGCCCAGGGTTTCGCCACGCTCCAGCGTAAAGCTCATGTTGCGCACGGCAGCGGCCACGCCGCGGTGAGTGCGCACCATCACGCTGAGGTTGTTGACTTCCAGCAGCGCCATCAGCGGCCTCCCTCGCTGATCTTGGGATCGAGCAGGTCACGCAGCGCATCGCCCAGGAAGTTGAGACCCAGCACCGTCAGTGCAATCGCCACGCCCGGATACACCGCCAGCATGGGATGGCTGAACATCAGCGTCTGGGCATCGGCCAGCATGCGGCCCCAGCTCGGCTGCGGTGGCTGCGTGCCCAGACCCAGATAGGACAGGGCGGCCTCGGCCAGAATGGCAATGGCGAACTGGATGCTGGCCTGCACGATCAGGATGGCCAGGATATTGGGCAGGATGTGTTCCCAGGTGATGCGCCAGCGGTTCTTGCCGCAGGCGCGTGCGGCCAGCACGAATTCGCGCGTCCACAGGGCGTTGGCGCCGGCCCGCGTCACGCGGATGAAAGTGGGAATGTTGAAGATCCCGATGGCGATCATGGCGTTGACCATGCCCGGACCCCATACGGCTGCCAGCATGATGGCGGTGAGAATGGCGGGGAAGGCGAAGGTGACGTCCGTCATGCGCAGGATCAGCTCTTCCATCCAGCCGCGCCGCGCGGCCGCCAGCAGGCCCAGCGCCGTGCCGATGAGCAGACCGATGCCCACGGCGATCAGCCCCACGAAAATCGAGCTGCGCGCGCCCACCAGCAACTGGGACACCACATCGCGCCCCATCACGTCCGTGCCCAGCCAGTGGCTGGTGCTCGGCGGCAGCAGCTTGCGATCCAACTGCATCTCCAGCGGCGGCCAGGGCGTCCACACATAGGACAGCAGGGCGGCCAGCACCAGCGCCAGCGTCAGCCCGCCGCCGATCCACAGGCCGGGATGGCGCCACGCACGGGCACGCAGGCGATTGACGCGCGGTGCACTGGCTGCGGTGTTCGCTGCAGCCGTCACGGAATCGGTGCTGGACGCGGTAGCAGGCGTGTTCACTGGCTGCTCCCTTCCCGATGCCGCAGGCGCGGATCGATGGCTGCATACAGCACGTCCACCACGAAGTTCACCACGATGACCATGGCCGCCAACAGCATCACGCAGTTGCGCACCACCACCAGGTCGCGGTTGGCAATGCTCTGGAAAATCAGCCGCCCGAGTCCGGGCAGGAAGAACACGTTCTCCACCACGATGGTGCCGGCCAGGAGGTTGGCAAACTGCAGCCCCATCACGGTCAGCACGGGAATCATGGCGTTGCGCAGCACGTGTCGCCATAGCGTGGCGCGCTCGCTCAGGCCGCGGGCGCGCGCAGTGCGCACAAAATCTTCCTGCATCACTTCCAGCACGGAGGAGCGTGTGATGCGCGCCAGGATGGCCGTCTGTACCACCGCCAGCGCGATGGCCGGCAGCAGCAGGCTCTGCAGCCCGCTCCAGAATCCCGCGCGCCAGCCATCAAAGCCGCCCGCGCTGAACCACTGCAGCTGCACGGAAAACACCAGAATCAGCACAATGGCAAACCAGAAATTGGGCACGGCCATGCCGATCTGGCTGATGCCCATCACGGCGATATCGGCCGGCTTGTTGTGGCGCGAAGCGGCATAGATGCCGATGACTAGAGCCAGCACGCTGGTGATCAGCATGGCGAACACCGCCAGCGGAATGGTCAGCGCCAGCCGCTCGGCAATCAGCGGCCAGACGGGGCTGCTGTAGGCGTGGCTGATGCCCATGTCTCCCTGCAGCAGGCCGCCAGCCCAATCCAGATAGCGTGTATGCACGGGCAGGTGCAAGCCCAACTGCCGCGAGAGTTCAGCCACGGCCTCGGGGCTCGCGTCCGGGCCCAGCATCACCTGGGCCGCATTGCCGGGCAGCACCTCCAGCACGCCAAACACCACGATCGATGTGAACAGCAGGGTCAACAGCAGACTGAGCAGGCGTTTGGCGAGATACAGACCCATGAGGCAGAAATGGATACGAAGGGCAGATGGCGGCCGGAAGCCGCACACTTGCGATAATAGCGGCGTTTTGTCCTTCGACCGAAGGATGCGCTGAAAGGAAGGACCGGCTACCGTGGCACTGATCATCACTGACGACTGCATCAACTGCGATGTGTGCGAACCCGAGTGCCCGAACGAAGCCATCTACCTTGGCGAGCACATCTACGAGATCAATCCGGACAAGTGCACCGAATGCGTCGGACACTTTGACGAGCCCCAGTGTGTGCAGCTCTGTCCGGTGGCCTGCATACCCGTGGATCCTCAGCGCGTGGAAACACGGGAACAGCTGATGCAGAAGTACGAGCGCCTGCAGCAGGAAGCGCTGGGAAACAACTCCTGAGCGGGAGACTTCGGGGTTAAAGGTGGTGGGTGCGGGCGCTTGCACAGGACTCTGGCGCGGCGCACCTTTGGAGGGACGCTCTCCGAAAAGCTGCGCAGGTAGCGCCAACCTCAGGGCGCCGTGTGGATATCCTTGGTTGCCTTCACCATGTCTCCCGCCAGCAGGTCGGGCAGGGCGCGCAGGCTGTGGTCGATGGCCTGCTCGATGGCGATGCGGTGGTCCATGGAGGGCTTCTTGAGTACCCAGTTCACCACTTCCGACTTGACGCCGGGATGGCCGATGCCCAGGCGCAGGCGCCAGTAATCGGGCGTGCCCAGTTGGGCATGGATGTCGCGCAAGCCGTTGTGTCCTGCGTGCCCGCCACCTTTCTTGAGCTTGACTTGACCCGGCTCCAGATCCAGTTCGTCATGCACGACGAGGATGTTCTCCGAAGGAATCTTGAAGAAGCGTGCCAGCGCGCCCACGGCCTGGCCGGAACGGTTCATGAAGGTCTGCGGCAGCATCACCCACACAGGGTGGCCAGCGACGTTCGTTCGTCCGACCTGAGCAAAATAGCTGCGTTCATGGTTGAGCATGATGCCCAGTTTGCGTGCGGCCGCTTCGGCCCACCAGAAACCGGCGTTGTGGCGGGTGGCTTCGTATTCCGGGCCGGGGTTGCCCAGGCCGACGATCAGTTGAATCATGGCGAGATAGTGTAAGTGCAGGACATGAAAAAGCCCACCGAAGTGGGCTTCTTGCAGACGATGCAGTCCGGAATTACTCGGCTGCGGGCTCTTCGCCTTCGGCAGCTTCCTCGTCGGCAGCAGCACCCTTCGGAGCCACCACGCTGGCCAGCACCGGGTCTTCTTCGCCGTGAGCGATGGCTTCCACGCCCTTGGGCAGCTGGATCTGGCTCAGCTTGACCACGTCGCCCTTGACAACCTTGCTCAGGTCCACTTCGATGAACTCGGGCAGGTCGGCCGGCAGGCAGCTGACTTCCAGTTCGGTCACGATGTAGGCAACCATGCACTGCTCCAGCTTGACGGCCGGGGAGTCGTTTTCACCCAGGAAGTGCAGCGGCACCTTGAAGTGCAGTTTTTCGGTGGCGGACACGCGCTGGAAATCCACGTGCAGCACTTGCTGCTTGTAGGGGTGGTACTGCACGTCACGCAGCACGACCTGGCTGGTCTTGCCGGCCACTTCCAGTTGCAGGACGGAAGAGTGGAACGCTTCCTTCTTCAGGGCGTGCCACAGGGCGTTGTGATCCAGCTCGATCAGCTGGGGTTCGGCGGTGCCACCGTAGATGATACCGGGGGCCTTGCCAGCATTGCGCAGGCGGCGGCTCGCACCCGTACCTTGCTTGGCGCGCTCAAAAGCGACGACTTTCATGGGTTTTCTCCATTGGGGGTACCACCGCGACCAGTGTGTACCCAGGTTGTAAAAGTGCACCGGACATCCGGTGCACCCGATTGGTTCCGGAGTGGAATTACTCCGAGAACATGCTCATGACCGACTCGCCGTGGGCAATGCGCGTGATCGTCTCGGCGATCAGCGGGGCCACGGAGAGCTGGCGAATGCGTTTGCACTGCTGCGCCTGGGGCGACAGCGGAATGGTATTGGTCACGACGACCTCGTCCAGGGCCGTGCCCTGGGCGATACGTTCGATGGCGGGGCCACTGAACACGGGGTGCGTGCAGTAGGCGTACACGTTCTTGGCGCCGCGCTCCTTGAGCACTTCGGCGGCCTTCACCAGCGTGCCGGCGGTGTCGATCATGTCATCCATCACCACGCAGTTGCGGCCTTCGATGTCACCGATGATGTTCATCACTTCGCTGACGTTGGCCTTGGGACGGCGCTTGTCGATGATGGCCAGATCGCAGCCCAGCTGCTTGGCCAGGGCGCGCGCACGCACCACGCCGCCAACGTCGGGGGAGACCACGATCAGGTCTTCGTAGTTCTTCTGGCGCAGGTCGCCCAGCAGCACCGGAGACGCGTAGATGTTGTCCACCGGAATGTCGAAGAAGCCCTGGATCTGGTCGGCGTGCAGGTCCATGGTCAGCACGCGGTGCACACCCACGGTCTGCAGCAGGTTGGCCACGACCTTGGCGGAAATCGGCACGCGGGTGGAACGCGGGCGGCGATCCTGGCGGGCGTAGCCGAAGTAGGGGATGACTGCCGTGATGCGCTCGGCCGATGCACGCTTGAGGGCATCAACCATGATGAGCAGTTCCATCAGGTTTTCGTTGGTGGGGGCGCAGGTGGGCTGGACGATGAACACGTCGCGGGCGCGCACGTTCTGCTTGATCTCGACGGTCACTTCACCATCGGAGAAGCGGCCGACCTGCACATCACCCAGGGCGGTGCCGAGGGACTTGACGATTTCTTCCGCCAGGCTGGGGTTGGCGTTACCGGTGAAGACGAGGAAATCGGAATCGAAGTTTTGCATGTCAGCTTCCGGCAATACAAAAGGCCATCAACAGTGGAAACACGATGATGGCCGATTTTATTCTGGGTGGTGAGAACAATGAGTTTGGCAGGGGAGGAAGGATTCGAACCCTCGCATGCCGGAATCAAAATCCGGTGCCTTAACCGACTTGGCTACTCCCCTACACACGCCAACTGCTGCAAGCAACCAGCGTTTGTGCGTTTCGTTAAGCTCTCCATTGTAGCAGAGGATGGAGGCCCAAATTGCTGCAGATTCTGATTTTCCAGTTTTTTTCTGGGGCCGACTGTTGCAATTTGTCGGCATCAGGAAAACCTGCGGGCAATTGTGCAAACACCGCACTGCCTGAACCGGTCATGCGTGCCTGGAGTCCTTGCTGATCGAGCCATTGAATGGCCTGGGTGATCGGTGGGCAAAGCCTTTCGGCGACCGGTTGCAGGTCGTTGTGTCCATAGTGAAACGGGTCAGCGTCTGCAACGAAAGCCGAGAGTGTAGCAGGTTTTGTGTCGCGTTTCAGCTCGGGTGAAGAAAAAATCGGGCCGGTGGGAACGCCCTGGTCCGGCTTGACGACCACCCACTGTGCGGAAGGCAATTCGACTGCCTGCAGCTGCTCGCCAATGCCTTCGGCCCAGGCGTTGCGGCCGAACAGGAAGAAGGGCACGTCGGCACCCAGTTCCAGTCCGATGGCAGCCAGCTGTTCCTGCGACAGCTGCAGGTTCCACAGGCGGTTGAGCGCCATCAGGCAGGTGGCGGCATCGGACGAGCCACCGCCCATGCCGGCTTCGGCCGGTATCTGCTTGCGCAGGTGGATGTGGGCGCCCAGTGTGCAGCCCGTGGCCTGCTGCAGCTTGCGCGCGGCACGCACGCACAGGTCTTCGGGCGGTAGCGGCACGTCGCTGTCTTCGCTGCGCGTGATGGCACCATCGGTACGCAGGGTGAAATCGAGCGAATCCTGCCAGTCGATCAGCATGAAGACGGACTGCAGCAGGTGATAGCCATTGTCCTGGCGTCCCACCACATGCAGGAACAGGTTGAGCTTGGCGGGGGCGGGGAGATTGTGGAACGCGGTATCGGCCATGAAAGGATATCAGGCGGGGTTCTGGTCCAGCACCACCTGCAGGCGTGCCGTGGGCAGGGGTTGCAGACGGCGTGCGCTGATGCGGCCTTCGGGCTGGCGGCTCAGGTCGGGTTGCCAGCCGGAAACACTGGTGCTGCGGCCGGCGAGCCAGTCGAACAGGGCGGTGACCGGTACGTTGGCCCCGGTCAGGTCCACGATCAGGTCATCCAGCGACGGGTATTCGCGTGCCATCTTGCCTTGCTGCGCAATGGCCTCGCCCGGTGACCAGCGCACTTGCGCAATGGTGCTGCCGAGCGGGCTGTACAGGTCGAGCGTGCCCTGGCGCGGCGTGCCCTTGAGCAAAAAGCCTGCAAAGAAGGATTGCGGCGGTTCCTGATCCACCGTAAGGGACAGGCGGCCACTCCAGGTGGAAGCGGCAACATCCGGCTCGACAGGACGCGGCGGGGTGGCACAGCCGGCCAGCGTGGCACCGATCAGGGACAGGGAGAGCAGGCTGGCGGCCTGGCGACGGTTGAGACCTTGGGATGTGTTCATGAATGAGGCAGTAGTTGTCGGGGGGCGCAGGCTACAGTGTCAGGGCGCAGGTTTTACGCCGAACTCCTGCATGGTGCGCAGCAGGACCTTGTCCTTGGCGTCCAGCTTCAGGCCTTCTTGCCAGATGCTGCGGGCCTTGTCCTGCTCGCCCAGTTTCCAGAGCACTTCGCCCAGATGGGCGGCGATTTCGGCATTGGGTTCGTTGTCGAAGGCCATTTCCAGCCAGCGGCGTGCTTCCTTGTGGCGGCCCAGCTTGTATTCGGCCCAGCCCATGCTGTCCTGCACGGCTCCGCTGTTGGGCATGAGTTCCAGCGCGCGCGCAATGAGCTTGCGGGCTTCTTCCAGGCGTTCGCCGCGTTCGACCAGCGAGTAGCCCAGGGCGTTGTAGGCAGCGGGGGTGTCCGGATTCAGGGCGATGACCTTGCGCAGGTCGGCTTCGGCTCCGGCTTTCTCTCCCAGGCGCTCGCGGATCATGCCGCGGGCATAGAGCAGTTCGGCGTTGTCGGCGTCTTCGGCAAGAGCGGTGCTCAGCGTTTTTGCGGCCGGGGCCAGTTTGCCGGCCGTTTCCAGGATCTGGCCCTGCACCAGCGCCTTGAGCGATCGCTCCTTGACGCTATCGCCCGGCAGCGCATTGACCAGTTGCAGCGCCTGTTCCGCTTTGCCCTGGTTGTTGAGCGACTCGGCGCGCTGCAGGATGGCAGCATTGCGTGCCGTGGGCGACTGGATGCGCTTGAGCCAGTTGGCTGCTGCCGTGGCGTCGTTGCGCTGGTCTGCGATCTCGGCCAGCATCAGATAGGCTTGCACATCGCTGCCGGCAGACACCATTCCCAGCAGGGAAGGGGCCTCGCCCTGGGGTGTCACGCTGTCTTCGGTGGTGCGAAGCTTCAGGTAGCGCTGCAGCGAAGTTTCTGCCGCCTTGTATTGCTTGTTCTGCAACTGCACGCCGCCCTGCAGCAGCCAGCCCATGGCGTAGTCGGGATGGGTGCGCAGCAGGTCGTGCAACTGTGTCAGGCTGTCGTCGTAACGGCGCGATTCGATCAGCACCTTGGCGTAGCTGATGCGCAGCTCCTGCGAGGCGTTTGGCTGACGTACCGCCTGGCGCACGAAGTCTTCTGCATGGCTGGCGACATAGGGCGAGCCGGTACGGGCCAGGCGCATCAGGTCGAGGGCGACGAGGGCGGGCAGCTCGTGGTTGGGCAGCACAGTGCCCAGCCGCTCCGACGGAACCGATGCCGCACGGGCGCGTTCGAGCGATTCCATGACCTGGGCGTATTGGCGCGCCAACAGCTGCATGCGCGCGAGGCTGATGTTGGTGACAAATGCGGTGTCGGGCTGGTTGGCCCATTTGCGCAGCACGGGTTCAACGGCGCGCAGGGCGAGCTCCTGGTTGTGGATTTCCCCGTACAGCACGGGGGTGGCGTGGATCAGCTTGAGGCGGCGTTCGGGCGTGGCATTGGCCAGCGCCTGGGACAGCGGCTCGGAGGTCTGGTCGATGCGGCCGAGCAGCAGCAGGATCTGCAGGTGGTAGTTGCTGGCCTCCGAATCGGAAGGCTTGAGCTTTTGCCAGGCCTGCACGGCACGCAGGGCGGCATCGGGCGAGCGGGCCTGGATGGCCACTTCGGCCGCGCGGGCATAAAGGCGTACATCGCCACTGCGACGCGCCGCTTCCATCAGGTAGGCATAGGACTTGCCCGGCTCCCGGCGCTGGTAATACAGCTCGCCCACCAGCGCATCGTACAGCGCGGTGGAGTTGAGGATGATGGTGTCCAGGGCCGCCTCTTCGCTGATCCTGCGGGAAGCATCGATTTTCGTGCTGCTGCTTTCGGGCGACAGGGCGGCCGGCCGCGCCGGAGCAGCTGCAACCGGCTGGCTGGAAAGCGTTGCCAGGCCAAGGGCCAGGCTGAGGGCAAAAGGCGAGAGGCGCAAGGTGGTGTCCTGAAAGTAAGCTCTGCCGCTTTCCCCTGCGGGAGAGACGGGCGACTGTCCCCATGGATAATAAAGGAACTTGGGCGCAAGGCTTCCTTGGGAGGGGATGCGTCCGTATGCAGTTGCAACCGCGAACGTGTGTGCCAAGGAGTTTTCTTGCCTGAATTGCCAGAAGTCGAAGTTACCCGCCGCAGCTTTGTCGACCGTATCCGCGGCGCACGCGTTGCCGGCGTGCATCTGGGCAAGCCGCTGCGCTGGCCGCTGGGCGCCGAGCCCGAGGTGCTGCTGGGCCAGGAAGTGCAGGACGTGCGGCGGCGTGGCAAGTACCTGCTGCTCGACATGAACAGCGGGCTGCTGATGGTGCATCTGGGCATGTCGGGCAGCCTGCGTTTCGATGCCATGCTGCCCCCTCCTGGCGTGCACGACCATTTCGAGATGGACACCAGCCTGGGCCTGTTGCGCCTGAATGATCCGCGCCGCTTCGGTGCGGTCATGTATATGCAGGGCGAAACCGATCCGCGTGCACAGAAGCTGCTCGCGCACCTGGGCGCAGAGCCGCTGGGAGATGCGTTTGACCTGCCGTATTTTGCTGCCGGCCTGAAAACGCGCAGCGCCCCGATCAAGCAGGTGCTGCTGGCGGGGGATGTGGTGGTGGGTGTGGGCAATATCTATGCGTCCGAGGCGCTGTTCCGAGCCCGTATCGATCCGACGACTCCGGCGCGTGCGCTGACCCGGCCGCAGGTCGAGCGCCTGTGGGCGGCGATACGCCACATCATCCAGTGGGCGATTGACGAGGGCGGCAGCACCTTGCGCGATTTTTCCAGTGCGGAGGGGCGCAACGGTTATTTCCAGCTGCAGGCCATGGTGTATGACCGCGCCGGTCAGCCCTGCCGCGAATGTGGTACGCCGATCCGCATGTTACGGCAGGGGCAACGATCCACCTACGTATGCCCACGCTGCCAGAAAATGCCGGCTTCCCGGTTCAAGGAAGCGTGAATGGCCCGTACGCAAGGTAGTGCGGATCCGGGTCCGGCACAGGTTTCCGATGGGATCCGCACGGTATTTTTTGGCCGTCTGGTGCAATGGCAGCGCGGCCATGGCCGCCACGATTTGCCTTGGCAGCAGACACGGGATCCTTACCGGGTCTGGCTGTCGGAAGTGATGCTGCAGCAGACGCAGGTGGTGACGGTGCTGGGCTATTACGCGCGTTTTCTGGAGGCATTTCCGGATGTGCGGGCGCTGGCGCAGGCGCATCAGGATGAGGTGTTGGCCTTGTGGGCCGGCCTGGGGTATTACAGTCGTGCGCGCAACCTGTTGCGCTGTGCCCAGCAGGTGTGCAGTGTCCATGGGGGCGAGTTCCCACGCAGCAGTACCGAGCTGGCCACCTTGCCCGGAATCGGTCCGTCCACGGCGGCGGCGATTGCGGCGTTCTGTTTCGGTGAACGTAGCTCGATTCTGGATGCCAACGTGCAGCGGGTGCTCAGCCGTGTGCTCGGATTCGGCGAGGATCTGTCCGGGGTGCGACACGTTCGTACGCTGTGGCAGATGGCAAACAGCCTGATTCCCGAGGATGCGACGCCCGAGGCCATGGCCGCCTACACGCAGGGCCTGATGGATCTGGGCGCGACTGTCTGCACGCCGCGCCAGCCGGCCTGTACGGCATGCCCGATGCGGGGCGTGTGCGTGGCCGAACAACAGGGCACGCCGCTGGCGTATCCGGTCCGCAGCAGCAAGCTCAAGCGGACGGCGGAGAACTGGTGGATGCTGGTATTGCGCTCCCGTGAAGGCCTCTGGCTGCAACGTCGGCCGCAACAGGGAATCTGGGCCGGTCTGCATTGCCTGCCATTGTTCTCAAGCGAAGAGGCATTGCGCGCCGCGATCCCGCATCATGCAGGCCGGTTGCAGCATCAGCCGATGTTCAAGCATGTGCTGACCCACAAGGATCTGTATCTGCATCCGGTGGTATTCGATCTCGCCGATGAGGCCTTGATGGCATTCGGCAACGACGACAGGCAGGAGGTGCTGGAAGGCGGCTGGACGGAGGACTCCCGCCGTATGGGTTTGCCCGCTCCGGTACGGAAATGGCTGGACGCACAGGGGACTTCCGGACAGCCAGCAACGCGGGAACTCTGGGACTGACGCGGCCTGCAGTGCTTTATGCACCGGCCTCAGGCGGGCAGGTGAATACTCACGCCGATTCCATCTCGCGGTGCCGCTTGATGCAGACCCAATCGTCCTTGAAGTCCTTGTACAGCTGCTCGACCAGGAACACCGAACGGTGCTGTCCGCCGGTGCAGCCCACTGCCACGGTGACGTAACTGCGGTGGTCGTTGGAGAGTTCGGGCAGCCAGTGGTTGAGAAAGTCGCGGATGTGCTGGCGCATCAGCGTCACGGCCGGTTGCTGCTGCAGAAAATCGATCACCAGGGCATCGCGCCCCGTCAGCTCGCGCATGCCCGGCTCGTAATGGGGATTGGGCAGCATGCGCACATCGAAGACATAGTCGGCATCGGTGGGCACACCGCGCTTGAAGGCAAACGATTCGAACACCAGCGTCAGCTGGCTGTGCTGCACGGCCAGCAGTTGCTTGATCTGGGTGCGCAGCTGGGCCGGGCGCGACATGGTGGTGTCGATGACCTCGGCCATTTCGCGGTAGGCCGCCAGCAGTTGGCGTTCCTGGGCGATGGCGTCGCGCAGGTCGTGCACCTGATCGTGCGTACTGACCTTGGTGAGCGGGTGCTTGCGGCGGGTCTCGGAGAAGCGGCGCACCAGGGTCTCGTCGCTGGCGTCAAGAAACAGCGGCGTCACATGCACGCCACCGTGACGCAGGGCATTGATCTGGACCGGAATCAGCGGGAGGGAGTTGGCGCTGCGCACATCCATGGCAATGGCGATCTTGTCGCTGTCATGGGTCTTTTCCACCTCGATGAAGGGCAGCAGCAGCTCCGGAGGCAGGTTGTCCACGCAGTAGTAGCCGGCATCTTCCAGTGCGTGCAGCGCCACCGACTTGCCCGAGCCGGACATGCCGCTGATGATGACCAGATGGATATTGGTCTGCGGTTCGGGAGCGACGAGGGCGGAGGTTTCGGTCATGGCGTTTCCTGGGACTGCGGGAGTTACGCGGGAGTGCGCGCTCTGGCCTGTTGCAGCATTTCGCCAGCGTGGGCCAGAGTGGTGGCGGATTCGGCATCGCCGCCAAGCATGCGGGCGATTTCGTGCAGGCGCTCGGCTTCGGCCAGCATTTCGGCGCTGCTGACGGTGGCTGTCTGGGCCCCGCTGGCGGTCTTGAAGACGCGCAGGTGGTGGTCGGCACAAGCGGCCACCTGCGGCAGATGGGTTACGGCCAGCACCTGGCGGTCCAGTCCGAGCTGCTGCATGAGCTGGCCCACGGTGTGGGCGACCTTGCCGCCGACGCCGGCATCCACTTCATCGAAGATCAGCGTGGGCGCTGTCCCCAGTTGACTGGTGGTGACGGCAATGGCCAGGGCAATGCGGGACAGTTCGCCGCCCGAGGCCACCTTGGCGATGGGGCGGGGCGTGCTGCCGGCGTGGCCTGCAACGAGGAAATCGATGGTGTCCGCGCCATGGCTTGCCGGTTGCGGAGCAGGGGCGACATCGACGACGAAGCGCCCGCCTTGCATGCCGAGTTGCTGCATGGCCTCCGTGATGGACTGGCCAAGCTGCAAAGCAGCCTTCTGGCGCAGTTGCGTGAGGCGCGTGGCTTCGTCCTGGTAGGTGCTGCGCGCAGACTGTTCGGCCTGCTGCAAGGCTTCCAGATCTTCGGCCGCATCCAGTTCCTGCAGCTGCTGCTGCCAGCTGTTCCAGGTAGCCGTCAGCTCCTCGGGCTGCACGCGGAAGCGCCGTGCCAGCGAAATCCAGCCGGACAGGCGCTGGTCCAGTTGCGCCAGGCGATCCGGATCCAGCTCGGTGCGGTTGAGGTAGGAGTGCAGGCCGCGCTGGGCTTCTTCCAGTTGCGTCTGGCTGCTGGCGAGCAGGGCAATCCATTCGGCAAACGCGGGTTCGATATGTTCCTGTTCCTGCAGCGCGTGGACGGCGGTGTGGAGCGTATCGAGCAGGCCGTGCTGCTCGCCTTCCAGCGCCTGTAGCGCGGTGCCGGCGGCATCCAGCAATTGCTGCGCATGGGCCAGGCGCTGGTGTTCGCTATTGAGTTCTGGCCACTCGTCTGCCTGCGGAGAGAGCTTGTCGACTTCGGCTACCTGCCATTGCAGGCGCTCGCGTTCCTGCTGGCGCTGCTCCTGGCCTTGCGTGGCCTGTTCCAGCTTCTCGCGCGCGGCTTGCCATTGCTGCCACAGCGTGCGGATGGGAGCGGTGTCGATGCGGCCATAGCCGTCGAGCAGGGCGCGCGTGCTGGCGGGCTGTATCAGGCTTTGCCAGGCATGCTGGCCGTGGATGTCCACCAGCAGGCTGCCGAGTGCGCGCAACTGGGTGGCCGTGGCCGGTGTGCCATTGATCCAGCCGCGGCTCTTGCCCTGGCTGTCGATCAGGCGGCGCAGCAGCAGGCCTTCTTCGGCGTCTGCTTCGATGCCATATTCATCCAGCAGCGGTGCCAGCGCCGGGGTGATGTCGAAGTGGGCGGTGATGTCTGTGCGGCTGCAACCCTCGCGCACAAAGCCGGCATCGGCGCGTGCGCCCATGACCAGTTGCAGCGCATCCACCAGAATGGATTTGCCTGCGCCTGTCTCGCCGGTGAGCACCGTGAAGCCGTTGTGAACATCCAGATCCAGCGCCTGCACGATCACGAAATCCTGCAGGGCGATACGCCGTAGCGCCATGGTCAGTTGCTCCCGCTGTTCCAGTGCAGCTTTTCGCGCAGGGTGTCGAAGTAGTTCCAGCCTTGCGGATGCAGGAACAGCGCCTCATGCTCGGAGCGGCGCACCACGATGCGGTCGCCAGGCTGCAGCGAGGACAGCGACTGCGTGTCGAAGTTGGCGCTCGCCTTGCGGCCCGAGACCACCTCGATGGTGATTTCGCTCGAATCGTTGAGCACGATGGGGCGGTTGGACAGGGTGTGAGGCGCGATCGGCACCATCACCCAGCCGGCTACGGACGGGTGCAGCAGCGGGCCGCCGGCAGACAGCGAGTAGGCCGTCGAGCCGGTGGAAGTGGACACGATCAGGCCGTCGGCGCGCTGGTTGGACACGAAATGCCCGTCCACCTCGATGCGCAGCTCGACCATGCCGGCCGTGCTGCCGCGGTTGATGACGATATCGTTGAAGGCCAGCGCCTCGAACACGGTGCTTTCGCCGCGCTTGACCTGGCCCAGCATCATGCTGCGGTGGTCTTCGATGTAGGCGCCGCGCAGCATGGGCGGCAACGCCTCGCAGATGCGGCCCAGGGGAATGTCGGTAATGAAGCCCAGCCGGCCCTGGTTGATGCCGATCAGCGGCACCTTGGCCGGCGCCAGGGTGCGGGCAGCACCCAGCATGGTGCCGTCACCCCCGACCACCACGGCCAGATCACACTGTTCGCCAATCTCGACCATCTCCAGCGAGGGGTAGCGGGAGTTGAGGCCGGTCATTTCGGCCGCGCGGAATTCCATAGCGACCTGGCAGCCGTTGCGCTCCAGGCATTCGGCCACGGCCAGCATGATTTCGGGAGGAGTGCCTTCGGAATGAGAAGCCTGCTGCAGGTTATTGCTTTGCAGGAATTTTCCAATCAGTCCGACATGGTGAAATTGGGGCTTCATACTTACATTAGATCATTAAAATGTGACGCCATGCTCGACGATCGTGCCAAGTTGCTGCTCAAGACCCTGGTCGACCGCTACATCGCGGACGGCCAGCCCGTGGGTTCCCGAACGCTCTCGCAAACGGCGGGGCTGGAACTGTCGCCGGCCACCATCCGCAACGTGATGGCGGACCTGGAAAATCTGGGCCTGATTGCCAGTCCGCACACCTCGGCAGGACGCATTCCCACAGCGCGCGGCTACCGGCTTTTCGTGGACACCATGCTCACCGCCGATCCGGCGCACCTGTCGGTGTCCATGCCCACGCTGGCCCTGCCGCCCGAGCAACCGCAGAAGGTGATCGCCAATGCCGCCAACATGCTGTCGAGCCTGTCGCAGTTTGTGGGCGTGGTGATGAGTCCGCGGCGCGGGTCGGTCTTTCGGCATATCGAGTTCCTGCGCCTGTCGGAAAAACGGGTGCTGGTAATCATCGTCTCGCCGGAAGGCGATGTGCAGAACCGTGTGCTTTTCACCGAAACCGACTTCGACCAGAGCCAGCTGGTGGAAGCCGCCAATTATCTGAACGCACATTACAGCGGGCTTGCACTGGAGCAGGTGAGCGTGCGCCTGAAGGACGAGGTGGAATCGTTGCGCAGCGAAATCGCCGCGCTGATGCAGGCGGCCATTGCGGCCAGCACCGAGGCCATGCACGAGCATGAGCAGGATGTGGTGATTGCCGGAGAGCGCAACCTGCTGTCCGTGAGCGACTTCTCGACCGACATGTCGCAATTGCGCCGCGCCTTTGATCTGTTTGAGCAGAAGACCACGCTGATGCGCTTGCTGGATGAATCCAGCCAGGCAGCGGGGGTGCATATCTACATCGGCGGCGAGAGCCAGGTGGTGCCGGTGGAGGAGCTCTCGGTGGTGAGTGCCCCCTACAGCGTGGACGGCACGGTGGTGGGCACGCTGGGCGTGATCGGGCCGGTGCGCATGCCGTATCAGCGCATGGTGGAGATTGTGGACATCACGTCGCGGCTGGTGAGCAATGCGCTGAGCCAGCGCTGAGGAACGTGCCGCTGCGAGTTGACTGGCTTGCCTTGCTAAGGGGAGGGCGGCTGTGTTCCGGACAGGCAAAACAAAAACGCCTTGCATTGCTGCAAGGCGTCTCTGAACTTTCTGGTGCGGCTGGCAGGATTCGAACCCACGACCCCTTGGTTCGTAGCCAAGTACTCTAATCCAACTGAGCTACAGCCGCAGAAAGGAGAACAAAACGCCTCGAAAGGCGTTTTGTAATGTTGGTGCGGCTGGCAGGATTCGAACCCACGACCCCTTGGTTCGTAGCCAAGTACTCTAATCCAACTGAGCTACAGCCGCTGAAGCATTGAAGTATAGCGTAATTCTTGCGGTGGTGACAAGAATTTTTAAAAAAACTACGCATAGAACGAGCGGTTGGAAGAGCGAGCTTCCTCATGCGAAGCAGTTATGATTTCGGCGCGAGCCGTACGGCTTGCACCCATCAGAAAGGCTGCCGTCTTTGATTCGGCGGCCATCGTAGTTACCAGTCATGAGGTGTCCAGTTGGATCTGCATTCATCTCCCCCCGGGCGTGCAACATCGCCCTTGCAGCCTGCGCGCTACGGCAGTGCAGGCACCCGTATCGCAACCTTGCTGCTGGGCCTGACCCTGGCTCCTGTGGCCATGGCGCAGCAAGCAGCGCCGTTGTCATCCGTGGCGGTGGCGGCAGCTACCTGTGCCAACTGCCATGGCACAGATGGCCGTTCGCCCAGCTTCATCCCCAGCATTGCCGGCCAGCCCAAAAACTGGTTGCTACAGCGTCTGCAGGATTTCAAGGCCGGCACCGATCCGCGTGCCACGGTCATGACGCGCCTGATGAAGGGTTATGACGATCAGGAGCTGCAGGCCCTGGCCACCTGGTTCTCGGAGGTGAAGCGATGAGCAGGCAGCTGGAATCCGGAATTTCCCGCCGCAAGCTGATGGGAGGCATGGCCGCTGGCGGTCTGCTGCTGGGCGCACCGGCACTGGTGCACGCGCGCCAGGCATCGGCCCACGTGGTGGTGGTAGGAGGGGGTTTTGGCGGTGCCACGGCAGCGCGCTATCTGCGCCGCTACCTGCCTGAGGTGAAGATCACGCTGGTGGAGCCGGCGCAGCGTTTTTACACCTGCCCGTTCTCGAATCTGTACCTGGCGGGCCTGCGCAGCTGGGAGAGTATCGGTCACGGCTTTGACGGCCTGCGCAAGTTGGGCATCGAGGTGGTGCATGCCAGCGCGGAGGGCGTCGATGCCGCCGCCAGGACTGTGCGGCTCTCCAACGGCAGCACCCTGAAGTGGGACAAGCTGGTGCTGTCACCCGGCGTGGACATGCAGTGGAACAAGCTGAATGGCTATGACGAGGCGGCTGCCGAGCTGGCCCCCCATGCCTGGAAGGCCGGCCCGCAGACCCAGTTGCTCAAGCGCCAGCTGGAAGCCATGAAGGACGGCGGCACCTTCGTCATGACGATTCCGGAAAACCCGTTCCGTTGCCCGCCCGGCCCCTACGAGCGCGCGGCCATGGTGGCGCACTATTTCAAGCAGCACAAGCCGAAATCCAAGATCCTGCTGCTGGACGCCAAGACTGCCTTCTCCAAGCAGGCGCTGTTCATGCAGGGCTGGAAGGCACTGTATGGCGAAATGATCGAATGGATCGGGCAGTCGGACGATGGCGAAGTGGTGCGCGTGGATGCGCGCAAGCGCGAGGTCGAAACTGCCTTTGGCCAGATTCACAGGGCCGATGTGCTGAACGTGATTCCGCCGCAGAAGGCCGGTTTCATTGCCGAGCGCGCCGGGGTGAGCAATGGCAGTGGCTGGGTGCCGATCAAGGGCGATACCTTCGAGTCGGCCCAGGTGCAGGATGTGTTCGTGGTGGGGGATGCCACCATCGCCGCGCCCATGCCCAAATCCGGCTTTGCGGCCAACACGCAGGGCAAGGTGGTGGCGGCAGCCATCGCAGCCCAGGTGCGTGGCCAGGACTTGCCGGCGGCATCCTATGCCAATACCTGCTACAGCCTGATCGGTCCCGGTTACGGCATTTCGGTGGCTGGTGTTTACCGTGCAGAGAACGGCAAGGTGATCGAGGTGCCCGGTTCTGGTGGCGTCAGCCCGCTGGATGGCGATCAGCGCTTCCGCCAGGCGGAAGCCCGCTATGGGGAAGGATGGTATGCTGCCATCACTGCCGATATCTGGGGTGCCTGAAAAGCATTCCGGAGTGGGCGGTACCGGGGTTTTTTCATACCCCATCCCCCAGGGGTGCATGGCGCCCCTTTGATGTAAACCCGCTGATCTGTTCAGGCGGCCGGCTATCGGTGTGTGCCGGCCCGCAAGCCTATATCGGCGTAGACAGGAGACACCCTCATGGTGAAACGCAGAACTTTTCTGGCGGCTCCGCCAGCCATGGCGCTGGGCGCTGCCAGCCTTCCCCTGACCGGTCTGGCTGCGCCGGCCGTCCTGAACAGCGAATCCCGGCTGTTGCCCCCGGCGAGCAAGAAACCTCGCGTCGTGATCTGCGGCGGCGGTTGGGGCGGGATGACGGCTGCGCGCTACGTGCGCCAGTACGTGCCGAATGCCGATGTGGTGCTGCTGGAGCGCAACCCGACCTTCTGGTCCGGCCCGATGAGCAACAAGTGGCTGGTGGACATCGTCAATACCGACTTTGTGCACCACGACATGACGCATGCCGCCAACAAGTACGGTTATCGCCTGATCCAGACCGAAGTGAACGGCTTCGATCGTGCCAAGCGTCAGGTGCGTACCGCGCACGGCGTGGTGGACTATGACTACCTGATCCTGTCGGGTGGCATCCGTGACGACTTCGAGGCCTGGTTTGGCGAAGACCGCGAGGCGGTGGCCTATACCAGCAAGCATTTCAACAGCGCCTACATTCCCAACGCCAAGATGCACACGGTGAAGGCCAAGCTGAAGAACTTCAAGGGTGGCACCATGGTCATGACGCTGCCGCCGCCGCCGCACCGCTGCCCGCCATCGCCGTACGAGCGCGCCTGCCTGATGGCCTGGCACATGAAGAAGAACAAGATTCCCGGCAAGATCCTGATTCTGGACCCCAAGCCCAAGATCGGCCCGATCGGCGAAGGTTACCGCCAGGCCTTCGAGGAGCTGTATCCCGAGATCATCACGCACGTGCCGAATGCCGGCGTCAAGAGCCTGGATCCGTACAAGAAGCGCATTGTCACTGCCGCGGGCGAATACGATTTCGACGATGCCATCCTGATGCCTCCGCACCAGGCTGCCGACATGGTGTGGCACGCCGGCCTGATCGGCAAGGGCGCAGACGGCAAGCCGACCGGCTGGGCCGACATGGACCCGCGCTACTTCACTGCGCGCAGTGATGACCGCGTGTACTTCGTGGGTGACGTGATGGGCGCGATTTCGCCGCAGTTTGGCTACTACCCGAAGAGCGCCCACGTGGCCAATGCCATCGGCAAGATCGTGGCGCGCAACATCTCCGAGCGCGTGGCCGGCAAGGAAGTGGTGGCACGACTGCCCGACAACCTGTGCTACATGATGGTGAATGGCGATCCGCAGGAAGAAATCGCGGTCAAGTTCGACTATGCGGTAGATGCTGCCAGCGGCCATGTGCACCAGACCCAGATCGATCTGGATGTGCGCACCAATGACATGGTGAAAGAGGACTTCGCGTGGATCAAGGGACGGTTCGATGATTTCCTGTTCTGACGTCCGGGAGGCCAACCCTGGCCGCCGCAAACTGATCGAGCGTGCGGCATGGGGGGCAGGGCTTTCCATGCTGTCGCCAGCGCTGATGGCGCAAACGGTTGCGGCCGATGCGCCGGTCAGCCCGGCCGTGACCAAGCTGGTGGAAGACTTTGCCAAAGGAGCCAAGCTGCAATCCGAAGGCCTGAAGCTGGATCTGCCGGTGCTGGGGGACAACCCGGCATCGGTGCCGGTCAAGGTCAGCGTGACGCTGCCCATCAGCGAGCGGAGCTATTGCGAGGAGCTGATCGTGATTGCCGAAAGCAATCCGCAGCCGCTGGCCAGTACCTTCCATTTCACGCCCTACATGGGCACGGCCGAAGCCGCCATCCGCCTGCGCCTGATCGCCTCGCAGAACATCCGTGCCCTGGCGCGCATGAGCGACGGCAAGGTGCTGACGGCACGCCAGTTCATCGAAGTGGCGCCCGGCAGCTGCGGACTGTAAAGGAGAGCCAGACATGTTGAGACCCCCACGTATCTGGATCAGCAGTGCCACGCCCAAGGCAGGCGAGCGCGTGCGCGTGCGCGCCCAGGTGGACCACCGCATGGAAACCGGATTGCGTACCGACGACGGCGGCAAGACGATTCTGCGCAACATCACCAACCGCTTCGAGGCCACGCTGGCCGGACAGCGTCTGTTCCTATGGAGCCCGGAAATTTCCGTGGCCCAGGATCCCTACATCGAGTTCCTGTTCGTGGCCCGCAAGTCGGGCACGCTGAACATGGTGTGGACGGATGATGCGGGCAAGACGCAGACGGCTGCGCGGGAATTGAAGGTGGGATGAGGATCAGGGCTTTCGAAGGCAGCCATTGATGCGCTTTGGGAGCGCGCTGGTGCTGTTGGCAACCCGGTAAGTCTCTGGCTGTTTGTGTTTGCCTGTGAGTGGGTGAGAGACTTGGCTCTAAAACGTGGTAGAAAAATACCCATCAAGGAGCAGCAATGAACTGGTTCACCCGACTCACCGGTTTCAAGGAAACCACCTACGAAGCAACCCGTGCCGGGCTGGAAGTGCGGGGAGAGGCGCTGTGTTCCAGCGTGAACGGTGCGTCCTGGGGCATCGGCACCTTTGAAATGGCCTCGCTGGCCGACTTGCGGGCGCGGGTAGCGGCTGGTGCGGGCATGGCGGGGCGGCCACGGGTGAGCATCGTGCAGGGCAACGTGCGGGAGATGCATCTCGATCCGGCCTATGCAGGTGCGCTGTTTCAGGTGGCCAGCCAGTTCAATGCGCTGGAGATGGTGGCTCCCGGCGTGACGCCGGAGGAGGGCGTTACCCGCTACGAGCATGACCATACCCAGGGGCCTTCCTGTGCCATTGCGGCAGGCGCGGCCACCATCTTCCGCAACTATTTTGTTCCCGTCGGCGATCAGCTTGGCCAGACGGCGCAACGGCAGCTGGACGGGCTTGCTGGTGTAGGCATGGAGTTGAGCCGGGTGCTTGGACGGCCGGTGGCGGACCTCTGGGAGTGGCGCAACGGCTATGTGCTCTGCACGCGTGCAGGGCTGGATCTGATCGCGGCGTATCTGGCCGAAGTGGGGCCGGAGGGGACTAATGCCCTCGGGGCCCTGCTGCGGATTGGCATTCACACCGATGTGGAAGTAACGATCGGCGCGCTGCCGGGGCCGCTGGTCTCGCAGGCGTTCTGTTCGGCGTTGCCCGTAGCCTATGGAAACGTGCCCAGGAAGCATTGGGCTGCATTTGCACAGCTGATCCTGGATGCAGCCTACGAGGCGACGTTGTTGCAGGGAGTGCTCAACGCCCGTCGGGGTGCTTCAAGCATTGTGCTGCTCACGCTGCTGGGCGGTGGCGTGTTCGGCAATGCGCCTGATTGGATCCACACGGCCATCCGGCGAGCGGTGCAGCGTGTGGGTGCGGTTGATCTGGACATCCGGATCGTGTCTTATGGGGCGCCTTCGGCCGAGACGCAAGCGCTGGTGCGCGAACTGGCGTAACCGGCAGGGGCTGCCGGGCAAGACCGCCGCCTCAGGGAGTTGGGCGCAATGCCGAGCAATGGCAGAGACGCGCTGCCAGAAATTCATACAACAAGGAAAAACAAGACATGCATGACATCATCTGCCCGCACTGCCACAAGGCGTTCAAGATCGACGAGGCGGGGTACGCCGATATCCTGAAACAGGTGCGTGACAGCGACTTCGAAAAGCAGCTGCACGAGCGGCTGGAGCTGGCCGAGCAGGACAAGCGCAATGCCGTCGAGCTGGCCAAGGCAAAGGCAGCCAGCGAGTTGCAGAAGGCAGCTGCCGCCAGGGATGCCGAGATTCAGGGGCTAAAGGCCAGGCTGGAGACGGACGAGGTTGCGCGCAAGCTCGCCATCAACGAAGCGCTGAGCGCCATCGAAAAGCAGCGTGATGCGCTGGCCAACGAACTGGAGCAGGCCCGGCAGGAACAGCAGGCATCAGCCAGGCTGGCTGAAGCGACGTTGCTGCACGAACTGCAAAAGGCGGCTTCAAAGAAGGAGGCCGAAATCCAGGAGCTGAAAGCCAGGCTCGATGCCAGCAATATCGCACAGCGCCTTGCGGTGGCCGAGGCGGTCAACGTTGTCGAGAAGGAACGTGATGACCTGAAGAGCGGGCTGGATCGTGCGAAGCTGGAGAAGGATCTGGCCGAAAAGTCGATGAAGGAGCGCTACGAAACGCAGATCAAGGACCGGGACGACATGATCGAGCGGCTGCGCGACATGAAGGCGAAGCTGTCCACCAAGATGGTGGGGGAAACACTGGAGCAGCACTGCGAAACCGAGTTCAACCGCATCCGCGCCACGGCGTTTCCGTACGCGTATTTCGAGAAGGACAACGATGCGCGGAGTGGCAGCAAAGGAGACTACATCTTCCGCGACACGTCGGAAGACGGGACGGAGGTCGTTTCGATCATGTTCGAAATGAAGAACGAGAACGATACGACGGCGACAAAGAAGAAGAACGAGGATTTCCTGAAGGAGCTCGACCGTGATCGCACGGAAAAGGGCTGCGAGTATGCCGTTCTGGTGTCGCTGCTGGAGCCTGAAAGCGAACTCTACAACTCCGGCATTGTCGATGTCTTCCACCGCTACCCCAAGATGTATGTGGTGCGGCCGCAGTTCTTCATTCCGATCATCACGCTGCTGCGCAATGCGGCGATGAAGTCGCTGGCTTACAAGTCGGAGCTGGCCTTGGTCAAGGCGCAGAATCTTGACATTACCCGGTTCGAGACGCAGCTGGAGGATTTCAAGACGGCGTTCGGGCGCAACTGGCGCCTCGCTTCGGAAGGGTTTGCCGAGGCTGTCAGGCGCATTGACGAGGCGATCAAGGATCTTGAGAAAACCAAGGAAGCGCTGTACAAGTCGGCCAACAACCTGCGGCTGGCCAATGACAAGGCGGAGGATTTGACCATCAAGCGGCTGACGCGGGGGAATCCTACGATGAAGGCGAAGTTTGATGAGGCGAGGGGGCAGGGGGCGGTTGGGGCAGAATGACTTGGGGCAGTGGGCTGTTCTCCAGTCCTTGCGCGTCAGGGTGCGAAAATCGTGCCCCTAACTTACATCCCGGCTACACAGGGTTAGGAAATCGCTGCGTAGAAGAAAAAGGGGTCTACGAAATTGCTCTAACCCATTGATTTTATTTGGTAGGGCGTGAGGGACTTGAACCCCCGACCAAGGGATTATGAGTCCCCTGCTCTAACCAACTGAGCTAACGCCCCCCAGCCGCGCCATTGCAGCGCGTAGCCCGCCATTGTAAACCGAGCGCTACGCCCGCGTCACTCAACCGCTGGTGTCTTGCGCGTCACCATCACTTGGTCGATGCGGTAGCTGTCCACGTCCATCACCTCGAAGGTGAAGTTGCCCACCGTGACAGTATCCGTCCGCTTGGGGATACGACGCAGCATCACCATCAGGAAGCCGGCCAGCGTCTCGTAGCTGTCTTCGTCCGGCAGGGTGTCGATGCCCAGGGCACGCTCCACATCGCCGATGGGCGTGATGCCGTCGATCAGCCAGGAGTTGTCGTCGCGGCGGACGATCATTTCCTCTTCGTCCATGGCCACCAGATCGCCCATCACGGTGCTCATCACATCGTTCAGCGTCACCACGCCGACCACCATGCTGTACTCGTTTACCACTACGGCAAAATCCTCGTGCACCTGGCGGAACTGGTCGAGCACCTCGGCCAGCGTCACTTGGGCGGGCACCACCAGCACCTTGTGCAGCAGCGCCGGATCGCGCAGGTTGATGGGCTCATTCTTGAGGGCGCGCTGGAACAGGTCCTTGGCGTCCACGTAGCCGATCACATGGTCCAGATCGTCCTGCACCACGGGGTAGGTGGAGTAGGGCTGTTCGGTGATGCGGGCGCGGATGATCGTGTCCGAGTCGTCGATGTTGAACCAGGCAATGCGGTCGCGCGTGCTCATGGCGCTGGCCACGGTGATGCTGTCCAGCTCGAACACGTTCTCGATCACGCGCTGCTCGTTGCGTGCCAGCAGGCCCGATTGCGCACCCGCTTCGGCCAGCGAGAGGATGTCATCGGGCGTGACGCGGTCATCGCGCTGTGCCGGCATGCCCGAGACGCGCAGCACCAGGTCCGTGATGCGGCTGTAGAACCAGACAATGGGCTTGAGCAGTGCCACGCAGGCCTGCATGGGGCGGATCAGGCGCACCGCAAATTTTTCCGGCTGGCTCATGCCGATGCGCTTGGGCAGCAGGTCGGACAGCAGGATGAAGGCCGAGATGATCGCGATGAAGGAGAGGGCCGCGCTCAGGTGGCGTAGCACCACGGGATTGTCGATCCAGTACAGCGCATCTGCGATATAGGGGGTGAGACTGCCTTCGCCCACGATACCGCCGAGGATGGCGACGGCATTCTGCCCGATCTGGACGGCGGTGAAGTAATACCCAGGTTGCTCCTGCACATGCAAGACAGTGTCTGCGCGGGGGTCTCCGTCATCGGCCATTTGCCGCAAGCGTACGCGGCGCGATGCAGCCAGCGCAATTTCCGCCATGGAAAAGAAGGAGGAGGCCGCGATCAGGGCCAGCAGGATGACAAGACTCTGGGTAAAGCTCATAAAGATCCAGTTGGGTCGAACACCGGTAACCGCGGCGATGCGCTGGCGCCATCGCACTCCCTGCGGTTACCACGAAGCCGGACACGGGCGGCCCGGCTCAGGCATCTCAGGCCTGGAGCAACTGTTGCAGTTCGCCGCTTTCGTACATCTCCATCATGATGTCGGAGCCGCCGATGAATTCGCCCTTGACATAGAGCTGGGGAATGGTCGGCCAATTGCTGTAGTCCTTGATACCCTGGCGGATTTCGTCATCTTCCAGCACGTTCACGGTCTGCACATCCTTGGGATCCACGCCGCAGGCCTTGATGATCTGGATGGCACGGCCGGAAAAGCCGCACATGGGGAAGCTGGCGTTACCCTTCATGAACAGCACGATGGGGCTGCCTTTGACCAGGGTGTCGATGCGTTGTTGGGTTTCGTTCATGGTGTGCTCGCTACGAAAATCAGATGTCTGAGAAGGGCGCAGCCATGCATAGCTCCGCCCGAGTCGGTCAATTATCAGTGATATTGCTGCCTGCGCCGTGTGGGTGAGGGGCAGACCTTGCTGGTTTCGGGGCTACAGCGGGTGATTGCCTGTTCTGGATCAAGTCCATTGGCCGCCGGTACAGCGCGCAATGCCGGCCAGATCGTTCCGCGACTGCACCTGCGTGAACCCCTGCTCGCACAGCAATGCCTGCACGGCTACCGACTGATCATGGCCGTGTTCAAGCAGCAGCCAGCCGCCGGGTTTCAGGTAGAAGGGCGCCTGCGCGATGATGGCGCGGATATCGTCCAGCCCGTCCGCGCCGCTGGCCAGGGCAGACAGTGGCTCATGCCGCAGCGCGGCCAGATGCGGGTCATCGTCGGGAATATAGGGCGGGTTGCTGACGATCAGGTCGAAGCGGGGCGCTTGCGGGCCGAAGGCCTGCAGCCAAGAGCCGTGTGCGAACTGCACCGGAAGCTGCAGGCGTTCGGCATTGGACCGCGCCACGGCCAGCGCATCGTCGCTGGCGTCGCAGGCATGGACGCGTGCGTACGGGGCGTTGGCTGCAATGGCGCAGGCGATGGCGCCGCTGCCGGTACCGAGATCCGCAATGCAGGGCTGGTCTGCAAAAGTGGGCAGCAACTCCAGTGCCCAGTCCACCAGGGTTTCCGTATCGGGGCGTGGATCGAGCACGCGGGCGTCCACAGCGAGTTGCAGTCCGTAGAAGGCGTGAAACCCACGCAGGTAGGCCACGGGTTCGCCTGCCAGGCGTCGCCGCATCAGTTGCTGCCATAGTGCGTGTTGTTCCGTGGTGAGTAGGTCACCGTCATGGATCAGCAACCAGGAGCGGTCGCGAGCATCCTGCCCCACGGCATGCAGCAGCAGCAATTGGGCATCCAGGCGCTCCAGTCCCGCTGCCTGTCCCTCACGCAGGGCTTGTGCCAGTGTGACGGGGGTATCCGTGGAGGGGCAGGGCGACTCAGTCATTGACTTCCAGCTCGGCCAGTTGCTCTGCCTCACGCGCATGGCGCAGGGCCTGCAGCACTTCCGACAGGTCGCCATCCATCACGAAAGTGAGCTTGTACAGGGTGAGGTTGATGCGGTGATCCGTCAGCCGCCCCTGCGGGAAGTTGTAGGTGCGGATGCGGTCGCTGCGGTCGCCACTGCCGACCAGACCCTTGCGCATGGCCGCTTCCTTGGCGGCGCGTTCGCTGCGCTCCTTGTCCTGGATACGCGCCTGCAGCACCTGCAGCGCCTTGGCCTTGTTGCTGTGCTGGCTGCGGCCGTCCTGGCATTCGGCCACGATGCCGGTAGGCAGGTGCACCACACGCACGGCGGAGTCGGTCTTGTTGATATGCTGGCCGCCGGCACCGCTGGCGCGGAAGGTGTCGATGCGCAAATCGGCCGGGTTGAGCGTGATGGCTTGCGCCGGATCGGGCTCCGGCATCACGGCCACGGTGCAGGCGCTGGTATGGATGCGTCCCTGCGTCTCGGTGGCTGGCACACGCTGCACACGGTGGCCGCCAGATTCGAACATCAGCGTGCCATACACGCCCGTGTTGGTGTCCGTGCTGTTGGCGCCTTCCATGCGCAGCACGATTTCCTTGTAGCCGCCGATCTCGCTCGGCGATTCGCTGATTACCTGCACTGTCCAGCCCTGGCGCTCGGCATAGCGCGTGTACATGCGCGCCAGGTCGCCGGCAAACAGGGCAGATTCATCGCCGCCGGTGCCGGCACGGATTTCCACGAAGGCCGGGCGGCCTTCATCGGGGTCCTTGGGCAGCAGCAGGCGCTGCAGTTCGTCCTCCAGCTTCACCAGTTCGGCTTCGCCGTTGCTGATTTCTTCTTCTGCCATTTCCGCCATGTCCGGGTCGTCCAGCATGTCGCGGGCGGTGGCCACGTCGGCTTCTATCTGGCGGTAGCGCGTGAAGCGGCCGGCAATCTGGCCAATCTCGTTATGCTCGCGCGACAGCGCCAGGAACTGCTGCATGTCCTGCATGATGTCTTCGCGGCTGAGCAGGAAATCCAGCTCGTGCAGGCGTTCGGCGTAGCGGGCGAGCTGGGTGCGGAGAAAGGGTTTCATGCGGAGCAGGGCGGAAAGGGGAAAGACGGAAGACCGAGGCAGCGGCGAAGGGGTAAGCCCGCAGGCGCGCAGACAAAAGGCGGCCAAGGTTGGCCGCCCGTGTACGCGGGATAGCTAGCGCTGCTTGTTCAAAAACAGGCGCTGCACGGTCTCTGCGGCCTGCACCTGGCGCGACAGTTCCGTGCTCTGCAGCTCTTTCATCGTGCCGTGCAGCATTTTCTGCGTCAGGCCACGGGAAAGCGATTCCAGCACAGCCTCCACATCATCGCCCTTGGCCAGGCGCTTGCGTGCCTTGGCGATTTCCATTTCGCGCCATTCGTCGGCGCGCTGGTTGACCTGGCGGATCAGCGACACGGCCCCGTAGTTGGGGTCGCGCTGCTGCAGCCAGTGCATGAAGTTGCGCACGCCTTCGTCGATGATGGCTTCGGCTTGCGCCACGGCTGCCTGGCGGTTGGCCTGGCCGGTCTGCACCACGGTGGCGAGGTCGTCCACGGTGTAGAGATAGGCGTCGTTCAGTGCCTTCACTTCGGGCTCGATATCGCGCGGCACGGCCAGATCGACCATGAACATGGGGCGATGGCGGCGCTTCTTGAGCGCGCGTTCGACAGCGCCCAGACCGATGATGGGCAGGGTGCTGGCAGTGCAACTCACCACGGCATCAAATTCATGCAGACGCTCGGGAATGTCGGCCAGCTTCATTACGCTGGCGCCGAAGCGGTTGGCCAGTGCTTCGCCGCGTTCCATGGTGCGGTTGGCAATCACCATCTGCTTGGGATTGCGCGCGGCAAAGTGGGTGCTGGCCAGTTCGATCATCTCGCCGGCGCCCACGAACAGGATGCGGATCTGGCTCAGGTCCTCGAACAGTTGCGAAGCCAGACGCACGGCCGCGGCGGCCATGCTGATGCTGTGCGCACCAATTTCGGTGCTGCTGCGCACCAGCTTGGCCACGGAGAAACTGCGCTGGAACAGCTGGTTGAGCGTGGTGCCCAGGCTGCCGGCGGCCTCGGCGGCGCGCACGGCATCCTTCATCTGGCCGAGGATCTGCGCCTCGCCCAGCACCATGCTGTCCAGCCCGCTGGCCACGCGAAAGGCATGGCGTGCCACGGTGTCGTTCTGAAGCGTGTAGGTGTAGTCGCGAAGCGCGTGCTCGGGCACATTGCCCGCGCGGGCCAGCCACGCAAGCGTGTGGTCGATATCGACGCGGTCGCTCGCGCAGTACACCTCGGTGCGGTTGCACGTGGAGATGATGGCTGCTTCGGGATGCTGCGCAAAAGTCTGGCGCAAGCCGTGCAGGGCCGGACCCATCTGGTCGACCGCAAACGAGAAGCGGCCGCGCAAATCCAGCGGTGCGGTGTGGTGGTTGATGCCTAGAGCCCAGACTGACATGGCAGGGATTATAAAATCGAAGCTGGCCGCCTGTCTTGACGACGCTCTAGACTCCAGCAGGGCAGGCGTGTACTTTTTGCTCCCGTTTGCGCGGAAACCCTTGTCCATGGGACTGTTTGCCCTCTTCAATCACCTGTTCAACTTTGTGCTTCCTGCCATTTGGCTGGCCAGTCTGCTGTTGCTGACGCACCGTGTGTTGGCCCGGCGCCGCGATGTCACGCTGCGCTGGCAGCGTGAGTGGCTGTGGCTGTTCGTCTCTGGCGTGCTGATCCTGCTGCTGGGCATGCTCCTGCTGCAGCGCGACGGCGGCATGCTCACCTACGTGGCGCTGGCGCTGGGCATGGGCGGCATGCAGCAATGGCTGCTGCGCCACTTCCGCCGCCGCGAAGCACCGGTTGCCGAAGCAGAAGAATTGCCCGTTGCGCCCTGGCACCAGGGTGATACAACGCGGCATTAACACCACAGTGCTGTTGCCGGGCATGCCTTGAACGCATCGCATGTCCCACATGCCGTAGGGACAGTCCCTACTGGACTAAAATTCGTACTCGTGCTCCTTCCACCACGCGCCAGGGCCAGTTTTCTGGCGCGCCGACGAGGCTTTACCTGCCCATGAACGCTCCCGTTTTGCACAAGAACGTGCTGGCCCTCCAGCACGCTGCCCAGCGTATTCGCGAAATTCCCTATAACTACACCAGCTTCTCCGACGCCGAGATCGTCGAGCGTCTGCTCGGCCGCCATGGCTGGGAGTTGCTGAACACGCTGCGCGGCGAGCGCGAAACCGGCCGATCCGCCCGCATGCTCTACGAGGTGCTGGGCGACATGTGGGTGATCAAGCGCAACCCGTATGTGCAGGACGACCTGCTCGACAACCCCAAGCGCCGTGCCCAGTTGATCGAGGCCATGCGTCACCGTCTGGGCGAGATCGAGAAGCGCCGCACCGGCAGCATCGACAAGGTGCGTGACGACGCCGTGGGCGAAGTGCTGGCGCTGGCCCATGAGGCCGTCAACAGTTTCGAACGCTCCTTCGGCGTGACGATCGACCTGCGCGACAAGGTGCTGCGCCGTCTGCGCAAGCTGACGCAGAAGGACAACATCAAGTTCGACGGCCTGAGCCGCGTCAGCCACGTGACTGACGCGACCGACTGGCGCGTGGAATATCCCTTCGTGGTGCTCACGCCCGATACCGAGGCCGAAATGGCCGACCTGGTGAAAGGCTGTGTGGACCTGGGCCTGACCATCGTGCCGCGTGGCGGCGGTACCGGCTATACCGGCGGCGCCATTCCGCTCACGTGGATGAGCGCGGTCATCAACACTGAAAAACTCGACACTGTGACCGAAGTCGAGATGGTGCAGCTGCCCGGCGTGGCCGAGCCCGTACCTACCGTGTGGAGCGGCGCCGGCGTGGTGACCATCCGCGTGGCAGAGGCCGCCGAGCGTGCCGGCTTCGTGTTTGCGGTCGACCCGACTTCCATCGAGGCGTCCTGCATCGGCGGCAACATTGCCATGAACGCCGGGGGCAAGAAGGCCGTGCTGTGGGGCACGGCGCTGGACAACCTGGCCAGCTGGCGCATGGTGACTCCGGATGCGCAATGGCTGGAAGTGCACCGACTCAATCACAACCTGGGCAAGATCCACGACGTGGACGTGGCCAGCTTCGAGCTGCGCTACTTCGAAGCGGACGGCAAGACGCCGATCCGCACCGAACGCCTGGACATCCCCGGTGCCACTTTCCGCAAGGAAGGTCTGGGCAAGGACGTGACGGACAAGTTCCTGAGCGGTCTGCCCGGCATCCAGAAGGAGGGCTGTGACGGCCTGATCACCAGCGCGCGCTGGATCGTGCACCGCATGCCGGCGCACAGCCGCACCGTCTGCCTGGAGTTCTTCGGCAGCGCCAAGCTGGCGGTGCCCAGCATCGTCGAGATCCGCGACTACATGTTCGAGGAACAGAAGCGTAGCGGCGTGCTGCTGGCCGGCCTGGAACATCTGGACGACCGCTACCTCAAGGCCGTGGGCTATGCCACCAAGAGCAAGCGCGGCGCCACTGGCGAACTGGGCGGCAACGGCCTGCCCAAGATGGTGCTGATCGGCGACATCGTGGGCGACGATCCCGACGCCGTGGCCCGTGCCACCAGCGAAGTGGTGCGCATCGCCAACAGCCGCAGCGGCGAGGGCTTCATCGCCACCACGCGCGAAGCGGCCAAGAAGTTCTGGGCTGACCGCAAGCGTACCGCCGCCATCAGTCGCCACACCAACGCCTTCAAGATCAACGAGGACGTGGTGATTCCGCTGCCGCGCATGGCCGAGTACACCGATGGCATCGAACGCATCAACATCGAGTTGAGCCTGCGCAACAAGATCCGCCTGGCCGATGAACTGCTGGAGTTCTTCGAGCAGCCGCATCTGCCGCTGGGCAAGTTCGATGCCGAAACTGCCTCCATGGAACCCGGCGATCCGGCCGACATGCTGGCGACGCGCGTGCGCGAAGCCCGTGCGCTGATCACCGGCGTACGTGCCCTGTGGCAAAACTGGCTGGACAATATTGACCAGCATTTCGAAGCCCTGCAGGACCACAGCCTCCGTGCCAGCTGGAAGCTGCAGATCCGCAACCCGCTGCATACCCTGTTCAGCGGCGAAGTGTTCAAGCCGCTGCTGGAGGCAGTGGATGCGGTGCATCAGCGCGTGCTCAAGGGCCGTGTCTGGGTGGCGCTGCACATGCACGCGGGTGACGGCAACGTGCACACCAATATCCCCGTCAACAGCGATGACTACGACATGCTGCAGCTGGCCCACGAGGCGGTCAAGCGCATCATGGCGCTGGCGCGTTCGCTCGACGGCGTGATTTCCGGCGAGCACGGCATCGGCATCACCAAGCTGGAATTCCTGACGGACGAGGAACTCGCGCCGTTTGCCGACTACAAGGCGCGCATCGACCCCGAAGGCCGCTTCAACAAGGGCAAGCTGCTGCGTCCGGTGGTGATGAGCGAGAAACAGCGTGCTGTCTACGTAGGCACCACGGCGCTGGCCGACCTGAGCAATGCCTATACGCCCAGCTTTGGCCTGATGGGGCATGAGTCGATCATCATGCGCCAGAGCGATATCGGCTCGATTGCCGACAGCGTGAAGGACTGCCTGCGCTGTGGCAAGTGCAAGCCGGTGTGCGCCACGCACGTGCCGCGCGCCAATCTGCTATACAGCCCGCGCAACAAGATTCTGGCAACTTCGCTGCTGGTCGAAGCCTTCCTGTACGAAGAGCAGACGCGCCGCGGCATCAGCATCAAGCACTGGAGCGAATTCGAGGACGTGGCCGAGCATTGCACGGTGTGCCACAAGTGTTTCGATCCGTGCCCGGTGGACATCGACTTTGGCGATGTCTCCATGAACATGCGCAACCTGCTGCGCAAGATGGGCCAGCAGAGCACGCGTCCCGGCAAGTCGGCGGCCATGCTGATGCTGAACGCGACCGAGCCGTCCACCATCAACCTGCTGCGTGCCGGCATGGTGAACGTCGGCTTCAAGGCGCAGCGTGCGGCAGTGGACTTCTTCAAGGTGGCAGGGCGCCACCAGACTGCGCGTCCGCCGGCCACGGTAGGCACGGCTCCGGTCAAGGAGCAGATCATCCACTTCGTGAACAAGAAGTTGCCGGGCGGCCTACCGACGCGTACTGCCCGTGCGCTGCTGGATATCCAGGATCGCCAGTACGTGCCGGTGATCCGCGATCCGCAGAACACCTCGGTGGATAGCGAAGCGGTGTTCTACTTCCCGGGCTGCGGCTCCGAGCGCCTGTTCAGCCAGGTCGGCCTGGCAACGCAGGCCATGCTGTGGCATGCCGGCGTGCAGACCGTGCTGCCGCCGGGCTATGTGTGCTGCGGCTACCCGCAGCGCGGCGCCGGCCAGTTCGACGTGGCCGAGAAGATGATCACCGACAACCGCGTGCTGTTCCACCGCGTGGCCACCACGCTCAACTACCTGGACATCAAGACCGTGGTGGTGAGTTGCGGTACTTGCTACGACCAGCTGCAGGATTACGAGTTCGAGAAGATTTTCCCGGGCTGCCGCATCATCGACATCCACGAGTTCCTGCTGGAAAAAGGCATCACGCTGCCCAAGCCGGAAGGCTATCTGTACCACGATCCCTGCCACACGCCGCTCAAGCTGCAGGACCCCATGAAGACCGTCAAGGGCCTGCTGGGTGATGCTGTGGTGAAGAGCGATCGCTGCTGCGGCGAGTCGGGTACGTTGGGTGTCAGCCGACCGGACATCTCCACGCAGGTGCGCTTCCGCAAGACGGAAGAGATCCGCAAGAACGCCGTGGAACTGGCCAAGCTGCAGCAGGAGAATGGCCTGACGGCTCCGACCCTGCGTAACGGCGATCCCAAGGTGAAGATGCTCACCAGCTGCCCGAGCTGCTTCCAGGGTCTGAGCCGCTACAACGAGGATCTGCCCAATGGCCTGATGGAAGCCGACTACATCGTGGTGGAGATGGCGCGCCAGATCCTCGGCGAGGACTGGATGAAGGGCTATGTCGATGCCGCCAATGCGGGTGGCATCGAGCGCGTGCTGGTGTAAGCCGGAACGCGGCGCAGACGGTAAAGGCTGGAGAAGCGAAAGCTTCTCCAGCCTTTTTCTTTGTAATGTCCTGACAGATGGAAGGAGGAGGGTGACCTTATGCCGCGATCTTGCGGCCGATCCAGCGCGTCACCCATGCCGGCCCCTGGTGACCGGGGCCTTCGTCCAGGGTGGCCGGGCCTTCTTCGGCCATGACTTCTTCCATGCCATCGGCAAGGTCGGCGCGCAGCATGTCCAGCGTGTAGAGCATGGCTTCATCCTTGGGACCGCCGCTGCTGTACCCGAGCTGCTTCGGGTGGAAGGCTTCCAGCAGCAGCAAGCCGCCAGGCTTGAGTGCCTGTACCAGCTTGGCATGCACGGCAGGGCGCAGTGCCGGGGGCAGGTGCAGGTAGATCATCACCACCGCGTCGGCGCTGGCTGGTTCGGGCTGCCAGCTGGCCAGATCGGCCTGTACCGTGTCGATTGCAACGCCCCGGCGCTGCGCGAGGTCACGCGCACGGGCTAGGCCCACTGCGGAACTGTCGATGGATTGCACGGCGTGGCCCTGTTCGGCCAGCCAGACGCCATTGCGGCCTTCGCCATCTCCGGGAACCAGAATGCGTGAGGGACTGTCCAGTCGCGCTGCCTCCTCGCGCAAGAAGGCGTTGGGGGCTTCGCCGTACTTGTAGCCATCCACGGCGCTGTAGTTCTGGTCCCAGAAATTCATGCGTACTCCTGCAATAGAGGTGTTGTCCAAACGGCAAGCGGGCCTCACGCCCGCCTGTGCCCTGGTCCGGTGCTGCCGGACATTCATCCCGCATTATTTCCGCGGCACGAGAAGCACGTCGACACCATTACGCTTAACCGTAATTGTTGTCGGGGTGTATTGGTACTTGCTGGCCTTCTCCAGATCGGATGCGGTGAACTTGTACAGCGTGTAATCCTGGAACATCTGCTCGCCGACCATGGCCAGCGCATTGTTGGCGCGGCTGTTGCCCTGGCCTTTTTCGTCCTTCAGGTCGACCGATTTGACCTCGACATTGGTCATGCGCACGCTGTGATCGCTCGGTTCGTAGCGCAGTCCGTAGGCCAGATCCACATTGCCTTTCATGGCAGGCATCAGGCCGAATACGGCAGGAGTGGCCAGTGTCAGGCGCGTCCCCAGCTTGTTGGCGGCGGGATCGAAGCTCAGGCGGGGATTGCTCACCGTCACGTCAAACATGCCCAGCAGGCGTTTGTCGACGGGAAAACGGGTGTCCAGCTTCTGCTGCAGCTTGCTGCCATCGATGAAAACTGTCTGCTCGCCGGAGAACATGCCGGAGCAGCCGGTAACGGAAAGCATGCCGGCTGCGGCAACAGCAGCGGAAATCAGGTGGCGACGGGGAAGTGAGGGTATTGGCAGTGGCATCGTGGTGTGTGGGTCTCTGCTGCGTCATGCAGTGGCAGTCTTGTGTGCGCATATTAAGATAGGAACGCGTCGGGCGTGCGCCTCAGGGCGTTGCGTCTGCATCCATTTGTACCAGCGGAGAAAGCGATGAGTGCGATACAGACGGAGGACTGCATCCTGTGCAGGGAGGATGGGGGCCGGCTGGTCTGGCGCTCTGAAGGATGGCGGCTGGTGCATGCTGGTGAAGCCGCGTTTCCGGGCTTCTACCGCCTGATCTGCAACCGTCACGTGGCCGAGTGGAGTGATCTGGCCGCCGAAGAGCGCCAGCACGCCATGGAAGCGGTCACATTGGTCGAAAAGTTGCTGCGCGAGCATCTGCAGCCGACCAAGATCAATCTGGCCACCCTGGGCAACGTGGTGCCGCATCTGCACTGGCACGTGATTGCGCGCTTTGACTGGGACAGTCATTTTCCCAACCCCGTGTGGGGCGCTGCGTTGAGGGACTCGCCCGCTCCCAACATCCGGGCTGTGGAGCAGGTGTTGCCAGTGCTGGAGCAGGCGCTGGCAAACGAGCTGGAGGCCCATTTCAAGGCGGGAGAGTCTCATGGCTGACGGTTTTACCTGGGCCTACGGCATGGTGCTGGCGGCGTCGCTGCTGCCGATTGTCAGTGCCGGCATCGCCAAGAAGATTGGCGCCCGCGACAGCGGGGGCTTCGACAACAGCGATCCGCGTGCCTGGCTGGAGCAGCAGCGAGGGGCCGCAGCGCGGGCCAATGCAGCCCAGCAAAACGGCTTTGAGGTATTGCCGTTTTTCATCGGCGCGGTGCTTATTGCGCACCAGTTGCAGGCCAACCAGACCTGGATCGACCTGCTGGCCATCGCGTTCGTATTGCTGCGCGTGGTGTATGTATGGTGCTATGTCGTCGACAAGGCGACCTTGCGCAGCCTGGTCTGGACCGCTGCCTTCGGGGTGAATGTGGCCATTCTGCTGCTCGCGGCGTTCTGATGTGAGACGGGGCTGCACTGGCAGCCCCGTTCTTCCCGGCCAGATCGCAGGGGATGGCTCCCCTGCAGGCCAGTTCACTTTCCTTTGCGGGCCGGCTTGTCGTTCTTTTCCTTGCCGGATGTCCTGGCATCTTTCGCCGGCTTGTCGGCGTTTTTCCCGCTCCTGCCGGGTTTGTCGCTCGCTGCGCTGCGTGCCTTGGCAGGGGCTTCTTCCGCTCCCTTGGCACGGCGATTGGCTGCCTTGTCGGACGCGCGGCTTGCGTCCTTGCGCTCGGGCCTGTCTTCCGGATCAGCGCGGCGCTTGCTGCGTGCATCGTCACGGACCGGCTTGCCTTTGGCGGTGCGGGAATCGTCAGCTGCGGCCTTCTCCTTGACGGGGCGGGCATCCTCTTTCGGGGCATTTTTGCCACGACGTGTCGTGCGCTCATCCTCACGGCTCGCGGCCTTGCCACGCGCGGATGGCTCTTCGTTGCGGTTTGCCTTGCTTCGTGCCGGGCGGGTATCCGCTTCCTTTTCCGCATCGCGTGTGCGGGCGCTGCTCTTGCGTGAGGACACCCGCACAATGGATTCTTCCCGCTGACGCTGGCGTTGCGCCAGACGTTCAGCGCGCGCGGCCAGCGCTTCTTCCGCGCGCTGCTGGTTCAGCAGGCGGCTTGCCTGCGTTTGCGGCAGGTTGAGGACCACGGCCTCATCTGCTTCGAGCGACGCATTGGTGGAAGTCCGGTTCCAGCTGGCGACGTCCTGGGCAGGCACGCCGACGCGCGCCGCGAAGCTGGCAATGGTGTCTCCGTCCTGCGCTTTCAGCGTGATGCGGCGCAGCACGACTTCGGGGGCAAAGCTGATGCTGCTGCTTCTGGCAACCGCACTGGAAATTTCCGTGTTGTGCCAGTCCGGGCGCGGCACCATCAGGGACGAGCCGGCGCGCACCATCATGCGCGGGGGAATGCGGTTGATCTCGCGCAGCTGCTCTTCGGTGGCGCCCACCTGTTCTGCCGCCTGGGCCACCGTCATGGTGGTGGGGGCAGTCCACAGCGTCCAGCTGGCGAGGCGGTTGTTGCCCAGGCGCGCCAGATTCTCGCGGAAACGGGGGGCGGCCTCCCAGGGCAGCAGGATGCGCGGCGTGAGCGAGGCAATCACCATCGGCTTGTTGAGCGAGGGGTTGAGCGCCTTGAAATCATCCACGCTGATCTCGGCCAGACGCGCCGCCATGCTGACGTCGATGTCGCGCGAGATCTTGACCTGGTCGAAATAGGGATGGTTGGCGACGTTGGGCAGCGCCGTGTTGAACGTGGCCGGGTTGCGGATGATGTTCTTGAGCGCCTGCAGCTTGGGTACGTACTGGCGCGTTTCCTGCGGCATGTTCAGCTCTTCGTAGCTGGTGCCGCGGCCCGCAGCGATATTGCGGTTGATGGCGCGCTGCACATTGCCTTCGCCCCAGTTGTAGGCCGCCAGGGCCAGGTGCCAGTCGCCGAACATGGTGTACAGGCGCTGCAGGTAGTCCATTGCTGCCCGGGTGGAGCGCAGCACGTCGCGGCGGTCATCCAGGAAGCGGTTCTGGGCCAGTTCGTACTGCTTGCCCGTGCTGGGAATGAACTGCCACATGCCGGCAGCCTTGGCACTGCTCACGGCCTGCGGGTTGAAGGCGCTTTCCACGAAAGGCAGCAGGGCCAGTTCGGTCGGCATGCGGCGGCGCTCCAGTTCTTCGACCACATGGAACAGGTACTTGTCGGAGCGGCCGAGCATGCGGCTCACGCTGTTGGGGTTGCGTGTGTACCAGGCTTCGCGGTCGCGCACGATGGCGTTGTCCAGATCGGGCATGGAGAAGCCGCGTTGCACGCGCTCCCACATGTCGTTGGGGCTGCTCAGGCCGAAGCGGCTGGAGCTCTTGCCGCTGAAGACATTGCCATCCACATCGGACATGCGGATGCCGACGGAGCCGGCGTTCTGGCCCCCGCCGGTGGCACAGCCTGCCAGCACGGCGATGGCGCAAAGGCTCATCACATAACGGAAAAACATGAAGGGGAATCTCGGAGTCGTGCCGGCGCGCGGGTCAGAAGCGGTTCTTCCACTCGCGCAGCACGGCAAAGACCTGTACCGGGTCAGTGGCGGCGGCGTCCTGCTGCAGGGCAGCCTGTTGCACCGCAGGCTCATGCACCCGCAGGAAAGGATTGATGGCAAGTTCCTGGCCGATGGTGGACGGAACAGTCGGAACGCCCTGCGCGCGCAGGGCTTCGCAGTGATGCGTATAGGCCTGCAGATCGCTGTTGCCGGCTTCGACGGCTGCCGCAAAACGCAGGTTGGACAGAGTGTACTCATGCGCACAGCACACGCGCGTTGCAGCCGGGAGTGCGGCCAGCAGCGAGAGCGAATGGTGCATTTGCGCCGGCGTTCCCTCGAAGAGGCGACCGCAGCCGCCGGAGAAGAGGGTATCGCCGCAGAAAAGGATGGGCTGTTGCCCGGCAGGTGCCGCAGCAAAGTAGCCGACATGCCCCGCAGTGTGACCGGGAATATCCAGCACCTGGAAATCCACGCCCAGTGCAGCAACTGTGTCGCCCCCGGATACCCAGTGCATCGCCTGCTGCGGTACGGACGGGAACTGCCCCGCAGACAGGCCGTCGGCAACTGGCAGGTACACTTGCGTACCGCTGTGGCCACAAGCCTGGTAGAGGGCATCCAGCCCGCCTACATGGTCGGCATGGTGGTGCGTGATCAGGATGGCATCCAGCCGCAGGCCTTGCTGCTGCAGCGCTGCCACGACCGGTTCCGACACTGCCGGATCAACCACCAGGGCGGAAGCGCCGTCGTGCAGGATCCAGATATAGTTGTCGTTCAGGACGGGCAGGGGCACCAGGTTCATTGGGAGTGTCCGAGGAAGGTTCAATTCAGGGCATGTCGGAGCAGATTATAGATTTGGCGCAATGGTTCCACACCCCCGCGGGTCGCTATTTGCGGGAGTGGGAGCTGCGGCATTGCGATCAGGCGGTGGCAGACTGCTTTGGTTACCATGCGTTGCAAATTGGCGGAGAAACCTTGCCCTTGCTACGCAACAGCCGCGTCAAGCGGCGCTGGCTGGCCGGCATCGACACGCTGGAGCCTGCATTGGCAGCCGATCATGGCTTGCCGGTGGAAGTGCCGCAAGAGGTGGATGCCACACTGGCTGATGAGCTGGATGCTGACGTCTGCATTGGTGATCTGGCGCACGAAGGGCAGATTCCCCTGAGTCTGGTAGTCGAGCCCATGGCATTGCCGTTTGCCGAAAACAGCCTGGATCTGGTGGTGCTGCCCCATACGCTGGAAGCCAGTGCCGACCCGCACGCCACCCTGCGTGAAGTGGAACGTGTGCTGGTGCCGGAAGGGCGCCTGATCGTGATTGGTTTCAATCCGGTCAGCCTGTGGGGCACGCAGCAGTGGCGCAGCGTGCTGGCACAACGCATGGGCAGTGGCGCGCCTGCCTTCATTCCGGATATCGACGACCTGATCGGGCATCGCCGCCTGCGTGACTGGCTGCGCCTGCTCAATCTGGAGGTGGATGGAGGGCGCTTTGGCTGCTACCGCCCTGGCTTGCGCAGCGAGGCCTGGTACGAACGCCTGCGCTGGATGGAGCATGCGGGTGACCGCTGGTGGCCCATTCTGGGCGGGGTGTACTTCATCGAGGCGGTCAAGCGCGTGCGTGGCGTGCGCATGATCCAGCCGCGCTGGAAGGTCGCCAAGCAGGCGCGCAGTACCGTGCCGCTGGCGCAGGGCGAGCGGCATGCCACGCATCGTGCTCAGCCATCGGCCCAGACGCCCCGTACGCGGCCATAATCTTGCACCTTCGGCCAGGCTGCCTTCGTTCGGGTGCAGTCGGGCCAGACCAGCAACAACAAACAAAGAGAACAGGTGCCATGGATAACGTGACCATCTATACCGATGGAGCCTGCAAGGGCAACCCCGGGCCGGGAGGCTGGGGCGTGTGGCTGCAGTCAGGACCGCACAGCAAGGAGCTGTATGGCGGCGAGCTGAACACCACCAACAACCGCATGGAGCTGATGGCGGTGATCCGCGGCCTGCAGGCGCTCAAGCGGCCGTGCCGGGTGGCGCTGTACCTGGACAGTCAATATGTGCGTCAGGGCATTACCGAATGGATCCACGGCTGGAAGAAGAAGGGCTGGGTCACGGCGAGCAAGCAGCCGGTGAAGAATGCCGAACTGTGGAAGGAGCTCGATGCTCTGGTGCATGGGGGCATCCACAGGATCGAATGGCACTGGGTGCGCGGCCATGCCGGCGATCCGGGCAACGAAAAGGCCGATGCCCTGGCCAACAAGGGCGTGGACCAGGTGCTGGGGCGCTAGCCGCCTCGGGGTATCATCTGCGCATCGATTGATGATGGTTCCCGACATGACATCTGCTGCTTCCAGGACCGTGGTCGTCCTCAACGGCCCCAACCTCAACCTGCTCGGCACGCGCGAGCCCGCTGTCTATGGTTCTGCCACGCTGGCCGATGTGGAACAGTTGTGCCGCACGGCCTGCGAGCGCCACGGCTGGGCGCTGGATTTTCGCCAGAGCAACCACGAGGGCGATCTGGTGGATGCCATCCATGAAGCCGGACGCCTGCACGCTGCGGGACAGCTGGCCGGGGTGGTGCTCAATGCAGGGGCCTATACCCATACCAGCATCGCGCTGATGGATGCCATCAAGGGCACCGGTGTGCCGCTGGTGGAACTGCACATCAGCAATGTGTTTGCACGCGAAGCGTTCCGCCACCATTCCTATATCTCGCCCGTTGCCAGGGCCGTGATGTGCGGCTGGGGCGTGCAGGGCTACGCGCTGGCCATTGACGGCCTGCAGCACTGGCAGTATTGAGGAGACCACCATGGAATCAAGCACTCCCGTCATGCTGGGCGTTGCCCCTGGGGAACTGAATGGCCGCCATGTGCTGCTGGGACTGACTGGCGGCGTGGCCTGCTACAAGTCGGCCGAACTGTGCCGGCTGCTGATCAAGAGCGGTGCCACGGTGCAGGTGATGATGACCGAGGCTGCCTGCCAGTTCATCACGCCGGTCACCATGCAGGCGCTTTCGGGCCGACCCGTGGTGCTGAGCCAGTGGGATGCACGCAGCCCTGACAACATGCCGCACATCCGCATGGGCCGCGAGGCCGATGTGATCGTGCTGGCGCCTTGCAGTGCCGACTTCATCGCGCGGCTGGCGCAGGGACGGGCGGACGAACTGGTCAGCCTGACCTGTCTGGCGCGTCCTGCCGGCAAGCCGCTGCTGGTGGCCCCGGCCATGAATCGGGAGATGTGGGCGCACCCCGCCACTCAGCGCAATCTGGCACAGATCGTCCAGGATGGCGCGCAGGTGATGGGCGTGGGCCACGGCGAACAGGCCTGTGGCGAGATTGGCGATGGTCGCATGCTGGAGCCGCAGCAACTGCACGACCTGATCGTGGCCAGTTTTGCGCCCAAGGTGCTTGCTGGCCAGCAGGTGCTGGTCACGGCCGGCCCCACGTTCGAGGCCATCGATCCGGTGCGCGGCATCACCAACCATTCCAGCGGCAAGATGGGCTTTGCCATTGCACGTGCGGCGCAGGAAGCGGGCGCGCGGGTCACGCTGGTGGCCGGCCCGGTGCATCTTCCCACGCCTGAGGGTGTGCGACGCATCGATGTGCAGTCGGCCCAACAGATGCTGGAAGCGGTGGAGCGCAGCTTGCCTGAATACGGCATTTTCATCGCCACGGCCGCGGTGGCCGACTGGCGCACGGCGAATGTATCGGAGCAAAAGCTCAAGAAGGACGGAAGCGGCCAGCCGCCGGCCCTGCAGTTTGTCGAGAACCCCGACATTCTCGCCACCGTGGCGCGTACTGCCCAGGCGCAGGCCGGTACGCTGTATTGCGTGGGCTTTGCTGCCGAAAGCCATGACCTGGAAGCCAATGCCCAGGCCAAACGCCTGCGCAAACAGGTGCCGCTGCTGGTGGGCAATATCGGCCCCGCCACCTTCGGCAAGGATGACAATGCCTTGCTGCTGATCGACGATCACGGCACCACCGAGCTGCCGCACGCCAGCAAGCGAGTGCTGGCGCAGCAGCTGGTCAGCGAGATTGCGCGCAGGTTGCCGGATACGCAGCGGGCTTGAGGGCGGCTAGGCTGCTTCGAGCGGTGCGCCTTGTAGCTGCCGGAATCGCTGCGCGCTTGACGGGCTGTAGCCTCATGTGCTGAGCCGAGTGGCGCGTTTCCGCCAATCCGTGGCTGCAAACCGCTATTTCGCGCGGCACGCAGTCGGGGTTGCCAAGGATTTGCTCAGGCATTTTCAGACGACACTGGTGCTGGATACGAGCCCCAGCAGCTGGCTGACGAGGTCGTCCTGTTCAAGCAGCCGTTTGCGTGCCGCCTGGATGCACGCTTGCCAGTCCTGAAGACGGGTGGGCGTCAGGTCGGGCAAGGCGTCACTGCTGATCCCGTTCCAGACGAGGTGCAGCTGCCGCAGGTCGGCGGGCGCCTGAAGCCAGTCCAGAAAGGCCTCCAGCTTGGCATGGTGCGCATCATCGTCCTGCGGATAGATGTGCCAGACAAAGGGCTGCCCGGCCCACAGGGCGCGCACCAGTGAATCTTCACCCCGAACGCAGTTGAAATGGCTGCTCCACAGCACTTCGTCGAAGCCGTGCTGGTCCAGCCAGGGCATCAGGTGCAACTGGCACTGACCATGAGAAGGGGGCAGGTAGGGGGAGCCGAACATGCGCAACAACTCCTGATGACCACGTCCCTGAAAAACCAGCAGCCTGCTCGGCTTGCCAGCAAGCTGCGCCATCAGACTTGGTAGCGCCACCGGCTCGTAGCAGAACAGGCTGACCACCAGCGGCCCGGTTGCCAGCGCGGACTGCATCGTGTTTTCCTGCAGGGTCTGTGCTGGGGAGGTGTCACCACCATGGTCATCCGCTCCCTGCAAGCAAGGTAGTCGCTCAAACACCTGCTGCCGTTGCGGCAGGGATGCTTCACGGAGCAGGCCACCGGTGTCTTTCGTGAAACCCGGATAGAAAAACTGCTTCACCTGTCCCGCAGCCGGTCCCTGCATCACCGGTGACGGCAGGCCGTGGCAACGGGCCACATACGATTCGGCGGAGAGGTATTCCAGATTCAGCCACAGTCCGGAAGGCGAAGGGCGGCCTGCCCACCAGGCTTGCACGTCAGGCTCCAGCTCGCAGCCAAAGGCTTCGACGAGTACATCGCCCGCAGCATCCGGCAAGTCGGTGGCGTTCAGCGGCTGCTTCCAGTGACGGATTTCCACGCCGTCGGTTCCGTGGGGTGCCATCCAGTGCAGACAATCCGGCTGGTCGATCCAAAAGCGCACGCGTTGCCCGCGCTCCGCCAGTCCTGCCGCCAGTCGCCAGCACACGCCGGCATCGCCATAGTTGTCGATCACGGTGCAGAAGATGTCCCATTGCCAGCAGGGGAAGGGCTCGGGGGCGGCAGCGCGAAGGGGCAGGGGGATGAATGCGGGATACGGCATGGCCAGCATTGTCCCTGATCCCATTGTTCTGCCCGTCGCCTTCTACAATCCGGGGCATGCCGCGTCGAACTTCCGCTCCGCCCGCCGATACTCCCGAACAGCCAGAATCTGCGCCAACGCCGCCGATAGAAGCATCAGTTCCTGGCAGCGCGATGGAGGACGCGCCATTGATCGAGCCCGCACCTCGCCACAGCGCCGAATTGCTGGCCCAGGTGGCCGCCTTGCCCTCCCTGCCGGGGGTGTACCGCTATTTCGATGCCGACGATCAGGTGCTGTACGTCGGCAAGGCGGTACACCTGAAGCGGCGCGTCTCCAGCTATTTCCAGAAGGATCACGGGGGCACCCGCATCGGCTTCATGGTCGGCAAGATCGCCCGGCTGGAAGTGACGGTGGTACGCTCCGAGGCAGAAGCGCTCATCCTCGAAAACAACCTGATCAAGACGCTCAAGCCGCGCTACAACATCCTGTTCCGCGACGACAAGAGCTACCCCTATCTCAAGCTCACGGCTGTCACCGCCACGCCGCGCGCAGACGACACGCCGCAACCGGGCGAATATCCGCGCATGGCCTACTACCGTGGCGCCACGGACCGCAAGCACAGCTATTTCGGCCCCTACCCGAACGCCTGGGCGGTGAAGGAAACCATCCAGCTGATGCAGAAAGTATTCCGCCTGCGCACCTGCGAGGATTCGGTGTTTGCCAACCGCACGCGGCCCTGCCTGCTGTACCAGATCAAGCGCTGCAGTGGCCCCTGCGTGGGCCTGATCACGTCCGAAGACTACGCCCAGGACGTGGCTCATGCCCGCGATTTTCTCGATGGCGCCACCGACAACGTGATGAAGAAGCTGCAGAAGCGGATGCTGGCGCATTCCGAACAGCTGGAATTCGAACAGGCCGCAGAAGTGCGTGACCAGCTGGCCGCACTCAGCAACATCCTGCACCAGCAGGCAGTGGAGTCCACCTCGTCCGACAAGGATGTGGACGTGCTGGCGATCCGCGTGCAGGGCGGCAAGGCCTGCGTCAACCTCGCCATGGTGCGTGGTGGCAGGCATCTGGGCGACAAACCGCATTTTCCGTCCCAGCTGGAAGACGCCAGCAAGCTGGTCGAGCTGGAAGTGGAAGACGGGCGGCAGGTGGCGGAGCACCGCCTCGAACAGGCCGTGCTGGAGGCCTTTGTGGCCCAGCATTACCTGGGCGCAGACATGCCCCTGGTGCTGGTCACCAGCGTGCCGCTGTCGCCGGCGTTGGTGGAGGCATTGTCGGCACAGGCGGGCCACAAGGTGACGGCCATCCACCAGCCACGCGAACACCGTCGCGTCTGGCTGCAGATGGCAGAGCAGAATGCTGCCTTGCAACTGGCCCGGCTGCTGGCCGAAGAAGGCTCGCAGAAGGCACGTACACGGGCATTGGCCGATGCGCTGGGGCTGGATACCGAGCAACTCGACACGCTGCGCATCGAGTGTTTCGATATCTCCCATACCGCAGGGGAGGCCACCCAGGCCTCCTGCGTGGTGTTCGAGCAGCACACCATGCAACCGAGCCAGTACCGCCGCTTCACCATCCAGGGCATCACGCCCGGCGACGACTACGCTGCCATGCGTCAGGTGCTGCTGCGCCGCTACGGCAAGATGGCCGAGCAGATGCGCGAGCAGGGTGGGCAGGAGCAGTTGCCTGACGGAACCGCTGACACAGCGGGCACGACCGAACCTGCAGGAGCAGATACTGCACCTGACGCAACTGATGTCGCGGCAGACGCAAGCACGGGAGCGAGCGGGGCAGGGCGCCCGGCGCTGCGCTGGCCCGACATCGTCCTCATCGACGGCGGCAAGGGTCAGGTGGCCATGGCGCGCGAGGTGTTCCAGGAACTGGGGATCGAACTCTCCCGCATCGTGGGCGTGGAGAAGGGTGAGGGGCGCAAGGTCGGCCTGGAAGAGCTGGTCTTTGCCGATGGCCGCGATAAGGTCTGGCTCGGCAAGGATTCCGCCGCGCTGATGCTGGTGGCACAGATCCGTGACGAGGCCCACCGTTTCGCTATCACCGGCATGCGCGCGCGTCGCGCCAAAGTGCGTACCGGAGGCAGCCGGCTGGAAGACATCCCCGGCATCGGCCCCAAACGTCGCGCCCGACTGCTGCAGCGCTTCGGCGGAGTGGCGGGGGTCGCCCGCGCATCCGAAGCCGACCTGGCCAGTGTGGACGGCATCTCGGAAGAACTGGCGGGCCAGATTTATCGCGCGCTGCACTGATGGCAGCGACGGGCAATTGCTGCGCGGCCGGGAGGCTAGCGCAAATCCATGACACAATCGGTCACTAGTACGTCGGTCTGCACCGCTAGCCCCTGATACCCCATGTTCCTCAATCTACCCACCAGCCTCACCTGGGCGCGCATCGTTGCCATTCCCCTGCTTGTGGCGGTGTTCTATCTTCCCATGTCGCCGGCTGCGCAAAACGTGCTGGCGGCAGGCTTGTTCATTGCTGCAGCCGTTACCGACTGGTTTGACGGTTTCCTCGCACGCCGCCTGAACCAGACCTCCGCCTTCGGCGCCTTTCTCGATCCGGTGGCCGACAAGTTCCTGGTCTGCGCCAGCATGCTGATCCTGGTGCATCTGGGCCGTGCCGACGTGTTCGCCGCCCTCATCATCATCGGCCGCGAGATTGCCATTTCCGCCCTGCGTGAATGGATGGCGCAGATCGGAGCCTCCCGCAGCGTGGCCGTGCACATGATCGGCAAGCTCAAGACCACGGTGCAGATGGTGGCCATCCCGTTCCTGCTGTACGACGGCGTGCTGTTCGAGCAGATCGACACCCGCGTCTGGGGTTACTGGCTGCTGTGGCTGGCGGTGATCCTGACGGTCTGGTCCATGGGCTATTACCTGCAGAAGGCGCTGCCCGAAATCCGGGCCAAGGTGAAATAGACAGGCCGGAGCGCCTGACAACGCACAACCAGTGAAAGCGGCCGGGCCCCGTCCCGCCGCATCGGGGAGGGGAGATGTTCGAAGGTTTCACCCGCTTTGATGTGACACGGCGTGGCGTCCGGCTCCACGGCCAGATCCGTCGCCACTCCGATGCCGATGCGCCGGCCATGGTGCTGCTGCACGGACATCCCCAGACACATGCCATCTGGCACCATGTTGCTGCGCCGCTGACCCGGCATTTTCATGTGGTGTTGATGGATCTGCGCGGCTATGGCGATTCCGACAAGCCGCCCTCCGATGCCCAGCACCTGCCCTACAGCAAGCGCGAAATGGCACTCGACGTGCTGGCAGTGATGCTGCACCACGGTTTTGAACGGTTTCATGTGCTGGGGCATGACCGCGGCGCACGCGTGGCCCATCGCCTGGGCGTCGATCATCCGCATGCCGTCGACCGCATGATGCTGCTCGACATCGCGCCCACCCTCGCCATGTACGAAGGTACGACCGACGCCTTTGCCCGCGCCTACTGGCACTGGTTCTTCCTGATCCAGCCGGCACCGTTGCCCGAGACACTGATCGGCGCTGATCCCGTTGCCTACCTGCACCGCGTGATGGGCAGCCGCCATGCGGGCCTGGAAGTGTTTGCCCCCGAGGCGCTGCGCGAATACGAACGCTGCGCGTTGCAGGAAGGCTTTGTGCACGCCATGTGCGAAGACTACCGCGCCGCTGCCGGTATTGACCTTGAGCACGACCGCGCAGACGTAGCCGCTGGGCGCAAGCTCACGCAGCCGTTGCGCGTGCTCTGTGGTGAATATGGTGTGGTGCATCCCAATTTCGATGTGCTGGCGCTCTGGCAACAGCGTGCTGAACAGGCCAGCTACGGCACCACTCCATCCGGTCACTACATTCCCGAAGAGGCTCCGCAGGCACTGCTGGACGAGGCCCTCGCGTTCTTTCTGGAGACTTCTGCATGAGCAAGGCACACCGCATTGCCGTGATTCCCGGCGACGGCATCGGCCAGGAGGTGATGCCCGAAGGCCTGCGTGTGCTGCAGGTGGCGGCGCGTCGCTTCGCAATCCCCCTCGAATTCGACCACTTCGATTTCGCCTGCTGGGACTACTACGAGCGCCACGGCCGCATGCTGCCGGAGAACTGGAAAGAGCAGATCGGCCACCACGATGCCATCTTTTTTGGTGCAGTCGGCTGGCCCGACAAGATCCCGGATCACATCTCGCTGTGGGAATCGCTGCTGCTGTTTCGCCGCGAGTTCGACCAGTACATCAACCTGCGTCCGGCGCGTTTGATGCCGGGCGTGATCGCGCCGGTGGTGCGCAAGGATGGCAGCCCGCGCCAGCCCGGCGAGATCGACATGTTGATCGTGCGCGAAAACACCGAAGGGGAATATTCCGCCATCGGTGGCCGCATGTTCGAGGGCAGCGAGCGCGAACTGGTGATGCAGGAAACCGTGATGACGCGCGTCGGCGTGGACCGCGTGCTGCGCTTTGCCTTCGAGCTGGCGCGCTCTCGCCCCAAGAAACACCTGACCAGCGCCACCAAGTCCAACGGCATCGCCATCACCATGCCCTACTGGGACGAACGCGTCGCTGCCATGGCTAGGCAGTATCCGGAAGTGGTGGTGGACAAGTTCCACATCGACATCCTCACCGCCCACTTCGTGCAGCGTCCGGACTATTTCGATGTGGTGGTGGCGAGCAACCTGTTCGGTGACATCCTGAGCGATCTCGGCCCTGCCTGTACCGGCACCATCGGTATTGCGCCCAGTGCCAACCTCAACCCGACACGACGCTTCCCGTCCCTGTTCGAGCCGGTGCACGGCTCCGCCCCCGACATTGCAGGGCGGGGCATTGCCAACCCCATCGGGCAGATCTGGGCCGGAGCCATGATGCTCGATTTTCTCGGCTATCGCGCGGCGCATGACGCCATCCTGCACGCCATCGAGACCGTGCTGCAGCCGGACAGCGGGGCACCGCGTACCCCAGATCTGGGCGGCACTGCTCGCACGGCAGACATGGGCCGTCGCATCGCGGAGGAACTGGAGAAGGGCTGAATATCGTGAGGTTGACCTGCGTCAAGCTTGTGCCGGCCGGGGTGCAATCCAAGGGCAGACCGGCTGCCAAACGCCGTAAATAGGCGTTGGAAAGCCGGCTACAATGACCAGTACGGATGAGCGCCGGAGTGTTCCGGCAAACGGTGGGCATGCAGAAGTAGTGCGCATGCGCAACGCCACCTCAGAAGTGCCGGTTTCGTTGCTATACTAGCCGACTTTCTCGCAACGCATCCCTTGCAGGGCGCGGGCGGGAGTCAAAGAACACAAGGGGATTTTTGTGAACAAGACCGAACTGATCGAGCACATTGCCAAAAATGCCGACATTTCCAAGGCTGCAGCCACGCGTGCGCTGGATGCTGCCATTGGTGCAGTGACCACCACCCTGAAAAAGGGCGGCACGGTGTCTCTGGTGGGCTTTGGCACCTTCGCCGTGGGCAAGCGTGCAGCTCGTACCGGTCGTAATCCTCGCACCGGTGAAGAAATCAAGATCAAAGCTGCTAAAATTCCAAAATTCCGTCCCGGTAAAGGCCTGAAAGACGCCTTGAATTGATTGAATTTCAGATGGGGTGCTTAGCTCAGTTGGTAGAGCGGCGCCCTTACAAGGCGTAGGTCGGCGGTTCGACCCCGTCAGCACCCACCATCCATCTGAATGTAGAAAAGGCGAACGTCGGTTCGCCTTTTTTATTGCCCTTTTCCCTCTCACGCAGGACCTGATGCATGTTTGATTTGATTCGTAAGCACAACAAGTGGATGATGATCCTGCTGTTCGCGCTCATCATTCCTTCTTTCGTGTTTTTCGGCATCGAGAACTACCAGCGCATGAACGATGCCAGCCATGCAGCGGTGGCGCTGGTCGATGGCAACAAGATCACGCAGGCCGAGTGGGATGAGCAGCACCGGCGCGAAGCTGAGCAGCTGCGCGCCAGCAACCCCGGCATGGATCCGGCACTGCTGGATTCGCCCGAGGCCAAGTTCGCCACGCTGGAACGCATGATCCAGCAGCGCGTGCTGACGGGTGCTGCCAACAAGCTCAAGCTGTTCGTGAGCGACCAGCGTCTGGCCAAGGAACTGATGGCGGACCCCAACATTGCTGCACTGCGCACTGCCGACGGCAAGCTGGACGATGCCCGCTACAAGGAACTGCTGGAGCGCCAGGGCATGACGCCCCAGGGCTTCGAGGCCATGATGCGTGCCCAGCTGGCGCAGCGCCAGGTGGTGCAGGGCGCCGTCAATGCCGGCGGCTGGATTCCGGCAGCTTCCGGTGACCTGGTCATGCGTCCCTTCTTCGAGCGCCGCGAGATTCAGGTGACGCGTTTCAATCCGGCCGACTTTGCCGCGCAAGTGAAGGTGGACGATGCTGCGTTGCAGGCCTACTACACCGCAAACGCGGCACAGTTCAAGACCAGCGAACGTGCCGACATCGAATACGTGGTGCTGGACCTGCCTGCAGTCGAACAGCGCATCACCATTGCCGAGGCCGATCTCCGCACTTATTACGAGCAGAACAAGGACCGTCTGGGCCAGGCAGAGCAGCGTCGCGCCAGCCACATCCTCATTGCAGCCGATGCTTCCGGTGATCCTGCTGCCCGCACCGCTGCGCGCAAGAAGGCCGAGGAAGTGCTGGCTGAAGTGCGCAAGAGCCCTGCTGCCTTTGCCGAACTGGCAACGAAATATTCCCAGGATCCTGGCTCCGCACAGAACGGCGGTGATCTGGGCTTCTTCGACCGTCAGGCCATGGTCAAGCCGTTTGCAGATGCGACCTTTGCCCTCAAGCAGGGCGAGATCAGCGGGGTGGTGGAGTCCAACTTCGGTTACCACATCATCCAGCTGACCGGCATCCAGGGCGGTGCTGCGGGTGACTTCGAAAGCCACAAGGCCGAAATCGAAGCGGAACTGCGCAAGCAACAGGCGCAGCAGAAGTTTGCCGAAGCGGCAGAAGAGCTGTCTGATGGCGTATTCAAGGATCCGCTGGCGCTCAAGCCCATTGCCGACAAGCTGGGCCTGCAGGTGCACACGGCTTCCGGTATTGGCCGCGCGCCTGCCGCGGGTGCCGAAGGTGCACTGGCCAGCACGCGCTTCCTGCAGGCCGTGTTCGCGCCCGAATCCCTGAGCAAGAAGAACAATACCAACGCGATCGAGATCGGCCCGAACCAGATGGCAGTGGGTCGCATCTTGAACTACGCGCCGGCACAGACCAAGCCGCTGGCAGAAATCAAGCCGCAGGTGACACAGGCCTTCGTGCAGGCCAAGGCAGCCGAACTGGCCAAGGCGGCAGGGGAAGCCAAGCTGAAAGAATGGGCGGCCAATCCGGCCCAGGCGGCGGCCACTGGTGAAACCGTTACTGTGGCGCGCGTGATGACGACGAACCAGCCGGCTGCCGTGGTCAACGCCGCACTGCGCGCCGACCGCGCCAAGCTGCCCGGTTTTGAAGGTGCCGACCTCGGCAAGCAAGGCTACGCCGTGGTGCGCGTGAACAAGGTTCTGGCTCCCGAAGGTGGCATGGCAGAGCTGCAGAAGCAGCAGTACCCGCAAGTCGCGCAGGCCCAGAACGAGGTGGAGCTGCTCGCCTATTATGAGACGCTGAAGAAGCTGCTCAAGGTCGAATACAAGGTGCAGAAACCGGCAACCGCTCCCGTGGCTGCAGCATCTGCATCCTGATTGAAAAAAGATTGGAAAGCGCCGAAAATTCCGCTATAATCTTATCTTTCTGGTGGCTGTAGCTCAGTTGGTAGAGTCCAGGATTGTGATTCCTGTTGTCGTGGGTTCGAGCCCCATCAGCCACCCCAGAATTTCATAAACAGAATCAGGCACTTAGGTGCCTGTTTTTGTTTCTGGGGATAGCTCGGGGATAAAGTGGCGCTCAGGTGCTTCGTTTCGAGGTGGTTCCCCCGTTGCTCCATTTGGCGAAGACAGACAGAGCCTCCAACTTGGCATCCCATCCAACCCGCCACACCTGCAGTGCCTTGCCGGGGAGGGCGCTGTCTCTTACGTGCGAGCTTTCCAGTCACCAGCCGCCGGCAATTCCAGCTCCCCCACACGAATTCCGCGCGCACTGCTTATCGCCACCTGAACTGCCTGCATGGTAGCTTCCGCAGCCATCGCGGCCAGCGTAATCATGTCGGGTGGCGCTGAAGCTGAACTGGCGGCAGTCGACACTGCAAACAGGGTATCTCCGTCCAGCAAGGTGTGAATCGGCGAAATGCAGCGCGCCAGTCCGTCATGGCCGGCCAATGCCAGACGTTGCAGCTGTGCCTTGTCCAGTTGCGCATCGGTGGCGATGACGCCGATGGTGGTGTTGGTTCCGGGCAGGGCGAACTGGGGTCGCTCGCCCCTGAGCAGGCTGTGCGCGGTGTTGCGCAGGGCCTTGCCATCTGCTGTTCGCGCTCCGGCCAGCATGCTGCCATCCGGCGCCAGAACATCTCCCACGGCGTTGACTGCGATTAGGGCGCCAACGGTCACGCCATGCACGCTGACACTGGCAGAGCCAATGCCACCCTTCATGGCGCAGGCATGTCCGAACAGCTTGCCTACGGTTGCACCGGCACCGGCCCCGACATTGCCGGTAGCGCAGGGAGTGCTGGTAGCAGCCTCGCAGGCGGCGCGCCCGGCGGCAGCGTCCGGGCGGATGGAGGCGTTGCCGACAGGCAGGTCGAACAACACGGCAGCGGGCACGATGGGCACGCGACCGACGCCCACGTCCAGACCATATCCCTGTTCCTCCAGCCATTCGGCTACCCCCGTGGCTGCAGACAGGCCCCAGGCGCTGCCCCCGCTCAGCACGATGGCATGCACCTGTTCCACCAGATTTCCGGGGCGCAGCAGATCGGTTTCCCGCGTGCCAGGCGCGGCACCGCGCACATCCACCGCAGCCACCGCTCCCTCCGGAGTCAGCACGACGCTGCATCCCGTGGGGCGCAGATCCGAGGTGAAGTGTCCGACCTGCACACCCTGCACCCGGGTAATGCAACCAGAGTCTGGAAGGGGAGAGGCAGATCGTGTCATTTGTGAAGGTAGAGGTTGTCAGACCAGGTGGCCAGCCACTGGGGGCGGAAGGCCACGAAAATGGCACTCAGCATGCCGGTCATGAATGCTTCGCCCCAGGCCATCATCCAGTGGGCGGTAGTCACCAGGGTGGGTTCGATGTTCGGCAGTTCGGCTCCGGCCCATTCTCCCAGCAGGCTGGCGCCGAAGGTGCTGACTGCTGTCACGATGAAGCCCCGGCCCAGCGTATAGACGAAGACATGGGGGCCGACATAGCGACGCAGCAGGGCGCCGAGCACCAGTGCGATGCTGGCGGGGAGTACGCCTATCCAGAAGGCGTTGGCGACCAGCAGTTCCACGGGAGCCGGTGCAACCAGTCCGGAAAGTGCGGCGATCAGGCAGATGACAGGCACCGCCAGCGGCCAGCCCAGCATCAGAAGGATCAGGCACGAACCCGACAGGATGAGCGGGATCGGCATCGCGTGCATGCGGGGAAGCGCCCACAACCAGGGGAAGAACACCAGGCTTGCCAGCAGCGGCGTGGCAAGAGCGCCATCCCGCAGCATGCGCCAGGGACGCATGCTGAAAGCCAGCGCCAAGGCCACTGCCAGCGGCAGCCATTCCCAGTTGAGATCCATCATGCGTGGATGATACAGCGGCGCATGGCCCGAAATCGGGAGGCGGAAGAGCGCATTCCTGTTGCGCGAGCAGTGCGGATGCAGGCGTATCGCACTGCTCGGCGCTCATGTGCGGAAGCGCATTGTTTCGCTTGAGAAAGCCAGGGTAAGGCAGGCTCCGAAAGCACGCCGGAAGTCAGGCGTTTGCGGCTGCTTCCGTAGTGTCTGCTTCTGCGGTTTCCACATTCTGGTCGGAACAGGTATCGCCACCGCAGCCATGGATCAACTCACCTGGCAGCATCTCCGGATGGGCGATGCTGCCCGTTTCGGGGTTGTAGCCAACACGCTGCAGGTGCATGGCCAGGGCGGCGTCCATGCTGTCGGCATGCTGCGGAAACCAGGTGGTCAGTTCGGCGGCCATCTGGCGCACGATGTTGCGATGGCCTTGCTGGCCATAGCGCAAGCCGTCGCGCATCACGTCGAGTACGGCCTTGTGGTGCGTGGTGTGGCAGTTACCCGCGGCGAAGCGCGTTTCCTGCATCCAGCGGTTTTCGTTGTCGAAATGCACCTGGGTATGGTCGATCAGGGCTTCCCACTTGGCGAGCAGGGTGTCGTCAGGGGCTTGCTGCACCTCGGCCAGCAGGTCCACGAATTCGATGTGGGTCTGGTCCATTGCGCCTACGCCTAGCGCAAAATCTTCGCTCCATTGCAGTGTGCTCACATGCTTCTCCATATCCGTTCCGGTGTGAGTCGATAGTGTAATCAGTGCAGCAGGTGCGCTGCTTGATGCCGGTCAGGAACAGGGGGCCGGCTGCGGTTACACTAGACGCAGAAACAACGCATTGGCTGGCGAGAGCGCAGCCTTTCAACTAGAGAGGAGTCAAACATGTTCAAGCACATTCTTCTGCCGGTCGATGGTTCCAGCACCGCTTCGCTGGCCGTCACCAAGGCCCTGTCCATGGCAAAGGCCTTCGGCAGCAAGGTGACGGCGCTCTACGTGCTCGATCCGTATCCGTTTGCCAGTGCCGGCCCCGATTTTGCCTTTGGCCAGGCGCAGTACCTGTCTGCGGTTAACACCGAGGCGGAGCAGGCACTCAAGGAGGTGGCCAACGCATTTGCTGCAGAAGGCGTGACGGTCGATACCGTGACGGTGGATGCCTACGCTGTCTGGAAAGGCATCATTGACACTTCCGACGAAGTGGGTGCCGATGTCATCGTGATGGGCTCGCACGGCCGTCGTGGCGTCGAGAAGCTCATGCTCGGCAGCGTGGCACAGCGCGTGGTTTCCCATGCCCACAACTCGGTGCTGATCGTGCACCACGGTGCTGGCGGCAAGGCCGAATAAGATTTTTTCGAAAATTTTTGCTGCTCTTGTCAAAAGCGAAAAAATCAGCATACAATAGCGGCTTCCGCGGGAATAGCTCAGTTGGTAGAGCGCAACCTTGCCAAGGTTGAGGTCGCGAGTTCGAGCCTCGTTTCCCGCTCCAAACAAGAAAGCCAGTGCAAGCAATTGCACTGGCTTTTTGCTTTTCCGGCGCCGAATGTTTGGCAGGGTGTGGCGTCAAAGGGCCTTGCGAAAGGTCAGGTTCAGCCGGCGCGCGCCAGAAAGGGCATGGGGCTCGCCGCGCACGGTCAGAACGCCGTGGTAACGCAGCCTATCCACACCACCCCACACCACGACATCACCATGGTGCAGGGGCACCCGCCGTACCGGATCGCTGCGCCTCAGGCCGCCAAACTGGAAGGTTGCACTCATGCCGAGTGAAACCGACACGATGGGCGCCTGCAGGTCCTGTTCGTCCCGGTCCTGATGCAGGCCCATGCGCGCGCCGGCCTGGTATTCGTTGATCAGGCACATGTCGGGGTGATAGTGTGGAAATCCGGCCATGCGTGCAGCGTCCTGCGCCAGCGCCAGCCAGTTGTCCGGCAGGGCGGGCCAGGGCTTGCCGCTGGAGGGGTCCAGCGTGCTGTAGCGATAGCCGCGTGTGTCTGACGTCCAGCCCGCCATCCCCGCATTGCTGATGCCGACAGACATGTGCTTGCCCCCGGGTACCTGCATGCAGCGCGGCGGGGCGAGGGCGTGGATGCTGGCGATGTCCTGCAGCAGGCGCTCGGCCTGGCTCAGGGCAAAGCCTGGAAACAGCCATGCCTGAGGGCCCAGTGCTTCAGGCCCCCGAGGGTCCGGGCTGCAGGATTCGAAGAGATCGGCGCTGGAAAGCATGGACGGTAGGTTTCTCCGATGGGGTGTCACCGAACTGAAATACGGACTGGTTACCGTGTGTAACTTTCCTTTTTCTTCTTTCAGCCAGAAGGTGATTTCAATGCAAGTGCGCTCCATTGTCCAGGCGTTTTCGATCAGCGTGTTGTCTGCGGCAGCTCTCGTCGCGTGTGGCGGCGGAAATGGCATCGGTCCGGGCAAGCCGGTTACTCCTCCCGGTCAGGGGCCCGTCAAGCCGGTTGAAGAGGCAACTCCCGTTTCCTTCACGCTGGAGAAAATCGGCGGTTACGAAACAGGAGTGTTCGGCAAGAGTGCTGCCGAGATCCCGGCTTTTGACGCTGCGTCCAAGCGCGCCTTCGTGGTCAATGCGCAATCTGGCAAGGTTGATGTGCTGGATCTGACAGATCCCGCCAAGCCTGTGCGGGTGGGTGAACTGGCCTCCGAATCGGTTCTGGCTGGCTCTGAAATCAACAGTGTGGCCGTTCACGGGGGTATTGTTGCCGTTGCCATCCAGGCAAAGCCCAAGACTGCCAACGGCCGCGTCGCCTTCTATCAAGCTGCAGACCTTTCCCTGTTGAGCCATGTGGAAGTGGGTGCGCAGCCCGACATGCTGACCTTCACGCCCGATGGCCGCCGCGTGCTCACGGCCAACGAGGGCGAGCCGAGCGATGACTACCAGACCGATCCGGAAGGCTCCGTCAGCATCATTCACATCGACAATGTGAAGACTCCGGTCGTGCGCACGGCGGACTTCAGTGCGTTCAATGGGCGCGAGAGCGAGTTGCGCAAGAAGGGCGTTCGCATCTTTGGTCCGAATGCCAATGCCGCCCGCGATTTCGAGCCCGAGTACGTCGCGCTTTCTGCGGACGGCAAGACCGCCTGGGCCACGCTGCAGGAGAACAATGCCCTGGCCATCATCGATGTGGACGCCGCCAAGGTGCTGGATGTGGTGCCGTTCGGCTACAAGGACCACGGCGTTGCAGGCAAGGGCATCGATGCATCGGACACAGACCTGAAGGCGGATATCCGCACCTGGCCGGGCGTGCTGGGCATGTATCTGCCTGATGCCATTGCAGCCTATCAGGCCGGCGGCAAGACTTATCTGGTGACTGCCAACGAAGGCGATGCACGTGCCTGGGGCGAGGGCGACGCAGCCTACTGGGGCGATGGCGTGGTGCCGGGCGATGCGAGCAAGGGCTTTGTCGAGGAGTTCCGTGCCAAGCACCTGATCAACGCGAAAGGCTGGGGTGGACGTGCCGGAGATGATCTGCCGCCGCAGCTGAACGCACTGGCCAAGGGTGGCTTGCTCAACCCCGCCAGCTTTGCCTATTGCGGCGCAGCCGCGGGTACACCTGGTGCGTGCCGTGACGATGACAAGCTGGGCCGCCTCACAGTCTCCTGGACGCAGGGCTATCAGACCCATGCGGACGGCAGCCCTGTGCTGTACACCTCCAAGGGGGTGCAGGATCCCGCAGGCGATCGCCTGATGTACGACCAGCTCTATGCCTACGGTACGCGTTCCTTCTCTATCTGGAACGACAAGGGTGAGCAGGTCTGGGATTCGGGGGATGCGATCGAGCAGTTCTTTGCCAGCGATGCCTGCAAGCTGGGCGCCAGCCGAACGATTCCCTGCAAGGACTTTTTCAACTCCAACCATGAGGCGGGTGGCTCGCTGGACAACCGCAGCGACAACAAGGGACCGGAGCCGGAAGGCGTGGTGGTCGGCAAGATCGGCAGCAAGCATTTTGCCTTCATCGGTCTTGAGCGCATGGGCGGTGTGCTGGCGTACGACATCACCAATCCTTCTGCGCCGCAGTTTGTGGACTATCTGAATACGCGTGAAGACTGGACCACCAAGGATCCGTCCACCGTACAGGCTGGTGATCTCGGCCCTGAAGGGCTCGCCTTCATTCCCGCTGCGCAGTCGCCGAATGGCAAGCCGCTGTTGCTGGTGGGCAATGAAGTGAGCGGCAGCACCACGGTGATGCAGCTCAATCTGCAGTACTGATAGGCTTGATCCGGAAGCGTGGGGAATCCCGTGCTTCCGGACTTGTTACCGCAGTGTGTGGGTGCAGAGAGGACTTGTGTCATTGAAAGTACCGGCACCCGGCTTTTTCATAAGCGGAGGGTGCCGGGCAATCGCTACTGAGGCTCTGGCGTCCGGGCCGGCTTGCCAGTGAAGGCTGTGCGGGTCAGCTTGCCAGCAGGGAGCGATACAGTGCAGCCAGCCGGCCGGCCATGGCCGTATCCGACCATGCGCTGGCGTCGCTGCGGGCATGTTGGCGCAACTGTTCCAGGCGTTCCGGCTGCGCAAACAGTTCGGCCAGTTGCGCGCCGAAAGCTGCCGGATCATTGGGTGGCGCTATGGCGCTGCGGGCCGAGGCGAGAATGTCGGTGGTGCCCATTTCGGCAAGGGCCACTACGGGCGTGCCGGCCGCCATGGCTTCCAGAAGGACCAGGCCCTGGGTTTCCGTAAGGGAAGCGAATACGAAGACATCGGCTGCGGCATAGCAGGCCGGCAACTCGTGGTGTCTTTCGAGATACCCGATGAACCGGACCGAGTGGTCGAGCTGTTGCTGCGCTACCTGTTGCTGCAGTTCGGCGCGGGCGGGGCCTTCGCCGGCAATCACCAGCAGCAGGTCGGGGCAACCCTTCAAGGCGTGCTGCAGCGCTTGCAGCAGAAAGCCGATATTCTTTTCGTGGGCCACGCGGCCGACAAAGAGCGCCATGGGGCGTTCTGGCGCAATGCCATGCCTTGCCCGAAAAGAGGCGCCATCCGCGTCGGCAAAGTTCTGCACCGGAATGCCGGTGGGCAACACGTGCATGGAGGTGCTCACACCGTAGTCCCGCAGGCGATCGCGCATGGCAGAAGAGGGGACGACGACGGCATCCAGCGCATTGCACTGGCGGCGGGACCATGCACGCGCCTGTCCGCGCAGCCAGCGCGCGGGAAGCATGGGCGCGTAATGATGCAGGTATTCCTCGAACAGCGTGTGGTAGGTGGCCAGCACCGGCTTGCCCAAGGTGCTTGCTGCCTTCAGGCCAGCGTAGTGCGCCACGAAAGGCGTCTGGATGTGAATCAGGTCGCAATTGCGGGCGGCAGCCAGTGCTGCGCGGTGCATGGCGCGCCAGTGGAGCAGGCGATCCTCGGGGTCACCGGGCACCTGCCAGCCTTTCACGCGCACGACATCGGGGCTGTCGGTTTCGTGGCCGTAACGCGGGGCCACCATGCGCACTGTCACACCGTGACGCGGCAGTGCGGTGCGGAAGGTTTCTATGGAAGTGGAGACGCCGTTGACGCGCGGAAAGTAGACATCCGATACCATCAGGACCCGCATTCAGGCCTCGACCGCTGCACCCATCGGACTGGCCGGAATGCGGGACGGCTCGCGCTCGTCCCAGGTAATCTGCTCCAGGCGGCCATCCAGATGCTCGACGATGGCGGTGCAGGAGTCCACCCAGTCGCCGCAGTTTACATACTGCAGGCCATCGATTTCACGGATGGTGGCCCAGTGGATATGGCCGCAGATCACGCCATCCAGATTGCGCTCGCGCGCGTGGTGGGTGGCGGAATCCTCGAAATCGAAGATGAAGTTGAGGGCGGTCTTGACCTTGCGCTTGGCGTAGCCGGCAAGTGACCAGTAGCCGGAAATGCCCAGCTTGCGGCGCACCCAGGACAGCCAGGTGTTGAGATTGACCAGCGCCTCATAGGCCTTGTCGCCCAGCACGGCCACCCACTTGTGGTGTTGCGTCACCTGGTCGAACTGGTCGCCATGGATCAGCAGGTAGCGCTTGCCATCCACCGTCTGGTGCACCAGTTCACGCTGCACGTCGATCTCCAGAAATACCGTCTGGCAGTACTCGCGCAGGATTTCGTCGTGGTTGCCGGGAATCAGCACCACGCGCGTGCCGGCGCGGGCGCGTTGCAGCAGCTTCTGCACCACGTGGTTCTGTGCCTGCGTCCAGTAGATGTTGCGGCTCATGGCCCAGAAGTCCACCACATCGCCAATGAGGAAGATGTTTTCCGCGTGGTGTTCCTGCAGGAAATCCAGCAGCCGATCGGCCTGGCAGGCACGCGTGCCCAGATGGATGTCGGAGATGAAGATGGACTGGACTTGTTGCATGTGCAAGAAGTTACCGGTGCGTTATGAAATGGGGGTGACGCTTCCGTGGCAGAACTGTGAACGTTGCTGTAGTCAGACGGTGTTGGCTGCAGACGCCGAGCCTGCATCCGCTGCTGCACGTGGCCTTTGTGCGTGATTGTTCAGGATTCATGGGGCATGGAAGGAGGCCGCCATCAACGGGTCGTCCTCACGGAATGACGGCGCTGTTCGATGCGCTGAAGATTCCAATGCGAAGAATGTGTATGACTGAGCATCAGGAACTGCTCGTGACTTGACGCTGAGCATACGCGGTTGACGGGCAGGAGAGAATCCCGTCCGATGTTGGCAGGCTTTCACTTTGAGTGGCCTTGATTCGCGAGCCTGAAGCATGATCCCTGTTCACACTGCACCAGCGGAAGTTCTTGTCATCTGGCTACTCGCTACGAACAGCTGTGCATGTGGTAACTACGCATGGCAAGTTACTCGGAGGGAAAAACGAAAAAACCCTCGCAAATCAAGGATTTGCGAGGGTTTTTGTGTTCTGGCGGAGAGGGCGGGATTCGAACCCGCGGTAGGCTATTAACCTACACACGCTTTCCAGGCGTGCGACTTAAACCGCTCATCCACCTCTCCAGAAGACCGCTATTCTAGCAGGGAAAAACCCTGCTTGTCATCGGCCGGGCAAGATTTCTGAAAAAAGACGCTCACTGTGGCCGCTGCGCCTGCACCATCTTCATGGCCGAGGCAATCAGCGTGGACACTTCCGTCATGTTGGCTGGCACAACCAGGGTCGTAGTCGAGTCCGCAGCCACGCGGCTGTAGGCCTCGACAGCCTTTTCTGCAACCTTGAGTTGCACCGCCTGCTCGCCACCGGGCTGGCGGATGGCCGCAGCAACGCGTTCAATGGCTTGCGCTGTCGCATCCGCAACTGCCGTGATGGAAGCCGCCTCCCCCATGGCGTTGTTGATCACGGCCTGTTTCTCACCCTCCGAGCGGGCAATGAAGGCTTCGCGCTCGCCGGTGGCGATGTTGATCTGCTCCTGGCGGCGGCCTTCGGAGGCAGCAATCAGCGCGCGCTTTTCACGTTCGGCGGTGATCTGGGCCTGCATGGCGCGCAGAATCTCTGCCGGCGGCGTCAGATCCTTGATCTCGTAGCGCAGCACCTTCACGCCCCAGTTCAGGGCCGCTTCGTCAATGGCGTTCACCACCTGCGCGTTGATCATCTCGCGCTCTTCAAAGGTCTTGTCCAGTTCCAGCTTGCCGATCACGCTTCGCAACGAAGTCTGCGCGAGCTGCGTCACGGCCATGATGTAGTTGCTGGAGCCATAGCTGGCGCGCATGGCATCCGTCACTTGGAAGTAGAGGATGCCGTCCACCTGCAGCTGGGTGTTGTCCTTCGTGATGCAGACCTGGCTGGGCACATCCAGCGGAATTTCCTTCAGGCTGTGTTTGTAGGCCACGCGGTCGATAAAGGGCAGCAGAAAATTCAGGCCCGGGTTGAGCGTGGTGTGGTATTTGCCGAGGCGTTCCACCACCCAGGCATTCTGCTGGGGCACGACCTTGATGGTTTGCGCGATGAAGATGACAGCGACGGCGAGCAGGACGATGGCGTATTCCATCTCTAACCTCCGGGTAGTAACCAGACAGGCCGTACACAAGGACGGCGGAAACCTTGCACTATAGACCAGTCACGTGACAAGCCCGTCACGTGCTACGTGTCGAATCAAGCGGCTCCAGCACCAGCCGGTTGTTGAGAATGTCGACGACGCGGTGCTGACCAGCTTGCAGCGGAGTGGCAGAATCCGCTGCAATGGCGGTCCATGGTGCACCCCGGTAGGCTACCTGCGCCGTGCCATCCGGCTGCCAGTGCTCGACTGCCACTGTGCCACCAATGTCCAGCTTGTTCCTCGTGGCGTTGGCCCGTGTGGGCGCCGTCTTGCGCCGGCCACGCAGCACAAACCACAGCAGCACTGCCAGACTGCTGACAATGGCAGCCCCCGCAATCTGGCCGGAAACCGGCAGGCCCAGGTAGGTAAGCAGGGCGGCCGTCATCGCACCCAGCGACAGCATCAGCAGGAAAAAGGTCCCGCTCAGCAGTTCCGCGCCAACCAGCAGCGCGGCTGCAATCCACCAGAGAGTCGCGTTATCCAATGCAGGCTCCATGTTCAGGGTCAGACACCGCGGCTAGTGTCATATTTCGCCGCTATGGTCGCATGTTTGCCGCAAGCTGTGGCATTTACCGGATCGCGGGGTGCCAAATTGCAGTCTGTTGCGTTGCAGCAGGGCGCACACACGTATCATTCTGCCTTATCGTCTATTTGCTGTTTTCCAGAACTGGAGTCTGTCCGTGAAATTCCGCTTTCCCATCGTGATCATCGACGAGGATTACCGCGCCGAGAACATTTCCGGCCTGGGCATCCGCGCCCTGGCAGAGGCCATCGAGAGCGAGGGATTTGAAGTGCTGGGCGTCACCAGTTACGGCGACCTGAGCCAGTTCGCCCAGCAGCAGAGCCGTGCCAGCGCCTTCATCCTGTCGATTGACGACGAGGAATTCTCCACCGGCCCCGATCTGGATCCTGCCGTGCTCAACCTGCGCACCTTCATCGAGGAAGTGCGCCGCAAGAACGAGGACGTGCCGATCTACGTCTACGGCGAAACCAAGACCAGCCGCCACCTGCCCAACGATGTGCTGCGCGAGCTGCACGGCTTCATCCACATGTTCGAGGACACGCCCGAATTCGTGGCGCGCCACATCATCCGCGAAGCCAAGGCCTATCTGGAAAGCATCCAGCCGCCATTCTTCCGCGCGCTGCTGGACTATGCCGAAGATGGCTCCTACTCTTGGCATTGCCCGGGCCACTCTGGCGGCGTGGCTTTCCTGAAGTCGCCCATCGGCCAGATGTACCACCAGTTCTACGGCGAGAACATGCTGCGCGCCGACGTCTGCAACGCGGTGGAAGAGCTGGGCCAGCTGCTGGACCACAACGGCGCCATTGGCGAGAGCGAGCGCAATGCCGCGCGCATCTTCAATGCCGACCACTGCTTCTTCGTCACCAACGGCACCTCCACCTCCAACAAGATGGTGTGGCACCACACCGTGGCCGCCGGCGACGTGGTGGTGGTGGACCGCAACTGCCACAAGAGCAACCTGCACGCCATCATCATGACGGGTGCGATCCCGGTGTTCCTGCGCCCCACGCGCAACCACTACGGCATCATCGGTCCGATCCCGCAAAGCGAGTTCGAGCCCGAGGCCATCATGGCCAAGATCAAGGCCAACCCGCTGCTCAAGGATGTCGATCCCAAGAAGGTCAAGCCCCGCATCCTGACGCTGACGCAATCCACTTATGACGGCGTGCTCTACAACACCGAAACCATCAAGAACCTGGTGGACGGTTACGTGGAGAACCTGCACTTCGACGAAGCCTGGCTGCCGCATGCCTCCTTCCATCCGTTCTACGGCACCTTCCACGCCATGGGCCGCAAGCGCGAGCGTCCGCAGAAGACCATGGTGTACTCCACGCAATCCATCCACAAGCTGCTGGCCGGTATCAGCCAGGCCAGCCATGTGCTGGTGCAGGATTCGCAGGAACGCAAGCTGGACACCTACCTGTTCAACGAGGCCTACCTGATGCACACGTCCACCTCGCCGCAGTACAGCATTATTGCCAGCTGTGATGTGGCCGCAGCCATGATGGAGCCGCCTGGCGGTACCGCGCTGGTGGAAGAGAGCATCGTCGAGGCGCTGGACTTCCGCCGTGCCATGCGCAAGGTCGAGGAAGAGTTCGGCAAGAACGATTGGTGGTTCCAGGTCTGGGGTCCGGACGAGCTGGCCGACGAAGGCATTGGCCGTGCCGATGACTGGGTGATTCATTCCAAGGGCAAGGGCAAGAAGTCGCAGCAATGGCACGGCTTCGGCGAACTGGCCGATGGTTTCAACATGCTGGACCCGATCAAGTCCACCATCGTGACGCCCGGCCTCAAGCTGGATGGCACATTCGAGCAGAACGGCATCCCGGCCAGCATCGTCACCAAGTACCTGGCCGAGCACGGCGTGGTGGTGGAAAAGACCGGCCTGTACAGCTTCTTCATCATGTTCACCATCGGCATCACCAAGGGCCGTTGGAACACGCTGCTCACCGCGCTGCAGCAGTTCAAGGACGATTACGAGAAGAACCAGCCGATGTGGCGCATCCTGCCGGAGTTCTGCCAGCAGCACCGCCGCTACGAGCGCATGGGCCTGCGAGACATGTGCCAGTACGTGCACGAGATGTACGCCAAGTACGACATTGCCCGTCTGACGACCGACATGTACCTGTCCGAGCTGACGCCGGCCATGACGCCTTCGGACGCCTACGATCACATCGCCCGCCGCCAGACCGAGCGTGTGGAAATCGACCACCTGGAAGGCCGCGTCACCGTGGGCCTGGTCACACCGTACCCGCCGGGCATTCCGCTACTCATTCCGGGCGAAGTGTTCAACAGCCAGATCGTCGACTACCTCAAGTTTGCGCGTGAGTTCGCCAAGCAGTGCCCCGGCTTCGAGACCGATATCCACGGTCTGGTCAAGCAGCTGGATGAGAAGGGCGAAGTGCGCTTCTATGCCGACTGCGTGATGGAAGAGCCGGTGCCGGGTCGCCGCCGTTCGCGTTCCAAGGCCGCGCGCCCGCTGACCATGGACGACATGATCGCCGCGCAGCAGCACACGCCGTTCACCAGCCAGTTCTGACGAACGGTTTGGCCAAGCAAAAGCGCCTGGTGTCTTGGGACACCAGGCGCTTTTTGTTGGGGCGGAGAGTTGAATCGCAGCGTTTTCAGTGAAGGTTACGCGAATCACTCTCACCGAGAGGCGTGGCCCAGCCAAAAGGCCGGACTGCCAGGACGCCTCGGCATCCTGACTGGCCGCTTCGCTTACTCGTAGTCGGAGCTCAGACCAGCCGTCTGGCTGAAGCCGCAGTCCACATAGCTGATCTCGGCCGTCATGCCGGAAGCCAGATCGGACAGCAGGAAGGCGGCGACGTTGCCCACTTCCTCGATGGTGACGTTGCGGCGCAGCGGGGCGTTGGTGGCCATGAAGGCCAGCAGCTTGCCGAAGTCCTTGATGCCGCTGGCGGCCAGCGTCTTGATCGGGCCGGCGCTGATGCCATTCACGCGGATGGAGCGGCCATCCTCGGTACGGCCCACGGCTTCGGCCAGGTAACGCACGGATGCTTCCAGCGAGGCCTTGGCCAGACCCATGGTGTTGTAGTTGGGGATGGTGCGCATGGCGCCCAGATAGGTCAGCGTCAGCATGGACGACTTGTCGTTCAGGTAGGGCAGGGCTGCCTTGGCCATGGCCGGGAAGCTGTAGGCGCTGATCTCGTGGGCGATCTTGAAAGCATCGCGGCTCAGGCCGTCCAGGAAGTTGCCGGCAATCGCTTCACGCGGTGCAAAACCGATGCTGTGCACGAAGCCGTCGAACTTGGGCCATACCTGTGACAGGTCGGCAAACAGCTTTTCGATCTGGGCATCGTCGCCGACATCGCAGTCGAACACCAGGCTGGAGCCGAAGTCTGCGGCAAATTCGGTGATGCGGTCCTTGAAGCGCTCGCCCACGTAGCTGAAGGCCAGCTCGGCGCCTTGCTCATGACAGGCCTTGGCAATGCCGTAGGCAATCGAGCGGTTGGAGAGCACGCCGGTAATCAGCAGTTTCTTGCCGGACAGGAAACCCATGGAATTCTTCCTCTTGTAATGTCTGAATGGGAAAATAGCGGTAATCGGGCAGCACCAATGCCAGCCGAAGACAGCATCTGCCTCCGTGCGCGGGTCTGCAAAGTGTGCATTGTCGCATGGCCGATAGGGCTATCGGAAGTCTCGGGACATGCGTTCGGGGTGGCAGGGCACCAAAAGCATGGCGTCGCCACAACGCACAGACGTGCAGGCTCCCTTGTACAGAGGGCGCGCCTCGGCTATAATTTCGTCCATCACCACCAAGCGTGCACGCAAAATGGGCCGGTTTTTACCCGCCCATTTTTTTTGTTCATGCTCGGAAATGGGGGCTTGGCGGCCTGAAGTTTGTTTGCAGAATCAACAGGTTGCCGTAATTTTCTAAACACGGGAACATAAAGGCAAGGCGTGTCGCTACAAAGTCTGGTCGAGCAAACAGTACAAGGATTGGGCCTGGATCTGGTCGAGATTGAACGCTCGGCAGGCGGATTGCTGCGCATCACCATTGATTTGCCCTGGATGCCCGAGCACGCGGCCCTGCCCGAGCAGTTCGTCACCATCGAGGATTGCGAGAAAGTCACCCGCCAGTTGCAGTACGCACTGGAAGTGGACGGCATCGATTACAACCGCCTCGAAGTGTCCTCGCCCGGCATTGATCGCCTGCTGCGCCACGGCAACGATTTCCTGCGTTTCGTCGGCGAGGAAGTCGACATCACGCTGAAAGAGCCGATCGGCCCGAACGAATCCAGCATCGCAGCCAACCGCAAGAAGTTCCGCGGCACGCTGGAGCAGACCGACAGCGGCTGGCAGATCGTGTGGAGCGATGCGCCGCCGGTCAAGCCGGGTCAGCGCGTCAGCAAGAAGAAGGCGCCGCCGCCGCTACAGGCTCTGGGTTTCGTGCTCGATGAGGTGCGCGAGGCCCGTCTGGCTCCCGTGGTCGATTTCAAGGGCCGCCGCAAGCCGGCCGCTGCCAACCCCGCGCAAGAACAACCCCGTCCCGAGAACGACGCACAAGATACGGAGTAAACCACAATGAATCGCGAACTGTTGATGCTGGTCGAGGCGATTGCCCGCGAAAAGAACGTCGAGCGTGACGTGGTGTTCGGCGCCATCGAAATGGCGCTGGCCCAGGCCACCAAGAAGCTGTACAACGGCGAGGTTGACATCCGTGTCGCCATCGACCGCGAGAGCGGCGAATACGAAACCTTCCGCCGCTGGCTGGTCGTGCCCAACGAGGCCGGCCTGCAGAACCCCGATGCCGAAGAACTGCTGATGGATGCGGAAGACCGCATCGCCGATATCGCCGTGGGCGACTTCATCGAAGAGCAGGTCGAGTCCGTGCCGATCGGCCGTATCGGCGCCATGACGGCCAAGCAGGTCGTGCTGCAGCGCATCCGTGATGCCGAGCGCGAAATGCTGCTGCGCGAATTCATGGAGCGCGGCGAGAAGATCTTCACCGGCACCGTCAAGCGCATGGACAAGGGCGACCTGATCGTCGAGAGCGGCCGCGTGGAAGGCCGTCTGCGCCGCAGTGAAACCATCCCGAAGGAAAACTTCCGCACCGGCGACCGCATCCGCGCCATGATCATGGAAGTGGACACCACGCTGCGTGGCGCGCCCATCCTGCTGTCGCGTTCCGCGCCCGAATTCATGGTCGAACTGTTCCGCCAGGAAGTGCCCGAGATCGAGCAGGGCCTGCTGGAGATCAAGTCCTGCGCCCGTGACCCCGGCAGCCGCGCCAAGATCGCCGTGGTCGCCCATGACCAGCGCATCGACCCGATCGGCACCTGCGTCGGCGTGCGCGGCAGCCGCGTGACGGCCGTCACCAACGAGCTGGCTGGCGAGCGTGTCGACATCGTGTTGTGGAGCGAGGATCCGGCCCAGTTCGTGATCGGCGCGCTGGCTCCGGCCAACGTGCAGTCCATCGTCGTGGACGAAGAAAAGCATGCCATGGATGTGGTGGTGGACGAGGAAAACCTCGCCGTGGCCATCGGCCGTGGCGGCCAGAACGTGCGTCTGGCCTCCGACCTGACCGGTTGGAAAATCAACATCATGGACGCGGCCGAGTCTGCCGAGAAGCAGGCCAACGAGCAGCACGAGCTGCGCACGCTGTTCATGAGCAAGCTGGATGTGGACGAGGAAATCGCCGACATCCTGATCGAAGAGGGCTTTACCAGCCTGGAAGAAGTCGCCTACGTTCCCCTGCAGGAAATGCTGGAAATCGAGGCGTTCGACGAGGACACCGTCAACGAGCTGCGTGCCCGTGCCAAGGATGCCCTGCTGACCATGGAAATCGCCCAGGAGGAGAGCGTGGAAGACGCTGCACTCGACCTGCGCGACCTGGAAGGCATGACGCCCGAACTGCTGGCCAAGCTGGCCGAAGGCAACGTGCATACGCGTGACGAGCTGGCTGATCTGGCGACTGATGAACTGGTCGAGATGACCGGCCAAACTGAGGATGAGGCGACTGCGCTCATCATGAAAGCCCGCGAGCACTGGTTCGACCAGGATCAGGCGTAAGGAAAGGGGTGAGCAACCATATGACAAATACAACCGTCGCCGAATTTGCAGCAGAACTGAACAAGACGCCGCAGGCCCTGCTGGACCAGCTCCAGAGCGCCGGCGTGAACAAGAACGCCGCCTCCGATACCCTGAGCGAGTCCGACAAGCTGAAGCTGCGTGACTACCTGCGCGCCGCCCATGGAACGGGCGCCGAACGCAAGAAGATCGTGCTGACCAAGAAGTCCACCAGCGAGATCAAGCAGGCCGACGCAACCGGCCGTGCCCGCACCATCCAGGTGGAAGTGCGCAAGAAGCGCACGCTGATCAAGCGTGACGAATACGAGGCCGAAGCTACCGAGGCTGCTGCACCCGCCGCTCCTGCTGTGGATACGGAAGAGCTGCTGCGCCGCGAGGAAGAAGCCCGCCGCCAGGCCGAGCTGATCCGTCGCCAGGAAGAAGAGCTGGCCGAGCGCCGCCGCCAGCGTGAGGAAGAGGAAAAGCGCGAAGCCGAAGAGCGTGCCCGCGCCGAAGCCGAAGCCCGTGCTGCGGCCGAGGCGGCTGCTGCCCAGAAGGCTGCCGAACCGGTCGATCCGGAAAAGGCCCGTGCCGAAGCCCGTGCCCGCGCCGAAGCCGAAGTCGCTGCCATCCAGAACGCCCGTGCTGCCAGCGCCGAACGCGAGGCCGCTGCCCGTGAGGCCGCCGAATCCCGCGAGCGCGCTGCTGCCGAAGCCAAGGCCAAGGCCGAAGCCGCTGAAGCAGAAGCCAAGGCCAAGGCGGAAGCCGAGCGCCAGGCCCGTCTGGACGAGGAAGCCAATCGCGCCAAGGAACTGGAAGAGCGCCGCCGCAAGGCCCTGGCTGAGGCGGAAGCCATCCGCGCCATGATGAATGCGCCGGCCAAGGTGCTGACTGCCAAGAAGCCCGAAGAGCCGAAGCCGGCCAAGGGGACGCTGCACAAGCCCGCTGCCAAGGCAGACGCCAAGCCCGCCGCCAAGACCGGCGGAACAGCTCCTGCCGGCGGCGCTGGTGCCAAGGAAGTCAAATCCGCCAAGCTGTCTTCCAGCTGGGCCGGTGATGGCGACAACAAGAAGAAGGGCGAAATCAAGACGCGTGGCGACACGTCCGCCGGCAACCGCGGAGGCGGCAACTGGCGTTCCGGCCCGCGTGGCGGCCGCCGCAACGATCGCCATGGCCGTGACGAGCGTCGCGAGCCGCAGGCACCGGCCGAGTTCAAGCAACTCGAGATCCATGTGCCCGAGACCATTACCGTGGCCGAACTGGCGCACAAGATGGCCATCAAGGCTTCCGAAGTGATCAAGGTGCTGATGAAGCTGGGCCAGATGGTCACCATCAACCAGCCGCTGGACCAGGACACCGCCATGATCGTGGTGGAAGAAATGGGCCACCTGGCAGTGCAGGCCGCTCTGGACGATCCGGAAGCCTTCACCCAGGAAGAGGTGGAAGCACAAAGCGCCGAACTGCTGCCGCGTGCACCGGTGGTGACCGTGATGGGTCACGTCGACCACGGCAAGACCTCGCTGCTGGACTACATCCGCCGCGCCAAGGTGGCGGCAGGCGAAGCCGGCGGCATCACGCAGCACATCGGTGCCTACCACGTCGAAACCGAGCGTGGCATCGTCACCTTCCTGGATACCCCCGGCCATGAGGCGTTCACCGCCATGCGTGCCCGCGGTGCCCAGGCTACCGACATCGTGATTCTGGTCTGCGCTTCCGACGACGGTGTGATGCCCCAGACCAAGGAAGCCATCAAGCACGCCAAGGCGGCCGGAGTGCCGATCGTGGTCGCGCTGACCAAGGCCGACAAACCCGAAGCCAACCCCGAGCGCGTCAAGGGCGAGCTGGTGGCCGAGGAGGTGGTGCCGGAAGAATTCGGTGGCGACTCCCCGTTCGTGGCTGTCTCCAGCAAGACCGGCATGGGCATCGACGAGCTGCTCGAGAACGTGCTGCTGCAGGCTGAAGTGCTGGAGCTGAAGGCGCCGATTGACGCCATGGCCAAGGGCCTGGTGGTGGAAGCGCAGCTCGACAAGGGCCGTGGTCCGGTGGCGACCGTGCTGGTGCAGTCCGGTACGCTCAAGACGGGCGATGTGGTGCTGGCGGGCCAGACCTGGGGTCGCGTGCGTGCCATGAACGACGAAAACGGCAAGCCGACCAAGTCGGCCGGCCCGTCCATCCCGGTGGAAATCCAGGGTCTGACCGAAGTGCCGCAGGCCGGCGACGAGTTCATGGTGCTGGCCGACGAGCGTCGCGCCCGTGAAATCGCCACCTACCGCTCCGGCAAGTTCCGCGATACCAAGCTGGCCAAGCAACAGGCGGCCAAGCTGGAAAACATGTTCGCCAACATGGAGGCGGGCGAGGTCAAGACCCTGCCCATCATCATCAAGGCCGACGTGCAGGGTTCGCAGGAAGCGCTGGCAGCCTCGCTGCTCAAGCTGTCGACCGACGAAGTCAAGGTGCAGGTGGTGTATGCTGCCGTGGGTGGCATCAGCGAAAGCGATATCAACCTGGCCATCGCCTCCAACGCCGTGGTGATCGGTTTCAACACGCGTGCCGACGCCAACGCCCGCAAGGCGGCCGAAGGCAACGGCATCGACATCCGCTACTACAACATCATTTACGACGCCGTGGATGACGTGAAGGCGGCCATGAGCGGCATGCTGACGCCCGACAAGAAGGAAGAGATCATCGGTCACGCCGAAATCCGTACCGTGTTCGTGGCATCGAAGATTGGTACCGTTGCGGGCTGTATGGTCACTTCCGGCCATGTCACGCGCAGCGCCAACTTCCGCCTGCTGCGCGACAACGTGGTGATCTATACCGGCGAGCTGGATTCCTTGAAGCGCATGAAGGACGATGTGCGCGAGGTCAAGGAAGGCTTCGAGTGCGGTATCAAGCTCAAGAACTACAACGACATCAAGGAAGGCGACCAGCTCGAATTCTTCGAAGTCAAGGAAGTGGCACGTACGCTGTAAATGGCACAGAAGAAATCCCCGACCAACCGCAGCTACAAGGTTTCCGACCAGATCCAGCGTGATCTGGCGGAACTGATTGCGCGCGAGCTCAAGGATCCCCGCGTCGGCATGGTGACGCTGCAGGGCGTGGAAGTCACGCCCGACTACGCCCATGCCAAGGTGTATTTCAGCGTGCTGACCGGTGATCCGGAGCAGACGCAGGAAGCGCTCAACCACGCGGCCGGCCATCTGCGCAACGGCCTGTTCAAGCGCCTGCACATCCATACCGTGCCGACGCTGCACTTCATCTACGACCGCACCCAGGAGCGTGCGGCGGACATGAACGCACTAATTGCCAAGGCAGTCTCTTCCCGTTCCAAAGACGAGGAATAACCATGACTGCTGCTCCACGTACCAGGGTGCAGCGTCGCCCTGTGCATGGGGTGCTGCTGCTCGACAAACCGCTCGGACTCTCCAGCAACCAGGCCTTGCAGAAGGTCAAGTGGTTGCTGCGTGCCGAGAAGGCCGGCCATACCGGCACCCTCGACCCGCTCGCCACCGGCGTGCTGCCGCTGTGCTTTGGCGCTGCCACCAAATTCAGCCAGATGCATCTCGATGCCGACAAGGCGTACGAGGCGACGCTGCGCCTGGGCGTTACCACGACGACGGGAGATGCCGAAGGCGAAGTGCTGCAGGAGCGCCCCGTTGCGGTGAGCGACGCGGACATTGCTGCGGTGCTGGAACGCTTTACCGGCCCGCAGCAGCAGGTGCCGCCCATGCATTCCGCGCTCAAGAAGGACGGCAAGGCGCTGTACGAATACGCCCGCGCCGGCGAAACGGTGGAGCGCCCGCCGCGCAACATCACCGTGTTCCGCCTTGAGCGTCTGCCGGCACCGGAGTCGGTGCTGCAGGCGCATCCGCAAGGTAAGGTCATCAAGCTGCATGCCGCTGTCAGCAAGGGCACCTACATCCGTACGCTGGCCGAAGACATCGGCGCTGCTCTCGGCTGTGGCGCGCACCTGATCGGCCTGCGCCGCGTCCAGACCGGCGCTTTCGGCCTGCAGGGCTGTGTCACGCTGGAAGCGCTCGAGGCCATGAACGAGGCCGAGCGCCTGCAGGCGTTGCACCCCGTGGACATTCTGCTGACCGGTCATGCGCCTGTCATGCTGGTTGCGGACGATGCAGCACGCTTTCTGACCGGCCTGCGCCGCCGCGGCACATGGCCGGATGCCGACCACCTTGCTGTGTACGGACCGCCGCCTGCGCCCGGTGTTGCCGTGGAGCGTGTGTTGCTGGGCACCGCCCATGCCCACGCCGGCCAGCTGATTCCGACTCGGCTGCTGAGCCCGCTCGAAATCACCCAGGCCTTGGCGCAGCACCCTCCCGACTTGCCGGCCTGAGCCACCCTATAACAAACAAATCTCCCATCTTCCAAAAAGCATTGTTTCCATGAGTACCCAAATCCGCAATATCGCCATCATCGCCCACGTCGACCATGGCAAGACCACGATGGTCGACCAGCTCCTGCGCCAGTCCGGCACCTTTGCCGATCACGAAAAAGTCGTCGACACCGTGATGGACAACAACGCCATCGAGCGCGAGCGTGGCATCACCATCCTGGCCAAGAACTGCGCCGTGAGCTGGGAAGGCACCCACATCAACGTGATCGACACCCCCGGCCACGCGGACTTCGGTGGCGAGGTGGAGCGCGCGCTGTCCATGGTGGACGGCGTGGTGCTGCTGATCGACGCCCAGGAAGGCCCGATGCCGCAGACACGCTTCGTGACCAAGAAGGCGCTGGCGCTGGGCCTAAAGCCCATCGTGGTGGTGAACAAGGTCGACAAGCCGGGCGCCGATCCGGACAAGGTGATCAACGCCGCTTTCGACCTGTTCGACAAGCTGGGCGCGACTGATGAGCAGCTGGACTTCCCGGTGGTGTACGCTTCCGGCATCAACGGCTGGTCGTCGCTGGAAGAGGGCGTGCCGGGCGAGCAGTGGGGCAAGGATATGTCGGCCCTGTTCAACACCATCCTGAAGCATGTGCCGTCGCACGAAGGGGATGCCAGCGAGCCGCTGCAGCTGCAGATTTCTGCCATCGATTTCTCGACCTTCGTGGGCCGCATCGGCGTGGGCCGTGTCAACTCCGGCACCGTGCGCCCCGGCATGGATGTGCTGGTGATGGAAGGCCCGGACGGCAAGCAGACCAAGGGCCGCATCAACCAGGTGCTGACCTTCGAGGGTCTGGACCGCGTGCAGGTCAAGGAAGCCCGTCCCGGCGACATCGTGCTGATCAACGGGATCGACGAGATCGGCATCGGCGTGACCGTGACCGACGTCAACGATCCGCGCCCGCTGCCCATGCTGAAGGTCGACGAGCCGACGCTGACCATGAACTTCTGCGTCAACACCAGCCCGCTGGCCGGCCGCGAAGGCAAGTTCGTGACCAGCCGCCAGATCTGGGACCGTCTGCAGAAGGAACTGCAGGCCAACATGGCGCTGCGCGTGAAGGAAACCAACGAGGACGGCATTTTCGAAGTGTCCGGCCGTGGTGAACTGCACCTGACCATCCTGCTGGAAAACATGCGCCGCGAAGGCTACGAGCTGGCCGTGTCCAAGCCGCGCGTGGTGTTCCGCGAAATTGACGGCGTGCTGTGCGAGCCGATCGAGCTGGTCACCGCCGACATCGAGGAAGGCCACCAGGGCGGCGTGATGCAGGCCCTGGGCGAGCGCAAGGGCGAACTGGTGAACATGGAGCCGGACGGCCGTGGCCGTGTGCGCCTCGAATACCGCATTCCGGCGCGCGGCCTGATCGGCTTCACCAACGAATTCCTGAACCTGACGCGCGGTTCCGGCCTGATCGCCAACATCTTTGACGGCTACGAGGAGCACCGTGGCGAGATCGGCAGCCGCAAGAACGGCGTGCTGATTTCCATGGATGATGGCGAAATCTTCACCTACGCGCTGGGCAAGCTGGACGACCGCGGCCGCATGTTCGTGAAGGCCGGCGACCCGGTGTATGAAGGCATGATCGTCGGCATCCACAGCCGCGACAACGACCTGGTGGTGAACGCCACGCGCACCAAGCAGCTGACCAACTTCCGCGTGAGCGGCAAGGAAGACGCGATCAAGATCACGCCGCCGATCGAGCTGACGCTGGAATACGGCGTGGAGTTCATCGAGGACGACGAGCTGGTGGAGATCACGCCCAAGAGCATCCGCCTGCGCAAGCGTCATCTGAAAGAGCACGAACGCAAGCGCGCCAGTCGCGAGAGCGCCGTCTGATCCCGACCGGGAGGATTCCCGGTTTCCTGAATCTGCGGAGCCTCGGCTCCGCTTTTTTCCGTCTGGTGTGCGATGTTGTTGCGTTCCCTGTTGCCTGCCGCCATGAGCCACCGGCGCGCGGTTGTCGTGATGACGCTGGCCACGCTGCTGTGGGCTACGGCGGGGGTGTTCACGCGCCAGATCACGGGGGCACAGGGTTTCGAGATCACCTTCTGGCGCAGCGTGCTGGCGCTGGCTTCCATGCTGCTGTTGCTTCGCTGGTGGCGCGGGCCGGGATTTTTCGGCCGCATTCCATGGCGCGAACCGGTGCTGTGGCTGTCCGGTTTGTGCTGGGCCACCATGTTTACCGCCTTCATGATGGCGCTGAGTTTTACCACCGTGGCCAACGTGCTGGTGCTTTCGGCGCTCGGGCCGGTATTCACGGCGCTGGTGAACCGCTTCGTACTCGGCAACCCCTTGCCGCGCCGCACCTGGATGGCCATTGCGACGGCAGGAGCTGGAATTTTCTACATCTACGCTGCGCAGCTTACCTTGGGGCACGATCGCAAGCTGATCGGTTCGCTGATTGCGCTGTTGGTTCCGGTGGGCGCTTCCGCGCAATGGATCCTGATGCAGCGCGAGCAGCAGCGCGTTCGTAGACTGACGCCACAGCGGCTTACGACCGAATTGCTGATCGAGCAGGGCGTTATGCCGGATCAAGGGAGCAAGGCGCAAGTGCTACCAACAGAAGACGTCCTGCCTCAACAGATGCCCGCTCCGGCCATCCGCGACATGGTTCCTGCACTGCTGATCGGCGCCGCGCTTTCGGCACTGATATGTCTGCCATTTGCCATTCCCTTTCAGGCCACTCTTGCGGACATGGGCTGGCTCGCGCTGCTCGGCATGGTGCAGTTGGCCATTCCTTGCAGCATGGCGGTGGTGGCTTCGCGCGTATTGCATGCACCGGAACTGTCGCTTCTGGCTTTGCTCGAGATAATTTTTGGCATACTTCTGACTTGGTGGGGTGCGGGCGAAATTCCTGGCCCCAACGTAGCCATCGGCGGCGCGCTGGTAATAGTCGCGCTCGCCCTCAATGAAATCCTCGGATGGAGACAATCGGAATGACGCAAGCGAGACAATGGGCCACCACGGACGTGCTGGAAGAAGTACGAGGTGGTGTCGGTTTCATCACCCTCAACCGTTCGAAGGCGCTCAATGCCTTGTCGCTCGCCATGGTGCGCGCCATGTACGAGATCCTGCTGGACTGGAAGGACAACCCGGCAGTCAAGGCCATCGCGATCCGCGGCAGCAACAAGGAAGGCCCCTTCGGCGCCTTCTGTGCCGGTGGCGACATCCGCTTTTTCCATGAGCAAGCCGAGCATGGCAACCCCGAGATCGAGGACTTCTTCACCGAGGAATACACCCTCAACAATCTGATCCCGAACCTGGGCAAGCCCTATATCGCCTTCATGGACGGCATCGTGATGGGTGGCGGCATGGGCATCAGCCAGGGCGGTACCGACCGCATCCTGACAGAGCGCACGCGCATGGCCATGCCCGAGACCCTGATCGGCCTGTTCCCCGATGTGGGTGGCGGCTATTTCCTGAGCCGTTGCCCGGGCCACACAGGAGAGTGGCTGGGTCTGGCTGGCGACCACGTGATGGGCGGAGACGGACTGAGCATCGGCTGGGGTGACCATTTCCTTTCCAGCAGCCGCCAGGCTGAAGTGTGGCAGGCGCTGGGCGAGCAGGACTTTTCGTCCGGTGAGGCGGCCCGGCAATGGCTGCGCGGCCAGTGCGAACCGGCTCCCGCCGTGAGCGAGGCTTTTACCAAGGCGCGCGAGGAGGCCGAGCAATTCTTCGGTGCCGGCGATTTCAACGCCATCCTGAAGGCTCTGGAGGCCGCTACCGACAACGCATGGGCACAGAAAACCGCCCAGGCACTGCGCAAGCGTTCGCCGCTGATGCTGCATGTGGTGTTCGAGCAGATCCGCCGCGCCCGCGGCATGACGCTGGCCGAAGACCTGCGCATGGAGCGTGATCTGGTGCGCCACTGCTTCTTCCCGCAGCACATGGGCCGCAAGGCGGTGAGCAGCGAAATCATCGAGGGCATCCGCGCCCTGGTGGTGGACAAGGACAACAACCCGCAGTGGGATCCCCCGCGCGTCGAGGACGTCACGCCCGAGATGATCGAGGCCTTTTTCGAGAGCCCCTGGCCGGCCAGCGTGCACCCGCTCGCATCCCTGAAGTAAACGCCGCAACCGGGAGCCACAGCGCTCCCGGTTGCGTCCTTGCGCCGATTTTGAAAGTTCCCCATGAGCAAGCAAACCAAGTACGTGCTCGACGAAGAGCAGATTCCCAAGTTCTGGTACAACATCCAGGCCGACCTGCCAGTGCCGCTGCCGCCCGTGCTGCACCCCGGCACCATGCAGCCGGTGGGTCCGGATGACCTGTCGCCGCTGTTCCCCATGTCGCTGATCCAGCAGGAAGTCAGCACCGAGCGCGAGATCGAGATTCCCGAACCCGTGCGTGACGTGTTCCGCCTGTGGCGTCCGGCGCCGCTCTACCGTGCCCACGGACTGGAAAAGGCGCTGGATACGCCCGCCAAGATCTTCTACAAGTACGAGGGCGTGAGCCCGGCTGGCAGCCACAAGCCGAACTCTGCCATTCCGCAGGCCTTCTACAACAAGGAAGCCGGCGTGAAGCGCCTGACCACCGAAACCGGTGCCGGCCAGTGGGGCACCTCGTTGGCATTTGCCGGTTCGCTCTATGGCCTGGACGTGGAAATCTTCCAGGTGCGCGTGTCGTACGACCAGAAGCCGTACCGCCGCGCCGTGATGGAAACCTACGGTGCGCGCTGCATCGCCTCGCCTTCCAACGAGACGGAATACGGCCGCAAGGTGCTGGCCGAGAACCCGAACCACACCGGCAGCCTGGGCATCGCCATCAGCGAGGCAGTGGAAATTGCCGCACAACGCGACGACACCAAATACGCCTTGGGCTCCGTGCTCAACCACGTGCTGCTGCATCAGACCATCATCGGCCAGGAAGCCATGCTGCAGATGGAGATGGCCGATGCCTATCCGGACGTGGTGCTAAGCTGCACCGGCGGCGGCTCCAACTTTGCCGGCATTGCCTTCCCGTTCATGGGCCAGGCGCTGCGTGGCGGGCCGAAGCCGCGCATCGTGGCGGTCGAGCCCACGGCCTGCCCGTCGCTCACGCGTGGCAAGTACGCCTACGACTTTGGTGATACCGGCCACATGACGCCCATCACCAAGATGCATACGCTGGGCTCCACCTTCACGCCGCCGGGCTTCCACGCTGGTGGTCTGCGCTACCACGGCATGGCGCCGCTGGTGTCGCATGTGAAGGAACTGGGCCTGATGGAAGCGGTGGCTTACGGCCAGCGCGAGTGTTTCGAGGCCGGCGTACTGTTCGCTCGCCACGAAGGCATCGTGCCGGCGCCTGAATCCAACCACGCCATCAAGGGCGCGATCGAGGAAGCGCTGCGCTGCAAGCGTGAAGGCAAGGCCGAGACGATCCTGTTCTGCCTGAGCGGCCACGGCCACTTCGACATGGCGGCCTACACCCGCTACTTCGAAGGCGATCTGCAGAACGAGGTGTACGCGGAAGAGGCGATGGCCGAGGCCATGGCGCATCTGCCGGAAGTGCCCGAGAACGTCTGACGCTGAAGCCCGGTCAAGAAAGCCCCGCAAGCAATTTGCTGCGGGGCTTTTTCATGGTGAACGGCTGGGCCGGTCGTCCTGCGGCGCAGGACGCGTTTTCAGCGGTTGCGGCTCTTCATCGCGCGTTCCACCTCGCGCTTGCCCTCGCGTTCCTTGATGGTGTCGCGCTTGTCGTGCTCGGCCTTCCCCTTGGCGAGGGCGATTTCGCATTTGACGCGGCCGTTCTTCCAGTGCAGGTTGAGTGGCACCAGCGTGTAGCCTTTCTGCTCGACCTTGCCGATCAGGCGCTCGATCTCGTTCTTGTGCATCAGCAGCTTCTTGGTGCGAACGGCATCCGGCGTGACGTGGGTGGACGCCGATTTGAGCGGGTTGATCTGGCAGCCGATCACGAACAGTTCACCATCGCGCACCACCACGTAGCCGTCGGTGAGCTGCACCTTGCCTTCGCGCACGGCTTTCACTTCCCAGCCCTGCAGCACCATGCCTGCCTCGTATTTCTCCTCGAAGAAATAGTTGAAGGCAGCTTTCTTGTTCTCTGCAATGCGGGTTTGCGGGGGGGCTTTTTTCTTGGTGGCCATGACGGATGCGCGAATCTTGTTGTTCTGGTCTGCCGCGCCGGAAACGTGGAGCGGGTGCTTCTGTGGCAGGTGGGGGCTATGTGCCGAGGATCAAGCCGACTGCACCGGTCCGGGAGGACACAGGTCACGGCCGCCCGAGCCACAGGGAAAGCCGGCCATACTACCTGTCATATGCCGTGTTTACAATGGCATAAAGCAGCATTCTATGAAAACAGTCCACAAATCCGTTCTCATCTGGTACAGCCCGGCGGAAATGTACCAGCTCGTCATCAAGTGCGAAGACTATCCGCAGTTTCTGCCGTGGTGCGATTTCGGCCGTGTGCTCGAGCATACGCCCGATGGCATGGTGGCGGAAATCGGCATTGCCATGGCGGGCCTGAAGCAGAGCTTCGTCACGCGCAATGTGCACGTTCCCGACCGCGAGGTGGAACTGAATCTGGTGCGCGGCCCGTTCTCGCACCTGAAGGGGCGCTGGCGCTTCGAGCCGGTGGGTGATGGTACGCAGCGCGCCTGCCGCGTCCATTTCGATATCGAATACGATTTCTCCAGCCGCACCTTGGCCATGCTGGTGGGGCCGATCTTCGAGAAGATTACCAGCACCTTTGTCGACGCCTTTATCCAGCGCGCCAAGAAGGTCTATGGCTGAGACTGGCTGCATTCCGGTGGAACTGGCCTATGCGCCGGCGCCGCGCTCGGTGATCAGCCAGCATGCCGATCTGCCTGCGGGCAGCACGGTGCGGGAGGCACTGGCGCTGTGGCAGCATGCTGAAGTCCAGGCTTGGCTGGCTGCCGATGGTGCGGATGAAACGCTGCAATGCGGCATCTGGGGCCGCAAGGTGGCGCTGGACCATGTCCTACGTGCGCAGGATCGCGTAGAGTTGTATCGTATGCTCCAGGTGGACCCCAAGGTGGCGCGGCGCGAGCGCTTTGCCAGCCAGGGCGCCCGCACGGCTGGCCTGTTTGCCCGCCGCAGGGCAGGGGCCAAGCCCGGATACTGACAAACCCGGCGTGCCTGCACGCAGAAAAGGACTGTTCATGCTGCATCCCTTCGCTTTTCGCAAGAGTCTCGCTCTGTCTGCGCTTGCCGCTGTCGCCTTGCTCGCGGGCTGTGCCAGCACCCTGTCGGGCCAGGGCCCTGTGCCTGCGGCTGCCGAAACCTGGACCAAGCCCGGTGCCACGCTGCAGGATACGCAACAGGCGCTGCAGGCCTGCGGCTACGTCGACCGCTTCAGCATCGGCACCAAGGCCATCGCCAGCCAGTTTGCCTGCATGAACGACAAGGGCTACACCTTCAACGTCAACCGCCAGCTCAGGCGCGAGCACTGCGTCGCCCCGGAAATGCCGGCCGGCTGCGCGGTCTACTGGCATACGCTGAACCGCTGAACGGTGCATTGCATCGCCGGTAAACCGGCCCGTGGTTGACCGCCTGCAACACCCCGGCAGGCGCGAAAGCCTCCGTTGTTACAGGGACAGACGCCTGCGAGTACAATCTTGCTTTTGGAGGAATCCCCATGCGCCTGCTCGGCAAAGCACTCACGTTCGACGACATTCTCCTGGTGCCCGCATACTCCGAAGTCCTGCCCAAGGACACCTCGCTGCGCACCCAGTTCACCCGCAACATCCAACTCAACCTCCCGCTCGTGTCGGCCGCCATGGATACGGTCACCGAGGCACGCCTGGCCATCGCCATGGCGCAGGAGGGTGGCATCGGCATCATCCACAAGAACATGACGGCGCAGGACCAGGCCGCGCATGTGTCCAAGGTCAAGCGCCACGAAAGCGGCATTCTGCGCGACCCGGTGGTGATCACACCGACCACGACCGTGCTGGAAGTCAAGCGCCTGTCCGAGGAGCTGGGCGTGTCCGGCTTCCCCGTGCTGGATGGCGGCAAGGTGGTGGGTATCGTCACCAACCGCGACATCCGCTTCGAAACACGCCTGGATGTGCAGGTCAAGGACATCATGACCCCGCGCGAGCGCCTGGTCACCGCGCCTGAAGGCATTTCGCTGGAAGATGCCAAGGCCAAGCTGCACGAGCACAAGCTGGAGCGCCTGCTGCTGGTGAACGATGCCTTCGAACTGAAGGGTCTCATCCTGGTCAAGGACATCAACAAGCAGACCAATTTCCCCAATGCCGCCCGTGACGACAACGGCCGCCTGCTGGTAGGCGCGGCGCTGGGAGTGGGCCCGGGCACCGAAGAGCGCATCGAGGCGCTGTCTGCCGCTGGCGTGGACGCCGTGGTGGTCGATACGGCCCATGGCCACAGCGCCGGCGTGATTGACCGCGTGCGCTGGGTCAAGCAGAACTATCCGCATATTCAGGTCATCGGCGGCAACATTGCCACCGGTGCTGCTGCCAAGGCACTGGTCGAGGCGGGCGCAGACGCCGTCAAGGTCGGTATCGGCCCCGGCTCCATCTGCACCACGCGCATCGTGGCCGGCGTGGGCGTGCCGCAAATCATGGCGGTAGACAGCGTCGCCACCGCGCTCAAGGGCACGGGCGTGCCGCTGATCGCCGACGGCGGCATCCGCTTCAGCGGCGACATCGCCAAGGCCATTGCTGCTGGAGCCAACACCGTGATGATGGGTGGCATGTTCGCCGGCACCGAAGAGGCACCGGGCGAAGTGATCCTGTTCCAGGGCCGCAGCTACAAGAGCTACCGCGGCATGGGTTCCATCGGCGCCATGCAGCAGGGCAGTGCCGACCGCTACTTCCAGGAAGCGACCAGCGGCAACCCGAACACCGAGAAGCTGGTGCCCGAAGGTATCGAAGGTCGCGTGCCCTACAAGGGCTCGGTGCTCAACATCATCTACCAGATGGCCGGCGGCCTGCGTGCATCCATGGGCTACTGTGGTTGCGCCACCATCGACGAGATGCGCGAAAAGGCCGAGTTCGTGGAGATCACCGCAGCCGGTATCCGCGAGAGCCACGTGCACGACGTGCAGATCACCAAGGAAGCGCCGAACTATCGCGCGGACTGAGTCGCCATGCGGCGTCAACACGGGCTGGGACGCACCTGAAATGGTGGCTCAGCCCTTTTTGGTTTAACGGACATTCCCATGCAACACGACAAAATCCTCATTCTCGATTTCGGCTCCCAGGTGACGCAGCTGATTGCCCGCCGCGTGCGCGAGGCGCATGTGTATTGCGAGGTCCATCCCTGCGACGTGAGCAGCGACTGGGTGCGCGAGTTTGCCTCCGACGGCAAGCTCAAGGGCGTGATCCTGTCCGGCAGCCATGCCAGCGCGTATGAGGAAAGCACCGACAAGGCACCCGACGCCGTGTTCGAACTGGGTGTGCCGGTGCTGGGCATCTGCTACGGCATGCAGACCATGGCGCTGCAATTGGGCGGCAAGGTGGAAAGCGGGCACCAGCGCGAGTTCGGCTACGCCGAAGTGCGCGCCCATGGCCACACCGCATTGCTGAAGGACATCGCCGACTTCACCACGCCCGAAGGCCACGGCATGCTCAAGGTGTGGATGAGCCATGGCGACAAGGTGACCGTGCTGCCGGAGGGCTTCAAGCTGATGGCGTCCACGCCGAGCTGCCCGATTGCCGGCATGGCTGACGAGGCGCGCGGCTACTACGCCGTGCAGTTCCACCCCGAGGTGACGCACACGGTGCAGGGCAGGGCGATGCTGGATCGCTTCGTGCTGGACATCTGCAAGACCAATCCCGACTGGATCATGCGCGACCATATCGAGGAGGCCGTCAAGGCCATCCGCGAGCAGGTGGGCGACGAGGAAGTGATTCTGGGCCTGTCCGGCGGCGTGGATTCTTCCGTCGCGGCGGCGCTGATCCACCGCGCCATTGGCGACCAGCTCACCTGCGTGTTCGTGGATCATGGCCTGCTGCGTTTGAACGAAGGCGACATGGTGATGGAGATGTTCGAGGGCAAGCTGCACGCCAAGGTGGTGCGCGTGGATGCCAGCGAACTGTTCCTGGGCGAACTGGCCGGCGTGAGCGATCCGGAGCAGAAGCGCAAGATCATCGGCCGCCTGTTCGTGGATGTGTTCAAGGCCGAGGCGGAGAAGCTGAAGGCGGGCGATGGCGGCCACAAGGGTGCCACCTTCCTGGCGCAGGGCACGATCTATCCGGACGTGATCGAATCGGGCGGCGCCAAGAGCAAGAAGGCCGTGGTCATCAAGAGCCACCACAACGTGGGCGGCCTGCCCGAGCAGCTGGGCCTGAAGCTGCTGGAGCCGCTGCGTGACCTGTTCAAGGATGAAGTGCGCGAACTGGGCGTGGCGCTGGGCCTGCCGCACGACATGGTGTACCGCCATCCCTTCCCCGGCCCGGGCCTGGGTGTACGCATTCTGGGCGAAGTGAAAAAGGAATACGCCGATCTGCTGCGCCGTGCGGATGCGATCTTCATCGAAGAACTGCGCTCCACCATCGAACCGAACAGCGGCAAGAGCTGGTATGACCTGACTTCGCAGGCATTTACCGTGTTCCTGCCCGTGAAGAGCGTGGGCGTGATGGGCGATGGCCGCACGTATGACTACGTGGTGGCGCTGCGTGCGGTGCAGACGAGCGACTTCATGACGGCGGACTGGGCGGAGCTGCCGTACAGCCTGCTGAAGCGGGTGAGCGGGCGGATCATCAATGAGGTGCGGGGGATTAACCGCGTTACGTACGATGTGAGTTCCAAGCCGCCGGCGACGATTGAGTGGGAGTGAGCCAGGATGGTGGGGTCGCCATGACCCCACCTCTTGAAGGAAGGCCCGCAGCGCTTGATGCGGGCTTTTTTGTCATCTCGGACTGCGAGTGAATCTCGTTCAGGCAAGGGTGTCCAGAGCTTCGTCGATGACATCGCGCAGTCGTTTCAACTCCTCCTTAGACAGGACGCCACTGAAACGAACCCGATGCTCCGGCCAGCGCGCAGTAGGCACAAACGACGAAATCAGCAAGTGGTGCTGATCCCCCTGGATCGGCTTGACAATGGCGTCGAGTTGCCAGGAAGGGTTGGACTGGATGTTTGCCATGATGGATGCTCCGTTGGTTCCCCCGCGAGCCTGTTGAAGGAGGCATGCGAGGCGGGGAGGAGCTCGGCGTGCGACCTTTAGGCGTTGGTGACGCGGCGCCAAGTAGTGCAATAAAGCCCGCGATCAATCGCTGCGATTGATGGGAGCAAGTCTAGCATCGGATGGCCTTCAAAGAACGCTTAGACTTCTCGTTGGTGCGGTCTTCAATCCTGCCGCTGAAACACAAAATTTTTTCATGTCCCAGCTTTCTTCCAATTCGACCGATGTGGACTTCATGCGCCTGGCTCTGGAGCAGGCAGAGCAGTCATCGCGCATGGGAGAAGTGCCGGTGGGTGCCATCGTGGTCGCACCAGACGGGCGCACGATTTTGGGAAGAGGTCATAACCAGTGCATAGAGGGGCACGACCCCTCTGCCCATGCCGAGATCCAGGCCATGCGCCAGGCAGCGCAAGCCTTGGGCAACTACCGTCTTGAAGGCTGCACGCTCTATGTGACGCTGGAGCCATGTGCCATGTGCAGTGGTGCCATGCTGCACGCGCGGCTGGCGCAGGTGGTGTATGCGCTGCCTGATCCGCGCACTGGCGCGGCGGGATCGGTGCTGGATCTGTTTGCAGCGTCGGAGATCAACCATCAGACCAGCGCGCGTTGCCTGTCGGACGAGGGCGATTCAGCAGAAGTGCGACGGGAATGCTCCGAATTATTGACGGGATTCTTCCGCAAGCGCCGCCAACAGCAGGCCCGGCAACGCACGCAGGCAGAATCTGCGCCGCTGCGTGAGGATGCCTTGCGCCCCCCTGCGCGCGCCTTGGCGGGCGAGGGCGTCTGGCAGAAGGACAGTCGTTGGTCGCTGGTCCCCGACCCGCGTGACCCATCAGCCGCGGCGTGGCGCGTGCATGTGCTGGAAAGTGGCAACCTCGATGCACCCTGTGTAGTGCTGCTGCATGGTTATGCCGGCTGCGGCCATTTGTGGCAGGAGCTGAGGCAAGCGGCGACACAGGCAGGCTGGCGTGTACTCGCCCCCGATTTGCCCGGACATGGCCTGAGCGACAAGCCCCGCCAGCCCGCACTGCACACGCTGGAGTGGCAGCAGGCCATGCTGCAAGCCTGGCTGGAGCGCCAGAATCTGCCGGACGACTGGCTGCTGGTAACGCTGGATCAGTCCGTGCTGCTGGAACCCTCGGCACTTCCGGCGCACAGGGTTTTGGCGCTGGAGCACGTGGATGCCGTTGTCCGCTGGCCGGATGCGGCAGCAGGACATACCTACACCGATCTGAAGGCAAGCACAGCCACCGCAAAGGATTGGCGCCAGCGCTGCCAGCGAAGCCCCCGTTTTGACCTGCCCGAACACTGGGCACTGGATGACCATCCCAAACTGGGCGTGCTGTGCCAGGCCAGCTACCCGGATGCCGGCCACCGCGGCGCCTTGCGCTGGCCCCTGTTTGCAGCACAAGCTCTGGGCGACGCGGATCGCGCATGGTGGCAGGCCCACGGCCAACGCCGGCAAGTGCACGCCCTGGAGCCGGCTCCCGCCAAGCTGCCGCAACCCGGCGCCCGCATCCGCGCTGCGCTGCGGCACAATATCCCCTGGATTCTTCACTGGCTGGAGCAGCACCGCGCCGCTCCGCCCAACCCCTGACCATGGCACACATCTACATCTACTCCCCCTCCGGCGCAGTGCGCGACAAGACGGCTTTCCGCCGCGGCATCAAGCGCCTGCAGGCGCTGGGGCACGAGGTGGAGGTGGATCCGGATGCGCTCACCAGCTTCCAACGCTTCGCCGGAGAAGATGCCACCCGCCTGGCCGCCATTGGCCGCGCAGCCGCCAGCGGCGCCGATGTGGCACTGACCACGCGCGGCGGCTACGGCCTGACGCGCATCCTGCCCGACATTCCGTACCAGCAGATCGCCAAGGCCATCGACAAGGGCACGCGCTTTGTCGGCCTGAGCGACTTCACCGCGCTGCAACTGGCCTTGCTGGCCAAGGTGGGCAACGAGGCGGTCACCTGGGCGGGCAACCTGCTGATCGACGACTGGGGCAAGCCGGAAGAGCCGGACGAGATCACCCAAGCCTGCTTTGAAGAAATGCTGGACGGCAGCAGCGAAGGCGCCGGCTGGTACGTGACCAAGCGCGAAGAGCCGGATGCCGAACTGGCGACCCTGGTCGAGCCGATCCACGATGCCACGCTCTGGGGCGGCAACCTGTGCGTGCTGACCAGTTTGCTTGGCACGCCGTATTTCCCGCAAGTGGAGCAGGGCGTGCTGTTCCTGGAAGATGTGGCCGAACATCCCTACCGTGTCGAGCGCATGCTCACGCAACTGGCGCTGGCCGGCGTGCTGGACAAACAGCAGGCCATTGTGCTGGGCCAGTTCAATGACTACATACTGATTCCGCACGACAAGGGCTTCAACATGAAGGCCGTGGTGCAGTGGCTGCGCACACGCACCAAGACGCCGATCTTCACCGGCCTGCCGCATGGGCATGTGCCCACCAAGGTGCTGCTGCCTGTGGGCGCCCAGGTGGAGATGGCCGCCGAAGGGCGGGATCGCGTGCTGGTCTGGGGCCACCAATAGGGCGGAGCCGGCGATTGCGCCAGCCCGTCCAGACCGGATGCTCGGCGCGCTTATGCCTTCCCGGCCGTCAGCATGCGCTCCACATAGCGCGCAATCAGGTCAATTTCCAGATTGACCCGGCTGCCCGCCTGCAGCACGTGCAGCGCGGTATTCTGCACCGTATGCGGAATCAGGTTGATGCTGATTTCGCAGCCAAAGCCGTTGGCATCTACCGGCATGTCTTCTACCCGGTTCACCGTCAGGCTCACGCCGTTCACGGTGATGGAGCCCTTGTAGGCCAGAAAACGCGCCAGCGCCGCCGGCACGCGGATGCGCAGCTCCATGCTCTCGCCCACCGGTTCGAAGCTGCTGATTTCGCCAATGCCGTCCACATGGCCGCTCACGATATGCCCGCCCAGGCGATCGTGCGAGCGCAGCGCCTTTTCCAGATTGACCGGGCCGGTCACAGCCAGGCCGGCTGTCTTGTCCAGTGATTCGGCAGAAATGTCGATGCTGAAGCGGTTGGCAGCCACATCGAAATCCACCACCGTCATGCAGGCGCCGTTGAGCGCAATGCTGTCGCCCAGCGCCACGTCGTCCAGATAGCCGGCAGGGGTGTCGATGGCCAGGCGCTTGCCGTGGGCGCTGCTGGCGCCCAGATCCTGCACGTCCACGATTTTTCCAACTCCGGTAATAATGCCTGTAAACATGGTGCTCGCTGTTCGATGAAAGAAAGCTTTCATTGTATGTCGGGCGCCTTTCCTTGCCCGAGTCATGCCTGTTCAACCCTCTGCCGCCATGCCCCCCGTCGCCGACGATATCGAGCGGCTGGAAGTGTGCTCGCAATGCGATAGCGTGGTGGGCCTGAGCGCGCTGCAAAAGGGCGAAACCGCCTGCTGCGGGCGCTGCGGTCATGAACTGGAACGTTTCCACGGCTGGACGCCGCGCCAGTTGCTCGCCGTGTGCCTCACCGCCTGGATCATGCTGATCCACGTACTGGCCTATCCGCTGGTCACGCTGGACGTGCGTGGCAACCTGCAGTCCACCTCGATCTGGGAGAGCATTCTGTTTGCCTGGGAAAGCGGCAACATGGTGGTGGGCTGGATGACCTTTCTCACTGCCGTGCTGCTGCCGGTGTCGGAACTGGCGGTGATTACCAGTGCCCTCTGGTGCATCAGCGCGCGGGCCTATCCGCGCGTGCTGGTGTGGGCGCTGCGTGCGGTGGAAGTGGCACGCAACTGGAACATGCTGGCGGTGTTTTTGCTGGGTGTGCTGGTGGCGCTGATCAAGCTGACCACCATCGGGCAACTGGATATTGGCCTTGGCCTGGTCTCGATGTCGGTGCTGGTGGTGCTGCTGGCGGTGCTGGCGCGGGTGGATGCGCACACCCTCTGGCGCATGGCCGAAGAAAAGGGACTGGTGCCGCAGAGCCACCTGCCGCTGCATATCGACACGGCAGATCCGCGCTGGCATCGCAAGTTCCTGATCTGCCACAGCTGCGGCATGGTGCACAGTGCCCCGCAGGAAGACCTGCAGGCGCAAGGCCGAATGCCGGCCTGCACGCGTTGTGGCGCCACGCTGCGCCATCGCAAGAAGCACAGCCTGGCGCGCTGCTGGGCTCTGCTGATCACGGCGCTGGTGTTCTACATTCCGGCCAACCTGCTGCCCATCATGGCTACGGGGACGCTCAATGAGCCACCCACGGAGCACACCATCCTCTCGGGCGTGGTTGATCTGTACCGATCCGGCTCCTGGGGGATCGCCATCGTGGTGTTCGTGGCCAGCCTGGCGGTGCCGGTGATCAAGTTTCTGGTGCTTGGCTGGCTGTTGCTGTCGATCCAGTTCAAGTGGCTGGGCAACGTGGCGCAGAACGCGGTGCTGTTCCGTGCCATGGAGCTGATCGGCCAGTGGTCCATGCTCGACGTGTTCGTGGTGGTGCTGCTGGCGGCGCTGGTCCACTTTGACGGGTTGATGGAAGTGAAGATTGGTGCAGCGGCCTGGTCTTTCGGCACCATGGTAGTTTTCACGATGCTGGCCGCCCAGCATTTCGACCCGCGCCTGTTGTGGGATGCCTACGACGAGGCCTGCGCTGACGCGCAGAACGGCAACACTGCAGGCACAATGGACCGTTCCCCGCCGACCGAAGAGGCTCGCGAGAGCGCCTGAGGCAGGTGGCACGCACAACCTGATTTGCTACATGGACCCACGCCAAGATTCTCACGCCACACCCAGAGCGCCGAACACGACGCCTCCCACTGGCGGCCAGATTCCGCCGGAGAGCGAAGTTCCCGGCTATCCGGTTGCGGCCAGCGAGACGGGTGAGGCCGCTCCCCGCTCCTTGCCTGATCAGGGGCAGCAGTCTGGCGTACAGGGGGATGGTCTGGTGAAGCATACGGGCTCAGGCGCAACAGCGACGTCCGTTCAGGCAGAGGCTAAAGAGGCCAGCTACAGCTCCGGTACGCCCCGCAATGGCGAGCACGACACCGTGCTGCCCCCCCAGCCCGTCATCCGCGCCCAGACCCGCCGCCCGCGTTTCTCGCTGATCTGGCTGCTGCCGCTGGTGGCCGTGCTGATCGCTTTATCCATGGCCGTGCACAACTGGCTGCAGACCGGCCCCATGATTTCCATTCGCTTCCAGACCGCCGAAGGTCTGGTCGCGGGCAAGAGCCAGGTGCGCTACAAGGAGGTGGTGATCGGCACCGTGCGTTCCGTTTCGCTGGCAGAGCAGGGTGACGGCGTAGTTGTGCAGGTGCAGCTTGAGGGCACCGCTGCCAAGGTGGCCAACAGCGGAACGCGCTTCTGGGTGGTGCGTCCCCAGTTGGGCCTGGGTGGCGTCACTGGCCTCGGTACGCTGCTGTCAGGCGCCTATATCGGCACCGATGCAGGCGACTATGCCAACCCCAAGCAGACCGAGTTTGTCGGCCTGGAGCAGCCGCCTGCCGTCACGCGCGACAGCAAGGGCAAGCGCTACTACCTGATGACCAACACGCTGGGATCGCTCGGCATCGGTTCCCCCGTGTTCTACCGGCGCGTGCAGGTGGGGCGTGTCACGTCCTATGCGCTGGCCAAGGATGGCAAGGGCATCGGGGTGGAGGTTTTCATCGACCAGCCCTACGACGCCTACGTGACCCCACGTACCCGTTTCTGGAATGCTTCCGGGATTGATGTATCGGTCGGATCGGATGGGGTCAAGGTCAACACCGAATCGCTGGCCGCCATCGTGGCTGGTGGCGTGGCCTTTGGCGAGCCGCCGGAATCCGCTGTGCCGGTGGCGGCCGAGCAGATCGCCAAGGCCGTGGCCGATACGGCACCGGAAGGCACACGTTTCCAGTTGCATGACAACGCCAAGGTGGCCATGTCGAGCCGCTCCGAAACGCCGGTGGTCGTGCGCATGCGCTATGACCAGTCCGTGCGCGGGCTGGCCATCGGGGCGCCGGTCGAGCTGGGCGGCATGCCGATCGGCGAGGTGTTTGAAACCAGTCTGGACTTCGATCAGGAGCGCAAGAATTTCTTTGTCTGGGTGGATGCCTTGCTGTATCCGCGCCAGATGGGCGATGCCTTCCTGCACCTGATGGAAGAAGCCGGTGCTGCCAGCCAGACGGCCAAGGAGCAGGATCGTGCCTTCATCCGTTACCTGGTCGAGCACGGCTATCGCGCCAAGCTCAAGACCGGCAACCTGATCACCGGACAGCTCTACGTGAACATCGAACGGGTGCCCAAGGCGCCGGTGTTCAGCGGCCGCTATGACGCGCTGCCAGTGCCATTCCCGACGGTGCAGGGCGCCAATATGGAGCAGTTGCAGACGCAGCTGTCCAACATCGCCAACCGTCTGGAAAAAGTCAGGTTCGACGAGATCGGCACCGATCTGCAAAACAGTCTGAAGTCGGCCACGCGTGCACTCGACACGGCCAACCGTTCGCTCAACAACCTCACGCCGGAGGCGCGCGTGATGCTGGTCGATGCGCAGAAGGCCCTGCGCTCTGCCGAGGCCACCATGGCAGCGGTACAGCCCGCCGTAGGCCCGGGTGGCGTGACCGATCAGGCGAATGACGCCTTGCTCGAAGTGCGCAAGGCGGCGCAATCGCTGCGCGGCCTGACCGACTATCTCAAGACCCATCCGGATGCGCTGCTGCGTGGACGCAGTGGCGCAGCGCCACAACCAGCGCCCGTTCCGATGACCAGCGGCCCGCAAGGCGGCCAATAAGGAGGCGCCATGCATCGCTTGCTGTTTCGTTCCCTCATTCCCGTAGCCTGTGCCGCTGTGCTTGCAGGCTGCGCAGGCGGCAAGGAGCCCAGCTTCTATACCCTGCAGGCCCCTACGGAGGCTGCCATAACGCCGGCCGTGCGTGCCGCCAGTGTGCTGGTGGTGCCGGGTCCGGTGCGCGTGCCGGACGCGCTGGACAAGCCCGAAGTGGTGGTGTTGAGCGGGGCGCAGCAGGTCATCCCGCTGCCGACCGACCTCTGGCGCAGCCAGTTTGGCGAAGAGGTCAAGACTGCCGTGCTGGGGACGGTGCTTGCAGACAGCCGCATTGCGCAAGCGCCTGCAGGCGGCTATGCGCAAGGCAATGCGATCCCGCAATACGCGCTGCACCTGGGAGTGGACCGCATGGACATCGCGCTCGGGCAGTACGCGAGGCTGGATGCCACTTGGAGCCTGCAGCGCCTTCCGGCCGGCATGGCAGGCGCTCCGACGGTCTGCCGCGCCAGCTGGCAACGGGAGGTGCCCGGAAGCAGCGTGCAGGATGCCGTTGCAGTGCATCAGGCACTGATGCAGGAATGGGGATTGCGCATTCGACGGCAGTTGCTGGGGCAATCCGGCCAGATCAGCGGCATCAGCGGCTGCGGCGGTTGAGGCAGGCCTTGTCGCCAGTGGGCGACCGGGCCAGCTGGCTTGTCAGCTCAGCTGCAGTCCCAGCCACTCGCGCAGCACACGACGGCTTGCAGCCAGCCCGTGGCCGCTGGGCAAGGCGTCCAGCAAGGGGCGCTCATACGGTCCGGTAAACCCCATGGGCGCTGGTATCACCGTCAGACCCTTGCCGGCAAACGCCTGCAGGCTGCGTGGCAGATGCCAAGCGTGGCTGACCAGCGCGACCCGGGTGATGCCGCGCTGCCGCAGCAACCGGGCCATGTTCTCGCCGTTTTCGCGGGTATCACGTGATTGCGAATCGGCCAGGGTGACCGGAACGCCATAGGTGTGTGGCGCTACCTGCTCGGCAATGACCGCCTCGGCCAGAGCAGGGCGGGGGGCAGACAGGGTGCCTGCAGTCGGCTTGTCGGCATTGCCCCAGCCCACGCCACCGGCATAACCTAGCGGCACTTGCAGTTGTCGCGCCAGCATGGCTCCATAGCGTAGTCGCTCCATGCTCATGGCGTTGAGCTGCGGCCCGGCATACTCGGGCGCATCCAGCGTGATGCCTCCACCCAGCACGACAACGGCCTGCGCCTGCTGTTGCTGCAATTGCGCGGGCGTCACTGCCGGGTACTGGGGCAGCAGGGCGCGATCCAGCCAGACGGCTACGCTCTGGCAGGACAGCAGCCACAGTGCGCCAAATCCCGCCAGCACCACCATGCGTCCCGGCCAGGACACGGCAGGACGCGCCCGCCAAAGCAGCCAGAACCCCGCCAGTAACATCAGCAGCGGCGACAGCGGCGGCATCACCAGGGCGGTCAGCACCGGCTTCCAGGCGCCCAGCGACATCAGCCAGGCACTCACATCCGGCATGCCGATCACCGACAGAATCACTGCGTTGCCCCGAGGGTCCGCGCCCGTGCAGCAGAGGCAGCCAGCGCTTCCTGCTCGCCACGCGCTGCCTCGGCATTCCCTTTCAGTGTGTTCCAGCCGGCCAGATGCTGCAGGCTGATGTCGCCCAAGGCCTCGATCCAGGTCGCATCGTCATTCAGGCAGGGAATGTATCCATAGCGTTCGCCACCGACCTCGGTAAAGGCGTGGCGCACTTCCATATTGATCTCTTCCAGCGTTTCCAGGCAATCGCTGGTAAATCCCGGACACATCACGTCGATATGGCGCACCCCTTGCTGTGCCAGTGCCACTACAGAGGGTTCGGTATACGGCTCCAGCCATTTCGCCTTGCCGAAGCGCGACTGGAAAGTCATCAGCACCCGATCCGGCGGCAAGCCCAGCGCCTCGGTCAGCAAACGCGCCGTCTTGCGGCATTCGCAGTGATAGGGGTCACCTAGCGTATGGGTGCGCTCGGGCACGCCATGAAAACTCAGCACCAGGCGCTCGCCCTGGCCGTTTGCCTCCCAATGGCGGCGCACGCTCCTGGCCAGCGCTTCGATATACAGTGGATGATCGTGGTAGCGGTTGACGAAACGCCATTCCGGCACTGAACGCACCTCGGCGCTCCACTGGAAGATCTTGTCCAGCACGCTGGCGGTGGTTGTGCCTGAATACTGGGGATAGGCCGGCAGCACGAGGATGCGCTGCACGCCATCTGCCTTCAGTGCATCAAGCGTGGCATCCAGACCCGGTTTGCCGTAACGCATGGCGGCGCGCACCTCGACGTCGTGCCCGCGTTCCTGCAGCCATTGCGATAGCAGCTCGGCCTGGCGCAGCGTCCAGGTCAGCAGGGGAGAACCTTCCGGAGTCCAGATCGAGGCGTACTTCTTTGCCGATACAGCCGGCCGCGTACGCAGGATGATGCCGTGCAGAATCGGCTTCCAGAGCATCGGCGGAATTTCCACCACACGCGGATCACCGAGAAATTCGCGCAGATAGCTACGCACGGCCTCCGGAGTGGGGGCGTCAGGAGTGCCGAGGTTGCACAGGACGATGGCCGTGCCGGCCTTGCGGCCGTGCTGGTAGGCAGGTTCGGGGCGGAAAGCCATGCAGGAATGTGGAAAGGGAGTACAACCGGGCAGGCCCGGACAGAAGGGGCTTCATTGTCGCACATGGGCGAACTGCTCCCATTTGCACCGTTCTCGCAGCCTGTTGCACAAATTTGTGCGGCTATTGGCTTGCGGTGCCGGCATTTGTCCCCAGCTATGTTATCGTGTGCCCTTCTACAATAAACAAACACGGAGAATATCGTGAGTAATAAAGGTCAATTGCTGCAGGATCCCTTTTTGAATACCCTGCGTCGCGAGCATGTGCCGGTGTCCATCTATCTGGTCAATGGCATCAAGCTGCAAGGTCAGATCGAGTCCTTCGACCAGTACGTCGTGTTGCTGCGCAACACGGTCACGCAGATGGTCTACAAGCACGCCATTTCCACCATCGTTCCCGGCCGCGCCGTCAATTTCTCGGTAGCGCCCGAGGCTGGCGAGTCTGCTGACTCCGCTGCAGCCTGATCCCCAGCCCGATCCGCGTCCGCGCGGCGGGCTCCACCTTTCTCCTGGTGCCCTGATTCCCTGATGCAAGACAAGAATGCCGCCCCTCTCGCCGTTCTGGTGGGGGTGGATTTTGGCCTTCCGCATTTCGATGCGGAACTGGAAGAACTCGGGCTGCTCGCCCAGACCGCCGGTCTGGAGCCGGTGGCGCGTATCACCTGCAAACGCAGGGCACCCGATCCCGCCTTGTTCGTGGGCAGCGGCAAGGCAGACGAGATCAAGCTGCTGGCCGAGCAGCATGGCGCCACCGAAATCCTGTTCGACCAGGCGCTCAGCCCCGCGCAACAGCGCAACCTGGAGCGCACCCTGGGCATGCCGGTCAACGACCGCACCATGCTCATCCTGGAAATATTCGCGCAACGCGCGCGCAGCCACGAGGGCAAGCTGCAGGTCGAACTCGCGCGTCTGCAATACCTGAGTACGCGTCTGGTGCGCCGCTGGAGCCACCTGGAGCGCCAGCAGGGCGGAACCGGCACCCGTGGCGGCCCCGGCGAAACCCAGATCGAGCTGGACCGCCGCATGATCAACGAGGCGATCAAGCGCATCAAGGAGCGGCTCGAAAAGGTCAAGCGCCAGCGCGCCACGCAGCGCCGCCAGCGCCAGCGTACCGACACCTTTGCTGTTTCGCTGGTGGGCTATACCAACGCCGGCAAGTCCACACTGTTCAATGCACTAGTCAAGGCGCGTACCTACGCGGCCGACCAGTTGTTCGCCACACTCGACACCACCACACGCCAGCTTTACCTGCCGCAGATCGGCCGCAGCATTTCGCTGTCCGACACGGTGGGTTTCATCCGCGACCTGCCGCACGGTCTGGTCGAGGCCTTCGAAGCCACGCTGCAGGAGGCAGTCGACGCCGACCTGCTGCTGCATGTGGTGGATGCCTCCAGCCCGGAGTGGGTGGAGCAGATCAACGAAGTGCAGCGCGTGCTGGGCGAAATCGGAGCGGACAAGATTCCGCAGGTGCTGGTATTCAACAAGCTCGACGCCCTGCCTGCTGATCGCGAGCCGGTGGCCCTGGCAGATACCTATGCCATCGACAGCGTGCAGGTGCCGCGTCTGTATCTGAGCGCCCAGAAGGGCATCGGCCTGGATGCGCTGCGCGACCTGATGGCCGAGGCGGCCCAGGCCAAATGGCAGCAGGCCTGGCCAGGGCAGGGCGATGGCGATGGCGATGGCGATGGCGATGGCGATGGCGATGGCGATGGCGATGGCGATGGCGATGGCGACACGCCTTGATCCCCGCGGAAATTTTGTCATTTCCAGGCTGGTATAGTCTTTAGTTCCGGAAGAACGGCCCCATATCCCTTCCCATACCGGTGCATTGCGCCGGCCGTGCTGGAGCGTCCTGCCGCGCGCGAAACATGCGCGCATGCCTGCCAGCTCCTGAGAAGTCGCCCCAGACACCCATGGATTCAATGAACGAGACCACTTATTCCTCCTCTGGTCGCGCCCAACCCGGCGCAACCGGGCTGCGCCGTCTGGCGCTGGCCCTGCCGCCCGCGTTCCAGCGCATGTTCAACCTGAACGATCCCCGCTGGGGCCGCAACGAGGATGATGCGGAAGATCGCCCGGCTGCCGCGCACGAGCCGCGCAACCAGCAGGACGACGACCGCCCGCAGCAGCGTCCCGGCAAGCGCCCCGAGCAGGGGCCGCCCGATCTGGATGAACTGTGGCAGGACCTCAACCGCAAGCTGGGCAACCTGTTTGGCGGCCGCGGTGGTCAGGGCGGCGGTGGCGGTGGCGAGCCACGCTGGAATCCGCTGGGAGGCGCGCAGCCGCCGAGTGGCAAGGGTGCCAGCATCGGCATCGGCATGATCGCGGCCGTCGCGGTGGTGGTCTGGCTGCTGAGCGGCTTCTTCATCGTGCAGGAAGGCCAGCAATCCGTGGTCACCCGTTTCGGCAAGTACCAGTCGACCGTGGGAGCCGGTATCAACTGGATCCTGCCGTACCCGATCGAGCGCCACGAAACCGTCAACGTCACGCAGATCCGTTCCGTCGATATCGGTGGCGACTCCGTCATCAAGAGCACCGGCCTGCGCGACTCTGCCATGCTGACTGCCGACGAGAACATCGTCGAAGTCAAGTTTGCCGTGCAGTACCGCCTGAGCAATGCGCGTGACTATCTGTTCGCCAGCCGCAACCCGGATCAGGCCGTGGTGCAGGCAGCCGAAACCGCCATCCGCGAAGTGATCGGCAGCATGCGCATGGATGCCGCGCTGGCCGAAGAGCGTGACCAGATCGCCCCCCGCGTGCGCAAGCTGATGCAGGTCATCCTGGATCGCTACAAGCTGGGCGTGGATGTGGTCGGCGTGAACCTGCAGCAGGGTGGTGTACGTCCGCCCGAGCAGGTGCAGGCTGCGTTTGACGATGTGCTGAAGGCCGGCCAGGAGCGCGAGCGCGCCAAGAACGAGGCGCAGGCCTATGCCAACCGCGTGATTCCGCTGGCTGTCGGTACTGCTTCTCGCCTGAAGGCCGAGGCTGAAGGTTACAAGGCCCAGGTGGTGGCTCAGGCAGAGGGTGATGCCTCCCGCTTCTCCGCCATCCTGCCCGAGTACCAGAAGGCCCCGCAGGCCACGCGCGACCGCATGTACAACGACACCATGAAGGATGTCTACAGCAAGGTCACCAAGATTCTGGTGGATGCCAAGCAGGGCAGCATGCTCTATCTGCCGCTGGACAAGATCCTGCAGAACCAGGGCGCGGCTGCGACGACCGGCACGACGGCAGCACCCGCTGCCAGGCCGGCGGCCCCGGCCACCGAAACTCCGGCGCCGGCAGCTGCCACCAGCACGGATGCCCGTGCCCGTGACGCCGACCGTTCGCGCGAGCGCTGATCGCCTGACAAACGCATTCCGCTGAAAGAGACACTGTCCGATGAATAAACTCATTACTGCCGGCCTGGCCCTCGTGATTGCCTTGTTTGCCGCCAGCTCCGTCCTGTTCGTGGTGGACCAGCGCCAGTTCGGCGTGGTCTACGCCCTGGGCCAGATCAAGCGCGTGGTGACCGAGCCCGGCCTGTACGTCAAGCTGCCGCCGCCGTTCCAGAACGTGCGCTTCGTGGACAAGCGCCTGCTCATGCTGGACAGCCAGGACAACGAAACCATGCTGACCGCCGAGAAGCAGCGCGTGGTGATCGACTGGTATGTGCGCTGGCGTATTTCCGACCCGCAGGCCTATATCCGCAACGTCGGTACCGACGAGACTGCCGGCTCCAACCAGCTGCTGCGCGTGGTGCGCAACGCTTTCCAGGAAGAGATCAACAAGTACACCGTGCGTGAGCTGCTGTCAGGCAAGCGCGAGGCGCTGATGCAGAACGTCAAGGCCGAGGTGGTGCAGGCGGTCCAGGGCGGCAAGACCTGGGGTGTGGAAATCGTGGACGTGCGCATCACCCGCGCCGACTATGCCGAAGCGATCACCGAATCGGTGTACCGACGCATGCAGGCCGAGCGTGAGCGCGTGGCCAACGAGCTGCGCTCCACCGGTACTGCCGAGGGCGAAAAAATCCGTGCCGATGCTGATCGCCAGCGCGACATCACCGTGGCCGAAGCTTACCGCGACGCGCAGCGCGTGAAGGGTGAGGGCGATGCCGAGGCAACCCGCATCTATGGCGACTCGTTCGGCAAGAGCCCGCAGTTCGCCAACTTCTACCGCGGCCTGGAAGCCTATCGCAAGAGCTTCGAGAACAAGAACGACGTGATGGTGGTCGATCCCGCCAGCAACGACTTCTTCAAGTCGCTGCGCCAGGGTGGTGCAGCCGTGGGCGGCAACTGATCCACCGGGGCAGCATGCAGGACGATGTGCTGTGGCTGGCATTGGCCTTCATGCTGATGTTCGAAGGCCTGTTTCCGCTGCTGCTTCCGGCGCGCTGGCGCGAGGTGTTCCTGGAACTCACGCGCCTGCCTGACCACCGCATTCGCCTGTTCGGCTTCATCAGTGTGGCTGGCGGGTTGCTGCTGTACTGGATCAGCAGCAACTGAGTGGGTCATCGGGTGACGGTTTGTGTCAACCTGATGGATTGCTTGTAAAATCTGGTTTTTAACAGACCTGATATTTTCCAATGTCCGCCTGGGTACTTCCCGACCATATCGCTGATGTGCTGCCTGCGCAGGCACGACTGATTGAAGACTACCGGCGTACCCTGCTGGACACTGCGCGCAGCTACGGCTACGAGCTGGTGATGCCGCCGCTGGTAGAGCATATCGACTCCCTGCTGTCCGGCACCGGCGAAGCGCTGGATCTGCAGACCTTCAAGATGGTCGATCTGCTGTCCGGCCGTACGCTCGGTGTGCGTGCCGATACCACGCAGCAGGTCGCCCGCATCGACGCCCACCTGCTCAACCGCGAAGGCGTGGCCCGTCTCTGCTATTGCGGCCCGGTGCTGCATACGCGCCCCGAGCAGCCCCACGCCACGCGCGAGCCGCTCCAGTTCGGTGCAGAAATCTATGGCTGCAGCGGCTCTGGCGCAGAGCTCGAAATCCTATCCCTGGCCCTCGATTCGCTCAAGTGCGCGCACACTCCGACGGAACGTGGTCTGGTGGCCGACCTGGCCGATGCGCGCATCGTGCCCGCATTGCTGCAGCAGGCTCCCGATGCCAATGTCGACATCGACCGCCTGCAGACGGCCCTGATCTCCAAGAACGCCGACGCGCTGGAACTGGCTGCCCAGGCACTGCCCGGTGCGGTGCGTCAGCAGCTGCATGCGCTGCTCGGCCTGTACGGCGACGTGTCCGTCATCCGCAAGGCGCGCAATGCCTTGCCCGCGCTGCCGCAGATCAGCCAGGCGCTGGACGAGCTCCAGTGGCTGTGCGATCACATCCAGCGCACGCATCCCGACATTACCCTGCTGATCGACCTGGCCGATGCTGCTGGTTACGCCTACTACAGCGGCGTGCGCTTCGCGCTCTATCTGCGCGGCTGCAGCGAGGCGCTGGTGCGTGGCGGCCGCTATGACGAAGTCGGCGCCGTGTTCGGTCGCAATCGTCCCGCCGTCGGTTTCAGCCTGGATGTGAAGGCGCTGGCCAACCTGTCCACGCCGTCTGCGCGCCCGGCCGCCATTGCCGCCGAATGGCGCGAGGCACTGGACTGGCGCCAGACCGTGCGCGCGCTGCGTGCCGGTGGTGAAACCGTCATCGTCTCTTTCCCGGGGCAGGGCGTCGAAGAAGACACTGCCTGCTGCGACCGCAAGCTGGTCGAGCAAGACGGACAATGGGTGGTGCAGCCCGTGTCCGCCGCCTGAGCGGATCGCTGTTCGCGCGATCCCGTTAACCCTTTGTTTTGATTGAAGGAACATGCAATGAGCAACAATCTGGCTGGCCAGGCCGCCAAGGGCCGCAACGTCGTGGTGGTTGGCACCCAGTGGGGTGACGAGGGCAAGGGCAAGCTGGTCGACTGGTTGACCGAGAGCGCCAACGGCGTCGTCCGCTTCCAGGGCGGCCACAATGCCGGCCACACGCTCGTCATCAACGGCGTCAAGACCGCGCTGCACCTGATTCCGAGCGGCATCATGCGCCCGGGAGTGAAGTGCTACATCGGCAACGGCGTGGTGCTGTCCGTGACCAAGCTGCTCGAAGAAATTGCCGGTCTGGAAAAGGCGGGCGTGGAAGTGCGTTCGCGCCTGCGCGTGAGCGAGGCCTGCCCGCTGATCCTGCCGTTCCACGCCGTGCTCGACATCGCCCGCGAAGCGGCCAAGACCCGTGCCGGCGCCGAGAAGATCGGCACCACCGGCCGCGGCATCGGCCCGGCTTACGAGGACAAGATTGCCCGCCGTGCGCTGCGCGTGCAGGACCTGAAGCATCCCGAGCGTTTCGCCGCCAAGCTGCGCGAACTGATCGAGCTGTACAACCACATCCTGAGCAGCTGGCTGCATGCCGCCGAGGTGGATTTTGGCGATGCGCTCAAGCCCTATCTGGTGAACGGCCAGGTGCAGTATGACGCGGTGTATGCCGAAGCCATGCAGCAGGCCGAAGTCATGAAGCCCATGATTGCCGACGTGTCGCGCGAGCTGAACGAAGTGCACAAGCAGGGCGGCAATCTGCTGTTCGAAGGTGCGCAGGGCACGCTGCTTGATGTCGACCACGGCACCTATCCCTTTGTCACCTCCAGCAACTGCGTGGCCGGCAACGCCGCTGCCGGCGCAGGCGTTGGCCCCGGCATGCTGCACTATGTGCTGGGCATCACCAAAGCCTACTGCACCCGCGTGGGTGGCGGCCCGTTCCCCACCGAGCTGGACTGGGAAACCGAAGGCACGCCGGGCTGGCACATGGCCACGGTGGGCGCCGAAAAGGGCGTGACCACCGGCCGCAACCGCCGTTGCGGCTGGTTCGATGCCGCACTGCTCAAGCGCAGCGCCCAGGTCAACGGCCTGAGCGGCCTGTGCATTACCAAGCTGGACGTGCTGGACGGCCTGACCGAACTGCAGCTGTGCGTGGGTTACGAACTCGACGGCGAGCAGATCGACATCCTGCCGCTGGGCGCTGATGACATCGCCCGCTGCAAGCCGGTGTACGAAACCCTGCCGGGCTGGAGCGATACCACCGTGGGCGTGACCGAGTACGACAAGCTGCCGGAACAGGCACGCAAGTACCTGCAGCGCATCGAGGAAACCACCGGCGTGCCGGTGCACGTGATTTCGACCAGCCCGGATCGTGATCACACCATCATGATGCGTCACCCCTTTGCAGCGCCCGAATCCTGCTGCTAAAACATTCACACCGGCCCACAAGGCCGGTTCTTCACTGGGAGGCCCGGCCATGTTGACGGAAGACGGCAAGCATCTGTATATCTCCAACGACGAGTATCACCGCGTGATCGAGCGTCTCGCGCTGCTGGTGCACGAGTCGGGCTGGCAGTTTGACACGATCCTGTGCCTGGCGCGCGGCGGCATGCGCCCGGGAGACGTGCTCAGCCGCATCTTCGAGGTGCCGCTGGCCATCATGTCCACCAGCTCCTACCGCGAGAACGAGGGCAAGACGCAGGGCACCCTGGATATTGCCCACTACATCACCACGCCCAGAGGCCAGATTGCGGGCCGCGTGCTGCTGGTGGACGATCTGGCAGACAGTGGCGTCACGCTGCAGGCCGTGGTGGAAAACCTGCGCTCCCACTACCCGGCGATTACCGAGCTGCGCTCCGCCGTGCTCTGGACCAAGGGCGTTTCGGCCTTCAAGCCGGATTACTCGGTCGAGCACCTGCCCACCAGTCCGTGGATCCACCAGCCGTTCGAGCACTATGACTCCGTGCGCCCGGCGGCCTTGTCCACGCGGCTCGGCTTCTGACGCGGAGCCGGCTGACGACCATGGGCTTCTTCCGGCGCTGGATCCCCGATCAGGAAACGCTGGCGCGCAGCCGCTGGCTGGGCTGGCTCGCCCCCTGGCTGGGACAGCCGGCCTTGTGGGTCTGGTCGCGTCACGGGGTGGCGCTGGGTGTTGCCATTGGCATCTTCTTCGGCATGCTGGTGCCGGTGGCCCAGATTCCGGCATCTGCGGTGGCGGCCATCGTGCTGCGCGCCAACCTGCCGGCTGCTGCAGCCAGTACGCTGGTGAGCAATCCGGTGACGTTTGCTCCGGTGTATTACCTGGCGTATCGCCTTGGCAATCTGGTGCTGGAACCTGATCAGCCTGCAGCCGGTCCGGACAAGGCCAGCGCCGCGCGGCAAAAGGCCAGCGAGATGCAGCACACCATCGAGAGCAGCCGCAAGGTCGGCTTCTGGGAAGGCATCAAGCTCATGGGCAGGCCGCTGATGGTGGGGCTTGCCATTCTGGCAGTCGCCGGAGGCGTGCTGGCTTACGTGTTGATCAGCCTGATCTGGTCGGCGCGGCAGTGGTACAAGATGCGCCGCGGGCGGGCCTGAATTTGCGCGTTATCATGCCGGCATGAAACGTCACGCCAGCACCGCTCTCATCCATCACGACTACCAGCCGCCCTCCGAATTCGAGGCGCCGCAGCCTCCGGTCTGCAAGGCGTCCACCGTGTTCTTTCCCAATGTGGCAGCCATGCGCGAGCGTACCTGGCTGGACAAGAGCGGCTACACCTACGGCCTGCATGGAACGCCCACCAGCTACACACTGGAAGAGCGCCTCTGTGCCCTGGAGGGAGGGCGCCACGCGGTGCTGGTTCCGAGCGGGCTGGCTGCCATCGCCTGTGTCAACATGGCCTTGCTGCATGCGGGCGACGAGGTGCTGATTCCCGACAATGCCTACGGCCCGAGCAAGACGCTGGCCGAGGGTGAGCTGGATCACTGGGGGATTGCGCATCGCTACTACGACCCCATGGATGTGAATGATCTGGCGGACAAGATCGGTCCCAATACCCGTCTGGTGTGGCTGGAGGCGGCAGGATCGGTGACGCTGGAGTTTCCCGACCTGCTGGCACAGGTGCGCACCTGTCGCGAACTGGGGGTGCTGACAGCCCTGGACAATACATGGGGCGCGGGCCTGGCGTTCCAGCCATTCGACTTGCTGCGCAGTGGGGATGAAAATGCCGTCGGTGTCGACGTCAGCATCCATGCCCTGACCAAGTATCCGAGCGGCGGCGGAGACGTGCTGATGGGCAGCGTCATCACGCGCGACCCGGCACTGCACAAGCGCATCCTGCTGAGCCACATGCGCATGGGATTCGGGGTGGGCATGAATGATGTGGAGGCGGTGTTGCGCAGTCTGCCCAGCATGGCGCTGCGCTACCACGCGGCTGATCGTGGCGCGCGCCATGTTGCACATTGGTGTGCACAGCAGCCGCATTTCGCCCAGGTGCTGCACCCCAGCCTGGCGGATGCTCCCGGGCATGCGCACTGGCAATCACTCTGCTGCACGCCGGATCAGCCGCACGGGGCTGCGGCGGGTTTGGTTAGCGTGGTGTTCGAGCCGCACTACACCCAGGATGAAATCGATGCCTTCTGCGACAGCCTGCAGCTGTTCCGCATCGGTTACAGCTGGGGTGGGCCGGTCAGCCTGGTCATGCCGTACCAGCTGGAAGAAATGCGCGAAGTCTGGCCCGAGCACATCGCTCAGGGTACGCTGGTGCGCCTGTGCATCGGACTGGAAGATCCGCGCGATCTGGAGGCGGATCTGGCGCAGGCCTTGCAGGTGCTGCCGGTCTGATTCGATCCCCTGAGGATGCGTCAAGCGTGTCCTTGCGCTGGCGTGAATGTGTCGTCACGCCAGCTTTGATGCCCGATGGTTTTTGCTGCGGCAACAGCGCTGCCGATTACTTCGGCAGAAGCTTTCTGAGTTCCGGCAACACGTTGCCGGCAATGGTGGCCTGCGCCCGGGCGTTGGGGTGGATGCGGTCGGACTGGAAGTACTGCAAGGCATTTGGGGCGTCGGCCACGCCCTTGAGCAGGAAGGGCAGCACTGCGACGCTCTCCGCCTTGCCCACGTCCGTGAACACCTGGGCGAACTGGCGTGTATAGCTTGCGCCATAGTTGGGCGGCACCTGCATGCCCAGCAGCAGCACCTTGGCCCCGGACTTTTTCGCCAGCTGCGTCATGGAGGTGAGGTTGGCTTGGGTCTGCGCAAGCGGCAGGCCGCGCAGGGCATCGTTGGCCCCCAGCTCCAGCAGTACGACCTTGGGTTGATGGGTTTTCAGCAACTGTGGCAGACGAGCGCGGCCGCCGGCAGTGGTGTCTCCGCTGATGCTCGCGTTGATCACTTTGGCCTTGATCTTGTCAGCGTCCAGCTGCTTCTGCAGCAAGCTAACCCAGCCTGAGCCGCGGGGCAGGCCGTATTCGGCGCTGATGGAGTCGCCGACCACAAGCACGACAGGCGGTACGGCTGTCTGCGCAAGCGCCGGGGTGGCAAAGGCGCAGGCAAGCAGGGCGCAGACAAATCCGGATACACGGCGGCGCGGGAGGGAGGCAGAAGGCGAAGTTGTCATGGGTATTGGAATGGAAAAGGGCACCGAAGGTTCCCGGACGCATGCGGACACGACATGCATCAGCGGATGCATGGTTACCATGGATGCTGTTTCCGCCATTACAAGTGACCTGCATCATGAGCTCTTCCTTGCCCACCGAACCGTCCAATACCCCTTTGGCTGCAGACACCATTGTCAGCGTGCGCAACGTATCGAAAAGCGTGGAGCAGGCAGACGGCACGCTGCACATTCTGCGCGATATCAGTTTTGATCTGGAGCGCGGCAGCGTGACCGCCATCGTGGGGGCATCCGGTTCGGGCAAGAGCAGCCTGCTGGCCATCATGGCTGGGCTGGATGTTCCGACATCAGGCACGGTGCTGGTGGACGGAGCCGACCTGTTCGCGCTGGATGAGGACGGCAGGGCGGCCCTGCGTGGCCAGACCATGGGCTTTGTATTTCAGAATTTCCAGCTCATGCCGAACCTGACCGCGCTGGAAAACGTGATGTTGCCCCTGGAGCTGGCAGGCCGCGCAGATGCACGCGATGCGGCGAGAGCGATGCTGGAGCGCGTGGGTCTGGGGGAGCGCCTGAATGCCTATCCGCGGGTGCTTTCTGGCGGGGAGCAGCAACGGGTGGCGTTGGCACGGGCCTTTGTGCAACGGCCGAAGCTGCTGCTGGCGGACGAACCTACAGGAAGCCTGGATGCCGCGACAGGTGAGCGGATTTTGCAGCTGCTGTTCGCCTTGAACCGGGAGCAGGGCACCACACTGGTTCTGGTAACCCATGACGCCGGGCTGGCACAGGGGTGCCAGCAGCAACTGGTAATAGTGAACGGGCGAGTCGTTGGCTTGCACCCCTGAGCGACGTTGCGACCGTTCCGGGCGCCCGGCCCTGAATAGCCTTCTGAAACCGCATGCGATCCTTGAGGTCCATGCGGTTTTGCGTGGTGCAGCGGCGATAATTCCAGTATGTCCTCATCCCACAAGATTGTTTTCGGCTTTCATGCCGTCGGCGTGCGCCTGAAAATGGCACCGCAGTCGGTGCTGGAGGTGTTTGTCGACCCCACGCGCCGCGATGCGCGCATGCGCCAGTTCATCGAGCGTGCCAAGGAAGCCAGGGTGCAGCTGGTGGAGGCCGACGGCCTGCGCCTGTCGCGCCTGAGCGGCAGCCACGGGCATCAGGGCGTGGTGGCGCGCGTGACCGAGATCCAGCTCAAGCAGTCGCTGGACGATCTGCTGGACAGCCTGGACGAGCCGCCGTTGCTGCTGGTGCTGGATGGCGTAACCGATCCGCACAACCTGGGCGCCTGCCTGCGCGTGGCCGATGGCGCCGGGGCGCATGCCGTGATCGCCCCCAAGGACCACGCTGCCGGCATCAATGCCACGGTGGCCAAGGTGGCCAGCGGGGCGGCCGACACCGTGCCGTATTTCATGGTGACCAATCTGGCGCGTACGCTCAACGAACTGAAGGAGCGCAATATCTGGATCATCGGCACCAGTGGCGATGCCGACAAGACGCTGTATCAGGTCGACATGCGTACGCCCACGGCTCTGGTGCTGGGCGCAGAAGGGCCGGGCATGCGCCAGCTTACGCGCAAGACCTGTGACGAGCTGGTCAGCATTCCCATGCAGGGTGCCGTCGAGAGCCTGAACGTTTCGGTGGCGAGCGGCGTATGTCTGTATGAGGCGCTGCGACAGCGCGCTCAGCCCTAGCGCCCGGAATCGAAGGGAGAGGAGTCCCATGCCCTTGCAGGAAAAATTGCAGCAGGTGCGCGGCTGGATCCAGTCGGCGCAGCGAATCGTGGCGCTGACTGGCGCCGGCATCAGTGCCGAATCCGGCGTACCGACCTTCCGGGACGCACAGACCGGAATGTGGGCCCGTTTCAAGCCGGAGGATCTGGCGACCGAGGCGGCGTTCCGCCACGATCCGCAGCGCGTCTGGGATTGGTATGCGTGGCGGCGCGAGCTGGTTGCGAAGGTGCAGCCCAATGCGGCGCACCATGCGCTGGCAGAGTTTGCCACTCGCCATCCAGGCAGGCTGACGCTGGTGACCCAGAACGTGGATGGCCTGCACCAGCAGGCGGGCAGCAGCGATGTGCTGGCCCTGCACGGAAATCTGCAGCAGGATCGCTGGCTGCGCCCCTGCCCGCAGGAACGCTTCCCTGAACGCGATTGCGAGCCGGCTACTGCCACCGACGGGCATCCGCCCAAGTGCGATGTCTGCGGAAACATGCTGCGCCCTGGCGTGGTCTGGTTCGGCGAGGCCTTGCCCGAAATTGCCCTGTTCCGTGCCGATGAGGCAGCGGGCAATTGCGAGCTGATGCTGGTGATCGGCACTTCCGGCCTCGTGTATCCGGCAGCGGGGCTCGCGGATGTGGCGCGCCGCGCCGGCGCGCGTGTGGTCATCATCAATACCGCTCCGACTGAATTGGATGATCTGGCCGACTGCGTGCTGCGCCGCAAGGCTGCCGAGTGCCTGCCGTCCTTGCTGCAGGTGGAGTCACAGAGCGTGACGATGGAGGAGGGCGCATGAGTCTCCGAAAAGCCGGACTGGCTGCCGTTGTACTTGCCATGGCATTGCTGGGCTGCACCCAGGAACAGCAGAACAAGATCAGCCGCGATATCCAGAACTGGACCGGCACGAACGGCGTGCTGGAGGTGTACTCCGGCGACAAGGTGGTGCGCCGCTTTCTCAAGATCGACAAGATGAGCACGGCCATGGGCACCGATGACGGGCGCGCGCGCAATTACCGCTTCGGCTATGGCGTGCTGGACGAAAACCTGAATTTCGTGGCCGATCCCGACGAGCGCAAGGTGTACTTCGAGATCAGCGACTACACCAACATGGTGTTTTTCGAGAACCCGCGCTGAGGGGGCGCTGGCTGCAAGCCGTGTGTCGATGGCGCTGTGCGCAGGGGCAGGGCGACCAAAGCCCTTTGCCCCTGTTGTGAACAGGCACGCCAAAGCCGTTGCCAGGGCAGGGCGTTGCCCGTTCTGCTGGCGCCAAAACCCTGCACAAACTAGAATGCGCGCATGATTGCTACCAGCGCCCGCAGTACTTCGCGCGCCTTTACCTCCCGTTCTTCCGCCAAGCCGCTCAACAGCTACAAGCCCTTCTGGGCCAAGCGTTTCGGCACGGCGCCTTTCCTGCCCATGAGCCGCGCCGAGATGGAGCAGCTGGGCTGGGACAGTTGCGACATCGTCCTGGTCACTGGCGACGCCTATGTCGACCATCCGAGCTTCGGCATGGCCGTGATCGGCCGCGTGCTGGAAGCGCAGGGTTTCCGGGTGGGCATCATCGCCCAGCCGGACTGGCAGAGTGCCGAACCCTTCAAGGCGCTGGGCAAGCCCAACCTGTTCTGGGGCGTGACCGCTGGCAACATGGACAGCATGATCAACCGCTACACGGCTGATCGCAAGATCCGCAGCGACGATGCCTACACGCCCGGCGCCGAGGCCGGCAAGCGTCCCGACCGCGCCGCCATCGTCTACAGCCAGCGCTGCCGCGAAGCGTACAAGGATGTGCCCATCGTGCTGGGTGGCATCGAGGGCAGCCTGCGCCGCATTGCCCACTACGACTACTGGAGCGACAAGGTCCGCCGCAGCATGGTGGTGGACAGCAAGTGCGATCTGCTGCTGTATGGCAACGCAGAGCGTGCGCTGGTGGAAGTGGCGCACCGTCTGGCCCAGCGCGAGCCGGTGGAGAGCATTACCGATGTGCGCGGCACGGCATTCGTGATGCGCAGCAGTCCCGAAGGCTGGCAGGAAATCGATTCTTCCGAAGTGGACCAGCCGGGCCGTGTCGATGAGCACGTGCATCCGTATCAGACGACGGGTGAACGCGCTCAGGAACAGGCCTGCGCTACTTCGCAGGCTGCCGGAGAGCAGGTCGTGCGGATTGTGCGCCGGCAGGACAGTAGCCCGGGTGGTGCGGTTGCCGGGAACAAGGCGCCAGCATTGTCTGCCCCGGCGGTCAATGTGGAGAAGGGGAGCGAGCCAAAGAACGCTTCCGTGCAGCCATCGCACCGTGTCGCCTCTATCGTGCGCGATCGCAGCGTGATCCGCCTGCCCAGCTACGAGCAGGTCAAGGCCGATCCCGTGCTGTACGCGCATGCCAACCGGGTGCTCCATCTCGAAACCAACCCCGGCAACGCCCGCGCGCTGGTGCAGGCGCATGGCGAGGGACATACTGCGCGTGACGTATGGCTGAATCCGCCTCCGATTCCGCTGACGACGGAAGAAATGGACTGGGTCTTTGATCTGCCTTACGCACGCAGCCCGCACCCGCGTTATGCCGACGAAAATGGCCGCCATGACGGCGCCACCAAGATCCCGGCCTGGGAGATGATCCGCTTCTCGGTCAACATCATGCGCGGCTGCTTTGGCGGCTGCACCTTCTGCTCCATCACCGAGCACGAGGGCCGCATCATCCAGAGCCGCAGCGAAGCGTCCATCATCCGCGAGGTGGAGGACATGCGCGACAAGGTGCAGGGCTTTACCGGCATCGTCAGCGATCTGGGCGGGCCGACGGCCAATATGTACCGGCTGGGTTGCAAGAGCAAGGAGATCGAGGCAGCCTGCCGCAAGCCGAGTTGCGTGTATCCGGGCATCTGCCAGAACCTCACCACCAACCACGATCCGCTGATCGCCATCTACAAGCGTGCGCGCAAGCTGCCGGGCGTGAAGAAGGTGCTGATCGGTTCCGGCCTGCGTTATGACCTGGCGGTGAAGTCGCCCGAATACGTGAAGGAGCTGGTGCAGCATCACGTGGGTGGCTATCTCAAGATCGCGCCCGAGCATACGGAGCAGGGACCGCTGTCCAAGATGATGAAGCCGGGCATCGGCAGCTACGACCGCTTCAAGCAGATGTTCGAGAAGTTCAGCAAGGACGCGAACAAGCAGCAATTCCTGATTCCGTACTTCATTGCTGCGCACCCCGGTACCAGCGACGAGGACATGATGAATCTGGCGCTCTGGCTCAAGCGCAACGGCTTCCGTGCGGATCAGGTGCAGACCTTCTATCCCAGCCCCATGGCCACGGCCACGGCGATGTACCACTCGCGCATGAACCCGCTCAAGGGGGTGCACCGCCCCGATGGCCCCAATGCCGATCGCGCGGAAGTGGTGGACGTGGTGAAGGGCGAGCGCCGCCGTCGCCTGCACAAGGCGTTCCTGCGCTACCACGATCCGAACAACTGGCCGCTGCTGCGCGAGGCGCTCAAGGCCATGGGCCGTGCCGACCTGATCGGCAACGGCAAACAGCATCTGATTCCGACCTGGCAGCCGCTGGGAGATGGGGGCTACCAGAGCCCGCGCCGTACCAACTCGACCGTCGGAACCACGCCCGGCCAGCGCGCCACCGTGGCAACGCCGGCAAAGCGGAGTGGGGCATCAGGCAAGCCGGTCAAGGGTACCCTGCTGACGCAGCATACGGGGTTGCCACCGCGTGAACTGGGTGCCAAGTCCGGCGCGAAACCCATGCGCCCGGGCTCAGCACGTCCAGATGGACGAAGCCGCCTTGACGCAAAGCGCGGCAGCCCGGTCGGGCGTGGCAAGCGGGGGTGAGGGTGACCCAAAGTCGCCCCGAGCCTCAATCCTCGTCCTGCACCTTGTACTCGGACACCAGTTGCTGCTGCACGTTCGGCGGCACGATCTCGTAGTGCGACAGGGACACTGAATACGTGCCCTGACCAGCGGTCATGGCATGCAGGCGGGCCTGGTAGCCGGCAATCTCTGCCAGCGGCACCTGGGCCTGTACCACCATGTTTCCGAGGTTGGCGGCATCGGTCCCCGTTACCATGCCACGGCGTGTGGAAAGGTCGCCCGTGATGGCGCCCACGGCATTTTCGGGCGCGGTGATCTGCATCTTGGCGATCGGCTCCAGCACCACGGCGCGTGCCGCACGCATGGCTTCGAGGAAGGCCTTGCGGCCGGCCGTGACGAAGGCGATTTCCTTGCTGTCCACGGGATGGTGTTTGCCATCATGCACCACAACGCGCACGTCCACCACCGGATAGCCGGCAATGGCACCGGTAGCCAGCGCCTCACGCACGCCTTTTTCCACGGCGGGAATGAACTGGTAGGGAATCGCTCCGCCCTTGACCTCGTCGGCGAATTCGAAACCGGCGCCACGTGGCAGCGGTTCGATGCGCAGGTGCACCTCGCCAAACTGGCCGGCGCCGCCGGTCTGCTTCTTGTGGCGGTACTGGGCCTGCGACCCCTGGGTGATGGTTTCGCGGTAGGCGATGCGCGGGGGGCGGGTATCGACCTCGAACTTGTACACCTCGCGCATGCGGTCGAACATGAGACGCATGTGCAGTTCACTCAGGCCGTAGATGATGGTTTCGTTGGTGGTTGCGACATGCTCGATGCGCAGGCAGGGGTCTTCCGCCACCAGCTTGCCCATGATTTCCCACATGCGCTGCTCGTCGCCGCGACGCTTGGGCGAAATGGCCACGCCATAGACGGGAACGGGGAAGGGCAGGGGCGCCAGATGCATGTGGGCATCTTCTGCGGCGTCGTGCAGCACGGCGTCGTAATGCAGTTCGTCCACCTTGCCGATGGCACACAGGTCGCCCGGGCCAACCTGGGGCACCTCGATATGCTCCTTGCCCTGCACGAGGAACAGGTGTCCGACCTTGAATGGCTTGCGGCCGTCGCCGATGTAAAGCTGGCTGTCGCGGCGGATGGTGCCTTGGTGCACGCGCAGCATGGCGAGCTTGCCGACGTAGGGGTCGATGCTGATCTTGAACACCTGGGCCAGCACATGGGCGGCCGGGTCGGGCGTGGCGTGCTCGGGCACGGCAGCGTCGCCTTCACCGCGCAGGAAGTCGGGCGGGTTGCCTTCGGACGGGTTGGGCAGCATCTTGACGATGATGTCCAGAAGCTCGGCCACGCCGGCTCCGGTACGGGCGGACACGAAGCACACCGGAATCAGGTGGCCCTCGCGCATGGCCTGCTCCAGCGGGGCATGCAGTTCGGAAGCATCCACGTCACCTTCGTTCAGGTAGCGCTCGACGAAATCGCTGTCCACTTCCACCACCTGCTCCACCAGGGCCCGATGGGCATCGGCCACGGCGCCGAAATCGCTGTGACCATCACGGTTGAAGAAGCAGTCCACCACCTTGCTGGCGCCGGCGTCGGGCAGGTTCAGCGGCAGGCATTCCTTGCCGAAGGTTTGCTGGATCTGTTGCAGCAGGCCCGGCAGGTCGGCTTCGGCGGCATCGATCTTGTTGACGATGATGACGCGGTCCAGATTGCATTGCGCAGCATATTGCATCAGGCGCACGGTCATGGGTTCGATGCCCTTGGCGGCATCGATGACGATGGCAGCGGTTTCCACAGCCTCAAGCGCAGGCAGGATCTGGCCGGCAAAATCGGGCAGGCCGGGGGTGTCGATCATGTGGATGCGGGTGTCGCCGCGCTGCATGTGCATCAGTGCGGATTGCAGCGAATGCTGGGACTTGATTTCCAGCGGATCGTGATCGCTGACGGTGCTGCCACGCTCCACCGTGCCTGCCGTGGCAATGGCGCCAGCCTGTTGCAGCAGGGCCTCTGCCAGCGTGGTCTTGCCGCTGCCTGCCGCGCCGGTCAGCGCCAGGGTTCGGATGTTCTCAGGGGCGATGGAAAATGCGGTACCGGAAAGTGTCGTCATAGTGCTTTGCTCCTTCTGAAAGCAGCATAGCACCGGCGCGGCGGCTTGCCGGAAACGGGCGCAGCAATTTGTTGATGCAGGTCGACCAATCGCCGGCTTGCGAGATCAAAAACGGTGCTGGTAGTACAGCACGCCAAAATCCATGCCCGGATTCGGCTTCTTGATGCCTGCGTTGGAGATGTGCTGGTAGCGCAGGCCGACGGTGTGTTGCGCGTCGCGGCCCCACTGGTAGCCCATGCCGAGCATGTCCGAGAACTGGAAGGCGCTAGAGACGTTCTTGTCTGCCGTCACTTGCGTGCGCGACAGCAGGCGCAATCCAATGGACGCTTCGGCGAAGAAGCGCCCCTGTTCAGGCGGGGCGTTGCGGTACAGCCGCAGCACCGGCGAATAGCCGACTTCGACCACATCCTTGTGCTGCTTCACCAGCCACTGCGACACACTCGCTTCGTGGCGCAGGCCGAGATGCCACTTCTTTCCCTGCCACAGGGGTTCTCCCGGGTGATCCCAGCCAAGCACGATCCCGGCCTTGGATACGTCACCATCTACGGCTGGGCCGGCGACAATGCCTGCGTCGAACGCACAAGCGCTGGAAGTGAAGCCAGTAAACGTCAGAGCTGCCAGAAACGCCTTGCGTAGCTGGCCGGTGGGAAGGGAAGGGGAGTGCATGGAGGATCCTGAAGTTCTGCAAGAAGAGGCGGATTCTAGGGACTTCAATTTATTCCCGCGTGAAAAGTCAGTTGGTGCCAACAAACAACGCACGGAAAAACACTTGGTAAAAACACCAATCTCGACGATAATCCCATCTCTTTGGTGACCAAGGCGTAGGACGCCTTCGCCAATCGCAGTACATCTCCCATCTAGCACCTCAGGCCACTTGGCCTTCTCCCACATTTTTCGTGGTGAATGCTGTCAGACGGTTGATGCACTTTTTCAACCCTGACACACGCAGCCCGCAACGGGCATCTGCGTGCGTGCGAGTAAAAAAATGACTGAAAACCAGACCACTGGGGCTGCCGCATTGGCGCAGTCCGATATTTCCATGGCCGATGCTGCCCTGCAGGCCATTTCCGAGACCAACAACACCATTCCGGACCCGCATCTGCATGCCCCTCTGGCAGCTGACGCACTGGCTCCCGTGGCCGAAGGCGACAACGGCTTTGTGAAGCTGGGTCTGGCCGAGCCGCTGGTGCAGGCCTGCCTGGACCTGGGCTACACCCAGCCGACCGTGGTGCAGAACACTGCCATCCCGATGGCGCTGGCCGAGAAGGATGCCGAGGGCCACAACTATGTGGACCTGATGGTGTCCAGCCAGACCGGTTCCGGCAAGACTGCCGCCTTCCTGCTGCCCGTGCTGCACACGCTGCTGGAGCAGCAGCAGGACGCCATCGCCGCCGAGAAGGCCGAGTGGCAGCGCAAGATTGACGAGGCCATCGCCAACGGCGAGGAGCCGCCCAAGAAGCCGCGTCGCAAGAACCCGACCGACCGTCGCCATTTCAAGGCGGCCCAGCCGGGCGCGCTGGTGCTGTGCCCCACGCGCGAGCTGGCGCAGCAGGTGGCACATGATGCCATCGACCTGGTCAAGCATTGCAAGGGCCTGCGCATTGCGCACGTGGTGGGCGGCATGCCCTATGCTGTGCAGATCGCACGCCTGCAGAATGCTGATCTGGTGGTGGCCACGCCCGGCCGCCTGCTGGACCTGCAGCGCTCCATGCAGATCAAGCTGGACAAGGTGCAGTTCCTGGTGGTGGACGAGGCCGACCGCATGCTGGATCTGGGCTTCCAGGAAGACCTGGCCGAAATCCACCAGCTGACGGCTGACCGTCGCCAGACCATGATGTTCAGCGCCACGTTCGCGCCGCGCATCCAGCAGCTGGCTGCCCGCGTGATGCGCAGCCCGCAGAAGGTGCAGATCGATTCTCCGCAGGAGAAGCACGCCTCCATCGAGCAAAAGCTCTACTGGGCCGACAACTTCGCGCACAAGCGTGCCATGCTGGACCACTGGCTGCGTGATCCCTCCATCGAGCAGGCCATCGTGTTTGCCAGCACGCAGATCGAGTGTGACGGCCTGGCCGAAGACCTGCAGCAGGCCGGTTTCGTGGCCGTGGCACTGCACGGCGCCCTGAGCCAGGGTCTGCGCAACCGACGCCTGATGGCCCTGCGCCAGGGCAAGGTGCAATTCCTGGTGGCGACCGATGTGGCGGCCCGTGGTATCGACGTGCCCAGCATTTCGCACGTGTTCAACTTCGGCCTGCCGATGAAGGCCGAGGATTACACGCACCGTATCGGCCGTACCGGCCGTGCCGGCCGCAGCGGCATTGCCGTGACCTTTGCCGAGTTCCGCGATCGCAACCGCGTGTGGGACATCGAGGACTACACCAGGCAGCCGTTCATGACGGCCGTGGTGCCGGGCCTGGAGCCCGAGCAGCGCACACCGACGCGCCATCCGCCCAAGGGCAAGGGCCGCGCCGGTTTTGGCGGCGGTGAAGGCCGTGGTGGTCGTGGCAGGGGCGGTTTTGGCGGCAATGGTCCGCGCAAGGGCTTCAGCCAGGGTCGCGTGGCCGGTTTCGGTGGCTTTGACGGCGGTGCTCCGGCTCCGCGTCAGCCGCGTGCCAATGCCGAGGGCGGTGGCAGCTGGGGTCGTCCGCAGCGCGAGGCAGCGCACCATGCCGGTCGCCGTCCGGAGCGCCAGGAGTTTGGCGGCGGCGGCCGTCCTTCCTTTGGCGGCAATGGTCCGCGTCGCGAAGGCGGTGGCATGCGTGGCGGTGCCATGGCAGCCGGCCACCATTCCGGCAAGCGCGGTCGCTGAGCGGTTCGGGTTCACGCAGTTCCGTGAGCTGAAGCGATTGTGAGCGGCTTGTCAGCCGCAGCAATACGCCCTCTGCAAAGAACGAAGCCCTGCTGATTCAGCAGGGCTTTTTCAATGGTGCGTTTGATTGGCTGTGGGCGCAGCAGCTCAATGCTGCATGGCCTCAAGCTCCATCAGCAGGTTGGAGCGGCAGATATCCGCCACGAAGTAGGCCACCTGGGCCTGGGCGGGCAGTCGTTCAGTGCAGATCCTGCGTACCTGTTCCAGATCACGCGCATGGCGCACGTAGACCTTGTACAGCGTGAGCTGTTGCAGGCTGGATCCTGCATTGCCGGCTACCAGGGCAATGTTGTCGATGGCTGCGTGTGTTTGTGCGACGACATTGCCGATGTGCACGGTCTGGTGACCGATGATGCTGGCCGTACCGGAAATGAACAGTGGCTGGCTGCCGGGCAGGCGCGCCGTACTGGCGCGGGCAAAGCAGGGGGGACGCGGGCCATGGTCGGCCGGGTAGCGGTAGGCTGCCACCTGGCGCGGGTTTTCCACATGCGTGCCGGGATTGCGTCCCGCCAGGAAATACAGGCGGATGCTGTCCCCGTCACAGCCAATGCCGGTAGCGGCAGGCATGTGGCGCGTGGCCCAGGGCATTTGCACCAGTCCCTGGTCGTAGGCGTCGGCAAAGGCCTCGGCACGGCCGAAGTTGAAATCGCGGTACATCTCCAGCCCCTCGCTGTTGGGCTGGTTGATGCGCGGAATGTAGTTCCAGATGCGCCAGAGGTGCGGGAATCCGCTGGCCTGCAGGAGGTTGAACAGTTCCAGATAGGCTGCAGCGACTGCAGGAGCGCATGCCCCCTTGGCCGGAACGGGAATGGCGGTGCAGCCCCAGAGGACCTCGGTGTTGTGACGGCAGGCGTAGTTGCCGTACTGCAGCGCCTGGACCGGGGCCTGGCTCAGCCAGGTTTCGTGCCACTCGGTTCCGGGGGTGTCGCTGGCCATGGGGATCGCGAAATGGCCGGCAGTGTCGCCTGTCTTTCCTGATCCATAGATCGCATTTCCTAGTATGAAACCCTGATCGGGATCATATGAAGCATCTGCTGAGCAGATGTCAGCATGCCTCGACAAGTTCTTCCTGATCAGGCGGCAGGTGAGCAACGGCGTCCGGCAGTGCAAATCCTTCATCGGCTTACTCCAGACCATTGCGGTTGGCCAGTTCGCGGAACAGGCCGGAGTGATCCAGCTCCGAGAGCCCATGAGAGATGGCTTGCGCATAAAGCTGCTCCACCAGCGTGGCAATCGGCAGTGTGCATTCCAGTTCGGCGGCGGTGGCCATGGCGTTGCGCATGTCCTTGAGCTGCACGTCCATGCGGGCGCGCTTGGCGAAATCGCGTTGAACCATGCGTTCACCGTGCAGGGTCAGGATACGGCTGTCGGCAAAGCCGCCCATCAGCGCCTCGCGCACCTTGCCCATGTCTGCGCCGCCCTTGGCGCACAGGATCAGGGCCTCGGCCACGGCACCGATGGTGGTGCCGACGATCATCTGGTTGGCCACTTTGGCAAGTTGTCCGCTGCCGGCAGGGCCCACATGCGTGGCTCGGCCGAGCGGGGCAAACACGGGCAGGGCAGCAGCGAAATCGGCCGCGCTGCCTCCTGCCATGATGGAAAGCGTTCCCTGTTCGGCGCCCACGGTGCCGCCGGAAACTGGTGCATCCAGAGCGCGAAGACCCTGTGCTTCCAGCTGCTCCGCGTGTGTACGCGCCTCGGATGGCGCAATGCTGGCCATGTCGATCCACAGTGCGCCGGGGCGCATGGCTGCCGCCACGCCCTGATCGAACAGCACCTCATGCACCACGGAGCCGTTTTCGAGCATGCTGATGACCCTATCGGCCTGTGCAGCGGCTTCGGCGGCCGTGGGGTGGCAGATGGCACCGTATTGCTGCAAGCCTTCCGCCTTGCTGGCGGTGCGGTTCCAGACGTGGACGGTAAAGCCTGCCTCGCACAGGCGACGAGCCATGGGAAAACCCATGGCGCCAGTGCCCAGCAAGGCAAGCACGGGGCGTTCGGAAAGAGAATCGGTCATCAATGGAAATCCGGGCGTCGCGCCGGGCGACGAATGCGGCAATCATAGCGGCAGCCAGCGATGCGGACGAAGCCGGATCGCAACGCTTTGCATCCAGCGGGCAAGCCGGGCCTTGCTTCAACAAGGCCGGCGCTCCAGATGGCTCAGGGCTCCACCCGCTTCAGATCAAGCGCCTTTTGCAACTGGCGGAATTCTTCGGACTGCGTTAGCAGCTCGGCCCCTACACGCTTGAGCTTTTCCACGGTCGGGCCGGGCAGGTAGAGCGTGGTGGGGACGTTGAGCATCTCTTTGCGCAGGGCAGGGTCGGCCACATCCTTCAGCGCCAGGCTGATGTAGTACATGGCGATGGGCTCGCCACCTTCCAGACGAACGCGTCGCTCTTCGTCCTTGCGCCAGTTGTCGGCCATGCGGCGGAACTGGCGCACGCTTTCTTCCGAATTGCGGTCGATCGGGATGTCGACCAGGGCCTGCATGACGGAGCGGGTGCTGGGCACGTCGGCCGTCTGGTCGATGGCCGTGTCGATGCGGTTCTGCGCATTGATGTTGATCACCACGATCTTGCGCGTCTTGCGCTGCGTGAACTGGTCGTAGAGCTGCTGACTGCTGTAGAGCTGGGTCATTTCCAGCAGGCTGCCCATGCCCAGGTTGTCCACCAGGCCGCCATCCAGCAGGTGGATGTAAGGGCGCTTGGACCGGTCGCCGTAACTCAGCACGCTGTCCAGCAACTCGCGCCGGGTGGCAGTCTGCAGGGCGTTGGGATCGGAGTGGAACACGGCGCGCTCCATGTCCTCCGGGATGGCGTAGCCGCAATGTCCGCCGTTGTTGTTGAGCGTGAGCGGCGCAAACACCAGGGGCACGGCGCTGGAAGCCGCCACCGCCCGTGCAATCGGCAACTTCGACAGATCGAGACACAGGGCGTCGAACACTTCCTGTGTGAAATCCAGCCGGGTTCCTGCCGTCATGTCGGTGCTGGCAATAACGGTGAACGGCCCCTTGCGCTTGCGCGCGAGATCGTCAAACGTGGCATGGCGGAACAGGGTCTGGTTGAGCTGCTCTTCCAGCAGGTCACCGCGGCCGAACTGGGGCGAGGTCAGGCGCGACCAGTTGGCCACGGCAAACACCTTGCGCTTGAGGTTGTCCTGCAGGTTCTGCTTCAGGAAATCACGCTCGAAGTTGTCGAAGATGTCTTCGCCATGCAGGGCGTGGTACGCAGAGAGCATGGAGCCGCCCGAAACGCCGAATGTCATGTCGATCTGGTCAAACAGGCTCAGGGGCTTGCCATTCCAGTCGAAACGCTGGCGGTTCAACTCCTCCAGCACGCCATAGCCCAGGGCAGCGGCGCGCGAACCGCCGCCCGAGAACATCACCACCATGAACACATCATCCGCGTTGCCGGGCAGTTTCTGTTGCGAAATGGCCTGGCGGGGGCGGTAGCCCTCATCGGGCGAGATGCGGTCGATGGTGGCTAGCGGCTGGTATTGCACGGAGGCGCAGGCCTGCAGCAGCAGGACCAGCAGCAGGGAGGCGAGCAGCTTGAAGGAAGAGGGCATGGGCAGAGGTGTTACATCAGCAGGTGTTCGGCATTATTGTCACCGCCCAGGATGACGTAATTGACCTTGCGGATGTCCATCAGTGCGCGACCGCCGGAATAACTGATGGAACTTTGCAGATCCTGTTGCATTTCCAGCAGCGTGTCGGCCAGCTTGCCCTTGATCGGTTCGAGAATGCGCTTGCCCTCCACATGGCGGTATTCGCCCTTGTTGAAGTCGCTGGCCGAGCCGTAGTATTCCTTGAACAGTTCGCCATCCACTTCCACCGTGCGACCGGGCGATTCTTCATGCCCGGCAAACAGGGCACCTACCATCACCATGGTGGCGCCGAAGCGGATCGACTTGGCAATGTCGCCATGGCTGCGGATGCCGCCATCGGCAATCAGCGGCTTGGTGGCCACGCGGGCGCACCACTTGACGGCGCTGAGCTGCCAGCCACCCGTGCCAAAGCCCGTCTTGAGCTTGGTGATGCACACCTTGCCCGGACCGATGCCGACCTTGGTGGCATCCGCGCCCCAGTTTTCCACGTCGATCACCGCTTCGGGGGTGCCGACGTTGCCGGCGATCACGAAGCTCTGCGGCAGCTTGTCCTTGATGTGCCAGATCATGTGCTTGACCGAATCGGCGTGGCCATGGGCGATGTCGATGGTGATGTAGTCGGGCACCAGGCCTTGGGCGGCGAGGGCATCCACGGTGGCGCGGTCCTGCTCCTTGATGCCCAGCGAAATGCTGGCATACAGCCCCAGCTCGTGCATGCGGCGCACGAAGGCGACCGTGTCCAGATCGAAGCGGTGCATCACGTAGAAGTAGTCGTTCTGCGCCAGCCAGATGCACAGTGGCTCGTCCACCACCGTCTTCATGTTGGCGGGCACGGCAGGCAGCTTGAAGGAGCGCGGGCCGAACTGCACGCTGGTGTCGCATTCGCTGCGGCTTTCCACCCGGCATTTGCGCGGCAGCAGCAGTACGTGGTCGTAATCGAAGATTTCCATGAGGTTCCAAGTCCTTTGTATGCGAAATGACAAAAAGAAAGGCACTTGGATTGCACCGCGGTCCCCAGCCATGCCCGTGAAGCAGGCACAAAAAACCGGGCGCAAATACTTGGGCCCGGTAGTTGATTCTAGCCTTGATCCGCGCATCGTGCATGGGGCATTCAGGTTTCTACAATAGCGCCATGTCTTCCATTTTTGACGATGATTTTTTTGCGCCCACCGACCCCATGGCGAATGTCGGCGATACGCTGCTGCACGGCCTGAATGACGAGCAGATGCGGGCCGTGACGCTGCCCGACGAACACGCCCTGATCCTGGCCGGAGCAGGCTCGGGCAAGACGCGCGTACTGACCACGCGCATTGCATGGCTATTGCAGCAGCAGCGCGTGTCGCCCGGCGGCATCATGGCCGTGACCTTTACCAACAAGGCCGCCAAGGAAATGACAGCGCGCCTGTCGGCCATGCTGCCCATCAACGTGCGCGGCATGTGGATCGGGACCTTCCACGGCCTGTGCAACCGCTTTCTGCGCGCGCACTACAAGGTGGCGAATCTGCCCCAGGGCTTCCAGATCCTCGACACGCAGGACCAGCTCTCTGCCATCAAGCGCCTGTACAAGCAGTTCAACATCAATGACGACCAGTTTCCGGCCAAGCAGATGCAGTGGTTCATCGGCGGTTGCAAGGAGGAGGGCCAGCGTCCCGGCGATGTGCCGGTGCGCGATGCCGAGAGCCGCAAGAAAGTCGATATCTACCAGCTGTACGAGGAGCAGTGCCAGCGCGAGGGCGTGGTGGACTTCGGCGAGCTGATGCTGCGCAGCTACGAGATCCTGCGCGACCATCCGCTGGTGCGCCAGCATTACCAGCGCCGCTTCCGCCACATTCTGGTGGACGAGTTCCAGGATACCAACCGCCTGCAGTACCTCTGGCTCAAGCAGTTTGTGCCCGAAGTGGGTGACGCGGTGCCCCGCAATGCCATCTTTGCCGTGGGCGACGATGACCAGAGCATCTACGCCTTCCGCGGTGCTCGCGTGGGCAACATGAACGACTTCGTCACCGAACTGAAGGTGCAGCACCAGATCAAGCTGGAGCAGAACTACCGCAGTTACAGCAACATCCTCGACAGTGCGAACGCGCTGATCAGCCACAACACGCGCCGTCTCGGCAAGAACCTGCGCACCGATCAGGGCTCTGGCGAACCGGTGCGGGTGGTGGAGCTGCCCGGTGATCTGGCCGAAGCGCAGTGGATCGTGGACGAGATCAAACAGCTGGTGCGCGACGGCAGCGCGCGCAAGGAAATTGCCATTCTCTACCGCAGCAACGCGCAGAGCCGGGTGATCGAATCCACGCTGTTCAACCACGCGATTCCCTATCGCGTCTATGGGGGTCTGCGCTTCTTCGAACGGGCGGAGATCAAGCACGCGCTGGCCTATCTGCGCCTGCTGGACAACCCGCGTGACGACACCTCCTTTCTGCGTGTGGTCAACTTCCCGCCGCGCGGCATCGGCGCGCGCACGCTGGAGCAGTTGCAGGATGCCGCACGCAGTGGCAACACCGCCCTGGTGGATGCCGTGCAGCAGGTGCCGGGCAAGGCCGGGGCCAATCTGGCCTCGTTCGTTGCGAAGATCGACGCCATGCGCGAACAGGCGGACCAGATCACGCTGAAGGAAATCGTCGAACTGGTGCTGGACAACAGCGGCCTGCTGGAACATTACCGCAACGAGCGCGACGGCGCCGACCGCGTGGAAAACCTGCAGGAACTGGTGAACGCCGCCGAGAGCTTCGTCAGCCTGGAAGGTTTCGGCAAGGAGAGCGCCGGCATGCACCAGCTCGACACCAGCGCCGCACCGGCCTGGCCGGGCGAGAGTGATGCTGCCGCCCAGGACGCAGCCAATTCCGCCAGCGCGGCCGAAGTGTTGCCTGATGGCGAAACCCTTTCGCCCCTGGCCGCCTTTCTGACACACGCTGCACTGGAAGCGGGCGACAACCAGGCGCAGGCCGGCCAGGATGCCGTGCAGCTCATGACGGTGCATGCGGCCAAGGGTCTGGAGTTCAACAACGTGTTCATCAGCGGGCTGGAAGAGGGCCTCTTTCCGCACGAGAATTCGCTCAACGACTATGACGGTCTGGAGGAAGAGCGCCGCCTGATGTACGTGGCCATTACCCGCGCGCGCCAGCGCCTGTACCTGAGCCATGCGCAGACGCGCCTGCTGCATGGCCAGACGCGCTACAACATCCGGAGCCGCTTCTTCGACGAGTTGCCCGAGGAGTGCCTGAAGTGGATCACGCCAAAGCGCGCCGGTTTTGCCGACGCCATGCCGGGCTACGAAGGCCGCTGGGGTGGCAACCAGGGTGACAGCTGGAACCGCGACGTGCGCCAGGCCGTGGGGCAGGGCAGCGCCGAGGTGGTGCGCAAGAGCGAACCCGGCCATGGTCTGAAGAAGGGCATGCGCGTATTCCACACCAAGTTCGGCGAAGGCACGGTGCAGATGCTGGAAGGCAGCGGCGCCGACGCCAAGGCGCAGATCAACTTCAGCCGCCATGGTGTGAAGTGGCTGGCCTTGAGCGTGGCCAAACTAACGCCGATTGATTGACATGACACCGTGCGTCGCCCTGTGTTGCCATGCACAATAGGCGGGTGCACGAACCTGATTGAGAGGAGAACCTCCCCATGCGAGCCTTGTCCCGCACCCTGCAATTGACGATGATGCTGGCCGGCGCTGCCTGGCTGACCGGCTGTGCCACCGTGTCGCTGGACAGCCCGAGCTGGCCGCCGGTGGATGGTCGCCGCACCGCTCCGGTGGAAAGCCGCAGCACCACGCCTGTGCCCGTGCCACCTCCGCCCTCTGTGCAGGATCAGCTGGAAGATGCGGGTGTCGTCGTCACTCCCGTTCAGGATGCTTCCCTGCCCCGCGTGCCAGTGTCGCCAGAGGAGCCTGCCGCCCCCGCGCAGGACCAGTCCTGGGTTGGGCACTACGACGGCATGCTGCCCTGTGGGGACTGCGAAGGCATCCGCACGCTGCTGTCGCTGTACGAGAACCACACCTACATCCTGAGCATGAAGCGCGAAGGCAGCAACAGCCTGCCCAGCATCATGCGCGGCAGCTTCAGCTGGAATGCGGATCACACCGTCGTGCAACTGGACCAGAATGCCCAAAACCGCCGCTATCAGGTGCTTTCGGGTTCGGCGCGCCTGCTCAACAAGGACGGCAGCCTGATCACCGGCGTGCTGGCCGACCGCTACATCCTGAAGCAGCGACAGGACTGAGTCGTCGCCTGTCCGGGCCGGTGGCTCGTCACACGCGCATCGAAGGCTCTCCATGGATCAGATTGATTGCGTAGTCATTGGCGCAGGCGTCATTGGCCTCGCCGTCGCTCGCGCGCTTGCCCAGGCAGGGCGCGAGGTGGTGGTGCTCGAGCGTGAAAAAGCCATCGGGCAGGGCGTCAGCTCACGCAACAGCGAAGTCATCCATGCCGGCCTGTACTACGAGCCCGGCTCCCTCAAGGCGCGTCTGTGTGTGCGCGGCAAGGAACTGCTGTACGCCTTCTGCCAAAGCCATGGCGTTGCCCATCTGGTCTGTGGCAAGCTGCTGGTGGCGACTGCGCCCGAGCAGCACACCGCCCTTGAGAACATCCAGCGCACGGCGCAGGCCAACGATGTCCCCGTCGAATGGCTGGAGGCCGATGCGGCCATGGCTCTGGAACCGGCCTTGCACTGCACCGCGGCCCTGCATTCGCCGACTACCGGCATCATCGATACCCATGAACTGATGCTGGCACTGCAAGGCGATCTGGAACGCGCGGGCGGTGCCATTGCATTTGGCGCGCGGGTGACCGGGGCAAAGCTGGATCCTTCCGGACAGGGCCTGCACCGGATCGCTCTGGAGGATGGTGCCGTGCTCGGAGCGCGCTGGCTGGTGAATGCGGCATCCTTGCATGCCTGCGCACTGGCCCGAAATTTCTCGGGGCTGGAGTCAGGATACGTGCCGCAGGAATACTTTGCCAAGGGCAGCTATTTTGCGCTGGCGGGACGCAGCCCGTTTTCCCGGCTGATCTATCCCGCGCCTTCTGGGGCTTGGCTTGGGGTGCACCTCACCCTCGATCTGGGCGGTCAGGCGCGCTTCGGTCCCGATCACGAGTGGCTGCAAGAGACAGACCCTGACGCGATCCGTTATGCCGTCGATGCACAACGGGGTGAGGCCTTTTATGCCTCGGTGCGCAGATATTGGCCCGGCTTGCCGGATCATGCGCTCCAGCCCGCCTACAGCGGCGTGCGTCCCAAGATTCACTCGCCCGGAACGCCTGCGCCGGACTTCCGCATCGATGGCCCGCAGCAGCACGGCGTGCCGGGGCTGGTGAACCTGTTCGGCATCGAATCACCGGGCTTGACCAGCAGCCTGGCGATAGGAGAGCAGGTGCTTGCGAAGCTGGTCGAGTGATTTTTTGAACCGAACCTGAAGCGCACGATCTTGCTGTCGGAGCCCACTCTACCCGTCGCGCCTTCTCAATCAGCCACAAGCCCGGTCACGCAACCCTCAGCGCGGACAGATATTAATAGCTCCGGCTCAACGCTTCAGCGCCAGCGCAGCTTCGTGCACCAGCGCCGGCCCCCGATAGATCAGCCCGGTAAAGATCTGCACCAGATCAGCGCCGGCCGCCAGCTTGCTGCGGGCGTCTTCACCACTCAGCACGCCGCCCACGCCGATAATCGGAAAGTCCTTGCCCAGCGCAGCACGCAACTGGCGGATGACGTGGTTGCTTTTCTCCAGCACGGGTGCGCCGCTGAGCCCGCCGGTTTCTTCGGCGTGGGGCATGCCCTGCACGGCTTCGCGGCAGATGGTGGTATTGGTCGCAATCACCCCCAGCTTGCCGGCGTGGCTGCCGTCGGCGTTGCAGCCATAGCGGCGCAGCGTGGTGGCAATCAGGTCAATCTGGTCCTGCTCCAGGTCCGGAGCGATCTTGATGAACAGCGGCTTGTCCTTGCCATGCTGTTGCGCAAGCGCCGCGCGGCGCTGCATCAGCGTATCGAGCAGGGCATCCAGCGCTTCGTCGCTTTGCAGCGCGCGCAGGTTCTTGGTGTTGGGGCTGCTGATGTTTACCGTCACATAGTCCGCCCACGGATAGACGCCATCCAGGCAGGTCAGGTAGTCATCCGCCGCCTGCTCGATCGGCGTGCTGGCATTCTTGCCGATGTTCAGACCCAGCAGGCTGCGGCTGTTGGCGGGGCGGGTACGCTGCACATTGCGCACAAAGGCATCCAGACCCTCGTTGTTGAAGCCGAGACGGTTGATCAGCGCATTGGCCTTGGGCAGGCGGAAAATACGCGGCTTGGGGTTGCCCGGCTGACCCTTGGGCGTAACTGTTCCGACCTCGATCGAACCGAAGCCCATGGCTTCCCACGCTGCGATGCAGCGCGCGTTCTTGTCCAGACCGGCGGCCAGGCCGACGCGGTTGGGAAAGCGCAGACCGCACAGCGTTACCGGATCGTCCACGAAGGGCTGTGTGTAAGCGCGGCGCAGCAGCGAGTGCTGGGTTTTGGCCAGCATGTCGATGGTGGTTTCGTGGGCGGTTTCTGCATCCAGACGGAACAGGACGGAGCGGGACAGGGAGTAGGGGATCAGGGACATGTTGCTGTGTTCTAGTTGTTGGTGTGCCGGTTGCAGCAGGCACAATATGCCTATTGTCCCAAATCCTTTGCAGGAATAGCAGCCCATGACACAAGACGAACTCAAAACCCTGGTCGGCCAGGCCGCCCTCAACTATGTCACTCCCGGCACCATCGTAGGCGTGGGCACCGGATCGACCGTCAACAAGTTCATCGAAGCGCTGGGCACCATGAAGGACCAGATCCAGGGCGCAGTGAGCAGCTCTGTCGCCTCGACCGAACGCCTGCAGGCGCTGGGCATTCCGGTGTTCCCGGCGGAAGAGGTGGAGTGGCTGGATGTCTACATCGACGGCGCCGACGAGATCGATGGCCACGGTTACATGATCAAGGGCGGCGGCGCGGCGCTCACGCGCGAGAAAATCGTGGCTGCCCAGAGTCGCCGCTTCGTGTGTATCGCCGATGCCAGCAAGCGCGTGGAAGCGCTGGGCGCGTTTCCGCTGCCGGTGGAAATCATTCCGATGGCAGCCGGCCGCATCATGCGCCAGTTCGAGGAGATGGGTGGTCAGGCCAATATCCGCCTGAAAGATGGCGTTCCGCTTGTCACCGACAACGGCCAGCACATCCTTGACGTGCATGGCCTGCGCATCACCGATCCGCTGGCCTTCGAGAACCTGGTCAACCAGTGGCCCGGCGTGGTCACGGTGGGGGTGTTTGCCCACCAGAAGGCGCATGTGTGCCTGCTGGGGACGGAGCATGGCGTGGAGACGCTGCTCTACTGAGTGCAGAGGTTTCATGCAGACGACCACCTTGTCTTCAACCCGGTCCGCAGGTAAGAAAAAACCCGGTCGGTGCAAACCTTCCGGGTTTTCTGTTGTCTGCCTCCAATGGGAGGCAGCTTCACGCTTAGACGATCAGCAAACGCCTTGAGCCAGCATGGCGTCGGCCACTTTCACGAAACCGGCGATGTTGGCACCGTTCACGTAGTTGACGCGGCCCTTGCCGTCCTTGCTGCCGTAAGCCACGCAGTTGCTGTGGATGTCGGTCATGATGTTCAGCAGCTTGGCGTCCACTTCCTGGCTGCTCCAGTACAGGCGCTGGGCACCCTGGGCCATTTCCAGGCCGGACACGGCCACGCCACCGGCGTTGCTGGCCTTGCCCGGAGCGTACAGCACCTGCTCGTTGGCCAGGAACACGTCCACGGCTTCCAGCGTGCTGGGCATGTTGGCGCCTTCGGCCACGCAGATCACGCCGTTCTTCACCAGGGTCTTGGCGTCGTCTTCGTTCAGTTCGTTCTGGGTGGCGCAGGGCAGGGCGATGTCCACCGGGATGTGCCAGGGCGTCTTGCCGTCGATGTATTCCAGACCGAACTGCTGGGCAAACTCGCTCATGCGGCCGCGCTTCTCGTTCTTCAGGTCCATCAGGGCCAGCAGCTTCTCTTTCGTAAAGCCGTTGGCGTCATACACGGTGCCGTTGGAGTCGGAGGCGGTCACCACCTTGGCGCCGAATTCCATGGCCTTCTCGATGGCATATTGGGCCACGTTGCCGGAACCGGACACGGAAACGGTCTTGCCTTCCATGGAATTGCCGGCGTGCTGCAGCATGGCCTGGGCGAAGTACACCGTGCCGTAGCCGGTGGCTTCCGGACGGATCAGGCTGCCGCCGTAGGTCAGGCCGCGGCCGGTGAAGACGGTGCCGGTGTTGTTCGACAGCTTCTTCATCATGCCGTTCATGAAGCCCACTTCACGCGCGCCCACGCCGATGTCGCCAGCCGGCACGTCGGTGTCGGGGCCGATGTGGCGGTACAGCTCGGTCATCAGCGCCTGGCAGAAGCGCATCACTTCGTTGTCGCTCTTGCCCTTGGGATCGAAGTCGGAGCCGCCCTTGCCGCCGCCCATGGGCAGGGTGGTCAGCGCGTTCTTGAAGGTCTGCTCGAAAGCCAGGAACTTCAGGATCGACAGGTTGACGGAGGGGTGGAAGCGCATGCCGCCCTTGAACGGGCCGATGGCGTTGCTGTGCTGGATGCGGAAGGCGCGGTTGACGTGGGTCTGGCCCTTGTCATCCTGCCAGCTCACGCGGAACTGGACCACACGCTCGGGCTCGCACAGGCGCTCGAGCAGGGCTTGCTGGGCGTAGCGCGGATTCTGCTGCACGAACGGCCACAGGCTCGACAAGACCTCTTTCACCGCCTGCAGGAATTCGGGTTGATTGGGGTCGCGCTTGATCAGCGTGGCCAGGAAAGAGTCGAGAGAGGAGTTTTGTAGCATCTTGTCGTGCCCGTATCGTGAGAGATGAGGAAACCCCCGGAGAGGCACACAGTCACGCACACACGACACAACCCTGCGCTCTTACCGGATCAGGGCAGGTATTAACCCGCCACAAAGGCGGTCAGAACTTCGTCCGTATCACACTTTGCAAAGCGATTTTACAGACGTCGAAAGCATCCATGGGAACTTTTGGGCCCACGAATTGATGCAGCGCACCATTGTTACGGATGCGTCAAGCAAAAATGTTGCCGTGATGAGACGTTGAACCGTTTCGCAGCGCCCTGAATCCCAGCGTTTTTGTCATGTTTGGGCGGGAGAAAAACGCGGGTTGGTCAGGGTTCTGGGGCAGCAGAGGGTGACGACATCAGGCCACCTCGGCCATGCCCTGGTGCCGCAGCAGCGCCTCGATGCTGGGCGCACGGCCACGGAAGGCCTTGAACGATTCCATCGCCGGGCGACTGCCGCCGCGCTCCAGGATTTCCTCGCGGAAGCGGCGTGCCGTCGCCGGATCCGGTGTGCCGTCGAAGGCTGCGGTTTCCTCGAAGGCGCCGTAGGCGTCGGCGCTCAGCACTTCTGCCCACTTGTAACTGTAGTAGCCGGCCGAATAGCCGCCTGCGAAGATGTGGCTGAAGGTGTGCGCCATGCGGTTCCATTCCGGCGGCAGAATCACCGCCACTTCCTGGCGCACGGCGTGCAGCAACGGCATCACGTCGACCGGGGCCGGAGTCTGGCTGTGCAGCAGCATGTCGAACAGGGCGAACTCCACCTGGCGCAGCGTCTGCATGCCGCTCTGGAAGTTGCGCGCCGCCAGCATGCGGTCATACAGCTCGCGCGGCAGCGGCTCGCCGGTGTCCACGTGCGCCGTCATGTCGCGCAGAACGTTCCATTCCCAGCAGAAGTTTTCCATGAACTGGCTGGGCAGTTCCACGGCGTCCCACTCCACGCCGCTGATGCCGGACACATCGTGCTCGTTCACCTGCGTCAGCATGTGGTGCAGGCCGTGGCCGGTCTCGTGGAACAGGGTGATGACGTCGTCGTGCGTGAGCAGCGGGGGCTTGCCGCCGACACCTTCGGCGAAGTTGCAGACCAGGTGTGCCACCGGCGTCTGCAGGCTGCCGTCATCGGGGCGCACCCAACGCGCACGCACATCATCCATCCAGGCGCCACCGCGCTTGCCCTGGCGGGCGGGCGGATCCAGGTAGAACTGGCCGACCAGCACGCCATTGCGCTCCAGCCGGTAGAACTCCACGCTGTCGTGCCAGACGGGAGCGTGGTCGCGCCGGATGCTCACATCGAACAGGCTCTCGACAATCTTGAACAGGCCGGCCAGCACCTTGGGCGCCGGGAAGTACTGCTTCACTTCCTGCTCGCTGAAGGCGTAGCGCGCTTCCTTGAGTTTTTCGCTGATATAGGGCCAGTCCCAGGGCTGCGGATCGGTCATGCCCAGTTGTGCTGCGGCAAATTCACGCAGGTCGGCCACGTCTTTCTCGGCGTACGGACGGGCCTTGATGGCCAGGTCGCGCAGAAAGCTGATGACTTCATCCGGGCGGTCTGCCATCTTGGGCACCAGAGACACCTCGGCAAAGGTGCCATAGCCCAGCAGTGCCGCTTCTTCCTGACGCAGGGCCAGGATCTCTGCCATCACGGCGCTGTTGTCGAACTTGACTGCGTCGCCGTCCGCCTGGTCGGAAGCGCGGGTGTTGTAGGCACGGTAGAGCGTCTGGCGCAGGGCGCTGCTGTCCGCAAACTGCATCACCGGCAGGTAGCTGGGGATCTTCAGTGTGAGCTTGTAGCCGTCCTTGCCATCCGCCTCTGCAGCGGCTCGGGCTGCATCGATCACATCCTTCGGCACTCCTTTGAGTTCGTCGAGTGTGGCGTAGTAGGCCCAGCCGTCCGTGGCATCCAGCGCGTTCTCGCTGAACTTCTGCGTCAACTCGGCCATGCGTTCCTGGATGGCGGCGTAGCGTTCACGGTCTGCGCCTTGCAGCTCGGCACCGCTCAGCACGAATCCGCGCAGTGCGTTTTTCAGGGCCTGCTGCTGCTCGGCATTCAGGCTGGAGGCGTCAATGGTTTTGTATTTGGCATAGAGGCGCTCATCGGCGCCCAGGCGCGTCCAGAAGTCGGACACGGCAGGCAGCATGGCGTTGTAGGCGGCGCGCAACTCGGGCGTTTCGTTGACGCTCTTGAGGTGGCCGACTGCACCCCAGGCACGGCCCAGCTTTTCGGTGGCAACGTCCAGCGTGCCTGCGAGAGCCTGCCATTGGGCCGGAAACTCCGGCGCCGTCACCGTGTTCAGAGCCGCATCAGCCTCGGCCAGCAACTGCGTGATGGCCGGAGCCACATGTTCCGGCTGGATCTGGTCGAACAGCGGCAGGGCGCTGAAATCGAGCAGGGGGTTGGAAGAGGGGATGGAGGAGGCAGGAGTCGATGCAGTCATCCTGCCAATGTAAGGCTGAACGCCGGCCCTTCAAGGGTGGCAGCCAAGAGCCCTTGCGTTGGGCAAGGAGTTGCATTGCCAGCAATGCAACTCCTTGAGCGCATCAACGTGCAGCAGCGTCGCGCTCGGCCGCTTCGATGGTATTCACCAGCAGCATGGTGATGGTCATGGGACCGACGCCGCCTGGAACCGGCGTGATGTAGCCAGCCACTTCCTTCACGCCCTCGAAGTCCACGTCGCCGCAGAGTTTGCCTTCGTCGTTGCGGTTCATGCCCACGTCCAGCACCACGGCACCGGGCTTGACCATGTCGGCTGTCAGCACGTTGCGCTTGCCGACTGCGGCCACGATCACATCGGCCTGCAGGGTCTGCGCCTTCAGGTCGGCCGTGCGGCTGTGGCAGACGGTGACGGTGGCATCCTTGGCTAGCAGCATCAGTGCCATGGGCTTGCCCACGATGTTGCTGCGGCCGATCACCACGGCGTGCTTGCCCTTCAGGTCGTAGCCGATGCTTTCCAGCATCTTCATGCAGCCATAGGGCGTGCAGGGCCAGAAGCCGGGCATGCCGGTCATCAGGGCGCCGGCGCTGGCGATGTGGAAGCCGTCCACGTCCTTGGCAGGGCTGATGGCTTCGATCACCTTCTGGGCATCGATGTGTGCGGGCAGCGGCAGTTGCACCAGAATGCCGTGGATGGACGGATCCTGGTTCAGGGCATCGACGCGGGCCAGCAGTTCGGCTTCGGTCATTGACGCCTCGTACTTTTCCAGCACGGAGTGCAGGCCGTTGTCCTCGCAGGCCTTGACCTTGTTGCGCACGTAGACCTGGCTTGCCGGGTTGTCGCCCACCAGCACCACGGCCAGACCGGGAGTGATGCCCTTGGCCTTGAGCGCAGCAGCGCGTTCTGCCACTTCGCCGCGCAGTTTCCGGGAGAGTTCGTTACCGTTGATGAGTTGAGCAGTCATGGGAGATCCGGGAAAAATGGGAGTGATCAAAAAAACATTCCCGCTCGGGCGGGAATGCAGGATTCAGCGGCAGGGCGCCACGCTCAGGACTTGGGTGCGTTGGAACTCAGGGCCACCTTGAGCAGATCCGCCACCGTATTGGCGTTGAGTTTTTCCATGATGTTGGCGCGGTGCGCCTCTACCGTCTTGATGCTGATGTTCAGGTCGTCGGCAATCTGCTTGTTCAGGCGGCCGGCCACGATACGCTCCAGCACTTGGGCTTCGCGGTTGGTCAGCTTGCCCAGCAGCGATTCGCGCGTGCTGGCCTGCTGGTGCTCGGCAAAGGCGGCACGGGCGCGGTCCAGCATCTTCTCGACCAGGGTTTCCAGGTCTTCCTCGCGGAAGGGCTTCTGGATGAAGTCGAGCGCGCCTTTCTTCATGGTTTCCACCGCCATGGGCACGTCGCCATGGCCGGTGATGAACACCACGGGCAGCGGCGACTTGCGCTCGATCAGGCGATCCTGCAGGTCCAGACCGCTCATGCCGTCCATGCGGATGTCCACGAACATGCACGCAACTTCGCGCGGGTCGTAGCGGCTGAGGAAGGTTTCGGCGGAGTCGAAGCAGCGCACGCGGTAGCCCTTGCCCTCGAGCAGCCACTGCAGCGAGTCGCGCACGGCCTCGTCATCATCCACGACGTAAATGGTGCCTTTTTCTGGAATCAAGCTCATGATGTGATCGTCTGTGAGTCGCGGGAAACAGGAGTGGTGGGAATCGGCAGCCAGAACGTGAAGCGGCAACCAGTCACCATATTGTCATTGTAGATGTTCTCGGCCATCAATCGGCCCTGGTGCGATTCAACAATGCTGCGGCACAGGTTCAGGCCGATGCCCATGCCCTCGGCCTTGGTGGTGTAGAAAGCCTCGAACAGGTGGTCCAGCGTCTCCTGCGACAGGCCCGAGCCCTGATCCTCGATGCTGAATTCGATCACCGGGCGATCCTCGCGCACTGCGGTGCTGACGTCCAGCCGCACATGGCGGCGTTCGGCCAGCATGCCTGCCAGATCGATGGCTTCAGCTGCATTCTTGAGCAGGTTGATCAGCACCTGCTCCACCAGAATCTTGTCCACGCGCAGGATGGGCAGGCCGCGTTCCACGCGGTATTGCAGGCGCACGTTGCGACGGCGCATTTCGATTTCGGCGAGCTCGACCGCTTCCACCACCATGGTTTCGACATCGGCATCCGAGTAGTTCGGCGTGCTGCGCTTCACGAAGGTACGGATGCGCTGGATGATCTGTCCGGCACGCTGGGCCTGGCGCGAGGTCTTGTCCAGCGCACCCAGCAGCGCCTCCTGGTCGATCTGGCCATTGCGCAGGCGGCTGATCATGCCGTTGCAGTAATTGTTGATGGCGGTGAGCGGCTGGTTCAGTTCATGCGCCACGCTGGAGGCCATCTCGCCCATGGTCACCAGACGGCTGGCGGCCTGCGCACGCGCTTCGTGCTGGGCGCTCTGTTCCTCGGCCTGGCGGCGTGCCGTGATGTCGGTGGCCACGACCAGTTGCGCCAGGCGTCCGTCGACCCATTCCAGATAGCGTGAGCGCACCTCGATCCACTTGCCGAGTCCGGCCAGATAGATCTCGGTATTGTTGCTGGCATCCTGCAGGGCCGTGGTGGGCAGACCTGCCAGGGTGTCTTCGCCATTGCGCGCCACGCCTTCGACTGGGGCGCCCGGACTGCCGGCCTTGGTCAGCATCTGCATGTGGCCGGCTGCGTTGTCATCCGTGAACCAGTGGCGGTAGGCCTGGTTGGCAAACAGCAACTCCTTGCTGCCCAGCGGCGCTACCGAGATGCTTACGTCGAGTGCATCGAGCACGCGCGTGAAACGCTCGTAGGCGTTGGTCAGTTGGCGCTTGATGCGGTTGGGCTCGGTAATGTCCGTCATCGAGGACATCCAGCCCGTTTGCCGTCCGTCAACCCCGATCAGGGGGGACATGTAGATGCGTGCTTCGAAGGTGGTGCCGTTCTTGCGCAGCACGCGCATCACGTAGCCGCCCTGGGGAATCTGGTCCTGCAAGGTCTTGCTCAGGATGCGGTGGTGGCGCGTGTGATCGTCCTCATGCCAGAAGGAATAGGGCGGGCGCTGCCCGATCAGTTCCTCGGCGCTCCAGCCGGTCATCTGGCAGAACGCGGAGTTGACATAGCTGATGCGGCCGTCCAGATCCAGCGCCCGCATGCCGATGACCAGCGAGTTTTCCATGGCGCGGCGGAAGCTGGTTTCGGACAGCAACTCCTGCTGCGAGCGCTGGCGGCGGCGCAGGTGCAGCCAGTTGGCAATCAGCATCCAGGCCGTGAGCGCACTCAGCGCCAAGACCAGCAGGAACAGGCCGCGATTGGTCATACTGCCGCTGGCACGGTAGGCACGCAGGTGCAGCGTCAGTACATTGTCGACCGTGGCCAGCGGTGCGTTGTAGACACTGCTGTGCATGGAGGACCAGAGCTGCCACCAGGCAATCTTTTCGTCGTCCGGGTTCACGCTCTGTCCTGCCACCACGCGCTTGTGTGCGTCCATCAGCGACACGGCGTAGCTGGCGAACACATCGGAGGGAATGGCGTAATACAGCAGGGAAGACAAGTTGTAGCGGGCGTACAGGAAGCTGTCGGGTGCATCACGCTGCCCCAGCGGCAACATGAAGGCGAGGAAAGCGTCTTCCCCTTCGTGGCGGGTGACCACCACATAGCGGGCTTGCCGGGACTTTCTCACTTCATCGAGCAGCACCTGTTCCTGGGGCAGAGGCAGCCCCATACCCGGGCGTGGCAGGGGGTAGCCTGCGGTGTCATGCATTTCCTTGGACGCACGCGCCTTGCCATCCAGGTTCAGCCAGGTCACGTCCAGCACCTCCGGGTTGTCCAGCGAGAGGAGGGAGACGCGGTCGGCAAAGGCTGCAGGGGATGCCAGTTCCGGTTGCAGCTCGCGCCCGAACTTCTGCAGCTGCTCCTGACGCTCTGCCAGCCGCAGATTCACGCGCTGGCGCGAATGTTCGCCATCGCGCTGCACGGACTGCTGTTCGGCCTGCATTTCCTCCATGCGCAGGTAGCTGATGGCTGCCACCACTGCCATGGCAAACAGCAGCACCGCGAGCACCGGAAACAGACCCATGAAACGGTCCTGCCGGTGCGCGGGCAGATCACGCCACCACTGCAGCGAGTTCAGGAGTTTCCCGGATCGGGACCAGATGCTGTTACCCATGAAAACGTCGATCGAACAGATTGGAGGCGGCGTGCGCTCGATATTAAACGCACATCATGCCAGCCAAGCTTTCCACGCGGCTTACAGGGAACGCCCGATCGGTCATATTTTCTTAATATGAAAATAATGATCATATGTTGAAATAGGGGTTTCCTTGTGAGATACTGCGCATGCATTTATGCACAATCCCCTGAGAACCATAACGCTAGGAGACAACACCATGTCAGACGCACAGATGCCAGTGGACGGTCACATCATTCCGGATACCGATACACAGGAAACACGCGAGTGGATGGATGCACTGGCCGCAGTGATTGCCAACGAAGGCAAGGAGCGCGCCCACTTCCTGCTGGAGCACCTGCTGGAAACGGCTCGCCAGCACAGCATGGACATGCCTTTTTCCGCGCACACTGCCTACGTCAACACGCTCGAACCCGAGCAGGAGGCGCGCAACCCCGGCAACGTCACCATCGAGAAGCGCCTGCGCTCCTTCATGCGCTGGAACGCCATGGCCATGGTGGTGCGCGCCAACCGCCTCAATCCCGCTGACGGTGGTGACCTGGGCGGCCACATCGGCTCCTTTGCCTCGCTGGCCAGCATGCTGGGCGCCGGCTTCAACCATTTCTGGCACGCCGAGAGCGAAAACCACGGCGGTGACTGCCTTTACATTCAGGGCCACAGCGCGCCCGGCATCTATGCCCGCGCCTACCTGGAAGGCCGCCTGAACGAAGACCAGCTCGACAACTTCCGCCAGGAAGTCGGCGGCAAGGGCCTGTCCAGCTATCCGCATCCGAAGCTGATGCCCAATTTCTGGCAGTTCCCGACGGTGTCCATGGGCCTGGGCCCGCTGATGGCCATCTACCAGGCGCGCTTCCTGAAATACCTGCATGCCCGCGGCATCGCCAATACCGAAAACCGCAAGGTCTGGGTGTTCCTGGGCGACGGCGAGATGGACGAAGTGGAAAGCCTGGGTGCCATCAGCCTGGCTTCGCGCGAGAAGCTCGACAACCTGATCTTCGTCATCAACTGCAACCTGCAGCGTCTGGATGGCCCCGTGCGCGGCAACGGCAAGATCGTGCAGGAACTCGAAGGCGAATTCCGCGGTTCCGGCTGGAACGTGATCAAGCTGCTGTGGGGCAGCAACTGGGATCCGCTGCTGGCCCGTGACAAGGACGGCATGCTGCGCCAGTTGATGATGGAAGTGCTGGATGGCGACTACCAGTCCTTCAAGGCCAACGATGGCGCCTATGTGCGCAAGCATTTCTTCGGTCGCCACCCCGAAACGGCCAAGCTGGTCGAGCACATGAGCGACGACGAGATCTGGGAACTGCGCCGCGGCGGCCACGATCCCCAGAAGGTCTACGCAGCCTTCCACGCTGCCAACGAGCACAAGGGCCAGCCCACGGTGCTGCTGGTCAAGACCATCAAGGGCTTCGGCATGGGCAAGGCTGGTGAAGGCAAGAACACCGTCCACCAGACCAAGAAGCTGAGCGACCAGGACATCCGCTATATCCGCGACCGCTTCAACATCCCGATTCCGGACAGCGAGCTGCCCAACATCCCGTACTACAAGCCGGCGGATGACACCCCCGAGATGCAGTACCTGCACGCCCGCCGCAAGGAGCTGGGAGGCTATCTGCCGCATCGCCGCGCCAAGAGTGACGAGAGCTTCACCGTACCCTCGCTGGAAACCTTCAAAGCCGTGCTCGAGCCCACCGCGGAAGGCCGCGAGATCAGCACCACGCAAGCGTATGTGCGCTTCCTGACGCAGCTGCTGCGCGACCAGGCCCTCGGCCCGCGCGTGGTGCCCATTCTGGTGGACGAGGCCCGTACCTTCGGCATGGAAGGCCTGTTCCGCCAGATCGGCATCTACAACCCGGCTGGCCAGAACTACACGCCGGTCGACCGCGACCAGGTGATGTACTACAAGGAGCAGACCGACGGCCAGATCCTGCAGGAAGGCATCAACGAAGCCGGCGGCATGGCCAGCTGGATCGCAGCGGCCACCAGCTATTCCACGTCGAACCGGATCATGATCCCGTTCTACGTCTACTACTCCATGTTCGGCTTCCAGCGCGTGGGCGACCTGGCCTGGGCCGCCGGCGACATGCAGGCGCGCGGTTTCCTGCTGGGCGGCACGTCCGGCCGTACCACGCTGAACGGCGAAGGCCTGCAGCACGAGGACGGTCACAGCCACATCCTGGCCGGAACCATCCCGAACTGCGTCACCTACGACCCGACCTTCGCGCACGAAGTCGCCATCATCCTGCACCATGGCCTGAAGCGCATGGTCGAGAAGCAGGACAACGTGTTCTTCTACCTGACGCTGCTGAACGAGAACTACGCCATGCCTGGCCTGACTCCCGGCACGGAAGAGCAGATCATCAAGGGCATGTACCTGTGCAAGCCTGGTGCCGAAGGCGTCCAGCAGCGCGTGCAGCTGCTGGGCTCCGGCTCCATCCTGCGCGAAAGCATCGCAGCGCAGGCGCTGCTGGCCCAGGACTGGGGCATTGCTGCCGATGTCTGGAGCTGCCCGAGCTTCAACGAGCTGGGTCGCGACGGCCAGGACGCCGAACGCTGGAACCTGCTGCATCCGCTGGAGCAGCCGCGCAAGTCCTTTGTGCAGCAGCAGCTGGAAGGCAGTACCGGCCCGGTCATCGCCTCTACCGACTACATCAAGGCCTACGCCGAGCAGATCCGTCCGTTCATCCCGGCCGGTCGCAGCTACCGCGTGCTGGGCACCGACGGCTTTGGCCGCAGCGATTTCCGCTACCGCCTGCGCGAGCACTTCGAGATCGACCGCCACTACATCGTGCTGGCCGCGCTGCGCTCGCTGGCCGATGAAGGCAAGCTGCCGGTGGCCAAGGTGGCTGAAGCCATCGCCAAGTACGGCATCGATGCCGACAAGATCAACCCGCTGTACGCCTGATCCGGCGCGAAAGGAGACAGACTATGGCAACGATCGAGGTCAAGGTGCCGGATATCGGTGATTTTTCCGATGTGGCAGTGATTGAAGTACTGGTCAAGGCTGGCGACACCGTCAAGGTGGAGCAGAGCCTGATCACGGTGGAGAGCGACAAGGCCTCCATGGAAATTCCTTCCAGCCATGCTGGCGTGGTGAAGGAAGTCAAGGTCAACCTGGGCGACAAGGTGCGCGAAGGTTCCGTGGTGCTGCTGCTGGAAGCAGCCGGCGCGGATGCGGGGCAGGGTGCTGCGGCACCGTCGCCCGCCAATGCCGAGCCGCCCGTGAGCGGCAGCGAAGTGGTGCCGGGTGCAAGCGAGGCTTCTGCAGCTGCTCGTGCGGCCGATACGGCTGGCGCTGGTGCTGCGCAGGCAGCGACCGGTGGCAGCGTCGAGGTGCGCGTGCCCGATATCGGCGACTTCAAGGATGTCGCTGTGATCGAGATGTTCGTCAAGCCGGGTGATACGGTGAAGGTCGAGCAGAGCCTGCTCACCGTCGAGAGCGACAAGGCCTCGATGGAAATCCCGTCCAGCCATGCCGGCACGGTGAAGGAAGTCAAGGTCAACCTGGGTGACAAGATCAACCAGGGGGATGTGATCGTGATTCTGGAAGCCGCTGCGGGCGCTGCTGCTCCGGCAACTCCGGCCGCGCCTGCGCAAGCCACCGGTGCTCCGGTTCCGGCTGCCGCCCCGGCTCCTGCTCCAGCAGCACCTGCCGCTGCTGCGGCGGCTGCGACGACGGCGCCAGCCGCTGCGCACAACCCTGCGGCAGCGCCGGCCAGCGGCAAGCTGCCCCACGCCTCGCCCTCCGTGCGCAAGTTCGCCCGCCTGTTGGGTGTGCCGATCGCCGAAGTCAAGGGCACCGGTCCCAAGGGCCGCATCACGCAGGAAGACATCCAGGCCTTCACCAAGGCCGTCATGTCCGGTGCCCAGCAGACGCAGGCGCAGGTTGCCAAGGCTCCGGCCGGAGGCGGCGTGACGGGCGGCGGCGAGCTCAACCTGCTGCCCTGGCCCAAGGTCGATTTCGCCAAGTTCGGCGAGATCGAAACCCAGCCGCTGTCGCGCATCAAGAAAATCTCGGCGCAGAACCTGTCGCGCAACTGGGTGATGATCCCGGCCGTGACCTACCACGAGGATGCCGACATCACCGACCTGGAAGCCTTCCGCGTGACCCTGAACAAGGAGAACGAGAAGGCGGGCATCAAGGTCACCATGCTGGCCTTCCTGATCAAGGCCTGCGTCAAGGCGCTGCAGAAGTTCCCCGAGTTCAACAGCTCGCTGGATGGCGACAACCTGGTGCTCAAGAAGTACTTCAACATCGCCTTTGCCGCCGACACGCCGAATGGCCTGGTGGTTCCGGTCATCAAGAACGCCGACAAGAAGTCCGTGTTCGAGATCGCGCAGGAATCCGGCGAACTGGCGAAGAAAGCCCGCGACGGCAAGCTGAGTCCTGCCGACATGCAGGGTGCCTGCTTCACCATTTCCAGCCTGGGTGGCATCGGTGGCACGTATTTCGCGCCCATCGTCAATGCGCCCGAGGTGGCGATTCTCGGCGTCAACAAGAGCGCCATGAAGCCGGTGTGGGACGGCAAGCAATTCGTGCCGCGCCTCACGCTGCCGCTGTCGCTCACGGCCGACCACCGCGTCATCGACGGTGCCCTGGCCACGCGTTTCAACGTCTACCTGGCGCAGCTGCTGGCTGATTTCCGCCGCGTGGCACTGTAAGGAGCTGAAGATGAGCGAAGTGCAAGTCAAGGTTCCCGATATCGGCGATTTCGCCGAAGTGGCCGTAATCGAAGTGCTGGTCAAGCCCGGCGACACCATCAAGGTGGAGCAGAGCCTGATCACGGTCGAGAGCGACAAGGCCTCCATGGAGATCCCCTCCAGCCATGCCGGCGTGGTCAAGTCCCTCGCTGTCCAGTTGGGCGACAAGGTCAGCGAAGGCTCCGTGCTGTTGACGCTGGAAGTGCAGGAGCAGGGCGCTGGAGACGGCGCCGCCTCGCAGCCCGCTCAAGCCGGTGCCTCCGCCGGTGCGGCAAGTGCTGCATCGCCGGCGGCGTCCCCATCAGCCCCGGTCACAGCCGGTTCGGCACAGGCTGCGCAAGCCGTTGCTGCGCCGGCCCCGGTTGCCTCCAGCTACAGCGGCCACGTCGACCAGCAATGCGACGTCCTGGTGCTGGGCGGCGGCCCCGGTGGCTACAGTGCCGCCTTCCGCGCAGCCGACCTGGGTCTGAACGTGGTGCTCGTCGAGCGTTACGCCACCCTGGGCGGCGTCTGCCTGAACGTAGGCTGCATCCCGTCCAAGGCGCTGCTGCACGTGGCTGCCGTCATGGACGAAGTCGGCCACATGGCCGATCTCGGCGTGGACTTTGGCAAACCCGTGGTCAATATCGACAAGCTGCGTGGCTACAAGGAAAAGGTGATCGGCAAGCTGACCGGCGGCCTCGCCGCCATGGCGAAGATGCGCAAGGTGACCGTGGTGCGCGGCTACGGCGCCTTCGTCAGCCCCAACCATGTGCAGGTCGAGGAAACCACCGGCACCAGCCAGGAAAAGACCGGCAACACCACCACCATCGGCTTCCAGAAGTGCATCATCGCGGCCGGCAGCCAAGCCGTGCGTCTGCCCTTCATGCCTGAAGATCCGCGTGTGGTGGACAGCACCGGCGCTCTGGCCCTCAAGGAAGTGCCCAAGCGCATGCTGATCCTCGGTGGCGGCATCATCGGTCTGGAAATGGGTACGGTGTACAGCACGCTGGGCGCCCGTCTGGACGTGGTGGAGATGCTCGACGGCCTGATGCAGGGCGCCGACCGCGACCTGGTCAAGGTCTGGCAGAAGATGAACGCCCATCGTTTCGACAACATCATGCTCAAGACCAAGACGGTGGCTGCCAAGGCGACCGACGCGGGTATCGAGGTGACGTTCGCGCCAGCGGAAGAGGGGGGTCAGGTGCCGGCTCCGCAAACCTACGATCTGGTGCTGCAGGCTGTGGGGCGCAGTCCCAATGGCAAGAAGATCGCTGCCGACAAGGCGGGCGTCTCTGTCAGCGACCGCGGCTTCATCCCGGTCGATGTGCAGATGCGCACCAACGTGCCGCACATCTTTGCCATTGGCGACATCGTGGGCCAGCCCATGCTGGCGCACAAGGCGGTGCATGAGGCGCATGTGGCCGCCGAAGTCATCGCCGGTGAACTCAAGGGCGACAAGGATCTGGCCGCGGCCGCATTCGACGCCCGCGTGATCCCCAGCGTGGCTTACACCGATCCCGAAGTGGCCTGGGTGGGCCTGACCGAGGAGCAGGCCAAGGCCCAGGGCATCAAGGTCAGCAAGGGCCTGTTCCCGTGGTCGGCCTCGGGCCGTGCCATTGCCAATGGCCGCGACGAAGGCTTCACCAAGCTGCTGTTCGACGAGGAAACCCATCGCATCGTCGGTGGAGGCATCGTGGGCACGCATGCCGGTGACATGATCGGCGAGATTGCCCTGGCCATCGAGATGGGCGCCGATGCTGTCGATATCGGCAAGACCATCCATCCGCATCCGACGCTGGGCGAAAGCATCGGCATGGCTGCGGAAGCGGCGCACGGCAGCTGTACCGATCTGCCGCCGCAGAAGCGCAGATAAGCGCTTTCAGCGTCAGCAACGAGAAGCGCCGGTAGCTGCAAGGCCACCGGCGTTTTTCTTGCCCACGGCACAGAAGGCAGGCAACAAAAAAGCGACCACTGGGGTCGCTTTTCTCATGAAGAAGTTGTGTGGCAGGTCGTCAGTTGCCCACCTGCGAGGCGATGTCGAACGCCGTCTTGGTGGTAATCGTGCTGGCGATGCCTTCGCTACCTGGAACACGGCGGGCGCCGTTGAAGCGGGAAGACCAGTAGCTGCCGTCCATGCTCTCCACGCGCACGCGCGCACCGGAACGGGGGGCGTGGATGAACTTGCCATCACCCACGTAGATGCCAACGTGGCTGAAAGCGCGGCGCATGGTGTTGAAGAAAACCAGATCGCCCGGACGCAGTTCCGAACGGGAGATGCTCTGGGTCGCTGCAGCCTGATCGGCAGCGCGACGGGGCAGCACCTTGCCCAGCGTCTTTTCGTAGGTGGCGCGGACAAAGCCGCTGCAGTCAAAACCCGATTCTGCCGAAGTGCCCCCGTAGCGATACGGCACACCGATGAAACCCATGGCCGTGCTGACCAGGTCGGATGCGGTGTTGCGGACGTTCTGTCCTACGTGCTGGATCTGGGACCCGATCCTGCCTTCCTGCAGAAAGCTGTCGAGTTCATCGGAGGGGGAAGCATGGGCCGCTGAGGCGAATAGACCCACGAACAGGAGGGCTGACAATTTCTTCATGGGTGCGTAGTTTATCGGACATGTAGGTGAAATCCGACACGGTTTCACAGAAATAACCGACTTTTACCGGCTTTTTTGTATCAAAAGACCAGAAATTCCTGAAACAAGCCTGACAGTGCCGATTTTTGTCAATGTGTCGTCAGTGTTTGTGCTATATGCGCGCAGTGTCTGGCGCCGGTAAGGGATATCGTCAGCATGCCGGGCAGGGCAGTGCCATCAAAAGCGGCCCATAATCGAATGGATACCCCATAGACAACAAAGGATGCCCTCATGCTGCTCAATCTCGAAGAATCCCAGCTCGTACTGGTTGACTACCAGGAACGCCTGATGCCCTTCATCCATGAGGCCAACATGGTGCTGCAGAACGCGATCCGCCTCGGCAAGATTGCCCGTATGCTGCAGGTGCCCGTGTGGGGCACCGAAGAAAACCCCTCGCGCCTCGGCCCCAACGCGCCCGAGGTGCGTGACCTGTGCGACAAGACGCTCTCCAAGATGTATTTCGGCGCCTGCGAAGATGGCCTGTCCGATGCGCTGCGCCCGCCGGCACGCCCGGTTTCCGGCAATGCACGCAGTCTGCCACGCCACCTGCAGAAGAGCATCGAGAAGCCGGCCGAGCGCAACACCATCGTGATCGCCGGCTGCGAAGCACACGTCTGCCTCATGCAGACAGCCCTGGGACTGATCGAGGACGAGTTCGACGTCTGGGTAGTGACCGATGCCTGCAGCTCCCGCACCGAGCGTAACCGTGATGCCGGATTCGACCGCCTGGCCACGGCCGGTGCAGAACTTGTGACCACGGAAATGGTGGCGTTCGAATGGTTGCGCACGGCCGAACATCCGCAGTTCCGCGACGTGCTCGCGCTCATCAAGTGACCGAGAAAACCGGAGGTCTAGGGACTAACCCGGTTTCTGTCCCGGAGTGCGGCTGACAGGGCCGTTTCCCTCTGGTGTGTCAGCAGCGCGCAAGAAAATATGTCACATAATGCTGCAATATAAAAATACGGATGCAAGGAGCCCTCATGCAAAGTTACGCAGACTTTCATCAACAATCCCTGAGTGACCGGGATGCCTTCTGGGCCGAACAGGCCAAGCGCATCGATTGGGAAACGCCTCCGCAGCAAATCTGCGATTACAGCAATCCCCCGTTCGCACGCTGGTTTGTTGGTGGCAAGACCAACATCTGCCATAACGCCGTCGATCGTCATGCTGCCCAGCGTCCCAATGACGCCGCACTGATCGCCGTTTCCACCGAAACCAATACCGAAAAGACCTACAGCTTTGCCGAGCTGCAGCGTGAAGTCGAGCGCATGGCCGCCACGCTGCTGGATCTGGGCGTGCAGCAGGGCGATCGTGTGCTGATCTACATGCCCATGATTGCCGAAGCCTGCTTCGCCATGCTGGCCTGCACGCGTATCGGTGCCATTCATTCGGTGGTGTTCGGCGGCTTTGCTTCCGGCTCGCTGTCCACGCGCATCGATGATGCACAGCCCAAGGTCATCGTGAGTGCCGACGGTGGCTCGCGTGGCGCCAAGCCCGTGCCCTACAAGCCGCTGCTGGACGAAGCCATCAACCTGGCTCAGCACAAGCCGGCAGCCGTGCTTCTGATCGACCGTGGCCTGACGCCCATGAACCTGGTTGAAGGTCGCGACGTGCTGTGGGGCGACATGCGCGCCAAGCACATGGATGCCCAGGTGCCGTGCGTCTGGCTGGATTCCACGGCTCCCAGCTACACCCTGTACACCAGCGGCACTACCGGCAAGCCCAAAGGCGTGCAGCGTGACACCGGTGGCTATGCCGTGGCACTGGCGACCAGCATTCCCTACATCTACGGCGGCAAGCCGGGCGAAACCTTCTTCTCCACCAGCGATATCGGCTGGGTGGTGGGCCACAGCTACATCATCTATGGCCCGCTGCTGGGCGGCATGGCCACCATCATGTACGAAGGCCTGCCCACGCAGGGCTTCGACCACCAGCCCGATGGCGGCATCTGGTGGCGTCTGGTCGACAAGTACAAGGTCAGCGTCATGTTCAGCGCGCCCACTGCCATCCGCGTGCTCAAGAAGCAGGATCCGGCGCACCTGACCAAGCATGACCTGTCCAGCCTCAAGGCCCTGTTCCTGGCCGGCGAGCCGCTGGATGAGCCCACCGCCAAGTGGATCTCCGACGGCCTCAACGGCAAGCCCATCATCGACAACTACTGGCAGACCGAAACCGGCTGGCCGATTCTGGGCATCTCCAACGGCATCGAAGGTGTGGAAAAGAACCAGCCGCGCTTCGGCAGCCCGGGCTTCCCCACCTACGGCTACAACGTGCGCCTGGTGGACGAGGCTACCGGCCTGGCTGTCGAGGGCGACGATGCCAAGGGTGTGCTGGTGGTCGAAGGCCCGCTGCCTCCCGGCTGTCTGCAGACCGTGTGGGGCGATGACAAGCGTTTCGTCAGCACGTACTGGAACAAGATGGAAGACGCCGCCACCGGTGAAGGCCGCTGGGTGTACAGCACCTACGACTGGGCGCGCCGTGATGCCGATGGCTACTACTTCATCCTGGGCCGTACCGACGACGTGATCAACGTGGCCGGCCACCGCCTGGGCACGCGCGAAATCGAGGAAAGCATCGCCGCGCATCCCAACGTGGCAGAAGCCGCCGTGGTGGGTGTTGCCGACGACGTCAAGGGACAGGTTGCACTGGCTTTCGTCACTGCCAAGTCCTCCGAAGGCCTGGATACTCCTGAAGGCATCAAGAAGATGGAGCAGGAAATCATGCGCCAGGTCGATGGCGACCTGGGTGCGGTGGCACGTCCTGCACGCGTCATGATCGTGACTGCGCTGCCCAAGACACGCAGCGGCAAGCTGCTGCGCCGTGCATTGCAGGCCGTGGCCGAAGGCCGCGATCCCGGAGACCTGACCACGATCGATGACCCGTCTTCGCTGATGGCCATCAAGAGCATGGTCTGACACCAACAGGGCAGGCAGACCGGCAACGGTCTGCCTTGCGGCCAGCGTTGCATCACGGGCAAAGTAAGCGCGTGGTCAGTCAAACGGTGGCACAATACTCGCCTGACTTGTGAGGTTGCACTCCCCAGTTTGGCGCAACGCATCCGCGTTCCGCACATCCTTCCCAGTCACTGTCGCATCCGCCAACCGGTTCAGCCGTGTCGCGGAAGGTTTTCCCAACCAGCTAATGTGCCCTGAAGGGGCACGGAGGTAAGCGCAAGATGAGCGATTCATCGATTTTCAAGGCCTATCAGGGCAACACGTACCTGTTCGGCGGCAACGCTCCGTACGTCGAGGAGATGTACGAGAACTATCTGGCCAACCCTGGCAGCGTGCCGGACAGCTGGCGCGAGTATTTCGACAACCTGCAGCACCTGCCTGCGGTCGACGGCACCAACAGCCGCGACATTCCGCACATGCCGGTGATCAATGCATTTGCCGAGCGTGCCAAGCAGGGCGGTACCCAGGTGGTGTTTGCCAACCCCGACGTCGAGCTGGGCCGCAAGCGCACTGCCGCGCAGCAGCTGATTGCTGCCTACCGCAACTCCGGCACCCGCTGGGCCGATCTGGATCCGCTCAAGCGCAGCGAGCGTCCCGACATTCCCGAACTGGATCTGGCGTTCTACGATTTCACCGATTCCGATCTGGAAACGGTGTTCAACACCAGCAACACCTTCTTCGGCAAGGAACGCATGGCACTGCGTGACTTGCTGAACGCCCTGCGTGAAACCTACTCCGGCACCATTGGCGCCGAATTCATGCATACCAGCGACTTCAACCAGAAGCGCTGGTGGCAGCAGAAGCTGGAGTCTTCGCGCGGCAAGCCCCAGTTCAACACCGAGAAGAAAAAGCGCATCCTTGATCGCCTGACGGCAGCCGAGGGCCTCGAGCGTTTCCTGCACACCAAGTACGTGGGCCAGAAGCGCTTCTCGCTGGAAGGCGGCGAGAGCTTCATCGTGGCCATGGACGAACTGATCAACCAGGCCGGCGCCAAGGGCGTGCAGGAAATCGTGATCGGCATGGCTCACCGCGGCCGTCTGAACGTGCTGGTCAACACGCTGGGCAAGATGCCGCGTGACCTGTTCGCAGAATTCGACCACACCGCCCCCGAAGACCTGCCCAGCGGCGACGTGAAATACCACCAGGGTTTCAGCTCCGACGTCTCCACCGAAGGTGGCCCGGTGCACCTGAGCCTGGCGTTCAACCCGTCCCACCTCGAAATCGTCAACCCCGTGGTGGAAGGCTCCGTGCGCGCCCGCATGGACCGCCGCAAGGATCCCCAGGGCAAGCAGGTGCTGCCCGTGCTGGTGCACGGCGATGCCGCCTTTGCCGGCCAGGGTGTGGTCATGGAAACGCTGGCACTGGCCGAAACGCGTGGCTACCACACCGGCGGTACCGTGCACATCGTCATCAACAACCAGATCGGTTTCACCACCTCCGATCCGCGCGACAGCCGTTCCACGCTGTACTGCACGGATGTGGTCAAGATGATGGACATCCCGGTGCTGCACGTGAACGGTGATGATCCGGAAGCCGTGGCACTGTGCATGCAGTGGGCCATGGAATACCGCAGCGAGTTCCGCAAGGACGTGGTGCTGGACATCGTCTGCTACCGCAAGCTGGGCCACAACGAGCAGGATACCCCCATGCTCACCCAGCCGCTGATGTACACCAAGATCGCCAAGCATCCCGGCACGCGCAAGCTGTACGCCGACAAGCTGTCTGCCCAGGGCATGGGCGAGACGCTGGGCGACGACATGGTCAAGGCCTACCGCGCCGCCATGGATGAAGGCCGCCACACGGTCGACCCGGTGCTGAGCCACTTCAAGAGCAAGTACGCCGTCGACTGGACGCCCTATCTGGACAAGAAGTGGACCGATGCCGGTGACACTGCCATTCCGGTCACGGAATGGAAGCGTCTGGCCGAGCGCATCACCACCGTTCCCGAGAACTTCAACGTGCACCAGCTGGTCAAGAAGGTGCTGGATGACCGCGCCGCCATGGGCCGTGGCGACATTCCGGTGGACTGGGGCATGGGCGAGCACATGGCGTTTGCCTCCCTGGCTGCCAGCGGCTTCCCGGTGCGTCTGTCCGGCGAGGATTGCGGTCGTGGTACCTTCACGCACCGTCATGCCGTGCTGCATGACCAGAAGCGCGAGAAGTTCGACGAGGGCATCTACATCCCGCTGCAGAACATCTCCGAGAACCAGGCTCCGTTCGTCGTGATCGACTCCATCCTGTCCGAAGAGGCAGTGCTGGGCTTCGAATACGGCTACGCCTCCAACGACCCGCAATCGCTGGTGATCTGGGAAGCCCAGTTCGGCGACTTCGCCAACGGTGCCCAGGTCGTGATCGACCAGTTCATCGCCTCCGGCGAAGTGAAGTGGGGCCGCGTCAACGGCATCACGCTGATGCTGCCGCACGGCTATGAAGGCCAGGGCCCGGAACACAGCTCGGCCCGCCTGGAGCGTTTCATGCAGCTGGCCGCCGACGCCAACATGCAGATCGTGCAGCCGACCACGGCCAGCCAGATCTTCCATGTGCTGCGTCGCCAGATGGTGCGCAACCTGCGCAAGCCGCTGATCATCATGACGCCCAAGTCGCTGCTGCGCAACAAGGATGCCACGTCGCCGCTGTCCGAGTTCACCAAGGGCTCGTTCCAGACCGTCATCCCCGAGCAGAACGCCGACGTGCAGAACAAGGCCGACAAGGTCAAGCGCGTGCTGGTGTGCTCCGGCAAGGTGTACTACGACCTGGTCAAGAAGCGCGAAGAGCGCAAGGATCACGACGTCGCCATCCTGCGTGTGGAACAGCTCTATCCGTTCCCGCACAAGGCGTTTGCGACCGAACTCAAGAAGTACCCCAACCTCCAGGAAGTGGTGTGGTGCCAGGACGAGCCGCAGAACCAGGGCGCCTGGTTCTTCGTGCAGCACCAGATCTTCGAGAACATGGCTCCGGGCCAGAAGCTGGGCTATTCCGGCCGCGCCGCCTCTGCCTCTCCGGCAGTGGGTTACGCGCACCTGCACCAGGATCAGCAGAAGTCGCTGGTCGAAGGTGCCTTCGCCCGCCTCAAGGGCTTCGTGCTGACCCGCTGATGGGCCGCTGGTAATTACTTCAAAGATTCAAGAGAAAGAACAAGATCATGGCTATCGTAGATGTGAAAGTTCCGCAGCTGTCCGAGTCCGTTGCCGAAGCAACCATGCTGCAGTGGAAGAAAAAGCCCGGCGAGGCCGTCGCCGTTGATGAAATCCTGATCGAGATCGAGACCGACAAGGTCGTGCTCGAAGTGCCCGCCCCCGCAGGCGGCGTGCTGGCCGAGATCATCGAGCAGGACGGTGCCACGGTTACCGCCGAGCAACTGATTGCCCGTATCGACACCGAAGGCGTGGCTGGTGCCGCTCCGGCCGCTGCTGCTCCGGCAGCCGCACCCGCAGCGCCTGCTGCTGCAGCTCCAGCTGCTCCTGCCGCCGCTGGTGGCAGCATGGCCGGCGTTGCCATGCCCGCAGCTGCCAAGCTGATGGCCGACAACAACCTGGCTGCCGGTTCCGTGCCGGGTACCGGCAAGGATGGCCGCGTCACCAAGGGCGACGTGCTGGGTGCCGTGGCTGGCGGTGCCAAGGCCGCTCCTGCTGCCGTCATCCCGACCGGCGTGCCGACCTCTGCACTGCCGCAGGCTGCCGCTCCGGCCCCCAACCTGGGCGACCGTCCGGAACAGCGCGTGCCGATGACCCGCCTGCGTGCCCGCGTGGCCGAGCGTCTGCTGCAGTCCCAGTCCACCAACGCCATCCTGACGACGTTCAACGAAGTCAACATGGCGCCCGTGATGGAAATGCGCAAGAAGTTCCAGGAGAAGTTCGAGAAGGAACACGGCGTCAAGCTGGGCTTCATGAGCTTCTTCGTCAAGGCTGCCGTGGCCGCCCTGAAGAAGTACCCGGTGCTGAACGCCTCCGTGGACGGCAATGACATCGTCTACCACGGCTACTTCGACATCGGTATCGCCGTGGGCAGCCCGCGTGGTCTGGTGGTGCCGATCATCCGTAACGCCGACCAGATGAGCTTTGCCGACATCGAGAAGAAGATTGCCGAATTCGGCGTCAAGGCCAAGGACGGCAAGCTGGGCATCGAAGAGATGACCGGTGGTACCTTCTCCATCTCCAACGGTGGCGTGTTCGGTTCCATGATGTCCACCCCGATCATCAACCCGCCGCAATCCGCCATTCTGGGCGTGCACGCCACCAAGGATCGTGCTGTCGTCGAGAACGGCCAGATCGTGGTGCGTCCGATGAACTACCTGGCCATGTCCTATGACCACCGCATCATCGACGGCCGCGAAGCCGTGCTGGGCCTGGTCACCATGAAGGAAGCGCTGGAAGATCCGGCTCGCCTGCTGTTCGACATCTAAGCCATTGCATGGCATCAAACGGGTGGCACTGCCGCCCGTTTTTGTAATTGACAAAAGGATTTGATCATGTCCCAACAATTCGACGTCGTCGTCATCGGTGCCGGCCCCGGCGGTTACATTGCAGCCATTCGCGCTGCGCAACTGGGCAAGAAGGTTGCCTGTATCGATGAATGGAAAAACGCCAAGGGCGGCGCAGCCCCCGGCGGCACCTGCACCAACGTGGGTTGCATTCCGTCCAAGGCGCTGCTGCAGAGCTCCGAGCACTACGAGCATGCCGCGCATCACTTCGCTGACCACGGCATTTCCGTCAAGGGCCTGTCCATGGACGTGGCCAAGATGATTGCCCGCAAGGACGAGGTGGTCAAGCAGAACAACGACGGTATCCTGTACCTGTTCAAGAAGAACAAGGTCACCTTCTTCCACGGCCGTGGTTCCTTCGTGAAGGCAGTTGAAGGCGGCTACGAAGTGAAGGTTTCCGGCGACAAGGAAGAAACCATCACCGGCCAGCACGTCATCGTGGCGACCGGCTCCAATGCCCGTCCGCTGCCGCAGGCTCCGTTCGACGAGGAAAACATCCTCTCCAACGATGGCGCACTGCGCATCGGCGCTGCTCCCAAGAAGCTGGCAGTGATCGGTTCCGGCGTGATCGGCCTGGAAATGGGTTCCGTGTGGCGTCGCCTGGGGGCTGACGTGACGATCCTGGAAGGCCTGCCCACGTTCCTGGGTGCAGTCGACGAGCAGATCGCCAAGGAAGCCAAGAAGGCTTTCGACAAGCAGGGTCTGAAGATCGAGCTGGGCGTGCAGGTGGGCGACATCACCACCGGCAAGAAGGGCGTGAGCATCGCCTACAAGAACGCCAAGGGCGAAGACCAGAAGCTGGATGCCGACAAGCTGATCGTGTCCATCGGCCGCGTGCCGAACACCAACGGCCTCAACCCCGAAGCCGTGGGCCTGCAGCTGGACGAGCGCGGTGCCATCGTGGTGGACGGCGACTGCAAGTCCAACCTGCCCAATGTGTGGGCCGTGGGTGATGTGGTGCGTGGTCCGATGCTGGCGCACAAGGCAGAGGAAGAGGGCGTTGCCGTGGCCGAGCGCATTGCCGGCCAGCATGGCCACGTGGACTTTGCCCTGGTGCCCTGGGTCATCTACACCAGCCCCGAAATTGCCTGGGTTGGCCGTACCGAGCAGCAGCTCAAGGCGGATGGCGTGGCCTACAAGGCCGGCACCTTCCCGTTCATGGCCAACGGCCGTGCACGTGCGCTGGGTGACACCACCGGCATGGTCAAGTTCCTGGCCGATGCCACCACGGATGAAATCCTGGGCGTGCATATCGTCGGCCCGATGGCGTCCGAACTGATCGCCGAAGCCTGCGTGGCCATGGCCTTCCGCGCCAGCAGCGAAGACATCGCCCGCATCTGCCACGCTCACCCGAGCCTGAGCGAATCCACCAAGGAAGCGGCCCTGGCGGTCGACAAGCGTACGCTGAACTTCTGATGTCGGATGCGTTGAAGGACGGACCGGTCGCGCGCGTCTACCAGCGGGAGCTGGCCGCGCGCGGCTTCCAGAGTGATCCGGCACAGCTCCGCGCCATTGCGGCGCTGGAGCGTTGTGCCGACGAATGGACCCATTACAAGAGCAAGCGTTCCAGCAAGCTCAAGAAGATGTTCAACAACCCGCCAATTCCGCGCGGGGTCTACATGTATGGCGGCGTGGGTCGCGGCAAGAGCTTCCTGATGGATTGCTTCTTCGAAGCCGTGCCGATCAAGCGCAAGACACGCCTGCATTTCCACGAATTCATGCGCGAGGTGCATCGCGAACTCGGCAAGCTGCAAGGCACCGAGAACCCGCTGGACGCACTCGGCAAGCAGATGGCCAGGCGCTTCAAGCTGATCTGCTTTGACGAATTCCATGTGGCTGACGTGACCGACGCCATGATCCTGCACCGCCTGCTGGTGGCGTTGTTCGAGAATGGCGTGGGCTTTGTCACCACCTCCAACTTCAAGCCGGATGACCTCTATCCCAATGGCCTGCACCGCGATCGCATCCTGCCCGCGATCGCTCTGCTGAACCAGCGGCTGGAGGTTCTGAATGTCGATAACGGCACCGACTATCGCCAGCGCACGCTGGAAAAGCTGCATCTGTACCTGACGCCGCTCACGCCCGAAACCGATGCCGAACTGAACGCGGCCTTCGACAAGCTGGTAACCGGCAAGGACGAAGAACCGGTGTTCCATCTGGCTTCGCGCCAGATTCAGGCGCGCCGCCGAGCGGGTGATGTGATCTGGTTCGACTTCCGCGAGTTGTGCGGCAAGCCGTGTTCGCAGAACGACTACCTCGAGGTCGCGACGGAGTTCCATACCGTGGTGTTGTCCGGCGTTCCCGAGATGAACGAGAGCATGGCCTCGATTGCACGCCGTTTCACTCTGCTGGTGGACGTGCTGTACGATAGGCGGGTAAAACTTGTGATCTCCGCGGCCGTGCCGCCCGCACAGCTCTACACCAAGGGCATGCTGGCCCATGAGTTCGTGCGTACGGTGTCCCGGCTGGAAGAAATGCAGTCGGCCGAATACCTGGCGCTGGAGCATCGCGCGGTGGATATTTCCCTGACCTGAGGCATTTTCCTGCATGCATTGTTTTCGGCACATTCCGGCCCGGTCCTGTCTGGCAGCAGTCGGGCTGGTGGCGCTGGCCTTTCTGGCTGGCTGTACCCCTCCCAAGCTGCCGACCCTCGAGGCAACGGTGGAGGAGGTTCCTTTTCTCGGGCAGCAGCTGACGCAGGAGCAGATTGCCGAATGGCGTGACAAGGTGGCGCAGCACCGTGCGGCCATCGAAGCGCGCCATGCAACGGAAAAGGTGGAGTGCTATCAGCGCTTCTTCGTCAACCGCTGTCTGGCAGAGAGCCGCACGGCTTACCGGCTTGAGGAAAGTGTGCTGCGCAAGCAGGATCTGGAACTCAACCGTCAGGAACGCCTGCTGAAGGAAATTGATCGCCAGCTGCGCATCCAGCAGAATGCGCAGGATGCCGCGTCGGCTGCCGCTGCCCTGACCGTTCCCCCGGCGGCTGCGCCTGCCGCTTCGGCTCCTCCGCGTTGAACGGACAGGCGCTCCCCGGGCAGCGGTCGCTCCGCACATTATTGTTCTCTTTCCTCTCATGGCCGACATCACCACCCATTACCAGGACCACAGCTTGCTGATTCGCGTCAGCGACGCCATCCATGGGGCTTCGGCCCCGGAACTGTTCGTCAATCTGGTCGAGATCCTGAGTGAGGCCGAACGCAGCGAGGATGTCCGCAGCATTGTGTTGGCAGGGTACCAAGGCTTTCTGCCTACACTGGAGTTGCCGGCAGCGCTGTCGGCGGCCGATGCGCAGGCCTGGATCGAAGGCTGGCACTCCGTGCTGGATGCAGTGGATACGGGCAGCAAGCCGGTGACAGCCGTGCTGGAGGGGGGTGTCTCTGCCATGGGGTTCGCACTGGCGCTGGCCTGTGAGCGCGTTGTGGCCAGCCGGTCGTTGCGCCTGCTGCTGGAATCGGGGCAGAACGGAGTGGGGTCCGGCCTGAGCTGGTTTCTGGGTCAGCGGGTTCCGCAGGCTCTCGCGAGCCAGATCCTGTTCGGCAGCGTGGCGCCGGTGCAGCCCGAGCGTCTGTTGCAGGCAGGCCTGGTGGGCATGTTGACGGAGCAGGGCGAAGCGCTGGATCATGCCTTGGCCGATGCTGCCTGCCTGAACCGGCATGCGCCGCAAACCGTGCAACTGGCACGTGAACTGCTGCGTCAGGCGCCGACCCAATCCCTGCACGCCCAGCTGGAGGCAGAGCGCCACTTGCTGTGGAAGCTCCAGCGCCAGTCATCCGGCCGCTGATGTCCGATTGTTTGACACCGGCAGGGAGCAACTCCGGACAAGAAGTGGCGCAGAGCACACTGGAACAGCAGGTGCTGGACTTTTTTGCGCCTGGCGGGCCATTGGCCGAGCATGACCCTCATTATCGCGAGCGTAGCGGGCAACGGCACATGGCGCTGGCGGTCGCGCGCGCCATCGTGGAACACGATGCACTGGTAGTCGAGGCGGGCACGGGGGTTGGCAAGACCTTCGCCTATCTGGTGCCGGCATTGCTGGCCGGTGAGCGCGCGCTGGTTTCCACGGCAACCAAGACCCTGCAGGACCAGCTGTTCACACGGGATCTGCCCTATCTGGCCAATCTGCTCGGCTTGCCGCTGCGGCTGGCCCTGCTGAAAGGGCGGGGCAGCTATTTATGCCTGCACCGGCTGCATCAGGCGAGACATACGGTCCTGCGCTCCGATGGCGCCTTGCTTCACACCATCAGCCGCATCGAACGGTTCGCGCAATCCACCCGCACGGGTGACCTGTCGGAGCTGGAAGGGCTCGACGAACGCTCTCCGGCCATCCCGCTGGTGACCTCCACGCGTGACAACTGCATTGGCAGCACCTGCGATCACTTCAGGCAATGTCACGTCAATGTGGCCAGGCGCGAAGCTCTGGCGGCGGATGTGGTGGTCGTCAATCACCACCTGTTTTTTGCCGATCTGGCTGTGCGCGAATCGGGCATGGCTGAGCTGTTGCCCTCCGTGCATACCGTGATCTTTGACGAGGCGCATCAACTGAACGAGATTGGCACCCAGTTCATGGGCATGCAGCTGGGCAGCGGTCATGTGCTCGATCTGTGTCGTGATCTGCTGGCGACCGGGATGCAGTCGGCACGCGGTCTGGCGGACTGGCAGACGCTGGCACGCCAGCTTGAGCAAGCGGCGCGTGAACTGCGCCTGGTGGTGGGCCAGCGCCCTGCAGGCACCAAGCTGCGTTGGACGGAGTCCGTGCCGGATACGCTGAACCCCGACGAATGGCCGGGCGCGCTGCGGGCACTGCGTACTGCACTCGAGGATGCGGCTTCGGCTCTGGACATGATGTCCGAACTCGGCCCGGATTTCGTGCGCCTGCATCAGCGGGCCACCGCCATGCAGGAACGCATCGATCTGTTCCAGCAACCCTGCCCGCCAGATGCCGTGCGTTGGCTCGACGTTTCGGCTCAGCTGCGTCTGGTGCAATCTCCGCTCGATATTGCAGAGACGGTTCGCACGCGGATGCTCAAGCGCAAACAGTTGCCTGTTCAGGAGAGGGAGCCGGAATCCGCCTGGGATGAACCTCAAGTAATACATGAAGTTCAATCCGAGAAATTACATGATGATCATCGCATAAAACAGGGTAGAACCTGGATTTTTACCTCTGCGACGCTTGGTGATGAACCTCAATTGCGCTGGTTTACCGAGCCGTGCGGCATGCAGGATGTCGCAACGCTGCAGGTGGAAAGCCCGTTTGCCTACGCTACCCACGCCTCGGTCCATGTTCCCCCTGATTTGCCTCTGCCCAATGCGCCAGAGCATCCGGCCGCCGTGGCCAGGCTGGTGGCGGAGGCTGCCAGCCAGATTGGCGGCCGTACGCTGGTGCTGACCACGACCTTGCGCAGTCTGCGTGTTATCGGCGAGGCGCTGCGACGCCGTTTCGAGGGCGGTGACAGCATCGAGGTGCTGGTGCAGGGAGAGTCGACCAAGCGTCGCCTGATAGAGCGCTTCCGTCTGGGCGACGATGAGGGACGCCTGCCTGGATGCATCCTGGTGGCGTCAGCCTCCTTCTGGGAAGGGGTGGATGTGCCGGGAGACGGCCTGCAACTGGTGGTGATCGACAAGCTGCCGTTCCCGCCACCGCAGGACCCCTTGGTGGAAGCGCGTTCGCGCCGGCTGGAGCTGGAAGGACGCAGCCCGTTCCGTGATTATTTTCTGCCGGAAACGGCCGTGATGCTCAAGCAGGGAGCAGGGCGACTGATCCGGCGCGAAAACGATACCGGGGTCCTGATCGTGTGCGACCGGCGCCTGCTGCAGATGAGCTATGGCAATCGCCTGCTCAAGGCATTGCCGCCCATGCGCAGGCTTGCCAGCCGCGAAGAGCTGGATGCCGCGCTGCAGGCCATGGCCTGCAGGCACGGGAAGGACTGATTACCAGAGTTTCCAGAAGGACTTGCGCTGCGCGGCGTAGCCTTTTTCGAGATAGCGGCTTTCCGGGAAGTTCTGGGCCAGCACGCGCTGGGCATCGTCACGGGGCTGCTCCAGACCCAGACGGTCGTAGGAACTCATCAGGATGGCCAGTGCCTCTTCCTGGGCAGGGGTGCCCTGGTAATTGCTGATGGTGGATTGGGCACGGTTGGCAGCGGCCACATAGGCGCCGCGCTTGAAGTAGTAGGAGGCAATCGCCACTTCCGACTTGGCCATGGCATTGACGATGTACGTCATGCGCTTGCGGGCGTCAGCCGAATAGCGGGAATCGGGGAAGCGCGTGACCAGTTCGCGGAAGGCCTCGAACGAGTCCTTGGCGGCCTGCATGTCTCGCTCGGCCAGATCCTGCGTGCTCAGGAAGGTCAGCCAGCCTTCCTTGTTGTTGAAGTTGACCACGCCCTTCATGTACATGGCGTAGTCCAGCGCCGGACTGGAGGGGTTGAGGCGGATGAAGCGGTCAAGCGTGGCACTGGCTTCGGCAATGTCGCCATTCTGGAATTGCGCATAGGCCTTTTCCAGTTGGGCTTGCTGGGCCAGCGGCGTACCCGCCGCGCGACCTTCCAGGATGTCGTAAAGCGGGATGGCCTGGTCGAGCGAGCCGGAACTGCTCTCGCTGCGGGCTTCGCTGTAGATCTTGTTGGGGCTCCAGCTGGAGGTTTTCTCCTGCAGTGTGGGCGGAGAGGAGCATGCGGACAGCAGCACTGCCATGCAGCCGGCCAGCAGGGCCGGACGGTAAACGCGGGATAATGAACCGGTATGCATTGTTTTTTGCATGGAATAGGGCTTTGTGGCAGTCAAGTACTCGAACGATTATAGCCAGCTCCCTGTCACTGCTAAGCCATGAATTTGCAAGCGTTTGCGGGACTGCCCGCAGGGCCCGGAAAGACGGGTTGACGCATGCAAGGCCGGGGTGGTTCCATGCCTCCGATACGGATTTTTCCCTTGCTTCCTGATCTGAATGACCCGGTCGACGAGACCACCTTGCCAGGCACGGCAGGAGGCGACGAGCCTTCGCTGGATGCCGAGGAAGAAACGCGCGAACTTCAGGTGGATGCTGCCTCAAGCGGACAGCGCCTGGACCGCTTCCTCGCTGGTACCGTCACCGAGTTTTCGCGCAGCTATCTGCAGCAGCTGATCGAAGCCGGACTGCTGACCCGCAATGGTCAGCCCTGCAGCAAGGCGGCCACCAAGCTGCGCGCGGGGGATCGGCTGGCACTGGTATTGCGCGCCACGGCCCAGTCGCAGGCCTTTGTCGCGCAGGACATCCCGCTGGACATCGTCTACGAGGACGCCCACCTGGCCATCGTGAACAAGCCGGCAGGCATGGTGGTGCACCCGGCCGCCGGCAACTGGAGCGGCACCTTGCTGAACGCACTGCTGCACCGCTATGCGGAAGCGGCCCAGGTGCCGCGTGCCGGCATCGTGCACCGGCTCGACAAGGATACGAGCGGGTTGATGGTGGTGGCGCGTGACCGCAGCACCATGGATCGCCTGGTGGGGCAGATTGCGGCACGCGAGGTCAAACGCGAGTACTGGGCGTTCGGACAGGGACACTGGAAACGGGGCTCGGAACAGGTCTGCAGCGTGGACGCTGCCATCGGACGCGATCCGCGCAACCGCCTGCGCATGGCAGTGGTGGATTTGTCGCATCAGGCAGGCAAGACGGCGCGCACCGATATCCGTCTCGTGGGCAACAGCACGGCGCAAGGACATAAGGCCTGCTGGGTGCATTGCCAGCTGCACACCGGGCGTACCCACCAGATCCGGGTGCATATGCAGCATCTGGGCCACCCCTTGCTGGCCGATGCCACTTATGGCGGCGCCGCGGCCTGGGGCATGCAGCGGCAGGCCCTGCATGCCTTCCGCCTCTCGCTCACGCATCCGGTCACGGGGCAGCCCTTACAATGCGTGGCACCTTTGCCTGCCGACATGCATGCAGCGCTGCTGGCCATGGGGCTGCAGCCCCTGGCTCCCGACTCCCTGATCGCCCATCCATGAACTCCGCACAAGCCAAACGCATCCTCGAGACCGCGCTGATCTGTGCGCAGCAGCCCTTGACGCTGCGCGACATGCGCACGCTGTTCGAGGACGCCCTGGGCGCCGACACGCTGCGCCAGTTGCTGCATGAACTGGCCCAGGAGTGGGAGCAGAAGGGCGTGGAACTGGTCTGTGTGTCCAGCGGCTGGCGTTTTCAGAGCCGGCCCGAGATGCGCCCGTTTCTGGATCGTTTGCATCCCGAAAAACCGCCGCGCTACACGCGTGCCACGCTGGAAACGCTGGCCATCATTGCCTACCGCCAGCCGGTCACGCGCGGCGACATCGAGGACATTCGCGGCGTCACGGTCAATTCGCAGCTGATCAAGCAGCTGGAAGACCGTGGCTGGATCGAAACCATCGGCTATCGCGAGACGGCCGGGCGTCCCGCCTTGCTGGCTACCACGCGCCAGTTTCTGGACGACCTGGGGATCGCATCGCTCGACCAGCTGCCGGCGCTGGAGGATATCGACCAGAGCGCGGTGTTTGCCCAGCTGGACTCCCTCGAAAGCCCCCAGCCAGCTGGCGAACAGGTTGCAGGCGCTGCGCAGGACCAGCCAGAACTCGACATGCCTGTGGTGGCTGCGCCAATCGAGGGCCTTACGCAAGCGCCGGAAGTTGCTCCCGGGGCCGATGCAGGCGACAATACGCCACTACAGCAATTTGCAACTCCGGTGCCGGACCGTTCGCCTGCCGCGCCGATGTCCCCCGATTCCGGGGTGGCCGACGCAGAGTCGGCCTGATTTCCTTTTCTGTTGCCTCGTTGCCCATCCTGATGCAGCCAGGCCAGGCCTTATCTTCTCAGCAAGTGAATGCCGGTCGTTCCGGATTTGCCCGCCCGATTTTCTGTGACTGTCCCTGTGGCCTTGGCCGCATGGATTTCCATTTGTTTTCATGACCATGACTTCCACTTCCTCGCAACACCCCGATCCGCAACCGAACGAGGAGGGCGGCCGCCCTGCGGACGCCGCTGGCGACGCGAATCCGGCTGGTGACAAGCCGCGCCGCCGTCCGGCGCGCAAGCCTGTGTCGGCTTCTGCTGGCGCGCGGGGTCGCGGCAAGCCGCGTCAGCCGAGCGAGCGTCGTGCCCCCGAGGCGGAAGTGCCTGCGCAGGAAAAGCAGCTGCCGACTCCGGAACAGAGCCATGCGGAGGGCGAACAGCCTGAAGACCTGTTTGCAGCCGTCGTGTCCGGCGAATTCGACAGCAGCGACGAGGGGGAGGCCGAGCGCCCCGCCAAGCGTGTACTGTTGCCGCAGCCGGATGCTCCCAAGCTGCACAAGGTGCTGGCCCAGGCCGGCCTGGGTTCGCGCCTGGAAATGGAGCAACTGATCACCGAAGGCCGCATTTCCGTCAACAACGAGCCGGCGCACGTGGGTCAGCGCATCCAGTTTGGCGATGTGGTCAAGATCAATGGCAAGCCGATCCGCCTGCGCATTGCACCGCCGCCGCCGCGCGTGATTGCTTACCACAAGCCGGTGGGCGAACTGGTCACGCATGACGATCCGCAGAACCGTCCCACGGTGTTCCGCAAGCTGCCGCGCCTGCCCCAGGGCAAGTGGCAGTCTGTCGGCCGCCTGGATCTGAACACCGAAGGCCTGTTGCTGATCACCAGCTCCGGCGAACTGGCCAACCAGCTGATGCATCCGCGCTTCGGCCTGCAGCGCGAGTACGCCGTGCGCGTGCTCGGCGCCCTGAGTGACGAGGAAAAGCAGACCCTGCTGGATGGCGTGCAGCTGGAGGACGGCCCGGCACAGTTCGGCAGTGTCGAGGAGGGCGGTGGCGAAGGCGCCAACTGCTGGTACCGCGTGACGATCTCCGAAGGCCGCAACCGCGAGGTGCGCCGCATGTTCGAGGCAGTCGGCCATGCCGTCAGCCGCCTGATCCGTATCCGCTACGGCGCCATGGCGCTGCCGCGCAACCTGCGCCGCGGCCACTGGATCGAGCTGGGTGACCGCGACGTCAAGGCGCTGATGGCCCTGGTCGGCATGAAGGATCCGGGCCGCGCCGTGCAGGAGCGTCAGGAAGTGCAGACGCGCCGTCGCAGTCCTGACCGCGGTGGTGCCGGCAAGAAGCGCCCGTCGCTGCCGTCTGCAGGCCGCGCGTCGTCTGCGCCGGGGCGTTCTCCCCGTTCCGTCTCCCAGCCCGATCCCATGCAGACCTCCTTTGGCTACATGGATGGTCGCGGAGCCGGCCGTGGCGGCAAGGGCGGCGGTGGCCGCAGCGCTCCCGGTGGCTGGATGGGGCAGGGCAGCAAGCGCCGCAAGTAATCCCGCAATCCGTCGCGCAAGTCCCGTCCTTTGGCACTTGCGCGCGCTAAAATACAACGTTTGCACATGCAGGGAGGCAGAGGCCGCCGTGCGTGTGCAAATCATCCACGAATCCTCATAACCGACCCACAGGAAATACCATGGCAATCGAACGCACGCTCTCCATCATCAAGCCCGACGCAGTGGCCAAAAACGTTATCGGCCAGATCTACGCCCGCTTCGAAGGCGCCGGCCTGAAGGTCATCGCTGCCAAGATGGCGCACCTGTCCCGCGGCGAAGCCGAGCAGTTCTACGCTGTGCACAAGGAGCGTCCCTTCTTCAAGGATCTGGTGGACTTCATGGTTTCCGGTCCCGTCATGATCCAGGTGCTGGAAGGCGAAGGCGCCATTGCCAAGAACCGTGAGCTGATGGGCGCTACCGATCCCAAGAAAGCCGACAAGGGCACCATCCGCGCCGACTTCGCCGACAGCATCGACGCCAACGCCGTGCACGGCTCCGACGCCCCCGAAACTGCTGCTGTGGAAGTGTCCTTCTTCTTCCCGGGCATGAACGTCTACTCCCGTTAATCGGAGTTCGCGACCATGACCACTGCCATCAACCTGCTCGACTTCGACCTCGAAGGGCTGGTGGCGTGGTGCGGCCAGCTGGGCGAGAAGCGCTTCCGCGCCACCCAGCTGTTCCGCTGGATCCACCAGAAGGGTGTGTCCGACTTTGCGCAGATGAGCGACCTGGCCAAGTCCCTGCGCGAAAAACTGGCCGGTGTGGCGGTCGTGGAGCCGCTGCCCGTGGTGTCGCAGCACATGTCTGCGGATGGCACCATCAAATGGCTGTTCGACGTGGGAGACGGCAACGCCGTCGAAACCGTCTTCATCCCCGAAACCGATCGTGGCACGCTGTGCGCTTCTTCGCAGGCGGGCTGCGCGGTGGGTTGCCGCTTCTGTTCCACCGGACACCAGGGCTTCAGCCGCAACCTCACCACTGGCGAAATCATGGCGCAGCTGTGGTTTGCCGAACATTTTCTGCGCAAGCACCTGCAGACAGACGAGCGCGTCATCTCCAACGTGGTGATGATGGGCATGGGCGAGCCGCTGCAGAATTACGGCGCGCTGGTGCCTGCGCTGCGCACCATGCTGGATGACCATGGCTACGGCCTGTCGCGCCGCCGTGTGACGGTATCCACCTCGGGCGTGGTTCCGATGATGGACCGCCTGTCGCAGGATTGCGCCGTGGCGCTGGCGGTGTCGCTGCATGCACCCAACGATGCGCTGCGCGACCACCTGGTGCCGCTCAACCGCAAGTATCCGCTGGCCGAGCTGATGCAGGCCTGCCAGCGCTATCTGGATTTCGCTCCGCGCGATTTCATCACTTTCGAATACTGCATGCTCGATGGCGTCAACGACCAGCCCGAGCATGCGCGCCAGCTGATCGAGCTGGTCCGCACTTCAGGCAAGGGCGCCTGGTGCAAGTTCAACCTGATTCCCTTCAACCCCTTTCCGGCATCGGGCCTCAAGCGCTCCTCCAATGCTGTGGTGCAGGAGTTCGGTCGCCTGCTCAACGAGGCAGGCATTGTCACCACGGTGCGCAAGACACGCGGGGATGACATCGATGCCGCCTGCGGTCAGCTTGCGGGCGATGTGAAGGATCGTACCCGCGTCGAGCAGCGCATCGTGCTGCAGCGCAAGGCGGATACGGCGTTGAAAGCAACGGACGAGGGTGTCCGTGGCAGCTGACAGTCTGTTGCGTCGAATTTCCAGCCGCTGGTCCGGCGTGTTGCTGTGGCTGGCCGTGGCAGCGCTGGCCTGGGGTCTTGCAGGCTGCGGCTCTGCCGGGGTGCAGGCTTCTACTTCGGATACCAATGCCCAACAGCGTGCCCGCTTGCGCATGGAGCTGGCCATGGGCTATTTCCAGAACGGGCAGACCTCAGTGGCTCTGGAGGAAGTCCAGCAGGCACTGGCAGCCGACTCCCGCTACGGGCCAGCCTACAATCTGCACGGCCTGATTTTGCTGCAACAAGGGGATCGCGCCGGCGCCGAGCGAAGCTTTCGCCGGGCAGTCGACCTTAACCGGCATGACGCAGACGCGCGGCATAATCTGGGTTTGCTGTTGTGCGAGCAGGGCGAGCAAACAGAGTCCGCGCAGCAATTTGCACAGGCACTGACCGAGCCGGCCTATGCCAACAGGTTCCGTACGCATCTTGCAGCCGGCACTTGTGCCTTGAAGGCGGGACAGGTGGCGCAGGCCGCCAGCCATGCACGTGCAGCCAACGAGCAGCAGCCCAGTGCGGCTTCCCTGTGGCTGGGCATGCGCGCTGAACACCAGCTGGGTCATGCGCAGGCCGTATCGGCCTACGCTCGCCGCCTGCAGCAGCAGTTTCCGGATTCTGCAGAAATGCAGCGTTACCAGCGCAAGGCCTGGAACGATTAACGACACAACGACGCACCATGAATCAAGCAGTGAAAGCTTCCTACCAATTCGATGCGAGCCAGACGCCTGGCCAGATGCTGCGCGGCCTGCGTGAGCATGCGGGTGTGGAACTCGAAGTGCTGGCGGCAGCGCTCAAGGTGCCTCCGCAGAAGATCGACGCTCTGGAGCAGGACAATCTGACGTCGCTGCCTGCGTATTTTGCCCGTGGTCTGGCAGCCAATATCTGCCGCTACCTGGAGGCAGACCCGCACCCCGTGCTGGCCAAGATGCCGGATGGCAAGCCGCGCATTGCGACGGATGATGAATCCATCAACGCGCCTTTCAGCCCGCATCGCTTTGGCTCGGGCATGCGTTCCGGTGGCGTCCCCGCCTGGGCGCTGGCAGGCGCAGGCCTGCTGGCAGTGGGTGCGCTGGTGCTGTTCCTGTATCCCACGCTGAGCAGCAAGCTGGGCGGCGCGTCTAGCGCCGCCAGTGCAGCCTCTGCGGTGGATGCAGCGTCGGTTCAGACGACTCCTGCGGATGGTGCTGCGACCAATCTGCAGGCGCAACCGGCAGCGCCTTCCAACTTGCAGCCGGCTCCCGCTGTGGCTCCGTCCAATCTGCAACCGGCTCCTGCTGCTCCTGCCGCTTCAGCGCCCGATGCTGCAGCGAGTGCTGTGGCTGCTGCGCCAGCCGGTGAGGGCCTGACGTTCCGCGCCGTGGGGGAAACCTGGGTGCAGGTGCGTTCTCCAGCGGGCAAGACCCTGTATGAGCGCACGCTTAAGGCAGGTGAGAGCGAGCAGGTGGCGATCGCTGCCTACCCGGTGCGTGTCACCATCGGCCGTGCCGAGAACGTGCAGCTCACCGACCGTGGACAGCCCTTCGACATGGCCAGCGTGGCCTCGATCGGCGTGGCACGTTTTGAACTCAAGTGAACCGGAGTCCCGTCATGTTGTTGACCAGTGATCCCGTACCGGTCTCTACACCCGCGCGCCACTCCACCCTGCAAGCCGTGGTGCGCAACGGCGAACGTGTGGTGACCATCGGCGGCGACGCACCGGTGCGTGTGCAGTCGATGACCAATACCGATACGGTGGATGCCATCGGCACTGCCATTCAGGTCAAGGAGTTGGCCCAGGCTGGCTCGGAGCTGGTGCGCATCACCGTCAATACGCCCGAGGCGGCTCAGGCTGTGCCGTATATCCGCGAGCAGCTGGACCGCATGGGTATCGACGTTCCGCTGATCGGAGATTTTCACTATAACGGCCATCGTTTGCTGACGGAATTTCCCGATTGCGCGCAAGCCCTTTCCAAATACCGCATCAACCCCGGCAACGTGGGCAAGGGCGACAAGAAGGACAAGCAGTTTGGCCAGATGATCGAAGCCGCCATGCGCTGGGACAAGCCGGTGCGCATCGGCGTGAACTGGGGCAGTCTGGATCAGGAGCTGCTGGCCGGCATGATGGACGAGAACAGCCGTCGCAGCGAGCCCTGGAGCGGCCAGCAGGTGATGTATGAAGCCCTGATGGCTTCGGCCATCGGCTCCGCCGAGCGTGCCGTCGAGATGGGCATGCCGAAGCACCAGATCCTGCTGTCCTGCAAGGTCAGTGGCGTGCAGGATCTGATTGCCGTCTACCGCGCTCTGGCGCAGCGTTGCAACTACCCGCTGCACCTCGGCCTGACCGAGGCAGGCATGGGCACCAAGGGGACCGTGGCCTCCACGGCAGCGCTGTCCGTGCTGTTGCAGGAGGGCATTGGCGACACCATCCGCGTATCGCTGACGCCGCAACCCGGCGAATCGCGCACGCAGGAAGTGGTGATTGCCTCCGAAATTCTGCAGGCACTCGGTCTGCGCACTTTTGTTCCGAGCGTCACGGCCTGTCCGGGCTGTGGCCGCACTACCAGCAGCACCTTCCAGGAGCTGGCCAAGCAGATCGACGACTTCCTGCGTGCGCAGATGCCGGTCTGGCGCGAGCAGTATCCCGGCGTGGAAACCATGAAAGTGGCCGTGATGGGCTGCATCGTCAATGGACCTGGCGAGAGCAAGCATGCCGATATCGGCATCAGCCTGCCCGGCACCGGCGAGGCGCCTGCAGCTCCCGTCTATATCGACGGCGAGAAGGCGCTCACGCTGCGCGGGGAGGGCATTGCTGCCGAGTTCCAGCAGCTTGTCAACCGTTATATCGAAGACCGTTTCGGCGCCAGCAGCGCCCAGTAACCCGCCGGCATGGCCTGATGTGCGCAGCAGCGCGCCAGAGCCGGCCGCAATGCATACACCATGGCTGAAAAAATTACCGCAATCAAGGGAATGAACGATGTGCTGCCGCCGCAGTCGGCGCACTGGGAATGGTTGGAGCAACAGGTGCGCGACGTAATGGCGCGTTTTGCCTACCGCAACATTCGCACCCCCATTGTCGAGCCTACCGGCCTGTTCGTGCGCAGCCTCGGCGAGGTGACCGACGTGGTCGAGAAGGAGATGTATTCCTTCGAGGACAAGCTCAACGGCGAGGCGCTGACGCTGCGCCCGGAAAACACTGCCGGCGTGGTGCGCGCCGTGGTCGAGAACAACATGCTGTACGAGGGCGGCAAGCGCCTGTACTACATGGGCCCCATGTTCCGCCATGAGCGTCCGCAACGTGGCCGCTACCGCCAGTTCCACCAGATCGGCGCCGAGGCGCTGGGCTTCTCCGGCGCGCACGTCGATGCCGAGTTGATCCTGCTGGCGCACAGCCTGTGGCAGCAGCTGGGTGTGCAGGACGTGCGTCTGGAAATCAACAGCCTGGGTCAGCCGGACGAGCGCAAGGCGCACCGCGAGGCGCTGATCCGCCATTTCGAGGCCCACGCCGAACTGCTGGACGAGGACGGCAAGCGCCGCCTGCACAGCAACCCGCTGCGCATTCTGGACACCAAGAACCCGGCCATGAAGCCGGTGGTCGAATCCGCACCGCGCCTGCTCGACTTTCTGGGTGAAGCCTCGCTGCAGGCTTTCGAGACGCTGCAGGCCATCCTGCACAGCAACGGCGTGGCGTTCACCATCAACCCGCGTCTGGTGCGCGGGCTGGACTATTACAACCTGACGGTGTTCGAGTTCATCACCGAAAGCCTGGGTGCGCAGGGCACCATCTGCGCTGGCGGCCGCTACGATGGCCTGATCGAGCAGGTGGGCGGCAAGCCGGCCCCGGGCGTGGGCTGGGCCATGGGCGTGGAGCGCGTGCTGGAATTGTTGAAGGAGCAGAATCTGCTGCCCGGGGTTCCGGTGCCGGATGCCTATGCGGTGATCCCCGACATGGCCAGCCTGCCGGTGGCCATGCAGGCGATCCAGCAACTGCGCATGGCCGGCGTGGCGGTGCAGATGCATGCCAGTGCCACGGCCGAACTGGGCAGTTTCAAGTCCCAGTTCAAGAAGGCCGACGGCAGCGGGGCGCGTTACGCCCTGGTGTTCGGTGCCGACGAAGTAGCCGAAGGCTGCGTCACCGTGAAATCGCTGCGTGACGGCGCTGGCGCCCAGGTGAAAAAACCGCTGGCCGAAATTGCACAGTGGGCGAACAGCCTACAATCATCCGATTGACGCGTGGGCAGGCACAGGCCCGGCCACGACATTTTTGACAGGACGCTCGAACAAGCATGGCGATTCAGATTCAGAACCTCGACCTGGAAGAACAGGAACAACTCGACAAGATCAAGCACTTCTGGGAGCGCTGGGGCAACCTGATCAGCGGTGTGCTGATTGTGGCGCTGCTGGGCTTTGCCGGCTGGCGCGGCTACGACTGGTACCAGTCGCGTCAGGCTGGCCAGGCGTCGGCGCTGTTCGACCAGGTGCAGGCCAATGCAGAGGCGGGTGACACGGCCAAGCTGGTCAACAGCCTCAAGGCCATGCAGGACAGCTACAAGTCCACCACCTATGCCCAGCAGGCCAATCTGCTGGCAGCCAAGGTGTTCTTCGAGAAAGGACAGCTGGATCAGGCGCGTGATGCCCTGACCGCTGCGGCTGCCTCGGGCACCGACAAGGGTCTGCAGAGCCTGGCCAGGCTGCAGCTCGCTTCCGTGCTGACGCAACAGAAACAGTACGACCAGGCGGTGCAGCAGCTGTCGTCCGACATCCAGCCAGAATTCGCCGCGCTGGCGGCAGACCGTCTGGGTGATGTGCAGACGCTGCAAGGCAAGAATACCGAGGCTGTGGCCTCCTATACCAAGGCTTTCAAAGGGATCGAGGCGGGCCAACCTTATCGCCAGATGGTGGCCATGAAACTCACCGCCCTGGGCGTGGATGTGAGCACCATCGATCCTTCGTTCGGCAAGGAAGCACAGGTGGAAGAGGCAGCTGCCAGCACCGATGTGCCGGCCAGCCCTGCTGCTGATGACGCAGCTTCCGTCCCGGCAGCAGCTCCCAGTGCCGCTGCTCCTGCCAGCGCTCCGGCCTCTGCCGGCTGATCGCCCACGATTTCCGACCATTTTCTGAAGGAGACAGCATGATGTCGCGTCGCTCCCTGAAATCCTCTTCCGGCCGCTGGCTGCTGGCATCCTGCACCGTGGCCGCACTGGCAGCCTGCTCCGGCAGCAAGGCGCCGCCGCCGTCGCCGCTGCAGGCCAATCCGGCGACCGTGCAGACGGGCGTGGCGTGGACGCAGAAGCTGCCTGCCGAAGTGAACTTCCCGCTGCAGGTCGCCACGGTCGGCAACGAGATTGTGGTGGCCGACTCGCGCGGCAACGTGCAGGCCATGCAGGCAAACAGCGGTGCCATGCTGTGGCAGGCATCCGTCGGCAAGGGCATCAGCGCCGGCGTCGGCAGCGACGGCACGACAGCCGCCGTGGTGACGGATCGCAACGAGCTGGTTGCCCTGCGTGCCGGCAAGGAACAGTGGCGCATCCCGCTGGATACGCGTGTCTATACGGCACCGCTGGTTGCTGGCGGCCGCGTGTTCGTGCTGGGCGCGGATCGTAGCGTGTCTGCCTACGACGGTGGCAACGGCTTCCGTCTGTGGACCCAGAAGGCGCGTGCCGCAGACGATGGCCTGGTACTGCGTCAGGGCTCGCTGCTGACAGCGGCAGGCGGCGCGCTGCTGGCCGGCGTGTCCGGCCGCGTGGTGGCGTTCAATCCCGATAACGGCACCCCCTTGCTGCAGCTGAATGTGGCCAGTGCGCGAGGCGGCACCGACGTTGCCCGCATGGGCGATGTGCTGGCTCCGGCATCGCGTGAAGGCGGCAGCCTGTGCACGCGTACTTTCCAGGCTGGCGTCAGCTGTGCCTCCCTGGCGGGTGGCAACACCCTCTGGAGCCAGCCGAGCACGGGCTCTACCGGCATTTCCGGCGACGCGCAGATCGTGGTGGGCAGCGACGATTCCGGCAACGTGGTGGCCTGGGAGCGTGCCAGTGGCAATCCCGCGTGGGCCAACAGCACGCTACGCTACCGTGGCCTGAGCGCTCCCCTGGTGGCCGGCAATGCCGTGCTGGTGGGTGACGCACAGGGCTATGTGCATGTGCTGGCACGCCAGAATGGTGCGCTGGCCAACCGTGTGGCCACGGATGGTGCACCGATCCGCGTCGCGCCGGTGCTGGCCGGCAGTTCGGTCATTGTTGTGGGCAGCAAGGGCACCGTCACCGCCATTCAAGCCCGCTGATCCTGATTGTTTGTCATGAAACCTGTTATTGCCCTCGTCGGGCGGCCCAATGTGGGCAAATCCACGCTGTTCAACCGGATGACCAAGTCGCGCGATGCGATCGTGGCCGATTTTGCCGGCTTGACGCGTGACCGCCACTACGGCAATGGCCGCCAGGGCCGCCGCGAGTACATCGTGATCGATACCGGCGGTTTCGAGCCCGACGCTGGCGATGGCAGCATCTTCCGCGAAATGGCGCGTCAGACGCAGCAGGCAGTGGCCGAAGCGGATGTCGTGCTGTTCATCGTGGATGCGCGTGCCGGCTTGTCGGCGCAGGATCATGACATCGCCAATTACCTGCGCCGCCTGGGCAAGACCAGCATTCTGGTCGCCAACAAGGCCGAGGGCATGAAGGAAGGCCAGCAGCTGGTCGACTTCTATGAACTGGGACTGGGCGAGGTCTATCCCGTGTCCGCAGCCCACGGCCAGGGCATCCGCAGTCTGGTGGATTTTGCGCTGGACAGTATCGGCATCCCGGAGCCGGACGACGATCTGCCAACCGAAGACGAAGGCATCATCAAGCTGGCCGTGGCCGGCCGTCCGAACGTGGGCAAGTCCACGCTGATCAATACCTGGCTGGGTGAGGAGCGCCTGGTGGCGTTCGATCTGCCCGGAACCACGCGCGATGCCATCAGCGTTCCCTTCGAACGCAACGGCCAGAAGTTCGAGTTGATCGACACTGCCGGTCTGCGCCGCAAGGGCAAGGTGTTCGAGGCGATCGAGAAGTTTTCGGTGGTCAAGACGCTGCAGGCGATCGAGTCTGCCAACGTAGTGCTGCTCCTGCTGGATGCCACACAGGGTGTGACGGATCAGGATGCGCATATTGCCGGCTTCATTCTGGAAACTGGCCGCGCTGTGGTGGTGGCCATCAACAAATGGGATGCCGTTGACGAATACCAGCGTGAGCTGGTGCTTCGCTCTGTGGAAACGCGCCTGGCATTTCTCAAGTTCGCGGCACTGCATTACATCTCCGCGAAGAAGCGCCAGGGCCTGGGCCCGGTATGGCAGTCCATCATCCAGGCACATGCAGCCGCCAACATCAAGATGTCCACGCCGATGCTGACGCGTCTGCTGCACGAAGCCGTGCAGTTCCAGGCACCCAAGCGTTCGGGCATGTTCCGTCCCAAGCTGCGCTACGCGCACCAGGGCGGCATGAACCCGCCGGTGGTGGTGGTGCATGGCAACTCGCTGGAACACGTGACCGATGCCTACAAGCGCTATCTGGAAGGGCGTCTGCGCAAGCAGTTCAACCTGATCGGCACGCCGCTGCGCATCGAGATGAAGACTTCCCACAATCCGTACAAGGACAAGGAATAAGCGGAGCTTGTTCCGGGGCGTGGATTCTTTGTGTGCCACGGCTCGCGTGAGTCGCGAGCTTGAGCCGCATTGCTGGAAGGGCTTCTGAATGTTTCGTGCCTGACGATCAGGGCGCGGACGTGGCCAAGGCTGCAGCCGCGGCAAGTCCGCTTCGCACGGCTCCCTCCAGCGTAGCCGGGTAGGGGCCTTCGACATAATCTCCGCAGGCATGTAATCCGGGAGCGACGCTGGCCGGTGGCCGTTGCAGGGCGGGGCTGCAGACAAAGGTGGCGCGCCGGTCAATCAGCGTGGCGATGATGTCCAGGTTTTTCAGGCCCAGTTGTTCCTGAGCCTGCAGGCGGATGGCCTGTTCCAGCGTTTCCCGTTCCAGATCGCAGCAACTGGTGACGAAGGCAAGCAGGCGGGCCGTGCGGCCCGCTGGTGTCGGCCGCAGTCGATCCTTGTGGCAGAACACGAACTGCGCCGGGCGTTCAGGCGTGTCGCGCAGGGCCTGCATGGGGGGCAGATTTTCGGCGGCGTTTTCGCACCAGGCATAGGTGGTGGCGATGGGCATATGTTGCAGCGATTGCGCCATGGCTGACCACGATGGGGAGATGCCGCTGGTCAGGCGCGCTGCCTCGCGTGCAGGAGCCGCCAGAATGACTTGATGAAACTGGGGCAGAGGCAGGGTATCGTCATCTGCCGCGCAATCCAGGTGCCAGTTCCCGTCCCCGGTTCGCGTCAGGTACCGCACGCGCAAGCCGCAGTGGACCGAGGCGCCCTGGTCCCGCAGCCAGCGCGTGGCTGGCCGGGGCAGCAGGTCTCCCAGCGGCGTGCGCGCAATCAATACATCGGAGCCCCCCCGTTCGGCCAGCAAAGCATCCTGCATCACCCGCAGGAACACGGCGCCGCTGGTGTTTTCCGGCAAGCTGTTGAAGGCAGACACGCAAAGAGGGGTGACGAGATCCTGCAGGATACGGGGATGCAGCCCGCGGCACGCGTCGAGCACGGAGGCTGAATCAGGGGCCTTGAAGCCTTGCCACTGCCAGCGCGCCGCCGTGCGCAGCAGTGAAAAACGTTCCCGCCAGTTCCATCCGCCTGCGTTGACAACGGCGCGCAGCACATCGATCTGGGGATGGCCTGCTGGAGACGGCATGGCAAGGCCGGCGCCATCGGGCGTGCGCAGGTCAAGCGGCAGACGCAGCAGCGCATCGTGCAGGTTGACGCCAAGCTCCTGCATCAGCTGCAGGCAGGCACTGTAGGCACCGATCAGGATGTGCTGGCCATTGTCCAGCTGCAGCCCATCGGGCAAGCTCACATTCCGTGCGCGTCCACCGGGTTCGGCTGCAGCCTCGAACAGGGTGACTGCATGGCCCGCGCGTGTGGCGGCAACCGCCGCAGCGCAGCCCGCCCAGCCGGCACCAATCACGGCAATCCGCTGGCGGGCAGAAACGGCTGTCGACAATCTGGTGCCCTCGGCATCAGCGAGCGCGGGAGCTGCCTCGGTGAGCTGCGGATTCTCTGCAGGCCTCATGCCTTGTCAGATGCGATGGGCGCCAAGCGCCTGCACTTTCCACGCCAGCCAGAACTTGCGCAGCGGGGTGAGGCTGATGCGCTGGTGCAGTACCTGAAAGTTTTCCTGCTCGATCTCGCGCAGCAGGGTGCGGTAGATGCTGGCCATCATCAGACCGGGCTTCTGGGCGCGGCGGTCAGCAGCGGGAAGCAGGGCGAGGGCCTTGTCGTAATACTGGTGGGCGCGCTGGGCTTGGTAGCGCATCAGTTCGACGAACTCGGGGCTGTATTCGCGCGCCAGAATGGCGCTGGCCTTGACACCGAAGTGCTGCAGATCGCTGATCGGCAGGTAGATGCGGCCGCGCATGGCATCTTCGCCCACGTCGCGAATGATGTTGGTGAGCTGCAGCGCCAGGCCGAGCTGGTGCGCGTAGTCGGTGGTCTGTGGCTGCGTCTGGCCAAAGATGCGTGCAGACACTTCGCCCACCACGCCGGCAACCAGATGGCAGTAGCGCTGCAGGCCGGCAAAGTCCAGATAGCGCGTCTGTTGCAGGTCCATCTGGCAACCTTCGATCACGGCCATCAGATGGCGCTGCTCGATACCGAAGGCCGGCGCATGCGGCATCAGGGCCTGCAGTACCGGATGCGAGGGCTTGCCGGCAAATGCCTGCCGGACCTCGTTCTGCCACCATGCCAGCTTGGTCTGTGCCACGCCGGGATCCATCACTTCATCCACCACGTCGTCCACCTCGCGGCAGAACGCGTAGAAGGCCGTGATGGCCGCCCGTTTCTGGGCGGGCAGGAACAGGAACGCATAGTAGAAGCTGCTGCCGGAGGAAGCGGCTTTTTGCTGGACGTACTGCTGGGGCGTGGCGGGGGTGGACTCGGACATGGTGCGCTTGGTGAGAGTGGCGGCTATTGTCCCATGCAAATGGGGTGGGGGCGTGACGGAGCCTGTTCGGTAGACTTTTGTGGAGCGGCGCCGGGCAGTGTTCGCTCCTCGGCCACCATGCGACCCAAGGTCAGGGAGTGGGTCTAACCTGGACACTGCAGGCTTCGCAGCAGCATCCGCACGCCATCCAGTGCGCCGATGCGGGGCCGCTTCCGGAATGCGTCCGCTCCGAGTTGCGCGGTCTTCTCGCCGATGCGCAGGCCACCCTGCATCACCAGCCGCAATTCCCAGGCGGCCTTGCGACCTGCCACGCGGGCCACGGCATCCGGCAGGGGGACGCCCTGCAACATCAGTGAGCGTGCCCGTGCCAGCAAGGCATCGAGCAGGGCAGCTCGATGCGCTGCGGGGGCCTGCATCGGTGAGCGGGCATCCACACCATGTGCGCTGGACAGATCCTCCGGCAGGTAATAGCGTCCGCGTGCCACATCCACAGAGATGTCTTGCCAGAAGTTGAACAACTGAAGGGCGGTGCAGATGGCATCGCTCTGCTGCATGGCGGCTTCGGAGCGCACGCCATACAGGTGCAGCATCAGGCGTCCGACCGGATTGGCTGAATAGTGTGCGTAATCCAGCAGGTCGTCATGTCTGGCATATACCGCACCGGCTTCGGAGTGCCGGATGTCCCGCTCGAATGCAGTGAGCAGATCGTGCAGCAGGGCGGTGGGCAGGGCATGCCGCATGATGGCCTGCTGGAGCGGCGCCATGATGGTGAACCACGCGCCATCGGAGGGATAGGGGCGCAAATCACAGGCAAGCGTGAGCGCCTCGCGATAGCGCTGCAACTCTGCCAGCCGCGCAGAAGCTGTCGCTTCACCTTCATCGGCAATGTCGTCTGCCGTGCGGGCGAAATGGTAGGTGGCCGCAACAGCCGGACGCAACGGCTTGGGGCATAGCAGACTCGCCACCGGAAAATTCTCGTAATGCGTGACGGGCGGCGGGGCTTTGGATGGCACGGAAGTTCTGGCGAAACTGGGTAAAACAGGGGCGGCAAGGCAGATTTCTGCGCGTAGGCCCTGATTTCGGGCGTTTTGCCAGCTAAAATCGCATGTTACCCGTTTTCGGAGGCTTGGCCGTGAGGCTGCGCGTCATCCGGAAACGCAAGCGCGGGTGGCGAAATTGGTAGACGCACCAGGTTTAGGTCCTGACGCCAGCAATGGTGTGGGGGTTCGAGTCCCCCCCCGCGCACCACAGATTCATTTCATGGCAAGCCGGCATTCCGGTGCGGCTTGCATTTGCCTGATCAAAGGAACACACCCATGTCCGTGAACGTCGAAACCCTGGAAAAGCTGGAACGCAAGATCACCCTGTCCGTCCCCGTCAAGGACGTGCAGGATGAAGTGACCAAGCGCCTGCAGCGTCTGGCCCGCACCGTCAAGATGGACGGCTTCCGTCCCGGCAAGGTGCCGCTGAGCGTGGTGGCCAACCAGTACGGCCCCGGCGTGCAGTATGAAGTGATCAACGACAAGGTCGGCGAAGCCTTCTTCAAGGCCGCTACCGAAGCCGATCTGCGCGTGGCCGGCCAGCCCTCCATCAGCGAGAAGGAAGGCGCTGCCGAGGGCGAGATGCTGTTCGACGCCGTGTTCGAGGTGTACCCCGAAGTGCAGTTCAAGGACCTGGCCGAAGCCGAAGTCGAGAAGCTGACCGCTGAAGTCGACGACGAGGCCGTCGAGCGCACCATCGACATCCTGCGCAAGCAGCGCCGCACCTTCAGCCAGCGCGGCAAGGACGAGCCTGCTGTGGACGGCGACCGCGTGACCGTGGACTTCGAAGGCAAGATCGACGGTGAAGTGTTCGCCGGCGGCAAGGCCGAAGACTTCCAGTACCTGGTGGGCGAAGGCCAGATGCTGGCCGAGTTCGAAGACGCCGTGCGCGGCATGAAGATTGGCGAGAGCAAGACCTTCCCGCTGGCTTTCCCCGAGGACTACCATGGCAAGGACGTGGCCGGCAAGACCGCCGACTTCCTGGTGACCGTGAAGAAGCTGGAAGCCGCACACCTGCCCGAAGTGAACGACGAGTTCGCCAAGCAGCTGGGCGTGGCTGAGGCCACCGTGGACGGCCTGCGCGCCGACATCCGCAAGAACCTGGAGCGCGAGGTCAAGTACCGCGTGCTGGCCCGCAACAAGACGGCCGTGATGGACGCACTGGTTGCCAACGCCGAGCTGGACCTGCCCAAGGCCAGCGTGCAGGCCGAGATCAACAACATGGTGGCCAACGCCCGTGCCGACCTGAAGCAGCGCGGCATCAAGGACGCCGACAAGGCTCCGATCCCCGGCGATCTGTTCAAGGACCAGGCCGAGCGCCGCGTGCGTCTGGGCCTGATCGTGGCCGACCTGGTGCGTGCCAACAACCTGCTGGCTACGCCCGAACAGGTGCAGGCTCACGTGAGCGAGCTGGCTGCCAGCTACGAGAAGCCCGAGGACGTGGCCCGCTGGTACACCGGTGACCAGCAGCGCATGGCCGAGATCGAAGCTGTCGTGACCGAGAACAACGTCACCGACTTCGTGCTGGGCAAGGCCAAGGTCAGCGAGAAGAAAGTCAGCTTCGACGAACTGATGGGCCAGGCCTGATCTTTCAGGCTCCATGGCTCCCGCATGGCGGGAGCAGGGCACACCGGCCTGCCGGCGGGCTTGCAGTCTGCCGCGCAGGCCTTATTTATTGGGCATCATTCCAGCCATAATGGGACGCTGTACGGCAGGCCGACGTGTTTGCCGGTTTCTGGCGCCCAATCACTTACCGGAGTTCATGCATGCAAAATACGCGCAACAGTGCCCTTGATACCCAGGCTCTCGGCCTTATCCCGATGGTGGTGGAGCAGTCCGGCCGGGGCGAGCGCTCGTACGACATCTATTCCCGCCTGCTCAAGGAGCGCGTGGTGTTTCTGGTTGGTCCGGTGAACGACCAGACCGCCAACCTGGTGGTGGCGCAGCTGCTGTTCCTCGAGAGCGAGAACCCGGACAAGGACATTTCCCTGTACATCAACTCCCCGGGCGGTTCGGTGAGTGCCGGCATGGCCATTTACGACACCATGCAGTTCATCAAGCCCGATGTGTCCACGCTGTGCATGGGCATGGCGGCCAGCATGGGCGCCTTCCTGCTGTCCTCCGGCACCAAGGGCAAACGCTTCTCGCTGCCGAATTCGCGCGTGATGATCCACCAGCCGCTGGGCGGCGCCCAGGGCCAGGCGACGGATATCGAGATCCACGCCCGCGAGATCCTGCGCCTGCGCAAGGACCTGAACCAGATCCTGTCCGAGAACACCGGCCAGCCGCTGGAGAAGATCGAGCGCGATACCGAGCGTGACTACTTCATGGCCGCCCATGAAGCCAGGGAATACGGTCTGGTCGACCGTGTGATCAAGCATCGCGGTGAGGCCGCCTGATGCCGGTTTTTCGGGTGGGCCGCGCTTTGGTGCGGCGAACCCGATCTACCACAATACTGTGTAAATCCTGATGGTTAGAAAACGTTTCTAACCTACAATCGCGTTCCATGACTACCAAAAAAGAAGCCCCCAGCAAGACCATGCACTGTTCCTTCTGCGGCAAGACGCAGGATGAGGTCGACAAGATGGTGTCGGGCAGCTACGGCGGTCAGTCCGTGTTCATCTGCAACGAGTGCATCTCGCAGTGCAACGAGATCCTGGAAGAGGATGCCAGCCAGGCCACTGCAGCCACCCCGGCCGGTGAGCAGCTGCCCACGCCGGCGCAGCTCAAGGAAAACCTCGATAGCTACGTGATTGGCCAGGAAGCGGCCAAGCGCACGCTGGCCGTTGCCGTGTACAACCACTACAAGCGCCTGATGCACAAGGAGCAGCTCGGCAAGGACGATGTGGAGCTGAGTAAGAGCAACATCCTGCTGATCGGCCCCACGGGCTCCGGCAAGACGTTGCTGGCGCAGACCATGGCGCGCATGCTGAACGTGCCTTTCGTGATGGCTGATGCCACCACGCTGACCGAAGCCGGCTACGTGGGTGAGGACGTCGAGAACATCATCACCAAGCTGCTGCAGAGCTGCGAATACGATGTGGAGAAGGCCCAGCGCGGCATTATCTACATTGACGAGATCGACAAGATTTCGCGCAAGTCCGACAACCCTTCCATCACGCGCGACGTATCGGGCGAGGGTGTGCAGCAGGCACTGCTCAAGCTGATCGAAGGCACCATGGCCAGCATTCCGCCACAGGGCGGGCGCAAGCACCCGAACCAGGACTTCCTGCAGGTGGATACCACCAACATGCTGTTCATCTGCGGCGGTGCGTTTGCCGGCCTGGAAAAGGTGATCGAGCGCCGCACGGCAGGCAGCGGTATCGGCTTTGGCGCCGAGGTGCGCAGCAAGGAAAACCGCACGCTGAGCGAGATCTTCCAGAACATCGAGCCGGAAGACCTGATCAAGTACGGCCTGATTCCCGAACTGATCGGCCGCATGCCGGTGGTGACCGCGCTGGCCGAGCTGGATGATACGGCGCTGGTGAAAATCCTGACCGAACCCAAGAACGCACTGGTCAAGCAGTACGGCAAGCTGTTCCAGATGGAAGGCGTGGAGCTGGAAATCACCCCCAAGGCGCTGCAGGCGATTGCCCGCAAGGCCATGGAGCGTAAGACCGGTGCGCGCGGCCTGCGCTCCATCCTGGAGCAGGCGCTGCTGGACACCATGTTCGAGCTGCCTGGCATGCAGAACGTGGAGAAGGTGGTCGTCGACGAATCCGTCGTCAACGAAGCCAAGCCGCCGATGCTGGTGTACCGCAACAAGGAAAAACAGCAGGCCTGAGTCTTCAGGCCTGCATGAGTGACTGGACAACCGGCTCCTCGTGAGCCGGTTGTCGTATCCGGACCCGGCAGTGTGCAAAGCGACACGGTTGCAGGGGCTTTGAATGATGAATGCCGACGCCTTCTGGCGCTTTGTGGGACAGTCGGCTTGCAGGACGTGACCTCGGTGCCTGTGGGCGACCGTCGCGCCGCTTGAAAAGAGGGCCCCAGGCCCCATAACTGGCTCTCCAGCCCCTTTTGTGAAAGAAGTTCGAGATGTCTGACTTTGTCTACCTGCCCCCCGAGAGCGTGGAACTGCCCATGCTTCCCCTGCGGGATGTGGTGGTGTTCCCGCACATGGTGATCCCGCTGTTCGTGGGACGCGCCAAGAGCATTGCTGCGCTCGAAGCCGCCATGGAAGCAGGCCGCTCGGTCATGCTCGTGGCCCAGAAAACCGCGGCCCAGGACGAGCCCGCCATCGACGATATGTTCGGTACCGGCTGCGTTGCTTCCATCCTGCAACTGTTGAAATTGCCTGACGGCACCGTGAAGGTGCTGGTGGAAGGCCGCCAGCGCGCCCAGGTGCAGGCCATTGCCGAAGGCGAAAAATACTTTACCGCGACCGTGCTGCCCGCTGCGGCCGACACTGCGGTTGCCGAAGAGCTGCCGCGTGATGCCCAGAGCGAGATCGAGGCGCTGCGCCGCGCGCTGATGCAGTCCTTCGAGCAGTACGTCAAGCTCAACAAGAAGATCCCGCAGGAAATCCTGGCGTCCATCACCAGCATCGACGATGCGGGCCGTCTGGCCGACACCATCGCCGCGCATCTGCCGCTGAATCTGGAAGACAAGCAGGAAGTGCTGGAGAAGATGGACATCCAGCAGCGTCTGGAACTGCTGTTTGGCCAGCTTGAGCATGAAGTCGACATTCTCAACGTCGACAAGCGCATCCGTGGCCGCGTCAAGCGCCAGATGGAAAAGAACCAGCGCGACTTCTACCTGAACGAGCAGGTCAAGGCGATCCAGAAGGAGTTGGGGGATGGCGAAGAGGGCGCCGACCTGGACGAGCTGGAGCGCAAGATCAAGGCAGCGCGTATGCCCAAGGCTGCGCTGACCAAGGCCGAGGCCGAGCTGAAGAAGCTCAAGCTGATGTCGCCCATGTCGGCCGAGGCTGGCGTGGCGCGCAACTATCTGGATGTGCTGGTCAGCCTGCCCTGGAGCAAGAAGACCAAGGTCAAGCAGGACCTGGCTGAGGCCGAACGCATCCTGAACGAGGACCACTACGGCCTGGAGCGCGTCAAGGACCGCATCCTGGAATACCTTGCCGTGCAGCAGCGCGTGGACAAGGTGAAGGCGCCGATCCTGTGTCTGGTTGGCCCCCCGGGCGTGGGCAAGACCTCGCTGGGCCAGTCCGTGGCCAAGGCCACCGGCCGCAAGTACGTGCGCATGGCGCTGGGCGGCATGCGTGACGAGGCAGAGATCCGCGGGCACCGCCGTACCTATATCGGTGCTCTGCCGGGCAAGGTGCTGCAGAACCTGAGCAAGGCCGGCACGCGCAACCCGTTGTTCCTGCTGGATGAGATCGACAAGCTGGGAGCGGATTTCCGTGGCGACCCGTCGAGCGCGCTGCTGGAAGTGCTGGATCCGGAGCAGAACCATACCTTCAGCGATCACTACGTCGAACTGGATTTCGACCTGAGCGACGTGATGTTCGTGGCGACGTCCAACTCCATGAACATTCCGGCCGCGCTGCTGGACCGCATGGAAGTGATCCGCCTGTCCGGCTATACCGAGGACGAGAAGGTCAACATCGCCGCGCGTTACCTGCTGCCCAAGCAGATGACCAACAACGGCGTGAAGGACGAGGAACTGGAGATCACCGAAGATGCGGTGCGTGACATCGTGCGTTACTACACGCGCGAAGCTGGCGTGCGCGGACTCGAGCGCGAACTGTCCAAGATCTGCCGCAAGGTGGTGAAGGCGGTTCAGCTCAAGCAGGTGAGCGACAAGGTGGTGGTGACGGCCGAGAACCTGAACGACTATCTGGGCGTACGCCGCTTTACGTATGGCCGTGCGGACGAAGCCAGCCGTATCGGGCAGGTGGTGGGCCTGGCCTGGACCGAAGTCGGCGGCGACCTGCTGACCATCGAGTCGGCCATCATGCCGGGCAAGGGTAATATCCTGCGTACCGGCTCGCTGGGCGATGTCATGAAGGAATCGGTGGAAGCCGCGCGCACCGTGGTGCGCAGCCGTGCCGCACGCCTGGGCATTACCGACGAGGTGTTCGAGAAGAAGGACATCCACATCCACGTGCCGGATGGCGCCACGCCCAAGGATGGCCCGAGTGCCGGTGCCGCGATGACGACGGCGCTGGTGTCTGCGATTACCGGTATTCCGGTGCGCAGCGATGTGGCCATGACCGGCGAGATCACGCTGCGTGGCGAGGTGACCATCATCGGCGGCCTGAAGGAGAAGCTGCTGGCGGCCCTGCGTGGCGGCATCAAGAAGGTCATCATCCCCGAAGACAACGTGAAGGATCTGCAGGAAATTCCGGCCAACGTGAAGGAAGGCATGGAGATCATTCCGGTCAAGTGGATCGACCAGGTGCTGGCGATTGCGCTCGAGCGCGAACCGTATCCGCTGGAAATGGCGGGCGCTCCCGGCGTGCCGATCGATCCGGTCGCTGCTGCTCCGGTGAAATCTACGCGGGCCAAGCGTCAGGCTACGAAACACTGATTTTTCGGTATATAATCTAAGGCTTCGGTGGTGCAGAAATGTTCGCCGAAGCGTAGTTGAGATGTGAGTGGCATCACACTGCAAAAAATCAGAAAGACTTGAAAAACTGGCTGATTTCTTGTTATAATCTCAGCTTCACGCGGGAATAGCTCAGTTGGTAGAGCGCAACCTTGCCAAGGTTGAGGTCGCGAGTTCGAGCCTCGTTTCCCGCTCCATATTCGAAGGGGAAGCTCAAAAAGCTTCCCTTTTTTGTCCAGCCTGTGGTTGGGCAATCGGTACCAGTCAAGGCGCGATAGCAAAGCGGTTATGCAACGGATTGCAAATCCGTCTAGCCCGGTTCGACTCCGGGTCGCGCCTCCAGAAATACCACAGCAAATTCAAGCACTTAGAGTCGCAAGGCCTAGGTGCTTTTTCTTTGTCTGGCGGTCTGCGCAAGTGACCACTCGACTAGACGGATTTGGAATCCGTCTCCGAATCGCTTTGCTACTGTTGCAAAGAAAGTGACAGGCAGCGCCGGACGCGATGCTGCCAGTCCTGCCGATTGTGAGAATCAGGCTACGCTGGTTTCGCGCAGCGCCATCTCTTTCAATTCACGCAGGGCCTGTTGAAAAGGCTTGCTCAGTTCAGGCATGCCGGTGCTGCCCGGAAAGTCGAGCAGGGTGGCTTCCATTTCGGCGTAGGTCTGGGCGGGATTGTCGCAACGTTCCATCAGGCAGTCGGCTGCGGCGAATGCGATGGCTTTCCAGGTAGCGAGCTGGTAGTGCAGGTCTTTGTTCTCTTGCATGATGACACCCAGGGACTTGAAAGGGGTTCAAGCACGATTCTGGGTATATTGCGTGTCATCTTTATGACTGCGTTGTCATAAACCACACCCCGAATTTCAGGGGGCCGGGCGCAGATGGTTCTGGAACGGATCTTCTGTCTGGAAACGCTGGTACAGCAGCGGTTGTGCCGCAGGCACATGGCCGTTGGCGCATTGCAGGTGCTGGTCCAGATGGCGTTCGGACGGCTGCAGCAGACGGCGGTAGAACTCGCGGCACATCAGGCGGGCTTCGTTGCCGGGCCAGTCATGGGGCAGCAGTTCTGCGGGGAGTTCCGGGTCACGCAGCAGCAGGCGGCGGTATTCGTGGATGAGCACCGTGCGCAGCAGGAAGGCGGTTTCGTCCGGAATCACGTCACCCAAGTGCTGGCGCAACGATTCGATCAGCGGACGGTAACGTGCCACGAACTCGGCGTAGTCGTTGCCCAGCTGCTCCAGGTTCCAGGCGCGCAGCACCATGTCGACATCGCGCGCCGAATTGCCGAAATGGTTTTCCACGGCGAGCAGCGGCATCAGTTCATGCAGCAATTCGCCCATGCCGTCGGCCATGAGGGCGTCGGAGGCGGCGTCCAGATCAGCGCTGGGATGGATGAAGCAGTCGGTGCCGAGCAGGCCGAAGCCTTGCCAGAACAGGGCGCGGCGCAGCTGGTCGCGCTGGCGTCCGGCAATGTCACCCACCACCAGCATCAGGCGCCAGCGGCGATCCCAGACCGGGGTGCTGGAGGCGTAGATGTGGCGGGCGGCATCTTCGATGCGCTGCTGGCCGGCGGGGGTAAGCAGGTAGTCGGCGCGGCGGCCGTGGGCTTCGGTACGTAGCCAGCCATCCTGGGCCAGACGGAAGACCGTGGTGCGGATCAGGCGTTCGCCGACACCCAAAGGCTCCAGCAGGCGGATCAGGCTGCCCAGCCAGATGCGTCCGCCACGCGGATGGATCGCATCACCGAAAGCAGAGATGATGAGCGATCCGGCGCGGATACGGCGTTGCTGGCTGAAGGCGTCGAGATGGGCCTGAATGAGGGTGGCGGGCATGCGGCGGGTTCCGCTGGGTCAAATACGCAATTATAGGAAGGCCGACGCAGCGTTTTACCCGCCCGGGATCGCGTCGATGTGGTTGAGGCGCGAGGCCTGTGCGTCCGGCTGTGTGGAGCCTAGCTGGCGGGACAGTGCCTGGGCCGCTTCGCGCAGCGCGTGCATGGCCATGCTGTCTTCACCCAGATCGCTCATGCCGACAATGCCCACAACCACCATCACCATGGTGATTTCGTTGCGGAAATTGAACACCGGTGCGCCCAGCGCCTGCACGCCGCCGGCAAAGTAATGCTCGCCGATGGCCACGATGCCTTTTTCGCGGATCTCTGCCAGACGCTGCTGCACATCGGCCATGGTCTGAATGGGCGCGTCAGCGGGCTGGCGGGCGAGTTCGGCCTGGATCAGGGCAGAGGTACGGCGCTCCGGCAGCCAGGCCGAAAACACCAGACCGCTGGCGCTGTTGAGCAGTTCCACGCTCACGCCGGTGACCACGTTGACCGTGATCGGGCGGCGCGGGCGTTCCCAGCGCACGATGACCGGGCCGTTGGCGCTCCAGACGGCGAGGGCGGTGGTTTCGTTGATCTGGTTGCGCAGGCGCGAGATGGCTTCCAGGCCCAGACGGATGCGGTCGATGCGGTTGACGGCGGCCAGACCAATGTTGAGTGCAAAGGGGCCCAGGTCGTAATGCGAGGTGGCCGGGTCCTGGATCACCATGCCGGCGCGGATCAGGCTGACGAGGTAGCGGTGTGCCTTGGCCGGGGGCATGTCGGCCTGCAGGGCGATATCCTTGAGCATCATCGGCCCCTGGCTGTTGACCAGCACGCGTGCTACTGACAGTCCGATTTCCAGCGACTGCACGCCGTTCTTGCTGTCCTTGTCTGGCTGGATCATGAAGTGGCTCCTGACTGGCAAAAAAGCGGTGCGGTGCAGACGCACCCCACCGCTGAAGGGGGACGGGCCGTCCCCGGATGCTGGATCTGAACGGCCTCAGTTGGCCGTGTTCAGCAGGTGGGAGGCATCGGCCACCGTGGGTTGTTGCTGCGCAAAGAACCCTTCAGTGTAGATCATGCCGTCCTGCGCGCCGAGTGCCTTGACGGCATTCACGCAAGTGGCAACAAACTCCGGGCTGCCGGCTGCGAAGATGGTGTGCTTGGACAGGTCGGGGAACAGGCCGGGCAGCACCTCGTTGACGCGACCTTGCAGGAAACCGTCCTTCTGTTCGCGCGTGAGGGTGACCTTGTAGTCGAAGTTGCGGTGCTTGGTGCGCCACCAGGCCATCATGCCGTGGCCATACACATCGGGTTCGGTACGGGCGGAGAACAGCAGGGTGACCGGCTTGCGGAACCCGCGGCGCAGGGCGGTTTCGGCCAGCGCCATGATGGGAGCCAGACCGGTTCCGGCTGCCAGGCACAGAATCGGAGTGTCGACCGCCGGGTCGCCGATGAAGGTGCCGTAGGGGCCGGAGAGCTTGACGTTGTCGCCGATGGTGAGGGTGTCATGCACCCACTGGCTGGTCGGGCCGTCGTCGGAGCGGGCGATCTGCAGTGTGAGTTCGCCATCGGGACGCGGGGCGTTGGCGATGGAGAAGGCACGTGCCGGGATGGCATCGTTGCCCGGACCCAGGGTGACATACTGGCCGGGCCAGTAGCGCAGCGGCTTGCCGACCGGGCGCAGGCGCAGTTCGACCACGCGCGCGGCAACGACGCGCTTGTCGACCACGACGAAGAGGGCGTTTTCGCGCGGAGGGAACAGCTTGGGCTTGGCGTCTTCCGTGCCCCATTCGATTACCAGTTCGTCGGAAATCGGCTTGGCCATGCACATCAGGCCGAAGCCCTGGCGGCGGTCTTCCTGCGACAGGGCCATGTCCAGCACCATGCCCTGGTCGAACTGGCCGGACAGGACCTTGACCTTGCACTCGCCACAGGCGCCGGCACGGCAGTTGTTGGGCAGGGCGAAGCCCGCCTTTTCCAATGACATGAGCACGGTGTCGCCATAGGCGCACTCGACGGATTTGCCGGAAGGCTGCATCACGATGCGGGCCATGTGTGTCTCCTGAATGTTTTCTGGTTATCGTCTGCTTGTGGGGGTTTTCGGGTGCACTCCCAGGGGAAGCGCACCGGGAAACCGCCGTGGGGCGGTAGTACAGGCAGGCCGCGCTTGCACACGGCCTGACCGGCAATTTTCCGGAAATCAGAACACCGGAATGATGTCTTCCATGTCGATGTCGGACACTTCCTGGCCGGTGATGCCGACTTCGGGGATGGCGGGGAACGGAATGTTGTAGCGGTCCAGCACACCCTTCAGGTTCAGCATGGCGTTCTTCCAGTTTTCCAGCTTGGCTTCGTAGGTGGGGATGCCGAAACCGGCCATGCGCGCCACTTCCTCGGCTTCACGCTGGTTGGCGATGAAGTCTTCGGGCAGGTCCCAGAATTCCATCGGGGGCTCGAACAGCACGGCGGACAGGAACAGGTAGCCGGCGCGGATCTGCTTGGTGACCACGGCCTTGGTTTCCTCGGCGATCTTGGGATAGTCGCGCTCCATCACGGCCATGCAGATGGCCATGTGGCGGCCTTCGTCGCGGCCGATGTTCTTGAAGCCTTCCTTGAACACGGCCTCGCGGCTGTTCTCGTACATCTGCTTGAAGATGGTGGCGGCAGCGATTTCGCCCATCAGGAAGGAGCTGAACAGCACGGCCAGGGAGTACTTCGGCACGGCCTGCTTGTAGCCGGTCCAGTAGCGGGAGCCGTTGAAGTACAGCCACTTGGTGTTCTTCTGCAGGCGCTTGCCCAGTTCGGTCTTGGGCTCGTAGGTGATGGGGTCGGGATGGCCCAGCAGCTTGGTGATGGCCAGGCCGCACATGATTTCGTGGTTCTGCTCGTCGCGCTGGACGGAGAAGAAACACTTGCGCACGGGATCTTCCTCATGCACTTCGTAGGTCTTGATCAGGGCTTCGGCGAACACCGGCGGCGCGGAGGCGTCGAACACGGAGAGCAGGGTCCACCAGTAGGCGATGGCTTCGCGCTCTTCCCAGGAGTAGCTGTCCACGTCCAGCGTGTCCCAGGGCAGTTTTTCGGGTTCCCAGTTCTCGCGCAGGGCGGCTTCCCACACTTCCTGCAGCTTCTTGGTGTGCGATTCCCAGGACAGGGGGTACACGTTGGGTTGTTCGATCTCGGGCGGAAATTCCATCTTGTCCGCAAAGCGTTCCTTATGGCTGGCCATGTCTCATCTCCTCAAGGGTGGTTGGTACGGTGCAATGCCAGCCTGGACTGGCTGGTCTGGAAAAACTATAACACACGAAAAATAAAAACAATCGAAATGTGTATCACGTTGGTAGAAAACTGGAGCAATTCGCTCGGTTTTCAGCACATTGAAGAGAACGTGATAATGATCTATCCACATGATTTATCGATAGATTTACGCCATTCTTGCTTCTTTCGGAATGCATTCCACTAATCGTAAACCCTAGTGTGGTTTGGTGCAATTGATACTATAAAATCCGCTTCAACAACGATTCGTGTAGCACAACAAGTGCCAAACCCGCAGCGCCAGACAGCTGCTGAACTGGAGACGACAACAATGAGCCATCCCCTGTACGAGAAGCACAAGGCCACGCTGGAAGCAGGCCTCAAGGCCTTTGGCGAGCGCAGCTACTGGTCTGCCTATAACGAGATGCCCAGCCCCAAGGTCTATGGCGAGGATGCTCCGGCTGCCGGCAAGCAGGCGTTTGACGCGCTGCTGGGCAAGCAGTTCGAGCTCGATCAGCCGGGCAGCAATGGCTGGCAGGGCAGCGAAAAGTCTCCTTACGGCTCTGAACTGAACGTGCAATACCCCGCCTGCGACGTGGATACGCTGGTGGCGGCTGCCGAGAAGGCGATGGAATCCTGGCAGGCGCTGGGCCTGGAAGGCCGCACCGGTGTCTGTCTGGAAATGCTGGAGCGCCTGAACAAGCAGAGCTTCGAGATTGCCCATGCGGTGATGCAGACGACCGGCCAGGGCTGGATGATGGCGTTTCAGGCCGGCGGCCCGCACGCGCAGGATCGCGGCCTCGAGTCCGTAGTGGCGGCGCACCAGGTGCAGATGCTGTCTGCGCCCAACGCGCACTGGGAAAAGCCGCAGGGCAAGAACCCGCCGCTGGTGATGAAGAAGCACTTCGAGCTGGTCGGCAAGGGCGTGGGCGTGGTGATCGGTTGCGGCACCTTCCCGACCTGGAACACCTACCCGGGCCTGTTTGCTGCTTTGGCAACCGGCAACGCCGTGATCGTCAAGCCGCACAGCAACTCCATCCTGCCGGCTGCCATCACCGTGCGTACCATGCGCGAGGTGCTGAAGGAGCAGGGCGTTGATCCCAACCTGGTGAGCCTGTGCGTGACCAGCGGCCATGCCGACACGCAGAAGCTGGTGACGCATGCCGGCGTGCGTTCGGTGGACTTCACCGGCGGCAACCACTTCGGCCACTGGCTGATCGACAACTGCAAGCAGGCTACCGTGTACGCCGAAATGGCCGGCGTGAACAACGTGGTGATCGACTCCACCGATGCCTACAAGGCCATGCTGCGCAATCTGGCATTCACGCTGTCGCTGTATTCCGGCCAGATGTGCACCACTCCGCAGGCGATTCTGGTGCCGGCCGGCGGCATCGAGACGGACGAAGGCCACAAGAGCTACGACGATGTCTGCAATGACCTGGCCAAGGCCGTTAGCGGCTTCCTGTCCAAACCCGAAGTGGCGCATGCGGTGCTGGGCGCGATCCAGTCCGGTGCCACGACCGACCGCATCAACGAAGCGGCGGCCGGTGTGCATGGCCGCGTGATTCTGGCGCCGCAGAAGCTGGAGAACCCCGAGTTTCCGAATGCCGTGGTCAGCACGCCGGTGCTGGTGGCGGTGGATGCGGCCGACGAGAAGGCCTACATGGAAGAGCGCTTCGGCCCGATCAGCTTTGTGGTGAAGACGGCGGATACAGCCGCCTCTGTTGCGCTGTCCGAGCGTCTGGTGCGCGAGTGCGGCGCGCTGACGGTGAGCGTGTATTCCACCAGCCGTGACGTCATCAACGCCATGATCAAGGCGACGCAGCGTTCCAAGGTGGCGCTGTCCATCAACCTGACGGGTGGCGTGTTCGTGAACCAGTCGGCAGCGTTCTCCGACTACCACGGCACCGGTGGCAACCCGGGTGCCAACGCTTCCTATACCGATCTGGGCTTTGTGGCCAACCGTTTCGTCGTGGTGCAATACCGCGAGCATGCGTGAGGACGGCATGGACTACCAGAACATTCTCTACAGCGTGCAGGACGGCGTCGCCCGCCTGACGCTGAACCGCCCCGACAAGCTCAACAGCTTCACCGGTGCCATGCATGCGGAAATCCGCCATGCGCTGGACCAGCTGGAGCAGGACGCCAGCGTGCGCGTGCTTCTGCTGACCGGCGCCGGCCGCGGCTTCTGCGCCGGCCAGGATCTGGCTGACCCGGACATGAATGCCGGCGAAGGCAAGATGGCCGACCTGGGCGCCGTGGTGGAGCGCAACTACCGTCCGCTGATCCTGCGTCTGCAAAACCTGCGCGTGCCGACCGTGGCTGCCGTGAACGGCATCGCTGCCGGCGCGGGGGCTTCGGTCGCACTGGCCTGCGATCTGGTGATTGCCACGCAGTCTGCCTCCTTTCTGCAGGCCTTCAGCAAGATCGGTCTGGTGCCGGATACCGGCGGTACCTGGTTCCTGCCGCAACGCGTGGGCATGGCGCGTGCCATGGGCCTGGCGCTGCTGGCCGAGAAGCTGTCTGCCCAACAGGCGGCCGACTGGGGCCTGATCTGGGCTGCCGTGGCTGACGATGAATTTGCGGCGCACGTCGACAAGCTGCTGCAGATGCTGGCCCAGGCACCGACCAAGGCGCTGGTGCGCACGCGTCAGGCCATGCATGCGGCACCCGGCCACACACTGGAGCAGCAGCTGGCCATGGAGGGCGGCTTCATGCGCGAACTGGGCTGGAGCCACGACTACAACGAAGGTGTGGCTGCCTTCATGGCCAAGCGCGCGCCGCAGTTCAAGGGGGAATGACGATGGCGGCATTGCCTCTGCAGAGGGTGATCGGCGTGGTGGGGACCGGTGCCATGGGCGCCGGCATTGCCCAGGTGGCTGCGGCTGCCGGCCATCCGGTGCGCCTGTTCGACAATCGCGCCGGTGCGGCCGGGCAGGCCGTGGACGGCATCCGCCAGCAATTCGACAAGCTGGCCGCCAAGGGTAAGCTGTCGCAGGAGGATGCTGCTGCGGCTTCCGGTCGCCTGACGGCTGTGGAAAGCCTGCAGGAGCTGGCGGATTGCGGTCTGGTCGTGGAAGCCATTGTCGAGAAGCTGGAAGCCAAGCAGGGCCTGTACAGCGAACTCGAAGGCATCGTGGGGCCGGATTGCATTTTCGGCACCAACACTTCTTCCATTTCCGTGACGGCGATCGGCTCCGCGCTCAAGCGCCCGCAGCGTCTGGCCGGCATGCACTTCTTCAATCCGGCTCCGCTGATGAAACTGGTGGAGATCGTTTCCGGGCTGGCGACGGATGCCGCAGTGGCGCAGACCCTGTTCGACACCGCGACTGCCTGGGGCAAGCGAGCCGTGCATGCCAAGTCCACGCCCGGCTTCATCGTGAACCGTGTGGCGCGTCCGTACTACGCCGAGGCGCTGCGTCTGGTGCAGGAGGGCGCTGCCGATCACGCCACCATCGATGCCGTGATGCGCGATGCCGGTGGCTTCCGCATGGGCCCTTTCGAGCTGATGGACATGATCGGCCATGACGTGAACTTTGCCGTCACCAGGTCGGTGTGGAGCGCCTACTTCTACGACAAGCGTTTCCAGCCCTCCTTGCTGCAGCAGGAGCTGGTGGAGGCGGGTTTTCTGGGCCGCAAGAACGGCCGGGGCTTTTTTGACTACGCCGAAGGCGCAGTCCGCCCCGAAGCGCAGGCTTTTGCAGCCATGCGTGCGCCGGCAAGCGTGGCGATTGTCGGTGAAACACCGGCCGCCGAAGGGCTGGCGCAGCGCCTGCATCTGCAGGGCATCGACTTCTCGCGCAAGCCGGCCAACGGCGATGGGCGTATTGCCGAGGCGGGTGAGGCAGTGATCTATCTTACGGACGGCCGCACTGCCGCCCGTCGCGCAGCGCAGAACGGCATCGAGAACACCGTGCTGATTGATCTGGCGCTGGATTACACCCAGGCCAAGCGCGTCGCGCTCACGGCAGCCCCAAGCACCCGCGAGCAGGCGGTGCAGGATGCCGTCGGCCTGTTCCAGGCAGCCGGCCTTGTGGTGTCGCCGCTCAAGGACATTCCGGGCCTGGCCGTGATGCGAACCGTGGCCATGCTGGCCAACGAAGCCGCCGATGCCGTCAACCAGGGTGTGTGCAGCGCCGGCGACGCCGATGCCGCCATGCAGCTGGGCGTGAACTACCCGCGCGGCCCCTTGCTGTGGGCAGAGCAGGTTGGCCTGCCGGCGGTGCGCGACACCCTGGCCCATCTCGGAAACATTTACGGCGAGGATCGCTACCGCATTTCCCCGCTGCTGCAGCAACGTATCGATGAAGGAAGGAAGTTCCATGAGTAACAACACGGCCGAGCAGCAGCTCGCACTGGCTGTGGCCGAGGCCATGTGGTCGCGCGACCAGGCGGCTCAGGCACTGGGCATGGCGATTGTCGAGGTGCGCCCCGGCTACGCCGTGCTGACGATGAAGGTGCGCCCCGACATGGTCAATGGCCACCACATCTGCCATGGCGGCCTGATTTTCACGCTGGCCGACACCGCCTTTGCCTACGCCTGCAACAGCTACAACCACAACACCGTGGCATCGGCCTGCCATATCGATTTCCTGTCGCCGGGCAAGGAAGGCGACCTGCTGGAGGCAGAGGCCGTCGAACGCTCACTCTCCGGCCGCACCGGTGTCTACGACATCACCGTGCGCGTGGCTGGCGGCAAGACCGTGGCGCTGTTCCGCGGCAAGAGTTACCGCATTCAGGGCGAAGTGATCGCCGGGCTGCAACAGGCCGGTTGAGCCTGGGCCCACCAAACAACAAGGATGGAGGAGAACCATGACTGTCAAGCAACCCCAACCCGGCGATCTTGAACCGATCGAGACCGCCAGCCGTGACGAAATCGCGGCCCTGCAGTTCCAGCGTCTGCAGTGGACCGTGCGCCATGCCTACGAGAACGTGCCGCACTACAAGCAGGTGTTCGACGAGGCAGGCGTGCATCCGGACGACCTGAAGACCCTGGCCGACCTGGCCAAGTTTCCCTTCACCACCAAGAAGGACCTGCGCGACAACTATCCCTTCGGCATGTTTGCCGTGCCGCGCGAGCAGATCACGCGCTTGCATGCCTCTTCCGGTACGACGGGCAAGCCGACGGTGGTGGGTTACACCAGGAATGACATCAACAACTGGGCAGATCTGGGTGCGCGTTCCATCCGTGCCGCTGGTGGCCGTCCGGGCGACATCTGCCATATCTCCTACGGCTACGGCCTGTTTACCGGTGGCTTGGGCGCGCACTATGCGGCCGAGCGCGCCGGCTGTACCGTGGTGCCCATGTCGGGTGGCCAGACCGAGAAGCAGGTGCAGCTGATCCAGGACTTCAAGCCGGACATCATCATGGTGACGCCGTCCTACTCGCTGGTGATTGCCGAAGAGTTCGAGAAGATGGGTATCGACCCGGCGGAATGTTCGCTCAAGGTCGGCATCTTCGGTGCCGAGCCGTGGGGCGAGGGCATGCGTGCCGAGATCGAGAAGAAGCTGGGTCTGGATGCGGTGGACATCTACGGCCTGTCCGAAGTGATGGGTCCCGGCGTGGCCAGCGAGTGCATCGAGAGCAAGGACGGCCCGGTGATCTGGGAAGACCATTTCTATCCCGAGATCATCGATCCCGATACCGGCCGCGTACTGCCGGACGGCGAGCTGGGTGAACTGGTGTTCACCTCGCTGACCAAGGAAGGCATGCCCGTGATCCGCTACCGCACGCGCGACCTGACGCGCCTGTTGCCGCCCACTTCGCGCTCCTTCCGCCGCATGGGCAAGATCACCGGCCGTTCCGACGACATGCTGATCATCCGCGGCGTGAACGTGTTCCCAACGCAGATCGAGGAGCAGATCCTGCGCGACAAGCGTCTGGCCGGCAACTACCAGCTGGTGGTGAGCCGTGACGGCCACATGGACAACCTGGAAGTGCGTTGCGAACTGCAGCGCGATGCTGCCGACCTGCCCGATGCCGATGTGCGAGACATTGTCAAGCAACTGCAACATCACATCAAGACACTGATCGGGGTCTCGACCAAGATCACCGTGATGCAGCCGGATGGCATTCCGCGCACGCTGACCGGCAAGGCCGTGCGCATTCTGGACCAGCGTTCCAAGGAAAGGTAATCCGCCATGGCACAGGCTTTCATTTGCGACGCCATCCGCACGCCCATCGGGCGTTACGGCGGGGCACTGGCATCGGTGCGTGCCGACGATCTGGCGGCACTGCCGATCAAGGCGCTGCAGGAGCGCAATCCCGGCGTGGACTGGACGGCAGTGGATGACATCATCTACGGCTGCGCCAACCAGGCCGGCGAAGACAACCGCAACGTGGCGCGCATGGCGGGGCTGCTGTCCGGCCTGCCGATCGAGGTGCCGGGCACCACGGTCAACCGCCTGTGTGGCTCCGGCATGGATGCCGTGGGCCTGGCTGCGCGTACCATCAAGGCGGGCGAGGCCGGCCTAATGATTGCTGGCGGCGTGGAGAGCATGTCGCGCGCGCCCTTCGTGATGGGCAAGGCGGAAAGCGCCTTCTCGCGCAGCGCGCAGATCTACGACACCACCATCGGCTGGCGTTTTCCCAACCCGGTACTGAAAAAGCTGTACGACACGCATTCCATGCCGCAGACGGCGGACAACGTGGCGCAGGACTTCAACATCTCCCGCGAAGACCAGGATGCCTTCGCCGTGCGCTCACAGCAGCGCTGGGCCGCAGCCGATGCAGCAGGGCGTTTCGATGCCGAGCTGATTCCGGTGGCGATTCCGCAGAAGAAGGGCGATCCCAAGATGTTCACGCGGGACGAGCACCCGCGCCCGGAAACCACGCTGGACATGCTGGCCAGGCTCAAGGGCGTGAACGGCCCGGACCTGACGGTCACCGCAGGCAATGCCTCCGGCGTGAACGACGGCGCCTGCGCGCTGCTGGTGGCGTCTGAAGAAGCCGCAGGCCGTTACGGCCTCAAGCCCATCGCCCGCGTGGTCGGCATGGCCACCGCCGGCGTAGCGCCGCGCATCATGGGCTTCGGCCCGGCGCCTGCCGTGCGCAAGGTACTCGGCCAGACAGGCCTGAGCCTGGACCAGATGGACGTGATCGAGCTGAACGAAGCCTTTGCCGCACAGGCGCTGGCCGTGCTGCGCGATCTGGGCCTGCCGGACAACGCCGGCCATGTGAATCCCAACGGCGGTGCCATCGCCATCGGCCACCCGCTCGGCATGAGCGGTGCGCGCCTGGTGACCACCGCCGCCTACGAGCTGCAACGACAGGGCGGCCGCTACGCCCTGTGCACCATGTGTATCGGAGTGGGGCAAGGCATTGCCCTGATTATCGAACGCGTTTGACCAGAGAAAACCAACCAAGGAGACAGAAGATGATGACCAAGCACACCCTCAAGACCGGCGGCTCGCTGGCAGTTACAGCCCTGATGCTGGCCGGCGCCGCCATGCTCACGGCCTGCAATTCCAAGGAAGCCAGCAAGCCCGCAGAAGGCACCAGCGCTGCAGGCGGCGCTCCGGCTGCCACCGGCGGCGATGCCAACGGCCCGATCAAGATCGGCTCCGTCCTGTCCGTGACCGGCCCGGCGTCTTTCCTGGGTGATCCGGAACTGAAAACCCTGCAGATGTACGTCGAGGACATCAACAAGCAGGGCGGCGTGAACGGCCGCCAGCTGGAGCTGGTGCACTATGACGACGGCGGCGACGCCAACAAGGCCAACAGCTTCGGCAAGCGTCTGATCGAGGACGACAAGGTCGACGTGATCGTCGGCGGCACCACCACCGGCTCCACCATGGCCATCGCTCCGCTGGTCGACAAGGCTGGCGTGCCCATGATCTCGCTGGCCGGCGCCGTGGTGATCACCCAGCCGACGCAGAAGTGGCTGTTCAAGACGCCGCACACCGACCGCATGGCTGCCGAGAAAGTCTTCGAAGACATGAAGAAGCGCGGCATCACCAAGATCGGCCTGCTGTCCGAGACCAGCGGCTTCGGCCAGTCCGGCAAGAAGGAAACCGAGGGTGTGGCAGCCAAGTCCGGCATCGAGATCGTGGCCAATGAAACCTATGGTCCCAAGGACACGGACATGAGCGCCCAGCTCACCAAGATCAAGGGCACGCCGGATGTGCAGGCCGTGCTGATCTTCGGTCTGGGCCAGGGCCCGGCTGTGGCCACCAAGAACTACCGCCAGCTTGACATCAAGCAGCCGCTGTACCAGTCGCACGGCGTGGCTTCCAACGAGTTCCTGAAGCTGGCTGGCGACGCTGCCAACGGCGTGCGCATGCCTGCTTCCCCGCAGCTCGCTCCCGAAGCCCTCAAGGCCGACGACAAGCAGAAGCCCGTGGTCGAGGCTTACAACAATGCCTTCCGCGCCAAGTGGAACCAGGAACCCTCCGCCTTCGGTGGCCACGCCTATGACGGCCTGCTGATGGCCGTGGAAGCCATCAAGACGGCTGGCGGCACCGACAAGGCCAAGGTGCGTGATGCCATCGAGAACACCAAGGGCTTCGTGGGTACCGGTGGCGTGTTCAACATGTCTGCCGAAGACCACAACGGCCTGGACCTGTCCGCATTCAAGATGCTGGAGGTCAAGGACGGCAAGTGGACGCTGGTCGAGTAATCAGCTGATCCCCGTGGGCGCGGCGTGAGTTGCGTCCCTGATCCGGGATCGCAGCAGCGGGGCAGGGCACTGGCTGCAGTGCCTGGCCTCCCGGCTGCGCATCCCCCCGATTTCCGGGCCTGGCGTGTTGCGCGCATGGCCCACCGATTTTCGACAAGAGTTATGTACCAGACCCTTGACATCGAGCGGCAGGGCGCTGTCGCCACGCTCTGGATGAACCGTCCGGACGTGTTCAACGCCTTTGACGAACAGCTGATCGCCGATCTGCATGCTGCCTGCACCGCACTGGATGCCGATGACAGCGTGCGCATCGTCGTGCTGGCTGGCCGCGGCAAGCATTTCTCGGCCGGCGCCGACCTGAACTGGATGAAGCGCGCCTCCGGCTACACCGAGGCCGAGAACCGCGCCGATGCGCTGCGTTTTGCCGGCATGCTGCGTGCGCTCTCCGGCATGCGCAAGCCGACCATTGCCCGCGTGCAAGGCGCTGCGCTGGGCGGCGGCACCGGCCTGACGGCGGCCTGCGACATGGCCATCGCCAGCGAGGACGCCAGCTTTGCCACCTCCGAAGTCAAGTTCGGCATCATCCCTGCCGTGATCAGCCCCTATGTGCTGCGTGCCATTGGCCCGCGCCATGCGCTGCGCTATTTCCAGAGCGCCGAACGCATCGGCGCCCGCCGCGCGCTCGAGATGGGTCTGGTGGGTGAGGTGGTGCCGCTGCAGGATCTGGACGCCGCCGTGCAGAAGCTCGCTGACACGCTGCTGACCTGCGGCCCTGGCGCACAGTTCGCGGCCAAACAGCTGGTCGGCGCCGTCAACGCGCGCCCGATCGACGACGCCACTACCGAGGAAACCGCGCGCCGCATCGCGGCCCAGCGCGCCACCGAAGAAGCCAAGGATGGCATCACCGCCTTCCTCGACAAACGCCCACCGCAGTGGATGGCGCAAGCCTGAACTGCAGGACCCACCGACCCAAGGGAGACCCATCATGGCAGAGTTCCTGCAGTACCTGTTCTCGGGCATCACCGTAGGATCCACCTACGCGCTGGCTGCCCTAGGCTTCACGCTGATCTACAACTCCAGCAACGTCATCAACTTCGCGCAGGGTGAATTCATCATGCTGGGCGGCATGCTGGCGGTGTATTTCACCAACGCAGGCCTGCCGCTGCCGGTGGCATTCATTCTGGCCATCCTGATTCCGGCCATTGTCGGAATCGTGATGGAAAAAGTCACCATCGAACCCGTGAAGGGCGCCGAGACGGTGACGCTGATCATCATCACCATCGGCGCTTCGCTGTTCATCCGCGGCCTGATCCAGGTCTGGCTGGGCAAGGGCACCTTCAGCCTGCCGGCCTTCTCTGGCGACAAGCCGATCTACATCCTGGGCGCCGCCATCCAGCCGCAGAGCCTGTGGGTGCTGGGCGTCACCGCCATCGTGGTAGTGGCCCTGTGGTACTTCTTCAACCGCACGCTGTCCGGCAAGGCCATGCTGGCCACATCCGTCAACCAAACGGCGGCCCAACTGGTGGGCATCAACACCAGCAAGGTGCTGTTCGTCAGCTTCGCGCTGTCTGCCGCGCTGGGCGCACTGGGCGGCATCCTGCTGACGCCGGTGACCATGACGTCCTACGACGTCGGCATCATGCTTGGCCTGAAAGGCTTCGTGGCAGCCGTGGTGGGCGGTCTGGGCAATGGCCTGGGCGCTGTCGTCAGCGGTCTGCTGGTCGGCATCCTGGAATCCATGGGCGCCGGCTACATCTCCTCGGCCTACAAGGACGCGATTCCGTTCATCCTGATCCTGCTGGTGCTGTTCTTCATGCCGCGTGGCCTGTTTGGCGGCAAATCTACCGACCGGGTGTAAATCATGCGCAAGACATCCATGTACATCTCCCTGGGAGTCCTGGCGCTGGCGCTGGCGATTGCTCCCTTCGTCATCAGCAACGCGTTCTATCTCGATCTGGTGATCCGCATTTCCATGAACGCCATCGTGGTGCTGGGCCTGAACCTGCTGGTCGGCTTTGCCGGGCAGATCAGCCTGGGCCATGCCGGCTTCCTCGGCATCGGTGCCTACGCCTCGGCGGTGCTGCCCACGCACTTCGGCTGGCATCCCTTGCCGGCCATGCTGGCTGGCGCCGTGATCTGCGGCCTGCTGGCTGCGGCAATCGCCCGTCCGATCTTCCGCCTCAAGGGCCACTACCTGGCCATGGCGACGCTGGGCCTGGGCATTCTGGTCAACATCGTGCTGCGCAATGAGTCCCAGCTCACGGGCGGTCCCGATGGCATGCCGCTGCCGACCATGGGCCTGTTCGGGCTGGAGCTGAGCAGCGACCGTCACTGGTACTGGGTGGTTGCGATCTTCCTGGTCGTCAGCGTGTGGGCGTCGCTCAACCTGATCGACTCCCCGTTCGGACGCGCGCTGCGTGCCCTGCATGGCTCCGAAGTGGCCTCCCGCGTGGTGGGCGTGAACGTGGTGCGCTACAAGGTCACCATCTTCACCATGTCGGCGGTGTTCGCCAGCATCATGGGCAGCGTGATGGCGCACTACGTCGGCATGGTCACGCCGGGTTTCGCCGACTTCTTCCACTCGATCGAACTGATCACCATGGTGGTGGTCGGCGGCATGGCCTCGGTCTGGGGTTCCCTGCTGGGCGCTGCGCTCCTGACGGCATTGCCACAGGCGCTGGCCACCTTCGAAGGCTGGGAAACCGTCATCTTCGGCGCGATCCTGATGCTGTTCATGATCTTCCTGCCCAAGGGCATCGTCCCGACGCTGGCCAGCAAGTTCGGCAAGAAAGGCGACTGACCATGTCCATGCTCGACGTACAGAACCTCTCCATCCATTTCGGGGGCGTCAAGGCCGTCAATGACGTGTCCTTCAAGATCGATCCTGGCATGATCTATGCGGTCATCGGCCCCAACGGCGCCGGCAAGACCACCTTGTTCAACCTGATCACCGGCGTCTACAAGCCGACCACCGGCACCATCAAGCTCAACGGCGAGGAAATCCAGGGCAAGTCGTCTGACGAACTGGCCCGCCGCGGCATGGCGCGCACCTTCCAGAACCTGCAGGTGTGCATGAACATGTCGGCGCTGGAGAACGTGATGGTGGGCGCCCACCTGCGCCTGGACCGCAACCTGATCAAGGGCGCGCTGCACCTGCCATCCATCACCAGACGCGATGCCGCATTGCGCGAGGAGGCGGCCGAGCTGATGCGCTTCGTCGGTCTGGGTGGCCAGATCGGTGCCCGTGCCGACAGCATGTCCTACGGCGCGCTCAAGCGCCTGGAAATTGCCCGCGCGCTGGCCATGCAGCCCAAGCTGCTGTTCCTGGACGAGCCGGCCGCCGGCCTCAACCACACCGAAACGCATGAAATCGACGAGCTGATCCGCAAGGTGGCCGAAAGCGGCGTGACCTGCGTGCTGGTCGAACACGACATGAAGATGGTGATGAACCTGTCCCAACGCATTCTCGTGCTGGACTACGGCCGCAAGCTGGCCGAAGGCACCCGCGAGGAAGTCCGCAACAACCCGGACGTGATTGCCGCCTACCTGGGCGCACATGCCTGAGCCGTCCGAAGGAAACACCATGGAAGCCTTGCGCATCATCATCGAAGAACACCAGAACCTGTGGCGCGTTGCGGCCACGCTCGATTCGCTCGCCAGCGAGATCGAGCAGGGCCAGCAGGTGGACACCGGCTTTTTCACGGCACTGTTCGACTACATCGACCAGTTCATGGATGGCTGCCACCACGCCAAGGAAGACCATCATCTGTTCCCGGCGCTGCGCCAGCGCAGTCCGGAAGCCGCAGCCGTACTCGATCGCCTGCAGGCCGAGCACCGCAACGGCCCGGAAATGCTGCTTGCCCTGCGTGGCAAGATGAACAGCGCCATGCAGGACGAGACGCACCGTAAAGACTTCGTCGAGGCGCTGCGCACGTATGCCCAGAGCGTGAAGGCACACATCCGCACCGAGGAAAAGGACGTGATGCCGCTGGCGCGTACATCGCTCACGGCAGAAGACTGGCAATCCATCGACGAAGCCTTCGGCAACAACGCCGATCCGGTCTTCGGGGGCGAAGCCAAGGCCGAATTCCGACAGCTGTTCCACCGCCTGGTCAACCTGGCACCGGCGTCGGTCGGTCTGGGCGCGCACGAGGCAGGCAGTCTGACCACCGGCACGGCCAAGCCCACGGGTGAGTTGCTGCTGTCCGTCACCGGCATGGAAAGCTGCTACGGCCGCATCAAGGCGCTCAAGGGCCTGGATGTGGAAGTGCACAAGGGCGAGCTGGTGGCCCTCGTCGGTGCCAACGGCGCCGGCAAGACCACCTTCATGCGCACGCTCTCGGGTGTGCAGCCCATGTCGGCCGGCAAGATCATGTTTGCAGGGGAAGACATCTCCAGGCTGCGTGCCGACCTGCGCGTGCGCCGCGGCATCTGCCAGAGCCCGGAAGGCCGCCAGGTGTTCGGCCCGCTCTCCATCGAGGACAACCTGCGTCTGGGCGCCTTCACGCAGCCCAAAGAGCATCTGCAGGAGGACATGGAGAAGGTCTACGGCATGTTCCCCATCCTCAAGGAAAAGCGCAATCTGCCTGCGGGTACGCTCTCCGGCGGCCAGCAGCAGATGCTCGCCATCGGCCGTGCCCTGATGGGCCGCCCCAAGCTGCTGCTGCTGGACGAGCCCTCCATGGGGTTGGCGCCGCTGCTGGTGGAAGAGGTCTTCAACGTCATCAAGTCGCTCAAGTCGCACGGCATGACCATTCTGCTGGTCGAGCAGAACGCGGCCGCTGCGCTGGCGATTGCCGACCGCGGCTATGTGCTGGAAACCGGCTCCGTGACGCTGAGCGGCCCGGGCCCCGAACTGCTCGCCAACGATGAGGTGCGCCAGGCTTACCTGGGGATGTAAGGCAGCAACGAAACAAGCGCAGGGTGCTAACCCTGCTTCGTCAATGAGCACGGGTGTGCTACATTTTGCGGGCTCCAGACCCTTGTCTGCAGCCCGCTTTTTTTCAGGTCTTGATCCATGGTGCAGTTGCTGTTTACTCCTTCCCGACTGATTCCTGCGTCCCTCGCTCTGGCCAGCCTGATGGCTGTGCCCCAGACATGGGCATCCTCGCTCTGGGTCAATGAGCAGAACATGCTGCGACCGGTGGCGTTGGAGGCTGCCCGCCGCCTCGCCAATGCCGGCAATGACGGCCTCAATCCCGGCCACTACGGCGGCGCGCAACTGCTGCAGACCGTGCAGGCCAGCCAGGGCAGGCCGCTTGACCCGGCCAGTGCTTCCACCCTGGATGCCCAGCTCACCGAAAAGGTCGAGCTGTACCTCCACCATCTGCGCAACGGTCGCGTGGACCCGCGCCAGATCCGTGAGCACTACGACGCCAACAAGACCGACTGGAAAGCCTTCGATGCCCCGACGGCGCTGCGCGAGGCGCTGGGCATGGGCAACCTCGCCAGCGCCTTCGACGCAGCCACGCCGCGCGTTCCCATGTACGACGAATTGCGCAAGGCACTGGAGCGCGAACGCCAGCTGGCCGGCGACCCCGCGTGGACCGGCTCCCTGCCGGCACTGCCCAAGGGCGGCAAGCTGGGCAATGGACAGGCCTGGTCAGGGCTGGCCATGCTGACGCAGCGTCTGGTCGCCATGGGCGATCTGCCTGCAGGTACGGCGGCACCCACCACCTACAACAGCACCCTGCAGGATGGCGTCAAGGCCTTTCAGCAGCGCTACGGACTGCCCGAAAACGGCGTACTCAACAAGGCCACACTGGACAAGCTGAACGAATCGCCCAAACAGCGTGCCGACCGCATCGCGCTGGCCATGGAGCGCCTGCGCTGGACGCCACTGCTGCAGGGCCATCGCACCATCGTGGTGAACGTGCCCGAGTTCCGCCTGCGCGCCTATGACAACGCCGGCGGCCAGCCCGAACCCAAGGTCTCGATGCGCGTCATCGTGGGCAAGGCGCTGGACACGCGCACCCCCATGTTCGACGAGGACATGCGCTACATCGAGTTCAGCCCGTACTGGAACGTGCCGCCCTCCATCGCACGATCCGAAACCATCCCCAAGATCCGTCGCGATCCTGGCTACATGGCACGCAACGGCTTCGAGATCGTGGGGCAGGGTGGCCTGCAGGGCGTACTCAACGGTACGGCACGCATCCGCCAGAAGCCCGGCCCGAGCAACGCGCTGGGCGACATCAAGTTCGTGTTCCCCAACAACCAGAACATCTACCTGCACCACACCTCGTCGCCCGGCCTGTTCAAGCGCACCAAGCGCGACTTCAGCCACGGCTGCATCCGCGTGGAAGAGCCGGTGCAGCTCGCCAAGTTCGTGCTGCAGGATGATCCTGCCTGGACCGAGGATCGCATCCGCAAGGCCATGGGTGCCGGCAAGGCAACCACCGTGCGCCTGAAGGAACCGCTGCCGGTAGTCATCACTTACATGACGACCGTGATCAGTAACGGACAGCTGTTGTTCTTCCCCGACCTGTACGGCCACGACCGCAAGCTGGCTGACCTGCTGGCACAAGGTAAAACCACAAGAGTACCGCCTAAGTCTGCGACGCCGTTACAAAAAAACAGTAGCGCCGCCAGCGCACCCTCCCTACAATGAGTCCCATGGACAGTTTTTCATGACTGTTACATGGGGTGAGCGGTCTGTTGCAGCAGTACATCGGCAGCCTGCTTTTTTTCCTGTTTTTTGTGCAGTGCACGAAACTTTGACGACGCCTGACGCTCCAAGTCAGGTTGCCCCGCACGCATTCAGGTTGCCATCATTCATGAATCAGACAAAGACTCCTTCCCGCCGCTATTTCCTGGGTTCCGCCCTCCGTGCCACCGCCGCCGGAACTCTCGCCATTGGCAGCGGCAGCGCTCTCGCTTCCATTCCCTCGTCCCGCGGTCTGTCCTTCAACCACCTGCACACCAACGAACGCATTTCGCTGGTCTATGCCGTGGGTGACAACTTCCTGCCGCAATCCATCACGCGCCTCAACACCTTTCTGCGCGACCACTACAGCGGCATCGTCGGCACCATGGATCCGGGCCTGTTCGATCTGCTGTACCGCGTGCGCCAGGCGCTGGGTACCAGCCAGTCCTTCGACGTCATTTCCGGCTATCGCAGCCCGGTGACCAACAACACGCTGCGCAACACGCGTGGCGGCGGTGTGGCCAAGAAGAGCCTGCACATGGAAGGCAAGGCCATAGACGTGCGCCTGCCCGGCGTGCCGCTGGCCGAGCTGCGCGATGCGGCCAAGTCGCTGGAAGGGGGTGGTGTGGGCTATTACCCCGACAGCCAGTTCGTGCATATCGATACCGGTCGCGTGCGTTCCTGGTGAGAGCAGGGCGTCGCTGACGCCATTCCGCATCCGGTGTGCTGACCGGATGCATGCAAAAGCGCCTCTCAGGGCGCTTTGTCGTTTCAGGGGGCTTTCATTCACCGTTCCAACGGATCCACTCAGCTTCGCGTCTCGCCAGCTCAGTCAGCCGGGCGCTCCTCTGCCTGCCAGTGCCCGCTCTTGCCTCCCAGCTTCTCCAGCAGACGCACGCCATCGATCTGCATGCCGCGATCTACGGCCTTGAGCATGTCATACACCGTCAGCAAACCGGCCATGGCGCCGGAAAGCGCCTCCATCTCCACGCCGGTACGCCCCACGGTCTCCGTCGTCACACGGATATGCACGCGATGCAGTGCTGCCTCCTTCTCGAACTCCACACCCACATGCGTCAGCGCGAGCGGATGGCACAGCGGAATCAGCAGCGCCGTGTGCTTGGTGCCCTGAATCGCCGCCAGCCGCGCCACACCCAGCACGTCGCCTTTCTTCGCCTGCCCCTGATCCAGCAGTGCAAAGGTCTCGGGCTGCATGGTGATATGGCCGGTGGCCGTGGCGCGGCGGCGGGTTTCCGCCTTCTCGCCCACATCCACCATGTGGGCCTGGCCGGTGGCATCGAAGTGCGTCAGGGAAGACATGGCATTCCATTCGGGAAGTTGGGGTAGCGCCCTAGTGTAGTGGCTGGCCATGCCCGTTTCACAACTGCGAGGCAGACGCTCTCCGAGAGAAGGAGGGCTTCCATGAAAATCTACGTCCAAGGACGTAGCCGCTACGCAGGCCGGTGGAGTGAACGGCCTTTGTCTTTCCCCTATGATGACCGCCATGCCCACCATCAACCAAGGAGAGACATGATCCGGATTCTGTATTTCGGTGTGCTGCGCGACCGCGTGGGCCGGGACAGCGAAGAACTGGCATGGAATGGCGGCAGCACCGATGCCTTGCTGCAACACCTGCGCGACCGCGGCCCGCAATGGGCCGAGGCGCTGGCGCCTGGCCAGGTGTTCCGCATGGCAGTGAACCGCCAGATGGCCTATGGCGAGGTGCCCGTGCCCGATGGCGCCGAAGTGGGCATCCTGCCGCCCGTGACCGGAGGCTGAGCATGTGGCTGTCCGTTTCCGTTCAGGAACAGGCGTTTGACCTTGCTGCCGAAGAGCAGGCGCTGCGCCAGCACGCGGGTGATGCGGGGGCGCTGGTGGTATTCCAGGGCATGGTACGCGCACACGATCAGGCCCATCCTCTGGCAGCGTTGCATCTGGAGCACTATGCCGGGGTCACCGAAAGCGAGATCGAACGCATTGCCCGTCAGGCCGGTGAACGCTGGCCGGTTTCCGCCTGCCGCGTGGTGCATCGCGTGGGCCGGCTGGAGCCGGGCGAGGGCATCGTGCTGGTGCTGGCTGCCTCCGGCCATCGCCGTGCCGCCTTCGCCGCCGCCGAATATCTGATGGACTACCTCAAGACCGAGGCCCCTTTCTGGAAGCGCGAGGAATTTGCCGACGGCAGCACCACCTGGGTTGCCGCCAAGGCGAGTGACGACGCAGCCCGTGACCGCTGGAATGACTGAACAGGCCCTGGTCACCGGACTGATCCTCGCTGGCGGAGAAGGGCGGCGCATGGGCGGTCAGGACAAGGGCTGGATCGCGCTCGCCAGCCAGCCGCTGGTCAGCCATGTGCTTGCACGGCTGCGCCCACAGGTCAGCCAGCTGCAGATCAGCGCGAATCGCCATCTGGAGGAATACCGGACGCTGGGCTTCCCCGTCATCACGGATGACGCTCAATGGCAGGGCATGGGTCCGATGGCCGCCCTCGCCACCGTGGCGCCGATGCTGGCGGATACAAACGGCTATCTGCAACTGGTTCCCTGCGACGCGCCGCTGCTGCCGGATCACCTCGTTCGCGATCTGCTCGCCGCATTGCAAAAAAATCCGGCACTTGAAATCGCCTACCCCCAATGCGGCGATCGGCCGCAACCCGCCATGCTGCTGGCAAAATGTTCCGCACTGGCCAGTGCGGCGGCTTATCTGGCGTCCGGACAACGCAGCCTACGTGGCTGGATCGCCAACCGGGCCTCGCAAGCCGTACCTTTCGATGACGTAGCGGCGTTTGCCAATGCCAACGATCCCGCTGCCTTGCTTCAACTCGAACACCGTTTATCCCATGATGCTTGACTACCACGACGCGCTGCGTCAGCTGCTGGCGTCCCTGCAGCCTGTTTCCGACACCATTCCCTTGCCCCTGGACAAGGCCAGCGGGCATGTGCTCGCCGCCGATCTGCCCGCGCTGTATGACACGCCCCAGTTCGACAACAGCGCCATGGATGGCTACGCCGTGGCCGATCCCGAAGGCAACAGCACCCGTTTCACGCTGGCAGGCCGCATTGCTGCTGGCGAGAGCCCGGAGCTGACCCTGCAGGCCGGTCAGGCCGCACGCATCTTCACGGGCGCTCCGGTTCCTGCCGGCGCCACTGCCGTGGTACCCCAGGAGGATGTGCAGACGGAAGGGGATACGCTCATTCTGGCCCAGCCGGCCCGCGCAGGTGCCCATATCCGCCGCCGCGCCGAAGAATACGCCGCCGGCGGTACGCTGCTGAACCAGGGCACCTTGCTCGACCCCGCTGCCGTCGCCCTGGCTGCCAGCCAGGGCCACGCCGCGCTGCCGGTGCTGCGTCCGCTGCGCGTGGCGGTGTTTTCCAGCGGCAATGAATTGCGCGAACCAGGCACCGATCTGGCACCCCGGCAGATCTACGATGCCAACCGCTACCAGATGCTGGCCTGGCTGGCCGGCATGCCGGTGGAGGTGGTGCTGAGCGGATGCCTGCCGGATGACGCTGCCATCACGCGAGAGCGCCTGCAGGCTGCCTCCACCCAGGCCGATGTGATTCTCACTAGCGGCGGTGTTTCGGTCGGCGAGGAAGACCATGTGCGCGCTGCACTGGCCGATATCGGCCAGCTCGATGTCTGGAAGCTCGCCATCAAGCCGGGCAAGCCCTTTGCCTGGGGCAGTGCCGGTCAGGCACGCGTCTTCATGCTGCCCGGCAATCCGGTGGCCACCTTCGTCGCCTTCTTCATGCTGGTGGCTCCGGCCCTGCGCAAGCTGCAGGGCTTGCCGCAACCCGAACCGCTGGCGGTACAGGCCGTCTCCGGTTTCGAACGCCTCAAGCGCGAGCCGCGGCGCGAATTCCTGCGTGCCGTGGCGCAGGCCGGCCCGGACGGACGCTGGCATGTGAGCGCGCTGCAGGGACAGGGCTCCGCCATGCTGTCTGCCTGCGTGCAGGCCAATGTGCTGGCTGAAATCACCCCCGATACGCCGGTTGCCGTGGGCGATCCGGTTACGATCTACCCCTTGCCCGGAAAAGGATGGTTCTGATGGACAAGCTGCCCACAATCCGCATTGGTCTAGTCTCGATCAGCGACCGCGCCAGCAGCGGCGTCTACCTGGACGAAGGCCTGCCGGCCCTGCGAAGCTGGCTGGAGCGAGCCGTCAGCAACCCGGTGGAATTTGTCGAACGGCTCATTCCCGACGAGCAGGCCGTGATCGAAGACAGCCTGCGTGCGCTGGCCGACCAGGAAGGCTGCGCCCTGATCCTGACCACTGGCGGCACCGGTCCGGCGCCGCGGGACGTCACTCCCGAGGCTACCCTAGCCGTGGCCGATCGCGTGATGCCCGGTTTCGGCGAGCAGATGCGTCAGGTCAGCCTGTATTACGTGCCCACGGCCATCCTGTCGCGCCAGGTCGGCGTGATCCGCGGCACCAGCCTGATCCTGAACCTGCCCGGTCGCCCCAAGGCGATCCAGGAAACACTGGAAGGTGTGAAAAATGCCGAAGGGCAGGTCGTGGTGCACGGCATCTTCGCCTCGGTGCCGTACTGCATCGAACTGATGGGCGGCCCCTACATCGAGACGCGTGCCGAAGTCATTACCGCTTTCCGTCCCAAGAAAAAGTAGGGCGAACTCAAACGTGGCAGGTGGCAGTCAGAGCAAGAAGGGCCCCATTCGAGCAAGCTCAGCCACCCGTCATGGACATGAAACGGATGGACTTCTCCGGCCGCTCGACAAACTCGTGCCGCTCCGGCTTGAGTTCGATGGCGGAGCGGATGGCGGCTTCCAGTTCCGCATCGCTGCAACCTGCGCGCAGCAGGGGGCGCAGCTCGAAACTCTCTTCCTGCCCCAGGCACATGTAGAGCGTGCCATCCACCGACAGGCGCACACGGTTGCAGGTTTCGCAGAAGTGCTGCGAGATCGGTGTGATCAGGCCCAGCGTGAAACCGGTACCGGGGCTGACCCAGTACTTGGCAGGGCCGCCACCCAGCCGTACCGTGCTCGGTACCAGCGCGTATTTCTTTTCCAGCTGCGAGAGCAGGGCGGTCAGTGACAATCCGCGCGTTTCCTGCCCGGTATGGCCCATCGGCATGGCCTCGATCATGCGCAGCACAAAGCCGTTTTCCATGCAGAAGGCCACCATGGCGTCAATATCGCCATCGTTCACGCCCTGCATCGGCACCATGTTGATCTTGATCCGTTCGAAACCTGCCTCGCGTGCGGTACGCAGGCCGTCGAGCACCTTCTGCAGGCTGTCGCTGCCGGTGATCTGCTCCACGCACTCGCCACGCAGCGAATCCAGGCTCACGTTCAGCCGCATCACGCCTGCATCTCGCAGAGCCTGAGCGTGCTTGACCAGTTGCGTGCCGTTGGTGGTCAGAGACAGGTCTTCCACGTTCGGCAGCGCGGAAATGCGTCGCGCCAGATCCGGCAGATTGCGGCGCAGCAGCGGCTCGCCGCCAGTCAGGCGAAAACGCGACGTGCCCAGACGCGCAAACGCCGCCACCACCCGTGTCACCTCGTCGAACGTCAGCCAGTTCTCCGGCTCCTCGAAATCGCGGAAGCCTTTCGGGATGCAATAGGAGCAGCGCAAGTCACAGCGGTCGGTCACCGACACGCGCAGGTAGTCGATGCTGCGGCCAAAACGGTCCACAAGCTGCTGCGGTGCAGCATTGGCAGGAGAAAGAGCGTCGTTCGGGAACTGCATGAATCGCATTGTGGCCCCATTTCTCAGGGACGGTCCAAACCCCTCTGTGCGAGGGGGACTTGCAGCGTGCGATATTGCGGCAATCCGTCCAGCAAATCGAAGTGGGTGGGGCAGTGCCAGTGCATCAGCGCCCCGGTTTCCGGATGCGGCAGCGATAGCGCATAGGCGTGCAGCAACAGGCGTGGTGCCATCGCGTGGTTGTCGGCATCGCCATACAGCAAATCACCGGCAATGGGATGGCCCAGAGACTGCAGATGCACCCGCAGCTGGTGCGACCGCCCCGTCACCGGCTCCAGATCGATGATGCTGTGAGGAACGGCAGGGCGCAGGAATCCTTCGGCCAGGCCGGGAAATGCCTCAGGCTCCGCCACGCTGCGCCAGTGCGTCACGCTCGGCTTGCCATGGACAGGATCGATCTTGCTGCGCGGCCGGTTCGGCCAGTCAACACAAAGCGGCGCATCAATCGTCTGCCATGCCTCCTCCGGCGATTGCAGTTCGCCCTGCACTATGGCCACGTAGCGCTTGTGCACCTGACGTCTGGCAAAGGCGTCGCCAAGCCTGCGCTGTGCCTCCAGCGTGCGCGCCATCACCAGCAGGCCGCTGGTGCCCATGTCCAGCCGGTGCACGATCAGCGCCTCGGGAAACAGCGCCTGCACGCGCACGCTCAGCGAATCGTGGTTCTTTTCCCCGCGGCCGGGCACTGCAAGCAGGTTGGCTGGCTTGTCCAGCACGATCAGGTGGGCGTCCTGATGCACGATCACAACACCGTTTGCGGAAGCTGCGCCAATGCAGTCGCTCTTCAAAACAACACCCTGAAAATTGCAGCGCATGAAATCGCCTTCAGCCCGTCGCCGGCATCGGAAGAGCGGATAAACTTTGAATTTGTCACAAAACCGTCAAAATTGGTAACGCAAGAGTACAAGCGGAATTGTCTCCTGAATCCACATTCAACCCATTCATGATATTCAGCAAACTGCTCCCCCATGAAGGCAACTTCTTCGAACTGACCAGTCGCCATTCCGACTGCATCGTCGATGCCGCACGCAACTTCTGCCAACTGGTGATGAATTACTCCGACCGGGACGTGCGCGTGGCTCTGGCCAAGGAAGTCGACGCGGCAGAGCTGCGTGCCAACGCCGTGGCGGCCGAGTTCAACACCGCGCTGCACAAGACCTTCATCACCCCGGTGGACCGCGAGCAACTGCACCAGCTGATCGGCTCCATGGACGGCGTGGCCGACCTGCTGCGCGACAGCGCCGAAACCATGGCCCTGTATGACCTGCAGGCCGTCACCCCCGAACTGGCCAAGCTCAGTGAAGTCAGCCTGCTGTGCTGCGAACGCATGGATCAGGCCATCAAACAGCTGACCCGTCTGGGCAAGGGCGATGCCGGCAAGCAGGCATTGCTGCTGTGTTCTGAAGTCGATGCACTGGAATCCGAATCCGACCATGTCATGCGCCAGGGCATGAGCCGCCTGTTCCGAGAAGAGCCGGACGTGCGCGAACTCATCAAACTCAAGGCCATGTACGACCTGCTCGAGGCGGTGACCGACCGCTGCGAGGACGTCGCCAAGCTGATCGAAGGCATCGTGCTGGAAAACGCCTGACCGGGCGCCATGGCACTGGCCTGATTCAAGAACCAACCAAAGACCCTCTCCATGGAAGTCATCCCAAGCGCATTGTGGGTTGTGATCATGCTCGTGGTCCTGGCGGTCCTGTTCGATTTCATGAACGGATTCCACGATGCAGCCAACTCCATTGCCACGGTCGTCTCGACCGGTGTGCTGCGACCCGGCCATGCCGTTGTCTTCGCGGCCTTCTTCAACTTCATCGCCATTTTCATCTTCCACCTCAGCGTGGCAGCCACCGTGGGCAAGGGCATTGTCCTGCCCAGTGTGGTCGATACCCATGTGGTGTTCGGCGCCCTGGTCGGGGCCATCAGCTGGAACCTGCTGACCTGGTACTACGGCATTCCGAGCAGCTCCTCGCATGCGCTGATCGGCGGCATCGTCGGCGCCGTGATCGCCAAGGGCGGCACCGATGCGCTGATCTGGCAGGGCATCAGCAAGACCGTGGCCTTCATCATCGTGTCTCCGCTGCTGGGCTTTCTGCTGGGCTCGCTCATGATGGTGGCCGTGTCCTGGATCTTCCGCCGCACTTCGCCGTTCAAGGTGGACAAGCACTTCCGCAAGATGCAGCTGGTCTCGGCCGGTGCTTACAGCCTGGGTCATGGCGGCAACGATGCGCAGAAAACCATCGGCATCATCTGGATGCTGCTGATTGCCACCGGCTATGCGCAGTCCGGCGAGGCCAGCCCGCCGACCTGGGTGATCCTGGTCTGTTATGCCGCCATTGCCCTGGGCACCATGTTCGGAGGCTGGCGCATCGTGCGCACCATGGGCCAGAAGATCACCAAGCTCAAGCCGGTCGGCGGCTTCTGTGCGGAAACCGGCGGTGCGCTCACGCTGTTCATCGCAACGGCGCTCGGTATCCCCGTCTCGACCACGCACACCATCACCGGTGCCATCGTGGGCGTGGGCTCGACACAGCGTGCCAGTGCTGTGCGCTGGGGCGTGGCAGGTGGCATTGTCTGGGCCTGGATTCTGACGATTCCCGCCAGCGCCGCAGTGGCGGCTCTCGCCTATTGGCTGAGCCTGATCATCTTCAAGTGATCTGATGCAGGGGCGGCTGTCTGATGCCCCTGACTGTGGGGGCTCGGCAGTCTGTTTTGTGGCGTGCGATATCCTTGGAGCTCCATCCCGGCAGCGGGGCTCTGGTCAGATTCGGCGCAGCGCGCTGCAGAGGAACAACAAAAAGTGTCGCAGCAACTTCCAGCTCTCGCGCTTTGCCTCTATAATCGAATGTTTTCAGCGTGTCGCTGGCCGGGTGGCCAGTCGCGTGTCTCAAACGCTGGAAGAATTTTTACCACCCGAAGGATTTCAACATGGTCGTCATTCGACTCTCCCGCGGCGGCTCCAAGGCCCGTCCGTTCTACAACGTTGTGGTTGCTGACAAGCGCGTGCGTCGCGACGGCAGCTTCATCGAGCGCGTCGGTTTCTACAACCCCAGCGCCAAGGAAGGCACCGAAGGCCTGCGTATCGCCCAGGACCGCATTGCGTACTGGAAGAGCGTCGGCGCCCAGGTTTCTCCCACCGTGGAACGCCTGGTCAAGCAAGCTGCCAAGGTTGCTGCCTGATACTCCACAGACCTTCCCGGTCTGATGCAAAGCCCAGTGCATTCCACTGGGCTTTGTCTTTTCTGCTCCGCCTGCACACAATCACCGCATGTCTGCCGATCTGAATACCGTTCTGGAATCCGCCACCTTGCCCGAAGACGCTGTCGAGGTCGCCCGCATCGGCGAGGCCTGGGGCGTGCGCGGCTGGTTCCGCATCATTCCCTACAGCAGCCTGCCCGAGGCGCTGTTCAACGCCAGGCAGTGGTTTCTGCTGCCTGCAGAGCGTGGTGCCCGCCATTTCGAAGGCACACGCTCACTGCAGATCCGCCAGGTGCGCGAGCATGGCGACGGCCTGGTGGCAGGCGCAGCCGCCATCATGGACCGCAATGCCGCAGAACTGCTCAAGGGCGCGCGCATTCTGGTGCCGCGCTCCAGCTTCCCGCAGCCGGAAGAGGGCGAATACTACTGGGTCGATCTGATCGGCTGCGCCGTCAGCAACCGCGAGGGCGTGGCGCTCGGCACCGTGCGCGACCTGCTGGCCACCGGCCCGCAGACCACGCTGGTGCTCGATGCCGGCGTGGACGCCGAAGGCAAGGCGCAGGAGCGCTTGATTCCCTTCGTGGATGCCTTTGTCGACAGCGTGGATGTGCCGGGCAAGCGCATCGTGGTCGACTGGCAACCCGACTACTGATTGCCCGGCATGCGCTTCGACATCATCACCCTGTTCCCGGAACTGATCCAGCCCTATCTGGAGGCTGGCGTTACCCGCCGCGCCTATGCCAGCGGACAGGTGCAGGTTCGCCTGTGGCAGCTGCGGGACTACGCCGAAGGCAACTACCGCCGCGTGGATGACCGCCCGTTTGGCGGCGGCCCCGGCATGGTGATGATGGCAGAGCCCCTGTCACGCTGCCTGCAGGCCATCCGCGAGGACCGTGCCGACCCGGCAGGCAGCGAAGCACCGGTGGTGCTGTTCACCCCGATCGGCACACGCCTCGACCATGCAGAAGTGACCCACTGGGCCGAAGGGCAGGGTGCTGTCCTGCTGTGCGGTCGCTATGAAGGTATCGACCAGCGCTTTGTCGATGCGCACGTCACGCACCAGCTCAGCCTAGGTGATTTTGTGCTGTCAGGTGGCGAGATTGCCGCCGTGGCCCTGCTGGATGCCGTGGCGCGCCTGCAGCCCGGTGTGCTGCAGGATGAGGCCAGCCATATCCAGGACAGCTTCAACCCCGCGCTGGACGGCCTGCTGGATTGCCCGCACTACACCCGCCCCGAACAATGGCAGGGGCAGGGCGTCCCCGAGGTGCTGCTGGGCGGCAACCATGCCGCCATCGCCCGCTGGCGCCGCGACCAGAGCCTGCAGCTGACAGCACAACACCGCCCCGAACTGGTGGAACGTGCGCGCAATCAGGGCCTGCTGGACAAGGCCGACCGTGTCACCCTGGCGCGATTGGCAGAAGCTGGCAAGCTGTAATCGCGGACCGGAACGCCCGCGCTGCGGTCTGCCTCAGACTTCGGTACTGGAGTCGCGCGCCTCGACAAAGCAGTCCAGATAGCTGAAGTACTGCGAGGTAAAGAACATCGCCGTGATCACCATCAGCAGCAGCTGCATCAGCACCGAGCCGATCACCGGGCCGGCAATGGCCGTGAACAGCAGCGAAGCACCCAGCACCACCAGCATGGTCAGCCCCACCCAGGCCATCAGATAGACGAAGAAGGCCGGGAAGTTGCGCAGGCAGGCCACGATGCTGAAGAACAGGCTCTTGACCGGCGACACGCCATGCCAGTGCACCAGCGCCGGCGCATGCCAGAACAGCATGGCGATCACCACGTTGAGCGTACCCGCGAGGATGGCCGCCATCTGGAAATCGCCCTGGGACATCAACTCGCGCATGGCGGCTGGTTCAATCGCTTCGCCCAGCAGGTAGATACGCACGAACTGGCCTCCATCCACCCATTGCGTCACGGCCATGCTCAGGCCGAACAGCACGGCATACAGCATGCCCAGCACGGCAATGGCATGCAGGCGTTGCTGGCCGGCACGGAATGCCGTAAGCAGCACGGTAGGCATGGGGTAGTTGCCTTGCGCCACCTCGCGCGCGGCCGTCATGAAACCCAGTGTGGCCGCCGGCAGCATGGCCAGCGCCATGGCAATGCCCAGCCACGGAATCAGCGACAGCAGGTTCACCACCGTCAGGAAGATGAAGAACAGTCCCAGCATCGCCAGCGGCTTCTTGCGGAAGGTGGCGATGCCTTGCTTCATCCATTGGATGCCCTGGCTGGCAGGGACAATATTCAGTCGCATGGGCGATCAGTCAATCTGAATGCTGCACATCTGCGAGAAGCGGCATGCAGCAGGAAACAACCGTGCAGCCATGCCCGTTCAGGCATGCTGCGGCGTATGCAGGGTGAGCGGACGTGCAATGCGCTCGCGCAGCACGCGCTCGAAATGCGTGGGGTCGTGCGGCACCAGCATGCTGGCTTCGCGCGGCAGGTAGAAATCCCACAGGCGGGATACCCAGAAACGCAGCGCCGCAGCACGCAGCATGGCGGGCAGCAGTTCGCGCTCTGCGGCTTCCAGCGGGCGCACGGCCTGGTAGGCGTCCAGCAGGGCCTGTGTGCGCACGGGATCCAGCACGCCGGTCGCCAGGTCGATGCACCAGTCGTTGATGCACACGCCCAGATCGAACAGCCAGGTGTCCACGCCTGCAAAGTAGAAGTCGAAGCAGCCGGTCAGCGTCTCGCCCTCGAACATCACGTTGTCGCGGAACAGGTCGGCATGCACCGGGCCGCGCGGCAGCGCCTGGTAGGCAGCGCTGGCGGCAATGTGGTTCTGGTAGGCCAGCTCGGACTGCAGCAGTTCGCGCTGGCTGTCGTCCATGTGCGGATAGACCTCGGGCGCCGTTGCGTTCCACCAGGGCAGGCCACGCAGGTTGGGCTGCTCGCGCTCATAGTCCTGGCCGGCCAGGTGCATGCGGGCCAGGGTGGTGCCCACGGCAGCGCAATGCGGCGGCTGCGGTTGCAGCTGGCTCTTGCCGCTCAGGCGGTTGGCCACGGCAGCGGGCTTGCCGCACAGCGTGAACAGCACTTCGCCCTCGGCGTTGGCAGCCGGCCTGGGCACCGGAATGCCGCGCAGCGCCAGGTGCTGCATCAGGTACAGATAAAAGGGCAACTGGGCGTGCGTCAGACGCTCGAACAGCGTCAGCACGTATTCGCCCCGGTCGGTGGTGGCGAAATAGTTGGTGTTTTCGATACCGCCCTGAATGCCTTTCAACTCGAGCAGGGTGCCGAGTTGCAATTCTTCAAACAAAGGTCGGGCGGCCTCTAGCGAGACTTCGGTAAATACAGCCATGGTGGAATCAAGCAGTGCGCGGCAATCAGAACTTCAGCACGTTCCACATGCGCTGGCCGGAAGTGGCCGTGGGGTTGGTGCGCTCGGGGGTGATCTGGTAAGCCGGAGCGCGGTTGTTGGGCTTGACCGTGATGCTTTCCGATTCGCCACCTACGCGCAACTCGTTGATGGTGGAGCCGCTGTCCTGGTGGTTCAGGTGCTCGATGCGCTGGTCGCCGCGCAACTGGCCGTCAGTTTCGGCAACACCGGGCTCGGCTGCAACGACAGCGGGGGCGCTGACGCCATCCACTCCGTGCGTCTGCGTCCACGCGGCATGGGAAAACACTGCGGCAGCCAGCAGGATGGAGACGGAAAGGGGAGTTTTCATGGCAATTCGCTTCGATCAATCGGGACGGGCGCCGCATTGTGGCGCAATGCAGGGATTTTAGGGCATAAGGCTGCATTTCCCCAGCCGCAATGGCACGGCAGGCGGGGAATGCCGTATTGCCGCACCGGGCTTTGCAGGCACAATGGCAGGCCTATGCAAGAACAGATTTCCGATTCTCCCGTGGCCGAAGAAACGGCCACCGTGGATGCCCCTTCCGACACTCTGCTGCTGGTGGATGGTTCCAGCTACCTGTACCGCGCCTTCCACGCCGGCGGCGACTGGAGCGTAACCCTGCCCGACGGCACCCGCCAGCCCACCGGAGCCTTGCGCATCCTGATCAACATGATGCAGTCGCTCGAACGCGAGTTTCCCACGCGCTACGCCGTCTGCGTGTTCGATGCCAAGGGCAGCACCTTCCGCAACGCGCTGTATCCGGACTACAAGGGCCACCGTCCGCCCATGCCGGAGGATCTGGCCAGCCAGATCGGGCCCATCCACCAGGTGGTGCGCCTGCTCGGCTGGCACGTGCTGTGCATCGAGGGCGTGGAAGCGGACGACATCATCGGCACCCTGGCCGGCATGGCTGCAGAGCAGGGCAAGCGCGTGATCATTTCGAGTGGCGACAAGGACCTGAGCCAGCTGGTGAACGAGCATGTCACCATCATCGACACCATGAACGGCAAGAAGCGCGACGTGGCGGGCGTCACTGCCGAGTTCGGGGTGCCGCCCTCGCTGATGATTGACTACCAGACGCTGGTGGGCGATACGGTGGACAACGTGCCCGGCGTGGACAAGGTTGGCCCCAAGACGGCGGCCAAGTGGCTCAACACCTACGGCTCGCTCGATAAGCTGGTGGAGGAAGCCGCCGGCATCAAGGGCGTGGTGGGCGAGAACCTGCGCAAGGCGCTGGACTGGCTGCCGATCGGCCGCCAGCTGGTCACCATCAAGACCGATTGCGACCTGGGCGACCATGTGCAGGGGCTGCCCGACCTGGGGGCGCTGGCCCGGCATCCGCGCAACATCGAGGAGCTGCGGGCCTTCTACCAGTTGTACCAGTTCCGCAGCCTGCTCAAGGCCTTGCCGGACGACAGCGGTGGCACTGCCGCTGCGGCGGCTCCGGCCCCTGGCGGCACGGGCGACCTGTTCAGCGAAGCCAGACCGAGCGAACAGGATCATGCTGCCCAGGCATCGGATTACCAGACCATCACCACCTGGTCAGACTTTGACGCCTGGCTCGCCCGCATCGAGCAGGCTGAGTTGACGGCCCTGGATACCGAAACCACCTCGCTCAATCCGCTGCAGGCGCGCATCCTGGGCATCAGCCTGAGTGTGCAGGCGGGGCAGGCGGCCTATATCCCGCTCGGCCATGAGGCGCCGGAATCGCCGGAACAATTGCCACTGGACGAGGTGCTGCAGCGCCTGCGACCCTGGCTGGAAGATGCCAGCAAGCCCAAGCTGGGCCAGAACATCAAGTACGACCGGCATGTGCTCGCCAATCACGGCATCGAGGTGCGTGGCTATATCCACGACACCATGCTGCAGAGCTATGTGCTGGAGGCGCACAAGCCGCACGGACTGGAAAGCCTGGCCGAGCGCCATATCCACCGCCGCGGCCTGAGCTACGAAGACCTGTGCGGCAAGGGTGCCAGCCAGATTCCCTTCAGCCAGGTGCCTGTGGGTCAGGCCACGGTATATGCCTGCGAGGATTCCGACTTTGCCCTGCAGGTACACCAGACCCTGTGGCCGCAACTCGAGAAGGAAGACAAGCTGCGCCGCATCTACGAGCTGGAAATCGAGGCCAGCGAAGTGCTGTTCCGCATCGAGCGCAACGGCGTGCAGATCGATGCACAGCAGCTCGCGCGCCAGAGCAACGAACTCGGCCTGCGCATGCTGGAGCTGGAACGCAGCGCGCACGAGATGGCCGAACAGCCATTCAACCTGAGCTCACCCAAGCAGATCGGCGAGATCTTCTTCACCAAGCTGGGCCTGCCGGTCATCAAGAAAACCTCCACCGGCGCACCGAGCACCGACGAAGAGGTGCTGGAGAAACTGGCCGAGGACTTCCCGCTGCCACGCGCCATTCTGGAATACCGCAGCCTGTCCAAACTGAAGAACACCTATACCGACAAGCTCGCCGGGATGACCAATCCGCTCACCGGGCGGGTGCATACCAACTATGCCCAAGCCGTGGCGGTGACGGGGCGCCTGTCCAGCACCGATCCCAACCTGCAGAACATTCCGGTGCGCACTGCCGAAGGACGCCGCATCCGCGAAGCATTCGTGGCAGGGCCGGGCAACGTGATTGCCAGTGCCGACTACAGCCAGATCGAGTTGCGCATCATGGCGCACATCAGCGAGGATGCGGCGCTGATCCATGCCTTTGAAAGCGGCGCCGATGTGCACCGCGCCACGGCTTCGGAAGTCTTTGGTGTGGCGCCTGATCAGGTCTCCAGCGAGCAGCGCCGCTACGCCAAGGTGATCAACTTCGGCCTAATCTACGGCATGAGCAGCTTTGGCCTGGCCAAGTCGCTGGGCATCGACAACACGGCGGCGCGCAACTACATCCAGCGCTACTTTGAACGCTATCCGGGCGTGCGCGAGTACATGGAGCGCACGCGCGAGCAGGCGCGCGAACAGGGCTTTGTCGAAACCGTGTTCGGCCGCCGCCTGCAGCTGCCCGACATCCGGAGCCCGAACGGCCCGCGCCGCGCCGGGGCCGAGCGTGCCGCCATCAATGCGCCCATGCAGGGCACGGCAGCCGACCTGATCAAGATGAGCATGGTCCAGGTCCAGCGCGCACTCGACGAGCAGCAGCGTGCCACCCGCATGATCATGCAGGTGCACGATGAACTGGTGTTCGAGGTGCCGGAAGCAGAGATCGACTGGGTGCGCAGCGAGGTGCCGCGCATCATGGCCGGCGTGGCGCAGCTGCGCGTGCCGCTGCTGGCAGAGATTGGCTTTGGTCCCAACTGGGAGCAGGCTCACTGAGTTTTTACCCCACCGAGAAGGAGACAGGCATGCATCCCAACCAGATTGAAGACAGCGAAGCCTTGTTGCAGGGCGCAGGCAGCCCAGATCGCCGCGCCGTGCTGCAGGCCGCCATTGCTGCCAGTGCGGTGCTGGCATCGGCCGTGTCCACCGGATGCGCCCAGGCCGGGCCCGGCAAGCAGACGCCGGCCGCGGGCCTGGAGGCAGGCAACGTGCTGATCGACGTGAATGGCTTTGCCATGCCGGCGTACCGCGCAGCCCCTTCCGGCAAGAGCAATCTTCCGGTGGTGCTCGTCATCTCCGAAATCTTCGGTGTGCACGCGCACATTGCCGATGTGGCGCGTCGTCTGGCGCACGCAGGCTATCTGGCCATCGCACCCTCCCTGTTCGTGCGGCAGGGCGACGCCGGCAGCTATACCGAAATTCCCAAGCTGATGAGCGAAGTCATCGCCAAGGTGCCGGATGCGCAGGTGATGGCCGATCTGGATGCCACGGTGCGCTGGGCGGCCGCAAACGGGGGCGACATCGCACGGCTGGGCATCACCGGCTTCTGCTGGGGTGGCCGTATCACCTGGCTATACACTGCGCACAATCCGGCGGTGAAGGCCGGGGTCGCCTGGTATGGCCGTCTGGTCGGGGAGGCCACGGCGCTTGCACCGCGTCACCCGGTCGACCTGGCAGGACAGCTGCACGGGCCGGTGCTGGGGCTGTACGGGGGTGCAGATACCGGCATCCCCATCGCCACCGTGGACCGCATGAAGGCCGCCTTGCAGGAAGCAGGCCGAAAGGGCAATCGTGCCGCTGCAGCCAGCAGCTTTGTGGTCTATCCCGATGCGCCCCATGCCTTCCATGCCGACTACCGCCCGAGCTATCGGGAAACGGAAGCCAGGGATGGCTGGAAGCGCATGCTGGCCTGGTTCCGCCAGCACGGCGTGGCTTAGCCGCGTTCCACCGGCAGCTCAGGCTTGGTCGTGCACCACTCGCTCCAGCTGCCGCCGTACAGGGCAGGGCGGGGCAGTCCGGCGATCTCCATGGCCAGCACATTGGGAATGGCGCTGACGCCGCTGCCGCAGTACACCGTTACGCGACTCGTATCGCGTCCGTCCAGCATGGCATCGAACTCCTGGCGCAGCACCCCGGTCGGCTTGAAGCGGCCGTCAGCTTCCATGTTCTCGGTAAATGGACGATTGAGCGCGCCAGGAATGTGTCCCGCCACCGGATCCAGCAGTTCCTCCTCACCCCGATAGCGGGCCGCGCTGCGCGAATCGATCAGCGTACATTCGCCCTTGCCCAGGCTCTGTGCCACTTCGTCGGTGGAAACCAGACGCACCAACGGCTTGTTCAGTTCGAACGGCTGGTCCACCATGGCATAGGCGCCCGAGTCCATCTGCTGGCTGATCGGATGCGGGCCGGATTCCACCGGGTAGCCGGCATCCTGCCAGGCCTGCAGGCCGCCATCGAGCACGGCCACATTGTCATGGCCCAGCCACTTCATGATCCACCACAGGCGGCCACAGTAGTTGTTGCCGTTACGGTCGTAGACCACGGCCTGCATGTCGTTGGTGAAACCCACGCGGCGCAGCGCATGCACGCAGTCGGAGCGTACCGGCAGCGGGTGGCGGCCACCGCTGGCAGCATTGTCCGGGTCGCTGGAACTCAGGTAGGTATCCAGATCCACGTACAGCGCGCCAGGAATATGCGCCTCGAGGTATTGCTGCACGCCCCAGTCGGGCTGCATCAGGTCGAAGCTGCAGTCGAACACCATCAGGGGCTTGTCCTGGCTCTGGAGTTCGTGCAGTTGTCGGGCGGTGATGAGGGTGGTGTACATGGGTGTCTCCGTTGTTGTTATGTCTGTGATGGCGGTGCCGGTTCAGCCCGCATTCTGTGCGGCCTGCCGCATGGCCTGATGCTGGCGCACCCAGGTGGCGGCAATGCCGGAGAGCACAATGATAACCATGCCCAGCCAGGCAGCCGGCTCCAGCCGCTCGTGGAACAGCCACAGGCTGAACAGCGAGGCATAGACGATGCCCAGATACTGCAGCGTGGCCACCACCAGCGTCGAGCCGCGCGTGTAGGCCCGCGTCATGCACCACTGGCCGAGCGAGGCAAAGATGCCGGTGGCAGGCAGCAGCCAGGCCGTGCGCCATTCCAGCGGCGAAAATCCGCTGAACAGCAGCACCCCCACCAGACCCACCAGCGTGGTGCCCAGCGAAAAATAGAACACCGTCCGAGTTTCTGGCTCGCCCGCACGACCCAGCGCGCTCACCTGCAGATAGGCCACCGCCGACATCATTCCCGAAATCAGTCCCAATAGCGCAGCCAGAGGATCATTGCCCGCCATGCGCGGATTGAGCAGCAGCACCACGCCTACAAACCCGCACAGCACAGCCACGAACAGCCAGGGATAGGCAATGCGCCGCGTCTTCCACCAGGCAGCCACAATCACGAGCGTGCCCAGCCACACGCTGCTCATGGTGTTGAGCGTCATCGATGTGGCAAACGGCAAGTGCCCGATCGCGTAAAACCACAGCGACATGGCGGTGATGCCCGCCAGATTGCGCCGCACATGCAGCAACGGCACGGGCGTCGCCAGCGGCGTACCGCGCAACCAGAGCAGGGCGCTGAACAGGACCACGCCGGTCAGCCCGCGATAGAACACGATCTCCAACGTGCCATAGCCCTGCGAGGCCAGCTTGATGCACACCCCCATGATGGCAAAGAACAGGGCGCCGAGCGCCATCCAGAGGGCTTGCATGCAGAAGTGGCCGAAATGTAGAAGGCAAGAAAATAGCCAGCAGCGGCTGGCGTCTGCTGGCTATTGTAGTGAGAGCGCGGCGCCCTTCGGAGCGATGACCGGATACCCTCAGTCAGGGACAGAGCGGTCGCCCGCGCTTCGAAACCAGGTCAGCGCAGAGCGTCGGTCGCAAGTTCTTCGGGGTTGCCCACCTTGCGGCGATACCACTCGTGGAAATGCTGCATGCCATCTTCCATCGGGCTCTGGTAGGGGCCGACTTCATTGTCGCCACGCTCGAGCAGTGCCTTGCGGCCGGCATCCATGCGTTCGGCGATCTCGTCGTCCTCGATGCAGGTTTCCATGTAGGCCGCTTTTTGCGCCTCGATGAATTCCGGCTCGAACGCGGCGATCTCTTCCGGATAGAAGAATTCGACCAGGTTCAGCGTCTTGTCCACCGCCAGCGGATGCAGCGTGGACACCGTCAGCACGTTGGGATACCACTCCACCATGATGTGCGGGTAGTAGGTCAGCCAGATGGCGCCGTGCTCGGGCAGTTCGCCATTGCGGTACTGCATCAGCACTTCGTGCCACTTCTGGTACACATCGCTGCCGGGCTTCTTGAGCTGGTTGGCAATACCCACCGTCTGCACCGAGTACTCGGGCTTGAACTCCCAGCGCAGGTCGTCGCAGGTGACAAAGTTGCCCAGGCCGGGATGGAACGGACCGACGTGGTAGTCCTCCAGATAGACCTCGATGAAGGTCTTCCAGTTGTAGTTGCAGATGTGCGATTCGACGTGGCTCAGCACATAGCCATCGAAATCGAGCGCGCTGGCCGGGCCCATGTTGGCCAGGTCGGCCTCAATGTCGCGGCCGTTGTCCTCGAACAGCATGCCGTGCCAGTTGCGCAGCTTGTAGTTGTTGAGGTTCAGGCAGGGATCGTGGCTGAAATGCGGCGCGCCCAGCAGCTTGCCGCTGCTGTTGTAGGTCCAGCGGTGCAGCGGGCAGACGATGTTGCCGCCGGCCTGTTCGCCCAGATTGCCCCGCCCCTTCAGCATGACGGCCTGACGGTGGCGGCAGACGTTGGACACCAGCTCGATGCCATTGGGCGTGTGCACCAGTGCACGGCCCTCGTTCTCCTGCGGCAGCGCGTAATAGTCGCCCACGTTCGGCACGGAGGCGGCATGACCCACATAGCGCGGGCCATGGGCGAATATTGTTTCGAGTTCACGCTTGAAAAGCGCCTCGCTGAAATAGCTGCTGACGGGGAACTGGCTTGTGGCCTGCTGTAATTGAAGACTTAAATCAGACATCTTGTCCTGACCTGAGACTCCCCCTATGAAGGGGCAGGGTGCGCTGGCGCGCGAAAAGGTGTGAAGCATGCGGAAATTCATGCGAAGGAAGCACATGCCACCATGCCCCCACCGGCGAACGCGTATTGTACCGTGAGCCCCGGATTTCTGCTGCATACGCGCCACAATACGGCATCATTTCTCTGGAAAATCAACGTCTTAACCACATTTGCGCCACATTTTCATGAAAGCGTCACACGAAAGTCGTGACGAGTCGCACGTTTCCGCGATTCGAGCAAGCACGAAGGCGGCCGCGCTTCTTGTCGTGACAGGGCTGCGGCGTACAATCGACCATCCGATCCGAATGTGTTTTCCCTGATGAGCAGTCTTCCTCCATCTTCTACTACACCCTTGCCCGACACCTACGAAGAAGCCCTCTCCGAACTGGAGGATCTCGTCCAGACGCTCGAGTCCGGGCAGACCCCGCTCGACGAGCTGCTGGCGAGCTACCAGCGCGGTGCAGCGCTGCTGGCGTTCTGCAAGCAGAAACTGACGGCAGTCGAAGACCAGATCCGCGTGCTCGAATCCGGCTCGCAAGGCATTGGCACCAGGGCACTGGAGGATGACAACGCATGAGCAACCCGTCTTCCGATTTCCCGCACTGGATACAGCAACAGCTCGGGCGCGTCGAACAGGCACTGTCCGACTGGGTCGGGCGTGACGCGCCGCACGCTTTGGGCGAAGCCATGCGCTATGCCGTGCTGGACGGTGGCAAGCGCTTGCGCCCGCTGCTGGTACTCGCGGCCTGCGAGGCCACGGACGGCCTGCAGTCTGCCGCGCTGCGCGCTGCCTGCTCCGTCGAGCTGATTCATGCCTACTCCCTGGTGCACGACGACATGCCCTGCATGGACAACGACGTGCTGCGCCGTGGCAAGCCCACCGTGCACGTTGCCTACGGTGAAGCCAGCGCCTTGCTGGCGGGTGATGCCTTGCAGGCACTGGCGTTCGAACTGCTCACGCCCGACGCTTCCGAGGAGGACATCCCGTCTGCCATGCAGGCCACCCTGTGCCGACTGCTGGCGCGCGCCGCAGGCAGCCATGGCATGGCAGGCGGGCAGGCCATCGATCTGGCAAGCGTGGGCGTGGCGCTGACGCGCCCCGAACTCCAGCGCATGCACGCCCTCAAGACCGGCGCCTTGCTGCAGGCCAGCGTGGTCATGGGCGCTGCCTGCAGCAACGCATCTTCCGCCACGCACACAGCGCTGCAGCAGTATGGCGCGGCCATTGGTCTGGCATTCCAGGTGGTCGATGACATCCTGGACGTGACGGCCGACTCCCAGACGCTGGGCAAGACTGCCGGCAAGGACGCTGCCAACGACAAGCCGACCTATGTCTCGCTGCTCGGCCTTGATGCTTCGCGCGCCTATGCACGCCAGTTGCATGAGGAAGCGGTACAGGCGCTGCAGGCCAGTGGCCTGGAGCGTACAGACACCTTGCGCGCCCTGGCCGATCTGGTGATCGAGCGCGCTTTCTGAACGGAGCGTGGCGACCCACCGGTACAATCCACCCATGTGCTCCAGGCCGGATCCGGTGTGTCACGACACCGTGTCACAGGGCAGGGCATGACTGACCAAAATAGAACTTCAGGATTCCTCCTCGATGTCCGCATTGCTCGACAGCATTCATTCCCCGAAAGACTTGCGCAATCTGCCGCGCCAGCAGTTGCAGTCCCTGGCTGACGAATTGCGGGCATTCCTGCTGGACAGCGTCTCGCAGACCGGCGGCCACCTGAGTTCCAACCTCGGCACCGTCGAGCTTTCGGTTGCACTGCACTACGTCTACAACACGCCTGAAGACCGCATCGTCTGGGACGTGGGCCATCAGACCTATCCGCACAAGATCCTGACCGGTCGCCGCGACCGCATGGGCAGCCTGCGCCAGCTCGGCGGCCTGAGCGGCTTTCCGCGCCGTGACGAGAGCGAGTACGACACCTTCGGCACCGCGCACTCGTCCACCAGCATTTCTGCTGCCATGGGCATGGCCATTGCCGCACGCCAGAAGGGCGACGACCGCTACAGCATTGCCGTGATCGGCGACGGCGCCATGACGGCCGGCATGGCCTTCGAGGCACTGAACAACGCCGGCGTTGAGGAAGACATCCGTCTGCTGGTGATCCTGAACGACAACGACATGAGCATCAGCCCGCCGGTGGGCGCACTCAACCGCTATCTGGCGCAGCTGATGAGCGGCCAGTTCTATGCAGCGGCCAAGAACGTGGGCAAGAGCGTGCTCAAGAATGCACCGCCCCTGCTGTCGCTGGCCAAGCGCCTGGAGCAGCAAGCCAAGGGCATGGTCGTGCCGGCCACGCTGTTCGAGAAATTCGGCTTCAACTACATCGGCCCCATCGATGGTCATGATCTCGAATCGCTGATTCCGACGCTGGAAAACATCAAGCACCTCAAGGGTCCGCAATTCCTGCATGTGGTCACGCGCAAGGGGCAGGGCTACAAGCTGGCCGAAGCCGATCCCATCGCCTACCATGGCCCGGGCAAGTTCGATCCCAGTATCGGCCTGCAAAAACCGGCCACGCCGCCCAAGACGACCTTCACCCAGGTGTTCGGCCAGTGGCTGTGCGACATGGCGGCTGCCGACGAGCGTCTGGTGGGCATCACGCCGGCCATGCGCGAAGGATCGGGCATGGTGGAATTCCACCACCGCTTCCCCAAGCGTTATTACGACGTGGGCATTGCCGAGCAGCATGCGGTGACCTTTGCCGGTGGCCTCGCCTGCGAAGGCCTCAAGCCGGTGGTCGCCATCTATTCCACCTTTCTGCAGCGCGCCTATGACCAGCTGGTGCACGATGTTGCCCTGCAGAACCTGCCGGTGGTGTTCGCCCTCGACCGCGCCGGTCTGGTAGGCGCGGATGGCGCCACGCATGCCGGCAACTATGACATCGCCTTCACGCGCTGCATTCCCAACATGAGCGTGGCCTGCCCGGCAGACGAGGCCGAGTGCCGCCAATTGCTCACGGCCGCCTATCGCCAGAACCATCCGGTGACGGTGCGTTACCCTCGTGGCGCCGGTGTCGGCACGGTTCCGGCGTCTACGCTGGAGGACCTGCCGTTCGGCAAGGGCGAGATGCGCCGCAAGGGCCAGCGTATTGCCTTGCTGGCGTTTGGCACGCTGCTGTATCCGGCGCTCGAGGCTGCAGAGCAGCTCGATGCCACCGTGGTCAACATGCGCTGGGCCAAGCCGCTTGACCATGCGCTGCTCGAGGAAGTGGCGCGCTCGCACGATGCCCTGGTCACCATCGAGGACGGCTGCATCATGGGCGGTGCAGGCAGCGCGGTGCTGGAATACCTGCAGGCACATGGCATCACCTGCCCGGTGCTGCAGCTGGGTTTCCCCGACGTATTCATCGAACATGGCGACCCGGTCAAGCTGCTGCAACTGCAGGGACTGGATGCGCCCGGCATTGCCGCCAGCGTGCAGCGCCGCTTTCCCGATCTGCTTCCGGCTGCCGTTTTCGAACGCGCGTCCTAGAAAAAACCCTGACAGATGCTGACGGGCGCAACTTTATAATTCCGCAGTCAATTTGGATTGTTTCTTGTTGTAATTGGAGATTGGAATGGATCGTCGTTCACTTGTGAAAAACCTCGGTATTGCTGGTGCAACCGTTGCTGCTGGCGCCCTGGCCGCCTGCGGCAAGAAGGAAGAAGCAGCCCCCGCAACGGCCGCGGCTTCCGGCGGCGCTCCTGCCGTCCAGACTGGCGAGACCGTACGCTGGCGCCTGGCTTCCAGCTTTCCGAAATCGCTGGACACCATCTTCGGTAGTGCCGAAATGTTCGCCAAGACCGTAAAGGAGCTGTCCGGCGGCAAGTTCGAGGTGTCCGTGCACCCGGCTGGCGAGTTGATGCCTGCTTTCGGCGTGGTGGATGCGCTGCAGAACAACACCGTGGAAATGGCTCAGACCGCTTCCTACTACTTCACCGGCAAGGATCCGCTGTTCGCCTTCAGCTGCGCCGTGCCGTTCGGCCTGACGGCCCGCCAGATGGATTCCTGGAAAGAGCAGGGCAATGGCGGCAAGCTGATGAACGAGTTCTACGCCAAGTACAACTTCTTCTCTGCCAGCGCCGGCAACACCAGCACCCAGATGGGCGGCTGGTACCGCAAGGAAATCAAGACCGTGGCCGACCTGCAGGGCCTGAAAATGCGTCTGGGTGGCGGCATCTTCGGTGAAACCATGGCCAAGCTGGGCGTTGTGGCCCAGAACATGCCTGCCGGCGACGTGTACCAGGCTCTGGAAAAGGGCACTCTGGATGCGACCGAATTCGTCGGCCCGTACGATGATGAAAAGCTGGGCTTCAACAAGGTAGCTCCGTTCTACTACTACCCCGGCTGGTGGGAAGGTGGCGCCGATCTGGAATTCTTCATCAACAAGAAGGCTTTCGACGCGCTGTCCGAGACCAACAAGGCCATCGTCATGGCAGCAACCAAGGTGGCTGCCCGCGACATGACCACCAAGTACGACGCCAAAAACCCGATCGCCCTGAAGAACCTGGTGGCAGCCGGCACCAAGCTGATGCCGTTCTCCAAGGAAGTCATGGATGCCGGCTACAAGGCCGCCATGGAAGTGTTCGCCGAGCACGAAGCCAAGTCGCCCGAATTCAAGAAGGTGCACCAGGACATGCGCGCATTCCAGCGTGACCAGATCCTGTGGAACCGTTTCTCCGAGTTCCGCTACAACAGCTACATGGCTACGCTGAACAACCTGTAAGCCCTCGGGCTTGTAGACGGAAGGCCGCCCCTTGGGGCGGCTTTTTTTATGGTCAGAAGGGAAGGACAGACTTGCTGGAGCCGTTTGTTTCCAATGTGGCTCTGAGCGTGCCTGATTGTGGCGACAGAGTCCGCAGCCATGCCCCGGAGCAACCATGTGGCCACTGAGGGCTCTCCGGACGAGCAACTCGCGCCTTCCACTGCCGATCTGAAACCCAAGCCAAACGTATCACATGGCGTTAGCCGCCTGACTCCCAGTGGTTCTCTACGTGTCCGGACATGAAAAACGCCCCTGAACGGGGCGTTTTTCGGAGCGCAGGGCGCTTTTTTTACTGTGCCTTGGGCACGCTGCGCTTCATCGCAGCCATCGGGTCATCACTGAACCCGCTGCCATCCCCCGCAGCAGGCGGAGGCGTCAGCGGATCGGCGCTGCCGGTCGTCGCGGAAGCCGGCTCGGGAGCTGCTGCCGGTGCAGGTGCGGGAGCTGCGGCGCCCGACGGACCAATCACCGGATCAGCGGGAGCGAGGTCATCGGCCGGAGCCAGATCATCTGCAGGCGGGGCAGGCATGGACGTGCTGCCGGAGCCTGTTGCCGGAGAATCCATGGAATCCAGCGGTGGTGCCCCCAGGCTGTCGCGCATCTGTGCACCAACCTTGTCGAGGTCATAGGTCTGCTTGGCATCCAGGTTGCCCGTCACCAGGCCCGGGAAGGCAATCAGCACACCCACCATGACCAGCTGGATCACCACGAAGGGAATGGCACCCCAGTAGATCTGCATGGTCGTCACCGGCTGCGTGATCTTTTGCGTGACCTTGTCCATATAGGGCTTGGCCGGCGCCACGGAACGCAGGAAGAAGAGGGCGAAGCCGAAGGGCGGGTGCAGGAAGGAGGTCTGCATGTTCACCGCCAGCAGCACACCGAACCAGATCAGGTCGATGCCCAACTTTTCGGCAACGGGCGCCAGCAGCGGCACCACGATAAATGACAACTCGAAGTAATCCAGGAAGAACGCGAGGAAGAAGATCATCACGTTCACCAGGATCAGGAAGCCGACAGCACCGCCCGGCAGGTCGGACAGCAGGTGCTCCACCCAGCGCGGGCCGTCGGCACCCTGGAACACCAGGCTGAACACGGTGGCACCGATCAGGATGAACATCACGAAGCTGGCGAGCTTGGTAGTGGAGGCCAGGGCCTGCGTGAGCAGCTTGTAGCTCATGCGGCCGCGCACCAGAGCCATCACCAGGGCGCCGACAGCCCCCATGGCGCCACCCTCGGTCGGAGTGGCAATGCCCAGGAAGATGGTACCCAGCACCAGGAAGATCAGCAGCAGGGGAGGGATCAGCACGAAGGTGACACGTTCGGCCAGCTTGGACAGCAGCCCCATGCCGGTCACCTTGTTGAAGATGGCAATCACCCAGGCAACGAACACGCCGCCGCACATAGCGACCACGATTTTCTCGTCGGTGGGCACGCTGGTGACGGGCTTGCCTTCCAGCCAGGTGTGGATGTCAGCCATGTGGCGAGCCAGGAAAACGGCCACCAGCGTGGACAGGACGGTCAGCACCAGCAGCGACTGGTAGCCGCCGCTGCCATTCGGCTCACGGTAAATGCGTGCCTCGGGAGGCAGGGCAGGGACACGGGCGGGCTTGAAGATAGCCAGGGCGATGACATACAGCGCGTACAGGCCCATCAGCATGAAACCGGGGATAAAGGCGCCCTTGTACATGTCACCCACGCTGCGGCCCAGCTGGTCGGCCATGATGATCAGCACCAGCGACGGCGGGATGATCTGCGCCAGCGTGCCGGAAGCGGCAATCACGCCGCTGGCCAGACGACGGTCGTAGCCGTAGCGCAGCATGATGGGCAGCGAAATCAGGCCCATGGAAATGACGGAAGCGGCCACCACGCCGGTCGTGGCTGCCAGCAGGGCGCCAACGAACACCACGGCCAGAGCCAGGCCGCCGCGCATCGGACCGAACACCTGACCGACAGTGTCGAGCAGGTCTTCCGCCATGCCGCTGCGCTCCAAAATCAGGCCCATCAGGGTGAAGAAGGGCACGGCGAGCAGGGTGTCGTTCTGCATGATGCCGAACAGGCGCAAGGGCAGGGCCTGCATCAGCGAAGCCGGCAGCACGCCCAGTTCGATACCGATGAAGCCAAAGAACAGGCCGCATGCCCCCAGGCTGAATGCGACTGGAAAGCCGATCAGCAGGAAGACGATCAGCCCCGCAAACATGATCGGGGCGAAGTTGGAAGTAATGAAATCCATGGTTCAGGCGCTCCGCTCAGGTGTTCTTGTTTTCTTCGCTCTTGCGGATGGCCTCGGCCAGTTCCTCTTCGGCGCTCTTTTCGCCTTCCTTGAGCGTCGGATCCGGAATGCGGCCCTGCAGGAAGGCCACGCGCTTGATCAGTTCGGACCAGCCCTGCAACAGCAACAGGATGAAACCCAGCGGCAATGCAACCCATACCGGCCAGCGGATCAGGCCACCCGGGTTGCCGGACATCTCACCGGTCTGGTATTGCTGGATCAGCATGGGAATGCCGAAATACAGCACAACCAGGCACAGCGGAGTGAGGAACAGGGCAAAACCAGCGATATCGACCCACATCTGTGCGCGCTTGGACAGCTTGCTGTTGAGCACGTCAATGCGCACGTGTTCCTGGTTGAGCAGCGTGTAGCCGGCCGCTACCAGGAAAGCCCAGGCAAACAGGTACCACTGAATTTCAAGGTAGGCATTGGAGCTGACGTTGAACGCCTTGCGGACCACCGCGTTGATGGCGCTGATCAGGGTGGAAGCCAGAATGAGCCAGATGACGAGTTTGCCGACGAGTCGGTTGAGCGCATCAATGGCCCTGGAGAGTTGCAGGAGCAAGGACATGGTGTCTCCGTGGTAACTACATGACCCGTGCATTGCATTTGATTGCCGGAGTTACCTGACATCACAATGACGGAAAGCAGGCATTTTACGACTTGCAAGGGGCTTCGCTCCCCAAAATTGCACGACAGTTCGGGGAAAACCCCGCTTGAGGAGATTTCAAGGGAGTTTGCAGCAGCCTTGCACCGGCCTGTGTTCCACGCACTCCGTCCTTCTTGCGTCTGCTGGCGCTCAGGTGCTGTCGTCGCTGTTGCGGCGTGCGCCACGTATGTTCATGAAGGCCAGAGCCAGCTGCAGGACCAATAGAGCAGGTGCGTCATGCTGCAAGGCCCACCAGGCCCAGACAGCATTGCTCAGCAGAAAGGTCCAGAAACCGATGCGGCGCCGGTCTTCACGCGAGGAAGCCGTGAACCAGGACGCCGCCACCGTGATCAGCATGGCCAGCCATTGCAGCCAGTCGAAGCGGTTTAGCCATTCACTCATGCCGGGAAGCGTCAAAGCGCGTAGTTGCCATGGACGCATTCTTGGCTGGGGGCGAGTATGGGCGTGTAGGAGTGCAGCCGTTTCCACGAGTCGGCCAACAGGTTTGCCTGGTCGGCCAAACCCTTAATTTGACATAATATACATCGTATAAAATATGATGTCGATCCGACGGTGGTGCTTTACTGCAACGATCTCGCTAATCCTTAATTGATATTCTGGACAGATTGTCATCAACTTGGCTTCAAACCGTCATCTCGCGCTGTTTTGACCAAAAACTGCAACGGCAACATGGTAAAACATGGTTTTCCCTAGTATTTCCACCCGCAGTTTAGGAAAGCCATCATCCGTGCCTGACGTCAAGACACAATCCCAAGCCGTCGCCGTGAGCGCCATTTCTGCACCACCGCAGTATCTGTCCGACACCTATTCCTGGGCCTACGTAACGCCTGAAGCCGTCCACCGTTTCGAGCGCCAGTGGCTGGTCAACCTGATCCTGTGGGGTAATTTCCCGCGCCTGCGCGACATGGCGCTGGATGCGTTCGGCAAGCAGCTGACTGGCCGCAGCCTGCAGGTGGCCTGCGTGTATGGCGACCTGACGGCCCGCATGGCGGCGCGCCATGCCGACGAAAGCCAGCTGGACGTGATCGACGTGCTGCCGGTGCAGATCGAGAACCTCAAGCGCAAGCTGGGCCTCAGGAGCAAGGTCGGCATCATCCAGGCCAACAGCGCTGCACTGCCGCAAGCCGATGCCAGCTACGATCGTGCCTTGCTGTATTTCCTGTTGCACGAGCAGCCCGAAGATGTGCGCGTCAAGACCGTGCGTGAAGCTTTCCGCGTGGTCAAGCCCGGGGGCAAGATCGTCTTTGTGGACTACCACAAGCCCCGCCTGTGGCATCCGCTGTATCCGGTGATGCGCATGGTGCTCAAGACGCTGGAGCCCTATGCGCTGGACCTGTGGAGCCGCGAGATCACCGACTGGTTCCCGGCCGAATTCAAGACGGCCAGCATCAGCAAGAAGACATACTTCGGTGGCCTGTACCAGATCATCGAGGTGGTGCGCGCCTGATCACCCTCTTCTGCGACATTCCTGTCGCAGCCATGAAAAAAGCGATGATTCGGCAAGGAATCATCGCTTTTTTACTTTAATATCAGAGTTTAATCTATTGATATTAAACGATTTTTAAGACCAGGATTTGACTGACACTGCGCAACCTGATATCCATGTGCGGCCGGACGATGGCAGGTCTTGCGGATGTTCTTGACGATGTTTTTCCTGCTACCCAGGCACTGCTGGATGACAAGAGCCGACTGCGCACCGCATGCATTGCGGACGACTACTCGCCATCCATGGCTGGATGATTGAGCAAGGGATGGCTCAGCCACCGCGTGCGCAGCGGCGCTGGTCCCTGATTTCTGGCAGATTCTGTGCTGTGGCTGTCAGGCAGGCACCAGCGGAATCCACTTGCGAATGCCCTGCATGGCCATCTTGCGGCGCATGAAGGCCAGTTGTGTCTGCAGCGGCAGGCCTTTCGGGCATAGGTCTTCGCAGCCCAGCAGGCTCATGCAGCCGAAGATACCTTGGTCGTTGCCGATCAATTCGTAATAGTCGGCATCCTTGCGCAGATCACGCGGGTCGAGGCGGAAACGGGCAATCTTGTTGAGGCCCACCGCTGCCACGAATTCCGGACGCATCTGCGCCGTGCCACATGCTGCCACGCAGCAGCCGCACTCGATGCAGCGGTCCAGTTCGTAGATCTCTTCGGCCAGTTCCGGCTCCATGCGGGCTTCGAGCGCATTCACGTCCGGCTCGTCCTGGCCATGAACCCAGGTCTGCAGACGCTCGGCCATTTCACGCATCCAGATGCCGGTATTGACCGACAGGTCGGCAATCAGCGCAAAGCCGGGCAAGGGATAGAGCGTGATGTGATCCGGCAGGGTCTGCGTGAGCGTACGGCAGGCCAGGCCCGGACGGCCATTGATCAGCATGGCACAGGAGCCGCAGACACCCGCGCGGCAGACAAAGTCGAAATTCAGATCCGGGGCCTGGTTCTCGCGGATCATGTTGAGCGCGATGAACAGCGTCATGCCGGCCGCTTCGGTGAGCTGGTAGCTTTCCACGCGCGGCGTGGAGGCCGGATCGCGCGGGTTGTGACGGAAGATGGAGAAAGTCAGGGTTCGGCTCATGGCTGCACCTCGGGCAAGCGGGCGTTGTCTTCCCGGTAACGGGCCGGAAGGGATGCGCGGAACGGCAGGAGTTGCTCCTGCACGGCGGCGCGCGACTGTCCTGCCCGTTCGGTACGGATGGCATCCACCTCGCCCTGTCGCGCTGCAGTTGCCGGATTTTCAAGAATGTTGCGCGTGCCGTAGCCACGGAAACCGGGCGGAAGCTCCATCTGGTCGATGGCAATCGGTTCGTACTCGTAGGCGGGCGCCCCGCCCTCTTTCCAGCTCACCAGCGTGCGGCACAGCCAGTCACGGTCGTTGCGCTGCGGGAAATCCTCGCGCGCATGGGCGCCACGGCTTTCCTGGCGCGCCAGCGCCCCTTGGGCGGTCACCAGCGCCAGCTTGAGCATGCGCGGCAGGCGCATGGCCAGCACCAGTTCAGGGCTCGCATCGCGGCCCTTGTAGCGCGTTCCGACCTGTTCGGCGCGCTGCAGCAGCTTCTGCAGCGAGTCGACGGCTTCGCTCAGGCCCGCTTCGTCGCGGAACAGGCCGACTTGGCGCGTCATGATGTCTTCCATGGAGCGGCGGATGGCTTGCGCATCCTCGCGGCCCGGACGCGCCAGGATCTCGCTGATGCGCCCTTCCTGCTGTGCCAGGCACTCGCGTGCCAGACCGGGGCTCATGCTCAGGCGACCGCCCTCCTGCTCCACATAATCGGCCACGTATTCGCCCACCAGCATGCCGGCGACCACGGTTTCGGCCACGGAATTGCCGCCCAGGCGGTTGAAGCCATGCAGGTCCCAGCAGGCAGCTTCACCACAGGCGAACAGGCCGCGCAGCCACGGGCTTTCGCCACGGTGGTTGGTACGGATGCCGCCCATGGAGTAATGCTGGGTGGGACGGACCGGGATCCAGTCCTTGGCCGGGTCGATGCCGAGGAAATACTGGCAGATGTCCTTCACTTCGCGCAGGTTCTTGTCGATATGCGCGGCGCCCAGGCCGGTAATGTCCAGCCATAGATGCTCAGGCTTGGTGGCATCACCAGGAACGCCCTTGCCGCGACGGATGTGCTCGGCCATGCGGCGCGACACCACGTCACGCGAGGCGAGTTCGGCCTTTTCCGGCTCGTAATCGGGCATGAAACGGTGGCCGTCCACGTCGCGCAGCAGGCCGCCGTCGCCACGGCAGCCTTCGGTCACCAGAATGCCGGCCGGCACGATGGCGGTCGGGTGGAACTGCACGGCTTCCATGTTGGCCAGACGGGCCACGCCGGTTTCCAGCGCCAGAGCGGCACCCATGCCCTCATTGATCAGCGCATTGGTGGAGACGCCGTAGATGCGGCCATGGCCGCCCGTTGCCATGACGGTGGCTTCGGCCATCCAGGCCGTGAGTTCGCCAGTGATCAGGTCACGCACCACGGCACCCTGGCAGCGATTGCCTTCGTGGATGAGCGTAATCGCTTCCACGCGCTCGTCCACGGGGATGCTTTCGGCAACGGCGCGACCACCCAGCGCATACAGCATGGCGTGGCCGGTGCCGTCGGAGGTGTAGCAGGTGCGCCATTTACGCGTACCGCCGAAGTCGCGAGCAGTGATCAGGCCGTGGGCTTCGTCGCGTTCGGTGAGCGTGACGCGCTGGCCATTGATGACCGCTTCGTGCTCACCCTTGCGCACGCGGTTCCATGGTACGCCCCAGGCGGCCAGCTCGCGCACGGCCTTGGGCGCCATGTGCGTGAACATGCGGGCCACCAGCTGGTCGCAGCCCCAGTCGGAGCCGCGTACGGTGTCCTCGAAGTGCACGTCCTCGTTGTCGCCAGTGCCCTTGATGGCATTAGCCAGGCTGGCCTGCATGCCGCCCTGAGCCGCCACCGAGTGGGAACGCTTGGCAGGCACCAGCGAAAGGATGCGGACGCCCAGACCACGACGGCGGGCGCCCACGGCGCAACGCAGGCCGGCCAGGCCTCCGCCAATCACCAGAACATCGGTATGCCGGATTTTCATTGTGCGCCCTCCTGGATCCATGCCGGGGTATACGGTTCGCCGGCGTTCGGTGCATGCTCGATGCCCAGCTTGATATAGGCAGCCAGGGACGCGAGACCGAGAATCAGGAAGAAGGCAGTGAGCAGCCACTTGGCTTGCATGAGGCGGCGGCGCCCTGCTTCGGTGGCTGCAGATGGCAGCCAGCCCCACTTGAGGGCCAGACGGTACAGGCCGATGGTGCCGTGCAGTTCGACGGCAAACAGCAGGATGAGATACAGCGGCCAGAAGTTGCCGGTCCAGACTCGGTCGGCCGACTCATAGGGGCCGATCAGTTCGGGGTGGCTCATCATGGTGTAGAGGTGCACCGGAGCCAGGAAGAACAGCGCAAAGCCGGTGGCCACCTGGATCAGCCACAGCCAGGTATCGCCATGGCGCAGCCGGCTGGTGTGCTTGCCCATGCTGCGATACTGCGCCCAATCTGCCGGAAACTTGCGCAGGGCGAGCAAGGCGTGCAGGCCCAGCAGCATGGCAATGACGGCGACAAAGATGGAGACAATCCAGTAGTACGGCTTGCCGAAGACGAAGTAACCCTCGAACATGCGGGCCACGATCCAGAAAAGGTCCTCGCTGATCAGGATGCTGGAGACAAAGCCCATGTGAAACCACATGAACAGGCCCAGTGCCAGGCCGGAAAGACTCTGGATGAGATCCAGAGCGGCGGGCCAGCTTGAGGCGCGCTGGCCGGATACGACAGGAGTGGTAGCGGAACGCATGGGGTCATACTCCGAAGACTGCTTTTCTTGTAACTATACCCCTAATGTTGCGCCGCACAATATCTTGATATCAAGATATATCGGAGATATTCCCCTCTTTTTCACTTTCACAGCCTTGCAAGCGAGCATGAGGCGACATTGTGTGAGGAAATAGCAACGCAACGACAATGTCTGGCGGTTGTGCGCCTCCATGATGCGCAGCCCAACAAACAGAAAGCCCTGCTTCTTCAGCAGAAGCAGGACTCCAGGAAAACGTCTTGGCGACGGAAAATCAGGGCAGCGGGTTGGCTGTCACCGGCTCCTGCCCCGGCGGATAGATCATGGGAATGGGCTCCGGATCCTCCGGAATCGGCTCCCCGCGCAGCTCTGCCGCCGAAGCGGGCGACAACGGTGCCAGGGGCCTGACCTTGCCCGGATCCTTGCGCTTGCGCTGCGCCGAGGCGATCATCGCAATGCTGTCTTCCTTGCCACCGCGACGGGCGTAATCGAGTGCCGTATGGCCACGGGTATCGCGATCCCAAGGGTCGGCCTGGCGCGACAGCAGGAAGCGCACTGCGGCCTCGTCGCCGAATTGCGCGGCCATCATCAGCGGCGTGGCCAGATTGGGGGCCTTGGCATCGATATAGGCATCACGCGCAAGTAGCAGGCGCATGACCTCGACGTTGCCCCGTGTGGCTGCGTAGTGCAATGGCGACCAGCCGCCCTTGTTGGTGGCAGCACCACGGGCAATCAGCTGTTTGGCCAGCGCAGTCTGGTTGCTGATGATGGCCATCATCAGGGGCGATTCGCCGTATTTGTTGGGCGTGCTCAGGTTGATGCCACGCGCGTTCAGCAGCACCGGCAGCACCTTGGCAGATTGCTCCTGAATGGCAACGGTGAGCGCCGTACGGCCGTTCTTGTCCAGCGCATTCACATCCACACCGGCACGAATCAGGTCGCGTGCAGAGATGTCGCTGTCCCGTTTCACGGCCACCATCAGGTCATCCACTGGCGCAGCCAGGGAAAGCGTGGAAATCAGCGAAAAAACGATGGGATAGATGATTTTTTTCATCGGTTTTCAAGTTGCTTGCCTGCTTCGACCTTTCAATTCACAAGAAAGCATCCAGCCTTCTTTTGGTAAAAAGATCAATATGATGCAGACCATTCATCAAGTTGCTTCAAGCTTTTTCGAGATTCTGTTCCATGAGGAACAAAAGCTCGAAATTACGTGAAGTCGCCCTGCCGACCTCCTCCACCGTGCACTGCTTGATCGTGGCCAGCTGGCTGGCAACATGGGGGACATAGGCTGGCGTATTGATCTTGCCGCGGTAAGGAACCGGGGCCAGATACGGGCTGTCGGTCTCGATCAGCAGGCGGTCCATGGGAACGAATGCTGCCACATCCCGCAGATCCTGGGCGTTACGGAACGTGATGATGCCGGAAAAGGAAATGTGGAAGCCCATATCGAGCGCTGCGCGCGCCACTGCTTCGGTTTCTGTAAAGCAGTGGAAGACACCGCCAACGGAGCCTGCGCTGCCATCCTCGCCCTCCTCCCGCAGAATGGCCAAGGTGTCTTCGGAAGCACTGCGGGTATGAATCACCAGCGGCTTGCCGAGCTGGCGCGCAGCGCGGATATGGGTACGGAAGCGCTCGCGCTGCCACTCCATGTCAGCTACGCTGCGGCCGTTGAGGCGGTAGTAGTCCAGGCCGGTCTCGCCAATGCCCTGCACGCGCGGCAGGCTGCCGAGTTCCAGCAGTTTCTCCAGCGTGGGCTCTTCCAGACCTTCGGTATCGGGGTGTACACCAGCCGTCGCCCAGAAGTTGTCGTAGCGCATGGCCAGTGCATGCACATCCGGAAATTCTTCCAGCGTGGTGCTGATGACCATGGCCCGGTCAACCTGTGCTTCGGCCATCGCCTGGCGAATGGTATCGACTTGTTCGCGCAGCTCGGGGAAATTGAGATGGCAGTGTGAATCTACAAACATGCATGAGAAATCAACAGGTCATGTTGATTTATTGAAGTGATTTGTCAAAAAATACGCCTCGATCACCGTGCCGGTAAACGCAGTGCCGGGCGTGTTGCAGGCGCCACCAGCGCCCTGCTCGCCTGCGCCACCAGGTCTTCCAGGAACAGGCCGGGGTTGTAAGGATGCTCTGCGGAGCGCCGGTCCTGTGCCAGGCGCTTGCCCCATTGGCTGATGGCGCGCCAGCCGGCAAGACGTTCCGCAGGAGGGAAATCCTCGCTGCCGAAGAACCGGGGAGTTGCCCCGGCCTTGACCGCCAGCGCATCGTGGCAGATCTTCTGCAGCACGTCGATGGCCTGGGCCGGCGCAAACGCGGAGAACGCCTGCACCTGGGACTGGTAGGCTGCCTGCGGCAGCTTGCGCCAGTCGGCTGCGCGCAGCCCTGCCCTGGCCAGATCGGAAGCGTCTTCCGCACGGCCACCGGCCGCACGCAGCAGCACGCGGGCGTCCTCTTCGGACAAACCCAGCTCCTGCAGCCAGGTGCGGGCTTCATCGGCTTGCGGCCAGTGCAGCGTGTGCGTCATGCAGCGGCTGCGGATCGTGGGCAGCAGCAGGTGCGCGGCCTCGGTCGCCAGCACGAAGCGCACATTGCCGACGGGTTCTTCCAGCGTCTTGAGCAAGGCGTTGGCGGTGACATGGTTCATGCGCTCGGCCGGATAGATCAGCACGGCCTTGCCGCGCGCGCGGCTGCTGGTGCGCTGGGCAAATTCGATGGCATCCCGCATCGCCTCGACGCGGATATCCTTGCTGGGCTTGCGCTTCTTGTCGTCAAGTTCCTTCTGGGTTTTTTCGTCCAGAGGCCAGGCGTGCTCCATCATGCCGGTTTCCGGCATCAGCACCTGCAGGTCCGGATGGGTTCGCACGCTGATGGCGTGGCAGCTTTCGCAAGTGCCGCAGGCAGTGCCGTCCTCCTGGGGATGGTCGCACAGCCAGGCCTGCACCAGAGCCAGGCCCAAGTCATACTGGCCGAGGCCGGTCGGCCCCTGCAGCAGCCAGGCATGGCCGCGTTGCTGCAGGAGTGCCACGGCCTGCTCCCTCAACCAGGGAGCCAGCGGACGGTCGCGCTCCACCTGTGTTTCGGCGGCAGGACTGCGTGTACGGCTCATGCCAGCCAGCCTTTCTGAGCCATGACGGCTTCGACCTGTTGCCAGACTTCTTGCGGCGTGCGCGAGGCATCGATACGGCCAAAGCGCGCGGGCGACTCTCGCATGCGGCGTGCGTAGCCCCCAGCCACACGTTCAAAAAAGCCGGTGGACTCCGCCTCGAACTTGTCGGGCTGGCGCGCATCAGCCAGGCGCTGGGCGGCAATGGCCGGAGAGACGTCGAACCAGAGCGTCAGATCCGGCTGCAACTGGGTGCCGTCCTCCTGACGCAGCACCATGGCTTCGAGTGCGCGCAGGGTGCCCCAGTCAAAATCACGGCCAGCGCCCTGGTAGGCAAAGGTGGCATCGGCAAAGCGGTCGCACAGCACCACCTCGCCACGGGCCAGCGCGGGAGCGATCACTTGCTGCACATGGTCGCAGCGCGCAGCAAACACCAGCAGCGCTTCGGTCAGGGCGCCCATGGGATCGTGCAGCACCAGCGAGCGCAGCTTTTCGGCCAGCGCCGTGCCACCGGGCTCGCGCGTGCGCAGTACCGTGCGCCCCTGGCGCGCAAACGTCTCTGCCAGGGTGCCGATATGCGTGGTCTTGCCGGCACCGTCGATGCCTTCGAAGCTGATGAACAGGCCTTGTCCGGACGGGTTCATGGCTTACCTGCCCCGGATGTACTTGTTGACCGCACGGTTGTGCTCGGTCAGGGTTTCGCTGAACTGGCTGGTTCCGTCACCACGGGCCACGAAGTACAGCGCCTTGCTTTCGGCCGGATTGGCCGCGGCTGACAGCGCGGCTGCGCCCGGCATGGAGATCGGTGTGGGCGGCAGGCCGGCACGCGTGTAGCTGTTGTAAGGCGTGTCGGTTTCCAGATCCTTGCGGCGCAGGTTGCCGTCAAAGCTCTCGCCGATGCCGTAGATCACGGTCGGGTCGGTCTGCAGGCGCATGCCGATCTTCAGGCGATTGCTGAACACCGAGGCGACCATGGTGCGGTCGGCGCTGTGGCCGGTTTCCTTCTCGACAATGCTGGCAAGCTTGAGCAGGTCGTACTGGTTCTTGACCGGCAGGTTGGGATCCCTGCCCTCCCAGGCTGCTTCCAGCTTGCGGTCCATGGTGCGCATGGCCAGCTTGAGCAGATCCACATCGGAAGAGTACTTGGCGTACTTGTAGGTATCCGGGAAGAACATGCCTTCCGGGTGACCGGGGCGGCCCAGCGCTTCCATCAGTTGTTCGTCGCTCATGCCCTGCGTGTCATGGCGCAAGGCATCGGCCTTGCCCAACGCGGCGCGTACCTGACGGATGTTCCAGCCTTCGCCGATGCGCACCTTGCGCATGGCAAATTCGCCCTTGATCAGCTTGTTGAGGAAGGTGCGCGGGGTATCGCCCTGCTTGATTTCGTAGGCGCCGGCCTTGAAGTTGCCCGCACGGCCTCCAATGCGCAGCCACAGGTCCAGCAGCCAGGATGGCGCCTCCACGCCGGCCTTGACCGCATTGGCGCTGATCTGCTGCGCGCCGTCCCCGGACTTGACCTGCAGGTCGATCAGGGGCTGCTTCAGGCTCAGGGGCTGACCGCTCCACCAGTAGCCCCCTGCGGCAGCCGCCAGCAGGAAGGCCACGATGACGATGATGAGTTTGCGCACGCGTTATCCTCGTAATTCGTTGACTCTACCGTTCCGCCAGACAGAGGCGGAACGACATGATAATTCACGCATGACTTCCGAACACATTCCGACTCCTTCAGCGCCTGGCCTGATCGGCCTCTCCCTGCCCGATGGCGTGGTGCCATTGAGCAGTGCAGACAGCACCTGGGGCATGATCCGCGTACACGGCGCCGACGCCACGCGTTTCCTGCAGGCGCAGCTCACCAACGATTTTGCCCTGCTCAAGCCCGACCAGGCCCGCCTGGCGGCATTCTGCAATGCCAAAGGCCGCATGCAGGCGAGTTTTGTCACGTTGCGTACCGTTCATGATGCCGACAGCAGCACCTATCTGCTGGTCTGCCGCAAGGATGTACTGCCCGCCGTGCTCAAGCGGCTGCGCATGTTCGTGCTGCGCAGCAAGGTCACGCTGGATGAGGTGACGGAAGGTTTGGCCCTGTACGGCCTGCTGGGTGAAGCGGCCCTGGCTGTCTGGGGCGAGGGCGCGGAGGCTGCCCAGCCCTGGAGCTATCGCAACAACGGCGAACGCCATCTGGTGTGGCTGTATCCGGCGGCAGAGCCGGATGCCCGTGTTCCGCGCGCCCTGTGCGTGCAGGACAGCTCGCTGCCTCCTCCTGCAGGTGCTGCCCTTGATCCCTCCCTGTGGGAACTGTCCGAGGTGCGCAGCGGCGTGCCCATGGTGAGCGAAGCCACCTACGAAGCCTTTGTGCCGCAAATGGTCAACTATGAGAGCGTAGGCGGGGTCAACTTCAAGAAGGGATGCTATCCCGGTCAGGAAGTGGTGGCCCGCAGCCAGTTCCGCGGCGCCATCAAGCGCCGTGCCTACCCTGCCAGTGGCGTTCTGCCGGCAGATGCAGCGCTGCCCCAGGCGGGGCAGGATGTGTGGCGTCTTGCAGCAGAGGGTGGCGAACCCGAGCCTTGCGGCATCATCGCCCAGGTTGCGCCCACGGATGGCGGCTTTGCCCTGCTCGCTTCGCTGCAGAACAGCTGTGTGGAAGAGGCGGTTCAGGGTCGTGCCACCCTGCGCGCCGGCACGGCAGACGGGCCGGAACTGCATCTGCAGCCCCTGCCCTACGATTTGCTGGAAGATATCTGACGGAAATCAGCCTGCGCTGCGCGCCATCTGGTCGGCGCGTGCGCGCAGGTGCAGCGCCAGCTGGCTCACGGACGGATGCTGCCACGCTGGTGCATGCTCTTCATCCTCCAGGACTGTGGGGAGTGCGGTACGCATGGCTTGCGCGAGTGTGCGGACGCGTTTACGCACCTGGTTGGGCGAAAGACCGCATTGCTGGGCGAATTCGTCCCAGGCGGCGTCGCCCGGAGCCCCTGTGCTGCGATGCCGGCCAATGGCGAGAGCCATGCGTGCCGGCTCGGCCAGATGCGGCATCGGGGACACCAGGGTGCTGCAGACATCCCAGAGCGGTGCCAGCTGCCAGTGCCCGGCTTCGTTACGCTGGAGCAGCAGGCGGTGCGGAGATGCAAGCGCATCCCCCACCAGCACAAAGCCGACCACCAGATCCAGCAGTTGCAGAACCGGCAGCACACTGGGTTGCGCATGCTCACGCAGCAGGGCAAAACTGGCAGCCCAGCCGGAAGCCTGACGGGATGTGGCTGCGCCGGGAGCCAGTCCCAAGGCCTGCCCCAGGGTTTCAGTCTGAATGCGTGTAACACTGCCATCCTCTTCGAGCCTGCGATCGGGACGGAGCTGCAACAAGGTAGTGATGGACTCCGACTGCATCAACTGGGCAGCCTGCACCGGTACGCCCATTTTCTGCAGCAGCTGCATGGTGAAGGCACGCTGCAGCAGCGCGGCATCCTGTCCGCCGGGCGCCATCCAGAGCACGTGACTGCTGTTGGGGTCCTGCGCGTTGCCATTCTCGTCTTCTTGCCAAATCGGCACCACGGCCACACTGGCGGGCCAGGAAGAGCGTGCCTCAGCCGGGCGGCCGAGAATCAGTTCGCCACAGGCATGCAGCAGGGCCTGCCCTGCGGCGTCACCCTGCCCGTCCCGCGTCTGGCTGTCATCGAACAGCGGCAACTGCGGAGCGGCCGGGCTGGCGGCGGGAAGCAGGCTGCTGACCAGATCCATGGCGTAGCGCTTGCGTCCGCTCTGCAGCTTGCGCAGCGAAACAGCCCCCAGGCAGTCGGCACCCAATGCCTCCAGCAGGGCAAGATCGTCGTCCTGGGCAATCTGCAACTCGGTCGATAGCGCCTGCCGGAGCGCTCCCGCAGGCAGCAGACCGGCGAAGAAGGCGTGGCTGGCCCAATGGTCGAACGGCTTGTCCTGCAAGGGAAGGTGCCACGACAGGGGCACGGCATCGGCACGTTCCAGCCATTCAGGGGCGTAGCTGAACTGCAGCCAGCCCTGGCTGGGCGCCGCCAGGGGGCTTCCCTTGGCGGATGCCTTGCCGCCAGGCGTTCCACGATGGGTGAGCGAACCCACAAGCTGATCGTGCAACAGAACCTGCAGACTGAGGGTGGAACGCGCTTGGCTGGTCATCCGGTTTCCTTGTTCAGGCCTCCTCGGCCACATCGTCGGCGAGGGGCACTCCCTGCATGCCGAGGCGTGCGCCAAGGGCTTGCACGACCTGCAGTACCTTGTTCAGGCGCACGGTCGTCTTGCCGGCCTCGAGTTCGACCACGAAACGCAGTCCGACTCCGGCGGCCAGTGCCACGTCGGCCTGGGTCAGCCCCAGGGCCTTGCGTGCCCGGTACAACGCCAACCCCAGATCCTGGGGACTATCTATGGGTTGCAAGGCGAGTTTTTGCATGTCTATTTCCCGCTCGGGGTTTTCATGCACAACATTTTACAAATATGGTATTTGTATGGCAAGCCTCATGTGTCGGGAAAGCACCCACATGGGCTTGCCGTTTTCCATAGCACAATCGCACGATCGTTCTTATTGTGGTGCTGCAACCATGGCATTGGCCTTTACCCCCTTCTGGATCAACCTGTACACAGCGGCAAAACTTCCGTCTGCCTGGCTGGCGGGTGTGCGCGTGCACAGCCTGAGCAATACGGAATGCGAAACGCGCGTCCGGCACCGCTGGATCAACCAGAACCCGTTCCAGTCCATGTACTTTGCCGTGCAGGCCATGGCGGCAGAGATGTCGACGGGATTGCTGCTGATCGCCAAGATCCGGGAGTCCGGACAGCCAGTATCCATGCTGGTGGCCAACAACCGGGCGCATTTCAGCAAGAAGGCACGCGGGCGTCTGCGCTTTCGCTGTACGGATGGCGCCGCACTGGAAGCTGCCGTGCGGGAAGCGCTGGCAAGCGGCGAGGGACGCACGGTCTGGGTGCGTAGCGAAGGCCGTGACGAGAGCGGGGATCTCGTCAGCAGCTTCGAATTCGAATGGACGGTGCGGGGCAAGAAGGCGGGTTGAGGGCCCTGCCCCTGCAAAATCAGAACGTCAGAACCTTGTCGGCCGCCAGCGTGTAGTCGGCCAGTTCACCCAGGTTGCCAATGCTGCAGCCTTCGATCAGCGGCAGATCCAGCAGACCGCGGCTTTGCACGCAGGTGCGGCACAGCTTGACCACGCCACCCAGCTCGACCAGGGTTTCAATCATTTCCTGCATGGTGTTGCCACTGGCGTGTTGCTGGTTGGGCAGTGCCATCACCGTGGCATCGGACATCAGGAATACGGTGATCTGCGGCTTGTTCTCTTCCTTGCCGGCCAGCGCCAGGGCCAGACGCATGGCGGACAGGCTCAGTTCGCTGCCGTATGGGGGAGCGTTGACGATGAAGAGGATGTTTTGCATGGGTATCTCGCGGTAACGGAAAAGTAAAACTATAGCAGGCGGGCGCTCCCTTCGAGGAGCAGGTCACGTCGACTTGCACGGAGGCCGTACATCAGCCAAAGGCGAACAATCCGCGCGTGCGCCACGTCGGCTTGAACAGGCGGCCGCCGTGGCCGCCCTGCCTATCGCTTCAGCCCCTTGAGCTTCTCGAAGGCCGATGCCATGGCGGTGGCCTGGGGCTGTGCCTGCGCACCACGTCCGTATCCGCCGTGACGCTGCTGCCCGCGCCCTGCTCCCTCAAAGCGGTTCTCGCGCGGTTCGCGTTTGCCGGTGGGGGCATCCAGTTTCATGGTCAGGCTGATGCGCTTGCGTGCCACGTCGACTTCCAGCACCTTCACCTTGACGATCTGGCCGGTCTTGACGATTTCACGGGCGTCCTCGACGAACTTGTTGGCCAGCTGGCTGACGTGGACCAGGCCATCCTGGTGCACGCCCAGGTCGACGAAGGCGCCGAAGGCGGCTACGTTGCTCACGGTGCCTTCCAGCACCATGCCCTCCTTCAGGTCGGCGATGTCTTCCACGCCGTCATTGAAACGGGCCACGGCGAAGTCAGGGCGAGGGTCGCGACCAGGTTTTTCCAGTTCCTGCAGGATGTCCTTCACCGTGATGACGCCGAACTGCTCGTTGGCGAACAGCTCGGGGCGCAGGGTCTTGAGCAACTCGGCGCGGCCCATCACCTCTTCCACTGGCTTGCCGGCCTTGGCGATGATCTGCTGTACCACGGGATAGGTTTCCGGGTGCACGCCGGTCAGGTCCAGCGGGTTGTCGCCGCCGCGGATGCGCAGAAAGCCGGCACTCTGCTCGAAAGTCTTGGGGCCGAGCCCGGTTACCTTGAGCAGTTGCTGGCGGTTGGCAAAGGCACCGTTGGCTTCGCGCCAGCGCACCACCGACTTGGCCACGGTGGCGGACAGGCCGGACACGCGGCTCAGCAGCGGCACGCTGGCGGTGTTCAGGTCCACGCCAACGGCGTTCACGCAGTCTTCCACCACGGCATCCAGCGTGCGGGCCAGCTCGCTCTGGTTCACATCGTGCTGGTACTGGCCCACGCCGATGCTCTTGGGATCGATCTTGACCAGTTCGGCCAGCGGATCCTGCAGGCGGCGCGCGATGCTGGCGGCGCCGCGCAGGCTCACGTCCACATCGGGCATTTCCTGGCTGGCGTACTCGCTGGCGCTGTAGACGGAAGCGCCCGCCTCGCTCACTACTACCTTCTGGATGGCCAGCTTTTCGACATTGTTGGAGGCAGCCATCTTGTCCAGCAGCTTGATCAGGTCGCCGGCGAGCTTGTCGGTTTCGCGGCTGGCAGTGCCGTTGCCGATGGCGATCAGGTTGACGCTGTGTTTGGCGCACAGGCGCGCGAGCGTGTGCAGGCTGCCTTCCCAGTCCTTGCGCGGTTCGTGCGGGAAGACGGTGGCGGTGTCGACCAGCTTGCCGGTGGCATCGACCACGGCCACCTTGACGCCAGTGCGGATGCCCGGGTCCAGGCCCATCACGGATTTCTGTCCGGCGGGAGCAGCCAGCAGCAGATCGCGCAAATTGTCGCCAAACACCTTGATGGCGACTTTTTCGGCATCTTCGCGCAGGCGGGCGAACAGGTCGCGCTCGATGGAGAGCGCCAGTTTCACGCGCCAGGTCCAGGCCACGCACTTGCGCAGCAGGTCATCGGACGGGCGGTTCTGGTGGCTCCAGCCCAAGTGCAATGCAATCTTGCCTTCGGCCAGGCTGGGCTGGCCGAGTTTGGGTTTTTCGCCTTCGGGCAGGATGCTGTCGGACAGCACCAGCTTGGCGTCGAGAATGTCCTGCGCGCGGCCGCGGAATACGGCCAGGGCACGGTGGGATGGCACGCGGCCGATGGGCTCGTCGTAGTCGAAATAGTCGCGGAACTTGGCCACTTCGGCGTCGTTCTCGTTCTTGCCAGCCATCAGCTTGCTCTGGAACAGGCCTTCATGCCACATCCATTCACGCAGGTTCTGCACCAGGGCGGCATCTTCGGCCCAGCGCTCGCTCAGGATGTCGCGCACGCCATCTAGCACGGCCTGCACCGTGGTGAAGTCTTCACCGCCCTCACCTTTCTCTGCCAGGACAAAAGCCTGTGCTTCGGCCTGCGGATCGAGCGAAGGATCGGCAAACAGCTTGTCGGCCAAGGGCTCGATGCCGAATTCGCGGGCAATCTGGCCCTTGGTGCGGCGCTTGGGCTTGTAGGGCAGGTACAGGTCTTCCAGTTCCTGCTTGGTGGGCGCGGCTTCGATGGCAGCGCGCAGCTCGGGCGTCAGCTTGCCCTGCTCGTCGATGCTCTTGAGCACGGCGGCGCGGCGGTCGGACAGTTCGCGCAGATAGGACAGGCGGGTTTCCAGTTCGCGCAGCTGCGCATCGTCCAGGCCACCCGTGGCCTCCTTGCGGTAACGGGCGATGAAAGGGACGGTGGCGCCACCATCGAGAAGCTCAACTGCTGTCTGAACTTGACGCGGCAGTACCTTGATTTCACTGGCGATTTGTTCGATGATGCTTTGCACTGCGGGAATCCTCTGGCGCGCACATGATCGCGCGCAACTGCTGTCTGAAAAACGTAGCAGTGTGCCACAAGGCACTCTCCTTTCCGGGGATCCGTCTGAGTAGATCGTGCACTTTCCCGCCCTGTGGGTGCGAAAAAGGCCGGTCTGCAAGCACATTGCTCCCGTCATCCAGCACAGGCACAATGGCGCACCGCCTTGCCATTTTCCGCCATGCCCACCGTGATTTCCCTGCTCAAACGCACCCTGCAGTCGCTGGCAGGCCTGCTGCTGGCATTGGTGGTGCTGTTCGAGGAATGGGGCTGGATTCCGCTGTCCCGCCTGCTGCAAGCGCTGGGACGGTTGCACGTGTGGCGCGTGCTGGAAAAACGGATAGCCGCCCTGCCCCCGCACTGGGCACTGCCCCTGTTTGCCACGCCGATGGTGGTGCTGTTTCCCGTCAAGCTGCTGGTGCTGCAGCGGCTGGCTACCGGGCACCTGTGGCAGGCTGCGGTGCTGGAAATTCTCTCCAAACTGGTGGGCACCGCGATAGTGGCCTGGCTGTTTCAGCTGGTGCAGCCGGCCCTGATGCAGATCGGCTGGTTTGCGCGCTGGTATCCGCGCTGGCTGCTCTGAAAGGCGCGCTGGTTCGCACTGATCCGCAGCAGCCGTCCCTGGCGCATCGGGCGCCTGATGCGCCGGCGTGTGCGGCGCTGGTGGCACACGCTACAAAAACAGGCATAAGTTCACGTGCCGTAGCACCTTGCTGCGGGGCGGCTTGTTTCAGCCGCCGGGGCATCCGGTATATTCTCAGGCTAGGTCACCAGAAGGATGGCCAACGGCACAAGGAGAACACCATGCGCAATCGCACCATTCTGATGATCATCTTCTTTATTCTCGTGGCGGCGTTTGTGGCCCTGAACTGGGCCGAATTGTCGCGTCCGACCGCGCTGAATCTGGGCATGTCCGAGGTGCAGGGCCCGTTGGGTCTGGTGATGCTGGGTATCCTGGGGCTGGCCGTGATCCTGTTCCTGGTCTATGCCGTCACCCTGCAGACCGCCTCCCTGCTGGAAGCGCGCAACCACACCAAGGAACTCAACGCCCAGCGTGACCTGGCCAACAAGGCCGAAGTCAGCCGCTTTACCGAGCTGCGCGGCGTGATCGACCAGATTGAGAGTGACTCGCGCACGCGCCAGAACGAGCTCAAGCAGTGGTTCGAACAGCGTATGGCGACGCTGCAGCAGGAAATGGGCTCGAAGATTGACAACAGCGGCAATACGCTGGCGGCCTACATGGGTGAGCTGGAAGACCGTTTCGAGGGCCGCAGCAGCGCGCGTCCGGCAGGTCCCCGCACGATTGACGATGTGACGCCACGTGGTTGAGGCGAGACCCTTTCGCCGACAGCCTCAATCCGTCGAAATCACCTGATCCATCTCTTTGGGCAGGTGCAGTTCCTGCGCCTTCTTGCTGCCCACGGCCAGCTTGCGCACAAACTTGAAGGTGCCGGTGGCATGCGCACACGGCTTGCCAGCCTCGTTGTAGAGCGTGCCTTCGGTAAATGCCATGGTGGCAGTACGGTGGATGAGGCGGCCCTTCCCTGTCAGCGTGCCCTGGGCCGGCTGCATGAAACTGGTCTTCATCTCGATGGTGACTACGCCCATGTTGGGCTCCAGGCAGCGGGCCGAAGCGGCCAGCGTGACGTCGAGCAGCGTCATGCAGACACCGCCATGCACCACGTTGAACGAGTTGAGGTGCTCCGGCTGGGGCGTGTAGCGCAGCCGGGATTCGCCGTTGGCCGACATTTCCGTCACGATGCCCAGATGCTCCACGAAGGGGATGTGGGGCACATTGATGCGGGTGGCCGTCGCGGATTCCGTGTCGGGCGAAACTTCTGACTCGGACTGCGCGGAAGCTACCTCCCTCTCCGCTGCGCCGGCCTTCTCCAGCGAACCGGCGCTCATGCTTCGTAATCCACCACGGTGCGGCTGGAACACAGCGGCTTGACCTGCGCCTTCACCGCCATGTGGTCCGGATGGTCCTGGTAGGCATCCAGCACTTCCTTGCTCTCGAAGGCAGAGTACAGCACCACGTCGGCATTGGCTTCCAGCCCGTCGGTGCGGATGCCGGCTTCCAGCGCAAGGATGCCGGGCACCACGTTGCGGCAGCTTTCGAGCAGCGCCTTCATGCGCGGTGCGTCGGCGGGGTTGTGCAGGGTCCAGATGACGATGTGCTTGATCATGGTATGCGGTATCGAAGTGCAGAAAAGCGCACAGCTTACAGCACTTCGAACACGCCCGCAGCCCCCATGCCGCCGCCAATGCACATGGTGACGCAGACGCGCTTCGCACCACGACGCTTGCCTTCGATCAGCGCATGGCCCACCAGACGCTGGCCGCTCATGCCGTAAGGGTGTCCCACCGCAATGGCGCCGCCATTCACGTTCAGGCGGTCATCCGGGATGCCGAGGCGTTCACGGCAATACAGCACCTGCACGGCGAAGGCCTCGTTCAGCTCCCACAGGTCGATATCGCCCACAGTCAGGCCCAGGCGGTCGAGCACCTTGGGCACGGCAAATACCGGGCCGATGCCCATTTCGTCAGGCGCGCAGCCGGCCACGGCAAAGCCAAGGAAGCGGCCCAGCGGCTGCAGGCCACGCTGCTCGGCGAGTTTCTCGTCCATCACCACGCAGGCGCCGGCGCCATCGGAAAACTGGCTGGCGTTGCCGGCAGACACGGTGCCGCCCGGCAGGCTGGAGCGCAGGCCGGCGACTGCTTCGAGCGTCGTGCCTTCGCGCAGGCCTTCATCCTTGCTGACGGTGACCTGCTTCGTGACCAGGCCCAGTGTCTTGTCGGCAATGCCGGCAGTGACGGTGATGGGCGCAATCTCGGCATCGAACAGGCCGGCAGCCTGGGCCGCGCAGGCCTTTTGCTGGCTGGCGGCGCCGTAGGCGTCCATGGCGTCGCGGCTGATGCCGTAGCGCTTGGCCACGATCTCGGCCGTCTGCAGCATGTTGAGGTAAATGTCGGGGCGGTTCTGATCCAGCCAGCTGTCCTTAAGCATGTGCTGGTTCATTTCCTGCTGCACGCAGGAGATGCTTTCCAGGCCGCCAGCCACATAGACACTGCCCTCGCCTGCAATGATGCGCTGCGCGGCCAGCGCAATGCTCTGCAGGCCGGAGGAACAGTAACGGTTCACGGTCATGCCGGACACGTTGTCCGGCAGGCCGGCGCGGATCACGATCTGGCGTGCGATGTTGGCGCCGGTGGCGCCCTCGGGCAAGGCGCAGCCCATGATCACGTCTTCCACCTCGGCCGGGTCAATGCCCGCGCGCTGGATGGCGTGCTGCACCACATGGCCGCCGAGCGTGGCGCCGTGGGTCAGGTTGAAGGAGCCCCTCCAGCTCTTGGCCAACGGGGTGCGTGCGGTGGATACGATGACGGCGGATGTCATGGCGGTGTTCTCCTCGTTGTTCTGCTTGTGGGATGTCAGGCGAACTGCCGGCCTTCGTCAGCCAGGCGTTGCAGCAAGGGGGCCGGTTGCCAGAATTCGGCATCGTCCAGCGGGTTGGCGGCAAAGCCGCGCATGGCGGTCAGCACCTGGTTCAGGCCCAGTTCGTTGGCGTAGTGCATGGGGCCGCCGCGATGGATCGGGAAGCCGTAGCCGGCGATGTAGACCATGTCGATATCGCCGGACTTGCTGGCAATGCCCTCTTCCAGGATGCGCGCGCCCTCGTTCACCAGCGCCAGCACCAGGCGCTTGACGATCTCGTCGTTGCCGATCTTGCGCGGCGTGATGCCTTTTTCCTTGCGGTGGTCCTCGATCATCTGGTTGACCAGCGCGCTCGGCTGCGCGTCGCGCTTGCCGGCCTGGTAGTCGTACCAGCCGGCGCCGGTTTTCTGGCCGAAGCGGCCCATTTCGCACAGCTTGTCGGCCGTGCCACTGAAGCGGTAACCCGGACGCTCCACATAGCGGCGCTTGCGGATGGCCCAGCCAATGTCGTTGCCCGACAGATCGGACATGCGGAACGGCCCCATCGGGAAGCCGAACTGTTCCAGCGCGCGGTCCACCTGCTGCGGCGTGCAGCCTTCATCCAGCAGGAAGCCGGCCTGGCGCAGGTACTGCTCGACCATGCGGTTGCCGATGAAACCGTCGCACACGCCGGACACGACCGCGATCTTGCGGATCTTCTTGGCCAGCGCCATCACGGTGGCGAGCACGTCCTTGCCGGTGTGTGCGCCGCGGATCACTTCCAGCAGCTTCATCACGTTGGCCGGGCTGAAGAAATGCAGGCCGACGACATCCTGCGGGCGCTGCGTGAAGGCGGCGATACGGTCCAGATCCAGCGTGGAGGTGTTGCTGGCGAGGATGCAGCCCGGCTTGCAGACTTCATCCAGCTTGCGGAACACCTGCTCCTTCACGCCCATGTCCTCGAACACGGCCTCGATCACCAGATCGGCGTCCTTCAGGTCGGCATAGTCCAACGTGGTGTGCAGCAGGCCCATGCGCTGCTCCAGCTTGTCCGCCTTGAGCTTGCCTTTCTTGAGTTGTGCTTCGTAGTTGCCGCGGATGGTGGCAATGCCGCGGTCCAGCGCCTCCTGCTTCATTTCCAGCAGCAGCACCGGGATGTCGGCGTTGAGGAAGTTCATGGCGATGCCACCGCCCATGGTGCCGGCGCCGATGATGCCGACCTTCTGGATCGGACGCAGCGGCGTGTCGGCCGGCACATCGGCGATCTTGCTGGTGGCGCGCTCGGCGAAGAACAGATGGCGCAGCGAGCGGGACTCGGGTGTCATCATCAGGCTCAGGAACAGGTCGCGCTCCTTGAGCAGGCCTTCGTCCATGCGGGTCTGCGTGGCGACCTGCACGGCATCCACGCATTTGACGGGTGCCGGCAGATGCCTGGCCATGCCGCGCGCCATGTTGCGGGCGAACTGGAAATAGGCTTCACCTTGCGGGTGCGCACAGGGCAGCTGGCGCACCTGTGGCAGTGGGCGCACATCTGCAATGCTTTCGGCGAAGGCGACGGCTTCTTCCAGGATGTTCTCGGCGGAAGGCACCAGCTTGTCGAACAGCTTCTGACCGGGTGCCTGGGCCAGCATCTCGGCCGGCACGCTGTTGCCGGTGATGATCATGTTCAGGGCCGGCTCCACGCCCAGCACGCGCGGCAGGCGCTGCGTGCCGCCGGCGCCGGGCAGCAGGCCCAGCTTCACTTCGGGCAAGGCAATCTGCGTGCCCGCCGCCACCACACGATAGTGACAGCCCAGCGCCAGCTCCAGACCGCCACCCATGGTCAGGCCGTGCAGGGCCACCACCACCGGCTTGGTGGCGTGCTCCACGGCGTGGATCATGGTGTGCAGGTTGGGTTCGGCAAAGGTCAGGTCCGTGCCGAACTCCTTGATGTCGGCCCCGCTGCAGAACTGCTTGCCGGCGCCGTTGATGACGATGGCGTGAACGTCAGCGTCCTGTTCAGCCTGGCGCAAAGCCTGCATGAAGGCCTGGCGGGTAGCCAAGCCCAGCCCGTTCATGGGCGGGTTGTAGAGAGTGATGACGGCCACCGGGCCGCGCTTGGCGAAATGCGCTGTCATGGACTGAGTCTCCGGCTGAAGTTCCGACGCTGCCAGGGTGAGGTCGAAACAGATCCCCGTTTCTGCTTCGCGATGAAGCAGAAAAGTACGGTCGTTTTATTTTCAGCAGATTGTAGGGGAGAAACAGCAAGTCAAGCGTGACCGGATGACAAGGGATAACCCAGGGGAAACGCAAAATTCTTCTTCACCGGAAGATGGTCGGCGGAACACCCCAAGGCTCAAACCATGGCGTAGGACAGCCCGCCATAGGCCAGAATGCCGGCCAGCGTAGGCAGTGCAACTCCCCCAGCGATACGGCGCACCAGCACGATCGCAAGCAGCGACAGCACCACCCGCAGCAGCGGCCAAGCAGGCTGCCCCCATTGCCATTGCGACCAGAGCGAAGCCACCAGCAAGGAGCCGATCGCAGCCGGGCCCAGCGCCTGCAAGGCACCGCGCAGCCAGGGCTGCATGGCTTCATCTCCCCTGCCCTGATGCCAGCGCATGGGCCAGAGGCGGATCAGGAAGGTGCCCGCGCCGCACAGCAGCACCACCCACCAGAGATCGGATGCGTTCATTGCGCAGCCTCCGTGCCCATGTCGGAATCAGTCTTGCGGCTGGCATCCCAGGCGCCGAGAAGCGCACCGCTGGCCAGTCCGCCCAACATGGCGATATGTCCAGGCAGCAGCATCAGCAGTGCTGCGGTTGCCAGCATGGCCCCAAGCGTGACGCGCAGGCGCGTGTGGCGCAGGATTTCCAGCAGCAAGGCAAAGAACAGTGCCGGCAGCACGAAATCCAGTGTCTCGCGCAGCCACGGTGCCTGCTGGCCCAACTGATGCCCCAGCAGGGCTCCCACAGCCGTACCCGATACCCAGGAGGCATACGCTCCCAGCTGCATGCCCATATACCAGCCCTGCCGCTGCTCGGGGGCGATGCGATCCAGCCTGCCGATGGAGGCTGCATAGACCTCGTCCGTCAGGCCGAAAGCCAAAATCGGCAGCGGCAAGCGCCGCCGTGCCGTGCCGAGCTTGTCGAGAATGGAGGGACCGTAGAACAGGTGCCGCACGTTCATCAGCAGCACCGTGGAAATGATGCCGAAGGCCCCTGCCCCTGCTGCAGCCAGCGCCACCAGCACGAACTGCGCCGCCCCCGCATACACCGTGAGCGACACCAGAATTGCCAGCCACGGCGGGAAACCGGCCTGGATGGCGGCCAGGCCGAACGAGACGGCAATCGGAAAATAGCCGAGTCCGATCGACAGGCTGTCGGTCAGACCCTTGCCGACGCTGGTAAAAGACACACGGGACTGCATGGTGGGTGGTGCCGTCTCAGTGGACGTCCTCTTCCAGCACGGGCGGCGACGAATGCAGCGCCTTCTGCGCCAGGTCGTACACCTCGCGCGGCTTGGCGCCCTTCAGGCGATGGTCGCTCCACACCTGGCGCCAGCGGCGTGCACCGCGCTGGCCATGGCGCAGGCCCAGCATGGAACGGGCCACGGCATACCACCAGGTGTCGTACTGCGCCGCCTCGCGCTCCATGTAGGCCACCATGGCCAGTTCCACCTCGTCGCGCGTGAGCATGACGGCACGGTCCTGCTCGCCCGCCATCAGGCCATCCCACTGCGTGAGCGACCACGGGTTGTGCCAGGCTTCGCGGCCGATCATCACGCCATCCACATGGTTCCAGTGGTGCCGGATCTGCTCCGCCGTAGTCACACCGCCGTTGAGGGCGATATTCAGCTCGGGGAAATCCTGCTTGAGCTGATACACCACCTCGTAGCGCAGTGGCGGAATCTCGCGGTTTTCCTTGGGACTCAGGCCCTTGAGCCAGGCATTGCGCGCATGCACGATGAAGTGCTCCACACCCGCGTCCGCCAGCGTGCCGACAAAGTCGCGCACCATGGCATAGCTTTCGTCCTTGTCCAGCCCGATGCGGTGCTTGACGGTGACCGGCACGCGCTGCACCGCGTCCTGCATGGCCTTGATGCAATCGGCCACCAGATCCGGCTCGCGCATCAGGCAGGCCCCAAAGGCGCCAGACTGCACGCGCTCGCTCGGGCAGCCGCAGTTGAGGTTGATCTCGTCATAGCCCCACTGCTCGCCCATGCGCGCACTTTCGGCCAGCATGGCCGGATCGCTGCCGCCCAGCTGCAGGGCCACGGGGTGTTCTTCGGCGTTGTAGCGCAGATGGCTGTCGGCTGCGCCGCGCGTGATGGCGCCCTGGTTGATCATCTCCGTGTAGAGCAAGGCATTCTTGCTCAGCAGCCGCCACAGATAGCGGGCGTGCCGATCGGAAACATCCAGCAGGGGCGCAGTGGCCAGACGCGGGCGCTCACGCATGCATCACCCCATCAGCATGCTGACAAACACGGCGATCACGCCCAGCGGAGCCACGAAACGGCTCACGATGCTCCAGATCTGGTAGCCCGTGCCTTGCAGGCCCAGTTCCTTGCGGATGCTTTCCTGGTTCATGAACCAGCCGGAGAAAATGATGATGCCCAGACCGGTCAGCGGCAGCATGAACTTGCTGGTGAGCTTGTCCAGGAAATCGAAGATCGAGTTGCCCAGAATCTGCACATCGCTCCAGTGGTTGAAGGACAGCAGCGAGGCCACGCCCAGCAGCCAGATCACCGCGCCGGCAATCAGCGTGGCCGACTTGCGTCCCAGCGGCGTCTTCTGCTCCAGCAGGGCCACCACCGGCTCCAGCAGGGACATGGAAGACGTCAGCGCGGCAAATGTCAGCAGGATGAAGAACAGTGTGCCCAGCAGCGTGCCCGCCGGCATGTTGCCGAAGGCGATGGGCAGCGTCACGAAGATCAGGCCGGGGCCGGAGCTGGGCTCCAGACCGTGCGAGAACACCAGCGGGAAGATGGCCATGCCGGCCATCAGGGCGATGGTCGTATCCAGAATCACCACCGTGCGCGCAGCGCCCAGCAGGTTCACATCCTTGCCCAGATAGGCGCCGTAGGCCGTCATGATGCCCATGCCCAGCGACAGCGTGAAGAAGGCATGGCCCAGCGCCGCCAGCACCACGTTACCGTTGACGGCAGACCAGTTTGGCGTGAACAGGAATTCAATGGTGCGGCCGAAGGAGTCGGTCGCGAAGATGCCGTTGGCCACCAGAATCAGCAGCACGACGGCCAGCGCCGGCATCATGATCTTGGAGGCGCGCTCCAGACCGGAGGTGACGCCCATGGCCACGATGCCCATGGTCAAGGCCATGAAGACGGTGTGCCAAAGCAACAGGCTGCCGGAATTGGCCAGAAAGCCTTCAAAAACAGCGCCGGTTTCCTTGCCCGTCATGTCGCTGAACTTGCCGCTGCCGGTGAGGAACAGGTAATCCAGCGCCCAGCCACCGATCACGCTGTAGAAAGACAGGATCAGGAAGGCTCCCAGCACGCCGGAAACGCCCAGCCACTTCCACGCCGGAGAACGCCTCTCGGAAACAGCCACATGCTCCATGGCCTGGATCGGGTTCATCTGCGCACGGCGGCCGATCAGCCACTCCATCACCAGAATCGGTACGCCGATCAGCGTGATGCACAGCAGATAGGTGATGACGAAGGCCGAGCCGCCGCTCACGCCAGTCATGTAGGGGAATTTCCAGATATTGCCCAGACCAACTGCAGAGCCGGTAGCAGCCAGGATGAAGCCGAGCCTCGATCCCCATTGGGCGTGAGTGGATGTCATGATGCTGGAACCTTTCTTTGATCTCGTGGATGCAAAGCCCAATAGAAAGCCGTCGCACGCCAGCAGGGTTGGCCTGTGGCGCACCGTCGGAGTTCCCGGGATAAAAAATTGGCAACCGTCGGCATGGCGTGCAGCACGCCCCAGGCGGTTGCCGTGCCCCGGCCGAGGATGGTGGCCAGAGCGTCGTGTGGCGGACATTTTAGCCCACGCAGGCGAACTGCCGACTCAGCGCTATCCCCATGCAAACGATAGACGCACCCTGTGGGTCATTTGAGGTAACTGCGCAGCACTTCGAGCAGTTGCTGAGTATCTTCTTCGCGCTGTTGGGGGCTGGCATGGGGGTCATTCATGTGGCCGCTCACGTGCCCTTCCAGCACCTGCAGCATCAGGCCGTTGATCGCGCCACGGATGGACGCGATCTGCTGCAGCACGCTCATGCACTCGGCCTCGGATTCCAGCGCCTTGCCGAGGGCCTGCACCTGCCCTTCGATGCGGCGCACACGCGCCTGCAGGCGTTTCTTGTCGGTAACAGTATGGCTCATGGGGCGCATCTTAGCAGCCCTGCCGAAATCAGGATGATGGTATAGGGGGGTATACTATTTTTCATTCTGCTCATTCCTGCTTCGTATGTCTTCCACGCACTCCACGCCCCTTCGCTCCCCGTGCAAGCACGGCCATTGTTTCGACACCGGCAACCCGCTGGCCGAACGCGGCACGCGTCTGGCGATGTGGCTGACGCTGGTGATGATGGTGGCAGAGATTGTCGGAGGCTGGTGGTATGGGTCAATGGCATTGCTGGCGGACGGCTGGCACATGGGGTCGCACGCAATCGCGCTGGGCCTGGCTGCTTTCGCCTACGCCTATGCGCGCAAGCATGCGGCCGACCCGCGCTATGCCTTCGGCACCTGGAAGGTGGAGGTGCTGGCCAGCTACACCAGCGCCCTGCTGCTGCTGCTGGGCATTGCCGGGCTGATGCTTTACGAATCGGTTCATCGCATGCTCAATCCCGTGGCCATTCACTACAACGAGGCGCTTGTGGTGGCGATCATCGGGCTGGGTGTGAACCTGGTCTGCGCCTGGCTGCTGCATCGAGGTTCCGGGCACGACCATGGGCATGCTCATGCGCACGACCACGATCATGACCATCACGGGCATGGGCAGCCGCACGACCACCATGCCCATGACGACCATCAGCACGACCTCAATCTGCATGCCGCCTACATCCATGTGCTGACCGATGCGGCCACCTCGGTGCTGGCCATCGTGGCGCTGTTCGCGGGCAAATGGTGGGGGGCTGGCTGGATGGATCCGGTGATGGGCATCGTCGGCAGCGTGCTGGTTGCCAGTTGGGCCATCAGCCTGCTGCGCAAATCCGGGCGGGTGCTGCTGGATGCGCACATGACCGACCCGGTTGCCGAGGAAATTCGCGAGGCGGTGGAGCAGTCTCCAGTGCCGGCATCGCTGGCCGATATGCACCTGTGGCGCGTGGGCAAGGGCAAGTACGCGGTGCTGCTGTCGGTGCTGAGTGCCGATCCGGCCGCAGCCGAAGCAGTACGCAAGGCACTGGCGGTGCATGAGGAGCTGGTTCACGTCAATGTGGAATGGCTGGCGCAGCCCGCCTGAAAATGGCGCACACTACGGGCATGACCACGCCCGACACCGAGCATGCCCGGCTCGAACGTCCTGCAAGCGCTCCGCGCTTGTGCGAGACTGCAGAATTGTTCTGAGGGCTGCTCCTGCACCATGGATTCCGAGTTTTCCTCCCCAAGACGCAAGCTGCTGCGCGGTGGCATGGCGGCTGCAGCAAGCTGGCTGGCCTCCCCTGCCCTGGCGCAGCTGTCTTCTTCCCCTGGCTCCGCACCGGTTCGTCTGCGTTTTTTTGCTCCCTCCGGCTATCTGTCGGATCCTGCACGGATTGAAACAGGCATCAACCGCCTGCGCACGGCCGGCTTCACGCTGGACAACACCCAGGCCTTGTACCGGCGTCACCAGCGTTTTGCCGGCACCGATGCCGAGCGTATTGCCGATCTGCAGTATGTTGCGTCAGGGCGCGCCCCGACTCCCAAGGTCCTGCTGGGCGCACGCGGGGGTTATGGCGCCATGCGCCTGCTGCCGCATGTGGACTGGCCGTCTCTGGGCAGCCGCATGCGGGAAGCCGGCACGCTGCTGCTGGGTTACAGCGACATTTGTGCCGTGCAACTGGCGCTGCTGGCGCAGGGCCGGACGGGCAGCTACGCCGGCCCCCTGCTCTACAGCGAATTCGGCAGTCCCAATCCGAGCCTGTTCACGCTGCAGGAGTTCATCCGGACAGTCAGCAGCAACCAATTGCGCATCGAAGTTGCCGCCCCGACAGAGCGACACATCAGGCTGCAAGGCACCTGGTGGGGCGGCAATCTCTCGGTGCTGTCCTCGCTGGCCGGCAGCCCCTGGTTGCCGAACGTGCCCGGCGGCATCCTGTTCCTGGAAGACGTCGGGGAACAGCCCTACCGCATCGAACGCATGCTGCAGACGCTGTATCTGGCAGGCGTTTTCAGGCAGCAGCAGGCCATCGTGTTCGGCACCTTCAGGCTGAGCAACGAGCGTGACCTGTATGACGAGAGCTATGACCTCGATACCGTGATCCACACCCTGCGGCGGTTGACCGGTCTGCCGGTGCTGACAGGGTTCCCCTCCGGCCACATTCGTGACAAGGTGACCATGCCGCTGGGATATCCGGCCGAACTGCAATCAGGTGCTCAGGGCTACAGCGTGCGCTTTTCCGGCTATCCCGGCCTGGAAGCGTCGACGCTGAACCTTGCTTCGCTGCTTGAGGCGGCCAGAGACATGCGCACTGCCCCTGTTTCCGACGCACCTACGTTCGACGAGGCGAGCAACTGAGCCTGCGCAACTGCCGCGCCGCACCCGCGTACGGAGCCCCCCGGTAAAAAGCGTGTCCCTACCACGACGCTTGCGGGCACTGTCGGTAGTCGCGCATCCTTCTGCCGGGAATTACCAGATATCCACGCGATCAGCATCACCGATGACCATCCTGTCCCCCGGCTTGCAGTTGAACGCGGCTGCAAACGCCGGCATGTTGGACGGTGCGCCGATGACCCGGAACTGGGCGGGCGCATGCGTATCCGTGGAGAGGCGCAACCTGGCTTCGTCGTCCTTCATGTTCCGCCGCCACACCGTGGCCCAGCTCAGGAAGAAGCGCTGGTCATTGGTCAACCCGCCCGTCATCGGATCGGGTTTGCCTGCCGTCGCGGCCTTCATGGCGTCATAGGCTGTCGCAAGGCCTCCCAGATCAGCGATATTCTCGTCCAGCGTCAGCTTGCCATTCACGTTTTCGCCAAGCGTCTTGTAACCGCTAAACTGCTTGACGAGTTGGCCCGTGCGTTGCGCAAATGCCTGGGCATCGGCTGGCGTCCACCAGTTTTCGAACTTGCCGGTAGCGTCAAAGCGCGCCCCCTGATCATCGTAGCCGTGCGTCATCTCGTGACCGATCACGGCGCCGATGCCTCCGTAATTGGTCGCGTCATCGGCATTGGGATCGAAAAACGGCGGCTGAAGGATGGCTGCCGGAAACACAATGTCGTTGCGGGCTGCACGGTAGTAGGCATTGACAACCTGAGGCCACGTGTCCCATTCATTCCGTTCGACCGGCTTGCCGATCTTGCCCAGTGTCCACTTGTGGTTGAATTTCTGCAGCGCCTGCAGATTGTCGTAGTAGCTGTCGCGACCGGTGCGCAACCCGTCCCATGAACGCCACTTGTCCGGATAGCCGATCTTGGGCTCGAAGGAGGTCCATTTTTCCAGTGCCTTTTTCTTCGTTTCCGGGCTCATCCAGTCAAGATCCTCGATACGGGTCTTGAGTGCCTTGCCGATGTTCGCAACCAGCGCTTCCATGCGCATCTTGGCCTCAGGCGAAAATGCGACCTTCACGTACAGTTGGCCCAGTGCCTCGGCAGCACCGCTGTTGATCGTGGTCAGCACGTGCATCGCGCGCGTCTCCTTCTCTTCCTGGCCGCGGAGTGCCTTGCTGTAAAAACGGAAATGCTCCTGCACGAAGGCGTCGCTCAAATGCGGTGCTGCGGCACTTGCCGCGTGGTACTTGAGATAGGACTGCCAGACGGAGATGGGCACTTCAGCCAGCATCCTGCTGACCTCCTGATGGAATCCAGGCATGGGCAACGAAAATTTGTCTGGTGCAGCCACTCCCTGCGACTGGAAGAATTTCGTCCAGCTGAAATTGGGAGTAAGCCTGTCTGCTTCAGCCAGCGTCACGGGGTTGTATTCCAGTTCCCAATCGCGCGCCACCTCCTCCGTGGAGAGTGAGACATGGGCAAGACGTTTTTCAAGGGCCACAATGTCCGCAGCCTGTCTGGCAGCATCCGCTCCGGATACACCAATCAGCTTGAGGATGTTGGCTACATACACTTCATGGGCAGCAAGTACGTTCTTGCGGTTGGCTGCCGTGTAGTAAGTCTTGTCATGCAGACCCAGCCCCGCTTGTGCAACGTAGGCCATGTTCGTGCCCGGCGCCCTGAAATCGGGAGCGACCCAGAAGTCAAACAAGGTGCCGCGACCCTTGGCTGCTTCCACGCGAATGTATTCCGCAACCTGCTCCTTGTTCGAGAGTCTGGAAATCGCGTCCAGTTCCGCCTTGATCGGAGTATGGCCTGCTGCATTGATCCGGGCTACGTCCATGCCAGTTGCATACAGGTCGCCGATCAGCTTGTCCACTCCCTTCGCAGACTTGTTTACAGCAGCCTGCTCGGCAAGCTGCTGCTGGGTCTGCCTCGAGCGCTCCTCCAGCATGTCGAAGGAGCCCCAGCTCGTGCGATCTGACGGGACGGGGTGGGCGGCAAGAAACCTGGCGTTGGCATAGCCGGCAAAGTCATGGCAGGCATCGATGCTCTTGTCCAGATCGCCCACCTTGAAGGCGTTGAACGGCAGCAGCCTGGTCTGATCAATGGTGTATGTGCCCGCATTGGACGAGATGCCCGCACTGGGAAACTGGCTGCTGTTGGCAGCCTGTGCCGACACTGCCGCTGACACAGCAAGAGCCAGCACCAGACGCTTCGGCACGAAACCCAAGCAGTATTCGCGTGGCAAATGATGTTTCATCCTCATGACAGTTCTCCCCGTGTGTTCTTGTGTGCTTTGGTCTCAATGACGGACAACGACTGCGCAGCGTCCGAGGCTTGATGACACAGGTACTTCGCAACGGCGTCCATCCCTGGAACTGGGTGTTATCGGGATCTGTCTGAAGCGCTTCCCTGGGCTTGAACGCAAAAGAGCCGGCTTTCGCCGGCTCCCGTATCATGCGTTGCGCAAGTTGCAGATCAAGCGACCCACTTGCGCGCATTCACCCACATCTGCATCCACGGGCTGAAACCGCTGCGGTCGCCCGCCTGCTTCGGATCCGTCCAGCTCATCTGGATCTGGCGGAACACACGCTCGGGGTGCGGCATCATGGCCGTGAAGCGGCCGTCTGCGGTGGTGACAGCCGTCAAGCCGCCGGCGCTGCCGTTGGGGTTGAAGGGATAGACCTCGGTCGGCTGGCCATGGTTGTCCACGTAGCGCATGGCCTTGAGCACCTGACCCTCATTGCCCTGCATGGCAAAGTTGGCATAGCCCTCACCGTGGGCCACGGCGATCGGCAGGCGGCTGCCGGCCATGCCCTGCAGGAAGATGCTGGGCGATTCCAGCACCTCGACCATGCTCAGGCGCGCCTCGAAACGGGCACTCTGGTTGTGCGTGAAGCGCGGCCAGTGCTCGGCGCCGGGAATCATGCTGGCCAGTTCGGCAAACATCTGGCAACCGTTGCACACGCCCAGGGCAAAGGTGTCGTTGCGGCCGAAGAACTGCGCGAAGGAGTCACGCAGCATCGGGTTGAAGGTGATGGAGCGCGCCCAGCCCACGCCGGCACCCAGGGTGTCGCCATAGCTGAAGCCACCGCAGGCCACGACGCCCTGCACGTCGGCCAGCTTCACGCGGCCGGATTGCAGGTCGGTCATGTGCACGTCCAGCGCCTCGAACCCAGCGCGATCAAAAGCGTAGGCCATTTCCACGTGCGAATTCACGCCTTGCTCGCGGATCACGGCCACGCGCGGGCGGCTGGTGTGCACGGCAGGCGCTTCGGGCTTGAACGTGAGGTGCACGTGCATGCCGGGGTCTTCCTTGACGCCGGCTGCCGCATGCTCGCTGTCGGCGCATTCGGGGTTGTCGCGCAGCTGGCAGATTTTCCAGCTGACGCTGTCCCACACCTGATGCAGGTCGAACAGGTCGGCGGCAAAGATCTGCTGCGCATCGCGCCAGATGGAGAGCTGGCCCTTGCCCAGTTCCATGGCGGACGCTTCGGAGCGCACGGTGCCAATGAAGTGGCTGCTGGCGCCCAGGCCGTGCTCACGCAGCACCTGCATGACGGCGCTGCGATCGCTGGAACGCACCTGCAGCACCACGCCCAGCTCTTCGTTGAACAGGGCATTGAGCGTCTGCTCATGACGCAGGCCGCTGACCTGCTGCGCCCAGTTCTTGCTCTCGCCACTGTCCATGCGGCTGTCGCTCACGCCGTCGCCGGCGCTCATCAGCATGTCGATGTTCAGCGCCACGCCTACATGGCCGGCAAAGGCCATTTCGGCCACGGCAGCCAGCAGGCCGCCATCGCTGCGGTCATGGTAGGCCAGGATCTTGCCCTCGCGGCGCAGCTGGTTCACCGCCTTGACCAGTTCCACCAGATCCTGCGGTGAATCCAGATCCGGCACCACATCGCCGCCCTGCCCCAGTACCTGGCTCAGGATGCTGCCGGCCATGCGGTTCTGGCCGTGGCCCAGATCCACCAGCAGCAGATGGGTTTCGGCTTCCTCGTTGTTCAGTTGCGGCGTGAGCGTGCCGCGCACATCGTCCACCGTGGCAAAGGCCGACACGATCAGGCTGACCGGCGACACCACCTTGCGCGCCTGCGCAGCGCCTTCGGCGGTCGGATCCTGCCATTGGGTACGCATGGAAAGCGAATCCTTGCCCACCGGGATGGACACGCCCAGCTGCGGGCACAGTTCCATGCCCACGGCCTCCACCGTGCGGTACAGGGCCGCATCTTCACCCGCCTCGCCGCAGGCCGCCATCCAGTTGGCGCTCAGCTTGACGCGCGACAGCTCGATCGGCGCTGCCAGCAGGTTGGTGATGGCCTCTGCCACAGCCATGCGGCCGGAAGCGGGAGCGTCCAGCACGGCCAGCGGGGTACGCTCGCCCATGCTCATGGCCTCGCCCGCCACGCCGGAGTAATCGGCCAGCGTCACGGCCACATCGGCCACCGGCACCTGCCAGGGACCGACCATCTGGTCACGGTGCGTCAGGCCGCCCACGGCGCGGTCACCAATGGTGATCAGGAAGCGCTTGCTGGCTACGGTGGGATGGCTCAGCACCTGAATCACGGCATCCTGCAGGCTCAGGTCGCTCACATCCAGTGGCATGCCCTTATGCTGGATGGACTGCACATTGCGCTGCATCTTGGGCGGCTTGCCCAGCAGCACGTTCATCGGCATATCGACAGGCTGCTGACCTTCGCTGGCATCAGCACCAGTGTCCAGATCGACGTCGCCCACCTTCAGGTCGCGCTCTTCGGTGGTGACGCCCACCACGGCAAACGGGCAGCGCTCGCGCTCGCACAGGGCGCGGAACTGGGCCAGACTCTCGGGAGCAATGGCCATGACATAGCGTTCCTGGCTCTCGTTGCACCAGATTTCCTTGGGCGCCATGCCGGTTTCTTCCAGCGGCACCTGACGCAGGTCGAAGCGCGCGCCACGACCGGCGTCATTTACCAGTTCGGGAAAGGCGTTGGACAGGCCGCCGGCCCCCACATCATGGATGGCCAGGATCGGGTTGTTGTCGCCCATGGCCCAGCAGTGGTTGATCACTTCCTGGGCACGACGCTCGATTTCGGGGTTGCCGCGCTGCACCGAATCAAAATCCAGATGGGCCGCGTTGGCGCCGCTGCTCATGGAGCTGGCCGCACCACCACCCATGCCGATGCGCATGCCGGGGCCGCCCAGCTGCACCAGCAGCGTGCCGGCCGGGAACAGGATCTTGTGCGTCTGTTTGGCGTCGATGGAGCCGAGGCCGCCCGCAATCATGATGGGCTTGTGGTAGCCCATCTGGCGAACCTGTACGCCATCAGCGGTGCTGCTGACGATGGTCTGCTCGTATTCGCGGAAGTAGCCGGCCAGGTTGGGACGGCCGAATTCGTCGTTGAAAGCCGCGCCACCCAGCGGGCCTTCGATCATGATCTGCAGCGGGCTGGCGATATGCGCCGGCTTGCCGCCGGGCTGGTCGCTCATGCCGTCCCACAGCTTGGACACGGTAAAGCCTGTCAGGCCGGCCTTGGGGCGCGAGCCGCGGCCGGTGGCGCCCTCGTCACGGATCTCGCCGCCGGCGCCGGTGGCAGCGCCAGCGTAGGGAGAAATCGCCGTCGGATGGTTGTGCGTCTCGACCTTCATCAGCACGTGCTGCAGAACGTCCTCGCCCTGATAGGCCATGCCATGGCAGGTATCCCGATTGGCCACAAAGCGTTCGCTCGTGCGACCTTCCATGATGGCTGCGTTGTCGCTGTAGGCCACAATGGTGTGCTGCGGAGACACCTGCTCGGTGTTGCGGATCATGCCGAACAGGGACTTGTCCTGCTTCTCGCCATCTATGGTGAACTCGGCATTGAAAATCTTGTGACGGCAGTGCTCGCTGTTGGCCTGCGCGAACATCATCAGCTCGACGTCGGTCGGGTTGCGCTTGAGCGTGTTGAAGGCGTCGACCAGGTAGTCGATCTCGTCGTCTGCCAGGGCCAGGCCCCAGTTCTTGTTGGCCGCTTCCAGCGCGGCGCGGCCACCCTGCAGCACGTCGACCTGCTCCATCGGGGCAGCAGGCAGGTGGGTGAACAGGTCCTTGGCAGCGTCCAGCGAGGGCAGCACGCTTTCGGTCATGCGGTCGTGCAGCAGCGCGGCCACGGCTTCGCGCTCGGCATCGCTCAGGCTGGTGCCATGCACAAAGTATTCGGTACCGCGCTCGACACGGCGTACGCCAGCAGCTTCCGTCAGGCCGCAGTTGCGGGCAATGTCGGTGGCCTTGGAGGCCCAGGGCGACACGGTGCCGATGCGCGGCGTGACGACGATGGTGGCGTCGGCAGCACCCTGCTGCTCATACGCTTCGCCGTAGGTCAGCAGCTGTTCCAGCGAGGTGCGACTGGCGGCATCCAGTTCGGCATCGCTTTCCACCCAGTGGGCAAAGCGCGCGCTGATGCCCTTCACGCCGGGCGCCACCGCCTGGATCTGGTTCAGCAACTGGCGTGCGCGAAACGCGGTCAGGGCGTTGCCGCCCTCAAAGGATGTGATGAATGTTTGCATGGGGGTGGACGCAGAGGACATGAGGCCGCTGGAGAGTCGGAAATCGGGTGATGCAGGCTGGACAGCGCAAGCCGCCAGTGCAGTGGTTCTGCCAATGGAAAAACCTGCCGGTAGTGCTACCGGCATGAATAGCCTCCATTGTAAACGTCGTGTGTCATGCGGGCACCTCCGCGCCGGCCAAAACAGCCGCCTTCAAGGGCGATTACAACGGTTCAGGCAAACACTTCCCAGGGCACCACGCAGGAAGCGCCGGACTGGTCCATGCGCAGTACCTGCAGGTTGAAGACCTGCTGCAGCAAATCGTCGTCCAGCACCGCGTGCGGCGCCCCTTGCGCCACCATGCGGCCCTGTTGCAGCACACAGACCTGGGTACAGAAACGGGAGGCAAGGGTCAAGTCATGCAGCACGACCGCGACAGCCATGCCCTTGAGCGCCAGCTGCTGCAGCAAGGCCATGATGTGCAGCTGGTGGGCCGGATCAAGCGCGGCGAGGGGCTCGTCGGCCAGCAGCACCGGGGCCTGCGTGGCAAGCGCGCGTGCCAGCAGCACGCGTGCCCGTTCACCGCCCGAGAGGGTCTGCACGTTGCGGGATGCCAGCGTATGGCAGTCGGCCAGTTCCATGGCGTGCTCCACGGCCTGCCGCCCGGTCGGGGTATGGCCATCGCCATGCGGTAGTCTGCCCAGCGCGACCACATCACGCACCGGCAACGGCCAGTGCACCTGCTGACCTTGCGCCAGATAGGCCATGCGGCGGGCACGTTCGCGTGCGGACCAGCGCTGCAGCGGTTGCTCCTGCAGCGTGACGGTGCCCTGCTCCGGCTGCAACACACCCAGCAGTGCGCGCAGCAGAGTGGTCTTGCCGGCGCCGTTCGGGCCCAGCACGCCGAGCAGCTGGCCGGGCTGCAACTGCAGATCGACACCGTCCAGCAACAGGCGCTCGTCGGCCTTGACCTGCAAGCCTCTGGCCTGCAGAAACCGGGCTGTGCTCACCGGATTCATGCTTCCCTCCGGTGCAGACGCAGGATGAGCGACAGGAAGAACGGCGCACCGATCAGCGCCGTCAGCACGCCGAGCTTGAGCTCCTGCCCTTCGTTGTACATCAGGCGCACACCCATGTCGGCCAGCAACAGCAAGACGGCGCCTGCCCAGGCAGATGCAGGCAGCAGCCGCGCAGGATCGGCCTTGACCCAGGGGCGCATCAGGTGCGGCGCCACCAGACCGATGAAGCCGATGGAACCCGCCACCGATACGGCCGCACCGACGCTGCAGGCCGTTCCCACCAGCACCAGCAGGCGCAGTCTACGCAGGTCGATGCCCAGCGAATGCGCGGTTTCCTCCCCCAGCGCCAGTGCCTGCAGTCCGCGCCGCGCCTGCCACAACAGCAGCATGCCGATCACGATGGCCGGCACGGCCAGCCCCACCTCACGCATACTGCGATCAGCCAGGGAGCCCATCATCCAGAACACGATTTCCTGCAGCGCAAAGGCATTGCGTGACCAATTCATCACCAGTGCGATCAGGGCGCTGCTGAGGGCAGAAATGGCAACGCCGGCCAGAATCAGTGTGGTGGTGTCATCGTTGCGGCGAGCCAGCGCAAACACCAGTGTCACAGCCAGCGCAGTACCGGCCATGCCAGCCAGCGGCAAGGCCAGCACCATGGCTTGTGCCATGCCCGTATAAAGCGCCACTACCGCTCCCAGTGCCGCGCCACCCGTCACTCCGAGCAACCCCGGCTCGGCCAGCGGATTGCGCAGCAAACCCTGCAGCGCCGCGCCAGACATGCCCAGCGCTGCCCCCACAGCCACACACAGCACGGTGCGCGGCACACGCAGATCCCACAGGATGCGCGACGGCACCCATTCGCCCGCCAGCGCACCCCGCAGCAGGCGCAGCGGTTTCATGTCGACATAGCCGACAGCCAGCGACGCCAGCGTCAGGGCCACCAGCAGCAACCCGGCAGGCAACCACCAGAGACTGTTCCGAGATCCGGTTTCTTGCATGGCCCGCATTATGAAGCGCTCTTGCGCTGCGCCAGCGTGCGCGCTACCTGCAGGCTCCAGTAACCGCCGCAAATCGTCATGCGCGTGGGCAGGATGGTCTCGTTCAGGCTGGTATTGGCAAGTGCCGGATGCAGCTTTTCGCGCGGCTCTACGCTGGGCACCTTGCGTGCGTAATCCGGCGTCATCATCAGGTCGGGCTGGGTTTCGACCAGCCGTTCCAGCGGCAGATAGCCGTAGCCATTGAGTCCTGCCAGCACGCCGGCGTTGCGGTATCCGGCTAGTTGCAGCAGTTCATCCATCATGGTGCCCTTGCCGGTGCTGTAGCCCTGCCAGCTGCGCTCGGCAGCGATGGGCCAGGGTTTGAGGTCGTCCTGCGTGGCAGTGCGCAGGGCCTGTTCCTGCTCGCGAATCGTCTGGATCAGGGCCTGCCCCCGCTCCGGCTCCCCCACCGCTTCGGCCACCAGCTCCGTCTGTGCGATGACTTCTTCCAGCTTGTGTGCCAGTGGAATCTCCACCACGCGAAAACCCAGGTCGCGCAGCATCTGGCTGGTGTAGCGTGCGGTGTAGGCACCTACCAGCACCAGGTCGGGTTTGAGCAGCAGCACCTCCTCGGTGTCGCCGCGCACGGCAGTCAGCGCGCGGGCCTGAGGCTCCAACGCCGATAGCTCCGGATCGTGAGCCAGCTTGCTGATGGCAGCGATGCGCTGCGGCTCGACTAGTTGCAGCAGCAGCTGGTCGGTGCAGAGGTTGAGGGAGACGATGCGTTGGGGTTTGGTGACGGAAGCCGCCTTGCCAGCACCCATCTGAACCGGCTTGGAAGCCGGCTGGCAGCCCGCCAGACCTACCGCCAGGCACGCGCCTCCAAGCCACTTCATAAAGCGGCGCGCCGGCATGACTCTGGATGGGCTGTCAAGCATCGTCACAAGGTGTTAGCGGAAATTCCAGCGATACCCCACCCGGATTTCACGACCGGGCATGTTGTAGCCGTGTACTTCCTCGTAATAGCGGTCGAACAGATTGTCCACGCTGAGGCTCAGGGTGTGATGCTTGTTGATCGCGTACCCCAGGCTCATGTCCCACAGCGTATAGCCGCCGCGCTCGGCACGCGACTTCCAGCTCTTGCCGTTATAGCGGGCACCCAAGCGGGCATGCAGCTTGTCCCAGTTGCCGACCAGAGCGGCACGCACGGTGTTCTTGGGCACATATTCCAGCGGCGACCAGACACTGCCATTGCGTTGTTCGCTGCGGAAGCTGTGGGTATAACCCAGATCCAGGCGCAGGTTCGGATTGAACTGCCAGTTGCCTGCCAGTTCCAGGCCGCGCATGCGCGCCTCATCGGCATTGCGCCAGCTCTTGAGGCCGGGGCTGACATCGTAGGCGACGATCTTGTCCTTGACACGTGTGTGATAGAGCGTCAGGTCCATGTTCCAGTTGTCGCGCTCGAAACCGATACCGGCATCGACGCTGACACTGCTTTCCGGATCCAGGTTGGCGTTGCCGACATAGGTGATCGGCACCGGATACCAGTTGCCGTTGGCATCCTGCTTCCAGTCACTGCCGGAGTACTCGCCTGACAGCTTCCAGGCGCTGGGTGCGCTGAACCCCTTGCCGGCCGAAGCATGCAGCGAGATGCCCGGAGCCAGCTCATGCTTGATGCCGGCGCTTGGGCTGAACTGGCTGAAATCACGGCTTTGCGTCACGTTGCCCAATCCATCAGTCGGCAGCGTGGACATGGTGATGCGGTCATAGCGCCCCCCCACGTACAAGTTGGTGCTGCCCTCGTTCAGGCTGATGTTCTGCTGCGCATAGAGGCCATGCGTCTTCAGCTTGCTGTCCGGGTTATAGGAGAAGGTCCACGGCGGCGTACCACTGCGGGCGCTGGCTTTGGTCTGGTTGTAATCGTAGCCAAACACCAGCTTGTAGCCTTCAGCCCAGTCCCATTCGTCCTTGAGTTGCAGGCCATGCCACTTGATGCGCGAATCATAGGACTGGACCAGGCGTCCGTCCTTCTTGAGATCGTAGTTGAGATAGTTTTCCTTGCCGGTATAGGCGGCGGCGGACAGCGTGTGCTGATCTACCTTGCCTTGCAATGTCAGGCTGTAAAGGTCACGATCGGCATCCTTGCTGGTCTCGAACTGCCTGATTTCCGGATCGGGGCCGGGGTTCTGCACGTCATTGGCACGAAACAGGTCGGCACGCGCATCCAGCGTCCAGCCCGGTGCCAGTTCGGCTCCCAGTCGCAGGCCATGACTGTGTTGCTTGTAGCCACTGAATTCCATGGTCTGGCCGTGGCCATCCTTGTAATCGCCGCGCTTTTCCCAGTTGCCAAAATAGTCGAAATTGAGCGTTTCGTTGATGGCACCACCGATATCGGCCTCGACCTGGCGCAGGTTGTGGTTGCCGGCTGATACGCCCACACCCCCTTGAATATCGCCTGTACGGCGCACCGGAATCACGTTGATCACGCCCGACATGGCCTGGGAGCCATAGAGCGACGATGCCGGACCCTTCATGACCTCGACGCGAGCCACGCCATTGACTGGCATGAAGCTGATGTTGTTGTTGACCGCCGGAATGCCGTTCTGCAGCACCAGTGTCTGCATGCTTTCTCCGGTCATCGGCGAACTCGGCGTAAAACCGCGCATGCCGACGGAGCCGTTCATGCCCGGATAGCGCTTGATGTCCACATTGGTCGTTTTGCCCAGCAGATCGGCCAGTTCACGGTGCGGCGTTTCACGGATCTCCTGGCGCGTCACCACCTCGATACGCTGCGGCGTATCCTTCAGCGCAACAGGTGCACGCGCCCCCGTCACCACAACGCGATAAGCCTCGTCATTGACGACTGCCTCCGGCGCAGCGGCCACAGTCAGAGAGTCAACAGGCGCCGCAGTCTGCGCCACGGCCGCAGCAACCGGCGTCAGGCAGAACAGCAGGCCTGCCAGGCGGATGGATTCCAGATTCTTTTTCAAAGCCACACTCGATATTTTCTTGATGGCCATGCTGCACGCGGACAGTTCTCGCTGGCATCCCGCACAAACGCAGCAACAGGCAAGCCTGACGTATGCGCCCTGAACGAATGCCGATGGAAAAAGCGATGTTCTGTCTGCTCCCCGCAGACGGCCAGGTTCACGCTGCCACAACCCTTATCCGGCAGCATCCACAACAACAGGCCGGTATCCGGACTCGCAAGTTCTGGTGCATCGCCTTCCCACAGGCGGCACGCGCGTTGCCTTGCACAACGCCGCACCGCACCTGCAGTGGCTGCCACGCCTCTGGCGCAGCCTGATACACCCACACTCGCTTACCGTTGCGGGGGCAGTCCGGGCATTGACGTTGCCGTGCAACGCGCACCCGGTTCCCGTTTAACTTGCGCATTCCGGCCGGGGCCGGCGCCTGCAGGCACCTGTGGTCTAGCGCACCGGCAAGCCGCCGATGCGTGACCGATTGTAATTACAAACGCCCGCCCTGCCTATGGAACAAGCAAAACTTCGGCTGGCAGATGCCTGCACGCAACGCCCCTGCCGCCACGCGGGATGCCGCATTGCAGGATAATTGCGCCCCATGACCATCAAGATTCATACACCCGAAGAAATCGAACACATGCGGGTGGCCTGCCGTTTCGCGGCCGAGCTGCTCGACTACATCGGCCCGCACATTGTTCCCGGCATCACGACCAACGAGATCGACCGCCTGTGCGAGGAGTACACCTCCAGCCGCGGCTCGGTGTCGGCACCGCTCAACTACGCGCCTCCGGGCCACACGCCCTACCCCAAGTCCATCTGCACCTCGGTCAACCAGCAGGTGTGCCACGGCATTCCCAACGACAAGCCGCTCAAGAAGGGCGACATCGTCAACATCGACGTCACGCCCATCACCAACGGCTGGCACGGCGACAGCAGCCGCATGTTCATCGTCGGCGGCGAAGAAGCCGCACCACCCTTCGTGAGCCGACTGTGCCGCGTCACCTATGAATCCATGTGGAAAGGCATTGTCGAGGTCAAGCCCGGCGCGCGCCTGGGCGATATCGGCAGCGCGATCCAGAAATACGTGGAAGGCCACGGCTACAGCGTGGTGCGCGAGTTCTGCGGCCACGGCATCGGTCAGGAGTTTCACACCGAGCCCCAGGTGCTGCACTACGGCAAGCCCGGCACGCTGGAAGAGCTCAAGCCCGGCATGATCTTCACCATCGAGCCCATGGTGAACGCCGGCCGCCGCGAGATCAAGGAATCGAACGATGGCTGGTCCATCGTGACCAAGGACCGTTCACTCTCGGCGCAGTACGAGCACACCATCGTGGTGACGGAAACCGGCTACGAAGTGCTGACCGTGTCCGAGGGCATGCCTGCGCTGCCGGACTTCGTGTCGTCCGTCCGCACCTGAGTCCGGCCATGCTGGTGCAGGGCTCCGAAGCTGTTACCCCGGAAGCGCTCCAGGCGCTGCGCGAGGGCTACGCACGCGACAAGGATGCCCTGCTCGCGCATTTTCGGGATCCGGATATCGGCTACCGCCGCATGCGCGGGGTGCTCGGCACCCTGAAAAAGCTGACCCAGCTCACCGATGCAGTGCTGCTGGCGCTCTGGCGTCTGCACGGGCTGGACCGCGACAGGGCGGCTCTGGTTGCCGTCGGCGGCTATGGGCGCAGCGAGATGTTTCCGCATTCCGATGTGGATGTGCTGGTGCTGTTGCCTGACCCGGTGGCCACCCAACGGAATCCGGCGGAAGATGCCGGGGTTTCGGCAAAGGCCGGCGCACCAGCAACCGCCGTAGCGGCACCCCCCTCCGAACCTGAATCCCGGCCACTCGACCCGGTGCAGTCCCGTATCAGCGCCTTCATCGGCAGCTGCTGGGATCTGGGGCTGCAGATCGGATCCAGCGTGCGCACCGTGTCCGACTGCCTGAATGAATCGGCGGGCGACATCACGGTCCAGACCTCGCTGCTGGAGCGCCGCCTCATCAGTGGGCCGCCCGCCCTCTACCAGCAACTGAGCGCTGCCTACGACAGCGCCATGCAGCCCTACGCCTTCTATCTGGCCAAGACACTGGAAATGCGCCAGCGGCATGCCAAGTTCGACAACACGCCCTATTCGCTGGAGCCCAACTGCAAGGAATCTCCCGGCGGCCTGCGCGACCTGCACATCGTGCTCTGGGTGGCCAAGGCAGCCGGCTATGGCACCACCTGGGACGCCCTCACACGCAACGGCCTGATGACGCGCTACGAGGCCAAGCAGATCAAGCGCAACTACACCCTGCTCAGCCTGATCCGCGCCCGCCTGCACCTGGTCGCCAACCGGCGTGAAGACCGGCTGGTGTTCGACCTGCAGACGCTGGTGGCCGAGCAGTTCGGCTACACCGCCATTCCCCGCCAGACACGCCAGGGGCACGACCGCAGCCCCATCCGTCCAAGCGAGGCGCTGATGCGCCACTATTACTGGACGGCCAAGGCCGTGACGCAGCTCAGCCAGATCCTGCTGCTCAACATTGCCGAGCGCCTGCGCGACAGTGGGCACACACGCAACTACGATCCCGCCCCCGTCACGCGCGCCATGCGCGCCCTGCAGGCCCGCACCGAAAAACAGGCGCAACCCTCGCAGGAAGCCGGCGCCCAGCTGGCTGCCCAGGAGGTGGTCAACCCTGTGGCCAGCACCGCCACGCCGCAGACCGATTACCTGGCCATGGGCGGGCAGCGACGCGCCATGCAGCCGATCAACGAACGCTTTCTGGACAACAACGGCCTGCTCGAGGTGGTGAGCGATACGCTGTACCGCGAACAGCCACATGCCATTCTGGAAACCTTTCTGGTGCTGCAGCGGACGGTCGGCATCAAGGGCCTCTCGGCCCGCACCCTGCGCGCCCTGTTCAACGCCCGCGTGCTGATGGACAGCAAATTCCGGCGCGATCCCGTCAACCGGGAGCAGTTTCTGCAGATCCTGCAGGCCCCATCGGGGGTCACTTCTGCCTTGCGGCTGATGAACCAGACCTCCGTGCTGGGCCGCTACCTGTGGGTGTTCCGCAAGATCGTGGGGCAGATGCAGCACGACCTGTTCCATGTCTACACGGTGGACCAGCACATCCTGATGGTGGTGCGCAATGTGCGGCGCTTCTTCAAGGTGGAGCACGCGCACGAATACCCGCTGTGCTCGCAGCTGGCCGCCGGCTGGGATTCGCCCTGGATTCTTTCTACTGCAGCCCTGTTCCACGACATTGCCAAGGGCCGCGGTGGTGACCACTCACAGCTGGGCGAGCGCGAAACCCGCCGCTTTGCCAAGAATCACGGCATTGGCAAGGCAGACACCGCCCTGCTGGCCTTTCTGGTGCGCGAGCACCTCACCATGAGCACCATCGCGCAGAAGCAGGACCTGAGCGATCCCGAAGTGATCCTGGCCTTTGCCCGCACCGTGCGCAACGAGCGCTACCTGACGGCGCTTTACCTGCTGACCGTGGCCGATATCCGCGGCACCAGCCCCAAGGTATGGAACGGCTGGAAAGGCAAACTGCTGGAGGATCTGTATCAGGCCACCTTGCGCGTACTGGGTGGACATCATCCCGATCAGGATTCCCTGGTCGAATCGCACAAGCGCGGTGCGCTTGTGGAAATGGCACGCTTTTCCATGCCATTCGAAGGCCACGTCAAGCTGTGGAATGCGCTGGACGTGGGCTACTTCGTGCGGCACGACAGCGGGGATATCGCCTGGCACACGCGTCACATTGCCCGTTATGCCGGCCAGGGCAAGACCGTGGTGCGCGCCCGCCTTGCACCGCACGGTGAAGGCCTGCAGGTGCTGGTGTATTGCCCGGACCAGCCTGAGCTGTTCGCACGCATCTGCGGCTATTTCGAACAGGCAGCCTTCAGCATTCTGGATGCCAAGATCCACACCACCAGCGACGGCTATGCGCTGGATACCTTCCAGGTCGTCACCTCGCTGATGCCCGAGCACTACCGCGAGTTCATCACCATGGTGGAAACCTCGCTGGCGCGTGCCCTCGAGCAGCATGGCCCGCTGCCAGAGCCGGCACGCGGTCGCGTGTCACGCCGGGTGCGGATCTTCCCGATCACGCCTGCGGTGCAACTCTCTGCCGATGAAAAGGCACAGCACTGGGTGCTGACCATCACCACCAGCGACCGCCTCGGCCTGCTCTACCGCATCGCGCGCGTGCTCAGCCTGCACCAGATCAGTGTGGAACTGGCCAAGATCTCGACCATGGGCGAGCGGGTGGAAGACACCTTCCTGATCGAATCGCCTTCGCTGGCCTCCCCCCGTTTTCAGGCGGAGCTGGAGCGCGACTTGCTGGACGCCATTGCCATCCACTGAGGCGTTTTTCACGCATCGGCCAGAAAACATGCGCCGGATTAGCAATTGCTCACATTTTCGGTTTTCCGGCAAAACCTGTATGCGATCAGTCCCGCTACATTCATGACTGGCGCTTCTAATGCGGCGCACCTACGGAGAGAACACCATGAAAAAACAGATCGCCATCCTGATTGCCACCACTGCCGCTGCCTTTGGCGTGTCGGCTGCCACCGTTCACATCAGCCCGCCGTCCGTCAGTGTTGGCGTGCCGGGTGTCGTGGTCGCCGCTCCGGGCGTCGTCGTCAATCAGCCTGGTGTGCGTGGTGACAACGGCCTGCATCTGGGCCAGCGCAAGGCGCATGTGAATCAGGGCAATCACTACGGTCAGTACAAGAATGCCGGCAAGGGCAAGCGTAAGGGAGTTGGCAACAAGGGGCGTGGCAAGAACTGGTAATCAGTCAGATCGCGCGAGCGCCATCCGTTCGCTGAAACAGCAAGACCCTGTCCGCTTGGCGCACAGGGTCTTGTTTTTTGGGCCGGTGCCGAAGGCCGGAATCGAACCGGCAGCGCCATCCTTGGGTACAATCACCCCCTTCGTGCCTGGGTGGTGAAATTGGTAAACACTCGGGATTTAAAATCCCGCGCCTTTGCGGGCTTACGGGTTCAAGTCCCGTCCCAGGCACCAGCCATAGCGACCCGCCACGCCCCCACAGCACAGGGCGCGTGGCGGCAGACGCTCCTCACCTCAAGAGCGGGCGCGGCGCGTGCGCACAGCGTCGGCCAGTTGCCGCAGCACCGGCTCAGTCTGGTCCATGCTGATGCACGCATCGGTAATGGACACCCCGCGCTTGAGTTCTCCATTGCCCAGATCCTGACGCCCTTCTTCCAGATGGCTCTCGATCATCACGCCGGTGATGCGGCGTTCGCCGCCTGCAATCTGCGAAGCCACGTCGGCAGCCACTTCGATCTGCTTCTGGTGCTGTTTGCTGCTGTTGGCGTGGGACAGGTCCACCATGACCTGTTCGGTCAGTCCGGCCTTGCCCAGCGCCTCGCAAGCTGCCTGCACATGCGCCGCATCGTAGTTGGGCGCCTTGCCGCCGCGCAGGATGACGTGGCAGTCGGCATTGCCACGCGTTTCGAAAATCGCGGCCTGGCCCATCTTGGTCATGCCGATGAAGGCATGGGGCGACTGCGCAGCCACCATGGCATCGACGGCGACCTTGATGCCGCCATCGGTACCGTTCTTGAAACCCACCGGGCAGCTCAGACCGGAGGCCAGCTGGCGATGGCTCTGGCTCTCGGTGGTGCGTGCGCCGATGGCACCCCAGGCAATCAGGTCGCTGATGAACTGCGGGCTGAGCAGATCCAGGAATTCGGTGCCGGCCGGCAGGCCCAGTTCCACCACGTCCAGCAGCAGGCGGCGCGCCTTTTCCAGACCCAGGTTGATGGCAAAGGTGCCGTCCAGGTGCGGGTCGTTGATGTAGCCCTTCCAGCCCACGGTGGTGCGCGGCTTCTCGAAATACACCCGCATCACGACCAGCAATTCGCCTTCCAGCTCCTTTGCCAGCGGCAGCAGGCGCTGCGCGTATTCGATGGCCTGGTCATGGTCATGGATGGAGCACGGGCCGACCACCACAATCAGCCGGTCGTCACGGCCGTGCAGCACGTCGCCAATGGCGCGGCGTTGCTGCTCGACACGCTCCAGCGCGACATCGCTGATAGGCAGGCTTTCCTGCAGCAGGGCCGGGGTCAGCAGCGGCCGGACGGCGCTGATGCGGGTATCGTCGATGCGGGTGGTGTCGTGCGTGGAAGTCGTCATGCTGGTCTCGGATCCAAAATGCTGCAATGCAGCAGATCATTGTAGCCACAGTAGCTTGCACGCGCTTACGGCAAGCCATATACGCAATGGTCAGCCCGATTTCTTCTGGGCAACGAAGAAAGCTGGAGGCACGGCCCGCCCGCTATCAACCCATTTAGCGCGCCCAGCGCCGGTGCAGATGCGGCCACAGCACGTTGATCGCCAGTCCCAGCAGCACCAGGCCTGCCGCCAGCAGCTTCCAGCCCGGCATGCCCTCGCCCAGCAGCAGCGCCGATGCTGCCATGCCGAACACCGGCACCAGCAAGGCCATCGGGCTGACGGAGGCAGCCGCATAACGGCTCAGCAGCCATGCCCAGGCGCCGTAGCCAAAAATGGTATTGCCGTACGACTGCCACAGCACGGCCAGCCAGGTATCCCAGCCCGCCTGCGAAACACCCTGCACAATGCGCGGCCAGCCCTCGAACCAGAGCGACAGCAGGAACAGCGGCGGCACCGCAAATGCACTGCTCCACACCACATAGGCCAGCATGTTCAGAGGCTCGCCGCCCTTGGCCTGCTGCGCCAGTGCCGCAGAGCGGTTCACGATATTGCCCGCAGCCCAACTGATGGCCGCCAGCGTCACCAGCAACAAGCCTAGCAGCGTAGTGCTGCCGTCAGTGCGCAGGGCAATCACCACCATACCGATGGCGGCAACCAGACTGGCTACCAGCTGGAACAGGCGCGGCCGGTCACCCGACAGCGCCATCGCCAGACCCATGGTGAAAAACACCTGCGACTGCACCACCAGCGATGCAAGCCCTGGCGAAATATCGCGCTGCATGGCGATGAACAGCAAGCCGAACTGCCCCACCCCGATCAGCACACCATAGACAGCCAGATTGCGCCAGGACACCTGCGGCCGCCTGACCAGCAGCATGAAGGGCAAGGCTGCCAGCGTGTAGCGCAAGGTTGCGAACAGCAGCGGCGGCAAGGCATTCAGCCCCAGCTTGATGACAACGAAATTGGTGCCCCAGACGAACACGACTGCCAGCGCCAGCAACAGGTGGCGCGCGGGAATGACGGATTGCATGAAATGAAAAGGGCTGGCAGCAGTGAATCAGGAAGAACGGCGCAGCGAAGAAATCACCAGAACGGCCGCGCCTCTTTCAGTGCTTCCAGCGCCTGTTCGGTGCGCTGGCTGGACTCCAGATCAATCCGCTCGTACCAGCCGGCAACCGCACCACCGGCAAACGCCGTTTCGGGGTACTGGCTGGCCAGCGTTTCGAGCATGTGGCGGCAGACGGCGGCATCATTCATGGTGCCCAGCACCTTCTGCATCGCCTGCTGCGAGGACAGGTATTTCTTCACCTTGTCCGCATCGTACAGCGTCGCAAAAAACTCCGCCGTGTAACGCAATTTTTTCACCTGCTTGCGCAGGGTATGGCGCTGCTCTTCGTTGAGCTTGTACCAGCGGCGCGCCAGCTTGTCCACCGAACTGGCCCTGCGGTTGAGGGCATCGCGGGTGAACGGGCGCAGCTTGCCTTCGGCAGCCTCGGCCGGCGGATCCTGATGCAGCCAGTGCAGTACCTGCAACAGCAGCATGCCGATGCGGGGAGATTCCAGATCCTCGCGCAGCGCCTGCATCAGCGCTTCGCGCTGCACCATCAGGCGCTTCTTGATCGGCTCGAGCCGGAGCTTGTCGGACAGGGTCGGCTCGACCGCCGCAATGGTTTCACGCACGAGCACGTCGCGGTCGCGGATTTCGCCCAGCTGCTGGCCGAGCGTCTGCAGCTTCGCTTCCAGCTGGTTCCAGACAGAATCCGTGGGCAAGGCGGCAAAAGCCTTGTCGGCCGAGCGCATGCGGCGGATGGCGACGCGCGCCTGGTGCACGAACTCCATGTCATCCTCGTGCTGTCCCAGTTCAACCATGTTGAACTGCAGCTGGCGCAGGCATTCCAGCATGACCTGGCGGCGTGCCTCGTACGGGGTGATTTCGGGGTCGAGCTTGACGTCCTGGGCACCTACGGGAGTGGTGGGCACCTGCTCGAACAGGCGATAGCCGCGCTCGGCCTTGCTGCGCTGCTGGGGCAGCAAGGCAAAATTGCGGGCCAGCATCAGCGCCAGGGTAAAGACGGCCTCCACATCGCCGCGCTTGAGCTCGATTTCCACCTCGTTGACAGGATGTTCGCGGCCATCGCATTCGATGTGGCCGACGTCCAGCGCCAGTTCGACGATATTGCCCTTCTTGTCCTCGACCTCCCACAGGGTGCGCGTGATGTGCGTGGCAAAGGTGGGCTGCAGGCGGGTGGCGATCTTGTCGTCACACAGGAAATCGCGCGCCTCGACATGGCCGATGTTGGCCAGCTCCAGCATCTGGCCGTGCGTGATGTGTTCGACCTCGGTGCGTGCATTGAGGCCGCCACCGCCCTTCTGGCCGAACTTGACGGTCTGGATCCACTGGTTGCCCTGCTTGCGCAGACGCAGGCCCATGCGGCGCTTGGCCAGGTCGAGCGCCGGGGTATCGTAATAAATGCTGACGAGCAGTTGCTCCACCGGCTTGGATGCCTGCGGCAGCAGCTTGGCCACCTTGCGCTTGAACTCCGCATTGTGCGAAGGCGACAAAGACAGGCTCAACTCGATTTCAGTATTCATTTTCTGGGCTCCTGAATGCAGCAGCCGGCTGCGGACAACAGCGGGTAGGCTAACATGAATCCGTGACAAGCCAGGTAGGTCAACAGCCAATCCGCACAGGGGGCATGCGTTTCTTGCACGAGCGTGCGTCCACCGGTTTCAAGCCGTGACCGAGCAACTGCCCCTATCTGCCGGCAACACCCATACTCCCATGCAACCGCGTGGCAAGAGGTTCACTCCATGGCCTTGAGCAATTCGAGCATCCCCGCCTCGTCCAGCACGGCCACACCCAGTGCCTGCGCCTTTTCCAGCTTGCTGCCCGCCTCGGCACCCGCCACCACGTAATCGGTCTTCTTGCTGACGCTGCCGGCCACCTTGGCCCCAGCGGCCTCGAGCAGCTCCTTGGCCTCGTCGCGCCCCATGTTCGGCAAGGTGCCGGTGAGCACAAAGGTCTTGCCCGCCAGCGGTTGCGGCGCCATGCTGTCCACCGCGCCGTCCGATTCAGGCCAGGTGACGCCATGGGCGCGCAGGCGTTCGATCACTTCGCGGTTGTGCGGCTCCTCCAGGAAATGGCGGATGCTACTGGCCACCACCGGCCCCACATCGGGCACCTGCAGCAGGGCCTGCTCATCGGCAGCGAGCAAGGCGTCGAGCCGACCGAAATGGCGGGCCAGATCCTTGGCCGTGGTTTCACCCACATGGCGGATGCCCAGGCCATAGATGAAGCGGGCCAGCGTGGTGTGGCGGCTTTTCTCCAGGCCATCGAGCAGGTTTTGGGCAGATTTTTCTGCCATGCGGTCCAGACGGGCCAGGGTTTCCAGCTTGAGCTCGTACAGGTCAGGCAGGCTGTGGATGAGGCCGCCTTCGACCAGCTGGTCCACCAGCTTTTCGCCGAGGTTTTCGATGTCCATGGCACGACGCTGCGCGAAATGGAGCACGGCCTGCTTGCGCTGGGCGCTGCAGAACAGGCCGGCGGTGCAGCGGGTGTCCACCTCGCCCTCCTCGCGTCCCACGGCACTGCCGCAGACCGGACAGGCATCGGGCATGGAAAACGGCACCGTCCCTTCAGGGCGGCGATCCAGCACGACCGACACCACTTCCGGAATCACGTCGCCGGCGCGGCGAACGACGACGGTGTCGCCCACGCGCACATCCTTGCGGCGGGCTTCCTCCTCGTTGTGCAGGGTGGCATTGGTCACGGTCACACCGCCCACGAACACGGGCGCCAGCTTGGCCACCGGCGTCAGCTTACCGGTGCGGCCTACCTGCACATCGATGGCCTGCACGGTGGTGAGCTGTTCCTGCGCCCGATACTTGTGTGCCACGGCCCAGCGCGGTTCGCGGCTGACAAAGCCCAGACGTTGCTGCAGCGCCAGATCGTTGACCTTGTAGACCACGCCGTCGATGTCGAACGGCAGGCTGTCGCGCAGGGCTGCAATCTGCTTGTGGAATTCCACCAGCTCCGGGGCGCCGGCAGCCACCGTGCGGTGGCTGGACACCGGCAGGCCGAACTGCATCAGTGCATCGAGGATGCCGCTGTGGGTCTCCGGCATGGTCTCCCAGCCTTGCACTTCGCCATAGCCATAGGCGTAGAAGCTCAGCGGACGGCTGGCGGCAATGGCCGGATCCAGCTGGCGCAGCGCGCCGGCTGCAGCGTTGCGCGGATTGACAAAGGTTTTCTCGTTGCGGGCACCAGCGGCGATCTTCTCGCGCTGGCGCTCGTTCAGCGCCTCGAAATCGTCGCGGCGCATGAAGACTTCGCCGCGCACTTCGAGCACGGCGGGTACCGCGTCACCCTGCAGGCGCAGCGGAATCTGGCGCAGCGTGCGGATGTTCTGCGTCACGTCCTCGCCGGTTTCGCCGTCGCCGCGCGTGGCGCCCTGCACCAGCACGCCCTGCTCGTAGCGCAGGGAGACGGCCAGGCCGTCGAACTTGAGTTCGGCTTCGTACTGCACCGCCGGATCGGCAGGCGACAGTCCCAGTTCCTTGCGCACCCGCACGTCAAACGCCACGGCGCCGCTGGCTTCCGTATCCGTTTCGGTACGGATGGAGAGCATGGGAACCGCGTGGCGCACCGTGGCAAAGCCGGGCAGGATCTGGCCCAGGATGCGCTGCGTCGGCGAATCGGGGGTGCGCAGTTCGGGAAAGGCTTCCTCCAGTGCCTGCAGTTCCTGGAACAGCCGGTCGTACTCGGCATCCGGCAGTTCCGGCGCGTCCAGCGTGTAGTACAGGTGGGCGTGGTGCTGCAGCTGCGCGCGCAGCGCTGCGGCGCGTTCCAGCTGGGCAGGTGTGGGGCCGGGGTGATCGGCAAAAAGATCCGGAGTAGTCATGGGCAATCAGGGCGAAGCAATACCGCCCGGCAACGCGAAATGGCCGGCCTTGCGGCCAGCCAGGCGGGCGATCCGGGGAGCCGGTCAGGAGAACAGGCGACGGGCCAGCGCCGAGCCGGCCGCAAAGTCATGCTGCTCCAGCGTGTTGTACAGGCCTTCCAGGTCGTTGGCAATGGTGTCCATGGTGTCGGCCGTGATGCGCTGGCCGGTGCCATCGGTGATGTTGCCGTCCATGTCCTTGGCCAGATGCAGCGCCACCTCGCACATGCGGGCGAAGGGCTGCTCCTCGCGGTGCACATGGGTCACCTCCAGGCACAGCAGGGCTTCGTAGAGGGCAGCCTGCTCCAGATCTTCGGCCAGTGCGGCCTGCGTGTCGTATTCCAGGCTGAGCAGCGGCGGCGCGCCTTCGATGGAAGCCGGCAGCACCAGACGGCCCGGCAGCACGCCCGGCACGAAGCCATGGCGTGCGGCGCACTGCTGCAGGTAGCCGGGGCTCCAGGCTGCCTGACGCGCACGCAGCACAAAGCTCAGGCGGGCATCGTTGCTGCTGGCAAACTGGTCCAGCTCGCGGGCACGGGCCACTTCTTCCAGCATTTCCGGAAAATGCGGCGTGCCGTTGATGGCGTCGGCCACGGCCTGGGTCTTGAGCGTGAACTCGGAAAAGGCGATCTCGTTGAGCGGCCCGCTGCGGTTGGCCAGCTGCACGCCGGCCTGGAACTGATCGTAGAACTGGCCCGCAACCGGCGGCTCCCACAGGCCGCTGTCGCGGTTGCGGCCTTCAACGGCGAAGGGCTTGGTATCGACACGGCGTGTGGCGGGCATTGCCGCTGATGCTGCTTCACCGGAAACCACGGCGCCTTCGTCCAGCACGATGGTGGCCATGGCGTCCAGTAGGGGATCGAGCAACAGCTTGCGATCGGGGCCGGTCGGAACGCTGATTTTCTGGGTGGCGTCAGCCAGCGGATCGTGCGCACCTTCTCCCGTTGGCTCGGCGATGGCAGCCTGTGGAGCGTCACTCTTGGGGAGCACGTCGGAGCCGGCACCGGGTGGCAGGGTGTCGGTAGCCTGCAGTGCGGCATCCACGCTGGTTGCCTCGGACACGGTCGCGGTGCTCTGCGGCTCGGGATCGGGGCGGCGTGGCTGGTTCTTGCGTGCCTGCCAGGCGTTGTGGGCCACCAGTCCGGCCAGCACCAGTCCGCCCGCGGCGGCCAATCCGATTTGTAGGGTATTGCTCATGGAGGGTCCAATCTGGAATCGCGCATATCTTAGAGCGAAAAGCCTCTGCTTCCGGCGTCAGGCCGCATCGGCCATGGAAACGGCAGACTCCATGTCCACCGCCACAATGCGCGAAACGCCCTGCTCCTGCATGGTCACGCCGATCAATTGTTCAGCCATTTCCATGGCGATCTTGTTGTGGCTGATGAACAGGAATTGCGTCCCCTGGCGGCTCATGGCCGTCACCAGCTTGGCATAGCGCTCGGTGTTGGCGTCATCGAGCGGGGCGTCCACTTCGTCCAGCAGGCAGAACGGGGCCGGGTTGAGCTGGAAGATGGCGAACACCAGTGCGATGGCAGTCAGGGCTTTTTCGCCACCGGACAGCAGATGGATGGTCTGGTTCTTCTTGCCCGGAGGTTGCGCCATCACCTGCACGCCAGAGTCGAGAATCTCGTCGCCGGTCATGATCAGTTTCGCCTGCCCACCGCCAAACAGTTCGGGGAACATGCGGCCGAAGTGCTCGTTCACGGTCTCGAAGGTGGAGCCGAGCAGTTCGCGCGTTTCGCCGTCGATCTTGCGGATGGCATCCTCGAGCGTTTCGATCGCGTCGTTCAGGTCGGCCGACTGGGCATCCAGGAAAGTCTTGCGCTCGCGGGAGGTGGTCAGCTCTTCCATGGCCGCCAGGTTGACCGCGCCCAAGGCGGCAATCTCGCGCTGGATGCGGTCGATCTCGGCCTGCAGCCCGTGCAGGCGCACGCCCTCTTCCTCGATGCTGCGGGCAATCTCGGCATCGTCCACCTGGGCTTCGGCCAGCGACTGGGCGTACTGCTCCACGCCGATGCGCGCGGCCTGCTCCTTGAGTTGCAGCTCGGTGATGCGCTGGCGCAGCGGCTCCAGTTCGCGCTCCAGCGCCAGACGGCGCTCATCGCTGGCGCGCAGCTTGGTGGTCAGGTCTTCATAGGTGCTGCGCTGGGCGGCGAGTTGCTGTTCGCGCTCGAGCTTGGCTTCCAGCGCCTGCTGCAGGCCGTTTTCGGCGGTGGCAGCGGTGAGGGATTCCAGATCCTGCTGGGCGCGCTGCTGCTCGGCCTGCAAGGCCTGCAGTTGCTCGGCGGCGGTGCCCAGGGTGCGCTGCAGCTCGGCGGCGCGGGCCTGCACGCTGCGCTGGGCAAACGTGGCCTCTTGCGCGGCGCGTTCCAGGCTGCGTTGCTGCTCGCGGCAGGTCGCCAGCTTGCGCTCGCCTTCGATCACCTTTTCGTCGAACTGGGCATGGCGTTCCTGGGCGTCGGCCAGCTGCATGTCCAGCTCCTCGAAACGGCCTTCGGCCGTCATGCGGCGTTCCTGCAGGTCTTCCAGCAAGGCGTCAATCTCTTCCAGATCGGAACCGATCTGGTCGCTGCGGGCACGCATCTGCTCGGCCTGCTGCGTCAGGCGCAGCACTTCCACCTGCAGGGTATGGTGCGCGGTCTGGCTTTCGCTGGCTTCGCGGCGGGCCTGCACCAGACGCTGGCTGGCATCGGCGTAGGCCCCCTCGGCACGGTTGAGCGCGGTGCGCGACTCTTCGTGGATGAATTGCTGGGCGCGCAGTTCCTTGTCCAGGTTTTCGATTTCCTGGGCGCGCGCCAGCAGGCCGGCCTGTTCGCTGTCCTGGGCGTAAAAGTCGACGCTGTGGGCGGTGACGGCGTGGCCTGACTGTACGTAGATAGCTTCACCGGGCTGCAACTGCGCGCGCTGCGCCAGCGCCTCGTCCAGCGACCCGGCGGTATAGCAGCCATGCAGCCACTCGGTCAGGATGGCCAGCAGGCCGGCTTCGTGCACACGCAGCAGGTCCACCATGCGCGGCAGCGCGGCCGTGCCGGCCGTGCCCGGCGCAGCCGGCGTGGCATAAAAACTCAGTTTGGCCGGCGGCGCATCGCTGGCAAAGGCACGCACCGACTCCAGCCGGCTGACCTCCAGCGCGCCCATGCGCTCACGCAGGGCCGCTTCCAGCGCCGTTTCCCAGCCGGTCTGCACATGCAGTCGCGACCACAGGCGATGCATGTCACCCAGGCCGTGCTTGTGCAGCCAGGGGGCCAGCTTGCCGTCGGACTTGACCTTCTCCTGCAGCGCCCGCAGCGCCTCGCGCCGGGCCGACAGGTCGGCCTGCTTGCGCGTTTCCTCGTTCAGGGCCTGCTGCGCCGTGCGACGCTGCTCGTCCAGTTGCGGCACCATGTCCTGCAACTCGGCCAGGCGTGCCTGCACGATCTCCAGCTGCTCCGCACTGCCGGCCAGCTCGGTCTGCTTCTGCAGCAGCTGGGTCGCCTCCGGCGCAGCCAGTGCCTTGCGGTCGGCCAGCAGCCGTTCGCGCCGCTGTTCCTGCTGGCGCGTCTGCTCGTCGATGCTGCGCTGCTCGGCCGCCAGCACCTGGATCTGCTGCTGCACCTGCACCACGGCGCTACGCTGTTCGGCAGACTTCTGCTGAGCCTGACGCAATGCATCCTCCAGATCGGGCAGCTGCATGGCCTGCTCTTCGAGCTGCGCCGCCAGAATGGCCGCCTTTTCTTCGGATTCCATGTCCTGGGCCGCCAGCGTCTCGCGCTCGGCTTCGGCCTCCAGCTGGCGTTCGTTCCAGTGAAAAAGCTGCTCGCCCAGTTGCTGCAGGCGTTGCTCGGCGCGCTGGCGGTTTTCCACCACGAAGCGGATTTCTGCCTCCAGCTTGCCGACCTCGGCCGTGGCTTCGTACAACTTGCCCTGCGCCAGGTTGACCTGATCGCCTGCCGCGTAATGCGCCTGACGGATCGTCTCCAGTTCGCTTTCGGTGCGGCGCACTTCCGCCATGCGCGCTTCCAGCGCGGTATGCGCCGCGTCCACATCGGCCTTCACCTTATGCTGGTCGCCCGCCGCATCCTCGCGCTTGAGGTACCACAGTTGGTGCAATCGCCGCGTACCAGTCTGCTGCAGGCCCTGGTATTTCTGCGCCACTTCGGCCTGTTTTTCCAGCTTTTCGAGGTTGCTGTTCAGCTCACGCAGAATGTCTTCCACGCGCGTCAGGTTCTCGCGCGTGTCGTGCAGGCGGTTTTCGGTTTCGCGCCGGCGCTCCTTGTACTTGCTGACGCCAGCCGCTTCTTCGAGGAACAGGCGCAGTTCTTCCGGCCTACTCTCGATGATGCGGCTGATGGTGCCCTGGCCGATGATGGCGTAGGCACGCGGGCCCAGGCCGGTGCCCAGGAACACGTCCTGCACGTCGCGGCGCCGCACCGGCTGGTTGTTGATGAAATAGCTGCTGCCGCCATCGCGCGTCAGCACGCGCTTGACGGCGATCTCGGAAAACTGGTTCCACTGCCCGCCGGCACGGTGGCTGGCGTTGTCGAACACCAGCTCCACGCTGCTGCGGCTGGCCGGCTTGCGCGAGGTGGTGCCGTTGAAGATCACGTCCTGCATGGATTCGCCGCGCAGCTCGCTGGCCTTGCTTTCGCCCAGCACCCAGCGCACGGCATCCATGATGTTGGATTTGCCGCAGCCGTTCGGCCCGACCACCCCCACCAGCTGCCCCGGCAGCATGAAGTTGGTCGGTTCGGCAAACGACTTGAATCCGGAAAGTTTGATCGAATTGAGACGCACGGCAGCAACATCGGCCGCGCCATGCCGGATGACGTTTGTAATTACGCAATCCGCCCGTGCTTCGGCCTCTTACAATGGAAGAATCATCAAAGAACGCATCATACCTGCTGCCTGTTGCGGGCCGCAGGGTGTTTGCGTGCCAGCGTCATCCATGAATCCCCGCCTGTCCCTGCTGCAACCCTATCCTTTCGAGCGGCTGCGCCAGCTGTTTGCCGACATCACGCCCAACCCGGACTACGCCCCCATCAGCCTGGGCATCGGCGAACCCAAACACCCCACCCCGCCCTTCATCCAGCAGGCCCTGTGCGATGCCACCATGGGGCAACCCGGTCTGGCCGGCTATCCGGCTACCTTGGGTGAGCCAGCCCTGCGCCAGGCTTGCACCGACTGGATGCAGCGCCGCTACGGCGTCACGGTCGACCCGGCCACGCAGGTGCTGAGCGTGAACGGCTCGCGCGAGGCGCTGTTCGCCATCGCACAGACGGTGATCGATCCCGCCGGCGACGCCATCGTGCTCTGCCCCAACCCGTTCTACCAGATCTACGAAGGCGCTGCCCTGCTGGCCGGCGCCACGCCCTGGTATGCCCCGAGCGTGCCGGAACGCAACTTCGCCGTGGACTGGGACAGCGTGCCCGAGAACGTCTGGCAGCGCACCCGCCTGATCTACGTCTGCTCCCCCGGCAACCCCACCGGCGCCGTGATGCCGCTGGACGAATGGCAGAAGCTGTTCGACCTGTCGGACCGCTACGGCTTCGTGATTGCCTCGGACGAGTGCTACAGCGAGATCTGGTTCCGCGACCAGGCCCCGCTGGGCGGTCTGGAAGCCGCGCAGAAGCTCGGTCGGAACGATTTCCGCAACCTGCTGATGTTCACCAGCCTGTCCAAGCGCAGCAACGTGCCCGGGCTGCGCAGCGGCTTTGTCGCCGGGGATGCAGAGCTGGTGAAATCCTTTCTGCTGTACCGCACCTACCATGGCAGCGCCATGAACCCGGTGGTGCAGAAGGCCAGCGCCGCCGCGTGGAACGACGAGGCGCATGTCGAAGACAACCGCCGCATGTACCGCGACAAGTTCGCGCAGGTCACCCCCGTGCTGGCCGAAGTGCTGGACGTGGCGCTGCCGGATGCCGGCTTCTACCTGTGGGCCCATGTCGGCAATGTTTGTGGCGGCTCGGATACCGAGTTCGCACGTCAGTTGCTGCAACAGTGCAATGTGACCGTGCTCCCCGGCAGCTATCTGGCCCGCGATGCACGCGGCCACAACCCCGGCGCCGGCCGCATCCGCATGGCCCTGGTCGCCGAAACCGAACAGTGCATGGAAGCAGCCCAACGCATCCGCAGCTTCGTCCAGTCACTGTCCTCCTGATCGATTCCCCGGTCGCCCGAAACGGCCGGATCTTGCCCACCGCCCTCCTCTCCAATAACAAGGACTCTCCATGAGCACCATCCAACTGCAGACCATCATCGAAAACGCCTGGGACAACCGCGCGGAAATCTCTCCCTCCAGCGCTCCCAAGGAAATCGTGGACGCGGTGGAGCATGTGCTCGCCGAGCTGGATGCCGGCAACCTGCGCGTTGCCACACGCGAAGCTGTGGGCCAGTGGACCGTGCACCAGTGGATCAAGAAGGCCGTGCTGCTGAGCTTCCGCCTGCGCGACAACGAGGTGATGAAAGCAGGCGACCTGACCTTCTACGACAAGGTGCCCACCAAGTTCGGCAACATGAATGCCAACGAGCTGCAGGCCGCTGGCGTGCGCGTGGTGCCGCCTGCCATGGCACGCCGTGGCAGCTACATCGCCAAGGGCGCCATCCTGATGCCTTCCTATGTCAACATCGGCGCCTATGTGGATGAAGGCAGCATGGTCGACACCTGGGCCACTGTGGGCAGCTGCGCGCAGGTGGGCAAGCATGTGCACCTGAGCGGCGGTGTGGGCCTGGGCGGCGTGCTGGAGCCGCTGCAGGCCGGACCGACCATCATCGAGGACAACTGCTTCATCGGTGCCCGCTCCGAAATCGTCGAAGGCGTGATCGTGGAAGAAAACTCCGTGATCAGCATGGGCGTGTACATCGGCCAGAGCACCCCCATCTACGACCGCACCACCGGCGAAATCAGCTACGGCCGCGTGCCGGCAGGTTCCGTGGTGATCAGCGGCAGTCTGCCCAAGGACAACGGCCGCTACAGCCTGTATGCTGCCATCATCGTCAAGCGCGTCGACGCACAGACCCGTGCCAAGACCAGCCTGAACGACCTGCTGCGCGACTGATCCGTCCTGCAAACGGCAGAGACACTGCCTTTGCCGCTTCAGTCCGGCACCGCCTGCGCGGTGCCTTTTTGTCTCGATGTCCGGAATCTCCATCGTGTCCGACACCCTCACCCTTGCCGAACAACTCATCGCCCTGCCCTCCGTTACCCCGGATGACGCCGGTTGCCTGCCGCTGATCGCCAGCCACCTGGAACCGCTCGGTTTCCACTGCGAGCGCATGGACAGCGGCCCGGACGACTTTCGCGTCAGCAACCTGTGGGCGCTGCGCATGGGCAGTCAGGGCGAAGCCGGCAAGACGCTGGTGTTTGCCGGCCACACCGATGTGGTGCCGACCGGCCCCGAAGCCGAATGGACCAGCCCGCCCTTCCTGCCCACACACCGTGATGGCAAGCTCTACGGCCGCGGCGCCAGCGACATGAAAACCTCGCTCGCCACCATGGTGATGGCGGTGCGCGACTACCTGGCAGAGACACCCGATACACCCCTCAACATCGCCTTTCTGCTCACCAGCGACGAGGAAGGCCCGGCCAACGACGGAACGGTGGCTGTCTGCAAGGTGCTGCGCGAACGCGGCACGCGGCTGGACTACTGCGTGGTGGGCGAACCCACCTCGGTGGAGCACACCGGCGACATGATCAAGAACGGCCGTCGCGGCACCATGAGCGGCAAGCTCACCGTGCACGGCTTGCAGGGCCATATCGCCTATCCGCAGCTGGCGAAGAACCCCATCCATCTGGTTGCGCCCGCGCTGGCCGAACTGGTCGGCATCACCTGGGATCAAGGCAACGCCTTCTTCCCGCCTACCAGCTGGCAGATCAGCAATATCCACGGCGGCACCGGCGCCAGCAACGTGATTCCGGGCACGGTGGTGATCGACTTCAACTTCCGTTTCTGCACCGAGTCTTCGCCCGAAAGCCTGCAGCAGCGCCTGGAAGCCGTGCTGAATAAACATGCACTCGCATACACGCTGCAATGGGTGATCGGCGGCCTGCCTTTCCTGACCGAACCGGGCGATCTCGTGACCGCCGTGCAGCAGGCCATCCGTGACGAAACCGGCATCGAGACACAACTTTCCACCAGTGGCGGCACCAGCGATGGCCGCTTCATTGCGCAACTATGCCCGCAGGTGATCGAACTGGGCCCGCCCAATGCCAGCATCCACAAGATCGACGAACATGTGGGACTGACCGATATCGAGCCCCTGACCGGCATCTACCGCCGTATCCTGACAAACCTCGCGGCGGCGCAGCCAGCCTGAAACTGTGCCCGCCAGCCGCAGCGGCACGGCCAGAACCGTGTACGCTGTCGGGATGAGCGCAGTTGCAGGGGCTGGTTCCTGCAACTCCGTTTCCCATTGCCGTGGCCGCACACAGTGGCCAGGAGATTTTTTGCTTCGCCATGACTGATACCCTCACCCCCCTGCACGCCCTGGTCCGCCAGCAGGCCGACCGGCTCGAAACGGCTGGCGTTGCCCTGGGCCACGGCACGGCCACACCCTTTGACGAGGCGGCCTGGCTGGTACTGTGGCAACTCGGCCTGCCGCTGAACACCGATCTGGACGACCCCGCCCATGCTGCCCCTACACCAGAGCAGTTGCAGCAGGTCGACCAGCTCGTCACCCGCCGCATCCAGACCCGCCAGCCCGCTGCCTACCTCACGCGCGAAGCCTGGCTGCAGGGCGTGGCCTTCTACGTGGACGAGCGCGCCATCATCCCGCGCAGCCTGATTGCCGAAACCCTGGCAGACGGCAGCATTGACGCCTTTCTGCACCCCGAGACCTGCCATGTGCTGGATCTTTGCACCGGCAATGGCAGCCTCGCCGTGCTGGCCGCGCTGGCCTGGCCGGATGTGGTGGTGGAAGCGGCGGACATTTCCCCGGACGCGCTGGCAGTGGCCGTCATCAACGTGGAAAAGCACGGCCTGCAGCAGCGCATCCGCCTGCTGCAAAGCGATGGCCTGGCCAACTGCCCCGGTCCCTACGACCTGATCCTGTGCAACCCGCCTTACGTCAACGCCGGCAGCATGGCAGAACTCCCGCCCGAGTTCCGCGCCGAGCCCGATCTGGCGCTGGCCGGTGGCGAAGACGGCATGGACTTCATCCGCCCGCTGCTGGCTGCCGCCCCTGCACGCCTGAGCGAGCGCGGCGTGCTGGTGCTGGAAATCGGCCATGAACGCGAACATTTCGAGGCTGCCTTCCCGCACCTGAATCCGCTCTGGCTGGAAACCAGCGCCGGCGGCGACCAGGTGCTGCTGCTCACGCGCGAAGCGTTGCTGGAGCAGGCCGCATGATCGTCATCCAGGATGTGACCCTGCAGCGCGGCACCAAGGTGCTGCTGGACAAGGCTTCTGTCACCCTCAACCCCGGCGAGCGCGTGGCGCTGGTCGGCCGCAACGGCGCCGGCAAATCCAGCCTGTTCGGCCTGCTCAACGGCACGCTGCACGAAGACAGCGGCGAGGTGGTGGTGCCCGCGCACTGGCGCCTCGGCCAGGTGGCACAGAACATGCCCGAAACCAGTGAGACGGCCACCGCCTTTGTGCTGGGCGGCGACACGCGCCTGCAGGAAGCACAGGCAGCACTGACAGCAGCCGAAGCCAGCGGCGACGGCATGGCGATCGCCCATGCCCACACACTGCTGCAGGATGCCGGCGCACACGATGCCTCATCGCGTGCGCAAACGCTGATCCTTGGCCTGGGATTCCAGGTCAACGAGCTGGACAAGCCCGTCAACAGCTTCTCCGGCGGCTGGCGCATGCGTTTGCAACTGGCGCGCGCGCTGATGTGCCCGAGCGATCTGCTGCTGCTCGACGAACCCACCAACCACCTGGACCTGGACGCCCTGGTCTGGCTGGAAGGCTGGCTCAAGCGCTATCCCGGCACTTTGCTCATCATCAGCCACGACCGCGAATTCCTCGACGCCGTCACGCAGGTCACAGTGCATATCGAGCACGCCAAGCTCAACCGCTACGGCGGCAACTACACTGCCTTCGAGGAAATGCGGGCGCAACAAATCACCCTGCAACAGGCCGCCTATTCGCGTCAGCAGGAAAAGATCGCCCATCTGCAGAAGTTCATCGACCGCTTCAAGGCCAAGGCCACCAAGGCCAAGCAGGCGCAGAGCCGTGTCAAGGCACTGGAGCGCATGGAGCGCCTCGCACCGGTGCTGACCAGTGCGGACTTCACCTTCGAATTTCAGGAGCCGCCGCAGCTGCCCAACCCCATGCTGGCAATCCGCGATGCCAGCTTCGGCTACCGTGGCGCCGATTACGTGGCGCCCGACGCCAGCAATGCCGGAGAAGTAGAAGACTTCAGCACCAGTCACGTGCTGCGCGAGCACCAGCTGCAGACTGGCGAGGCACTGGCCGACGTCACTGCCAACGATACCGTGATCCTGCGCAATGTGGACCGCTCCGTGCTGGCGGGCCAGCGCATCGGCGTGCTGGGCGCCAACGGCCAGGGCAAGTCCACCTTCGTCAAGACCATTGCCCACGCCCTGCCCCTGCTGGCAGGCCGCATCACCGAAGGCAAGGGCCTGCGTCTGGGCTATTTCGCCCAGCAGGAGCTGGACGTGCTGCAGCTGGACGACACCCCGCTGGGCCACATGATCCGCCTGGCCAAGGCGCACCCCGATATCGCCGCGCAAGCTGGCCGCGAGCAGGATCTGCGCAACTTCCTCGGCAGCTTCCAGTTCAGCGGCGACATGGTGTCGCAGCGCGTGGGCAGCATGAGTGGCGGCGAAAAAGCCCGGCTGGTGCTGGCCATGATCGTCTGGCAGCGCCCCAACCTGCTGCTGCTGGATGAGCCGACCAACCATCTCGACCTGACCACGCGCGAGGCACTCGCCATGGCGCTGAACGAGTTCGAAGGCACCGTGATGCTGGTCAGCCACGACCGTGCCCTGTTGCGAGCCGTATGCGACGACTTCTGGCTGGTCGGTCATGGCACCATCGCGCCTTTCGATGGCGATCTGGACGACTACCAGCGCTACCTGCTCGACATGGCACGGCAGAAACGCGAAAGCCTGGCCGAAGCCGCGGGCGCAGCCAGGCAGTCTGCCGCCTCCAGCGACAAGCCGGCACTCAGCGGTGCCGAGCAGCGCAAGCTGCAGGCTGCGCAACGCCAGCAGTATCTGGAACAGCGCCGCCCGCTGGCCAAACGCCAGCAGCAGCTGGAGCAGCAGATGGACAAGCTCAACACGGAAAAGGCAGCACTCGAAGCGCAACTGTGCGAGCCGCTCGACCCGGGCGCCATCGCCGAAGCCGGCCGCAAGCTCAAGCAATGCACCGATGCGCTGGAGGAAGCAGAAATGGACTGGCTGGAGGTTTCGGCCGAGCTGGAGGCCGTGGAAACGGCCTATCAGGGCGCTGCAGCGTGACGAGATGCCGCAGTTCAGGGTTTTTTAACCTGACCGACAAAAAAAGACGCTACATTAAAGACGTCCACATTTCAATCAAGGGAATCCCACCATGATGCAAATCATCTCCATCATCGTTGTAGGCTTCATCGTCGGCCTGCTGGCCCGCGCACTCAAGCCCGGCAACGACAAGCTCGGCCTGCTGATGACCACCGTGCTGGGCATTGCCGGCTCTGCCGTGGCCAACTTTGCGGGTTCTGCACTCGGCCTGTACCGTCCCGGCGAGGCTGCTGGCTGGATCGCTTCCATTCTGGGCGGTATCCTGCTGTTGTTCGTCTACGGCATGATCGCCAAAAAGTAACTCCACCTCCGCCGGGCACGTAACGGCAGGGTAATATGCGAGGGGGCTGTTTTCAGCCCCCTTTCTCATGCCCCATCGCCCTCTTGCCCATGCCCCTGTACCGCTCTGCCTTGATTCTGCCGCTGTTGACCACCAGCCTGTTTTCGGTAACAGGCTGCCAGAAGACCGATGAGCAGGCGCCGGCATCGGCATCTTCCAGCCTGGTCGGGCCGAGCGCCGTATTGCCGGCTTCCGCTGCTTCCGCTCCTGCAGCCAGTCCGGAGCTGATCAAGGGCATCTACTTCTGGGGGCCGGAAGTGGAAACCATCTCTCCATGCAATACCAACCAGACTTTCTGGCTGGACGGCAGCGAGACTGTCCTGGCGCCGCTGGAAGAAATGGCGCTGGACAAGGCCAATCGCGCCAATGAAGCGTATCAGCCCATCTACGCCGAGCTGCGCGTGGTGCGCAAGGGCCAGGCCACTGACGGCTTTGCCGTCGAATACGATGGCGTGGTCGAGCTGCAGGAAGTGGTTGCGAGCAATGCCGAGGTGCCGGCTAATTGCAAGCTGATCGAGTTGCCCACGCCGCCTGCCGAACCTGCATCTGAAGCAGCATCTGCTGCGGATGCTGCGGCATCGCAAGCCACCGCCGTTCGGGCATCCGCGCCCGCACCGGCTTCCCCTCGCAAGGCGGGCTGAGCCTCTCTGCCCTCAACGCTTTCGGCCTTCATGGCCGCGCCGACCGACTCCGTCGGCCATGTCGGCCATGCCGAGAGTGTGCTAGCCCACGTCGCGCCCTGACCGGGCTGCGGCAACGAGCGCATCAGCCCATCACACGCACGCAAAAAAGCCAGGTCTTTCAACCTGGCTTCTGATCCAATCAGGCGGTCAACGCCCTGCACACGAACTCGCGGAATAACGCCGCAAGCCGGGTACAGGACAGTCGCGGCCATCCGCGCCATGCTGGCACGCTACAACGTGCCGCAAGCCGGGTACAGGACAGTCGCGCTTATTCGATGGCTTCCTTGTTGCCCTTGACGTAGTGGAACAGGGTTGCTGCCGGATCCTTCATTTCGCCCGAGGGTTCGAAGGTGATGGTGGCGGAAACGCCCTTGTAGCTGGACTCCGCCAGCTTGGGCAGGTACACCGCCGGATCGGCAGAGTCGGCACGCTGCATGGCGTCCATGATCAGCATCGCTGCGTCATAGGTGTAGGGGCTGTAGACCTGGTACTGGCCGGGATAGGCAGCGTCATAGCGCTTCTTCCACTCTTCGCCACCAGGCATCTTGCTCAGGGAAGAGCCGCCCACTGCGCACACCACGTTCTCCAGCGGCTTGGCACCACCGGACAGCTTGGCCAGCTCCATGGTGCAGATGCCATCGCCACCGAAGAACTTCTGCGTGGTCAGGCCGAGCTGTTCCATCTGGCGCAGCATCGGGCCGGCCTGTGCGTCCATGCCACCGTAGAAGATGCCGTCCGGCTTCTCGGCCTTGGTGGCCGTCAGGATCGCCATGAAGTCGGTCGCCTTGTCGGTGGTGAACTGCGAGCTCACAATCTCGATGCCGTTGGCCTTGGCCACCTTGGCAAACACTTCGGCAATACCCTGGCCGTAGGCGGTACGGTCATCGATCACGGCCACGCGCTTGAGGTTGTTCTTCTTGGCATCGTTGGCCAGCGCAGCGCCCAGCGCGTCATCGTTGGCGATGATGCGGAAGGTGGTCTTGTAGCCGGGCTTGGTCAGGGCCGGGTTGGTGGCAGCACCGGTCACCATCGGAATGCCGCAATCGTTGTAGATCTTGGAGGCAGGAATGGTTGTGCCCGAGTTCAGGTGACCGACCACGCCGGCGACCTTGGAGTCGCACAGCTTCTGCGCCACGGCAGTGCCCTGCTTCGGATCGGCGGCGTCATCTTCCACCACGGCTTCGAAACGGACCTTCTTGCCGCCCAGCGTCATGCCCTTCTGGTTCATGTCGTCCACGGCCATCAGCACGCCGTTGGCGTTGTCCTTGCCGTAGTGCGCCTGGCTGCCGGACATGGGCGCCACGGAGGCAATTTTCACCACTTGCACGTCGCCGGAACCGGCGGCAGCAGGCGCGGCCGACACAGATGCTCCCGTCGCCGGGGCGGCAGGTGCTTCTTCCTTCTTGCCGCAGGATGCCAGCATGGCAGCGGCGGCCAGGGTGGCAGCAACGCTCAAACGCAGTTGATAGTGCATGATCAAAGTCTCCAGATATAAGAATGTCCGGAAAAGCTTGAGCCAATCCGGGCGCGCGGTTTGCCAGAGGCAATCGTCAGCGACAGCGAAAAAATTGTAATGCTGCCGTTACCGTTCACCCGTACTATTTGCACGTTCTAGGGCAAACACCGATAAGCCCGGTTTCAGCCCTTCACCTGCACGTCATGCCGCTGGATCTGGTAGCCACGGCTGGTGTAATAGCGCCAGCGTTCGCGCGCCTGGGCACGATCGGCCTCGTCCAGCGAAACCACCTCGATCAGCCGGGCAAACTGCTCGAACCCGGCAGGCACCTGCGGCATCAGGCTCACCAGCACATCGTGGCGGGGGCAGCTGCCCACATCCTCGGTCAGCCACACCCGGGCACGCTCCTGCATGGCCTCAGTCACCGTGCCGGCATCCTGGCCCTCGCGCCAATGGCCGATGAAATCGGTGGCAGACAACTCCCACAGCTTGCGGTCGAGCTTGTCCAGCGCAGCGGCCTCGGCCACCACCACGATCGAGTCCGAGCGCCCGACTGCCTTGCGCAGCAGGCGGCTCAGGTAGGCGATGCGATCGGGGATATTGAAATGGAAGGCGATCTCGGTCATGCGCACGCCTCACGCATGGGCATGGCCCCATTCACGGACGGCAAGCCACGCATCAGCGCTTGCCCGCTGCCGCGCCCTTGCCTGCACCGCGCTTTGGCGCATGCTCTTGCGCAGGAGTTGCCTTGGCGGCGGCGCTCTTGCTGGCAGCACCCGGCTTGACGCTGGAGGCTCCCTTGGCTGCCGCAGTTGCTGCCTTCAACGCAGGCTTGGCTTGCGCCTTGCCGGCACCTTTGGCGGCAGCCGTTGCCGGCTTGGCCTCTGCAGCAGGCAAGGCAAACTGCACCGGCGTCTTCGCCAGATTGAGCACCAGACGCACCAGCAGCGGCACCGGACGGCCCGTGCCGCCCTTGGCAGCACCTTCGTCCCACGCCGTGCCGGCGATATCGAGATGCGCCCACGGATAGGCCGAGGTATAACGCTCCAGGAACTTGGCCGCCGAGATGGCGCCCGCCGCACGGCCGGCGATATTGGCCATGTCGGCAAAGTTGGACTTGAGCCCCTTGCCATAGGCATCATCCATGGGCATGCGCCAGCACAGGTCGGCCGATTCGTTGGCCGCCTGCTCGATGGCCTGCGCCAGTTCGTCATGCTGGGTAAACAGACCCGAGCGCAAATTGCCCAGGGCCATCACGCAGTTGCCGGTCAGCGTGGCGATATCTACCACGGCCTGCGGCTTGAAGCGTTCCGCGTAAGTCAGTGCATCGCACAGGATCAGGCGCCCTTCCGCATCGGTATTGAGCACCTCGATGGTCTGGCCGCTCATGCTGGTGATCACGTCGCCTGGCTTGGTAGCATCGCCGCTCGGCATGTTCTCGCAGGCCGGAATCAGGCCGACCACGTTGATGGCGGGACGCAGATGGCGCAGCGCCTCGAACAGGCCCAGCACGCTGGCAGCGCCGGACATGTCGAACTTCATTTCATCCATGCCGGCACCCGGCTTGATGGAAATGCCGCCGCTGTCGAAAGTGATGCCCTTGCCGACAAACGTCAGCGGCGCCTGCTTGCGGTCCGCACCGTTGTAGTGCAGCACGATAAAGCGCAGCGGCTCCGTGGAGCCCTTGGCCACGGCCAGGAAGGCGCCCATGCCCAGCTTGCGCACCTTGGCTTCGTCAAGCACCTCGCACTTGAAGCGCGCATCGGCATGGCCTTCATTGCCGTTGCGGGCGATTTCCTCCGCCACCTTGCCCAGCATGGTGGGCGTGGCATGGTTGGCCGGGCGGTTGGCCCATTCGCGCGCCAGACCCATGCCTGCCAGCAGCGCCTTGCCTTCCTCGAAACCCTCGCGGCAGGCTCCCGCATTGGGTGCACCGATGATGACCTTCTTCAGGCCCCCCTTGGCCGAGGGCTTGGTATTGCTGTAGACGTAGCCTGCTCCACCCACGGCCAGCATGGCGGTGCGGATCTGGTCGAGCGACGCATCCTGGGCGAAATACACGGCCAGGCGCACATCCTCGTTGACCAGTTCCTTGACCGCCTTGGACAGGGCATCGCGGATGTCCTGCGGCTTGCCCTGGCCGATGCCGAGCAGCACCACGCGGGATGCAAATGCATCATCCGGCAGGTACAGGGAGAGCCGCTTGCCCGCCTCCGGGCTCCAGTGACCACACTGCATGGCCTTGGCGATGGTGGCGGGCAGGCCCGTCATGCGCTCGGGCAGCACTTCGTAGCCATCACGCAGCAACACCAGCAGCACATCGCTGCGCTGAGCCTTGCCGGGAGCCAGCAGATCGGAGGGGGAGAGTTGGAAATTCATGATAATGTCGGTTTGTTCTTGGATTGCAAGCGCGGGACTAATGTTATTCGATTCTTCCATACGCCGCGAACTGACCCGCACCTTTGGCGCGACGCTGTTCGTGCTGCTCATCATCGTGCTCACCATGATGCTGATCCGCACACTCAATTTCGCCAACAAGGGCACGGTGGACCCGTCCGAAGTGTCGCTGGTGCTGGGCTTCACGGTGCTGGCCTACTTTCCCACCATCCTCACGCTCAGCCTGTTCATCGCCATCGTCTACACCCTCTCGCGCATGTACCGCGACAGCGAGATGGACGTCTGGTTCTCCAGCGGCCAGGGCCTGTTCCGCTTTCTGCGCCCGGTGCTGCAGTTTTCCGCGCCGGTCATCGTGGTGATCGCCCTGCTTTCCGTGTTCGGCTGGCCTTGGGCCAATGCCAAGTCGCAGGAACTGCTCAACCGCTACCAGAGCCGGGGCGACCTGGAGCGCATCGCGCCCGGACAGTTTCAGGAATCACGCGATGGCAGCCGCGTCTTCTATATCGACAACAAGGACATGAAGGAACGTGGCACTCCGGACAAGGCAAGCAAGCTGTTCATTTTTGCGCGCCAGCCCAAGAGCGAGGTGGTGGTATCGGCCAAGAACGGCCATATCCGCGTGCAGGACAACGACCGCTTTGCCATCCTCAATGACGGCCAGAGCACCGAGATCCACGACGACCAGACGCTCACCATCAGCCGCTTTCAGGAATATGGCATCCGCATCGGCAACAAGCCGGTGGAAGTGAAGGATGTCAACCTGAACGATCCGAGCACACTCACCGGCATTTCGCCACGCATCATCCCCACGCAAGACCTGTTCCGCATCGCCGAAGGCCGTTTCCAGGGCGAGCTGGGCTGGCGCCTGGGAATGGCACTGGCCGGCATCAACTTCATGCTGCTGGCACTTGCGTCGTCGCGCGTCAACCCGCGCTCGGGGCGCAGTGGAGGCCTGATCGTGGCACTGCTGTTCTTCGTGGCCTACTTCAACCTGCTGAACTTCGGCAAGAACTGGGTCGCCACCGGCAAGATCAACATGCCGATGATGCTGCTGGTGCTGCATGGTGGGGTATTTGTCGTGTCCCTGCTCTGGCTCTGGAAACGTCATACGCAATGGTCTTTCGGCAGCATGCTGCATCGCCGTCGCGCCCGTGAAACAGAGGTGCCAGCATGAGGACAGCACAGGCCTATGTGCACCGCCAGATCTATCTGGCCGTGCTGTTCGTGACCATCGGGTTTCTCGCGCTGTTCTTCTTCTTTGATGCGATCAACGAGATTTCCTTCACCAGCCGCAATCCGGTGCTGCAGTACACCATCGTGAATGCGCTGTCCTATGTGGCCATGCTGATTCCCGGCCACATATACGAACTGCTGCCGATCGCCGTGCTGATCGGCACCATCTTCGTCATGGCCAGTATGGCGCAGAGCTCCGAATTCACCATTCTGCGCACCAGCGGCCTGAGCCCGGGACGTGCGCTGCGCAGCCTGCTGTGGATCGGCGCGCTGTTCGGGGTGCTCACCTTCGTGATCGGAGACTACGTGGCACCGCGTACGGAGAAGTTTGCCCAGAACTACAAGGCACGCTTCGAGGGCAGCATCACGTCCGGCCGCACCGGCGCCTGGATGAAGGAAAGCGTGGGTGGCAACGACCGCATCGTCAACGTGCAGCAGCTCACGCCCACGGCAGAAATGCGCAACCTGCGCATCTTCAACTTCGACGGCAACGGCGCCCTGTCGGATATCGTCAAGGCAGAAACCGGCACCTTTGGCCAAGATGGCAACTGGCATCTGCAGAAGGTGCAGCACACGGTGCTGACAGGAGCGGCCGAAGAGCAACTCCGCATCAAGCGCGAGCAGGTGCCTAGCCTGTACCTGCAAACGGAAATCTCGCAGAGCATGGTCGCCTCTGCCCTGCTGGAGGCAGACCGCATGTCGGCCGTCGAGCTCTACCAGTACGTATCCCACCTCAAGAGCAACAACCAGTCGGCACAGAACTACGAGATCCAGTTCTGGCGCAAGGTGTTCTACCCGCTCAGCTGCCTGGTGATGGTGATCCTGGCACTGCCCTTTGCCTACCTGCACTTCCGCTCGGGCAACATCACCTCTGCGGTGTTTGGCGGCGTGGTGATCGGCATCAGCTTCTTCCTGCTCAACAACGTGTTCGGCTACATCGGCAACCTCAACGGCTGGGTGCCCTGGATTGCCGCGGCGATACCGAGCGTGATCTACACCTTCATCTCGCTGGGGGCGTTTGTCTGGCTGGTGCTCAAGCGCTAGCGTGGGCTGTACCGGCTTGGTTGTAGCCAGCAGAGGCATCAGCAACCGTCGCATCAATTTATGCAGAAAATTTTGAACAGCTTGAAAATCACCAAAATGTAGCGCTATAATCAAGGGCTTCGGAGTATGGCGCAGCCTGGTAGCGCGTCTCGTTCGGGACGAGAAGGTCGAAGGTTCGAATCCTTTTACTCCGACCACATTGAAAAGGGTTGCAGCATCCGTGCTGCAACCCTTTTTCTATTCTGCATCGCTGCAACAACGGCTTCAACATGCAGGACGGGAATAACTAGAGTTCTCTTTATATAATATCGCCCATAACGACCACCGCCGGTCTTTTTCCTCTCCGGGCATCATGAACCTCCATCAATTCCGCTTCGTCCAGGAGGCGGTTCGCCGCAACCTCAACCTCACCGAAACCGCCAAGGCGCTTTTCACCTCGCAGCCGGGCGTCTCCAAGGCCATCATCGAGCTCGAGGAAGAGCTGGGCGTGGACATCTTCGCGCGCCATGGCAAGCGCCTCAAGCACGTGACCGAGCCGGGCCAGCACATCCTGGCCAGCATCGAGATCATCCAGCGCGAAGTGGCCAATCTCAAGCGCATCGGGGAACAGTTCAGCACGCAGGACAGCGGTCGCCTGAGCATCGCCGCCACCCATACGCAGGCGCGCTACGTGTTGCCGCTGCGCGTCGCCCAGCTGCGCCAGCGCTATCCCAAGGTGCAGGTCAGCCTGCACCAGGGCACGCCGGATCAGGTCGCGCGCATGCTGCAGGAAGAATCTGCCGAAATCGGCATCGCCACCGAATCGCTGGCCGACTATCCCGATCTGGTCACCCTGCCCTGCTATGACTGGCAGCACGTGCTGGTTGTGCCCGAGAACCATGTGCTGGCGCAGGAAGAGCGCATCACGCTGGAGCTGCTGGCCCAACAGCCGCTGATCACCTACCACCCCTCGTTCACCGGCCGCACCCGCATCGACCAGGCCTTTGCCCAGCGCCGCCTCACGCCGGACATCGTGCTCGAAGCCATCGATTCCGACGTCATCAGCACCTACGTGATGCATGGCTTGGGTGTGGGTATCGTGGCGGAAATGGTGATGACCCATGATCCCAAGCCGGGACTGGTGTACCGCCCGCTCGGTCATCTGTTCGGCAGCAACGTCACGCGCGTGGCCTTCAAGCGCGGGGTCTATCTGCGCAACTACGTGTACGAGTTTGCCGAGTACCTGAGCGACCGCCTGCCGCGCCAGCTCGTCATGAAGGCCATGACCGGCCAGTTTGACGACTACGAGCTGTAAGCACCCCGCACCGCCTTGCCGCCCGCCGCCGGAACCGCCGGCCGGGCTTCGGAGATTTCATGAGCGATACCCTGCACACCCCTGCCGTTTCCTCACGCCTGCCTGCCGTCGGCACCACGATTTTTTCCGTCATGTCCGCGCTGGCCCAGCAGCATGAAGCGGTGAACCTTGGACAGGGCTTTCCGGATTTTCCGTGCGATCCCAAGCTGATTGACGCCGTGCACCGGGCCATGCTCGCGGGCCACAACCAGTATCCGCCCATGCCCGGCGTGCCGGCGCTGCGACAGGCAATTGCAGCCAAGATCCAATGCCTGTACGGCCAGGCCTTTGACGCCGATGCGAGCATCACCGTGACAGCCGGCGCGACACAGGCACTGCTCACCTGCCTGCTCGCCGTGGTGCAGCCAGGGGACGAAGTGATCGTGCTGGAGCCCTGCTACGACAGCTACCTGCCCGGCATCGCCATGGCCGGCGGCATCCCGGTGCGTGTTCCCCTCACTCCGGGCAGCTTCCGGCCCGATTTTGACCGTATTGCCGCCGCGCTGACCCCGCGCACGCGCGCCATCCTGATCAACACTCCGCACAATCCGTCGGGAACGGTGTGGAGCGAGGAGGACATGCTGCGCCTGCAGCACCTGCTGGACGGGACGGACGTGATCGTCATCAGCGACGAGGTGTACGAGCACATGGTGTTTGATGGCGCGCCGCATTGCAGCGTGACACGCTACCCGGCTCTGGCCGCCCGCAGCATGATCGTGAGCAGCTTCGGCAAGACCTACCATGTGACGGGCTGGAAGGTCGGCTATGTGGCGGCACCGCCGGCGCTGACGGCCGAGTTCCGCAAGATCCACCAATTCAACGTGTTCACCGTGAACACGCCGATGCAGCACGGGCTGGCCGACTACATGCGCGATCCCCAGCCCTATCTGCAATTGCCGGTCTTCTACCAGCGCAAGCGCGATCTGTTTGCCGAAGGGCTACGTTCCACACGTCTGCAGCTGCTGCCATGCACCGGCACCTACTTCCAGTGCGTGCGCTACGGCGATCTTTCGGTGCCCGAGCGGGATCTTTCCGAAGGGGAATTCTGCCAATGGCTGACGCGTGAAGTGGGGGTGGCGGCAATTCCGCTCTCTGCCTTCTATGCAGACGGCTTCGAGCAGAAGATCATCCGCTTCTGTTTTGCCAAGCGTGACGAAACGCTGGCGCTCGCACTGGAGCGCCTGGCACGCCTGTGAAGGTCTAGCCCCCGCAATAAGGGGGCTACGCTTACTTGCTGGCCGCAGCTTCCTGGGCGCGCTTGGCGGCAGCTTCAGCTTTCTGCAGTGCGGTGTTGGCAGCGGCCTTGCCTTCGGCCGCAGCTTCCTGCATGGCTGCCTTGCCGTCCGCTGCGGCATCCTTCATGGTGCTCTTGGCGCGCTCGGCGGCGGCTGCAGCCTTTTCGGCAGCGGCAGACGCCGCAGTGGCAGCCGCCTTGCCAGCCATCTCGGCCGCAGAAGCCGCCTGATCAACGGCAGCGTTAGCCTGCGCTGCTGCGCGCTCATCCTTGGTCGTCTCTTCCTTCTTGCCACAGGCAGCCACGGACATGGCGGCAACCAGGGATGCAACAAGCAGGGTGCGTTGGAATTTCATGGGGTTCCTCGAGATGTGGCTGATTGGGTAAAGACTGACAGTTTCATGACGACACCGTCATGTGCGACTGTAGCGGATTCCCCTGCTTACGTGCAAGTCCACCTGCAACACGATGCAAACGGCAGACAACACAGAACCCCGAAAAAGCAAAAGGCCGCCCGAAGGCGGCCTCCTGTCGAATCCCGGAGGGGATTACTTGGCGTGGCTGACCATGTACATCACGGCAGCTTTCACGTCCTCGTCAGGAGCGGTGGAGCCACCCTTGGGAGGCATCACGCCCTTCTGGCCAGTGAAGCCCTCGATGGAGTGCTTGAACAGGGTTTCTTCGCCTTGAGCGATACGGGGAGCCCAGTCAGCCTTGTCATCCAGCTTGGGAGCACCGGCAACGCCAGCAGCGTGGCAAGCCTGGCAGGTGGACTTGTACAGGGCTTCGCCCTTGGCCAGGTCGAGGCCGGCGGCGGCGCCAGCGGCGGCACCGGTCACGGCAGCAGAAGCAGCGCCGGCAGCGGCAGATGCAGCGTCCACAGCGGAAGCAGCAGCAGCGGCCGTGGCAGCAGCAGCGTTGTCGACGGCGGAAGCAGCGCTGTCAACGGCTGCGGAAGCAGCGGTCACGGCAGCGGAACCGGCCATTTCGACGGAAGAAGCGGCCATGTCGGCAGCGGAAGCTGCCTGGCTGGCGGCAGCGGAGTCTTCCTTCTGGCCGCAGGCAGTGAGGGCTGCAGCAGCAGCGATGGTCAGGGCGAGCAGAGAGCGTTGAACGTTCATGATTTGTTCCTTCGGTTCATTGGAAAAGTCAGAGTCAGGCACTTTCCGGTAACTTCTGTGGCAAAGCGCTGCCGACGGGTGCCACTGTAACGGCCCCTGCCCTCATTGTGTGTCAGACAACTGCCACTTGTGAGGTTATTGTCAGGAAACTTGTTACACGGTGCCGGATAACAACGGTCTCTTGATTCCGCTCAATACACCAGTTGCTGCCAGGCCTTCTCGAGTCGTTTTACGCTGACAGGTTGCGGCGTACGCAACTCCTGGGCAAAGAAGCTCACCCGCAGTTCCTCCAGCAGCCAGCGGAATTCCTGCATGCGGACGTCCAGCTGCCCCTTGCGCTCTGCCACCAGTCGCCAGTAGCGCTGTTCCAGTGGCTTGTGCTCCGCCATTTTCTGGGCATCTCGGGCAGGATCGGCGCGCAGCTTGTCCAGACGCAGGGTGATGGCCTTGAGGTAACGCGGCAGATGCTGCAGCTGCGGCCAGGGCGTTTCGGCCAGAAAGCGTTTGCCGCACAGGCGCTGCAGCTGCTGCGTGGCATCGGCCACCGCGTCGGGCTGTATCTTCGTATCCTTGATCTTGCGGCTGGCCACGGCAAATTCGGTCAGCACCACACCCGCCTGACGGGCCACTTCCTGCGCAATCAGGCTCAGGCGGCCGCGGCCTTCGTCCACCCGTTTGGCAAAGGCCTCGGCATCGGTCGGCAGCGAATCACCCAGAAAAGCCCGGTCCATGGCCACGTCCAGGATCTGCTGGCGCAATTCCTCCGCAGTGCCCAGCGGCATGTACGCCGCTGCCATCTTCTGGAAGTCCGGCAGGTTTTTTTCCAGATACTTGAGCGCATCCTTCACCTGCAGGGCAAACAGCCGGCGCAGGCCAGAGCGGTGACGCGCTGCTGCCACTTCCGGTTCGTCGAACACCTCGATGCTGACGGCATTGCCCTGGTCGATCAGGGCAGGAAAGCCGATCAACGTCTGGCGGCCACGGCGCATCTCCATGATCTCCGGCAGTTCGCCGAAGGACCAACTGGTGTAGCGCTGGTCTTCCGGCAGCTCCGTGGCCTTGGAGGCGCCTGCTCCCTGTCTGGCAGGCTTGTCTGCCTGTGCCCGGTTGGAATGGAGCTTTTCGTCGCCTTTTCGCGCCCCGGCTCCGGCGTGCGGATTCGCTCCACCTGTCTGCTGTGCATCGGGTGGGGCACTGCGCAGATCCTGCCGCAACACGGCCAGTGCCTGGAAGGCTCCGCGCGCCTGGCTGCCCAGTTCGGCCTTGAGTGCGCCCAGGTTGCGCCCCATGCCGAGCTGGCGGCCATGCTCGTCCGTCACACGCAGGTTCATGAACAGATGCGCAGGCAGCATGTCCAGCTTGAAATCATTGCGCTTCACGTCCAGGCTGGTCTGGTCGCGCACGGCCTTGAGCAGCGCATCCGTCAGGCTGCCCTTGGCAAAGCCCGGATCCTGCTGCAGCTGGGCCGCCAGACGCGTGGCACTTTCCGGCAGCGGCACAAAGCGGCTGCGCGGGCGTTGCGGCAGGCTCTTGAGCAGGGCCTGGATCTTGTCCTTGAGCATGCCGGGCACCAGCCATTCGGCGCGGTCTTCGCTCACCTGGTTCAGTGCGAACAGCGGCACTTCGACTGTCACGCCGTCACGCGCATCGCCGGGCTGGTGCAGATACGTCGCGCGACAATCCACACCGCCCAGGCGGATGGTGCGCGGGAACAGGTCGGTCGTGATGCCGGCCGCTTCGTGCCGCATCAGTTCTTCCCGGCTGATCTGCAGCAGCCTGGGCTGACTCTTGCTGGCGCTGCGGAACCATTTTTCCAGCTGGTGCGCATTGGTGACATCAGCCGGAATCTGCGCATCGTAGAAGGCGTAGATCAGCTCGTCATCCACCAGCACGTCCTGCCGGCGCGACTTGTGCTCCAGCTCCTCAACCTGCCGCACCATCTTGCGGTTGGCGGCCAGAAAAGGCAGCGACGATTCCCAATCGTCGCCCACCAGCGCCTGACGAATGAAGATCTCGCGCGCGCTGACCGGATCAATACGGTCGTAATCCACGCGGCGGTTGTTGTAGACCACGATGCCGTAGAGCGTGGCGCGTTCCAGCGCCACCACCTTGCCGGCCTTCTTCTCCCAGTGCGGATCCAGCAGCTGCTTGCGCAGCAGGTGACCACCCACCTCTTCCAGCCATTGCGGCTCGATATTGGCAATGCCGCGGCCGAACAGGCGCGTGGTCTCCACCAGCTCCGCGCAGGCAATCCAGCGCCCGGGCTTCTTGCGCAGGTGCGCGCCCGGATGGCGCCAGAACTTGATGCCGCGCGCGCCCAGATACCAGTCTTCGTCCTCGCTCTTGACACCGACGTTGCCCAGCAGGCCCGCCAGCATGCTCTGGTGCAGCTGGGCGTAGCTGGCTGGCGCCACATTGTGCTTCCAGCCCTGCTCGCCCGCCACCGTCAGCAACTGGCTGTGGATGTCGCGCCATTCGCGCACGCGGCGCACGTTGATGAAGTTCTGGCGCAGCAGGGATTCGTACTGGCGATTGCTGAGCTTGTGGGTTGGTGCGGTGCCGGAAGCGCTTACGGCGTTGGCAGGCTGCAAACGGGCTGCCTGCGCCTGCGGGCCCTTGCCTGTGCCCGCCTGGCCCCGAGGCCCCTTGCCTGCTGGTTCCGGCTGATTCGCCGAAGCCTCTTGCGGAGCCGCCACCAGACGCTGCGCCACCGGCAGCACCGCCAGCGAAGCGCACTTGCGCGACTGCGCTGCCTGTTGCGCACGCGCCGACGGCAGTGATGGTGTTCCACCCCGCGCCTCATGCAGCCATTGCCACAGCTTCAGCGTGCTGACAAACTCGCTTTTCTCGTCATCGAACTTGGCCTGCACCTGATCGGCCTGGGCCTGCTGTTCCAGCGGACGGTCGCGCACGTCCTGCACGCTCAGCGCGGAAGCGATCACCAGCGCCTCGTCCAGCGCACCACGGGCATTCGCTTCCAGCAGAATGCGGCCGATGCGGGGGTCCAGCGGCAGACGCGACAGCGCCCGACCCACATCAGTCAACTGATTCGCCCCGTCCACCGCTCCCAGTTCGTTGAGCAACTGGTAGCCATCGGCAATCGCCTTGGGACGCGGCGCTTCCAGGAACGGAAAGCGCTCCACTTCGCCCAGATGCAGCGACTGCATGCGCAGAATCACTCCCGCCAGCGAGGAACGCAGGATCTCGGGATCGGTAAAGCGCGGCCGGCTGTTGAAATCCTTCTCGTCATACAGGCGGATGCAGATGCCGTTGGCGACGCGGCCGCAGCGGCCTGCACGCTGGTTAGCCGCCGCCTGGCTGACCGGCTCCACCAGCAGCTGCTCCACCTTGTTGCGGTAGCTGTAGCGTTTTACACGCGCCGTACCGGCATCGATCACGTAGCGGATGCCAGGCACCGTGAGCGAGGTTTCTGCCACGTTGGTGGCCAGCACGATGCGGCGGCCACCGTGGCTGTCGAACACCCGGTCCTGTTCGGCCTGGCTCAGGCGGGCAAACAGCGGCAACACCTCGGTGTTGCGCAGCACCGGGCTGTGGCTCAGGTGCTTGCGCAAATGGTCGGCCGCCTCGCGGATTTCGCGCTCGCCAGGCAGGAAAACCAGAATGTCGCCGCTCTCCGCCGGCAAACGCCAGAGCTCATCCACCGCATCGGCAATGGCGGTGTTCAAGTCCGTGTCCTTGCTCTCCTCGAACGGACGGTAACGCACCTCCACCGGATACAGCCGCCCCGACACCATCAGCACCGGCGCCGGCCCCTTGCGCGAGGCAAAATGCCGGGCAAAACGGTCGGCATCAATGGTGGCCGATGTGACGATGACCTTCAGGTCGGGGCGCCGCGGCAGGATCTCCTTGAGGTAGCCAAGCAGGAAGTCGATGTTCAGGCTGCGTTCGTGTGCCTCGTCGATGATCAACGTGTCATACGCATGGAGCAGCGGATCGCTCTGCGTTTCGGCCAGCAGGATGCCGTCCGTCATCAGCTTGACGGACGCGCCCTTGTGCAGGCGATCCTGGAAGCGCACCTTGTAGCCCACGACTTCGCCCAGCGGCGTCTTGAGTTCTTCGGCAATGCGCCTGGCCACGCTGCTGGCAGCGATCCGGCGCGGCTGGGTATGGCCGATCAGGCGTGGCTTGTCGCCAGCGCGCGCGTGCATGGCGCCACGGCCCAGCGCCAGCGCAATCTTGGGCAACTGCGTGGTCTTGCCCGAGCCGGTCTCGCCGCAGACGATGACCACCTGGTGCCCGCGCACCGCCGCCATGATCTCATCGCGCCGGGAAGATACCGGCAGGTTTTCAGGGAACTCGATCAGCAATGTGAAGCCTGCCTGGCAGCCACAGGCCCACCAGCAAATAGACAAAAATGTAATTATCCCTGATCACGCCCCCGGTACAGGAACGCATCCGGAAATTACCGGAGATAACCCTGGGCGAACGCCTTGCTCACTGCCTGGGCACGCGACCGAACCTGCAGCTTGCGATAGATATTCTTGAGGTGTGCGCTCGCCGTCTGCGCACTGATACCCAGTTCCTCCCCCACTTCAGCACTGGTATGGCCTTTGGCCACCAGTTGCAAGACCTCCTGCTCGCGGGACGTCAGAAGCTCGCCATCCCGGGAGTCCTTGCCCCCCAAGTGGTGGATCGTCCTGCGAGCGGCTCCATCGCGCAGTCTTGGCAGCAAGCGGCGAGTAACGCTGGCGGTCAAGGGCGCCCCACCGTGCATCACCTCGACAACGGCATCGCCGTAGCTGACAAACCACGAGCTCTTGACGAGATACCCGGTAGCGCCCCTGTCAAAAGCATGCACCGCCTCCATCTCGTCGTCGCGCGTGGAAGTCGCGATCACTTCGACCAGCGGCATGCTCTGCTTGATGTGGCCGATCACGTCAAGGCATTGCACGTCCTGCAGATGGAGATCAAGCAGCATGACATCGAAATCCTATTGAGTCAGTATGCGCCTCACTTCCTTCACGGAGCTGGCAACTGCACACAACTCGATCCGCTCGTCCTTCTGCAGCTCGCAACCGATCACGCGCCGGGCATGCGTATTTCCTTCCGCCAGTACTACCTGTATCGGTCGACCCATTTTTCCAAAATAACGTCGCATTTAATAATACCATAATGTTAATGCTATAGCAGCAATAATCTTCGGGTGCACGCAAAAATTCCAGATGCCTATCGCATCTCCGAGTTCTTATCAAGATTGTCACCCGCTTAAGATGCGGCAATAAACGTTAAATTTTTTTGTTTTTTGTAATTTATTTCGATTGGACACAAATTTTTCATTTAGATACAAATAGTTCTTTATAATTATATTCTTTTCATTTATCAATATAGATCAAGGGTTTATCGCTGCCACATGTTCATCTTCGTGGTTTGATGGGTACCTCAATCAGGTCATTCCAAAAGCCTGGCAAGCAAAGCACACTGCAGCTGTCGGGCCGATGATGTAACACGGTAAAAACATCGGCCCGTCCGGCTGGCAGATCGTTCTGTTCTGTCGTCCGCACCCACCAACCTCTAAGCTAGGAGAAACCATCATGAAACGCCTCGCAATCATCGCTGCCGCTTTCGCCACGACTGCCGCTTTCGCCGCCCCCGGTGAAGTACAGATCAACGCCCCCCAGATCCAGGGTGTGGCTGCCATCCAGTCTTCCATTTCCAACGAATCTCGCGGCTTCATGACCAAGGCTCAGCAGAACGTGTCCACCAACACGGCTGGTGTCGAAATCAACCAGCCGTCTATTCAACTGACGATCGCCAATGACTCTGACGTGAGCAACAGCGCACGCGGCTTCATGAGCACCGCAAAGCAGAACCTGGCCAGCAACGACGGCACCGTGTACGTTGACGCTGCTCAGCTGCAGGTCGTCTACGCTAACGACTCCACCATCTCCAACGAAGCTCGCGGCTTCATGGCTGACGCCGTGCAGAACCTGGCCACCAACTACGCTCCCAACTAAGCGTTCGGCTTGAGTCCAGCGTGCAGCTGCCGGCCATCATGGCAGGCAGCTGCCTTTCCGTCACCGCACGTCCAGGAGACTGTCATGTCCATCAAGCGTTTGCAACTGATCACCATCCTGCTGGCCGGCAGTTCCGCAGCCACGCCTCTGCTGGCAGGCCCATGGGAAGACCCCATCAGCCTGGATCGTCCCGTGCACTATCTGAAACTGCCCAATTACGCGACGCAAAAGTCCACCCCTCTTCAAAAGGCTGATGGCATGCCTGCTTCGCTGCGCGCGAAGGTGGCACGCTACCAGGCCAAAGCCAAGTCCGCGATGAACGGAGATGGCACGATCTACACCGAAAAGGACGTGATCTCCAAGAGCTCCGGCAATGCCCTGCATCGTACCTGCGTTCAGGAAGTTGCAAGCAATACCTATGCAACCACTCCGGGAGCGCCCGTGGCGAAGAAAGGCCAGGGAGATCAGATCGTCGTCCTGCGCGGGGACGTCATCAATATCTGCAAGTAACCAGCCCATCTGCCACTGCCAGTTGCCAAACCGCAGCCGGAACGAACAAGAAAGCCACATCGAAAGCTTGCCATGCCGACTCGTATCCAGAAAGCACTTTCTTCCCGTCTCCATCGCTTGGCAGGCCGTCGACCGCCCTCCTTGCGTCTTCTTGTTCCGGCATTGACAACCTTGCTGGTCGCCGGCTGCAGCCTGCCCATCAACCCGGCCCGGGATGCTGAATTCCAGTCCTACGCCAGCATGTCATCCAGGCCAGTCACCCGGCCTGTCCGCTCCATTTCCAGCTTCTCCGACTCCCTGATGTGCATGGACAAGCTGTTCCAGGAGGCACGCGTTCCCACGACCCTGATCAGCAGCAAGTCCATCCCGGACTACTCCACACGGGTCCCGGTTGCCACCAAGGAAATGATCATCACGGCCCTGTCGCAGATGTCGCGCCTGAGCAACGCCTTCCGTTACGTGGACTTTGAAGTGGACATCGCACGTCAGGATACCGTCCAGAACCTGACCACGATTCTGCTCAACAACAACCAGATGCAGCTGCAGCGGCCTGCACTGTATGTATCGGGAGGCATGTCCTTCGTCGACCAGAACGTCATCAACAACCGCATGCAGCTGGGAACGTCCGCCACCCGCTTCGAGAGTGGCGCAAGCACCAACCGAAGTGCCACCGTAGTGGGTCTGGAGCTGCATCTGGGAGACTTCAAATCCCGTACCATCATTCCAGGACTTGACTCTGCCAATGAAGTCGTCATCGGCAACGGCGGACAGGGGCTGGATCTTTCCGGCCGGATTGGCAAGTATGGATGGGATTTCAACGTCGGCCGCGATTATGCTGCAGGCACTGGCGCTGCCGTGCGCACCTTGGTGGAACTGGCCATGATCGAGCTGACGGGCAAGTGGGCCCGTGTTCCCTACTGGCAGTGCCTGACGCTGGAGCAGACCCACCCCGCCTTCCAGCGCCAACTGCGTGAGTGGTACGAATCCAACGATTCGCTTACCCGGCAGCGCCTGATTCAGCGCTCGCTCATGGCGCAGGGTTACCTCCCGCGCAGCGAAACCCTGCTGCTTGCCAACAGCCCCATTCTGCGCGAGGCGATTGGCAAGTTCCAGGCCGACCAGGGCATGGTGGTTACCGGCATTATCGACTACACCACCTATGACCGTGTCCTGCGCAACTTTGTGAAGTTGGACGAAGAAGGGCAATTCAAGCGCATCGGATGGACAAACGCCAGGATGGAGAAAGAACAGGGCGACGACACCGTCCCCGATACGTCGGCCCCCCTGAAAATCGATCTCGCCATTGAAAACCCCGTCATCGACAAGACGCGCTTCTACTCGGGAACTCCCTTGTTCCTCTCGGTGCGCCTGTCTCGCGCTTCGCACCTGTCGTGTTACCACGCCAGCCCGCAGGGCAACGTGATTCGCCTGCTTCCCAACATGTCCAATCCTGCCTCCCTGGTCTCGGCCAACCAGACCATCCGCATTCCTGACTGGATGTCCCCCAATCCGCCTTTCGTGCTGGATACAGGGGTGCCTGGCACCGAATCGGCCATCTGCGTGGCCACCACCGAAGATCCCATGCAGAAACTGCCGGCAACCTATCGTGTGCCTGCCCTGACCTTGATCAAGGGTGCCAATGGTGTCGAAGGGGTGCGCCAGCAATTCGAGCAGGCCCTCGGGAAAGACGCCATCGCCTACCAAACGCTGAATTGGCAGGTTCTGCCCAAACAGTAACCTGTGCAACACAAGCCCGGTGCCAAGCATGCCCAAAACGCTGATTCCGAATGGCTGCAAACAGCAAGCTGCCCTCATTGCTGCCCTGCTGCTCATTGCCCTGCATGGCAATGGGACAGCTTGGACGAAAGAGGCCGGAACAAACATCTCTTCGGCGCAGGCATGCCAGGCCAGCGAACAGGAAATATCCAGACTGAAGTGGGAAGTCAATGGCATGCAATCCAGCAAGGCGGCGGCTGCCAATGCCGCCTGGCTGCTGGGGCTCATCCACCTGCATGGCGCAGGCACCCGTCCCGATCTGCCCCAGGCCTTTGACTGGTTTACCCGATCTCTGGACTTGGGTGGCCAGGCCTGGGCGCATGCAGGACTGGCCTGGTGCCACCTGGAAGCCTGCAAAGGAGAGGCAGACCATGAGGCTGCCGCCAAACATATTGCAGCCCTCAGGCATACCCACGCAGCCCGTGCAGATTATCTCGACTGGCTGCTGAAAACACGCCAGGGTCTAGGCAGCCTTGCCGGCTCCGAGCAGCTGCTCCAGCGTGCCGCACGCGCTGGCGATATTCAGGCGCAGGTCGAATTGGGATTGCGTGCTGTCTCCGACAACAAGCCGTCACAGGCAGCCCAGCATTTCCGGCAGGCCTCCCCGCTTTCTCCATCCGCCCAGACCAACATCCGCATTCTCCAGCAGCAAAGCGTCAAGATACAGGGGCGCTACCCGGATGCCCGCAGTCCGGCAGAGGACATCTATCGCGCAGCGCGCGCCAATCACCGCGGTGATGGCCGCCCCAGAAACTATACGGAAGCCATACGGCTTTACCGGCTGGCCAGCTCCAAGGGAAACCTTGCTGCCAGGAAAATGCTGGAGCTGATTTACTCTCGCCCCGGGGCTGCAGGTGGCGTAGACATTGGCTGGATGTCGCAACTTGCCCATATCAACCCGGTACAAATAGCGCCAGCTCTTGCCGAACCTCCAGCTCCGGGCGACGCAAACCGCTTGCAGCGTGACCCTAGCCCGCTCTTTGACCTGTTGCCTTCGCACTGGCAAAAGTGCGTGCGCTCCGAAGCACCCTGAGGCCTCGGGAAAATCCCGATAGCGCCAGCGCGGACATCACTGGCTGCATCGGGACAACACTTGCGTCACTAATTCACATCCCGGGGCCTGCAAGACCTTTTGCATGGAAGGGAAAAGACGGACAATTGGAGGATTGGCAGCCGCACAACCCAGTGTCGCAAGCGGCCGCAAGCCCTCACAAGAATCGAACAAGCCCCCTGCCCTCCGATGTCCGGCGTCTTCAACTTCACCTTTGTTCCCTGGTTCCGTTCCGTTGCGCCCTACATCCACATGCACCGTGGCAAGACGATCGTGATCGGGGTGCCCGGTGAAGCCATTGCTGCCGGCAAACTCGGCAACATCGCGCAGGACCTGGCGCTGATCCAGAGCATGGGCGTGCAGATCGTGCTGGTGCACGGCTTTCGTCCGCAGGTGAACGAGCAGTTGCGCGCCAAGGGCTACGAGCCGCATTTCTACAAGGGCACCCGCGTCACCGACAGCGTGGCCCTCGACTGCGCGCTCGAAGCGGCCGGCCAGCTGCGCTACGAAGTGGAAGCCGCCTTCAGCCAGGGCCTGCCCAACACGCCCATGGCCGGCGCCACGGTGCGCGTCATCTCCGGCAACTTCCTCACGGCCCGCCCGGTCGGCATTGTCGATGGCGTCGACTACCAGCACTCCGGCCTGGTGCGCAAGGTCGATGCCACGGCCATCCAGACCATGCTGGATGGCGGCGCCATGGTGCTGCTGTCTCCCCTCGGCTTCTCGCCCACCGGCGAAGCCTTCAACCTCACGATGGAAAACGTGGCCACCGAGGTTGCCAGCGAACTGCACGCCGACAAGCTGATCTTCCTGACGGACAACGGCGGCATCCGCCTGCGCCCCATGGATCCTCCCGGCGACGACAACCCGGTCGATACCGAACTGCCGCTGGCCTACGCCGAGTCGCTGCTGAGTCAGCTGCCTCCCGCAGAAAAGCCCTCCGATATGGGCTTTCACCTGCAGTATTGCGTCACCGCCTGCAAGAACGGCGTGGAGCGCAGCCACATCGTGCCCTACCTGGTGGACGGCTCCATCCTGCTCGAGATCTACACCCACGACGGTATCGGCAGCATGGTGGTGGATGAAAAGCTCGAAAGCCTGCGCGAAGCCACCATCGAGGACGTGGGCGGTATCCTGCAGCTGATCGAGCCGTTCGAGAAGGACGGCACCCTGGTCAAGCGCAGCCGCACCGAAATCGAGCGTGATGCCGACCACTACACCATCATCGAACACGACGGCGTGATTTTCGGCTGCGCCGCACTCTACCCCTACCCCGAGGACGGCACCGGCGAAATGGCCTCCGTCACTGTCAGCCCGCAGGTGCAGGGTCAGGGTGACGGCGACAAGCTGCTGCGCCGCATCGAACAACGCGCCCGCGCCATGGGCCTCAAGAGCATCTTCGTCCTCACCACGCGCACCATGCACTGGTTCATCAAGCGCGGCTTCACGGTGGTGGATCCCTCCTGGCTGCCCGAAGCACGCAAGCGCAAGTACAACTGGGACCGCAAGAGCCTGGTACTGGTCAAGAAACTGCAGTAAGCCCCGTGTGTCGCGGCACATCCTGCCGCATCCGAGGCCCGTATCCCATCTCAATCTGAAAAAGGAGTATCCCGCATGGCGACCCGCAAAACCACCCCTATCTCCCTGAAGGATCCCACCCGCCTGGTCCGTTCCGGTGACGTGGTGATCGGCAAGAGTTCTGTCGACAACATCGACAAGGTCGCCACGCACGAAGCCTCCATGGCTGCCATGACGCGCCGCAGCGTCGCCATCGAACAGATCCTCGAGACTGCCGAAGACAAGCTGCAGGCCATGCAGACGCTGCTGTCCCGCGCCTCCAAGGACGAGGTCGATGCCCTCAAGCGCATGCTGGCTGTGGACGCCAGCGTGGCACGCCAGAACGTGTCTGCCGACGAGGAACTGGCTGCGGACTGGCGCAAGGGCGGCTACCCCTACAAGAACCTGATGAGCCGCAAGAACTACGAGAAGCAGAAATACTCGCTTCAGGTAGAACTGCTCAAGCTGCAGGCCTGGGTCAAGGAAACCGGCGCCCGCGTGGTGATCGTGTTCGAAGGCCGCGATGCAGCCGGCAAGGGCGGCACCATCAAGCGCTTCATGGAACACCTGAATCCGCGCGGTGCCCGCGTGGTGGCCCTGGAAAAGCCGACCGACGAGGAACGCGGCCAGTGGTACTTCCAGCGCTACGTGAAGAACCTGCCCACGCACGGCGAGATCGTGCTGTTCGACCGCTCCTGGTACAACCGCTCGGGCGTCGAGCGCGTGATGGGCTTCTGCACGGAAGAGGAATACCGCGAATTCATGCTGCAGGCCCCGCTGTTCGAGCGCATGCTCACCCGCAGCGGCGTGTTCCTGTTCAAGTTCTGGTTCTCCGTCAGCCGCGACGAACAGCGCCGCCGCTTCAAGGAACGCGAGCTGCACCCGCTCAAGCAGTGGAAACTCAGCCCGATCGACAAGGCCTCGCTGGACAAGTGGGAGGACTACACCCGCGCCAAGGAAGCCATGTTCTTCGAAACCGACACGGTGGATGCTCCCTGGACCGTCATCAAGTCGGACTGCAAGAAGCGCGCCCGCCTGAACGCCATGCGCTACGTGCTGAACAAGGTGCCCTACGCCAACAAGGAACTGGACAATATCGGCACGCTCGACACCCTGCTGGTTGGCCGCGCCAACAACATCTATGAGAGCGGCGAGCGCCCCATGGGTGAAGTGCGCAATGCCTTTGAGCTGCTGGCGAAAAACAAGTAAGCTCCCTTTCGGGAATAACAGGGCTTCCTGAAGCTCATGAACAGCAAGGCCTCCATGTCGGAGGCCTTGTTTTTTCGGGTTCCAGACGGGCTCTTAGGCCCCGCGCTGCGTGCAACGCCTGCGCATCTGCAACAGCCAGCCGATGCTCACCACCGTCAAGGCGAAGAATCCGACAAAGGACCAGTTGGCAATCGTGCCCCCCAGAAACGTCCAGTCGATCGCGGTGCAGTCACCGCTGCCGGCAAAAATCTTCGGCAGCGCCTTGCTCAGCGGCATCTGCTCGATCATGCCGTAGAAATCGCGGCCACAGCTGTAGAACTCGGGCGGATACCACTGCAGCCAGGACTGGCGCGCCGCCACGAATGCACCAGCAAGCGAGGTCAGCAGGATCAGCACATAGCTCGCGCCATGCCAGCGACAGCCCTTGCCCGCCAGCCCGGCCAGTGCCAGCAGCAGCACCAGAATGTACAGGTAGCGCTGCACGATGCACATGGGGCATGGCACGAGCCCGCCGTTGTACTGCAGGTTCAGGCCGAATGCCAGCATGCCCGCAACCACCACGGCAATCCATGCCAGGGTGCGACGCGGGGTGTCAAAGAACAGGGAAATCAGCGCTTGCATGGGGCCACCTGCAGAAATTGGCCTGCCCGGAGGGACTCGAACCCCCGACCTGCTGCTTAGAAGGCAGCTGCTCTATCCAGTTGAGCTACGGGCAGATGAAACGGCTGCCATTCTACCTATCGCGGCAAGGACAGGAAGGCTGGCGCAAGCAAAGAAAAAGGACCGGCAAAACGTTTCGCCAGTCCTTTCGGGATTTTTGGTCGGAGCAGAGAGATTCGAACTCCCGACCCTCTGGTCCCAAACCAGATGCGCTACCAGACTGCGCTATGCTCCGCAAAGACCGTGATTGTAGCCTTTTGCACGCCCTGCCGGCAAGCAGGCTGCAATTTTTTGGCAAATTCCCGCATCCCGCCCACCCCGCCTGCTTCCTGCGCAAAAAACCGGCCCGGAGCTGCGGTAAAGTGGCTCAGGCATGCGGGCAACTGCCCTGCCCGCAGACAAAGCAAGAACAACATCCGGAGACTTCATGAGCAAACCCCTCAAGGTGCTGCGCGGCGTGCGCGTCGTCAGCCTCGCCCTCAACCTGCCCGGCCCTGCCGCCCTGCAACGCTGCAAGGAGATGGGCGCCACCTGCATCAAGCTGGAACCCCCTGCCCCCGCCGGCCAGACAACCAGCGACCCGATGCACATCTACAGCCCGGCTGGCCACGCCGAGATGCACGAAGGCATCAAGGTCGTGCCCGTCAACCTCAAGACCGAACAGGGCCAGCGCCAGTTGCACAAGCAGCTGGAAAAGGCCGATGTGCTGATCACCTCCTTCCGCCAGAGCGCCATGCAGAAGCTCGGCGTCGACTGGAAGACCCTGCACAAGCAGCACCCGCACCTGTCGCTGGTCGCCATCTACGGCAGCACCACCAACCCGGATGAAGCCGGCCACGATCTGACCTACCAGGCGCAAAATGGCCTGGTCACCGGCCTCAACCTGCCGCCTACGCTATTTGCCGACATGGCCGGCTCGCTCATGGCGAGCGAAGCAGTGTTGCAATGCGTGCTGCACCGCCAGAAGCACGACAAGGGTACGCTGATCGAGGTTGGCCTGAGCCAGGCCGTGTCCTATCTGGCGCGTCCGCGCACCACCTTCGACATGCAGCATCCGAAGGCGCTCACCGGCGGTGGCCATGTGGGCTACCGCGTCTACGCCTGCAAGGACGGCCGCGTGGCGCTGGCTGCACTGGAACCGCATTTCTACCAGCGCGTGTGCGTCGAAGCCGGCATCGATCCGACCGTGCCCGACAGCATCCAGCTCGACAGTTCGCGCGAGGCCATCGAGAAGTGGCTGGCCGGCAAGACACGCAAGCAGCTCGACAAGCTGGCCGTGGACAAGGACATCCCGCTGGAAACCCTGCCCAGGGACTGACACCGCACCCCTGCCCGACCAACGGGCAGGCTGCATCACCGCTGCCAAGCCCGCCATCTCGCTCCCGCCATCCTGACGCCCCCAACAAAGGAAGACCGCGTGAAACACTCCGACCACGAAAAGCACGATCTGGAAGCCCTGGCGGTACGCGCCATGCGCGAACGCGGCCTCAAGCCGGAATTCTCGCCTGCAGCGCTGGACCAGCTCGCCGCCATCACCCACCTCGGCGAGCCCCATGGCGGTGAAGTGCGTGACCTGACCGGCCTGCTCTGGTGCTCCATCGACAACGACGACTCGCGCGATCTCGACCAACTCACGGCCAGCGAGGTGCTGCCCGATGGCGCGGTGCGCATCCTGGTCGCCATTGCCGATGTGGATGCCCTGGTTCGCAAGGACACCCCCATCGACCAGCACGCGCGCCACAACACCACCTCGGTCTACACCTCGGCAGTGATCTTCCCGATGCTGCCCGAGAAGCTGTCCACCGACCTGACCTCGCTCAACCCCGACGGGCCGCGCCTGGCCATGGTGACGGACATGGTGTTCCAGCCGGATGGCAGCCTGTCCAAATCCGGCATCTACCGCGCCAGGGTCTATAACAAGGCCAAGCTGGCCTACGATTCGGTCTCCGCATGGATCGACGGTGAAGGCCCGTTGCCCGCCGCCGCACAGGCGGTGCCCGGCATGGACCAGCAACTGCGCACCCAGGACTCCGTGGCGCAGCAGCTGCGCGCACGCCGGCGCGAACAGGGCGCGCTGGAGTTCCAGACCTTCCAGCCCAAGGCCGTGTTCGATGGCGAAAAGGTAGTCGAGATCCGCCAGCAGGTGCAGAACCGCGCTCGCCAACTGATCGAGGAATTCATGATCGCCACCAATGGCGTGACGGCCCGCTTCCTCGCCCAGCACCGCCGCCCATCGCTGCGCCGCGTGGTGCGTTCGCCCGAGCGCTGGCTCAAGATCGTGGCCGTGGCCGCCGAATACAACGAAGTCCTGCCAGAAGAGCCGGACGCGCTGGCGCTGGAGAACTTCCTGGCCAAGCGCCGCAAGCTCGACCCGGACCGTTTCCCCGACCTGTCCCTCACCATCATCAAGCTGATGGGCGCAGGCGAATACGTGGTGGAAGTACCCGGCGGCCCCAAGCTGGGGCACTTCGGCCTTGCCGTGCGCGACTACTCCCATTCAACCGCCCCGAATCGCCGCTTTCCCGATCTGGTGACGGCCCGCCTGCTCAAGGCCACGCTCAAGGAGCAGCCCGCCCCCTATTCGATCGACGAACTAGCCTCCCTCGCGACGCACTGCACCCGCCAGGAAGATGCTGCCAACAAGGTCGAGCGACAGATGCGCAAGTCCGAGGCGGCGCTGGTGCTGGACAAGTACCTCGGCGAAATCTTCGACGGTATCGTCACCGGTGCCTCCAACGGCAACACCTGGGTACGCATCTTCCTGCCGCCTGCCGAAGGCAAGCTGCTGGTGGCGGCCGGCGACCGGGTCAAGGTCGGCGACCGCGTACGCGCCAAACTGCTGGCGACAGACGTGGAGCGCGGCTTCATCGACTTCGAGCTGGTACGCGAATCCTGAGCCGCCTGCACCGGTGCAATGCGGCACGGCTGCGTTGCGCCGTCATTGAAAAAGCCGTGTTGGCAACCTTGGCGAGCCGCTTATGCAAACGCGGCAGCCTTGTCATGCACACCGTAATTTGGTATAATCCAAAGTTCGACATGGCAAGTGCGACAGCAGCACCTCCGAGCATGGCCAACCGCGGGTCAACACGGCACCCCGACCGGCCTCTTCTTCGCAAGGACTGTATCCCAAATGTTCGCCCTTCCCCCTTGCCCACGTCTGCCATCCCCTGTGGTTGTTCTTGCAACTGCAGCCGCGAAGGCACTTTCGTAAGGCGGGGTTCATTCCCCTACTGGAAATTCCGGCACGTGCTCCCATATGGGAAGCACTCTGTTGCGCGTCCTGCATTTGCAGGCTGCATTCACTCACTTGAAAGAAGTGGAAGGGTTATCCATGGTCACCAGGAAGAAAGACAGCACGGTCACCGCTGCCGAGGCCACTGAAGCAGCAACCCCTGTCACCAAGCGAAGCAGCACAGCCAGGACTGCAGCTGCAAGCGCATCCGTCGAATCCCCCGCTCCCACCAGGACCAGCCGCCGGCGCACCACGCCTGCGGCAGAGACCGAAACCATGACCGAATCTACCCCCAAGACTCCCCGTACCCGCACCACCCGTGCGGCCAAGGCAGCTGCTGAAGAAGCCACGGCCGAAGCCGTCGAAACCGTCAAGACCACCACGCGCCGCACGCGCGCCAAGCCGGCCGCTGCCGCCGAAGACACGGCCGAAGCCACCGAGACTCCCAAGAAAACCACCACGCGCCGCACAACAGCCAGCAAGGCCAAGCCTGCCGCTGCCAAGACCACGGCTGCCGCCAAGCGTGGCCGCAAGGCCAAGGGCGACGATCTCGACGAAGATTTCAGCGACGTCGAAGCCGAATTCGCCGAAGAGGAAGTGGCAGAAGAAGCCTCTACCGAGCAGGCTGCCACCGTCGAGAAAGTCAAGCCGCTGCGCATGAAGCTCTCCAAGGCCAAGGAGCGCGCGCTGATGAAGGAATTCGGGCTGGACGAAGCCGTCCTGTCCGAAGAGGAAGTCTCCACCCGCCGCCAGCGCCTGAAGGAGCTGATCAAGCTGGGCAAGACGCGCGGCTACCTGACCAACGCGGAAATTTCCGACCACCTGCCCGACAAGCTGGTCGATGCAGAAACGCTGGAAGTCGTGGTCTCCATGCTGGGCGACATGGGCGTGTCCGTCTATGAACAGACGCCCGATGCCGAAACCCTGCTGCTGAACAACGCCACCGGCACCGCTGCCACCGAGGAAGAAGCCGAGGAAGAAGCCGAAGCCGCCCTGTCCAACGTGGACAACGAATTCGGCCGTACCACCGACCCGGTGCGCATGTACATGCGCGAAATGGGCACGGTCGAGTTGCTCACGCGCGAAGGCGAGATCGAGATCGCCAAGCGCATCGAGGGCGGCATGATGGACATGATGGAAGCCATTTCCGGATCCCCTGCCACCATCGACGAGATCCTCGCCATGGCAGACGAAATCCGTGAAGACAAGGTCGTGATCACGACCGTAGTCGACGGCTTTACCGATGCCGACGAGAACGACGACTACGTGGCCGAAGAGGACGAAGACGAGGTCGACGACGATGACGACGGCGGCACCAAGTCCCAGACCAAGATGATGGAAATGGTCAAGAACGAGGCGCTGCGCCGTTTTGACGACATCCGCGCCAGCTTCGAATCCATGCTGGCCGCCTACGAGAAGGACGGCTACGGCTCTCCTGCCTACGTGCAGGCGCAGAAGAAAATCAGCAGCAGGCTGATGACCATCCGCTTCACGGCCAAGACCATCGAAAAGCTGTGCGACACCGTGCGCGAACAAGTCGAGGAAGTGCGCAAGAACCAGCGCCTGCTGCGCCAGATCATCGTGGACAAGTGCCACATGCCGCAGGAAAAGTTCGTGGCCGAATTCACCGACAACCTGCTCAACCTGCAATGGGTGGAGCAGCAGGCCGCTGCCGGCAAACCCTGGAGCACCACGCTCGGACGCAACATTCCGCCGGTGCAGGAGCTGCAGCAGCGCCTGATCGACCTGCAAAAGCGCGTCGTGGTGCCGCTGGAAGAACTGAAGAACATCAACAAGCGCATGATCGACGGCGAACGCTTCTCGCGCAATGCCAAGAAGGAAATGATCGAGGCCAACCTGCGCCTGGTGATTTCCATTGCGAAGAAGTACACCAACCGCGGCCTGCAGTTCCTGGACCTGATCCAGGAAGGCAACATCGGCCTGATGAAGGCGGTGGACAAGTTCGAATTCCGTCGCGGCTTCAAGTTCTCGACCTATGCCACCTGGTGGATCCGCCAGGCCATCACGCGCTCCATCGCGGATCAGGCCCGCACCATCCGCATCCCGGTGCACATGATCGAGACCATCAACAAGATGAACCGCATCTCGCGCCAGCACCTGCAGGAATTCGGCTTCGAGCCGGACGCCTCCATCCTGGCCGAGAAGATGGACATTCCCGAGGACAAGATCCGCAAGATCATGAAGATTGCGAAAGAGCCGATCTCGATGGAAACCCCCATCGGTGACGACGACGATTCGCATCTGGGCGATTTCATCGAGGACAGCGTCAACACCGCACCGGTGGAAGCGGCCATGCAGGCCGGGCTGCGCGATGTGGTGAAGGACATCCTCGATGGCCTCACCCCGCGCGAAGCCAAGGTGCTGCGCATGCGCTTCGGCATCGAGATGGACAACGATCACACGCTGGAAGAAGTCGGCAAGCAGTTCGACGTCACGCGCGAGCGCATCCGCCAGATCGAGCACAAGGCCCTGCGCAAGCTCAAGCACCCCAGCCGCAGCGACAAGCTGCGCACCTTCCTCGGCGGCAACGACTGAGCATGAAGTACCACATGACTTCGATCAGGAACTTCACCACGATGGGTGCCGCATGTGCTGTTGCGGCCACCATCCTGCTGGCCGGGTGCAAGCCCGCCAGCGAGCCCGCCAAGCTGGCTGGTGCCGACGCAGCATCGGCGCCCGCCTCTGCGGCTCTCTCCCCCGCTTCTTCTGCTTCTACCCCCAACAAGGACGCTTCCATGAGCAACACCGTGACCACCTCCACCGGCCTGCAGTACATCGACACCGAAGTCGGTACCGGCGCCGAAGCCAAGGCCGGCCAGAACGTGCTGGTGCACTACACCGGCTGGCTGTACAACAACGGCGAGCAAGGCGCCAAGTTCGACTCCAGCAAGGATCGCGGCCAGCCTTTCGCCTTTGGCCTGGGCCAGCGCATGGTGATTGCCGGCTGGGATGAAGGCGTGGCCGGCATGAAGGTGGGCGGCAAGCGCACCCTGATCATTCCGCCCGAGCTGGGCTACGGTGCCCGCGGCGCCGGCGGCGTGATTCCGCCCAATGCCACGCTCAAGTTCGACGTGGAACTGCTGGACCTGCGCTGATCGCAGCCTCCGCATGACAGACGCCCCGCATCGCCGGGGCGTTTTTCTTGAGGAGACGGAATGGAGTACGATGGAAAATGCAGTCCAACCATCCGTACCCGCACCATCATGCCTCTGATCGTCCAGCTTTCCGACACCCATATCAGCCGGCCGGGGCAACTCGCCTATGACCGCGTGGACACGTCCACCTTTCTGCGCCAGGCGGTCACCGCGGTGCAGCGTCTGCCGCAGCGCCCCGATGCAGTGGTGATCACGGGAGATCTGGTGGACCATGGCCAGGCCGAAGAATATGCCCTGCTCCAGGAGCTGCTCGCGCCCATCCGCGATATTCCGCTGTTCCTGCTTCCCGGCAATCATGACAACCGCGATACCCTGCGCCATGCCTTTCCCGCGCAGCCGGCCTGGATGGCCAGTGGCTACGCGCAGTACAGCGTTCCGCTGGGCCCCATGCAGCTGGTCGTGCTGGACACGGTCGTGCCGCGCCGCGACCAGGGTGCCCTCTGCCCGGAACGCCTGGCCTGGCTGGACGAGACCCTGCATCAATGCCGGGAACGCCCCACCCTGATCGCCATGCACCATCCGCCTTTCCGTACGCTAATCGATGGCATGGACGACATCGGCCTGCTCGAAGGTGCCGAAGTACTCGAAGCCATCATCCAGCGCCATCCTCAGGTGCAGGGACTGATCTCGGGCCATGTCCACCGGCATGTCCAGACCCTGTTCGGCGGCACCCGCGCAGTGATTGCGCCCTCCACGGCGCACCAGGTTGCCCTCGATCTGAGCCCCGGCGCCCCGCTGGCCTGGACGCTGGAACCTCCCGGCATCCTGCTGCACGCCTTCACGCCCCAGGGCCGGCTGGTGACACACCAGATCACCACGCTCTCCTTTGCGGGGCCCTTCCCCTTCCAGTGAAAAACCTGCAGTCTGCGTGAATTTTCGCCACGGACCGGGGTGTCGCCTGGTGGCTGAAACATGCCGTGCAAGCCTGCCCGCTCGTATAATGAAAGGTTACAAATTCCCGGCCGCCAGCTCAAGAGGCTCGTGTCCGCAGCGTTCCTGCTGCCTGGCCATCAACTAAAGACCCTTTCATGCAGAATCTGTTCACCCGTCGTTTTGCCCTTTCCCTGGCCATGGCTGCCGTGCTGGCCGGCTGCTCCAAGTCCGAAGCGCCCGCCGCTGCAGCCTCCGGCACGCCTGCCGCCTCTGCCGACAAGGTGATGGTGGTGGCCACCAACGCGGCCTTCGCACCGTTCGAATCCCTGTCCTCCAGCGGCGAAGTCGAGGGCTTTGATGCCGACGTGATCAAGGCCGTAGCCAACAAGGCGGGCTTCCAGATCCGCTTCGTCAACACGCCCTGGGAAGGCATCTTCAACACGCTGAACAGCGGCGAGAGCGACCTGGTGATGTCCGCCGTGACCATCACCGACGTGCGCAAGGACAGCATGGACTTCTCCGAGCCTTATTTCGACGCCGTGCAGCTGATTGCCGTGCCGCAGAACTCCACCGTCGCTTCTCTGGAAGACATCAAGACGCTGGCCATCGGGGTGCAGAACGGCACCACCGGCGATGAAGTCGTCTCCAAGCTGGTCGGCAAGACCAACCCCAACATCAAGCGCTTCGAATCCATGCCGCTGGCCCTGAAGGAGCTGGAAGCCGGCGGCCTGCAGGCCGTGGTGGGCGACAACGGCGTGGTCAAGCACTACCTGCAGAACAACAGCGGCAGCAAGTTCAAGCTGGTCAGCGACCAGAGCTTCACGCCCGAGCGCTACGGCATCGTGGTCAAGAAAGGCAATGCCGAACTGCTGAAGAAGGTCAATGACGGCCTGAGCGGCATCCGCCAGGACGGCAGCTACGACACCATCTACACCAAGTGGTTCGGTGCACCTGAAGCAGCACCCGCTGCTGCAGCCTCGGCTCCCGTTGCCGAAGCAGCTTCCGCAGCTGCCTCTGCCGCCTCCAACTGACGCGTAATCTGCCCCATCACGCAGCCCTGCCGGGCTCCTCCGGCAGGGCGCGTTCTTTCTGAGAGACGCGCATGGATTTACGCTGGAACATTCTCGCCCCCTACGCCCCGCTGTTCATCTCGGGCGTGCAGATGACGATCAAGCTCACCGTCATCGCCCTGGTGCTGGGCCTGGCGGCCGGCATGATGATCGGCCTCGTCACTTCGCGCAAGCCCAAGGGCTGGCGCCGCATCCCGCACGCCATCCTGACCGCCTATGTGGGCGTGCTGCGCGGCACCCCGCTGTTCGTGCAGATCCTGCTGGTGCACTTTGCGCTGACGCCGACGCTAATCCACCCGGAAACCGGCCTGCTGCTCACCGGCGAGGCTGCCAGCACCTTCCGCCAGACCTATGGCGCCTTTTTCTCGGGCGCGCTGGCCCTCACGCTCAACGCCAGCGCCTACATCTCCGAGATCGTTCGCGCCGGCATCCAGTCCATTGCCCGCGGCCAGGTACAGGCGGCCGAGAGCCTGGGCATGAACGAGATGCAGACCATGCGCTACATCGTGCTGCCGCAGGCCCTGCGCCGCATGGTGCCGCCGCTGGTGAACGAGGCGGTCACGCTGCTCAAGGATTCCTCACTGGTGTCGGCCATCGGCCTGGCCGAACTGGCCATGGCCGCGCGTACCGTGGCGGGTGCCTACTCGCGCTACTGGGAACCCTATCTGGCGATTTCGCTGGTCTATCTGGTGATGACCGGCGTGATCACGCTGGCGGCACGCCGGCTGGAAACCTCCGAAGAGCAGCGCGGACGCTGACGCTTGCCAGCCGCTACCGGCTTGGCCTGGCGGCGATCCGGACTTCGTCGCAGTCAGGCCTCGCCTGAAAAACCACGGCAAAACCCGGTCGGCAGACCCCGGGATGCCCAGCTTCCAGACAGAAAGCACCCCGCGACGCATTCGCGCTTGAAATTGCCGCGCCCGCTCCCATCTGACAACCCGAGACGCAGCAGCTCTGCTGCCCTGCCATAGGACTATTGAAAGCAAGGCCCATGACGAACCCCGAACAACAACCCGACTCTCTCCAGCCCGACATGCAAGCCCCGGTGGATGCCGCTCCCGAAGCTGCTGCAGACGCTCCCGTGGACGTCGCCACCCTGCAAGCCCAGATCGCCGAACTGCAGGACCAGTACCTGCGCGCACAGGCCGATGTGCAGAACGCCCGCCGCCGCGCCGACGAAGAAGTGCAGAAGGCACGCAAGTTCGGCATCGAGAGCTTCGCCGAAAGCATGCTGCCGGTGATCGACAGCCTGGAAGCCGGCCTGGCCGTGCCCAACGCCACGGCTGACCAGATCCGCGAAGGCACCGAGGCCACCCTGCGCCAGCTGTTGAGCGCGCTGGAGCGCAACAAGGTGGTGGTGGTCAGCCCGGCCCAGGGCGAGAAGTTCGACCCCAACCAGCACCAGGCCATCAGCGTGGTACCCGCTCCCGAAGGCGTGCAACTGCCGCCGAACAGCATCCACACCGTGCTGCAGAAGGGCTACCTGATTGCCGAGCGCGTGCTGCGCCCTGCCCTCGTGATGGTGACCCCGTCCTGAGCCCCGCATCCCCAAAAAATCTTGCGGCCACGGCTTGAAAAAACGCCGGCCATCCGCAAGTTCAGACCAGCAGCCAGCCGCGAGGTGAACACAGCAGGACTGGCAAGTATTGAAAGATCAGGAGAATCCAGACATGGGAAAAATCATCGGTATTGACCTGGGCACCACCAACTCGTGCGTGTCCATCATGGAAGGCAACACCACCAAGGTCATCGAGAACAGCGAAGGTGCGCGCACCACGCCGTCCATCGTGGCCTACCAGGAAGACGGCGAAGTGCTGGTTGGCGCATCCGCCAAGCGCCAGGCCGTCACCAACCCCAAGAACACGCTGTACGCCATCAAGCGCCTGATCGGCCGCAAGTTCACCGAGAAGGAAGTGCAGAAGGATATCGACCTGATGCCCTTCGAGATCGTGCAGGCCGACAACGGCGACGCCTGGGTGGAAGTGCGCGGCAAGAAACTGGCACCGCCCCAGGTCAGCGCCGAGATCCTGCGCAAGATGAAGAAGACCGCCGAGGACTACCTGGGCGAGCCCGTGACCGAAGCCGTGATCACGGTGCCGGCCTACTTCAACGACAGCCAGCGCCAGGCCACCAAGGATGCCGGTCGCATCGCCGGTCTGGATGTCAAGCGCATCATCAACGAGCCCACCGCTGCTGCCCTGGCCTTCGGCCTGGACAAGCAGGACAAGGCCGACCGCAAGATCGTCGTGTATGACCTGGGCGGCGGTACGTTTGACGTGTCCATCATCGAGATTGCCGATGTGGATGGCGAGAAGCAGTTCGAAGTGCTGTCCACCAATGGTGACACCTTCCTGGGCGGCGAAGACTTCGACCAGCGCATCATCGACTACGTGATCGGCGAGTTCAAGAAGGAACAGGGCGTCGACCTGAAGAACGACGTGCTGGCCCTGCAGCGCCTGAAGGAAGCAGCCGAAAAGGCCAAGATCGAGCTGTCCAACAGCACGCAGACCGACATCAACCTGCCCTACATCACCGCAGATGCTTCCGGTCCCAAGCACCTGAACATCAAGCTGACCCGCGCCAAGCTGGAAGCCCTGGTGGAAGATCTGGTCGAGCGCTCGATCGAGCCCTGCAAGATCGCCCTGAAGGACGCCGGCATCAGCCTGAGCGACATCTCTGACGTGATCCTGGTCGGCGGCCAGACCCGCATGCCCAAGGTACAGGACAAGGTCAAGGAGTTCTTCGGCAAGGAGCCTCGCAAGGACGTCAACCCCGATGAAGCCGTGGCCGTCGGTGCCGCCATCCAGGGCCAGGTGCTCTCCGGCGACCGCAAGGACGTGCTGCTGCTGGACGTGACGCCGCTGTCCCTGGGCATCGAGACCATGGGCAACGTCATGACCAAGATGATCCACAAGAACACCACGATCCCGACGAAGTTCGCACAGACCTTCTCGACGGCCGAAGACAACCAGCCGGCCGTGACGATCAAGGTGTTCCAGGGTGAGCGTGAAGTGACTGCCGGCAACAAGCTGCTGGGCGAGTTCAACCTGGAAGGCATCGCACCCGCTCCGCGAGGCATGCCCCAGATCGAAGTGACCTTCGACATCGACGCCAACGGCATCCTGCACGTGAGCGCCAAGGACAAGGGCACCGGCAAGGAAAACAAGATCACCATCAAGGCGAACTCCGGCCTGTCCGAAGACGAAATCCAGAAGATGGTGAAGGACGCCGAGCTGAATGCAGCCGAAGACCACAAGAAGGTCGAACTGGTGCAGGCCCGCAACCAGGCTGACGCCATGGCGCACAGCGTGAAGAAGAGCCTGTCCGAGCACGGTGACAAGCTGGATGCTTCCGAGAAGGAAAAGATCGAAGCCGCCATCAAGGATGTGGAAGAAGCGATCAAGGGCGACGACAAGGACGCCATCGAAGCCAAGAACAACGCCCTGATGGAAGCCAGCCAGAAGCTGGGCGAGAAGATCTATGCCGAACAGGCAGCCGCTGCCGGTGCAGCAGGTGCCCCCGGTGCAGACGCCTCCGCAGCAGCCGGCAACGACGACGTGGTCGACGCCGAAGTCAAGGAAGTGAAGAAGGACTGATGCCAGTCGGGACAAAAGCGTGAAACCCTTCACGCTTTTCCCATGGTGTCAGCTGCGCCGCGTGCTGCCCCGGGCCACGCGGCGTTTGTGTTGAGGCAGCCGGCTTTTTGGCGCTGCCCCGGCCGCCCCCTCAGGAAGTGTCATGTCTAAACGCGACTATTACGAAGTGCTCGGCGTTCCGCGCAATGCCGGCGACGACGAGATCAAGAAGGCCTACCGCAAGCTGGCCATGAAATACCACCCGGACCGCAACCAGGGTGATGCCGCCAAGGAAGCGGAGGCCAAGTTCAAGGAGGTCAAGGAAGCCTACGAGATGCTGTCCGACCCGCAGAAGAAGGCTGCCTACGACCAGTACGGCCATGCCGGGGTCGATCCCAACATGGGGGGTGCCGGTTTTGGCGGTGGCTTTGGCGGTGGCTTCGAAAGCTTCAGCGACATCTTCGGCGACATCTTCGGCCAGGGCCGTGGTGGTCGTGGTGGCGGCCGCCAGGTACACCGTGGCAACGACCTCAGCTACGCCATGGATATCACGCTGGAGGAAGCCGCAGCCGGCAAGGAAGCGCAGATCCGCATTCCCAGCTGGGACGACTGCGACACCTGCCACGGCACCGGCGCCAAGCCCGGCACCAGCGCCAAGGACTGCCCCACCTGCCACGGCTCCGGCGTGGTGCAGATGCGCCAAGGCTTCTTCAGCGTGCAGCAGACCTGCCCGCACTGCCACGGGACCGGCAAGATCATTCCCGATCCCTGCACCAGCTGCCACGGCCAGGGCAAGATCAAGCAGCAGAAGACGCTGGAAGTGAAGATTCCTGCCGGTATCGACGACGGCATGCGCATCCGCAGTGCCGGCAACGGCGAGCCCAGCCCGAACGGCGGTCCTCCGGGCGACCTCTACATCGAGATTCGCATCCGCAAGCACCCGGTGTTCGAGCGCGACGGCGACGACCTGCACTGCATGGTGCCGATCAGCTTCACCAAGGCCGCCCTGGGTGGCGAGATCGAGGTTCCCACACTCAACGGCAAGGCCGTGATCGACATCCCCGAAGGCACGCAGCACGGCAAGCAGTTCCGCCTGCGCGGCAAGGGTGTCAAGGGCGTGCGTTCTGCCAGCACGGGTGATTTGTACTGCCACATCAGCATCGAGACGCCGGTCAAGCTCACCGAGCACCAGCGCAAACTGCTCAAGCAGCTGGATGAGTCGCTCGAAAAAGGCGGCGGCAAGCACAGCCCGAACGAGAAGAGCTGGTTCGACAAGGCGAAGGACTTCTTTTCCTGAGCCAGCGAGCTTGTGAACTCGACGGAGGCCAGCAGGATTGCTGGCCTTTTTTCATGGGCAAAATTCACTGGCCTGTCGGAACGGTTCAGCAAGCCAGTTACCCAAGGAATGCTGGCAAATCCCTGCAAAAACGGGTTGCTCCATAGGGGCAACCCGTTTTAACGCACAGTCATGGGCATGGTGCCCTCACGCATCAGACGCCCAGCAATTCCTTGCGCGCCTGCGCATACTCGCGCTTGTACTGCTCCACCAGCTCCGCCGCAGGCTGCACCTTGTCGACGGTGCCAATGCCCTGACCGCAACCCCAGATATCCTTCCAGGCCTTGGCCGCGCCGCCGCCAAAGTCCATCTTGCTCGGATCGGCTTCCGGCAGGTGCGCCGGATCCAGGCCCGCTGCGCGGATGGAAGGCGCCAGATAGTTGCCGTGCACACCGGTGAACAGGTTGGTGTACACCACGTCATCCGAGTTGGAGTCGACGATGCACTGTTTGTAGGCATCGCTGGCACGCGCCTCGTCGGTCGCGATGAAGGGGCTGCCGATATAGGCAAAATCCGCGCCCATGGCCTGCGCAGCCAGGATGGAGCGGCCGGATGCAATCGAGCCGCTCAGCGCCAGCGGACCGTCGAACCAGGTACGGATTTCCTGCACCAGCGCAAACGGGCTCTTGGTGCCTGCGTGGCCGCCCGCCCCTGCTGCCACGGCGATCAGGCCGTCAGCGCCCTTCTCCACCGCCTTGCGCGCAAAGCGGTTGTTGATCACGTCATGCATCACCACACCGCCATAGCTGTGCGCCGCCTGGTTCACCTCTTCAACCGCGCCCAGACTGGTGATGATGACAGGCACCTTGTACTTCACGCACAGCGCCATGTCTTCTATCAGGCGCGCATTGCTCTTGTGCACGATCTGGTTGATGGCGAACGGTGCTGCCGGCTGATCCGGATGCGCCTGGTCGTGCGCGGCCAGTGCCTCGGTGATCTCGGCCAGCCATTCATCCAGCAGCGAAGCGGGACGCGCGTTGAGCGCCGGCATGGCGCCGATGATGCCGGCCTTGCACTGCGCAATCACCAGCTTGGGGTTGCTGATGATGAACAGCGGAGAACCGATGACGGGGAAAGGCACGCGCGCCAGCGCGCCGGGAAGTGTGCGGCTCATGAAACTTGTCTCCTGAAATGCTTGTTGGTCTTGCAGGAACCAGACAATATCACAGAATCGAACGAACGTTCACTTTTGGATCGCCATTTTCCAGCTGGCCAATCACAGCAGCGGCGTCGAAACCGGCCTCGCGGAACACCTGCAGCACGGCTTCAGCAGCCTCTGCCTTGCAGCTCACCAGCAGGCCACCGGACGTTTGCGGGTCGCACAGGAGCTTCTGCTGCCATTCGGGCGTGCCCTCCGGCAATGTCACGTCCGCACCATAGCTGGCCCAGTTGCGGGTGGAGGCGCCGGTGGCAATGCCCTGCTGCGCCAGTTGCACCGCTTCCGGAATCATGGGAACGGAAGCGTAATCCACGCTGGCCGACAGGCCGGAGCCACAACACATTTCCAGCAGGTGGCCCAGCAGGCCAAAGCCCGTCACATCGGTCATCGCATGCACTTCCGGCATGGCGGACAGCTGCGCACCAACCCGGTTCAGCTGCGTGGTCAGCTGCACCATGCGCGCATAGCCTTCAGCGCTGAGCAAGTCCTTCTTCAGCGCGGCCGAGAAAATGCCGATGCCCAGCGGCTTGCCCAGAATCAGCACATCCCCTGCCCTGGCAGCCGCGTTCTTCTTGACCTGATCCGGGTGCACCAGACCCAGCGCCACCAGGCCGTAGATGGGCTCGACCACATCGATGGAGTGCCCTCCGGCGATCGGGATGCCGGCCTCGCGGCAGACCGAAGCCCCACCTTCCAGAATGCGGCCAATGGTTTCCAGCGGCAGCTTGTCCAGCGGCATGCCGACCAGCGCCAGCGCCAGAATCGGCGTGCCGCCCATGGCATAGATGTCGGAAATCGCATTGGTTGCGGCAATGCGGCCGAAATCGTACGGATCATCCACGATAGGCGTGAAGAAGTCGGTGGTCGCCACCAGCGCCTGCGTATCGTTCAGGCGGTAGACCGCAGCATCGTCCGAGGCTTCCGTGCCAACCAGCAGTTGCGGAGGGATGATGCCGGCCGGCACCGAAGCCATGATGTCCTGCAGCACGGAGGGTGCAATCTTGCAGCCGCAGCCGCCACCGTGGGCAAGCGAAGTCAGTTTGGGAAATTCCATAGCATGTTGACAGTTAGAACTGGATCATCCCGATGATACGTCTTAAGATGAGGGGTTATCCAAATTACGCCATTCCATGAAGAACAACTGGCTGGTGCCTGCCAACGCGCTCGCAGGCTACGACACGATCATCGACGTACGCACTCCGGCGGAATTTGCTCTCGACCATATTCCGGGAGCCGTCAATTTCCCCGTGCTGAGCAACGAAGAACGGGTGCGCGTGGGCACCATCTACAAGCAGGTCTCCCCCTTCGAGGCCAAGAAGATCGGTGCGGCACTCATCTCGCAGAATATCGCTCGCCATCTGCAGGAACACCTGCTCGACAAGCCAAAAGACTGGTGCCCGCTGATCTATTGCTGGCGCGGGGGCCAGCGCAGTGGCGCCATGCAGGTCATCTTCCGCCAGATCGGCTGGAATGCCGACCGCATCGAAGGCGGCTACAAGGCCTTCCGCCACCATGTGATGGTCAACACCGAAGAGCTTGCCAAACGGTTCCGCATGCTCATCATCTGTGGCGCCACCGGCAGTGCCAAGACGCGCATCCTGCAGCAAATCGAGGCACAGGGCGGCCAGATCCTGGATCTGGAAACGCTGGCAAGCCACAAAGGGTCGGTGCTGGGCAACCTGCCGGATGAACCCCAGCCCAGCCAGAAAGGCTTCGAGACCAAGGTATGGAAACGCCTGACGGAACTGGACCCGACCCGGCCGGTATTCGTCGAGGCTGAAAGCCGCAAGGTCGGCAATCTGCACGTGCCCGAGCCCGTGATCGCAGCCATGCGGGCAAGCCCCTGCCTGGACGTGCGTGCCAGCATGGACGCCCGTGTCGACTTCCTGCTGCGCGACTATCCCTATGCCCAGCAGGACAACGCATGGCTGCTGCCCCGCCTGTGGAAGCTGAAAGAGCGCCAGGGCACCAGTGTGATCGAGCACTGGCAGGAGCTGGTGGAACAGGCGCAGTGGCGCACGCTGGTGCAGGAACTGCTGGAGCTGCATTACGACCCGCTCTACCGCCAATCGCAAGGTCTGAACTACACAGGCAAGCGTCACTGGCCCACATTCGAGACCAGCGATCTGTCCGACGCCGGCATTGCCGAAGTGGCAGGACGCATGCTGCAGGCGGTGAACGCTGGCCGCTGACACCGAACCCGGAATATCCGGCACGCCAGGGGATTCCGCGCCCCGGCATCCCTGCATCCATTGCACTGATACTCCACAGCATTCAGGCAAGAAAAAACCGGCCGAAGCCGGTTTTTCATGGTCCGATCAGAACCGGCACGCCCGAAAGCATGCCGGATTCAGCATCAGAACGCGTCGACGTTGAACGCGTTGGTAGCGCCGTGGCCCTTCAGGATGCTGTAGCCCACTGCAGGCACGCGGCTCAGGATCTGGTCGGCGTAGAAACGCGCCGTCTGGATCTTGTTCTGGTAGAAAGCCGGACCGTAGTCGTCGTTGCCACCTTCAGCCAGCTTCTGCTCGGAGATCAGCAGCGCACGGGCCATCTGCCAGCCGGACACCAGGTTGCCAGCCAGCATCAGGTAAGGCACGGAACCGGCAAACACGGCGTTCGGGTCGGACTTGGTGTTGTTGACCACGAAATCCACCACTTCCAGGAAGGACTTGCGGGCGGCCGTCAGGGACTCCAGCATGGCCTTGGCTGCTTCGGAACCGCTCTGGGCCAGCTGGCCTTCGGTCTGCTCGATCATGCCGGCGATCTTCTTGGCAACGGCGCCGCCGTCACGCACGGTCTTGCGGCCGACCAGGTCGTTGGCCTGGATGGCAGTCGTACCTTCGTAGATCGTCAGGATCTTGGCATCGCGGTAGTACTGGGCAGCACCGGTTTCCTCGATGAAGCCCATGCCACCGTGCACCTGCACGCCCAGGCTGGTGGTTTCCAGGCTGGTTTCGGTGCTGTAGCCCTTGATCAGCGGCACCATGAATTCGTACATGGCCTGGCTGTCGGCAGCGATGGTGGCATCGGGGTGGTTGTGCTCGATGTCATACAGCGAAGCGGCGTAGATGGCCATGGCGCGCGTGCCTTCGGCAGTAGCGCGCATGGTCAGCAGCATGCGCTTGATGTCCGGGTGGTTGATGATGGCCACCGGAGCCTTGACGGAACCATCCACCGGACGGCTCTGCACGCGCTCGCGGGCGTAGTTGACGGCGTGCTGGTAGGCACGCTCGGTCACGGCGATACCCTGCACACCCACAGCGTAGCGCGCAGCGTTCATCATGATGAACATGTATTCCAGACCACGGTTCTCTTCGCCGACCAAGTAGCCGTTGGCACCGCCGTTGTCACCGAATTGCAGCACGCAGGTGGCGCTGCCCTTGATGCCCAGCTTGTGCTCGATGCTCACGCACTGCACGTCGTTGCGGTCGCCAATGCTGCCATCGGCATTCACCATGAACTTCGGCACGACGAACAGGCTGATGCCCTTCACACCCTCCGGAGCACCGGCCACGCGGGCCAGCACCAGGTGGATGATGTTGTCGGCCATGTCATGCTCACCCCAGGTGATGAAGATCTTGGTACCGAACACCTTGTAGCTGCCGTCGCCCACGGGCTCGGCACGGCTGCGCACGGCGGCCAGGTCGGAACCGGCCTGGGGCTCGGTCAGGTTCATGGTACCGGTCCACTCGCCGGAAACCAGCTTGGGCAGGTACTTGTCCTTCAGCTCGTCGGAACCGGCCGTCAGCAGGGCTTCGATGGCGCCGTCGGTCAACATGGGGCACAGCGCGAAGCTGATGTTGGCCGCGTTGCACATTTCGCCTACGGCAGCGCCGATGGTCTTGGGCAGGTCCTGGCCGCCGTACTGGCCGGGATGCTGCAGGCCTTGCCAGCCGCCTTCCACGTACTGCTTGTAGGCTTCCTTGAAGCCGGCTGCGGCAGTCACCACGCCATCCTTCCAGGTGGAGGGATTCTTGTCGCCCTGGAAGTTGATCGGAGCGATCACGTCCTGCACCAGGTTGGCGGCTTCCTGCAGAACGGCCTGCGCGGTTTCCATACCGGCATCTGCGTAAGCGGGCACGTCCTGTGCCAGCTTGTCCAGATCTGCCAGATATTGCATGTCGAACAGCATGTCTTGCACGGGTGCGATAAAGCTCATCAGGAACTCCTTGAGTTGTTGAAATAGTTATGCGGGTTTACGAGGACCGCTGAAATGCAACAGCCGTCCAGCTGCTTTACGGCAGAAGAACGGCTGCTTGGTCGTAGTGTACTACGCCGATATTATAGGGCTTTGACAAGCTCCGGAACGGCGTTGAACAGGTCGGCTTCCAGTGCGTAATCTGCCACGGCAAAGATCGGGGCTTCCGGATCCTTGTTGATGGCCACGATCACCTTGCTGTCCTTCATGCCTGCCAGGTGCTGGATGGCACCGGAAATGCCGCAGGCGATGTACAGCTCGGGCGCCACGATCTTGCCGGTCTGGCCGACCTGCAGATCGTTGGGAGCGTAGCCGGCGTCCACGGCAGCGCGGCTGGCACCGATGGCGGCGTTCAGCTTGTCTGCCAGCGGGGTCAGCACGGACTGGAACTGCTCTTCGCTGCCCAGCGCACGGCCACCGGCCACGATGATCTTGGCGGCGGTCAGGTCGGGGCGATCGGACTTGGTCATTTCGCGGCCGACGAAGCTGGACTTGCCGGAATCAGCCACGGCAGCCACGCTCTCGACAGCAGCGCTGCCGCCGGTGGCAGCAGCGGCGTCAAAGCCGGTGGCACGCACGGTGATGACCTTGGTGGCATCGGTGCTCTGCACGGTGGCCATGGCGTTGCCGGCGTAGATCGGACGCTCGAAGGTGTCGGCGCTTTCGACCTTGGTGATTTCGCTGATCTGGGCCACGTCCAGCTTGGCAGCAACGCGCGGAGCGACGTTCTTGCCGGAAGCGGTAGCCGGGAACAGGATGTGGCTGTAGTTGCCAGCCACGGCCAGCACCTGGGCAGCCAGGTTTTCGGCCAGGCCGTTGGCCACGGAGTCACCGTCGGCGTGCAGCACCTTGCTGACGCCAGCGATCTGGGCAGCAGCCTGTGCAGCGGCAGCAGCGTTGCTGCCTGCCACCAGCACGTGCACGTCGCCGCCGCACTGGGCAGCAGCAGTCACGGTGTTGAGGGTGGCGGCCTTGATGGAAGCGTTGTCGTGTTCAGCAATCACGAGTGCGGTCATGGGGTATCTCCTGGAATCTTGTTGTGGTGTTTAGAGGACTTTGGCGGTGTTCTTCAGCTTGTCCACCAGCGTAGCCACATCGGGCACCTTGATGCCGGCGCTGCGTGCAGCAGGCTCGGACACCTTCACGGTCTTCAGGCGCGGAGCCACGTCGACACCCAGCTCTTCAGGCTTCAGGGTGTCGATCGGCTTTTTCTTGGCCTTCATGATGTTGGGCAGCGTGACGTAGCGCGGCTCGTTCAGGCGCAGGTCGGCAGTGACCACAGCCGGCAGGCTCACGTTCAGGGTTTCCAGGCCGCCGTCGACTTCGCGGGTCACGGTTGCCTTGCCGTCGGCGATTTCCACCTTGCTGGCGAATGCCACCTGGGGCAGGTCAGCCAGGGCAGCCAGCATCTGGCCGGTCTGGTTGGCATCGTCGTCGATGGCCTGCTTGCCCAGGATGATCAGCTGGGCCTGTTCCTTGTCCTGCACGGCCTTAAGCAGCTTGGCGACAGCCAGCGGCTGCAGCTCTTCGCCGGTTTCGACCAGAATGCCGCGATCGGCACCGATGGCCATGGCCGTGCGCAGGGTTTCCTGGCACTGGGTGGGGCCGCAGGACACGGCGACCACTTCAGTCACAACACCCTTTTCCTTCAGGCGCACCGCTTCTTCCACGGCGATTTCGTCAAAGGGGTTCATGCTCATCTTGACGTTAGCAATGTCCACGCCGGTGTTGTCCGACTTGACGCGGACCTTGACGTTGTAATCCACCACGCGCTTGACAGCGACCAATGCTTTCATGAAGTTATCTCCTGAGGGGTGTGTTGATATTTTCGAAAACTCGTGTGCAAGACATGAGCATCTTATCGCGTTATATCCATTGACGTATACGTCAACTAACAAGCATTTTACGTTGAATTTCCGCGACTTGTATCAGAGAAAATAGAACGATCGTGCTTTTCATTAGTATACAAGGTTCCGGCCCGCGTCTGCGTGCAACCGGCCCCCTATTGTGCTGCATGCGGCTGAAGCGTCCCCGCATGGCCCGATGCGGCCGCCGCCGGGCCACCTTCCGGACCCAGGTGATGTACCACCCGTTGCGGGAACGGAATGTCGATGCCGTGCGTGCGCAGCGACTGCAGGATCTGCTTGTTGATCTCCGAGCGCAGCAGGCCGGAGCCGTTTTCAGGATCGCGGATCCAGAAACCGAGGCGGAATTCCAGCCCGTCGGCACCAAAGTTCTCCAGGTTCGCTGACGGTTGCGGCTCGCGCAACACACGGGGTTGCCCAAGCGCAGCTTCGACCAGCAGGCGCTGCACCAGATCCACGTCGCTGTCATAGGCCACTGCCACGGCCGTGGACAGCCACACCTGACGGTCTGCCAGCGAGTTGTTCTCCACGCGCTGCGTGACCAGAGCCTCGTTCGGCAGAATGGCTTCGACGCCGGTCAGCGAACGGATCAGCGTATAGCGCGCAGTGATGTCCGAGATACGGCCCTCGAAACCGTCCACCTTGACCGTGTCACCAATGCGGATGCTGCGTTCTGCCAGGATGACGAAGCCGCTGACATAGTTGGCAGCCAGCTTCTGCAGGCCCAGGCCAATGCCGACGCCAAGCGCACCGCTGAACACCGACAGCGCAGTCAGGTCGATGCCGGCAATCGACAGCGAGACGATGACACCCACGATCATCAGGATCGCGCGCAGCACGTTGCTCAGGATCTTGCGCAGCGACAGCCTGCTGCCAGTCGCATTGCGCATGAGCTGACGCTCTACCAGCGCAGAGAGCCACAAGGCCAGCAGCAGCGTCACGCCGACCATCAGCGCGCCTTCGAGCAGCGAGCGTGCATCGAACTGGCTGCTGCCCAGCTTGAAGCTGATTCCCTCCAGCTGCTCCAGAAACACCGGCAGAATGCCGCTGACCCAGAGCACCATGCCCAGCCAGATCATCCAGGAACCGCGCCGCTCGAGCGTGCGCACCCAGCGGGCTTCGTGGAAGGCGGCACGCAGGATCTTGGCGCCAAGGCGGATCAGGACCAGTGCCACCAGCACCGGCAGTGCCACGCGAAACAGCGAATAGCGCAGCGGGACATCCAGCACATAGGGTGCAACATTGGCCAGCAGCAGCCACAGCGCGGGGAACAGTACGCCGTCGAAGTCGCGGCGCCCGAAAATCACGGAAAGATGACGGTCTTCCTCGCTGGCCTTGCCCAGGAACAGCCTGCGGCCGACATGGGTAAGCAGCAGCGCCAGCACACCGGCCAGCGCGATGGCACCCAACTGCATCAGCGTCTCGGGGCGCGAAATGGTGCCATACCATTCGATCCAGTCATCAAAATTCAGGCTCGTGATGCCCATTGTGTCCTTTCCAGTCCGTCGGCAAACGGACATTCTGGCACAGGCGCCCTTCCCTGCTGAGGGGTACAGACGCAAAAAAGCCGGGACAAGCCCGGCCTGATTTGCAGCATGCTGGCGGGACTCAGACGTCGGCCAGAACGCGCAGGTGCGCCTCGACGCTGCGTGCCAGCGAGCTGAGGTTGTAGCCGCCCTCGAGACAGCTCACGATGCGGCCTTCGCAGTGGCGCTTGGCGACATCCTTGATGCGCTGCGTCATCCACTGGTAGTCGGCCTCGACCAGACCGAGCTGGCCCATGTCGTCCTCGCGGTGAGCGTCGAAGCCGGCGCTGATGAAGATCAACTGGGGCTTGAATTCGTCCAGACGCGGAATCCACATGGCATCAACCAGTTCGCGAATGTCCATGCCCTTGGTGTAGGCCGGCACCGGCACGTTGACCAGGTTGTCATCGTGGCGCAGCGGCCAGTCTTCGGGGTAGAACGGATGCTGGAAGTAGCTCAGCATCAGGATGCGTTCATCGCCGGCCACGATGTCTTCGGTGCCGTTGCCGTGGTGCACGTCAAAGTCGATGATGGCGACACGCTCCAGACCATGGCGCGCCACGGCGTACTTGGCAGCGATGGCCACGTTGTTGAAGAAGCAGAAGCCCATGGCGCGGTTGCCGCAGGCATGGTGTCCGGGCGGACGCACGCAGCAGAAGGCGTTCTCGAGTTCGCCGGCCAGCACGGCATCCGTGGCTTCCACCGCTGCGCCTGCGGCCAGCAGCGCGGCGCGGTAGGTCTTGCTGTTCATGGACGTGTCGGTGTCGAGCGAAAAGTGCTGGGAGGAGCCCGCGGCAACGTCGTCCTCTTCCAGCCAGTCGCTCATGCCGCGGATGGCGGCGATGTGCAGACGACGGTGTGCCAGCTTGATCTCGGCCAGGTTGGCCTCGCCAGGGGTGCGGCGATCCAGCGCGTCGGCCACGCCGGTAATGAGCAGGCGGTCTTCAATCGCATCGATGCGTTCGGGGCATTCGGGATGGCCTGCGCCCATGTTGTGCAGCTTGCAGTCCGAATGAATGTAGTAGCCAGTGGCGCCCATTCTTTTTGTCTCCAGAGTGTCAATTATTATGATTACAAAGTGTAATGGATTGTTGCGTGGGGCGCAAACCATCCCCTACCCCCTGCACACTACGGTGCAGGGCGCATTCCGGCACGCCAAGCCGTGCCCGGAAGACGATCCGTTAGACTGTCCCGCCCGGCCTTCAGCATGCCTCCTTCATCGTACGCCTATCCACGCTCCAGCCCCATGATTCCTGACTTGCATACTCCTCTATCTCCTGCCCCCGAACGCCAGCGCCTGCGCCTCCTCGGCGCGCTGGCCGGAGCCTCTGCCCTGGCACTGGCCGGCTGCGGCACGCCGCCCAAGCCGGCCGACACTGCGCCTGCACCCGTACCACGCCCGGGCGCCGCGCCTGCCCCGATCGCCCTCAACGGCAGCTATGCCCAGCGTGCCGACGTGATGGCGCAGGTACCGGACATGGCCCGCCGCCTCGGCCTGCCGGAAACCTATGTGCGCAATGCCATCGGCAATGCCGATTTCCTGCCCAGCGTGCCGCGCCTGATCCTGCCCTCGGGCAAGGGGGTGCGCCGCAGCTGGCGCGTGTACCGCAGCCGCTTTATCGACAACACGCGCATCCGCGCCGGCGTGCAGTTCTGGAACGAGAACGCCACGCAACTGCAGAAGGCCGAGCGTGAATATGGCGTGCCGGCCAAGTACATCGTCGGCATCGTGGGCGTGGAAACCATCTACGGCCGCAACGTGGGCAACATGCGCGTCATCGACACGCTGTCCACGCTGAGCTTCGACTTCCCGCAGGCTCACCCGCGCGCCGAGCAGCGCAATGCCTTCTTCCGCAGCGAGCTGGAGCACTACCTGCAGCTCACCTGGCAGAACCGCGATGATCCGCTCACGCTGCGCGGCAGCTACGCCGGTGCCATGGGTCTGCCCCAGTTCATGCCGTCGAGCTGGGTGAAGCATGCCGTCGACTTCGACCGCGACGGGCACATCGACCTGTTCGACAGCCCTACCGATGTGGTGGGCTCGGTGGCCCACTACTTCAAGCAGTACGGCTGGGTGAGCGGACTGGAGCCCGTGTACGACGTCAACTTCGACCAGAGCCGACTGCAGCTCGCCACGCTGCTGGCCCCGGACATCACGCCCACCTTCACGCCGGAACAGTTTGGCGAACTGGGTGCCATGCCGGTCGGTCTTCCGGCAGGCTTCAGGCACAAGCTGGCGCTGATCGAGCTGGAAAACGGTTACGCGCCCGCCACCTACTACGCAGGCACCGACAACTTCTACGTCATCACGCGCTACAACAACAGCAGCTATTACGCCAAGGCCGTGATCGACCTGGCGAACGAAGTGGAACGTGCGATGCAGAGGCAGGCAAACTGAGGCCTGACAGAAACAGCATCCAGCGGGGGCATGCCGGCCATGCCACTGCCGGCCTGCAGCCGAAAGCGCCCTTGTCCGACATGGCCAGCCCCGCGCTGCCGTTAGAGTGGACTCCACGTTTTGCTACAGGAGAACACGATGACTTTCCCCGCTTCCTTCCGCACCATCGGGCTGGCTGGCGCCATTGCAGCCGGCGTTCTGGGCCTTTCCGCCTGCACGACCACGCCGTCGACCAGTGCCGCCACCCCGACTGTTCCGTCGAACACGCGCGCCTCGGTGGATGCCCAGGTGGATGCCGCGCTGAACCGTCTGTACAACACCGTTCCGGGCTCGCGTGAACTGGTGGCACGCTCCAAGGGCGTGCTGGTGTTCCCGGCTGTGGTGGGCGGCTCCTTCATTGTGGGTGCGGAGTATGGCCGCGGCGCGCTGCGCGTGGATGGCAAGACACTGGATTACTACAGCACCACGGCTGCCTCCATCGGCCTGCAGGCGGGCGCACAGTCCAAGGCGGTGTACTACGTCTTCACCACCCAGGACGCGCTTGACAAGTTCCGTGCCAGCAACGGCTGGACGGCAGGCGTGGATGCCACTGTCGCGGTGGCGCAGATCGGTGCCAACGGTACTGTCGATACGCGCACCCTGCAACAACCGGTGGTGGCCTTCGTGCTGAACAATGCCGGCCTGGAAGCAGGCGTGTCGCTGCAAGGCTCCAAGATCACGAAGATCGCCCTCTGATCTTCCGCGCTGTTGAATGAAAAACCCCGCACCGGTTTCCCGGTCGGGGTTTTTTCTTTTTGATCAGCGCCATTGCCCACATGCGGCTTGAGCTTCAGCGGTCACGCCGCACGCGACATCGGCAATGGCAGCAGCGCCCGCTGCTCCCTATCAGGCAGCCGCCAGCGCCTGATCCAGATCGGCAATGATGTCGTCGCTGTGCTCGATGCCGATGGACAGGCGGATCATGTCCTCGCTCACGCCGGCCTTTTCCAGCTCGGCCGGCGACAGCTGGCGGTGCGTGGTGCTGGCGGGGTGTGTGGCCAGAGTCTTGGCATCGCCGATGTTAACCAGACGCAGAATCAGCTGCAGCGCATCCTGGAAGCGCGCACCGGCTTCGCGGCCGCCCTTCACGCCGAAGTTCAGGATGCCGGAGGCATTGCCCTTCATGTACTTCTGCACCAGCGGGTAGTCCTTGTGGTCCGGCAGGCCCGAGTAGTTGACCCAGTTGACCTTGGGATGCTGCTGCAGGAACTCTGCCACCTTGCGGGAGTTCTCGCCGATGCGGTCCATGCGCAGCGGCAGGGTTTCCAGGCCCTGCAGGATCAGGAAGGCGTTGAACGGGCTGATGGCCGCACCCATGTTGCGCAGCGGCACGGTGCGTGCACGGCCGATGTAGGCGGCCGGGCCCAGGGCCTCGGTATAGACCACGCCGTGGTAGCTCACTTCCGGCTCGTTCAGGCGCTTGAAGCGCTCCTTGTGCTCGGCCCAGGGAAACTTGCCACTGTCGACGATGATGCCGCCAATGCTGGTGCCGTGGCCGCCGATGTACTTGGTCAGGGCATGCACCACGATATCGGCGCCGTGCTCGATCGGGCGGCACAGGTAGGGGCTGGGAACGGTGTTGTCCACGATCAGCGGCACGCCATGCGCGTGGGCGATGTCAGCCAGCTTCTCGAAATCCGTCACGTTGCCCAGCGGGTTGCCGATGGATTCGCAGAAGATGGCCTTGGTCTTGCTGTCGATCAGCTTGGCAAACTGCTCGGGCTGACGGTAGTCGGCAAAGCGCACCTCGATGCCGTACTGCGGCAGCGTGTGGGCAAACAGGTTGTAGGTACCGCCATACAGCGTGGACGAGGTGACGATGTTGTCGCCAGCTTCCGCGATGGTCTGGATGGCATAGGTAATGGCCGACATGCCCGAAGCCACTGCCAGGCCGGCAATGCCGCCTTCCATGGCTGCGACGCGCTTTTCCAGCACGTCCTGCGTCGGGTTCATGATGCGGGTGTAGATATTGCCTGCCACCTTCAGGTCGAACAGGTCGGCGCCGTGCTGCGTGTTGTCGAAAGTGTAGGACGTGGTCTGGTAGATCGGCACCGCCGCGGCACGCGTGGTGGGCTCCGAGCTGTAGCCGCCGTGCACGGCAATGGTTTCAGGCTTGAAGGTGCTGGGATCGAGCGCCATGGGTGTTATCTCCTGCGGGATTCGGTTCTTCGGGAAGATGGCATGTTACAGCCTTTGGCCCGCCCTGTTCCCGGCATGGACAGATGGAATGGTGATTTGCTTATGTCAGCACGGCACCGGCCAGCGCACTCAGGGCCACCACCAGCCATGGAGCCCAGCGCCGCCCCATCAGCAGCCACAGCGCCAGCCCCACCACCACCGGGTCCTGCCACTGCTGCACGCTGGCGGCACCCTGCTGCAGCAAGGCAGCCAGCAGCAGGCCCACCACAGCCGCGTTGATGCCCTGCAGGGCGCTGCGCAGCCAGCGCACATGGCGCCAGCGCTCCCAGAAGGGCAGCACACCAGCTACCAGCAGGAATGCCGGCAGGAAAATCGCGACCAGCGCCAGAGCAGCCCCTGTCCAGCCGGTGGGCGGCAATTTCATCGTGGCACCCAGAAACGCCGCGAAAGTGAACAGCGGCCCCGGCACGGCCTGTGCCAGCCCGTAGCCGGCCAGAAACACCGGCGCCTCCACCCAGCCCCGCTGCACCACTTCGCCTTCCAGCAAGGGCAGCACCACATGGCCACCGCCGAACACCAGGCTGCCGGTGCGGAAGAACGCAGCTACCAACTCCAGAGCCTGCAGGGTCCACGGCAGCATGCTCAGTACCAGCAGGAGGACAAACAGCAACAGCCACCCCAGGGCGGCACGGCTGCCCACAGCCACCTGCAGGGAGCCGTCACTTCCGGTGCTGCCGGATCGCAAGAGCCATACGCCGACGGCACCGGCCAGAGCCAGCATGACAATCACGCTCCCCGCCCACTGGCCGCCCCACCCCAGCACGCCCACCGCAACGAGCCCCATCAACACGACCTGCACCGGGCCGCGGCAGAAGGCCTGGCCCATGCTCCACACCGCCTGCAGAATCACCGCAATGGCCGCCAGATGCAGGCCGTGCAGCACGCCGGCCGGCACCGCACTGCCCCAGTGCATCAGCCCCTGCGCAGCAAGAACCAGCGCAATGGCAGACGGCATCGTGAAGCCCACCCAGGCCGCCAGCGCACCGCGATAGCCGGCACGCATCATGCCGATGCCCATGCCTACCTGGCTGCTGGCCGGCCCTGGCAGAAACTGGCAAAGCGCCACAAGGTCCGCATACGCCTGCTCGCTCAACCAGCGCCGCTTCGCCACCAAGGCCTCGCGGAAATAGCCCAGATGGGCTGCCGGACCACCAAAACTGGTCAGGCCCAGCTGCAGGAAAACCAGCAGTACCTCCATGGCAGAAGGCGGTTGTGAGTCGGACGAACGGGCAGTGGAAAGCGAAGACATGGCAAACAGGGCATGGAAGCATGTCATGATACGGACGGAACGTGACAAATCCGGCGCCGTGCAGCGGCTGCCCGTTTGACGTTCCCGCGCATGCCAGCAGCTTGGCCTTCATCACCATTCAGCCAGACATTCCGACAATGCCCGAATTCAAGCACATTCTTGCCGCCACCGACCTTTCTGCTCCTGCCAGGCACGCCGTGGAGCGTGCAGCCCTGCTGGCACGCAAGCTGGATGCGCGGCTGGATGTGATCCACGTGGCCGACCTGACGCCGCTGGAGAAGCTGCGCCACATGATGGGCGTCGGGCCGGAGGAATTGCGTGAACGGGTGGCCTCGCGTGCCAACGAGAAGCTGGATGAACTGCGCGCCGCGCTACGCAAGCGCCTGGGCGAGTTGCCGGGCCATGCCCACGTGGAATTCGGTTCGCTGCTGCCGGTCTTGAGCGAACAGGCACAGGGAGCGGATCTGCTGGTCTGCGGTTCGCGCGGCGAGAGTTTCATGCGCCATCTGCTGCTGGGCTCCACCGCAGAGCGCCTGCTCAATACCGCCTCCTGCCCCGTACTGGTGGTGAAGCAGCCCATGCACGAACCCTATCGCAACGTGCTGGTGCCGGTGGACTTCTCCAGTGCCTCGCTCACCGCCATCCGGCAGGCGCAACAGATTGCCCCCGGTGCGGAGCTGGTGCTGCTGCATGTGTACGAGGTGCCGTTTGCCGGCTACCTGCGTTACGCCAGCGTGGAGCACGACACCTTCGCGCATTACCGCGACCAGGCCCGACAGGAAGCCACGCAGAAGCTCCAGGCCTTGCGCGACGAAGCCGGCTTGCCGCTGGACAGCACCCGCCTGCTGGTGCTGCAGGGTGATCCGGTCATGCGCATCGTGGAACAGGAACAGGAACAGTACGCCGAACTGATCGTGCTGGGCAAACACGGCGAAAGCGCCATCACCGAGATGCTGCTGGGCAGCGTGACCAAGCGCGTACTGACCGAAGTGCAGAGCGACGTGCTGATTTCCGTGTGAGGATTTACAGAGCCAGGCGCATGTCCTGGTGCGGGACGCCGCACTCCTCATACATGTGGCCCACCGGCTGGTAGCCCATGCGACGGTAGAAGCCCGCAGCCGACAACTGTGCCCCCAGCTGGATATGGCTGTCACCCCGCAGCCGTGCGCTTTCCTGCAGGGCCCGCATCACCAGCTGACCGGCTCCCGTTCCACGCAAGGGCTGCAGCACCGCAACCCGGCCGATGCGCCCTACCCGCAGCACGCTGCCCTGCTCTTCCAACTCGATGGTTGGCAGCAGGCGCGCCGTGGCCAGTGCCATGCCGATACGGTTGCATGCCACAGCGTGCAAGGCGCTTGCGTCCAGATCGTCGTACTCCTCTTCCGGCGCAAAGCCCTGCTCCAGCACAAACACCGGCTCCCGAACCGCTTGCGCCAGTTCGCGCAAGCCTTCCCAGTCGCCAGTCCGGCAGTTGACCATGTCGGCACCCGCCTCGAAGGCACCGTACAGTTCGCGCAGCGGCTCCGGCACGGGCACGGCCTTCTGCTGCACCGGATCGGCATACACGTACAGCAACTCCGCACTGTTGAGCAACTGGTTGCCGCCGAACACCGCGCCCGTGAACAGCAGGCTGCTGCTGCCGATGCGTTCGCAGCGCAGGCAGACTTCCACCATGTCATCCAGCTTCGCGCTGGCGTGGAACTCGGTGGTCGCCTTCTTCAGATACACATCACAGCCGAAGCGCTGCATGGTGTCGCCATAGGGCAGCCCCAGGCTGCGCCAGTAATCGCTGAAGGCGGTGTCATACCAGGCCAGATAGTGCGCATTGAACACGATGTTCTGCATATCCACCTCGGACCAGCGCACGCGCAGGCGCGTTGCGTGACGAAACGAGGAACGGCTGGCTGCCGAGAAAATGGCCTGGGTCATGTCTTGCCTCTACTGCAATAGTCTAGGGTTGCAACGCGGCCCGCAGGGCACGGGCTGCATCCGCATGCGCCTGACGCGCTTCGGGGATGGCATGCCCCATCTTGATGAACTCGTGGATCACGCCGTTGTAGATCTCCAGTTCCACCGGCACACCGGCAGCACGCAGCTTGTCGGCCCAGAGCAGGCTGTCATCGACGATGGGATCGCACTCTGCCAGGCCGATCCACAGGGGAGCCACGCCATCCACATGGTCGGCATGGATGGGCGCAAAGCGCCAGTCGGCAAACTGGGAAGGATCTTCGACAAAGCTGTGGAACATCCACTGAATCTGCGGCTCGGTAAGCAGGAAGCCCTCGGCGTAGAGCTTGCGCGAGGGCGTCAGCGGCTCCGCCTGCATGCCGGGATAGAACAGCAGCTGCAGGCGCAGCGGCACGCCTTCCTGCGCTGCCTGCACGGCACAGCCTGCAGCCAGCGTACCGCCGGCGCTGTCGCCACCCACGGCAATGCGTGTTTCGTCCAGGCCGAGCACCGCAGCATGCTGGGTCAGCCAGAGCACGGCATCCCAGGCATCGTTGAAGGCAGCGGGAAACTTGTGTTCCGGCGCCAGACGGTAATCCACCGAGAGCACTGCGCAACCGCTCAGATGGCTCAGTACGCGGCACAGGGTGTCATGCGTCTCCACGCTGCCCACCACAAAACCGCCGCCATGGAAGAACACCAGCACCGGCAGCACGGCCTGCCCTTCCGGCACCGGAGCGTACAGGCGGGCAGGCATGGGATGGCCGCCACGATTGGGAATCTGCAGATCCTCGATGCGCGCCAGCGCCGGCGCCTCGACCTCCAGCACGTGCGAGCCCATGGCATAGGCTTCGCGCGCCAGATCGACGGGCAGCGACTCCATGGGCGGGCGCGGCTTTCGGTGGATGCGCTGCAGCAGGTTGCGGACGTGCGGCTTGAGGTGGCGCCAGGCTTCGGGCTGGATGTGAGGGTCGGGCAGGTGCATGGGAATCGGGAAAAATCAGGCAACCATCATAGTGGCTGGATGCGCGCAGGATCGGGATGCTCCAGCCATTCGGCAAACTCCTCCACCAGCTGCTGGCTGGCCGCCACGGCTTGCGACCATACGCGCACACGACCGGCGTGGTCATCGATATAGCGACGGAAGTCGTTGCGGTCGGGCAGTTTCCCGTTGGGCAGCTGGCGCACCCATTCGGGATTCGGTGCGAGCAGCAGCATGTGGTCCAGCGCATCGGTGCTGGCGTGGCGCCAGCGCAGGGATTTGTCGAGCCAGCCCGGCACCACTGCCTGCTGGAAGTGTGGATACAGCACGATGCTTGCTGTGCCATCGCCCGCCGGCTGCACTGGGGACTGTCCCTTCAGGTAACGCAGATGCAGGTGGTAATCGGTAATGCCGCCATCCCAGTAGGCTCCCGCAGGAGCGCCTGGAATATCATGCACGGCTTCCAGCACGAAGGGAATCGAGCCACTGGCCTGCAAGGCCGGCATGAAGTTGGCCTGGGTGAGTTCCACCTGATGCGTGCGGAAGTCTCCAGCGTCGAACGGCATCGGACTGATATCACCCGCGGGCGGGCGTGGCGAGGAAAACACCACCCGGTCCAGCCAGTGCGACAGCGAGTTGCGACTCCAGGCATTGCTGCCATAAGCGGCCAGATAGCCCAGATGGCTGCGCCCTGCCCGCTCACGCGCCAGCAGGCGCCGCCCACGGGCAGCGACCACATGCAACCGGTAGCGCGGATGCGCCAGCACCTGCTCCACCCTGCCGCCGTAGAACTGCTGCAGATTCCGTGCAAAGGCCGCACTCACTTCCGCCGGCGGCGGCAGACGCTTGCGCCGGCCATCGTTGCGGGTCTTGAACTCCTCATGGATGTAGTTGTGCTCCAGCAACTGAAACGCGCTGACCGCATCCGGCAGACAGGCCGTCGCCATGCGCCAGGCACCGATGGATGCCCCCACCAGATGCACCGGCTGACTACTGCGCGTCAGCCAGTCGCCAAACAGGAACTGGTCCATGCGCAGCAGCATCAGCCCCTTGGGCCCGCCAGCTGCCGCCGGAATCACGCCGATGTGCTGCGGCAACAGGCCATGCTGCTGCACGTGGCGCAGCGCGGCGGGTCCGGCATGGATGGCTAGGGCACGCATGGCAATCGACTTCCGTTCGTGGGCAAACTGCCAGTGTAACCAGCGCCGGTGACTGCACTGGAATGCAGCATCCGTGACGCAGTTCCGCTTCTGCCGCAAAAGCACAAGCCGCGCCGCTTGTCGCCACGGATGCAAGCCGTAACAATCAGGCGCGTCGCAAGGCATTGAAGCCGCGACAGCGTCCCCGCATATTGGATTGCCGCTTGCGCGGCGTTGTCACCACAACAAGGAGAACGCACATGAATGCCATGGACATGGCCCAGGGAGATCCCCGTCTGGAAGCTGCCGTTGCACGCTCGCGCAAGCTGTTGCACAAGAAGGCCGTGACTGGTGCCGTCACCAGCATGGTGCCGATTCCGGGCGTGGATTGGCTGGTCGATGCCTCCTTGATGACCAAGGTGATTCCGCAGATCAATCAGGAGTTCGGCCTGACACAGGCCCAGATCGCCCGCCTCGACCCGCAGAAGCAGGCGCGCATCCAGAAGGCGATTGCCGCAGTGGGCGCAGTCATGGTGGGCCGGCTGGTGACCAAGGATCTGGTGCTGCGTGCCGCCCGCATGGTCGGCATGCGCCTGACGACCAAGCAGGCCGTCAAGTATGTGCCGCTGGCCGGCCAGGTGGCTGCTGCCGCGCTGGGCTACACCGCCCTGCGCTATCTGGGCGAGCAGCACATCCGCGACTGCGTGCGCGTGCTGCGCGAATCCGGTCTGGCCGAACTGCTGCCACCAGCCCAGTCCCTGGAGCTGCCGCTCGAAACCCCTACGCGCAAGCGCATCCTCGGCAAGTGGCTGGGCCGCCCCGGCGAAGGCCCGGCTGCCTGACAAGGCACACCGCTCCACCAACGGCTGCGTCACCACGCAGCCGTTTTTCCTTGTGGCGCGGCTGGCGGCAAGCCCTTGCCCCTGCAGTTAGCAAGACGTCAGCCAGACAAGGCACAATAACGCCTGCAAAACGCTGGCGCAGTCGGCCAGTGAGGCATTGCCATTACTTGAACAGACCCAAGGAACACCCATGACCACCATCATCAAGCAGGATGACCTGATCGAATCGATTGCTGCGGCGCTGCAGTACATCAGCTTCTACCACCCGGCCGACTACATCCAGCATCTCGCGCGCGCCTACGAGCGCGAGCAGAGCCCCGCTGCCAAGGACGCCATGGCGCAGATCCTGACTAACAGCAAGATGAGCGCCACCGGCCACCGTCCGATCTGCCAGGACACCGGCATCGTCAACGTGTTCCTGAAAGTGGGCATGGACGTGCGCTTCGAGGGTCTGACCGGTTCGCTGGATGACGCCATCAACGAAGGCGTGCGCCGCGGCTACAACAACCCCGACAACCGCCTGCGCGCCTCCGTCGTGGCCGATCCGCAGTTCGCCCGCAAGAACACCAAGGACAACACCCCCGCCGTGATCCATGTCGAGCTGGTGCCCGGCAACAAGCTGGACGTGACCGTGGCAGCCAAGGGCGGCGGCTCCGAAAACAAGACCAAGTTCGTCATGCTCAACCCCAGCGACAACCTGGTGGACTGGGTGCTCAAGACCGTGCCGCAGATGGGCGCCGGCTGGTGCCCGCCCGGCATGCTGGGCATCGGTATTGGCGGCACTGCCGAAAAAGCCATGCTGATGGCCAAGCAGTCGCTGATGGAAGACCTGGACATGTACGAGCTGCAGGAAAAGGCTGCCAAGGGTGGCGAGCTGTCCGACGTCGAGAAGCTGCGCCTGGAGCTGTTCGAGAAGGTCAACGCCTTGGGCATCGGCGCACAGGGCCTGGGCGGCCTGACCACCGTGCTGGACGTGAAGATCAACATGTACCCCACGCACGCCGCTTCCAAGCCGGTTGCCATGATCCCGAACTGCGCCGCCACCCGCCACGCCCACTTCGTGATGGACGGCAGCGGCCCGGTCTACATGGATCCCCCGAGCCTGGACCTATGGCCCAAGGTCGACTGGACGCCCAACACCGAAACCAGCAAGCGCGTTGACCTCAACACCCTGACCAAGGAAGAAGTGGCCAGCTGGAAACCCGGCCAGACCCTGCTGCTGAACGGCAAGATGCTGACCGGCCGCGATGCCGCCCACAAGCGCATCCAGGACATGCTGGCCAAGGGCGAGAAGCTGCCGGTCGATTTCACCAACCGCGTGATCTACTACGTGGGCCCGGTTGATCCGGTGGGCGACGAAGTGGTGGGCCCGGCCGGCCCGACCACCGCCACCCGCATGGACAAATTCACCGACATGATGCTGGAGCAGACCGGCCTGATCGCCATGGTCGGCAAGGCCGAGCGCGGCCCGGTGGCCATCGAATCCATCAAGAACCACAAATCGGCTTACCTGATGGCCGTGGGGGGTGCTGCCTATCTGGTGTCCAAGGCGATCAAGGCGGCCAAGGTGGTCGGCTTCGAGGACCTGGGCATGGAAGCCATCTACGAATTCGACGTGGTCGACATGCCCGTGACCGTGGCCGTCGATGCCGGCGGCACCAGCGCCCACATCACCGGCCCCGCCGAGTGGGAAAAGCGCATCGCCAGCGGCGAGTTCAAGGGCATCGACATCACGGCTGCCTGAGGCTCCTGAAGGGAGTTGCCCGAGGCAGCTCCCACCGCCAGGCCGCCAGCATGAGGCGCGCGTGAAAATCCTCTCCGGATTTTCTGCACGCATCCATGCGGCGGCTTTTTTGTCGCCTGCGCCCACCCGCCTGCGCTTGGCCTGCCTCCATTTCAGGCATCATGCTTCCATCGCGGAGTGAAGTGTTTGCTCCGCCAGCCCAGACCGATAGACCATGCAGCCCGATTCCGCACTTGCCTCCCGTCCCATTGGCGTTTTCGACAGTGGCGTGGGCGGGTTGAGCGTGCTGCGCCAGTTGCTGCGCCTGCTGCCGCAGGAAGACTTCGTCTATCTGGCAGACACGGCCTGGGCGCCCTACGGCGAGCGCAGCACGGAAGAGATCCAGCAGCGCAGCCTGGCCATCACGCGCCACCTGGTCGATACCCACGCCATCAAGCTGCTGGTGGTGGCCTGCAATACCGCCACAGCACAGGCAGTGCATGCCATCCGCGAAGCCTACCCTGCTCTGCCCATCGTCGGCATCGAGCCCGCCATCAAGCCTGCCGCAGCGCTGACCCTGACGGGCCATATCGGCATCATGGCGACCCACGCCACCGTGCAGAGCCAGCGTTTCCAGCGGCTGGTGCAGGAATGGTCGGGCGACCGCCAGATGCACATCCAGGCCTGCAACGGACTGGCACTGGCCATCGAGAATGCGCTGGAAAATCAGGCCAACCCTGACGGCGAAACCGTAGAAAGCCTGTGCCGCCGCTATGTGCAGGCCCTGGGAAGCTTTGTGCAGGATGATGCGATCAACGGCATCGACACCCTGGTGCTCGGCTGCACCCATTACCCCTTTGCGGCAGACGTGCTGCGTCCGCTGGTCGGTCCCGGCGTGCGCCTGATCGAACCCGGCGAGCCCGTTGCCCGCCAGACCGCGCGGCTGCTGGAGAGCGCACATCTGCTGCGCCCGGAAACCCTGGAGCACTCGGTCTTGCACCATGGCCATCTGGAACTACTGTGCACCGCTGCACCCAGACGGCTGGAACAGGCCGCCCGCCAGTGGCTGCACCTGCCGCGTGCCAGCGCGCAGCTGCTGAGCAACTACGCCGAAGCGCCCTGAACCGATGCCAGTGCGGCAGCACGCCCGCGCTGCACCCGCATCGGCCACAAAAACAGCATCCCCGCCACGAAGAAGGCGCTGCACGCCACGATGGCAATGCGCTGGTTGCCGCCGGCCAGCCAGGTGATCATTCCATAGCTGATGGGGCCGATGATGCTGGCAATGCGTGTGGCCGTGGTCCACAGCCCGAAGAATTCCGCCAGTTGCCGCGGTGGCGCAAACAGCCCGACCATGGCCCGGCCCGCCGACTGGCTGCTGCCCATGCACAGGCCGGCAATGGTGGCTGCCACCCAGAACTGCGCCTTGTTCTGCGCCAGCGCAGCGATCACGCACACGGCAACCCAGCCGACCAGCGTCAGCGACAAGGCCAGCCGGTGGCCGATACGGTCCTGCACATAGCCGAACGCCAGTGCCCCCAGCGCCGCTGCCAGATTGAGCACCAGAATCAGCACCATGGTTTCCTGCGGCGCGAAACCAATCACCTGCTCTGCATAAATGGCCGCCAGCGCAATGGCCACCGCCACACCGGCCTGATAGCAGACGGTGCTGCCCAGCAGCAGACGCAAATCCGGCAAGTGCGCTGCCTGCTGATAGGTCTGCCGCAGATGCCGCAAGGCATTGCCCACCGTCACGGCGGGTTGCACGCCCGCGCCCGGCGGCCTGGCACGCTCGCGCAGCAGGAGGAAAGTCACGACCGCCGGCAAGCCATACATCACCGCCGTCAGCAGCATGGTGACGGGCACAAAGCGCGAGGCAGGCTCTCCCTGCTGCTGCGCCCAAAGCACATAAGCCAGGCACAGCCCCAGCGTCAGCATGCCCCCAAGATAGCCAAAGCCCCAGCCCAGGCCACTCACGCGCCCCATGGCTTCGGGCTGCGCCAGTTCGGGCAGGAAGGATGCCGTCAGCGACTCTCCAAAACTGTAGAAGATGTTGGAGACAACAATCAGGAGCAAGGCCAGCGCCACCATGCCCGGCTGCGCCAGCGCCAGTGCCGCGGTCGCGAGCACGCAGCCCGTGGTAGTCAGCATCAGCAGGCGCTTCTTCTGTGCATGCGCATCCGCCCAGGCGCCGATGGCCGGCATGAGCAGCATCACCACTGCATTGGAGATGCCCAGGGCCAGTGTCCAGGCCAGGGTCGCCCAGTCGGCCTTGCCGGCAATCCCCGCCACGAAATAGGCAGAGAACACCGCGGTCAACACCACCGTGGTGTAGCCGGAGTTGGCGAAGTCATACATCGCCCAGCCGAACACCTCGCGGCGGCGCACGCCGGGATTGAGGGCAGAATCAGGCAGCAGGTTCATGAGTGGGTGCAGAGAGAGCGGGAGGAAGCCCAGAGTCTGCCTGAGCTGTGTGACAGCGCATGAAGGCGCACGCGGGACGCACACTTGCGCCCGGCGCGCCTCCTCAGCCAGGCAGCACAAGCAGGCGCCAGGCCTGATGCACTGCCAGCCTCCGTGGCAGGCGATTCAATGCAGATGCCGCGGCTTGTTGCGCCCGCGATGGCCGCCATTGCCGCTGCCACGTGGCGGCTTGCCGATCTCCAGCGATTCCACCAGCGCATCGAAACGCTGGGTGAACAGCTTGTCGACCTCGCCCACCACGCCGGTCAGCTCGGACGCATCGAAATGGCGCTCCATCAGGGCAATCACGTCCTGCACCAGCAGGTCGCGCTGCACCTGCATGATGGCCGCAGGCGTGGGGCCGACGAACACGATCATGAAGTCGTCGCGCGAATCCTCCTCGCGCATTTCTTCATCTTCCTCATCGTATTCAGCATCGTAGAAGGTGACCTCGATCGGCGCGCCGGTGCTGGCAAGCTCGTTCAGGTTCATGCACATGTCGTCGATGTTGCGGCGGAAGTCCTCATCGCCGCGCACGGTCCAGCACATGCGCAGCAGATGCTGGCGATGGTCGAACTGCAGGCCGGGCTCTTCCTCGTAGGCGCTGATGGAGCCTTCGGCCAGCGAGCGGGCGCCGGCATACTGCCACAGGGGCTTGAGTGCTTCCTGCACGTCGCCCACTTTCACGTCGGGATGCAAAGAGACCTCGCCGTGCACATGAATCTCAAAGGGGCGGTCGTAATGTGCCATAGGATTTCTCTGCAAATTGTCTTGTCCACCGGCGGCCGGGCCACCGGGCATCGCCGGGCGATCAAACCGCCGGACGTCGTCCAAGTGTACCGGAGCTTGCCCCGCAGGGTGTGCCGCTGCGCCCACAGGCAAAAGCACTAAATTCCGCAGAGACACGACGCTTGCGTGCACACGGGGTAAAATGGGGTTTTCCTGCATATGCATTGACCACACAGCCAAGAGCGAGAAAGGCAGCACGGGTTATGACACCGCGAACTACGCCCTCTTCCTGTACCGGCACCTCCACAGGTGTCGCGCCGCTGCTTGCTGGCACGTCCGCCTGATTCGTTTTCCAGGCACTTCGAGCAAAGCGCGGCCACTGTCCGCGCTTTTTTGTTGTCTCCTAATTTCCGCAGCACCATGATTACCATCACCCTCCCCGACGGCTCGCAACGCAGTTTTGAACAGGCCCCCACCGTGGCCGACGTGGCCGCCAGCATCGGCAGCGGCCTGGCCAAGGCTGCCCTGGGCGGCAAGGTGGACGGCAAGCTCGTCGACACCAGCTACCTGATCGAGCAGGATGCCCCGCTGGCCATCATCACCGCAAAGGACGCCGACGGCCTGGAACTGATCCGCCACTCCACCGCCCACCTGCTGGCCTACGCCGTCAAGGAACTGTTCCCGGATGCGCAGGTCACCATCGGCCCGGTGATCGACAACGGCTTCTACTACGACTTCTCGTACAAGCGCCCCTTCACGCCCGAAGACCTGGCCGCCATCGAAAAGAAGATGACCGAGCTGTCCAACAAGGACGAGCCCGTGGTGCGCCGCGTGCTGCCGCGTGACGAAGCTGTTGCCTACTTCAAGGGTCTGGGCGAGAACTACAAGGCCGAGATCATCGCCAGCATTCCCAGCAACGAGGACGTGTCGCTCTACCGCGAAGGCGCCTTCGAGGATCTGTGCCGCGGCCCGCACGTGCCCAGCACCGGCAAGCTCAAGCACTTCAAGCTGATGAAGGTGGCCGGCGCCTACTGGCGTGGCGACAGCAAAAATGAAATGCTGCAGCGCATCTACGGCACGGCCTGGGCCAGCAAGGACGAGCTCAAGCAGTACCTGCACATGCTGGAAGAAGCCGAAAAGCGCGACCACCGCAAGCTGGCACGCGAACTCGACCTGTTCCACATCGACGAGCACTCTCCCGGCACCGTGTTCTGGCACCCCAAGGGCTGGACCATCTGGCAGCAGGTGGAGCAGTACATGCGCAATGTCTACCGCGACAACGGCTACCAGGAAGTGAAAGGCCCGCAGCTGCTCGACAAGGGCCTGTGGGAAAAAACCGGCCACTGGGACAAGTACCGCGAGAACATGTTCACCACCGAGAGTGAAAAGCGCGACTATGCCCTGAAACCCATGAACTGCCCCGGCCACATCCTGATCTACAAGCAGGGTGTGCGCAGCTACCGCGACCTGCCGCTGCGCTACGGCGAATTTGGCCAGTGCCACCGTAACGAGCCCAGCGGCGGCCTGCACGGCATCATGCGCGTACGCGCCTTCACCCAGGACGATGGCCACATCTTCTGTACCGAAGACCAGATCCTGTCCGAATGCAGCGCCTTCACCACCCTGCTGCAGAAGGTCTACGCCGATTTCGGCTTCACCAACATCATCTACAAGGTCTCGACCCGCCCCGAGCAGCGCATCGGCTCCGATGAGGTGTGGGACAAGGCAGAGCACGCGCTGATGGAAAGCCTGCGAGCCTCCGGCTGCGACTATGTGATCTCCCCCGGTGACGGCGCCTTCTACGGCCCGAAGATCGAATACACGCTCAAGGATGCCATCGGCCGTGAATGGCAGTGCGGCACCATCCAGGTGGACTTTTCCATGCCGGAGCGCCTGGATGCCGAATACGTAGGCGAGGACGGCAACCGCCACCGCCCGGTGATGCTGCACCGTGCCATTGTCGGCAGCATGGAACGTTTCATCGGCATCCTGATCGAACAGTACGCGGGCGCACTGCCCGCCTGGCTCGCTCCGGTGCAGGTGGCCGTGCTCAATATCACCGATGCACAGGCCGAATATGCGCAAAACGTGGCTCAGACGCTGCGGAATCAGGGTGTCAGGGTCATCACAGACCTGCACAACGACAAGATTACCTATAAAATACGTAGTCACGCCACGCAAAAACTGCCGTACATCCTCGTCGTGGGAGACAAGGAGAAGGAAAATGGCAACGTGGCGGTACGCGCCAGAGGCAATCAGGATCTCGGCGTGATGTCGGTAGACAGCTTCGCCAAGCTGCTGCAGGACGACATCGCCCGCAAGTCCGCAGTCCCCGCACCGGAACAGGCCTGACCGCTCGGCGGCTGGCCTTTCACCTAGTGAAAGGCCAGCCGCCTTTCTGGCGTCAAAAGAGAGACATCGAAAGGATTTACCATAGCTACCGAATACCGTGATCGCCGTCACCGTGAAGAGCGCAAGCATCGCCTGAACCGTGAAATCAATGCCCCCGAAGTGCGTCTGTCGGGTCCCGACAACGAGCCCCTGGGCATCGTCAGCATCCAGGAAGCCCTGCGCATGGCAGGCGATCTGGACGTGGATCTGGTCGAGATTGCCGCCATGGCCAACCCGCCGGTCTGCCGCCTGATGGACTACGGCAAGTTCAAGTACCAGGAGCAGAAGAAGGCAGCCGAGGCCAAGGCCAAGCAGAAGGTCATCGAGGTCAAGGAAGTCAAGTTCCGCCCCGGTACCGACGACGGCGATTACAACATCAAGATGCGCAACATCCGCCGCTTCCTGGAAGACGGCGACAAGTGTAAAATCACGCTTCGCTTCCGCGGCCGCGAGATTACGCACCAGGAGATCGGCATGGCCCTGCTCCAGCGCATTCGCGATGAACTGGGTGACAGCATCACGGTCGAGTCCTTCCCCAAACTGGAAGGCCGCCAGATGATCATGATGATCGCCCCCGGCCGCAAGAAGCCGGCTGCAGCCAAGCCGGCGGCAACTGCTGCCGAAGAAGGCCAGCAGTAAATTCCTGAACAAGGTTCGAAGGCAGGACGCGCAAGCGCCCTGCCTTCAGCACTGCCGCGGCATCCGTGCCGGGGCAAAACAAGTGGCTCGGGGCCAGCAAGAGGATGCCAAGGTGGCATTCCGCCTCACGAGCACAACAAAAAAGGAGCATTCCAATGCCCAAGATGAAGACCAAGAGCAGCGCGAAAAAACGTTTCCGCGTTCGTCCCGGTGGCAGCGTCAAGCGTGGCCAGGCTTTCAAGCGCCACATCCTGACCAAGAAAACCACCAAGAACAAGCGCCATCTGCGCGGTGCAGTGAACGTGCATGAGACCAACATGGGTCACATGGCACAGATGCTGCCCAAGCAAGGCCTGTAATTAACCGACGAACAAGGAGATAGATAATGCCTCGCGTCAAACGTGGTGTAACGGCACGTGCCCGTCACAAGAAAGTTCTCGCCCTTGCAAAAGGTTTCCGTGGTCGTCGTGGTAACGTCTACCGCGTAGCCAAACAGGCCGTCATGAAGGCTGGCCAGTATGCCTACCGTGACCGCCGTACCAAGAAGCGCGTGTTCCGCCAGCTGTGGATCGCGCGTATCAACGCCGCAGCCCGTGCCAATGGCCTGACTTACAGCCAGTTCATCAATGGTCTGAACAAGGCTGCCATCGGTCTGGACCGCAAGGTGCTGGCCGACATCGCCGTGCATGACGAAGCCGCTTTTGCAGCCATCGTCAACCAGGTCAAAGCCAAGCTGGCCGCCTGATTGCACGAGGAACCCTCTCCGTCACTGTTGCCTCAACACGACCACCGGGGTTCCGAGCCAAGAAACAAGGGCTGGTTCTGCAAAGTGCCAGCCCTTTTTCTTTAGACTTCTCCAGATGGCATCCGCCAGTGCAGCGCCCTCTTTCCGGTTGCCGCCCTGACGCATGCCGCCTGATCCGGCAGCCCGATCTGCCGGTGGCTGGCGCAGCCTCACGGCTGCATCCTCCCTGTTGTTGAACCGCCAGCAGGCGCCTGAAGCCTGTTGACGCCCTTTTTCTCCGATTGCCACCATGAACGACCTGGACGCCATTGTTGCCAGCGCGCAGCAGAGTTTTGCCGAAGCCGCCACCCCGAACGACCTGGAAAACGCCAAGGCGCGTTTCCTGGGCAAGGCCGGCCAGATCACCGAGCTGATGAAGGGCATGGCCAAGCTGTCGGTGGAAGAAAAGAAAACCCGTGGCGCAGCCATCAACCAGGCCAAGCAGGCGATCGAGGCCGCGCTGACGGCACGCCGCAACGCCCTGGCCGAAGCCGAGCTGCAGGCGCAGCTGCAAGCCGAAGCGCTGGACGTGACGCTGCCCGGCCGCACACGCGGTGCCGGCGGCCTGCACCCGGTCACGCTGACACTGGAGCGTATCGAGTCCATCTTCGGCTCCATGGGCTTTGAAGTGGCGCGCGGCCCCGAGATCGAATCCGACTGGTTCAACTTCACCGCGCTGAACACGCCCGAAGACCATCCGGCCCGCTCCATGCACGACACCTTCTATGTGGAAGGCGGCAACGAAAAGGCTCCCAACCTGCTGCGCACACACACCAGCCCGATGCAGATCCGCCATGCCGTGCAGCATGTGAAACGCCACCGCGGCCTGCTGGATGCCGGCCAGACCATGCCCGAGATCCGCGTGATCGCCCCCGGCCGCACCTACCGCGTGGACAGCGATGCCACGCACTCTCCCATGTTCCACCAGTGCGAAGGCCTCTGGATCGGCCAGAACATCAGCTTCAAGGACCTGAAGGTGGTGTTCACCGACTTCTGCCGCACCTTTTTCGAGAGCGATGACCTGGTGCTGCGCTTCCGCCCGAGCTTCTTCCCGTTCACCGAGCCCAGCGCCGAGATCGACATCCAGTTCCAGAGCGGCCCGCTGGCCGGCAAGTGGCTGGAAGTGGCCGGCAGCGGCCAGACGCACCCCAACGTGGTGCGCAACATGGGGCTGGACCCCGAACAGTACATCGGCTTTGCCTTCGGCATGGGCCTGGACCGTTTCACCATGCTGCGCTATGGCGTGAACGATCTGCGCCTGTTCTTTGACGGCGACGTGCGCTTCCTCAGCCAGTTCCGCTGATACCGGCAGCGGCGCCCGGTGCGCCGCCTGCCAAGCCCCGTTGTCCGAACGTCCCCCGAATTTTCCGAGAACACCATGCAATTTCCCGAATCCTGGCTCCGCAGCTTCTGCAACCCTTCGCTCACCACCCAGCAACTGGCCGATACCCTGACCATGGCCGGCCTGGAAGTGGAAGAGCTGTCGCCCGTGGCGCCGCCCTTCTCCTCCATCGTGATCGGCGAGATCAAGGAAGCCGAACAGCACCCCGATGCCGACCGCCTGCGCGTGTGCAAGGTGGATGTCGGCCAGCCGGAGCTGCTGCAGATCGTATGCGGCGCACCGAACGCCCGCGTCGGCATCCGTGTGCCCTGCGCGCTGGTGGGCGCCGAATTGCCGCCCGGCGAGGATGGCAAGCCCTTCAAGATCAAGGTGGGCAAGCTGCGTGGCGTGGAGAGCTACGGCATGCTGTGCTCGGCACGCGAACTGCAGCTGTCCGAAGACCACGGCGGCCTGCTGGAACTGGCAGCTGATGCGCCGATTGGCCAGAACATTCGCGAACACCTGGATCTGGACGACACCCTGTTCACCCTCAAGCTCACGCCCAACCTGGCGCACTGCCTGAGCGTGTACGGCGTGGCGCGCGAAGTGTCGGCCCTGACCGGCGCGCCGCTGCAGGCCCTGCCCGAAGCGCAGGTGCCGGTGACGGCCAGCGCGCAGGTGCAGGTGGACGTGCAGGCGCCCGATCTGTGCGGGCGCTTCAGCGGCCGCGTGATCACCGGCGTGAATACCGATGCGAAGACGCCCGCCTGGATGGTGGACCGTCTGGCGCGCTGCGGCCAGCGCAGCGTGTCTGCCCTGGTGGACATCTCCAACTACGTGATGTTCGAGCTGGGCCAGCCCTCTCATATCTTCGATGCCGACAAGATTGCCGGCTCTGCCCTGCACGTGCGCTGGGGCAAGCCAGGTGAACAGCTCAAGCTGCTCAACGGCAATACCGTGACGCTGGACGACACCGTGGGCGTCATCGCCGACGACAAGGAAGTGGAATCGCTGGCCGGCATCATGGGTGGCGATGCCACTTCGGTGAGCGATGACACGAAGAATGTGTATGTCGAGGTCGCTTTCTGGTGGCCCAAGGCCGTGGCCGGCCGTTCGCGCCGCTATAACTTCAGCACCGATGCCGGTCACCGCTACGAGCGCGGCGTGGATCCGGCACGCACGCTGCAGGTGGTCGAGCGCATCAGCCAGCTGATTCTGGAGATCTGCGGCGGCCAGGCCGGCCCGTCCAGCGACGTGCAGCCCCATATGCCGCAACCGCAGCCGGTGACGCTGCGCGTGGAACGTGCCTGCAAGGTGATCGGCATGCCGGTGACCGAGCAGCAGTGCCTGCAGGCACTGCTGGGCCTGGGCCTGCCCACCACGGCCAGCAATGGCGTGATTACCGTGACGCCGCCCACCTACCGCTTCGACCTGCAGCTGGAAGAGGACCTGATCGAGGAAGTGATCCGCGTGATCGGCTACGAAAAGCTGCCGACTACGCCGCCGCAGGCGCCCATCACGCCCAAGCTGCGCCGCGAAACCGAGCGCAACCCCTATGCCGTGCGCCGCCAGCTGGCCGGCCTGGGCTATCAGGAAACCATCAACTACAGCTTCGTGGAAGAACGCTGGGAGAACGAGCTGGCGGGCAACACCAGCCCGATCAGGCTGATGAACCCGATCGCCAGCCAGATGAGCGTGATGCGCTCCTCGCTGATCGGCTCGCTGCTGAACGTGGTGAAGTTCAACCTGGACCGCAAGGCCAGCCGCGTGCGCGTGTTTGAAGTGGGCGCGGTGTTCCTGCGTGACGACTCCGTGGTGGAAAGCGACAGCACGGTGGCCGGTTTTGCCCAGCCCACGCGCGTGGCCGGCATGGCCTATGGCCCGGTGCAGGCGCTGCAGTGGAGCAGCAAGGACAGCGCAGTCGATTTCTACGACGTGAAAGGCGACGTGGAAGCGCTGCTGGCGCCGCTGCGTGCCACTTTCGAGCCGGCCGAGCACCCTGCCCTGCATCCGGGCCGCTGCGCGCGCGTGCTGGTGGATGGCAAGGCGATCGGCTTTGTCGGCGAACTGCATCCGCGCTGGCGCCAGGCCTATGAGCTACCGCAGGCGCCGGTGGTGTTTGAACTGGACTGGGAAGCCGTGCTGCAGCGTCCGCTGCCGAAGTTTGCTTCCGTCTCCAAATACCAGGCGGCCGAGCGTGACATTGCCGTGATCGTGAAGGAATCGGTGACGCATGATGCGCTGCTGGCTGCCGCCATGGCAGCGCCCACGCAGGGCACGCTGCGCAGCGCCGTGGTGTTCGATGTGTTCCGCGCCGGCAAGAACAGCCAGGCCGACTGGCTGGCCGCCGACGAGAAGAGCGTGGCGATCCGCCTGCAGTTCCTGAACGAGGCCGCTGCGCACACCGACGAATCGCTGGAAACCGCCCGCCAGGCTGTGCTGCAGCAGCTGGCCAGCAGCGTCGGTGCCCGCCTGCGCGGCTAAGTTGGCATCATTTCTGCGAGAATCACCGGAACTGAAAGCACAGGACAGTCATGGAAATTGCACTCGACTCCCTCGAAACCCCGACGCTGACCAAGGCCCAGCTGGCCGAGAAGCTGTTCGACAACATCGGCCTGAACAAACGCGAGGCCAAGGACATGGTCGACGCCTTCTTCGACCTGATCGCGCAGGAACTGGTCAAGGGCAATGATGTGAAGATCTCCGGCTTCGGCAACTTCCAGTTGCGCGCCAAGTCGCCGCGGCCGGGCCGCAACCCGCGTACGGGCGAACTGATCTCGATCGAGGCCCGCCGTGTGGTGACTTTTCATGCGAGCCACAAGCTGAAGGCGATCGTGCAAGGGGACGAGGGAGCGGCTGAAGAAGAGTGATTTCTTCGCCGGCTCAATTTTCCCTTACAGGGACCGCGCTTGCGGTCCTTTTTTCATGTGGCTTCTGAGAATTTTTCGTGCCGCGATGCGTCATAACTAAGAAATCACTTGAAGTATTCCGGTTCGTGCCTGTCTGCCCATCCTCTGCGCAATGCTTGGTCAGACTTGGGGCGCAGATTGAAAAAACACTGCAGAATCATCCTCTAAGCGCTGTTTTTGAAACCCCACCTTCACAAACAGGCGCAACTTTAGGATATGCTATGGGTTTGCAGCACCTGAGTCGCTGCGTGTATTGCTGTTGCCATGAGCACCCCCACTCCGAATCTTCCCGCCATTCCTGCCAAACGCTACTTCACCATCGGGGAAGTCGCCGAGCTCTGCGGTGTCAAACCGCACGTGCTGCGTTATTGGGAGCAGGAATTTACCCAGCTCAACCCCATGAAGCGCCGCGGCAACCGCCGCTACTACCAGCACCACGAAGTGCTGATGGTGCGCCGCATCCGCGATCTGCTCTATGAGCAGGGATTCACCATCAGCGGTGCGCGGCACCAGCTGGAGATGAACAAGGGCAAGGCGGGAGCGGCTGCTGCTGAGACCAATGGCTCCGCCACTGCAGTTGCCATTGATGGCGCTGGCGTGGCACCTGCGACCGCGACTGCTGGCAGCGAGGCGATTCCGGTCAGCAACACTACTGATAGCGAGCCGATTGCGGATGTAGCCAGCCTGCGCCGCGAATTGCAGGCGATTCTGTCGTTCCTGGCGTGAGGCTGTGGGCTGACCGCCTAGTGTCAGACGGAACACGGAAAACTTCCCCCCAAGCCCGCCCTTCTCCCCAACGACAGAAAATTTTCGACGTCTTTTCAAAACACCAAAAATCAGCATATAATTGATGTTCTCGGCGTGTGGCGCAGCCTGGTAGCGCACTTGCATGGGGTGCAAGGGGTCGCGAGTTCGAATCCCGCCACGCCGACCATAAAACCAAGGGCCTGATTCTGCAAAGAATCAGGCCCTTGTTCTTTTTGCAGGCTCGCTACGACTATAAACCGAGAGAACTGACAACTACCGTGAATTTATCGGTAGCTCAGGGGAGCTCTTGCAGTCATACGGCACAAACGAGACGCCATCCCCTCTCCAGGAATGCAAAAAGCGTCGCCCGCTTTGTATTGACCCACTGAATTCCTGCACAGGTGTTATTGTTGAAGGAAACGACGATGAGTACCCTGATGGAAGACGATATCAAGCGCTGGACGGCCAAGCGTAAAACGGCCTTGGTCCTGGAGATCATCCAGGGCAAGACTACGGTGGCAGAGGCCAGCCGTGCCTTTGACCTGCAGCCTTCAGAGCTGGAGCAATGGGTGGAAGAAGGCAAACGTGGCATGGAGAATGCCTTGCGTACCAATCCGCTCGATGTGCGCCAGCAGTATGAGAAGAAGCTCAGTGACCTGCAGGAAGCCTACGGCGAAGCCATGCTGGAGCTGCGTGCCAGAAAAAAGCTGGC
>NZ_FOCW01000002.1 GCF_900110225.1 Allobrachymonas denitrificans DSM 15123
ATGGCCAAGGAAAAGTTTGAACGGACCAAGCCGCACGTGAACGTCGGCACCATCGGTCACGTGGACCACGGCAAGACCACCCTGACTGCGGCAATCGCCACGGTGCTGTCCAAGAAGTTCGGCGGCGAAGCGCGTGACTACAGCCAGATCGACAACGCGCCCGAAGAGAAGGCCCGCGGCATCACGATCAACACCTCGCACGTCGAGTACGAGACGGCCAACCGCCACTACGCGCACGTTGACTGCCCCGGCCACGCCGACTACGTGAAGAACATGATTACCGGTGCTGCCCAGATGGACGGCGCCATTCTGGTGTGCTCCGCCGCTGACGGCCCGATGCCCCAGACCCGCGAACACATCCTGCTGTCCCGCCAGGTGGGCGTGCCCTACATCATCGTGTTCCTGAACAAGTGCGACATGGTTGATGACGCCGAGCTGCTGGAACTGGTCGAGATGGAAGTGCGCGAACTGCTGAGCAAGTACGACTTCCCCGGCGACGACACCCCCATCATCAAGGGTTCTGCCAAGCTGGCGCTGGAAGGCGACACGGGCGAGCTGGGCGAAGGCGCCATCATGCAGCTGGCCGAGGCGCTGGACTCCTACATCCCCGCTCCCGAGCGTGCTGTTGACGGTGCGTTCCTGATGCCGGTGGAAGACGTGTTCTCCATCTCCGGCCGCGGTACCGTGGTGACCGGTCGCGTCGAGCGCGGCATCATCAAGGTCGGCGAGGAAATCGAGATCGTCGGTATCAAGGAAACCCAGAAGACGACCTGCACGGGCGTGGAAATGTTCCGCAAGCTGCTGGATCAGGGCCAGGCTGGCGACAACGTGGGTATCCTGCTGCGCGGCACCAAGCGTGAAGACGTCGAGCGCGGCCAGGTGCTGTGCAAGCCGGGCTCCATCAAGCCGCACACCGAGTTCACCGCCGAGGTGTATGTTCTGTCCAAGGACGAAGGTGGCCGTCACACGCCGTTCTTCAACAACTACCGTCCGCAGTTCTACTTCCGCACCACCGACGTGACTGGCGCCATCGAGCTGCCGGCCGACAAGGAAATGGTGATGCCGGGTGACAACGTGTCGATCACCGTCAAGCTGATCGCCCCGATCGCCATGGAAGAAGGTCTGCGTTTCGCCATCCGCGAAGGCGGCCGTACCGTCGGCGCCGGCGTTGTTGCCAAGATCATCGCGTAAGGTGATTTGTAGGGGTATAGCTCAATTGGCAGAGCGTCGGTCTCCAAAACCGAAGGTTGGGGGTTCGATTCCCTCTGCCCCTGCCACATAATCTGTGGTAAATAGGTAAAGCCCGCTCCGTGCGGGCTTTACTGTCTTGTCTTTCTGGGCTACAATATTTGGCTTCGCCTCTCGTAGGCTTGCCACGCGCATCTGCTGCGCGCTGCGCCCGAATCCAGGAATAGTGGAATTGCCTCATGGCTACATCTCAGGTTGAAACGGTTACCACGGGTGCCGACAAAGCCAAGCTTGCAGTGGCGTTGCTGCTGGTGCTGGCGGGTTTCGTTGCCTATTTCATGCTTGCGCCGCAGGGCGTCTATGCCCAGTGGGGTGCACTGATTGTTGGCGTGCTGGCGGGTGTGGCGGTGTTCCTGCAGTCGGCGGCCGGCAAGGGTCTGGTCGATTTCGGTCGCGAGGCCATGCGCGAGCTGCGCAAGGTGGTGTGGCCGACCCGCAAGGAGGCTACGCAGACCACCATGTTCGTGTTTGCGTTTGCGCTGGTGATGTCGCTGTTCCTGTGGCTGACGGACAAGACCCTCGAGTGGGTGTTGTACAGCCTGGTGCTGGGTTGGAGGTAAGTCATGTCTGAGAACCAAATGCTGGAAGCAGCTGCCAATCCCGATTTCCGCTGGTACGTCGTGCAGGCGTATTCCGGCATGGAGCGCGCTGTGGAGCGCAACATCCGCGAGCGCATTGCGCGTGCGGGCATGGAAGCCAAGTTCGGTCGCATCCTGGTGCCGACCGAAGAAGTGGTCGAAGTCAAGAACGGCCAGAAGAAGACGACCGAGCGCAAGTTCTTTCCGGGCTACGTGCTGGTCGAGATGATCATGGACGACGATGCCTGGCATCTGGTCAAGCAGACCAGCAAGGTTACGGGCTTCGTCGGTGGTGCGCGCAACCGTCCGGTGCCGATTTCCCAGGCTGATGTGCAGAAGATCGTCAGCCAGATGCAGGAAGGCAGCGAGAAGCCGCGCCACAAGGTGGAATTCGAAGTGGGCGAAATGGTGCGTGTCAAGGAAGGTCCGTTTGCGGACTTCAACGGCAGCATCGAGGAAGTCAACTACGAGAAGAACAAGCTGCGTGTGTCCGTCACCATCTTTGGTCGCGCCACGCCGGTCGAGCTGGAGTTTTCCCAGATCGAGAAGACCTGACCGGTCTGCAAGTTTTCGGGTGCTGCGTTTCTGGTCCGCGCAGTACCGTCATTGAAGGATCGTAACCCCGGGGAGCCTGCAAACACAGGCGTTATCACCCGCAAGGAGAAATAGCATGGCGAAGAAAATCGTCGGCTTTATCAAGCTGCAAGTGCCGGCTGGCAAAGCCAACCCGTCGCCGCCGATTGGTCCCGCTCTGGGCCAGCGCGGTCTGAACATCATGGAATTCTGCAAGGCGTTCAACGCCCAGACCCAGGGCGTCGAGCCCGGTCTGCCGCTGCCGGTGGTGATTACCGCCTTCGCGGACAAGAGCTTCACGTTCATCATCAAGACCCCTCCGGCTGCCACCCTGATCAAGAAGGCCATCAAGCTGGACAAGGGCTCCGCCAAGCCGCATACCGACAAGGTTGGCAAGATCACCCGCGAACAGCTGGAAGAAATCGCCAAGACCAAGATGAAGGATCTGACTGCCGCCGATCTGGACGCCGCCGTGCGTACCATCGCTGGCTCCGCCCGTTCCATGGGCGTGACTGTGGAGGGTGTGTGACATGGCCAAGCTGACCAAGAAACAGAAAGCCTCCGAAGGCAAGGTGGAAGCCACCAAGCTGTACGCCATCGCTGATGCGCTGGCTCTGGTGAAAGAGTGCGCCAACGCCAAGTTCGATGAATCCATCGACGTGGCCGTGCAGCTGGGCGTGGACGCCAAGAAATCCGACCAGGTGGTGCGTGGCGCCGTCGTGATGCCCAACGGCACCGGCAAGACCAAGCGCGTTGCCGTGTTCGCCCAGGGTGCCAAGGCTGAAGAAGCCAAGGCTGCTGGCGCCGACGTGGTGGGCATGGACGACCTGGCCGCCGAAGTCAAGGCCGGCAACATGCCGTTCGACGTGGTCATCGCTGCTCCCGACGCCATGCGCGTGGTGGGTACGCTGGGCCAGATCCTGGGCCCGCGCGGCCTGATGCCGAACCCCAAGGTCGGCACCGTGACTCCCGATGTCGCTACCGCTGTCAAGAACGCCAAGGCTGGCCAGGTCCAGTTCCGCGTTGACAAGGCCGGCATCATCCACGGCACCATCGGTCGTCGTTCCTTCGACGACGAGAAGCTGCAGGGCAACCTGCTGGCGCTGATCGAGGCCCTGAACAAGGCCAAGCCGGCTTCCAGCAAGGGCGTCTACCTGCGCAAGGTGGCTGTGTCCTCTACCATGGGTGTTGGCGTTCGCGTCGATACCCAGTCCCTGACGGCTTAATCGCCAGGGCAAAAAATTTGCGCCGGGCAACCGGCGCATGTGGTGGGTCGCGGTGGACGCAAGTCTGCTGCGGGTCATCCAAGACCGTTGGCGTGCCGGCAGTTGAGGCACTTAATTCATCAGCCAACGCAGATGGCGATCCCGCACCAGAAGGATTTCGCCTTGCAGGTTTCGGCCTGCAGGCACCTGAAAGTGAGTTGGTCGCTGCAACAAGGGCGTGTGCCGGAGTTTTTCCGGTGCACATATTAAGGAGTAGATCTTGAGTCTCAATCGCAGTGAGAAGGAAGCGGTCATCAGCGAAGTGACCGAACTCGCCGCTAAAGCTCAAACGCTCGTGATGGCGGAATACCGTGGCATCACGGTGGCCCAGATGACCGAGCTGCGCAACCAGGCACGCAGCAACGGCGTGACGCTGAGCGTGTTGAAGAACACGCTGGCTCGCCGTGCAGTGGCTGGCAGCAGCTTTGAATCGGCCGCCGAGCAGATGACCGGTCCGCTGATCTATGGCTTTTCCGAAGACGCAGTTGCCGCCGCCAAGGTGGTAGCCGATTTCGCCAAGACCAACGACAAGCTGGTCATCCGTGGCGGCGTGTACGACGGCAAGGCTCTGGATGCCAACGGCGTTAAGCAACTGGCCAGCATTCCTACCAAGGAAGTCCTGCTGTCCCAGCTGTGTGGCTTGCTCATGTCGCCCGTCTCGCGCACCGCGCGCGTGCTGGCGGCTCTGGCAGAGAAAAAAGGCGAACCGGCTGCCGCATAAGGCGCTGGCGTTCGACGCACCAATTCATTATTTAGGAAAAACAAAATGGCATTCGATAAAGACGCATTTTTGACCGCCCTGGACACGATGTCGGTCATGGAACTCAACGAGCTGGTGAAAGCCATCGAAGAGAAGTTTGGCGTGAGCGCAGCTGCCATGGCTGCTCCCGCTGCTGGTGGCGCTGCTGGCGGTGCTGCTGCTGCTGAAGAGAAGACCGATTTCGATCTGGTCCTGACCGAAGCTGGCGCCCAGAAGGTTGGCGTCATCAAGGTGGTGCGCGAGATCACCGGCCTGGGCCTGAAAGAAGCCAAGGACCTGGTGGACGGCGCTCCCAAGACCATCAAGGAAGCCATGCCCAAGGCCGACGCAGAAGCCGCTCAGAAGAAGCTGGTGGAAGCTGGCGCCAAGGCAGAACTCAAGTAATTGGGTTTTTCCGGGGCTGGAACGCCTGCAAGGGTGTTCCAGCCTTTGGTGTTTCTGTCTTGCAGCGGATTTGCAGTGCCGGAATCCGCAGCCGGACAGTCAGAACACACCTTCAAGTGCAGCCATCACGAGGCCCATGCCGGATGTGCTTGAACGTGTCTTCTGTTCCCGATGGCGGAAGACCCTTGGTTCGGGTTGCGTGCAACGCGCAACCGTCTGCCAATGGCTGGTAGGGGCCAGCCACCAAGCTTTGCCGGGCAAGCGCAGCCCGGTCCCACATTCGAGGAAAGACTGAGGACCCAGTCCTTGCCGCCCACGTCTTCACCTGGAGAGTTCATGTCTTACACCTATACCGAACGCAAACGCATCCGCAAGAGTTTCGGCAGCCGCGACAGCGTGCTGAAGATCCCGTATCTGCTGCAAATGCAGCGCGACGCCTATACGGCGTTCCTGCAGAAGGATGTGCCGCCCCAGAAACGCAAGCCGGAAGGCCTGCAGGCCGCGTTCGAATCGGCATTCCCCATTGTCTCCCACAATGGCTATGTCGAGATGAAGTTCATCGAGTACAACCTGGCCAAGCCCGCGTTCGACGTGCGCGAGTGCCAGACGCGTGGCCTGAGCTTCGGCTCCGCCGTGCGTGCCCGCGTGCAGCTGATCATCTATGACCGCGACGCATCCACCGCCCAGTCCAAGGTGGTGAAGGAAGTGAAGGAGCAGGAAGTCTACATGGGCGAAGTGCCCCTGATGACCGACAAGGGCTCCTTCATCATCAACGGTACCGAGCGCGTGATCGTGTCCCAGCTGCACCGTTCGCCCGGCGTGTTCTTCGAACACGACAAGGGCAAGACGCACAGCTCGGGCAAGCTGCTGTTCAGCGCCCGCATCATTCCCTACCGCGGCTCCTGGCTGGACTTCGAATTCGATCCGAAGGACATCCTGTACTTCCGTGTCGACCGTCGTCGCAAGATGCCGGTCACCATCCTGCTCAAGGCCATCGGCCTGAACCCCGAACAGATCCTGGCCAACTTCTTCGTCAACGACCACTTCCGCCTGATGGACAGCGGCGCCCAGATGGAGCTGGTGCCCGAGCGTCTGAAGGGTGAGGTTGCCCGTTTCGACATCACGGACAAGGATGGCAAGGTCATCGTGGCCAAGGACAAGCGCATCACCGCGCGCCACATCCGCGACCTGGAAGCCGGCAAGACCAGCCACATCAGCGTGCCCGAGGACTTCCTGCTGGGTCGCGTCGTTGCCAACAACATCATCGACGAGGAAACCGGCGAAATCATCGCCAAGGCCAACGACGAGCTGACCGAAGCGCTGCTGAAGAAGCTGCGTGAAGCCGGCGTGCAGGACATCGCCGCCATCTTCACCAACGAGCTGGATCAGGGCGCCTACATCAGCCAGACCCTGCGCACCGACGACACGGCCGACGAGTTTGCCGCGCGCGTGGCCATCTACCGCATGATGCGCCCCGGCGAGCCGCCGACGGAAGACGCCGTGCAGGCGCTGTTCCACCGCCTGTTCTACAGCGAGGACAGCTACGACCTGTCGCGTGTGGGCCGCATGAAGTTCAACGCCCGCATTGGCCGCGATGAAGCCGAAGGCGCCATGGTGCTGTCCAACGAGGACATCATGGCCGTGGTCAAGACGCTGGTCGACCTGCGCAATGGCCGTGGCGAAGTCGATGACATCGACCACCTGGGCAACCGCCGCGTGCGTTGCGTGGGCGAACTGGCCGAGAACCAGTTCCGCACCGGTCTGGCGCGTATCGAGAAGGCCGTGAAGGAGCGTCTGGGTCAGGCCGAGCAAGAGCCGCTGATGCCGCATGACCTGATCAACTCCAAGCCGATCTCTGCGGCGCTGAAGGAGTTCTTCGGTGCGTCCCAGCTGAGCCAGTTCATGGACCAGACCAACCCGCTGTCCGAGATCACGCACAAGCGCCGTGTCTCCGCACTGGGCCCGGGCGGTCTGACGCGCGAGCGCGCCGGCTTCGAGGTGCGTGACGTGCACGTGACCCACTACGGCCGCGTCTGCCCGATCGAAACGCCGGAAGGCCCGAACATCGGTCTGATCAACTCGCTGGCGCTGTACGCCCAGCTGAACGAATACGGTTTCATCGAAACCCCGTACCGCCGCGTGGTGGACGGCAAGGTGACGAATGACGTCGACTACCTGTCCGCCATCGAGGAAGGCAAGTACGTCATCGCCCAGGCCAACGCCGAGCTGGATGCCGAAGGCCGTCTGAGCGGCGAACTGGTGTCTGCCCGCGAAAAAGGTGAATCCATCCTGATCGATCCGTCCGCCGTGCAGTACATGGACGTGTCGCCCGCGCAGATCGCCTCCGTGGCCGCTGCCCTGGTGCCGTTCCTGGAGCACGATGACGCGAACCGCGCACTGATGGGCGCCAACATGTCGCGTCAGGCCGTGCCCGTGCTGCGTCCCGAGAAGCCCATGGTGGGTACCGGCATCGAGCGCGTGGCTGCTGTCGACTCCGGCACCGTGGTGACGGCGCAGCGTGGCGGCGTGGTGGACTATGTCGACGGCACCCGCATCGTGGTGCGCGTGAACGACAACGAAGCCGTGGCCGGTGAAGTGGGTGTGGACATCTACAACCTGATCAAGTACCAGCGTTCCAACCAGAACACCAACATCCACCAGCGTCCGATCGTCCAGCGCGGCGACGTGCTGGCAAAGGGTGATGTGATCGCCGACGGCGCGTCGACCGACCTGGGCGAGATCGCCATCGGCCAGAACATGCTGATCGCCTTCATGCCCTGGAACGGCTACAACTTCGAGGACTCGATCCTGATCAGCGAGCGCGTGGTGGCCGATGACCGCTACACCTCCATCCACATCGAGGAACTGGTGGTGATGGCGCGCGACACCAAGCTGGGTGCCGAGGAAATCACGCGTGATATCCCGAACCTGAGCGAAGTGCAGCTGAACCGTCTGGACGACTCCGGCATCATCTATGTGGGTGCGGAAGTGAACCCCGGCGACGTGCTGGTGGGCAAGGTCACGCCCAAGGGCGAGACCACGCTGACGCCGGAAGAGAAGCTGCTGCGCGCCATCTTCGGTGAGAAGGCCAGCGACGTGAAGGATACCTCGCTGCGTGTGGACCAGGGTTCCAGCGGTACCGTGATCGACGTGCAGGTGTTCACCCGTGAAGGCATCCAGCGCGACAAGCGTGCCCAGCAGATCATCGACGACGAGCTGAAGCGTTTCCGTCTGGACCTGAACGACCAGATGCGCATCGTGGAAGCCGATGCCATGGACCGTCTGCGCAAGATCCTGATCGGCAAGACCGCCAACGGCGGCCCGCAGAAGCTGGCCCGTGGCAGCACCATCGAGGCGGCTTACCTGGATGCACTGGACAAGTACCACTGGTTCGACATCCGTCCGGCCGACGAGTCCGTCGCCGACCAACTGGAAAGCATCAAGAAGTCGCTGGAAGCCACGCGCCACAACTTCGATCTGGCCTTCGAAGAGAAGCGCAAGAAGCTGACGCAGGGCGATGAGCTGCCCGCCGGCGTGCTGAAGATGGTCAAGGTCTACCTGGCCGTCAAGCGCCGCCTGCAACCGGGTGACAAGATGGCCGGCCGCCACGGCAACAAGGGCGTGGTCTCCAAGATCCTGCCGGTGGAAGACATGCCGTACATGGCCGACGGTACTCCGTGCGACATCGTGCTGAACCCGCTGGGCGTGCCCTCGCGCATGAACATCGGCCAGGTGCTGGAAGTGCACCTGGGCTGGGCCGGCAAGGGCATTGGCCAGCGCATCGGCGACATGCTGCAGGAAAACGCCAAGGCAGCCGAAGTGCGCGCCTACCTGGAAGACGTCTACAACCGCTCGGGCCGCAAGGAAACCCTGGCAAATCTGAGCGATGACGAACTGCTGAGCATGGCCAAAAACCTGACGGGCGGCATGCCGTTCGCCACGCCGGTGTTCGACGGTGCTTCCGAAGCGGAAATCCGCGACATGCTGAAGGTGGCCTATCCGGACGACGTGGCGCAGGCCAAGGGTCTGACCGAGAGCCGTACCCAGGCCTGGCTGCATGACGGCCGTACCGGCGAGCGCTTCGAGCGCCCGACCACCATCGGCTACATGCACTACCTGAAGCTGCACCACCTGGTGGACGACAAGATGCACGCACGCTCGACCGGCCCGTACTCGCTGGTGACGCAACAGCCGCTGGGCGGCAAGGCCCAGTTCGGTGGCCAGCGTTTCGGTGAGATGGAAGTGTGGGCGCTGGAGGCCTATGGCGCCAGCTACGTGCTGCAGGAAATGCTGACCGTGAAGTCGGACGACGTGCAGGGCCGTACCAAGGTGTACGAGAACATCGTCAAGGGCGAGCACGCCATCGATGCCGGCATGCCGGAATCGTTCAACGTGCTGGTCAAGGAAATCCGCTCGCTGGGTATCGATATCGAACTGGAACGCGGCTGATCGAGGCAGGGCGGCGCGAGGCGCTGCCCGCTGTCATCCCCCGTTCCCGTTTCGAATCCGTTTTAGGAAAGAGTCACCATGAAATCATTGCTCGACCTGTTCAAACAAATCAAGCCCGATGAGCATTTCGATGCCATCAAGATCGGCCTGGCATCGCCCGAGAAAATCCGTTCCTGGTCCTTCGGCGAAGTGAAGAAGCCCGAGACCATCAACTACCGTACCTTCAAGCCCGAGCGTGACGGCCTGTTCTGCGCCAAGATCTTCGGCCCCATCAAGGACTACGAGTGCCTGTGCGGCAAGTACAAGCGCCTGAAGCACCGCGGCGTGATCTGCGAGAAGTGCGGCGTGGAAGTGACCCAGACCAAGGTGCGCCGCGAGCGCATGGGCCACATCGACCTGGCTGCGCCCTGTGCCCACATCTGGTTCCTGAAGAGCCTGCCGTCCCGTCTGGGTCTGGTGCTCGACATGACGCTGCGCGACATCGAGCGCGTGCTGTACTTCGAAGCGTACGTCGTGACCGATCCCGGCATGACCCCGCTGAAGAAGTTCAGCATCATGTCCGAGGACGACTATGACAAGAACGTCATGGAATACGGCGACGAATTCCAGGCCAAGATGGGTGCCGAGGGCATCAAGGAACTGCTCGAGAACATGGACATCGAGTCCGAGATCGAGCGCCTGCGTGGCGACCTGACCGGCTCCGAAGTCAAGGTCAAGAAGAATGCGAAGCGCCTGAAGGTGCTGGAAGCATTCAAGAAGTCCGGCATCAAGCCCGAGTGGATGATCATGGAAGTGCTGCCGGTGCTGCCGCCGGACCTGCGTCCGCTGGTTCCGCTGGATGGCGGCCGCTTCGCCACCTCCGACCTGAACGACCTGTACCGCCGCGTCATCAACCGCAACAGCCGTCTGCGTCGTCTGCTGGAACTGAAGGCTCCGGAAATCATCGCGCGCAACGAGAAGCGCATGCTGCAGGAGTCCGTGGACAGCCTGCTGGACAACGGCCGCCGTGGCAAGGCCATGACGGGCGCCAACAAGCGCGCGCTCAAGTCGCTGGCCGACATGATCAAGGGCAAGAGCGGCCGCTTCCGCCAGAACCTTCTGGGCAAGCGCGTCGACTACTCCGGCCGCTCCGTGATTACCGTGGGCCCGACCCTGAAGCTGCACCAGTGCGGTCTGCCCAAGCTGATGGCGCTGGAGCTGTTCAAGCCCTTCATCTTTGCCCGTCTGGAAGCCATGGGCATCGCCACCACCATCAAGGCGGCGAAGAAGGAAGTCGAGAACAACAACCCGATCGTCTGGGACATCCTGGAAGAGGTCATCAAGGAGCACCCGGTTCTGCTGAACCGTGCGCCGACGCTGCACCGTCTGGGTATCCAGGCCTTTGAGCCGATCCTGATCGAAGGCAAGGCCATCCAGCTGCACCCGCTGGTCTGTTCCGCGTTCAACGCCGACTTCGACGGTGACCAGATGGCCGTGCACGTACCGCTGTCCGTCGAGGCGCAGCTGGAAGCGCGTACCCTGATGCTGGCATCGAACAACGTGCTGTTCCCCGCTTCGGGCGAACCGTCCATCGTGCCGTCGCAGGATATGGTGCTGGGTCTGTACTACACGACCCGCGAGCGCATCAACGGCAAGGGCGAAGGCATGGTGTTTGCCGACATCGGCGAAGTCGAGCGTGCCCTGGAAGCCAAGGAAGTGGAACTCACCAGCCGCATCAGCGTGCGTCTGACCGAGTACAGCAAGGACAAGGCCACCGGCGAGTTCATTCCGTCCACCAAGCTGGTCGAAACCACCGTGGGCCGTGCGCTGCTGAGCGAAATCCTGCCCAAGGGCCTGCCGTTCAGCGTGCTGGACAAGCCGCTGAAGAAAAAGGAAATCTCCAAGCTGATCAACAGCTCGTTCCGCAAGTGCGGCCTGAAGGAAACCGTGGTGTTTGCCGACAAGCTGCTGCAGAACGGTTTCCGTCTGGCGACCAAGGCCGGCATCTCCATCTCCATTGGCGACATGCTGGTGCCGCCGGAAAAGGCCGAGATCATCGGCCGCGCCGAAGCGGAAGTGAAGGAGATCCAGCAGCAGTACGCTTCCGGTCTGGTGACCGCGGGCGAGCGCTACAACAAGGTGGTGGACATCTGGGGCAAGGCCGGTGACGACGTCTCCAAGGTGATGATGAGCCAGCTGGCCAAGCAGAAGACCACCGACCGCCACGGCAAGGAAGTGGACCAGGAGTCTTTCAACTCCATCTACATGATGGCCGACTCCGGCGCGCGGGGCTCTGCAGCCCAGATCCGTCAGCTGGCGGGCATGCGAGGCCTGATGGCCAAGCCGGACGGCTCGATTATCGAGACGCCGATTACCGCGAACTTCCGCGAAGGCCTGAACGTGCTGCAGTACTTCATCTCGACGCACGGTGCCCGTAAGGGTCTGGCGGATACGGCACTGAAGACGGCCAACTCGGGTTACCTGACCCGCCGTCTGGTGGACGTGACGCAGGATCTGGTCGTGACCGAAGAGGATTGCGGTACCCATGACGGCCAGGTGATGCGCGCCATCGTCGAAGGCGGTGAGGTGATCGAATCGCTGCGCGAGCGTATCCTGGGCCGTTCCGCGGCCGACGACGTGCTGCACCCCGAAACGCAGGAAGTGGTGACCAAGGCCGGCGAGATGTTCGACGAGGACATGATCGACGCCCTGGAAGCCGCCGGCGTGGACGAGGTGAAGGTGCGCACCGCACTGACCTGCGAAACGCGCTTCGGCCTGTGCGCCAAGTGCTACGGCCGCGACCTGGGCCGCGGTGGCCTGGTGAACGTCGGTGAGGCGGTCGGCGTGATTGCCGCCCAGTCCATCGGTGAACCGGGTACCCAGCTGACCATGCGTACCTTCCACATCGGTGGTGCGGCATCGCGTGCAGCCATTGCCAGCAGCGTGGAAGCGCGCTCCAACGGCTACATCGGCTTCAACTCGACCATGCGTTACGTGAGCAACAGCAAGGGCGACCTGGTGGTGATTTCACGTTCCGGCGAGATCATCATCGTGGACGACAACGGCCGCGAGCGCGAGCGTCACAAGGTGCCCTATGGTGCCATCCTGTCGATCAAGCCCGACCAGCAGGTCAAGGCCGGTACCATCCTGGCCAACTGGGATCCGCTGACCCGCCCGATCATTACCGAATACGCCGGTCAGGTGAAGTTCGAGAACATCGAGGAAGGCCTGACGGTGGCCAAGCAGGTCGACGAAGTGACCGGCCTGTCCACGCTGGTGGTGATCGATCCGAAGCGCCGCGGCTCCACCAAGGTGGTGCGCCCGCAGGTGAAGCTGATCGACGCCGAAGGCAAGGAAGTGAAGATTCCGGGCACCGACCACTCCGTGACCATCGGCTTCCAGGTGGGCGCGCTGATTCAGGTGCGCGACGACCAGGAAGTGGGCCCCGGCGAAGTGCTGGCGCGTATCCCGATGGAAGGCCAGAAGACCCGCGACATCGTGGGTGGTCTGCCGCGCGTGGCCGAGTTGTTCGAAGCCCGTACGCCGAAAGACAAGGGCGTGCTGGCAGAGATGACCGGTACCATCTCCTTCGGCAAGGAAACCAAGGGCAAGGTGCGTCTGCAGATCACCGATCCGGAAGGCAAGGTCTGGGAAGAACTGGTGCCCAAGGAGAAGAACATCCTGGTGCACGAAGGCCAGGTGGTGAACAAGGGCGAGAGCATCGTCGACGGTCCGGCCGATCCGCAGGACATCCTGCGCCTGCTGGGCATCGAGGAACTGGCACGCTACATCGTGGACGAAGTGCAGGACGTGTACCGCCTGCAGGGTGTGAAGATCAACGACAAGCACATCGAGGTGATCGTGCGCCAGATGCTGCGCCGTGTCGTGGTCGAGAACCCGGGCGACTCCAGCTACATCGCCGGTGAACAGGTCGAGCGCAGCGAGATGCTGAACACCAACGACGCCCTGCGCGCCGAGGAAAAGATGCCTGCTACCTACAGCAACCTGCTGCTGGGTATCACCAAGGCATCGCTGTCCACCGACTCGTTCATCTCCGCCGCTTCCTTCCAGGAAACCACGCGCGTGCTGACCGAGGCTGCCATCATGGGCAAGCGCGACGAGCTGCGTGGCCTGAAGGAAAACGTGATCGTGGGTCGTCTGATCCCGGCCGGTACCGGCATGGCCTACCACCAGGCACGCAAGGCCAAGGACGAGATGGACGAGGCCGAGCGCCGCGCCATCGCCGAGGCCGAAGAGCTGTCGCTGCAGGAAGCCATGGAAGCGGCCGAGTCCGGCGACGCGGCTCCCGCCTCCGATGCAGCCGTGGGTGATGGTTCCGAAGACTGATCGGACAGGCCGCGCAGCTCACCGTTACGCGGCTGCCCCCGAGACTGGATGACGAAGGTCGTTCCCTCCACCCGGATTGCTGCGGCAGTCCGGGTTTTTTGTTGGTGATGCAGAAAGCCTGACCCATGAGCGAACAGAACGCGCACAAGACATCGCCCAGGAATGTCCCGTTGTGGCAGCAGCTGCAGCAGGTGGCCCAGGTGGTTCAGCAGGTGCAGGCCGGCTCCAGCACCGCCACGGCACTGGAGCAGGTGCCAGCCGGGCTGCGCCCCGGCGTGCAGGCACTGGTGTACCAGGTGTTGCGCGGGCTGGGTATTGGGCGCTGGTTGCGCGAGCAGCTGGTGCCGAAAAAGCCGGCGCCCCTGCTGGATGCCTTGCTGACCAGCGCACTGGTTCTGGCCTGGCGTGCGCAGCCGGAGCAGTGCGGCGGGCACGCCGAAGGCTATACCGGCTTCACCCTGGTCAATCAGGCGGTGGAGGCGGCAAAGCGCCATCCCCGTCTGAAGCATCAGGGTGGCTTGGTCAATGCCGTATTGCGGCGCTTCTTGCGTGAACAGGAAGAACTTGAGGTTGTATACAGAGCGCAAAGTCCGCAGCGGGATCCGGAGTTGCTGAACCTGCCGCGCTGGTGGTGGCAGCGCCTTCAGCAGGATTACGGTGTGCAGGCCGGCGACATCGTGCATCAGGCCCTGCAGCCGGCGCCGCTGACCTTGCGCGTCAACGTCCGCCATCTGTCGGCGCGGGACTATCTGGAGCAGCATTTGCGTCCTGCGGGTATCGAGGGCATCCTCAACGGCGCGCACGGTGTCACGCTTGCCCAGGCCTGTCCGGTACAGCAATTGCCGGGGTTTGCCGAAGGCTGGATTTCGGTGCAGGACGCGGCGGCCCAGCTGGCAGCGCCCCTGTTGCTGGAGGCCTTGCCGCAAGGGAACAACTTGCGCGTGCTGGATGCCTGTGCCGCGCCGGGCGGCAAGACCGCCCACCTGCTTGAACTGGCCGACCATGCCGTCACCGCACTGGATGTGGATCCGGTGCGCTGCCAGCGTATCCACGACAACCTGCAGCGCCTCGGCCTGCAGGCGACGGTGCTGGCAGCCGACGCGGGCGCGCCTGCCAGCTGGTGGGATGGCCAGCCCTTCGATGCCATCCTGCTGGATGCGCCATGCACCGCTTCGGGCATCGTGCGCCGCCATCCCGATGTGCCCTGGCTGCGCCGAGAGCAGGATGTGCCGCAACTGGCGGCCCAGCAGCAACGCCTGCTCGAGGCGCTGTGGCCCCTGCTGGTCCCGGGTGGCCATCTGCTGTATTGCACCTGCTCGATCTTCAAGCAGGAGGGCGAGGAGCAGATCGCCGGCTTCCTGCAACGCCATGCCGATGCCGTCGCACGGGCTGCGCCCGGACACCTGTTGCCCAAGCACCACAACAAGGATGCCGGTCTGGGCGAGAATGGAACACTGGGGACAGGTACTGCTTCTGCCTCCCTGGTCGATCACGATGGATTCTTCTATGCACTGCTTGCCAAACAGCCCTGAAAGCTTGTTGCGCGCCGCCACCGGCACGCAGCGGCTGCGGGCGTGGGTGCTTGCCGGTCTGTTCCTGCTGCTGGCGCTGTGGCTGCTGGTGTTTCCGTCGCCAGCGCATGCAGATACAGCGGCCATCACCGATGTGCGCTTCGAGCTGACCGATGATGCGGTGCGCATGACGGGCAATGTCAAGTTCACCCTGTCGGAGTCGGTGAAGGACACGCTGGACAAGGGCGTGCCGGTCTATTTCATGTTCGAGACCAATACCTTGCGCTACCGCTGGTACTGGTCGGACAAGGAAGTCTCCAGTTACAAGCGCTATATCCGCCTGATGTACCTGCCGCTGACGCGCAAGTGGCGTGTCAATGTCAGCACCGAGCCCTTCAACCGGGGTGGGGTGGCCACGGGCGTGGTGCTCAACCAGCATTACGATTCGCTGCAGGGGGCGCTGGCCACCATCCAGCGCATCTCCAGCTGGAAAGTGCTGGACCGTGAAGACTGGAGCAACGATTCCAACTATTCGGTGGACGTGAGCTTCAAGCTGGATGTGACGCAGCTGCAGCGCCCGCTGCAGATCGGTGCCACCGGCCAGTCGGACTGGAGCCTGAGCGGGCAACGCTCTTTCCGCCTGACTCCGCAAAGTATCAGCAAGCCGGCCGGCTGAGAGGACAGGCCGCTTCATGCTGCAAGCCTTCCGCACCTTCTGGCGCAGTTCGCGCAACCTGCGCTGGAGCGTGATGGTCGGCCTGTCGCTGCTGCTGTCCATCGCGCTGGTGCTGATGTTCCTCTTGGCGCAGGCCACCGGCAACCGCGAGATCTACGAACGCAACTTTGAACGCCTGCTGGTGATCAACCTGGTGGTGGCGGTCATGCTGTTTGCCGTCATCAGCTGGATGGCCTGGCGTGTGCTGTCACGTTTCCGGCGTGGCAAGTTCGGCAGCCGGCTGCTGCTCAAGCTGGCGGCGGCCTTCGTGCTGGTGGCCAGTGTGCCTGGCGCATTGATCTATCTGGTGTCCTACCAGTTCGTGACGCGCTCGATCGAAAGCTGGTTCGACGTGCGGGTGGAAACTGCGCTCGACGCCGGACTGAACCTGGGCCGCAACTTGCTGGATCAGTACGCGCGTGATACGGGCATCAAGACCGAGTCGGCAGCCGAACAGCTGGTGATTGTTCCCAGCTTCAATCTGGCGCAGGAACTCGAGCGTCTGCGTCTGCAGCAGCATACCGACCACATGGTGCTCTGGAGCCCGCAGGGGGAGCGCATTGCCGGCGCCAGTGCGTCGCAGCTGACCGAACCACAGCTGCCGCCGTCGGCGGACGTGCTGGAGCAGCTCAAGACGGAGCTGGTCGTGACGGTGATGGAAGGTCTGGACGAGGAGGCAGACGGGAGTACCGCCGACCCAGTCAGGCCGGAGCAGACGACGCGGGCCAGCGGGGCGCGGGTGGTGTCCTATACGGTGGTGCGCCCCAGCCACTTCGTGCTGCAAAGCGATGTCTGGGTGCTGCAGGTGGTACAGGTGATCCCGGCAGAACTGCTGGCCAATGCGCTGACGGTACAGGAGGCCAACCGCGTATACCAGGAGCGCGCACTGGCACGCACCGGCATGTCGCGCATGTTCATCGGAACGCTCACGCTCACGCTGATTCTGGCGATTTTCGGGGCCGTGCTGCTGGCCGCGATGCTGGCGACGCAACTGGCGCGTCCGCTGCTGATGCTGGCCGAAGGGGTGCGCCAGGTGGCGGCGGGTGACTTGCGGCCCAAGAGCATCTACAAGGGCAACGACGAACTGGGCGGGCTGACGCAGTCCTTTGCCGCCATGACGCAGCAGCTGGCCGATGCCCGCCAGGCGCTGACCAACAGCGTGGCGGAACTGGACGCTTCGCGTTCAGAACTGCAGACCATTCTGGACAACCTGAGTACCGGCGTGATGCTGCTCACCGCCGATGGCACGGTGCTGTCTGCCAACCCGGCTGCCAGCCGCATTCTGGGCGTCGATGCTGCGCAACTGCTCGGCTACCGGCTCGAGGACATTCCCGATCTGCATCAGGTGGGGCAGACGGTGCAGCAGCAGTTCGAGGGCCTGATCGAGCATGAGCAGCCGCAGCCTGCCGACACAGTCGATGTGCCGGGGAGCGAACCGGCGTCGGAGGTGGATGAGCGCTGGGCCAGCAAGACCACGCACGAGTACTGGCAGCATACGCTGGAGCTCAACCCCGCCTCGCACGAAGGCTTGCAGCATGACGTGATCTCGCTGGTATTGCGGGGCGCACTGCTGCCCGATGCCGCCATCAGCAATGTGCGCCTGCTGGTGTTCGAGGATGTGTCGGCGCTGATTTCGGCGCAGCGCACGCAGGCCTGGGCCGAGGTGGCGCGCCGTCTGGCCCATGAAATCAAGAATCCGCTCACGCCCATCCAGCTCTCGGCCGAGCGTCTGGAAATGAAGCTGATGGACTGTCTGGAACCGCGCGAACAGGCTGTGCTGGCCAAGTCCGTGCGCACCATCGTCGATCAGGTGGATGCGATGAAGCGGCTGGTAAACGAGTTCCGCGACTACGCCCGCCTGCCGGCCGCCCATCTGGAGCCGACCGACCTGAACGCGTTGGTAACGGACATCCTGCATCTGTATGGCGCCGAGAACACGCCGGTGCCGATCGAAGCCGAGCTGGATCCGGATTGCCACCTGATCATGGCCGATGCGCAGCAGCTGCGTCAGGTGATCCACAACCTGCTGCAGAACGCCCAGGATGCGCAGGAGCAGGCAGGCCACACCGGACAGCCCGTGCTGATCCAGACCCAGTGGCGTCCGGCTACGCAACGCGTGCGCCTGAGTGTGCTGGACCATGGCATCGGTTTCCCCGAAAGCATTCTGCAGCGCGCCTTCGAACCCTATGTCACCACCAAGTCCAAAGGCACGGGGCTGGGGCTGGCGGTGGTCAAGAAGATCGCGGATGACCATGGAGCGCGTCTGGCCATCAGCAACCGCCAGCAGGAGGGAGAAGTGGCGGGCGCCCAGGTGACGCTGCTGTTCCCGGCTGCGGATTCGCACCCGCAAATGTGACCGTTGCACGCATTCTCGGCAGCAGGGATGCCACTGCCTGAATTTCCCTGTATCATTGCCGCAACAAGTTCGTATCGGTGAAAGGCAACGCACGACGATGGCAAACATTCTGGTTGTGGACGACGAACACGGCATTCGTGAACTGCTTTCGGAAATCCTGAATGACGAGGGTCATTCCGTGGATCTGGCCGAGAACGCAGCCGAGGCCCGCAAGGCACGCGCGGAGAACAGCTACGACCTGGTCCTGCTGGATATCTGGATGCCCGACACGGACGGTGTCACCCTGCTCAAGGAGTGGGCAGGCCAGGGTCTGCTGACCATGCCGGTGATCATGATGAGCGGCCACGCCACCATTGACACGGCAGTCGAGGCCACGCGCATCGGCGCCCAGTCCTTCCTCGAGAAACCCATCACCATGCAGAAGCTGCTCAAGGCAGTGCAGCAGGGGCTGGTGCGCGAGCCCGCGCGGCGCCCGGCGGCTGCGCCTGTCAGTGCCGCCTCGCCCGTGCTGGTGGGGGGAGCAGCAGCGCCCAATGCGGCACCAATGCACATGCAGACGGAGTCGCAGCCGATGGCGGTGTCTCCTGCCTATGCGCCGGTGGCTCCTGTTGCAGCCCCCTCGCCGCTGGCAACCGGCAGCCAGAGCTTCGATCTGGACAAGCCCCTGCGTGAAGCGCGCGACGAATTCGAACGCGCCTACTTCGCCTTCCACCTGCAGCGTGAGAACGGCTCCATGACGCGCGTGGCAGAAAAGACCGGCCTGGAGCGCACCCACCTGTACCGCAAGCTCAAGCAGCTGGGGGTGGACATCGGCCGCGAGAAGAAGTCTGCTGCGGCCAGCTGATCAGGTTTTTTCGGGAAAAATGCAAAAAGTTTGTTGGGCTTGAGAGAAACGTAAAAACCACGCTATAATTTCAGCTTCAGGCTCGGTAGCTCAGTTGGTAGAGCAGCGGATTGAAAATCCGCGTGTCGGTGGTTCGATTCCGCCCCGAGCCACCACTTCAAAAGTGGTGCATATTCAAGCGCCCAGGTTCGAAAGACTTGGGCGCTTTTCTTTTGCGCGAATGGCAGGGGTAAGTTGCGTGGCCAGACGCGCAGGGGGTGTTGCCTATTCCGGCCTTGCGGCTTGCACGGGGAACCCTGCCCGCTGATGCTTCTTGCCCGGCAGCCCGGCAGCCCGGCAGCCCGGCAGCCCGGCAGCCCGGCAGCCCGGCAGCCCGGCAGCCCGGCAGCCCAGCAGCCCAGCAGCTCAGCAGCTCAGCGAGTCCGCAGCGTCAGGTCGTCACGCAGGATCTTTTCGCCCCGGCCCAGCATGGCATTGCGCCCCTTGGTCCAGAAGAAGGTCCCGTCAGCAGCCTGATAGCGAACGCCCGACGCCGCCGGCACCTGCTTGAAGTAGTGAATCCTGCCGTTGGCCAGCTCCTTCACAGTGATCTGTTCCGGGCCTTCGGACAGTACGCGCAGGACGGCACGTCCTTGCGCGTCGGCATACACCGGGCCGGTATCACCGTAGCTGGTTGGTGGCCCGGCTTCTTCCGCGCTCGCGCTGGTCGGGGTGTGCGCCGGACCGGGTGTCCCGGGCGCGGTGCTGCTGCATGCCGCTAGGGCGCACGTCAACAGCGGAGCCATCAGGAAAGCCAGGGTGGGGTGTCGCATCGTTCATTCCTCCTCACAAGATGCTTGGCTGCAGAAAACCGAAAGGACATGGACTTGTGGTCCATGCCCTGTCGGCGGGATGTGTCGCGTTTCGCTCAGCTCTTTGCCGTCACCGGCCCTGCGCCGGGCAGACTGAATGTGCGGCGGTGCGAACGCTGGTAGCGGTCCAGTGCCAGACCTTCGGTGCGGATCGCCGGCTGGCGCCCGGTGATGAGGTCCGCCACCAACTGGCCGGAGCCGCAGGCCATCGTCCAGCCCAGCGTACCATGTCCTGTGTTGAGGAACAGGTTGTCATAGCGCGTGGCCCCGATCACCGGTGTGCCGTCGGGCGTCATGGGACGCAGGCCGCTCCAGAAACTTGCCTCGGGAAGGTCGCCGCCGGGGAACAGCTGCGAGGTGACCATCTCCAGCGTGGCGCGGCGGCGCGGATCCAGGCGCAGGTCGAAGCCACCGATCTCGGCCATGCCGCCCACGCGGATGCGCTGGTCGAAGCGGGTGAGGGCGATCTTGTAGGTTTCGTCCAGCACCGTGGATTGCGGTGCACGCGTCGCATCCCGCAGCGGAATGGTCAGCGAATAGCCCTTGAGCGGGTAGACCGGCAGCTTGAGTTGCAGCGGCTCCAGCAGCGCGCGCGAATAGCTGCCGAAGGCCAGCACATAGCGGTCGGCCGTGAGGATTTCCTGCTCGGGCGTGTCCAGTTCGACGCCGGAGATGCGATCGCCATCCAGGCGCAGGCATTTCACCGGCGTGTCGTAGCGGAACTGCACGCCCAGCTGACGGGCCATTTCGGCCAGACGCGTGGTGAACAGCTGGCAGTCCCCGGTTTCGTCCTGCGGCAGACGCAGACCACCGGTCAGCGGGACGCTGGCATGGGCCAGACCGGGTTCGACACGGTTCAGGCCGGCACGATCCAGCAGCTCGAACGGCACGCCGCAGGCCTGCAGCACCTCGGTATCGCGCGCGGCATGATCGAGTTGCTGCTGGGTGCGGAACAGCTGCACGGTGCCGCCGGTACGTTCTTCGTAGCGGATGCCGGTTTCGGCGCGGAGCACACGCAGGCAGTCGCGGCTGTATTCGGCTACGCGCATCATGCGTTCCTTGTTGATGGCATAGCGCTCGCTGGTGCAGTTGCGCAGCATGGCGGCCATCCATTGCAGCTGGAACAGGGAGCCGTCCGGCCGGATGGCCAGCGGCGCATGCTGCTGGAACAGCCACTTGATGGCCTTGAGCGGAATGCCGGGCGCGGCCCAGGGAGTGGAATAGCCGGGCGACACCTGGCCGGCGTTGGCAAAGCTGGTTTCCAGCGCCGCTGCCGGCTGGCGGTCGATCACCACCACCTCGGCGCCGGCACGGGCCAGGTAATAGGCCGTGGTGATGCCCACCACGCCGCTGCCCAGGACTGCAATCTTCATGTCTCGTCTCCTCACGGTATGAGGGCGAAGTTTAGGAAAGAAGCCTCAGCAAAAAATCGTGTTATATGGGATGATTGCCAGATAATTTTCTGTGAGTTGGCAGCAATACAACGAGAAAACAGCATATGCATGCATTGGACCGCATCGACCGCAAAATTCTGGACATCCTGCAGCGTCAGGGCCGCATTTCAATGACCGAACTCGGCTCGGAAATCGGCCTGTCCACCTCGCCCTGTGCCGAGCGCGTGCGCCGGCTGGAACGCAGTGGCGTCATCACCGGCTACCACGCCCATGTCAACCCGCAGGCACTGGGTAAGACCGTGCTGGTGTTTGTGGAGCTGACGCTCAGCACCAAGTCCGGCGAGATTTTCGACCGCGTTCGCAAGGAGCTGATGCACATGCCGGAGGTGCTGGAATGCCACCTGGTATCCGGGCGGTTCGACTATCTGGTCAAGGCGCGGCTGCAGGCGATGCGCGAGTACCGCGACCTGCTGGGCAACATCCTGCAGCGCATTCCCGTGCCCTGCCAGTCGGACAGCTACGTGGTGATGGAGGAGGTGAAGGAAACCTTTGTGCTGGAGCTGCGCTGATGCAGTCTCAGATCTGGTAGTCGATCACCGTCCCCCGCCGGTCTCCGGCCGTCAGGCCTCAACAGAGGCTGGCACGCGCCTGGGCGTGGGACGGCTTTGCAGCTGCACCAGTTCGTAAGTGCGCTGGGCAGCCACCCATTCCTCGTTGGTCGGCTCCACGCCGATGGTGAAGGCGCTGTCCGGCGCGGAAATGACCGGGCTGTTGGCCGCGTTGGCAGAGGCATCCAGCCTGGCACCCAGCCAGCCCAGTTCCTCGCACACGCGCTGGCGGATGATGGCGTTGTTCTCGCCCACACCGGCGGTGAACACCAGCAGGTCGATGCCCTTGGTCACCGTGGCCAGCGCCGCGATTTCCTTGGCGATGCGGCGCACGTACAGTGCCAGCGCAATGCGCACGCGCTCGTTCTCGGCTTCCAGCGGCAGCAGCACCTGGGTGTCATCGGACACGCCGGAGATGCCTTTCAGGCCGGAGTCGTGGTACAGCACACGGCCGGCTTCCTCCAGCGTGAGCTTCTCGATTTCCATCATGTACAGCACGGCGCCGGGATCCAGTGCACCGGAGCGGGTGCCCATCATCAGGCCGTCCAGGGCGGAGAAGCCCAGCGTGGTGCCCACGCTTTCCAGATTCAGCATGGCGCACAGGCTGGCACCGCTGCCGATGTGGCCCACGATGGTGCGGCCACGTGCCAGGTCGCCGTGGCGCTCGGGCAGGGCAAAGCTCATGTAGTCGTAGGACAGGCCATGGAAGCCGTAGCGGCGCACGCCCTGTTCCCAGTGGTCCCAGTTGATTGGCAGGATCTTCTCGACCATGGGCAGGGTGTGGTGGAAGCCGGTGTCGAAACAGGCCACCTGCGGCAGGCGCGGGTACATCTCCAGCAGCGCGTCGATGGCTTCCAGCGCAAACGGCTGGTGCAGGGGCGCCAGCGGGATGTAGGTGCGCAGATCGGCCAGGATCTCGTCCGTGAGCACGACCGGGGCAAAGTACTTGGAGCCGCCATGCACCACACGGTGGGCCACGGCGGACAGGCGGCGTTCGCCTTGTTCCTGCACCACGAGGTTGCGGATGTGCTCGAGAGCGGCGTGGTAGGGCTTGGCCGGGTCCAGTTGCAGCGGTGCCTTGGGCGTGCGGCTGGTGTCACAGGTCGGATTCTGGCCGGTGATGCCATTGACCTTGCCGCCCCAGACCTTCTGGCGCGGAACGCCATTGGCGTCGGATTCATACAGTGCGAACTTGATGCTGGACGAGCCACAGTTCAGAACGAGGATCAGGTGGTTCATGCGATGCTTTCATGCCCGGATGGGAACTGCAAGTGCGAACGGCCGCGCAAGAGCGGCCGCCAGCGGGGGCCTGTCCCCTCGCGGAGACAGGTATCAGGGGAGTCGACCGCGATCAGGGAGGGGAGACGCGGTAGTGGTGCGCCAGCAGCACGGCCAGTGCGCAGGAGGCGATGCGGGACTCTTCGGAGTCGGCGCGGCTGGTCAGGATGATGGGCATCTTGGCGCCCAGCACCACGCCGGCGCTGTGGGCACCGGCCAGGTGATCCAGCGCCTTGAACAGCATGTTGCCGCTTTCCAGATCCGGCACCATCAGGATGTCGGCCTGGCCGGCCACGGGCGAATCGATGCCCTTGATGCGTGCCGCTTCGGGCGACACCGCGTTGTCGAAGGCCAGCGGGCCATCCAGCACGGCGCCGGTGATCTGGCCGCGGTCGGACATCTTGCACAGGGCGGCCGCATCCAGCGTGGCCTGCATGCCGGCGTTGATGGTTTCGACGGCAGCCAGGATGGCCACCTTGGGCTGGTCCACGCCGATCACGTGGGCCAGATCGATGGCGTTCTGGATGATGTCGGCCTTGGCACCCAGATCGGGAGCGATGTTGATGGCGGCATCGGTGATGATGAACGGACGCGGATAGGCGGCAGTCTCCATCAGGAAGCAGTGGCTGATGCGGCGCTTGGTGCGCAGGCCGGCGTCCTTGGCGACGATGGCGGACATCAGCTCATCGGTGTGCAGGCTGCCCTTCATCACGGCCTCGACCTTGCCGGACTTGACCAGTTGCACGGCGGTTTCGGCGGCAGCGTGGCTGTGCGGCACGTCTTCGATCTCGACGCCGTCCAGTTGCAGGTTGTTTTCTGCGGCCACGGACTCCAGCTTGCTGCGCGGGGCCACCAGGATCGGGTCGATCAGGCCCAGCTTGCGGGCTTCCAGGGTGGATTCCAGGCTGACGGCGTCGCAGGGGTGCACCACGGCCACCTTGATGCTGCCCAGGCTGCGTGCATGCTCGATCAGGCGGCGCGGGCCGTCCTGGCGCGGGATCAGGCGCACTTCGGGAATGTCATGCGGCGTCCACTCGATGTGCTCGGCCGGCGGGATCACCTCGGCGTCGCCGGCGATCACGACCTTGCCCTTCTGGTTCGTGCACACGCACTCGAGTGTGGCCCACTTCTTCTCCATGTCGAGCGACTTGACGCTCAGCTTGACGGTGAGCGTGTCGCCCACGCGCACCGGCGCGGTGAAGCGCAGCGTCTGGCTCAGGTAGATGGTGCCGGGGCCGGGGAACTGGGTGCCCAGCAGGGCGGAGATCATGGAGGCGCCCCACATGCCGTGCGCGATCACCGTCTTGAACGGCGTCTTGGCAGCATATTCGGCATCCAGGTGGGCCGGGTTCAGGTCGCCGGAGGCGAGTGCGAACAGCTGGATGTCTTCGTTGGTGAGCGTGCGCTCCATGATGGCGTAATCGCCGACCTTCAGTTCGCTGAAGATGTGGTTGCGCATGGTGCCGTCGGTGCTGGGCTTGACTGCCGTGGCTTGCGGCTGCATGGAGGTGAATTCTTTGCTTGCGATGTCCATGATGGATCCGTGGATGAAGGAATGAGGGAGGCTGCCGGCGTTGCCGGCAGCAGGGGAGTCAGGGCGGGAGGCCATGGCGGAAAACGCCAATCAGCGTTCCAGCACGTACAGGCCGGGTGCGTCTTCCAGCACCGGGTAGCCGCCCTTGGCAGCGCCCATGGCGGGCGGGGCGGTGGGTTCGCCGGAACGGGCGTTGAGCCACTTGTCCCAGGACAGCCACCAGGAGCCTTCGGTAACGGGGGCGTTCTGCGCCCATTCGTCGGCTGCCATGTACTTGCCGTTGTGCTCGCGGGTCACTTCGCGGAAGTGGCGGCGTGCGTGGCCCGGCTCGCTCACGATGCCGGCGTTGTGGCCGCTGTTGGTCAGCACGAAGGTGATTTCGGCATCGGACAGCAGGTGGATCTTGTAGACCGACTTCCAGGGAGCGACGTGATCGCTCTCGGTGCCGACGACATAGATCGGCAGTTTCAGGTCGTTCAGCACCACCGGACGGCCGCCCACCAGGTACTTGCCGCGGGCCAGATCGTTGTGCAGGAACATCTGGCGCAGGTAGTCGGTGTGCATGCGGGCCGGCATGCGGGTGGAGTCGGCGTTCCAGGCCATCAGGTCCATGCTGCGGGCGCGGTCGCCCAGCAGGTATTCGTTGACCATGCGCGACCACACCAGGTCGAAGGAGCGCAGCCAGACGAAGGCAGCAGCCATCTGGTTGGAATCCAGGTAGCCGGTTTCGGCCATCTGGGCTTCCAGCAGGTTGAGCTGGCTCTCGTCGATGAACAGGGCGAGTTCACCCGGCTCGGAGAAGTCGGTCTGGGCGGCGAACAGCGTCATGGAGGCGAGGCGGTCGTCGTCATCACGTGCCATGGCGGCCGCGCCGATGGACAGCAGGGTGCCGCCCAGGCAGTAGCCGGTGGCGTGGATCTTCTTGTCGGGCACGATGGCGTTGATGGCATCGATGGCCGCGAACAGGCCGCGCTCCAGGTAGTCTTCCATGCCCAGGTTGTGCTCGGCCAGGCCCGGGTTCTTCCAGGAAATGGCGAACACGGTGTGGCCCTGGTCCACCAGGTACTTGATCATCGAGTTGTGCGGAGACAGGTCCAGGATGTAGTACTTCATGATCCAGGCCGGCACGATCAGCACCGGTTCGGGGCGCACCTGCTTGGTGGTGGGCGTGTACTGGATCAGTTCCATCAGGTTGTTGCGGAACACCACCTTGCCGGGGGTGGCGGCAATGTCCTTGCCGATCTGGAACTCTTCGCTGATGGCCGGCGGCGAGTGGGCCAGTTGGCGTTGCGTGTCTTCCAGCAGGTTGCGCACGCCGCGCTGCAGGTTGGCGCCGCTTTCCTGCATGGTGCGCTTGAGCACCGTGGGGTTGCTCCACATGAAGTTGGAGGGCGAGAACATGCTCAGCCACTGGTGTGCCGCAAAGGACACCCACTCGCTGTGGTGCGGATCCACGCCGCGCACGTCACGGGTGGCTTCCTGCCACCACTTTTCCTGCATCAGGTAGGCCTGCTGCATCACGTTGAAGGGGAACTGGCTCCAGGCCGGATCCTTGAAGCGGCGGTCGCTGATCGGCACCGGAATCGGCTCGCTGGGCTCGGGCGAGGGCTGGTTGCCACGCAGCGCCTTGGACATGCCGGTTTCCATGCCCAGGGCCGCGCTCTCGATGGCCAGGCTCTGCAGCTGCTGCAGGTGCTGCTGCGCCAGCTGGGCCAGCACCAATTGCTTGCCGGGGGAGACCAGCAGGTGGATGGCCCAGTCGAAGAAGGCCATGGTGTTGAGGGCGGGGGACTGCGATCCGGTCAGCTTGGCGACGGAGGCCTGGAACTTCTGGTCCAGCAGGCGAGCGGCCTGTTCGGAGACGATTGCCTGGGGGCGTGTCGGAATTTTGGGACTGCGCATACTCGTACTCGTACTTTCCCTGATATTGATGAATACCCGATATGCTAAAGGTGGTTTATGTCATTTGGGTAACTTATCTGTAAATTGTTGCACCGCAACAAAAATTTTGCGCGTTTGGGGGTATTTTCGGCTGCTGGCAGCGACCCCTTCGCATCACTTTGGCAACGTTTCCGTTTCTTTTCCCATGCCCCGTCTTTGCGCCAACCTCAGTCTTTTGTTTGCGGACCTGCCCTTCGTCGATCGTTTTGCGGCGGCGGCATACGCAGGATTCCGGGCGGTGGAGTGCCAGTTCCCCTATGCCGTGCCCGCCATGGAGCTGGCGCAGGTATTGCGCACGCAGGATCTCAGGCTCGAGCTGATCAATCTGCCGGCCGGCAACTGGGAGGGGGGCGAACGTGGAATTGCCGTGCTGCCGGATCGCGTGGAAGAGTTCCGGGCCGGCGTCGGGCAGGCGCTGGACTACGCGCTGGCACTGGGCGTGCCGCGCATCAACTGCCTGGCGGGCATTGTTCCGGCAACGCTGTCGGCGCAGGAGGTGACAGACACGCTGGTCGGGAATCTCCGCCATGCAGCATCACGGCTGGCGCAGCATGGTCTGGAGCTGCTGGTGGAGCCGATCAACTCCTTCGACATTCCGGGTTTTGGCGTTTCGCGGCTGGAACAGGCGCTGGAGCTGCTGGGGCAGGTCGGCGCGGACAACGTGCGTGTGCAATATGACCTCTACCATGCCACCCGCATGGGCGACGATGTGCCTGCCATGCTGCGGCAGCATCTGTCCCGCATCGGGCACATCCAGATTGCCGATGTGCCGGGGCGGCATGAGCCGGGCACGGGCAGCATGGCGTACCGGGAGCTGTTTGCGTTGCTGGATGCGCTGGGGTATTCGGGGCAGGTCGGGTGCGAGTATCTGCCTCTCAGTGCCGAGGCCGCCGGTACCCAGGCGGGATTGGCCTGGATCGCCGCGCACGGACTGAGTCTGCAAGGAGATGGCGCATGAAGGCGACTTCCGGCCCGCTGGCGGCCACTGCTGCCGGGCAGCTGTTGCGACGCATGTTCGATGCGGCGGTGGCGTCAGCACAGCCCTCGGTGTGCGTTCCGCCGCACGTGCCAGATCCGTCCGAACTAGGCGCTCGAGGCCGGCTGGTGGTGATCGGGGCAGGCAAGGCATCGGCCGTCATGGCGCAGGCGGTGGAGCAGCATTGGCGCGGACGCACGGAGCAGCTTTCGGGGCTGGTGGTGACGCGCTATGGCCATGCCGTTCCGTGCGAGCGGATCGCCATTGTGGAGGCGGCGCATCCGGTGCCCGACGAGGCGGGCCTGCAGGCTGCGCAGCGCATGCTGCAACTGGTTCAGGGCCTGACGGTCGATGATCTGGTGCTGTGCCTGATTTCCGGCGGGGGTTCGGCCTTGCTGCCTTTGCCGGCGCCGGGCCTGAGCCTGACAGACAAGCAGGCGCTCAGCCGTGCCTTGCTGACATCGGGAGCGAGCATTCACGAGATGAACTGTGTGCGTCGCCACCTCTCCGCGATCAAGGGCGGCAGGCTGGCGGCCGCCTGCCATCCGGCGCGCGTGCGTAGCCTGCTGATTTCGGATGTGCCTGGTGATGCCCCTGCGGAAATTGCGTCGGGGCCGACGGTTGGCGACCCGACGACCTGCGCTGACGCACTGGAGATCGTGCAGCGCTACGGCATTGCGCTGCCGGACGCGGCGCGGGAATGGCTGGAGAGTGGGCAGGGAGAAAGCATCAAGCCGGATGATGCGCGCCTGCAAGGCAACAGGGTGCATCTGGTAGCTACGCCTCAGCAGGCACTGGAAGCGGCGGCAGCCTTGGCACGTGCCGGAGGGTATCAGCCCCTGATTCTGGGCAGTGCGCTGGAAGGCGAGGCGCGTGATGTAGGACGCATGCTGGCGGGCATGGCCTTGCAGGTGGTGCGGCATGGACAGCCTGTGGCAGCGCCCTGTGTGCTGCTGTCAGGCGGAGAGACGACGGTGACCGTGCGCGGGCAGGGGCGCGGCGGACGCAATGTGGAGGCCTTGCTGTCCTGTGCGATCGCGCTAGGAGGGCAGCAGGGCGTGTACGCGCTGATGGCGGATACCGACGGTGTGGATGGGGCCGAAGAGCGGGCTGGTGCGCTGTGTGGCCCCGATACGCTGGCGCGTGCCTGGAGCCAGGGGCTGGCACCGCGCGCCGCGCTGGACGCCAACAATGGGCATGGCTTCTTCGGCGCCATTGGCGATGCCGTGATCACCGGGCCGACATTGACCAACGTGAATGACTTCCGGGCCATCCTGATCGCCGCGGGGACACTGGCGCAGTCCTGAGTGGGTGTGTGGCGTGAGCCCGAGCATGACCTGGAGCGTACAGGCTGCGGGTGCAGCTCTGTGGACGATCCGGAAAAACGCTGCCCTGCAGGGCAATCCGTCGCCTCGTACAATTCCTGTCCATGACAGATTCGTCTTCCCCCATCACCTGGCGCAAGCCGGACGGCAGCGTGGTCTCCTGTTTCGAGAAGGTCAAGGTCCTGAACGAGAACTACACGGAGTTGCGCGAACTGCTGCAGGATTCGCTCGACGATGCGCTGCTGATGGGCTGCAGCGAGGCGCAGGTGCGCGAGGCTTTCCGCCAGCTGATCGACTCCATCCAGGCCAGCGTGAGCGAGGATCCGGACGCGATCTGACCTCTGCACGCTGCGCGTGAAGCGGGCGACTCCGGTCCGGCGTCTTTGGCAGGGTGCCTCGACCTAGCAAATCCGGATGAAAAACCGGTGACATAGCTCGTCACATCTGGACGGTTTTTGCCGGGCTGCGGGGCTTGGCCGGATGAGGAAATCCAGCATAATGGCCTACATGAACCAGCTTGATGCCCTCAAACAATCCACAACGGTGGTCGCGGACACCGGTGACTTCAACCAGATGGTGCAATTCCAGCCGCAGGATGCCACCACCAACCCCTCGCTCATCCTGAAGGCGGTGCAGAAAGCCGACTACGCGCCGCTGCTCACCGAGACGGTGCAGTGTGTAGGTACGCAGGATCTGGCGCGCACCATGGACGAACTGCTGGTGCAGTTTGGCTGTGCGATTCTCAAGCTGGTGCCGGGTCGCGTCTCCACCGAGGTGGATGCGCGTCTGTCCTTTGACACCGCTGCCACCGTGGCACGTGCCGAACGCATCATGGCGCTGTACAACCAGCAGGGCATCGGCAACGACCGTGTGCTGATCAAGATTGCCTCGACTTGGGAAGGCATCCAGGCGGCGCAGCAACTGGAAGCCAGGGGCATCCGCACCAACCTGACCCTGCTGTTTGCCTTCTGCCAGGCCGTGGCCTGCGGCAATGCCGGCGTGCAGCTGATTTCGCCCTTTGTGGGCCGCATCTACGACTGGTACAAGAAGCAGGCCGGCAGCCAGTGGGACGAGGTGGCCATGGCGGGCGCCAACGATCCCGGCGTGCAGTCGGTACGCCGCATCTACCAGTACTTCAAGCAGCATGGCATCGGCACCGAAATCATGGGAGCCAGCTTCCGCAACATCGGCCAGATCATGGCGCTGTCGGGCTGTGATCTGCTCACCATCAGCCCGGATCTGCTGGCGCAGCTGTCCGATGCCGAGGCCCCGTCGGGTTTCGTGCCGGCGCTCAATCCGGCCATGGCAGGCGAAGAGCCGATGCCGGCCATCCGCTACGACGAGGCCAGCTTCCGCTATGCGCTGAACGAGGACGCCATGGCGACTGAAAAGCTGGCCGAGGGCATCCGGGCGTTTGCTGCCGATGCAGGCAAGCTCGAACAACTGATGCTGGCGGCGGCCTGATCGGTTCCCGACCCTCATGATGCACAAGGATGCATACGACGCCGGACTGGCCATTGACGCACCTGCATGGGAGTCGTTGAGCAAGCTGGCGCGTTGCTTCCCGGTCAATCATCATGAGCCAGGCGGGTATCGCCTGCTCGACACCTCCACCTTCGACCTGCGCCGCGCCTTTACGGAGGATGCACGGCGCGTTGAGCGCTTCAGCCAGACACTGAACGATGCAGACGGCCGCCTCTTGCTGCATGTGGATTTTTCCAAATCCCATCTGGATGAAGGCGTGATGCAGGCCCTGTTGCGCCTGGCGGAGGAGCAGAAGGTTTGTGCCCTGCGCGATGCCATGTTCAGCGGGGGTGCCATCAACACGACCGAACAGCGGCAGGTGATGCACTGGCTGTTGCGTGCGCCGACGTCCGGAGGGTTGCCGGCCGACCTTCAGCCGGTCTGGCACGAGATGGATGCGGTCCGTACGCAGTTCCTGGCGTTTGCGGAGGCGGTGCGCGCCCGGCCGGAGATCACCGATGTCGTCAATATCGGCATCGGCGGCTCCGATCTGGGGCCGCGGATGGCGGTGCGTGCGCTGGAGCCTTTCGTGGTGCAGGGCAAGCGTTTCCACTTCGTCAGCAATGTCGATGGGCATGAACTGCAGGCCGTGTTGCGCCAGGTGCAGCCGCGCAGCACGCTGTTCATCATTGCCAGCAAGACCTTCACCACGCTTGAGACCATGACCAATGCAGCCACTGCGCTACAGTGGTCCCGCGAGGCGGAGCAGGGTGCCTGGGCTGATCGCGTGCAGGACCATTTCGTCGGCATCACCACCAATCTGGAGGCGGCGGCGCAGCTTGGTATCCGCACCACCTTCGGCTTCTGGGACTGGGTGGGGGGACGCTACTCGGTCTGGTCGGCCATCGGCCTGCCACTGGCCATTGCCATCGGGGCGGAGGCGTTCCGGGAATTTCTGACCGGCGCCCATGCGGTGGATCGGCACTTTCTGGAGGCGGAGCCGGCCCGGAACCTGCCTCTGCGCATGGGTCTGATCGATGTCTGGCGCAGCAGCTTCCTGGGTCACGCCGCACGTTGCATGGCGCCGTACCACAGCGGCCTGCAGGCCTTGCCGGCCTATCTGCAGCAACTCGAGATGGAGAGCAACGGCAAGGGGGTGAGCCGCGATGGCGAGCATCTGCTGTATCTGACGGCGCCAACCGTGTGGGGTGAGCCGGGTACCAACGGGCAGCATGCGTTCTTCCAGCTGCTGCATCAGGGACCCCACGTGTTGCCGGTGGAATTCATCGCGGTCCGGAAGGCGCACCATCCGTGGCAGTTGCATCATCGCCTGTTGCTGGCCAATGCATTGGCACAGGCGCAGGCGCTGATGGTGGGGCGTGACGATCCGGATCCGCAGCGCTGTTGCCCGGGCAATCGTCCGAGTACCTTCCTGTTGCTGGACGAGCTGACTCCGCGTGCGCTGGGTGCCTTGCTGGCGCTGTATGAGCACCGCGTATTTGTGGCTGGAGCCGTGTGGAACATCAACAGCTTCGACCAGTTCGGGGTGGAATTGGGCAAGCGGCTGGCCAAGGACATCATCCCCCGGATGGAATCGGGCGATGCCGAAGGGCTCGATCCGTCCACGGCGGATCTGTTGGCGCGTCTGCTTTGAAGAAGAAATGCCCGCAAGATGCGGGCAGAGGAGGGGCGTGCCGGCAGACGCCCCGCCGCGTCGACGCTGTTACTCGACCGTCAGGCGCTGTGGCGCGCTGCTGATCTTCTTGGGCAGGGTCAGGCACAGCACGCCGTTGTCATACCTGGCCTTGGCGTTGGCTTCGTCGATATCGGACGGCAACTGGAAGCTGCGCGACACCTCGCCGTAGTAGCGCTCGGTGCGCAGCACCTTTTCGCCTTCGGTCTGGCGGTCCTGCTGGCGGATTTCGGCGCGCAGGGTGACGATACTGCCTTCAACGGAAACGTGGATGTCTTCCTTGCTAACGCCGGGTATGTCCGCCTGCACGGTGAAGTCCTTGTCGGTTTCCTTCACGTCGATGCGGATTTGCGAGGCAGAGGGCAACGGGTCGCCATGCAGGGGCTTCACGAAGAAGCCGGGCGCCACGTCCTTGAAGAAGTCATCGAACAGACTGCCGCGAGTCATCAGAGAATTCATGGGATGTCTCCTGGGAAAAATGCATGAAGAATCAACGGTGCCGGCAACGTTGGATACTATCCAGTTGGGATTTTCCAGGGGCATTTCAAGGGCGGGGCAGGGGTATCGAAATGTAGCTGCGCCGCTGTAGCAGGAGGGATGATGGGGTATTACCGGGGGCAGGCGTCGGCAGTCCTGCTGGACAGCCAGCAGCACGGGGAGCAGGCGGAGCTGCTTCTGGTGGAAGGGGACTCGGCGGCGCAGTCGGTGGCTGCTGTGCGGCAGTCATTGCGCCAGGCGGTTCTGCCTCTGCAGGGCAAGCCGCTCAACGCGTGGCGGGCATCGGAGCGCAAGGTGGCAGAAAGCCCCCTGTACCAGCAGCTGGCCATGGCGCTGGGGCTGGAGGGGGCGACGGCGCATGCCGAAGGTGCGGCCTTGCCCACGCTGCGTTTTGCGCGCCTCATGCTGCTATTCGATCCCGACGCCGATGGCATCCACATTGGTGCGCTGGTGCTGCTGTACCTGCAGCGCTGGCTGCCGCAATTGCTGCGGGAGGAGCGCGTCTGGATGGTGCGGCCGCCGCTGGGGGCCGTGCGCTGGACGGATGGGGAGACGGGCGAAATCCTGCTGCAGCAGGCGTATGCGCAGCCGCAGTTGCAGCAGTTGCGCCAGCTGGCGCTGGAGCAGGGCGGGCTGGATGTGCAGCAGTTTGTCTACCGTGGCCTGGGCAGCCTGCCGCAGCAGGTGCTGTTTGAGGCCTGCGTCCAGCCTGCGACGCGCCATGCACATGTCGTGCGCGAGAGTGACTTGCGTGCGGTGGTCGATGTGTTTGGCTAGGGCTGTGCGTAGGGATTGGCCAGTCCCAAACCGGCCAGGATGGCGATTTCTTCGGCCTCCATCGCTTCGGCCTCTTCCTCGCCGGTTTCATGGTCCCAGCCCTGCGCGTGCAGCGTGCCGTGCACCAGCAGATGGGCGTAGTGCTCGGCCAGGGGTTTGCCCAGCTCGGCAGCTTCGCGTGCCACCACCGGGGCGCACAGTACCAGATCGGCCATCACCACTGGCGCGCTGCTGTAGTCGAAGGTCAGCACGTTGGTGGCGTAGTCCTTCTGGCGGTAGTCGCGGTTGAGCGTCTGGCCCTCTTCGGCATCGACGATGCGTACGGTAATTTCGGCTTGCAGCACGTCGCCATCCAGCGCATGACGGATCCAGCGCGTGACCTTGTGGCGCGGCAGGGCAGCGCGGTGTTCGGCCACGTCATCGAAGCGGGCGAACTGCAGCGACAGGGACAGGGGCGGAAGGGGGGCTGGCATGATGAAGTCGGTAAAGTCGGGCGTCGGGCAGGTCGGTGTATCGGTACCTGCGCTCAAGCGGCATCGCGCGCACGGCGCGTGGCGGAGCTGGCCGCGTCGTAGGCATCCACAATGCGGGCCACCAGCGGGTGGCGCACTACATCGGCGCTGGTGAAGCGCACGTGCGAAATGCCCTCCACGCGCTTGAGGATGCGCTCGGCCTCGATCAGGCCGCTGGTCTGGCCCTTGGGCAGGTCGATCTGGCTGATGTCGCCGGTGACCACCGCCTTGCTGCCGAAACCGATGCGTGTCAGGAACATCTTCATCTGCTCGGGCGTGGTGTTCTGCGCCTCGTCCAGGATGATGAAGGCGTTGTTCAGGCTGCGGCCACGCATGAAGGCCAGTGGGGCAATTTCCAGCGCATTGCGTTCGAAGGATTTCTGCACCTTGTCGTAGCCCATCAGTTCATACAGAGCATCGTAGAGCGGACGCAGGTAGGGGTCGACCTTCTGCACCATGTCGCCGGGCAGAAAGCCCAGGCGTTCGCCGGCCTCGACGGCAGGGCGGGTCAGCACGATGCGTTGCACGGCGCCGCGTTCCAGCGCGTCGACGGCGCAGGCCACAGCCAGGTAGGTCTTGCCAGTGCCGGCGGGGCCGATGCCGAAGGTGATGTCGTTGGCAGCAATCGCCTGCAGGTACACGCCCTGGGTGGAGGTGCGCGCGCGCAGGTCGGCGCGGCGGGTGGCGAGCTGTGCATCTTCGGTGGGCAGGGGCTCGGTGCCGTCGCCGGCCAGCATCAGCTGCACGGTGGAGGCGCTGATGGGTCGCGCAGCCTGCTCGTACAGCGCTTGCAGCACTTCCATGGCGCGGTTCGCCTTGGCCTTGGGGCCGTCGACCTTGAACTGCTCGTGGCGGTGCGCGATTTTCACCCCCAGGGCCTGTTCGATGGTGCGCAGGTGTTCGTCCAGCGCACCGCACAGGTGCGACAGGCGGCTGTTGTTGAGGGGGATGAAGGAGTGGCGCAGGATCACGGGGCGATAATCAGGACTTGTTGAAGTGACTGCAAACAAGGATACCCCATGATCGGCAAGCTGACCGGCACCCTGCTCGAAAAATCGCCCCCGCAAGTGCTGGTGGATTGCCATGGCGTCGGCTATGAAGTGGATGTGCCGATGAGCACCTTCTACAACCTGCCGGCGGTGGGGGAAACGGTGAGTCTGCTCACGCATTTTGTCGTGCGGGAGGATGCACAACTGCTGTTTGGTTTTGGCAGTGTCGAGGAACGTAATGCTTTCCGGCAGTTGCTGAAGATCAGCGGCGTGGGGGCGCGTACGGCGCTGTCCATCCTGTCCGGATTGAGTGTGGCCGATCTGGCGCAGGCGGTGACGGCGCAGGAGGCTGGGCGGCTGGTGAAGGTGCCGGGCATCGGCAAGAAGACGGCAGAGCGTCTACTGCTGGAACTGAAGGGCAAGCTGGGCGCAGAGCTGCCGGTGGTGGCCGGCAGCGGCGGGCTGCAGAACGAAGCCCAGCTGGACATCCTGCAGGCGCTGGTGGCGCTGGGTTACAGCGACAAGGAAGCGCAGCTGGCGCTGAAGGCGCTGCCGCCGGATGTGGGCGTGAGCGAGGGCATCAAGTTGGCGTTGAAGGCGCTGGCGCGCTGAGCGCGTTGTCACGGCGGCAACTGCATGGCTCGGCAATGGCCGTACGGTTGCGCTGTGGCGGTGCGCCACGGCAAGCAGCATGCCGAAGCGCCCATCGCGTCCTCAGAACGCCCCGAACATGGTGCCCAGCGTGATCACCGAAACCAGCGCCAGCATCGGAATGCCCACGGTCACCATCGCCATGTTCAGATAGGCCTGCTTGTGCGTCAGTCCGCAGATGGCGAGCAGGGTGATGACGGCGCCGGAGTGCGGCAGGGTGTCGAAGCCTCCGGCGGCGATGGTTGCCACGCGGTGCAGAAGTTCCGGTGAAATGCCGGCTTCGGTCGCCATGCGCAGGTAGTCTGCGCCGAGTGCCTGCAGCGCGATGCTCATGCCGCCCGAACTGGAGCCGGTGATGCCAGCCAGCACGTTCATTGCGACGGCCTCGGAAATCAGCGGATTGCCGGGCGAGACGTTCAGCACCGCATCACGGATCAGCGCAAAGCCGGCCATGCTGGCGATGACGGCACCGTACCCCACTTCGGAAGCCGTGTTGAAGATGGGCAGCATGGACCCCAGCGTGCCCTTGTTGATGCTGTGTTTCAAATTGGACCAGTGCGACCAGCGCGTCACGATCAGCACCAGCGAAGACACCAGCAGCGCCACGATGATGGCCCACATGCCGCTTTGTTTGCCGGCATCGACCTTCGGAAAACGTTCGCCCATGAAGCTGAAATCCATGCCCTTGAACACGCCGAAGGTGAGCAGAGCGTTGATGCCGATCACCAGCACCAGCGGCAACATGGCCAGTGGCAGCGGAATGGAGCGGGCCAGTTCGTTCAGGTCCACGCCTTCGACGGCGGCCTGCAGCTCCAGGCGTGGATCGTCTTCGCCGTAGCCTTCACCTGCCAGGCGTGCGGCACGGGCGCGGGTGTTGATCCACAGCAGACCAAGCCCAAGCATGATCAGGCCGGCGATGATGCCCAGGCCGGGAGCTGCAAAGGTGTGCGTGCCGAAGAAGGGGATCGGAATGGCGTTCTGGATGGCGGGCGTGCCTGGCAGCGCCGTCATGGTGAAGGTGAAGGAGCCCAGTGCAATGGAGGCGGGGATCAGGCGCTTGGGGATGCCGGACTCGCGGAACAGGGATTTGGCGATCGGGTAGATGGCGAACGCGACCACGAACAGCGAGACGCCGCCATAGGTGAGCACGGCGCAGGCCAGTACCACGGTGGCAATGGCATGGCGGGCACCGAGGCGGCGCATCAGCCATTGTGCGATGGCGTTGGCGGCACCGGAGTCGGCCATCAGCTGGCCGAACAGGGCGCCCAGCAGAAACAGCGGAAAGAAGTTGAGGATGTACCGGCCGAGCGCTCCCATGAAGGTGTCGGTGTAGATCGGGAGCATGAAGCCGATATCCCCGGACAGGAACACGGCCAGTGCAGCCATGAGCGGCGCGAGTATCAGTACCGAAATACCGCGGTAGGCGAAGAAGATCAGCAGGACGAGGGAAAGAATGATGGCGAATGTGCTCACCGCGAGTGTCTCCTTGGAATGCAGGGCGCGCTGCAGAAGCAGGCGCGCAGGGCGATGCCGGCACGTCACTTTCAGATGCGTGAAGGCGCGTGCCGTTTGACAAGGGGGCGAGCTTAGCGGTGAACGCCGGGTGTTTTTATGAATCAGGCGCTGTTCAAATAATGATCAATCCCGATTGGGAAAATTTCAATATTGGAATCTGTCAAAGAACATGATCAAACTTGGCGGCAGGCGGCAGGCGGCAGGCGGCAGGCGGCAGGCGGCAGGCGGCAGGCGGCAGGCGGCAGGCGGCAGGCGGCAGGCGGCAGGCGGCAGGCGGCAGCGCCATGCCTGAAACAGATCAGCCGGGAGCGCAGCCAAGGCGAGCCATCGCCGCTGGCCCTTGCAGCAGCCAGAGGGCATCGTCGCCCTGATGCTCCGGATGTTGCCAGACAGGCTGCAGCGCGCGCAGGAAGGCGTGGCGCTGCAGGGTCTCCTCGCTGGTATCGCCCCAGATCCAGACACGGCGTTGCTGCAATGTGTGGCAGAGCCGGTCATCGAGTTCCTGCGGGCGGATGAACAGGGTGGCCTTGCTGGGAATGTCGAAGGCTCCGGCTTCCAGCAATTCCTTGCGCCAGTTGTCATGACGGAGCAGCTCCGGGTCGTCCCATGCGCTGACCACCCACATCGGGCGGTCGGTGTCGAGGTAGAAGGGCAGGTCGTACTCGTATTCATCCAGCATGATGATCTCGTCGGAGGGCCGCAGCTGTTGCTGCAGCAGGGGCACGGCGCTGCGGGAGGATTCGGGCTGATAGCGTGCAGCCGCTCCGATCCCGACAACGCAGAGCAAGGCAGCGGAGAGCAAGAAGGTCGGCAGGTGTCGATTTGACAATAATGTCTGTTGCGACTGCGACTGCGACTGCGACTGCGACTGCGACTGCGACTGCGACTGCGACTGCGACTGCGACTGCGACTGCGACTGCGACTGCGACTGCGACTGCATTTGCGAAGTTTGCCGCTGGCGACGCGACCGCTCCCAGGCCAGTGCCCATCCCGTCAGCAGCATCGCCCAGGCCGGCAGCACCGGCAGAATGTACCCTGCCAGCTTTGAACGGGGTAGCGAAAAGAACACCGTGATCACCAGCAGCCAGACCCAGGCCAGGCGCTGCAACGAGGCAGCCCCGCCCAGCGGTCGGGCAGGAACCAGCAAGGCGCTCCGGTTGGCGGCCGACTGCCAGTGGTGCCATGCAGTCCGCAATCCCGGAATCAGCCACAGCGACCAGGGCAGCGTCAGTCCGAACAGCACCACCGGATAGAACCAGGCTCCATGCTGGTTGTTGAAGCCCGTTTCGGCAAAACGCTGAAAGTGCTGGTAGATGAAGAAGTAGTGCAGAAAGCCCGGATAGCGCTGATCCATCAGCACGAACCAGGGCAGGCCCACGGCCAGCAGCAGAAGCAGGCCGGGCAGCGACAGCAGGCGCCACAGTCCGATCCAGTGGCGTTGCCAGACCAGCCACACAAACAATACAGCTCCCGGCAGCACGATGCCGATCAGCCCTTTGGCGAGCAGGCCGAGCGCAGCAAGCAGATAGGCCAGCAGGACCCAGGGCTTCCATGGCAGGCCGGCTTTCGCCTGCAGCACGGCATGCGCGGCGGCAAGAATGGTGCAGCTGATCAGCCCGGCAACCAGCATGTCCAGGTTGGCATACTGCGCGCCTCCGAACAGAAAGGGCATGGTGGCCAGCATGGCCAGGGTCCAGCCGGCCTGGCGCAAACCGGCATGCCGCAGCAGAAAGAGGTACATGCCCATGCCCATCAGCCAGGCGCCCAGTATCGAGGCCATGCGCGCCACCCAGGGATCGGCGCCGAACAGCTTGAGCGCAGCGGCGTTGATCCAGTAGAACAGCGGCGGCTTGTGAAAGAAGGGCAGGCCATTGAGCAGCGGCACGGCCCAGTTGCCGCTGATGGCCATCTCCAGGGAGATGCTGGCGTAACGCCCTTCGTCCGGCATGGCCAGCGGGCGCCAGGCGGCGGTGCATAGCAGCCAGGCAGCGAGCAGCAGCGCTGGCCACAGAACAGGATGACGGACCAGCGAATGGCGCCAGAAAGCGGGGGAAAGGAACTGCATGCAAGGGCACCGGAAAAGCCTCCGCGCCATGCAGAGACCATCGGCGCATGGTAAGCGCAGGCAAGGGCGGCTGGCTGAGGGATTTCTTAAGACTGCATCGTAGACCCGGGCTGGGGCACAATAAGCGCTTGCTGTATTACATTTGCCATGGCCATCCACACTGACAATCTCTCCGCAGCCCCCATGCCCGAGCCGGCGCGCCGCGTGGTGTCGCCGGCGCCAGCCTCGCCCAACGAGGAGGCGCTGGAGCGTGCCTTGCGCCCCAAGCTGCTGGACGAATATGTGGGCCAGATGAAGGTGCGCGAGCAGCTGGAAATCTTCATTGGCGCGGCAAAGAAGCGTGGCGAGGCGCTCGACCATGTGCTGCTGTTCGGTCCGCCCGGCCTGGGCAAGACCACGCTCAGCCACATCATCGCGCACGAGCTGGGCGTCAACCTGCGCCAGACCAGCGGCCCGGTGCTGGAAAAGCCCAAGGATCTGGCCGCGCTGCTCACCAACCTTGAGCCGAACGACGTGCTGTTCATCGACGAGATCCACCGCCTGACGCCCGTGGTCGAGGAAATCCTCTACCCCGCGCTGGAGGATTACCAGATCGACATCATGATCGGCGAAGGTCCGGCGGCTCGTAGCATCAAGCTGGATCTGCAGCCCTTCACGCTGGTGGGCGCCACCACGCGCGCCGGCATGCTCACCAATCCGCTGCGCGACCGCTTCGGCATCGTGTCGCGGCTCGAGTTCTATACGCCCGAGGAGCTGGCCAGCATCGTGCGTCGCAGTGCCGGCCTGTTGGGTGCGCCGGCCGATCCGGAGGGTGCCTTCGAGATCGCCCGCCGTAGCCGCGGCACGCCGCGTATCGCCAACCGCCTGCTGCGCCGCGTGCGCGACTATGCCGATGTGAAGGGCGACGGCCGCATCACGCTGGACATGGCGCAGCGCGCGCTTTCCATGCTGGATGTCGATCCGCAGGGCTTCGACGTGATGGACCGCAAGCTGCTCGAAGCCGTGGTGCACCGTTTCGATGGCGGCCCGGTGGGGCTGGACAACATCGCCGCCAGCATCGGCGAGGAACGCGACACCATCGAGGACGTGATCGAGCCTTATCTGATCCAGCAGGGCTTTCTGCAGCGCACGCCGCGCGGGCGCATTGCCACCATGGCGGCGTACCGGCATCTGGGGGTGGCGGCGCCGCAGGCCGCAGAGGGGTTGTTTCCTGCGGGTGAGGCGGGCTGAGAGCGCCGCGATCGCTGTGCCAAGTCTGCAACCCGCACATGCGGGGGCAGCTCGCGATCGCCGTTTTTTTTCCTTTACGAAAAGCTTGCCACGGCCACTCGCAGCTGAAGGGCGCGATCGTTCTGATTGACCCACCGGGAGTCCCTGACGCAACGTCCATATTCTGGAGGGCGCGAACAGCGGGCTTGCGACTTCCGTTCTCCTCCTACAGCTGGTCGCGCCCGGGCTTTCCATAATGGATTGCCAACAGGGAGAGACCAGATGAAATACCGCAGCTACAAGGAAGCCATCGAAAAACGCGCCAGGACCGACGGCCTGATGCAGTACGTGTTCCAGCAGATGGCCGCGTTCAACGACGGCAAGGAAATCGACCTCGATTTTCTGAGCCGTTCCGATGTGGGGGCCTTCTGCCAGGCTTTGGGTTTTGACGCCGACCGCAACTGGGCCAGACTGACGCTGGATCAGATCGCACCGCCTGACAAGCTCGGTCCCAACGTGGTGCCTGCCAAGGAAAGCGCGCTGGTGCTGCATGCCCTCAAGGTGGCGATCCAGAAGGAGTGGCTGCTGCCGCGCGAAGGCAGGGAGCCGCAGCTTGATGTGCTCAACGATTTTCTTCCTGCTCCCGGCCGCTTCCAGAAGAAGAAAACGCTGGGCCACGGCTGGGAGTTCCAGTATGCGCTGGCGGTGGAACTGGAACATGGCCGCACGCGTGGCGCCAACGTGAGCAACAACCATCCGCTGCTCACCGGCATGGTGGTGCTGGCGCATCTGGCTGAAGATCGTCTCTACTATGCGCGTCTCTGGGTGATGGAAAGCGAAGGCGAACTGTTCAACCTGCAGCTGGAAAAGGCCAAGCCCACCGAGATTTTCGACAAGATGGAGGAGCTGGGCCATGCCCGCGAACATCTGCAGGCACGCATGGCCGAGAAGCTCGCCATCGCGAGGGCTTGAGGCACGCGCCCTGTCTCCCGTATAATCCCGTCCATTCCCAAGGAGCGTTGCACCGCCATGCGCAAGGCATGGCGTCAGGCTTGGGCACCATTGCAACGACGCTCACCCCACAATTTCCGGTGCGGTGAGCTTTTTTTTGTCCCGTCACCGGTTTTTACAGATCCTTCCTTGGAGCAAAACCGATGAACGCCAAGCATATGACCCAGGCGCCTGCCGACAGCGCCATTACCGACATCTCCCTCGCCGCCTGGGGCCGCAAGGAGATCGCCATTGCCGAAACCGAAATGCCCGGCCTGATGGCCATCCGCGAGGAATACGCCGCTGCGCAGCCGCTCAAGGGCGCGCGCATCACCGGCAGCCTGCACATGACGATCCAGACCGCCGTGCTGATCGAGACCCTGCAGGCACTGGGCGCCCAGGTGCGCTGGGCCTCCTGCAACATTTTCTCCACGCAGGACCACGCTGCTGCCGCGATTGCCGCCGGTGGCACACCGGTATTCGCCATCAAGGGCGAATCGCTGGAAGACTACTGGGACTACACCCACCGCATCTTCGACTTCGGCCCCAAGGGCAGCGCCGGCGAAGGCCCCAACATGATCCTGGATGACGGCGGCGATGCCACGCTGCTGATGCATCTGGGCAAGCAGGCCGAAACTGATCCGTCCGTGCTGGCCAACCCCGGCAGCGAGGAAGAGCGCATCCTGTTTGCCGCCATCAAGGCCAAGCTGGCCGAAGACGGCACCTGGTACAGCCGCAAGAGCGCCGAGATCCTGGGCGTGACCGAGGAAACCACCACCGGCGTGCACCGCCTGAAGGAAATGAGCGTCAAGGGCACGCTGATGTTCCGTGCCATCAACGTCAACGACAGCGTCACCAAGAGCAAGTTCGACAACCTGTACGGCTGCCGCGAATCGCTGGTGGATGGCATCAAGCGCGCCACCGACGTGATGGTGGCCGGCAAGGTGGCCGTGGTCTGCGGCTACGGTGACGTGGGCAAGGGCAGTGCCCAGGCCCTGCGCGCCCTGAGTGCCCAGGTCTGGGTGACCGAAATCGATCCGATCTGTGCCCTGCAGGCCGCCATGGAAGGCTACCGCGTGGTGACCATGGAAGAGGCCGCGCCGCTGGCCGACATCTTCGTCACCACCACCGGCAACAAGGACGTGATCCGCTACGAGCACATGGCCGCCATGAAGGACCAGGCCATCGTCTGCAACATCGGCCACTTTGACAACGAGATCCAGGTCGCCGCACTGGAAGAGAAGTGCCAGTGGGAAGAGATCAAGCCGCAGGTCGATCACGTGATCTTTCCGGACGGCAAGCGCATCATCCTGCTGGCCAAGGGCCGTCTGGTGAACCTGGGCTGTGCTACCGGCCACCCCAGCTACGTGATGTCCTCCTCCTTTGCCAACCAGACCATCGCCCAGATGGAACTGTTCTGCCATCCCGAAGGCTACGACGTGGGCAAAGTCTACGTGCTGCCCAAGCATCTGGACGAGAAGGTGGCCCGCCTGCAGCTGCGCAAGCTGGGCGTGAAGCTGACCGAGCTGACGGACGAGCAGGCCGCCTACATCGGCGTGCCCAAGCAGGGTCCGTACAAGCCGGACACCTACCGTTATTGATGGTGCAGCCATCACTGTCTTGACTGTCTGAAGCCGCCATGTCTCCAGCCCTGGGTCCTTCCGTGTTCCCCGATGCCGAGCGCGAACGCCTGCTCGCCCTGAAAGGGGTGGGGCCGGCTGTGCTGCTGCGTCTGGAACAGACCGGCCATGCGCCGCTGGCGGCGCTGGTTGGGGCTGACCCGGTGGAGATCGTGGCCGAGATTGCGGACCTGATGCGCTCTTCATGCTGGAAAAACAACCCGCATGCGATCCGCGCCATCGGTTCGGCGATCGACCTGGCCAACCTGCAGCATGAAGAGGGGCAGGCCTGATGCGCGCCGACCAGTTGCTGGTGGAACGCCAGCTGGCCAGCAGCCGCAGCCAGGCGCAGCGCCTGATTGCCGCCGGGGTGCAGTGGCGTCTGCAAGGTGCTGCCTGGCAGCCGGTGCGCAAGAATGGGGACGAGCTGCCGCCGAACGCCGAGCTGCAACTGCAGGACGAAGCCGAGGCACGCTACGTCTCGCGTGGCGGCCTCAAGCTGGAAGGCGCGCTCGAGCTAGTGGGACTGGATGTGACCGGCCTGCGCTGCCTCGATGTGGGGCAGTCCACCGGCGGCTTCACCGATTGCCTGCTGCAGCACGGTGCTGCGCAGGTGACGGGGCTGGATGTTGGCCAGGGCCAGCTGCATCCGCAGCTGCGTGCCGATGCGCGCGTGACGGCACACGAGAAGGTGAATGCGCGGGATCCCGAAGCGCTGGCCGCTGTCCTCAAGGAAGCCTTCGACCTGCTGGTCGGTGACTTGTCGTTCATCTCGCAGACCCTGGTGCTGCCTGCCGTGCTGGCCTGGCTCAAGCCGGGCGGGCAGTTGCTGATGCTGGTCAAGCCGCAGTTCGAACTGCAGCCAGCCCAAATGGGCAAGGGCGGCATCGTGCGCGATCCGGCGCTGTACGCCGAGGTGGAGCAGCGCCTGCGCCAATGCTGCGCCGACCAGCAGGTCGAGGTGCTGCACTGGCTCGACAGCCCGATTGCCGGCGGCGATGGCAACCGCGAATTCTTTATCCACGGCCGCAAGGCCGGATGAACAACCCATTTTTTGTAAAGGGACTGACGCCATGACCGCGCCATCCATCAGCTTTGAATTCTTCCCCCCCAAGACACCCGAAGGCGCAGAGAAACTGCGCACGGTGCGCCAGAAACTCTATGCCTGCAAGCCCGAGTTCTGCTCGGTCACCTACGGTGCCGGCGGTTCCACCCAGAAGGGTACCTTCGACACCGTGCAGGAAATCCTGCAGGAAGGCATGGAGGCCGCCAGCCACTTCTCCTGCGTGGGCGCTACCCAGGCCAGTGTGCGCGAGCAACTGGAAACGCTGCGCCAGATGGGCGTGAAGCGCCTGGTCGCCCTGCGCGGCGATCTGCCCAGCGGCCACGGCCTGGGCGGCGAGTTCATGCACGCCAGCGATCTGGTCAGCTTCATCCGCGTGGAAACCGGTGACTACTTCCATATCGAAGTCGCTGCCTACCCCGAAGTGCACCCGCAGGCCCGCAGCCCCGAGGCCGACCTGCGCGCGCTCAAGGCCAAGGTCGATGCCGGCGCCAACGGCGTGATCACGCAGTATTTCTTCAATGCGGACGCCTACTTCCGTCTGGTGGACGATGCCGCCACGCTGGGCGTGAGCGCTCCCATCGTGCCTGGCATCATGCCCATCACCAGCAGCAGTCAGCTGATCCGCTTCTCCGACGCCTGCGGCGCCGAGATCCCGCGCTGGATCCGTCTGCGCCTGCAGTCCTACGGCGATGACGTAGACAGCATCAAGGCCTTCGGTCACGAAGTGGTGGCAGACCTGTGCGAACGCCTGGTGGAAGGCGGTGCCCCGGCACTGCACTTCTACACCATGAACCAGGCCGCCCCGACGCTGGCCCTGTGCGAGCGCCTGGGCCTGAACGTGGCAGAGCCCGCAGTCGCTTGAACCTGACACGGAAAATAGCAAGGCCCCGACTCTCGCGAATCGGGGCCTTGTCATTTGGTGGCCACCCTTGTGGCAGGGATTCAGTGCATGTCGCGCATCACGCTTGCCTCGTACTGTGCCGTAAAGGGCTGATCGCAGCAGGGCAGAGTCGCGTGGCTCACAGCATCAGGCGCGCAGCCCTCCATCCGCCGGCTTGCGCATGCGCTGGATCAGCGTCACCACCGCCAGCACCACGGCGCCCACTAGCAGGCCAATGCCCAGGTTGACCAGCATGGCGGTTACCGAGCTGAACAGCCCGCTCCAGCTCAGTTCGATCTCGTGCAGCCAGTGCGCCAGCGGCGCGATGCCATGCGCGATGATGCCGCCACCGACCAGGAACATGGCCAGCGTGCCCAGCACCGACAGCGCACGCATCAGCCAGGGCGTTCCCCACAGCAGGAAACGGCCGAAGGCGCGGGCGGTGGCACCGGTCTTCTGGCTCAGCCACAGGCCGACGTCATCCAGCTTGACGATGCCGGCCACCAGACCGTACACGCCAACCGTCATCACGATGGCAATGGCAGACAGCACGGCAATGCGCTGCGGCAGCGCGGCAGCGGCCACCGTACCGAGGCTGATCACGATGATTTCGGCGGACAGGATGAAGTCGGTCCGGATTGCACCCTTGATCTTGTCCTTTTCGTAGGCCACCAGATCCACGGCCGGGTTGGCAACCGCTTCCACCATCTCGGCATGATGCGCTTCCTCTTCGGACTTGCTGTGCAGGAACTTGTGCGCCAGCTTTTCCACACCTTCATAGCAGAGGAAGGCGCCACCCACCATCAGCAGCGGCTTGATCAGCCAGGGCAGGAAGGCGCTGATCAGCAGCGCCAGCGGCACCAGGATCAGCTTGTTCACGAACGAGCCCTTGGCCACCGCCCACACCACCGGCAATTCGCGATCCGCCTTCACGCCGGACACCTGCTGCGCATTCAGCGCCAGGTCGTCACCGAGCACACCGGCGGTTTTCTTGGCCGCAACCTTGGTCATGACCGAAACGTCATCGAGCAGGGTCGCAATATCGTCAAGCAGCAGGAACAGGCTGGAGGCCATGGAAGTCTTTCAGGGAAAGTGGAAAATCTGCGCTGATTCTAGGGCTTGCGCACGAAAAACCGTGTCGGAAAAGAACGCCAGTTCAGCCCAGCGTCACGCGCGCAAACTTGCGCTTGCCCACCTGCAGCACATAGGTGCCGGCGGCCAGCTTCAGGCCCTTGTCGCTCACCACGCTGCCATCCACGCGCACGCCGCCGCCATCGATCAGGCGGTTGGCTTCACCGGACGATGCCGTCAAACCCGCCTGCTTCAGCAGGGCACCAATGCCCACCGGCGCGCCGCCTTCGCCCAGCGGCAGGCTGCGTTCGTCGATCTCGTCGGGAATGCCGCCGCGCGAGCGGTTGATGAAATCCTGCTCCGCCGCGTCGGCCGCAGCCGCGCTGTGGAAGCGCGCAGTGATCTCCTTGGCCAGCGCCACCTTCACTTCCTTCGGATTGCGTCCGCCTTCCACTTGCGAGCGCAGCATGCGGATTTCTTCCTCGGAGCGGAAGGACAGCAGCGTGAACCAGCGCCACATCAGCGTATCGCTGATCGACAGCACCTTGGCAAACATGGTGTTCGCGTCTTCGGTGATGCCGATATAGTTGTTCTTGGACTTGGACATCTTGTCCACGCCGTCCAGACCCTCCAGCAGCGGCATGGTCAGAATGCACTGCGGCTCCTGGCCGTACTCTTCCTGCAGGTGGCGGCCCATCAGCAGGTTGAACTTCTGGTCGGTACCGCCCAGCTCGATGTCGGACTTGAGCGCTACCGAGTCGTAGCCCTGCATCAGCGGGTACAGGAACTCGTGGATGCTGATCGAGTTGCCGGCATGGAAGCGCTCGTGGAAGTCGTTGCGCTCCATCATGCGCGCCACCGTGTACTTGGCCGCCAGCTGGATCATGCCGCGTGCGCCGAGCTGGTCATTCCACTCGCTGTTGTAGCGGATCTCGGTCTTGCTCGGATCCAGCACCTTGCTGGCCTGCTGGTAGTAGGTCTCGGCGTTGTACTTGATCTGCTCGGCCGTCAGCGGCGGGCGCGTGCTGTTGCGGCCGGAGGGATCGCCAATCAGGCTGGTGAAGTCGCCGATCAGGAAAATCACCGTGTGGCCCAGATCCTGCAGTTGGCGCATCTTGTTCAGCACCACGGTGTGGCCGATGTGGATGTCGGGCGCCGTCGGGTCCAGCCCCAGCTTGATGCGCAGCGGCTGGCCGCTCTGTTCGGACTTGATCAGTTTGCGCAGCCAGTCGTTCTCGGGCAACAGTTCCTCGCAACCGCGTTTTGTAACATTCAACGCATGTAGCACATCCGGACTTGGGTTCAACTGGTTGATTTCTGTATTATTTAACGTTTTCATTGTGTTTTTCCGGGGCGCTTGCAGCGTAACATGCGCTTGCAATTGGCGAAAAGGGTTGCGGGTAATTCAGGTAGCTGACAGAGAAAGACTGTCATACTCCTCACCCAGATGTCATCCTGCTCCTACAAAGGTGTAGGGAGGAAGACGACAGTAACAGGAAGTGGCGCTCATTTTAGCCAAGAGCGTCGAAGTAGGGCGGCAGGAAGCTTGATCTTCCCGCAATGACACCCAGGTGTCGCGGAGTGCCGTCGAAGTGCATGCAGGTTCCAGGCGATCGTGCCGGCTGCATATGCCGAGAAACCTTTGCGTGGCCAGACCGGCCCATGACTGCATGGCGACTGCCGGTTGCCTGTCGGGGATGCTGCGCAAATCTGTGGCCGAAGCCACAGCGGCCTTCCGTGGTAAGAAATTGATGATTGAAACCGAACAGACAAGCGAAGTGGAGCGAGACAGCGAAACCGGTGTGACCGGTACGCTGCGCGCTGCCGCACGCGAGGCGCGCGCATGGACGCGCCAGCACCCGCGCATCGGCCTGGGCGTGCTCGCCAGCCTGATGCTGGCAGGCGCCGGTGGCGCCTTTGCCGTGGTCACGCCGAACCAGCAGGACGATGTGGTAATCCGCCAGGTGCTTGAAGTGGTGCAGCCCGCCACGGCCCTGAGCAAGCAGGAAGCCGATCTGCGTGCGCACGACTTTGTCCTCTACCGCAATACCGAAACCCGCGAGAACGACACGGCAGCCAGCCTGCTGACCCGTCTGGGCGTCAGCGACGCGGCGGCAGAAAGCTATCTGCGTGCGACCGATGCCGTGCGCGGCGAAGTGCTGGGCCAGAATCTGCGCCAGGTCCAGGCCGAAGTGTTGCCTGACCAGCGCCTGCAGTCCCTGCGTGTGCGCTGGGTCGAGCCGGGCCAGACGCGCCGCTATCAGGAACTGACCGTGAGCCGCGAGGGCGATGGCTTCCGTTTCAAGAACAAGTCCGGCGCCACCGAAGTGCGCGCCGAGCTGGCCAGCATCCCGCTCACTGGCAAGTATTTCCAGGCGACCGGTGCTGCCGGCGTACCCTCCGCAGTTGCCACCCAGGTGCTGGACATCTTTGATCCGGTCGCCAATATCGAACAGGATGCACGCAAGGGCGACAACCTGACCGTGGCCTACGAGAGCGTAGCTGTGGATGGGCAGGTGCTGGGCTTTGGCCGCGTGCTGAATGCCAGGGTGCTGGTGCAGGGCAGCACGCACAGCGCTGTCCTGTTTGACGGTGGCCGCGGCCAGTCCGGCAAGTACTACACGCCCGAAGGCAAGAGCCTGGATCTGGCCTACCTGCCCTCGCCGATTCCCAGCGGTGCCATCATTACCAGCGGCTTTTCTCCCTACCGCATCCACCCCGTGTTTGGCGAGGGGCGTCCGCATACCGGTGTGGACTACCGCGCAGCCATCGGCACTCCCGTCGTGACGGTGGCGGACGGCACAGTGAGTTTTGCCGGTGTGCAGACGGGCTACGGCAATGTGGTCATCGTCGAGCACGCCAACAAGCAGTCCACGCTGTATGCGCATCTGAACCAGATTCACGTGCGTGTCGGCCAGAAAGTGGCGCAGGGCAGCCTGATTGCCAAGTCCGGCAACACCGGCTGGTCCACCGGCCCGCACCTGCACTTCGAAACGCGCAACAACGACGTGCCGGAGAACCCCGAAGTGGTGCTGGCCGAAAAGCGTGCCGAAACGCTGACGGCCTCGCAGCGCCCGGCGTTCAACCAGGCCGTGGCCCTGGCCCAGCGCAACTGGGAACAGGCACAAGCCATCCAGCTGGCCAGCGCCCGCTGAGCCACCACAGGGGCTGGCGTATGATGCGCGCATGACTGCGCCTGCCTCTGCCTCGCCCCTGACCTGCATCGGCCTCATGTCTGGCACCTCCATGGATGGTGTCGATGGCGTTCTGGTCGACATCAGCCCCGCATCTGGCGGGGCTTTGTCTTTGCGCCAGCGCGGCTTTGCCAGCGTCGATCTGCCCGCAGCTTTGCGCGACGAATTGCTGGCGCTCAATACCCCCGGCGACAATGAGCTGCACCGTGGCGCCCTGGCGGCCAATGCGCTGATGCGCGTGTATGCGCAATGCGTGCAGCAGCTCTGCGCAGAGGCTGCCGTAGCGCCTGAGGCCGTGGCCGTCATCGGCGCGCACGGCCAGACCGTGCGCCACCGCCCGGGCCTGTTCGATGGCACCGGCTACACCACGCAACTCATCAACGGCGCGCTGCTGGCGGAGCTGACCGGCATTGCCGTGGCCTGCGACTTCCGCAGCCGCGATGTGGCGGCAGGCGGGCAGGGCGCGCCGCTGGTGCCGGTGTTTCATCAGGCCGTGTGGAATGACGCCGGCGAGACGCTGGTGGTGCTGAATCTGGGTGGCATTGCCAACCTCAGCATTCTCGCGCCCGGCAAGACGCCGTTCGGTTTCGATTGCGGCCCCGCCAATGCCTTGCTGGACGGCTGGTGCCAGCAGCACACCGGTCAACCCTACGATGCCGATGGCCGCTGGGCTGCGCAAGGGCAGGTGCATGAGGCACTGTTGCAGCAGCTGATGGCCGAGCCCTATATCCGGCAGGCACCGCCCAAGAGCACCGGGCGCGACCTGTTCAATGCCGAGTGGTTGCAGCAGCAACTGGCCTTGCAGCCCGGCATCGCTGCGGTCGATGTGCAGGCCACGCTCACTGCCTATACGGTGCAGGCGGCTGCCCACCATGCGCGCGCCCACGCTCCCGCAGCCACGCGCCTGCTGGTCTGTGGAGGAGGGGTGCGCAACGGGGAAATCATGCGCCAACTGGCTGAGGCCTTGCCGGGCGTGACGGTGGAGTCGACCCAGGCGCATGGCATCGATCCGCAGGCCGTGGAGGCCACTGCCTTTGCCTGGCTGGCCAGCAAGACCTGGCTGCGCGAGCCGATCGACATGACGGCTGTGACGGGCGCAAGAGGCCCGCGTGTGCTGGGCTGCCTGTATCTGGCCTGATTCGGAACCGGAAGGCGCACATCCAAGCCCGCTCCGGAGCGCTTGCTTCCAAGCACTCTCCCGATCGTGCGCTTCTAAGCCTGCTCCGGAACGCGAACTTCCGTGCCTGAGGACGCAGCAACAGACGGCCGGTGAACGCGGAGATCACCCGGCCTTGCTGAAGTGTGGTCGCATACTGGCGCCCCGTACAAACCGTGAGCGCCAGCAGCGAAGGGTCGCTTACAGGCTGTCGCCGAAATCCGCGCGGAACTTGGCCACCAGATTCTGCTGCCAGTCGGACACCGGCGCCAGACGGCCGTAGAAGAAGCGCAGGATGGCCGGCTCCTCGGTGAACTGCAGGCCACCAATCAGCGAGCGGTTCTGGTACAGCCACACCAGACGATCCACCACATACTTCACCTGCGACAGGGTGAACACGCGGCGCGGCATGGCCAGGCGCAGCAATTCCATGTTGGCCATGGGCTCGGTGCCGTCCGGATCACGCTGCTCGGACAGGGTGCCGCGCTCCATGCCGCGCACGCCGCTCACGATGTACAGCGCCGAGGCAATCGCACCGGCCGGGTACTGCGACTGCGGAATGTGGTCGAGGAAACGCATCACGTCGATGTGGCAACCCAAGCCGCCGGCGGGGGTGATGACCGGCACGCCGTGCTTCTGCAGCTCGTCCACCATGTAGGCGATGAACTGCGGGCCCTGGCTGATCATGTCCTCGTCCATGGTTTCGTCCAGGCCCACGGTCAGCGCTTCCATCTCGCGCACCGACATGCCGCCGTAGGTCAGGAAGCCCTCATACAGCGGCACCAGGCCGCGCATCTTCTCGTACAGCGCCTTGCTGCGGATGCAGATGCCGCCGCCACGCGCGCAGCCCAGCTTGCGCGCGGAGAAGTAGATGACGTCGCACAGGTCGGCCATCTTGCGCGTGATCTCGCGGATGGACAGGGCCTTGCAGCTTTCCTCGCGCTGCTTGAGGAAGTACAGGTTGTCGGCCAGCAGGCTGGCGTCCAGCACCAGCAGCAGATTGTGCGCGTCGCACACGCGGCGGATGTCGGTCAGGTTCTGCAGCGAGATGGGCTGGCCGCCGATCAGGTTAGTGCCGGCTTCCATGCGCACGAAGGCAATCTTGTCGGCGCCATGCTTGGCGACGATGGCTTCCAGCTTGGCGACGTCCATGTCGCCCTTGAACGGGTGGGCGCTGACCACTTCCAGACCCTTGTCGGAAATGATCTCCTCCACCATGCCGCCATTGAGCGTGATGTGCGCCTTGGTGGTGGTGAAGTGATAGTTCATCGGTACCACCGAACCTTGCGTTACCAGTGTCTGCGCGAGGATGTTCTCGCAGGCACGGCCCTGGTGCGTGGGCAGGAAGTAATCCATGCCGAAGATCTCGTTCAGCTTGCGCTCCAGGCGCGTGTAGGTGGCGCTGCCGGCGTAGCTGTCATCGGCAATCATCATGGCGGCCTGTTGCTGGTCGCTCATGGCGTTCACGCCGCTGTCGGTCAGCATGTCCATGAAGACATCCTTGTTCTGCAGCAGGAAGGTGTTGTTGCCTGCTTCGGTGATCGCCTCGAGGCGCTGCTCCACCGGAACGAGATTGAGTTTCTGCACAATGCGAACCTTGTGCATTTCAAGCGGAACCTGTTCGCCGCTGAAGAATTTAACGTGTGCCATGGATGGGAAACCTCCGATTTTTTGAAAGTAGAAACCCGAAGCCGCGGAAACACACCGCAGCGGGGATCGGGTTCTTTAGGTTCGGCAGGGCTGTAGGAATGAAGTCCGACTGATGCCACCCTACATTATGCAATTTGGTGAAATGCAAACGGGCGCAGGTAAGCGCCTTGCCTGATCCAGATTAAGAGTCGGGCAGAAATAGCGGGCGTGCCAAACGACACCGGTCATTGCGGCGTGGTGCAAGCGTTCCGTCTATGCCGCCCCTCAGATGGTGGCGGCAGGCTCAAGGGAACGACGAGGGGCGGCTTGCCCGCGTTAGGAGCGGGGAGCCCTCAGGCCTTGCTGGCCTCGACGGCCCAGCTGGCGCCGCTTCCGCGCTTGAGCAGACGGTGCACCACCGGCAGTGCCTGTTCCAGCTGTTCCTTGAGCACGAAGGGCGGGTTGATGATGAACATGCCGCTGGCGCGCAGGCCGTCGCGGGCGCCATCGTCGCCGGCACGGCCGATGGCCAGCGTGGCATGCAGCCAGCTCTTGCCGGCCTGCTGTGCCATGGCCTTGAGCTTGCGCGGCAGGTCGTGTGCCTCGGGGCGCGGAATCACCGGATACCACACCACATAGCAGCCGGTGGCAAAGCGCTGCAAGGCATCCTGCACCGTGGCCGTCACTTGCCCGTAGTCGGTCTTGAGCTCATAGCTCGGGTCGATCAGCACCAGGCCGCGGCGGCTCGACGGCGGCAGCAGGCCCTTGAGACCGGCAAAGCCGTTGTTGCGCACCACCTGGATGGCGTCGGGGCGGCCCAGCTCGGCCACGTTGTTGTCGAGCAAGCGGCTGTCGGTCGGGTGCAGCTCGAACAGGCGCAGCTGATCCTGCGCGCGCATCAGCGTGGCGGTGATGAAGGGCGAGCCGGGATACTTGCGCAGTGCTTCGCCACCGTTGAAGCCGGCGAGCAGCTGCAGATAGGCGGCGAGGGCTTCCGGTGCCCTGGCTTCATCCGGCGCGCCGGGGCCATACTGCTGCCACAGCGGCAGCACGCCTTCACTGGCTTCGCCACTGGTCTGCGCGTCTCCACTGTCCAGACGGTACAGCCCGGTGCCGGCATGGGTATCGGCCAGCAGCAGGGGCGTGTCCTTGGCGGAGGTGAGGTAGCGCAGGATCGCAACCAGCGTCATATGCTTGAGCACATCGGCGTGGTTGCCTGCATGGAAGGCGTGGCGGTAGCTGAACATGATGCCCGCCATCGTACAGGGCTTTGTGGGCCGGCGGGCACAGCAAGGGCGGGGCAGTCATCAAATACTTGTGGCATGGGCCGGATTCTTCGTATAATCATCGGCTTGCCTGCGTCTTTGGCCCGCGGCAAGAGCAGTACCCCCACCTAAGAGGTTCTCACCAGAAGAACACCGACCGTGGAATAGGCCGGACGCCCACGTCGTGCAATGGTTGCGCGGCAAGGCTAGCGAAATAGCCAGCCAAACCACATTTCCAAAGGAAAAGACCCATGAAAACATTCAGCGCAAAACCCGCTGAGGTGCAACATGAGTGGTTTGTGATTGACGCCACCGACAAGGTGCTCGGCCGGGTAGCCAGCGAAGTTGCCCTCCGTCTGCGCGGCAAACACAAAGCCATTTACACCCCCCACGTGGATACCGGCGACTACATCGTCGTGATCAACGCTTCCAAGCTGAAAGTGACCGGTACCAAGTCCCTGGACAAGATGTACTATCGCCACTCCGGCTTCCCCGGCGGCATCTATGCCACCAACTTCCGCGATCTGCAGGCCAAGCATCCCGGCCGCGCGCTCGAGAAGGCCGTCAAGGGCATGCTGCCCAAGGGTCCTCTGGGCTACGCCATGATCAAGAAGCTGAAGGTGTACGGCGGTGCAGAGCATCCGCACACTGCCCAACAACCCAAAGTGCTGGAAGTCTAAAGGAGCATCACAATGATTGGTGATTGGAACAATGGCACCGGCCGTCGCAAATCCAGCGTCGCCCGCGTGTTTCTGAAAAAAGGCTCCGGCAAGATCACGGTCAACGGCAAGGACATCCAAGAGTTCTTCGGCCGCCAGACCTCCATCATGATCGCCAAGCAGCCGCTGGCCCTGACTGAGAACCTGGAATCCTTCGACGTGCAAGTCAACGTGCACGGCGGCGGCGAATCCGGCCAGGCTGGTGCCATCCGCCACGGTATCACCCGTGCCCTGATCGACTACGATGCAGCGCTCAAGCCCGAGCTGAGCAAGGCTGGCTTCGTCACGCGTGACGCCCGCGAAGTGGAACGCAAGAAGATCGGTCTGCGCGGCGCCCGTCGCGCCAAGCAGTTCAGCAAGCGTTAATCGCTTTCTGCTGCCGCAGAAAAACCGCACCGGCTTGCCGTGTGCGGTTTTTTTATGCAGCTTCCAGCCATGGCTGGTGCCAAAACCCTACATTCCGCGAAGGCAATAGGGGTGTGATGCAAATGGTTGACTAATTTGCTGTACTATTGCTGCCAGACTGACTGTTCAAGAAGTGCAAGACATGACCACTGTTGCCGAATCCACCGCTGCCGAGAACGCAGCTCCCGTCTCTGACGATCCCATCCTCTTTACCGACAGCGCTGCCGCCAAGGTGGCCGACCTGATCGCCGAGGAAGGCAACCCCGACCTGAAACTGCGCGTGTTCGTGCAGGGCGGCGGCTGCTCGGGTTTCCAGTACGGCTTCACTTTCGACGAGATCACCAACGACGATGACACCGTGATGACCAAGAACGGGGTTTCCCTGCTGATCGACGCCATGAGCTACCAGTACCTGGTCGGCGCCGAGATCGATTACAAGGAAGACCTGCAGGGCGCCCAGTTCGTGATCCGCAACCCCAACGCAGAAACCACCTGCGGCTGCGGCTCCAGCTTCTCGATGTAAGGCGGCATGCGCCTGCAACGCGCCGATGCGGGCTGTCGGCGTGAATCCTTTTCCCTCCTGTCTGCAACCGCCTTCGTGGCGGTTGTCGGCGTTTTGCGGCCTGCTGCATGATCGCCCCGGTCCTCAATCAGACCGACGAACGCCAGCTCAAGCGCCTGCTGTGGCTGGTGGCGGTCGGCTTCTTCATGCAGACGCTGGATGCCACCATCGTCAACACGGCCCTGCCTGCCATGGCCGAGGGGCTGAACGAGAGTCCGCTGCGCATGCAGTCGGTGCTGGTGGCCTATTCGCTCACCATGGCGCTGCTGATTCCGCTGTCCGGCTGGCTGGCAGACCGCTTCGGCACGCGCCGCATGTTTCTCGGCGCCATTCTGGTGTTTGTGGCCGGCTCGCTGGCCTGCGGGCTGGCTGTCACCCTCAACCAGCTGGTGGCCGCGCGCGTGCTGCAGGGTGCGGGCGGGGCCTTGCTGATGCCGGTAGGGCGGTTGACCGTGTTGCGTGCCTATCCGCGGGAGCGCTTCCTGGGTGCCATGAGCTTTGTCGCCATCCCGGGGCTGGTCGGGCCGCTGCTGGGCCCCACACTGGGTGGCTGGCTGGTGGAAATCGCCTCCTGGCACTGGGTGTTTCTGGTCAACGTGCCGGTTGGCGCGCTGGGCTGGATCGCGGCCCGGCGCTACCTGCCGGATTTCCGGGGCGTGGAGCGCAATCGCCTGGATGTGCCCGGCTACGGCCTGCTGGCGCTGGGCATGGCCCTGGTGCTGCTGTCGGTGGACGGGCTCTCTGCGCTGGGCCTGCATGGCGCGACCTCGCTGGTGGTGCTGGTGACGGGGCTGGCCTGCCTGGCGGCCTACTGGCTGCGTGCCGGCCGTCAGGCGCATCCGCTGTTTCCACCCAGCCTGTTCCGGGTGCCGGCGCTCAGCATCGGGCTGACCGGCAACCTGATCTCGCGCTTGGGCAGCAGTGCTGTTCCCTTCCTGATTCCGCTGATGCTGCAGCTCAGCCTGGGCTATTCGCCGGCGCAGGCCGGCATGATGATGCTGCCGATGGCGCTCGCAGGCATGCTGATCAAGCGTTTCGCCACCTGGTCGATCACGCGCTATGGCTACCGCCGGGTGCTGGTCATCAACACCGCCTGCGTGGGCGGCATGATCGCCAGTTTTGCCCTCATCAGCGGCACGGAACCGGTCTGGCTGCTGGTGCTGCAGTTCTACCTGTTCGGCTCCTGCAACTCGCTGCAGTTCACGGCCATGAACACGCTCACGCTGCGCGACCTCGACACCGCGCAGGCCAGCAGCGGCAACAGCCTGCTCTCGATGGTGCAGATGCTGGCCATGAGTCTGGGCGTGGCACTGGCTGCGGCCGTTCTTGGCGGTTTCGCCGAAACCCTGCAGGCAGAAGCCGATCCGGCGCGCATGCAGCAAGCCTTCCGCTACACTTTCATTTGCATGGGCGGCATGACGCTGGCGTCAGCCTGGGTGTTCTGGCAGCTGTCTCCCCACTCGGTCTGGGTGCGGCGGCTGGAGCAGGATCCCGGCTTTGACTGAAACCCCACCCTCCAGCCTGCCCGACTGTCTTACGGAATGTCCATGAAACTCCCCCGCCCCAAGACCCTGCTCTGGATGTCGGCTGCGGCCGCCGTCCTGACCATCATTCTCAAGACCCTGGCCTGGTACGTGACCGGCTCGGTCGGCCTGCTGTCCGATGCCATGGAGTCCTTCGTCAACCTGGCCGGTGCCGTGTTCGCCCTGATGATGGTGACCATTGCCGAGCGCCCTGCCGACGAGGACCATCCGCATGGCCACCACAAGGCCGAGTACTTCTCGTCAGGCTTCGAGGGCATGCTGATCTTCGGCGCCGCGCTGGGCATTCTCTGGACTTCGGTCGACCGCCTGATGCACCCGCAGCCGCTGGAGCAGCTGGGCTGGGGCATGGCGTTCTCCCTGGCGAGTACCGTGCTCAACGGGGTTGGCGCCTGGGTGCTGCTCAAGGCGGCCAAGGTGCACAACTCGATTGCGCTGGAGGCTGACGGGCGCCATTTGCGCACCGACGTCTGGACCTCCATCGGCGTGGTTGCCGGCGTAGCACTGGTGCAGGTCACTGGCTGGCTCTGGCTCGATCCGGTGGTGGCCATTGCGGTGGCCCTCAACATCCTGAAGGAGGGCTGGCACCTGATCCGCAACTCCAGCCATGGCCTGATGGACAGCGCCGTGGATCCCGAGACGGCAGACAGTATCCAGCAGACGCTGGACCGCTTCGTGCAACAGGAAAAGGATGCGCAGGGGCGCGAGCTGGTGCGCTTCGACCATGTGGTTACGCGCGCAGCGGCCCAGCGCAGCTTTGTCTCCATGCACATGCACATGCCGGCCAGCTGGACGCTGGGGCGCTCCGCCAAGCTGCGCAACGACGTGGAGCGCGCCCTGGTGGAGAGTCAACCCCAGCTGCACGCCACCATCGAAATGCTGCCGTCGGACGTCGAGCCGGTGCAGACCCTGGGTGAACTGGAGCCGGTGGTGGAGCCTGCTACCGCAGGCGCCGCAGTCACCTGAAGCTTGCTGCACGCTGCGTGAGCAGCGCCCAGCGCCAGCAGCCAGCAGCCAGCAGCCAGCAGCCAGCAGCCAGCAGCCAGCAGCCAGCAGCCAGCAGCCAGCAGCCCGCTGCCGCTGCCCGCTGCCTCCCGAGCGCGCGCGAATAAACCACGCTTACGCCACGCGCATCAGGGTTTACGCCTTATTCCCGATCGTGTTGAAAAATTTTCAGAATCGGGTATCTAAAGGTTGTTAGTTTCAATGAAATCAGTGACTTAGACGCGTATTCCTGTATGTAAACTGCGCACCTCGAGCATCCTGCATCGGGATGGCACACGCACACAGGAGAACTTCGCGCATGGTATGGCAACAAATCTATAACCCGACGGACAGCATGCTGCTGTCTACGCTGCTGGCGGTGATTCCCGTCGCAGTGATGCTGATCGGGCTCGGCTTCCTCCACATGAAGGCCCACATCGCGGCCGGCCTCGGCCTGGTCAGCGCCTTGCTGATCGCCATCTTCGTGTTCGGCATGCCCGGCGCCATGGCTGGCAAGGCGGCCATGATGGGCGCCTTCACCGGCCTGCTGCCCATCGGCTGGATCGTGCTCAACATCATCTTCCTGCACCAACTGACCGAAAACAACGGCAGCTTCAAGGTGCTGCAGGACTCGATTGCGGGCATCACCGAAGACCGCCGCCTGCAACTGCTGCTGATCGCCTTCGCTTTCGGCGCGTTCTTCGAGGGCGCCGCCGGCTTCGGCACCCCGGTGGCCGTGACGGCCGCCATCCTGATCGGCCTGGGTTTCTCGCCGCTGGCCGCCTCCGGCCTGAGCCTGATTGCCAACACCGCACCGGTGGCCTTTGGCGCCCTGGGCACGCCCATCATTACCATGGCCAAGGTGCATGGCTATGACGTGATGGAGCTGTCCGCCATGGTGGGCCGCCAACTGCCGCTGTTCTCGCTGATGGTGCCGTTCTGGTTGATCTGGGCCTTTGCCGGCCGCAAGGCCATGATGGAGATCTGGCCGGCCATTCTGGTCACAGGCCTGAGCTTTGCCGTCGCCCAGTTCCTCACCTCCAACTACATTGGTCCCGAACTGGTGGACGTGATTTCCGCCATCGCCTCCATGGTCAGCCTGGTGCTGTTCCTGCGTGTCTGGAAACCGCGCCGCATCTGGAGCAGCACCTCGCTGCGCGGCCACGAGGCCGAAGGCGGGGAGGGCAGGGAAGCCACGCCGCCGGCCCGTCACGACCGCGCCACCGTCATCCGTGCCTGGATGCCGTGGGTGATTCTGACCGTGTTTGTGTTCCTCTGGGGCATGCCGAGCGTCAAGGCCTTCTTCAACGGCATCTTCGCACCGCAGTTCCCGATCGACGGCCTGCACAACATGATCGAGAAGATGCCCCCGGCCGTGCCCGTGCCGCACAAGGAAACCGCCGTCTACGTGTTCAACCTGCTGTCTGCGACGGGGACCGGCATCCTGCTGGCCGCCGTGCTGGGTGGTCTGGCCATGGGCTACAGCGTGGGCGGTCTGCTGCGCCAGTTTGTCAGGACCTTCTGGCTGGTGCGTTACTCGCTGCTCACCATCGTGCTGATGCTGGCCCTGGGCACGCTCACGCGCTACTCCGGCATCGACACCACCATGGGCCTGGCCTTTGCCATGACCGGCGTGTTCTATCCCTTCTTCGGCACCATGCTGGGCTGGCTGGGTGTGGCACTGACCGGTTCCGATACCGCGTCCAACGTGCTGTTCGGCGGTATGCAGAAAGTGGCTGCCGACCAGCTGGGCCTGTCGCCCAACCTGATGGGCGCTGCCAACAGCTCCGGCGGCGTGATGGGCAAGATGATCGATGCCCAATCCATCGTAGTGGCCTCCACTGCGACGCGCTGGTTCAACAAGGAAGGCGTGATCCTGCGCTATGTGTTCAAGCACTCGCTGGTGCTGGCCATGCTGGTCGGCATGTTCGTGACCCTGCAGGCCTATGTCTGGCCGTTCACCGCCATGGTCGTGAAGTAAACGCGTGTAACTGCTGCAATGAGCCGCCTTCGGGCGGCTTTTTCGCTGTTGCAAGTGTGTAAGGGGGCGGTGTGCGCCTGTGATAGATTCACGGAATGTTCACAAATCAGCAGCATGATTGTCATGCGCCTTGGTCACACTGGGGCACAGAAATACCGAGTTACACAGGAACCGATCCGCATGAAAGAGCTGCCCACGCCTACCTTCGACCTTTCCCCGCGCATGCGCGGGCTGCCGGCCCTGCTGCGCAAGCCCTTGCGCAAGGCCGGGGCGGCGCTCGCCCATGCACGTCCCATCGCGGTGGCGACCGAGCTGCCCGCCGCAGCGCCCGTCATTCTGCCTGCCGCACCCGCCCTGGTGCAGCCCGCTCCCATGCGTGAAGCGGCTGTCTCCAAGGCCGGGCTCGATGCCCGCTGGGCGCGCAACCTCGACGAAGTGCGCGAAGCGCAGCGACTGCGCTACCAGGTGTTTGCCGAAGAAATGGGCGCCACTCTCAAGGCAGATATCCCCGGCCATGATATCGACCTGTTTGACGATTACTGTGAACACCTGCTGGTGCGCGACCTCGAAACCGGCATGGTCGTCGGCACCTACCGCGTGCTGACGCCGGCCCAGGCGCGCCGTGTCGGCAGCATCTACAGCGATGCCGAATTCGATCTGGTGCGCCTGCGCCACCTGCGCGCCAACATGGTGGAACTGGGTCGCAGCTGCGTGCATGCGGATTACCGTTCCGGCGGCGTCATCCTCACGCTGTGGGGTGCGTTGGCCGAGTTCATGGGCCGCAACCAGCTCGACACCATGGTCGGCTGCGCCAGCATTCCCATGACGCACCACGGCCTGCCGTCCGGTTACGCCGCCGCCAGCATCTGGCAGCAGGTGCGCCAGACGCACCTCGCGCCCATCGAATACCATGTCACCCCGCGTCTGCCGCTGCCGGTGGACGAGTTGCAGTGCGATGTGGTGGTCGAACCGCCGGCACTGATCAAGGGCTATCTGCGCCTGGGCGCCAAGGTGCTGGGTGCCCCGGCCTGGGATCCGGACTTCAACACGGCCGACCTGCCGATGATGATGCGTGTGGCCGATCTGCCTTCGCGCTATCGCCGCCAGTTCGACGCGGCGCGCAGTTAATGGTATAGTTCGCGATTCCCCGTTTTTTTCTGGATGCCTGTCGCAACCCGTGTTGCGGGCAGGCATTTTGTCTTTGCAGCGCCGTTTTTCGCGTGCCAGGCCATGCGCGGGCTGCAGACTGCCGAGTATTTCCATGCAATTTCCCGCCATGCTTGATCGCGACGAGAGCATTCTGGCCTTCAACACCCGCGTGCTCGACTGGGCTGCGCGCGAGGAAGTGCCGCTGCTCGAGCGCATGCGTTACCTGTCCATCGTTTCCTCCAACCTGGACGAATTCTTCGAGGTCCGCATGGCGGATCTGCTCGATGCGGCGCAGAACCACATCCACGAAGGCGACTTCACCGAGCGCCAGTTCCTGAGCGTCTCGACCAAGGCGCACGAGCTGGTCGCCCAGCAGTACGACATCCTGCGCTACAGCCTGTATCCGGCGCTGGAAGCCAACGGCATCACCATCGTCTCGCACGGCGCGCGCACGCCCGAGCAGCGCCGCTGGGTCAAGAACTACTTCGAGACCCAGGTGCGCCCGCTGCTGCTGCCGGTCAGCCTCGACCCGGCCCACCCGTTCCCGCAGGTGGCCAACAAGTCGCTCAACTTCATCGTCAAGCTGGCCGGCCGTGATGCGCTGGGCCGCTCCAACAGCATCGCCATCCTGAAGGTGCCGCGCGCCTTGCCGCGCCTGCTGCGCCTGCCGCCCCACCTGTCCGGCGGCAAGGACCTGCTGGTTTCCCTGCCCAGCGTGATCCGTGCGCATCTGGAAGAGCTGTTCCCCAACCGCGAAGTGGAACAGCTCTCGCAGTTCCGCATCACGCGCCATTCCGACCTGGCAGTGGATGAAGAGGATGTGAGCAACCTGCGTATGGCCCTGCGCGAAGGTCTGCAGCAGCGCCACTACGGCAAGGCCGTGCGTGTCGAGGTGTCCTCCAACTGCCCGGACGAACTGGCCGACCTGCTGTGCCGCCAGTTCGACCTGCCGCAGCAATCGCTGTACCGCGTGCATGGCCCGGTCAACCTGGTGCGCATGGGCATGCTGGTCGATCTGGTCAACAAGCAGGAATTCCTGTTCCCGCCGTTTGCGCCCAGCTATCCGCAGGCCCTGCGGGGCGTCGATTCGATTTTCGAGCGCCTGAAGGAGGGCGACGTTCTGGCCCACCAGCCTTTCGAGAGCTTCGAGCCGGTGCTCGACATGCTGCGCGAGGCGGTGAACGATCCGAACGTGCTGGCGATCAAGCAGACCATCTACCGCACCGGCTCCGACTCCGAACTGATGTCTCTGCTGCGTGAGGCAGTGCGCCGCGGCAAGGAAGTGACGGCCGTGGTGGAACTGAAGGCGCGTTTTGACGAAGAGGCCAACATCAACTGGGCGGAAAAGCTCGAATCCGTCGGCGCACAGGTGGTGTACGGCGTGGTCGGCATGAAGACCCACGCCAAGATGCTGCTGATCACGCGCCGCGAGGGCAAGAAGCTCAAGCGCTACGGCCACCTGGCCACCGGCAACTACAACCCGCGCACGGCACGCCTGTACACCGACCTGAGCTATTTCACGGCCGATGACGTGTTGACCGGTGACATGCAGCGCGTGTTCGTGCATCTGGCCAGCCAGAGCGAAATCCCGCGTCTGTCGCGCATGCAGATGGCACCCTATACGCTGCAGGAGACCATGCTGCAGCGCATTGCCCAGGCTGGCCGCGCAGCGGCAGCAGGCAAGGGCGGCCGCATCGTGGCCAAGATGAATGCGCTGACCGACGAAGCGCTGATCCTGGCGCTGCTGGAGGCCGGGCAGAAGGGCGCCCAGATCGACCTGATCGTGCGCGGTGCCTGCATGTTGCATGCGCAGGTGCCCGGCCTGAGCGAGAACATCCGTGTGCGTTCCATCATCGGCCGCTTCCTCGAGCACTCGCGCGTGTTCTACTTCGGCATCGGCGAGGAAGAGCATCTCTACCTCTCCAGCGCGGACTGGATGAACCGCAACATGCTGCGCCGCATCGAACTGGCCTGGCCTGTCACCGATCCTGAACTCAAAACCCGCATCATTGACGAATGCCTGCTGGCCTACGAATATGACGAGGCACTGTCCTGGCAGATGCAGGCAGACGGCAGCTATGCGCGTCCGCAGTCGCCGCTGGAGCATCCGCGCAACGTGCAGCGCGCCCTGATGACGCGCTACCTCAATGCCGGCAAGGACAGCAGCAAGAAGGGCCGGAAAAAACCCGGCAAGACCTGAACCCCCGCGGGCCTGGCCCGCCCTCTCAGCAAGGAGCAAGCATGGATCTGATTTTGTGGCGCCACGCCATTGCGGTGGATGCGGATGAAGGACTGGATGACCTGAAGCGGCCCCTGACGGAAGAGGGAGAGGACCAGGCCAAGGAAATGGCCGGCTGGCTCAAGCGCCATCTGCCCAGGAACACGCGCATCCTCACCAGCCCTGCGCTGCGTACGCGCCAGACCGTGCTGCGCCTGACCAAGACCGACTACCGCGTGGTGAACGAACTGGCGCCCAATGCCACGCCGGATACCCTGCTCAGGGTGGTCAACTGGCCGCTGAGCGAGGAGCCGGTGCTGGTGGTGGGGCATCAGCCCACGCTGGGCGAAGTGGCCCAGAAGCTGCTGGGCATGCAGATGGGCTGCTCCATCAAGAAGGGCGCCGTCTGGTGGCTGCACCACCGTGTGCGCGATGGCAAGGGTCAGGTGATCCTCAAGGCGGTGCAGAACCCGCGCATGCTGTGACGTGGCGCCCGTACGGGCGCTGATGGCAAAGCCAGCTGCCGGCACATGCGCCGGCAGGGCAGGGAGGTCCCGATTCAGCGAATCTGCAGCTTGAGCGGCACGTCCGTGCGCGCCCAGGCATCGACTTCCTGCTGCAGCAGGAAGCAGGACTGCGGATAATCCAGCGCCCACTGCTTGGGCACCAACAGCGCAAAACCGAGCGACGGGGTTACCTTGCGCTGCAGTTGCAGTCCTTCCATGTTGGGCAGCCGGCGTGCATGGCACAGGATCACGGCCAGCCGCAGGGCCAGCAGTTGCGACGTGAACCCCACATCCTTGAAGTCGACATCCAGCTTGCGCAGCTTGCCGCGGTGGCCGAGCACCATGTTGCTCAGGTAGTGCAGTTCGGGCAGGGCAAAACCGGGTGCTTCTGCGTTGTCCAGGATGTAGGCGCCGTGGCGGTGGTAGCTGCTGTGCGAGATGTGCTGGCCGATCTCGTGCAGGCGCGCGGCCCAGCGCAGCTTGCGCTCGATGCGTTCGCGCTGCACCGTCATGCCCTCGATCGGGGTCAGCTGGCGGTACAGCGTGAGGGCGGTGCGCTCCACGCGCAGCGCCTGCTTTTGGTCCACGGCAAAGCGGTCCATCATGCGGCCCACGGTCACCTGACGCAGGTCGGTGGTGGGCTGCTCGCGGTTCAGCAGGTCGTACAGCACGCCCTGACGCAGGGCGCCGAGTGCCACCTGCATCTGCTTGAGCTGCAGCACCTCGAAAATCGCCAGCAGCACGGTCAGGCCGCCAGCCAGAACCGGCTTGCGCTCTTCCTTCAGCGTCTCCAGCTCGAGGGAGTTGACGTTGCGCACCTTGAGCAGCTTCTGCTTGAGCCAGTCCAGCCCCTCCAGCGTGACGATACCCGGTTCGCCGCCGTTGGCAGCCAGGATCTCGCCGATGGCGCCGATTGTGCCCGACGAGCCGTAGGCTACGTCCCAGCGCCCCGGGCGGTAGATTTCCAGGCCTTCATCCAGCACCGCCTTGGCCGCGATATTGGCCTGCTTGAAGGCCGAGGGCGTGTACTTGCCATCGGGAAAGAAGCGCATGGACCAGGTCACGCTGCCGAACTGGAAGGATTCCAGTTGCTGCGGCTCCAGGTTCTTGCCGAGAATCAGTTCGGTGGAGCGTCCGCCGATGTCCACCACCAGCCGCCGGTCGGCCGAGCGCGGCAGCAGGTTGGCCACCCCCTGGTAGATCAGGCGCGCTTCCTCGCGGCCGGCAATCACGTCGATGGGAAAGCCCAGAATCTGGTGCGCCTTGCTCAGGAACACATCGCGGTTGTTGGCTTCGCGCAGGGTCTGCGTGGCCACCGCGCGGATCTGCTCGCGCCGAAAGCCCGCCAGACGTTCGCTGAAGCGCGCCAAGCAATCCCAGCCGCGCTGCATAGCTTCCAGGGAGAGGTTGTTGTTGTCGTCGAGGCCGTTGCCCTGGCGTACGGTTTCTTTGAGATATTCGACGCGCTGGATCTGGCCGTGCTCATACTTGCCGATTTCCAGGCGAAAGCTGTTGGAGCCGAGGTCAAGCGCTGCAAGACGGGTGCCGTTGCGCATGATGGAGAGTCAGGGGAAAGAGACAGTTCTTTTTTTCATCATAGGGCTTTTACGGAGCGTCACGGCCAAAAAACGGTCATATTGCACACAGTGTCTGCCAAACGCAAAACTGTCACGGAAATGTCACGACGAGTTTCTAAAGTTCCCTCTGCCCAGGGTCAGTCTTCTGCAAGGAGTCTGACCTGAAGAACTCTATTCACCCGTTTTTAAGGATATTTCATGAAATCCGTGATCAAGGTTTCCGCCGTCGGTCTGGCCGCCGCCCTGTCTTTCGGTTTTGCCCAGGCGCAGGACATCACCGGCGCTGGCGCTTCCTTCCCGGCTCCGCTGTACTCCAAGTGGGCGGCCGACTATGCCAAGGCTACCGGCTCCAAGGTGAACTACCAGTCCGTGGGCTCCGGCGCCGGCATGAAGCAGATCGAAGCCAAGACCGTGGACTTCGGCGCTTCCGACGAACCCCTGACCGACGCTGACCTGAAGGCCAAGGGCCTGGTGCAGTTCCCCACCGTGGTGGGCGGCGTGGTGCCGGTCCTGAACGTCAAGGGCGTGGCTCCTGGCGCGCTGGTGCTGGACGGCAAGACCCTGGGTGACATCTACCTGGGCAAGATCACCAAGTGGAACGATCCCGCCCTGAAGGCCCTGAACCCCTCCCTGGCCCTGCCCGACGCAGCCATCGCCGTGGTGCGCCGCGCTGATGGTTCCGGCACCAGCTTCAACTTCACCAACTACCTGAGCAAGGTCAACCCCGAGTGGAAGGCCAAGGTTGGCGAAGGCAAGGCCGTGAACTGGCCCGTGGGTACCGGTGGCAAGGGTAACGAAGGCGTTGCCGCTTTCGTGAGCCGTCTGCCCAACTCCATCGGCTACGTCGAGTACGCCTATGTGAAGCAGAACAAGATGACCTATGCGCGCATGAAGAACGCCGCCGGCGCCATCGTGGCTCCCAGCGACACCACCTTCAAGGCCGCTACTGCTGCTGCCAACTGGAAGTCTTCCTTCTTCCAGATCCTGACCAACCAGAACGGCAAGAACGCCTGGCCCATCACGGCTGCCACCTACATCATGATGCACACCAAGCAGGACAAGCCCGAGAAGGCTGCTGCTGCCCTGAAGTTCTTTGACTGGGCCTACAGCAACGGCGACGCCGCTGCCGGTTCCCTGGACTACGTGCCGATGCCAGCAGAAGTGAAGACGGTGATCCGCAAGTCCTGGTCCAACATCAAGGACGGCTCCGGCAAGGTCATCGCCGCCAAGTAATCGGCCTGATACCCGCCTGACCCAGAGCCCTGTCGCCACGGCGGCAGGGCTTTGTCGCGAATGGGGCTGTGGTGCCGGAATGACATTTGCACCACGATGACAAGACTGTGACAGGTGGAACACAGAACTGTCACATTGGTGTCACAAATGATTTTTACAGTTTGTCATGAACCGATCGGGGTTGGTGATTTCCCTGATTACAAGCACTCAAAAGGATCTAGAAATGCAGAACACTCGCAGGATTGCAATCGTTGGCATGGCCGCTGCCATGGCTTTTGGCCTGGCAGCTTGCGGCAAGAAGGACGAGGCCAAGCCGGCCGCTTCCGGTGCCGATGCACAACCCCAGGCACAAGCCAGCAGCAGCGGCATCACCGGCGCGGGCGCTTCCTTCCCGGCTCCGCTGTACTCCAAGTGGGCGGCTGAATATGCCAAGGCTTCCAACGTCAAGGTCAACTACCAGTCCGTGGGCTCCGGTGCCGGCATGAAGCAGATCGAAGCCAAGACGGTCGATTTCGGTGCTTCCGACGAGCCGCTGAAGGACGAGGACCTGAAGGCCAAGGGCCTGGTGCAGTTCCCCACCGTGGTGGGTGGCGTGGTGCCCGTGATCAACGTGGAAGGCATCGAGACCGGTTCCATGGTGCTGGACGGCACCACGCTGGCCAAGATCTACCTGGGTACCGTGACCAAGTGGAATGACCCCGCCATCAAGGCCCTGAACCCCGACCTGAAACTGCCTGACGCCGTGATCGCTCCGGTGCGTCGCGCTGACGGTTCCGGCACCAGCTTCAACTTCACCAACTACCTGAGCAAGGTCTCTCCCGAGTGGAAAGAGAAAGTGGGCGAGGGCAAGGCCGTGAACTGGCCGGTCGGTACCGGTGGCAAGGGTAACGAAGGCGTGGCCCAGTTCGTTGGCCGCCTGCCCAACTCCATCGGCTACGTCGAGTACGCCTATGTGAAGCAGAACAAGATGAACTACGTCAAGCTGAAGAACGCAGCCGGCAACGTGGTCAGCCCCGAAGAGAAGACCTTCAAGGCCGCTACCGCTGCTGCCGACTGGAAGGCCTCCTTCTACCAGATCCTGACCAACCAGGACGATGCTGACGCATGGCCGATCACTGCTGCCACCTTCATCATGATGCAGGCCAAGCAGGACAAGCCCGAGGCGGCAGCTGCTGCCCTGAAGTTCTTCGACTGGATGTACGCCAACGGCGACCAGATGGCTTCCGAGCTGGACTACGTGCCGATGCCGGCTGACGTCAAGGCCGTCATCACCGAGTCCTGGGCCAACATCCAGGACAACTCCGGCAAGGCCATTGCCTACAAGTAAGCCCCTGAGTTGATCGCAGGCAGTCCGGCCGGCACGCAGGGTCTGGTTTTCAGACCCGCTGCAGGGCCGGATTTGCCGCTATCAGCCGGATTTTTGGGATAGATAACCATGTCTTCCGTTGTTTCCTCTGCAGAGGCCATCATGCAAGAGCGCGAAAAGGCGGAGCGCACCACGCGACCGCCCAGCCCCAAGGTACAGCGCCACAAGGGTGCACTGGCCGACCTGTTCTTCGCCGGCGGCGCCAAGCTGGCCGTGATTGTCACGCTGAGCCTGTTGCTCGGCATCCTGGTTTCCCTCATCGTCGGTGCCTGGCCGGCGATCGAGAAGTTCGGTCCCGGCTTCCTGACGCGCAGCGCGTGGGACCCGGTGATGGAAGATTTCGGTGGTTGGGTGATGATCTACGGCACCCTGGCCACCTCGTTCATTGCCTTGCTGATCGCGGTTCCCGTCAGCTTCGGCATTGCGCTGTTCCTGACTGAAATGTCGCCCACCTGGCTCAAGCGCCCGCTGGGGACTGCCATCGAACTGCTGGCTGCCATTCCGTCCATCGTGTACGGCATGTGGGGCCTGATGGTGTTCGGCCCGATCCTGGCCGAGTACGTGCAGGCACCGCTGCAGGCGTCTCTGGGCGCCGTGCCCGGCCTGGACTTCCTGTTCAGCGGCCCGCCCGTCGGTATCGGTATCCTGCCCGCCGGCATCATCCTGGCCATCATGATCATCCCGTTCATCGCCTCCGTGATGCGCGACGTGTTCGAAGTGACGCCGGTGATGCTGAAGGAATCCGCCTATGGACTGGGTTCCACCACCTGGGAAGTGGTCTACAAGGTCGTGCTGCCGTATACCAAGGCAGGCGTGATCGGCGGCATCATGCTCGGTCTGGGTCGTGCCCTGGGTGAAACCATGGCCGTGACCTTCGTGATCGGCAACATGAACCAGCTGGCCTCGCTCAGCCTGTTCGAGCCCGCCAGCAGCATTACCGCCACGCTGGCCAACGAATTTGCCGAAGCCGGCGACGGCCTGCACCGCGCGTCCCTGATCTATCTGGGCCTGGTGCTGTTCTTCATCACCTTCGTGGTGCTGAGTTTCTCCAAGCTGCTGCTCAACCGTCTGCAGAAAAACGAAGGGAGCAAGACATGAGCGCCGTCCTGCCTCGCGCGGATTACCGCCAAGCCAAATTCGGCAAGCGCAAGATCGTCAACATCGTTGCGCTGAGCCTGTCCTTTGGAGCCATGCTGTTCGGCATCTTCTGGCTGTTCTGGATCCTGTTCGAAACCGTGCGCCTCGGCGTGGGCGGTTTGAGCCTGGCCGTGTTTACCGAAATGACGCCGGCCCCGAATGATCCGGGCGGTATCGCCAACGCGATCTGGGGTTCCGTGCTAATGGTGGCTGTCGCTACCCTGATCGGCACGCCGATCGGCGTGATGGCCGGCATCTACCTGGCCGAATACGACCGCAGCAGCTGGCTGGCCAACGTCACGCGTTTCGTGAACGACGTGCTGCTGTCCGCTCCGTCCATCGTGATCGGCATGTTCGTGTCGGTGGTGCTGGTGGTGCCGTTCGGCGGCTTCTCCGGTTGGGCCGGTGCGGTGGCACTGGCGCTGATCGTGATTCCGGTGGTGATCCGTACCACCGAGAACATGCTGAACCTGATTCCGGGTGGTCTGCGTGAAGCGGCCTATGCCCTGGGTACGCCCAAGTGGAAGGTGATCTACAGCATCACGCTGAAGGCTGCCATGGCTGGTGTGGTCACCGGTGTGCTGCTGGCGGTGGCGCGTATCGCCGGCGAAACGGCACCGCTGCTGTTCACGGCGCTGAACAACCAGTTCTGGACGAGCAACATGGGCGAGCCGATGGCCAGCCTGCCGACCATGATCTTCAAGTTCGCCATGAGCCCCTATGAAAACTGGCAGCAACTGGCATGGGTGGGCGTATTCGTCATCACCATGGCTGTGCTGGGCCTGAACATCCTGGCCCGTCTGCTGACCCGCAAGAAACACTGATTTGGAGATGCATCATGAGTGCAGTCATCACCCCCAACCCCAAGATTTCCGTCCGCAACCTGAACTTCTACTACGGCAAGTTCCATGCGCTGAAGAACATCAACCTGGACATCCCCGAGAAGCAGGTCACGGCCTTCATCGGCCCGTCCGGCTGCGGCAAGTCCACGCTGCTGCGCATCTTCAACCGCATGTATGAGCTGTACCCCGAGCAGCGTGCGGAAGGCACCATCACGCTCGACGGCGAAGACCTGCTGGACAAGAAGAAGGATGTGGCACTGATCCGCGCCAAGATCGGCATGGTGTTCCAGAAGCCGACGCCGTTCCCGATGTCCATCTACGACAACATCGCCTTCGGCGTGAAGCTGTTCGAGAACCTGAACAAGTCCGAAATGGACGACCGCGTGGAGTGGGCCCTCAAGAAGTCCGCCCTGTGGACGGAAGTGAAGGACAAGCTGAACCAGAGCGGCTCCAGCCTCTCCGGTGGCCAGCAGCAGCGTCTGTGCATCGCCCGCGGTATCGCCATCAAGCCCGAAGTGCTGCTGCTGGACGAGCCGTGCTCCGCGCTGGACCCGATCTCCACCTCCAAGATCGAGGAGCTGATCGCGGAACTGAAGAGCGAATACACGGTGGTGATCGTGACGCACAACATGCAGCAGGCAGCACGCTGCAGTGACAATACGGCGTACATGTACCTGGGCGACCTGATCGAATTCGGCAACACGAAGGAAATGTTCTTCAAGCCGAAGCGCCAGGAAACCGAGGACTACATTACCGGCCGCTTCGGTTGAGCCAAAACGAGAAGGAGACGCAGCGATGACCGAAAAACATCTATCCAGCCAGTTCGACGCCGAACTCAACAATGTGTCCGGCATGGTCATGGAAATGGGCGGGCTGGTCGAACAGCAGATGCGCCAGGCCGTCGAGGCCATGGTCGATTACAACGCCGAGGTGGCCATGAGCGTGCTCAAGGCCGAGCCGCAGGTCAACACCATGGAAATGGAGATCGACCACGAACTCACTTCCATCATCGGCCGTCGCCAGCCCACCGCGCGCGATCTGCGCCTGCTGATCGCCATCTCGCGTGCTACCGGCAACCTCGAGCGCGCCGGTGACGAGGCCGCCAAGATCGCCCGCATGGTGCAGGGCATCATCCAGAACGGTACGGCGCGTTCGCTGCCGTCTTCCGAGCTGCGTGTGGCGGCCAACCTGGCTTCCGACCTGCTGCGTCGCTCGCTGGATTCGTTCGCCCGCCTGGATTCGCGCATCGCGCTGGAAATCCTGCGTGCCGACAATCTGATCGACATCGAGTACGACGGTTTCATGCGCAAGCTGGTCACCTACATGATGGAAGATCCGCGCACGATTTCGCAAAGTCTGGACCTGATGTTCCTGGCCAAGTCGATCGAGCGCATTGGCGACCATGCCAAGAACATTGCCGAGTGCGTGATCTACATTGTCAAGGGACTCGACGTGCGCCACACGCCGCTGCAGGCGATCGAGTCCCAGCTGGGCTGATCGTTTGGGGAGCATTGAGAAAGCCATGAGATTGCAGCCAAGAATCCTGGTCGTCGAAGATGAGGCCTCCATTGCCGAGCTGATCGCCGTCAACCTGCGCCACAACGGTTACCAGATCACCTGGGCCACTGATGGCAAGGGCGCCCAGCGCGAACTCGACGAACACCTGCCTGACCTGATCCTGCTCGACTGGATGCTGCCTGGCGAGAGCGGTCTGCTGCTGGCCAAGCGCTGGCGTGCAGATCCGCGTACCAAGGGGGTGCCCATCATCATCCTGACCGCGCGTGGCGACGAAAACGACCGCGTGGCGGGTCTGGATGTGGGTGCGGATGACTACATTACCAAGCCGTTCTCCACCAAGGAGCTGCTGGCGCGCATCCGTGCGGTGCTGCGCCGCCGCGCTCCCGAACCGGAGAGCACGGTGCTGGAGCTGGGCAAGCTGTCGCTCGACACCGGCACCTACCGCGTGCATTATGATGACCAGCCCATCAAGCTGGGCCCGACCGAGTTCAAGCTGCTGCATTACCTCATGAAAAACGCCGAGCGCGTGCACAGCCGGGCGCAGTTGCTGGATCGTGTCTGGGGCGACCATGTGTTCATCGAGGAGCGCACCGTGGACGTCCACGTCAAGCGTCTGCGTGAATCCATGGGTGCAGCATCGTCCATGGTCGAGACAGTGCGTGGCGCAGGCTACCGCATCACTGCCCTGACGGACTCACCGGTGCGCTGAGCACCGTCTGCCAGCCACTGCCTTCGCATGTGCAGGGACTGGTACCATCGAAAGCCCTTGCCGATGAGTGCAAGGACTGTTTGCAGAAGGTCGCTGCGTGTCGCGGGCTCCATGCCCGGGCCCGCACGGCCTTCATTTCTTTTGTTGCCGGAGAATCCGGCGTCCTGAGCGGTTGTTGACATGAACTGGCGCATCACTTGGTTGGTCGTTTCCCACGTCATCGGGGTCGGATTGGGCTGGTGGCTGGCCTTTCGCCGTGGCGATCTGATGGGCGGGCTGATTGCCCTGTTCGTGATGGCGGCGGTGGCTGTCAGCTGGCTGGTGTGGGATAACTTCCTGGGCTACCGCGTGATGCGCTGGATGCGCCGCGGCATGCCTGACCCGCTGCCCTGGGCCCCCAACCTGTGGGGGGAAGTGGTGGAGGTCTCGCGCCGCAACCAGCGCCGCATGACGCGCAAGACGCAGGAAGCGGAAGAGAAGCTGCAGGTGTTTCTGGAGGCGCTGCAGGCCTCGCCCATCGGCGTGGTGCTGCTGGACGAGGTGGGCCGCATGGAGTGGTTCAACCTGGTGGCGTCCGAGCATTTCGGCTTCAACGGGCCTTCCGATTTCGGCCAGCACATCATCAACTTGGTGCGCGACCCGCAGTTCGTCAAGTACTGGGTGCAGCAGCAGACCGGCAATGGTGTGGTGATTCCCGGCCGCACGCATACGGCACAGCGCCCGGTGCGGCTGACCGTGCAGTTCTTCCCGTATGGCCAGGGCAAGCGCCTGCTGCTGTCGCGCGATGTGACGGCTGTGGAGCAGTCCGAGCGCATGCGCCGCGATTTCGTGGCCAACGTGTCGCACGAGATCCGCACGCCGCTGACGGTGCTTTCCGGCTTTGTCGAAACCATGCAGAGCCTGCCGCTCAGCGCCGAGGAAAACGGGCGCTATCTCGAACTGATGGCGCAGCAGGCGCACCGCATGCAGGGTCTGGTGCAGGATCTGCTGATGCTCTCCAGCCTGGAGGGCAGTCCCCATCCGGATCTGTCCGAGCGCGTGGACATGGCATCGCTGATACGGCAGTGCGTGGACGATGCCTCCGCGCTGTCGGAAGTGCTGGCGGTGGATGCTGGCGAACCGGCGCACCGGATCCGTGCGGAAATCCTGGCGCCGGATGCCCAGCTGGCAGGCAGCCGGGCCGAGGTGCAGAGCGCCATCAGCAACCTGCTCAGCAATGCCGTGCGCTACACGCCGTTTGGTGGCGAGGTGGTGGCCAGCCTGCGCCTGCTGCCGGACGGTGGCATGCAGGTGGCCGTGCGCGACAGCGGGCCAGGCATTGCGCGCGAGCATCTGCCGCGTGTGACCGAGCGCTTCTATCGCGTTGATCGCAGCCGCTCCCGCGAAACAGGGGGAACGGGTCTGGGGCTGGCTATTGTCAAGCACATTGCGCAGCGCCATGGTGCCCAGCTGATCATCGACAGCGAGATCGGTTGCGGCTCGACATTTGCACTGGATTTCCCCGAGCAGCGGACCTACGATCCGGATGCGCCCAACGCCGTTCAGCGCCCCCAGGAGAGCGAATCTGCCCCGGTGGCGGCGCCTGACGTTCCTCTCTGAGGGAAGGCTGCCGGGGGCAGCGCGTCAATCCGCTTGTTCGGCCTTGGCCACGCGCCGCAGCAGCAACAGGAACACGGCAGCCACCAGTCCCATGGCCAGGGCACTCATGCCCCAGAAAGCCTGCGGGCCGGCCCAGCCACGTGCCAGCGGCAGATGGCCGTAGGCCAGCAGATAGCCGACGCCGATGCCGATGCCCCACAGCAGCACGGTGTAGATTGCCGTGGGTGCGGTGACCACGTGGTAGCAGCGCAGCAGGAACAGGGCCATGACCTGCATCGCATCGGCCAGATGGTAGAGCGCAACCAGCAGCAGCAGGCTGGCAGCCAGGCCGGCCACTGACGCCTGTTGCACGTACAGGCGCGCCAGCGGTTCACGCAGCAGCGCCAGCAGCAGGGCAGCCAGCGCGGCACTGGTGGCGGCAACCAGCAGGCCGCTGCGCAGGGCCTGTACGGCGTTGTCGGGCTGGCGTGCGCCGCGCCAGTAGCTCACGCGTGCGCTGGTGGCGATGGCCAGCGAAAGCGGCCACATGAACAGGACAGCGGCGAGGTTGCTGGCAATCTGCTGGGCGGCCGCTGCCGTGGTGCCCATGGGCGCGACCAGCAGCGACATCATGGTGAAGGCCGTGACCTCGACCCAGATGGCAATGCTGCTGGGCAGGCCGAGATGCACGAAGCTGCGCAATTCGGCCCAATCCGGGCGCTCGATGCGTTGCCAGACCTGATACGGGCGGTAGGAACGATCGCGCCGCAGCAGCAGGCCCATGAGCGCCAGCAGGACGACATGGGTGATGAAGGTGGCGAGGGCGCAACCGGGCAGGCCCATGGCGGGCACGCCCAGTCCGCCAAAGGTGAACCAGATCGAGAGGGGGATTTTCAGCAGCAGGCCGCCGGCCTGCAGGCCGGTGACCCACTGGGGCCGGCCAATGCTCTGGCTGAAGGTGTTGAAGACGCGGGCCAGCAGCGCCAGTGGCAGCGTCAGTGCCTGGATGGCGAGGTAATCGCTCACGACCGGCTGGAGGGCGGCAGGTACTCCTACCAGCCGCATGATGGGACCGCCCTGCAGCAGCACGGCCATGCCCAGCACCGCGCAGACTGCCGTGACATGGAGTGACTGGCGCACGCTGTAACCCAGACGCAGTGGCTTGCCGGCGCCGTGCAGCTGCGCCCAGATCGGCAGCAGGGCCTGCACGAAGCCTTGCAGGCCCACGTAGATGCTGATGTAGATGGCAGTGCCGACCGACAGGGCCGCCAGTGCTTCGGGGGCGAAACGGCCGGCGACGAGGGTGTCGGTGATGGCGAAGGCCATCACCGCCAGCTGCCCCACCCAGATGGTGGCCGCATGGCTTCCGATGGCACGCAGGTCGAACAGGCGGAGGAACATGCGGTACGGCTGCCTGCCCCGTCAGCGCTGGACGCGGGCGAAAACGTGGAGAGATTCGCGCGGATCGGTGGGGCGTCCGACCACGTCCTGCAGCGACCACTGTGTCATGTCGTACACGTGCGGCAGGATGGGCACCGAGGCCACATCGGCCACCAGCCAGTCGCATTGCGCAGCAGCATCGCGGTCGCGCGTGAGCGTGGCCGTGCTGTAGTAGCGCAGGGCGCTGATCTGGGCATCATCCAGTCCGTAGATGGCGGTGCAGCCGGTGTGGGTGGGCTTGGAGCTGAGCAGGGTGGCGATTTCCGTGCCCACGAAGGCGTAGCTGCGTGCGTGGTTGATGGCGGGCATCCACAGCGAGGTGAGCAGCACCCAGCTCAGGGTCACGCCACCGGCCGGCAGGATCATGCTTTTCCAGATGGCGGGGCGCAGGCGCTTGGTGCGCCAGCGCACCAGGAAAATCCAGCCCAGCGTGGCGAACAGGCCGAGCAGGAATTGCGGCCAGTCGAACGGGGGCAGGTAGCCGTGCAGCTGCTTGTCGATCTGGCGCAGGGCGGTAGCCGGTGCGCCGACATGCATGGCGATCCACATGAACCACAGATAGCCCGCTGCCAGCGTGAAGAAGATCAGCGTGAACCAGTCGATGAAGGCGCTGGCGCTGCGGCGGAAGGTGGGCAGGGCAAAGGCGGCCAGGGCGGCAAAGGCGGGGAAGCCGAGCAGCAGCGTGGTTTCCGGACGCTCGCCAACCCAGCCGCCGGCGCTGCAGATCAGGCCGAGGCCAAGCGGCAGGGCGATATGGCGGTCAGGCCTGCCCTGGCGCCAGTGGGTGCGCCAGCGCCAGAGCGTCCAGAGAATCATGGGCCACACCGGCCAAGTGAACCACAGGTGCATGCGGATCAGGTTGCGCCATTCGATCCAGCGCGCGGGCATGCGCTCGATGCGCCAGCGCCAGAGATCCAGCCCGGTGGCAAGCAGCGCACAGACGACCGTCAGCAGCACCAGTCCCAGCAGCCAGCGCCGGCGACGCCGTTGCAGGGCGGCACTGGCATCGGGATCGGTCTCGTAGCCGTCGCTTTCGTGCAGCGCGCTCCAGTCGCGCTGGCCGGTGGCCAGTACCAGAATGCCGAGCAGGCCGAACAGGATGGCCAGGGAGGGCGCGCCGGACAGGGTGAGGCCCACCAGCCCCAGCGTGCCCAGCAGGGCAGGCATCCAGTAACGATAGGCCAGGGCGGCCATGGCGTACAGCGTCAGCGCGGAGAAGCAGAGCTGGGCCAGTGCCGGGCTGACTTCGTGGCTGGGCTGAGCCAGGCCCAGACAGGCGAGAAAGGCCAACAGACCCCCGTCGGCAATGGCACGGGCGTAGTCCGTGGGGCGGGCCTCGCCGCCAAAGGCGAAGCTGACCGGCTGGGCCTGCGGACTGCGCGCCAGGTAATAGATGCCGTACCAGATCGCAAGCAGGGTGAGCACCAGCAGACCGGCGAAGACCACGCGCACCGAGAAGAAGGGGGAGCCGCCCGAAGGCGTGAGCTGGATTGCCCAGGCGCCCAGCCAGTAGGGCAGCAGGGCATCGAAGTGGGCCGATTCGCCCAGCAGGCCGGGCGCCCACCAGCTGGTCTGCCCGCGGGCCAGTTCGAGCATGTAGCCGAAACTGGTCAGATCCACCCGTTTCCAGGGATCGCGCCAAAGAAAACCGGCCAGCACGTAGATGGCGCAGAACAGCAGCAAGCCCCAGCGTGGCAGTCTGCGCACGCCGTCCTGGGAGACGATGGCGGGGGTGGGAGCGTTCACGTGATGGTGCTGCGTGGTGGTGAGCCGTGGGGCTTTTGCTGAGAGTGTAACGGGGACCGGACGACAGCTTGACGCTGCAATGGCAAATGATTGCAAAACCGGAACCCGACAACGAAAAAAGCAGCCCGCAGGCTGCTTTCTCGACTGGCGCGAAGTGGATTACTTCTTGCCGTAGCGGTTGCGGAAGCGCTCCACGCGGCCGCCCATGTTGTCCACGGACTTCTGGGTACCGGTATAGAAGGGGTGCGATTCGCTGGAAGTGTCCAGCTTGAACAGCGGCAGCTCGCGGCCGTCGTCCAGCTTGATGGTTTCGCGCGTGTTCACGCAGGAACGGGTGATGATCTGGTAGCCGTTGGACAGGTCAACGAAGCAGACTTCACGGTAGTTGGGGTGGATGCCTTCTTTCATGGGAATTCCTTGTGTCGTTGCGGTAGCCGTGCCAGCCCGTCTGACATACTTTCCGCGAACTAATCTGGCATTATCCCATGAGGCAACACTTTATGTAAAGCCCCGTGATGCGAACCGGCTGATTCTGGGAAAATACGGTTGATCTGTCACTGCCCTGCGACGCTGCGGGGGTGGCATCCTGTTTCATTACTGCATCACCAACAAAGGAACTCAGCATGGGTCAAGCCATCCGCATCGGCATCGCCGGCCACGGCAACCTGGGCCGCGGCGTCGAAGCCGCCATCGCCCGCAACCCCGACATGGAACTGGTCGGCATCTACACGCGCCGCCCGCCCGAGCAGGTGCAGCCGGTTACGGCCGGCGCTGCGGTGTTCGGCATGGACGCACTGGCGCAGCACGCCGACCGCATCGACGTGCTGATCCTGTGCGGCGGCTCCAAGGAAGACCTGCCGCAGCAGGGTCCGGAACTGGCTGCGCTGTTCAACACGGTGGACAGCTTCGACACGCATGCGCGCATTCCCGAGTACTTCGCTGCCGTGGACGCGCCGGCGCGCGCCAACGGCAAGACGGCGCTGATTTCCGCCGGCTGGGATCCGGGCATGTTCTCGATCAACCGCGTGATCGGCGAAGCGCTGCTGCCCGAGGGCGCCACCTACACCTTCTGGGGCAAGGGCCTGAGCCAGGGACATTCGGATGCGATCCGTCGTGTGCCGGGTGTGGCGGGTGGTGTGCAATACACGCTGCCGGTGGAAGAGGCGGTGGAGCGCGTGCGCAGCGGCGAGCGCCCCGAGCTGACCACGCGCGAGAAGCACCGTCGTGACTGCTACGTGGTGCTGAAGGAAGGTGCCGATGCCGAAGCCGTGCGCGAGGCCATCGTGACCATGCCGCACTACTTTGACGAATACGACACCACGGTCAACTTCATCAGCGCCGAGGAGCTGCGCCGCGATCACGCGGCCATGCCGCATGGCGGCTTCGTGATCCGCAGCGGCAACACCTCGGTCGAGAATGCCCAGGTGATCGAGTACGGCCTGAAGCTGGGCAGCAACCCCGAGTTCACCTCCAGCGTGCTGGTGGCCTATGCGCGTGCCGTGCATCGCATGCACCAGCAGGGCGACGTGGGTGCCAAGACGGTGTTCGATGTGGCGCCGGGCCTGCTGTCGCCCAAGAGCGCAGAGCAGCTGCGCGCCGAACAGCTGTAAGCTTGCGGGGGCACGCCAGTGCCCCTTGACCAGCACAGAGGGGCCCCATGGGCCCCTGTTTTTTTTGGAGATGAGCATGATCTGTCCCGCCGATGTGATTGATTTCTGGTTCCGCGAGACCGCGCCACGCCAGTGGTGGACCAAGGACGAAGGGTTCGATGCCACCGTGCGCGAGCGCTTTGCTGCGCTGCATGCTGCAGCGGCGCAGGGCGAGCTGTTTGCCTGGCGCACGACGGCGGAGGGCCGGCTGGCCGAGATCATCGTGCTGGACCAGTTCTCGCGCAATCTGCACCGGGACGATGCCGGCGCGTTTGCGCAGGACGCCATGGCGCTGGTGCTCGCGCAGGAGGCCGTGGCCCAGGGGGTGGATCAGCAATTGCCGGTGATGCAGCGGCATTTTCTCTACATGCCGTACATGCACAGCGAATCGGCGCTGATCCAGGTGGAGGCAGAAAAACTGTTCCGGGAGCTGGGGCTGGAGGAAACCTACGCCATTGCGCTGCGGCACAAGGAGATCGTGGACCGCTTTGGGCGCTATCCGCATCGCAATGCGATGCTGGGGCGGATGTCGACGGCGGAGGAGATCGACTTTCTGCGGCAGCCGGGTTCGAGTTTCTGATCGCTCCCCCACAAACACAAAGACCCGCCGAGGCGGGTCTTGTGTCGTGTGCCGATGGCGTGGGAGGCTTAGCCGCCCTTGCGCATCATGTCGAAGAACTCGTGGTTGTTCTTGGTCTGCTTCATGCTCTTGAGCACCAGTTCCATCGCCTCGATTTCGTCCATGTTGTACATGAACTGGCGCAGGATGCGGGTCTTTTGCAGGATCTCGGGCGGCAGCAGCAGTTCCTCGCGGCGGGTGCCGCTGCGGTTGAGCTGGATGGCCGGGAAGATGCGCTTTTCGTACAGGCGGCGGTCCAGGTGGATTTCGCTGTTGCCGGTACCCTTGAACTCCTCGAAGATCACCTCATCCATGCGGCTGCCGGTATCGATCAGCGCGGTGGCGATGATGGTCAGCGAGCCGCCTTCCTCGATCTTGCGTGCGGCACCAAAGAAGCGCTTGGGGCGTTGCAGCGCATTGGCATCGACACCGCCGGACAGCACCTTGCCGGAGGAGGGCACGACGTTGTTGTAGGCGCGGGCCAGGCGCGTGATGGAATCCAGCAGGATCACCACGTCTTTCTTGAGCTCGACCAGACGCTTGGCGCGTTCGATCACCATCTCGGCTACGTGCACGTGGCGGGTGGCGGGCTCGTCGAAGGTGGAGGCAATAATCTCGCCCTTGACGGAGCGCTGCATCTCGGTCACTTCCTCGGGGCGCTCGTCCACCAGCAGCACCATCAGGTGCACGTCCGGGTGGTTGGCGGTGATGGAGTGGGCGATGCTCTGCATCATCATGGTCTTGCCGCTCTTGGGCGGGGCCACGATCAGGGCGCGCTGGCCGCGGCCGATGGGGGCGATGATGTCGATCACGCGGCCGGTGATGTTCTCCTCGCTCTTGATGTCGCGCTCGAGCTTCATCTGCTGCGTGGGGAACAGCGGCGTGAGGTTCTCGAACATCACCTTGTGCTTGTTCGCCTCGGGCGGCAGGCCGTTGATCTTGTCCAGCTTGTTCAGGGCAAAGTAGCGCTCACCGTCCTTGGGCGTGCGCACTTCGCCCTCGACCATGTCGCCGGTGTGCAGGTTGAAGCGGCGCACCTGGCTGGGGCTGATGTAGATGTCGTCGGTGCTGGCGGTGTAGCTGCTGTCCGGGTTGCGCAGGAAACCGAAGCCGTCGGGCAGGATTTCCAGCACGCCGTCGGCAAACACCTGTTCGCCGGCGCGGGCGCGCTTCTTGATGATGGCGGACATCAGCTCCTGCTTGCGCATGCGGCCGGTGTTCTCGATCTCGAGTTCTTCGGCCTGTTTCAGCACTTCGGAGACGTGCAGCGCCTTGAGTTCGTTCAGATGCATGATGGGATTCCGGATGGAATGGGGGTCAGGGACGGGCGGCGGCCAAGCGGTGCGGCGATCCGTGCAGCAAGGCAGTCAGCCTGTAGGCGGGAGAGTCTTTTCTGGAAGGAAAAAAGCCGTTTCAGCAGGAGAGGGCTGTTTGTCTTGACAGCCGATGCTGGGCGACGCCGATTGCCGGCGCACAACGGAAAATGTTTGAAGCGATTATAGACAGAATTGCGGCGCCGTCTTGCAACCAGTGGTTTTCAGGGCTGCAGAAAAGGTCTGCAGCCGGGACGGCGCCTTGCCTGTGCAGGCAAGGCCGCGGCAGGTGCCGCGGCGACGGGGATCAGGCCAGTTGCTGGTCGATGAACGCAGCCAGCTGGGCCTTGCCCAGGGCGCCGACCTTGGTGGCGACCAGTTCGCCGCCCTTGAACAGCATCAGCGTGGGGATGCCGCGGATGCCGAACTGGGCCGGCACGGCACGGTTCTCGTCGACGTTCATCTTGGCGATCTGCACCTTGCCCTGGTAGGCCGGGGCCAGTTCGTCCAGGATGGGGGCGATCATCTTGCAGGGACCGCACCACTCGGCCCAGAAGTCCACCAGCACGGGGGTGGCGGATTTCAGCACGTCGGCGTCGAAAGAGGCATCGGTGATGTGTTTGATCAGGTCGCTGGCCATGGATCTTCCTTGAGGTTTGTTTGATTGTCGGTGGATTGCGGAAGCAGACGCACCCGCAGCCGCGCAGTCACGCGGCCTGTGTGTTTATTCTGACATAAAGCGAACGCATTTGCCGCAGCCCCGGAGGGCATGGTGGCTATGCGATCATCTGGGGCATGAATCCGGTGACCGTTTCTCCTGTGTGGCAGCGCCTGCTGCAGCAAGTGGCGCAGCAGCTGGCCTCCTGCGGCGCAGACCCCAGCCGCAGTGTGGTGTTGCTGCCGTATGCGCAGCTTCTGCCCGTGGCGCGGCAGCAATGGGCCTTGCTGCCGGGGGCTGGATTGCTGCCCCGTTTCGAGACCACATCGAACTGGGCGGCGCGGCGTGGCCCCTTCCTGCCGGGGCCGGATGACCTGACTGCGGATGCGGCACAGGGCCTGCTCACGGCCGAGCGCCTGCTGAAAGGTGCAGGACAGCGGCGCGAGGCTGGCTGGCTGGCCGGACGGGTGCGTGAAGCCGCCTTGCAGCTGATGCCGCTGGCGGTGGCGCAGGCGCCCGATCAGCGTCCTGCGTGGTGGCAGCAATTGCTCCCGCAGCTGATGGGCACCCTGGGAGCCGAGGCCCTGCGCTACGAAACCCTGGTGGCGCAAGTGGCGCTGGCCTGGGCGGGCAGCTCCGACTACGCCACGGATGGGCTGTATGCGGCACTGGATGATGGCGAGATCGAGGCGCTGGTGCTGGTGCGCGGCTTTCAGCGCGACGCCCTGGCGGAAGCGCTGTTTGCGCGCTGGCAGGCCCTGCGCCCGGATGCTGCCTGGAGTCTGGATTTGCCCGCGCAGTGGCAAGAGGCCGTGGGGGCAGACGGTGCCGCAGGGACACCGATCCACCTGCATGTGGCACGTGATCTGGAAGATCAGGCTGCTGTGGCCGCCGCCAGCGTGCAGCAGGAAGTGGAGCACGGGCAGGGGCTGGTGGCACTGGTGGACAGTGACCGCGCACTGACACGCCGCATTCGCGCGTTGCTGGAAGCACAGGGCCTGACGGTGCGGGACGAGACCGGCTGGAAGCTGTCGACCACCCGGGCGGCCAGCCATGTGATGGGGCTGCTGCGCGCCTGTGCACCTCAGGCGGACAGCGATACGGTGCTGGAGTGGCTGAAGCTGGCCGAGACGGTGCCGGCAGCGCCGGATGCGGAGGGCCATCCTGTTCCCTCTTTCCGTGTGCAGGCGGCGGAAGCCTGGCTGCGCAAGCAGGGAACCGCGGGCTGGCCGGCTCTGACGGCCTGGAAACGCTGGGATGACGGCGCAGCAGGCTGGGTGCAGACGGTGGAGCAGTGGCGCCAGGCGTTGCAGGCGCCGCGTCCCTTGCGGCAGTGGCTGGCCGATCTGGTCCTGACGCTGGAACATGCCGGACAGCTGGGCTGGCTGCAGGCAGATCCTGCCGGCCAGGCCCTGTTGCAGGCGCTGCATGCGCAGCCGGGGGCTGCCGAGCTGGCCGCCGGGGAGGAGCGCTGGAGTCTGGAAGAACTCACGCGCTGGGTGCAGGATGTGCTGGAAGCGGGCAGCTTCAAGCCGCCGTATCCGCTGCAGGAGCAGGTGGTGATTCTGCCGCTGAGCCAGTTGCTGGCGCGTTCCTTCGCGGCGGTGGTGATTCCGGGCTGCGACGAGACGCGGCTGCCGGCCTCGCCCGAACCGGCTGGCGACTGGACGGTGGCGCAACGCGAGCTGCTGCACCTGCCGCTGCGCACGGAACTGCAGCAGGCACAGCGGGCCGCGTGGGAGCACGCCTTGCAGCTGCCGTCGGTCACCCTGCTCAGCTGTCTTGGCGATGGCAGCGGCGAAACCCTGCTGCCCAGCCCCCTGTTGCTGGAGGTCTGGCATCTGGCCGGCGAGGGGACGCATCGGCCCATGCGCGGGGGCGAGGAGTTGCGCGTGCCGCGCGCCGTGGAGGAGCGTCCGGTGCGTCCGCCGAAGGTGGTTGGCAGCGCGCTGACCCTGTCGGAAATCTCTGCCAGCGCGTATGACACCTTGCGTGCATGTCCCTACCAGTTCTTCGGCCAGCAGCAGCTGAGGCTGCGCGAAGTGGCGGAGCTGGACCGGGCGCTGGAAAAGCGCGATTTCGGCAACTGGCTGCATGCCGTGCTGGCGCTGTTCCACACCCGCTGGAAACAGCTGGACGTGGAAGATCCGGGGCTGGACCAGCTGGTGCAGTGGATGGACCAGGCTGCCCAGGAAGCGCTGGCGTCGGAAGGGCTGGACGAGGTGGATTTCGTGCCCTACCAGTCGGTCTGGCCGCGTCTGCGGGATGGCTACCTGCGCTGGCTGCAGCAGGAGCATGCGGCTTCGCAGGCCCGCTTCGAAGTGGCAGAGCAATGGCGCGAGCGTTCCCTGCGCGAGGTGTTTGTGGCGCTGGAGGCAGACCTGCCAGCCGATCCGGAGCGCGCCCCGCTGAGCGGGGAGCAGATCCCCGAAGTGATGCTGCGCGGCTGTCTCGATCGCATGGACCGCCTGGTGCTGCCGCCGGATGACGATGGTGCTGCACCGCAATGGCGGCTGCTGGATTACAAATCGGAGTCTCCCGCCAAGACCGCCGAACGCATCAGGCAACCCGATGAAGACACCCAGCTGGCGTTCTACGCCACGCTGCTGGCACCGGAGCCGGTCGAGGTGGCCTACGTGAACGTGGGCGAAGACGGAGAGACGAAGCTGTATGCGCACAAGGAGGTGCATGCCCTGACCACGCAACTGGTGCACGGCATGGCGCTGGATCTGCGGGACATCGCGGCGGGCACGCCGCTGGAAGCCCTGGGCCGGGGCGCGCGTTGCGGCTATTGCGCCATGCGCGGCCTGTGCCGCCGGGATTTCTGGGAAGAGGAGAAGAAGGCATGACGCGCCCCTTGCACGACGCCTACACCGCCGATGGCCGCACCGTGCCTTCGGAGGCTTTCTATGCCATTGCCTGCGATCCGGCCCGCCATGTGGTGGTGGAAGCCTGCGCCGGTGCGGGCAAGACCTGGATGCTGGTCAGCCGCGTGCTGCGAGCCCTGTTGGCGGGAGCAGAGCCGCAGCAGATTCTGGCGATCACCTTCACCAAGAAGGCCGCCGCCGAAATGCGGCAGCGCCTGAACCAGTGGCTGGCCGAGTTTGCCGACATGCCGCTCGACAAGCTGGTGCCGGAGCTCACGCAGCGCGGCATGACGCCGGAGCAGGCCAAGGCCGAAGCCCCCGCCCTGCAGGCGCTGTATCTGCGTCTGCTGCAGCACGGCCGCAGCGTGCAGATCCGCACCTTCCACAGCTGGTTTGCCGCCTTGCTGCGCGCCGCGCCGCTGCAGTTGCTGCAGCAACTCGGCCTGCCGAGCCAGTACGAACTGCTGGAAGATGACCAGCGTGCCGTGGCCGAAGTGTGGCGCCCGTTCCACCAGGCCTTGCTGGAGGATCCGTCCGCCATGGCCGACTACCAGGCGCTGGTGATGCGCAACGGCCGCAGCAATACGCTCAAGGCGCTGGTGTCGGCGCTGTCCAAGCGGGTGGAGTTCGTGCTGGCGGATCAGCAGGGCGTGGTGGAGGCTTCCGTGCCGGACTTTCGCAGTCTGGTTCCCGAGCTGGGCGAATGCGCCACCCCCGCAGCCGCACTCGATGGCGAGGCGGCCAGCCAGCGCTGGCATGCGCGCTCCAGCCTGCTCAGCCAGGAAAAGAACAAGACCCCGCGCGCTGCCGCAGAGAAGGTGGTGGAGGCCTTCCTGCAGCCGGATCTGGAGCAGCGCCTGCAGCAACTGCGTGCCGCCTTCTTCGTGAAGGACGCCGACCGCCTGACGCAGCATCTGACCAAGTTCGACGCAGCGCAGGATGCGGCAGCGGAGCTGGAGCGCCTGTGCCTGGCGCAGGCCCAGCACGAATCCTGGCTCTACCAGCAGCGCATGGCGCGGCTGACGCGCGTGCTGTTGCGCTGCTATGCCGAGGTCAAGCGCAGCCATGGCTGGGTCGACATGAACGACATCGAACAGACCGCCCGGTTGCTGCTGCAGGATGAGCTGCTGAGCGGCTGGATTCAGGAGCGGCTGGATGCGCAACTGCGCCATCTGCTGGTGGACGAATTCCAGGACACCAACCCGATGCAGTGGCAGGCGCTGCATGCCTGGCTGTCGGGCTATACCGGTGCGGCCACGGCACCCAGCGTGTTCATCGTGGGCGATCCCAAGCAGAGCATCTACCGATTCCGGCGCGCCGATCCGCAGGTGTTCCGCGCCGCCAAGGAGTTTGTGCGGACCGGTCTGGGCGGTGCAGAGCTGAGCTGCGACCATACGCGGCGCAACAGCCAGCCAGTGATCGATGCGGTCAATGCGGTGATGCTGGCGGCACAACAGGAAGGGCGCTATCAGGACTTCCGTGCCCATACGACGGCTTCCGACGTTCCGGGTTGCGTGCTGGCGCTGCCGCAGATTGCGCGCCCGGAAAAGCCGCAGGAGGACGGACCGCGCACGCGACGCAACAGCCTGACCACGCCCAAGGTGGAGGAAGAGGAAGAGCTCAAGCAGCGGGAGTGCCGCCAGGCCGCCAGCTGGCTGCAGCGTTGCGTGCAGGCGGGCACGGCACCGGAAGACATTCTGGTGATCGCACGCACCAATGACCGCATCGCCACCATGCAATGGGCGCTGGCGCAGGTGGGGCTGCCCGCACACAAGGCCGATAAGATGCGTCTGGCCGAGGCGCCGGAAGTGCAGGATGTGGTTGCGCTGGTGGACGCCCTGATTTCGCCGCGCCACGATGTGTCGCTGGCGCGTGCGCTGAAATCGCCGATCTTCGGGCTGGACGATGCGGGGCTGGTGCAGATTGCGCTGGGTGTGCGTGCCATGGCCACGGCGGTGGCGGGCGGCGACGGTGTGCGCGTCAGCTGGCTGGACTGGCTGCTGGAGCAGTCCGGGGATTCGCCCTGGCAGGCACTGGCGGGCACGCTGCGCCGCTGGCAGGGCTGGTTGCAGCAGCGCCTCCCGCACGATGCACTGGATGCGATCTACCGAGATGGCGACCTGCTGGCGCGCTACCGCGCCTGTACGCCGGCGAGCCAGCGCGCCAGCGTGATCGAGCGTTTGCAGGCCCTGCCGGGGCACACGCTGGCGCTCGATGGCGGGCGCTACGCCAATGCCTACCACTGGGTGCGTGCCCTGCGCGGTTCCGACCCGACCCCGGCCCCCCAGGCCGGCGGCAAGGGCATCCGGCTGCTGACCATCCATGGTGCCAAGGGCCTGGAGGCCGGACTGGTGCTGTTGCTGGACACCGATGCCGCCAAGGGGCGCGCCCGCACCATGGACGTGCTGGTGCGCTGGCCGGGCGAGGCGCCGCATCCGGACAGCCTGGTGTTCATCGAGAAGGCCAGCGCTCCGCCGCCTTCGGCGCGCCTGTTGCTGGCAGAAGAGCAGCAGGCCGAGGAGCGTGAAGAGGCCAATGCGCTGTACGTGGCCATGACGCGCGCGGCGCAGGTACTGGCGTTCTCCAGTGCCGAACCGCGATCCGGCCAACCGGCGAGCTGGTGGCAGCAATGGACGGGACAGGCGCAGCCCGACATGCTGGAGGCCGATGCGCAGGGCAACGTGGGATTGCCGTCTGCCGGCTGGCCCGGGATCGGCAAGAAGGAGGTGGCCAAGGAAGCACCTTGCGGGCAGAAAGGCGAGACGAATCCCTGGCCGGTTCCGGCGCGTGGCGCAGACTTGCTCGAACTGGCTCCGCTGGCGGCCCATGCCAGCCGGGGCGCGGCAACTACCCAGCTGCTGGCGCGAGATCCCCAGTTGCAGTTGCAGGGACGGATGGGGGAAGCCATGCACAAGGCGCTGGAATGGTATCGCCCGCACGCTGGTGCTGCCGAACTGGTGCGTCAGCAGCAGGCACTGCAGCAGCTGTACGGGCTCGACCAGACACAAGGGGATACGGTGCTGCAGCAGGCGCGTGCCATCGTGCAGGGAGAGGCCGGCTGGGCCTGGGATGCCGACCAGCTCGACTGGGAGGCGAACGAGGTCGATATTGCCTCTGATGGCAAGGTGCTGCGTCTGGACCGGCTGGTTCGCCGCAAGGCGGAGGGTGAACGGCCCGCCTGCTGGTGGGTGCTGGATTTCAAATCCTCACTGGCGCCGGAGCAACAGCAGGGCTTGCGTGGGCAACTGGAAGACTACCGACAGGCGGTGGGGCAACTGCATGCCGGAGAGCCGGTGCAGGCAGCATTCCTGACCGCGGAAGGGCGGCTGGTGGTGCTGTGATCGTGACGCGTGGGAGTGGGGCTTTCGAGCCCTTGATCTTGATGGGTATTCTTGTGAATCAAGGGCTGAGTGAATGAGGGTGACGAGCCTTGACCCCGGCACTGGCTACACAGTTAGGGCTGCTTGGTTCCCCACCTGACCCGGTTGGCCGCTTCACCATGCGGGAAGGCCCGTCGACCGCCATTGTAGCCGATGCAGCCTGATTCCCCGGGCAAAGGGTATCCGCATGTACGAATCAGTGGGAGGCGCGGCGGATCTGCAGGGCTTCGGGGTTGACCAGATTGGCAGGATTGCCCTGGATGAAGCTCAGGATGCTGTCGAAGGCCTGGCTGAAATACAGCTCGTAGCTTTCCTGTTCGACGTAGCCGATATGCGGCGTGCACAGGCAGTTCTCCAGGCGCAACAAGGCCTGGCCCTGCATCACGGGCTCGTTGTCGAACACGTCGATGGCCGCCATGCCGGGGCGGCCACGATTCAGCGCGGTGATCAGGCTGTCAGGCTGCAGCAGTTCGGCGCGTGCGGTGTTGATCAGCGTTGCCGTGGACTTCATGCGCAGAAGGTCTTCCAGTCGCACGATGCCACGTGTTTCCGGAACCAGACGCAAATGCAGGCTGAGGAAGTCGCTGTCGCTGAACAGCTGTTCCTTGCTCAGGGCGGGGGTGTAGCCGGCACTGGCTGCGGCGTTGCGCGACGCATCGCTGCCCCAGACCAGCACCTGCATCCCGAAAGCCTTGCCATAGCCGGCGACGAGCTGCCCGATCTTGCCGAAGCCCCAGATGCCCAGTGTCTTGCCGCGCAGGACCGTGCCAATGCCGAAATTGGGTGGCATGGAGGCCGCCTTCATGCCCGACTGCTGCCACACCCCATGCCGCAGATTGGCCATGTACTGGGGAAGGCGTCGCGCGGCCGCCAGAAGCAGTGCCCAGGTCAGTTCCGCAGCAGCATAGGGCGAGCCGGTACCGGCAGCCACGGCAATGCCGAGATCGGTACAGGCCTGCACGTCCAGATGGTCCCCCAGCCGGCCGGTCTGCACGATCAGCTTGAGGCGGGGAAGCTTTTCCAGCAGTGCGCGAGACAGGCTGGTGCGCTCACGGATCAACACAATGATGTCGGCATCCTTCAGCCGGACGGACAACTGCCCGATGCCCTTGACGGTATTGGTGTACACCTTGGCGTGCAGGGCATCGAGTTTGCTGGCGCAGGCGAGCTTGCGCACAGCGTCCTGATAGTCGTCCAGAATCACTATGTTCATGCGCGCAATTGTGCACCGGCGCGCTGTCAATTTGCAGCCCCATCATGCATATTGCAAAGGGCAGCAACTCCTTACATCTGGATGCAAATTCATGGAGTCCCCGGACGCCGCGACGGACGCGGCAGCCTGAAACCTTCAGCCAGCACGCAGATAGCGCTCTTCCTGGGCCACCAGACGTTCCAGTTCAGCGCAGACACTGGAGAAAGTACCGGACAGTGCCAGCCGGCCCGAAGGGCGCGCGGGACGCGACGGGCGGGCAGGGGTGCTTCTGGCTGTGGAATGCGTCAGCAGGTTTTGCGAAGGGGTGCGAAAGAGGCGAAAGTGGCGCTGGACTTGAGTGGGGGCAGCGTGTGGCACGGTGACCGGATGCGCAGCGGCGGGCAGGGCGCCGGAAGACGTTGCACCCTCGGGTTTGAAGGCCTGTTCCTGATCGCGCAGCACGGCCATGGGACGAAAACCGATGGCAGCGCCGCGGGCGCGGCCGGACAGCGGGAGCAGCGGTGGCGTGGCGGTACCGACCAGCTTGCGCAGAAGAGAGGTGGTGCTCATGAAAAACTCCTATGTACACGAGGTGTTGCACAGGCAGGATTCAACAGGGACAGCACACCCCAGGGGTTGCCGCTGGATGCACCAGTCCGGCAACGCCCGCCACCCTGGGGGCTGATCGGAAAAACGGGTTGGCAGCGTGTGCTACATCAGCACGCTGTTGCGGATCAGGCCGACGGCCAGCCCTTCGATGGCGAAGGGTTCGCCCGGTTGCACCACGATGGTGGGGTAGTCGGGGTTTTCGGCATGCAGTTCGATATGGTCGGACAGGCGCTGGTAGCGCTTGACCGTGACCTCGTCGCCCACGCGTGCCACCACGATCTGGCCATTGCGCACGTTCTGCGTGCTTTGAACGGCGAGCAGGTCGCCGTCGAGGATGCCGATATCGCGCATGGACATGCCCCGCACCTTGAGCAGATAGTCAGGCTTGCTGGCGAACAGCGAGGGGGCGACATGGTAGACCGTGTCGACATGCTCCTGCGCCAGTACCGGCGAGCCTGCCGCCACACGGCCAATCAGCGGCAGGGCCAGCTGGGAAAACGCCTCGAGCGTGCTCTGGCGGGGCTGTTGCACCGGCTGGCGCAGGCGGATGCCGCGCGAGGTGCCGCTGACCAGTTCGATCACGCCCTTGCGGGCCAGCGCCTGCAGGTGTTCTTCCGCCGCATTGGCGGAGCGGAAGCCCAGTTCTGCGGCGATTTCGGCACGTGTGGGCGGAGCGCCCGTCTGGGCGATGGCCTGCTGGATGAGTTCCAGGATCTGTTGTTGGCGTGCGGTGAGTTTGACGGTCGGGTTCATGATCTACACTGCCGGAATCGAAGAAAAAGGGAGCTGGTTGTGCATCCATACTGTTTGCGTATCCAGTGACTGTATTTTTAACCAGTTTTTTCGGATTTGCAAGCAAGGGCGCAGCGGCTATGAAAAAAATCGTGGTTTTGGCGACAGGGGGCACCATTGCGGGCGCCTCTGCCAGCGTGGGAGATGGCGTGGCCTACCGGGCAGGCGAGGTGCCGGTGTCCAGCCTGCTGGCGCAGGTGCCCGGGCTGGAACAACTGCTGGGTAGCTGCACTCTGGTGGCAGAGCAGGTGGCCCAGGTCAACAGCAAGGACATGGATTACGGCCTGTGGCAGGCGCTGGCATTGCGCTGTGTGCACTGGATGGCGCAGGATGACGTATCCGGCCTTGTCATCACCCACGGCACGGACACCCTGGAAGAGACAGCCTGGTTCCTGCAACGGATGCTTGACGTGGCTCCGCTCGCACAGGTGCTGACCACGGCCCAGGCGCGCAAGCCGGTGGTGCTGTCGAGTGCCATGCGGCCGTCGACGGCGCGCCTGTCCGACGGGCCGCAGAACCTCGCGGATGCCGTTTCGGTGCTGCAGGACGCGCGAGCCAGCGGCGTGCTGGCGGTGGCTGCAGGCCATGTGCATGCCGCACGTGCGGTGCACAAGGTGCAGCCATACCGGGTGGATGCTTTCTCGAGCGGGGATGCCGGCCTGCTGGCCCATGTGGAAGAAGGGCGTGTGCGCTGGCTGCGTGATCCGGCCATGGCCAGCGAGCAGGACGTGCTGGCCACAGCGCAAAGCGCGAAGACCTTGTGGGATTGCATGGGGAACCCGGAAGCCGCCTGGCCGTGGGTGGAAGTGCTTGTCAGCCATGCCGGCGCAGATGGCCGCAGCCTGCGTGCCTGTCTGCAGGCGGGGGTGCAGGGGGTGGTGCTGGCCGGCAGCGGCAATGCCACGCTGCATACCGGAATCGAAGCCGCGGCTTCCACATTGATGCAACAGGGCGTACCTGTCTGGCGCACCAGCCGTTGCCTGGAGGGCAGCGCGGTAGCGGGCGCGGAATCTGTCGTGCCTCTGGCGATGTGTGGCGGGCAGGTACTGCGCCCGATGCAGGCCAGGACGGAAATGGTGCTGCAGGTGCTGGCGGGCGTCCGGCCCTGAGAGCCAGCGACCAGAGTGGTCGTCAGACGCTGAAAAAACACAGGGCGCCACACGGGCGCCCTGCATGTCTGCCCCGCAGGGGGCAGGAGGGGGAGACTGGATCAGCTCTCCAGCGCCTTGAATGCGCGGTCGGTGATCTCGGTCACGTCGCCCATGCCGCTGATGGCGCGGTACTTGGGAGCAGCGGCCGCGTCTTCCTTGGCCCAGTTGCTGTAGTAGTCCACCAGCGGGCGGGTCTGCTGGCTGTAGACTTCCAGGCGCTTCTTGACGGTTTCTTCCTTGTCGTCATCGCGCTGCACCAGCGGCTCGCCGGTCACGTCGTCCTTGCCTTCTTCCTTGGGCGGGTTGAACTTGACGTGGTAGGTGCGGCCGGAGGCGGGGTGGCTGCGGCGGCCGCTCATGCGTTCGATGATGGCCTCGAAGGGCACATCGATTTCCAGCACGTAGTCGAGGTTGACGCCAGCTTCCTTCATGGCCTCGGCCTGCGGAATGGTGCGCGGGAAACCGTCGAACAGGAAGCCGTTGGCGCAGTCGGCCTGGGCAATGCGTTCCTTCACCAGGTTGATGATCAGGTCGTCGCTGACCAGACCGCCCGCGTCCATGACCTTCTTGGCTTCGATGCCCAGCGGGGTGCCGGCCTTGACGGCGGCGCGCAGCATGTCGCCCGTGGAAATCTGCGGAATGCCGTACTTCTGGCAGATGAAGGTGGCCTGGGTGCCCTTGCCGGCGCCGGGTGCGCCAAGAAGAATCAGTTTCATGGTGGTCCTCGTTGATGTCGTTATGGGTCCGGCAGGCGTTGTCTCGCGATCTGGTGTGGGGCCAGGCATGCCGGGATTCTCGCTCCGTGCCGCAGTCACCACGGGTGGGACTTTGTGCACGGGTAACCAATAAAGAATAACACGGCTTACCCTCGATTACCTGACGTGGCGCTTGCGTGGCACCATCAGGGTTAATACCGAGTGATGGCACCGGAAAGCATTGCTTTCACGGTGCTTTGACGGCAGATCGTGGCAGCTTTGAGGCGTTGCCGAGCGCCGGTCGACCGTGAGGGGACCGGGGCGTGCGTTGTGCCAAAGGGGCTGCAGCCAGCGCCGCAGGGGATCAGCCGAACTGCTTCAGCTTGCTCACCTCGCGCGACATGGCCACCTTGCCTTCAGCCAGCATGGCGCGGTGCTTGTCCAGCTTGTCCAGGTCGTACAGATAGTTGACCATCAGCCCGTAGGACTGACGGCTGCCCTTGGCAGAGGGGTCGGCGCCCCAGTGGATGTGCTCCAGCCGTGCACCGTTGCCCAGGTGAAAGCGCGCCACGGCATCGAGCGGGCGGCCGCTGTCGTCCAGGCTGCCCAGATACATGGCGGCGGCACCGCGCAGCATCTGCTGCGGCAGCGCATCGTTGTCGCGCGGCTGGGCCGGGTCCAGCGTGTCGGGCCAGCCGGTGTTCCAGGCGTCCTCGTCCAGGGTGTCGTCCACGCGGTATTGCGCGCGTGTCTTGGCCGGCAGCGCGGCAGCCACGTCGGCGGCATGTTTGGCCAGCCACTTGCGGAAGCCGGGGATGGGCGACAGGGTCGCGAAGTTTTTGATCTGGGGCAGCTCCTGCTGCAGGGCTTCCACCACGCGCTTGATCAGCGAGTCGCCAAAGCCGACGCCGCGCAAGCCCGTCTGCGTATTGCTGATGGAGTAGAAGATGGCGGTGTTGGCCTTTTTCAGGTCGGCGTCGCTGGCGGTCACGTCCAGCAGTGGCACCATGCTGTCGGCAATGGCGCGCGTGAGCGCCACTTCGACGAAGATCAGCGGCTCGTTCGGCAGGCGCGGATGAAAGAAGGCAAAGCAGCGGCGGTCGTGGTCGAGCCGGTTCTTGGCGTCATCCCAGCTGACGATGTCGTGCACGGCCTCGTACTTGATCAGCTTCTCGATCAGCGAGGCGGGAGAGTCCCAGCTGATGGTGCGCAGCTCCAGAAAACCGATGTCGAACCAGCCGGTGAACAGGTTCTCCAGCTCGGCGTCCAGCGGCAGCAGGGCGGGCTCCGTCTTGAGCTGCTGCAGCAGTTCGGTGCGCAGGTCGAGCAGGAAGCGCATGCCGCCGGGCGTGGCGCCCAGGCGCTGCAGCAGGCGGGTGCGCGGGGAATGGAAGGCCTTGCGCAGCTTGATCTCGGCCTGCGCCTCGTCCTCGGTGCCCAGGGCCGCCTCGTACTGGTCCTTGGCCAGCTTGACCTTCTTGGGATCGGGGGAGAACTGCTCGGTCATCAGGCGCCAGGCGTCGGCACGTGCGTCATGATCGGCGGCCTGGTACCAGTCGACGAAAGGCTGGGCGCGCCGTACGCCTTCGACTTCGCTCACCTTGGTGTCGACCACGGCCTGCAGTTCGGTCAGCAGCTTCTTCAGGCTGCGCGGCGTGAGCGTTTCGGGTTCCTGGCGCAGATAGGTATCCAGCCGTGCATGCGTGTTGCGCGTGGGGATGCGCGGATCCTTCTGTCCGGTCTGGCGCGGTGCGTTGACCAAGCCGGTCATGCCGATCGAGGCCAGGGCTGGCGGCAGCAGGCGGGCCAGCTGTTTGCTGAAGGTTCCCCCCATCAGGGACGCGGTTTGGGACACGGCTTTCCTCACTTTCCTGATCGATGAAAGTCAAGCGTAGCGGATTTTCGCGTCATTTGCCGTGAAAAGACGTTGCGATGCAGCAAAAAAACGGTAAATAGGTGTGTGAGACGCTCCGGCGCCCACGCCTGCGGCCCGCCAGATACGGTTCGGCGGGAGCGGCATTGCGCGGGCTGCGCGGCGGGAAGGAATCAGTCCAGCGGCTTGCGCACGAACACCAGATCCCAGACGCCATGGCCCAGGCGCAGGCCGCGGTTCTCGAACTTGGTGAGGGGGCGGTAGTGCGGTTTGTCGGCGTAGCCATGTGCGTGCGGGCTGCTATTGCCCAGCAGGATTTCGCCCTGCAGCACTTCCAGCATCTGCTCGGCATAGGGTTGCCAGTCGGTGGCGCAGTGGATGTAGCCGCCGGGCACCAGATGCTCGGCCAGCTTGCGTACCAGCGGCGGCTGGATCAGGCGGCGCTTGTGGTGGCGTTTCTTGTGCCAGGGATCGGGGAAGAAGATGTGGATGCCGTTCAGGCTGCCGTGCGGCAGCATGTTGTCCAGCACTTCCACGGCATCGTGGGCGCAGATGCGGATATTGGTCAGACCCTGTTCGCCGATGCGCTTGAGCAGCGCGCCCACACCGGGCTCGTGCACTTCGCAGCAGAGGAAGTTGGTCTCAGGCATGACGCCGGCGATGTGGGCGGTGGCCTCCCCCATGCCGAAGCCGATTTCCAGCACCGTGGGTGCTTCGCGGCCGAAGGTGGCGGGCAGGTTCAGCGCTTCGGGGACGTAAGGCACCAGGAACTGGTCACCCCATTGCTCGTAGGCCTTGGCCTGCCCGGTGGTGACGCGGCCGGCGCGGCGCACGAAGCTGCGGATGGCGCGCGGATGGGCAACGTCGGCAGGGGCTCCGGATGCGGGTTGTGCGTCTGCGGCCGCAGCAGCGGGTTCGGAGGATTCAGGCAGGGAGGACGGGTCAGGCAGGCTCATAGGCGGGATGGTACCGCAAGCGGCCTGCGCTGCTGCGTGCTGGCGGGAGCGGATAGGGGCCATCCTGCAAAAAAATCTCTGACCTTGCCTGTGAGAGGGGTTGTGCAGGTGCGGGAAAGCATCAGGCGCAAAAAAACCGCGCCAGCGGATGCCTGCGGCGCGGTTGGCAGGAAGAGCGCGTGCTCAGTTCTCGTCTTCTTCGTCTTCCTCATCTTCGTCGTCGTCCATGTCGGCGGCGAAGTCATTCGGCAGGGGCTGCTCCTGCAGCTGCTCGATCAGGGTCTGGCGGTACAGGGCCAGGCGTTCGGCCTGGTGCACGATTTCCTCGGCGTCGGCGTCAGACAGGTCGGCCACCAGCAGCTCGGGCTGGGTGGACAGGATGAGTTCGATGTAGTGATCGGCCAGTTCGGCCGCAGCCAGGGTGGTGGAAGAATGGTCCATGGTGCGCTCCTTGCAGTGACGGTCGTCGGAAATCGCAGGCCGGGTGGCGTGCAGGAGATACCGTAGCAAGGCTGCATGACTGTGCCGTGAAAGCGCTGCACTGGAGCAGGCAGCAGGGGAGAACCTTGCAAACGACACGAACATGGTGCCTCCAGGGTTGCGGAACCAGGCGTCGCAGCAGGGCACTTGCGCAGGGCCGCTGGGGTGCGAGTCCAGGGGCCCGTTTCAAGGCGGGTCAGCCGAATTGCATTTTCCAGGGCAGTATCCACTGGCGGAGCGCCGCTTCGGGGGAGGCGGCCGACACAGCGGGTAATCCCAGGGCGACTGCAGCGGCCTGCAAGTTGGCGACGCATTGTGCTGCGCCCCCTTCCGGCAAGGGCTCGGCGGCATTCTGCTTGGACAGCTTTTCGCCATTGGCTCCCAGCACCAGCGTGGTATGCAGATAGCGCGGCGTGGGCAGGCCGAGGGCACGCTGCAGCACGATCTGGCGTGCGGTGTTGTCGGTCAGGTCCTCGCCGCGCACCACGTCGGTGATGCCTTGCGCTGCATCGTCCACCACGACGGCCAACTGGTAGGCCCACAGGCCGTCCGCGCGGCGCAACACGAAGTCGCCCACGGCTTCGGCCACGCGCTGGCTTTGCGGGCCCAGGCGGCGATCCTGCCAGTGCGTGAGGGCACCGGCGGGCAGACCGTCCCGCTGCAGGCAGGCGGCGACATGCAGACGCCAGGCGCGCGCCTCGCGACCATGCAGGCCACCGTTTTCCGGGCGGCAGGTGCCGGGGTAGACCAGTTCGCCGTGACGCTGCTGGCCTTGCCCCTGCGTTGCCAGTACCTGCGCGATTTCCTTGCGCGAGCAGGCACAGGGGTAGGCCAGTCCGGCAGCCAGCAGCTGGTCCAGCGCCTGCTGGTACAGGGCATCTCGTTCCGATTGCAGGACGGGCGGTACATCGGGCACCAGGCCGTGCGCGTGCAGTTGCGCGAGGATGGTGTGGGTCGCCTCCGGGCTGCAACGGGGCTTGTCGACATCCTCGATGCGTACCAGCCAGCGCCCCTCATGGGCGCGTGCGTCCAGCCAGCTGGCCAGTGCGGCGACCAGCGAGCCCGCGTGCAGCGGGCCGGTGGGGGAGGGGGCGAAACGGCCGACGTACATGGGGCAGCAGTGTAGCGAAACGGAAGGGGCACCTACTCGGCAACCTGACGCGCAGGCAGTCCCGCTTCCAGTGCGCGTCCTTGCAGCAGCGCCTGACGTGTGACCGGACTTTGCAGCTGCTCCAGCCACCATTGCAGTGCCCGCCCTTGCTGCTGCTTGCCGCGATGCCAGGCGTAGTGGCTGTCGAAATGCGTGTCGAGCCCGGGCTGGGCCAGCGTCTTCTGCAGCAGTCGGCCGCTCTGCAAGTGCGCCTGCACGCGTGTCACGGGCACGTAGCCCACACCCAGGCCACGCACCTGCGCCTCGATCTTGGCGCCCATGTCGGGCACGGTCAGCACGTCCTGGCCGGTGATCAGACCGACGGTGCGGCTGTTGCTGCGGTGCACGGTATCGGCGACGGCCACGGCGCGGTAGGGTTGCATGTCCTGCGGTGTCAGCGGTGTCTCGACGGCGGCAAGCGGGTGGTGCGGCGCCACTGCGTAGATGAAGTCGATGTGGCCCAGCGGCCGGTGTTCGATCAGCCGGTCGGTCCAGCCGCTGTCGATCAGCACGCCCAGCGCCAGGTCGGCCTGGCCGCTGGTGAGTGTTTCGAGCGTGCCGGTCATGACCTCGGAGCGCACTTTCAGGCGGGTGGGAGCGCCTAGCGCGTAAAAGGCTTCGCACAGCTCGAACACGGTGCCCATGTTCAGCAGGTCTTCGATCACGATCGTGAACTGCGGCTCCCAGCCGGTGGCGACGCGCTGCACGCGGTGCGCGATACGGTCCACTTCCGACAGCAGCAGCCGGCTTTGGTGCAGCAATTCGCAGGCGGCAGCGGTGGGGCGGGCCTGGCGGCCCTGGCGGTCGAACAGCAGCACGTCGAGTGCCTCTTCCATTTGGCGGATGCGGTAGCTGAGCGCGCTGGGCACCAGATTCAGCGCACGGGCGGCCGCGGCAAAACTGCCGTGCGCGGCCACGGCCTGCAGCATGCGCAGGTTGGCTGGGCTGAGGCTGTCCTGAATGGCTGACTGCGGCATGGTTCAAAAAATTTGATTAATGACGTGAATATGATGCGCTGTTTTTTGACCTTGCGCAACCTACAGTAGAGGCATTGGCAGGCCACGGTGGCCTGCCGCCCTGATTCAGGAGAAGACCATGCTCACCATCCGACGTGCCCATGAACGGGGCCATGCCCAACACGGCTGGCTCGACAGCTGGCACCTGTTTTCCTTTGCCGAATACTACGACCCGCGCTGGATGGGTTGGGGTAATCTGCGCGTGATCAACGAAGACCGCATTGATCCCGGCACCGGCTTCGGTCGCCACGGCCACCGCGACATGGAAATCGTGAGCTATGTGCTGGAAGGTGCGCTGACGCACGCCGACAGCATGGGCAACACCACGACCATCCTGCCGGGCCAGATCCAGCGCATGACGGCCGGCACCGGCGTGCTGCACAGCGAACAGAACGCCAACCGCGAAGGCCAGACGCACTTCCTGCAGATCTGGATCGAGCCTGCCGCGCAGCAACTGCCACCCGGTTACGCCCAGCGTGACACCGGCCTGGAAGCAGCGCGTGGCCAGTTGAAGCTGCTGGCGGCGCCGGCCTCCCAAGATTTGCCGGAGGTGATGCCGCTGCACGCCGACGCAGCCATCTACGCCGGCCTGCTGGACGGCGCCGACACCGCAGAACTCACGCTGGCCGAGGGCCGCAAGGCCGCCGTTTTCGTGGCACGTGGCTCGCTGCAGGTCAATGGCCAGCAGCTGCATGCCGGCGACACCGCTTTCCTGGCCGACGAAGCCCAACTGCAACTCGATGGCGCAAGCGCTGCCGAAGTGCTGGTTTTCGATCTGGCTGCCTGATTTTTTCTTTACTTTTTACTTTCTCAAGGACTTTCACCATGACTACCACCACCCTGAACGCACCCGTCGTTACCGCCACCCCCACCGGCATCCAGAGCTCGCTCGCACTGGCAGGCCGCCTGCTGCTGGCCTCGCTGTTTCTGCCCGCAGGCATCAGCAAGCTGACCGGCTTTGCCGGCACCGTGGGCTATATCCAGTCGGTTGGCCTGCCTTTCCCGGAGCTGGCTGCGGCTGTGGCGGCCATCGTCGAAATCCTGGGCGCGCTGGCGCTGATCGTGGGTTACCGCACCCGCATCGCCGCACTGGTGCTGGGCGTGTTCACGCTGGCTGCCAGCTTCTTCTTCCACGCCTACTGGGCCGCTCCGGCGGACGCGCAGATGATGCAGCAACTGCTGTTCAACAAGAACATCGCCGTGACCGGTGGCCTGTTCGTGCTGGCTGCCCTGGGCGCCGGTTGCCTGAGCCTGGATGCCCGCCGCGCATAAGCTCTGCTTCCCGCTACAAAGGCCTGATGGCTCCCCTTTGAAAGAGGGCCGTCAGGCCTTCACGCATTCTTGCTATGCTTCCGGTTGATCAGGAGCAAAAAACATGAATCACCCGAACGTTGTTGTTGTCTACCATTCCGGCTACGGCCATACCCAGCGCATGGCCCATGCCGTGGCCGATGGCGCCCAGGCGCGCGTCATCACCATCGATGCCGACGGCAACCTGCCGCCGCCCGCGTGGGAAGAGCTGAACCAGGCCGATGCCATCATCTTCGGCGCGCCCACCTACATGGGCGGCCCGAGCTGGCAGTTCAAGAAGTTTGCCGATGCCACCTCCAAGCAGTGGTTTGCCGGCGTGTGGAAAGACAAGCTGTTCGGCGGCTTCACCAACAGCGCCACCATGAACGGCGACAAGGGCGAAACCATCGGCTACTTCATGACGCTGGCCGCGCAGCACGGCGGCCTGTGGGTGAGCCTGGGCATCATGCCCTCCAACAGCAAGGCCGCTGGCCGCAACGATCCCAACTACGTCGGCGGCTATGCCGGCGCGCTGGCCACCACGCCCTCGGATGCGGGCGTGGGCGAGATGGCGCAGGGTGATCTGGACACGGCGCGCCAGTACGGCGAGCGTGTGCTGGCCGCTGCGGTACGCTGGAAACAGGCGTAACGCCCTCTGTTGGAGCAGCGGGGTGGCAGTGTCGCCTGCAGCCCCCTTCATGCCTGCTCCGCGCAGCGCGATGCCACCGCCCGCACTAGGTGTTTTGGGCGACGGCCAGGCGCATGCGGGGTACCATGGCCTTAACCCATTGGCAGACTACTGCGTGTGAGGAGATTCCCATGGATACCTGGCTTGACTCCCTGATCACCGAAACTCCGCAACAGGGTTTCGAACTCGCCATCACGCTGAGCCGTCGCGGCGTGAAATACACCCAGCCCGACCCCGAAGTGCTCAAGGAATTGCGCGCGCATTACGCCAACTCGGCCGAGGGCCTGACTGCGGCTTCGCACGTGGTGGCGCTCAATTTCCAGACCGTGGCTGCGGCCAACAATTACTGGCGCAAGTGACATTCGGTACGGGCTGCCCGTGACCGACCCCGGCGGCTAAAATGCCCCGATGTTTGTCCACCTGCGCCTCCATTCCGAATTCTCTGTCGTAGATGGCACCGTCCGTGTGGACGATGCCGTGGCGGCTGCCGCCAGGGACGGGCAGCCCGCGCTGGCGCTGACCGACCTGAACAACCTGTTCGGGGCCGTCAAGTTCTACAAGGCGGCGCAGAAGAAGGGCGTGCAGCCCATCCTCGGCGCCGAGGTCATGATCGACGACCTGGTGCCACCCTCCAAGGACAAGCCGCTGCCGCGCATGCTGCTGCTGGTGCAGAACACGCAGGGCTATCTCAACCTGTGTGAGCTGCTGTCGCGCGGCTGGCGCAGTGTGGGCAACAAGGCCCAGGCCAGTGTGCGCTGGGAGTGGGTGCAGGAACTGGCAGAAGGGCTGATCCTGCTCTCGGGCGCGCAGGCCGGTCCGCTGGGCGCGCCACTGCTGGCGGGCGATGTGGCGCAGGCACATGCGATTGCCATGCAGTGCGTGGCAGCCTTTCCCAACCGTTTCTATCTGGAGCTGCAGCGCGCCGGCCGCAGCACCGACGAGCCGCACGTGGTGGCCGCCGTGCAACTGGCGCAGCGCATGCAGCTGCCGGTGGTGGCCACGCACCCGGTGCAGTATCTGACGCCGGAAGAATTCGAGGCGCACGAAGCGCGCGTCTGCATCGCCGAGGGCGAAATCCTCGGCAACCAGCGCCGCAAGCGCCATTTCACGCACCAGCAATATTTCCTGAGTGCCGAACAGATGCAGGCGCTGTTCGCCGACATCCCCTCGGCGATCGAGAATACGCTGGAGATCGCCAAACGCAGCCACCTGACGCTGGTGCTTGGCAAGCCCCAGTTGCCGCTGTATCCGATCCCGGACGGGATGACAACGGAAGAATACTTCCGTCACCTGTCATTCGAGGGGCTGGAAGAGCGGCTGAAACATCTCTATCCCGATCCGGCCAAGCGCGATGCGGCCCGCCCGCGCTATGTGGAGCGACTGGAGTTCGAGATCGGCACCATCCTGAAGATGGGCTTCCCCGGCTACTTCCTGATCGTGCAGGACTTCATTGTCTGGGCCAAGGAAAACGGCTGCCCGGTGGGGCCGGGCCGCGGATCCGGTGCCGGTTCGCTGGTGGCCTACGCGCTCAAGATTACCGATCTGGACCCGCTCGAATACAACCTGCTGTTCGAACGTTTCCTGAACCCGGAGCGGGTGTCCATGCCCGACTTCGACATCGACTTCTGCCAGACCAACCGCGATCGCGTGATCGACTACGTGAAGGACAAGTACGGCCGCGACGCGGTGAGCCAGATTGCCACCTTTGGCACCATGGCGGCACGTGCCGCCATCCGTGACGTGGGCCGCGTACTGGACCTGAGCTACACCTTCTGCGACGGCATCAGCAAGCTGATTCCGAACAAACCTGGCAAGCCGGTCACCATCCAGTACCCGCCGCCAGACCTGTCGGACGACGACAAGGAAAAATACGCCATCGCCGCCGAGCCGATGCTGGCCGAGCGCATCCAGAACGACGACGAGGTCAAGACCCTGATCGAGCTGGCGCAGAAGCTCGAGGGCATGACGCGCAACATCGGCATGCACGCGGGCGGCGTGCTGATCGCGCCGGGCAAGCTGACCGATTTTTGCCCGCTGTACCAGCAGCCCGGCAGCGATTCGGCCGTGAGCCAGTACGACAAGGACGACGTGGAAGCCGTCGGCCTGGTCAAGTTCGACTTTCTGGGGCTGGCCACGCTCACCATCATGGAATTGGCGCGCGAGTTCATCCAGAAGCGCCACAAGGGCCGCGAAAATTTCAGCTTCGACGATATCCCGCTGGACGACAAGCCGACCTACCAGTTGTTCCAGGATGGCAAGACCGAAGCCGTGTTCCAGTTTGAAAGCCGCGGCATGCAGGGCATGTTGCGCGACGCGCGTCCGACGCGGCTGGAAGACCTGATCGCGCTGAACGCACTGTACCGCCCCGGCCCGATGGACCTGATTCCCAGCTTCGTGGCGCGCAAGCACGGGCGCGAGGAGGTCGAATATCCGCACCCGCTGGTGGCCGACATGCTGAGCGAGACCTACGGCATCATGGTGTATCAGGAACAGGTGATGCTGACGGCGCAGATCCTGGGCGGCTATACGCTGGGCGGCGCCGACCTGCTGCGCCGCGCCATGGGCAAGAAGAAGGCCGAGGAGATGGCCGAGCACCGCCTGATCTTCCGCAAGGGCGCGGCCGAAAACGGCATCAGCGAGCAGAAGGCCGACGAGATCTTCGACCTGATGGAGAAATTCGCGGGCTATGGCTTCAACAAGTCGCACGCTGCCGCCTACTCGCTGCTGGCCTACCAGACCGGCTGGCTCAAGGTGCACTACACGGCCGAATTCTTCTGCGCCAACATGACGGTGGAAATGGACAACACCGACAAGCTCAAGGTGCTGTTCGAGGATGCGCAGAAGATGGGCCTGAGCTTCGAGCTGCCCGACGTCAACCGCAGCAACTACGGCTTCGAGCCGGTCACCGACAAGGTGATCCGCTACGGCCTGGGCGCCATCAAGGGTACCGGCGAGAACGCCATTAACGCCATCGTCACGGCGCGCGAGGAGGGCGGGGCGTTTACCAGCCTGTTCGACTTCTGCAACCGGGTGGACCGCACGCGCCTGAACAAGCGCACGGTGGAGGCGCTGATCAAGGGCGGCGCTTTTGACAACCTGCACCTGAACCGTGCCGCGCTGATCGCCAGCATCGACCTGGCCTTCGAATTTGCCGCCACCCAGGCCGCCAACGCCAATCAGGGCGGCCTGTTCGACATGCTGGATGGCCCCGGCAGCAGCACCGACGAGCCGCCGCTGGTGCAGGCCACCCCCTGGGGCATCAAGGACCGGCTGGTGCAGGAAAAGACCGCCATCGGCTTCTACCTGTCCGGCCACCTGTTCGACGAGAACGAAAGCGAGGTGCGCCGTTTTGCGCGCCTGAAGATCGACGACCTGATCGACAGCCGCGATCCGCAGCTGCTGGCCGGCATCGTGAGCGACTTCCGCGTCATCAACGGGCGCAGCGGCAAGCTGGCGCTGTTCAAGCTGGATGACAAATCGGGCGTGATCGAGGCCAGTGCGGACGAAGGCATCTGGGCGGGGCAGCCGGGGCTGCTTAAGGACGATGCGCTGGTGATTCTGCAGGCGGTGCCGCGCTTTGACCGTTTCAGCGGCGGCATGCGGCTGAATGTGCAGCAGGTCTGGGATCTGCCTGCGGCGCGCTGCCGCTTTGGCAAGTATCTGCTGGCGCAGGTGGCGCTCAATGACAGTGGCGATGGGCCGCAACTGCAGGCCGTGCTGCAGCAGCATCCGCCCAAGCGGCAGGTGCTGGATGACGGGGATGAAATCAGCCGGGGATTGCCGGTGCGGCTGCAGTTGACGGTCAGCGGCGCGGAGGGCATGCAGCCGGAGGAGCGCCTGTTAGGGCAGCTGAAGCTGGGCGAGGCCTCCCGCTTCTATCCGAACGATGCTGCGCTATCCGCCTGGACGGCATTGTTCCCGGAAGGGAAGGTGCAGGTGGTCTACGAAGCGTAAAACGCCCCGGGACAGGACGCCGCAGGCAAGCTGGTCGAGTGCCGATAGCCGATAGCCGACAGCCGACAGCCGACAGCCGGCTTCAGCCCATCTGCCCGATAGTCCGGCGCAAACGGGCGCTCGCCACCCAGAAGAACACCGAGCCGGTCACCGCAATCGCCAGCAGCGTGGGCCACATCGTGGATAGCCCGGCGCCGCGGAACAGCACCCCTTGCGCAAACGCCACGAAGTGGATGGTGGGCGCCAGAGACATCACGTAGCGCACCAGTTCCGGCATGCTTTCGGTCGGAGTGATGGCGCCGGAAAGCACGATCAGCGGCAGCAGCACCAGAATCACCAGCAGGCCGAACTGCGGCATGCTGCGCGCGATGGTGCCCAGGAAAATGCCGAGCGAGGTGGTGGAAAACAGGTACAGCAGGGTGCCCGCCGCAAACAGCAGAATCGAGCCGCTCACATGCACCCCCAGCACGCCGCGCACCATCACCAGCAGCGCAAACAGACCGCCGCAGAGCACCACTACGCTCATGCTCCACACCTTGCTGAGCATGATTTCCAGCGGCGTCACCGGCATCACCAGCAGGTGCTCGATGGTGCCGTGTTCGCGCTCGCGAATCAGGGCGGCACCGGCCAGCACGATGGACAGCACCGTCAGGTTGTTGATGATGCTGGTAATGCCGCCAAACCACGAGGCATACAGGTTCGGGTTGAACTTGACGTGGGTGACGAGGCGCGCCGGCAGTGGCAGGTCATTGCTGCGGTGGCCGCTCATCCAGGCCAGCACCTCCGAGGCCAGGATGTTCTCGATGTAGGTCGACCCGACCAGCGCCTGGCTCTGGCGCGTGGCATCCACGTTGAGCTGGATGGACGGACTGCGGCCATTGACCACGTCGCGCTGGAAGTTCGGGGGAATGTTCAGCACGAAGGTGTCCAGCCCCATGTCCATGCCGCGGTCGATGTCGGCACGGCTGATCAGGCGCGGCGGCGAGAAATAGGGCGGCTGCAGGGCGTCGATCAGGCGCTGCGAGAGCGCGGACTGGTCTTCGTCCACCACCGCGATGGCCGCGTTGCTCAGGCTGTCCGGCTTGGCGCGGGCATCAGCCAGCACCGCTCCCGTGAACATGAACACGATCACGAACAGCAGGGCGTAGTCGCGCAGCAGGCTGTAGAACTCCTTGATGCCGAGAAAGTACACGTTCCTGAGGCCCTCGCCCACGCCGTGGCGGCCGGCGGTCTGGGGCTGGCCTGAAGGCGCAGCGGGTGGCGTGGGGGCAGGGGCGGAATTCGGGCGGGGCATGGTCAGGCCTCCTGTTTCTTTAGCAGCAGCCACGACAGCAGCGTGAGCACCGGCACGGCCAGAAGCAGGGGCCAGAAGGCGCCGAGCAGGTCACCGAAGTCCAGCGCCTTGGCAAAGGTGCCGCGGCTGATGGTGAGATAGTGCGTCGTGGGGTATACGCTGCCGAGCAGCTTGCCCAGGCCGTGCAGTGACGAAACCGGGTCGATCACGCCGGAGTACTGGATCGCCGGAATCATGGTGGCAATGGCAGTGCCGGCAATGGCCGCGACCTGGCTGCGTGTCAGCGTGGAGGCCAGCAGGCCGAGGCTGGTGGTGGCCATGACGTAGATCACGGTGCCGGCCAGATAGGCCAGCAGGCCGCCCTTGAACGGGATGCGGAACTGCACCAGCGCCTGCAGGAACAGCAGCACGAAGCTCATCAGGGCCAGACCGATGTAGGGCAGCTGTTTGCCGAGCAGAAATTCCAGCTTGGTGACCGGCGTGGTGTACATATTGATGATGGAGCCCAGTTCCTTTTCGCGCACCACACCGAGGGCCATCAGCATGGCCGGGATGAAGATCAGCAGCATCGGAATGACGGCCGGAACCATCGCGACCATGCTCTTGAGGTCGGGGTTGTAGCGGTAGCGCACCGCCACGTTGGCCGGGAGGGTCAGCGTGTGGCCGCTGAACTGCTGCATCCACTGCGACAGCGTATGCAGGTGCATGCCGGTGGCGTAGCCGCGGATGGTTTCGCCGCGCAGCGGCATGGCGCCGTCGACCCAGGCGCCGATTTCGGGCCGGGCGCCGCGCATCAGGTCCCGCCCGAAGCCGGGCGGAATCTCGATCGCCAGCGCCAGTTCGCCCGACTGCATGCGCGCATCGAGCTCCTGCGGGCTGCTGATGGCCGGGCGCTCGTTGAAATAACGCGAGCCCGCCAGCTGCAGCGTGTAATCCTGGCTCAGGCGGCTCTGGTCCTGGTCATAGACCGCGTAGTTGAGATCTTCCACGTCCATGGTGATGCCGTAGCCCATCACCAGCATCAGCAGCACGCTGCCCAGCAGGGCCATGGCGAGCCGGATCGGGTCGCGCCGCAGTTCCAGCGTTTCGCGGAAGCTGTAGCTCAGCAGGCGCTGCAGGCTGAAGCGTGGCGGTCTGGCCGGAGGGGCAGGTGCTGCAGCAGCCGGCTGCGTGGGCGGCGCAGCGGGAGCAGGCGCTGCCGGTGCGGATGCGGGTGCCCCGGCCTGTTCCTGCTCCGCAATCGCATCTTCCAGATAGCCGATGAAGGCTTCTTCCAGCGTGGCGGCACCGCGGGCCCGGGTGAGCGCTTCCGGGGTGTCGCTGGCGAGGATGCGGCCCGCATGCATCAGCGACATGCGGTCGCAGCGCTGGGCCTCGTTCATGAAGTGGGTAGAGATGAAAATGGTGACGCCATCGCGGCGCGACAGGTCGACCATCAGGGCCCAGAACGCATCGCGCGCCACCGGGTCCACGCCCGAGGTCGGTTCGTCCAGAATCAGCACGTCCGGGCGGTGCAGCACCGCCACTGCCAGCTGCAGCCGCTGGCGGATGCCCAGCGGCAGCCGGTCCGGCTGCTGGTCCAGCACTTCGGTCAGCTCGAAACGGCGGGCCAGTTCGTTGATCCGTGCCGGCACCGTGTCGGCAGGGAGGTGGAACAGGCGTGCATGCAATTGCAGGTTCTGCCGCACCGACAGTTCGGTGTAGAGAGAAAACGCCTGCGACATGTAGCCGACGCGGCGGCGCGTGGCCATATTGCTGGCATCCATGCGCTGGCCCAGCAGCAGGGCCTCGCCGGCGCTGGGTTCGAGCAGGCCGGTCAGCATTTTCATGGTGGTGGACTTGCCGCAGCCGTTGCTGCCCAGGAAGCCGAAGATTTCGCCGCGCCCCACCTGCAAGGTCACATCGTCCACTGCCACGAAATCGCCGAACTGCATGCGCAGCCCGCGGGCGTCGATCACCACCTCCTGTTCGCCTTGCGGCAGCGGCGGAATCACCAGCGCCTGGTGGCCCTGCAGCCGTTCGGGCGGCAACAGCCGCAGGAACGCCTGCTCCAGATCCTGGCTGCCGGTGCGCTGCAGCAGCTCCTGCGGTGTGCCTGTGGCGAGAATCCGGCCGGCATCCATGGCCACCAGCCAGTCGTATTGCTCGGCCTCTTCCATGTAGGCCGTGGCGACGATGACGCTCATCTGCGGACGCTCGCGGCGGATACGCGCGATCAGCTCCCAGAACTGGCGGCGCGAGAGCGGGTCGACGCCGGTGGTCGGCTCGTCCAGGATCAGCAGGTCGGGGTCGTGGATCAGCGCGCAACACAGGCCCAGCTTCTGCTTCATGCCGCCCGACAGCTTCTGCGCCGGCCGGCCGGCAAAAGCGGACATGCCGGTGCTGGCAAGCAGGGCCGCGATGCGCTGCTTGCGCTCGCCGGCACTCAGGCCGAACAGGCGGCCGAAAAAGTCGATGTTCTCGAACACCGACAGCGTCGGGTACAGGTTGCGCCCCAGGCCCTGCGGCATGTAGGCAATGCGGCTGCAGCTGACGCGCCGGTGTTCGGCCTCGGCCATGTCTCCGTCCAGCACCATGACCTGGCCCTGCTGGATCTTGCGCGCCCCGGCGACCAGCCCGAGCAGGGTGGACTTGCCCACGCCATCGGGACCGATGAGGCCGACCATGCAGCCAGCGGGAATGTCCAGGTCGATGCCGTTGTTGGCCAGCGTACTGCCGTAGCGGTGGGTCAGCTGGCGCAGGCGCGCGACCACTGCAGGGGGATGTGCCTGGAGTGCTGTCATGCCCTCGGTTCCGCCTTAGTGGCTGGCAGCCGTCTGGGCGGCCGTGACGGGCGGCAGCTTCACCTGCAGCTGCTGCGGCCACTCATGCTGCGCACCCAGACGCACATGGGCCACGCCGGGCAAGCCGGACTTGACGCTCTGCTGGTAGTTCTGCAGCAAGGCCGGATCGATGCGCGCCTTGACGCGGAACATCAGCTTCTGGCGCTCGTTGTGCGTTTCCACCGATTTGGGAGTGAACTGCGCCACGCTGGCCACATAGCTGATCCGGGCCGGAATCACGAACTGCGGAGCGGCATCGAGCACGATGCGCACTTCGCTGCCCAGGCCGACCTGCCCCGCGAGCTGCTCGGGCAGGAAAAAGCCCATGTAGACATCGTTGAGGTCGAGCATGCTGAGCACCTTGCCGCCGGCGCCCACCACTTCGCCCGGCTGCACCACCCGGTACTGGATGCGGCCATCGCGCGGCGCGCGCAGTTCGGTGTCATTGAGTTCGCTCTGCAGCCGCACGACGCCGGCTTCGGAGGCGGCGATGCCGGCCTGCGCCTGCTTCACCTGCGAGCGTGCGACGGTCAAAGCCGCGTCCATGCTGTTCACGCGGGTGCGGTCCTCGTCGACTTGCTGCTGCGAGATGGCGCGATCGGCCAGCAGCGACTGCGTGCGCTCCAGCGTCTTGCGCGCCATCGTGCGTTCGCTTTCACGCTGTCGCACCACGGCCTGGGCCGTGACCAGATCGGCGCGCGCCTTGTGCAGCTGGGCCTGGGCCTGATCCAGTTGCGCCTGCATGGCGCTGGCATCGATATGGGCCACCACCTGCTCGCTCTTGACCAGATCGCCCTCGTTCACCAGGATGTCCTTGACGCGCCCCGGCATCTTCGCCGAGATGTCCACCTCGGTGGCCTCGATGCGCCCGTTGCCGGAGGCAAAGCCCTCGGTTTCCTTGCCGGCCTGCTGTTGCTGCCAGTACCACCAGCCGCCTCCGGCCAGCAGCGCCACGACGGCGGCGGCGATCGTCCATTGCTTGATTCTCGGGCTCATGACGGGGTTCCTTCCTGGGTGGCGGGAGAAGAGGGGCTGGATGGCCGGGCCAGCGGCTGCGTCTCGGCGCCGCCAAGCGCCTTGTACAGGCCCACCAGGCTGCTCAGGCGGGCGCGGCGCAGCTGCACCAGACTCTGCTCGGTGGCAAAGCGCGAGCGTTCGGCATCGAGCACTTCAAAGTAGCTGCTGTAGCCACGTTCGTAGCGCCGCCGGGCCAGAAAGGCGCGGTCGGCCTGCGCGGCCAGCAGCTGGCGCACGTCGCGCTCCTGCACGGCCAGCCAGTGGCGGGCGGCAAGCAGTTCGGACACTTCGCGGAAGGCATTGCGGATCACGCTTTCGTACTGCGCCACCGCCTGGTGTTTGCGTGCCTCGGCCAGATCCAGATTGGCCTGCCGGCGGCCGCCATCGAAAATCGGCAGGCTGATGCGCGGCATGAACAGCCAGGTGCCGTAGTTGTGGCTGAACAGGCTCTCCAGCGCGTTGCTGGCGATGCCGCCGCCGGCGGTGAGGGTGATGCTGGGCAGGAAGGCCTTGCGTGCAGCCGTGACATTGCCGCGTGCGGCCTGCAGCTGCAGTTCTGCTGCCCGTATGTCGGGCCGGCGCGTGAGCAGTTCGGACGGCAGGCCGGCCGGCAGATTGCGGTCCTCGATCCGGCTCAGCGGGCGTGTCGTGCGGGCACGCGGCACCTCGCTGACATGGGTGAGCTGGGTCAGCAGAGCCCGGTTGGCGGCAACCTGGCGCTCCAGCGTCGCCAGGTCGCTGCGCGTGGAGGCGACCAGCGTTTCCGTCTGGCGCAGTTCCATGTCGGAGATCAGGCCCACCTCCTTGCGTCGCCGCATGATGCGGTGGCTTTCCTCGCTGTTGGCCAGGGTCTGGCGCGCCAGCTGCAGGCGTTCCTGCAGTTCCAGCCCCTGCAGCCAGCTGTCGGTCACCAGCGCCAGCAGGGCGGTGCGGAAGGATTGCTGCGCCTCGGCACTGGCCAGATAGCGGTCGCGCGCGGCCTGATCCATGGCGCGCACCTTGCCCCAGAAGTCGATCTCGTAACTGGGCATGATGACGCCGGCCGAATAGGTCGAGAGGATGCGCTCGCGCTCGGCCTGGTGCAGGGCGTTTTCCAGCGGCACGGCCAGCGGGGGCGGCAGACCGGCATTGGAGAGGTCGATCTGGTCCAGCGGCAATTCGGTGCGCGCGCGCACGCCCTGGGCGGACAGGCCGATCATCGGCAGGGTGGTGGCGCGCTGCAGGCCGGCGGCCGCACGCGCTTCCTCCACGCGCATGGCGGCCACGCGCAAGTCGCTGTTGTACGCCAGGGCGGCCTGTTGCAGGCGCTGCAAGTCGGGATCGGCGATCAGCTCGGTCCAGTCCAGGGTGGGCAACGCGGCCGCAGCGGACAGCCCCGCTCCCGGCAGCTCCGGATACCGGTCCGGCAGCGGCGTCAGGGCTTGTTCGGGTTGGGCGGGGGCGGCACAGCCGGCGATACCGCCGACCAGCGCCAGCGATGCGAGAACGGCCAGCAGCAGACGATTCGGCGGGGGGCAGGAACGCAAGGGCAAGTTCATGACATCTCTTGATCTTGGGGAAACCCGGTTGCCGGCACTGTGCAACAGCACGGCGGGAACGGGAGCCTGAAACGCGACAGAAAAAAGCTGTGCACCCCAGACACCTTGCTACCAAAATGGCAACTGTTGATACCAATCATAACTCAGATACGTGTTTTAATTCAACAAGCATTGAATATGGCTTCGGGAGTTCCCATGTCTGCCACCCCTGCACGTGATACCTCTGCCGTCCACCGTCGGCCTGGTCGTCCGGGCAGTTCTGCCGGCGAGGACGGACGCCAGCGCCTGTTGCAGGCGGCAGAGGACGTTTTTGCCTCCCAGGGCTTCGAGCCGGCCAGTCTGCGTGCTATTGCGGATCTCGCGGGGCTGGATCCGGCACTGGTTTCGCACCATTTCGGTTCCAAGCAGCGACTGTGGCATGCGGCTGTGGATGCGGTGGCAGAACGCCAGAAACCTCTGCTTCCGGTGTTGCAGGGGATCGTGGATGCGCCATCCCCGCTGCTGCAGCGGGTGCATGATGCGGTCGACTTCTTCATCGATCTGGCCGATCAGCAGCGCGCGCTGTTCCGCTTCATCCAGCGGGAGCTGGGGCACTCGGGACCGCGTCTGCACTATCTGACCGAACGGCTCGTGCAGCCTTGCTATGCAATTTGTGCGCCTCTATGGCAGCAGGCCATCGAGCAGCGCGTGCTGCTTAGCCCGCATCCGGCTGTGTTTCACTTCCTGCTGTTGGGAGCGCTGAGCACGACCCTCGGGGCGGTGCCGATGATTGCGCAACTGGCCGGGGAAGAGGTGGATCGCCAGGCGATCCTGCACTCGCTGCGATTGATCCTGCAGGGGCATTTTCCGGATGCGCTACCGTAGGAGCGCCGCTGCAGTAAGGCCGCGCTCCTTGTTGCTACCCGCAACGGCAGAGCAGCCAGAGTCACCGTAAGCGGAACTCGATCACAATCGGCGATGGCACGCTGCCGTCAATGTCCTTGGGCAGCGTGTCGGTCTTGTCGATGGCACGCAGCACGGCCTGGTCCCAGCTGCGGTTGCCGCTGGAACGGATGATGCGACGCGCGGTGATGGTGCCGTCGGGCGCGGCACGCACTTCCACGTCGGTGCGCGGACTGTCGCCTTCGTCATCGTTGTAGGTGATATTGGGGCGCACCTTGGCGCGGACCTTGGCCGCGTAGCCAGAGGAGGGGCCACCGCGCGACTTCGCATCCTTACCACTTCCGGTCGTGCCTTTGCCGCCGGACGCGCCAGCGCCATCTCCACCTCCAGCGCTGCCCGCGAGAGCGCGCATGCGATCGAGCTGCGCCTTGCGTGCAGCATCGGCATCGCGTTTGGCTGCAGCCTCCTTGGCGGCCTGAGCCTTGGCGGCAGCCTCGGCCTTGCTGCGCGCAGCCGCATCAGCTTTCGCCTCTGCAGCGGCTTTGGCATCCTGTTGCGCCTTCGCGCGCGCTTCTTGCTGTTCGCGTGCCTTATCCTTTGCAGCCTGCTCCCGCGCCTGGCGTTCTGCCTGCAGCTGTTTCTGCTTCTCCGCTTCGCGCTTGCGCAGGGCGATTTCGGCTTCCTGTTCGCGCGCCTGACGGGTCTGTTCGGCACGTTGCTGCGCTGCGCGCTCGCGTTCCTGGGCCTGTTGCTGCTTGTCCTCGGCCAACTGGCGACGCTTGGCCTCCCGCTGCTGCCGTTGTGCAGCGGCTTGTTGGGCCGCTTCACGCGCTTGCTGCTCGCGCGCCACGCGAATCGCCTCGTCGGCGTTGGCCGTGTTTGCCTCGTTGCGCGTCTCTGCCTCCCTGGCTGGCGCCGCAGGGCCTTTGGGTCCGCCTTCCTGCGAAGGCGTCATGTCCCAGATCTCGGCGTCATACACGGCCGTCTGCGGATCCGACTTCCAGTTCACCCCCAGCGCCAGCAGCCCGACCAGACCCACATGCACCAGCAGCGCAAGTGCCACTGACTTGCCCACGCCACGCGGGCGCGGCGGAGCAAATTCATCGCGGAGGGCAGTGGTATCCAGCATCAGCGCAAATCACCCGCCTCAGGAGCGCGAAGCCGCAGCCAGACCGATGCGCTGTACGCCGGCCTGCCGCAGGCGGTCCATCACCTGGATCACCTGGTCGTACTGCACCTCACGGTCGGCACTGATCACCACCGGGCGCGCCGGATCGCCAGCCTGGGCTTCCTGCACCGCAGTGGCAATACTGTCGAGCTGCAGCGTGCTGCTTTCGGCCTTGCCGTGCAGCGCCAGCGTGCCGTCGCGCTTGATTTCCACCTGCACCACGTCGGCCGCCTGCTGGCTGCTCTTGGCCACCGAGGGCAGGTTGATGGTGCCGGGACGGATCAGCGGCGCCGTGACCATGAAGATGATCAGCAGCACCAGCATCACGTCGATGAAGGGCACCATATTGATTTCGTTGATGGTGCGGCGTCCGCGGCCGCGGGAAACCAGGGCGGGCATGGCAGGCTCCTCGTTTCAGTGGCCCGAGGCCGTGCTGGCGGCAGATTGCACACCGGTGTTGCGCTGCAGGATGTTGGAAAACTCCTCGATGAAGGTTTCCTGCGATACCGCCACGCGGTCGATGTCGCGCGCGAAGTAGTTGTAGGCCACCACCGCCGGAATGGCGGCGAACAGGCCGAGGGCCGTGGCCACCAGCGCTTCGGCAATGCCGGGCGCTACCGTGGCCAGCGTGACCTGTTCCATGGCGGAGAGGCCGGTGAAGGCGTGCATGATGCCCCACACCGTGCCGAACAGGCCGACGTAGGGGGAGATGGAGCCGACCGAAGCCAGGAAGGACATGCCGCTTTCGATGCTGTCCACCTCGCGCTGGTAGCTGGCGCGCATGGCGCGGCGGGCGCCGTCCAGCAGTGTGGCGTCGGACACATGGCGCTCGCGCAGCTTGAGGAATTCGCGCATGCCGCTGGCAAAGATGCGTTCGGTCGGGCCGGCCAGCTTGGCGTTCTGGCTGGCGCCGGCGTACAGCTCGGTCAGGTTGCTGCCCGACCAGAAATTGCGCTCGAAGGCGTCATTGAGCTTGCGCGTGCGCTTGAGGGCGCCGATCTTGCTGAAGATCGCGGCCCAGCTGGCCACCGACACCACCAGCAGCAGCGCCATCACTGCCTGTACCACCCAGCTGGCATTGAGTACCAGCCGCACGATGTCCATGTCCTGTGCGTTCATGCAATTCCTGTTGTTGGTTGGCGGGGCTGGCTCAGTGGCCGGCCACCATGATGGCGTGAAGTTCGGCCGGCATGCGCGCCGGCTGCATGCTGGCGGCATCGACCCAGCCGATGCGGATACTGCCTTCGGCCAGCAGCGGGCCGTCCAGGCCACCCAGGCGTGCCGTCTGCGCGATCACGCAGGAGGCCTTGCCGATCTGCACCGGGTCGGCCGTGACGCAGAGCACATCATCCAGCCGGGCCGGGCGGTGGTACTTCATTTCTGTTGCGCTCACCACGAACATGCCGCCACTGCGCTCGCGCAGCTCATGCTGTTGCACCCCGAGCGCGCGCAGCCATTCGGTGCGGGCACGCTCGAAGAACTTCAGATAGTTAGCATAGAAGACAATGCCGCCGGCATCGGTGTCTTCCCAGTAAACGCGGATGTCAAAGTGAAACATGATGTTGCGGTGCAGCAGACGCCTCAGGCGAGGCGCTTGAGCCGTTCCACTGCCTCCTGCAACTGGGGTAGGGCGCTGGCCGTGGAAAAGCGCAGGAAGCGGCTGGTGTCGGCCACGCCAAAATCGCGGCCGGGTGTGGCAACGATCTGGGCGCGCTCCATCAGCGCGAAGGTGGCGTCCCAGCTGTTGTCCACGCCGAGACGCTCGAACCAGCTGCTACAGTCGGCCCAGGCGTAGAAGGCGCCATCGGGGCGCACCGGCACGGTCAGGCCGAGTGCATCGAGTTGCGGCACGAACCAGTCGCGGCGCGCCTGGAATTCGGCACGGCGCTGTTCGTAGATGGCAATGCTCTCCGGCTCGAAGCAGGCCACGCCGGCATGCTGCGCCACCGTGCTCGGGCAGATGAACAGGTGCTGCGAGAGCAGCTCCACCGTCTTGGCCAGTGCAGGCGGCAGCACCACCCAGCCCAGACGCCAGCCGGTCATGCTGAAGTACTTGCTGAAGCTGTTGATGCTGATGACGTCATCGCCCAGCGCCAGTGCACTGTGGCTGTAGGCTTCGTCATAGCTCAGGCCGAGGTAGATCTCGTCCACGATGGTGACGCCGCCCTTGCTGCGCACGAATTCGTGGATGGCGCGCAGCTCTTGCGGCGCAATCGAGGTGCCGGTGGGGTTGGACGGGCTGGCCAGCATCACGCCGCGTGTGTGTTCGCCCCAGTGCTCGGCCACCTTGGCGGCGCTGAGCTGGAAGCGCTCGGCCGCGCCGGAGGGAATCAGCCTGGGCGTGCCCTCGGCCAGGCTCACGAAGTGGCGGTTGCACGGATAGCTGGGATCCGGCATCAGGATCTCGTCACCCTGGTCGATCAGCGCCATGCACACCAGCTGCAGCGCCGCCGAGGCGCCGGCAGTGACGACGATGCGGTCGGGCGACACGTCCAGCCCGAAGCGGTCTGCATACCACTGGCTGATGCGTTCGCGCAGCGCCGGCAGGCCGTTGGACTGGGTGTATTGCGTGTTGCCGTCGCGGATGCAGCGGGCAGCCGCCTCGGCCACCAGCGGCGGGGCGGTGAAGTCGGGTTCGCCAATGTTCAGGTAGATCAGCGGATCACTGCCCGCTGGCAGCCGCGCCTGCAACTGCTGCGCGGCCTTGACGATCTCCATCACATAGAAGGGCTCGATCTGATCGGCGCGGCGCGCCAGGCGCGGCCCCGTCATGCCTTCCTGCTGCGGTCGTGCTCGACCTCGGTGGCGCGCAGGCGCGGTGCCAGCGCGTGCAGCACGCCGTTCACGTACTTATGGCCGTCGGTGCCGCCAAAGGACTTGGCCAGTTCGATGCACTCGTTCAGCACCACGCGCCAGGGCACGTCGGGGCAGAACTTGAACTCGTACACGCCGATCCACATGCAGGCATGCTCGATCGGGGAAATCTCTTTCCAGCCACGGTCCAGCAGCGGCTCGATCAACTGGTCGAGCTCCTTGCCCTGCTCCACGCAGCCGTGAAAAACGGCATCGAAGTGGGCGGAATCACCCTTGTGGAAGCCGGTCAGCTCGCGCGTGAACTGGTCGATGGCCGCCGCGTCGTTCTGGCCGACCAGATGCTGGTACAGCGCCTGCACGATGAACTCACGGGCGCGCGAGCGGCCGATCTTGCTGGAGGGCTTGCGGGCGCGCGGTGCAGCGGGTTTCTGCTGGGCCGCAGCCTTTTCGGCGGCGGCGTGTTCCTGCCGCACGGCCTGCTGCAGCGCCTGTTCGGGCGTCAGCGCAGCATCCTCTGCGCCGGACTTGGGAGTGGATGCAGTCATGCTCAGGCCTCGGCCATGGTTTCGAGCAGCAGCGCCATTTCCACCGCCACGCGGGCAGCGTCCACGCCTTTTTCGACCTGGCGGGCCTGCGCCTGCTCCAGGTTTTCGACGGTGAGGATGGCGTTGGCGATCGGCAGGCCGTGGTCCAGCGAAATGCGGGTCACGCCCGCGCCGGATTCATTGGCCACCAGTTCGAAGTGGTAGGTTTCGCCGCGGATGATGCAGCCCAGGGCAATCAGCGCGTCGTAGTCGGAGCGGTCGGCCAGGGCCTGCAGCGCCAGTGGTACTTCCAGCGCACCGGGCACCTGCACCAGCGTCACGTTCTTGGCCTTGACGCCGAGCTGCATCAGCTCGCCCAGGCAGGCTTCGGCCAAGGAGTCGGTAATGTCGGCGTTCCAGCGCGCCTGCACGATGCCGATGCGCAGCTTTTTGCCGTTGAGTTGACTGGTGATAGCGTCCAGATCGCCCTTGTCAGCGTTTTTCATGATGGATGTCTGTGTAAATGCGGTAAATCAGGCTTGGGGCGGGGCAGGGGTGAAGCCGGTCACTTCCAGGTCGTAGCCGACCATGCTGGGCATGCGGCGCGGGGTGCCAAGAATGTTGAGCTTGCGCACGCCGCATTCGCGCAGGATCTGGGCACCGATGCCGTAGCTGCGCAGGTCCAGACCCTTGCCGGGTGCGTGGCTGGATTCGGCGGTGCCGTCGAACTGGGCCAGCAGCTGCTGCGCGCTTTCGCCGCAGTTGAGCAGCACGACCACGCCGCGCTGTTGCGCGTGGATGTAGCGCAGGCTGTCTTCCAGGCTCCAGCTGTGCATCTGGCGGCCGGTTTCCAGCGCGTCCAGCACCGACAGCGGCTCATGTACACGGGTGGGCACTTCGTCGCCCTCGTTCCACACGCCCTTGACCAGCGCCAGGTGCAGGTTGTGGCCGTGCATGTCCTGGTAGGCGTGGGCCATGAATTCGCCATGCGCCGTCATCAGCGTGCGGCTGGCGACCTTGCGGATCAGCGATTCGTTGCGGGCGCGGTGCTCGATCAGGTCGGCAATGGTGCCGATCTTCAGGCCGTGCTCGGCAGCGAAGAGCTGCAGATCGGGCAGGCGGGCCATGGTGCCGTCGTCCTTCATGATCTCGCAGATCACGGCAGTCGGGCTGCAGCCGGCCATGGCGGCCAGGTCGCAGCCGGCTTCGGTATGGCCGGCGCGCATCAGCACGCCACCGTCCACCGCCTGCAGCGGGAAGATGTGGCCGGGCTGCACCAGATCGGCCGGCACGGCATTGGGGGCGACGGCGGCTTGCACGGTGCGGGCGCGGTCGGCAGCCGAAATGCCGGTGGTCACGCCCTCGGCCGCCTCGATGGAGACGGTGAAGGCCGTGCCGTGCTGGGCGCCGTTGCGCTGCGTCATGGGCGGCAGGCCCAGGTGCAGGCAACGCTCGCGCGTAAGCGTGAGGCAGATCAGGCCGCGGCCGTAGCGGGCCATGAAGTTGATGGCCTCGGGCGTGACGTGGTCAGCAGCGAGTACCAGGTCGCCTTCGTTCTCGCGGTCTTCCTCGTCCACGAGGATGACCATCTTGCCGGCACGCATGTCGGCCACGATGTCTTCGACGGGGGAGATGGAAACGGGAGAAACGGGCGTAGAGACAGGAGCTTGGTCTGTCATGGGGCAATGGCTTTCGAAACAGGTCCTGCGGGATGGCAGGGATTGACTATTATCGCCGATGCATGGCGTAGGGGTATCAATAAGGTCGTGTGCGGCAGACTGCCGGTTGCTCACGGTGGCCGCCTTGCCAGGGCGATGCATGCAGCGGTGTTCAGAGGACGGCTCCCCCGCGAATGCGGAACCGCATGGCGAACAGGGCAGGCAGGCGTCAGCGCGACGAGGCAGGCGGCAACGTCGGCGGGGCTGCGCGATCATGCAGCACCCGGAACAGGATGTAGAACACCAGGCTCGCAATAGCCATGCCCGCCATGCCCAGCGCCAGATACAGCCCGCTGCCGAACAGCAGTGGCACCACCACGCCGGCCATGGTGGCAAACACCACCATCTGCGTGAACGATTGCAGCGAAGAGGCCAGACCCTGATTGTGCGGGAAGAAGTCCATCGCGCCCATGGTGACGGCTGGCGTCAGGAAAGACAGGCCGAAGGAGTAGATGAACAGCGGCAGCACCGCCCACGGAATCCGCACCTCGCTGCCCAGCATCAGGTTGTAGCTCACGTTGAAGATGGCCGCCACGGCCATGATGATGAAGGCGGTCTGCACAAAGGTGCGGCGCGGCAGGCGGTGCGCCAGCCGGCTGGCGATGGCCGAGCCGCTGATCAGGCCGCCCACCAGCGGGATGAACATCCAGCCGAAATCGGTTTCCTTCAGGTGCAGGATGTCCATGATGAAGTGCGAGGCCGAGCCGATGTAGAGCGAGAAGCCGGCAAAGGCGGTGGCCAGCATCAGGATCAGCAGCACGAAGCGCGGGTGGCGCAGGCAGCTGATGTATTGCGCGACGATGGCACGCGGGTGGAAGGGCTGGCGTTGTTCCTGCGGCAGGCTCTCGGGCAGATGGCGCCAGACCAGCACCAGCATCAGCGCGCCGAACAGCACGGAAAAGCCGAACACCCAGCGCCAGCCCAGCAGCACCTGCAGCCAGCCACCCAGAATCGGCGCGATGGCCGGTGCCAGGCCGAACACCATGGTCATGTGCGACATCATGCGTTGCGCTTCGGCCCCCTTGAACAGGTCGCGCACGATGGCGCGGCTCACCACGGTGCCGCCGCCCGAGCCCAGGCCCTGCAGCACGCGGAAGAACAGCAGCCATTCGATGCTGGGGCTGAGCGCGGCGCCCAGCGAGGCCAGCGTGTAGACCGCCAGCGACACCAGGATCACCTTGCGCCGCCCGAACGCATCGGACAGCGTGCCGTAGAACAGCATCATGCCGGCAAAGGCAAACAGGAACAGGCCCAGCGTCTGCTGGACCATCACTTCATCGGTGTTGAGATCCTGCCGGATGGCGCTGAACGACGGCAGGTAGGCGTCGATCGCCAGCGGGCCGACCATGGTGAGGGCGGACAGCAGCAGGAGCAGTCGGAAATAGGAAGACATAACCGATCAGGATACGGTGATTTTTGTGGTGGCGCAGGCAAATGCCATCAAAAAACCGCCTGTTGGTGGCAGACGGTTCTCAGGGGCCGACTCGCGCCGGCAGGACGGAGCGGGGCACATTCCCCGCTCTTTGCGCACCAGGCTTACTGCGCCGTCCAGCCTCCATCCATGTTCCACGCCACGCCGCGCACGTTGTTGCCGGCGGGCGAGCAGAAGAACACGGCCAGCGCGCCCAGTTCTTCGGGCGTGGTGAACTGCAGGGACGGCTCCTTTTCGCGCAGCAGGTTCTTCTGCGCTTCTTCCACGCTGATGTTGCCTTCCTGCGCGCGGGCGTCGATCTGCTTTTGCACCAGCGGCGTCAGCACCCAGCCGGGGCAGATCGCATTGCAGGTGACGCCGGTGGTGGCGTTCTCGAGCGCGGTGACCTTGGTCAGGCCGATCACGCCGTGCTTGGCCGCCACATAGGCAGACTTCTCGACGGAGGCCACCAGACCGTGGATGGATGCCACGTTGATGATGCGGCCCCAGTTGGCTTCGCGCATGGCGGGGATGGCCAGGCGCGTGGCGTGGAAGGCGCTGCTCAGGTTGATGGCCAGGATGGCGTCCCACTTCTCGACCGGGAAATCTTCCACGCGCGCCACATGCTGGATGCCGGCGTTGTTGACGAGAATGTCCACGCGGCCGAACTTCTCGGCGGCAAAGGCCATCATGGCCTCGATTTCGGCCGGCTTGCTCATGTCGGCGCCGTGGTAGGCCGTGGTGATGCCGTATGCGGCACCGGCCTGTTCGACCTCGCGTTGCGGGCCTTCATGGTCGCCAAAGCCGTTCAGCACCACATTGGCGCCTTGTGCAGCCAGCGCCTTGGCGATGCCGAGGCCGATACCGCTGGTCGATCCGGTCACCAGCGCAGTTTTTCCCTTGAGCATGCAGTCTCTCCTTGTTGTCTCTGTCGGGGCATTATTCAGGTACGATGAAATCCGTATGGGGCGCGACGCGCTGCCAGCCTGTCATCCACCTTCATCAGCGGATTTCCGACCATGACACAGCCCACACTCCAGCACATTGTATGCACGTCCGGTGACCACGCTTTTCGCATGGCCTGGTGGCAGTGGGGCGACCCGAATGCTTCGCACGTGGTGCTGTGTGTGCACGGCCTGACGCGCCAGGGGCGTGACTTCGACGTACTGGCGCGCGCGCTGCTGGCCGATGCCGAACAGCGCGGCCTGCCGCCCATGCGCATCATCTGCCCCGATGTGCCCGGCCGTGGCCGCAGCGAATGGCTGCGCGAGCCGGCGCTGTACCAGGTGCCAACTTATGTGGGCGCCATGCTGCAGTTGCTGGCCTATCTGCACCAGCAGGCGCCGATCGGCCGCCTCGACTGGGTGGGCACCAGCATGGGCGGCCTGATCGCCATGGGCATCCATGCCGTGATGGGCACCGAAAGCTGGCCGCTGCCGTCGCCCATCCACAAGCTGGTGTTGAACGATGTGGGCCCGGTGATCACCTGGGAGTCGATCCAGCGCATCGGCAGCTACGTGATGGATACCGGCCACTTTGCCGATGAGGCAGAGGCGCTGGCGGCGTTGCAACAGCGCTTCGTCAACTTCGGCCCGCATACGCCCGAGCAATGGGCCGAACTGAATCGCCCCATGCTGCGTCCGCACCATGAAGGTGGCCTGCAACTGCACTACGACCCGACGCTGGGCCTGGGCTTTCGCCATGTGCCGCGCGAGGCCTTTGTGCAGGGCGAGGCCATCCTCTGGAAGTTGTACGAAGCCATGCGTACGCCCACGTTGCTGCTGCGTGGCGCCGATTCCGACCTGCTGACGGCGCCCGCAGCCAGGGCGATGACGGAGCATGGCCCCAAACCGCATCTGGTCGAGTTTGCCGGCGTGGGCCATGCGCCCACGCTGGTGCAGGACGACCAGGTGGAGGCCGTGCGGCATTTCCTGCTGGATGCGGATGCCTGACAGAAGAGCAAGGCGCGGACGTCGCGTGACGTTCGCCTGAGAGACCCAGAAGTGAGCCGGCGTGTGGATGCCGGCGTGAATGCCACCATGAATCCCGCAAGCGCCCCCGGGGGCACCCATACCGACAATGCAGAAGTAGCCGGCATCGTGCAGGCCAGTTCCGACATGCTGCCTGTGCACGCCGACATCCTGGCGCAGGCGCGCCAGTTCGCCGGGCCGCTGCTGGTCAATTGCCAGCTGCCCTCCGGCGAGAACGAGCTGGAGCATGCCGACGGCGTGGCCAACATCCTGGCGCAGATGGGCGGCGCCGCCTCACTGCAGGCCGTGCCCTATCTGGTGTACGCGGCCGACCACCTGAGCCGCCCGCAGGAAATGATCGCCCAGGCCTTTGGCGAGGAATACGCCCAGCTGGCGCTGCAGGCCACGCGCCTGATGCGACTGCAACAAAGCCAGCGCGTACAGCCTGGCAGCAGCCTGGGCACGCAGGCCGAACAGATTGAGGCCGTGCGCAAGATGCTGCTGGCCTTTTCGCGCGACCTGCGCGTGATCCTGCTGCGGCTGGCTTCGCGCCTGCAGACCCTGCGCCACTACGCCGCCACCAAGCTGCCGGTGCCGCATGCGCTGGCCTACGAGGCGCTGCATGTGCTGGCGCCCCTGGCCAACCGGCTGGGCATCTGGCAGATCAAGTGGGAGATGGAGGATCTGGCGTTCCGCTTTCTGGAGCCGGACACCTATCGCGATGTGGCCCGCCTGCTGGACGAGAAGCGCATCGGCCGCGAGCAGCGCGCCGAGGAGCTGCGCCGCATTGTGCGCGACGGGCTGGGCGAGCAGGGTATCGTGGCCAATGTGCAGGCGCGGCCCAAGCACATCTACAGCATCGTCAAGAAGATGCGCGGCAAGGGGCTGGATTTCGAGCAGATCTACGACCGCATGGCGCTGCGCGTGATCGTGCCCGAGGTGAAGGACTGCTACGAGGCGCTGAGCTGGGTGCACAGCCACTACGATGCGATTGCCTCCGAATTCGATGACTACATCGCCAAGCCCAAGGCGAACGGCTACCAGTCGCTGCACACGGTTATCCGGCAGCAAGGGCCGGATGGACGCCAGCGGCCGGTGGAAATCCAGATCCGCACGCAGGAGATGCACGACCACGCCGAGAGCGGTGTGGCGGCGCACTGGGCCTACAAGGAGGCCGGAGCCAAGGGCTACAGCGGCCACAGCGCCAACAGCGCCTACGATGCCAAGATCGCCGTGCTGCGCCAGCTGCTGGCCTGGGAGCGTGATTTTGCCGCCGGCGGTGACGAGGCGCCTTCACCCGAACAGCCGGCCCTGCTGGAAGACAAGATCTATGTGCTGACGCCGGAAGCGGCCATTGTCGAGCTGCCGCAGGGCGCCACGCCGGTGGACTTTGCCTACAGTGTGCATACCAGCCTGGGCCACCGCTGTCGCGGCGCCAAGGTGGACGGCGCCATGGTGCCGCTCAACACGCCGCTGCGCAACGGGCAGACCGTGTCCATCACGGCGGCCAAGGAGGGCGGCCCTTCGCGTGACTGGCTGAATGTGGAGCAGGGCTATCTGGTGAGCAACCGCGCGCGCGCCAAGGTGCGTGCCTGGTTCAATGCGTTGGTGTTGCAGGATGCGATTGCACGCGGTCGCGAGGCTGTGGAGAAGCTGCTGCAGCGCGAGGGCAAGACGGCGCTCAAGCTCGACGATCTGGCCGGACAGCTCGGGTTTTCGGACGCGGATGCGCTGTTCGAGGTGGTGGGCAAGGACGAGTTCTCGCTGCGCAACATCGAGGCCGTGCTCAAGCCGCAGGCGCCGCAGCTGTCGCAGGACGAATTCCTGCTGCAGAAGCAGGCCGCCAAGGGTGATCGCAAGACGCACCGGCCTGCGCCCAAGGGGGGCGTGCTGGTGGTGGGCATGGGCTCGCTGATGACGCAGCTGGCCAAGTGCTGCAAGCCGGCACCGCCGGACGATATCGGCGGCTTCGTCACGCGCGGCAAGGGCGTGAGCGTGCACCGGGCCGACTGCCCCAACTACCGCAGCATGGTGCGCGACAACCCCGAACGCGCCATCGAGGTGCAGTGGCAGGGGCTGGAGGGCGGCGCTGCTGCCTATCCGGTCGACATTCTGGTGCAGGCGACGGACCGTGCCGGCCTGCTGCGCGATATCAGCGAACTGTTTGCGCGCGAGAAGATGCCCGTGGTCGGCCTGCACAGCGATGCGGGCAAGGAAATCAGCCACATGATGATCACCGTGCAGGTGAGTGACACGCACCGCCTCAACAAGGTGCTGGGCGAGTTGGCGGTGATGGAAGGGGTGATGTCGGCGCGGCGGCGCTGAGGGCGGTCAGTTGACTGCGCCGCAGATGCAGGGGAGCCAGGTGGCAAAGGCCTGCGTGAAAGTACGGATTGCCGGCGTCGTCATGCGTGAGGTGAAGCTGGCTGCCAAGAGTGGCCAATGCTGCACCTGCGCGGCGCCATGCCTCAGCGTTTCGGGTTGAGAAAGCCGCGCATCCAGCGTGTCAGCCGCGGGGCGACAAACCAGGTCATGGTCGCGACAATCAGGCCGGTGATCAGGGCGGTGCGCAGCAGGAAGGGCCAGTGTGCCACCAGCGGTGCCACGAACCAGAGGAAGAAGGCTGCCGTCGGGAAAATGCCCAGCCAGGTGACAAAGGCCATGCGGGTGCGGGGCGGATGCATGGTGGCAGGCACCACGGCGGGGGCAAACCAGGCTTCCAGGCCGGTCAGCACGCGGTATTCGGGTTCGTCCTCGGCCACGGCGCGCATGCGGGCGTGGATGTCGGCGCGCTTGGGCGACGCATTCCAGGACTGCAGGGCCGCTTCGGAATCGAACTGGGAGATCACGTGGTACAGGCCGCCGGGCTGCTCGGGCGGCACCAGCTGGCCATGGCGGAAACCGGGCGTCTGCCGCATCTGCTCGAACATCTCGCGCACCAAGGCTTCATAGGCCGCCTCCTGCCCGGGGCGCGTGCGGCGGCTGGCGATGCGGGTGACTGCGGCAGCAGGGGCGGCGGGACTGGTGGCCATGGAATCCTCCTTGAGTGGCGCCTGGGGCGCTTCGTGTATGGGTGCTCCCATCGATTCTGGCACGCGAGCCCTGACCCTGCGCGGTGCAGCAGTGCGGAAATCCGACGAAATCCCTGGCGATCTTGAAAATCGCCAAAAACGCGTGTTATACTCTCGCTTCTGAATTACAGGCGCGTAGCTCAGCTGGTTAGAGCACCACCTTGACATGGTGGGGGTCGGAGGTTCGAGTCCTCTCGCGCCTACCAATAATTGGTAGGAAAATCAAGCACTTGGCTTTTTTGGGCCAGGTGCTTTTTTCTTGCCGGTATGGGCCAGTATGAAACAGGTACGGAAACCTGTTTCCGTTATTTGGCCTCACAGCATGCGTTGCCCAAATTCGTCGGCTACGCAGCCATTTCCCTGAGTTCGCGCACCAGTCCCACAATCGCATCGGCGTCTGCATCGCCAAAGGCGCCATCGAGTCCTTGCTGATGACTGGTTGTAGGGCGCTGAGATAATGCCCATCAAGCATATCAATGATTGGCCGGCAAGCAGGGCCAATCTCAGGGAGCCAGTTCGTCCGCGTGATCCACCATGCCAAGCGCGGCCGAGCCTGCTTTGAGGGCCTCCTCATAACTGGGATAAGCCGGCCCCTTGCTGTGGGCCTCCAGCCCGCAGACGCCGCCGAGGTCGTTGTCTTTCCAGATCCAGTAGTTCCAGCCGTTGGCTTCGGGGTCGTGGACGATGGACAGCAGATGCATGGGAGCTCCTTCCTGTGTGGTTGGGGAAGGGTCAGCCTAACCGCGCATGTGCCGAAGCTCAAGGCGGAAGGCGTAACGTGGCGTTAGCAGGGCACTCCGGAGAGCGCCCTCTGCTTACTTGCCCTTGCGCAACTGCCCCAGCCGTTCGATCACCTGCTGGTCCGGCTCACGCACGGTTGCAATATAGCCTTGATACACCAGCCCCTGGTTGCCATCCAGGGTCAGCGTGTCGCCCTCGCGCAGGGTCAGTTCGCCCAGCTGGATGCTGCCGTCGCTGCTGTCTATGCGCAGGGTTTCGCAGCCGACCAGGCAGACCTTGCCCAGCTGGCGCGCCACCACGGCCGCGTGCGAGGTGCGGGCGCCGTTGCGCGTGAGCAGGCCCACGGACTGCTCCAGAGCGGCGATGTCATTGGTTTCCGCGTCATTGCGCACCAGAATCACATCCTTGCCCTTGGCTGCGCGTTTGGCCGCGCGCTGCGGGTCCAGGGCGATCTCGCCGCTGCACACGCCGGAGCAGGCGCTGGCTGCCTGGCCCACCGGGCGGGCCGGCGCGCCGCTGTCGCTGGCGAGGTGTGCCGTGCTCAGCTCGGCATCCTGCAGCGCCTCGGTGCGCTGCAGGGCCGTGGCGCGGTCGATCAGGCCTTCCTCATGCAGGTCCAGCGCAATGCGGGCGGCCGCCAGCGGCGTGCGCTTGCCCGAGCGCGCCTGCAGCAGGTAGAGCTGACTGTCCTCCACGGTGAATTCGAAATCCTGCATGTCGCCAAAGACCTGCTCCAGCGTGCGTGTGGCTTCAGACAGCTCTTCCCAGGCCTCCGGTGCCAGATCGGCCATGGCTTCATGTCCGTGCGCATTGCGCCGGCCGGACACCACGTCCTCGCCCTGGGCGTTGGCCAAAAAGTCGATCCACAGCGCCGGCTCGCCATTGCTCGGGTTGCGCGTGAAGCCCACGCCGGCGCCGCTGCGGCCACCGGCATTGCCGAACACCATGCGCTGGATGGTCACGGCCGTACCCATGGCGCTGTCGATGCCGTTGAGCTTGCGGTATTCGCGCGCCTTGTTCGAGTCCCAGGAGGAGAATACGGCCAGCACGGCACGCGCCAGCTGCTGGCGCACATCCTGCGGGAAGGGGTGGCCGGCATGCTCGGCATACAGCGCGAGGAAGGTGCGGGTGAGCTGGCGCAGTTCGCTGAAATCCAGCAGGCGCTCGTCGCGGCCTTGCGTCAGATCCTGCAGCGCGTTCTCGAACAGCGAAGCGGGCAACCCTTCCACCACTTCGCCAAAGCTGGCGACCAGGCGGCGGTAGGCATCCCACACCAGACGCGGATTGCCGGTCTGGCGCAGCAGGCCGGGCAGGGTGGCATCGCACAGGCCGATGTTGAGCAAAGTCTCCATCATGCCTGGCATGGAGATGGGCGCACCGGAGCGCACCGACACGATCAGCGGCTTGCGCGTGTCGCCGAACAGGTAGCCGGAGGTCTGTTCCAGCGCCGGAATGCCGGTGTCGAACAGCGGGCGGATGCACTGCTTGCGATGGTGGGCATAGTGCGTGCCCAGCACCAGGGCGGAGGGCACGGGCAGGCCGGCTTGCGCCATGCGCAGCAGGTTGAAGGCCTTGGAGCCCATGGTGTCGCGGCTGGGCGCCACGCCGTTGCGCACGAAGGGGGTGTGGTCGGCCTTGCCGGTGGCAGCCGGGTTGGCAATCAGGTAGAGGTGGTCGGGCCAGGGAAAGGGGTGGTGGGTCGTCATGCCGGGACTCCGGTTTTCAGGAAGGCCATCTGGCGCAGTGCGTAGCCGGTGGCAACCAGCGCATCCGAGGCGCCTTCGATGGTGGTGGCAAGTTCGGTGGCCAGCAGCATGGCGGCCGGTTGGGCGTGCAGCGTCTGCACGATGTGCTGGCGCGCGGTGCGCAGCAGGTCATCACACAGGCGCTCGGCGCGCAGCATGCGCCACAGGATCTGCAGGAAGGCATCGCTGTCGGTGGTGTCAATGCCGGCATCGAGCAGGCGGGCGATCTCGATCGCCTTGACCAGATCCTGGATCGCCACCAGTGTGGTGTCGGCCAGCTTGCCCAGCACTTCCATGACGGACGGCGGCAGCCCGTTGATTGGCTCCACCAGGGTGAGCGTGTAGATGAAGGCAGATTCCTCCAGGGCGTCAGCCACGTTGTCGGCCTGAACCAGCAGGTCGACCACGGCGCGCCAGTGCGGCTGGCGTTCGGCGCGCTGGCGTGCGGTTGCCAGCAGGTGGTCGGCGCGGTGTTCCCAGTTCTTGGCGCGTTGCACCACCTGGTCGCAATGGCCGTTGCAGCCTTGCGTCAGCACATCGCACAGCGTCTGCGCCAGCGCGTGGCAGAAGGCGGCATGTTCGGCCAGCAGGTCGAATTCGACATGGCGTTGCTGCAGCACGCGGCCCAGCAGCAGGCGCGCCTTGTCCTGCACCAGCGTGAGTGGTTGCTGCTGTTGCAGCAGTTCGCTGCAGTTGCGCAGCAGCTCGATCAGGAAGGCGCGGGCGCCGGTTTCGCCCAGCACGGCATCCAGCCGCTCGCCGATGCGGAAGGTGTCGCTGCCCACGGCCTCCATGGTGTCATACACCAGGTTTTCGCCACCGGCCAGCAGCCAGCCCATGTGGCCCCAGCGGTGCTCGGAGGTGTGCTCCAGAATGGAGATGGCCTGCGCCTTGCTCACGAACATCTGCAGGCGCTTGCGGGCGCGGTTCCAGTCGATCACGAACACGATGCGCGAGGCGATGTCTTCCAGGCCCTGTTCCAGTGCGGTCTGGTCGGCAGCCTGCAGCGTGGCGATGCCCACGGTGTAGGGCTTGCCTTCGTTCAGGTCGCGCGAGATGACCGGCTCGGACACTTTCCAGACAAAGCCCGCGTTCTCCAGCAGGCTCTGGAAGAACTTGAAGCGGGGCGGATGCAGGTCGGAGTAGGTGAGGCGGATGGTCTGCTCTTCCACCTCGATCACCAGCACGTGGGCATCGTTGGTGCCGATGTCGTTCTGGATCAGCAGGCGCTTGCCGTCGCGCGTGACGGCGGTGTCCAGGCCCGGGTGGTTGAACTTGAGCGGCGCCGTGCGGTGCAGGCCGCGCATGAAGGCGCGCACCAGGGCGCGGTCGTCCTTCTGGATGTTCCAGACATGGGCACCATCAAGGTTTTCGGTGGCGACGCTGCTGGCCAGGGCGTTGATCTGCTTGTGCAGGTCCATCACCAGCAGGTGGAAGCTGTCGCCCGCCTTGCGTTCGCCATGGGTGAGTGCGGTGAGGGCTTCCTGCGTCAGGCCCTCGTGGTCGTGCATGGACTGCAGCAGTTCCAGCCAGTGATTGCGGCGCTGTTCGAAGCCGGAGGCATCCTTCACCATGCCGCCATCGACGACGGGGCGTGCCATGATCTGCAGGTCTTCGCACAGTGCCTGCAGCAGCTGCGGCATGTGCGAGAGCACCAGCATGCCTTCGTCGTTGTAGGCGTGGCGCACCAGATCCTGGGTCCAGCCGGCATCGCGCAGGCCGGCACGGGCCAGTTCCTGGCTCCAGTTGCCGATGCTGTCCTCGGGCTTGTGCGCGTGCTGGGCGGCGGCCTGGGTCAGCGAGAGATAGAGTTTGAGTCGGTCATTGGCCGCCAGGGCGGCGGTGATCCACGCGGGCATCAGCAGGGTCTGCTGGCCGAGCGAGGCTACGGCTTTGTCTTTGAGCAAGGCACTGTCCTTTCCACGCCATTGCGGCGGCGTTAAAAAGACAATTCTGCGAACCTTGTATGAAAGCCGGATGTCTGATGTGCAGGTGCAGCATCGGAGTTGCGGATGCCGCCCTTGCCGACGAGGGCGGCCGCCTCAGGTCAGGCGCTGGAAGCTGGCAAGCCGCGCCAGCGCCCGGGCACGTGTTTACTGCTTGAACGCCTCGATCTGGGCGATGATGCGCACCTTCTTGGGCATGCCCATGTTCACGCCCCAGTTCATGCCCCACTGCGTGCGGTCGATCTCGGCCACGAAGTCGCCGCCACAGGCTTCGGTCTTGACCATGGGGTTGGGGTAGCAGGTGAACTGGTTGGCCTTGAAGGTGATCGGGTGCGTCTGGCCCAGCAGGGTCAGCTTGCCGGTCACTTCCTTCAGCTTGTCGCCGTCATAGACGAACTTGTCGGAAACGAAGCGGATCGTGGGGTGCTTCTCGACGTTGAAGAAATCGGCGGTTTTCAGGTGCTTGTCGAAATCGGGCGTACCGCTGTTGATAGAGGCGGCGTCGATCTCCAGCGTGACCTTGCCCTTTTTCGCGGCCTTGTCGAATTCGACGGTGCCGCTCTTCTTGTCGAAGCGGCCGCGGTTGACCGAGGCACCGAAGTGGTCGATCTCGAAGGTGGCAAAGGTGTGGGCCGGATCGATCTTGTAAGTTGCAGCCTGTGCGGGCAGGGTAGCCAGCAGGGGCAGGGCGGCAACGAGGGAAACGAGGGCGGTTTTGCGCATGGAGTGTCCTTTCAGCAGGGAGGATCCGGTTCACGGGAGATGCAGTCAATGCAAATGACTCGCAATGAACAATGTAGCATCGCGTCCGATCGCCTACGAAAATGCAAGGTCTTTGCCGGGGTGCCGGCAGGAGGCTGCCGGTGCCTGCCGATGCAGACTGGGGGCATCGCCCTGCTGTCACCGAAAGCGGCAGGCAAGCCACTACAATCGGTTGCAAAACTGCTGTTCTCCACCGAATTTCCCGGGCCATGAAAATCCTTATCTGCAACGACGATGGCTACCAGGCCACCGGCATCGAGGCGCTGTATCAGGCGCTGCGCGGCGTGGCCGATGTCGAGGTGATCGCGCCCGAATACAACAACAGCGCCAAGTCCAACGCGCTCACGCTGCACTCGCCGCTGTACCTGCAGCAGGCGGCCAACGGTTTCCGCTACATCAACGGCACGCCGGCCGATTGCGTGCACATCGCGCTGACCGGCCTGCTGGACAATCCGCCGGATCTGGTGGTTTCCGGCATCAACAACGGCGCCAACATGGGCGACGACACGATCTACTCCGGCACCGTGGGTGCTGCCATGGAGGGCTACCTGTTCGGCATTCCGGCGATTGCCTTCTCGCAGGTGGAAAAGGGCTGGGAGCATATCGAGGCGGCTGCCGAAACGGCCAAACGGCTGGTGCAGCACATGGCACGCTTCCTGCCGGAAAAGCCTGGCATGGCACCGCCCTGGCTGCTGAACGTGAACATTCCCAATCTGCCGCTGGAGCAACTCAAGCCCATGCGCCTGTGCCGCCTGGGCCGTCGCCATTCGGCCGAGCGCGTCATCACGCAGCAGAGCCCGCGCGGCGAGACCATGTACTGGATCGGCAATGCCGGCGCTGTCAAGGACGATACCGAGGGCACCGATTTCCACGCCACGGCCCATGGGCATGTGTCCGTGACGCCGCTCAAGATCGACCTGACCGATCACGAGGCGCTGGGCTACTGGGCGCAGGCCTTCACCGCGCACGGCCCCGATCTGGGGACGGGAGGAGCCTGAGCGATGGGGCGTCCCACCTTTCCGGCACGCAACCAGTGGAACGCCGATGCGGCGCAGCCGGCACGCCCGTCTGCGCCCCGCGCGGTGCCGCGTGTGCCCCCGGGCAGCGGCCCGCTGGTGCCCACGCTGCCGGTGGATGCCAGCCAGTACGACCGGCTGGCGGCGGTGCAGCAGTCGCGCCCGGCACCGGTGCGCCCGCATGTGGTGCCGGTACAGACGCGCAGCACTGTCGGCAATACGGGGCTGGGCAACGCCGCGGCCATGCGCTCCCGCATGGTGCAGCAGCTGCAGGCAGAGGGCCTGCAGGATGCGCGCGTGGTGCAGGCCATGCTGGCGGTGGAGCGGCATTGCTTTGTCGACAGTGCGCTGCTGAACCAGGCCTATCTGGACACCAGCCTGCCGATCGGCCTGCAGCAGACGATTTCCAAGCCCAGCGTGGTGGCCCGCATGATCGAGCTGCTGCTGTCCAGTCCGGCCATGCAGCGGCAGTCGCCCGATGCCCGGCTGGGCCGCGTGCTGGAAGTGGGCACCGGCTGCGGCTACCAGGCCAGCGTGCTCAGCCAGGTGGCGAGCGAGGTGTACAGCATCGAGCGCCTCAAGGGGCTGCACGAGAAGGCACGCGACAATCTGCGTCCGTTCCGCATCCCCAATATCCATCTGCTGCTGGGTGACGGCATGCAGGGTTTCGAATCGGGTGCGCCTTACGCCGGCATCATCGCTGCCGCGGGCGGGCAGGCGATTCCGCAGGCCTGGGTCGACCAGCTGGCCATGGGCGGGCGCATCGTGGCGCCGATGGCGACCGGGCCGCAGAGCCAGGTGCTGGTGGTGCTGGACAAGACGGCGAACGGTTTGCAACAAACTGTGCTCGAGCCTGTGTTTTTTGTTCCCTTAAAATCCGGTCTGGCATAGCCCGTACCCCCCGATGCCAGTCTTGGGCTGGCCTGACTTCATTCGGGGTACGGTTCCAGGTTGCACAACAAGGATGAATTGCATGACTTTGAATCAAGGCCCTGGCCGCGGCGGACGCCTGTTCCGCGTGGCTGTGTGTGCAGGTATCGCCGCAGTACTGGCAGCCTGCGGCTCTTCCCCGCGTGCGCCGGTCGAGAACCGTTCCACGGGCGGCATCAGCATTCCCCGTGTCGATCCGGCCACGCTGCCGGGCTACGAATTCCGCAACAGGCCTGGCTACTACCAGGTGCAGCCGGGTGAAACCATCCGCAGCATTGCGCGCAACAACAATCTGGACTGGCGCGACATCGTGCGCTGGAACAGCCAGTGGGTGCCGAACCCCGACCTGATCGAAGTGGGCCAGGTGCTGCGTATCGAGCCGCCGGCCGGTTCGGTGGCGCGTACCACGCCAGTGGCCCCGCGCGTCACATCACCTGCCAGCACCACGCCGGCTCCGCGCGTCACCCCGCCGTCCGACGCTGGCGCTGCCAGCATCGCGCTGGCCTGGCCAACGCAGAGCCGCACCATCGTCACGCCCTTCGATGACGTGAAGAACAAGGGCATCGGCATTGGCGGCCGCGAGGGTGATCCGGTCACGGCCGCCGCTGATGGCACCGTGATGTATGCAGGCTCCGGCCTGCGCGGCTACGGCAATCTGGTGATCCTGAAGCACAACACCACCTTCCTGACCGTGTATGCCCACAACAGCAAGCTGCTGGTGAAGGAAAACCAGAGCGTGAAGAAGGGCCAGACCATTGCCGAAATGGGCAAGACCGATGCCGACCGCGTGAAGCTGCACTTCGAGGTGCGCCGCAACGGCAAGACGGTGAATCCGCTGAGCTACCTGCCGCGCTGAGTTCCAGCGCCAGCAGGCTGCCAGCCCGCTTCCCGTGCCTTGCGGTGCGGGAAGCGGTTTTTGTTTTTTGAGTGATGAATGCCATGAGTGCCACCGAGTCCGACCGTTCTTCTGAAACTTCTACTGTTGCCAGCACCGGGGCTGCCGCTGCGCCGGCATCCGAGGTTGCCCCTGTGTCTGCGTCTGCTCCCGTCTCGGCACGTCCGGCGATTGGCGATGCGGCAGGTGCAGGGTCTGACCTTGGCGCCGAGCACGCAGGAGGAACGGGGGACAAACTGGCCGCCTTGCTCCCGCACTTCGGTGAACGTCCGCCGCATGCGCAGGACGACTGGCTGCTGGTGCATGCCATGGATCTGGACGCCAAGGGCGTGGCGCGCCGTGCTGACGGCAAGGTGATCTTCATCGACGGGGCCTTGCCTTACGAGTGGGTGAGCGCCACCAGCCACCGCAAGAAGAATGCCTGGGAAGCGGCCACGGTCACGGCGGTGCACAAGGAATCGTCCCAGCGCGTGACGCCGCGCTGCCCGCACTTCGGCCTGCATGCCGGCGCCTGCGGTGGCTGCAAGATGCAGCACCTGCACCCTGCCGCGCAGGTGGCGATGAAGCAGCGCGTGCTGGAAGACAACCTCTGGCATCTGGGCAAGTGCAAGGCCGACCATCTGCTGCGCCCCATCCATGGGCCTGACTGGGGCTACCGCTGGCGCGCGCGCCTGTCGGTGCGCCATGTGATCAAGAAGGGCGAGGTGCTGATCGGCTTTCATGAGCGCAAGAGCCGCTACATCGCCGACATGCAGAGCTGCGCCATCCTGCCGCCGCATGTGAGCGATCTGCTGCTGCCGCTGCGCGCGCTGATCGCCAGCATGGAGGCGCGTGATACCTGTCCGCAGATCGAGCTGGCCTGCGGTGACGAAGTGACAGCGCTGGTGCTGCGCCATCTGGAGCCGCTGAGCGAGGCTGATCTGGCCAGGCTGCACACCTTTGCAGCCGCACACCCGGGCGTGCAGTGGTGGCTGCAGCCCAAGGGGCCGGACACCGTGCACTGCATCAGCGAGAACACGCCGCAGCTGGGCTACAGCCTGCCCGAGTTCGGCATCACCATGCCGTTCCGCCCCACGGATTTCACGCAGGTCAACCCTTACATCAACCGCGTGCTGGTGAGCCGTGCGCTGCAGCGGCTGCAGGTGCAGCCGCACGAACGCGTGATCGACTGGTTCTGCGGTCTGGGCAACTTCACCCTGCCGCTGGCGACACAGGCGCGCGAGGTGCTGGGCATCGAGGGCAGCGAGACGCTGGTGGCGCGCTCGCGCGAAAATTACGCGGCCAACAACCCGAACGCCTATGGTCGCACGCTGGCACCCACGCAATTCGTGGCGCGCAACCTGTTCGAGATGACACCCGAGATGCTGGTGCAGGACGGTGTGGCCGACAAGTGGCTGGTCGATCCGCCGCGCGAAGGCGCGTTTGCGCTGTCCAAGGCACTGGCGGACATCCACCAGCAGCGCATCGGCCAGGGCGAAGAGGGCGCGTTTGTGGCGCCAGCCGACTGGCAGCCGCCCAGGCGCATCGTCTACGTGAGCTGCAACCCGGCCACGCTGGCGCGCGATGCCGGCCTGCTGGTGCACCAGGCCGGCTACAAGTTGGCGGCGGCGGGCGTGGTCAACATGTTCCCGCATACGGCGCATGTGGAGAGCATGGCGGTGTTCGAGCGGGATGATGCGGCCTGGAAGAACGGCGACTGAGCTCCTCCAAATTCCCAAGAAAAAGCCCCTTGGCCATCCGGCGCAAGGGGCTTCGTCCTTGAAGCGTTCAGCGCTTAGTCGCTGCTGCCGCCAATGCCGAAGATGGCCAGGAAACCCTGGAACACGTTGTAGATGTCCAGGTACAGTGCCAGGGTGGCGCTGATGTAGTTGGTTTCGCCGCCGTCCACGATGCGCTTCAGGTCGTACAGCATGTACAGGCTGAACACGCCGATCAGCAGCACGGACAGGGCCATCATGCCCGCGGTGGAGCCGACGAACACGTTGACGATGGCGCCGAAGAACACCACCAGGGCGCCCACGAACAGCCACTTGCCCATGCCGGACAGGTCACGCTTGATGACGGAAGACAGCACGGCCATCACGCCGAACACGCCCGCCGTGGCGGCAAATGCCGTCATCACGATCTGTTCGCCATTGCCCATGCCGAGTACGACGGACAGCATGCGCGACAGCATCAGGCCCATGAAGAAGGTGAAGCCCAGCAGCACGGCAACGCCGGTGGCGGAGTTCTTGGTCTTCTCGATGGCGTACATGAAGCCGAACGCACCGCCCAGGAACAACACCAGACCCAGACCGCCGCCGAGGCGGGCCGTGATGCCGGTGGTTACGCCGATCCAGGCGCCCAGGACGGTGGGCAGCATGCTCAGGGCGAGCAGCCAGTAGGTGTTGCGCAATACGCTGTTGCGCTGGGCGGCCGTGCTGACGACATTGCCGCGGCCCCAGCTGTTACCGAGGGGGCTGTTGCCGGTTTGCAAACGGTTGTCCATAAGGTCAATCTCCATTCAATTGATTTGCTTGCCGGCCCGGGACCATCCCGCAACGGCAGACCGCATCATACATGCGGATTTTTTCACGCAATTCAAGCGCTTGGGCACAGGCTTCAGCGCAGGCCGGTCGAAGTGGTGGTGCGGCCGTTGACTGTGGTGCGGGTCGTGCCCACACCGACGTCGACAACGCCGTACATCTGCACGCCGCTGCCACTGGAGCCGCTGATGCCGATGCCGCTGGAGCCCAGGGGCGTGGCAGCCTGGCTCACCGGCTGAGAATGGCCTGCACAGGCCGTCAGGCTGGCCAGCACCAAGGCGCCGCCAGTGGCTGCGAGCCATCGGAAAGCGGTGCGGTGGGTGGATGGTGTCATGGTGTGATACTCCTTTTCATCACAAAGAGTAGCGTAAAACATGGCCAACATTGGCAAAAACGGCCGCATGCAATGGTTTCCATTGGTAAGTGCGGCCTGCAGCGAGCTACTTGGTCAGGATCAGCTTGCCCTGGCGCGTGGCCTGCAGCCGGTAGGTGATGCCGTTGTGGCGAATGGCGATGGTACGGTGGCCCTGCATGAGTTCGCTGCTGCTGAAGGCGGGGGGAGTTTCGGCAGCGGTTTCAGGCAGCGGAGACGCGTGCGACTGTGTCTGTACAGGCCAGTGCGCGGGACTGACCGACGCTGTCTCCGCTGAAGCGGACTTCGGTGCCGGGACAGACGGCAAGGCAGAAGCTGGAGACATTGCCTTGTCCGCTGCTGCCGTGTGCTCCTGTGCATCGAGGGAAGGAGCGCTGCTGCTCATCGCACCGGCTCCGTCACGAATCCGATCTGCGTCAGCCCGGCCTGCTGTGCGGCGGCCAGGGTGCGTGCCACGGCGTCGTAGCGCACGTTGCGGTCGGCGCGCAACTGCACCACCGGCTGCGGCTGCTTGCCCGATTCGGTGCGCATGCGCTCCGGCAGCGCCTCGGCGACGACCGGCTGGCCGTTCCAGAAGGTCTTGCCCTGGGCGTCGATGGCGATCTGGATATGGTCGGGCTTGAGCTGCTCGGGAGCGCTGTTGGCGCTGGGCAGCGATAGCGGCACGGCATGCTGCAGCACCGGCACGGTGATGATGAAGACGATCAGCAGCACCAACATGACATCCACCAGCGGCGTCATGTTGATCTCGCCCATCACGGCATCCTCGTTCTGGTCATGGAAGGACTGCATGGCCATGCTGTCACCCCTTGCTGGCGACGCGCGCGCCGGTGATCAGGTAGGCATGCAGGTCATGCGCGAAGCGCTGCAGCTGGAGCAGCACGCGGCGGTTGCCGCGCAGCAGCGCGTTGTAGGCCAGCACGGCAGGGATGGCAACGGCCAGGCCCAGGGCCGTCATGATCAGGGCTTCGCCGATCGGGCCGGCCACCTTGTCAATGGTGGCGGCGCCGCTGGCGCTGATGCCCATGAGGGCGTGGTAAATGCCCCAGACGGTACCGAACAGGCCGACGAAGGGGGCGGTGGAGCCGATCGAGGCGAGGATGGACAGGCCGGACTGCATGCGTGCCTGGCTGCCGTCCATGCTGTTGCGCAGGCACATGCTGATCCAGTCGCTGGCGCTCAGGCTGCCGTGCAGTTCGTTGGCATTCTGGCGGTGGTGGGCATGGGCCTCCTGGCCCTGGGTGGCCAACTGGTGAAAGGGGCTGTCGCTCGCGCCGAGATGGCGCATGCCTTCGGGCAGGCTGGCGCTGTGCCAGAACTGCTCGGCGCCTGCGGCCTGGCGGCGTGCGCGCCACAGGTCCCAACTCTTGAGGGCAATCACGCTCCAGGTGGCGATGGACATGGCCAGCAGCAGCAGGGCAACGCTGCGGGTGACCCAGTCGCCCTGCGTCCAGAGCAGGGACAGGTCCATGGCGGCGATGGGGGAGGGGCTCGTCATTCGAAACTACCTTTCAGGAAAATTCTTGGGGAAATGGAGATGCGGGGCTTATTCCAGGCGGAAGGCGATGGGCACGGTGTATTCCATGGCCGCCGGCACGCCGTTGCGCTTGCCGGGCACGAAGCGCCAGCGGCGCACGGTTTCCAGCGCGGAGCTGTCGAGGGCGTCGAAGCCACTGGACTTTTTCAGGGCGACGCGTTCTGCGCTGCCGTCGGCCCCGACCAGCACGCGCAGCAGCACGGTGCCGGTTTCACCCAGACGCTTGCTGGAAGCGGGATAGGGGGGCTTGGGGTTGTTGAGGTAGCTGGCACGGGTGCTGGGCAGCTCGACGGTCGGGGCTGCAGGGGCATCGCTTCTGGCCTGTCCCTGGCCGGAGGGGGCCTTGCCGGAGCTGTCGCTGTTGCGCGGCGCTGAGTCTGTGCTGCTGTCCGGTTTTTCAGCCTGGGTGGGCTGCTCTGCGGCGGGGCTGTGCTGTGGTGCCGGCTCCTTCGGGGCAGGTGTCTTGGCCGGTGGAATCGGATCGGGCTTGCGCTCTGGCTTGACGGTGGGTTTGGGCGGCGATTTGCGTACGGGTGCTTCGGCGGGCTTTTCCGGTTTGGGCGGGGCTGGCGCCGCAGCGGGTTCAGGCGCGGGTGCGGCGGGCGCAGGTTCCGGCACCAGGGCAATCAGCTGTACCGGCGTGATTTCCGGCAGGACGGCTGGCGTGGTTGCCTTGGCGGCCAGTATCCCGAACAAGCCCAGATGCAACAGCGTGATGCCGGTACTGACGAGGACGGGGCGGGATGATCCGGAAAGAGACAGGGACAAGGACATGCGGAAACGGAAAAAACATCAGGGGCGCAGAATGAGCCAGCAGGCGGGGGCAACAATCAGTGCGGCAATCAACAGGCTGTAGGCCATGGCGGAACTCCTCGGGCTGGGAAAACGGTCTGCAAATTATAAATGAGAATCATTATCTATTAAAAAGGATTTTGCCGGGGGAAAGAGATGCCTGGGACCTATGTCGACCACCGAAGCACAGCCGCACAGCGTCATGCAGGCTTCGAACTCGTCGCGTAGCAGGCGCAGCACACTGGTGACGCCGACGGCGCCAGCGGCGGCCAGGCCAAGGATTTGCGGGCGCCCGATCAGGACGGCGTTGGCGCCCAGGGCCAGTGCCTTGAAAATGTCCGTGCCGCGGCGGATGCCGCCATCCACCAGAATGGGGTAGTCGGGATCGACGGCGGAGCGGATTGCGGGCAGCAGGGTGGCGGAGGCAGGCAGGGTGTCCAGCGTGCGTCCGCCGTGGTTGCTGACGATGAGGCCGGTGGCGCCAAGTTCGCGGGCCAGTTGCGCATCCTCGGGATGGGTGATGCCCTTGAGCCAGACGGGCAACTGCGTGTGTTGCAGCAGCCACTGCACATCATCCCAGTCGGGTGCCTGGGCGGCTAGGCCCTGGCACAGGCCGATGGAGGGATGGTCTGCTGGCGCAGCAGGCAGGGCATGCAGATGGGGGAAGGCAGGGCTTGCCTGCAAACCGTCCGTTTGATGTGCGGAAAATTCCGTCGGCACGCGGAACCCCGTGCGCCGTTCCAGATCGCGCACGCCTTGCACCGGCGCATCGACGGTCAGCACCAGGGCTTCGCAGCCGGCGGCTTCGGCGCGCCGGACCAGGGCCAGGGTGCGGGAGCGGCTGTGCTGCCAGTACAGCTGAAACCAGAGTGGCGGCGCGTTGTCAGCTCCCTCCGAATGCAGGATGGCGTGAATATCTTCCACCGCAACGCTGGACTGGGTGCTCAGCACCATGCCGGTGGCACAGGCCAGAGCGGCGTGGGCCGTGGCGATCTCGCCATCCGGATGCGCGAGCCGCTGGTGGGCGATCGGGGCAAGCAGCACCGGCCAGTCCAGTGTGCGACCCGACAACTGGATGCGGGTATGTCCGCCGGCCAGTGAGCGCAACACGCGGGGCCGCAGCTGCAGTTCGCTCCAGGCGCGGGAGTTGGCCCGCAGGGTGTGCTGGTCGGCCGCGCCGCCCAGAAAATAGGCACTCGTGGCGGGGTCGAGCGTGGCCAGTGCTTGGCGCTCGAAATCGGCAGGGGCCACCAGACCCGGTGGCAAGGCCTCGATGCGGGGCAGCGGAATGGAAGCGGTCATCAGGTGTCCGCCCACATGCGCAGCAGGTTGTGATAGGTGCCGGTCAAAGTATGGGTTTCCGGCGTTTCGCCGTGCTGTTCGCGCAGGCTGGTGATGGCCATGTCCAGCTCATGCAGCAGGGCGCGCTGGGGATCAAAGCGCACCATGCTTTCGATCCAGAAGAAGCAGGCCAGGCGTTGTCCCTGTGTCACCGGACGCACCTCATGCAGGCTGGTGCCGGGATACAGCACCGCGCTGCCGGCGGGCAGCTTGACGCGCTGCTCTCCATAGGTGTCGTGAATCACCAGCTCGCCCCCTTCGTACTCGTCCGGCTCGTTCAGGAACACCGTGCAGGAGACATCCGAGCGCACCTGCTGCCCGTCGGCGCGGCGCAGGATGGCATTGTCGTAATGCATGCCGTAGTGCCCCTCGCCCTGGTAGCGGTTGATGCGCGGGGTGAACACTTTTTTGGGCAGCGCGGCGCTGAAGAAGCGCGCATGGCTGTCCAGCGCCTGCAGCACGGTCTGGCGCACGGCCACGGCAGCCTCGCAATCGGAAGGCAGCTGCTCGTTGTGCTTGACGTGGCGCGCCTGGCTGCCGGCGGTACGCTGTCCGTCGGTCCAGGGTGCGGCCTCCAGCAGCGGACGCAGGCGGGCAATGTCGGCGGCAGACAGGACGGAATCGAGAGTGACGAGCATGGCGGAACAGGAGGACAGGCGGGTCAGGCCCGCACAGGGGTGGAAACCGCCGTTCCGAACCGGAGCGGCGGCAAGCAGGATCAGAACTTCAGCGTCGCGGTCAGCGCGTAACTGCGGCCGGCACCTGGCACGTAGAAGCCGCGATACAGCTCGGAGGCATGGTGCTTGTTGGTCAGGTTGCTGACGTTGGCCTTGAAGCTAAGGGTGTCGCTGTGGCGGTATTCGGCCATCAGGTCATAGGTGGCGTAGCCCGGCACCTTGATGTCCGACAGCACCGGCTTCTGGCTGCTGCGGAAGTTGACGCCAGCGCCGGCACGCCACTTCGGATGGAACTGGTAGGTGGTCCATACCGTACCGCTGTGCTTGGGCGTCAGGCCCGGGCGCTCGCCCACGCGCTCACCGGGCTGGTTCTGGCTGCAGCTGCCGGTGGCAGGGCAGGGTGCGGCCTTGTCCACCTTGGCGACCGGCAGGTACATGTAGGAGGCGTAGATTTCCCACTTCGGCGTGATGCGTCCGGTGAAATCGAGCTCCAGACCGGCGGTGTGGCGCTGGCCGCTCAGGTTGGCCACGGGCAGGTCGGGGTCGGTGTTGCGCTCGTTGTACTTGGTCGAGTGGAACAGCGCCACCCGCGTGCTGAACTGCTTGTTCGGGCTGTCGAAGCGTGCGCCCAGCTCGATGTTGCGGCTCTTTTCCGGGTCGATGCCGGCATTGCTGGCGTTGAGGGAATAGGTATCGCCCGAGGTGTTGAACGAGGTGCCGTAGGACAGGTGGTAGGACTGGTTTTCCGTCGGCTGGTACAGCACGCCCAGGCGATGGCTCCACTCGGACACCTTCATCTGGTAGCGGCTGGTCTTGCCGGCGGCGGTGTAGGTTTCGTAGTCCCCCTTGAGATTGTCATAGCGCAGGCCACCCACCAGCTTCCAGTGCGGCGCCACCTGGGCTACATCCTGCACGTAGGCGCCGAAAGCGTTGGATCGATAGTGGCTGGAGTGGTACAGCGGGCGCGCGTCTTCGTTGATCCAGGCGCCATCCGCTGGCGTGCCGATGGTGGTGCCGGGCTTGCTGCCCGTGCTCAGCGGCGCATACACATCCTTTTCCTCGCGTCCGAAATCAACCCCGGTCGTGATGGTGTGCTCGATGCTGCCGGTGCGGAACTTGTTGGTGTAGTCGCTCTGCGCGTGCAGCGTGTCCACGTCCTGGATCTTGAACTTGGGACGTCGCACCAGCGCCGAGGCATTGCTGAACGTGTTCTCGTTGGTGCTGCGGTCGGCAAAGCCGATGGCGCTGGAGCGGATGTCGCGCTCGAACCGGCCCTTGCGCAGCCGCGTGGTGAGCTCGCCACCATCGTCGAACCGGTGCGTATGCGACAGACCCAGCAGCGTGGCCTTGCTGTGGTTGCGGTCGCTCGCCATGGCGTAGTTGTTCTTTGGATCCACCGGCAGCAGCTTGCGTTCGGAGGGGCCGGAGGGGTTGGCCGGCAGCAGGTAGGGCAGGCCGTAGTTGATGCCGTTGCGGTTGTCCAGGTGGAACAGGTTCACCATGAACTCGTCCTGCGTGCCGATGCCCCAGCGGTAGGCGGCGGCAATGCCTTTCTTGCTCTCCTTGGCGCCGATGCCGTTCTTGCTGGCGCGGTCGCCCATCACGTTGACGCGCAGGGCCTGGTTCTCGCCGGTCTGCTTGTTGAAGTCGCCGGTCACGCGCACACGGCTGCCGCTGCCGATGGTGGCAGAGACCTCGTTCTCGTCGATCAGGCGCGGCAGTTTGTTGACCTGGTTCACCGCGCCGCCGGTGGAGCCGCGGCCGAACAGCATGGAGGCGGAACCGCGCAGCACTTCCACCTGATCCATGTTGAAGGTGTCGCGGTCGTAGAAGGCCGGGTCGCGCATGCCGTCGACAAAGATGTCGCCGCTGGCGGCGAGCGAGAAACCGCGCAGGCGGATGTCCTCCTCGCCGGTCTCGCCAGCCTGGAAAGTCACGCCGGCGGTGTTTTTCAGCGCTTCCTTGACGGTATCGAGCTGGCGGTCATCGATGAGTTTTTCGGTGACGACGGTGACGGACTGGGGGATGTCGCGCAGCTTCTGCTTGCCCTTGCCGATATGGGCAGTGGTGGCACGCAGGGTGTCCTTGCCTTCCGGCGTGAGGGCGGCTTCGCGCACCTCCACCGTGGGCAGGGTGGCATCCTCGGAAGCAGTGGTTTGCGCCAGGGCGGAAGAGCCGAGGCTGCCGAGCAGCAACGCAGCGCCCAGGGGGACGACCTTGCGTGCAGTGGGGGAAGACGTGGAATGGGAAACAGCGCGTCGCGATGGAGAAGCTTGGGTCATAGCAGCAAAGGGAATGCGGGGGAACAACTTGCTGGCTATGTCTGCGCGACGCGCGGCAGTGTGGCTGGCTAACGCGATGCCATGCCCGGTGGCCCGGCATCAGGCTGCCATTGTATAGAAATAATAACGATTATCATTTATATGCGTGCCATTGTTTCCTCCCTGCAACAGCACGCAGGCTGGCAGTACTCAGCCGTAGCGCTTGAGCAGACGCATCAGCTTCTCGAAACGCTCGCCATAGGGCGGTTGCAGCCAGCGCGTGCCGCTGTGGCGCGACTGCGTGAACACCGGCTTGAGCTTGCTGAAGGTGTTGAAGCCCCATTCGCCATGGTAGGCGCCCATGCCACTGGCTCCCACGCCGCCAAAGGGCTGGGATTGCTGCGTCAGGTGGTACAGGCAGTCATTGATGGTGACGCCACCGGAGATGGTCTGCTCCAGCACCTTGTCACGCGCATGGTGATCGTTGCCGAACCAGTACAGCGCCAGCGGATGATCGCCCTGGCGGATCAGCTCGATTGCCTGCTCGGCGTTGTCGTACACCACCACTGGCAGGATGGGGCCGAAGATCTCTTCCTGCATCAGCTGCATGTCCGGCTGCGGCTGCAGCACCAGGCAAGGCGCCAGCTTGCGCTGGGCCATGTCGGTGTCGCCCAGCGGCACGATCTGAGCACCGCCCTGATGTGCCTGCTCCAGCATGCCGACCAGGCGGCCGAAGTGCTTCTGGCTGATGATGCTGCTGTAGTCGGGGTTGTCGCCGAAGGCAGGATAGAGCTTGCGCACGGCCTGGGTATAGGCCTCGACGAAGGCGTCCTGCTGGCTGCGGTGCACCAGCACGTAATCGGGAGCGACACAGGTCTGGCCGGCATTGAGCAGCTTGCTGGTGGCAATGCGCTCGGCGCTCAGACCCATGTCGGCGGACAGGTCGATCAGCGCCGGCGACTTGCCGCCCAGCTCCAGCGTGACCGGCGTGAGGTTGCGCGCGGCGGCCTTGGCCACCTGGCGACCCACTGCGGTGGAGCCGGTGAACAGCAGGTGGTCGAACGGCAGCTGCACAAAGGCCTTGCCCACTTCGGCATCGCCCAGCACCACCGTCATTTCGTTGGCGGCAAAGTATTTGCCGATGGCCTGCTGCAGCTCGGCCGAAAAACGTGGCGTCAGTTCGGACGGCTTGATCATCACCCGGTTGCCGGCGGCCAGCGCTCCGAGGGCGGGGGCCAGTGCCAGTTGCAGCGGATAGTTCCAGGGCGAAACCACGCCGACCACGCCCAGCGGCTGCGGCATCAGGCGGTTGCTGCCCGGCAGGTAGCTCATGGCCGTGGGCATGCGGCGCGCCTTCATCCAGCGCCCCAGGTGCTTGCGCGTGTGGCGCAGCTCCAGTTCCACCACCAGGATTTCGGCCATGCGGGTTTCGTGGGCCGAGCGATGGCCGAAGTCGGCCGAAATGGCATCGATGAAGGTCTGGCTGGTGTGATCCAGCATGCGCTGCAGGCGGTCCAGACGCTCCAGGCGCTGGCGCAGCGGGGGCAGGGGATCGGCGCGGTGTGCGGCCTGCTGCTGTTCCAGCAGGGCGTGCAGGTCATCGGCCGAGGCGGACAGCCCGGCGGGGCTGGCGGAAGTGGCTCCAAAAAGGGGAAGGGAAGCAGTCATGCACTCAAGTGTACGAAGTCTGTATGGCACTTGCGCCGAAGCGGCATGCGCAGATGGCGCGGTTTTGTAAGGAAGTTTGTCACAGGGGCGTCGATCGGACGCGCGCCATCACACCGTCAGCCAGATGCTGCCACTGGCGGCCGTGGCCAGCATGACTTCGTCCTGCGAGCGTCCGAGCGCCGCCGTCAGGGCCTGGGCCGCCAGCTCCGGCAGGTTGTTGCGCTCGCTCAGGTGGGCGGCCAGCACATGGCCGAGGGAGGCGTGGTTGATGCGCGCTGCCAGTGCCGCGGCGGCGCCATTGCTGAGGTGGCCGAAGTCGCCTGCGACCCGGCGCTTCAGGAACGGCGGATAGCGCGAGGCCGCCAGCATGTCCGGATCGTGGTTGGCTTCGAGCAGCAGGGCGTGGCAGCGCTCCAGCATGGCGATCACATGGGCGCTGGCATGGCCCAGGTCGGTGGCGATGCCGAGCTGGCGGTCGCCGTCCGAGCACAGCAGCTGCAGCGGCTCGCGCGCATCGTGCGGCACGGTGAAGGGCTGCACCAGCATGCTGCCCAGGTCGATCGCCTCGCCATCGCGTGCAAAGCAGACGAGGTCATCCAGCGATTCGGGCCGCCCCACAGCGGCATGGGTGCCGCGGCTCATCCAGACAGGAATGCGGTGGCGGGCAGCGAACACCGGCGCACAGCCGATATGGTCGCTGTGCTCGTGCGTGATGAAGATGGCCGTGAGCTGTTCCGGTTCCACGCCGGCCTGCTGCAGCCGCAGCGTGAGCTGGCGCGGCGACATGCCGCAGTCGATCAGCAGACGGCTGGTATGTGCCCCTTCGGTGGATTCCACCAATGTGGCATTGCCGGCGCTGCCGCTGCCCAGACTCTTGAAACGGATGGCCACGAAATTGGTCGAACTCGGAAGAAAAAGGCGATGCCGGAAATGGCAACCGCCCGGCTGCAGACAGGCGGGCGGCTGTGCTTCAGGCAGGAGGGCCGTTTACAGGCGCTTCAGATCCTCGGCCAGCACCTTCAGGATGCGGTCGCGGTCGGTCGCATTGGCCTGCTGGCCGGATTCGGTCAGCACACCCACCACGCTGGTGGCACCCTGGGACTGCACCACCACACGGTAGCGCACCGGCTTGGCTTCGGGAGTCTTCTTGCCGAACAGGCGGCCGAGGAAGCCGGGCGGCTCCTGCTTGACGGCCTCGTACGGCACATAGCGCACGTAGTAGGTGCCGGCAGCGCGGTCGCGGTCTTCCACCGTGAAGCCGGTGCGGTCCAGCGACAGACCGACACGGCGCCAGGCGCGGTCGAAGTCCTCGTTCAGCTGCAGCGCACCGGTGTTGGTGCTGTAGGCGATGTTGCTGGCCTGGGCCCCCTTGCTGGCGCTGTCCTGGCTCAGCATGGCATCGGCACGTTCCTTGCTCACACCGAGCGACATCATCAGGCGGCGCAGCATTTCGTCTTCCAGTGCCGGATCGCTGGCGCGCGGTGCCCAGGTGGACTGTTCCTTCTCGCGGCCACGCAGCACTTCTTCCATGCCGCGGTGGCTCACGTAGATATTGGTGCCGCCAGCGGCATTGGTTTCCAGACGGGTGCGGTAGCGGTCCAGCTCGCCGGTGGAGTAGAGCGAATCCAGCGCCTTGCCGATGGTGCGGCGGATCGGATCCAGCGGGATCTTGGCGCGGTTTTCGGCCCAGTCGGTTTCCATCACGCCCACGCGGCGGTCTTCCATGGCCAGCACGAAGCCGTTGTCTTCCCAGAAAGTCTTGACCGGATCCCACAGCTGCTGCGGTGTGCGGGCCACAACCAGCCAGCGCTGGTTGCCTTCGCGCTTGATCTGCACGTCGCCCACGTTCTGCAGGGCGGTGGCGCCGGATTTCTGGCCGGCTTCGCGCTGTGCATCGTAGGCCGTGGCGCTGGCGCTGCCCGGAATGTTGTAGCGACCGTCATTGCTGATGCGCGTCAGGTCGGGCGGAACTTCGAGCGGATTGCCGCGCTGGGCCGACTTGTAGTCGACACCGGTGTTGCCCGAGAACGGGGAGCAGGCGGTCAGGGCGGCCGCAGCCAGGGTCAGCACGGACAGTTTCTGCAAGTTCTTCACAGAGGATTTCCTTTGGTGCAGGAGAGAGAATCGGATTCGGATCAGAGCAGGCCGGCGGCCTGCAGCGCGGACTCGACCACCGTATGGTTGCCGGGCGAAAGCGGCGTGAGCGGCAGGCGCAGCGCACCACCGCACAGGCCCATGCGTTCCATGGCCCACTTCAGCGGGATCGGGTTGGCTTCAACGAACAGGTGCTTGTGCAGCGGCATCAGCTGGAACTGGATGCGCATGGCGGTTTCGCGGTCGCCGGCAATGGCGGCCACGCACAGCTCATGCATCAGGCGCGGCGCCACGTTGGCGGTCACGCTGATGTTGCCCTGGCCGCCGCACAGCATGAGGGCGACGGCGGTCGGGTCATCGCCCGAGTACACGCTGAAGCCCTTGGGTACATCGCGGATCAGCCATTCGGCCTTGGCGATATCGCCCGTGGCTTCCTTGATGCCGACGATGCCGGGCACCTCGGCCAGGCGCAGCACGGTCTCGTGCTCCATGTTGGCCACGGTGCGGCCGGGCACGTTGTACAGGATCATGGGCAGCTCGCCCACGGCTTCGGCAATGGCCTTGAAGTGCTGGTACTGGCCCTCTTGCGTGGGCTTGTTGTAGTAGGGCACGACCTGCAGCTGGCAGTCGGCGCCGACCTTCCTGGCGGCCTTGGCCAGTTCGATGGCTTCGGCGGTGGAGTTGGCACCGCAGCCGGCCATGACCGGCACGCGACCGGCGGCATGCTCGACGGTGACACGGATGATCTCGACGTGTTCCTCGACGTTGACGGTGGGCGATTCGCCCGTGGTGCCGACCACGCCCAGGCAGTCCGTGCCCTGTTCGATATGCCAGTCGACCAGCTTGCGCAGGGCGACGTAGTCGACCTGACCATCAGGCTGGAACGGGGTGACGAGTGCAACAATGCTGCCGGTAAGGGGTTGCATGGGGTGATTCTCAGTGTGAACGATAAAGCTGACGCTGCCGGCAAGGGCTGCCGGCGACGCGACATCTGATTGTAATCAACAGATATTGCCACACAAACGCCGCTTCTGCCGAGAGGCGGACGCAACAATTCCGTTACGTGGGGTATCGCACAACAGGGGAAGGCCGGGCGCAGAAGCGCCGTGACGAGGGACGCAGAGAGCCGGGCGGCCCCTCAAGGAGCCGCGTCGTGGCCCGGGCGTGTGTCGGCTACGCTGGCGTTATTGACCGGGCGCAGGCCCGAAACAGCTCCAGACCAGGTTGCTCACATCCACCATGAAATCCGGTCGCGCGTACAGGAGGAACACCAGCGCCAGCGCCAGCAGGGCGAGCAGCCAGAGCAGCAGACGCTTGATGACCGACATGGCAGCTCCCCTCACGCCGCCCGCGCGCGCAGGCCGCGCTGGATGGCGCTTTCGCGGATCGGCAGGTTGAGCGCAGCAGCCAGCACGCCGAGCGCAATGGCGATGTACCAGACGATGTCGTAGCTGCCGGTGCTGTCATACAGCGCGCCGCCCAGCCACACGCCGAGGAAGGAGCCGACCTGGTGGCTGAAGAAGACGAAACCGCCCAGCATGGACAGGTGCGCCACACCGAAGATCTGCGCCACCATGGCGTTGGTGGGCGGCACGGTGGACAGCCACAGGAAGCCGATCACCGCCGAGAAGATGTAGACGCTGGTGGGCGTGAGCGGTGCCAGCAGGAAGATGGTGATGACCACCGAGCGCGAAAGGTAGATGGCAGCCAGGATGTACTTCTTGGACAGCTTCTGGCCCAGCGCACCGGTCAGGTAGCTGCCGAACACGTTGAACAGGCCGATCAGCGCCAGCGAGTAGCTGGCCACTTCGGTCGGCATGCCGTAGTCGCGCAGGTAGCTGGGCATGTGCACACCGATGAACACCACCTGGAAGCCGCAGACGAAATAGCCGCCCATCAGCAGCAGGAAGCTGGGGTAGCGCAGCGCTTCCTGCATGGCTTCGCCGATGCTCTGGTCGCGTTTGGGCGCGGCACTGCCATGGAAACCCGGCTCGCGCAGGCCGATGGCCAGCGGAATGATCAGCAGCGTGGCCAGGCTCAGCCACACCAGCGCCTGCTGCCAGCCGAGCGTGCTGATCATCCAGCCCTCCAGCGGCAGCATCAGGAACTGGCCGAAGGAGCCGGCGGCGGCCGCAATGCCCATGGCCCAGGAGCGCTTCTCGGGGTCGATGTTGCGGCCGATCACGCCATAGATCACGGCATAGGTGGTGCCGGCCTGGGCCAGGCCGATCAGCACGCCGCAGGTGAGGGCGAGCAGGGTGGGGGTGGGCGAGTAGGCCATGCCGACCAGACCCAGCGCGTAGAACAGCGCACAGACCACCAGCACCTTGAAGGCGCCGAAGCGGTCGGCCAGCATGCCGGCGAAGATGCCGGTAAAGCCCCAGGTCAGGTTCTGGATCGCCATGGCGAGCGAGAAATGCTCGCGCGTCCAGTTGTTGTCGGAGATCATCGGCTGCAGCCACAGGCCGAAGCCATGGCGCACGCCCATCGACAGGGTGACGATCAAGGCCCCGCACAGCAGGATCTGGAACATCGGCAGGGGGCGGTGCGGTGCGGCGCTGGACATGGGTGAACTGCAACAAAAAACCGGCGCTTGCAGGCCGGATGATCAAGGGGTTTCGGTGATGGTAGCAGTATTGGCACCCGCGTGCTGAACGGTGCTGCAGTGAAGCTTGTGTAGGCGTGGAAAGTGTTGCAAACACCACGGAGAGGCGCCGAGCCTTGGCAGGCATCGACGAGGGTTTTCCGGTTCGTCGCCTAGAATCCAGCGCCATGGCCAGCAAACATCCTGATATCGCTTACTCCGAAGGTTCCATCCGTGTGCTGAAGGGGCTGGAGCCCGTCAAGCAGCGCCCGGGCATGTACACCCGCACCGACAACCCCCTGCACATCGTGCAGGAGGTGATCGACAACGCTGCCGACGAGGCGCTGGCGGGTTTCGGCAAGAAGATCAAGGTGGTGCTGCATGATGACCAGTCCATCACCATCGAGGATGACGGGCGCGGCATTCCGTTCGGCATGCATCCCGAGGAAAACGCCCCGGTGCTGGAACTGGTGTTCAGCCGCCTGCATGCGGGCGGCAAGTTCGACAAGGGGCAAGGCGGCGCCTACAGCTTCTCGGGCGGCCTGCATGGCGTGGGCGTGAGCGTGACCAATGCGCTCTCCAGCCGCATGGAAGTAACCAGCTACCGCGAGGGGCAGGTGGCGACGATGGTGTTCTCGCACGGCGACGTGATCGAGCCGCTGAGCGTGCGTACGTCGGCCAGTGGCGACCGCAAACAGGGCACTACGGTGCGCGTCTGGCCGGAAGCAAAATACTTTGAAAGCGCCACGCTGCCGTGGGCCGAACTGGTGCATCTGCTGCGCAGCAAGGCGGTGCTGATGGCGGGCGTGAGCGTCTGGCTCACCAACGAGAAGACGCGCGAGCAGCTGCAATGGCAGTACAAGGGCGGCCTGCGCGACTACCTGATGCAGGAGCTGCCGGCCGATCCGATGTTTCCGCTGTTCGAGGGCGAACAGTACGCCGACAACAGCGAACAATTCTCCGACGGCGAAGGCGCTGCCTGGTGCGTGGCCTTTACCGAAGAAGGCGCGCCGGTGCGCGAGAGCTACGTCAACCTGATTCCCACGCCGGCCGGCGGCACGCACGACAGCGGCCTGCGCGACGGCCTGTTCCAGGCAGTGAAGAGCTTTATCGACCTGCATGCGCTGCTGCCCAAGGGCGTCAAGCTGATGCCGGAGGACGTGTTTGCCCGCGCCAGCTTTGTGCTCTCGGCCAAGGTGCTGGATCCGCAATTCCAGGGACAGATCAAGGAAAAGCTGAACTCGCGCGACGCGGTCAAGCTGGTGTCGGGCTTTGTGCGCCCGTCGCTGGAGCTGTGGCTGAACGAGCATGTGGACTACGGCCGCAAGCTGGCCGAGATCGTGATCAAGGCCGCGCAATCGCGCCAGCGTGCCGGCCAGAAGGTGGAAAAGCGCAAGGGCAGTGGCGTGGCGGTGCTGCCGGGCAAGCTGACCGATTGCGAAAGCCGCGACATCCGCGACAACGAGATGTTCCTGGTGGAGGGCGACAGTGCCGGCGGCAGCGCCAAGATGGGGCGCGACAAGGAAACCCAGGCCGTGCTGCCGCTGCGTGGCAAGGTGCTCAACACCTGGGAAGTGGAACGCGACCGCCTGTTTGCCAATACCGAGATCCACGACATCTCCGTGGCCATTGGCGTGGATCCGCACGGACCGGACGACAAACCCGACCTGAGCAACCTGCGTTACGGAAAAGTGTGTATTCTGAGCGACGCGGACGTGGATGGTTCACACATTCAGGTACTTTTGCTCACACTGTTTTTCCGCCATTTCCCTAAACTGATAGAGGCTGGCCATGTGTACGTGGCCAGACCGCCGCTGTTCCGTGTCGATGCACCGGCCCGCGGCAAGAAACCGGCCGCCAAGCACTATGCGCTGGACGAGGCCGAATTGCAGGCCATTCTGGAAAAACTGCGCAAGGATGGCGTGGCGGAAGGCAAGTGGACCATCTCCCGCTTCAAGGGCTTGGGAGAGATGACGGCCGAGCAGCTGTGGGAAACTACGCTCAACCCGGACACGCGCAGGCTGTTACAGGTGCAGCTGGGAACTCTGGACTGGCTGGAGACCCAAATCACCATGTCCAAACTGATGGGCAAGGGCGAAGCCGCGGCACGCCGCGAGCTGATGGAACTGCATGGCGATGCCATGGAACTTGAACTGGATATCTGAATGAAGCAACTCCGCGGTGTTTTCCTCCTGCTGGCAACGGCCATGGGCAGCTTGCTGCCGCTGGCCGCGCAGGCGGACGTGTGGGGCTATGTCGACGAAAACGGCATGACGCACTTCGCCGAGAAGAAGCTGGATGCCCGCTACCAGCTCTATTTCAAGACCGAGAGTTTCAAATTCGATCCGCGCAAGGCGACGGTGATGGCAACCGGACGCGGGGCGCGCACGCGGGGCGTGGGCGCTGCGGGTCTGGTCTACAACCCCAAGGCAGATTCGGCTGCCGGCACCAAGGCGCAGCGCCTGGTGGCGCTGATCAACCAGTCGGGCGCGTACCGCAACGTGAGCAAGCACATGCAGCGTGAGTCGGCGCGCACCGGCGTGGATTTCGAGCTGATCAAGGCGGTGGCTGCGGCCGAGTCCGGCTTCAACAGCAGTGCGGTATCCAGTGCCGGGGCCGTCGGCCTGATGCAGATCATGCCGGCCACGGCGCGCGACATGGGCGTGCAGTCCGACGAGCGCTATACCGTGGAGCAGAAGCTGACCGATCCGTCGCTCAACGTCAAGCTGGGCACGCGCTACCTGAAGTTCCTGATGAACAAGTTCCCGGGGCGCCTCGACCTGGCGATTGCCGCGTACAACGCCGGGCACGGAGCCGTGCAGCGTGCCGGCTACGCCGTGCCGCGCTATACCGAGACGCAGAACTATGTGCGCACCGTGCTGGCGATCTACCAGACGCTGAAGCCGGGCGCGGCAGGCACTGCCTACGCCGGGGCCACGCCGATTCCGCTGGCGCGCAATCCCAAGAGCAATGGCCGCGTCAGCATGACGTTGGCGGGCGCGAAGACCAAGGCGCCGCAGGCGGTGCCGGCTCCGGTCGTCCGTACGACCTATCAGACGCCTGAAACCGTGGCCCTGGCCAAGGATGTGGCCGCCAAGGCCGAGCAGCCCAGCGCCATGGATACCGTGGCCAGCAAGGTGACGGTGGCCGAGGCAGCGCCCGCCCCGGCGAACATCGTCGGGGATGATGTGGTGATCAAGGATCCGACGGACCGCACGCCGCCGATTCACTGACCGCGTCTTGCGTTTTCACGCCCTGTCCGGGTTTCTGAGGCAGGCTGCGCGCTGCTGGCAAAATGGGGGGTATTCCGCCATGCGATCGCTGCTTCCGGCAGCCTTCGCAGGCCGCGACTTTTCTGCTCACCCTGCATGACCACCCCTGACGATTTCCCGCAACCCGATTCCGCCCCTGCGCTGCCGCAGGATGACAACCCCAACCTCGCCGAATACGCCCAGCGCGCCTATCTTGAATACGCGCTGAGCGTGGTGAAAGGGCGTGCGCTGCCCGATGTGTGCGACGGCCAGAAGCCGGTGCAGCGCCGCATCCTGTATGCGATGGACCGCATGGGCCTGTCCTTTGGCGGCAGCAATGGTGCTGCCGGCGCCAAGCCGGTAAAGAGCGCGCGCGTGGTGGGCGATGTGCTGGGCCGCTTCCATCCGCACAGCGACCAGGCGGCCTACGATGCATTGGTGCGCATGGCGCAGGATTTTTCACAGCGCTACCCGCTGATCGACGGCCAGGGCAACTTCGGCTCGCGCGATGGCGACGGTGCTGCCGCCATGCGCTACACCGAGGCACGGCTGTCGAAGATTGCCACGCTGCTGCTGGACGAGATCGACCAGGGCACGGTGGACTTCGTGCCCAACTACGATGGCTCTACCCAGGAGCCGGCGCAGCTGCCGGCGCGCCTGCCGTTTGCGCTGCTGAACGGCGCCAGCGGCATTGCCGTTGGCATGGCCACCGAGATTCCCAGCCACAACCTGCGCGAAGTGGCCGATGCCTGCGTGGCGCTGGTGAAGGACCCCAAGCTGCCGGAAGAAGACTTGCTGGCGCTGCTGCCGGGGCCGGATTTTCCGGGTGGCGGTCAGATCATCAGCAGCCCGTCCGATATTGCCGATGCCTACCGCAGCGGCCGCGGCAGCCTCAAGGTGCGTGCGCGCTGGACCATCGAGGATCTGGCGCGTGGACAGTGGCAGATGGTGGTCAACGAACTGCCGCCGAACGTCAGCGCGCAGAAGGTGCTGGAGGAGATAGAGGAACTGACCAATCCCAAGGTCAAGTCCGGCAAGAAGGCGCTGAGCCAGGACCAGCTGCAGCTCAAGGCCAGCGTGCTGGCGGTGCTGGACGGTGTGCGCGATGAGTCGAGCAAGGAAGCCGCGGTGCGGCTGGTGTTCGAGCCCAAGAGCCGCACCGTAAGCCAGCAGGACCTGATCACCACGCTGCTGGCGCAGACCAGTCTGGAAACCACGGCACCGGTCAACCTGACTTCGGTCGGCATCGACGGCAAGCCGGTGCAGAAGTCGCTGCGCGCGATGCTGGAGGAGTGGATCACCTTCCGCCAGAGCACCATCACGCGGCGCAGCCAGCACCGTCTGGACAAGGTGCTGGACCGCATCCACATCCTCGAAGGCCGGCAGATCGTGCTGCTGAACATCGACGAGGTGATCCGCATCATCCGCGAGAGCGACGAGCCCAAGCCGGCGCTGATGCAGGCGTTCAACCTGACGGACCGGCAGGCCGAGGACATTCTTGAAATCCGCCTGCGCCAGTTGGCGCGGCTGGAAGCGATCAAGATCGAGCAGGAACTGAAGGACCTGCGCGCCGAGCAGGCGCGGCTGGAAGACATTCTGGGCAGCCCGGCCAGCCTGCGGCGCCTGATGGTCAAGGAGATCGAGGCCGATGCCAAGACCTTCGGCGACGAGCGCCGCACACTGATTCAGCATGAGAAGCGCGTGGTGGCCGAGGTGCGCGTGGTGGATGAGCCGGTGACGGTGGTGATCAGCGAGAAGGGCTGGGTGCGCGCGCGAACGGGTCATGGTCATGAGGCGTCCAGCTTTGCCTTCAAGGCGGGCGATGGCCTGTATGGCACCTTCGAATGCCGCACGGTGGACCAGCTGATTGCCTTTGGCAGCAACGGCCGCGTATATAGCGTGCCGGTGGCCAGCCTGCCGGGTGCGCGTGGCGATGGACAGCCGGTGCAGACGCTGATCGAGCTGGAGAAGGGCACGCATCTGCTGCACTACTTTGCCGGACCGCTGCAGGCCCAGTTGCTGCTGAGCAGCAGTGGCGGCTATGGCTTTCTGGCGCAGGTGGAGCACATGCTGTCGCGCCAGCGCGGCGGCAAGGCCTTTATCGGCTGCAACGAGGGCGAGACCGTGTGTGCGCCCTCGCATGTGGCGGGCAGCAGCGGCAGTGTGGCGCTGCCGGAAGCGACACATGTGGCCTGCGCGAGCGCGGGTGGCCGCCTGCTGACGTTTGCGCTGGCCGAATTGCGCCAGATGCCCAAGGGTGGTCGCGGCCTGATGCTGATGGGGCTGGAGGACAAGGACACGCTGGTGGGCGCCGCCGCCTATACCCGCAGCATCCGCGTGGAAGGTACGGGACGGGGCGGCAAGGCGCGCGAGGAAGTGCTGGAGATCCGCTCGCTCAACAATGCGGCTGCCGCGCGCGGGCGCAAGGGCAAGGCGGCGAACTGGGGCTTCAAGCCGCAGCGGATTGAACGCGTGGAGTGAGGGAATTCATGATGCAATCTCTCTCCGACATGCTGTTTACCCAGGGTTTCGGCACGCGCCGTGTCTGCGCCGGGCTGGTGCAGCAGGGGCTGGTGCAGCTCGACGGCAACACAGTGACCGATGCCCTGCACGAGGTGGAAGTGCGCGAAGGCCTGCCATTCACCGTGCAGGGGCAGGCCTGGGAATACCACGCCCCGGCCTATGTGATGCTGCACAAGCCGGCCGGCACCGAATGCTCGCAGAAGCCCTCGGCCTGGCCCAGCATCTACACGCTGCTGCCGGCGCCGCTGCGCCAGCGTCCGCAAAAGGGCGCGGTGCAGGGCGTGCAGGCCATCGGCCGGCTGGATCAGGACACCACCGGCCTGCTGATCCTGACCGATGACGGCAAGCTGATCCACCGCATGGCGTCGCCCAGGCACCACGTGCCCAAGGTGTACCAGGTGAGGTGCAAGCATCCGGTGGATGCGAAGCAGGTACAACGCCTGCTGGATGGGGTGGTGCTGGATGATGATCCGAAGTCGGTGAAGGCGGCCGCCTGTGTGCAGACCGGCGAGCACACGCTGGACCTGACGCTGACCGAAGGCAAGTACCACCAGGTCAAGCGCATGCTGGCTGCCGTGGGTAACCGCGTGGAGGGGCTGCATCGCAGCCGCATCGGGGCGCTGGAGCTGCCTGCCGATCTGGCCGCCGGGCAATGGCGCTGGCTGAGCGAGGCGCAACTGGTGGCGCTGACGACGAAATAAGCGGTTGCCAAAGGCCCCGGATTGCGCTTCTTCACCGGAACCTGCACGGCACTGGCCACCATGACCAACCGCTGATTTCTTCGCGGCGGTCATCCGGAATTGCTACACTGCACGCCATGAAAATCATGCTGGATGCCTTCTGGCGCGCGCTGGCCTACTGCCTGCACCCGCGCGTGGTCCTGCTTTCGCTGTTGCCGCTGCTGCTGATGGTGGTGGCAGGCATCGCCTTTGCCCAGTGGGGCTGGTGGCCGGTGGTGGATACCGTGCGCCAGTGGCTCGACGGCACGGCGGTGCAGACCGTGATCGACCAGGGCTTCGACTGGCTCGGGGTGCCGCAGTTCAAGTCGGTGATCCCCTCGCTGCTCGTGGTGGTGCTGGTAACGCCGCTCATCGTGATCCTCTCGCTGCTGGCCGTGGCCACGCTGATGACGCCTGCGCTGGTGAAAATGGTGGGTGCGCGGCGCTTTCCGGATCTGGAGCGCCGGCAGGGCGCCGGTTTCTTTCCCAGTCTGGGCTGGTCGCTCGGGCATACGCTGCTGGCGCTGGGGCTGCTGGTGGTCAGCATTCCGTTCTGGTTCATTCCGCCGCTGGTGCTGGTAGTCCCGCCGCTGATCTGGGGCTGGCTGACCTATCGCGTGATGAGTTTCGATGCCTGGGCTGAGCACGCCAGCAAGCAGGAGCGCCGTGCGCTGATGCAGCGCCACCGCTTCGAGCTGCTGACCATGGGCATCGTGACCGGCTTGCTGGGCGCTGCACCCAGTGTGGTGTGGGCATCGGCGGCGGTCTTCATCGCCGCCTTCGTGGTACTGATTCCGGCGGCGATTTGGATCTATGCGCTGGTGTTCGCCTTTTCCTCGCTCTGGTTCAGCCACTTCTGTCTGCAAACCCTGCAGCAGTTGCGTCAGGAACAGGAGTCCGGCTATCGCGGCTCCACCGGCGTGCAGACCACGCTCGACGTGCAGGCGCATGAAGTGGGGCGCCGGCCTGCGAACGGCGCGGGGGAGCTGATGGAACTGCCGCGCAACCCCACGCCCTGAGGCCGCTCGGGAGGGCGGCCGGGCCAGGTTCCGAGGCAGGCCCGTCGCCCAAGCGTGCGCGCGTTCGGAAGGTCTCCAAGCCGCGTCATAATGAACAGGGTTCCGAACACCTCAACGCAGGCCTGCTGCCGGGCCGCCCACAGGAGAGACTGTGAACGCACCGACTCCGCTTGAATCCTCCGGCATTGTGCCGCCGGCTCCGCATGTGACCTTGCCACGCTTCGGCCTGCTGCTGGTGGGGGACGAACTGCTTTCCGGCCGCCGAGCTGATCAGCATGTGCCCAAGACCATCGAGTTGCTGGCTGCGCGCGGACTGACGCTGTCCTATGTGCACATGGTGGGGGATGCACGGGCGGATATTGCGGCGCAGTTGCGGAGCAGCTTGGCGAGCGGCGACGTGGTGTTTTCCTGCGGCGGCATCGGTGCCACGCCGGATGACCAGACGCGGCAGGCAGCGGCCGAGGCGGCTGGCGTGCCGCTGGCCCTGCATCCGCAGGCGGAAGCGCTGATCGGCCAGCGCTTTGCCGAACTGGCTGCGCAAAAGGGTATTCCTTTCGAGCCGGACAGCGCGGACCATCAGCAGCGCCTGCAGATGGGTGTGTTTCCGCAAGGGGCGCAGATCGTGCCCAATCCCTACAACCGCATTCCGGGCTTTTCGCTCGGGCATGTGCACTTCTTTCCCGGTTTCCCCGCCATGGCCTGGCCCATGATGGAGTGGACGCTGGATACCTACTACTCCTTCTGGTTCGACCAGCGCGCCTGGGCGGAAAATGCCGTGGTGGTGAAGAGCGCTTCCGAGGCCATGCTCACGCCGATGATGGAGGCGCTGGAAGCGCGCTACGCGGGCATCAAGGTGTTCAGCCTGCCGACGCTGCAACATCCCGAACATGGGCCGCATATCGATCTGGGCGTGAAGGGCGATCCGGTGCAGGTGGAGCGCGCCTTTGGCGAGATGCTCGACAGCTTGCGCGCCATGGGCTGTGATCTGGGGCCGGTGCAGCATCCGGTGGCGCGCTAGGTTCTGGCGACGGCGGGTGCACCATTTGTGTGCAAAGGCGTTGAGAGAAAATGCACCATATTGGTGCATGATGACCGCGGAGTGGGTCAGGGCGGGCATCAGCCTGACCGGATGGCAATGTGCGGTGAAGAAATATTTGCCCTTGCGCAACACCTCACCATCCCCCAAGCGGCTGCATCAGGTGCACAATTCCAGAGGAAGATCGCTCCCGCTCGGATTTGGTTCAGTGGCGTGGAGCATGGATTTTTTCATCTGGCTGCAAAGTTGGCACGCATCCTGCTTGGTCTCAGGACAGACCGGGGAAGCTAGCCTGCGAGCCCAGCCGGACGGCAACATAGATGTAACCCTTTGAGGAGAACCAGCATGGCAAAGAACGTCGCCGATGTGATGAAGATGGTTGAAGAGAACGAGGTCAAGTTCGTTGACTTCCGTTTCACCGACACGCGTGGCAAGGAACAGCACGTGACCGTGCCGATCTCCCACTTTGACGAGGAGAAGTTTAACGAAGGCCATGCGTTCGACGGCTCCTCCGTGGCCGGCTGGAAAGGCATCGAGGCCTCCGATATGCTGCTCATGCCCGACCCCAGCACGGCTAACATCGATCCCTTCTTTGAAGAGACCACGCTGATCCTGAGCTGCGACGTGCTGGAGCCGGGCGATGGCAAGGCCTATGACCGCGATCCGCGCTCCATCGCCAAGCGTGCCGAAGCCTACCTGAAGGCCTCCGGTCTGGGTGATACCGCCTACTTCGGCCCGGAACCCGAATTCTTCATCTTCGACAATGTGCGCTGGAGTACCGAACCGGGCAATACCTTCTACGCCATCGACGAATACGAGGCGCCCTGGAACAGCGGCCGTCAGTTTGAAGGCGGCAACAAGGGTCACCGTCCGACCACCAAGGGTGGCTATTTCCCCGTGCCACCGGTTGACAGCACGCAGGATATGCGTGCCGAGATGGTGCTGATTCTGGAATCGCTGGGCATTCCGGTCGAGGTGTTCCACCATGAAGTGGCTGGCGCCGGCCAGAACGAGATCGGCACCAAGTTCAGCACGCTGGTCGAGCGCGCCGACTGGACGCAGCTGCAGAAGTACGTGATCTGGAACGTGGCCAATGCCTATGGCAAGACCGCGACCTTCATGCCCAAGCCCTACCACGGTGACAACGGTTCTGGCATGCACGTGCACCAGTCCGTGTGGAAGGATGGCAAGAACCTGTTCGCCGGCAACGGCTACGCGGGCCTCTCCGATTTCGCCCTGTACTACATCGGCGGCATCATCAAGCACGCGCGCGCCCTGAATGCCATCACCAACCCCGGTACCAACAGCTACAAGCGCCTGGTGCCGCACTTCGAGGCTCCGGTCAAACTGGCTTACTCCAGCCGCAACCGTTCTGCTTCCATCCGCATTCCGCACGTGGCCAGCGACAAGGCACGCCGGGTCGAAGCCCGCTTCCCCGATCCGCTGATGAACCCCTACCTGGGCTTTGCCGCGCTGCTGATGGCGGGTCTGGACGGCGTGGAGAACAAGATCCATCCGGGCGAGGCTGCCACCAAGGATCTGTACCACCTGCCGCCGGAAGAGGACAAGCTGATCCCGACCGTGTGCCACAGCCTGGATCAGGCGCTGGAAGAGCTGGACAAGGATCGCGCCTTCCTGACCAAGGGCGGTGTGTTCTCCGACAGCATGCTCGATGCCTACATCGACCTGAAGATGACCGAAGTGAACCGCGTGCGCATCCAGGTGAACCCGGTGGAATTCGACATGTACTATTCGCTGTGATGCAGTGATGAACTCTGGGAAAAGCGGCTTTGGCCGCTTTTTTCATGGCATGTCGCGTGGACTGCGTTACCATTTTGTCACGAAATTTTCATCAATTTCGAATATAGTAATATAGTTCTATTTGATTCCTGCTGCGTATCCGCTTGTCTGGATGCGTGGCGAGTTGGTGTCCTTCATGGTGAGCCCGCGCATCGTCCGCCTGTCTTTCTCTGCTGTATCTGCCGGTGTGTTTGCCGTCGCGGCTGTGGCCGTGGCTCCGGTGCAGGCATCGGGCAATGTCTACCGGTGCGGCAACGAGTACACCAACCAGCCGAGTCGCATCCAGCGCGGTGGCTGTGTGATCGTCACCGGCGGGGCGGTGACGGTGGTGCGCAATGCGGGTCGTGGCAATGCACGGCCTGTGTCCGCGGCAAAGGCGGCTGTTCCACGCAAGGCGGCAGCCAATGTGCAGGCGGTGAGCCTGCCTTCTTCGCGCCATGTGGTTGCCAGTTCGGTGCAGCGTGCGCGGGATGGTGGCGCCCGCAACATTCTGCAGGCAGAGTTGAACAAGGCCATGCAGCGTTTGGGCGAACTGCGCCGCGAGTACAACAACGGCGAGCCCGAGCGTCTGGGCAGCGAGGCAAAGAATTATCAGAAATACCTGGATCGCGTGGCCGGTTTGCGCGCCGGCATCCAGCGTGCTGAAAGCGACATTGCCGGTCTGCAGCGTGAACTGGGTCGCGCCGGCAGCTGAGGCCCGGCCGTCATGCATTAGCATGACAGCACCATGGCAAACGCAGAAGCAGTTCACCGACCAGTTGTTCCGGCTGTCATGCGCTAGCATGCCATCACCATGAGCATTCCCGAACCGCTTCCTGCTGCACCGGCAGCGCGCACGTCTCCCGATGCTGCGTTTGCCGCCTTCGACCGGCTCGCCACGCTGATCGCCGTGGTCGGGGAGGATGCGCGTATCCGCTTTGCCAACACCGCACTGGAAAACGCCTGGGGGCTGTCGCGCCTGAATCTGCACGGGCTGGCTCTGGATCGCTGCATGGCCGACCCGACCGCGTTCGTGCAGGCGATCCGCGATGCAGGCAGCGGGGCTTTTTCGGCCTTGCGCTATGACACTCAGTTGCTGCGACCGGGGCAGGAGGCCTTGCCGGTGCATGTGGTGATTGCGCAGGGCGAGCAGCCGGACCAGGTGGTGATCGAGATGCTGCCGCTGGATACCCAGGCCCGCCACGAACGCGAGGACCGCCTGCTGGCCGAGGCGCAGGCGCACAAGGAACTGGTGCGCAATCTGGCGCACGAGATCAAGAACCCCTTGGGTGGCCTGCGCGGCGCGGCGCAGCTGCTGGAGATGGAACTGGAGGATCCGGCGCTGAAGGATTACACCCAGGTCATCGTGCGCGAGGCGGATCGTCTGCAGGCGCTGGTGGACCGCATGTTGGCACCGCACCGCAGTGCGCCCAAGCGGGAGTGGGTGAATATCCACGAGGTCTGCGAGCATGTGCAGCGGCTGGTGCTGGCGGAGTTTCCGTCGGGGTTGACCGTGGTGCGTGATTACGATGCCTCGATTCCGGAGTTTCAGGGCGATCGGGAACGCTTGATCCAGGCGGTGCTGAATATCGTGCGCAACGCGGCGCAGGCGCTGGTGCCGCAGATGCGCGAAGGCACGGCCTGCATCACCTTGCGCACGCGGGTCGCGCGGCAGATCACGCTGGGACGGCAGCGGCACAAACTGGCACTGGAATTGCTTGTGATTGACAACGGTCCGGGGATTGCCCCCGGGCTGCTGGAGCAGGTGTTCTATCCGCTGGTGACGGGCAAGGCCGACGGCACCGGATTGGGGCTGACCCTGGCCCAGTCCTTCGTGCAGCAGCACCAGGGCCTGATCGAATGCGAAAGTGCGCCGGGGCATACCGTGTTCCGCGTGACCATTCCACTGGGCTGAGCGGCTGCAGCACGCTTCGCTGGCTGTCGGTATGCACCAAAATGGTGCATACTGGCATTTCAAACAGGATGCTGCCATGAAATCAGTCTGGATTGTCGACGACGACGCCTCCATCCGCTTTGTGCTGGAGCGGGCCTTGCAGCGCGCGCAGCTGCCTTCCATGTCTTTCGAGAGCCCGGGACAGGTGCTGGCCGCGCTGGAGGATCCGGCAAGCTACGGTGTGCCCGTGGTGCTGGTCAGCGACATCCGCATGCCGGATGCGGCGGGGCTGTCCGGCCTGGATCTGCTGGCGCGGGTGCAGGGCTCGCATCCGGCGCTGCCGGTGATCGTGATGACGGCGTTTTCCGATCTGGACAGTGCGGTGTCGGCGTTCCAGGGCGGGGCGTACGAGTATCTGCCCAAGCCCTTTGACGTGCAGAAAGCGGTGGAGCTGATCCGGCGTGCCGTGGAGCAGGGGCGCGGGGCGGTTGAGGCCGAGCGCGCGGAAGAGCCCGTCGCTTTGCCGCAGGAGATGCTGGGGCAGGCGCCGGCCATGCAGGAGGTGTTTCGTGCCATCGGGCGGCTGGCGCACAGCGCGGCGACGGTGCTGATCACCGGGGAGAGCGGCACCGGCAAGGAACTGGTAGCGCGGGCGCTGCACCGGCATTCTCCACGTGCTGACGGGCCGTTCGTGGCCATCAATACCGCGGCGATTCCGAAGGATCTGCTCGAGAGCGAGCTGTTCGGGCATGAGCGCGGGGCGTTCACGGGGGCGCAGGCGCAGCGGCGCGGGCGCTTCGAGCAGGCGGAAGGAGGCACGCTGTTCCTGGACGAAATCGGCGATATGCCGCTGGAGCTGCAGACGCGGCTGCTGCGTGTACTGAGCGACGGGCAGTTCTTCCGCGTCGGGGGACACCAGGCGGTGAAAGCGCGGGTGCGCATCATTGCGGCTACGCATCAGGATCTGGAAGAGCGCGTACGGGAAGGGGTGTTCCGCGAGGACCTGTTTCACCGGCTAAACGTGATCCGCCTGCGCCTGCCGGCCTTGCGCGAGCGGCGGGAGGACGTTGTCATGCTGGCGCGCCACTTCCTGCAGCGCAGTGCGCAGCAGCTGGGCATGGAGCCGAAACGGCTGGGCGCGGAAGCTGCGCGGCGACTGACGGCGTTCGATTTTCCGGGCAATGTGCGCCAGCTGGAGAACATCTGCCACTGGCTGACGGTGATGGCGCCTTCGCAGCTGGTGGAGCGGCAGGACCTGCCGGCCGAGGTGCGGGATATGGCGGGCATCGAGGCGGATGCCGGTAATGTGGGGCTGGATTCTGGCGGGTTCCGGCAGCTTGAAGAGGGCGACCTGGCTGCGGAGGCAGGGGGGACGGGTGTCAGCTGGAGTGGGGAGGCGCAGAGATGGACTGCGGATGTGGTTGCTGCGAAGGGCAGTGACACGTACCCGGCTGTGGGTGGCCTTGCTGCGGGCCGAGGTGATACCTCTGTGGATTCGTGCCTGCCCGACAGCGATCTCCCGTGGCAGGAGGGCTTGCGTCACCATGCTCGCAGTCTGCTGATGGAGGGTCATGGCGGGGTGTGGGACACGCTGATGGCCGAATGCGAACGGGCGCTGATCCTGGCGGCCATGGAGTGGACCGGGCAGCGCCGAATCGAGGCGGCGCAGCGGCTGGGCATCGGCCGCAATACCATCAGCCGCAAGATGCAGGAGCTGGGGCTGGATTGACGGGAGGCCGTGTATGTGGGACTTGTCTGTACCGTGGTGGGAACTGGTGCTGCGTGCAACAGCGGTGTTTGCCTTTCTGATCCTGCTGCTCAGGGTGACCGGCAAGCGGCAGATCGGGCAGCTCTCGCCCATGGATCTGGTGCTGCTGCTGGTGTTGTCAAACGCGGTGCAGAACGCCATGAATGCGGGCGACAACTCGCTGACTGGCGGACTGATTTCGGCGACGGTGCTGGTCACCCTGAACTGGCTGCTGAACTTCGTCACCTTCCGCAGCAAGAAGCTGGCTGATCTGGTGGAGGGGCGCGCGCAACTGCTGATCCACAACGGGGTGGTGTACGAGGATGTGCTGGTGGCGGCGAAGATCACGCGGCACGAGCTGAATGCGGCGCTGCGCGGAGGGGGTTACCTGTCGGTGGAGGATGTGCATACGGCAGTGCTGGAGACCAATGGCAGCATCAGCTTCACGCCACGTATCGCGAAGAAGCAGGAGGCCGAGGGCGGAACCTCCGCCAGTACCTCGTCGCCGGTCTAGCGCCCCAGCCTGACCCACCCTGCGGTGGCCAGGCCCAGCAGGGTCATCAGCAGCGAGCCGGCTACATGGAGGGTGATGGCGCTCGCTGCCATCAGCGTTCTGCCCTGCTGCAGCAGGGCCACCACCTCTGCCGAGAAGGTGGAGAACGTCGTCAGTCCTCCGAGAAATCCGGTAATCACCAGCAGGCGCCATGCGACAGGCAAGTCCGGGTAATGCGCAAACCAGGCAATGGCCAGACCAATCAGATAGCCTCCGATGAGGTTGGCGAGCAGCGTGCCGAGAGGGATGGCAGGGAACAGTGCGTTCAGGCCCAGACCGAGCAGCCAGCGCAACACGGCACCTGCAGAGGCGCCGAGGCAGATGGCGAGGAGGGACTGGAGCAGGGTAGTCATTGAGCAGTCAAAGGCGATGCGACATGTGTTTTGCTTTCCCTGAATTGTAGGGGTCTCACCCCGGACCGGGCGCCGGGAAGCTGATTCCGGGAGTCCGGGGATCGGTATCATGCCGTGTTTTACAGACGCGCTCTGCAGGGGGAGACACCGTGCATTTTTATTACTCTGCACCGTCATCCGGCCTGCCACGGGCACACCCATATATGTCCATACACACAATCCGCTTACACTAGGATACTCAGCGACACCCCCGCACACGAGTCAACCAGGATCCAGCGCGACATGACACCAGCTGACAACTCAGCCACCCTGCTAGAAAAACTCTCCCTGCTAACCCGTCTGCAGGGCGAGCCCCTGTCTGCCCACGCCCTCACTGCGCAAACCCTGCGCAACGCCGAGGGCAGGGTGGACCTCAATAGCCTCGGCCAGGTTCTGCTCAGCCATGGCTACGAGAACCAGCTCAGCCAGCGCCCGCTGCTGGAGGTGCCGGCGCTCGCGGCTCCCTTGCTGCTGCTCACCTCGGACGGCGGCGGTGAGGTCGTCTCCGAAATCCAGGGCCAGGGCCAGCAGCGCCGCTACACCCTCATGCGTGATGACGGCAGCACCGAAGTGCTCTCCCACGCCGAGATGGACGCCCGCTACCTTGGCTACTGCTGGTTCGTCAAGATGAAGCCGGAGCAGGATAACCGTTCCGAGTTGCCTGAATACACCATGGGCAAGGCCTGGTTCTGGAAGGTCATCTGGCGCTTCAAACCCTACTACGTCCAGGTGGTGGTTGCCACTTTCCTGATCAACATCCTGGCGCTGGTGGGTTCACTCTACGTGATGAACGTGTACGACCGCGTCATCCCCAACAAGGCCTACGAAACCCTGTGGGTGCTCAGTATCGGCGTGCTGCTCGCCAACCTGTTCGAGTTCGCTGCCCGCAACATCCGCGCGCGTCTCACCGACATCGCCGGCAAGAAGGCCGACCTGATCATCAGCTCGGCCCTGTTCCGCCGCGTCATGGCGATCGACCTGGCGCAAAAGCCGGTCTCGTCCGGCTCCTACGCCAACAATCTGCGCGATTTCGAATCGGTGCGCGATTTCATGACCAGCGCCAGCCTGCTGGCCTTGGTCGATCTGCCCTTCGTGCTGCTGTTCATCTTCGTCATGTACATGGTGGCCGGCCCCCTGGCCATCGTGCCGCTGCTCACCGTGCCCATCGTGGTGATTGCCGGCCTGCTGGCGCAGAAGCCGCTGTCCGAGTCCATCAACATTTCCATGCGCGAGGGCTCGCAACGCCAGGGCCTGGCTGTCGAGGCCATCGAGGGCATCGAAACCCTCAAGGCCAACAACGCCACCAACTGGGCGCAGCAACGCTGGGAGCGCTTCACCGCCACCACGGCGTCTGCCTCCATGCGCCAGAAGGACATCAGCAACCTGGTCGTCAACTTCACGCAGCTGGTGCAGCAGGCCAACACCGTGTTTCTGGTGCTGTACGGCACCTACCTGATCCACCAGCCCGAGCCCACCAGCCGCATCACCATGGGTGCGCTGATTGCGTGCGTGATCCTGTCCGGCCGTGCACTCGCGCCGCTGGGCCAGGTCGCCGGCCTGATGATCCGCTACCAGCAGGCGCGCACCGCACTGCAGGGCCTGAACAGCGTCGTCGAGCGCAAGACCGAGCGCGACATCCACCGCAGCTACATCAGTCCCACCCACATCAAGGGCGAGATCACCTTCGACAAGGCCTCCTTCCACTATGGTGAAAAGGGCCCGCAGGTCTGCAAGGACATGCGCTTCCACATCAAGGCGGGCGAGCGTGTCGGCGTGCTGGGGCGCATCGGCAGCGGCAAGTCCACCATGCTGCGCCTGGCGGCCGGTCTGTTCGAGCCGCAACAGGGCAACGTGCTGCTCGACGGCATGGACCTGCGCCAGATCGACCCCAGCGACGTGCGCAACTACGTCAGCCTGCTCGGTCAGCATCCACGCCTGTTCCTCGGGACCCTGCGTGACAACCTCGAAATGGGCCGCATGGACCGCCTCAGCACCGACGAGGAGCTGGTTGCAGCCCTGCGCCGCTTCGGCCTGGACCGCATGGTGCAAGGCCACCCGCAGGGCCTGAACATGCCCATCGGCGAAGATGGCGCCGGCCTGTCCGGCGGCCAGAAGCAGCTCGTCGGTCTGGCACGCCTCACCCTGCGCGATCCCCGTGTCGTGCTGCTGGACGAACCCACCAGCGGCCTGGACCAGATGACCGAAATGCACGCCCTGCGCGCCGTGGCCGACTGGTCCAAGGCGGGCGAGCGCACGCTGATCGTCGTCACCCACCGTCCGCAGGTACTCAATATCGTCGACCGTATCATCGTGGTTGACCAGGGCCAGATCGTCATGGACGGTCCGCGCGATGCCGTCATGCAGCGCCTGGCGGCCAACGAACGGGCACAGCAACAGGGTGGCGTGCATGCGCACCCGCAAGCCGGCGCTCCGGCGCAACAGGCGGGCACGGTAACGGTCCAGCAGGGCAGGGTAGTGGCGTCTGGCCAGACCCAGGTCGTGCGCGCCCGCCCGGCTGTCGTCTCTGCCTCGGTCAAGCAGGCGACTGCAGCAGCGCCTGCAGAAACAGCGCCTGTCGCAGGTCCGGGCCAGATTTCCGTGCGGGTCACGCCCGCCACGGGCGAGGGCAGCACGGCTGTTGCCACTCAGCCTGCAGCCAGCGCAGCCAGTCCAGCGGCACCGACAACGCAACAGCCCCCCGCAGCACCAGAAATCACAGGGAAGTAACACATGTTCGGCAGCAAGAAACCGTCCGGCAACTCCGGAAGCACGTCCAGCCAGGAGCGCGTTTCCAAGGAAGACCTGCCGCTCCTCAACGACCTGCAGGCTGCCCTGCAGCACGAAAAGCACCGCGGCATGTTCTGGACCGTCGGCCTGCTGGCGGCCCTGCTCATCGCGTTCGTCACCTGGGCCTACTTCAGCAACGTCGAGGAAGTGGCGCGCGGCCAGGGCAGCGTCATCCCCAGCAGCAAGGAACAGGTGATCCAGAGCCTGGATCCCGGCGTGCTGGCCGAAATGCTGGTGCGTGAAGGCGATGTGGTCGAGAAGGACCAGATCCTGCTGCGCCTGGATGACACCCGCACCACTGCCGTCTTCAGGGAAGTCGAGAACAAGGTGCAGGCGCTCGAAGCCACGGCAGCACGCCTGCGCTCCGAGGCGTATGGCATTCCCCTGGAGTTCAAGGAAGGCCTCAGCCCCGAGCTGGTGCAGCGTGAAACTGCTGCCTACCATTCGCGCGTGCGTGCCATGAACGAAAGTGTGCGTGGCCTGGCACGCAGCAAGGCGCTGCTGGATCGGGAAATCTCCATCACCGCGCCCATGGTCGGCAAGGGCGTGGTCTCCGAAGTGGAAGTGCTGCGCATGCGCCGCCAGGCCAGCGAGCTGGCCATGCAGATCACCGAGCGCCGCAACAAGTTCCGCGCCGATGCCAACACCGAACTGGTGCGTGTCGAATCCGAACTGGCCCAAAGCACCGAGAACATGGCCGCCCGTGCCGATCCGATGAAGCGCGCCGCCATCAAGGCGCCGCTGCGCGGCATCGTCAAGAACATCAAGATCAACACCGTGGGCGGCGTGATCAGCGCCGGTCAGGACATCATGGAAATCGTGCCGCTGGAAGGCCCGCTGCTGGTCGAGGCCTACATCCGTCCGCAGGACGTGGCCTTCATCCGCCCGGAAGCGCCCGCCGTGGTCAAGCTCACCGCCTACGATTACGCCATCTATGGTGGTCTGGACGGCAGGGTGACGCACATCAGCCCGGATACGCTGCAGGATAACCGCCGCCCGAGCGAACTCAAGCTCAATCCGGATGAATCCTACTACCGCGTCATTGTCACGACCGACAAGAATACGCTCAAGGACAAGAACGGCAAGGACATGCCCATCATCCCCGGCATGATCGCCTCGGTCGACATCAAGACCGGCGAGAAGACCGTGTTCCAGTATCTGGTCAAACCCATTACCCGACTCAAGCAGGCCCTGCGCGAGCGTTGAGCCCAACCCAGTCACCCTCCCATGCCTTCCTCTCGCGCTCCTGATTGCCACACCATGACGACAAGCCATTCCCTGTCGCCGGCCGCAAGCCCGGCAATCGCTCCTGCCTCTCGTCCGCTGAAACGTCGCCTGATGGCGGCTTGCCTGTGCGCCGCCGGGCTGTTGCCGCTGCCTTTTGCCATGACGCCGGTCCACGCCGCCGGCCTTGCCGCGCTGATCGACGGTGCCGTGCAGAAGGACCCCGCCGTGCTTGAAGCACTGGCCCGCGAAGAGCAGGCGCAGATGCAGACCCAGGTGTCACGCAGCGGCCACTGGCCGGTGCTGGGCGTGCAGGCGCAGGAAGAGTTCGACAAGAAATACAAGGACCTGACCAATCCGGATCCGGTGGCGCTCACCGGCAGGCTCAACCTGTTCTCGGCCGGCGCAGTGTCCTCGCGCGTCGAGCGTGACCAGTTCCACGAGAAGTTCTACAACAACAAGACGGCGGAAACGCAGGAGAATCTGGCCACCACCATGGCCCAGCATTACCTCGGTGCCTTGCGCAACAAGGAACTGCTGGAGACCGAGCAGGCCAACCTCAAGCGCCACGACAAGATCATCGGCGATCTGGATGTGATCGTGCGTCACGATCCGGGCCGCAACTACGAACTGGTGCAGGCGCAATCGCGTGCACTGCAGGTTCGCATGCGCATGGTGCAGTATGAAAAAGCCATGCGCCTGTCGCTCAGCAAGCTCACGCGCTACACCGACCAGCAGATCACGCTGGCCAACCCCTTCGGTCCCGAATGGCGCAAGGCCGTGCGTGCCTCTGCCGATGGTGTTTCGCACCATCCCAGCATCCAGGCCCAGTACAACTCCATGCAGGCAACCCGTGCCGAACTGGACAACCTGCGCAAGTCGCGCTGGCCCAGCGTCGATCTGGTGGTTGCCGCCGGACGCGAGAACCGCAGCACGCGCGTGGTCCTGAACTGGAACTTCCTGGATCGCGGCGCCTACTACAGCCAGCAGAGCGCAGCCAAGCAACTCACGGCTGCGCAGAACCGTGTCGACCTGCTGCAGCGCGAGATCGACGAGCGTACGCAGACGGCAGAAGCGGACATGGCACAGAGCAAGCTGCAGGCCGCCGCAGCAGAGCAGCAAATCAGTGCTTCCCGCCAGGTGGTGGACCTGTACGAAATGCAGTTCCGCATCGCACGCCGCAGCCTGCTCGATGTGCTCAACGCCTATGCGGAACTGGCCAACGTCGAAGTGTCCCGCGTCGTCGCGGAGAACGACTATCGCAATGCCGTGGCCAGCTACCTGGATGCCAATGCGTCCCTGGCGGACTGGGCGCGTCTCGCCACCACGGGCCGCTTGCCCGAGCGTCGCAGCCTGACCCTGCCGGAGGGAACAGGGGCGGCTGCAAAATCTGCACAGCCCGAAGTCGTGCCGCAGGGCGACCGGCCGATGTCCGGAGCCGGCGCGGTGCCCGCAGTGGCTTCGGCACTGCAAGCGCCTGCGTCCGCAGCGCCCCCCCTGATGGCGGCACCAGCGCCCGTAGCACCGGCTGCCGCGGTGGAGCCGGCTCCAGTCGTTCCTGAGGTCCCTGTAGCTCCAGCGGCCACGGCTCCGGACGCACAGGCGGTAGCAGCGCCTGATGTGCAGGCCAGCTGGGCGCCAGTCACCCTGGACGAGCCTGCGGCTCCAGTAGCTCCGGTTGCGGCAGCATCGCCTGCCGTGCAGGAACCGGTAGCGGCTCCTGCAGCAATCGAAGTTGCACAACCGGTGTCTGCCAAGCCGCTAGCTGCGCCGGTGGCACAGCAGTCGGTGCCCGCTCAGCCCGCCGTTGCCGAGGCAGCTCCTGTGGCAGCAGCTCCGCTTGCCACTGCGCAGGAAGCCCCTTCCGCACCTGTCGTCGTATCTGACCCAGCGCCCGCCACGCAGGCAATGTCCTCGGAAGATATGGTCATTGGCGTCAAGGCCTTCGCACCGGCTCCGGCCAAGACGGTGGAACAGGCTGCAGCCAGCCCGGACGATGTGCCCGAGGCACTGGAAGCTCCCGAAGGCGAATTCAAGCCGATCCTGTCTTCGGCACCACTGAGCCCCGAGTTCCGCGACGCTCCCTGATCCCCAGTCAGTTCGGCCCGGCCTGCACGACCCGCTCCAGCAGGCGGGCGAGCAGCGCCGCATCCAGCGCATACGCCTTGCCGAACCCCGCATTGAAGCTGGCCTGCTGCGGCCGCAGCCGCCAGAACGCAAAATCCGCAAAGTCCACATACAGCGCCGCCTTCGGCTGCCAAGCCACAAAGCGCTCGCGCAGCGCAGGGCGTTCCGCTTCATCGACCCGCTCTGCCAGACAATCGATGCTCAGCCGTGCATGGGCCAGTGGATCGCCGCTGCCAGGCTCTCCTACCAGCAGGCAGCAACGCGCATCGGCAGCCAGTGCGCCGAAGTGTGCGGACAGCTTCGAGATCAGGATCAGCGGCACACCTTCGGCATCGCGCCCCAGTGCCACACGGCTCAATCCCGGCCAGCCGCTGCCGGGTTGCAGCACGGCCAGGTAGCCATGGCGCGCCGGGCCGAGTACCTCGGCGGCACGGGCCATCGCGGCCTCGTCGACAGGATTGAGCAGGTCTTCACGCGGACGGAGATTCATAGGGTTTACTGGAGCGTGGAATGCACCGGGGAAAGTGCATAATTGAACCCATACGCACCAGCCGCCGAGCGCTGGTGCAGTACAAGGAATCCAGTATATGGCGACGTCCCGAACGGTCAAGCAGGCAGCAATCCCCGCAGACGCAGAGGCACCGGCCGAAGAGGCCACGCAAGACAAGGTGCGCGTCATCAAGAAGTATCCCAACCGGCGCCTGTATGACACCGCCAGCTCCAGCTATGTCACGCTGGCAGAGGTGAAGGCGCTCGTCATGTCGGCAGAGCCTTTCGTCGTGCGCGACGCCAAGACGAATGAAGACCTGACGCGCAGCATCCTGCTGCAGATCATCCTGGAGGAAGAGGCGGGCGGCAGCCCCATCTTCACCGAGCAGGTGCTGTCCAGCATCATCCGCTACTACGGCCACACCTGGCAGGGCTTCTTCGGTGCCAACCTCGAAAGCAGCATCCATGCCTTCGGCGAAATGCAGAAGAAGATGATGGAGATGACGCCGGGCCTCAATCCCGAGACCTGGCAGAAGATGATCCAGATGCCCGGCCAGAAAATGGTGCAGGACATGATGGCCAACTACACCGAGCAGAGCAAGCACATGATGCAGCAGATGCAGGAGCAGTTGCAGCATCAGTACCAGGCCAACATGCAGCAGTGGCTGGCCGCGTTCCAGCCGCCCAAGCGCTGAACAGGCGCAAGCGGAGCTGAAAGCGCGTCGGTAGTCGTCTGCCGGATCGCTCAGGGGGCTTTTGCACCTTCGTCGCAGTGTCGGGAGCTCGGTGCATCAGCGCTCGCTGTAGCGCGCAAACGCCGTTTCCGGCGTGAAGGGCCGTTGGTGGATGTCCGCCATCAGCCGAAACTGCGACAATAGCGGCCATGACCGAAACTGCCGCCATTGCCCCCGCTTCCACTACCCAGCAGCCGCCCAAGATCGGCTTCGTCAGTCTGGGCTGCCCGAAAGCGCTGACCGACTCCGAACTGATCCTGACCCAGCTCTCCGCCGAGGGCTACACCACGTCCAAGACCTTTGCCGGCGCGGATCTGGTCATCGTCAACACCTGCGGCTTCATCGACGACGCCGTCAAGGAAAGCCTGGATACCATCGGCGAAGCGCTGGCCGAAAACGGCAAGGTGATCGTCACCGGTTGCCTGGGTGCCAAGAGCGGCCACAGCAGCGACAACCTGGTCAAGGAAATCCACCCCAGCGTGCTCGCCGTTACCGGCCCGCACGCCACGCAGGAAGTGATGGACGCCGTACACACCCACTGCCCCAAGCCCCACGATCCCTTCCTGGATCTGGTGCCCGGCGGTTTCGGCGTAGCCGGTCTCAAGCTCACACCCAAGCACTACGCCTACCTGAAAATCAGCGAGGGCTGCAACCACCGCTGCACCTTCTGCATCATCCCTTCCATGCGCGGCGACCTGGTCAGTCGACCGATCGGCGATGTGCTGAAAGAAGCGCAGGCCCTGTTCGAAGGTGGCGTGAAGGAGTTGCTGGTGGTCAGCCAGGACACCTCTGCCTACGGCGTGGACGTGAAATACCGCACCGGCTTCTGGGATGGTAAGCCGATCAGGACGCGCACCTTCGAGCTGGTGCAGGCCCTGGGCGAGCTGGCGAAGCAGCACGGTGCCTGGGTGCGCCTGCACTACGTCTACCCTTATCCCAGCGTGGATGAACTGATCCCGCTGATGGCCGAAGGCCTGGTGCTGCCGTATCTGGACGTGCCGTTCCAGCACAGCCACCCCGATGTGCTCAAGCGCATGAAGCGCCCGGCCAGCGGCGAGCGCAACCTGGAGCGCCTGCAGCGCTGGCGCGAACTGTGCCCGCAACTGGTGATCCGCAGCACCTTCATCGCCGGCTTCCCCGGCGAGACGGAAGAAGAATTCCAGCACTTGCTCGACTTCGTGCAGGAAGCACAGATCGACCGCGCCGGCTGCTTTGCCTACTCGCCGGTAGAGGGCGCCACCGCCAATGAACTGCCCGGTGCGCTGCCGGATGAAGTACGCGAGGAGCGTCGCGCCCGTTTCATGGCCGTGGCCGAGCAGGTGTCCATCAGCAAGCTGCGCCAGCGTATCGGCAGCACCATGCAGGTGCTGGTCGACAGCGCGCCCAACCAGGGCAAGAAGGGCGCCATTGGCCGCAGCTACGCCGATGCGCCCGAGATCGACGGCATCGTCAAGCTGCTGCCACCGCAGAAGATCAGCAAGACCCTGAAGGTCGGCACCTTCACGCAGGCCCGCATCGTCGACACCGACGGCCACGATCTGGTGGCTTTGCCCGTCTGACCGAGGCGCCTGCACGGGGTGCAAGTACCCCCTTGGCACGACCACTGCTGGGGCAGCGCACGAGGGCTGCGTCAGCCTACTCCGGCGCCAGCACCGCCTTCACCCGGCGGCTCTGTTCCACCAGATCGGCCGCATCCTCGCGCAGCGCACGGATGCGGTGTTCCAGTACGTTGTGCACCTCGTGCGTGGCATGGGGCAGACGCTCCCCCTCAGGTTGCGCGGTTTCGGGCGCAGGCAACATGCCGTCGGCAGTGCCTTGCTGGTTTGCCCCCATCATCTCCGGAAGTTCCAGCACCTGCACCGGAGCGCAACTATCTTCCGACACACACAGAATCGTGCGCGCCTCTTCCACCAGCGCATGGGTCAGCACCATCGATTCCTGCATCTGCTGCCGGTAATCTGCCTGCCGCTGCAGCCAGGGCTGCCTGCGCAGCAGCATGCGCAGCGCCGCCACATGCGAAGTCATCAGGTAGGTGCGCACCAGCAGCCGGTTGATTTCGCTGATCCCGCGCTGGCGCACGCGTGGTTCGTCCAGCATGCGCAGCAGGGCAGCGTTCACGCCCGCAATCTCGTTGAGAAACTGCTTGCGCGAGAGCCGGTAGGCCTCGTCCTGGGTCACATCCCCCAGCAGCAGCGCGTGGCTTTCGCGCAGATAGCGGCGCGCGCCGTCAAACAGGCGCTGCAGCAGGCCGGGCAAGGCCTGGCGCTCCCAGTTGGGAAACACATAGGCAAACATCGTTGCGATCAGCACCCCGAGCGCGGTATCCATCAGCCGCTCCATCACCAGGCCGGGGCCGCCCTGACTGGTGGTGAGGTGCAGCAGCACCAGCACGGTGAGCGTGGCCGCCGTAGCGGTATACACATAGCGCAGCTGCACAAAGGTGGACGACACCATCAGCGACAGATACAGTACCAGCAGCAACGGAAGCGTGCCTTGCACCACTTGCAGCACTACCGCCGCCACGATGCACCCCAGCACCGTCCCCAGCATCCGCTGGCGGCGCCGGTCGCGCGTCATGCTGTAGCTGGGCTTCATGATGATCACGATGGTCAGCATGATCCAGTAGGCATGCGCCTTGTAGGGCAGGGCCTGCACCAGCAGCAGCGCCGCCACCATGGCCAGACTAATGCGCAGCGCATAGCGGAAAATCGGCGATTGCAGGTTCAGGTTGTGCTGCAGCAGATTCCAGTCGATGCGCGGACGCGAGACGAACAGCGTCATGTCGATGGCCGGCAGCTGCTCCGGCGAGCTGTGCGTGGCCGCATGCATCTGCTTGATGCGCGTGATGGTGTCCAGGATCTTGTAGTAGGTGGAGCGCAGCAGCAGAAACACATCGTCCGACACCGGCACACTGTACTCGCCCTGTTCCATCAGGTGCAGCTCGAAGGCAATGGCGCGCTGCTCGGCCACATAGGTCACGGGCGACTCCGAAGGCAGCCCGCGCGTCACGGCAAAGGCCACCGCCTCCACGTCACGCGTGGCCTTGGCAATCAGGTCGCGCAGGAACAGCATGATGTCGCTCTGCCCGAAGTGCTGGTGCAGCGCACGGTAGTCGGTATGCGTGCTGAGCACCTGCTCGTACACGTCCAGCATGCCCAGATGGATCTGGATCAGCCGCGCATCCTGCGGGCCCTGCAGCGGCTGCAGCACCAGATCTCGCGCCGCCTGCTGGCGGTCGGCCAGCACCACCTGCTGCCGGATCAGCCGGGTGAACTGCTGCTCGATATCGGCACTGCGCTCGTAGAAACCGCTCTTGATGTCGAAATAGCGCGCCAGCTCGAACAGGCATTCGGCCAGCACCTGCTGCTTGAGGCGGTGGCGCTGCCACCAGGCTACGCTCAGCGCGTAGACGAAATAGCACAGCCCGCCCAGAAAGAAGCTGGCGCACGTGGCCAGCGGGTCGGCCTTCTGCCCGATATGTTCCACCGACAGCGTCATCGCCAGCAGCATGGCAAACTGCACCGGCATGGCCCGGTTGCCATACAGCAGCAGAAGGGCCGAGCCAAAGGTCAGCAGCACCATGCTCGCCGCCTGTGCCAGCGGCCACGGTGTCAGCATGCCAACCCACAGGGCGGCCAGGGTGTTGAGCAGCAGCGACACACCCAGTTCGCGCCTCTTGTAGCGCAAGGGGCCGAGCTGGTCGACCAGGGCCAGCGCCGCAGCCCCAAAGGCCGCCGCCATGGCCCAGCCAGGCGGCAGCAACGCCAGTGCTGCCAGCGCAATCAGCAGGATGCCGCTGCTGGTGCGCAATCCGGTCGACAGATAGTGGCTGAACCAGAAGGTACGCATGTCCAGCGCATACCGCATCGGCCCGGTCGTGTCCGGAACCAGCAGGGAGAGGATGCGGTCGCGCAGCAGCATGGGGGTGTTGCAACTCCTGAAACAGCGTACCCAAAGAAAGAGGCAGCAGTCCCGGGCGAGAGCTGCTGCCTGTCGATTGTGGCACGGGACTGCATGGCAGCCCGGGCAGGTGCGGTATCAGCCCTTGATCAGGCCGTTCAGGCGGGCCGTGTGGATGGCTTGGGTACGGCTCTTCACGCCCAGACGGCGGAACAGGCGCCACAGGTGCACCTTGACCGTGTGCTCGCTGATGCCGAGGCGGTCGGCAATGTCACGGTTGCTCAGGCCCTGCTCCAGCGCAACCAGCAGCTGCGACTGGCGCTTGGAGAGCTTGCTGTTGGACAGCTCGGCTTCATCGCCCTCGGTCTCGGGCAGCATGAGCGAACGCAGGGCGGAGAACAGCGCCGGCGTAGGCGTCTGCTTGGACAGGTAGCCGTCCGCGCCGGCTTCCATGCACAGCGGTTCGTTCTCGTCGCCCGCCTGGTCGGCAATGGCAACCAGCTGCGACTCGGGGTAGGCGCGCTTGACTTCGCGGATGCCCGAATGGCCGAGGGTGTCGCTCAGGGTGAGGTCCAGAAAAACGGTGGCGGGCTGGCCGTGCGACTTGACGGCCTGGGGCAGGTCGCCAATGCGGTCGAGCTCGATCACTTCCTCGCCCGGCTTCAGACGGCGCAGCAGGTTGGCGAAAGCTTCACGGTAAAGCGGATGATCTTCAATCAGGTAAACAGACATGACTTAAATGAAATGGCCGCACTTTCAGATGCGATGGCCTGTAAATGTTTAACGTGGCCAAATCATAGAGTCAAAAGCATGGCATCCATTTGGATGATTATTCAAACACATTGGAAAAAAAGTGACAATTGTCAACTTTTGGATGGTTTGATTGAAATTATGTTAAGAAAACAGCAATTTCAAGGGGGTGAGCAGGACTTCGAGTAGTCCATAGGTTGCGTTCATCAGCGGACGCATCCACAGGCTGCTGACAATTCCGGTCACCACCAGCGCCATTACAATGAAAAATCCATACGGTTCGACGCGGGATAGTGCGTTGGCGGCATGGCGCGGCAACAGGCCGGCCAGCACGCGTCCGCCGTCCAGCGGAGGCAGCGGGAACAGGTTGAAGGCGAACATCACGATGTTGACCAGCACGCCGCCCTTGCACATCTGCAGGAAGAAGGGCTCGCTCACGCCCAGACCCAGCAGCACATAGAGCAGGGCGCCCCAGAACAGGGCCTGGATCAGGTTGGAGGCAGGGCCGGCCAGGGCGACCCAGATCATGTCGCGCTTCGGATGGCGCAGCCGGTCGAAGCGTACAGGCACCGGTTTGGCATAGCCGAACAGGAAGGCGCCGGAGGTGGCGATGTAGAGGAACAGCGGCATCAGGATGGTGCCGAGCGGGTCGATATGCTTGAGCGGATTGAGCGTGACACGACCCAGCATCCACGCCGTGTTGTCGCCATAGTGGCGCGCCACATAGCCGTGCGCGGCCTCGTGCACAGTGATGGCAAACAGCACCGGAATGGCGTAGATGGCGATGGTCTGGATGATGTTGGCGAGATCCATGAAGGCTTTCGTTGACGGTCAGCAACAGTGATCGGCACACCGTTTGCCGGTTTTTACACCCGATTGATCCGTTCGTATCAAAAAAATTTCACGCCATTTCGGCGTGGCAAGGCTCAGAGGCCCAGAATCGACGCGTCGCCGGCTCCCTGGCGCACCAGTTCGGGCGCGTCGCCCTTGCCCATGGGGGTCAGGTCGACCACGGTAGTGGGCAGGTGCGGGCAGGCGCCGCTGTCGATCACGCCGGCCACCTGCTTGTCGAGCAGGTCGGAGACTTCGGAGACGTCATGCAGGGGCTCGTCGCTGTCCGGCAGGAACAGGGTGGTGCTCAGCAGCGGGCCGTCGTGCTGTTCCAGCAGCGCCTGCAGCACCGCATGCTGCGGTACGCGCAGGCCGATGGTCTTGCGCGAGGGGTGGCTGAGGCGACGCGGCACTTCCTTGGATGCCTCCAGGATGAAGGTGAACGGGCCCGGTGTACCGAGCTTGAGCATGCGATACTGGCGGTTGTCCACGCGCGCATAGCTGGCCAGTTCGCTCAGGTCGCGGCAGATCAGGGTCAGCAGGTGCTTGTCGTCCATCTGGCGGATCTGGCGCAGGCGGTCACTCGCCGCCTTGTCGTCGATGTGGCACACCAGGGCGTAGCTGGAGTCGGTGGGAACCGCCAGCACTTCGCCGGCATCGAGCAGGGCAACCGCCTGCTTGATCATGCGCGGCTGGGGATTGAGGGGATGGATCTCGAAAATCTGGGCCATGGGCAGAAAGGGGGCGGGTCTTGCGCCCGCCATCACGGAAAGTCAGGAAGAATGAACAGGGGCGCCGGCGCCTTCGGGCATGCGGATGCGGTGCCCCAGGTGCTGCCAGACCGGCGTCAGGCCGGAGGGCAGGGGCGGAAGCAGGCCAAGTTCCAGCCGGCTTTCGCCGGGAGAGTGGAAATCGCTGCCGCGCGAGGCATACAGCCCGAAATCCAGCGCCATCTGGCGATAGGTCTGGATTTCTTCGGGCGTATGGCTGCAGGTCACCACCTCCACGCCCTGGCCGCCAAGCTGGCGGAAGGTGCTGAACAGGGTGTGCTCCTGCTGCGGCGTGAAACCGTAGCGTGCCGGATGCGCAATGATGGCCATGCCGCCGGCATCGACGATCCAGCCCACGGCCTGTTCCAGCGTGGCCCAGCGGTGCGGCACGAAGCCGGGCTTGCCTTCGGTCAGGTAGCGGCGAAACACATCGCCAATGTCGGTGCATGCCCCGATCTCGACCAGGTAGCGGGCGAAATGCGAGCGGGAAATCAGGTCCGGGTTGCCGACGTACTTCAGGGCACCTTCATAGGCGCCGGGAATGCCTACGGCCTCGAGCTGCTGGGCCATTTCACGCGCACGTTCCTCGCGCCCGCCGCGGGTGCGACGCAGGCCCTCGATCAGGGCTGGTTGCGCAGGATCGACTCCGAGGCCGACGATATGCACCGTCTTGTCTGCCCAGGTCACCGAAATTTCCACGCCGGCGAGAAAGGGCAGGCCCAGGGCAGCAGCAGCAGACGCCGCGCGTTCGATTCCGTCCAGTTCGTCGTGGTCGGTCAGGGCCCACAGCTGTACGCCATTGGCATGGGCGCGTTCCGCCAGCCATTCGGGCGTTTGTGTGCCGTCGGACACGACCGAATGGCAGTGCAGGTCGGCGTTGAGGGTTGGGGAAAGGGTCAGTGTGGTCACCTGTTCATTTTAGAGGCCGCAAAAACCCTGTCGTGCATCAGGTCTTGCGGGACTGCAGCTGTTCGGCCAGCTGGCGCAGTGCCTGGGTGTAGGCGTTGTCGGGCAGCCCGGCCGTGGCGGCGATGGCGCGCTGGGCTTCGGCAGCCGCTGCGCGTCGCGCGCCTTCGAGTGCGCCGGTGCCGCGCACGATGGCGACAACAGCCTCCAGCGCATCGACCGAACCCTGCTCGATGGCATTGCGGATCACGGTGGCCTGCTCGGGCGTGCCCTCGCGCATGGCGATGATCAGCGGCAGGGTGGTCTTGCCCTCGCGCAGGTCATCGCCCAGGTTCTTGCCCAGATCTTCCACCGTGCCTTCGTAATCCAGCACGTCGTCGATGATCTGGAACGCCGTGCCCAGGGCCTGGCCGTATTCGGCGCAGCGCTCTTCCTGTTCGGCATCGCAGCCGGCCAGCACGGCAGCCAGACGGGTGCTGGCCTCGAACAGCTTGGCGGTCTTGGAGCGGATCACATGCAGGTAGTCGGCCTCGTTCAGCGAGGCATCGTGCATGTTCATCAGCTGCAGCACCTCGCCCTCGGAGATGATGTTGGTGGCATTGGCCAGAATGTCCATCACCCGCATGTTCTGCGTTTCGACCATCATCTGGAAGGAGCGCGAGTAGAGGAAGTCGCCCACCAGCACGCTGGCCGGGTTGCCAAAGCTGGCATTGGCCGTGGGGCGGCCGCGGCGCAGGGTGGACTCGTCGACCACGTCGTCGTGCAGCAGAGTGGCCGTGTGGATGAACTCGACCACGGCTGCCAGGCTGTAATGCTGCTCGCCCTTGTATTCAAGTGCTTCCGCCATCAGCAGCAGCATGGCAGGACGCAGGCGCTTGCCTCCGGCAGAGATGATGTATTGCGACACCTGTGCCACCAGCGGCACGCCCGTCGTCAGGCGGTCATGGATGACCCGGTCCACCTGCTGCATGGCAGGTGCAATCAGGGCTAGGGCAGTCGGGGGAGCAGAAGCAGACAAGATGATCGTCCTGGACGCGGAAATCGGAGAGCAGGGCCAGAACCGGATAGGGAGCATCCGGGCTGGGTATCTGGACGTTCATTATAGGGAGTGGACAGGCGGGCTTTTCTGGCGGGAGCGTGGCAAAGCAATACTTTGCGGGTACTTTCTGCAGCCCGTGCATGCGGGGCCTGTCTGGCTGGTGCTGCAATGCGACAATTCTTGCTGATTGTGCTGCGCTGCACGAACGGCCTTGCCCTGCATGCAGAACCATAGTAGAATCATCGGCTTGCTGGAAATCCGTCCGGCAAGATTTCAATGTATTTGAGGTTTACACATGTACGCAGTCATAAAAACCGGTGGCAAGCAATATCGCGTTGCTGCTGGCGACAAGATCAAAGTAGAACAGATTGCTGCGGACGAAGGTAAAGAGATCACCATTGATCAGGTTCTGGCCGTCGGCAACGGCGACAGCCTGACTGTGGGTTCTCCCCTGGTTTCCGGCGCAACCGTGGTGGCCAAAGTGGTCGCCCATGGCAAACACGACAAGGTCCGCATCTTCAAGATGCGTCGCCGCAAGCACTATCAGAAGCGCCAGGGCCATCGCCAGCAGTTTACCGAGCTGGAAATTGCCTCCATCAACGCTTGATGCACCAAGGAGAGTAACTCATGGCACAGAAAAAAGGCGGCGGCTCTACGCGCAACGGGCGTGATTCCAAGCCCAAGATGCTGGGTGTGAAGGCATTCGGCGGCCAGCTGATCAGCGCTGGTTCCATCATCGTGCGTCAGCGCGGTACCCGTTTCCACGCTGGCAACAACGTGGGCGTGGGCAAGGACCACACCCTGTTCGCCCTGGTGGACGGCCACGTGTCCTTCGGTCAGCGCGGCGCGCTGAACAAGTCCGTGGTGGACATCACGCCTGCCGAATAAGCAGCGTATGCTCCCTGGGCCCGGCTCCGGTCTGGCCCCCGGCAAGCCCCGTCTTCGTGCGGGGCTTGCGTGTTTCTGGCCTCCAGAGCGGCCCATCCCCTACAATCAATGATTCAATGGTGCAGGCGTCTGCACCCGGGTGCGCCGTGCGCATCCCCTGACTTGCGAGTGCAATCCCCATGAAATTTGTAGACGAAGCGTTCATCGACATCGCTGCGGGCGACGGCGGCAATGGCTGCGCTTCGTTCCGCCACGAAAAATACAAGGAATTTGGCGGACCGGACGGTGGCGACGGCGGCCGTGGCGGCCATGTGTGGGCGATTGCCGATGTCAACCTCAACACCCTGGTCGACTACCGCTATGCGCGCCGTTTCGAGGCCAAGCGTGGCCAGCACGGCATGGGTTCCGACATGTTCGGCGCTGCCGGCGATGACGTCACCCTGAAGATGCCGGTGGGCACCATCATCACCGATGCCGAAACGGGCGAGGTGCTGTACGAGCTGCTGACGCCGGGCGAGCCGATCCTGATCGCCAAGGGGGGCGATGGCGGCTTTGGCAACCTGCGCTTCAAGAGTGCCGTCAACCGTGCCCCGCGCCAGAAGACGCCCGGCTACCCCGGCGAGCGCAAGAGCCTCAAGCTCGAGCTGAAGGTGCTGGCCGATGTTGGCCTGCTGGGCATGCCGAACGCGGGCAAGTCTACCTTCATCGCGGCGGTGTCCAATGCGCGCCCCAAGATTGCCGACTATCCCTTCACCACGCTGCACCCCAACCTGGGCGTGGTGCGCGTGGGCCCCGAGCAGAGCTTTGTGGTGGCTGATGTGCCGGGCCTGATCGAGGGCGCGGCCGAAGGCGCCGGCCTGGGTCACCAGTTCCTGCGCCACCTGCAGCGCACCCGCCTGCTGCTGCATGTGGTCGACATGGCGCCGTTCGATGATGCGGTGGATCCGGTCGCGCAGGCCAAGGCCATTGTGGCCGAACTCAAGAAATACGATGCCGAGTTGTACGGCAAGCCGCGCTGGCTGGTGCTGAACAAGCTGGACATGGTGCCGGAAGACGAACGCGCCGAGCGCGTCAAGGATTTCGTCAAACGTTTCAAGTGGAAGGGGCCGGTGTTCGAGATCTCTGCGCTGACGCGCGAAGGTTGCGAAACGCTGATCCGCGAGATCTACCAGCATATCCATCGCCAGCAGGTGGCAGAGCAGCCGCCGACCGAGATCGATCCGCGCTTCGTGGATCTGCCGGAGGATTTCGATCCCCGCTTTGCCGCGTTGCCGGATGAGTCCGCCGAGGAGAAGCCGGCAAAAGACAAGCCCGCGAAGCGCCCGGCTGCCCGCTCCCGCAAGAAGCCTGCCGCAAAATAATCCCTGTGCGACCGCTGCGGCGGTCGCTTCTGCCACCCTCGCCGCTGTTTCACCATGCCCTCCGACCAGACCCTGAGCCATCCCGCAGCCATGCTGCAGCAAGCCCGCCGCATCGTGGTCAAGGTGGGGTCCAGCCTGGTCACCAACGAAGGGCGCGGTCTGGACGAGCAGGCCATTGGCGAATGGTGCCGCCAGCTGGCGGCATTGCGGGCCGAGGGCCGCGAAGTCATCATGGTGTCCAGCGGCGCCGTGGCCGAAGGCATGAAGCGCCTGGGCTGGCAGACGCGCCCGCGCGAACTCAACGAATTGCAGGCCGCTGCCGCCGTCGGCCAGATGGGTCTGGCGCAGATGTACGAGACCAAGCTGCGTGAAAACGGCCTGGCATCCGCCCAGGTGCTGCTGACCCACGCCGACCTGGCCGACCGCGAACGCTACCTCAACGGCCGCTCCACGCTGGTGACGCTGCTCGAGCTTGGCGTGCTGCCAGTCATCAACGAGAACGACACGGTCGTCAATGACGAGATCAAGTTCGGCGACAACGACACGCTGGGCGCGCTGGTGGCCAACCTGGTCGAGGCGGACCTGCTGGTGATTCTGACCGACCAGAAGGGCCTGTTCAGCGCCGATCCGCGCAAGCACCCGGATGCCACGCTGGTGGCCGTGGGTCAGGCAGGCGATCCTGCGCTGGAAGCCATGGCTGGCGGTGCCGGCAGCGCCGTGGGCACGGGCGGCATGCTGACCAAGATCCTGGCGGCCAAGCGCGCGGCAGGCTCAGGCGCTAGCACCGTGATCGCCTGGGGCCGCGAGCCTGATGCGCTGCTGCGTCTGGTGCAGGGTGAAGTGGTCGGCACCGTACTGGTGGCGCCCACGCAGAAGCTGCAGGCGCGCAAGCAGTGGATGAAGGACCACCTCAAGCTGCATGGCTCGGTGGTGGTCGATGCCGGCGCGGCCGCCATGCTGCAGCAGGGCGGCAAGAGCCTGCTGCCGATCGGCATGACCGAAGTGCAGGGCGAATTCCGTCGTGGTGAAGTGATAGCCGTGCGCAATCCCGAAGGCGTGGAAATTGCGCGCGGTCTGGCCAATTATTCCAGCTACGAGGCGCGCCAGCTGTGCCGCAAGCCGTCCAGCCAGTTCGAAGCGCTGCTTGGCTACAGCGCCGAACCCGAGATGGTGCACCGTGACAATATGGTGCTGAGCCGCTGAGCCGCTGAGCCGCTGAGCCGCTGAGCCGCTGAGCCGCTGCAGGCAGCTTGTTTACATGCCTGCGGGGTCCATCCACGCTGCCTTGCCGCGCTTGATCATGCGGCGGGCCTCCTTGGTGGAGATGGGCGGTGCATAGCTTTCGCAGATGCCGTTGCGCGCCAGATTCTTGGCGTGACGCGAGCGGGCGTCGTGCAGGTCGGTCCAGTCGGTCTTCACGTCCTGCCAACCTGGCGGCGTGGCGCCGAAGTCATAGCGCGCATAGGTCTTGACTTCGTATGTGCGACAGCGGATGCCCTGATAGTAGGCAGAACGCGCACCCTCGCGGCTTTGCAACTGCATCACGTAGCGCACCACACCGTCCTTGCCCAGCTCCACGCTGTCGAGGTCGACACCTACCTTGAGCGTCGAATACTCTGGGAGCTCGACTGCCACCAGATTGCGCGAGCTCAGGGCGGGAGCGGGGGGGACGGGTGCTTCCTGCCAGGGGCCGGATTCCTCTTCGCCGGCGTACTGGGCCAGCGCGCTGCCGCCAGCGAAGGTGGCAACCAAGCCCAGCAGCAGGGCGGGCAGGGGACGGAACAGGCGGTTCATGAGGGGTTCTTTCGCGAGGGCGCACCGGCAGGCGGCGCACACGGAGGTTGCGGATCGAAGCTGGCGTCGGGCGGCAGGTCGAACCCGGGTGCCGAGGCTTGCGGGCCTTGCAGTCGGCCATCCGGACGCTGCGCCTGGCGGTCGCGCTGCTTGTAGCTGGAGCGCAGGTAGCGGTTGCGCTGGTCGTTGCGTGGCAGAAAGCGTGCCAGTTCGGTCAGCGCCATCTCGTAGACGCCGCGCTTGAATTCCACCACCACGTCCAGCGGCACCCAGTAGTCGTTCCAGCGCCAGGCATCGAATTCGGGGTGGTCGGTGGCGCGCAGGTCGAGCTCCCAGTCACCTGCCATCAACTGCAGCAGGTACCAGATCTGCTTCTGGCCCTTGTAGTGGCCGCGCGCTTCGCGGCGGATATAGCGGTCGGGCACTTCATAGCGCAACCAGTCTCGGGTGCGGGCAACAATGCGCACGTGGTGCGGGAAGAGTCCGACTTCTTCCCGCAGCTCGCGGAACATGGCCTGTTCGGGCGACTCCCCGCGATCTATGCCGCCTTGGGGGAACTGCCAGCTGTGGGTGCGGATGCGCTTCCCCCAGAACACCTGATTCTTGCGGTTGAGCAGAATGATGCCGACGTTGGGACGGAACCCTTCCCGGTCGAGCATGATCAACTCCAATTCTTAATTGAAGCCATTATGCACGGGTCGTCACTGTTATCAACGAGAATAACACCTATAGCCCCGTCCGCAGCTTCAGCATTGCGGCGTGGCATCGTGTTGTCAGAACCATTGCAATTCCATGAAAGCTTCCCAGTTCCTCATCTCCACCCTCCGCGACGCTCCCGCCGATGCCGAAGTCGTCAGCCACAAGCTCATGATGCGCGCCGGCTTCATCAAGAAGCTGGGGGCCGGCGTCTATACCTATATGCCCATGGGCCTGCGCGTGATCCGCAAGGTGGAGGCCATCGTGCGCGAGGAAATGAACCGCGCCGGTGCGATCGAGTGCACCATGCCGGTGGTGCAGCCGGGTGATCTGTGGCGTGAAACCGGCCGCTTCGACAAGATGGGCGAGGAGCTGCTGCGCTTCAAGGACCGCCACGACAACGATTTCGTGATCCAGCCGACCAGTGAAGAGGTGGTGACGGACATCGCGCGCCAGGATTTCCGCAGCTACAAGCAGCTGCCCAAGAACCTGTACCAGATCCAGACCAAGTTCCGTGACGAGCGTCGCCCGCGCTTCGGCCTGATGCGTGGCCGCGAGTTCATCATGAAGGATGCCTACAGCTTCGACAAGGATGCCGACGGCGCCAAGGCCAGCTACCAGAACATGGCGCAGGCCTACCGCCGCATCTTCGACCGCTTCGGGCTGAACTACCGCGCCGTGGCGGCGGACAGCGGCGCCATCGGTGGAGACCTGAGCGAGGAATTCCAGGTGATCGCGGCCACGGGGGAGGACGCGATCGTCTACTGCCCCGAGAGCGATTACGCCGCCAACATCGAGAAGGCCGAGGCGCTGGCACCCACGCAGGCCCGTCCTGCTGCCAGCCAGCCCATGCAGGTGACGCCCACCCCGGGCAAGAGCACCTGTGCCGATGTGGCCGAGCTGCTGAACGTGCCGCTGCAGAGCACCGTCAAGTCGCTGGTGCTGGCCACCGACGTGCTGGACGAGGCCGGTGCCGTCAAGGGCAGCGAGGTCTGGCTGCTGCTGGTGCGCGGCGACCACGACATGAACGAAGTCAAGGTGGGCAAGGTGCCGGGCCTGAACCAGGGCTTCCGCTTTGCCACCGAGGAAGAGATCGTCGATCACTTCGGCACCAGGCCCGGCTATCTGGGCCCCATCAACACGCGCAAGCCGGTCAGGCTGGTGGTGGACCGTGATGTGGCCGTGATGGCCGACTGGATCTGCGGCGCCAACGAGGTGGATGCCCACATCACCGGCGTGAACTGGGGCCGAGACCTGCCCGAGCCCGAAGTGGTGGCCGACATCCGCAACATCGTCGAAGGCGACCTGTCGCCCTGTGGCAAGGGCAAGCTGGCCATCGAGCGCGGCATCGAGATCGGCCACGTGTTCTACCTGGGTACCAAGTACAGCAAGGCCATGAACGCGACCTTCCTCGACGTGAACGGCAAGACGCAGTTCTTCGAGATGGGTTGCTACGGCATCGGCGTGACGCGTCTGCCTGCCGCTGCCATCGAGCAGAACCACGACGAACGCGGCATGATCTGGCCCGAGTCGATCGCGCCGTTCACCGTGGTGATCTGCCCGATCGGCATGGACCGCAGCGAAGCCGTCAAGGCCGAAGCCACCAAGCTCTACGAGACGCTGCTGGCTGCGGGCGTGGACGTGATCCTGGACGACCGCGGCGAGCGCCCCGGCGTGATGTTTGCCGACTGGGAGCTGATTGGCGTGCCGCACCGCGTGGTGCTGTCTGACCGTGGCATCCAGGCAGGCGAGTGCGAGTACCAGTTCCGTCGCGATGCCGAAGCGCAGAAGCTGCCGCTGGCCGGTATGGATGCGTGGTTGCTGGAGAAGCTGGGGCGTTGAGCAGGAGGGGCGGCAACACCGCGGTCGCGGTGATGCCCGGGCCTCAATTGCGTGCAAGCAGGGAAGTCATGACGCAGCCGGCCACTACCGCCAGTGAAACCCGATCAGCCATGTCGGCGCCGTCCGCGCGCCGCCGTTGGCTGGGCAAGGCGGCACGCTGGAGCGTCGGAGGCTTGGCCCTCGCGGGCGGTGGTGTGCCCTTGTCTGTGCTTGCTGGCGCCCAGAAGGAAGAACATCTCGCCGATTCGGTGCGCACGGCCCTCAGCGCGGCCGTGCAGACTTCTGCACCGCCCGTGCCGGTATTCAGCGACCGCAAGTCGGAGATGGAATACCAGAACTGGCTGAACGTGATGAAGCGCCGGCTTGGCGCACGCATGATCGACGATTTCACGCGCCATGAATTCCTGCAGACCGTCTGGTACGAGTCGGCCCGTGCCGGACTGGATGTGTCGCTGGTGCTGGGGCTGATCCAGGTGGAGAGCAATTTCCGCAAGTTCGCCATCTCGGCTGTTGGCGCACGCGGGCTGATGCAGGTGATGCCGTTCTGGGCGCGCGTGATCGGCGATGGCGATGCGAGCACGCTGTTCCACCAGCAGACCAATCTGCGCTTTGGCTGCGTCATCCTGCGCTATTACCTGCAGCGCGAGAACGGCAACCTGTTCTATGCGCTGGGCCGCTATAACGGTTCACGCGGGCAGGCGAAATATCCGAATGCGGTCATGGCGGCGCAGCGCAACTGGGCGCTTTAGCAGCCGGAAGCTGCCATTTTCAGGGGCGGCGTCAACGCAGGCACCGGCGTTGCAGCGGACTATCGCTCAGCGGATGCGCCGCAGCCAGATGACATTGACCGTGACCAGGCCGGCAAGGACGGCATACAGGCTGGTCATGGCCCCCCACTGGTCGCGGCCGAGCATGATCAGCAACGGAATCGCAATCATGACCACCGTGGTCAGCATCATGCGCCGGCCAATGGCACGCGCATAGCCCTGCGGTTGCTGTTTCAGCCCGCGGATACCTTGTACCATCTGCCAGACAGCGGACACGGTCAGGGCCAGTACCAGGCCCAGCAGGATTTCGGTCTGCGTCATGCCTGCACCACCTGCAGACGGGCCTGGTGGCGTGCAATTTGCGCCTGCACCTGTGCAGGAGCCGTGCCGCCCAGCGTGTTGCGCGCATTGAGCGAAGCTTCCAGCGTCAGCGCGTTGTCGAACACATCCTGCTCCACATCGCGGTTGAAGCCCTGCAGCGTTTCCAGCGGCAATTCGGCCAGATCCACGCCCTGGTCCTGCGCCGTCTTGACAGCGTGGGCCACCACTTCGTGCGCATCGCGGAAGGGCAGGCCTTTCTTGACCAGATAGTCGGCCAGGTCGGTCGCGGTGGCGTAACCCTTGCTGGCAGCGGCGCGCATGGCGGCGGCGTTGACGGTGATGCCGCCTTCCTTGGCGCCAGTCTGCGCGTTGGTCTGGCCGCCGATCATCTCGGCAAAGATGCGCAGCGTGTCGCGCACGGTGTCCACCGTGTCGAACAGCGGCTCCTTGTCTTCCTGGTTGTCCTTGTTGTAGGCCAGCGGCTGGCCTTTCATCAGGGTGATCAGGCCCATCAGGTGGCCGACCACTCGGCCGGTCTTGCCGCGCGCCAGTTCCGGCACGTCCGGGTTCTTCTTCTGCGGCATGATGGACGAACCGGTGGTGAAGCGGTCGGCAATGCGGATGAAGCCGAAGCTCTGGCTCATCCACAGGATCAGTTCCTCGCTCAGGCGGCTGACATGCACCATGATGAGCGAAGCGGCCGCCGTGAATTCGATGGCGAAATCGCGGTCGCTGACGGCATCCAGGCTGTTCTGGCACACGCCCTCCATGCCCAGCGTTTGCGCCACGCGCTCGCGGTCCAGTGGGTAGGTGGTGCCGGCCAAGGCAGCGCTGCCCAGCGGCAGGCGGTTCACGCGCTTGCGCACGTCGGCCAGGCGTTCCTCGTCACGCGCGAACATCTCGACATACGCCAGCAGGTGGTGGGCAAAGCTCACCGGCTGCGCCACCTGCAGGTGGGTGAAACCGGGCAGGATCACGTCCACGTTCTTTTCGGCAACGGCCAGCAGCGCGCCCTGCACCTCACGCAGCAGGCCGGCGATCAGGTCGATCTCGGCGCGCAGCCACAGGCGGATGTCGGTGGCAACCTGGTCATTGCGGCTGCGGCCGGTGTGCAGGCGTTTGCCGGCATCGCCCACCAGCTGCGTCAGGCGCGCTTCCAGGTTCAGGTGCACGTCTTCCAGCTCCAGCTTCCATTCGAAGGTGCCGGCCTCGATCTCGCTGCGGATCTGCGCCATGCCGCGCTGGATGGCAGCGTAGTCCTCGTCCTGGATGATGCCTTGTGCGGCCAGCATCTCGGCATGGGCCAGGCTGCCCTGCATGTCGGCCTGCCACAGGCGCTTGTCGAAGAACACGCTGGCGGTGTAGCGCTGCACCAGCTCGCTCATCGGTTCGCTGAACAGGGCGGACCAGGCCTGGGACTTGGTATCGAGTTGGTTGTGGGAGCTGGACATGGTAGAACTTGGCAAGTGGGGGCCGGGGCAGGGCGATGTCCGCAATGGAGCATGGCCTTGCGCGCATGGCTTGCGCACGTCTGTTTACAAGGCCCGGCCGGGCAAAAGCTTGATTGTAGCGAAGCCCCTTGCCGGGCGCTGCGCCAAAGCGGGCCTGAGCCGGGTGGCGGCGCGGCTCCCCGTCGGTCAACCGTGCTAGCATGTGCGCCAATCCTGTATGCGTCTGCCCATTCGGGTGGTGCACTGTTTTGCCTGCTGTCTGCCATGTCTACCGAGTCCACCCAAGCCTCCCTGCAACTCACCATTGCCACGCGCGAAAGCCGCCTGGCGCTCTGGCAGGCAGAACACGTCAAGGCCTTGCTGGAAGCGCAGGGCCACAGCGTGACGCTGCTGGGCATGACCACCCAGGGTGACCAGATCCTCGACCGCAGCCTGAGCAAGGTCGGCGGCAAGGGCCTGTTCGTCAAGGAACTGGAAGTGGCGCTGGAAGAAGGCCGCGCCGACATCGCCGTGCACTCGCTCAAGGACGTTCCCATGGACCTGCCGGCCGGTTTCGAGCTGGCCTGCGTGATGGAGCGCGAGGATCCACGCGATGCCTTTGTTTCCCCGAACTACGAGAGCCTGGAAGCGATCCCGCAGGGTGGCGTGGTCGGCACCTCCAGCCTGCGCCGCACCGTGCTGCTGCGCGCGGCACGCCCCGATCTGCGCATCGAGCCCCTGCGCGGCAACCTCGACACGCGCTTGCGCAAGCTGGACGAAGGCCAGTACGACGGCATTGTGCTGGCGGCGGCTGGCCTCAAGCGCCTGGAGCTGGAACAGCGCATCCGCCACGTGATGGAGCCGCAGCAGATGCTGCCGGCAGCCGGGCAGGGCGCCCTGGGCATCGAGATCCGGTCCGGCCGCCCGGAGCTGGTGGCAGCGCTGCAGCCGCTGGTGCACATGCCGACCTGGCTGCGCGTGAGTGCCGAACGCGCCGTGAGCCGCGCCATGGGCGGAAGCTGTTCCATGCCGCTGGCAGCCTATGCCACGCTGCAGGGCGATGTGCTGCAGATCGACGCCGCCTGGGGCGATGACCAGACCGAAGGCGCCGTCTCCCTGGTGCGTGCCACGGCCCGCGCCACGGTGACAACGCTGGAGCAGGCCACGGCGCTCGGAGAGCAGGTGGCACGGGAACTGATCGCACAGGGTGCCCGTCCGGCACAACCTGCCAGCCACTGAACGCCATGCAGCAGGCACCGGCCGTCATCATCACCCGGCCCGAGCCGCAGGCGAGCGACTGGGCCCAAGCCCTGCAACGCGAGCTGGGCGACCGTGCCCGGGTGCTCGTATGGCCCCTGATCGAGATTGCGGCGGTGGAGCATGCGGCCTACCGTGAGCGTCTCCACGCAGCCTGGGAGCAGTTGCCGCAGACTGCTGCAGCCTTTTTCGTCAGCGTGCCCGCCGTCGAGCATTTCTTCGCCGCCGTGGCGGATGCAGCGGCATGCTGGAATGCCGGCTACACCAGAGCATGGGCACCGGGGCGCGGTACGCTGCAGGCACTGTTGCAGGCGGGCGTGGACCCCGCACGCATAGACAGCCCTCCGCCGGATGCCGCCCAGTTCGATTCCGAAGCTCTCTGGCCCCTGATCCAGCCGCAACTGGCAGCGGCCCGGCAAGCCGGACGCTGCGTGCTGCGTGTGCGCGGCACGGATGACCCCAAACCCGATGCCATCCAGCCGGACTACGGTGCGGGGCGCGACTGGATGGGCGAGCAACTGGTCCAGGCTGGCCTGGAAGTGCGCACGGTTGTGGCGTATCAGCGACAGGCGCCACGCTGGACGCCTGCACAACAGGAGACTGTTCGCACCCTGGCCAGCCAGCGCAATCTGTGGCTCTGGAGCAGCTCGCAGGCCCTCAACCATCTGCAAACCCTGTTGCCGCAACAGGATTGGAGCCAGGCGACCGCGCTGGCCACGCATCCGCGCATCGCGGCGAGGGCACGCGAGGCCGGCTACGGCACCATTCTCCAGACCCGTCCTACACTGCATGATGTAAGCCACTCGATACAATCGTGGCTATGAGTGCTTCCCCCGAGACAACGTCCCCGGCCCCCATGACTGCGCCTCCGGTAGCGCCTGCCAGCCCGGCAGGGCAGCGTGCGGGCATGTCTGCGTTGGCGCGCGTCGTGCTGGTGCTGGCCTTGTTGCTGGCCGTCGCCGCGGCGGCCGCTGCCGGCGTCGCATGGCGACAGGTCTACCTGCTGCAGAAGCAGGTCTCGAAGCAGGTGGCCGACATGGGCCTGCAGTCGCGCGACAGCGGCACGCTCGCCCGGCTGGCCAGCGAGCAGAGCCGCGAAGCCAGTGCCAAGGTGGCGCTGCTGGATCAGCGCGTGGTGCAGCTGGACGCCCAGCGTGCCCAGGTGGACAGCGTGTTGCAGGGACTTTCCCGCGCCAAGGACGACAACCTGCTGGTGGATGTCGACTCCGTCGTGCAGATGGGGCTGCAGCAAACCCAGCTCACCGGCAGCGTGCAGCCCTTGCTGGCGGCGCTCATCAGTTCTGAAAAACGCCTCGAGAACGTCACGCAGCCGCGTCTGGTGGCCCTGCAGCTGGCCATGGCCCAGGACATCGAGCAGCTGCGCAAGACCAGCGTGAGCGACGTGGCCATGCTGGCCACCCGCATCGACAATGTGCTGCGCCAGATCGACAGCCTGCCGCTACAGAGCGACATGGCCCCCTTGCCGTCCACCGGGGGCAATGCGCCGGTTGCCACGCGCGTGCCGGCGGGTGCGCCATGGTGGCAGCAGTGGTGGGGCAGCATTTCGGACACGGCGCTGGGACTGGTGCGCGTGCGCGCCATTGCCAGCCGCGATGCAGCCCTGCTGCCCCCCGACCAGGGCATGCTGGTACGTGAAAACCTCAAGCTGCGCCTGCTCAATGCCCGCATGGCGCTGATGTCGCGCCAGTCGGAGCTGGCCCGCAATGATGTGGAGCAGGTGCAGGCCCAGCTGAAGGAGTATTTCCAGGCGGATTCGCCGCTGGTGGATGCTGCGCAGAAACAGCTGCAGGAAGTGCACAAGAACATCCATTCGGCGGAACTGCCCCAGATTCGCGGGACGCTGGAAGCCCTCACCGCGGCGAATGCCGCTGCCAGTGTTGCAGGAAACTGAGACATGCGCGCACTGCTCTGGCTGCTGACCCTGTTCGTTCTGGCGACCCTGCTGGCTTTGCTGGCGGGCAACAACCAGGCCGTCCTGACCCTGTACTGGTCGCCCACGCGCGCGATCGACATTTCGCTGAACATGGCCATCCTGATCCTGTTCGGCCTGTTCCTGCTCGGCCATGCGCTGATGCGCGGCGTGTCCGGACTGATTCAGTTGCCCCGGGATGCGCGGCGCTGGCGCATTCAGCAAAAGGAGCGTGCCCTGCACGGCCATCTGCTGGATGCCATGTCGCACTATCTGGCCGGACGTTTTTCGCGTGCCCGACAGGCCGGCCAGCGCGCCCTGCGCCAGGAAGAGGGCTTGTACGGCCAGCAGGCTGACCCCCGCGACAACGTGCCGGCGGCGCAGCGATTACCTTATCGCATGCAGCTGCGTGCCCTGACCCATTTCATCATGGCGGAAAGCAGCCAGGCCATGCAGGATGGTACGCAGCGCGACCTGCATTACACGCAGGCACTGCAGGCGGCCGAAGAATCCTCGGCGGATATCGCCGTGGAAACACGCGAAGGGATCCAGTTGCGCGCCACGCGCTGGGCGATCGAGGACCGCCAGCCTGCCGTGGCACTGGAGCGGCTGGATGCCTTGCCGCAGGGAACGGGCCGCCGGGTGCTGGCCTTGCGTCATCGCCTCAAGGCGGCACGGCAACTGGGCAATACCGATCTGGCGCTGGAAACGGCGCGGACCCTGGCACGGCACAAGGCCTTCACCCCCGATGCCGGTCGGGTGCTGGTAAGCCGCCTTATTGTGGACCAGTTCAAGTCCGCGTTCGATCTGGACCAGTTGCAACGCATCTGGATGCGTCTGGACCGCGAAGAGCGTGTCTGGCCGGAGGTCGCCTTGGCCGCGGCACGCCAGCTGGTAGCTGTCGGAGGCACGGCTGCACAGGCGCGGGCCTGGTTGCTGCCCGTGTGGGAGCGGGTGGCGGCGGGCGAGCAAAGCCTGAGCAGCAGCCAGCGCAGCGCGCTGATTGCCGCCATCGAGCCGGGGCTGGAGGGCATCGACAGCGACTGGCTGCAGCGCATCGAGACGGCCTACCAGCGCTATCCCAACCGCCCGGACGTGCAGTACCTGATGGGCATGGCCTGCATGAAGCGCCAGCTCTGGGGCAAGGCACAGCAGTTCCTGACCCAGGCGGTGCAGGGCCTGAAGGACGAGCCCGAGCTGCACCGCAATGCCTGGAGGGCACTGGCGGAACTGGCGGAAGAGCGCAATGACGGCGCTGCTGCCCAGGAAGCGTGGAAGCAGGCTGCGCTGGTGCGTTGATCTTGGGTGCGCCGTGTGGGCGCGCCGGTTTTGATTTCAAGCCCGTCGTCGAGAGAACAATGCGCTCTTTGGTGGCGGGCGAGCGCACAAGGTTGGCGCTTCGCTGCTGCAGTGTCTTGAAAAACTGTCTGCACAGCTACAGCACTTGGCTCCCGCGGTCCCCGTATCTCTCGCATCTCCCGCATCTCCCGCATCTCCCGCATCTCCCGCATCTCCCGCATCTCCCATGGCTCCCATGGCTCCCATGGCTCCCATGGCTCCCATGGCTCCCATGGCTCCCGTCGACTGCACAGTTTCACAGCACATCGGTGCGTTGCAGGCAAACGCTTCCGAGCCAGCGCATTGTGCCTCGCCTTGCGAGCGCCTTGCCTTCGCGCACGGTGCCCCCTTCAAACGCATGCCCAAGACGCAAAAAAGCCGCTTGAAGCGGCTTCTGGGGGAGTGCTCCGGCACCTGCAAGGGTGCCGGTTAGCCATCCGTCAGGCTTGTGCAGCGTCGCTGCCCTGGCCTGCTTCGGTCTCGAATGGCAGGACCATGCCAGCCAGGTCGCGACGGGTTTCCACCAGAATCAGCGGACCTTCATCCAGCACCACCATCGGGGGACGCTCGCGCGGAACGTGAACTGGCTTGGGTTCGGCTGCGATGGCGGCCTGCACGGCTGCCACCTTGTCTGCATCGGAACCCACCCACTGCAGGCCTGCATCCGAGGCGATGCGATGCAGCTCGGCTTCGGGCAGCGTGAAGGCCTGGACCTTGGGCATGCCGGCAGCAGCTGCCACGGTCACCTCCGGCTGCGCTTCGGCCTGTTCGACGCTTTCGACAGCTGCGACTGCGCTTTCAGCCGCAGGCGTTTCCACCACGGCAGGCGCGGGCAGGCCGTCCGACACCGGGGCGATCGGAGAGGGCAGGGCGGCGACGACCGCAGGAGCGGCAGCTGTCGTATCGGCACCGGCGGCGCTGTCTGCACCGGTTGCGCCCAGTGCCAGGCCCGGAACCGGAGCGTTGGCATTGGCTGCGAAGTAGCTGCGCGGGCTGGATTCCGTGCCGGAGGCTTCCGATGCGGCAGAGGTTTCACCCTCAACGGCATTGCTCAGCTCGCTGCCTTCCCCGTTCTGGGAAGAGCGGTCGCCACGACGGCGGTCACGGCCGTAGCGGTCACGCGAACGGCGCTCGCGGCGCTCGCGCACTTCGCCCTCGCCGGAGCCAGAGGTCTGGACCGCCTGCGCATCCATGGCGCTGTCTGCCACCTGGTCGGCCGCCATGGCCGTACCGGCTACTGCGCTGGCAGCGGCGGCTGCCAGTGCCGCTTCGGTGGCGCTGGATTCTTCGCCGCCCAGATCGGTCGGGACGGCAGTCTGGCGCGGACGGCGTTCGCCGCTGCGCTCTCCACTGCGTTCACCCCGCTCGCGGCGCTGGCGGTTGCCACGGCCGTCCTGGCGGTTGTCGCTGCCGGTATCCACAGCGCCTTCGCGCTGCTGCTCGTTGCGGTTCTCGCTGCGCTGCTCGCCCGTGCGGGAATCGTTGCGGCCCTCGGAAGAACGGCCTTCACCGCGGCTGCGACGCTGCTCGCCGCTGCGGCCTTCGCCGGACTTCTCGCCGCGGCTGCTGCGCTCGCCCGAGCGCTCGGAACGATCACTGCGATCGCCACGTTCGCCACCGCTGCGGTTGCCATTGCGGCTGCCGCCACGGCCGCCACGACCATTGCCGCGACGGTTGTCATCGCGTGCCGGCGTGGTTTCGGGAGCCGGTGCAACGGGAGCTACGGGTTCGACCACGGCTTCTTCTTCGGCAAAGCCGAACCAGCGCTTGATCTTCAGCCACAGCGCAGCCAGACCCGTGGCGGGCTCGGCGGCAGGCTGTACGGGGGCTGCAGCAGCCGGTGCTGCGACAGGCTCCACCACTTCCGGCTTGGGCGGAGCAATGGGTGCCGGACCATCGGGTAGCACGCCCTTGAGCACCGGCGTCTGGCGATTCGTCGGCTCTTGCGAGCGGCGCGTGACGGCGGTGGGATCCTCGACTTCCTCGGCCAGCGTGTAGCTCGCGTCCATGGTGTCCAGACGGGCATCGTCGTGCTTCAGGCGCTCCAGCTTGTAGTGCGGCGTTTCCAGGCCCTTGTTGGGCACCAGCATCACGTGCACGCGCTGCTTGAGTTCGATCTTAGCGATCTCGGGGCGCTTCTCGTTCAGCAGGAAGGAAGCCACTTCCACCGGCACCTGGGCATGCACGGCGGCCGTGCTGTCCTTCATCGCTTCTTCCTGGATGATGCGCAGGATCTGCAGGGCGCTGGATTCGGTGTCGCGCACGTGGCCGGAGCCGCCGCAGCGCGGGCAGGGGATGGAAGCGCCTTCGGACAGGGCCGGGCGCAGGCGCTGACGGCTCATTTCCATCAGGCCGAACTTGCTGATGGAACCGAACTGCACGCGCGCGCGGTCCTGACGCAGTGCATCGCGCAGGCGGTTTTCCACCTCGCGACGGTTCTTCTGCTCGTCCATGTCGATGAAGTCGATCACGATCAGGCCGCCCAGGTCGCGCAGGCGCATCTGGCGCGCCACTTCGTCGGCAGCTTCCAGGTTGGTGCGGGTGGCGGTTTCCTCGATGTCGCTGCCCTTGATGGCGCGTGCCGAGTTCACGTCGATGGAGACCAGTGCTTCGGTATGGTCGATCACGATGGCGCCGCCGCTGGGCAGCGTCACGATGCGCGCGTAGGCCGATTCGATCTGGTGCTCGATCTGGAAGCGGCTGAACAGCGGTGCGTCATCGCGGTAGCGCTTGACCTTGCCGGCATGCTCCGGCATCACGTGGTTCATGAACTGGCTGGCCTGCTCGTAGATGTCGTCGGCATCGATCAGGATGTCGCCGATCTCCGGGCTGAAGTAGTCGCGCAGGGCGCGCACCACCAGGTTGGATTCCTGGTAAATCAGGAAAGCGCCCTTGCCGGCCTGGGCGGCGCCGTCGATGGCGTCCCACAGCTTGAGCAGGTAGTTCAGGTCCCACTGCAGTTCGGGCGCGGAGCGGCCGATGCCGGCGGTGCGCGCGATGATGCTCATGCCCTTCGGGTACTCGAGCTGGTCCATCGCCTCCTTCAGCTCGGCGCGATCCTCGCCCTCGATGCGGCGGCTCACGCCACCGCCACGCGGGTTGTTGGGCATCAGCACCACATAGCGGCCGGCCAGCGAGATGAAGGTGGTCAGGGCCGCGCCCTTGTTGCCACGCTCTTCCTTCTCGACCTGGACCAGCAGCTCCTGGCCTTCCTTGATCACGTCGTTGATGCGTGCCTGGCTGACCGGCACGCCTTCGGCGAAGTACTGGCGGGAGATTTCCTTGAACGGCAGGAAGCCGTGGCGCTCTTCGCCGTAGTCGACGAAGCAGGCCTCGAGCGAGGGCTCGACGCGGGTGACGACGGCCTTGTAGATGTTGCCCTTGCGTTGCTCGCGGCCTTCGATTTCGATCTCGTAGTCGAGCAGCTTCTGGCCGTCGACAATCGCCAGGCGGCGTTCCTCGGTCTGGGTACCGTTGATCAGCATCCGTTTCATGATGCGTTTCCTTCCTGAACCCGCATGGGTTCATTGACTCTGTTGACACTGCGGGCTGGCCGCGCACAGGCGCGGACACAGCCCAGGAATGCCTGAGCGGACGCTGAAACGAAGGGAATTGCCGGAAACTGCCGGATCAGACCGCCGCGAAGGCAGACTGGAGGGCAAAGGGCGCGCGGAGGAATGCAGCAAATGGCCGCCGCCGTCCCGCTGGTACCGCAACGGCAGGCAGCCAGCCACTATCGGCCCGCAGCGCTGCCACATGCAGCGGCTGTGTGCCGGGAACAGGGAGGGAGGGGGAGGTGCGCGCGGGCAGCAGGCTGCGACGGCCGCGTCGCTGCCCACGGGGCAGCTTGACGGACAGGCCGGCAGCCAGCATCAACAGAACCAGCATCACACCTTGCACTTGCATTCGATCCATCTGCCTGAGTGGCAACAGCGCACCATTCAGGCAGTCATGTATTCCATATTCGGGGTTTCGGGCGTCAGCCTTGACTGGAGCCATCGAGGGCCACCGGGGGCGCTTGGGGCCGGCCGGTTTGCCTGCAGGACGGGGCCAGTGGCATGGACTTTCTGTGCAGTGGGGCACCGGATGCCTTGCTTGTGCCTTAAACTTATTCAAATCAAGCAGTTGCAATTACCAACTACACAGTGAAAAACATTATAGGGTCGAATGCTGCGGTTTCACAGGGGGCAGCAGCAAAGGCCGTCAAATATCTGGAGGTGGACGAGGAGTCTGCCGGCCAGCGCCTCGACAATTACCTGATCCGCCAGCTCAAGGGCGTGCCCAAGACCTATGTCTACCGCATCATCCGCAGCGGCGAGGTGCGCGTGAACAAGGGCAGGGCCAGTGCCGACAGCCGCGTGCAGCCGGGCGACGTGGTGCGCGTGCCACCCGTCCGCCTGCCCGAGCGCGCCCAGGATGGGCAGGCCCAGGCAGCCACACCCGCGCGCGAGTTTCCGGCCTTGCTCGAGGACGACTGGCTGATTGCCGTGAACAAGCCGGCCGGCGTGGCCGTGCATGGCGGCAGTGGCGTGAGCTTCGGCGTGATCGAGCAGCTGCGCCGTGCCCGCCCGCAGGCGCGCTTTCTGGAACTGGTGCACCGGCTCGACCGGGAAACCAGCGGCATCCTGCTGATCGCCAAGAAGCGCTCGGCCCTGACGGGCCTGCAGGACCAGTTCCGCCAGCGCGAAACCGGCAAGACCTATCTGGCGCTGGTGCTGGGCGACTGGCCCGCCAACCGCAAGGTGATCGACACGCCGCTGCGCAAGTATCTGCTGCCCTCCGGAGACAATGCCGAGGGCGAGCGTCGTGTGCGCACCACGACCAGGGAGGATCCCGAAGGCATGAAGGCCGTCACGCTGGTGAAGGTGGCGCAGCGCGTGCCGCATCCGCTGGGCGACATGAGCCTGCTGGAGGTCACGATCAAGACCGGCCGCACGCACCAGATCCGCGTGCATCTGGCATCCAGTGGCCATCCGATCGCCGGCGACGAGAAATACGGCGATTTTGCCCGCAACAAGGCACTGGAAAAAGCTGGCCTCAGGCGCATGTTCCTGCATGCCTGGCGCTTGCGCTTCACCCATCCTTCCACCGGCGAAACGGTGGCGCTGGAGCAGCCGCTGGAGCCGGCGTTGCAGAATTTCATCACGCCCCGTGCCGCTAGTTGAGGCGCGGTGATCGGCGACAATGGCGGCAAGAGGTCAGGGCACAACCCTGACAACCGATGTATCCGGAAGTTCACACCATGGCGCACCGTTTTGACCTGATTTGCTTTGACTGGGACGGCACCCTGTTCGATTCCACTGCCAGCATCACCTCTGCACTGCAGCAGGCCGTGGTGGATGTGGGCGGTGAGCGTCCGACGCGCGAACTGGCCCGCTACGTGATCGGCCTCGGGCTGCAGGACGCGCTGGCGCGCGTCGCCCCGGATGTGCCGCCATCCCGGTACCGGGCATTGAGCGATCGCTATCGCCACCACTATTTCCAGCATGCCACGCAGATCACGCTGTTCGAAGGCATCGAAGGGGTGCTGGCCGACCTGCGTGGCCGGGGACACCGGCTGGCGGTCGCCACCGGCAAGAGCCGCCGGGGGCTGGACGAGGCGCTGGCTACGGTATCGCTGGGCGACATGTTCGATGCCACGCGCACGGCCGACCAGACTGCCGGCAAGCCGCATCCGCTCATGCTGTACGAACTGATGGATGAGCTGGAAGTCAAGCCCGAGCACACGCTGATGATTGGCGATACCTCGCACGATCTGGAACTCGCGCGCAACGCCGGCTGCAGCTGCGTGGCGGTGAGCTACGGCGCCCACAGCGTGGCCGGCCTGCAGGAATGGTCGCCGCTGTACGTGGCGCATTCGGTGCGCGATCTGGGGCAGTGGCTCAGGACCGAAGTCCATTCCCCCTTGCAGCCGTCCTGATTGCAGCCATGCCTTTGCCGCCCGGCGCCATTGCCCTCTGTGCTTCCGATGCCCTCCGCGATGGCGGGCTTGCCGTGCCGTTCGAGGTGCTGCACGAGGGCGTCCCGAACCGGGCTTTCGCAGTGCGCCATGAAGGACAGGTGGCTGCTTTCCTGAACCGCTGCACCCATGTGGCCATGGAGCTGGACTGGCAGCCCAACCGCGTGTTCGATGCCTCGGGCGAATGGCTGATCTGCGCCAGCCATGGCGCCATCTTTCATCCGACCTCCGGCGAATGCATGGGAGGCCCCTGCAACGGCGGTCTGGTACGCATCGCCTTGCTGGAGCAGGATGGACAGGTCTGGTGGTTGCCTGATGCACACACTGTTGCACCTGAAGTCGCTGCCGGAGACGACTGAAGCCGGCAGCGCCCTGACGCCAGCTTCTACAATCAGGGCTTTCCCTTTGACTGGTCGCCTTGCGGCGCCAGACCGACCAAGATCGCATCATGCCCGATATTTCTGACGACCTCATCCCTGCAACCCCGCGCAAGCCGGACTGGGAGCGTGCCATGCTGGAAAAGGTGGCCATGGCCTCCATCCGCGAGCAGCAGGCGAACCGGCGCTGGAAAACGTTTGTGCGCATGGCTTGGCTGCTGTTCTTTGCCGTGCTGGCCTGGATGTTCTTCCAGCGCGGTGCACCCGATGCCGCCAAGATGACCTCCCCGCACACGGCCGTGATCGAAATCCGCGGCGACATTGCGGACGGAGCCGACAGCAGCGCCGCCAACATCGTCCCCGCCGTCAAGCGCGCCTTCGAGGATGCAGGCTCCAGGGCCGTGGTGCTGTCCATCAACTCGGGCGGTGGCAGCCCGGTGCAGGCCGGCATCATCAATGACGAGCTGATGCGCATGAAGGCGCACTACAAGAAGCCGCTGTATGCCGTGGTGGGCGACAGCTGTGCCTCCGGCGCCTATTACATTGCCGTGGCGGCCGACCAGATCTTCGTGGACAAGGCCAGCCTGATCGGCAGCGTGGGCGTGCTGATGGACGGTTTCGGCTTCACCGGCACCATGGAAAAGCTGGGCGTGGAGCGCCGCCTGATCGCGGCAGGCAATAACAAGGGCTTCATGGACCCCTTCAGCCCGATGAGCGAGACGCAGCGCGTGCACGCCCAGACCATGCTCGACCAGATCCACCAACAGTTCATCCAGGTGGTGCGCACCGGCCGCGGCACGCGCCTGAAGGAAACTCCCGAAATGTTCAGCGGTCTGGTCTGGACCGGCCAGCAGGCCATCCAGATGGGGCTGGCCGACAAGCTGGGCGGCACCGACTATGTGGCGCGTGAAGTAGTCAAGCAGGAGCGCCTGGTGGATTACACGCAGCGTGAGAACGTGGCAGAAAAACTGGCCAAGCGTTTCGGTGCGGCTGTGGGCGACGGTGCCATGCGCGCCATGCACGCCACATCGGCCCTGCGCTGAATCCCCCGAATTTGTTAAGTATTTATCTTTTCTACACAAATCTGTAGCAAAAACCGTCATGGTGCGTGGTTAAACTGGCCCGAGCCACATTCCGAAGCAGGGGGATGCCACCCTGCCAGGTGGGGTGGGGCTCGCACCGATTCCGCCTTGCGGATCGGCCTGAAACTTACCCCTCAAGGGAGGCACCATGTCAATTGATCTGTTGGCGCTGTTGCAGGAAAAGGTGGGCGGCGCGCTAAACAATTTTGCAAGCAGCCAGCTGGGCGAGTCGCCCAGCATGGCGTCCAAGGCAGTTTCCCAGATCCTGCCGGCATTGCTGGGCAAGCTGGCCGGCCAGACCGGCGATGCCAGCCGCATGACCCAGCTGTTCAACCTGGTCACCGGTCCGCAGGTGGACAGTACCCTGGTCGATATCGAGCCCTCGCTGCTGGACAAGGGCCGTCAGTGGCTGTCCCTGCTCTTTGGCGATAGTGCCGGCCTGACCAATCTCCTCGCCGGCCGCACCGGCCTGTCCGCAGACAAGACCGGTACGCTCATGGCTGCGGCGCTCCCCATGCTGCTGGGCGTGCTGCGCTCGCAGGTGCAAACCGGCAAGCTGACGCAGCCCCAGTTTGTCAGCCTGCTGTCCGGCCAGCGCGGTCTGCTCGACCGCGTGCTGGGTTCTGATCTGGCTACGGCGCTGGGCCTGGGTGCGGTGGCTGCTGCTGCGCCCGTGGCGGCAGAGGCGCGTCCTGCTGCGGCACCGGTCACGCCGCCGCCTGTGCGCGCCGTCACGCCGGCACCCGCCAGCGGCGGCTGGATGAAGTGGTTGTGGCTGGCGCTGGCTGCCCTGGCTGCGCTGTTGCTGCTCAAGTTCTGCGGCCAGAAGCCGGTCGATACGACGGCCCCTGCCAGTGCCGCAAGCGCTGAATCCGTGGTGGTGGCGCCGGCCGAGCCCGCCTCCGTCCCAGCCTCCGAACCGGCTGTGGTGGCGCCGATGGCTTCCGAGCCGGCCATGCCTGCCACGACTGCTGCTTCCGAGACAGGCGCCGCGATGACGGCTGACACCACTGCTTCTGCAGCGGCCACGACCGATCTCGCAGCCGATGCCAGCGCCGTGAAGTACGAGAACGAGGTGCTGTCGTTCTACTTCGCTACCGGCAAGACCGATGTCGACAAGATGGCGGCCGATGCCGTTTCTGCTGACATCGTCGCCCTGGGCAAGGAAGGCAAGACCCTGGTGGTCAGCGGCTACAACGATCCGCGTGGCAACAAGGCCATGAACGAGGAGCTGTCCAAGAACCGCGCCAAGGCAGTCAAGGCCTATCTGGTGGAGCAGGGCGTGCCGGAAGGCAAGATCGAGCTGCGCAAGCCGACCGAAACCGATGGCCAGAGCGGTAGCCTCGCCCAGGACCGTCGTGTGGACGTGAAAGCCGAATAAGCGGCTTCACCTGGCCGCCCCCGTGCGGCCGACGAACGGAAACCCCGCTGCGGCGGGGTTTTCCATTTGCTCACATCTTCCCCGGGTGTCGCCCCGGAACTGCCATATGTAACTGCTACCATACGTTCCATGCTGATGTACCCCCATATTGATCCCGTCGCCGTGCAGATCGGGCCGCTTGCCGTGCACTGGTACGGGCTGACTTATCTGGCCGCATTCGGCCTGTTTCTGCTGCTGGGCATGCGCCGCCTGCGCCACGAGCCCTTCGCCAGCGTGCAGGGGGCCGGTGCCTGGAGTCGCAAGGATGTGGAAGACATCCTGTTCCTCGGTGTCATGGGCGTGATCATCGGCGGCCGGCTGGGCTACTGCCTGTTCTACAAGCCGGAGTACTATCTGGCCAACCCGCTGGACATCTTCAAGGTCTGGCAGGGCGGCATGAGCTTTCATGGCGGATTGCTGGGCGTGATTGCCTCCATGACCTGGTTTGCCCGCTCGCGCAGCAAGCCCTGGCTGCAGGTGGCGGATTTTGTGGCCCCCTGTGTGCCTACCGGTCTGGCCGCGGGCCGCATCGGCAACTTCATCAACGGCGAGCTCTGGGGCCGCCTGGCCGATCCTTCGCTGCCCTGGGCCATGGTGTTTCCACACAGCGGCACCATGCTGCCGCGCCATCCCTCGCAGATCTACCAGTTCCTGCTGGAGGGCCTGCTGCTGTTCGTGCTGCTCTGGTTCTATGCCCGCAAGGAGCGCAAGCCCGGGCAGGTAGCCGGCATGTTCCTGCTGGGCTATGGCGTGTTCCGCTTCATCGCCGAGTATTTCCGCGAGCCGGACGACTTCCTCGGCCTGCTGGGGCTGGGCCTGAGCATGGGCCAGTGGCTGTGCATTCCCATGATCCTGGGCGGTGCCGCCCTGTGGTTCTGGTCGCACCAGCATTACAGCCAGACGCCCGCTGCCCGCTGAATAACAACAGTTGATTGCCAGATATACCAAGAGTGAATGCCATGGCCGAAGTTTTGTGCCTGATCGACGAAACCCCCGGTGCCCGTCACGCCTCCGTCACCCTGCGCCATACAGGCAAGTTCAACGCCATGTCGCGCGGCATGTGGGAGCAGTTGCAGCAGGTGTTTACACAGTTGCAGCGTGAGGCCCATGCCGAGGATCCGCTGCGCTGTGTGGTGGTGCAGGGTGCCGAAGGACACTTCTGCTCCGGCGGCGACATTGCCGAATACAGCGATTTCCGTTTCGATACCGGCAGCCTGCGCCACTTTCATGAAGAACTGGTCTGGGGCGGCCTTTCCGCCGTGCTGGCCTGCGATGCCCCGGTGATTGCCGCCATCGAGGGCAACTGCATGGGCGCCGGCGTGGAGATTGCAAGCTGCTGCGACATCCGCGTGGCCACGCGCCAGAGCCGCTACGGTGCCCCCATTGCCAAGCTCGGCTTTCCCATGGCTCCGCGCGAGGCGGCACTGGTGGCCGGCGTGCTCGGCCCGACGCTGGCGCGCTCCATGCTGCTCGAGGCAGCCGTCTACCAGGCGCCCGACATGGTCACGCACGGCTATCTCACGCGCGTGGTGGAGGGCAACGCCGAACTGCGCCAGGACATCCAGCAGTCCGTGGCCCGCATATTGCAATTGTCACCGTCGGCGGCGCGTCTGCACAAGCAGATGATGCGCGAATGGCTGCAGGCCCAGGAAGACATGCTGCTGCGCCAGTGCAGCACCGCCTATGACTATGCCGACAGCGAGGAACACCGCGAAGGCATTGGCGCCTTTCTGGAGAAGCGGCCAGCCCGGTTCTGATGGCTTGCCGGTGGCAGGGCCGGGGCAGTTGGCCCGCTGCCACCCCTGTTTCCCCCGTCGGTCAAGTGCATCCCTGAATGCCCGACCGGGGTAATGTGTAAATCTGCACACGAGGCAGGTCCGGCTTCGTACAATGGCGCTGCATTTGAAAGTTGTACACCATTCCTGTTCCTGGCGGCATTGCAGTAGGGCAGGAGTGGCACAGGATCATGTCTACCGTCGCCTTGCCTGCCAACGCTACCCAGATCGAGCTGCTGGACGACCCCGATGAGTGGGGCGCGTTCAGCCGCCGCTGTGCCAATCAGGCCGACACCTGGGAGTCCAGCGTCGCCATCGAGGGCATGCACTGCGCGGCCTGCGCGCTGACGGTGGAGGATGCGCTCAAGGCCGTGCCCGGCGTCAAGGAGGTGCAGGTCAGCCCCGGCAGCCACCGCGCCCGCGTGACCTGGCTGCCGGAGCAGGTCAAGCCTTCGCAGTGGATGCAGGCCCTGCAGGGCACCGGCTACCGCGCCGTTCCGGCCAACGATGCCTTTGCCAGCCAGCGCCGCCGCCAGGAGGCGCGCCAGACCGTCTGGCAATGGGGCGTGGCTGGCGTCGTGATGATGCAGGTCATGATGTATGCATGGCCCGAATACGTCAGTGACAACATTGCGCCCGAGGCGCGTCACCTGCTGCGCTGGGGTTCCTGGATTCTGTCCGTGCTGGTGGTGCTGTTCTCCTGCCGGCCGTTCTTCCGCAATGCCCTGAACGATATCCGCCACCGCCGCATCAGCATGGATCTGCCGGTGGCGCTGGGCATGCTGATCACCTTCATCGTGAGCACATTGGGCACCTTCGAGCCCGACGGCATGTTCGGCCGCGAAGTCTATTTCGACTCGCTCACCATGTTCGTGTTCTTCCTGCTCACCGGCCGCTGGCTCGAGTGGCGCGTGCGCGATCGCACCGCCGGCGCCCTCGAGGCGCTGATGAACCGCCTGCCCGAGAGCGTGGAACGCCGCAACAAGAAGGGCATCTTCGAACGCGTCACGCTGCGCCGCCTCAAGGTGGGCGATCTGGTGCGCGTGCTGCCGGGCGAGTCCTTCCCCGGTGACGGCACCGTGGTCGATGGCCGCACCATGGTCGACGAGGCACTGCTTACGGGCGAATCGCGTCCGCTGGCGCGCGAAACCGGTGCCCAGGTGATTGCCGGCAGCCACAACATCCAGTCCCCGATCGAGATGCGCATCGACAAGCTGGGCGCCAACACGCGCTATGCCCAGATCGTCGAGATGATGGAGAACGCCTCGGTCGACAAGCCGCGCCTCGCGCAGTTCGCAGACCGTTTCGCCAAGCCGTTCCTGATCGTGGTGCTGCTGGCGGCAGGCCTGTCGGCAGCCTGGTGGTGGCAGGAAGATCCGGCCCATGCCGTGATGATTGCCGTGGCCGTGCTGATCGTGACCTGCCCGTGCGCCTTGTCGCTGGCCACGCCGGCGGCCATGCTGGCTGCTGCCGGCGGTCTGGCGCGCCGCGGCGTGCTGGTACGCCGTCTGCAGGCGCTGGAAATGCTGTCCCAGATCGATACCGTGGTCTTCGACAAGACCGGCACCCTGACCGCCGACACCATTGCGCTCGAGCGTGTGCTGGTGCGCGCCGGTGCCGATACGCAGCAGGTTCTGCTGCAGGCCGCCGCTCTGGCACGCCATTCGCTGCACCCGGTGTCCCGTGCGCTGGTCGAGGCAGCCGGCCTGGAAGGCGAAGCGCTGCTGCAGCAACAATGGATCGCCACGCACGTGACCGAACATCCTGGCAAGGGCATGGAAGGGCAGGTGGCCTCTTGCGGCGCGGAGGCGGCCAGCGGCCAGACCATGCGCCTGGGCTCCGACCTGTTCTGCGGCGTGAGCCCGCAGACCATTGCCGAACTGCCCCCCGACACCCTGCACGCCAACCTGAGCGACGAGCAGGGCTGGCTGGCCACCTTCGTGCTGCGCGAGGACTTGCGCGCCGACGCCCAGGCGGCAGTCGATACGCTGCGCGATGCCGGCCTGCGCCTGCAGGTGCTCTCGGGCGACCGCCCGCACGCCGTGCAGCGCATTGCCGACCAGCTGGGGCTGGAGCAGGCCCAGGGCGGCTGCACTGCCTCCGACAAGCTCTCCTTCCTGCGCGCCGAGCAGCAGCGCGGTCACCATGTGGCCATGGTGGGAGACGGCATCAACGATGGCCCGGTGCTGGCCGGTGCCCATGTGTCGTTCGCGCTCGGCAAGGCTGTTCCGCTGGCGCAGGCACAGTCCGACTTCGTGATTCTCGGCAGCAGCCTGCAGGCCGTTGCCGACAGTTTCCGCCTGGCCCGCAGTACCATGCGCGTGGTGCGCGAGAACCTGCTGTGGGCGGCACTCTACAACCTGATCGGCATTCCATTGGCCGTGATGGGTCTGGTTCCGGCCTGGCTGGCCGGTCTGGGGATGGCTGCCAGCTCCCTGCTGGTGGTCCTCAATGCCCTGCGCCTGGTGCGCAAGCTGGACTGAAGGGGAAAGGAGGCAAGGCCTATGGATATTCTCTATTTGCTGATCCCGCTGTCGGTCGGACTGGTGTTCTTCATCCTGGCCGGACTGTGGTGGGCGATCCACAGCGGCCAGTTCGAGGACATCGAGGCCGAGGGCCAACGGATCTTCAAACAGGATTGATGTGTGTCAAGTTGTGTTTTACGGATAAGATTACGCTTAGCAGGGTTTTTTTAGAAAGAGGTGAAAATGAATTTCTCCAATATGCAGGCGACTACGTACAACGACAAGGTTGTACGCCAGTTCGCCATAATGACCGTCGTCTGGGGCGTGGTCGGCATGCTGGTTGGCGTGATCGTCGCCGCCCAGCTGACCTGGCCTGAGCTCAACTTTGGCATTCCGTGGCTGTCCTATGGCCGCCTGCGTCCGCTGCACACCAATGCGGTGATCTTCGCATTCGGCGGCTCCGGTCTCTTTGCCACCTCCTACTACGTCGTCCAGCGTACCTGCCAGGTCCGCCTGTTCGGCGACAAGCTGGCTGCCTTCACCTTCTGGGGCTGGCAGCTGGTCATCGTGGCTGCCGCCATTTCCCTGCCGCTGGGTTACACCACCAGCAAGGAATACGCTGAACTCGAATGGCCCATCGACATCCTGATCACGCTGGTCTGGGTGGCTTACGCCGTCGTGTTCTTCGGCACCATCGGTACCCGCAAGGTGCGTCACATCTACGTGGCCAACTGGTTCTACGGCGCGTTCATCCTGACCATTGCCGTGCTGCACCTGGTCAACAGCGCTGCGCTGCCCGCAGGCCTGATGAAGTCCTACTCCGCCTACGCCGGCGTGCAGGATGCCATGGTCCAGTGGTGGTACGGCCACAACGCCGTGGGCTTCTTCCTGACTGCAGGCTTCCTGGGCATGATGTACTACTTCGTGCCGAAGCAGGCTGGCCGTCCGGTGTACTCCTACCGCCTGTCCATCGTGCACTTCTGGGCACTGATCTTCACCTACATGTGGGCCGGCCCGCACCACCTGCACTACACGGCGCTGCCCGACTGGACGCAGTCCGTGGGCATGACGTTCTCCCTGATCCTGCTGGCTCCCAGCTGGGGCGGCATGATCAACGGCATCATGACCCTGTCCGGCGCATGGCACAAGCTGCGTGACGACCCCATCCTGCGCTTCCTGATCGTGTCCCTGTCGTTCTACGGCATGTCCACCTTCGAAGGCCCGATGATGTCCATCAAGACCGTCAACGCGCTGAGCCACTACACCGACTGGACCGTGGGCCACGTGCACTCCGGCGCTCTGGGCTGGGTGGGTCTGGTGACCATGGGTTCGCTGTACTACCTGATTCCCAAGCTGTTCGGCAAGAAGGAAATGTATAGCGTCAAGGCGATCGAGGTCCACTTCTGGACGGCCACCATCGGCATCGTGCTGTACATCGCCGCCATGTGGATTGCCGGTGTGATGCAGGGCCTGATGTGGCGTGCCATCAACGCCGACGGTACCCTGACCTACACCTTCGTGGAAAGCGTCAAGGCCACCTTCCCGTTCTATGCCATTCGTCTGCTGGGCGGTGTGCTCTACCTGGGCGGCATGTGCATCATGCTGTGGAACACCCTGATGACTGCCAGCAAGGGTCGCTCTGTCACGACCCAGATCCCGGCGCTCAATCCCGCACACGCCTAAGGAGCAAGAATAAAAATGGCTAACGCTAATCATCCCGTTTCCGGTGGCCTGAGCCACGAGAAAGTGGAAACCAGCAACTTCTGGATGATCGTGCTCATCCTGATCGTGATCGCCTTCGGCGGTCTGGTCGAGATCGTGCCGCTGTTCTTCCAGAAATCCACCACGCAGCCGGTGCCGGGCCTCAAGCCCTACACCGCCCTGCAGCTGGCAGGCCGTGACATCTACCAGCGCGAAGGCTGCTACAACTGCCACTCGCAGATGGTGCGTCCGTTCCGTGCGGAAACCCTGCGCTACGGCCAGTACTCCGTAGCCGGCGAATCCGTGTGGGATCACCCCTTCCAGTGGGGCTCCAAGCGTACCGGTCCTGACCTGGCTCGCGTGGGTGGCCGCTATTCCGACGAATGGCACCACCAGCACCTGTTCAACCCGCGTGACGTGGTGCCCGAGTCCAACATGCCTGCCTACCCCTGGCTGGAAAAGAACCTGGTTGACGACAAGACCATCGGTACCCACATGGCCACCCTGCGCAAGCTGGGCGTGCCGTACACCGACGCCGACATCAGCGGTGCTGGCGCTGCCGTGAAAGGCAAGACCGAAATGGAAGCCGTGATTGCCTACCTGCAGTCGCTCGGCCATGCCATGACCGCCGCCGTGCCCACGGCAGCCGCTGCTCCCGCTCCGGCGGCAGCTCCGGCTCCCGCCGCTGCGCCCGCACCGGCTGCTGCACCCGCAGCTGAAGCCAGCGCTGCAGCCCCGGCTGCCGCTGCCGCTCCGGCTGACGACGCAGCTGCCGTGAAGGTCGAGAACGGCGTCGTGCAGTTCTTCTTCGCAACCGGCAAGTCCGAAGTGGCTGCTGGAGGCAAGGATGCGCTGGCCGACATCATTGCTGGCGTCAAAGCCGGCAAGAAGGCCGTGATCAGCGGTTATACCGACGCAACTGGCGATCCTGCCAAGAACGCCGAGCTGGCCAAGCAGCGCGCACTTGCCGTGCGTGACCTGCTGACCGCCAACGGCGTGACTGAAGACCGGATCGACCTGCAGAAACCTGCGGACAACAACGCAGGCCAGGGTGGCCAGGCACGTCGCGTCGACGTTGCCCTGCAGTAAACAGAACAAGGGACGAGGAGCATTTTCCGCATGGACATCAACGACCTGCGAAGCCTCACGACGGTATTGAGCTTTGCTGCCTTCATCGGCATCGCATGGTGGGCCTATTCCCGCCGCAACTCGGGCCGCTTCGACGAGGCTTCCCAGCTGCCGTTCGGTCCGGAAGAGGCTCCACACCCCCAAAAACATACTGAGGATACAAAATGAGTGACTTTATCAGTTCCTTCTGGTCACTGTGGGTGATGGCGATCGTCGCGTTTGGCATCATCTTCTGTGTCGCTGTGCTGCTGTTCGGTGCACAGGCACGCGCTGCAACCGCCGAAGACCGCACCACCGGCCACGTGTGGGACGGTGACCTGCGCGAGATCAACAACCCCCTGCCGCGCTGGTGGGTGGGCATGTTCTGGCTGACCATCTTCTTTGCCATTGCCTACTTCTTCATGTACCCGGGTTTCGGCAACGTGAAGGGTTCGCTGGGCTGGACGTCTGCCGGCCAGTACGAAGCCGAAATGGCCAAGGGTGATGCTCAGGTGGCTCCGCTGTTTGCCAAGTACGCAGCAATGCCGATCGAGGACATCGCCAAGGACAAGGACGCCAACGGCATGGGCCAGCGCCTGTTCCTGAACAACTGCGCGCAGTGCCACGGCTCCAGCGCCAAGGGTGGCAATGGCTTCCCCGACCTGAGCGACAACGACTGGCTGTGGGGCGGCAAGCCCGAGCAGATCATGGAATCCGTCACCAAAGGTCGCAACGGCAACATGCCTCCGCAGATCCAGGCCATTGGCGGTACGCCTGCCGATGCCAAGGCTGTGGCCAACTACGTGATGAGCCTGTCCGGCCTGCCGCATGACGCCGCCCAGGCATCCATCGGCAAGGGCAAGTTCATGGCCTGTGCTGCCTGCCACGGCGCTGATGCCAAGGGCAACGTGGCCCTGGGTGCCCCCAACCTGACCGACAAGGTCTGGCTGATGGGTGTGCCGAGCGAAGCCAACATCGTTGACCAGATCACCAATGGCAAGACCAACGTGATGCCCGAGTGGCACACCAAGCTCAAGCCCGAGCAGATCCGTCTGGTGTCGGCCTATGTGTGGAGCCTTTCCAACAAGTAACCGACACTGTGCACAGGAAAACCTGTGCACGGGATAATGCACCGCCATGACCTTTATCAAGGTCATGGCGGTTTTTCCGTTTGGCGGGGCCCGACCGCCTTATCATATTCGGGTTCATGTAAGTAAGGCAGTCTGGAACACACTATGTCCAACGAAGTCCCCGAGAAAAAACAACCGTCCGAAGCGGCACCAGAAAAGAAAGTGATCCCGATCGAGAAGGATTCACTGGTTTCTGCAGCAACGGGCGGTTCCCTGTTTGCGGCCTCCAAGGCCATCCATCCCCGATCCATCAAAGGCCGTTTCACCAACTGGCGCTGGATCTTCGTCTGGCTGACGCAGATCGTCTTCTACGGTCTGCCCTGGCTCAACTGGGGTGAGCGCCAGGCCGTGCTGTTCGACCTGGGCGTGCGCAAGTTCTACATCTTCGGCCTGGTGCTGTACCCGCAGGACTTCATCTACCTGACCGGCATTCTGGTCATTTCCGCGCTGTCGCTGTTCCTGTTTACGGCCGTGGCGGGGCGCCTCTGGTGCGGCTACACCTGCCCGCAAACGGTCTACACCGAGATCTTCCTCTGGTTCGAGGCCAAGATCGAGGGTGATCGCAGCGCCCGCATGCGTCTGGACAAGAGTGGCTGGACTGGCGAGAAGATTCTCAAGCGCGGCGGCAAGCACCTGATCTGGCTGGCGATTGCGCTGTGGACGGGTCTGACCTTCGTCGGCTACTTCTCGCCCATCCGCGAGCTGATCGGCAACTTCGTGCACTGGAACCTGGGCAACTGGGAAACCTTCTGGATCTTCTTCTACGGCTTTGCCACCTACGGCAACGCCGGCTTCATGCGCGAGCAGGTCTGCAAGTACATGTGCCCCTATGCGCGCTTCCAGAGCGCCATGTTCGACCCCGACACGCTGATCGTGACCTATGACGAAAACCGTGGCGAACCGCGCGGTCCGCGTTCCAAGAAGGCCGACCGCAGCAGCATCGCGCTGGGCGACTGTATCGATTGCACGATGTGCGTGCAGGTCTGTCCGACCGGCATCGACATCCGCAAGGGCCTGCAGTACGAGTGCATCGGTTGCGGTGCCTGCGTGGACGCCTGCGACGAGGTGATGGACAAGGTCGGCTACCCGCGTGGCCTGATCAAGTACTCCACCGAAAACGCGATGAAGAACAACTGGGGCAAGAACGAGATCTGGAACCGGATCAAGCGTCCCCGTATCCTGGTCTACACCGGCATTCTGGTGCTGATCGCTGCGGCACTGGTCACCAGCCTGAGCATGCGCAGCCCCATGCGCGTGGACATCATCCGCGACCGTGGCGTGATGTCGCGCATCGTGGATGGCGGCAAGATCGAGAACGTGTATCTGGTGCGTGTGATGAACACCACCGAGAGCGAGCAGAACTACGAGATCCGCGTGAACGGCCTGCCGGGTGCCGTCGTCGCCGAAGGTGGCGAGATGACCATCGGCCCGGCCCAGGTCGAGCAGCACGTGGTGTCGGTGCGTGTGCCTTTCGGCACCATCGAGCCCGGTTCGCACCCGATCTATCTGGATATCCGTGAAACCGGCAGCAATGCCCAGGTGACCGAAAAAGCTGCTTTCCTGGTGCCGAAATAATGACGCAGGAACGTATGCAGACCAACCAGTCGAAAGCTGGCCTTCCGGGCCAGCAGGATCATCCCGAAGAGGGTCGTCCGTGGTGGAAATACCCGGTGGTGTGGATGGTGGTGGGTGGCCCGGTGGCCGTCATCATCGCCAGCCTGATCACTTGGTACTTCATCATGCACTCGCCCAATGAGGTGCTGATAGAGAGCAGGGAGGTGGAAACGCCAGGCCTGTCGGACCAGGGGGCGCAGTTTACGCCCGCCAACCGCGCCCGCAACCACGCGGCGACGGGAGGGGTTCCGGCCTCACGCTGACCTGCTTCGAACGCAATTGCAATGCCGGCCTAGTGCCGGCATTGCTTTTTCCGGTGTCTGGATGGTGGGCGGGGTAGGGTCACTCAGGCGAGTGCAGCACCTGGTGGTGTGAATACCGGGGTGAAATCTGTGCGCGCAACGATGCGCCGGAAGCCGGCGGTGTTGTCGTTGACCGGGTGCGCTGAAAGCAGCGGGCGCAGCGACACGCCATCAACCCGGGACAGGCACCCGCGCGGCCGCCGCCGTGATAGCAGCGGGCACAGCAATGCGCCTATTCAGGGTGGTGCTGGCTCACAAGCTGCTGCAGCGCCACCGTATCCAGAATGCGCACATGGCGCTGGCGCACCTCCACGATGCCCTGTTCGGCAAACTTGGAGAACATGCGGCTCACGGTTTCGAGCTTGAGGCCGAGATAGCTGCCGATTTCCTCACGCGTCATGCGCAACACCAGTTCCAGCGGCGAGAAACCGCGCGCATGCAGGCGCTGCACCAGATTGAGCAGGAAGGCGGCCAGGCGCTCCTCGGCGCGCATGCTGCCGAGCAGCAGCATCATGCTCTGGTCACGCACGATTTCGCGGCTCATGATCTTGTGCACATGGTTCTGCAGCGCGGTCACTTCGCGCGACAGCGCTTCCAGTTCGTCATAGGGCATGACGCAGACTTCGGAGTCTTCCAGCGCGATGGCGTCGCAGGTGTGGCGGTCGTGCACGATGCCGTCGAGGCCGACGACTTCGCCGGCCATCTGGAAGCCGGTTACCTGGTCGCGGCCGTCCTGGGCCGTGACGGTGGTCTTGAAGAAGCCGGTGCGGATGGCGTACAGGGCCTTGAACGGATCGCCATGGGTGAAGAGCGGATCGCCGCGCGGCACCTTGCGGCGCGATCCCACCATCTCGTCGATGTAGCGCAGTTCCGCCTCGCTCAGGCCCATGGGCATGCACAGCTCGCGCAGGTTGCAGTTCGAGCAGGCCACTTTGTATGACTTCGGGAACGAGGGAGACATGCAGCTATCCGTGGCGCGCCCTGTGCGCGCTTGATCCGTATCATGGAAAGCCGTGATTATCGCATGGCGGAAAAACTGCATTGATACATGTCAATTGCGGTAGGGTCATATCGCTGGCACAGTGGGTGTTCTCACTGACAGACTGGCAGCGTTCTCCAGGCAACCCCCATTCTTGCGGCCCTTTCCCGCGTGCGGGCATTGCTGCGACACGCTGCTCACTTAGAATGCCCGAGACCATGAGCAGTTCCGAACACACCTACCTCACCCCCGAACTTCTGGCGCGCTACGACATTGCCGGCCCGCGCTACACGTCCTATCCCACGGCCGACCGCTTCGTCGAGGCGTTTGGCGAGAGCGACTATATCGATGCGCTGGAGCAGCGGCACAATTCGCGTCCCGGCCATGTACTGCCGCTGTCGATCTATGTGCACGTGCCGTTCTGCCAGTCGCTGTGCTACTACTGCGCCTGCAACAAGATCATCACCAAGCACCGTGAGCGCGGTACCGAATACCTGCGCTACCTGCAGCGCGAGATCGACCTGCATGTGACGCGTCTGGGGCGCGGGCAGGTGGTGTCGCAACTGCACTTCGGCGGCGGCACGCCGACCTTCCTGGATGATGCGGAACTGGGCCAGCTGATGGGCATGATCCGTGGCGCGTTCGAGCTGGCCGAGGGGGGCGAATATTCGGTGGAGGTGGATCCCCGTACCGTGGACGAGGCACGCCTGCAGAACCTGTTCGATCTGGGTTTCAACCGCCTGAGCTTCGGCGTGCAGGACTTCGATCCGGACGTGCAGAAGGCGGTGCACCGCATCCAGCCTGCCGAGCAGGTGTTTGCGCTGGTGGAGGCTTCGCGCCGCATCGGTTTCAAGTCGGTCAACGTGGACCTGATCTACGGCCTGCCGCAGCAGACGGCGGCCTCGTTCGCACGCACGCTGAAACAGGTGAACGAGCTGCGTCCGGACCGCATTGCGCTGTATGCCTATGCGCACCTGCCGGAGCGTTTCAAGGCGCAGCGCCGCATCGACGCCTACACGCTGCCCAGCGGCGGCGAGAAGATCGAGATGCTGTCGCAGTCGCTCAAGGCCTTTGGCGATGCCGGCTACGTGTACGTGGGCATGGACCACTTCGCGCTGCCGGACGATGCGCTGGCCATTGCCAAGCGCCAGGGTCGCCTGCATCGCAACTTCCAGGGCTACAGCACGCAGCCGGACTGCGACCTGATCGGCCTGGGTGTATCGGCCATTGGCCGCATCGGCGCCACCTACAGCCAGAACGCCAAGACGCTGGAAGAGTATTACGACGCCGTGGAGCGCGGCCACTTCCCGGTGGTGCGCGGTCTGGCGCTGACGCGCGATGACCTGATCCGCCGTGCCGTGATCATGGCCATCATGTGCCAGGGCGAGATCGCCTATGAATCGATCAACCTGGCCTGGCTGATCGACTTCAAGGAATACTTTGCCCGCGAACTTGAGCTGCTCAAGCAGAAGGAGGAAGAGGGCATGGTGCGCATCACCGACACCGGCATCACCGTGACCGAACAGGGCTGGTACTTCGTGCGCGGCGTGGCCATGCTGTTCGACAAGTACCTGCAGGCTGACCGTACCCGCGTGAAATTCTCTAAAATCATCTGATCGGTGGCAGGCACCCGGCAGGGTGAGAGGGACTGCCATGGCAAGGCCGGCACCGGTGCAAACCGTGCCGGCCGTTTTGCATGAAAGAGAAGTATGGAAGCATCATTGATCGTCACGGCCCTGCTGATGGGCCTGGCGGGCGGTCCGCACTGCATTGCCATGTGCGGTGCCGCATGTGCGGGGATCGGAGTGACAGCCGGTGACAGGCCGGCACAGCAGAACCGGGCCATGGGCCTGTTCCAGGTGGGACGTGTGCTGGGTTATGCCGGCCTCGGCGGTCTGGCGGCGGCCACCATGCAGGGCCTGGGCTGGCTGACCGTGCAGAGCGCTGCCCTGCGGCCGGTGTGGAGCACCATCCATGTGGCGGCGCTCGTGCTGGGCCTGCTGCTGCTGTTCCAGGCGCGCCAGCCGGCCTGGCTGGAACGCTCGGCACGCAACGTCTGGGAGCGCATCAAGCGGCTGCAGAAGCGCGGCGGTGCCTTCGGGCCCGTGCTGGTGGGCATGCTGTGGGCCTTCCTGCCCTGTGGGCTACTCTATTCGGCCTTGCTGGTGGCTGCGCTGACAGGCGTGGTCTGGCAGGGGGCTGCCGTGATGGCCCTGTTCGTGGTGGGAACCAGTGTGTCGCTGATGGCGGGGCCCTGGCTGCTGCTGCGCATGCAGGGCATGGGGCTGGGTGACGGACAGTGGGGCATCCGCCTTGCGGGTCTGGCACTGGCCATCAGTGCGGCTGTGGCGCTGTGGATGGGCCTGATGCACGACCAGGCGCCCTGGTGCGTGACGCCGGCCGGATGATATCCGGGTGCCGCGTCAGGCACCCAGCAGGCGGATGCCCTTGATCAGCATGCTCACGGCGAGCAGCATCAGGATGCCGGCGAAGATGCGCTTGAGCGTTTTCACCGGCAGCGCGTGCGCAGTGCGCGCACCCAGCGGAGCCATCAGCACGCTGCAGCTGGCAATCACAGCCAGCGCCGGCAGCCACACGTAGCCGACGGACCATTCCGGGCGGCCAGCCACGCTCCAGCCACCCAGCACGTAGCCGATGACGTTGAACACGGCAATCGGAAAGCCCAGCGCGGCGCTGGTGGCCACGGCGTTGTGGATGGCGACGTTGCACCAGGTCATGAAGGGCACGCTCAGGAAGCCGCCACCGGCACCCAGCAGGCCGGACAGGAAGCCGATCACGCTGCCGGCCGCCATCTGGCCGCCGCGACCGGGCATCTGGCGCGTGGGCTTGGGCTTGCGGTCCAGGAACATCTGCAGCGCGGCCAGGATCACCAGCACGCCGAATACGACGGACAGCCAGGCGCCCTTGAGCAGGGCGAACACGCCGATGCTGACCACCAGCGCGCCGATCATGATGCCGGGGGCAATGCCCTTGACCAGATCCCAGCGCACCATGCCGCGCTTGTGGTGGGCGCGCACGCTGGAGATGGAGGTGAAGATGATGGTGGCCATGGAGGTGGCGATCGCCATCTTGACGGCCAGTTCGTTGTCGACGCCACGGCTCGCCAGGATCCAGGTGATGAAGGGCACCAGCACCATGCCGCCACCTACGCCCAGCAGGCCGGCCATGAAGCCGCCGGTCAGACCGAGCGCGGCCAGTTCAACAATGGTGATGGGTTCGAGGAGCATGGCGGGAAGAGGGTTGGGGCGTTCGGGGCCGGAACGCGAAAAGCCGCCCGAGAGGGCGGCTTGGTGTCTGTCGCAAAGGGCGCAAGACGGCTGTTAGGTGTCTGCAGCGGAACTTGACCGTCATCCTGAACGGAGGGGTTCAGGTGGGCGAGGGCAGCAAGGCCTTGGGTTCATCTAACGCGAGATGATCACGCTGGCCGAGCGATCTACCAAGCCCGGGCTCAGAGAGCATTGGTTCAAGGAAATATAAAGCCAAGCTCGCTGCAGACGCCTTCATTTTAGGACGAAATCAGCGCTGGTGGGGAGTCTGCAGATGTAAAAGCCCGCGCGAGCCGTACGGCATCTCAGATCAGCCGGCCGTCCTCGGCAAGGGCTTCGTCCATGCGCTGCAGCAGGGCCTGCATGCGGGGGTGCACCAGTTCGGGCGCCTGCGCTTCGCCTTCGGCTGCGGGAGCGGGCGGGGCAGCGATCTGCTGTTCCTTTTCGATCAGGTCGAAGGCCATGTTGAGGGCTGCCAGCACGGCGATGCGGTCACGGGCACGGATCTTGCCGGCATCGCGGATCTTGCACATGGCGCTGTCGACACGCTGGACTGCCTCGATCATGCGTTCTTCGGAACCATCCGGGCAGGCCAGCACATAGGCCTGGCCCATGATCGGGACTTCGAGTTGCTTCATTGCGAATCATCCTTGGCGGCAGGGGAGGGCTGGGCGGCTTGCGGCTGGCCCCAGACGCTGCACGTGGCAGGCGCAGTTGCGGGGGCGGCGGCCACCGGGGCGGCAGGCTCGGCGGGCAGGCGTGCCAGCAGGGCGTCGACGCGGGCGCGGGCGGCCGACAGGCGCGACTTGAGGGAGTCCCGCTCCTGGGTCACTTCCTGCAGCTGGCCCTGCAGCAGGGCGGCGGTTTTCTGCAGTTCCTGGTAGCGCAGCAGCATGTGTTCCATGCGGTCTGCGACCTGGTCGAGCGAGAGCGGGGTAGGGGGAGTGGTCATGGCACGAGAACGACAGGCAAACAGGAAGCTGACGTGGCCCGCGCAGACAGGCCGGGCCCCTTCGCTGCACATTGTAGATGATGCGGCTGGAGCGCCATGGGGGCTTTCCAGAGGGACGTGTGGAATCATCCTACAATATCCGGATTGCTGGTGCCCGGCAGGCCGTTCTGGCGGCCGGGTAAACGGGAAGCAGGAACGGTGGCTGATGGATGCCATTGCAAAGCCTGCGCTGCCCCCGCAACGGTGATACGGCGCAGCTTGCCTTGCGGGCAGCTGCCGCAGCGTTCTCCCAAGCCACTGGCCTTGCGCCGGGAAGGCAACGCTGCCATGCCGTCAGCCCGGATACCGGCCAGCATGCTAGGGACAGCCGTTCGCGGATGGCTGTCGGAACGGAATGCAGCGGCGGGGTGCCGGCGGCTTTTCCTGCTTTTCTCATGGTGGCATGGTGCCAGTGCTGGCTGACGATTTTTCTCCGGTTTTCTGCTTGTCCAACGGGGCGCTGATGCGCATGCCCGCTGCGCAGCCATGGGGCAGTGCATGAGTGCAGGGCGCCATCACGAGCTGATCCTGGGCGGGCAGAAGTCCGGCAAGACGGTGCGCGCCGAGCGAGCCGTGGCGCGCTGGCTGGAGCAGGATCCGGCGCGTCGTGCGCTGTATCTGGCCACGGCCTTGCCGTGGGATGCCGAGATGCAGGAGCGCATCGCGCGCCACCAGCAGGATCGCGCGCAGCGTGTGCCGCGCATGGAGACGCTGCAGGCGGGCGGGCGCGGTGAGCTGCTGGATGTGCCGGCCCTACTGCGGGAGCATGCTGCGCCGGATGTGGCGCTGGTGCTGGATTGCCTGACGCTGTGGCTGACGCAGCAGCTGATGCCGCTGGAGGTGGAAGAGGGCGCCGGGGAGCTGGCTGCACCGGCGCCGCCGGCCGGGGCAATTGCCGACACGCCGGTGCAGGTCGAAGCTCCGCACCAGGCGTGCAATGCATCCTCCGCAGTCCCCGGACATCGCGTGGCTGCGGCTACCGCCGATCTGCTGGAGGCCATCCAGGCCTGGCCCGGCCCCTTGTATATCGTGAGCAATGAAATCGGCCTGGGCGTGATTCCGCTCGGCCGCGAGACGCGTGCCTTTGTCGACGCGCTCGGCGAACTCAACCAGCGCGTGGCCGCCGTGTGCAGCCACGTGACCCTGATGGCGGCCGGATTGCCGCTGACATTGAAATCTTCCGAACGAAAGGACCTGCCATGAAAATCGAGGAACCGCCCAAGGAGAAACCGTACGAGAAGTCGGACGGCGAACGCCGCGGCCTCCTGATCGTCAACACCGGCGACGGCAAGGGCAAGAGCACGGCGGCCTTCGGCCTGGCGCTGCGCGCCACCGGCCGCGGCAAGAAGGTGAAGATCTACCAGTTCATGAAGGTGCCTAGCGCACGCTTTGGAGAACACCGCATGTTCGAGCAGATCGGCGTGCCGGTGGAGGGGCTGGGAGACGGCTTCAGCTGGAAGAGCCAGGATCTGGAGAAGTCCGCGCAGCTGGCGCGTGACGGCTGGGAAAAGGCCAAGGCGGCCATCCTGAGCGGCGAGTATTTCCTGGTGGTGTGTGACGAGATCACCTATCCGCTGGTGTACGGCTGGCTGCCGCTGGAAGACGTGGTGGAGACGCTGAAGAACCGTCCGCGCGATGTGCATGTGTGCCTGACCGGCCGCCGCTGCCCGCAGGAGATCGTCGACATCGCCGATACCGTGACCGAGATGCGCCCGATCAAGCACGCGTTCGATGCCGGCATTCCGGCGCAGCGCGGGATCGAGGACTGAGCAGCCATCGTGAACGACATGACCAGGGACTCGCACGTGCATTCCGAAACGGGCGGCGCTGCTGCGCTGCCGGATGCGGTGCGCGAGGACGCCTCCCATGCCTATTCCGCGGCGGACCGTGACGCGATCTACCGCGTGATGGCGCAGCGGCGCGACATGCGCCACTTCACGCCGGGAGCCCAGGTGGCCCCGGAGGTGCTGGAGCGGCTGCTGCTGGCGGCGCACGCCGGGCCGAGCGTGGGCTTCATGCAGCCGTGGCGCTTTCTGCGCATCACTGATGTCGGCCTGCGCGAACGCATTCATGCCTGCGTAGATCGCGAGCGGGTAGCCACGGCGCGTGCCCTGGGCGAGCGCGAGGAGGACTTCCTGCGGCTGAAGGTCGAGGGGATCCGCGAAGCGGCGGAGCTGATCGCCGTGTGCCTGGCCGACGGGCGTGAGCGCCATGTGTTCGGCCGCCGTACCATGCCATACATGGACATTGCCTCGGTCGGCTGCGCGCTGCAGAATCTGTGGCTGGCGGCCCGCGCCGAAGGGTTGGGCGTGGGCTGGGTCTCGATCTTCGAGCCCGCGGAGCTGGCAGCCCTGTTGCAGCTGCCCGAAGGGGCCAGCACGCTGGCCCTGTTGTGCATCGGGCCGGTGCCCGAGTTCTATGACGCGCCCATGCTGCAGCAGCAGCGCTGGGCCAGCCGCATGCCGCTGGCGGATGTGGTCTTTGACAACACCTGGGGCCAGAGTGCCCCGTTCCTGCAGGGGCTTTGTCAGCCTGGGCAAAGCCCCATGGCCGACAATGCCGGCTGCGATTCTTCCGATTGATGATGAGAAAGTCCGAAAGAAAATGGATACTCCTGTAACCCATTCCCCCGCCACCTGTCACACCGGCGCCGAGCAGACCGTGCATTTCTGCGCCCCGCGCAACAACCAGCCGGTGCCGCAGAGCACCAACCGCTGGGCGGTGGAGGACATCGAGGCGCTGTTTGCGCTGCCGTTCCCGGAACTGATGTTCAAGGCGCAGCAGGTGCACCGCGAGCATTTCAATCCGGCCGAAGTGGAGTTTGCCACGCTGCTGTCGATCAAGACCGGCGGCTGCCCCGAGGATTGCGGCTACTGTCCGCAGTCGGTGCATTACGACACCGGCGTGGATGCCACCAAGCTGATGGAAGCCGACAAGGTGCGTGAAGCGGCCGAGCTGGCCAAGGCCGCCGGCGCCACGCGCTTCTGCATGGGCGCGGCCTGGCGCGCGCCCAAGGACCGCGACATCGAGAACGTGGTCACGCTGATCAAGACGGTGAAGGACGTGGGTCTGGAAGCCTGCTGCACGCTGGGCATGCTGACCAAGGACCACGCCGAGCAGCTCAAGGAAGCCGGTCTGGACTACTACAACCACAACCTGGACACCGCACCCGAGAACTACGGCAACATCATCAGCACGCGCGACTACCAGGACCGCCTGGACACACTGGAGAACGTGCGCAACGTGGGCGTGAACGTCTGCAGCGGCGGCATCATCGGCATGGGTGAAAGCCGTCGCCAGCGCGCCGAGCTGATCGGCCAGCTGGCCAACCTGCACCCGCACTACCCGGACAGCGTGCCGATCAACAACCTGGTGAAGGTGGAAGGCACGCCGCTGGCCGAGACGGATGACATCGATCCGCTGGAGTTCGTGCGCATGATCGCCGTGGCCCGCATCACCATGCCCAAGGCCCGTGTGCGCCTGTCTGCCGGCCGTAGCGCCATGGCCGACACCATGCAGGCCCTGTGCTTCATGGCCGGTGCCAACTCCATCTTCTATGGCGAGAAGCTCCTGACCACCGGCAACCCCGATGTGGAAGCTGACCTGAACCTGATCGAACGCCTGGGCATGACGGCGGGAAAGTCGGGCCACTGATCCGTGGCGGCACCCCTGCGGGTGCCGCGCACGCAGCCGACCCGGCAGGAGTGTTGCCATGACAGGACCGCACGGACTCTGGATCGGCTTTGCGGCGGTGTTGCTCGCCCTGATGATCGACCAGTGGATCGGGGAGCCGCCACCGCGCTGGCACCCCGTCGTCTGGATGGGCAATTACCTGGGCCGTGCAGGGCGCTGGCTGCAGGCGCATGTGCGCCCGCAGGGCGCTGACTGGCCGAGTTTCTGGCGGGGCGCGCTGGCCTGGTGGGGTGGCGTGCTGCTGGTGCTGGTGCTGGCGGGGGCGCTGCAATGGCTGCTGCTGCAATTGCCGTGGGGCTGGGCCGCCTTGCTGCTGGGCATTGCGCTGAAGCCGCTGCTGGCCTGGCGCATGCTGACAGATGAGGTGGCAGCGGTAGAGGCTGCGCTGGGGCGCTCCCTGGAAGAAGGGCAGCAGCAGCTGGCGCGCATCGTCAGCCGTGACGTGACGCAGCTGAACGAGGAGCAGGTGCGCGAGAGCGCCATCGAGAGCCTGTCCGAGAACCTGAATGATTCCGTGATTGCGCCGCTGTTCTGGTTTGCGCTGCTGGGTCTGCCCGGTGCGGCGCTGTTCCGTTATGCCGATACGGCCGACTCCATGTGGGGCTACCGCGGTGATTACCGCGGCCAGGTGTGGGAATGGGCGGGCAAGTGGGCGGCGCGTATCGATGATGTGCTGGCCTGGGTGCCGGCGCGCATCACCGGGCTGGCGCTGCTGCTGTCCGGCATGCGGCCCACGCGCTGTTCGCTGCAGCGCCTGCAGCAGGAGGCGGCACAGACGCCTTCGCCCAACAGTGGCTGGCCCATGGCGGCCATGGCCATGGTGCTGGATGTGCGGCTGCGCAAGCCGGGCGTCTACACCCTGCATGCGGCGGGACAGGCGGCACAGGCCGGCCATGTGCCGCGTGCCGTGCAGATGACGCGAGTGGCCGTGCTGGGCCTGCTCGGATTGACAATCTTGTTCGCAGCGCTGGCCGCGTTCGGCTGGCAGGGGAGGGCTGCATGACAGACACCATGATGGTTGCGGCGCACGGTGGCACCGATGCCATGGGTGCCGCGCAGTGGGATTTTTCGACCAACAGCAATGCGGCGGGGCCGTGCCCCTATACGCTTGAAGCGCTGCAGGTGGCGGATGCGACGCGCTATCCGGATCCGACCTACCAGCGCCTGCGCGAGCAGCTGGCAGAGTTCCATGATGTGGATGTGCTGCGCATCGTGATCGGTGCCAGCGCCAGCGAGCTGATCGCAAGACTGGCCGCATGGACCGCCTTGCGCCATCCGCGGGGTACCAGCTGGATGCCGCAGTTCCATTACGGCGACTATGCCGTGGCTTCCACCAAGGTCGGGCTGAAACGCACGGACAGGGTGGACGAGGCAGACCTGATCTGGCTCTGCGCGCCTTCCAGCCCTCTGGGCCAGGCACTGACCTTGCCGGAGGACTGGGACCTGCGCAAGCCGGGCGCGACGGTGGTGCTGGATTGCGCCTATGCGCCGCTGCAGCTGTCGTTCAAGCCGATAGCCCCCGAGCTGGACCGGGATGCCGTCTGGCAGCTCTGGACGCCCAACAAGGCGCTGGGACTGTGCGGCATCCGTGGCGCCTATGCCATTGCGCCGCAGCATGCGGATCGGAGCCCGATTGCGGAGTTTGCGCAGCTGGGGTCCTCCTGGCCGACGGGTGCGCATGGCGTGGCGCTGCTGGAGAGCTGGTGCTCGCCCATGACGCAGCGCTGGATGAACGAGGCGCGGCACACCCTGCGCGGCTGGAAGCTGCAGCAGATGGCGCGCCTGCAGATGCTGGGCTGGGAAGGGATTCCGAGCGAAACGAATTTTGGCGTGATGCGCCTGCCGTGGCCGCTGCTTCTGTTCGATCACCCCGACATGCCGGGCGGGCGCGGCGAGCCGGCCCAACCCCGTTGCGATGCCAGAGGCGGATGGGATGGCATGCAGGCGGACGCCTCGGCCCTGCGTGTGTTGTCGCCGTACTGGCACAGTCTGACGCAGGCGCTGCGTGCGCGGGGCGTCAAGCTGCGGGATTGCTGCAGTTTTGGCCTGCCGGGCCATGTGCGCCTGTGCGTGCACACGCCAGAGGCGCAGCAGGCGTTGGTGCATGCCTGGACGGAAGTGACGCAGGAGTTGAAGGCATGAGCGGGATTCGGCAGGATGCAGGCCGGGAGGAAAGCCTGCAGGGTCAGGACGCCTCAGCTCAGGGCGCACAGCGCCAGGAGGTGGCCGTGCAGACCGACGCCGCGCAGGGCGCAAAGGGTTCCGGCCGCCTGCTTGCTCGCTGCGTGATGGTGCTGGGATGCACCAGCGGCGCCGGCAAGAGCTGGCTGACGACGGCGCTGTGCCGCTGGTATGCACGGCAGGGCCTGCGTGTGGTGCCGTTCAAGGCGCAGAACATGAGCAACAACGCGCGCGTGGTCGGTGGCACGGCCGCCTGTCCGGACGGCGGCGAGATCGGCAGCGCGCAGTATTTCCAGGCGCTGGCAGCGCATGCCGAGCCCGAGGTGCGCATGAATCCGCTGCTTCTCAAGCCCGAGGCGGACACACGCAGCCAGGTGGTAGTGCTGGGACAGGTAGAGGCCGAGCTGACGGCCATGCCCTGGCGCGGACGCAGCGAGAAGGTCTGGCCGCAGATTGCCGCGGCGCTCGATGCATTGCGCGCCGAGAATGATGTGGTGGTGATCGAGGGGGCGGGTTCGCCTGCCGAGATCAACCTGATGGGCAGTGATGTCGTCAATCTGCGCGTGGCGCGCCATACGCAGGCAGCCTGCCTGCTGGTGGCCGATATCGATCGCGGCGGAGCCTTTGCCCACCTGTATGGCACCTGGGCGCTGATGCCGGAGGCGGACCGTGCATTGCTGCGCGGCTTCGTGCTGAACAAGTTCCGCGGCGATGCCAGCCTGCTGGCGCCCGCGCCGGAGATGCTGCAGGAGATGACCGGTGTGCCGGTGCTGGCCACGCTGCCGATGTGGCGCGGCCATGGCCTGCCGGAAGAGGATGGTGTTTTCGATGACGCCCCGACCGGCGGCGAGGAGGCTGCGGTGACCGTGGCCATCGTGGCCTATCCGCGCATCAGCAATCTGGATGAATTCGAACCGCTCCGGCAATTGCCCGGCGTGCGCGTGCGCTGGGTGCGGCAGGCACGGCAACTGGCGGCGCTGGGGCCGCAGGACTGGATCATCCTGCCTGGCAGCAAGAGCACCTCGGCCGATCTGCAGTGGCTGCGCAGCCAGGGGCTGGATGCGGCCATCCGTCAGCACGCGGTGCGTGGCGGCAAGGTGCTGGGGGTGTGCGGCGGGCTGCAGATGCTGGGCGAGGCCGTGATCGACCTGGATGGCGTGGAAGCGCGTGGCGCGGGGGGCAACGGGCCGGGCATCGGGCTGTTGCCTCTGGTGACGCTGTTCGAGTCGCGCAAGACGGTGTGCCGCACGCAGGCGCGCTTTGCCGGGCTGCAGGGCGCGTGGGCGCCGCTGGCGGGCATGAGGGTGGACGGCTACGAGATCCACATGGGGCAGACCGCCCCCCATGCCGCCATGGTGCGCACCGGGCATGTGGCGCAGGAAGCGCTGCATGACGCCGACGGCCAGGCCATTGGCTGGACCAATGGTGCGGCCACTTCGGATATTCCCCATGCGGGGAATGTGCTGGGCCTGTATCTGCACGGACTGCTGGAGCAGCCGGCCGTGCTGCACGCCCTGTTTGGCAGTGCGCCCGTATCGCTGGATACGGTGTTCGAGCGCGCAGCCGATTTTGTGGACGAGTACTTTGGCGCGCCTGTGCTGCGTGGCTTGCTCGACTGAACTTTGTCATTGACTGGGAGAAATATCACCATGCGTCTGGATCTGGATCCTGTGCTGGACCTCGAGAATGCCGAATTGCGCGCCGCACTGCAGCGCGCCATCGACCAGAAAACCAAACCGCTCGGCTCGCTGGGTGCGCTGGAGCATCTGGCACTGGAAATCGGCATGATTCGCAAGAGCACACGGCCGGTGCTGGAGCAGCCTCAGATGGTGGTGTTTGCAGGGGACCATGGCCTGGTCAAACGGGGCGTCTCCGCCTTCCCGCAGGACGTGACCTGGCAGATGGTGGAAAACTTTCTGGCCGGGGGCGCCGCCGTAAGCGTGCTGGCGAAGCAGCATGGCATTGCGCTGACGGTGGTGGATTGCGGCGTGGCGCATGACTTTGCGCCGCGTGAGGCGCTGCGCGTGTGCAAGGTGGCACCCGGTACGGCGGATTGCAGCCAGGGCCCGGCCATGACGATGGAACAGTGCCTGCAGGCGATCCGCAACGGCCAGGAACTGGTGCGTGGCCTGCCGGGCAACGCCCTGATGCTGGGCGAGATGGGTATCGGCAACACCTCGTCGGCTTCGCTGCTGCTGGCGCGCCTGCATGGTGTGGATCTGGTGGATTGCACCGGTGCCGGTACGGGGCTGAACTCCGAAGGGGTACAGCGCAAGATCGCCGTGCTACGTGAGGCGCTGGCAGCGAATCCCGATACCGGTGATGCGCTGGACGCACTGGCATCCCTCGGCGGTTTCGAGATTGCCACCATGGTGGGCGCGATGCTGCAGGCGGCTGCGGAAGACCGCGTGCTGCTGATCGATGGCGTGATCGTGACTTCGGCCCTGCTGGTGGCTGCGAAGATCGAGCCCAGGGTGCTGCAGCGCTGCATCTACTCGCACCGTTCCGGCGAGCCGGGACACCAGTACATGCTGGAAGCGCTGAAAGCCAGGCCGCTGCTCGACTGGGGCATGCGTCTGGGCGAAGGTTCGGGCGCGGCCATTGCCTGGCCGCTGCTGGAGTCCGCCTGCACCATGCTGCGCGACATGGCGAGCTTTGCCAGTGCCGGGGTGGATGGGCAGGCAGTTTGAGTAGCGATTGAAGCCACTTCCTGTGCCTGCAGACTGTGCTTGTGCAGCCTGTCGGTACAGGGTCAGAGTGACTGAAAAGGGGCGGGCTGGCGACGTGCGGGTTCGTTGCCCGGCTAGACCCAGCCCAATCCTCCCAGCAAGGCACCTGCAGCAATCAGCCAGAGCAGGTGCACCTGCGTGCGCCACACGATCAGGGTGGCGGCCAGTGTCAGCAGCCAGAGCCGCCAGTCCTCAGCGGCATTGCCATGCGCGGCGGCCAGCAGCCAGCCGGTGGCGATCATCAGCGCGACCACCAGCGGTGCCATGCCGGCCTTGAAGGCGCGTACCGGGCGGCGATCGCTGTGGCGTTGCGCCCAGCGGCTGGCGTGATAGGCCAGAACCAGAGCCGGCAGCATGCAGCCGGTCATGGCGAGCAGCAGTCCGAACAGCGCCAGGGCGATGGCATGGGGGCCGGCGCCCAGGCCGCCCGCTGCATTCAGGCCCAGATTCCAGCCCAGCAGCCCCACGAACAGCACGTTCGGCCCGGGAGCCGCCTGTGCCAGCGCAATCGAGGAACTGAACTGAGCCTCCGTCAGCCAGTGCTGCTGGGTGACCAGGTAGCGGTGCATGTCCGGTGCCGTGCTCATCGGGCCGCCCACGGCCAGCAGGGAGAGCGAGAGAAACTGCAGGAAGATGTCCAGCCAGTCGGCGTTCGTGAGGGTGATGCTCATGGCCGGCCTTTGGCCGCAGCCTGCTGACCGAGGCGGATGTAGGTGAGGGTGCAACTCAGGCTGCCCAGCACGAGCAGCACCCAGACCAGGGGCCAGCGCAGAAGGGCGACGGCGATGAAGGCGAGCAGCGCGATGCATGCGGCCAGCGGCCAGCCCAGCGGATGCTTTCCGAGGGCACTGGCCAGACGCAGCCCGGTGGCAGTGACCAGGCCGGCGGCCACGGCCCCCATGCCGCGCAGGGCACCTTGTGCAACGGGATGCGTGGCGAGATCGGCATAGAGCAGGGCGACCAGCAGCACCACGACCAGGGGGCCGGCCAGCATGCCGGCGAGGGCTGCCAGGGCGCCCGACAGGCCGAAATGGCGCGCGCCGAAGGCAATGGACAGGTTGAGGGCATTCGGCCCGGGCAGGGTCTGCGCCACAGCCCATTCCTCGACGAACTGCTCTCGCGTGAGCCATTGCTTGCGATCCACCAGTTCGCGCTGGATGATTGCCATCACGCCGCCAAACCCCTGCAATGCCAGCCAGTTGAACGACCAGAACAGGTCGGCACGGGAGCGTGGCGTGTTGGGAGGAGACGGATGGGACATGGGGCGATTATGGCGGGATGGGGTTCGCTTACACCAGTGGCGCGCGATGCGCCCCACGCGCCGGCACCAGCGCCAGATTGCAGGGGTTGACCAGAAAATCCGCCAGCAGGGCACGGTAGTGCGGCAGCTGCTCCACATGCCTGGTGCGATCGTGCACGCTGCCGTCGCCCTGCAGGAAGGCTGCGTCGAAATAGTGGGCGATCAGGTCGGCCTGCTGCTCCATGTTCAGGTCACAGAAGCGCTCGGTGTGCGGCAGCAGGTGCTGGTAGCGGTAGGCGCGCTGAAGCTTGCCATAGCCACCGCGCAGGGCGAGCCGCGCACCATGGCGCCACAGGCGAAAGCCGCGCTGCCATTGCCAGGCATGCACCAGTTCGTGCACGAACCAGACCTTGGTGGCGTCGTTGGCCTCGGCGAAGTCATGGTGCACCAGGCGGGGCGGAAAGACGAGCGTGTTGCCATGCGCAAGTGCGGCGCGCGTCATATGCGGCAAGCCCAGCCAGCCACCGCTCTGGATGCGAATCTGCATGTAGTCCAGCCCGTCACGGAACAGGGGCTGGACCAGCGCGATTTCAGCGGCTGTCAGCGGGCGGCGGGGTGCGAAACGCATCGTGGGTGGTAGCTTGTTTGCGCAGGGAGTGTCTGGAAGCTCACGCAGGCAGCGGCTCTTTTCAGATTCCCGATTGTCGCCAGCTTGCTGCGCAGGCTCAAGCGAGGGTCTTCTTGCGTGTGGCCTTGGCCAGCGTCTTGGGCTGGTAATCGCAGCAATCCGCCACGGCGCATTGCCAGCACTCGGGCGTGCGCGCCTTGCAGACGTAGCGGCCATGCAGGATCAGCCAGTGGTGCGCATGCACCAGAAACTCCTTGGGCACGCGCTTGAGCAACTGCTTCTCGACGGCAAGCGGCGTCTTGCCCGGTGCCAGGCCGGTGCGGTTGCCAACACGGAAGATGTGCGTATCCACCGCCATGGTCGGCTCGCCGAAGGCCACGTTCAGCACCACGTTGGCCGTCTTGCGCCCGACGCCCGGCAGCTTCTCCAGCGCCTCGCGGCTTTGCGGTACTTCACCGCCATGCTCGTCCAGCAGCAAACGGCAGGTGGCCATGATGTGTTTGGCCTTGCTGCGGTACAGGCCGATGGTCTTGATGTAGCTCTCCAGCCCTTCCAGGCCCAGGTCAAGGATGGCCTGCGGTGTATTGGCTACCGGGTAGAGCAGGCACGTGGCCTTGTTCACGCCCACATCGGTTGCCTGCGCGCTGAGCAGCACGGCGATCAGCAACTCGAACGGGGTGGTGTATTCCAGTTCGGTTTCCGGATGCGGATTGGCGGCCTGCAGCACGCTGAAGAAGCGGACGATCTGGTCTTTTTTCATGGGGCACAAAAAACTTCAAGCCCGCTACAAGGAGCGGGAGCCGCTATAGTCTGAGAGTTGTGATTGATTGCGCGATTGTGGCACGCCGGCGCGGCTGCTGCAGGCTGCGCTTTTTCCAGGATCTGCGTCATGCAATTCGCCTCCCGTCTGCAAAACTGCGAAACCTCTGCCATCCGCGAACTGTTCAAGCTGCTCGGCAAGCCAGGCATCATCAGCTTCGCCGGGGGCTTTCCGGATCCTGCGCTATTTGACGTGGAGGGTTTCCGCGCCGCCAGCACCGATGCGCTGCAGCAGTGGCCGGGTGCGGCGCTGCAGTACGGTGCCACCGAAGGTTTTGGTCCGCTCAAGGAGCAGATCGCCATCCTCTCCAACAACAAGAGCGCGCCGCTGGCCGAAGACGATTTCATCGTCACCACCGGCAGCCAGCAGGCGCTGGACCTGATCGGCAAGTGCATGATCTCGCCCGGCGACAAGGTGATCGTGGAAGGCCCGACCTTTCTGGCCACCATCCAGTGCTTCCGCCTGTATGGCGCCGAGGTGATCAGCGCGCCCATCGACGGCGATGGCGTGCAGGTGGACAAGCTCGAAGCGCTGATTGCCGAGCACAAGCCCAAGCTGGTTTACCTGATTCCCACCTTTGGCAATCCGAGCGGCGCCATGCTGACGCTGGAGCGCCGCAAGCGCGTGCTGGAGCTGGCCGCGCAATACCAGACGCTGGTGGTGGAAGACGATCCGTATGGCGACCTGTTCTTCGACGCACCTCCGCCGCCCAGCCTGCTGGCGCTGAGCAACGACGTGCCCGGCAGCCGTGACTGGCTGGCCCACTGCGGCAGCCTGAGCAAGATCATGTCGCCCGGCCTGCGTCTGGGCTGGCTGGTGGCGCCCAAGGCGCTGCTGTCCAATGCCGTGATGTGCAAGCAGTTCAGCGATGCCAACACCAGCACCTACGCCCAGGCCACGGCCGCGGCCTATCTGCAAAGCAACCGCCTGCCGCAGGCGGTGAACCAGGTGCGCCGCGTCTATGCCGAGCGCGCCAGCTGCATGGCCGAGAGCCTGCACCGCGAACTGGGCGAAGCCGTGAGCTTCCACGCGCCGAGTGGCGGCATGTTCTTCTGGCTGCGTCTGACGGGCGCCAATGGCGGCGAGACAGATGCCGGAAAGTTTGCCCAGCGCGCCGTCGAGAAACTGGTGGCTTTCGTGCCGGGCGCGCCGTTCTTTGCGCAGCAGCCGGATCCTGCGTGCTTCCGCATGAGCTTTGCCACCTCGGATCTGGAGAAGATCGAGGAAGGCGTGCGGCGCATGGGGCAGGCGCTGTAAGTCCTGCTGGCTGGCCGCCTGCGGCATGCCTTGAGGACTGTGCAGGGGTGATCGCGCCCTGGCTAGTGGCAGGCAATGCCCCTCCGGATTGCCTTGCAAACCCTGAAATATCAGGGAATACCCGCGTGTCCGCACAACTCCACGCAAGCCTCAGGGTTGCCGTTTTTCGATTAATCTCGAGATTTTTGAATCCAGCCCAGATGGCTGGAGTGAATTTTTCTGCCTTTCCCTTGTGAGACGCCCATGTCCCAGCAGCCCGCACCTACCGACAAAGAGCAACCCCTGATCGACGATATCCGCCTGCTGGGCAAGCTGCTGGGCGACGTGATTCGCGAGCAGGAAGGCGAAGCCGTGTACGAGCTGGTGGAGCGCATCCGCCAGCTGTCGGTGGCCTACCGCATCCGTGACGACGAAGGCGCCGGCCAGACCCTGGCCGAGCTGCTGAAGAACCTGACGCTGGAGCAGACCGTGCAGGTGGCGCGCGCCTTCAGCTATTTCTCGCATCTGGCCAACATCGCGGAAGACCACCATCACATCCGCCGTCGCCAGTTCCACGAGCGTCGTGGCGAGGCGCAGCGCGGTTCGCTGGCAGCCGGTCTGGCGCGGCTGCAGGAACAGGGCGTTTCTGCGGACCGCATCGCCGGGCTGCTGGACCAGGCCTATGTCTCGCCGGTGCTGACGGCGCACCCCACCGAAGTGCAGCGCACCATCATCCTGACCGCCGAGCGCGCCATTGCGCAGCTGGTGGCCGAGCGCGAGCAGGTCGTCACCACCCGCGAGCGGGATCGCAACACCCTGCTGCTCAAGGCCCGCATCACCCAGCTGTGGCAGACGCGCATGCTGCGCGACGAAAAACTCAGCGTGGCCGACGAAATCCGCAACTCGCTGGCCTACTACCACAGCACCTTCCTGCGCGAAGTGCCGCACCTGTACGCCGAGCTGGAAGAATCCCTGCCGGGCCAGCCGATTGCGCCGTTCTTCCGCATGGGCAACTGGATCGGCGGCGACCGCGACGGCAACCCCTTTGTCAGCGCGGAAACGCTGGCACTGGCGTTCCGCCTGCATTGCGAAACGGCGCTCACGCACTACCTGCATGAACTCAATGCGCTGGGGCTGGAGCTGTCCATGTCCACCATCCTGGTTGATGTGGAGCCCGAACTGCAGGCACTGGCCGATACCGTGGGCGACACCAATGTGCACCGCAAGGACGAGCCTTACCGCCGCGTGGTAATCGGCATCTACGCCCGTGTGGCGGCCACGCTGAAGCAGCGCACCGGCACCGATGCGCCCTATGCGCCGGCCGTGAGCGGCGAGCCCTATGCCACCGCCGATGAACTGCTGGCCCATCTGCGTCTGCTCGAAAGCTCGCTGCGCGAACACCACGGAACGCCGCTGCTGGCGCTGCGCCTGTCCGAACTGCTGCGTGCGGTGGAGGTGTTCGGCTTCCATCTGGCCACGGTGGACCTGCGCCAGAACTCCGAGGAACACGAGGCCGTGGTGGCCGAACTGCTGCGCGTGGCGCAATTGCAGGACGACTACAGCGCCCTCGACGAAGCCGGCAAGCGCGCCTGCCTGCAGCAGGTGCTGGCGGATGTGCGCCCGCTGCAGGTGCCGCATGCCGACTACAGTGAGAAGGTGCACGGCGAGCTGGCCGTGTTCCAGTCTGCACTGCAGCATCTGGAGCAGTATGGCCGCCACGCGCTGCGCCACTACATCATTTCCCACACCGAGGACGTGAGCGACCTGCTGGAAGTGATGGTGCTGATGAAGGAAACCGGCCTGCTGCGTGGATTCGGCACGGAGCAGGTGAGCAGCCGCCTGATCGTCTCGCCGCTGTTCGAAACCATTGCCGACCTGCAGGCCGCCACCCGCATCATGCGCGAGTGGTATGCGCTGCCCGGCGTGCTCGACATGGTGCTGGCCTCTGGCGCCGAGCAGGACATCATGCTCGGCTACAGCGACAGCAACAAGGACGGCGGCATGTTCACCAGCAACTGGAACCTGTACCAGACCGAGCAGGAACTACTGACGCTGTTCGATCCGCTGCGCGCGCAGCACGGCGTGAAGCTGCGCCTGTTCCACGGCCGTGGCGGCACCGTGGGGCGTGGCGGTGGCCCCAGCTACCAGGCCATTCTGGCGCAGCCCCCCGGCACCGTGAACGGCCAGATCCGCCTGACGGAGCAGGGCGAGGTGATCGCCTCCAAGTATGCCAACCCCGAAATCGGCCGCCGCAACCTGGAAACGCTGGTCGCCGCCACGCTGGAAGCCAGCCTGCTGGAGCCTGCGCAGCCCGTGCCGCCGGAGTATCTGGAAGCCGCGCAGCAGATCAGCGATGCCTGCTTTGGCGCCTACCGTGCGTTGGTGTACGAAACGCCGGGCTTTACCGACTACTTCTTTGCCGCCACGCCGCTGCGCGAGATTTCCGAGCTGAACATCGGCTCACGCCCGGCCAGCCGCAAGGCGCTGCGCAGCATCGAGGATCTGCGCGCGATTCCCTGGGGCTTCAGCTGGGGCCAGTCGCGCGTGGCGCTGCCGGGCTGGGCCGGCTTTGGCAGCGGCGTGCGCCAGTGGCTGCTGGCCGGTGGCGATACGCCCGATGCGCAGCGCCTGCAGACGCTGCAGGGCATGTACCGCGAGTGGCCCTTCTTTGCCACCGTGCTGTCCAACCTGGATATGGTGCTCTCCAAGACCGACATGCCGATTGCAGAGCGCTATGTGGAGCTGGTGCCGGATCAGGCGCTGGGACGCCGCATTTTCGGGGCCATCCGCGCCGAATGGGATGCCACGCAGGACATGCTGGCGCTGATTACCGGCGAGCGGGATCGCCTGGCGCACAACCCGGCGCTGGCGCGTTCGATTGCGCACCGTTTCCCCTACATCGATCCGCTCAACCACCTGCAGGTGGAACTGATGCGCCGCTATCGGGCCAGCAAGGAAAACGGCGCGCCCGATGCCGCCGAGCTGGCCTTGCCGGCATGGCAGCAGCAACCCGCGCGCCTGAAGCGCGGCATCCATATCTCGGTGAACGGGATTGCGGCGGGGCTGCGCAATACGGGTTGATCACCCGGCAATCCGCGCCCACAGCAGGCGCAGTTGCAACCCCCAGTTGCTCGTCAGCCCCACGGTGCGGCTGGAGATGGTGCCATCCGGCGCCAGGATGATGAAGCTGGGGGTGGAATTCACGCCGAAGGTGCGTGCGATGTCGCCTTGCGGGTCCATGGCGCTGTTCCAGCGCAGCCCGCTTTTCTGCTCATAGGCCGCCACCGTGCTGGCGGGGCCGGACTGCATGGCGATCGGCAGCACCGGATACTTCTGCACCAGCGCATCCACCGAACCCTGCTCCAGCTTGCAAATCGGGCACCAGGTGGCCCAGAAATACAGCACCACCGGCTCGCCGGCATGCTGCTGGCGCCACTGGGTAAGCGTCTGGCTGTTGCCGGCCGTCACGGCACGCTCGAATTGCACCTCGGGCGCCTGCCCCGACGCCATGTTGCGCGTCTGCCAGAGATGGGCGGCGAGAAAGGCAGCGAACAGGATGGCGATGTTGATGGCCCAGGAGCGGGCGCGACGGCGCCAGGGGGAGGGGAGGGAAGGAGTGGAGGATGACTCGTTCGGTTCTTGCATGCGGGAAAGCATAGCGGCGAAGCTGGCTGAAAACGTGTGCAGCGGTAATACCTGAGCCGCGAATGCGGCTGCGAACGAAGCTGATGCGGGAATTGACACGATGCAGGAGAGCAATCACTTATTCCCTCGTCTTCAGAGTTGAGAGAGTCGCTCAGATCATGTGTATACAAAACCCGATTTTCTATACATGTCGAAGCTGACGTGTATAAAAATGGCGGGTTTCCTATACATATGGGTCGTTGAAGTGGTGGGCAAGATGTGCTCTGACCAGTCCGGATGTCAACGTCATTGGCAAGGCTGGCAACAGGGACTTGCACGGCGGATTTACCATCAGGGTTGCTTTGAACTCCATTGAATGAGAGCAACACGCATGGCTTCGTCCCCTGAATTTCTTGCGCGCCTGGGCATCACGTACCCCATCATCCAGGCCCCGATGGCAGGAACCTCGACGCCTGCCCTGGCCGCCGCTGTCTCCAACGCCGGTGGTCTGGGCTCACTCGGCATCGGAGCCAATACGGTTGCTCAGGCGCGGCAGATGATTAAGGACACACGCGCCCTGACCGACAAGCCCTTCAACATTAATGTCTTTTGCCACGCCCCGGCGCAGCGTGATGCAGTGCGCGAAGCGGCGTGGCTGCAGCATCTGGCACCGCTGTTCGCCGAGGTGGGTGCAGACCTGCCGGCGACGCTGAACGAGATCTATCCCACCTTCGTGCAGGATGCATCTGCCTTGCAGATGCTGCTTGAACTGCGACCTGCCGTGGTGAGTTTCCATTTCGGTCTGCCATCGGCGGCGGCTATCGAGGCCTTGCGCGAAGCGGGCATTTTCACCATGGCCACGGCGACCAATCTGCAGGAAGCTGCGCTGATCGAGCAGGCTGGCGTCAATGCCATCGTGGCCCAGGGCATCGAGGCAGGCGGGCATCGCGGCATGTTCGATCCCGAGGCGGTGGACGAGCGCTGGAGTACGGCGGTGCTGGTGCGCATGCTGGTCAGGCAGACGGCGCTGCCGGTGATTGCGGCTGGCGGCATCATGGACGGTGCCGGCATCCGCGCCATGCTGGATCTGGGGGCTGCTGCTGTGCAACTCGGCACGGCATTCATCCTGTGTCCCGAATCGGCGGCCAATGCCAGCTATCGCCAGAATCTCAGGAGTGAACGCGCCGCGCGCACGCAACTGACGGCGGCCATTTCCGGCCGTCCGGCGCGTGGCATGGTGAACCGCCTGATTGCGCACGGCGAGGCAACGGGCAGTCCGCCAGCGGCCGGCTATCCCATGGCCTACGATGCCGCCAAACAATTGCATGCGGCTGCCAGTCAGCAGGGCAATCACGAGTTTGCCGCGCAGTGGGCAGGGCAGGGCGCTCCGCTGGCTAGGGAAATGCCGGCGGCAGAGCTTGTGGAGTTGCTGGTCAGGGAGTGGCGGCAAGACTGAGCCCGTGATGGCGCTCGCGCCTGCGTGCATGGACAGTGGATTCTGCCGAGACGTGATTGCTGCTCTTCAGTTGTGCGCGTCATGAACGGCTATATTCCCGGTGGGCGAACTCCTTTGCGTTGCACAAGGAAAAACCGGCTGTCTCCCAAGGAACACAGCCGGTTTGCAGCTACTTCAGACGTTTAGACCAGCGGCGGCTGGCCCTCGTTGTCCGCAGCGGGCTTGGCGGCGACAGCCTCATCCGGCAGCACCAGCGCACTGTCCTTCTTGCAGGCGCCCTTGAAGCAGCAGTCCACCCACTGGTTGGCCAGGCGCGCAGCCGCTTCGCGGCCACCCAGACCAAAGGCGAGGGCCACAGCCACGGCCACGGCGCCCAGCGTCAGGCCGAAGGCCAGATAGACGATCTCGTTGGCCACACCCATGGCACGCAGCCCCATGGCGATCACCAGACCCAGAATGGCAAAACGCGCGATGTTGGCGATCAGGCCGGAAGAATGATCGGCACGGCTCAGCGCCTGGTAGGCCAGGTTGGCCAGCCAGAAGCCGATGATCATGATCACGCTGCCCAGCAGGATGTCGCCGCCGAAGGCGGTGAAAGTGGTCAGCAGGTCGCTCACCTGGGTGAAGCCGAGCTGGTTGGCCGCCTCGACCACGGCAAACAGCATGGCGAAGAACATCAGCAGACTGCCGGCCAGGTTGGAGGGCAGCAGGCTGCCGCTGAACATGCGCTGCATGCCGAGCTTGGCGGGCAGCGCATCGGCACCCACGTTCTGCAGCAGCGAGCGCAGCAGCATGGCGGCAAAGCGCGCCACGTACCAGGTCAGCAGCACGATGACGACGGCGGCGATGATGTGCGGCACGGCGGTCAGGAACTGCTGCAGCATGTCCGTGGCGGGGCGGCTGATGGCTTCGATTTTCAGGGCATCGAGTGCGGCGATCAGCGCCGGCACCAGCACCATGATGTAGACGATGGTGCCGCCCAGGCTGGACAGGCGCAGGCCGTTGGCAGGCGCTTCGGTGGCAGCCACTTGCGCAGCGGTATGGCCGAGCTTGTTGCCCAGATTGTCGGCCCCCATGGCAGCCAGCAGGTTGCTCACCAGGCCGCGCAGGATGCGTGCGACGATCCAGCCCACCACACCGATCATCAGGGCGGCTAGGATGTTGGGCGCCATGGCCAGTGTCTTGTCGAGCATGGCCTGCATGGGTTGCAGCAGGCCGGTCATTTCCAGCGCGCCCAGGATGGCCGGCAGGAACAGCAGGATCACCAGCCAGAAGGCCACGTTGCCCGCGTTGTGGCTGACCGGCGCCATGCCGGCTTCGGCGCTCAGGCGCTCATCCAGGCGCGTGGCGTTCAGGGCCTTGCTCACGCCGATCCTGATCAGCGTGGCCACCACCCAGGCCACCAGACCGATCACGCCCGCGGCAAAGATGCGCGGCAGATAGCGCAGCACGTCCGTCAGCATGACGGCCAGCGGCGCCGACACGGTGGACAGGTTCAGTGCACTGAGTGCAGCCACGACGGCGGCCAGCAGGATGAGCCAGAACACCGCAATGGCGATCGGCGATTCGGCATCGACCTGGCGGCCGGTGCTGGTGTTGATGCGCTGGTTGAGCTTGCTCATGCCCAGCAGACGACGCACGCCGGCGCGTGCAATGATGGCGATGATCCAGCCGATGGCAAAAATGGCCAGCGCGCCCAGAATCTGGGGTAACTGCGAGCCGACCGTGTTCTGCATGGCCGTGGTGAAGGCGGTGGTATCCATGTATGACGTCCCTCCTCTGATGCTTGTACGGAGCGCGCGAACGCGCAGCGAAGATGAAACCGCTGCGAGACGGGGCAGGCCCCCGCCTCAGGCAGCTTCGGGTTTCACCATAGCACAGGGGTGTGACAGGGACGACCGGGATAGCCCCGGAAATGCTTAATGCGGATGGCGTTTGCGCACGGAACGGGGCTTTTTCACGCTGTCGCCCGGACGGTGGGCAGGATCAGCCCAGCACTTCCAGCAGACGGTCCAGTCCGCCCTCATTGATCGCCACCATGGCCTGGTTGCGCACGGCGGGCTTGGCGTGGTAGGCCACGGACAGGCCGGCCACGGCCATCATCTTCAGGTCGTTGGCGCCATCGCCCATGGCAATGGTCTGCTCGGGCGGAATGCCCATCAGCGTGGCCACTTCCAGCAGGGTGCGGGCCTTTTCCGCGCCATCGCAGATATCGCCCCAGGCCTGATCGATCATGCGACCGGTGAGTTGGCCGTCCACGACTTCCAGCAGGTTGGCGCGCGTGAAATCGATGCCCAGACGCTGGCGGATGCGCTCGGTGAAGAAGGTGAAGCCGCCAGACACCAGCAGGATCTTGAGGCCGGCGTTCTTGCAGGCCTGGATCAGCGCTTCCACGCCGGGATTCAGGCGCAGGCGCTCGTCGTAGATCTGCTGCAGGGCACTCTCGGGCACGCCTTCGAGCAGGGCGACGCGCTGGCGCAGGCTTTCCTTGTAGTCGCTGATCAGTCCCTGCATGGCAGCCTCGGTGATGGCCGCCACTTCTTCCTTCTTGCCCACGGCTGCGGCAATTTCGTCCACGCACTCGATATTGATCAGCGTCGAATCCATGTCGAACGCGATCAGCTTGTAATCGGAGAGGTTCTTGAGGACGGGTTGCTCGCGGACGACCAGGGAAGAATCTTGGCTCATGATGGGCTGCATGCGGATGGGAATCCCTCTATTGTAGAAGGAGGGGTGTGACAATTCAGGTCCGGAAGCGCGCGGGTGACAGCTTTTCGGCAAGCACGCCCTGCTGCAGCAAGGCATCGGGCAGCGGCTGGCCCAGCAGCTGCGCCGCCGCGGCCATGCCCATGGCGGCGCTGGTCTGGATGCCATAGCCGCCCTGGCCGGCTACCCAGAAGAAGCCCGGCACCTCGGGGTCGAAGCCGTTGACCATCTCGCCATCGGGCGCAAAGGTGCGCAGGCCGGCCCAGGTGTGGCTGGGGCGACGGATCTCCAGTGTGGTCATCCGCTGGATGTGGTCGATGCCGATGGCCACGTCCAGCTCTTCGGCCTGCACGTCGTGCGGCTCGACCGGGTCGGCGTTGGCGGGAGAGCCCAGCAGCTGGGCCGCATCGGGCTTGAGATACCAGTCCTCGGCCACGCCGATGGCCATGGGCCAGGCCTGGATGTGGGCTCCGGGTGGCGGGGCGAAGGTGAAGGCCGAGCGCCGGTGCGGCTGCAACCCCAGCGGCCTGACGCCGGCGAGGCGTGCAATGGGGTCGGCCCAGGCACCTGCAGCGTTGACCACGACCGGCGCTTCGAAAGTGCCGGCGCTGGTGTCCACGCGCCATGTATCGCCCGTGCGGGTGAGGGCGGTCACTTCGGCATGGTTCACCAGTGTGCCGCCCGCCTGCCGCAGGCTGCGCAGATAGCCCTGGTGCAGCGCATGCACGTCGATGTCACAGGGATCGGCATCGTGGAGCGCGCCTGCCACCTGCTCCGGTCGCAGCACGGGCAGCAAGGCCAGTGCTTCTTCCACGGAAACGCGACGCAGATGCGGGCACTGGCCGTGCAGGGTGTCCCATTCGGCCTGCAGCTCCGCTTCCTGCCCGGGCGCGGCAACGATGAGCGTGCCGCGCGGCGTGAGCAGGGGATGCTCGGCAAACCCTGCCGGCGGGTTTTCGAGAAAGGCGCGGCTGGCGCGGGTGAGGGCGCGCACTTGCGGCGGACCGTAGCTCTCCATGAACAGGGCCGCCGAGCGGCCGGTGGCGTGGTAGCCGGGCTGCGATTCGCGCTCCAGCAGCAGCACGCGTGCATGCGGTGCCAGCCAGTGCGCGGCCGAAGCGCCGGCAATGCCTGCGCCGATGATGATGACGTCAGCAGTCTGTGACATGGTTTCTCCCTGGATGCGCGCACGATAGCACCGTGCCGGGGAGAGTGCCAACTGCGGCTGCAGTGCTACCTGCAGGCCGTGTGGAGACTCTGGCGTTACATGCGGGGTTGATCGCGGACAAGAAAGCACCTTGAAGTGTGTCAACCCTCGGGACACTTACAAAACTTGTGATTAGAATGGTTTCGTGGTGCAAGGTTTCCGGTATCCCCCTCTCTGCCGAAAGAACAAGGCCCATCGTCTGGCTCTCTGGATGATGGCTTTGGCCATGTTCGTGCAAGTGATGTCGAGCGTGTTCAGCGCCGGCTTCGTGGCACGGCTGGCGGGGGTGGCCCTGAATCCCGCCGATATCGTCATCTGTACGGTCGATGGCATGTACTCCATGCCATGGAACGCCCAGAATTCCCCGGACGAAGACGGCGCGCCGGCATCCGGCATGATGGGGTCCTGCCCCTATTGCGTGCTGGCGAGCGCTCCTCCACTGCCAGGTGAGCCCATTGCCCAGGGTATGCTCCTTCCCAGGGTTGCGGTCAGCCAGAGCTGGATAGCGCAGGATACGCCACCGACAGGCACGTCTGCCTTCCGAAAGCATGCGCCAACACGAGCGCCCCCCGCGCAGATCCATCTGGCCTGATCTGCGCTAACTCCCTCTTTCTACTGTGATGCCCCGACAGGGTGCACAGACCTGCCGCGCAAATCAGGCCCCTCGTTGACGGGGCCTTGTGTCATGGGCTGCCGTTTTCCTCTGATTTGTTTGCCCCCTGCGCAGAGCTGTGCTCGGCTGCGGGATTTCTGGGGGTGTGATGCTGGTTCATTCAGAATTTTCCCGTCGCAGTTTTCTGCTGGCCGTGCCCGGCCTGACCGTACTGGCCGCCGGCTGCGGCGATGGACAGACCGATGCCGCCGAGAGCGGCAAGATGCTGTGGCAGGCCGATCCGGCTGCCAGGCTCTATGGTTCCCAGGGCGAGTTGCCCCTCGATACGCTCAAGGACAAGGCGCTGCTGGTGTTCTTCGGCTATGTGCGCTGCCCCGACATCTGCCCCACCAGCCTGTCCGTGGTGGCCCAGGTGCTGACCGGCCTGAGCCCCGAAGAGCGCGCCAAGATGCGCGCCGTGTTCGTCACGCTTGATCCGAACCGTGATCAGCCCGAAGTGCTGAGCAGCTACGTCAAGCTGTTCCATCCCGATGTGCTGGCGCTGCGCAGCACCGAGCCCAAGCTCAAGGAAATCGCCAAGGCCTTCCGCGTCTACTACGTGCTGCAGAAGCCGGCCGAGGGTGCAGCCAGCGATGTCTACGCGGTCGACCATACCGCCCATACCGGCCTCGTCAACGCCAAGGGCCGGCTGGTGAAGCTGATTCCCTACGGCACCCAGGCCGAACCCATGCGCAAGAGCCTGCGCGAGGCTTTGTGATGGCGCGCCCGTCCAGCGTGGCGCTGGGCCTGCTGGCGGCTGGCATGCTGGCCATGGGTGCCAGCCTGCTCGAAGTGGCGCTGGCAGACCACGTTAGCGACAGCGGCCTGCAGCAGACGCAGGCGCTCACGCGCCAGCTGGGCCTGACCGATCCCGCCCTGATGACCGAGGCGCGGTACGGCCGCCACCTTTCGCAGGCCGACCGCCACACCCCCTTCCAGGATCACCCCCTGGCCTTTGACCACTTCCCCACCGGCTCCCTGTTGCCGGCGCCCCGCCCATGAACGCCTGGCTTGCCCGACAACGCTACCTGATCGACTATGTGCTCGCCGCCATGGCGCGCCAGAAAGGCCGTGCCATCGGCCTGTGGGTGGTGTACACGCTGCTGGTGTTCGTGCTGGCCTCCGTCATGCTGTTCACCCACGCGCTGCGTCAGGAAAGCGCGCGCGTGCTGCAGCATGCGCCCGAGGTGGTGGTGCAGAAGCTGGTGGCCGGCCGCACCGACCTGATTCCGCCGGACTACATCGAGAAGATGGGCCGCATCCGTGGCGTGCGCGAGAAGCAGCTGCGCCTGTGGGGCTACTACTACGACAGCGTGGTCAAGGCCAACTACACCTTCATGGTGCCGTCCGTGGCTGCGCCCGAGCCGGGCACCATCATGGTCGGGCCGGCCATGGCACGCACACGGGGCATCAAGGCGGGCGACCCGATTGCCTTCCGCAACTATGCCGGCACCATCATCAGCTACCAGGTGGCGCAGGTGCTGCCGCAGCCCACCGAGCTGATGAGTGCGGATCTGGTGCTGATGTCCGAACAGGATTTCCGCAGCCTGTTCAATTTCCCCGAAGGGTATTACACCGACATTGCCCTGACCGTCGCCAACCCCAAGGAAGTGCGCAACGTGGCCACCAAGGTGACCGAGGCGCTGCCGGATTCCCGTCCCATCCTGCGCGAGGAGATTCTGCGCACCTATGCCTCGGTGTTCGACTGGCGCGAGGGCATGGTATTGGCGGTGCTGTCCGGTGCGCTGCTGGCGTTCGCCATCCTGGCCTGGGACAAGGCTTCCGGCCTGTCGGCCCAGGAGCGGCGCGAGATCGGCATCCTGAAAGCCGTCGGCTGGGAAACCGGCGACGTGCTGCGCATGAAGCTGTGGGAAGGCCTGCTGGTGTCCTTCACCGCCTTCCTGGCCGGCTATCTGCTGGCCTACTGGCATGTGTTCCACGCGGGCGGGGCCTTGTTCCGCCCGGTGCTGCAGGGCTGGGCGGTGCTTTATCCGGAGTTTGCGCTGCGCCCCGAGGTGGACGGGCTGCAGCTGTTCACGCTGCTGTTCTTTACCGTGGTGCCGTTCACGGCGGCGGTGCTGGTGCCGAGCTGGCGCGCGGCCATCACCGATCCCGATGCCGTGATGCGGGCCTGAGGACATTGCCATGCTTGAACTCGTCGACATCACCAAGTCCTTCCACGAAGGCCAGCCCAATGCCTACACGGCGCTGAAGAACGTGTCGCTCACGCTGGAGCGCGGCAAGGTGATTGCGCTGCACGGCCCGAGCGGCTCCGGCAAGACCACGCTGCTGACCCTGATCGGCTGCCTGGCGCGTCCCACCAGCGGCCGTGTGCGGCTGGACGGGCAGGATATCTCCTCGTTGCCCGAGCGCTTTCTGACGGCGCTGCGGCGCGAGCGTTTCGGCTTCGTGTTCCAGCAGTTCAACCTGATCGCCGGCATGAGCGCGCGCGACAACGTGATGGTGCCGGCCTATCCCACGGGGCTGCCGTACCGCATGCTGCTGGACCGGGCCGAGGAGTTGCTGGCCCAGCTCAACCTGTCGCACCGCAGTGGCGCGCTGGTGCAGACGCTCTCCGGTGGCGAGCAGCAGCGCGTGGCGATTGCGCGCGCGCTGATCAACCAGCCGGACATTCTGATCGCCGACGAGCCCACGGCCAACCTGGACAGCGCTTTGGCGAAGGAATGCCTGGACATCCTGGGCCGTCTCAACGCCCAGGGCACCACGGTCATCCTCTCCAGCCACGATCCGCTGGTGCTGGACAGCCCGCTGGTGCAGCAGCGCGTCGGCCTGCGCGACGGCCAGGTGCAGGAGGTGCGCTGAATGTTCTTCCAGCCGGCCATCCTCGCCTTGCTGCTGGCCTCCGGTCTGGGGCTGGCGGCCTTGCTGGTGGCATCGCCCTGGGTGCTGCAGCTGGTGCGGCACTGGGATCTGCGCAGCGGCAGCCGGCTGCAGCTGGTGCTGGAGCGGCGTACCTATCTGCTGTCCACGCTGGTGGGCTTTGTGCTGGTGGTGCAGATGGCCTCGCTGCTGCTGTTCGTGTTCAATGCCGACCGCATGGCGGTGCAGTTTGTCGGCGCCATGTGCGCGGTGGGCACACTGCAGGCCAACAGCTATGGCTTTCCGGCGCTGTATGCGCAACTGGCGGTGTTCTTTCTGGCCAGCGGCTGGCTGGTGCTGCATGCGGCCGATGCGCGGGCGCCGGACTATCCGCTCACGCGCCTCAAGTTCGTGCTGATGGTGGCGGTGCTGCTGCCGGCGGTGGCGCTGAGTTTCGGGCTGCAATGGCTGTATTTCGGCAACCTGAGTGCCGACGTGATCACTTCCTGCTGCGGCAGCCTGTTCTCGGTGGAAGCCACCGATCTGGGCGGTGACCTGGCCGGCCTGCCGCCGGGACCGACGCTGTGGGTGTATGCGCTCACGCTGCTGCTGGCGATGGCGGCAGCCGCCTGGCAGATCTGGCGGGGCAGGGCAGCCGGGCTGCTTGGCGTGCTGAGTGCAGCGGCCTTCGTCGTGGCCATTACCGGCATCATCTCCTTCCTCTCGCTCTACATCTACGAGCATCCGCATCACCACTGTCCGTTCTGCATTCTCAAGCCCGAATACGGTTACCGCGGCTATCTGATCTACATCCCGCTGTTTGCGGCCACGGCGGCCGGCATTGGCGTCGGCATTCTGGGTCGGGTGAAGCATCTGCCCAGCCTGCAGGGTGTGGCGCCCGTGCTGGCGCGGCGCCTGGCCTGGGTGGCGCTGCTGGGCTTCGGCTTCTACCTGCTGCTGTCGCTGGGAATGGTGTGGCAGTCGGGGCTGATCCTGCTGGAGGCCGCATGAGGCTTGTCGCACTTGCCATGCACTGGACGCACTTCTGCAGGGGCGGCACGTTGTCGCGTGCTGCGGACGGTGCATGGGGTCTTTCCCAAGGCATTTCACGGGAAGCCGGTTCCCGCAATAAACCGGCACACCACTCGTACCTTCAAGGAGAACTTTCATGAAACGTCGCAGCTTCGTAGAACTTTCCATGCTCGGCGGTGCCGGCGTCATGGCCACGGCTTGTGCACAGACGCCTGCTGTTGCCCAGAAAGCCGGTTGCCCGACCGATGGCACGCCCAACCAGTTCATCCCGAAGAAGGCAGCGGATGCCAATCCCCTGCAGAACGAGCTGGCCAAGTATCCCAAGTGCCCCTACTGCGGCATGGACCGTACCCAGTACAGCCACAGCCGCATGCTGATCCAGTACGGTGATGATCTGGTGGACGGCACCTGCTCCATCCACTGCTCGGCACTGAGCCTGGGCTTGAACATCGACCGCCAGCCCAAGATGATCTGGGTGGGCGACAATGCCTCCAGTGCCGAGGTCAAGCCGCTGGTGGAAGTGGACAAGGCCGCCTTCCTGGTGGGCAGCAGCATCAAGGGCGTGATGACAAAGCGTTCCAAGGTGGCTTACGGAACTCGGGCCGCTGCCGAGGCATCCAAAAAGGCCAATGGCGGCGAGATCGTCGGTTTCGACCAGGCACTGGCCGCTGCCTATGCCGATCTGTCTACGGATGTGAGCATGATCCGCAAGAACCGCGAAGAGCGCCGCAAGCGCATGGCTGAACAGCAGAAGAAAGGGTAATCCACCATGTCCTACGTCCGACTGAACCGCCGCGCCACGCTGGGTTTGCTGGCTGCCGTGGCCCTTGCTCCGGTGCACGCCGCGGGGCAGCCGGGCGTGGCGGCTCCGGTGGTGAAGGTGCCCAAGCCGGCACCGATGGACCTGTGCCCGGTGTGCGGCATGGTCGTGTCCAAGTACCCGGCCTGGGTGGCTACCGTGCTCTGGAAAAACGGCCAGACGCACCATTTCGACGGTGCCAAGGACATGTTCAAGTTCCTGCACAACCTGGCCAAGTACGCTCCGCGCCAGAAGGCAGAGGACATGGTCACCATCGCCGTGACCGAGTACTACAACCTCGACAAGGTCGATGCGCGCAAGGCCTGGTACGTGATCGGCTCCGACGTGCTCGGCCCCATGGGGCATGAATTCGTGCCGCTGGCCACCGAGGCCGATGCGCGCGACTTTCTCAAGGACCACAAGGGCAGGAAGATCATGCGCTTTGCCGATGTCACGGCACAGTGGCCTGGCAAGCTGGACAAGGGACAGTTCCAGTAAACAGGCCGGCTACGCATCGTTTCGTGGACAAGGCTGCCGGGTGCAGCCTGCCCGCGTTGCGGTGGCGGGAGCCGGTGCTCAGGTCGCGGCGTTTTCTGAAGACATGTCCGGCAGCGTGATCCGGATGTGGGTTCCCTGCTCGCCGGAGTCCAGCTGCCACGTTCCCCCCAGCCGCTCGATGCGCGCCCGCATGCTTTGCAGCCCGATGCCCATGCCGGCGGTTTCCATCAGGGCCGCATCGAAGCCCCGGCCGTTGTCGCGGATGTGGAGCTGCATGCCGTTCGATGCGGGCAGGGCGTTCAGTTCCACGCACACCTCCGTGGCCTTGCTGTGCTTGACGATGTTGGTGAGCGCTTCTTCCAGCACGCGGGCCAGCGCCATGCAATGGCGCGCTTCGGGTTGCCAAGGCCAGGCGTCCGGCATGTTCCAGAGGGCGTCCATCGCCAGTTCGTCGAACAGCATGCCGAAACGGTGCCGGATCGGTGCCAGCCACTGCGATGGAGTCCCCGGCGCCTTGGCCTGCGAACCGGCTTCGGCATCCAGAATCTGCCTCAGGTCATTGCGCAGGACCTTGAGATAGCCCAGAAAGGCGTCGTTGCTCATCGGGGCCGGGGCGTGTCGCACGCTGCCCATGGCGCGCATCAGCGAGCTGCCAAGTCCGTCGTGCAGGTCATGCGTCAGGTCCATGCGGGCCTTCAGCCGGGAGCGTTCGCGCTCGACCAGCAGCTGGCGTTCATTGGCCGCCTGCAGCTCCGCGCGTGCTGCGTCGACGCGCTCCTGCAGTTCCTTGTTGAAGCGCGTGATGCGCCGCAAGTCACGCGCCACCCGCAGCGCCATGATCACGCCCATGCACAGCAGGGTGGCGACGCCCGTGTACGGCGTGAGCAGTTCCATCCGGGCGGGGAAGAATAGCACCGCGATCAGGTCATGGACACCGACCACCAGCACCGCCAGCAGCCAGATGGCCAGCAGCACGCGGCTGAAATTGCGCTTGCGCCAGAGCGGCCACTGGAGCAGCAGGGCATTGCCCAGAATCAGCAGGCTGCACAGCAGGAAAATCGAAAGGGACGAATATCCCAGCCAGGGGATCGGAATCAGCCAGTGCGTCAGCAGCATCGCGGCAGCCAGAATCAGCAGAGCCTGCAACGCGCGCCGTCAGGTCAGTCCGGCAAAGGTCCAGGTGAACAGGCAGAAGCAGACCGCGTAAACTACCAGCGCACTCATGAAGAAGCGCTCCAGAGTGGCAGTGTCGGGGAAGGGCCAGGGCGATGTCATCAGCAGGGTGCCAGCAAAGGCCACCCAAGAGGCAGTCAGCAGGGCGAACCAGCCGAACTCCCGGGCACGCCGGTACAGCAACCAGACCAGCAGGCTGAGCACACTCAGGGTGGCCGACACCACCACATCGGCCTGCAGCCAGCCGCGCTGCATCCCCGTCTGCTTCTGATGCAGGGCCAGCATGGAGGCAGGGTCGCCCAGTTGCAGCTTGCCCAGGCCGGGCGTCTGGAACTCCACCCCGGTGACGCGGAACCAGAGCAGGTTCTCGCCGGCTTGCAGCGACGAGGCCGGCAACACCCAGTAGCGTGGCATGTTGGCACTGCGGGACAGCGGCTCCTCCAGATTCGTGTCGCGCCAGAGCAGGGTGTCATTGAGATAGAACGCCCCGGCCTGGCTGAGCGAAGCCAGTGTGACGCCGGTTGCCGGCTCGCAGGGATTGCGCCAGGCGATGCGGTACCAGACCGTGCCGCCATAGCCGGGCCAGCGCTGGATCCACTGGTCGGGCAGCGTCACATCCACCCAGCCGCTGGTCGGGCGCTGGTCCGGGTTTTCAGGCGCGCGGGCGGCCTGGATCGAACGAATTTCTGGAGTACAGGCTGCCGCGCTGGCGGTTGATGTGCTGGTCGCAGCCCGGACCGGCAGTGCAGCAAAGGCCAACCAGCAGGCAATTAGGACAGCAAGCCACGCGCACGTGCTTCGTAGACGGCCCGTGTGCGTCCGGAAACAGCCAGCTTGCGGTAGATGTGCTTGATGTGGCATTCGATGGTATGTCGTGAGAGAAACAGGCGTTCGGCGATTTCGCGGTTGCTCAGGCCTTCGGCCACCAGCTGGAGAATGCCAGATTCTCGCCGGGTCAGCGTTTCCTCGTGGTCCGGATTGTGCTCCTGGGTCGGTGGCGGGCTGGGTTTTTCGGCTTTGGGAGGGGTGGCCTGCAGCAGATGCAGGATGCGGCGCGCGATGAAGGGGTCGATCGGCGCACCGCCTCGCAGCACGCTGCGGATGGACAGTGCCATCTCCATGTCATCGCGCTCCTTGAGCACATAGCCGGTGGCGCCCGCCTGCAGCGCCTGCAGGATGATCTCCTCTGTGCTCCAGGACGAGACCACCAGAATGCTCAGGGCCGGGTCGCTCTCGCGCATCTCGGCAATCAGCTCCAGCCCGTTGCCATCCGGCAGGCCCAGATCCACCAGGGCCAGCGCGGCCGGATTCTGTGCCAGCCAGCTGCGCGCTTCCGCCAGACGGGTCACGAAGACCAGCGCGTTCTCCTCATAGCCCAGTTCCAGCAACAGGTGCAGCAGCTTGGCGCGCATCAGGGGCTCGTCTTCCACGATCAGCACGGGGGCTGGCAGATAGTCGACGCTGGGAGACTTGAGAATGGACATGGGCATGAAGAACGAAGCAGACAGACAACCGGACCATGCGCCCCTCACAAGGCGCGTTGCCGACTGTTGGACCTTAGGAGATTGTCCCGCGGGGCGTCAATCCCCAGAAACAGGGTAGTTGCACCTCAGGCCGCGGCATTTTCAGCAAGCGGCTGTCCCAGGCTTCTGAGGATGTCCCGCACCAGCATGGCACGATCCAGCGGCTTCTCCAGCGAACGCTCGATGCGCAGCTTCTCGTTGCCGGCCAGTTTCACATGCTTGTTCTTCTGGATCAGCTGGATGATGGCCATCGGGTCGATCGGCGGATTCGGCTTGAAGGTGATGGTGATCACCGTCGGCGCTGCCTCCACCTTCAGCACGCCGTAGGGCTGTGACAGCACGCGCAGGCGGTGCACGTTGACCAGTGTCTCTGCCTGCGGCGGCAGCTTGCCGAAGCGGTCCACCAGTTCCTCCAGCAGGCGGTCCACCTGCTCGCTGGTCTTGGCCGTGGCCAGCTTCTTGTAGAAGCTCAGGCGCAGATGCACGTCGCCACAGTAATCGTCCGGCAGCAGGGCAGGGGCGTGCAGGTTGATCTCGGTGACGGCCTGCAGCGGCGACAGCAGATCCGGCTCCTTGCCGGCCTTCAACTGCTTCACGGCTTCGGCCAGCATCTCGTTGTAGAGCTGGAAGCCGATCTCCATCATGTTGCCGCTCTGGTTCTCGCCCAGCACCTCGCCGGCGCCGCGGATCTCCAGATCGTGCATGGCCAGGTAGAAACCGCTGCCCAGTTCCTCCATCTGCTGGATGGCATCCAGCCGCTGCGCCGCCTGCTTGGTCAGGCCTTCGATATCCGGCACCATCAGGTAGGCATAGGCCTGGTGGTGGCTGCGGCCGACGCGACCGCGCAGCTGATGCAGCTGCGCCAGACCGAACTTGTCGGCGCGGCTGATCAGAATGGTGTTGGCGCTGGGCACGTCGATGCCAGTCTCGATGATGGTCGAGCAGAGCAGGATGTTGTAGCGCTGCGCCACGAACTCGCGCATCACGCGCTCCAGCTCGCGCTCCGGCATCTGGCCATGCGCCACGGCAATGCGCGCTTCGGGCAGGATTTCTTCCAGCCTCTGACGCCGGTTCTCGATGGTTTCCACCTCGTTGTGCAGAAAGTAGACCTGTCCGCCGCGCTTCAGTTCACGCAGCACGGCCTCGCGGATCACACCGCTGTTCTCGCTGCGCACAAAGGTCTTGATGGCCAGACGGCGCTGCGGCGCGGTGGCGATCACGCTCAGGTCGCGCAGGCCTTCCAGCGCCATGCCCATGGTGCGTGGAATCGGCGTGGCGGTCAGCGTCAGCACGTCCACCTCGGCGCGCAGCTGCTTCATCTGCTCCTTGTGACGCACGCCAAAGCGGTGTTCCTCGTCGATGATCAGCAAACCCAGATTCTTGAACTGCACCTCGCTGGACAGCAGTTTGTGCGTACCGACCACGATATCCACCGTGCCCTCGGTGATGCCTTTGACGGCCGCAGTGACCTCCTTGCCCGAGCGGAAGCGCGAGATCTCCGCCACCTTGATCGGCCACTTGGCAAAGCGGTCCTTGAGCGTCTGGTAGTGCTGCTCGGCCAGCAGCGTGGTCGGCGCCAGAAAGGCCACCTGCTTGCCACCCGTCACCGCCACAAACGCGGCGCGCAAGGCCACCTCGGTCTTGCCAAAACCCACATCGCCGCACACCAGGCGGTCCATCGGCCGTGGCGAGACCATGTCCTGAATGACCGCATGAATGGCCGCCAGCTGGTCGGCGGTTTCATCGAAGCCGAAATCGCTGGCAAACACCTCGTAATCCGCCATCGAAAAACGGAACGGATGCCCCTCGCGCGCGGCACGGCGTGCGTAAATATTCAGCAGCTCGGCCGCGCTGTCACGCACCTGCTCGGCGGCCTTGCGCTTGGCCTTTTCCCATTGCGAGCCGCCCAGCTTGTGCAGCGGCGCCTCGTCCGGGCTCACGCCGGTATAACGGCTGATCAGGTGCAACTGGCTCACCGGCACATACAGGGTGGCATCGGCCGCATATTCCAGATGCAGGAATTCCTGCAGGGCAGCCGTGCCATCCGGATTCTTCTGGCCCACATCCATGTTGATCAGGCCCTGATAGCGGCCGATGCCATGTGCGCTGTGCACCACCGGATCGCCCACCTTCAGCTCGCTCAGGTCCTTGATCAGTGCCTCGACATCGCTGGCCTGCTCCTGACGCCGGCGCCTGCGGTGCTGCACGCCGCTACTGCCGGCAAACAGTTCGGCCTCGGTGATCAGGTCGATGGCTGTCTCGTTCCAGGCAAAGCCCTGCACCAGCGTGGACGTGGCCAGGCCGACTTTCTCGTCACTCTGCTGGAATTCGGCCAGGGTATCCGTGGCCACCGGTTGCACGCCACTGGCGCGCAGGAAGTCCAGCAGGCTTTCACGCCGGCCGGCGCTTTCGGCCAGCATCAGCACGCGGTGCGGTGTGGTGCGGATATGCGCCTGCAGGCGCAGCAGCGGGTCGTCCGTGCCGCGTGTGGCGGACACATCCGGCAGCAGCGAGAATTCGGCGTAGTGGCTGACGGCTTCTGCCTGGGTGGCTGCAGGGTCGGCCCGCATGTCCTGCCGCGCGGCGGAAGGGACAGCATCCGATGCCAGTGCCGCTCCTGCAGGCTCAGCATCGCTCCCGGTACTACCTGCAGCCCTTGCCGAGTCGGAAGCCAGGGCAATCGCACTCGCCGGGCGCAAGGCCAGTTGCGCAAAACGCTTGCCCTCACGGTAGAACTGCTCTGCACTCAGGAACAGCGTCTCCGGCGGCAGGGCCGGCCGTTCCGGATCCCCCGCCAGCAAACGGTAGCGCTCGCGCGTATCCTGCCAGAAGCGCTGGAACGGCGCCTCCAGGTCATCATGCAGCACCACCGTGCTGTCGACCGGCAGGTAGTCGAACACCGTCGCCGTCTCGTCAAAGAACAGCGGCAGGTAGTACTCGATGCCGGCCGTGGCAATGCCGGCCCCCATGTCCTTGTAGATGCGGCTGCGTGTCGGGTCGCCCTCCAGCAGTTCGCGCCAGTGCTGGCGGAAGCGGGCACGCGCCGCATCGTCCATCGGAAACTCGCGCCCCGGCAGCAGGCGCACCTCCGTCACGGGATCGAGGCTGCGCTGCGTGTCCGGATCGAAGGTGCGGATGCTGTCGATTTCGTCGTCGAACAGGTCGATGCGATAAGGTCGCGGCGCACCCATCGGGAATAGGTCGATCAGGCCGCCACGCACGGCATATTCACCCGGGCTCACCACCTGGCTCACATGCGCATAGCCGGCCATGGTGAGCTGGCTCTTGAGGGCTGCTTCGTCCAGCGTCTGCCCGGTGCGGAAATGGAAGGTGTAGCCTGCCAGAAAGGAAGGCGGCCCCAGCCGGTACAGCGCCGTGGTGGCCGGAATCAGCACCACATCGGCACCATCCTCGGCCCGATGCTGGCTGATGCGCCACAGCGTCGCCAGCCGCTCGCTGATCAGGTCCTGGTGCGGCGAGAAGCTGTCGTAGGGCAGGGTTTCCCAGTCGGGAAACAGCACGCAGCGCAGGCCCGGTTCGAAGAAGGGCAGCTCGTCCAGCAGGCGCTGCGCATCGCTGGCGTCGGACGTGACGATGGCCGTGCAGCGGCCTGCCTGCTTGTCGCGCGCCGCCAGCTGCGCCAGCAGGGCGGCATCGGCCGAGGCGATGGGGCGGGGCAGGGTATAGCGCTGGCCGGGAGTGAGCTTGGGCAGTTGCATGGACGAATCAGCAGGGACAAAACACCAATACCCGCGGCCTGGGCAGGGCGCGGGGGGAGACAAGGCATTGTAAAACCTGGCAGCATCTGCCGGCAGGGAGCACGCCGGCTGCGTCAGACCATGAGCCCGCTGCAGCCATGCGCAAACACCGGATGGAACCATCGGTAAGGGAGTGCAAAGTGCTGCAAGGGATCCGGCGGGGCCGATCTGCTCTGGCAAACTAGCATCTGCACCCAATGAAAGATCCGCGCATGCCCGACATCTACGCTGTCATCCCCTGCGCCGGCACCGGCAGTCGTGCCGGCACGGCCATTCCCAAGCAATACCAGCCCATCGCCGGCCGCGCCATGCTCTGGCACACGCTGGCGGCATTCGCTGCCTGCCCCGCCATCACCGAGACTCTGCTGGTCCTCGCGCCGGGAGACGACTGGTTTGCACAGCACACCGCGCCGCCCGAAGTGCCGGCCCGCCGCTTCATGACAACACCCACCGGCGGTGCCAGCCGCGCCGAAAGCGTGCGCAACGGCCTGCTGGCACTGCGTGAGCAGGGGGCGCAACCGGACGACTGGGTGCTGGTACACGATGCCGCACGCTGCCTGATCACGCGCGAACAGATCGAGCGCCTGATCGAGGCTTGCGCGCAGGATGAAACGGGAGGCCTGCTGGCCGTTCCCCTGCCGGATACGCTCAAGTGCGAGTTGCCGCGCAACGGTCTGCCGGCCGACGTACCCGCCCGTGTTGCCGCCACCGTTCCGCGCGACGACAAGTGGCTCGCGCAGACGCCGCAGATGTTCCGCCTCGGCGTGCTGCTGCAGGCGCTGGAATCCGGCCTGCAGCATGCTCCGGAACACATCACCGACGAGGCCAGCGCCATCGAGCGGCTGGGCCTGCAGCCCTTGCTCGTGCAGGGCAGTGGCTGGAACTTCAAGGTCACCTATCCCGAGGACTTCACCCTGGCTGAAGCGGTGCTGCTGGCAAGGCAGAACAGCGCCCGGGCTGCATGAGGCAGGCGCGGTCATGGCTGGCAATGCGACAATGCCTGCCATGAACGCATCGACACCCCCATTTCCCCCGATCCGCATCGGCGAAGGCTGGGACACGCACCAGCTGGTAGAAGGCCGTCCGCTCTGGCTGGGCGGCGTGCAGATTCCGCATCCCATGGGCCTGCTCGGCCATTCCGATGCCGATGTGCTGCTGCATGCCATCACCGATGCGGTGCTGGGTGCTGCCGGCATGGGCGATATCGGCACCCTGTTCCCCGACACTGATCCGGCCTTCAAGGGCGCGGATTCGCGCGTGCTGCTGCGCGAAGCGATGCAGCGTGTGAAAGGCTCCGGCTGGCAGGTGGGCAATGTGGACTGCACCATCATCGCCCAGAAACCGAAACTGGCGCCCTACAAAGCCGCCATGGCGCAATCGGTGGCGGATTGCCTGGGCATTACGGCGGTGCAGGTGAATGTCAAGGCAAAGACGGCGGAGAAACTGGGTCCGGTCGGTGAGGAGCGCAGCATGGAAGCGCGCGCCGTGGTCCTGCTGTTTCCTGTCTGAGCCGAGACCGTCGGGAGAGTAGACGCAAGAGGCAGGCTCCTGAATGGGTGCCCTGCATGCCGGATGGACAGGAAAGCGCATGGCTTTCCGTCGGCAGCATCATTTCACCCGCGGCAGCCGCAGATCGGCCTGCAGCCCGCCTTCCTTGCGGTTGCTGAGCATGAGGGTGCCGCCCATGTACTCCACCACCTTCTTCACGATGGACAGGCCCAGCCCGCTGCCTGCAGCAGAAGTGCGTGCCTCGTCGGCGCGGTAGAAGGGCTGCGTCAGCCGGTGCAGGATGGCTTCGGGCACACCGGAGCCGCGGTCGAAGATCTGCAGCAGCACATAACCGCTTTCGGCGCGGGCCACCACTTCCACTTCGGAGTAGGCTGCATCCTTGCTCTTGCCATAGCGGCGTGCATTCTCCAGCAGGTTGGATACCACGCGCGCCAGCTCCACTTCATCCGCCTTCACCCGCAGGTTGCCCGGCACCTGGACATTCAGGCGCATGTCTTCCGCATTGAGATAGGGGTAGGCGCTGGTCTGCACCACTTCCGCCAGCTGCACGGTGGTCAGCTGCATGGAATCCGGGCGGGCGTAATCCATGAACTTGTTGATGATGGAGTCTACCTGCTCGATGTCGGCAGCCATGTACTTCTGCGCCTCCTCGTCGGACACGCTCATCTCCACCTCCAGCCGCAGGCGGGCCAGCGGCGTGCGCAGGTCGTGCGAGATGCCGGCCAGCATCACGGCGCGCTCCTGTTCCACCTTGGCCATCTGCTCGGCCATGCGGTTGAAGCCGATGTTCACCTCACGCAATTCCTTGGTGGACACCGCCTCGTCCAGATGGCCGGCGTTGAAGTCCCCCTGGCGAATCTTGCCGATGGCAATCGACAGCTGCTTGAGCGGCCGGTTCACCAGGCCCGCCATCAGCGCCGCACCCGCCAGCGACAGGGCAGCAGCCATCAGCATCCAAACCAGCCAGGTGGTGCCGCCCACAGGTGTCACGCGCGACTGGTCGGTGAGCAGCCAGTAGGCGTCATTGTCGATATCGAAGCCGATCCACAGGCCCTGTTCGCCGTTCACGGCACTGGCCACCACCGTGCGCGGGCCCAGGCGTTCCTGCAGCTCCTCGGTCACGCGCTCGTCCAGCTGGTCGCGGTTGATGATCTCGATCCGGTCGTCGGGTTCGCGTGGCAGGATGCGCACGCCTTCCTCTTCGGCCAGTGTCTTCATCAGCGCCAGCCGGGTGATGGAATCCGAATACACCAGCGCCGCGCGGCTCAGGTTGACCAGCGAGGCGATCTGCTGCGCGGTCTGCGTGGCGCGCGGCTCGAAGTCGAGCGAGCGGATGGTCATCAGCCAGCCGATGGTGCTCATGGTGAGCAGCAGGCCGATCATGATGAAGGTACGCCAGAACAGGTTCAGGCCCCAGCGCGGCACCACATACGGCACGGCACCGGCTTCGCCAGCCGGCTGCGCGGGCGCTGGTGCAGAAACTTCCTCCTGACTGTCTGCAATGGCTTCATGCTGCGCAGACCAGCGCGGCGCCAGCAGGCGGGTCAGGGAAGAGAATGTGTCTTTGCTCATGAAAGGCGGCGAAACGCTGTTGCCAGCAGCGGAGACGGACTGCCGGAGCCGCGCGCCGTCAGCAGGCGCACCGTGCTCCGGGTGAGTGCGGAATCATGCGTGCGATGCAGGGGATTCCGCGTAATGGGCGTGCGGCCTCAGGAGTTGCCGCCACCGTCCGGCACGAACACGTAGCCCACGCCCCACACGGTCTGGATGTAGCGCGGAGAAGCGGGGTCGGTCTCGATCAGCTTGCGCAGGCGGGAGACCTGCACGTCCAGGCTGCGGTCGAAGGGCTCGAACTCGCGGCCGCGGGCGAGCTGGGCCAGCTTTTCGCGCGACAGGGGCTGGCGCGGGTGGCGCACCAGCGCCTTGAGCATGGCGAATTCGCCGGTGGTCAGCGGCAGGTCCTCGCCATCCTTCTTGAGCGTACGCGCGCTCAGGTCGAACACGAAGCTGCCGAAGCTCACCACCTCGGTCTCGGTGGAGGGGGCGCCGGGCGCCTCCACGGCAGGGCGGCGGCGCAGCACGGCGTGCACGCGCGCCAGCAACTCACGCGGGTTGAAGGGCTTGCCCAGGTAGTCGTCGGCGCCGATTTCCAGGCCTACGATGCGGTCCACATCCTCGCCCTTGGCGGTCAGCATGATGATGGGGGTCTTGTCGTTGGCAGCGCGCAGGCGGCGGCAGATGGACAGGCCGTCCTCGCCGGGCAGCATCAGGTCGAGCACGATCAGATCGACGGTTTCGCGCAGCAGGATGCGGTTGAGGTTCTTGCCGTCTTCGGCCACCATCACTTCAAAGCCTTCCTGGCTCAGGTAGCGGCGCAGCAGATCGCGGATACGGGCGTCGTCATCGACCACCACGATCTTGTCGGCACGGGTGTTGGCCTGAGTCATCTTGTCCTCCGTGAATTTGTAACACAGACGGATGTTAGGCCGCAAAAGTCAAAAAACCACCCATTTTTCATTGCCTTTTCACACTGTTACACATCTTGCGGGGCCATTTCCTTTCTGACCGAATCGTGCCTTGTATCCTCGGGCCAGACCGCTAAGCTAGGGGAATTCACCGGACTCGGCCGGGTTGCCATGCAAGTGTGTCGCAAGAATTGGCTGGCACGGTACAGGCTTGGCGTTCGGACAGGCAGGAACAAGGCAGTAGCAATGAAAACAGACAAGGAAGGTATCGTGATCCAGCGGGCCACGGCGATGAAAGGCGGCAAGCGTGCCTGGGGCAAGTGGCTTGCCGTTCCGGCGCTGCTGGCGGCAGGTCTGGCCAGTCCGGCGGTGTGGGCACAGTGCCCCACACCGGATGTGGGCAAGCAGTTCCCCGGCCCGCCGGTGCAGGACGATCTGCGCCAGACGCTCAACACGCCCCAGGACTGCATGACCACCATCCAGCCCAAACGCATGTCTCCGCGCGAACTCCAGGAGTTGCGCAAGGCCATCCGGGAGCATGCCCGGGCCAACGGGCGCAAGTTGCGCTCACGCTGAAGCATCCCGCCGCCCGCGCAAGCGGGCCTGTTTTTTTGAGGAAGGACGTTTTTCATGGGCACTTTTTCCACTGGATCCCTGGGTCGCATGCATCGCCAGCGCAAGCAGTGGCTTGCCGCCGCGGCACTGGCTGCCTTGCCGCTGGCGGCAGCGGCGCAGGGCGTTTCTGCGGGCGCAGCGTACGTGCCCAGCAACGTGGCGCAGCTGTCGGCAGAGGGCAGCGTCGAGGTGCAGCAGGACGTGCTGCGCCTGGTTCTGAGCACCACACGTCAGGGCAGCGATGCCCAGGCAGTGCAGAACCAGCTCAAGCAGGCCGTGGACGCGGCGCTCAAGGTGGCACAGGCGCAGGCCCGTCCTGATGCGATGGACGTGCATACCGGCAACTTCAGCCTCTATCCAAGCCATGACCGCAATGGCAAGATCAGCCAGTGGCAGGGCAGCGCCGAGGTCGTGCTCAGTGGCAAGGACATGGCGCGCATCAGTTCCACCGCGGGCAGGATCACCAGCATGACGGTGGCCAACGCCGGCTTTGACATCAGCAAGGAATTGCGCCGCGACAGCGAAATGCAGGCGCAGAAGCTGGCCATCGATGCGTTCCGTGACAAGGCGCAGTCGATCACGCGCAGCTTTGGCTTCAGCAGCTACACGCTGCGCGAAGTGTCGATCAATTCCGAGGGCGGCTATGGCGCTCCGCGCATGATGGCCATGAAGGCCTCGGCCGACATGGAAAGCGCTCCGGTGCCGGTTGCACCGGGCAAGTCCACCGTGCGCATGGTGGTGAATGGCTCGGTGCAGATGCGCTGAGGCATTTCCGCTTCCATCCATGTGAAAGGGGCTGCTGATGCAGCCCCTTTTGCTTGTCGGCATCGCTCACGGTGCCTGTTTCGGATTTGCCGGGGTGGTCAGAGCTCCTCGACCCGCCGTGGCGGGTAGCTGTCCCAGCTCTGGCAACCGGGGCAGTGCCAGTAGTGGTGCTGCGCCTCGAAGCCGCAGGCCGCGCAGCGGTAGCGCGCGAGCGGGCGGATGGCATGCTGCAGCGCGCGGTCCACACAGGCCTTGGCTTCGTCTTCCTTCAGCTTTTCCAGATCGAGCCAACGTGTGGCAGCGATCAGCGAAGGGTGCTCCTGCAGGTGCGTGAGGTAGCGCGGACTGCTGTCGGCTTCGGGGTTTTCTGCCTGATCCAGTTGAACCAGCGCTTCCACCAGATCGATAGAGGGTGTCTGCTTCTGCGCCGCTTCAAGTTGCGCGCGGGCAGGCGCGATCTGGCCGGTTTCGATGGCCAGCCGCGCCAAGCCCCCAGCCATCAGCGGGGCAAAGGCGGGCAGCTCCTGCATGGCAGCCTGCAGGCGGGCGTAGGCCTGCCCGGGGTGGCCTTGCTGCAACTCGAGCTCGGCCTGGAGCAGGCGCGGGCGTGCGGCCTCGGGGGCGGTCTCCAGTGCCTGCTGCAGCAAGGCAGCCGCCGCCGCCAGATCGCCCTGCTTGCGGGCCGCATCGGCGCGCTCACAGAGGAAGTGCGAGCGCCGCTTGCTGAAGTCGTTTTCGCCATCCTGCTCGAGCGCTTCGGCGGCCTTGCCGGCAAGCTCCCAGTCGCGCGAACGCTCGTAGATGCCCAGCAGCGCCATCTGCGCCTGGTTGCGGCGTGTCGGGCTGTTCTCGAGCACGCGCAGTGCCGTTTCGGCATGGTCGAGCAGGCCGGCCTTCAGAAAGTCCATCGCCAGCGCATACTGGGCGCGATCCCGGTCGACCGAACTGAGGTCGGCGCGGCCCAGCAGGTGCTGGTGGACACGCACCGCGCGCTCGTACTCGCCGCGCCGGCGGAACAGGTTGCCCAGCGCGAAGTGCAGTTCCGAGGTGTCGGGATCCTTCTGCACGGCCTCGATGAAGGCGTCGATGGCCTGATCCTGCTGCTCGTTGAGCAGGTAGTTCAGGCCCTTGAAGTAGGCCTTGGGCGCGCTGCGGTTTTCGGCGCGCAACTGGCGCAGGTCGAGGCGGGATGCGAGCCAGCCGAGGCCAAAGGCCACGGGCAGGGCAAGCAGCAGCCAGACGGGAAATTCCGTTTCCATGAATCAGGGCCCGTAGTGGATGGGCAGGGAAGGGTCGGTCTTGTGCCGTTCCAGATCGGGGGCCGGAGCTTCGGCAGGCGCTTCGCTGCGCGGCGAACCGGTTGCCAAGGCCTGCTCCACGTGGCGCACCTGCTTCTGCGCCACCTGGGCATCACGGCGCTGACGCCACCAGCGCGGCACCATCACCAGCACGCCCAGCACGGCACCCAGGGCAAAACTGCCAAGGATCACCAGCACCAGCGGCAGGGTGAGGGCATAGCCGAACAGGAAGTTGACGGTTGCGTTCTGCTGGTTGTTCAGCGCAAAGGCGAACAAAGCAAAGAAGATGGCTGCCTTGAGCAGCCAGAGCAGGTATTTCATGCCGGAGTCCTGGTCAGCGCGCCGGTGTGCGGCTCCTGACTGGGGCCGCAACGGCAATGTCAGCATTGTATGCGTTCACCTGCCGTGTGGAAGAAAGGGGAAGCAGGAGCTGCCTTGCCTGCTGGTGTCTCCGGAAAGACCGCCACGTCGCGGGGGGCGATGGTGGCCCAGGCGCTGTGTCACGCGCCGTGGGAAAGGAGGGATCAGGCCTCTGGCGTACTGCCCTCGGCCGATTCGCGGAAGGGCTGGTCCACCGCCTCGCGCAGGGCCTTGCCCGGCTTGAAGTGAGGCACGCGCTTTTCCGGGATCTCGACGCTCTCGCCGCTGCGCGGATTGCGGCCGATGCGCGCCGGACGGTGGTTGATCGAGAAGCTGCCAAAGCCGCGGATCTCAATGCGGTGGCCGCGTGCCAGCGCATCGGCCATGGTATCGAGCACGGTCTTTACCGCCATTTCGGCATCACGGTGGGGCAGCTGGTGAAAGCGGGCAGCCAGTTCGTCAACGAGGTCAGAGCGGGTCATGGGTCCGGAAGAAAATCAAAGGCTTGCATAACCGGGCGGGTGCCGTCAGGTTGTGCAAGCCCTCGGGTTGCAAAAGAAACGGGAGGGTTGCAGCACAGCAGACCCGGCAGCCCGGAGGCTGCACGGGTGTCCGCAGGGCACCCGAAAGTGCCTTGCGGAGATCACGCGGATCAGTTGTTGCTGTTGTCCAGCTTGGCGCGCAGCAGGGCGCCCAGGCTGGTGGTGCCGGCGTGGGTCGCGGAAGCGCCCTGGTTCAGCTCGGCCATGGCCTGTTGCTGGTCGGCAGCGTCCTTGGCCTTGATGGACAGGGACACGTTGCGGCTCTTGCGGTCGATGTTGGTGATCACGGCGGTGACTTCGTCGCCGACCTTCAGCACCTGGCTGGCGTCTTCCACGCGATCCTGGCTGATTTCGCTGGCGCGCAGATAGCCCACCACGTCTTCACCCAGATCGATTTCGGCGCCACGGGCATCCACGCTCTTGACCTTGCCGGTCACGGACTGGCCCTTGTCATTCACGGACACGAAGGTCGTGAACGGGTCGGAATCCAGCTGCTTGATGCCCAGGGAGATGCGCTCGCGCTCGACGTCCACGCCCAGCACCACGGCCTCGACTTCCTGGCCCTTCTTGTAGTTGCGCACGGCAGCTTCGCCCGTCTCGTTCCAGGACAGGTCGGACAGGTGCACCAGACCGTCGATACCGGAGGGCAGGCCCACGAAGATACCGAAATCGGTGATGGACTTGATCGGGCCGGTGACCTTGTCGCCGCGCTTGACGTTCTGCGCGAACTCTTGCCACGGGTTGGCCTTGCACTGCTTCATGCCCAGGCTGATACGACGCTTGTCTTCGTCGATTTCCAGCACCATGACTTCGACTTCATCGCCCATGGAGACGATCTTGTTCGGAGCAGCGTTCTTGTTGGTCCAGTCCATTTCGGACACGTGCACCAGGCCTTCGATGCCCGGCTCCAGCTCGACGAACGCGCCGTAGTCGGCAATGTTCGTGACCTTTCCGAACAGGCGGGTACCTTGCGGGTAGCGGCGGGAAACGCCCAGCCACGGATCTTCGCCCAGCTGCTTCAGGCCCAGGGAGACGCGGTTCTTCTCGGCGTCGAACTTCAGGACCTTGGCGGTCAGTTCCTGGCCAGCCTGAACGACTTCGCTCGGGTGGCGGACACGGCGCCATGCCATGTCGGTGATGTGCAGCAGGCCGTCGATGCCGCCCAGATCAACGAACGCACCGTATTCGGTGATGTTCTTGACCACGCCATTGACGATGGCGCCTTCCTTCAGGGTGGCGAGCAGCTTCTCGCGCTCTTCGCCCATGGAAGCTTCCAGCACGGCGCGGCGGCTCAGCACCACGTTGTTGCGCTTGCGGTCCAGCTTGATGACCTTGAACTCCAGGGTCTTGTTCTCGTAGGGAGTCAGGTCCTTGGTGGGACGGGTGTCAACCAGGGAGCCGGGCAGGAAGGCGCGGATGCCGTTGACCAGCACGGTCAGGCCGCCCTTGACCTTGCCGCTGGTGGTGCCGGTGACGAAGTCGCCGGATTCCAGCGCTTTTTCCAGGGCCAGCCAGGAGGCCAGACGCTTGGCGGTGTCGCGGGACAGGATGGTTTCGCCAAAGCCGTTTTCGGCGCTGCTGATGGCCACGGAAACGAAGTCGCCAGCTTGCACTTCGACTTCGCCCTGGTCGTTCTTGAACTCTTCGATCGGCACGTAGGCTTCGGACTTGAGGCCGGCGTTCACCACGACGTGGTTGTGCTCGACGCGCACGACTTCGGCGGTGATCACTTCACCGGTACGCATTTCGGCGCGCTTCAACGATTCTTCAAAGAGTTCAGCAAAAGATTCAGACATGTAGGTTCCTGATCTGCGGACGGGAACGCGGCGTGCACCATTGCAGGCCACTTGTCGCTCGCAGGGGTTGTGTGCGATGCGGAAAACATCGCGGGGGTTGGTTGATTCACACAATCCTCCGGCGGGCGCTGCAGCCTCGCCGGCGGTACGAAAAAGACAGTCCCTTCAATGGCAACAGGGCTGCCGGGTCAGCGGCAGCCCTGCGGTCCGTGGGCAGCGCGGCTTAGCCGTGTGCCTCGGGAGCCGGAAAAGGCTGTCTGTCCTGCCACCAGTCCAATACCAACTGGACGGAGGTTTTCACGTCCATGTCGGAGTTGTCGAGGGGCAGGGCATCCTGCGCGGGCTGCAAGGGAGCGACTGCGCGCGAGGTGTCGCGTGCATCGCGCGCCTGCAGGTCCGCGCGGAGGTCATCAATTCTAGCGGCAAAACCTTTGGAAATCAATTGGTTATAGCGGCGCTGGGCACGTTTTTCTGCGCTGGCCGTCAAAAACACCTTGAGTGTTGCATCCGGGAAAATCACGGTGCCCATGTCGCGGCCGTCGGCGATCAGTCCGGGTGCCTTGCGGAAGCTGTGCTGCAACTGCACCAGCGCCGTGCGCACGGCGGGCATGGCCGAGACAGTGGAGGCGTCCATGCCGCCCTGTTCGGTGCGGATGGCGTCGCTGATGTCCTCGCCATCCAGCCAGACGCAGCCGTCGGCAAAACGGATCGACAGGCTGGCGGCCAGGCGGGCGATGGCTTCGGCATCCGGCTCGCCTTCGTCCTGCAGCAGGCCGGTGCGGCGAGCAGCCAGACCGACGATGCGATACAGCGCGCCCGAGTCGAGCAGGTGGTAGCCCAGCGTCTTGGCCAGATGCGTGGACAGCGTGCCCTTGCCGCTGGCGCTGGGACCGTCGACGCACAGCACCGGAACATGGGCAGGGTCTGCCTGACACACGCCGAAGTAGGCATCGAAGTAGTGCGGGAAGGTTTTGCCGACGCAGGCCGGATCCTCGATGCGCACCGAACGGCTCGCCGGGTTGAATGCCGCCAGCGACAGGCACATGGCCATGCGGTGGTCGTCGTAGGTGTGGATGCTGGCGTGGCGCCAGTCTGCGGCGCTGGCGGGCGGCGTGACGCGGATGTAGTCGTCGCCTTCCTCCACGCTGGCGCCCAGCTTGCGCAGCTCGCGCGCCATGGCGGCAATGCGGTCGGTTTCCTTCACGCGCCAGCTGGCGATGTTGCGCAGCGTGGTGGTACCGTCGGCGTACAGGGCCATCACGGCCAGCGTCATGGCGGCGTCGGGAATGTGGTTGCAGTCCAGATCGATGGCGCGCAGCGGCCACTGGCCGCGCTGGATGGTGATGCTGTCGGGCGTGCTGCTCACGCTGGCGCCCATGGCCTCGGCGGCTTCGATGAAGCGGATGTCGCCCTGGATCGAGTCGGCACCTACCCCCTGCACCGTGATGCTGTGGCCTTGCGCCGGATCCGATGCGATGGCGCCCAGCGCGATGAAATAGCTGGCGGAGGAGGCATCGGCCTCGATATGCAGTTCGCCCGGCGACTGGTACATGGCGCCGGCTTCGACGGTGAATTGCTTCCAGCCGGTATCGCTGTCACGCTGCACCGTCACGCCGAAGCGCTGCAGCAGGTTGAGCGTGATGGCGATGTAGGGCTTGGAAATCAACTCGCCGTCGATCTCGAAGGTGATGGTGTGGCCGGCCAGGGGGGCGGCCATCAGCAGGGCTGTGAGGAACTGGCTGGAGACGTCGCCACGCACGCGCACCAGGCTGGAGTGCTGTGCGAATAGGGTGCTGGCGGCGTTGGCGTTGGCGTTGGCGTTGGCGTTGGCCGTGGGCAGGGCACGCGGGCCGATGCGCAGCGGTGGGTAGCCTTCCGTGCCGGCGTATTCCACATCGCAACCCAGTTGGCGCAGGCCGTCCACCAGATCGCCGATGGGGCGCTCGTACATGCGCGGCACGCCGGTCATCAGGAAGCGGCCCTGCAGCATGGCCAGTGCGGCGGTGAGCGGGCGCATGGCAGTGCCGGCATTGCCCAGGAACAGTTCGATCGGCTCCTGCTGCACGGCCTGTACCGGCAGACGGCCGCCGATGCCGGTGATGCGCGCCGTCGTGCCCTGGCGCACCACTTCGCAACCGATTCGCTCCAGCGCAGCCAGCATCACGCGCGTGTCGTCCGAATCGAGCACGCCGTGCAGCGTGGTGCTGCCGCTGCACAGGCCGGCCAGCAGCAGCACGCGGTTGCTGATGCTCTTGGAGCCGGGCAGGTGTACGGTGCCGTTGGCGGCGAGCAGGGGCGGAATGTCGAGGAAGAGGGGTTTGCTCATGGAAGTCCGTTCAGAGCCGCGCGTTTTCGTCGCGTGTGATCATGCGCCACTGGCTGCGCGCTTCGCTGGCTTCGCTGATCAGCGCGTGCAGCGCTTCGCCATCGCATTTGGCAATGGCGTCGGTGAACACATGCAGCGAGGCAATCAGCTGCTCGGTCTGGCGCAGCATTTCCTCGCGGTTGCACAGGAATATGTCGCGCCACATGGCAGGGTCGCCGGCGGCGATGCGGGTGAAATCGCGGAAACCGGAGCCGCCCAGCGCCAGCGTGTCGGCGGCATCGTCCTGGTGCAGGATGCTGTGCATCAGTGCAAAGGCGGTCATGTGTGGCAGGTGGCTGACGGCGGCAAAGGCGGCGTCGTGCGCCTGCGGCGTCATGGTCTGCACCTTGCAGCCGAGCGCTTCCCACAGGTTGGTGATCTGCTGCAGCGGACCGATGCGCGTGTGGCGGGCGGGTGTGAGGATGACCAGGCGGTCGCGGTACAGGTCGGGGTCGGCATGCGCCACGCCGGCCACTTCCTTGCCGGCGATGGGGTGGGCCGGCACGAACTGGCCGGCACGGGCCCCCAGCGCCTCCAGGGCATCATCGATCACGTTCTGCTTGGTGGAGCCCACATCGGTCACGACCGCATCCGGCCGCAACTGACCGGCAATCTGCTTGAGCACGCTGCCGGTGGCGGCGACCGGGACTGCCACCACCACCAGATCCGCATGGGCTACGGCCAGTCCGGCCGAGCCGGCAGTTTCGGTCAGCACGCCGCGGCGCAGCGCTTCCTGCACGGTGGCGGGATTCGGGCTGTAGCCGATCACGTTCTGCACCAGGCCGGCACGCTGCATGGCCAGCGAGAGCGATCCGCCCATCAGTCCGCAACCGATCAGGGCCAGTCGGTGAAACATTGCACTGCTCCGTCTGTGGCGTCAGCCGTTGATGGCGTAGGACCCGAGCACCTTGTAGTAGGCGCAGATCGGGCGCAAGTCGGCCAGGGCGGCCGCCACATGCGGTTCGCTGATGTGGCCGACCAGGTCGATGTAGAAGAAGTATTCCCACTGCTGGCCGCTGCGCGCCGGACGCGATTCGAAGCGCGTCATGGACACATTGTGGCGCTTGAGCGGCTCCAGCAATTCATAGACGGCACCCGGTCGGTTCACCACCGACAGCACCAGGCTGGTGCAGTCGTTGCCGGAGGCTTCGGGCATGGCCAGCGTCTGCGGCAGGCACATCACGGCGAAGCGCGTGCGGTTGTAGGCCTCGTCCTGGATGGCAGGAGCCACCACATGCAGGCCGAACTGCGAGGCGGCGCGCAGGCTGGCAATGGCGGCCCACTTCGGGTTGCTGGCGGCGATGCGCGCCCCTTCGGCGTTGCTGGAGGCGGCGTGGCGCTCGGCCTGCGGGGCATGCACGCTCAGCCAGTTCTGGCATTGCGCCAGCGCCTGCGGGTGCGCGTACACGGCCTCGATTTCTTCCAGCGGCGTCTGTTGGCTGCACAGCAGGTTGTGGCGTACCAGCAGGCTGGTTTCGCCGATCATGTGCAGCGGAGAAGTCAGGAACAGGTCGAGCGAACGGGTGACCGCACCCTCGGTGGAGTTTTCCATCGGCACCACGCCGAAATCGGCACGGCCGGAGGTGGTGGCATCGAACACTTCATCGAAGCTGGCGCAGGGCACATGGTCGATGCTGACGCCGAAGAAGGCTTCGGCAGCCTGCTCGCTGAAAGTTCCGGCGGGGCCGAGGTAGGCCACGCGCTGCGGCGCCTCGAGCGCGCGGCAGGCGGACATGATCTCGCGCCAGATGTTGGCGACGTTGTTGCCCTTGAGCGGGCCGGGATTGCTCTGCTGCAGGGTGTGGATCACCTGCGCTTCGCGCTCGGGGCGGAATACCTGCGAGCCTTCCTTGCGCTTGATGTCACCGACCTCATTGGCCAGCGCCGCCCGATCGTTCAGCAGTTGCAGCAGTTGTTGGTCTACGGCGTCGATGGCGACGCGCAGGTCGGCGATGGAGCGGGTCATGGGAAATACTGCTAAAGGGTTGGAGGGAGGAATCAGGCGTGCTTGGCTTCGAACTCGCGCAGGTAGTCCACCAGTGCCTGCACGCCGGCCATGGGCATGGCGTTGTAGATGCTGGCGCGCATGCCGCCGACCGACTTGTGGCCCTTGAGTTGCAGCAGGCCGCGCTGCTGGGCACCGGCCAGGAAGTCGGCATTGCGGCTTTCGTCTGCCAGGAAGAAGGGCACATTCATGCGCGAGCGGCAGGCCTTGTCCACGCGGTTGCTGAAGAAGCTGGAGCTGTCGAGGAAGTCGTACAGCAGCTGCGCCTTGGCGATGTTCTGGGCCTCCAGCGCAGCCACGCCGCCCTGGGCCTTGATCCACTGGAAGGTCAGGCCGGCCATGTAGATGCCGTAGGTGGGCGGCGTGTTGTACATGGAGTTGTTCTTCGCCACCAGCGTGTAGTCGAAGGCGCTCGGGCAGTGCTGCATGGCCTGGCCGAGCAGGTCTTCGCGCACCACCACCAGTGTCAGGCCGGCGGGGCCAAGGTTCTTCTGGGCGCCGCCGAAAGCCAGGCCGACCTTGCTCCAGTCCATGGGGCGGGAGGCGACGTTGGACGAGAAGTCGACCACCAGCGGGGCATTGCAGTCCAGCGCTGCCAGGTCGGGCAGCTGATGGAATTCCACGCCGTGAATGGTTTCGTTGCTGCAGATGTGCACGTAGCGGCTGCCCGCGTCCAGCTGCCAGCTTTCCGGCGCCGGAATGTGGGTGTACGACGTCGCGCCCGATGCGTCCTGCACAGCGGCATTGGCCGCCAGTCGTGCCTGGCAGAACTTGCCGGCTTCCGCATGGCTTTTCTGGCTCCAGCCACCCGTGACGACGAAACTGGCGGCTTCGCCATGGCTCAGGTTGAGCGGCACGATGGCGTTTTCGGCCAGGCCGCCGCCCTGCATGAACAGGATGCGGAAGTTGTCCGGAATCGCCAGCAGTTCGCGCAGATCGTCCAGTGCCTGCTGCAGGATGATGCCGAAGGCTTCGCCACGGTGGCTCATCTCCATCACGCCCATGCCGCTGCGGCGGCCATCGGGGAAGGGCCAGTCGAGCATCTCGGCAGCGGCGCGCCGCAGCACGGGCTCGGGAATGGCAGCCGGGCCGGCGGAGAAGTTGTACGGACGAAGCGCGGAATCTGTCATGGCTCGGGGCAGGGGATTACTTCTTGGAGGCGTTGCCGATGATCTGCGCAGCGCGCGTGTCGAAGGCCTTGATGCGGGCTTCCACATCGGCGCGGGTGGCATCCACCAGCTTCTGGGCCAGCATGTTGGCCAGTTGCGGGTTGGCGGCGTAGTACTTCTTGATCACGGGCGATTCCATGAAGGCCACCAGCTGACGCAGTTCGTCGGCCGTGAAGCGCTCGGCATAGGCCGGCACCAGCACGTCCAGGCTCACGCGCTCGTTGCGGTTCTTGATGGTGCGGATGTTGTCTTCGTTGAACTTCTTCAGTTCGGCATCCAGCTGGTCTGCAGCGGCCTTCTGGCGGGCCTGCGGCACCTGGTCCAGCTTGGGCAGCCAGGTCGACACCACGGTCTGCGTGGCGGAGTTGGCCAGCTGGCCGATCAGCGCATCCATGTCGTGTGCCTTCTGCAGGTTGACGATGCGGGTGGCCAGCTCCTTGCGGGTGGCGTCCTGTGCCTGGGCCGGTGCACTCACGGCGAGCGCGGCCAAGGCCAGCGCGCAGCCGGCGGTGGCGGAACGGAAGGACAGGAAACGGGCTTGCTTCATGGGGGGGGTCTTTCGTTCAAAAGTGCTCAGGCAGGGCTGCCGGATGACAACCCTCTTTGCCTATGAGCATAGCATTGTCATGCGTCCGGTGTAGTTGTGTCGTCCGCTTCGGTATCGGGGCTGGCATCGGCGTCCATGTCATCGGATTCCGAACCGTTCTGGTCCTCGGCAGCATCGTTCTCGACGATGCGCTGCAGGCCGATCAGCTGCGCGCCTTCGTCCAGCGCAATCAGCGTCACGCCCTGGGTGGCGCGGCCGAGTTCGCGGATTTCCGCCACGCGGGTACGGACCAGCACGCCACGGTCGGTGATCAGCATGATTTCGTCGTCGGCATGCACCAGCGTGGCGGCAACGACCTTGCCGTTGCGTTCGCTCTGCTGGATGGCGATCATGCCTTTGGTGCCACGGCCGTGGCGCGTGTATTCGACGATGCTGGTGCGCTTGCCGTAGCCGTTTTCGGTGGCGGTCAGCACGCTTTGCGACTCGTCGCCGGCCACCAGCATGGCGATCACGCTCTGGCCTTCTTCCAGCGTCATGCCACGCACGCCGCGGGCCTGGCGGCCCATGGGACGCACGTCGTTCTCGTCGAAGCGCACGGCCTTGCCGCCGTCGCTGAACAGCATCACGTCATGTTCGCCATCGGTGAGGGCGGCACCGATCAGGTAGTCGCCATCATCCAGGCCCACGGCGATGATGCCGGCCTTGCGCGGGTTGCTGAACTCGTCCAGCGCCGTCTTCTTGACCGTACCCTGGGCAGTGGCCATGAACACATAGTGATCCGCCGGGAAGGTGCGCATGTCGCCGGTGAGCGGCAGCACCACGGTGATCTTCTCGCCGTCTTCCAGCGGGAACATGTTGACGATGGGGCGGCCACGCGAGCCACGGCTGCCGGTCGGCACTTCCCATACCTTGAGCCAGTACAGGCGGCCGCGGTTGCTGAAGCACAGGATGTAGTCGTGCGTGTTGGCGATGAACAGCTGGTCGATCCAGTCGTTGTCCTTGGTGGTGGTGGCCTGCTTGCCGCGGCCGCCACGCTTCTGGGAGCGGTACTCGGACAGCGGCTGGCTCTTGATATAGCCGGTGTGCGAGAGCGTCACCACCATGTCGGTCGGGGTGATCAGGTCTTCGGTACCCAGTTCCTGGGCGTTGTGCTCGATCTGGCTGCGGCGTGCGCCCACCTTGGTCTGGCCGAATTCGTTCTTCACGGCAGTCAGCTCGTCGCTGATGATGGTGCTGACGCGTTCGGGCTTGGCCAGGATGTCGAGCAGATCCTCGATCTCGGCCATCACGTCCTTGTATTCGGCAACGATCTTGTCCTGTTCCAGACCGGTCAGGCGCTGCAGGCGCATCTGCAGGATTTCCTGCGCCTGCACGTCGCTCAGGCGGTACAGGCCATCGCCCTGCAGGCCGTACTGGCGGCCCAGGCCTTCGGGACGGTAGTCGTCGGCGGAAACCACCGAGCCGTCCTCGCGGGCGCGGGTGAGCATTTCGCGCACCAGCGAGCTGTCCCAGCTACGAGCCATCAGCTCGGCCTTGGCCACCGGCGGGGTGGGGGACTCGCGGATGATGCGGATGAATTCGTCGATGTTCGCCAGTGCAACAGCCAGGCCTTCCAGCACGTGGCCGCGGTCGCGTGCCTTGCGCAGGTTGAAGATCGTCCTGCGCGTGACCACCTCGCGGCGGTGCTGCAGGAATATGCTGACCAGATCGCGGATGTTGCACAGCTTGGGCTGGCCATCGACCAGCGCCACCATGTTGATGCCGAAGGTGTCCTGCAACTGCGTCTGCTTGTACAGGTTGTTCAGTACCACCTCGGGCAGTTCGCCGCGCTTGAGTTCGATCACGAGGCGCATGCCCGACTTGTCGGACTCGTCCTGGATGTGGCTGATGCCCTCGATCTTCTTCTCGTGCACCAGTTCGGCGATGCGTTCCTGCAGTGTCTTCTTGTTGACCTGGTAGGGCAGCTCGTCGACGATGATGGCCTGGCGCTGGCCCTTGTCGATATCCTCGAAATGGCAGCGCGCACGCATGACCACGCGGCCGCGGCCGGTGCGGTAGCCTTCGCGCACGCCCTGGATGCCGTAGATGATGCCGGCGGTGGGGAAATCAGGCGCCGGGATGATCTCGATCAGGTCATCGACGCTGGCATCCGGGTGGGCCAGCATGTGCAGGCAGGCATCCACCACCTCGTTGAGGTTGTGCGGCGGAATGTTGGTGGCCATGCCCACCGCGATACCGGCGGAGCCGTTGATCAGCAGGTTGGGCAGCTTGCTCGGCAGTACCAGGGGTTCCTGCTCGCTGCCATCGTAGTTGGGGCCGAAGTCGACCGTTTCCTTGTCTATGTCGGCCAGCATCTCGTGCGCGATCTTGGCCAGACGGATCTCGGTGTAACGCATGGCCGCGGCGCTGTCGCCGTCGACCGAGCCGAAGTTGCCCTGGCCATCGACCAGCATGTGGCGCAGGGAGAAGTCCTGCGCCATGCGCACGATGGTGTCGTAGACAGCGCTGTCACCGTGCGGGTGGTATTTACCGATGACGTCACCGACGATACGGGCCGACTTCTTGTAGGGCCTGTTCCAGTCGTTGTTGAGCTCGTGCATCGCGAACAGGACGCGGCGGTGCACCGGCTTGAGACCATCGCGTGCGTCGGGTAGGGCACGCCCCACGATCACGCTCATGGCGTAATCCAGGTAGCTGCGGCGCATCTCCTCTTCGAGGCTGATGGGCAGCGTTTCTTTGGCGAATTCAGTCATGCGTAGAAGGGCCGATTATTCGTGGGAATATGACATTTTAGCTGCACACGGGATGAGGTATATTTGAGGGCATTGCTGCAGCCCATGTGGCAATGATGCAACAAAGAGCGTGATTTCAGGAAGGCCCCTGCGCGCAGCGCGTGGAGTGCGGTTACAGTGAATGCGTGCTGTGGCACAATCGGCTCGACGGGTTACGCTCAACCGCATCCGAAACTCGCATAATCGTGCAGCTCCTGCTGTGGTATTTATCAAGAGGATAAACATGAAGAAACTGAATAAAGTAGCTGTGTTGTTCGCAACTGTCGCCATGGCAGGTGCTGCTGTTGCCGCTCCGTCTACCGTTACCGGTGACAACTGGCGCAATAACCACGGCAACCTGATCTGGATGAACGGCACGAACGAACTGTGCTGGCAAGACAACTACTGGACCCCCGCTACTGCCGCTTCCCCGGCTTGCGGCGCTCCGGTTGCTGAAGCTCCCAAGGCACCCGAAGCTGTTGCAGCCAAGGTGACCTACGCTGCTGACGCTTTCTTCGACTTCGACAAGTCCGTGCTGAAGCCGGCTGGCAAGGCCACGCTGGATGACTTGGTGAGCAAGATCCAGGGCCTGAACATCGAAGCCATCATCTCCACCGGCCACACCGACTCCATCGGTTCCGACGCCTACAACCAGGCTCTGTCCATCCGTCGTGCCAACGCCGTGAAGAACTACCTGGTTTCCAAGGGCATCGCTGCCGAGCGCGTGTACGTGGAAGGCAAGGGCGAGAAGCAGCCTGTTGCTACCAACAAGACTGCCGAAGGCCGCGCCAAGAACCGTCGCGTGGAAATCGAAGTGGTTGGCACCCGCTAATCCTTCTGCTTCCGCAGACGCAAAAAGCCCCGCTTGGCGGGGCTTTTTTATTGCCTGCTCCGGGCAGGCGGGCGCCTGCTTTTGAGGCACAATCGGCCTCATGGAAAACACGGACATCACTTCTTCTGCCGCGCCTGCTGCCAACGTGGATCAGGCCGAGATCTCCAAATTCGGCGACCTCGCCCATCAGTGGTGGGATCGTGACGGGGTGCTGCGCACGCTGCATGCCATCAACCCGCTGCGGCTGGGCTGGGTGCAGGAATTCCAGCGCCTGAAGGACTTGCGCGTGCTGGATGTGGGCTGTGGCGGGGGCATCCTGTCTGAGTCCATGGCCCAGGTGGGTGCCCAGGTGACGGGCATTGATCTGGCGGAAGAATCCCTGCGCGTGGCGCAACTGCACGCCCTGGAAGAGGGTGTGAACAATGTGAGCTATCGCCAGATCAGTGCGGAAGATCTGGCGCGTGAGCAGCCCGGCCAGTTCGATGTGGTGACCTGCATGGAGCTGCTGGAGCATGTGCCTGACCCCGGTTCGGTGGTGCGCGCCTGCGCCGAAGCGGTCAAGCCGGGCGGCTGGGTGTTCTTTTCCACCATTCACCGCAATCCCAAGGCCTTTCTGCTGGCCATTGTGGCGGCCGAGTATCTGCTCAACCTGGTGCCGCGTGGCACGCACGAGTATGCGCGCATGATCCAGCCCAGCGAGCTGATGCGCGAGTGCCGCCTGGCCGGTCTGGTGCCAGCGGCCACGCGCGGCCTGCACTACAACCCGCTGACGCAGCGCTACTGGCTGAGTGACAACATCGACGTCAACTACATGCTGGCGTGCCGCAAACCGGCTTGAATCGCGCACCCACCATCATGATTTTCAGGGTGGTGTGTCAAATTACCGTTTTGGGGCAGGGATTATCCTGATTCGCCCGAGTTTGATATTCGATGTTAATCCATGGATAAATCCGGCATTCCGTTTTTTCCCGGTATTCGCGCCGTTCTTTTTGATCTGGATGGCACTCTGGTGGACAGTGCGCCCGATCTGGGGGCGGCGGTGGATCGCATGCGCACGGCACGGGGCATGCCCTCGTTGCCGCTGGATACCTACCGTCCGATGGCTGGTGCCGGAGCGCGTGGCATGCTGGGCATCGCCTTCGGCATGACGCCCGAGGATCCGCTGTTTCCCGAGATGCGCGAGGAGTTCTTCCGCAGCTACGAGACCCATCTGCTGGACAACACATATGCCTTTGACGGCATCGAGGCCTTGCTGGAACACCTGCAGCAGCGCGGGCTGGCCTGGGGCGTGGTTACCAACAAGACCGAGCGCTTTGCCGTGCCGATGTGCCGGCAGATGCCCTTGCTGCAGGGCGCGTCTGTGCTGGTTGGTGGAGATACCACGCCGCATGCCAAGCCGCATCCGGAGCCGCTGCTGGAGGCGGCGCGGCGTCTGGCCTTGCCGCCGCAGGCGTGCCTGTACGTGGGCGACGACCGGCGCGACATGGAGGCGGCGCGGGCTGCCGGCATGCCCTGCGTGGCTGCTGCCTGGGGCTATCTGGGTGAGCATGACATTTCCAGCTGGGGTGCGCAGGCCGAGGCGGCGCAGCCGCTGGATGTGCTGGGCATGGTGTGCGCGGCATGACTCGTCAGTGGGTAGCCGGGGTTCTGGCCAGTGCCGCCGTCCTGATGTCGCCGGCCATCCGGGCCGAGTCCTGTCTGGATGAGGCGCAGTGGCAGGCCCTGCAGCAGCAGTCGGGCACACAACCGGTTCTGCTGTATGTCTGGTCGCCACGCATGGTGCTGTCTGCCGTGCATGCGGATCAGGTGCAATTGGTGGCGCGGCAGGAGGGACTGAAGCTGGTGCCCGTGCATGACCATCGCGTGCCGGCGGGCGAGGTGATGCAGGCCTTGCAGCGCTTGCGCCAGCAGACGCCGGCTGCCGCAGAGGCGTTGGCCGGAAGCGTGCCCTTGTGCAGCGAGAGCCTGGTGCAGCAGGATGCCTATCGCCACTTTCCCACGGCCTGGGTGGTGCGCAAGGGGGGCTATCACCCGCGGCCGCTGGTGGCGGCCATGCCCATGCCGTACTGGCGGCAGGGGATCCGGCTTCGCATGATGCGTACGGTGGAACAGAAGGCGGACTGACATGGACGAATCGCGGGTGTCTGTACGGATGTCTGGTAGCGCAGCAGCCGTGCAAGGTGCGGCATGGAATGCCCATGCGGGAGCCTTTGTGTTGCGTCACTGGATGCTGGGCATGCTCCTCGCAGGTACCACGGGCGCCGTCGCTGCGCAGGGAGCGGTTTCGCCGCAGGCCTGCATCGCTCCGAGTACCTTTGTCGAACTGACGGGCGATGTTGCCGGCGTGTCGCGTGATGCGGCGGGCAAGACTGTGGCCGCGCTGGGCAGCTATGAGCGGATTAGTCCGGATGGCCGCTTCGTGTTGCGCTCCTATTCCGGCGCGCAACTGGGCAATGTGAGCGTGATGGAGTTGCCGGCCTTTGCAGGGACGGTGGTGCGTGGCTATCGCACGCCCTTGTCCAACGAGGCTTTTCCGGTGCAGGGCAGCTGGCGCTATCTGGTGGACATGACGGGCGAGCACTACCGCCTGGCGGATGTGCTGCAGCAGCAGGGCAAGGCACGCCCTTTGTTCCGTGGCGGCATGACGGGCTTCTACGCGGCGGCAGCGGAATTGCCGGGGAGTCGCCCCGGCGAGATCCGCATCCGATCGTTCAGCTGGCCCAATGCGGGTGGTGATGACGAAACGCAGGGGCAGGGCGCATTGTCCACACGGACGATCACGGTGGATGTGCAGCAGCAGCGCGTGACGGCTGACACGGGGACGCAGTACCTGTGCCGTGACCGCGTGCGGGTGGATGGCAGCATGTATGCCTTGCCCATGATTTCGGTGGATGGCCGAGAGTATGCGGCCATGCCCCAGATGCCGGTGCAGGGCAAGGCGACCATGCGCGTGTTCGGCTTTGGCGAGGATGGCAAGGGCTGTGAGCTGCGTGATGCGTTTGCGCATGCCAGTGGCAAGACGGTGTTCGGCTTTCCCGGCAAGGCGGGGCAGGGCGGCGATCTGGCGTACGAGTATCGCGGGCAGATCTGGTGGTACAGCCGTGCGCTGAAGCAGGCCTTCAATCTGGCACCGCCAGCGTCACGGCCGGGGGAACGGCTGATGGCGAGCGCCTTTCCGGGCATCACGCGGGACGGGCGGGTGATCTATGCCAGCACCTTGCGGCAGTGTGATGCAGGGGGGGGCAATTGTTCCGACCGTGTGGGATACACCATTGCCGATCCCTACCAGAGTGCGAGTGTGCGCAACTGGCGTCAGCAGCATGCTGCCAGGGCGTCGTCCCTGCCACAGTGTGTGACGCGCCAGGATGTGGTGCGTGAGCGGGAGGCGTTTGCGCAGATGCACGGCCTGGCACCCTGACCGTGTTGCCGGCAGGCATGACAGGATGCAAGGCTTGCAAGCAACTGTCAGGACAGGGGTGACAGCAGCGACAGGGTCACGTACAATTCACCCTCTTGGGGCTGCATTGGTTTCGACATGGGTTCGGAAGCGTTGCGGAGCATGTCGAGCTTGGGTCACGCTCGTTAATCTCGATTCAAAAAAGTAACTGCAAACGACGAACGTTTCGCACTCGCTGCTTAATCCAGCGGGCCTTGCAACAGTCGGTCAATGGGCTGGGCAAGGGTTGGTTGGCGCAAGCTGACCGATCCCGGCTGCAAGGTTAATTCACATTGACTGGCCATGCGTCGTGTTCCTTGACGTGTGGCGAGATTCAAGGGGACTGGCCTGTTGTGCAGCGTGCCACTGCGCGGCATGACGGGTGAGATCAAATCAGCTGGCTACGCATGTAGAACCGGACGAAGAAGGCTTGTGGACGCGGGTTCAAATCCCGCCAGCTCCACCAATACCCAAAATCCCAACCCTCATCGGTTGGGATTTTTTTTGCCCGTTCCCCCAGTGTTGGCGCGGTTTTCGGGCCTGGCCTCGCGAGCGCCACCCCTGCGAAGTCAAGACCGCTGCATAACCTCGCCGATCATCCGGCCGAAGCAAGAATCATGCTGATTTTGTCGCGTTTTGCATGATTTCATGCCCCCCGAAGTGGCTGTGAGCCACTTTGGGAGCTCCATTTGCCCTCTCAGGGCGCACCTACCCCCGCAAGCTCCATCGCTTTCAACTTGCGGTGCGCCTTCAGCAGGTTCATCCCCAAGGCCGCCCAACACATCTGCGCCTGCACCTTTGCTGTCCCAAAGTACCGCGCCCGCGCCAGATTGAACCTGCGTTTCATCGTCCCGAACGCCTGTTCCACCTTGAAGCGGATCGCCCCGATCTTCTTGTTGAACTGGCTGTACAACGGATGCAACGGGT
>NZ_FOCW01000003.1 GCF_900110225.1 Allobrachymonas denitrificans DSM 15123
GGCACCGATCAAGGTGTTGATAGAGGAGCATCCGTCCTTCGGGTATCGCACGGTAGCGCACCTGCTGGGGATGAACAAGAACACGGTGCAGCGCATCTTCCAGCTCAAGGGCTGGCAGGTGAGGAAGCGGGCCGTGGGGTTCAGGCCGCGCATCCAGGTCTTGCCGTCTGTGGCCAAGGCTCCGGATGAGCGCTGGGCGACAGATTTGTGCCGCGCCTGGACAGGCAAGGACGGATGGGCCTCTCTGGCTCTGGTGATCGACTGCTACAGTCGGGAACTGCTGGGCTGGCACTTGAGCCGCAGCGGCAAGGCCAGAACGGCAGAAAGTGCGCTGGAGCAGGCCTTGATCGCCCGCTATGGCTGTTTGGGCAAGGTCAAGCAGCCGTTCCTGCTGCGCTCGGACAATGGGCTGGTGTTCACCAGCCGCAGTTATACGGCGCTGGTCAAAAGCTATGGGCTGCAGCAGGAGTTCATCACGCCGTACAGCCCGGAACAAAACGGCATGGTCGAGCGTGTGATTCGCACGCTCAAAGACCAATGCGTGCACCGCCACCGGTTCGAGACGCTGCAACACGCCAGCCGTGTGATTGGCGACTGGATCCGCTTTTACAACTACCAGCGTCCACATCAGGCGCTGGGCATGAAGACCCCCGCTGAGGCTTATGCTTTAGCAGCTTGATCTGTGCAGAAAGGGCTGGGTCAATACACGGCAAGATGAAACCGCCCAACAGGGCGCTCAAGCGGACGGCCTCCAGCCGCCGCTTACCTTAATCCGTTAGGGGGCAGATGTGAGTTCACAGACAGTCGATGAAATGTTGGAAGGCTACTTCCTTGCAACTACCAAGGCGATTGGTACTCTGTTCAAAGAAGACTTGCTCCCTCATTCACTCGTCATCATTTACTCGACAATCGACACTTGCGGCCTTCTAGACGCTCCAGTCACGCAAACGGAAGCAACTGGAGAATCATTTCAAAATTGGGTCAAGAAGCACGTTCTCACAGATCCGGCACTCGAGTTCAATGAGGTAGATCTTTGGGGCGCTCGGTGCGCAGTGCTCCACACCTTTACATCTCAGTCGAGACTATCGAATGCAGGCAAAGCACGTCGTTTGCTGTACTACACTGGCGACAGATCAGCACAACACATTCAGAACCTGATCACTTTCGCCAAGAATCACGAGAATGGCGCTCACCTTCCTGTTCACTACGGTGATCTCGCAGAGGCCGTTTTCGCCGGCATGAAATCGTTCATTCCTGACCTTGCCGCCTTGTGCGCGACAAGCCCAGTTCATCTGGCTCGCCTTCGCAAAATCGTGCAAACCTATGCACATGAGCCTGCCCCCTAACAATTCGTTCAAGCCGACACCGCTTCACGGCCACAATGTTTCAGTAGAGGCTTGTCATCCACTCCCGCTGATCGCCATGCCCCATGCCACCTCCCAGGCTTCGCCTTGGATTCGCCGTTTTACTCCGCTGATCCCCGCCGGTGCGTCGGTGCTGGATGTGGCCTGTGGCCAGGGTCGCCACATGCGCTGGCTGGCCGAGCAGGGCCATGCGGTGCTGGGCGTGGACCGCAGCGCCGAGGCCCTGCAGACCGCCAGCCAGTGGGGTGACACCCTGCAGGCTGATCTGGAAGATGGCAGCCCCTGGCCCTTGCCGGGGCGGCAGTTTGGTGCCGTGGTGGTGACCAACTATCTGTGGCGGTCCTTGTTTCCCGCTCTGCTGGCCAGCGTGCAGCCGGGCGGGGTGCTGTTGTACGAAACCTTTGCCCACGGCAATGCCAGCGTGGGTCGTCCATCCAGTCCGGATTTCCTGTTGCAGCCCGGAGAGTTGCTGCAGGTGCTACACGAGGCCGGCCAGGAATGGCGCGTGGTGGCCTATGAGGATGGCTTTCTGTCCGACCCGGAGCGCTTTGTGCAGCGCGTGGCAGCGGTACGGGAAGAGCCGCAGCAGGAGCCGGTGCGCTACCCCTTGCAGGCCGATGTCGCCTGAGGGCTGGTCATGGAATTCCTGAAAACCCTGGGCCTGTTTGCCGCCACCGCCGTGGCAGAAATCGTTGGCTGCTATCTGCCCTGGCTCTGGCTGCGCCAGGGGCATAGCGCCTGGCTGTTGTTGCCGGCGGCCTTGAGCCTGGCGCTTTTTGCCTGGCTGCTGACGTTGCATCCGCAAGCCTCTGGCCGTGTCTATGCGGCCTACGGTGGCGTTTACATCAGTGTGGCGCTGCTCTGGCTGTGGCAGGTCGACGGCATCCGGCCGGCATGGACAGACTGGGCGGGTATCGGCCTGTGTCTGGCTGGCATGCTGGTGATCATGTTCGGGCCGCGTACGGCCTGAGTCGTCAGCGGCTGGCCGCCAGGCCGCTGGCCTGCAGCGCGTTTTCCACCAGTGAGGGCGCAATCAGCCAGCCATGGCGGAACAGACCGTTGATACGAGTCAGGCCATCGGTCACCTGGATCAGCGGCATGTTGTCCGGCAGGGCGGGGCGCAGGTTGCTTTCCATATGCACCACGCGCGCTTCGGTCAGCTCGGGCAGCACCGCATGCGCTGCTGCGAGCAGTTCCACCGTGCTGCGCAGGCTGACCGGGCTGCGATCTTCGCTCTCGATTTCGCTGGCGCCGACCACGATCATGTCGCCGGGGCGGGGCACCACGTAGACGCGATGGCGTGGATGCATCAGGCGCACCGGACGATGCAGCTCCACGCCGGGAGCATGCAGCCAGAACACCTCACCGCGCACACCGCGCATCCCTTGGTCGGGAAGCGCCGAGCCTGCGGCGAGTTGATGGACAAAAGGCGGCAGGCTGCAATTGGCAGCAGGCAGGGTAGCCGTGCTGCCGGTATTGCCATCGCGGGCGCCCAGTCCGCGTGTGTCGAATACCCAGTCGAAGCGTTCACCATCGATGGCATGCGGCAGCACCTCGCGCGCAGCGGTGTTCCAGCGGAACACGGCCCCACATTGCTCGGCGGCCGCCACCAGTCCGACCAGCGCCTCGACCGTGTGGATCTGGCCTTCCTTCTCCAGCAACCAGCCGCGCAACTGGCGCGAAACGCCGGGCTCCATTTCCTGCAGTTCCTGCGCGCCCAGCGACCGGGCCAGCGGCACGTCGCCCTGTTCCGCGGGCGCCTTGCTTTGCAGCCCCGCCAGCAGGCGCTGGGCCGAGCCCATATCGCTGCCGTGTGCCAGCAGCAGGCTGCCGCGCTGGGCAAAGTACACGTCCTGCTGGTGCACGGCGCGCAACTGTTCCACGTGCACGCGCCACAGGTCGATGCTCCACCAGCCCAGTTCGGCCAGATTCCAGTCGGCGCATTCCAGCTCGGCCAGCGGGCTCAGCATGCCGGCAGCCGTAAAACCGGCAGCACGTGGCTGCTGATAATCCGGCGTGCTGCCCGAAGCCGGGTCGATCACGGTGAGCTTGTGACCGGCGCGGGCGAGCTGCCAGGCCAGCAAACGTCCCAGTACGCCAGCACCGGCGATGCCGATATGCGCGGGTGCGTGCAGGGAAGAAAAGAGGGGAGACGGAAGCAGCGAGGCAGGAACGGATTGCATGGCGGGCATTATCTGCAACAGGGGCTGGATGGGCTTTGTCGTGGGGCAAGAAAATGCGAACGCGGCAAAGAAAAACGGCCTGGGGTGCACGCACCGCAGGCCGAGGAGACTCGCGGACCCAGGGCCGCGAGAGGAGGAGATCAGGCCTGGGCCGTGAATTCCTTGAACGCGGCGAGGGCGTTGGCGGTGTACATCAGGGACGGACCACCGCCCATGTACACGCACATGCCCAGCGTTTCTTCCACTTCCTGTTGCGTGGCGCCGAGCTTGACCAGCGCCTTCACGTGAAAGCCGATGCAGGCGTCGCAATGGGCAGCAACGGCCAGGGCCAGGGCAATCAGCTCCTTGGTCTTGGCATCGAGCACGCCATCGCGCGTGGCTGCAGCAGACATCTCGCCGAAGGCCTTCATCAGGTCGGGCTGGGCCGCACGGAAGCCGGCCAGATGGCTGGAAATGTCCTTGGTGTGGGCCTTGTAGCTGGGAATACCGCTCATCTGCGCGTCCTCACTTCTTCATCGGGCAGGTGTTCATGCCGATCAGCTTATAAGCAGGGCAGGTGCGCAGCAGGCCGGTCAGCAGGGGCAGCAGGCCGAGCCATGCCCAGTTGCTGCCGATATAGCCGAGCAGTTGGGGCGTGCCCAGGATCAGGATCAGGCCTACGGCAATGCGCAGGATGCGGTCGATACCACCAACGTTCATCTCGTTCTCCTTGAAATTCAATTTACGAACAAGTAGATTATAGGGGCGGTCACGAAACCGTGTGGACACCCCCTCCCAGATCAGGCTTTCGCCCCGGGCACCGGCACGTAGATCTCGCCGCCGCCTGCCATGAATTCTGCACTCTTTTCGGCCATGCCTTGCTCCTGCGCCTCTTTTTGGGCCGCATAGTCGCGCACTTCCTGCGTGATCTTCATCGAGCAGAACTTGGGTCCGCACATGGAGCAGAAGTGCGCCACCTTGCTGGAATCCTTGGGCAAGGTCTCATCGTGGAACGCCAGCGCCGTGTCCGGGTCCAGGCTCAGGTTGAACTGGTCCATCCAGCGGAATTCGAAGCGGGCCTTGCTGATGGCGGAATCGCGTGCGCGCGAACCGGGGTGGCCCTTGGCAATGTCTGCCGCGTGCGCCGCGATCTTGTAGGCAATGATGCCCTGTTTGACGTCGTTGCGGTCGGGCAGGCCCAGGTGCTCCTTGGGCGTCACGTAGCACAGCATGGCCGTGCCCATCCAGCCGATCATGGCGGCGCCGATGGCGCTGCTGATATGGTCGTAGCCGGGGGCAATGTCGATGGTCAGCGGGCCCAGGGTGTAGAAGGGCGCCTCGTGGCAGTGCTTGAGCTGCTCGTCCATGTTGGCCTGGATCATGTGCATGGGCACGTGGCCGGGGCCTTCGATCATGGTCTGCACGTCGTGCTTCCAGGCGATCTGGGTCAACTCGCCCAGCGTGCGCAGTTCGGCGAACTGGGCTTCGTCGTTTGCGTCGTCGTTGGAGCCGGGGCGCAGGCCGTCGCCCAGGCTGAAGCTCACGTCATACGCCTTCATGATTTCGCAGATCTCTTCGAAGTGCGTGTACAGGAAGTTTTCCTTGTGGTGGGCGATGCACCACTTGGCCAGGATGGAGCCGCCACGGCTGACGATGCCGGTACGGCGATTCGCCGTCAGGTGGATGTAGGGCAGGCGCACACCGGCGTGGATGGTGAAGTAGTCCACGCCCTGTTCGGCCTGTTCGATCAGCACGTCACGGAAAATGTCCCAGGTCAGGTCTTCGGCAATGCCGCCCACCTTTTCCAGTGCCTGGTAGATCGGAACGGTACCGATCGGCACCGGGCTGTTGCGGATGATCCAGTCGCGTGTGGTGTGGATGTTCTTGCCGGTGGACAGGTCCATCACGGTGTCGGCACCCCAGCGGATCGACCACACCAGCTTCTCGACTTCTTCCTCGATGCTGGAAGTGACGGCCGAGTTGCCGATGTTGGCGTTGATCTTGGTGAGGAAGTTGCGGCCGATGATCATCGGCTCGATTTCCGGGTGGTTGATGTTGGCGGGGATGATGGCGCGGCCGCGGGCCACCTCGTCACGCACGAATTCGGGCGTGATGATCTTGGGGATGCTGGCCCCCAGGCCATTGCCCTTCAGGCGCATTTCGCGGTTCAGGTCGGACTGGTACTCGGCCATCCACTCACGCTTGCCGTTCTCGCGCAGGGCGATGTACTCCATTTCGGGCGTGATGATGCCCTGGCGTGCATAGTGCATCTGCGTGACGTTGCCGCCGGCCTTGGCGCGGCGCGGCTGGCGCTGCAGGGCAGCGGCTTCACGGCGCAGCACCTCGATGCGTTCGGCATCGCGCTCGTCCAGCTTGCCGCCATCGTCCAGGATGTGGTGCAGACGGCCTTCGTAGGTTTCGCTGTCGCCGCGTGCCTCGATCCACTGGCTGCGCACCGTGGGCAGGCCCTTGCGCACGTCGATGGCGGCCTTGGGATCGGTGTAGGGGCCTGAGGTGTCGTACACCGTCACCTGCTCGCCATTGGTCAGCGCAATCTCGCGCATGGGCACGGCGACGCCGGCCTGCGCTCCGGGCACGTACACCTTGGTGGACGCGGGCAGGGGATCGCGCGTGAGCGTGAGCAGCTGGTTCAGGTCTGCGGGCGGAGCGGGGATGTGGTCGGGCGCGTTCATGGGCTGTCTCCAGAGAATCTCGGTAGAAAACTGCTCCGGAGGCCTTGTGCGCCAGTTCCGGCCAGAATGGGCCGGATGCGTGGACAGGCTGCTCTCCTTCCGCCGGTGTGAACCGGGTCAAGTTCGCGGGTTCGGCAAAGCCATCTCAGCCTGTGCGCATGGCGCATAAACACCCCGGAGCATATGCACGCATTGTATGCAGATTCGCAGTCAAGCGGGGGTGGGGCTGGTAATCCCTTGTTTTGCCAGCATATGGGATCAGGGAGGCCAAGTGCTTGCTCCTGCGCATGAGCGCCTTGCGCTTGCGGCGCTATGATTCTGTTTTTGCACAAGGATGGATTTCCATGACTGGACAGACCGAGGCAGTCCCGGCGCAGGGCAGCGCAGGCGGACAGTTGCAGGTATCGCTCAACGGCGAGACGCTGGCCTTGCCGGCGGGCAGCACGCTGGATGCGCTGCTGCAGGCGCGCGATCTCGACCCGATGACGCACGCTACTGCCGTCAACGGCCAGTTCGTGCCGCGTGATGCGCGTGCCGCGCATGCGCTGCAGGAGGGCGATACCGTGATGTGCTTCCAGGCGATTGTCGGAGGGTAAGGCCATGACGTGGCAGATTGCAGATGTGACGCTGGAGAGCCGTTTCTTTCTCGGTAGCGCCGGCTATCCGTCCCCCGAGGTGCTGCGCCAGGCCATTGTGGCCTCCAACGCGCAGGTGGTGACGCTGGGCCTGCGCCGGCAGCTGGGTATCGACAAGGGCGCCCAGTCCGACAACGGTTTTGTCGATGTGGTGCGCAGCACCGGCGTGCGTCTGCTACCCAACACGGCCGGTTGCCGCAGTGCGCGCGAAGCAGTCACGCTGGCCATGATGTCGCGCGAGCTGCTGGGCACGCACTGGATCAAGCTGGAAGTGATTGGCGATGAGCAGACGCTGCAGCCCGACCCCTACGAACTGGTGCAGGCAGCCGAGGAACTGGCGCGCAATGGCTTCGAAGTTTTCCCGTATTGCACCGATGATCTGGTGACCTGCCAGCGCCTGCTGGACGCCGGTTGCCGCATTCTGATGCCCTGGGGCGCTCCGATCGGCTCCGGTCAGGGGCTGCTCAATCCGTGGGCACTGCGTACCCTGCGCGCGCGCCTTCCGCATGTGCCGCTGGTGGTGGATGCAGGCCTGGGCGCGCCTTCGCATGCGGCACAGGCCATGGAGCTGGGTTTTGATGCCGTGCTGCTCAACTCGGCGGTTGCGCAGGCCCATGATCCAGTCAAGATGGCCGGGGCTTTCCGCGATGCCATCGCCGCCGGACGCGCCGGCTTCGAGGCGGGCATCATTGCGCCGCAGGACATGGCGGTGGCCAGCACGCCGGTGACGGGGCGGCCTTTCATCCTGTAAGAGGCGGGCTGGTAAGCATCACGGGTTTGATGACGGTCTCGCATGACGACATGCATGACCGTCCGATGAAGAACTGAGGCATGAGCAAGGCATTCACCAAGGAAACCGATCACGACGACGATGACGACGACGTCATGCCGTCGATGCCTACGGGCGTGAAGAACTACATCACGCCGCAGGGCTACGCCCGTCTGCGCGGCGAGCTGATGCAACTGATCGATGACGAGCGTCCGCGCATGGTCGAGACCGTGCACTGGGCCGCCAGCAACGGCGATCGCTCCGAGAATGGCGACTACCTTTATGGCAAGAAGCGCCTGCGCGAAATCGACCGCCGCATCCGCTTTCTGACCAAACGGCTGGAGAAGGCCGAGGTGGCTGATCCCAGTGTGCATCATGGTGGCGATCAGGTCTTTTTCGGTGCCACCGTCACCTACGCCAACGAGGCCGGTGATGAAAAAACCATTACCATCCTGGGCGTGGACGAAGTCGACAGCCTGCAAGGGCAGGTCAGCTGGATTGCGCCCATTAGCCGGGCGTTGTTGCGCTCGCGCGTGGGGGACACGGTGCTGTTGCAGACACCTGGCGGGGTGGAAGAGATCGAGGTGCTTGAGGTCAGTTACCCGGCACCGCAGCAGGCCGGCTGACTTCGGACAGCTCAGTCTTCATCCTCATCCGGATCACCCGGTCTGGGGGTTTCGGTGTGGACTGCCGCCAGCCAGGCGCCATTCTTCCTCACCCAGGTGGTGGTGTCGTACGACGTCATCTGATGCGGCTCGCCATGCAGGTCGAAGGTCTGCTCCACCGTGTAAGTGACGATGGCAACATCCGGCGTTGGAAGCATCACCTTTTCGTCCGAGAACTTGAAGCTGATGATCTTGGCACCGCCTTGCTCGGCCATCCGCTTGTAGCCGGCGTGGTCGAAGTGACCGATGCCGTGCATGCCCGCCACGGCGGCTTCGCTGTCCAGCATGGCAATGGCGGCATCGATGTCTTCATCGCACATGGCCTGCCAGAACTTCGCTTCCAGGGCCAGAATCTCATTGGGCATGGTTCTCTCCGTTGGTTGACGATGAGCCATGTTCCCATGGTGTACGGTCAGCTGCTGTGACCATGCGTTAACAGGAGGCAGGGAGTTTCCCGGTGACCGCTTGGCAAGCCAGCCGGGGCGATGCGGTCGCGTCATGTGGGACAGGGCTTCAGAGTCCGCCCCGGAAAGCCACCCCAACGATCACGAACAGAACCGAAACAAGGGTGACAAGCGTCACCCGCCGCGCCATGGCGGGGAGGGTTGCCGCGGTCAGCCGGGGAATGATGCGCAGCCGCGCATCCAGTGCCGTGACTGCCGTGATGGCCAGCAAGGCGAGCTTCAGCATGATCAGCTTGCTCTGCAGCGTGTCGCCGCTGAACCAGTCAGCATGGGAGGGCAGCAGCAGGGTTGCCATCCAGAGCCCGGTGGCGATCTGGATCACAAGCGCGGGCATGCCGACACGCTCATAGCCGGCTTCGAAATCCAGCAGAATCCTGGGGTCGCGCGCCTTGAGGGCACGCGGAAGCACCGTCAATGCCAGAACCAGGTGGCCGCCGGTCCAGATGGTGGCGGCGAGGATGTGGGTGAGGAGGATGTAGCTGTACATGCCTCCCATGATCGCCTGAATTTATCTAATGAGACTTATTCTTATTGACGAAACTTGGTCTGAATCAAGAACTATCCGTTTCGCCCTTGCACCAGATCGGCCATCAACCCCGCCTCGGTCGTGCCAACCATGCGCAAGCCACGCTCAACACCAGCCCGGTTGCCCTCCGGCTGGTTCTGGCTGGTTTTCCACTTGCCCTGCAGGTGTGTGATGGAGATCTCGATGCCGACAATGGCATTCAGCATCTTGCTGATGTAGTCATCGGGGGCATCGGAAACCTTCCATGGCGCAGAAAACACTGCTTCCTGGGCATTCGTAAGGGCATCCAGATGGTTCCGCAACCACTCTTGGTCATCCACGCAGCGCAGGGTTCCATACGCATGCACTGCCGTGTAGTTCCAGGTGGGAACTGCCTTGCCCGATTCCGCCTTGGTGGGATACCACGATGGGGTGATGTAGGCTTGAGGTCCCTGGAATACTGCCAGCACTTCGGTGTCGGCTTTGACGTTGCTCCATACCGGATTGACGCGCGCCACGTGACCACGCAGGATCCCATAAGAGCCTGGCTCCGGTGAAAGATGCAGGGGAATGTGGTTGGCGTTGAGACCGTCCGCAGACAGTGTCACCAGCGTGCACAGCGGATGGTTGCGCATCAGGGCGTGCAGGGTGGCGATGTCGTCCTGCTCGAAATGGCGGGGCATATACATGGGGGCTTCAGGCCGCCGATTTCACCCGCGTAGCCCGAATCGCCGCCGGCACCCGGCGGATACCCCGCAGCACGTTGGCCAGATGCAGGCGGTCCCGCACCTGAAGAATCAGTCGCACGTCCAGCACTTCCTGGTTCATGTCGTCCGACATGCTGATGTAGCCGATGTTGGCATTGGAGCGCGCAATGGCGGCCGTGATGCCGGCCACGGCACCCACGCGGTTGTGGATGGTGACGGTGACGGCAGTGGGGAAGCGGCGCGTCATGTGCTCCGCCCATTCCACTTCCATGAAGCGTTCGGCATCCTTGGCGCGCAGACGCTTCGCCACGGTGCAATCGGCCGTGTGCACAATCAGCCCTTCGCCACGGCCCAGATAGCCAATGATCTCGTCACCCGGCAGCGGATGACAGCAGGGCGAATACTTCACGGAGGATTTCTCGCTGCCGTCCAGCGCGATGATCTGGCGGTATTGCTGCGCCTCCTCGTTGAAACGCTCCATGCTCAGCAGCACGGCGTCGGGCTTTTCGCCCAGTTCGGTCATCAGCATGGCCAACTGTTTGGCGATCACCGTGGTGATGCGCTTGCCGTGGCCGATGTCCAGGTAGAGATCGTCCAGGCTCTTGCTGTTGGCAAAGCGCAGCAGCTTGTCCCAAACGGCCTTGTGTTCTTCGTCCTGCGGAGGCACATGCTCCATGCCCTCGGCGCGGTAGGCCTGCAGGAACAGGCGCTGGCCCAGCACACGTGCCTCTTCGTTGGATTGCACCTTGAGGTGGTTGCGGATGCGCGAGCGTGCCCGTGCCGTGCGTACAAAGCTCAGCCAGGCCGGCTTGGGTGTGGAATCAGGGTCGGTAATGACCTGCACAACGTCACCGCTGGACAGTTCGGTGCGCAGCGGTGCCTCACGGTTGTTGATCAGGCAGCCGACGGCGCGGTCGCCCACATCGCTGTGGATGGCATAGGCAAAATCGACCACGGTGGCGCCGCGTGGCAGCGACATGATCCGGTTCTTGGGCGTGAAGACGAACACGTCCTCGGGGAACAGGTTCAGGCGGACGTGGTCCAGGAATTCGTTGGCATCCAGTGTTTCCTTCTGGATGTCGAGCAGGCTCTTGAGCCAGTTGGCGGGCTTGCCACCCTTGCCGTCGGCTGCAGCCTGTTCGCCGTGCGTCTTGTACAGCCAGTGTGCCGCCACGCCCGACTCGGCCACTTGGTGCATGGCATCGGTGCGCATCTGGAATTCCACATGGATGCCGGCAGGACCGATCAGCGTGGTGTGCAGCGACTGGTAGCCGTTGTCCTTGGGAATGGCGATGAAATCCTTGAGGCGCTGCGGCACCGGCTTGTAGAGCGAGTGCAGGATGCCCAGTGCCAGATAGCAATCGGAATTGCTCGGCACGATGATACGGAAACCGAAGATGTCATACAGCTGGGCAAAGCTCTGCTTCTTGCTGTCCATCTTGCGGTAGATGGAGAAGATGGTTTTCTCGCGCGCCTTGATGCGGGCCTTGAGGCCGGCGGTGGCAAAGGCGTCCTCGACGTTCTTCTGCACTTCCTGCACCAGATGGCGACGACGGCTGCGTGCGTGGCCGATGGCCTTGGACAGCGTTTCGTAGCGCCAGGGGTGCAGATACTTGAAGGACAGGTCTTCCAGCTCGCGGTAGGTGCGGTTCAGGCCCAGGCGGTTGGCAATGGGAGCGTAGATTTCCAGCGTTTCGGTAGCGATGCGCCGCTGCGAGTCGGGCTTCATGTCCGACATGGTGCGCATGTTGTGCGTGCGGTCGGCCAGCTTGATCAGGATGACGCGCACGTCGGCAGCCATGGCCAGCAGCATCTTGCGGAAGGACTCGGCCTGGTTTTCCTGCCGGCTGCTGAACTGCAGCTTGTCCAGTTTGGTGAGGCCGTCCACCAGTTCCGCCACCGGGGCGCCGAACTTCTCCGTCAGTTCTTCCTTGGTGACACCGCAGTCCTCCATGGTGTCGTGCAGCAGTGCGGCCATCAGGGCAGGGGTGTCGAGTTTCCATTCAGCGCACTGCGCAGCAACCGCAATCGGGTGTGTGATGTACGGTTCGCCGCTCTTGCGCGTCTGGCCCAGGTGCGCCTGATCTGCCAGCTTGTAGGCCGCGCGCACGCTCGCGATCTCATTCTCGGCAAGGTAGTCGAGTTTGTTGAGCAGGGCGGCAAAGCTGGCGGCAGAGGCAGTTTCGGCAGGGGACGGAGTCATGCGGCAATCCGTTCGGAGAACGCGGGCGTAAGAAATGGAAACAGGAGCTCTCATATTACCCGAGATGACAGGATTAAGACAGCGCACGGGCTTGTCAAAATGGGAGCCGCGGGCATGAAAAAAGCACCCTGAAGGGGTGCTTTTCTGCATGGCGGCAAATGCCGCCCTGAATGGGTGTCTGCCTGGGATCAGGTCGGCACTTTCTTCAGCATTTCCAGACCGATCTTGCCATCGGCAATTTCGCGCAGGGCAGTCACGCCGGGCTTGTTGCGGCTTTCGACCTTGGGCAGATGGCCCTGGCTCAGCATGCGGGCGCGGTAGGTGGCGGCCAGCACCAGCTGGAAACGGTTGGGGATTTGTTCGAGGCAGTCCTCGACGGTGATGCGTGCCATGAAGCAGGTACTCCGGAATCAGATGATATGCAGGGCGGAAAACACGGTGGCCCTGGAGCGGCTTTGCGCGGCGTATTTCAGACGCTGGGCGTGCACGATGCTCTTGAGATCGAACAGTGCACGCTCGAATAACTCATTGATTATAACAAAATCGAATTTTGCTGCCTGTGCCATTTCCTGCTCGGCATTCACCAGGCGCTGCTCGATGGTCTCGGCACTGTCCTCGCCTCGGCGCTGCAGGCGCGAGCGCAGCTCTTCCCAGCTAGGCGGCAGCACGAACACGAGCACGGCGTGCGGAAAGATCTGCTTGATCTGCAGCGCACCCTGGTAGTCGATTTCCAGCAGCACGTCACCGCCTTCGGACAGGCGCTGTTCCACTGCCTGACGCGAGGTGCCGTAACGGTTGCCGTGCACCTGGGCCCACTCCAGAAAGTCCTGGTTGGCGACCATGGTGTCGAAGGTGGCGTTGTCCACGAAGAAGTATTCGCGGCCATCCACTTCCTGGCCGCGCGGTGCGCGCGTGGTGTGGGAGATGGAGGCCTTGACGCCTGCATCCACTTCCATCAGGGCCTTGACCAGGCTGGATTTGCCGGCGCCGCTTGGGGCGGCTACGACGTAGAGGTTGCCGGGGTATTCGGTGAGGGTGTTCTGCTGCATGGGATCGGAAAGGTCGGTTTATTCGATATTTTGCACCTGCTCACGCATCTGCTCGATCAGCACCTTCATGTCCACCGAGATGCGGGAGGTATCGAGCGCGGCGGATTTGGAGCCCAGCGTGTTGGCCTCGCGGTGCAGTTCCTGGATCAGGAATTCCATGCGTTTGCCCAGTTCGCCGCCTTTCGTGAGCAGGTTCTCGATGGTATCCAAGTGCGATTGCAGGCGGGTGATTTCCTCGGCCACGTCGATGCGGATGGCAAATGCGGTGGCTTCGGACAGGGCGCGCTCCTGTGCGGCTTCAGCAGACACAGGGGCTGCAGTGGACTGGGCGGAGGCCTGCTTGAAGGCATCGTTCCATTTGTCCAGAAAGCGCTGACGTTGCTGTTCCACCAGCTGGGGGATCAGCGGCTCGGCTTCCTTGGCCAGCGCGCGCAAGCCCTCCACGCGCTGCTGCAGGCTGTCGGCCAGCTGTTTGCCTTCGGTTTCGCGGGCCTGCTGGAAGCGTTCCAGCAGACTGTCCATGCACTGCAGCAGCCATTGCAGCATCTGCGCCGGCTCCAGGGCGAGGGAAGAGGGCGCCGTGCTGAAGCGCAGCACTTCCCCCACCGTCAGCGGCGTGGCCTGCGGCAGCCAGCTGCGCACCGCATCCTGGGCAGCCGCAAGGCGCTGCAGCAGCGGCACCGAGGGGGCCTGCATCTGGTCGGGCGCAGAAGACTGGTGCTCCAGCGACGCGCGCAGCTCCACCTTGCCGCGGCGCAGCTGCTTCTGCAGCAGCTCGCGCAGCGCGGCTTCGTGCGGACGCAGTTCTTCGGGCAGCTTGAAAGTCAGGTCGAGAAAGCGGCTGTTGACGGCGCGCAGTTCCAGGCTCAGGCGCCAGTCATCCGGAAGGGCAGGATCGAAACCCTGATTGGCATCGGCCTGCATCTGGCCGGGGGTGGACTGAAGGCTGGCGTAGCCGGTCATGCTGTAAACTGGCATGCATTACCTCGGGAGGGAGAAATCGGGGGCAGCACAGGCTGCGGCGTGCCGGAAGTATAGACGGTGGCTCGGCCTGTACCGTGACGATTGCTGCGTGCACACGCCAATGTCTGACGGAGTTGCATTGCCGATGTAGTCGCTGGATCTGTAGCCGGTGGTTGGCTGATGCACGGAAGAACGCGTCGAAATCACCTCCCCACTTCCCGAGCGTGTCTCAGCCAAGGAACACCATGACCACGAACAGCTACGCGCGCCCGTCTGGCCGCGCCCACGACGAACTGCGCCAGGTGCGCATTACCCGCAATTTCACCATCCATGCCGAAGGTTCGGTGCTGGTCGAGTTTGGCAACACCAAGGTGCTGTGCACCGCCAGCGTGGACGAGAAGGTGCCGCCGTTCCGTCGCGGCAGCGGCGAAGGCTGGGTGACGGCCGAGTACGGCATGCTGCCGCGCTCCACCCACACCCGCAGCGACCGTGAGGCCGCCAAGGGCAAGCAGAGCGGACGCACGCAGGAAATCCAGCGCCTGATCGGCCGCGCCCTGCGCGCCGTTTTTGACCTGGAAGCACTGGGCGAACGCACCATCGTGCTGGATTGCGATGTGCTGCAGGCCGACGGCGGCACGCGTACCGCTGCCATCACCGGCGCCTTCGTTGCCGCACAGGATGCCGTGAACGGTCTGCTGCGCGAGTTCAAGGTGTCGCGCAACCCCATTCGTGAACCGGTGGCAGCCGTGTCCGTGGGCATGGTGGAGGGTACGCCGCTGCTGGATCTGGAGTATCTGGAAGACTCCGCCTGCGATACCGACATGAACGTGGTGATGACTGGTGCCGGCAAGTTTATTGAGGTGCAGGGTACGGCCGAAGGCCAGCCCTTCAGCCGCGAGCAACTGGACACCATGCTGGAACTGGCGCAAAAAGGCATTCTCGCCCTGCAGGACAAGCAGCGCGAGGCGCTGGCAGGCTGAGGGGTTACGGCATGAAGATCGTTCTGGCCTCCAACAACAAGGGCAAGCTGGCCGAGCTGCAGGCGCTGTTCGGCGAATTGGGCGTGGAACTGGTGCCGCAGGCGGAACTGGGCGTTCCCGAAGCCCCGGAGCCCTTTCATACCTTTTTGGAAAACGCACTGACCAAGGCGCGCAACGCCAGCCAGCACAGCGGGCTGCCCGCGATTGCCGATGATGCCGGCTTGTGCGTGGATGCCTTTGGCGGCCAGCCGGGCGTGCAGACGGCGTACTACGCCACCCAGTTCGGCTACCCGAAGGGCGACGACAACAACGTCACCGCGCTGCTGGAGCAGATGCAGGGCATTACCCAGCGTCGTGCCGCGCTGGTCAGTACGCTGGTCGCCGTGCGCTCGCCGGATGACCCGGAGCCGCTGGTGGCGGTGGGACGGGCCGTTGGCCAGATCACGCGGCAGCCGATAGGCGACCACGGTTTCGGCTTTGATCCCGTGATGTTCATTCCCGAACTGAATCAAACCTTTGCGCAGATGGATCCGGACGAAAAGAACCGCCGCAGCCATCGCGGCCAGTCGGCGCGCGAAATGGTGCGCCTGCTGCGCAATACCTGGCTGGCTCCCGACGCCTGATTGGATACCTTCATGGCAACCGCCCCCGACGTGCTGGACCTGATGCGTCCCGGCAGCCTGCAACTGCCAGCCCTGCCGCCCCTAAGCCTGTACGTGCACCTGCCCTGGTGTCTGAAGAAGTGCCCGTACTGCGACTTCAACTCGCATGCAGTGCAGGGCGGGGCTGGTGTGCCGGAGCAGGCCTATAGCGATGCGCTGATTGCTGATCTGCAGCAGTCGCTGCCGCTGGTATGGGGCCGTCAGGTGCACAGCATTTTCCTCGGCGGCGGCACCCCCAGCCTGTTCTCGCCGGAAGCCATCCATAGCCTGCTGAGCCAGATCCGTGCCTTGCTGCCGCTGGCGCCGCTGTGCGAGATCACGCTGGAAGCCAACCCCGGCACCTTTGAGCGCGAACGCTTTGCGGCCTTTGCGCAGGCTGGCGTCACGCGCCTGTCCATCGGGGTGCAGAGCTTCAACGATGCGCATCTGAAAGCACTTGGCCGTGTGCATGACCGTGCCCAGGCACTGGCCGCCGTGGAAGAGGCTGCGCGCAGTTTCGAGACCTTCAACCTCGACATCATGTACGCCCTGCCGGGGCAGACCACAGAGGATCTGCGCCAGGATCTGGATCAGGCCTTGCAGTTTGCGCCGCCGCATATCAGCATCTACCACCTGACCATCGAGCCCAATACCTACTTCGCCAAATACCCACCCAAGGCGTTGCCCGACGAGGACAGCGCCTACGGCATGCTCGACCTGATCACTGAACGCACGGCAGCGGCTGGCATGCAGCGCTATGAAGTTTCCGCCTATGCACGTCCCGGCCATGCCTGCGTGCACAACCAGAACTACTGGGGCTTCGGCGACTATCTGGGCATTGGCGCAGGAGCGCACGGCAAGCTGAGCTTTCCGCATCGCATCGTGCGTCAGGTGAAGGTGCGCGAACCGCAGCGTTACATGGAACTGGCCATGCGCGGCGAAGCGCTGGCGCAGCAGCACGAGGTGGCGCGCGAGGATCTGCCGTTCGAGTTCATGCTCAACGCCTTGCGTCTGCGCAGCGGTTTTGCCCTGGCCGATTTCGGCGACCGCACCGGTCTGCCGATCACGGTGCTGCAGCGTCCGCTGGAAGAAGCCGAGCGATGCGGCTGGATTGAACGCGACTTTGCGCGAGTCTGGCCGACAGAGCAGGGCTTTGATTTTCTGAGTGATCTGCAGGCCCTGTTCCTGCCGGATTGAGCGCTCGCATTGCAGGGGCCGCGACGCGGCAATAGGGGCGTATCAGCGCTTGGCTGTTTCAGTGCCAGATGGCTTGCCTGCCGGTGGCGATTCTTCACATTCCGCGCACACCCCATGCACCGACAGCGTGATGTCCGTGCTGTTCAGGCCCTGCTGATGCAGGCGGGCGTTGAGTTGCTCCAGTAGCGCAGGCAACTGTGGATCTTCCGGCAGGGCCGTGAGCGCATGGCATTGCTCGCATTCGAAGAAACCAGTGCTGCCGGTTTGCGCAAGGGCGTAGTGGAAGGTGCGTTCGCTGTCCTGGGTGCGTGTTACCAGCCCCACATGCTGCAGGCGATCCAACACCCGGTAGAGCGTCACGCGATCGATGGCGCAACCCGTGGCATCGGCCAGCAGGCCGCGCATCAGGTCTTCGTGACTGAGCGGGGCCGGGGCCGATTCCAGCACCGACAGCACCCGCAGCACATCGCGTGTGGCGCGCAAGCCTTGCGCGCGCACGACCTCGGCCCAGCGTTTGCCAGGGGCTTCAGAGGGAGAGGGGGCGGCGTTCTGGTTCATGGCATGCAGCAGCGTGCAGCAGGGCAGGCTTATCGGGAAATTATCGCAGCTTTGTTGCAGTGACGCTGGCAGCGCTGCTGGCGCGGAATGGGCTGCGCAATTGCAGTTCTTCCTGATAGGCGGCCACGCCGGCCTTCTCGCGTTCGAGGAAGCGCCCAACAGCCCGTGCAAATTCCGGATGCGCCAGCCAGTGTGCACTCCAGGTGGGGCTGGGAACCAGCGCGCGCGCCATCTTGTGCTCGCCTTGCGCGCCCCCTTCGAAGCGCTGCACGCCATGTTCGATGCACCACTGCAGAGGCTGGTAATAGCAGGCATCGAAATGCAGGCAATCCACGCGCTCCAGCGCGCCCCAGTAGCGGCCATACGCCACCAGCGGCTTGCCCGAAGGGTCAAGGTGCAGGCCGATCAGGCTGCAGGCAATCGGATCGCCTTCGCGCTCCGCAATGAACAGCAGCCAGTTGTCCGCCAGCGATTCGGCCATGCGGGCGAAGAAGGCCGGCGTCAGGTACGGTGCATTGCCATGTTCCAGATAGGTGCGTTCGTAGCAGCGGTAGAAAAAGGCCCAATCCTCTGCCGGAATCTCCTTGCCGCGCGCCCAGCGGAACTGCACACCGGCTTCCTGCACCTTGCGCTGTTCGGCGCGGATTTTCTTGCGCTTGTCCTGGCGCAGGCTACCCAAAAAATCGTCGAAACTGTGCCAGTCGGCGGTGTCCGGCTGGAGCTGTGACCGGTTCTGCCAGTGAAACTGCACGCCATCGCGCAGCATCAGGCCGTTGGCGCTGGCGGTAGTCTGGTCGTGGCTATCGCCCAGCAGCAGGTGCAGGCTGGACAAACCATAGTCGGCGCATAGCGCCCGTACCACCTCCAGCAGGGCCAGCCGCCAGCGGTCCGAACGCGCCAGCAACCGGCTGCCGGGAACCGGCGTGAAGGGCACGGCGATCAGGGCTTTGGGGTAGTAATCAAGGCCATGCTCTGCATAGGCGCGGGCCCAGGCCCAGTCGAACACGTATTCCCCATAGGAATGCGACTTGACGTAGAGCGGGCATGCCGCCAGCAGCTCGCGGCCGTCCGTCCCATGTCGCCAGAGCTGGGGAAACAGCGCCTGCCAGCCCGTTTCTGCCGTGGCGCTGCCGCTGGCCTGCATCGCCTGCAGATAGGCGTGGCGCATGAAGGGGCTGGGCGACTGCTGCTGTGCCAGCAGATCGTCCCAGGCCTGGGCGTCCACATCGGCCGGGTCGAGGGCCAGTTGCAAGGTCAATGGGCCGGCGTCTTTGCCGCCCATGCCGCGCTGCAGGCGCTCCAGAACGCGCCGGGTTTGTACGCCATAATGGATTGCATCCGGGCGCTCCGGGGCCTGCGCCGTGCGTGCGTCAGCCTCGGGGGTGTCGCCGATGTGTTGTTGCCCATTTGCCATGCCACGCATTATCCGCATCCCCTTTTCTGCCAGAGTGTCCTGGGGCCTTTTGATGAGGACCGGATGCATGGAGATGGCCGCATGACGCGGGCTACGCTTGTTGCTTCGCCACTGGAGCGCCTGAGTGTGGCGCACGCCATTGAGGCGATCGAAGCCGAAGGGCCGCTGGATGACAGCGCCATCCTCCCGGCGGCGCATGCCGCCAGGACAGAGCGCATGGAGCGCGTTCTGGAACGGGCCTGGATGCTGGGCCAGCGTCTGGGGCTGCCGGCTGAATGGCAGCGCTGGCGCCATCTGGGTGTGTGGGTGATGCTGGGGCTGGCTGCGGCGATGGCCTTGTCGGCCTGGGGCCTGGCGCAAGCCGTGATTGGAGAAGGGCGCGCCATCAATGCCATGGCAGCCTTTGTCACCGTGTTGGGGCCGCATGCGCTCATGCTGTTGCTCTGGGTGCTGGGTCTGCTTTGGTCTTATGCGGGTTCCGGCGCGGGCGGAACGTCCCCCTGGTCGCTGGGCGCGCTGGCCTTGCGCCTCACTGCACGGCTGCCGCTGGATCGCGGCCCGCATGCTGCTGCATTGCTGCAGGGCGTGAGCCGGACGCTGCAGCGTTTCCGTCTGGCTCCCTGGGCGTTCGGGCTGATCAGCCATGCCATCTGGGCGCTGGCCTTTGTGCTGATCCTGCTGGCCTTGTGGTTCGGATTCTCCTTTCATGCCTACCGGCTGAGCTGGGAAACCACCATTCTCAGTTCTTCCTTCTTCGAGCAGTTCGTCCGCATGACAGGATGGCTGCCGTCACAACTGGGCTTTCCTGTGCCCGATGCAGAGGCCGTGCGCGCTGCCGGCGGTGGGCTGGACGGCGACCAGCGTGCCTGGGCATGGTGGCTGATCGGCTGCGTGTTCTGCTACGGGTTGCTGCCGCGCCTTCTGCTGATGCTGCTGTGCTGGCTGGCCTGGAAAGCCGGCCAGCGCCGGCTTACACTGGACAGCTCCGACCCCTACGTGCGGCGTCTGCTGGCCCGTTTCGATGCGCTGGACGTGGCTGTGGTGGTGGACCCTGAACAGGCCGGTGACGGCCATGCCGTGCACGTGCTGCCGCCGGTACTGCATCCCGGTGCTCCCGCGCTGCTGGGATTCGAACTGCCGCCGGAGCAGCCCTGGCCGCCGGAGCACTGGGAGCCTTCCTGGCAACCCGCCGTACAGTGGGTGGAACGCATTGCCGGCAGCAGTCAGGAGCGCACTGCCGTGGTGCAGCGTCTGGCCGAACAGCGTCCGCATGCCTTGCTTGTGGTGACCTGGGCCGATAGCAGTCCCGACCGTGGCACCGCGCGCTTCCTGCGCGAAGCAGCCGCCACCGCCCGCCGCACGGCCATCCTGCTTGCAGGCGCAGGCGCAGGCGCAGGCACAGGCACAGGCACAGGCACAGGCACAGGCACAGGCACAGGCACAGGCACAGGCACAGGCACAGGCACAGGCACAGGCACAGGCACAGGCACAGGCACAGGCACAGCCGCGGCGCGCTGGCAATCCTGGCTCGAAGCGAGCGGATTCCCGCAGATTCCGGTATTTCTCGACACCTCCGCGGCCGATACCTGGCTGACAGCCGGCCATTCCGGTGAAGATAATGCCCACCATGACTGATCCCATCCGCATCGCCGTAGTGGGCCACACCAATGCCGGCAAGACCTCGTTGTTGCGCACCCTGACGCGCAACGTGGACTTCGGCGAGGTGTCGGATCGCCCCGGCACCACGCGCCACGCCGAAAGCATCGACCTGCGCATGCACGGGCAAACCGCCGTGCGTTTCTTTGATACGCCGGGCTTGGAGGACTCCATCGCCTTGCTGGACTACCTGAACAGTCTGCCGGGCAGCACCCGGCCGGAGCGCGTGCGGGCCTTTCTTGCCGGCCCCGAGGCCAGAGGCGTGTTCGAGCAGGAAGCCAAGGTCTTGCGCGCGTTGCTCGATGAAGCCGATGCCGCCATGTACGTCATCGACAGCCGCGAAGCGGTGCTGCCCAAGTACCGCGCCGAGTTCGAGATCCTGACCTATTGCGCCCGGCCCGTGATGCCCGTGCTCAACTTCGTGGCCGCCGCCAACAGCCGGCAGACGGAGTGGCGCCAGGCGCTGCTGGACGCCAACCTGCATGCCCAGGTCGAATTCGATGCGGTCGCGCCGTTCATCGGCGCCGAACGCATGCTGTACGGTGATCTGGCAACGCTGCTGCGTCCGCGTCGCGAGCAGCTGACCGACATCGTGCACTGGCTGGCGCAGGAGCAGGCAGAGCGGCGTCAGGCAGCCTGCCGCGCCGTAGCTGGTGCATTGGTCGATCTGGCCGCCATGCGCCGCGAGCTGGATGCCGAAGCCTTTGCCGACCCGGTGCAGCAGGCCGGTTTCGTGCGCGCCTTTCAGGCAGACGTGCTCAAGCGCGGGCGCAAGGCCGTGGACGAGCTGCTGGCCGTGTTCGCCTTCCGCCCGGATGACGCCGAGCTGGAAAACCTGCCCGGTCTGCAGGGCCGCTGGGAGGATGACCTGTTCAATCCCGAAGTGCTGATGGAGGCCGGCAAGAAGCTGGGCCTGGGCGCCATGGTGGGCGCCGGCCTCGGAGTGGTTGCCGATGTGGCGCTGGCCGGCCTGTCCTTTGGAGCAGCCACCACATTGGGAGCGACGCTGGGCGGTCTGGCCAGTCAGGGCTGGCGTCCGCTGTGGCGCAAACTCGAGAACCGCATGCAGGGCGTACAGGAACTGACGCTGGAAGACACCGTGCTGGTAGTGCTGGCCGATCAGTTGCTGTTGCTGCTGCAGGCACTGGAACATCGCGGCCATGCTGCCATGGACAAGGTGCACTATCTGGACCAGGCGGAGCCGGAGCAGGATCGTTCGCTGGCCGAGCGCCTGTTCCCCGTGCTGCGCGCCCTCAAGCCGGCGCGCGGACATCCGGAATGGGAAGGAAGCAGCCCCGGCTGGCGCAATGCCTGGCAAGGGCAGGGCGATCGCGCCGAATGTCTGGCAGATACGGCCCGCGCCCTGCAGGACGTGCTGCCTCCGCTGCAAGCCTGAGATCGCAGCCGTCCGCTACGCCATAATTCCCTAAATACCGCTGCTCGTGGGCAGCACTTTGCTTTCTCCAGGAATCACCATGTCCCTGACCGTCTGTGTAGCCCAACTCAACCCCGTCGTGGGCGATCTTTCCGGCAATGCACGTGCCATCGTGGAGGCAGCACGTACGGCCTACGCGCAAGGGGCACGCCTCGTGCTGACGGCAGAAATGTCGGTGTGCGGCTATTCGGCCGGTGACCTCTGGCAGCGCCCCGCCTTCATCCAGGCATGCGAACAGACGGTGGATGACATCGCCGCGCAGCTGGCCGAGCTGACGGACCTGACGGTGGTGGTGGGCCATCCCAGCGGCAATGCCGACTACCGCACGCGCTGCGTCAGCGTGCCCCAGCACACCAACCGCGTGACTGCCTTGCGCGCAGGCCAGCGCATCGCCAGCGTCGCCAAGCAGAAGCTGCCCAACTACCAGGTTTTTGATGAGCTGCGCTATTTCGCACCGGGTACCGAGTTCTGTGTGGTGGATGTCGAGGACGTGCGTATCGGCCTGCTGGTATGCGAGGACGGCTGGTTCGACGAGCCGGCCGAGGCGGCGGTTGCAGCAGGCGCACAGGCGCTTGCCATCATGAATGCTTCGCCGTATCACATGGGTAAAGCGCGTGATCGGGAAAAAAGGCAATCGGTGCTCAGCCAGAAAACCCATACTCCCATCATCTACGCCCACATGGTCGGTGGCCACGACGAGGTGGTGTTTGACGGCGGCTCGTTCGCCATGCAGGCTGATGGCACGCTGGCGGGCCGCGCCAGCAGCTTCGTGGAACAGAACTGGATGCTGAGCCTGAAGCCGCAAGCCGGCGCCGCCGTGCGCGTGCAGGCAGACATTGCGCCAGAGCCTGAGCGTGACGGACAACTCGGCCTGCCTCCGTACCAATACAGCTACAGCAGCGCCGAAGTCTGGCAGGCGCTGGTGCTTGGCACGCGCGATTACGTGCGCAAGAGCGGCTTCAAACGGGTCGTGCTCGGCCTGTCCGGCGGCATGGATTCGGCACTGGTGCTGGCGATTGCCGTGGATGCCCTGGGCGCCGACAACGTGCGCGCTGTGATGATGCCTTCGCCCTACACGGCCGATATTTCCCTGATCGACGCGCGCGATATGGCCGGGCGCATGGGTGTGCGCTACGACGAAATCGACATCCTGCCGCCTTTCGATGCCTTCAAGACCGCACTGGCACCGCTGTTCGAGGGGCGTCCCGAGGATACGACCGAAGAGAACATCCAGGCCCGCATCCGCGGCACGCTGCTGATGGCGATTTCCAACAAGATAGGCTCGCTGGTGTTGATCACCGGCAACAAGAGCGAAGTGGCCACCGGCTACAGCACGCTGTATGGCGACATGGCGGGGGGCTTCGCGCCGATCAAGGATGTGCTCAAGACCCAGGTGTTTGCGCTGGCGCGCTGGCGCAATGCCAACGATCCCTTCGGCACCGGCAGCAACCCGATCCCCGAGCGCATCATCACGCGCCCGCCCAGCGCCGAGCTGCGCCCCGACCAGACCGACCAGGACAGCCTGCCGCCCTACGATGTGCTGGACGCCATCGTCATGCGCTACATGGAAAACGACGTGCCGCTGGCCGACATCGTCGCGCAGGGGCTGGATCAGGCTGCCGTCGACAAGGTCACGTGCCTCATCCGCATCAACGAATACAAGCGCCAGCAGGCGCCCGTGGGCATCCGCATCACGCACCGCAGCTTCGGCCGCGACTGGCGTTATCCGCTCATCAACGGCTTCCGCGAGGAGTTCTGAGTGCTTCTGCCTTTGCCGTTTTATTGCACAATGACAGTTGCGGCCCGCTGCCGCATTTTCAGGAGCACGTTTTCATGAGACAGATCACCGCCATAATCAAGCCGTTCAAGCTCGAAGAAGTCCGCGAGGCACTGGCTGAATGCGGTGTCAACGGCCTGACCGTGACCGAGGTGAAGGGCTTTGGCCGCCAGAAGGGACACACCGAGCTATACCGCGGCGCCGAATACGTGGTCGACTTCCTGCCCAAGGTCAAGATCGAGGTCGTGGTCAAATCCGAGGATGTGGATGCCTGTGTCGATGCCATCGTCGGCGCAGCCCGCACCGGCAAGATTGGCGATGGCAAGATCTTCGTCACCCCGGTGGAGCGCATCATCCGCATCCGCACCGGCGAACAGGACGAAACTGCGGTCTGAGCAGTCAGGATCAGGCGGCTGCGCCGCCCGCCAGGTAGCGCAGCGTCGGTTCCACCTCGGTGCCGACATGAATCATGTCCATCTGGTAGTCGCGCATGAAGCCGTGGCGGATCGCGCCACCTAGAAACTTCAGCAAATCATCGTAGTAGCCGCCCGTATTGAGGATGGCCACCGGCTTGTTGTGGTAGCCCAGCTGCTTCCAGGTCCAGGCCTCGAACAATTCCTCGAAGGTGCCGATGCCGCCCGCCAGCGCCAGAAAGGCGGTGCAGCGCTCGGCCATCATGTGCTTGCGCTGGTGCATGGTCTCGACGATGTGCAGTTCGGTGCAGCCCTCGTGCGCCCACTCGCGCTCGACCAGCGCCTTGGGGATCACGCCCACCACGCGGCCTCCGGCCTGCAGCGCTCCATCCGCCACGATGCCCATCAGCCCGGTATGGCCGCCGCCATAGACCAGCTGGCCACCGTTGCGCGCAATCCAGTTGCCCACTTCCCGCGCCGTGGTGCGGAATGCCTCATCCTCACCCGGCTGCGAGGCGCAGTACACGCACACGGAAAAACGTGGTTCCGGATCGGCAAACATGGCGCGCACGCCGGAGGACTGGGCAGGAGCAGGAGCGCTGGGAGAGGACGGATTCATGATGGGTTTCTCGTCGGGATCTGAACGGGTTCTATAGTGGTCCGGTTTCAGAGCTGCGCATGCAGCCGGATCGCCACCATCGACAGCCATACGGTACCGCAGAACACGCTGCCCAGGAACACGGCCGCGCTGCCGAAATCCTTGGCGCGCTTGGCCAGCGGGTGCAGTTCGTAACTGATGCGGTCGATGGCATCCTCGATGCCGCTGTTGAGCAGCTCGATCACCATCAGGGCCACCAGAGAACCGGCCAGGATCACCACCTCGGCCCAGCTGCGCCCCACCACGAAGGAGAGCGGAATGCCGATGGCCGCCAGCGTCAGCTCCATGCGGAAGGCCGAGCACTCGCGCACCGCTGCCTTCAGCCCGTCGATGGAGTACAGCGTCGCATGCCACAGCCGCGACAGCCCACGGCGCGACTTCTGCGGATGCTCGCGCGGATCGGGCTTGGGAATCTTCTCGATCACAGCTGCCACCACTTGCGGGTTTGTTCGGCCTTGGGCGGTGGCGCCTGATGGATCAGGTAGGTGCCGGCCAGCACGTCATGCAGGAACTGGCGCTGCGGCAGCAGGCGGCTGAGCAGGGCCCAGAATACCACCCACAGCAGGAAGGCGGTGGTGGCCATGCCGGGTGCTTCCTGCCAGTGGCGGGTGACGGACATTACGCCCAGCGGCGGCAGCACCCACAGCCAGCTCAGCAGGTAGCGTGCCAGTGCACGCAGCTTGCTGATGGGCTGGCCCAGACGATCCACGATGCGGATATGCCAGGTTTTCATGGCCAGCGTGTGACCCTTGCTCCAGAACCAGATGAAATAGGCGCCCAGCACCAGAAACAGGAAGATCTGGTGGCCGTGGCGGTTCTGCAGTGCGTGGCGCGTCTGCGTCAGCGCGCTGAACAGATAGCCTGCCAGAAACACTACGCCGAACAGCAGCATGCCTTCGTACAGCCAGCAGGACAGGCGGCGCCACAGTGGCGGCGCCTGCAGCGAAAGCGGGGGCGCCGGCTGGCCGGCAGCGGGAAGGGAGGAAGCGTTCATTCAGGGCTCGGGCGCAAGCGCGCGCAATTCAGGCGGCGCCAAGGGGTACATCCACTTGGCAGAGGGACTCGCGGGAGTATAGCGGCAGCGTGTGAAACTTCTGCTGGTCACAGGGGCGCCAAGCAAGCCATCCGGGATCTGAAGGGGAGGGGAGAACAATGTCTTCTTTCGATCCCGTCGCCATTGCGGGGCCAAGCCGGGCCGCGTAGCCAAGGCTTTCGTATCTGAAGCTGATTGTGTGGAGGAAGCCCCATGTCGCATTCGCGCATCGCCAATCATGAGGCACACAGGCATCTTCCGTGATTTGTAAAAATTTCTCACTTTTGCATTGCAGCAATGCCATAATGGTGCTCTGCACAACTCATACGGCAAACGGGTCTCTGTCCGGCGCGTTACAAAAGCGCCCATGGCTTTGGCCTTAAGTCTCGAAGCCATCTCACAAGGATGCCGCCGAGAGGCACCCAAGGTTTTTCTCTATAGAAAATCACAAAGGTTCATCACATGGATACCCAACAGAATACGGCTGCAGCGGCAGCCAAGTCTCCCTCTTCCCGCGCTCCCATGCTCATGGGCGCCGAAATCCTCATCAAGTGCCTCGAGGCCGAGAACGTCAAGCACCTCTGGGGCTACCCCGGCGGCGCCGTGCTTTACATCTACGATGCCCTGTACAAGCAGGAAAGCATTCAGCACGTGCTGGTGCGTCACGAGCAGGCTGCCGTGCACGCTGCCGACGGCTTTGCCCGTGCCACCGGTGAAGTGGGCGTGGCCCTGGTCACTTCCGGCCCCGGCCTGACCAACGCCGTTACCGGCATTGCCACCGCCTACATGGACAGCATTCCGCTGGTGGTAATCGCCGGCCAGGTGCCGACCGGTGCCATCGGCCAGGACGCCTTTCAGGAATGCGACACCGTGGGCATCACGCGTCCGGTGGTCAAGCACAACTTCCTGGTGAAGGATCCCAAGGACATCCCCACCGTCGTCAAGCGCGCCTTCCACATTGCACGCACCGGCCGCCCCGGTCCGGTCGTGATCGACATTCCCAAGGATGTGTCCTTCCAGAAGGTGGCCTGGCATGGTTACCCCGAGACGGTGGCCATGCGCTCCTACAACCCGGTGCGCAAGGGCCACGGTGGCCAGATCCGCAAGGCACTGCAGTTGCTGCTGAACGCCAAGCGTCCCTACATCTACACCGGCGGCGGCGTGCTGCTGGGCAATGCCTGCGACGAACTGCGCACGCTGGTCGATACGCTGGGTGCTCCCTGCACCAACACGCTGATGGGCCTGGGTGCCTATCCGGCCAGCGATCCGAAATTCCTGGGCATGCTGGGCATGCACGGTACGGTGCAGGCCAACAACGCCATGCAGCACTGTGATGTGCTGCTGGCCGTAGGCGCCCGTTTCGATGACCGCGTGATCGGCAACCCCAAGCACTTTGCGCAGAACGAGCGCAAGATCATCCATATCGACATCGACCCCTCCGTGATCTCCAAGCGCGTCAAGGTCGACGTGCCGATCGTGGGCGATGTGAAGGACGTGCTGGTCGAGCTGCTCAACGCCATCAACGAGTCCGACGTCAAGCCGAACCCCGAGACGCTGGCTCCGTGGTGGGACACCATCAACAAGTGGCGCAAGACCGACTGCCTGAAGTACGACCGCGACAACACGGACGTGATCAAGCCGCAGAAAGTGGTCGAGACCCTGTACGAGATGACCAAGGACGACGACTGCTACATCACGTCCGACGTGGGGCAGCACCAGATGTTCGCGGCGCAGTTCTATCCGTTCAACAAGCCGCGCCGCTGGATCAACTCCGGTGGCCTAGGCACCATGGGCGTGGGCATTCCCTATGCCATGGGCATCAAGCTGGCCAAGCCGAAGGCCGATGTGTACTGCGTGACGGGCGAAGGCTCGGTGCAGATGAACATCCAGGAACTCTCCACCTGCCTGCAGTATGAAACGCCGATCAAGATCGTGGCGCTGAACAACCGCTACCTGGGCATGGTGCGCCAGTGGCAGGAGATCGAGTACTCCGGCCGCTACAGCCACAGCTACATGGACGCGCTGCCCAACTTCGTCAAGCTGGCCGAGGCCTATGGCCACGTGGGTCTGCTGATCGAGGATCCGAAGGACGTCGAACCGGCCCTGCGCGAAGCCAAGAAACTCAAGGACCGCACCGTGTTCCTCGACTTCCGCACCGATCCCACCGAGAACGTGTTCCCGATGGTGCAGGCCGGCAAGGGCATCACCGAGATGCTGCTGGGCTCGGAAGAGCTGTAACTTGATGCGGGCTGCCGCCTGTTTCCGGGCTGCCTTGCCGGCCCGGCGGGTGGGTGGTGTGCCTGATGCTTCCCTTCTTATTTTTGCGTGAATCTATTGTCTGCCAAGCCTGCCGCTTACCGGCTGCAGGGGAGGGCAGCGAAAAGAGGAAACCGACATGAAACACATCATTGCCATCCTGCTGGAGAACGAAGCCGGCGCATTGTCGCGCGTGGTGGGCCTGTTCTCTGCACGCGGCTACAACATCGAGAGCCTGACCGTGGCGCCGACCGAGGACGAGAGCCTGTCGCGCATGACCATCGAGACCTCGGGCTCCGATGACGTGATCGAGCAGATCACCAAGCACCTCAACCGCCTGATCGAAGTGGTCAAGGTGGTCGACCTGACCGAGGGCGCCTACATCGAGCGCGAGCTGATGATGGTGAAGGTGCGCGCAGTGGGCAAGGAGCGCGAGGAAATGAAGCGTATGGCCGACATCTTCCGTGGCCGCATCATCGACGTCACCGACAAGAGCTACACCATCGAGGTGACCGGCGACAAGAACAAGAACGACGCTTTCCTGAATGCCATCGAGCGCAGCGCCATCCTGGAAACCGTGCGTACCGGCTCCAGCGGTCTGGGTCGTGGCGAGCGCATCCTGCGCGTCTGAGCGACCTACAATAGTAGTTTTGGCTGTCTGCGCCTCGGTGGGCTCAGTGCAGACGGCTTCTTTCGGCGAAAACATTGACCGTTCGCCCTGAGCCTGCCGAAGGGCGTTTCGCCACCTTATTCTGATTTTTGGAGATAGCGATGAAAGTTTTCTACGACAAGGACTGTGACCTGAGCCTGATCAAGGGCAAGACCGTTGCCATCATCGGCTACGGCAGCCAGGGCCACGCCCACGCCCAGAACCTGAACGACAGCGGCGTGAAAGTGGTGGTCGGCCTGCGCAAGGGCGGCGCTTCCTGGGACAAGGTCGCCAAGGCCGGCCTGAACGTGATGGAAGTCAACGACGCCGTCAAGGCTGCCGATCTGGTCATGATCCTGCTGCCGGACGAGAACATCCCCGAGGTGTACAAGAACAACGTCGAGCCCAACATCAAGCAGGGCGCCACGCTGGCTTTCGCCCACGGCTTCAACGTGCACTACAACCAGGTCGTGCCGCGCGCTGACCTGGACGTGATCATGGTCGCTCCCAAGGGCCCCGGCCACACCGTGCGTTCCGAATACCTGAAGGGCGGCGGCGTGCCGTCCCTGATCGCCATCTACCAGGACAAGTCCGGCAAGGCCCGTGACCTGGCCCTGTCCTATGCCATGGCCAACGGCGGCGGCAAGGGCGGCATCATCGAAACCAACTTCAAGGAAGAGACCGAGACCGACCTGTTTGGCGAGCAGGCCGTGCTGTGCGGTGGCGCGGTCGAACTGGTGAAGATGGGCTTCGAAACCCTGACCGAAGCCGGTTACGCTCCGGAAATGGCCTACTTCGAGTGCCTGCATGAACTGAAGCTGATCGTCGACCTGATGTACGAAGGCGGCATTGCCAACATGAACTACTCCATCTCCAACAACGCGGAGTATGGCGAGTACGTGACCGGCCCCGAAGTGATCAACGAAGAGTCCCGCAAGGCCATGCGCGCTGCCCTCAAGCGCATCCAGGACGGCGAATACGCCAAGATGTTCATTAACGAAGGCCGACTGAACTACCCCAGCATGACGGCCCGCCGTCGCCAGAACGCCGAGCACCAGATCGAGGTGGTCGGCAACCAGCTGCGTGGCATGATGCCCTGGATTGCCAAGAACAAGCTGGTGGACCAGAGCAAGAACTGATCGGTTCTGCGGCGCGCACGGCCTCCGGATCGTGCACAATAGCCCTCCGCCGCAGCCTGCCTGCGGCCGGGTGGATGCGAAAAGCCACTTCGGTGGCTTTTGCCGTTTTTGACGCCTGTCCCCATGGCGGGGCCGGTGTTTTCATGGGATCATTGAACGATGAGCAACAACAACTATCCTCACCCCATCCTGGCCCGTGAAGGCTGGCCCTACATCGGTGGCAGCCTGGTCGTGGCGCTGCTGGTGCATGTCGTGTTCAGCGGTGGCGCCGCGCTGCCGTTCTGGCTGATCGCGGCTTTCGTGATCCAGTTCTTCCGCGATCCGGCTCGCCCGATCCCGCAGGATGCCAATGCCGTGCTGTCGCCGGCCGATGGCCGTATTGTCAAGGTGGAGAAGGTCCGTGATCCTTATGCCGACCGCGACGCGCTGCTGATCAGCGTGTTCATGAACGTGTTCAACGTGCACAGCAACCGCGCGTCGGTGGATGGCACCGTGACCCAGGTGCAGTACTTCCCCGGCGCGTTCGTCAACGCCGACCTGGACAAGGCCTCGACCGAAAACGAACGCAACGCCGTGGTGATCGACAGCAATGGCACCACCATCACGCTGGTGCAGGTGGCCGGCCTGATTGCCCGCCGCATCCTGTGCTACGTCAAGCCCGGCGACGTGCTGACGCGTGGCCAGCGCTATGGCTTCATCCGTTTCGGTTCGCGCGTGGACGTATACCTGCCGCTCACGGCGCAGCCCAAGGTGGCACCCGGCGACAAGGTGTCGGCCACGACCACGATTCTGGCCGTCCTGTAAGATGCAGGTTCGCTGATGCCTGCATGCGGGCATCGTTCGCGGCATACCCAGGAGCAGCATGGACTTCTCTCCCCAAGACCCTGAAGCACAAGGCCAGCTGGTGCGCAAGCGCCGCAAGGGCATTTATGTGCTGCCCAACCTGTTCACGCTGGCGGCGCTGTTCGGGGGGTTCTATTCGGTCGTGATGGCCATGAATGGTCGTTTCGACTTGGCCACCATCGGCGTGTTCGCTGCCATGGTGCTGGACAGCCTGGATGGCCGGGTGGCACGCCTCACGCACACCCAGAGCGCTTTCGGCGAGCAGATGGATTCGCTCTCCGACATGGTGAGTTTTGGTGCCGCGCCGGCGCTGATTGCCTATGAATGGGCGCTGCGCCCGCTGGGCCGCTGGGGATGGATTGCCGCTTTCGTCTACTGTGCCTGCGCTGCCTTGCGTCTGGCACGCTTCAATGTCAACACCGGGGTGGTGGACAAGCGCTATTTCCAGGGCCTGCCGTCTCCGGCTGCAGCCGCGCTGGTTACCGGCTTCATCTGGCTGACCAACGAGATCATCACCGCGCACCGCGACGTGCCCTGGTTCAAGGCCTTCATCGAGCTGTTCACGGGCGGCGGCATTCTGCGCACCGACCTGTCCTGGTTCATGTTCGCCATCACGCTGGTGGCCGGCCTGACCATGGTGACCAATGTGCCGTACTACAGCTTCAAGGATTTTGGCGGCAAGCGCAGCGTGCCGTTTGCCCTGTTGATCGGCGTGGTGCTGCTGATGGCCGTGATTAGCATCGAGCCGCCGACCATGCTGTTCCTGCTCTTCGTGCTGTATGCGCTGAGTGGCTATGTGCTGTATGTGTGGCGCAAGGCGACCGGGCAGTATGTGAGCATCGTTGCCACATCCACCGATGAACCCGACGAAAAAGGCCTGCACGATTGACGCGCTGCCGCGAGAATTGTGCTACATTGATTTCCATGAAGGTTTTTGCACTATCCCTGCTACTGGCTGACGTCCGACGGGCGGGGTAAGTAGCGCGCGCAAAAACCTCTCAAACTGAGCCCGTTTGCACCTGCAGCGGGCTTTTTGTTTTTTTGCATCGTGGCAGGTGGCAGCGGACCACCAATTTCATCACCAAGGGGCTTTCCATGACCGACCAACTCATCATTTTCGACACCACCTTGCGCGATGGCGAGCAGTCGCCCGGCGCTTCCATGACGCGCGACGAGAAGATCCGCATCGCCCGCCAGCTGGAACGCCTGCGCGTGGACGTGATCGAGGCCGGTTTTGCGGCCAGCTCCAACGGCGACTTCGAATGCGTGCAGGCGATTGCCAACGCGATCAAGGATTCCACCGTGTGTTCGCTCTCGCGCGCCAATGACCGTGACATCAGCCGCGCGGCCGAGGCGCTGAAGAACGCCAACCGTGGCCGCATCCACACCTTCATCGCCACCAGCCCGCTGCACATGGAGAAGAAGCTGCGCATGTCTCCGGAAGAGGTGTTGGAGCAGGCCCGTCGTTCGGTGCGCTTTGCCCGCAACCTGATGGCCGACATCGAGTTCAGCGCCGAGGATGGCTACCGCAGCGAACTGGACTTCCTGGCGCGCGTGTGTGAGGCGGTGATTGACGAGGGTGCCACCACTATCAACATTCCCGACACCGTGGGTTATGCCGTGCCCGAGCTGTATGGCAATTTCATCAAGAGCCTGCGCGAAAAGGTGCCGAACAGTGACAAGGCCATCTGGAGTGTGCACTGCCACAATGACCTGGGCATGGCCGTGGCCAACAGCCTGGCCGGCGTGACCCTGGGCGGCGCGCGCCAGGTGGAGTGCACCATCAACGGTCTGGGCGAGCGTGCCGGCAACTGTTCGCTGGAAGAAGTGGTGATGGCGGTGAAGACGCGCCGCGACTATTTTGGCCTGAATGTGAACATCGACACGCAGCAGATCGTGGCCGCCAGCAAGATGGTGAGCCAGATCACCGGTTTCGTGGTGCAGCCGAACAAGGCTGTGGTGGGCGCCAACGCGTTTGCCCATGCCAGCGGCATCCACCAGGATGGCGTGCTGAAGGCGCGTGACACCTACGAGATCATGCGTGCCGAAGACGTGGGCTGGAGTGCCAACAAGATCGTGCTGGGCAAGCTCAGCGGCCGCAATGCCTTCAAGCAGCGCCTGCAGGAACTGGGCATCGAGCTGGAGAGCGAAGCCGAGATCAACGCCGCCTTTGCCCGCTTCAAGGAGCTGGCCGACCGCAAGAGCGAGATTTTCGACGAGGACATCATCGCGCTGGTGGGCGACGAGAGCGTGACGGCCGAGAAGGAGCAGTTCGGCCTGGTGTCGCTGGCACAGCACAGCGAGACCGGTGAGCAGCCGAGCGCGACTGTGGTGTTCACGGTCGAGGGCAAGGAGGTGAAGGGCGAGTCCACGGGTAACGGCCCGGTAGATGCTTCCCTCAAGGCCATCGAATCCCACGTGAACAGCGGCGCGGAAATGATTCTGTATTCGGTCAACGCCATCAGCGGCAACACCGAGAGCCAGGGCGAAGTGACCGTGCGCCTGCAGCAGGCCGGCCGCATCGTGAACGGTGTGGGTGCCGATCCGGATATCGTGGTGGCGTCTGCCAAGGCCTACCTGAGCGCGCTCAACAAGCTGCACAGCAAGGTGGAGCGCGTGCACGCGCAGGGCGTTTGAGTTGAGCAGGGGCTGCCTTGACAGGGTGGCCCAGCCCTGCCAACGGCACCAGAGCGGCAACGCTCATGGAGCAGGCTGGCCCGAAAGCAGCGGTGATGCTGCATCAGAAAAAGCGGTGATCTGTCCGAACGGCAGTCACCGCTTTTTTGCCAGCGCTTGGAGGGTGGCATTCAAGACGGGCCGCGGGGTCCGAACCAGGTACCGTCTCTACTTTTTTGTCAGCTCTTGACGGGCAGCAGTCCAGGCTTGGAGGCTTCGAAGCCGGGCAGCGCCTGGCTGCGCGCGACCTGGCGGATCAGATCGCAGGTGATGCGCACGTGCGATTCCAGCGCCAGCGCAGCGCGGGCGTCCTGGCGGGCGATGGCGGCGCGGAAGATGATTTCGTGCTCTTCATCGACATTGCGCTCGATGGTGTGTTCGGCCACCAGCTGCAGCGTCATGTAGCGGTAGCGCTCGGAATGGCGGTTGAGCAGGCCGAGCAGGTACTTGGTCCACGGGGAGTGGTAGCCGGCAATCAGGGCTTCGTGGAAACGCTTGTTGCACTGCTCGAACTGCTGGGTGTCGATCTGGCCGCTGCTGTCGCGCAGGCGCGTCATGGCTTCGTAGGAGCTGCGCAGCTCCGCTTCCCAGCGGGCATCGCCGTGGCGGATGGACTGGCGCAGCGCCTCGGTTTCGAGCAGAACGCGCTGGTTGGTCAGGTCTTCCAGGTCATCCAGCGAGATCGGGCTGACGCGAAAGCCGCGCTGGCCTTCGTTGTAGACGAGCGCATCGGACACCAGCAGCGACAGCGCCTCGCGCAGGGTGCCGGCGCCGACGTCGTAGTCTTCCTTGAGGTGCTCCACGCGCAGCTTGCAGCCGGGCAACAGGCGGCCCTCGATGATGTCGGCACGCATGGCGCGGTAGGCCTTTTCGACCAGGGTGCGCGGTGCGGGATCCTCGGTCTGGGTCAGGAAATGCTGGGAGGCAACAAAAGTCATGATGGGGCTCGCGGGCTTCAGGAGGGTTTCTGGGAGCTGCGTTGCAGACGATAGGCCAGTTGGGGCCGGGTGAGGCCCAGTTGGCGTGCAGCGGCGGACAGGTTGCCGCGGGATTGTTGCACGGCAAATTCGAGCAACTGGGATTCGATGTCGGGCAGCGTCACGCCGCTGGAGAGCAGGGTGGCGCACAGGTCTCCCGGCAGGCGGCGTACATCGCCTTCGGTCAGGCTGCCATGCCGGGTGAGGGCGGTGTGCGGATGCTCGGGCATCAGCGGGAACAGGTGGCGCGTGTCGATCATGTCCTGGCCGCCAGTGAGCAGCACGGCGCGCTCCAGCACACGGCCCAGTTCGGACAGGTTGCCGGTCCAGGGCTGGTGCATCAGGGTTTGCAGGGCATGTTCGCTCAGGCTGGGCGGCAGGGCCTTGTACTTGGCAGCGTATTGCGCAAGCAGGGTCTCGGCCAGTGTCGGCAACTGGTGCATGCGCTCGCGCAGCGGAGGCAGTGTGACGTGCACCGTCTGCAGGCGCAGCAGCAGTTCGCGGCGGAACTGGCCATCCTGCGCGAGTTGTTCCAGATTGGCCGCCGTGGAGGCGACAAGCCGGCACACCGCGGCAATCGGCGTGCTGCCCTGGTGACGCAGGAACTGGCCGTGGCGCAGGAAATCGAGCAGCTTGTCCTGCAGCAGCAGGGGCAGATGTTCGATGTTGTGCAGATAGAGCATGCCGCCTTCGGCCTGCTCGATGCGGCCGCTGCGGCCGCCTGTGCCCGCCAGCGCGTGGGAGGCGGCCTGCATGGTGCTGCCTACATCGCTGCGCATATCCTCGCCGAACAGCTGGATGTCCAGTGCTTCGTCCGAGAGACCCTGGCAATCGAGCATGATGAAGGGCTTGCCGCTGGCCACCAGACGATGCAGGCGGCGCGCCAGCGTTTGCTTGCCGGTACCGAATTCGCCCTGCAGCAGTAGCGGAATGCCGGCATGGGCGGCGCGATCCAGCATGGTGAGCTGGGCCGGAAGCAGGCCGAACTCGCCCATGGTTTGCGTCATGTCGGCGACGGGGTCGATCACGGTGGTGGTGGGGCCGTCTTCCATGGGCTGATGCAGGCCCGGATTGAGCGGATTGGTCATGCGCCGTCCGCTGGCTTCCAGCAGGGTTTCGAGCTGCTCCACGTCATATAGCCTGAAGACCGGAGCGCCTTCTTCCCACAACTCCACCGACTTGCCGAGGATGTGGCAGTGGGGAGCGCCGGTTGCCGCACAGCTGAGTTCCTGGAACAGCACCAGCCGGCCCATGAAGCCGCTGGTATAGCCACTGGCATAGCCGAGCAGCAGCCAGCAGACCGGTTCTTCCGAGCGGCCCATCATCTGCAGGTGGGCATAGGCTTCCCAGGAGTGGTGCCAGGTGAACTCTCCGACGAACTGGCCGCTGTCATGGTCGATTTCCTGGCGCACAGGACGCACCTGCGCAGCACCCTCGATCATGTGCAGCTGCGGGCCGACGAGGAACACGTCATCCCCGGACTGGTTGCCCCGCAACTGGCGGGCGAACTCGGCATCACGCAAACCTGAACTGAAACCGGTGCTCAACAGCATGGCGCGCGCTTCGTCGCGACCCAGCCGGGCCAGCAGTGCCTTGCGCAGACGACCGAGCGATTCGGCATGCACCAGCACCATGCGGCGCGAGCCCAGCCAGATGCTGCCTTCGTCCAGCGAAAAGCGCAGCAGCTGACGCAAGTCATGGTCGGGCGGGAGCTTGAGAGGAGTGGCCATGCGGCGATTGTCCCTGAATATCGAGATATGGGGGATAAGGCATGCCCCGATAAGCGTATGCAGAAATCACGTTTGGGATCCGGTTTGCCGTAATTTTAGGCGATTGGCCGCAAAAAATTCATCATTTGATGAATTGACGCCGCATCGACCTCCGATTTCATGAGTGCGAATTGTCGCTGGAGGGCGGTTATGCCAAATGGAACCGGCCCTGCTTAGGGACTTTCCCCTGAATATCGAGATTCATCGGTGCAGAAGAGGGGGCGTTCCTAGAATTTGCGGCATGGAACAGACAAACACCACCCCCGATTCCTTCGATACCCGCAAGCGCTATGTGCGCATCAGGGAAGAGCATGCCAACGGCATGGTCGAGTTCGAGTTTGCGGTGGGCGAGCCGCACCTGTACGTGGAAATGGTGATGCCCCGCGCCGAGTTCGAACAGTTCTGCAAGGACCAGGGCGTCACGCCCACGGTCGGCGGGCTGGAGGACGCGGAGCAGGGCACCCAGGAACACGAATGGGACTGGAACCTGCGCGCGGCCCGCGATCGTCATTTCCGTCACGAACCCTGACTTCGGCAACACATTCAACCAGGAGACAAGTCCATGCAGATCGATCTTCGCACCGTCAGCATCACGCCGCTGCGGCAGACCTTCAACAACATGATTGCGCGCCAGGGTGCAGACAAGCCCGCCTCGCGCTATCTGGAAGCCACGATGGACGTGCAGCCGTCGGCCAACTTCCACTACCGTCCCACCTGGGCACCCGAGTACGAGCTGTTCGATGCCAACCGCACCGCCATCGTGATGAAGGACTGGTACGCGCTGAAGGACCCGCGCCAGCTCTACTACGGCACCTACACCCAGAACCGCGCCCGCATGCAGGAAACGGCCGAGGCCGATTTCGAGTTCGTCGAGACGCGCGGCCTGGCCGATACCTACAACGATGACGCCCGCAAGCTGGCGCTCGACTTCTACCTGCCGCTGCGCCATGTGGCCTGGGGCGCCAACATGAACGGCTCCGCTATCTGCGCCTACGGTTTCGGCACCGCCATCACCCAGCCCTGCCTGTACTCCGGCATGGACCAGCTCGGTATCGCCCAGTATCTGACCCGCCTGGGCCTGCTGCTCGGCCACCAGGGTGAACTGGAAGCTGCAAAGAAGGCCTGGCTGGAAGCGCCCGAGTGGCAGGAGCTGCGCCGCTACGTGGAAGACACGCTGGTGCTGAAGGACTGGTTCGAGCTGTTCGTGGCCCAGAACGTGGTGCTGGACGGCATGCTGTTCGCGCTGGCCTACAAGGAAGTCGACAAGGCGCTGACCGCCAAGGCCGGCCCGGTGGTGTCCATGCTGACGCGCTTCCAGGCCGAATGGTTCGACGACACCAACAAGTGGGTCGATGCCGTGATGAAAGTGACTGCCGCCGAAAGCGATGCCAACAAGGCACAACTGCGCGAGTGGCTGGCCAAGTGGCATGCCCGCGCCCGTACTGCTCTGGAGCCGGTGGCGAAGATCGCCCTGGGCGAGCAGGGCGGTGAGGCGCTCGACAACGTGGGCGCTGCCCTGAATGCGCGCATGGCCAAGGCCGGCATTCCTGCCTGATCAACCTCTTACCGGAAATACCCCATGTCTAACGTATTCATCGCCCTGCAGAAGAACGAGGAAACCCGCGCCATCGTCAACGCCATCATGGCCGACAACCCGGATGCCATCCTCAACGAACAGCCCGCCATGGTGAAGGTGGACTGCCCGAACCGCCTGGTCATCAAGCGCGAAAGCGTGGAGCAGGAAATGGGCCGTGATTTCGACCTGCAGGAACTGCACGTCAACCTGATCACGCTCAGCGGCCATATCGACGAAGACGAGGACCAGTTCGCCCTGCACTGGGGCAACTGAGCCGCATCCGCCACACACACATACACGGAGACATTCCCATGGACATGATTGTCAAGAAAAAGCTGAGCCTGAAGGAACGCTACAACCTGATGACGCGCGATCTGGACTGGACCCCCACCTACCAGAAGCCGGAAGACGTGTTCCCCTACCTGCAGTACGAGGGCATCAAGATCCACGACTGGAGCAAGTTCGAGGATCCCTTCCGCATGACGATGGACGCGTACTGGAAATACCAGGCCGAAAAGGAGCGCAAGCTCTACGCCATCATCGACGCCTTCAACCAGAACAACGGCCACCTGGGCGTGACGGATGCGCGTTACATCAACTCGCTGAAATTGTTCCTGACCGGGGTTTCTCCGCTGGAATACATGGCGCACCGTGGCTTTGCCCACGTGGGCCGCCAGTTTGCCGGCGCCGGCCCGCGTGTGGCCTGCCAGATGCAGGCCGTGGACGAGATCCGCCACTTCCAGACGCAGGTGCACTCGCTCTCCAACTACAACAAGCACTACAACGGCTTCCAGAACTGGCGTCACCAGCATGACCGCGTGTGGTACCTGTCGGTGCCCAAGTCCTTCTTCGACGATGCCGTCTCTGCCGGCCCGTTCGAATTCATGGTGGCCATCGGCTTCGCGTTCGAGTACGTGCTGACCAACCTGCTGTTCGTGCCCTTCATTTCCGGCGCGGCCTACAACGGCGACATGGGTGCCATGGCTTTCGGCTTCTCGGCCCAGTCCGATGAATCCCGCCACATGACGCTGGGCCTGGAGATGATCAAGTTCATCCTGGAACAGGATCCGGACAACCTGCCCATCGTGCAGAAGTGGATGGACAAGTGGTTCTGGCGCGGCTATCGCGTGCTGACGCTGGTCGCCATGATGATGGACTACATGCTGCCCAAGCGCGTGATGAGCTGGAAAGAGGCCTGGGAGGTGTATGCCGAGCAGAACGGCGGCGCGCTGTTCAACGACCTGGCGCGCTACGGCATCAAGGTGCCGAAGGGCTGGGAGCAGGCCTGCAAGGACAAGGACCACCTGAGCCACCAGGCCTGGAACGTGTTCTACAACTACGGTGCTGCCGCTCCCTTCCACACCTGGGTGCCCAGCAAGGAAGACATGGACTGGCTGTCTGCCAAGTATCCGGACACCTTCGACAAGTACTACCGTCCGCTGTGGGAGCACTACACCGAAGAGCAGAAGGCCGGCCGCCGCTTCTACAACACCACGCTGCCGATGCTGTGCCAGACCTGCCAGATCCCGATGTTCTTCACGGAACCGGATGATCCGACCAAGGTGGCCTACCGCGAAAGCACGTACCACGGCATGAAGTACCACTTCTGCTCGGACGGCTGCAAGACCATCTTCGACGACGAGCCGGAGAAGTACAGCCAGAGCTGGCTGCCGGTGCACCAGATCTACCAGGGCAACTGCTTCGAGCCCGATGTGGATCCGACCAAGCCCGACTTCAATCCGCTGGCCGAGGTGCTGCGCTGGTACCGCATGGAAAACGGCCGCGACAACATGGACTACGCCGACTCCGAAGACAAGAAGAACTTCGAAGCCTGGCGCGAGATGGCCACCAAGAACTGATGGCCTGCGGACTTCCCGTGCCGAGACGGGGAGTCCGCACCGATACCCACTGTTGAATTCCGGAGAAAGACCATGGCCGTTGCTGCCCTCACCACCTACGAATTTCCCGCCAAGGACACGGCGGACAAGTTTCCCGCGCCGCTGCTCTACATCGGCTGGGAAGACCACAAGATGTTCTGCGCACCGTTCTGCGTGCCCGTGCCGCCCGACATGAAGTTTGGCGACATGGTGAGCAACATGCTGCCCGGCATGTTCAGCGCACACCCCGACTTCGCCAGGATCGACTGGGCCACCACCGAGTGGTTCAAGTCCGGCCAGCCGTGGAAGCCCGAGAACGACAAGTCCATGGCCGATAACGGCCTGGGCCACAAGGACGTGATCCGTTTCCGCACACCGGGCCTGACCGGTCTGGGCGGTTCCTGCTTTTGACATTTTTTTCGCCAGAGGGCCTGTCGGGCAGGGCAGCCGTCACAAGCAGCCCTGCCTCTTTTTATTTCTGCGGCCGCATCGGCGTCCGTACTGTTAGCCAGTCTGCATCATGAGCTATCAACTCACCATCGAACCCCTTGGCCAGACCCTCGACGTGGAAGAGGGCCAGACCATTCTGGACGCCGCGCTGCGCGCCGGCCTGTACATTCCCCACGCCTGCTGTCACGGCCTGTGCGCCACCTGCAAGATCCAGGTGACGGATGGCGAGATCGACCATGGCGAAGCCAGCAACTTTGCGCTGATGGACTATGAGCGCGAGGAGGGCAAATGCCTGGCCTGCTGCGCCACGCTCGAGTCAGACGTGGTGATCGAGGCCGAGATCGAGGAAGAAGTGGATGCGCAGAACCTGCCGGTGCATGACTACACCGCCACCGTCTCGCGCATCGAGAACCTCACGCCCACCATCAAGGGTGTGTGGCTCAAGCTGCCGGAAGGGCAGAAGATCGCTTTCCAGGCCGGCCAGTACATCAACCTGAACATCCCCGGCGAAACTGCTTCGCGTGCGTTCTCGATTGCCAGTGCGCCGCAGGACAGCAACGAGATCGAACTCAACATCCGCCAGGTGGTGGGTGGCCGGGGCACCGGCTGGGTGCACGAGCAACTCAAGCAGGGCGATACGGTGACCTTCTCGGGGCCGTACGGCCGCTTCTTCGTGCGCAAGAGCGAGAGCCAGCCGAGCCTGTTCCTGGCGGGTGGTTCCGGCCTGTCCAGCCCGCGTTCCATGATCCTGGATCTGCTGGCCGAGAACAGCGAGCTGCCCATCGTGCTGGTGAACGGCGCGCGTGACCAGTCCGAGCTGTACCACGATGCCGAGTTTCGCGAGCTGGCCGAGCGCCATCCGCACTTCACCTATGTGCCGGTGCTGAGCAACGAGCCGGAAGACAGTGGCTGGCAGGGCGCCCGTGGTTTCGTGCATGAAGCGGCCAAGGCGCACTTCGAAAACGACTTCCGTGGTCGCAAGGCCTACCTGTGCGGCCCGCCCATGATGATCGAAGCCTGCATCGCCACGCTGATGCAGGGCCGCCTGTTCGAGCGCGACATCTACACCGAGAAGTTCATCTCTGCCGCCGATGCGCAGCAGGTGCGCAGCCCGCTGTTCCGCAAGCTGTAAAAAATCAAATATCGAGATTTGCTGTATACCTCCCTTGAGGCACTGCAGAAGGTCATAAAAACCTGCTTTCCATAGGGGTTCAATATTATTGAATGATAAAAATATCTATTTTTGATTCATCAAATGATCAATAACTTCAAGTTGCACGCCGTTCAACTCCCTCTGAAGCCAATCGACCACTAGGGGCTTTCCCTAAAATATCGAGATTTTTGGATAGAATGCGTGTGCTGCTTCTAGAATTGCTTCCATCGAACCTGGCCAGCCGGCAAGGGGAATGGAAGAGACAACACAAGAGGCCGGACGGATCCGGCCCGAAAGCAGAGAGACATGGCTACGTATTACCAGGTCACGATTGCCGAAACCGGTGAGACCTACCGCTGCCTTGAAAGCCGCACCTTGCTCGAAGGCATGGAAGCGCTGGGCAAGAAGGGGATTCCGGTGGGTTGCCGCAACGGGGGCTGCGGGGTGTGCAAGGTGCACATCACCGATGGCAGCTACACCAAGCGTGTGATGAGCCGGGAATACGTGTCCGAGGAAGAGGAAAAGCAGGGTTGCCTGCTGTCCTGCCGCGTCAAGCCCACCAGCGACCTCACGCTGTCGGTGGTGGGCAAGATGAAGAAGAATGTGTGCCGCCAGCATGGCGGTACGTGAATGACAACCGATCAATTACCACTAACGCCAACAGGAGACATATCATGGCAATGACTGGTGTGCTGCGTCCGGGCCATGCCCAGATCCGCGTCCTCGACATGGAGGAGTCCGTCAAGTTCTATACCGAGGTGATGGGCCTCGTGGAAACCGGCCGCGACAGCTCGGGCCGCGTGTACTTCAAGACGCGTCAGGAACGTGACCACAACAGCGTGGTGCTGCGTAAATCCGACCGCGCCGGCATCGACCTGTTCGCATTCAAGGTGCTGGACAAGGCCACGCTGGAAGACCTGGACCAGAAGCTGCAGGCCCATGGCGTGAAGACCGAGCGTATCCCCGCCGGCGAAATGCTGGAAACCGGCGAGCGCGTGCGCTTCCAGCTGCCCACCGGCCACACCATCGAGCTGTACGCCGAGAAGAAGGACGTCGGCAATGGCCACGGCTATGTCGATCCCGAAGTGGAAGTGATCGAATACAAGGGCATCAGCCCGATCCGCATGGACCACTGCCTGATCTACGGTGGCAACATCGACGGCAACCTGGAGCTGTTCGAGAAGGTGCTGGGCTTCACGCTGGTCGAGCGCGTCAAGCTGGAAGACGGCCAGACCGACCTGGCTACCTGGCTGACCTGCAGCACCAAGGCGCATGACATCGCCATGGTGCGCCACGGTGAAGACGGCAAGCTGCATCACGTTTCCTTCCAGCTGGAAAGCTGGGAGCAGGTGCTGCGTGCTGCCGACATCATGAGCCGCAACCGCGTCTCCATTGACATCGGCCCGACCCGTCACGGCATCACCCAGGGCACGACGATCTACTTCTTCGATCCGTCCGGCAACCGTCTGGAAGTGTTCTGCGGTGGCTACGACCACTACCCCGACATGCACCCGATCACCTGGTCGTGGGAAGAAGTCGGCCGCGGCATTTTCTACCATGACCGCAAGCTGAACGACGCCTTCCTGAGCGTGGTGACCTGATGCAGGTGGCCGTACAGCAATCCGTGTTGACGGCCGAGGCCGCGGCCACTGCCCTGCAGGCTGCCGTGGCCCACGCCGAGTCGCTGGGCATCCGCATCAACGTGGCGCTGGCAGACAGCAGCGGCGTGCAGGCAGGCTTTCTGCGCATGCCGGGCGCCTTCCTGCACTCCATCGAGATCGCAATCGACAAGGCCTACACGGCGGCCAGCTTCGGCTTTCCGACGTCGCAATGGCCGGCCATCTTTGCCGAGGACGAAGCCCTGCGCACCATTGCGCATCGTCCGCGCCTGGTGGCCTTCGGTGGCGGTGTGCCGATCCGTCAGGAGGGTGTGCTGATCGGTGGCATCGGAGTGTCGGGCGGTTCTGCGGAGCAGGACGAAGCATGCGCCAAAGCCGGTTTGCGCGCGATAGGGATTGAATCCTGATTGAAAGGGATTTTGATCCCGATCTGATGGATTCTCTGCCGATGCAGTGACCAACACGACCTGGATGGCTCGCAAGCCGAGCCCGTCCAGGCAAGCCTCCGGACGGGGGCTTGCCTTGACGCAGCGGAACCGCCTGCATGGCCGGTTCCCCGAGCCTGAGCCATCTGCGCCAGGCCGGGCGCCTCGACGCATCAGGACTGCTGCTGCAGCCCCGGGCGGTCATGTTTTTGCATTTCAGTTGAGAGGGTATATGAAAGAGTTCCTGAACTTCATCAATGGCGAATACGTCAAGAACGTCAGCGGCAAGATGTTTGACGACATCAACCCCGTCAACGGCCAGGTGATCGGCAAGATCTACGAAGCCGGTCGTCCGGAAGTGGACGCTGCCGTGGCTGCCGCCAAGGCTGCCCTCAAGGGTGACTGGGGCCGCATCTCCGTGGTCGAGCGCGCCAAGCTGCTGGACGCCGTGGCCGGTGAAATCAACCGCCGCTTCGACGACTTCCTGCAGGCCGAGATTGCCGACACCGGCAAGCCCGCCTCGCTGGCTTCGCACATCGACATTCCGCGCGGTGCCGCCAACTTCCAGATCTTCATCGACACCATCAAGAGCACGGCCACCGAGTCGTTTAACATGCGCACGCCCGACGGCAAGACGGCGCTGAGCTATGGCGTGCGCGTGCCGCGCGGCGTGATCGCCGTGGTCTGCCCGTGGAACCTGCCGCTGCTGCTGATGACCTGGAAAGTCGGCCCGGCCCTGGCCTGCGGCAACACCGTGGTGGTCAAGCCCTCCGAAGAAACTCCCGCTACCGCCACGCTGCTGGGCGAAGTGATGAATGCCGTCGGCATGCCCAAGGGCGTGTACAACGTGGTGCACGGCTTCGGCCCGGATTCCGCCGGCGCCTTCCTGACCAGCCATCCCGATGTGAACGGCATCACCTTTACCGGCGAAACCCGTACCGGCTCCGCCATCATGAAGGCTGCTGCCGACGGCGTGCGCCCCGTGTCGCTGGAAATGGGTGGCAAGAACGCCGCCGTCGTGTTCGCCGACTGTGACTTCCAGGTGACCATCGACACGCTGACCCGTTCCTGCTTCGAGAACGCCGGCCAGGTCTGTCTGGGCACCGAGCGCGTCTACGTCGAGCGTCCGATCTTCGAAAAGGTGGTTGCCGCCCTGAAGGAGCGCGCCGAGAGCATGAAGCCCGGCCTGCCGTTCGAGAAGGACACCAAGATCGGCCCGGTGATCAGCAAGGAACACCAGGAAAAGGTGCTGGGCCTGTACAAGTCCGCCAAGGACGAAGGCGCCACCATCGTGACCGGCGGCGGCGTGCCCGACATGCCGGAAGAGCTGAAGGGCGGCTCTTGGGTGCAGCCCACCATCTGGACCGGCCTGCCCGAAACTGCCACCGTGGTGACGGAAGAAATCTTCGGCCCCTGCTGCCACATCAGCCCCTTCGACAGCGAAGAGGAAGTGCTGGGCAAGGTCAACGCCAACCGCTACGGTCTGGCCACCGCCATCTTCACGCAGGACATCAGCCGCGCCAACCGTCTGGCGCACCAGATCGAAGTCGGCCTGTGCTGGATCAACGCCTGGTTCCTGCGCGACCTGCGCACGCCCTTCGGCGGCTCCAAGCAGTCCGGCATCGGCCGCGAAGGTGGTGTGCACTCGCTCGAGTTCTACACCGAGCTGCGCAACGTGATGGTCAAGTTCTGATCGCAGTACAACCAGAAGGAAAGACAAGCACATGGATTCCAACATCATCCAGACGCTGGGCGACAGCCTGTACCAGGCGCTGCGCAGCAACAGCGTGATCGATCCGATCACCAACCAGTATCCCGACATGACGATCGAGGATGCCTACGCGGTGCAGAAGCGCATGATCGACCGCCGCGTGCAGGACGGTGAAGTCATCGTCGGCAAGAAGATCGGCGTGACCTCGCGCGCCGTGATGAACATGCTGGGCGTGTACCAGCCCGACTTCGGCTACATGATGGACCGCATGATCGTGAACGAAGGCGAATCCATCGCCATGAGCACGCTGATCCAGCCCAAGGCCGAAGGCGAGATCGCCTTCCTGCTCAAGAAGGACCTGATGGGCCCCGGCCTGAGCAACGCCGACATCCTGGCGGCCACCGAGTGCGTGATTCCCTGCTTCGAGATCGTCGATTCCCGCATCCGCGACTGGAAGATCAAGATCCAGGACACCGTGGCCGACAACGCTTCCTGCGGCGTGTTCGTGCTCGGCGATAGTGCCGTGAGCCCGCGCAAGGTGGACCTGTCCACCTGCGGCATGGTGCTGGAGAAGAACGGCGAGATCATCGCCACCGGCTCCGGCGCAGCTGCCATGGGTTCCCCGGTCAACGCCATCACCTGGCTGGCCAACACCCTGGGCCGCCTGGGCGTGCCGCTGAAGGCGGGTGAAGTGGTGCTGTCCGGTGCGCTGGCAGCCATGTTCCCCTGCGCCGCTGGCGACAACTTCCGCGTGAGCATCGGCGGCATCGGCGCCTGCTCGGTCCGCTTCGAATGATCCGGCTGCCGGCCGCTGCGCGCTCCTGGCGCGTGGACGGCAGGTGCCCCGCAAAGACAAACTTCAAGGAAATGCCATGACCCAGAAAATCAAGTGCGCCCTGATCGGCCCCGGCAACATCGGCACCGATCTGCTGGCCAAGCTCAAGCGCAGCCCCGTGCTGGAACCCGTGTGGATGGTGGGTATCGACCCCGAATCCGACGGCCTCAAGCGTGCCCGTGAAATGGGCATCAAGACCACCGCCGAAGGCGTGGACGGCCTGATCCCCCACATGAAGGCCGACGGCGTGCAGATCGTGTTCGACGCCACCAGCGCCTACGTGCATGCAGAGAACAGCCGCAAGGTCAACGCCGAAGGCGCGCTGATGATCGATCTGACGCCCGCCGCCATCGGCCCGTTCTGCGTGCCGCCGGTGAACCTGGTGGAGCATGTCGGCAAGCGTGAAATGAACGTGAACATGGTCACCTGCGGCGGCCAGGCCACCATCCCCATGGTGGCAGCCATCTCCCGCGTGCAGCCCGTGGGCTACGGCGAGATCGTGGCCACTGTGTCCAGCAAGTCTGCCGGCCCCGGTACCCGCAAGAACATCGACGAGTTCACCCGCACCACCTCCGGTGCCATCGAGAAGGTGGGCGGCGCCAAGAAGGGCAAGGCCATCATCATCATCAACCCGGCCGAGCCGCCGCTGATCATGCGCGATACGGTGCACTGCCTGACGGAAGATGAGCCCGATCAGGAAAAGATCACCGCCTCGATCCACGAGATGATCAAGGAAGTGCAGAAATACGTGCCGGGCTACAAGCTGGTCAACGGTCCCGTGTTCGACGGCAACCGCGTCTCCGTCTTCCTGGAAGTGGAAGGCCTGGGCGACTACCTGCCCAAGTACGCCGGCAACCTGGACATCATGACCGCCGCCGCCGCCCGCACCGCCGAAATGTTTGCCGAGGAAATCCTCGCAGGCAAGCTGACGCTGGAACCCGTCGCTGCCTGAGCATCACCCAAGGAGAATGAATATGGACAACCTCAAGGGCAAGAAAGTCACCCTGCATGACATGACGCTGCGCGATGGCATGCACCCCAAGCGCCACCTGATGACGCTGGACCAGATGAAGGACATCGCCACCGGTCTGGACGAAGCCGGCATTCCGCTGATCGAAGTCACGCACGGCGACGGTCTGGGCGGCAGCTCCGTCAACTACGGTTTCCCCGCCCACACCGACGAGGAATACCTGAGCGCCGTGATTCCGCTGATGAAGCAGGCCAAGGTTTCCGCGCTGCTGCTGCCCGGCATCGGCACCGTCGACCACCTGAAGATGGCGCGTGAACTGGGCGTGCACACCATCCGCGTGGCCACCCATTGCACCGAGGCCGACGTGAGCGAACAGCACATCACGCTGGCCCGCAAGATGGACATGGACACGGTCGGCTTCCTGATGATGGCCCACATGGCCGATTCCGACAAGCTGATCCAGCAGGCCAAGCTGATGGAAGGCTACGGCGCCAACTGCATCTACGTGACCGACTCCGCCGGCTATCTGTTGCCGCACCAGGTCAAGGAGCGCATTGCCGCCGTGCGCGCAGCGCTCAAGCCCGAGACCGAGCTGGGCTTCCACGGCCACCACAACCTGGCCATGGGCGTTGCCAACTCCATCGCGGCCATCGAAGCCGGTGCCAACCGCATTGACGCCGCTGCCGCCGGCCTGGGCGCCGGTGCCGGCAACACCCCGATGGAAGTGCTGGTGGCCGTGTGCGACCGCATGGGTATCGACACTGGTGTGGACGTCGCCAAGATCCAGGATGTGGCCGAAGACCGCGTGTTCCCGATCATGGACTTCCCGATCCGCATCGACCGCGACGCACTGACGCTGGGCTACGCCGGCGTGTACGGCTCCTTCCTGCTGTTTGCCAAGCGCGCCAGCCAGAAGTACGGCATTCCTGCCCGCGACATCCTGGTCGAACTCGGCCGCAAGGGCATGGTTGGCGGCCAGGAAGACATGATTGAAGACACCGCCATGACCATGGCACGCGAACGCAAGGAGGCCAAGGCATGAATCTCGACCAGAACACCATCAAGCAACTCGCCGAGCACCTGGACAACTGCCAGCTCAACCAGCAGGACACCCTGAAGATCACCGAGCAGCATCCCGACATGGACTGGGACGATGCCTACGCGATCCAGGACGAGATCCGCGCCCGCAAGCTGGCCCGCGGCCTCAAGGTCGTCGGCCTGAAGGCCGGCCTGACCAGCTTTGCCAAGATGAAGCAGATGGGCGTGGAAGTGCCCGTGTTCGGCTTCATGACCGACGACTACACCGTGCAGGACGGTGGCGAAGTCAAGGTGTCCGAGCTGATCCACCCCAAGGTCGAACCCGAGATTGCCTTCGTGACCAAGGCCCCGCTGAAGGGTCCCGGCTGCCACATCGGCGCCGTGCTGGCTGCGACCGATTTCGTCATGCCCGGCATCGAGGTGATCGACAGCCGCTACCGCGACTTCAAGTTTGACCTCAAGAGCGTGATCGCCGACAACACGTCCGCCTCCCGCTTCGTCGTCGGCGGCCAGCCGGTTGGCGTGGAAGGGCTGGACCTGCGCACTACCGGCATCGTGCTGGAAGTGAACGGCGTGCCGATGGCCTTTGGCGCCGGCGCTGCCGTGCTGGGCCATCCGGCTGCAGCCATCGCCATGCTGGCCAACCACCTGGGTGAGCGCGGCGAGGAGATTCCCGCCGGCACCATGATCCTGTCCGGCGGCATTACCGAGGCCGTGGCCGTCAAGGCCGGTGACAATGTCACGCTGCGGGTGCAGGGCATGGGCTCGTGCAGCCTGCGTTTTGTCTGACAAGGAGACTTACATGCCGTTCGCACAGATTTACATGATTGAAGGCCGTACCGAAGAGCAGAAGAAAGCCGTGATCGAGAAGGTCACGCAAGCTCTGGTGGAGGCCGTGGGCGCGCCGCAGCAGAACGTGCGCGTCTGGATCCATGACGTGCCCAAGGAAAACTGGGGCATCGCCGGAGTCAGCGCCAAGGATCTGGGGCGCTGATCGCCAAACAAATGGGCAACCTGTAGCATGGCCGGAAGGCCGTGCCTTTTCATCCGCATGACGGTGTTACCGGCATGCGGATTTTTTCATGCCTGCGTCACGAAAACGGGGGATGGTGCGCTGCAGCAGAAACAAGCACTTACAGAGTGGTCCTGAAGTTGCATCGAACATGCATTTCTTCTTTGCCTGCCAGCAGTTGTCAGCGTTTTGCAAGAAGATGGTGGCTTTTTATTACAAAATAATAGGTAAATTAAGTAGTGGCACCAAGTCGTTGATATTGTGCATATTTTCCAGCGGTGTAAACTTACGTCATCGCGTGATTATCAAAGAGCAGGACTTCGCCATGTCTACATCCACTGAATTTGTGACCAGAGGTATTCTGAAATACTTGTCACAGAGTGCCATGTTCATGGGAGCCGCGTGCGTTGCCGTGGCCTTGCCCGTAGAGGCCAAGACGGAGCGCCAGGCGCCGGCCAAGGTCGTCGCCAAGCAGACCAGGACCAAGGCCACCCGTGATGACGCCGCCAAGGCCGCCGTGCTCAAGCGCGCAGCCAGCAAGGACAAGGCCGTGCTGCAGGTCAAGCACGTCAAGGGCCTGGCCAAGCCGATTAACGATGAGGAAGAGGCTGCTCCGCGTGGCAAGAAGCTGAAGCTGGCCAATGCCAAGGCTGGCCGCAACGCCAAGGCCGAAGCCGAAGAGGCGGCTCCTGCCGGTCGCAAGGGCAAGGCAGCCCAGCTTGCCAAGGCGCGTGATGAAGACGACAAGCGCAGCGCACGCAACAAGATTGCCGGCAAGATCAAGGGCGCCGCGGCTGACGAGGAAGCATTGGCGCCCAAGGGCCGCAAGCTGACCAAGGCGGAACGCATCAAGGCAGAGCGCCAGGCACGCCTGGACAAGGAAGAAACGGCACGCCAGCAGCGTATCGAATCCACGCGCGACAAGCGTCTGCAAGCCCAGCGCAAGGCCAGGGAAGAAGCCGCCGAACAGGCACGCCTGCAGCAGGTCGCCCGTGAAAAGCGCCAGCAGGAAATCGCCCGGCTCGAGCGCCAGCAGGAGCAGGCTCGCCAGCAGCGCATGGTTGCTGCCAGGGAAGCACGTGAGCGTGCCCTGGAAGAAGATCGTATCGCCACCCTGGTTGCCGAGCGTGGCGCCAGCGTGCGTGTGATGGAACCCGCAGCAGCGGCTGCGACTGCAGTGGCTACCCAGGTGGCAGCAGCGCCGGCTCCGGTGAGCTATGTGCCCGCCACTCCGGCGGCAGCACCGATGACGACACCTGTTGCGGTCGCACGTGCAGCGGCTCCGGCTCCCGTGCGCACCAAGAACATGGTGAGCGCTTCGTCGCCGCTGGCTTCCTCGCTTATCGGCAGCCAGGTGGAACCGCAGCGTACCCGTCCCTATACCTATACGCCCAATCCCTCGTCGCCGGTGGCCGCAGCCATGATCGCGCCCGAGGCGCCGTCGCGTGCACCGGTCACCCGCAGCTATGTGGCCGAAAGCAGCTCGCCGGTAGCCGCTTCGCTGATTGCCACGGCCGCACCGACAGCTGTCACCCGCGTCGCAGCAGTTCCCGAGCGTTCCAACTTCGTGCGCGTGTCCGTTCCGGCCAACAACACGCTGGGCCAGATCCGTGGCATGAGCACGGCTGGCTCGCCGCTGGCCCTCAACTCTGCCGTTGCCCTGGTCATGGACCAGAACACCGGCGAAGTGCTGCTCAACAAGAACGGTGGCCAGGTGTCTCCCATTGCGTCCATCACCAAGCTGATGACGGCGCTGGTGACCATGGATGCCGCGCTGCCCATGGACGAGCGCATTACCATCACCTACGACGATGTGGACCGCCTCAAGGGCAGCAGCTCGCGCCTGTCGGTGGGCAGCAGCTTCACCCGCCAGGAACTGCTGCATCTGGCACTCATGTCCAGCGAAAACCGCGCTGCGCATGCACTGGGTCGTACCTATCCGGGTGGCATGCCGGCCTTTGTGCGCGCCATGAACATGCGCGCCACCATGCTGGGCATGCGTGATACCAACTATGTGGAGCCAACCGGCCTCAACAGCGGCAATCAGTCCAGCGCACGCGATCTGGCCTTGCTCACCCGTGCCGCCTACAGCTATCCGCTGATCCGCAGCTACACCACGCATCCCGGCCAGTCCTTTGATGTGGCCGGCCAGACGCGCCGTTTCAACAACACCAACCGTCTGGTGCACAGCAACAACTGGAATATCGGCCTGCAGAAAACCGGCTACATTTCCGAAGCTGGCCGCTGCGTGGTGATGCAGAGCAATATCGATGGCCGCAACGTCATCATCGTGCTGCTCGACTCCAACAACAGTTCGCTGCGCGTGCGTGATGCCGAGTCCATCCGCTACTGGGTGCAGAACAACCTGGGTCGCGGCAACAACCGTGGCTTCGGTGGCGTGGTGGCGCATGCGTACTGAGCGCGCGCTGCTCACCAAAAAGAACGGGCCACGAGGCCCGTTTTTCATGCTTGTTCCGGTCCGCTAGTCACGCACCGACGCTGCATCCCATACACCGGCGAGTTCATCGCGCGCAAATGTTCAGCGTCCCAGTGGCCCTTTGCCGCGATAACCGATCGCCGTTGAAATCTGGCTGGCGGCATCGCGCAGCTTCTCGGTCCAGCTCTCGTCGATGCGGTGCGCAGGCGCGGAAATCGAGAGGCCAGCGATCATGGTGCCCTGGTCGTTGTAGATGCCGGCTGCCATGCAGCGTACCCCGAGCTCCAGTTCCTCGTTGTCGCGTGCCACGCCGGACTGGCGTACATGGTTCAGTTCACGCTCGAGCTGGGGCAGTTGCGTGATGCTGTTGCGCGTATTGCCCTGCAGGCCGGTGCGCGTTGCGTAAGCGCGCACTTTCTGCGGATCGTCCATCGACAGGAACAGCTTGCCGGTGGAGGTCAGGTGCAGCGGCGCGTGCCCGCCAATGGCGCGCACCACCTGCATGCCGGAGCGCTCGCTGTTGAAGGCGCGCTCGATGTACACGATCTCGTCGCCCTGACGCACGCTGAGGTTGATGGGTTGCTGGATCTGGCGGTGCAGTTCGCGCATCACGCTCACGGCCGCGTCGCGCACACTCAGGCGCGCCTTGACCAGATTGCCCAGTTCCAGAAAGCGCATGCCCAGCCGGTAGCTGCCGGTGTCGGGACGCTCGACGAAGCGGCCGATGACCAGATCGTTCAGGATGCGGTGCGTGGTGCTGGGGTGCAGACCCGCCTTTTCGCTGATTTCCTTCAGGCTGAGGGGCTCATCGCGGGAGGCGAGGATGTCGAGCAGCGCAAACATGCGTTGCAGTACCTGGACACTGATGGCGTCATACGCCGGGTCGGGTACATGGAGGGAAGAGGAGTCGGACATGATTTTTACTTCACTGCTTCCGTTTTCTTGAAAGCAGTTCAATTCTACTATGTGAAATCATGTCCTGCAGCGTTTGCTGTGGCGCGCGAGTGGCAGGGTGGATGGATGCCCGTCCCGTTTCTGCGGAAGGTGCATCCGGTTTGCACGCCGATCAGGCGTGGGGTGTTTCGGCGCACCGGACCCAGCGGTCGCCCTGCAGGATCTCGTAGGGGCGAAAGCGGGTCTTGTAGTGCATCTTGCTGCTCTCCGCGATCCAGTAGCCCAGATACACATGGCGGCGGCCGGTCTGCCGGGCAAAGGCGATCTGCCACAGGACGGCAAAGGTGCCGTAGGCAGCACCGGCATCGCCCGCGTAGAAGGTGTAGACGGCCGACAGGGCGTCGGGCAGCACGTCTAACAGGGCCACCATCTTGAGGACATCGCCTTCCCGGAATTCCACCAGCATTGCATCGACCGGGCTCTGCAGGATGAAGCTGCGGTAGTCCTCGGGATCATCCTTGTCCATGCCGCAGCCGGCGTGACGGGCGAGCTGGTAATCGCGGTAGAGCGCGTAATGACCCGGATATTCCTCGAGCGGCAAGACGCGTACGGAAAGCCCTTCATGCTGGCGCCAGGCCCGGCGCTGGCTGCGATTGGGGCTGAAATTGTCCACGGGAATCCGCAGCGGAACGCAGGCGCGGCAGTTGTCGCACCAGGGGCGATAGGTGGTGCTGCCGCTGCGGCGAAAGCCCTTGGCGATGAGTTGCGCGTAGATGCCGGTATCGACTACGTCCAGCGGCACGACCACCTGCGAGCGGGCGGTCTGCTCGGGCAGGTAGCTGCAGGGATAGGAGGCGGTGGCGTACAGCTGAAGCACGCGTTCCGGCAGGGGCGGGCGACGCAGGTCGGACATGGCGCCTATGGTAGCGCAAGGTGTGCCTGCGGGCTGTTTCAGCCTGTTCCGGCGCTATATCATGCGGGATATGGAACATCTGATCACGTCACCCGCAGAAACCGCCTTGCACACCTGGCACGAGGCCATTGGTGCCGAGAAGCAGCAGCCGTATTTTCAGCAGCTCTGGCAACGCGTGAAGCAGGCGCGCACCGAAGGGCAGACGATCTATCCGCCCGCCAGCGACGTTTTCAGCGCTTTTACCGCCACCGAATTCGATCAGGTCCGCGTGGTCATTCTCGGCCAGGATCCCTACCACAACGTCGGGCAGGCGCATGGGCTGGCATTTTCCGTGCGGCCGGAGGTGGATATTCCGCCGTCCCTGCAGAATATCTACAAGGAACTGGCAGAGGACATTCCCGGCTTCGTGATTCCCGGCCATGGCTATCTGCAGCACTGGGCCGAGCAGGGCGTGCTCCTGCTCAATGCCGTGCTGACGGTGCGCGCCGGCCAGGCGCACTCGCATGCCAACTGGGGCTGGGAAACATTCACCGATCGCGTGGTGCGGCAGCTCAACGAGCACCGGCAGGGGCTGGTGTTCATGCTGTGGGGCAGCCACGCACAGAAAAAGGGCGCTTTCATCGACCGCAAGCGCCACCTGGTTTTGCAGGCACCGCATCCGTCGCCGCTTTCAGCGTATCGCGGTTTTTTCGGATGCCGCCATTTTTCCCGCGCCAACGCCTGGTTGCAGCAACAGGGCCTGGCGCCTATTGACTGGCAGGTATAGAACCATGGAGACAAAACCCCACATCCGCATTCGCAAGGCCTCCGAGCAGGACATTCCGGCCCTGACCGAAATGGCATCCAAGCTTCTGCAGGAAATCCAGCTGGCCACACACGACCTGGATTTCGATGTCGAACCCCTGCCGGTGCGCCGCCACCTGGAAGACCTGCTGGAGCGGGGCAGCTACCGCGTGCTGGTGGCAGATTCCGGCAGCGAGCAGATCGGGTTTGCCGGCCTGTTCGAAGGGCATGCGCTGTATGCGGGCGGGGCGCTGGGCACCATCACCGAACTGTTCGTGAAGCCGCAATGGCGCGAGAAAGGCGTGGGGCGGCAGCTGTTGGCCGGCATTTTCGAGCTGGCGCGCCGCCAGGGCTGGCGCCGAGTGGAAGTGACCACGCCGCCGCTGCCGGAGTTCGAGCGCATCATGCACTTCTACCAGTGCGAGGGCTTTGCCGTCACCGGCGGTCGCAAGCTGCGGCGCCTGATGTGAGATTCAGAGGATTCCTTTCCATGACTCGGGGCTGAAGCTCCAGTTCATGGAGGGGAGGACTTGCGTGCGGGCGATGGATTCCGCAAACGCCGTCCGTGGAATGGCACTGGCGCCCAGACTGGCCAGATGGGAGGTTTCCTGCTGGCAGTCGATCATCTCCACGCCATGGGCGCGACACAGCGCCACCAGTGCAGCCAGTGCAGTCTTGGAGGCATCCGGTACCCGTGTGAACATGCTTTCACCGTAAACCGCTCTGCCCAGGGCAACGCAATACAGGCCGCCGGCAAGCTCGCCATGGATCCAGGTTTCCACGCTGTGCGCCAGACCGCGCTGATGTAGTTCTGTGTAGGCTTGCCGGACGTCGTCCGTGATCCAGGTGCCTGCCTGATGCGTGCGTGGGCCTGCGCAGGCTGCCATGACTTCCCCGAAGCTGGTGTCGATGCGGATTTCGCACTGCGGTGACGCGGCAAAACGCTGCAGGGACTTGCGCAACGACTTGTGCAGCCGGAAGTTTTCCGGGCGCAGCACCATGCGCGGGTCGGTACTCCACCAGAGGATGGGCTGGTTGTCGCTGTACCAGGGGAAGATGCCCTGGCTGTAGGCCTGCTCCAGCGTGTCGGCATCCAGCACCCCTCCGGCTGCCAGCAGGCCGGGCCAGGGGGTGTCGTCCTGCAGGGCCTGATCCAGAGGCGGGAAGGATTGGTGCGGCTCCAGCCAGGGGAGGGTGGTCTTGGGGTGGTAGGTCATGGGAAAGGGCTTGGACCTTGGGGGTGCACCCCGGTGTCGTCATCTCATATGCTATCCATTTGAAGGAGCGAAGTATTCCGGGTCAATAGGGATAACCGGGCTTTCTCCAAGGAGAAGGAGAGGAATGGGTCGCATGATGTCGGCATTGGCGGCATCGCTGCTGCTTCTGTTGGGAACAGATGCCGCTGCGCACGGAGGCGGGTTGAACGCCGATGGCTGTCACCACAATCGCAAGACGGGTGATTATCACTGTCATCGGGGTGGCGGACAATCCAGCCAGTCGGCGAACCGGGCCAGTGGTTTTACGGGTAGCAGCAACCGTGTGCAGCGCTTCATGGCTGATCCGGGGGCGCGCAAGCCGGCAGCCAGAAGCGGCGGCGCAGCGTATTTCCCCAATTGTGCCGCGGCGAGGGCCGCAGGTGCGGCACCCATTCGTGCTGGCGAACCTGGCTATGCCCGGCGCCTGGACCGGGATGGGGATGGCGTGGCGTGTGAGTGAGGGTTGGAGGGTCAGCGGCTCGCTGTGCGGTAGAACTCCACCGGCACCTCGACCAGTTCCCGCTCGCCGGCGGGCACCACCCCACGTCGCTTGATATGCGGCTGCAGCTTGCCCATCACGTGCATCTCGCAGGGCTTGCAGTCGAACTTGAGGGTGTAGGTCTGGTCACCATGCGTGATGGTGAGCGGCTCCGCACGCACCTGGCCCTGCACACCTTTCACGCCCTTGGCCTGCTTGGGGCACAGGCTGAGGGAGTAGCGCACGCAGTGCTTGGTGATCATCAGCGGCACTTCGTTCTCTTCCTCGTGCGATTCATAGGCGGCGGCAATTACCTGCACGCCGTGTTTGGCATAGAAGTCGCGTGCCTTGTGGTTGAACACGTTGGCGAGGTAGGTGAGGGTGTCTTCCGGATAGGGCGCGGGCGGCTCGACGGGCGTGGCACGCTGCGGGCGCTTCCAGCCCTTCAGGCGAGCGGAATCCAGCGCCTCCACCGCCTGGCGGCGCAGGGCGTTCACCTGTGAGGCGGGAATGAACCAGGGCTGGGCGGTGGCGATATCCGGGTGCTCGACTTCGTAAATGGTCGTGCCGAGCTTGCCCAGGTTGTCGCGCAGTGCCTGTTCGCCCTTGGTGGCATCCCGTGCAGGCGCCTTGTCGCAGGCCAGTCGTGCCGTGGCAGTGAAGCCGTCGGCATCGTTCAGCACCAGCTGCACGCCCTCCGCAGTGTCTTCCAGCCGCAACCATAGCCCGATGCGGCGCTCTGCGCTCGGACGCTCGAGCGAACGCACCCATTCCATGTCGCGGTTGCGGTTCACCACGGTATCGCGGCGTAGATCCTTGAAGCCGGCAACCGGATCCTTGGGAAACACGCGCCACTGGCCCGGCTTGCCCAGGCTCTCGGCGCGATTGATCTGCAGGCCCAGCAGATTGTTGTGCAAGTCGAAGTAGCAGAGGCCGTCGCCGTTGTGCAGCTCGGTGGCATGGTCGTCCGTCATCAGGTCGACGCTGTTGCTGTTCACCTGCAGCACGTAGCCGATGGGCTGGCCGGGGTTCTTCGGGCTGTCGAAGGCGCCGATGTCCTGCTGGCGGCCGTGCGTGAAGTAGTCGGTGCTGCCGCGGTTGAAGTTCTGGCGTGGATCGGGCGCAAAGCTGAAACGCGTGCGGCCGCTGCTGCCTAGAGCCAGTTCGGGGCGCTGCTCCAGCAGTTCATCCAGCAGCTTGCGGTAATGGGCAGTAATGTTCTTCACATAGCCCATATCCTTGTAGCGGCCCTCGATCTTGAAGCTGCGCACACCGGCGTCCACCAGCGCCGCCAGGTTGGCGCTCTGGTCGTTGTCCTTCATCGACAGCACGTGCTTGTCGTGCGCCACGATGCGGTTCTGGCTGTCCGTCACCTGCCAGGGCAGGCGGCAGGCCTGGCTGCAGTCGCCACGGTTGGCGCTGCGGCCGGTGCTGGCATGGCTGATATAGCACTGGCCGCTGTAGGCCACGCACAGGGCGCCGTGCACAAAGTATTCGAGGATGGTTTCCGGCCGCGTGGCGGCGCGGATGGCGGCAATCTGTTCCAGATCCAGTTCGCGCGCCAGCACGATCTGGCTGAAGCCGGCATCCTGCAGAAAGCGCGCCTTCTCCGGCGTGCGGATGTCCGCCTGCGTGCTGGCATGCAGCTGGATTGGCGGCAGGTCCACTTCCAGCAGGCCCATGTCCTGGATGATGACGGCATCCACGCCGGCGTCGTACAGCTCCCAGATCTGCTTGCGCACGGGCTCCAGCTCGTCGTCGCGCAGGATGGTGTTCTGCGTGACGAAGATGCGTGCATGGTAGCGGTGTGCGTGCTGCACCAGGCGCGCAATGTCCTGCACGCTGTTGGCGGCGTTCACGCGCGCGCCAAAGGCCGGGCCGCCGATGTAGACGGCATCGGCGCCATGGTTGATGGCTTCGATGCCGATATCGGCGTCACGGGCGGGGCTGAGCAGTTCGAGCTGGTGCGGGAGCATGGCAAATCGGCACGCCAGCAAGGGCGTGCGGCAAAAACAGAAAGGGCGAAGCGCCAATGGTAGCGATTCGCCCGGAAAAACGATAGCACTCGGGCTTTGGTCCGGTGCTTCGTCAGGGAGATCTTAGTGGATGCGGGCCTTGGCGCGCAGTTCGTCCTGCAGCTTGACCATATGCTGCTCGACCATGCCGTCCTTGACTTCCTGCTTGACCTGCTCGAACGGCGGCACCTGGCCATGCGCAGCAGGGCCCATGCCTGCCACGATGCGGTCGTACTCGGCCTTGGCGTCGGCATCTGACACGGGATGCTGCTTGCCGTACTGCTGGAACAGCAGGCCCATCAGCACCATGCCGTGGGCGCCATCCATCTGGTTGCGGTATTCGGGGGTGAGTTGCAGGCCGCGCTGCACGGCTGCCTGCACCGGCGTCACGTTCTTCGCGCTCAGTTCTGCCTCCAGCTTGCCCACCTGTTGCTCGGCCAGGTCATCCTTCACCTGTTGCTTCACCTGCTCGAAGGGCGGTACCTGTTCCTTGGCGGCAGGGTCCAGTCCGGCGACGATCTTGTCGTATTCCGCCTTGGCGGCTGCGTCCGATACCGGGTTCTGCTTGCGGTACTGCTCGGCCAGCAGGCCCGACAGGATCATGCTGCGCGCACCCTCCATCTGCTGGCGGTATTCCGGCGTGCGATGCAGGCCACGCTGTTCGGCCACCTGCACCATCACGGCATCACCGATCAGCTTCTGGCGGACCTGTTCCTCCATGCCGGTGGGCAGCGGCTGTCCCATTTGGGCGGCGCGTTCCTTCATGCTGGCCATTACGGCATCGAAACGGGCCTTGGGAAGGGGTTTTCCATTGACGATGGCCAGGTTCTGGGCATGGCTGGCAGCGGAAGCAGCGAGCAGCAGGGTGCCGATCAGGGCAGAAAGACGGAAGGACATGGTGAAAACTCGCTAGTCAAACAGGCTGCTTCAGTCGCGCACGATTTCGATGGCGAGCGCATGCAGCCCGGCAGTGATTTCTTGTTGCAGTGCATCATACACAAGCCGGTGGCAGGCCACGCGCGTCTTGCCCGAAAAAGCCGGCGCGGCAATGCGCACGCGGAAGTGTGTACCGTAGCCCAGGCCATTGGCGCCGGCGTGGCCGGCATGGTGGCCGCTTTCGTCGATGACTTCCAGCCGGGTCGGTTGCAGGGCCTGCTCGAGACGGGATTGCAGCAGCGCTGCGGTCGGAATGGAGGGGGTCATGGGATGTTTCCTGAAAGGAAAAGGCCTGCAGCGCAGGCAGGCCCGGAAAAGGGAATGCGAGCTTCAGCGCGAGAGCTTGTCGCCTTGCCAGTGACGGGAGATGTACACGCCCTGGCCCACGAGAAAGATCAGCGGGAAGACATAGCCCCAGAGCTTGAAGTTCACCCACTGCTCGGTACTGAAGTACACGGCCACATAGGCGTTGATGGTGGCCATGAACAGACAGTAGCCGATCCAGGCAATCGTCAGGCGATGCCATACCGGCTGCGGCAGGATGAGTTGCGTGCCCAGCATCAGTTGCAGCACGTTCTTGCGCATGCCCCACAGGGCCACGGCCAGGGCCAGCGCCATGGCTCCGTATAGCACGGTCGGTTTCCACTTGATGAAGCGTTCGTCCTGCAGCACCAGTGTGAGCGTGCCGAAGATCAGGATCAGCGCCAGCGTCACCTTGTGCATGGTGCTGAGCTTGCGATCAATGAAATAGAGAATGGCCATCTGCGCCGTTGTAGCGGCCATGAGTACCCCGGTGGCAACGTAGATGCCATACAGCTTGTAGGCTGCGAAGAACAGGATGATGGGGAGAAAGTCGAGCAGTTGTTTCATCGGCAGCCATTATGCGGCCTGCGCGCGTGGTAAGCGCACGGGCCATGCGGGCGCAAGGGGATTGGGAGTCGATGTCCTCAGGGATATTGGGGATCCACGTCCTGGCTGGGCTCTCCCAACGGCACGAACTCGAGCGAGGCCGAGTTGATGCAGTAGCGGTCGCCGGTGGGTGCCGGGCCGTCGGGGAAGACGTGGCCCAGATGCGCGCCGCAGTTGCTGCACAGCACTTCGGTGCGCTGCATGCCGTGGCTGCTGTCGTCACGCGTCACCACGGCTTCGGCGCTGATCGGCTGGTAGTAGCTGGGCCAGCCGCAGCCGGCATCGAATTTGGTGGCGCTGGCAAACAGCGCTTGGTCGCAGCAGATGCAACGGTACACGCCTTCGGCGAAATGGTCGGCGTAGATGCCGGTGAAGGGATGTTCGGTGGCGGCAAAGCGCGTCACCTGCATGGCAACCGGCTCGGCATTCTTGGCATTGAGCACGGCTTCCCATTCGATCGGGGTTTTCTGGACCGGAAATTCCATGACGTGTCTCCTTGTTGTGTGGGGCACAGTGCCCGCATGGGGCTGAGTGTAGAGGGTTTTGATGACGGCTTGCCCGCCAAGGGGTTTGCCTGCGGTAACCATCCGTGAGCGGCCTTGGCAAGGGCAGGTGCTGTCACACGGTCACGACGAGCAGCTGACGCAGATACCCGAAGCCCAGTCGGGCGGCAGGCCTGCGTAGGCGTGCGTATCCCAGCGCGTGTCATAGGGCGTCGTGCAGGCCTCCAGCAGATTCCGCACTTCGGAGAAATCGCCTTTTTCGGCGGCGGCAATCGCGTTCTGGCACAGATAGTTGCGTGGCACCACGGCCGGGTTGGCGCGCAGCATGGCCGCGCCGGTGTCCGGCAGGCCATGTTCATCCAGCGCGCGCAGGTAGTCGGTGAACCATGAGTCGAGCGCATCGCGACGCATGAGCAGGTCGCGGACCCCGTCAAAGCTGCTGCGGCCCTCGGCCACGGCGAGGGACAGGCGTCGCCAGAACAGCGTGAAGTCTGCCTGGTTCACGCTGAGCTGCATGAGCAGGGGCTGCATCAATTCCGAAGCAGCGGTGCTGTCCTGCAGTCCCAGCTTGGCTGCCCAGCAGGCGGCCTGGCTTTCTGCCAGCCGCGTGGGGTACACGTCCACGGCGGCCTTGGCGTCATCCACTTCGCCGATCAGGGGTAGCAGGGCCTGACCGAGCGCATACAGGTTCCAGTAGGCCACATCGGGCTGCCGGTCGTAGGCATAGCGCCCGCGCTCGTCGCTGTGGTTGCAGATATGGCCCGGATCGTAGGCGTCCAGAAACTGGTAGGGGCCGTAGTCGATGGTGAGCGCCAGCATGCTCATGTTGTCGGTGTTCATCACGCCATGGCAGAAGCCGATGGCCTGCCACTGTGCGATCAAATCTGCAGTTCCTTCGGCAACGGCACGCAACAGGGCGGCATAGGGATTGGGTGCCTGTCGGCAGTGAGGGTAATGCTGCCCGATCACGTAATCGGCCAGCGTGCGCAGCGGAATATCCTGCTGGCGCGAGGCAAAGTGTTCGAAATGACCGAAACGGATGAAGCTGGGGGCAAAGCGCGTGACCACGGCGGCAGTTTCCACCTGTTCGCGGTAGACCGGATCGCGCGAACCGGTCAGGCACAGCGCGCGCGTTGTGGGGATGCCGAGCGCCTGCATGGCCTCGGACGCGATGAATTCGCGGATCGACGAGCGCAATACGGCACGGCCGTCCCCCATGCGGGAATAGGGCGTCAGGCCGCTGCCCTTGAGCTGGATTTCCTGCAGCGTGCCATCCGCGGCGGGCAGGGTGCCCAGCGTCAGGGCGCGGCCATCGCCCAGCTGCCCGGCCCACACTCCAAACTGGTGGCCGCTGTAGACGCTGGCCCAGGGCCGCGCACCCTCCGGCAGGGCATTGCCGGAAAACAGCTTGAGCGCATCTTCCTGGGCCAGCCAGGCTTCGTCCAGACCGAGGTAGTCGGCGGCGGCCGGGCTATGCGCAATCCAGTGCGGGCGTGTCAGCGGCACCGGGTTGAGAAAGGTGACAAAGGCTTCGCCCAAGGCACCCAGGCCGGGCTGCCAGTGAGAATGCGAAGGGGTAGGGGACGCTTGCTCGGACATGGCCCGATTGTGCGGGAGCGGCCAAGTCCGTGGTAGTGGTCGGGCCATTTTCCGGGCTGCATTTATGGTCACCTGCTGGTGAGGGACGCGTTCCTGGACGGTGCCTGCGGGCTGGAGGAAATTCCGTGGTCCATGAAACTCCGTACGGGCGTTCACATTTTTGCTGGCACAATGGCCTGCGAGAAAGTACAACCATCGACACAAGGAGAAATCAATGCTGGGCCTGATGCAGAACCAACCGCTGCTGCAATCGTCGCTGATCGAATTTGCAGCCGCCAACCATGGCGATACCGAGATCGTGTCGCGCCGTGTGGAAGGGGACATTCACCGCTACACCTGGGCCGATGCAGCGCGCCGCGCCCGCCAGCTGGCCCATGCGCTCGATGGTATGGGCCTGGCTGCCGATGCCCGCGTGGGCACGCTGGCCTGGAACGGCTACCGCCACCTCGAGCTGTACTACGGCGTGAGCGGCACCGGCCGCATCATCCACACCATCAACCCGCGCCTGCATCCCGAGCAGATGGCCTGGATCGTCAACCACGCCGAAGACGAGGCCCTGTGCTTCGACATGAGTTTTCTGCCGCTGGTACAGCAGATCCACAGCCACTGCACTACCGTCAAGCGCTGGGTCGCCCTGTGCGATGCCGACAAGCTGCCCGCCGACAGCGGCATTCCGAATCTGACCAGCTACGAAGCGCTGATCGCCAACCAGAACACCGCCTACGACTGGCCGCAGCTTGACGAGAACACCGCCAGCGGCCTGTGCTACACCAGCGGCACCACCGGCAACCCCAAGGGCGCGCTGTATTCGCACCGTTCCAACATCCTGCACGCCTATGCGGCGGTGATGCCCGACGCCATGGCGCTGAGCTCGCGCGATGCCGTCATGCCCGTGGTGCCCATGTTCCACGTCAATGCCTGGGGCACACCCTTCAGCATGGCCATGACCGGCTGCAAGGTGGTCTTCCCCGGCCCGCAGCTGGATGGCAAGTCGCTGTATGAACTGATCGAAGCCGAGCAAGTCACCTTCAGCGCCGGCGTGCCCACCATCTGGCAGATGCTGCTGATGCACGTGCAATCCAAGGGCCTGCGCTTCAGCAGCCTGAACCGCACCGTCATCGGCGGCTCCGCCTGCCCGCCGGCCATGATCGATGCCTTTGCCGACCTGGGCGTTCGCGTGATCCACGCCTGGGGCATGACCGAGCTCTCGCCGCTGGGAGCGCTCAGCACGCTCAAGCTCAAGAACGAGTCGCTGCCAGCCGACGAGAAGCGCCGTCTGCTCGCCAAGCAGGGCCGGCCGATTTTCGGCGTGGACCTGAAAATCATCGACGAGAACGGCGAGGATCTGCCGCATGATGGCACCACCTACGGCAACCTGATGGCACGCGGCAACTGGGTGATCGAGCGCTACTTCCGCTTCGACAAGTCGGCAGTCATCGATGGCGGCTGGTTCCACACCGGCGACGTGGCCACCATCGACCCGGACGCCTTCATGCAGATCACCGACCGCAGCAAGGACGTGATCAAGTCCGGAGGCGAATGGATCAGCTCCATCGACGTCGAGAACATCGCCATGGGCCATCCCGCAGTCGCCATGGCGGCCTGCATCGGCATGCCCCACCCGAAGTGGGACGAGCGCCCCATCGCCGTGGTGGCGCTCAAGCCGGATGCGCAACTCACGCGTGAGGAACTGCTGGCCTTCTACGAAGGCAAGCTGGCCAAGTGGCAGATTCCGGACGACGTGGTGTTTGTCGATGCCATCCCGCTCGGCGCCACCGGCAAGATGCTCAAGATCAAGGTGCGCCAGATGCTGGGGGATTACAAACTGCCGGATCTGTAATGCCAGGGGGGCGTGCCGTCTCTTGAAGGGAGTGCGGCGCGCTACCTGCCAAGAGAAAACAGCCATGCATGTGCATGGCTGTACGTCTTGTGGCGCGGCATGGCGGGGCGCACAGGAGCGCCGCTCCCGCCATGCAGACAGCATCAATCGCGATGCGGGTTGCCGCGGCCGCGATCCCAGCCGATCTGCTTGCCCTGGCCTTGGTTGCCACGCTCCCAGCCCTTGTGGCGACGGTCATCGTCGCGACGGGCCTTTTCGTAGTCCTTCTGGTTGCGCCGCATTTCCTTGCGCTCGCGCTTGTCGTCATAGCGGTCATCGCGATCAACCACCACGACCGGACGGTGCACCACCACCGGCTCGCGCACCATCACGCGCTCGCCAGGACGATGGATGGCATAGGCGCGCGGCGAGGCCACGTTCACGAAATACACCGGACGGCTGCAGGCGTTGTAGCGGCTGCAGTGCTTGTCCCACTTCTTGCGGTGGCCCGGAGGAACGTAGAGATACATCGGGTCGTACCTGCCGGCAGTGCGATGGATGATGACCGGTCGCGAGCTGTACACCGGCGGCGGCACCGTTGCGTTACCCAGCACGATCTGGCCGTAGACGCCTTGCGTCAGCGGCGCACCGACCGTGATGTTGTTGTACCAGGGGTTGGCGCTGACGGTGATCTGCGCCTGGCTTGCGCCCACGCCCAGCAGGCTGGCGGCACCCACCAGGGCGGTAGCTATGGTTTGATGGATTTTCATGGCATCTCCTTGTCCTGCGCAGTCATGGCGCTTTTCAGGATTGTCCGGCCCTGATGCGGCGTGTCGGCAGGCGTTGGTAACAGATTGCCAGCGCAAATGCTGCCTTCACCGGAGATGTGTTGCAGCCAGCCGTAGCCAGCCACGATTGGTTACGACTTGCGGCATCGCGGCGCAGCGTGAATGCAACGTTCGGCTGCACGCTATAGCCACGAGAAGCTGCCACATGACGGTGTAAGGGGACCTGTCTGCCTATGGTAGACGTGCGGCGGGCTTGATGCAGGAGGAGGGCAGTTTGCCCAAATCACACGCCCATAAAAAAACGGCGCCGAAGCGCCGTTCTGGGTCATGCCGAAGCAGAATCTTATTTCATGCCCATGCGGATCGCGCCATCCAGACGAATCACTTCGCCGTTCAGCAGGTCGTTCTCGATGATGTGCTTGGCCAGCTTGGCAAAGTCTTCCGGACGGCCCAGGCGGCTGGGGAAGGGCACCATGGCTGCCAGCGAATCTTGCACTTCCTGCGGCATGCCGAACAGCATGGGCGTGCCCATGATGCCGGGAGCGATGGTCATGTTGCGGATGCCGCTGCGTGCCAGATCGCGGGCGATCGGCAGCGTCATGCCAACCACGCCACCCTTGGAGGCGCTGTAGGCCACCTGACCGATCTGGCCTTCGAAGGCTGCCACGGAAGCGGTGGAAATCATCACGCCGCGCTCGCCGGTGGCTTCGGGTTCGTTGGCGCTCATGGCTTCGGCAGCCAGGCGCATCATGTTGAAGGAACCGATCAGGTTGACGGTGATGACTTTCTGGAACAGTTCCAGGCTGTGCGGGCCTTTCTTGCCCACGATCTTCTCGGCGGGAGCGATGCCGGCGCAGTTGACCAGACCCATCAGCTTGCCCAGACCCACGGCAGCTTCCACCACCTTGCGGCCGTCGGCTTCGTCAGCCACGTTGGCCTTGACGAACACGCCGCCGATTTCTTGCGCCACCTGCTGGCCGCGCTCTTCGTTCATGTCAGCGATGACGACCTTGCCGCCATTGGCTGCCAGCATGCGCGCCGTGCCTTCGCCCAGGCCGGAAGCACCGCCGGTCACGATGAAAGACTTGCCTTGAATCTCCATGTCGAACTCCTTATGTCCAATTGAAATGGGGTCGCTATGGTTGACGTTGACGTCAACGGAATATCGCATTGTAGGGCGAACACGCGGCGAAACGCCAGCGAAATGCCGGCATTCCCGCAACGTGAAACGGCAACAGAAATCCCCGCAAGAATGAATCTTTTCAGGCTTGCGGCGATCCATTGTAGGCGCGCGTACAGCGTTGCCAGTTTACGTTTGCTTGCACGCCGTTGGCACGCGGGCTTACCATGCCCGATGTGCCTTGGCACGCCTTACCACCATCACCATGACTCTGCCTGAAATCTCCCCGTCTGCATCCTCCTCCGACTCCCTGCCACGCCGCCAGGCCTTGCGCTGGCTGGGTGGAGGCATGGGCGCTGCAACCCTGCTTGGCCTGACGGCCTGCGGCAGCGCGCCTCCCGCACCCACGCAGGAAAAGCCTCCCGCTCGCCCGGTGGTATTGCGCAAGCCGCGCCTGGCGCTGGCCCTTGGAGGCGGCGCTGCGCGCGGCTTTGCCCATGTGGGTGCACTGGAGGTGCTGGAAGAGGCGGGTATCCGCCCCGATATCGTCGTCGGCACCTCCGCCGGCAGCGTGGTCGGTTCCATCTACGCCAGCGGCCTGCGTGGCAAGGCCCTGCGCGACGCGGCGCAGGGGCTGGACAAGAACGCCATCACCGACTGGCAAGTGCCTTTCCTGAATCGCGGCCTGTTGCGCGGCGCTGCTCTTGAGCGCTTCATCAACCAGCAGGTTGGCAACCGTCCCATCCAGGCGATGCCGATCAAGCTGGGCATCGTCGCCACGGACCTCAAGTCTGGCCAGGGTATTCTGTTTCGCAGCGGCAATACCGGGCAGGCAGTGCGGGCGTCGAGCGCTGTACCCGGCGTGTTCGAGCCGGTGCGGATTGGCAGTCGCGAGTATGTAGATGGCGGACTGGTCGCGCCGGTGCCGGTGCGTTATGCGCGGCAGCTGGGTGGAGATGTGGTTGTCGCCATCGACATCAGCAGCGAACCCACGGCCGAAGCGGCCAGCAGCCAGGCACAGGTGGTGCTGAAAACCTTCAGCATCATGGGCCGCAACATCAACACGAACGAACTCAAGACTGCCGACGTGGTGTTGCGTCCGGCTCTGGCAGGGGTGTCGAGTGCGGATTTCAGCAACCGTGAGCGCTCGATCGAGGCCGGACGTGCAGCCATGCGCCAGGCCTTGCCCCGTATCCGCCAGCTACTGGCACAAGGGGTGCGCTGACCTCGTGTAGCCCGTCGCAGGGCTGCGTGTCGGGCTTTGCGTCAGTTTTGCGCAAAAAAATGCCCCACCGAAGTGGGGCAAATTGCATCTGCTAGTCCGGCATTGCACCGGTAACGAGACACAAGGAGACAACTTGTGTGCTGGCTGGCATCAGAGGCCAGCCAGTCTTTGCTCAGGCCTGATTAGGCGCGGGGAGCAGCAGGCTTCTTGGCAGCAGCAGCGGCCGTCTTGGTGGCGTTGATGGCCGTGTTGGTCATGGCGTTGAAGTTGGCTTCAGCAACGTCGGAAGCTTGTTTCACGGCCTTCTGCACGGATTCGAAAGCAGAGTTGGCAGCGGAAACGGCGTTCTTCATCATGGCCACGCCAGCTTCGGAACCAGCAGGAGCGTTCTTGCTCATGTTGTCCACAACGGCGGTCACTTTTTGCTGGGCTTCAACAGCCTGGGTTTCCAGAACCTTGCTGAATTCAGCAGCGGCGCCGGAGGTGATGTCGTACAGGTGACGGCTGTAAGCAGCGGTCTTCTCAGCCAGGGGCTGGAACAGGGAAGCCTGCAGAGCCAGCAGCTCTTGGGCGTCTTTCACGTTCATGGCAGCCTGGGTGGTTTGAGCGGCGTCGGTCAGAGCGGCCTTGGCAGCGTTCACGTTCAGGTCGATCAGCTTCTCAACGCTTTCGAAAGCCTTGTTGGTCAGACCAAACAGGGTTTCCAGGTTAGCTTTGTGAGCGGCGGCGATTTGTTCAGCGGTCAGCATGGGGAGTTCCTCCAAAAATAACACTACAGGTGAAAATGACACTGCGTTTGTTGGTGGGGCTTGAACCCCTGTGCCATGCGTCGCAGCGTTCGCCGGCACTTTTGTTGCACTGCAACATGGGCTCTAGTATAAGACCTGTTGGGTGCATTTCAAGCACTTTTTGTGCGGTGCAGCAAAAAAGCTGCGGTCAATTTGCAACAAGATGTGCAGTGGCTTGCCCTGCAGCACCCATTTGCCCGGTGCGCACGCTTCTGCCGGAGCCACCGAACTCCGGTGCAGCGGCAGGGGAGTGTCTGCCACATGCGTCCGGGCTAACGCACCGCATGCAGAGCAGGGGCTCCGTTATCATCCGGTGCAGCGCCTTCTCCTTATATAGCGATGCACGCCGTCGCTGCAAACCTTGTTTCCCATGCATACAACTTCTTCGCAGCGACCGCGCCTGCTGGTGACCCGTGCCATCTTCCCCGATGTGGTGGAGCGCCTGCGCCAGCATTTCGACGTGATGGACAATCCCGAGGATGCGCTCTTGAGCCGCGATCAGATGCGGGAACACCTGCAGGGTTGCGATGCCGTCCTGACGACTCCGTCGGAAATCATCGATGCAGAGATGCTGGCTTCCTGTTCCCGGTTGCGCATGTGTTCCAATATGGCTGTGGGTTACAACAACCTGGATTTGCCCGCACTGACGGCAATTGGCGTGCTGGCCACCAACACACCGAACGTGCTGACCGAAACCACGGCCGATTTCGGCTTTGCCCTGCTGCTGGCCACTGCGCGCCGCGTGACCGAGGCCGAGCGCTGGCTGCGCGACGGCCACTGGACCAAATGGCGTTACGACACACTGCTGGGCTGCGACGTGCATGGCAGCACCCTGGGCATTCTGGGCATGGGCCGTATCGGTCAGGCCATCGCACGCCGGGGCGCGCATGGCTTTGGCATGAAGGTGATCTATCACAACCGCAGCCAGCTCGATGCCGTCACCGAGCAGGAGTGCCGGGCGCGCTATGTGTCTCGCGAGGCCTTGCTGCGCGAATCCGATCATCTGGTGCTGGTGTTGCCTTATTCTGCTGCCAACCACCATGCCATCGGCATGGAGGAGCTGCGCCAGATGAAACCTACCGCCAGCCTGATCAACATCGCGCGTGGCGGCATCGTGGACGATGCGGCGCTCGCGCAGGCGTTGCGTGACGGTACGATTGCAGCGGCAGGCCTGGACGTGTACGACGGCGAGCCACAGGTGCATCCGGATCTGCTCACCCTCGACAATGTCGTGCTCACGCCCCATATTGCCAGCGCCAGCGAGGCCACGCGCCGCGCCATGGCCAATCTGGCGGCCGACAACCTGATTGCCTTTTTCACCCGCGGCGAAGCGCTGACGCCGCTGAACCCCGAAGTGCTGCCCCGCTGATTTATGTCCGAATCCCTGATGTTGACCGTGGCCCTGATTCTGCTGGGCCTGAACCTGCTGTTGCTGATCGTGCTGCTCTTGCGCAAGCCGGATGACCGTGTGCAGCGCGAAGCCATGGAGTCCCTGCGCAATACGCTGGAAGACAGCATCGACGACGGCAACGAAAGGCTGGAACGGGAGTTGCGCCGGGAACTGACAGAAACGGCACGCACCAGCCGGCAGGAGCACACACAGACGCTGGGCACCTTCCAGAACGCTCTGGTGCAGCATGCGGCAGAGTCCGCCCGTACCCAGGCCGTGCAGCTCGATGGTTTTGCCCAGCAGCTGGCGCGGATGGAGCGCATCGTGCAGGACACACTGAACCAGCGTCTTGCCAGCCTCCACGAAGGCAACCAGCAGCGCATGAACGAAGTGCGCCAGACACTGGACGAGCAGATCACGCGTCTGGCTCAGGGCAACACCCAGCAATTGGAGCAGGTGCGCATGCTGGTGGGGGAAACGCTGCACAACACCTTGCAGACACGTCTTGCCGAGAACGCCCAGATGCTGCAGCAGCAACTGCAGGGCGTGCAGGGCGGTCTGGCCGGCATGCAGAAACAGGTGTCGGATACGCTGACCCGCCAGCTCGATGCCCTGAGCGAATCGAATGCCCGCCGCCTGCAGGAGATGCGCGGCACGCTGGAAACCCAGATGGCGCAGCTGCAGCAGACGAACAGCACCAAGCTCGACGAAATGCGCCAGACCGTCGACGAGAAGCTGCAATCGACGCTGCACCAGCGTCTGGGCGAGAGCTTCCGCCAGGTGGCCGATCGCCTGGAAATGGTGCACAAGGGCCTGGGCGAAATGCAGACGCTGGCGCAGGGCGTGGGCGACCTCAAGCACCTGCTCAGCAACGTCAAGACCCGTGGCATGTTCGGCGAGGCGCAACTCGGCGCTCTGCTGGAGCAGGTGTTCGCGCCCGATCAGTATGCGGCACAGGTGACCGTGCATCCCGGCGCCCGCCACGCGGTGGACTTTGCCATCCGTCTGCCCGGCAAGAGCGAGGACGGCACGCCCTTGTGGCTGCCCATCGATGCCAAGTTCCCCAATGAGGATTACGAGCGCCTGCTTTCAGCGCAACAGCGTGCCGATGCCGAAGGCGCCGAACTGGCCGCACGCCAGCTCGAGGCGCGCATCCGCATGGAGGCCAAGTCCATCAGCGAGCGTTACGTTGCGCCCCCACACACCACCGACTTTGCCATCCTGTTCCTGCCGACCGAAGGTCTGTATGCCGAAGTGCTGCGCCGCCCCGGCCTGATGGAAGCCCTGCAGCGCGATCACCGCATCACGCTGGCGGGGCCGACCACGCTGATGGCTATGCTCAACTCGTTGCAGATGGGTTTCAAGACGCTGGCGCTGGAAAAGCGCAGCAGCGAGGTCTGGCAGGTGTTGGGCGCTGTCAAGACAGAGTTTGGCAAGTTCGGTGATGTGCTGGCCAAGGTCAAGAAGCAGACCCAGACCGTGCTCAACACTCTGGACGAAGCCGAGCGCCGCAACCGTGCCATGCACCGCAGCTTGCGCAGTGCTGAGGCCTTGCCTGAGCCGGAGGCGCAGGGCATTCTGGGGCTGCCGCAAGGGGGCGCCGGCTTGCTTGGTGCATCCGATGAGGATGCGGACTGAGGCTGTTCCAGGCAATTCGGCGTCAGGCTCCGTTGCATGGGGTTGAGGCTTTGCCGATACCGCCATCTGGTACGTGGTGCTGCTTCGGCGGAAACCTGTCCGCAAATGGAAACGCCCGCATCGGCGGGCGTTAACCTGTGGCAAAGAGAACTTATCGGATATCGACGCGCACCGGATCGACACGGATCGGGTCAATGCGGATGCCCGGATCGATGATGACACCACCAGCGCCGCTCGTCGGGCCGCAGCGCCCCTGTTTTTTCAGCCCGGGTGGGCAGAAGCCACCGCCCGGCAGGCAGTTGCCCTTCTTGGCCTGGCCGGGTGGGCATTGCTTGCCATTACCGGCACCGTAGCTTCCATAACCATATTCGTCACCGTAGTAGGGGTCGCCAACCGATACGGCGCAGCCGCCGAGCAGAAGGGCTGCGAAGGGCAGGGCAAACAGCATGTTCTTCATGGCATTGTCCTCGTATATCTGCCCCATTATTGCGGGTGCTGTTCTTTACGGTGTAGCCAGATGCAAGCGAGGTAGCGGACGGTTTCAGGCCGGTCCCTGTGAATGGAAGACCAGGCACGGGCCGGTAGCCGTCATCGCCTTGGCCGGGTCGGAACATTTGGCAAGATAGAAATCGCGGATCTCGCGCCAGGCGTCTTCCGGCGAGTCCACGTATCTCAGCAGTTGGGGATCTTCCGGCGAAATCATGCCTTCCTCGACCAGTACATCGAGGTTGAGCAGTTTCTTCCAGTAGGCCGTGTCATACAGCACGATGGGCACCTGGGCCGACTTGCGCGTCTGCACCAGCGTCATCACCTCGAACAGCTCATCCAGCGTGCCGAAGCCGCCCGGAAACACCACCAGGGCCACGGCGCGCACCATGAAGTGCATCTTGCGCAGCGCAAAGTAGTGGAACTTGAAGTTCAGGTCCGGCGTGATGTAGGGGTTGGACTGCTGCTCATGCGGCAGCGTGATGTTGAGGCCGATGGTCGGCTCTCCCACCTCGCTGGCCCCGCGGTTGGCGGCCTCCATGATGCCGGGCCCGCCGCCGGTGCATACATACACATGGCTCTCGCGCGGCTTGCCAATGCTGTACTCCGCCACCAGCCGGCCGAAACGGCGCGCAGCGTCGTAGGACGCTGCTCCACGCCGCCAGCGTTCGGCCTGCCTGAGCGCTTCGGCATCGCCGGTCTTTTCGGCGGCGGCAATGGCCTGGGTGGCAAATTCCGGTGAGGGCACGCGCGCACTGCCGTACACCACCACTGTATGGTCGATCTGGCGACGTTCCAGCTCCAGTTCGGGCTTGAGCATCTCGATCTGCAGTCGGATGCTGCGCGTTTCGCGCCGCAGCAGGAACTCCGGATCAGCAAAGGCCAGGCGGTTGGAATCGGGGGGGAGGGCGATGCCCTGATCAGCAAGTTCCTGGAGTTCTTCCCAGGCACGGGCCAGTCTCTGTTCGCTGAGGTTGCCCTTGTTCTTCATGGTGTCCTTCGTGTTCTTGTTCCTCCGGCACGCGCCGGCTGAATTCCAGTGTACACAAACAAAAAAGGCCTTCCGCAGCACGGAAAGCCTTTCTCGCCGGAATTGCAGGCCGGGCCTGCAGCACCATTACACGCGCTTGCGGTATTCGCCGGTGCGGGTGTCAATTTCGATGCGGTCGCCCTGGGCCACGAAGATCGGCACGCCAACTTCGAAGCCGGTAGCGATCTTGGCGGGCTTGAGCACCTTGCCGGACGTGTCGCCCTTGACAGCGGGCTCGGTCCAGGTGATTTCACGCTCGACGCTGGTGGGCAGTTCGACGGAGATGGCCTTGCCTTCGTAGAACACCACTTCGGCTTCCATGCCTTCTTCCAGGTAGTTCAGTGCGTCGCCCATGTTCTCGGATTCGACTTCGTACTGGTTGTACTCGGTGTCCATCCACACGTACATCGGGTCGGCGAAGTAGCTGTAGGTGCACTCTTTCTTGTCGAGCACGATGTTGTCGATCTTGTCGTCGGCCTTGAACACCACTTCGGTGCCGAAGTTGCTCAGCAGGCTCTTGAGCTTCATGCGGACGGTAGCGGCGCCACGGCCACCACGGGCGTATTCGGTTTTCAGCACGACCATCGGGTCTTTGCCGTGCATGATCACGTTGCCGGCACGGATTTCTTGAGCGATTTTCATGTTCAGGTGTATTCAGGTTAATGCCGCTCCGTGGCATGCCCGAAGCATGCAGGCGGCGTAGGCCATGGCGGGATTCTGCAGAGGCGCGCGCACGGCTGAAGATGCAGGGTTTTTACTGCAGGCAATCATTCTAGCCGTAAATGTCTGCTGCCGGGGCACAATAGCCCTTTTGCCTATTGTCATTGCCATGTCCCTGCACGTCGACCTCAAGATCCTGGATGAACGCCTCAAGACGCAGATGCCTGCCTATGCCACCGCCGGCAGTGCCGGCCTGGACCTGCGCGCCTGCATCGATGCGCCGCTCACGCTGGAGCCCAATGCCTGGCAGCTGGTGCCCACTGGCATGGCGATCTACCTGCAGGATCCGGGCTATGCCGCCATGATCCTGCCGCGCTCGGGTCTGGGCCACAAGCACGGTATCGTGCTGGGCAATCTGGTGGGGCTGATCGACAGCGACTATCAGGGGCAGCTCATGGTAAGTGCCTGGAACCGTACCGATACCGCATTCACCATCGAGCCGATGGAGCGGATTGCGCAGCTGGTGATCGTGCCGGTGATGCAGGCACACTTCAATGTGGTGGACGCCTTTGCCGATGTCAGCGCGCGTGGAGAGGGTGGGTACGGTTCGACAGGGCGCTCCTGATATTCTCAGCCGAGTCGAGCCGAGTCGAGCCGAGCCGAGCTTGGCTGTACTTGAGGCGCGTGCTGTCGATGTGAGCGCTTGGGGGAAAGTGGAAGCACGGGTGCACCCCACGCTGCCGGACAGGCTGACTCAAGAATGCTCCCGGCTCTCCTGCTGACCTCTCTCACTTATCTTTCCGATATGTACGAGTCGGTTGCCTCAAGCCTGCTTCCGGCTCTCCTGCTGACTGCGCGCCAGCCAGCGTCCGGCTGAGAGCATCTGGCCGAGCTTGCGCTCCACCGGCCAGGGTTCGTCATGCACCTGTGCGGCCAGCTGTTCGCCGCACAGCATGGCCAGCGCCAGCCCACGTGCGCCCATGCCTGAGCACAGGTAGATGCCTTCCAGACTCGCCACGGCCAGCGGGCCGACAACGGGCAGACGATCGGGCAGCGTGGTGCGCACACCGGCCCAGGCGTGAGCCCGACCTTCGGCAAATGCCGGGGTCAGCGCAGCGGCCGCCTTGGGGTGCAGGATCTGCAGCTTGGCGAGGATCTCGCCCATATCCTTCTCGCGCGGACCGGGATCGGTGTCGCCGCGATTGAAGGTGGAGCCGGTGATCCACATGTAACCCTCGCGCGCCCCGATCGCGTAGGGAATATGCGCCGCCATGCTGCCCTTGCCATTGACAGGGCGGGGCGGAAGCGCCGCCTGGTCGATCACCTCATCCTGCCAGCCCCAGGCAATCTGTCCGCGCAAGGGCTTGAAGGGGATGCCGAAGGAGGAGTCGGAAGCGCTGGACTGGCCAGTGGCGCTGGCCAGTCGTTGCAGCAGGGCCGAGGACTGGAACGCCGCTGCCATCACCACGATATCGGCTTCGGCCAGAACTGCTCCGGAATCATCCAGTGCCTGCCAGCGACCGGCGTCGCTGCGCTTCAGGCTCACCACGCGACTGTTTCCCTGAAAGTGGATGCCTGGCTGGCGCAGCAGGGCATGGACGAGGGCGGGAGGCTTGATCCAGGCTGCACAGGGGTGGCGAATGGCGGTAGTGCCTTCGGGTAACTTGGCTTCTACGACCTCCGCGGGTGAGGCGGGATGTGCCCATTCGCTGGCGGGCTGGAGTGCTTTCGGCCGGTCAGCGGCTGTCCACGCGCGGGCCAGCTTGCTTTCGCCATCCACACAATGTTCCAGCACGCCACCCCCGGACCATTGCTGGCCGTGCTCCAGCAAGGCGTCCGCCCGGTGAAGCATGCAGCGCACGCCGGCACGGCTGACTTGCGAGATGCGGGTGTCGTCGGCTGAGGTGTGCGGCACTACCAGGCCAACGGGCAGGCCGGACGCGCCTGCGGCCGGTGCCGGGCCGGCATCCAGCACGGTCACCTGCCAGCCGCGCCGTGCCAGACTCCAGGCGCTGGCGGCGCCGCTGAGACCGGAGCCTATGACGACTGCTGTGGAAGGAGACAATCCTGATTGGGATTCTTTGCTTATCCAGTGAGGATCATACAAGTACGAATGGGGTTCATCCAGCGCAATCCATCCCTTGCTGCGCATGGCATGCGCCCAGGCTGCAGACCAGACCTCCGGAAGGGCCTGCGAGCAGTCGCAATGCAGTTGCGAGCCGTGACGGCTCAAGCCGGACAGGGCGGAGGCCAGATGGCCGGGGTCCGGCAATTCTGCAGTGCGGGCAAAGTCGGAACCCAGATGGATGCGGCGAATGCCACCCGTGGCGCCAGAGAGTGCATCGCTGGCCGGCGCAATAGCCAGTTGCAGAATCAGCCGTTCGTCTTCCAGAGCAAGCCGGTGCCAGCCCGGAATCAGCCCCCACCAATGAGGTTGCAGCTGGCGAATCAGACGTTCGCCTTCCGTGTCGAAGCGTTCCGTGATGGCCTGGACCAGCGTTTCCCAGTCCGGGGCTTGGTCGACTTGCCAGATGAAGTGGTGCACAGCCGCATCCCGCCGCTCCCGGTGCGCCTCCCACCAATCCAGAAACAGGCCGGGATTCCGGGCGGAGAGGCAGAGGGTGTGTGACATGCGATGCAGCCGCTGGGGCAAATGTCCGCGCCAGGGGGATCAGGCGCGGAAACAGGCCAAGGATGAACAGGCGCCAACCATGGAGCGCTATTCAGCCCGAGACATTACGGGGATTCCGGGGCAGTCAGTCGGAATCGGGAATGGCCCCGCGGCAGGCGCGGGGCATGGGAGGATCAGGACTCTTCCTGAGAGGGCGGCACGTAGCCGGCAGCTTGATCGGCGCCAGAGCCGAAGAAATGGTTTTCCATCTGGCGGGCCAGATACTGACGGGCGCGGGCGTCAGCCAGATTCAGACGGTTTTCGTTGACCAGCATGGTCTGGTGGCGGATCCAGTCGGCCCAGGCCTGCTTGCTCACGTTGTCGAAAATGCGCTTGCCCAGTTCGCCGGGGTAGGGGGCGCGATCCAGGCCTTCGGCCTCCGTGCCCAGCTTGATGCATTGAACCATGCGAGTCATAGAACTTCCTCAATAGGTTGAAGGCGGTACAACCCGCCGGATGAGCGCATTTTAAGCCGGTGCCCGGCAGCCTTGAGGATGGCAGGGGCTTGCGTGCCGGTGGGGCTGCCTGTAATCAAGAATCGGCGCGGCCTGCCGGGAGCTTCTGATGAATGGAAGGTGGCTGGAAGGTGGCTGGCCTGTCAGGGTCAGGTGCAGGTGAGGCAACTGCAGAGTGGACCTCCGGCGCAGGAATCACGGGATTTTTCAAGGGTTTGTACTGGTATTGACGTTTACGTCAAGCTGAGAGTAAGAGGAATGTAAGTGCTAGCATGCACATTCGTCGGTGATGCGGGACACAACCCGCACGGAATTGAACACACCCCCTAATGCGAGGAGACATCTATGACAGCGCAGTCTGGTTCGATTGAGTCCGTACTGGTCGAAAACCGCGTATTTCCCCCTTCCGAAGCCACCATGGAAGGTGCGCGCATCAAGGGCATGGAAGCCTATCAGGCACTCTGCGACGAAGCAGAAAAAGACTATGAAGGTTTCTGGGCCCGTCTGGCCCGTGAGAACGTGGTGTGGACCAAGCCCTTCACCAAAGTGCTGGACGAATCCAATGCGCCGTTCTACAAATGGTTCGAAGATGGCGAGCTGAATGCCTCCGCCAACTGCCTGGACAAGCACATGGGCACGCCGGTCGAGAACAAGACCGCCATCATCTTTGAAGCCGACGACGGCAAGGTCACCAAGGTCACCTACAAGGAAATGCTGGAGCGCGTCAGCCAGTTCGCCAACGCGCTCAAGGCCGAAGGCGTCAAGAAGGGTGATCGCGTCATCATCTACATGCCGATGACCATCGAGGGCATTGTTGCCATGCAGGCCTGTGCCCGCATAGGCGCCACCCACAGCGTGGTGTTCGGTGGCTTCTCCGCCAAGGCCGTGCATGAGCGTATCGTTGATGCCGGTGCCGTCTGCGTGATCACTTCCAACTACCAGATGCGTGGCGGCAAGGAACTGCCGCTCAAGTCCATCGTGGACGAGGCACTGGCCGAAGGCGGTACCGAGTGCGTGAAGAGCGTGCTGGTGTTCGAGCGCACTCCTACCGCCTGCAACATGGTGGAAGGCCGCGACAAGACATTCAGCCAGGCGCTGGAAGGCCAGAGCACCGTGTGCGATCCGGTTCCGGTCGGCGCCGAGCACCCGCTGTTCGTGCTCTACACGTCCGGCTCCACCGGCAAACCCAAGGGTGTGCAGCACAGCACCGGTGGCTACATCCTGTGGGCCAACACCACCATGCAGTGGACGTTTGACCTGCGCCCCGAAGACATCTTCTGGTGCACGGCCGACATCGGCTGGGTCACGGGCCACACCTATATCACTTACGGCCCCCTGGCTGCCGGTGCCACGCAGGTCGTGTTCGAGGGCGTTCCCACGTACCCCGATGCTTCCCGTTTCTGGAAGATGATCCAGGATCACAAGGTCACGATTTTCTACACGGCTCCTACCGCCATCCGCTCCCTGATCAAGGCCGCCGACAGCAACGAGGCCGTGCATCCGAAGAACTTCGACCTGTCCAGCCTGCGTATCCTGGGCAGCGTGGGCGAGCCCATCAACCCCGAAGCCTGGATGTGGTACTACAAGAACATCGGCGGCGAGCGTTGCCCGATCGTGGATACCTTCTGGCAAACCGAAACCGGCGCGCACATGATGACGCCGCTGCCGGGCGCCACACCGCTGGTTCCGGGTTCCTGTACGTTGGCACTGCCGGGTATTACCGCAGCCATCGTCGACGAAACCGGCAACGAACTGCCCAACGGTTCGGGCGGTATTCTGGTGATCAAGCGTCCGTGGCCCTCCATGATCCGTACCATCTGGGGCGATCCCGAGCGTTTCAAGAAGAGCTACTTCCCCGAAGAGTTGCAGGGCGCCTACCTGGCTGGCGACGGTGCCGTGCGTAGCGAAGACCGTGGCTACTTCCGCATCACCGGCCGTATCGACGACGTGCTGAACGTGTCCGGCCACCGCATGGGTACCATGGAAATCGAATCCTGCCTGGTGGCCAAGAGTGACCTGGTGGCCGAGGCTGCCGTGGTGGGCCGTCCTGACGACCTGACCGGTGAAGCCATCTGCGCCTTCGTGGTGCTGAAGCAGGGCCGTCCTTCTCCGGAAGAGGCGCCCAAGATTGCCAAGGCGCTGCGCGACTGGGTGGCCCACGAGATCGGCCCCATTGCCAAGCCCAAGGACATCCGCTTCGGCGACAACCTGCCCAAGACCCGCTCCGGCAAGATCATGCGCCGCCTGCTGCGCAGCCTGGCCAAGGGCGAGAGCATCACGCAGGATACGTCCACGCTGGAGAACCCGGCGATCCTGGATCAGCTGGGCGACGCCTACTGATAGGTCTCTGGCCGCCTGCCCCTTGCATGACGCAGGGGGTAGCGGTTACAAGCGACAAAAAGCAAAGCCACCTTCGGGTGGCTTTGTCGTTGTGGTCTGTGCGATCAAAGGCCGAGAATCCAGACCGCGAGTCTGCGGGCCTCGGCATCCGTCACCTGCGGACTGGCCGGCATGGGCACGGCACCAAAGCTGCCGCTGCCGCCGCTGCGAATCAGGGGCGTGAGCTTGTCGACGGCTGTGGGGTCGTTGCGGTACTTCTGGGCGACCGACTTGTACGAGGGGCCCACCACGCGGCGCTCCACGGTGTGGCAGGTCATGCAGTTGCGGGAGGTGGCCAGCTTGAGTTCATCGGCGGCGAATGCCGGCTGGGCTGCCAGCAGGGTGCCAAAGGCGGCGGCCATCAGCCATGTGCTGGGGTGGTTCATGCGGTGACTCCTTGTGCTGTTGCCAGTGGATTCCATTCTAGTGACTCTGGCGCCCGCGTGTGCCTGTGCTTGCAATGGTTTGGCCTCGCCGGGTTGCAGGCGGTTAGACTAAAGACTGTTGCGAGCTTGCTGGAGCCTGTATGGAGCGTACCGCCTCGAAGAAGACATTGCTGATGGTTGCGGCCCTTGTGCTGGCCGTGGTGGCCGGTGGTTTCTGGTATTTCAAGAGTCGCTCGCAGGGCGATGCGCAGAACACCCTGGTGCTGCAGGGCAACGTCGACATGCGGCAGGTGTCGCTGGCCTTCAATGGCAGCGGGCGCATTGCCAGCCTGCCGGTGCATGAGGGCGAGCGTGTGCAGCAGGGGCAGTTGCTCGGCGAGCTGGACAGCACGACGCTGGCCCTGCAGGTGAAGCAATCCGAGGCGCAACTGGCGGCTCGCGAGCAGCTGGTGCGCAAACTCAAGGCCGGAGCACGCCCGCAGGAGTTGGCGCAGGCCAATGCCAATATCCGTGCGGCAGATATCGAGGTGGACCTGGCCAGCAAGCAACTACGTCGCATGCAGCAATCCAATGCCGGCAGTGCCGGCGAAGCGGTGAGCCGCAACGAGATCGATGCCGCCCGCGCACGCCTGGAAATGGCGCAGGCCCGGCGTGAATCGGCCCGCCAGGCGGGTTCGCTGTTGCGTGCCGGAGCACGTACCGAAGACATTGCCGAGGCATCGGCACAGACCGATGCGGCACGCGCGCAGCTGGATCTGCTGCGCCGCAATCTGGAAGATACGCAGCTGCTGGCGCCCAGCAGCGGAGTCATCCGCAGCCGTCTGCAGGAAGTGGGTGACCTGACCACGCCGCAGAAACCTGTCTATGCCCTTGCCCTGAACGATGCCAAGTGGGTGCGCGTGTATGTGCCGGAGCCGGCGCTGGGCCGTGTACGTGAGGGGATGGCGGCGCAGATCCGTATCGACAGCGCGCCGCAGCAGCCTCTGGTCGGGCGGGTAGGCTATATCGCATCGGTAGCCGAGTTCACGCCCAAGACGGTGCAGACCGAGGAGTTGCGCAGTGCTTTGGTGTACGAGGTACGCGTGCATGCGCAGGATCCGCAGGACCAGTTGCGCCTGGGCATGCCGGCCACCGTGACGATTGATCTGGCCGGTGCGCCAAGGGTGGCGGCATCCGGGCAGTGACCATGGCAGGCCCGGCCCCTTCTCCTGATCTGGCGCTGGACGTCCGCAGCGTGCACAAGCGCTTCGGCGGACGCAAGGGGGTGCCCGAAGTCCATGCGCTGGCTGATGTGAGCCTGCAGGTGCCGCAGGGCAGTCTGGTGGCGCTGGTGGGGCCGGATGGCGCGGGCAAGACGACGCTGCTGCGGCTGGCGGCAGCCCTGTTGACTGCGGACGGCGGTGAGCTGCGCGTGCTGGGGCTGGACCCGGCCACGCAATCCCAGCAGGTGCAGGACCGCATTAGCTACATGCCGCAGCGGTTTGGCCTGTACGAAGACCTGTCGGTGCAGGAGAACCTGGATCTGTACGCCGACCTGCACGGCGTGCCCATGGATGTGCGGCGCCAGCGCTACCAGCGCCTGCTGCACATGACGGACCTGACGCAGTTCACCGATCGGCTGGCGGGCAAGCTTTCGGGCGGGATGAAGCAGAAGCTGGGGCTGGCATGCACCCTGGTGCGCTCGCCGGATCTGCTCCTGCTCGATGAGCCGACGGTGGGGGTGGACCCCCTGTCGCGCCGTGAGCTGTGGCAGATCGTGCAGCAGCTGGTGCAGGAGGAGCGTCTGAGTGTGGTGATCAGCACTTCGTATCTGGACGAGGCAGAACGGTGCGAGCAGGTGGTGGTGTTGCATCAGGGCAAGGTGCTGGCACAGGGCGGGCCGCAGGAGTTGCGCCAGCCTGCGCAGGGCCGTACCTGGCTGGCAACGCCGGCTGACGGATTGCCGGCGCGCCTGCTCCAGACCCGGCTGATGGATCTTCCCGGTACGCTGGATGCGGTGCCGCAGGGGGGTGACGTGCGCTGGTTGCGGGCGCAGACGGACGGGGCGGACAGCGACCAATCCGGATTGCCGGTATCGGAACTGCAGCGTGTGCCGGAGCGGCTGGAAGATGCTTTCATGATGCTGTTGCGCAGCTCCATGCAGGCTGCTTCAGCGTCTGGGGAAGGCAGGGCGCCGACGCCGGTTGAGGAGCAGCTTGCGCAAGCAAACCTGACGCTGCCGCGGTCTTCCGATGCCGTGATCGAGGTGCAGGATCTGGTGCGACGTTTCGGCGATTTCGTGGCGGTGGACCATACGACCTTCAGTGTGCATCGGGGCGAGATTTTCGGCTTGCTCGGTCCGAACGGTGCCGGCAAGACCACGACTTTCCGCATGCTGTGCGGTCTGCTGCCGGCCAGCAGCGGCAGCCTGCGTGTGGCGGGTGTGGATTTGCGCACGGCCCGGGCAGAGGCGCGGCGCCATGTGGGTTATGTGGCACAGAAATTCTCGCTGTATGGCGACCAGACGGTGCGCGAGAACCTGCAGTTTTTCGGCGGGGCCTATCGCCTGTTTGGCGCGGAACTGAGCCGTCGCATGGAGGCGATGGTGGAAGAGTTCGGCCTGCACGCGCAACTGGACCAGATGGCCGGCAAGCTGCCGGGAGGCTACAAGCAGCGCCTGGCCATGGCGGCAGCGCTGCTGCATGAACCGGACATCCTGTTTCTGGACGAGGCCACCAGCGGGGCCGATCCGCTGGCACGGCGCGACTTCTGGCGTCGCATCACGCGGCTGGCGGCGGAAGGCACCACCATCGTGGTGACCACGCATTTCATGGAAGAGGCGGAATACTGCGACCGCATCCTGATTCAGGACGCGGGCAAGATGCTGGCACTGGGCACGCCGCGCGAGGTGCGCGAGCAGGCGGCCGCTGGTGGCGCGGCAGTCATGGACATGGACAGCGCCTTCATTGCCATCGTGGAGCAGCGGCGCCGGCAGGCGGTGCGCGGGAGGGTGGCGGCATGAACGAGCAGAAACGGCCCATGCAGGTTGATCGGGAGTCCGGTCCGCTGGAGATTGCAGCGCCTGTGGGGCTGAATCCCAACGTTCCGGCTGCGCCGGCATCGGCGCTCGCAGGATCGGGATTCTGGCGCCGCCTCTGGGCCCTGGTGCGCAAGGAAGTGCGCCAGCTGCTGCGTGATCCCGGCAATCTGGGCGTGGGTATGGGCCTGCCCATCATCCTGATCCTGCTGTTTGGCTATGGCCTGTCCATGGATGTGCGGGATGCTCCGGTGGCGGTGGTGCTGCAGGACAGTTCGTCGGCCAGCCAGGAGCTGATTGCCGGCCTGGGAGGCAGTCCCGTTCTGCGTCCTGTGGTGGTGCGCAGCATGGCGCAGGCCGAACAGTTGCTCAATGCGCAGCAGGTGGATGCGATTGTGCAGATTCCGCCGGACTACGCAGCGCGCGCCCAAGCTGGGCAGGCCCATGCGCAGCTTATCGTCAATGGCGTGGATGCCAACCGGGCCCGCCTGGTAATGGGTTACGTGCAGACGGCCTTGTCGCAGGCGGCGCTGCGTCAGCTGGATCGCTCGGGGGCAGATGCCGCTACGTTGCCGGGCCGCATCGGGCAGGCGGGGATCGACCCGCGCGTCTGGTTCAATGCAGCCAACAGCAGCACCTGGTATCTGGTGCCGGGGCTGGTGGTGATCATCATGACACTGGTGGGCGCATTTCTGACTGCGCTGGTGATGGCGCGCGAATGGGAGCGTGGCACGCTGGAGTCGCTGTTTGTCACGCCGGTGCGGCCAATTGAAATCCTGCTGGGCAAGATCATTCCGTATTTCGGCGTCGGCATGGTGGGACTGATTCTGTGCATGGGGGCGGCGCGCTGGCTGTTCCATGTGCCGGTGCATGGCTCGCTGCCGATTCTGCTGGGGGTTTCCATGCTGTACCTGCTGGTGGCACTGGGCATGGGGCTGGTGATTTCGTCCATCACGCGCAGCCAGTTTCTGGCGAGCCAGCTGGCCTTGCTGCTGAGCTTTCTGCCGGCGCTGATGCTGTCGGGCTTTCTGTTCGATCTGCGCAGTGTGCCGGTGGTGGTGCGGCTGGTGGGCAATCTGCTGCCTGCGACGTATTACGTGGAGCTGCTCAAGAACCTGTTCCTGGCCGGTAATGTCTGGCCGGTCATTCTCAAGAATTCCGCGGTGCTGCTCGGCTATGCCACGCTGTTCCTGTTGCTGGCTTTGCGCCATACGCGCAAGCAACTGAAGGGCTGACCATGCGCGACTGGATCCCGTCCCTGCTGTACCTCTGTCGCAAGGAGCTGCTGGCCATCGTGAAGGACCCGCGCAGCCGGCTGCTGCTGTTCATGCCGGTGATCGTGCAGTCGCTGCTGTTCGGTTACGTGGCCACCTACGACATCACCCGCGCCCACTACGCCTTGCTGGACGAAAGCCGCAGTGCCGAGTCCGCAGCGCTGGTGGCTCGCTTCGAGGGCGGTGGCACCTTTGTGCGTACCGAGAATCTCGCCAATGCCAACGCGATTGCTGACGCCATCACCGACGAGCGCGTGATGCTGGTGCTGCACATCGGCCCGCGCTTTGCGCAGCAACTGCATGGGGGCGAAACCGCGCCGGTGCAGCTGATTCTGGATGGGCGCAACAGCAACACGGCGGCGATTGCCATGGGCTACGCCCAGGCGGCGGTGCAGTCCTTCAATGCCCAGTGGCGGCAGGAGCATGGTGGCGTGGCCGAACCGCTGCGCATCGAGACGCGCGCCTGGTTCAACCCGCAACTGGAAACGCGCTGGCAGTTCCTGCCCGGCCTGATTGCCACTCTGAGCATTCTGCAGACCCTGCTGCTCACCGCCATGTCGGTGGCGCGCGAGCGGGAGCAGGGTACTTTCGACCAATTGCTCGTCACGCCACTATCGCCGGCGCAGATCATGATCGGCAAGGCTGTGCCGCCGGTGCTGGCGGGCATGTTGCAGGCGATTCTGGTGGTGCTGATTTCGCGCTTCTGGTTCCAGGTGCCCATGGCCGGTAGCCCGGTCGTGCTGCTGCTGGGCGTGTTCCTGTTCACGCTGGCCAGCGTGGGCATCGGGCTGGCGCTGTCGGCGTTCTCGGCAAACATGCAGCAGGCCATGCTGTATACCTTTCTGCTGATTCTGCCGATGATCATGCTCTCGGGGCTGGCCACGCCGATCCGCAATATGCCGGAGCTGATGCAGACCATCACGCTGATCAATCCGGTGCGCTACGCGATTGAACTGATCCAGCGGGTGTATCTGGAAGGGGCAGGGCTGGCTGCCGTGTGGCGCGATATCTGGCCGCTGATGGTGATGGCGGTGGTGACGCTGCCCGGGGCGGCCTGGTTGTTCAGGCACCGGATGCAGTGAGACAACTCCACTTGGCGGCATGCTCCGGCTGCGGCGGGAGAATGCCAGAACGCGGACCGCAACAGGCACGCGTGCTTCGTCCGCAACACCGCTGACCAAGCATGGAAACAGGAAGAGCCGTCTCGCGACGGCCCTTCTTGTGCTTGTTGCTGTGTCAGCCAGCCATCACGCTTGTTGCTGCGCAGCCTCCTGATGGTACTGCTGCACCCGCTCCACCTCGTTCTTGCTGCCCAGAATCACGCTCACGCGCTCATGCAGGGCGCCGGGCTGCACGTCCAGAATGCGCTGCTTGCCGTTCACTGCGGCGCCGCCGGCCTGTTCCACCAGCCAGCTCATGGGGTTGGCTTCGTACAGCAGGCGCAGCTTGCCCGGCTTGGACGGCTCGCGCTTGTCCCACGGGTACATGAAGATGCCGCCGCGTGTCAGGATACGGTGCACATCGGCCACCATGCTGGCCACCCAGCGCATGTTGAAATCCTTGCCGCGCGGGCCTTCCTTGCCCTGCAGGCACTCGTCGATGTAGCGCTTGACCGGCGCATCCCAGTGGCGCATGTTGCTCATGTTGATGGAGAACTCTTTCGTGTCCTCCGGGATCTTCACGTTGTCCTGCGTCAGCACGAAGCTGCCCAGTTCGGCATCCAGCGTGAACATGGCCACGCCGTCGCCCACGGTCAGCACCAGCGTGGTCTGCGGGCCATACACGCAATAGCCGGCAGCCACCTGCTGGTTGCCGCGCTGCAGGAAGTCCTTCTCGCACACGGGATCGATGATCGACGGATCATCATGGTGCTTCCTGAACACCGAGAAGATGGTGCCGATGCTGACGTTCACGTCGATGTTGCTGGAGCCGTCCAGCGGATCGAACATGAGCAGGTATTCGCCCTGCGGGAAGCGGTTGGGCACCACGTAGATGCTGTCCATTTCCTCGGAGGCCATGGCCGCCAGATGGCCGCCCCATTCGTTGGCCTCGATCAGCACCTCGTTGGCGATGATGTCCAGCTTCTTCTGCACCTCACCCTGCACGTTCTCGCTGCCGGCCGTACCCAGCACCTCGCCCAGCGCGCCCTTGTTGACGGCGTGGCTGATGCGCTTGCATGCACGCGCCACCACTTCGAGCAGCAGACGCAGTTCGGCAGGGATGCGGTTGTGTTGGCGTTGTTGTTCGACCAGATAGCGGGTCAGGCTGATGCGGGGGGGCATGTAGAACTCGTTTCAGGTTGGTATAAACCCGCCAATTATAAATTTTCCCCGCGACGGGCGGAATGGTAGCTGCCGTCGCCACGCTGGATCACGCGGTCCTGCGGCAACACCATGCCCGGCGCGTACTCCGGCCCGGTGTCCAGGCGCTGGTAGAGCGGCTCGAAGTCCACATCCGCCAGGTGCAGCAGATCGTCCAGACTGTCCAGCACGAAGTAGCTTTCCTGGAAATCGTCGATGCGGTAGTTGGTGCGCATCACGCGCTCCAGATCAAAGCCGATGCGGTTGGGCGAAGGGCTTTGCACGGCAAAGCGGCTCTCGGTGAACGAAGAGGCGATGCCCGCCCCGTAGATGCGCGGCGCGCCGTTTTCCAGCACCAGGCCGAACTCCACCGTGTACCAGTACAGCCGCGCCAGCTGCGGCAGCTTGCCCAGACTTTGCGCGCGCAGACCGCCCTGGCCATAGGCCTGAATGAAGTCCGACATCACCGGATGCATCAGCATGGGCACATGGCCGAACACGTCGTGGAACACGTCAGGCTCTTCCAGATAATCCAGCTCGTCCGGCTTGCGGATGAAATTGCCGGATGGAAAGCGGCGGTTGGCCAGGTGGTCGAAAAACACATCGTCCGGCACCAGGCCCGGCACGGCCACGATCTGCCAGCCGGTCTTGCGCATCAGCACGTCGCTCAGGCGGCGGAAATCGGGAATGCGGTCGGCCTCCAAAGGCAGCGCGCGCATGCCCTGTACAAAGGCGGCGCAGGCCAGCTCGGGCAGCAGGCGCGTTTGGCGCTCGAACAGCGTTTTCCAGACCGCGTGCTCGGCCTCGGTGTAGGACGACCAGCCCTGGTCGATGGTCCAGTTGGGGCTGGGTGGTGCAGCGGCATCGCCTGCGGCCAAGCCGTGCTTTTCTCGCGACGGCTGGTTGAGCGGCTCGCCCGACGCATGCGCATCGTGCTGGTGCGACAAGGCTGCTCCCGAGACAGTATCCGACTCGGCAGCAGAACGGGATGGCTCCTGCATGGCAGCCTCCTTGGGGTGATCGAGAGGTCAGTCGTGACCGAATTGCTGCGCCAGCCCGTCGGCCAGACGCGCGAGCGTGATGTCACGCTCGGTCAGGCCGCCGGCATCGTGCGTGGTCAGCACGATGTTGACGCGGTTGTAGACGTTGCTCCACTCGGGGTGGTGGTTCATCTTCTCGGCATGCAGCGCCAGCTGGGTCATGAACCCGAAGGCCTGCACGAAATCCGCAAACACGAAGTTGCGGCTCAGGCAGCCGCCACGCTCGGAGCTGTAGCTCCAGTCGGGCAGGGCGGCGGAAGCGATCTGGTCGGTAGTCAGGGGTTGCATGGCGTGCTCCGGTTGTTGGGGTTTCAGGCAGTGGCTTGCTCGCCGACCACACCGCGCTGGATCTGGTCGCGCTCGATGGATTCGAACAGGGCCTTGAAGTTGCCCTCGCCAAAGCCTTCCTCGCCCTTGCGCTGGATGAACTCGAAGAACACCGGGCCGCCGAATTGCGTCTGCGAGAAGATCTGCAGCAGCAGGCGGCGCTGGCCTTCGCCCGTGCTGCCATCCAGCAGGATGCCGCGTGCCTGCAATTCGGCCGGGTTCTCGCCATGGCCGGGCAGGCGCTCGTCCAGCATCTGGTAGTAGGTGGCGGGTGGTGCCGTCATCAGTTCCACGCCGGCCTTGCGCAGCGCGTCCACGCTGGGCAGCAGGTCGTCCGTGAGCAGGGCGATGTGCTGGATGCCCTCGCCGTTGAACTGCATCAGGAATTCCTCGATCTGGCCGCCGCCCTTGGAGGATTCCTCATTCAGCGGAATGCGGATCAGGCCGTCCGGTGCCGTCATGGCCTTGGACGTCAGGCCGGTGTATTCGCCCTTGATGTCGAAGTAGCGGATCTCGCGGAAGTTGAACAGCTTCTCGTAGAACCTGGCCCAGTATTCCATGCGGCCGCGGTACACGTTGTGTGTCAGGTGGTCGATCAGGCGGAAGCCGTGGCCCTTGGGATGGCGGTCCACGCCTTCATGAAAGACGAAGTCGATGTCGTAGATGGATTTGCCATCCTCGAAGCGGTCGATCAGGTACAGCGGCGCACCGCCAATGCCCTTGATGGCAGGCAGCTTCAGTTCCATCGGGCCGGTGGGAATGTCGACCGGCTGTGCGCCCAGCTCCAGCGCGCGCTGGTAGGCGTGGTGCGAATCCTTCACGCGGAAAGCCATGCCGCAGGCGCTGGCCCCATGTTCCGACGCAAAGTAGGCGCCCACGCTGCGCGGCTCGCGGTTGACGATGAAATTGATGTCGCCCTGGCGGTACAGCACCACGTCCTTGGAGCGGTGCTTCGCCACTTCGATGAAGCCCATGCTCTCCAGCACCGGCTCGATCACGCCCGGCGTGGGGGAGGCGAACTCCACAAACTCGAAGCCCATTAAGCCCATCGGGTTCTCGAAAAGATCTGCCACGTCTGTCTCCTGCTTGTGTTTTTTTGCATAGTGTGCAGCGTCCCAATGCGAATGGGTGGCATTTGCCGCACGAACCCATGCACTGTAGGGGCTTAGGTGCGCAGGATTGCTGCGAAATCGGTTACGGATAGTGGATGATTTGCAGGATTCCTGCATAATCCATGGAATGCATAATGATGTGGATATCGATGCCATTGATCGGCGCATTCTTCGTGCGCTGCAGCAAGATGGCCGCATGACTTTCGACCAGCTGGCCGAGCAGGTGCAGCTGTCGCCATCGGCGGCGCTGCGCCGCGTGCGCAAGCTGGAAGAGAGCGGGGCGATTGCCGGCTACGTGGCGGTGCTGGAGCCGGCCCGCGTGGGCCTGGGGCTGACGGCCTATCTCAATGTGCGCATCGCCCGCCAGCCCGACAGCCAGCGCCGCGATCCCATGGAGTCCTTCCGCGTGGCGGTGCAGACCTGGCCCGAGGTGGTGGAGTGCGCAGCCCTGTCCGGCGAGATGGACTACCTGCTGCGCGTGGTGGTGGCCGACATGCAGCACTATTCGCGCTTCGTGCTGGAGACGCTGCTCAAGCACCCCAGCGTGCAGGATTGCCGCACCAGCTTCGTGCTGGACTGGGTCAAGAACACCACGGCGCTGCCGGTGTAGGCGTGGGCACTTGACAACTTGGTATTACTCCTTATAATTAGCGGATTGCTGTTTGTTTGCTCGCCACTTCAGCAAGGTTGTTCTGACTTCATTTGCAACGCGTAGTTGCCTGTCGCCTGAGGGGATTCCCGTTTTTGGCGGTCAAACGCCTCTCCTTCAACGGTGAGCTCCATCGCCCCGGCCCACACCTCATTGGCGGCCGTCGGCAACCCCCCCATAGACCCATTGCGACATGCAAGTCGCACCTGATGCAGCTCCGGCGTGCATCAGGGATGTGCCCGGTCCCGGCTCCGCTGGCCCGGGCATGTAAACACAAAGAGAATATTCTGGACAAGACCTTTCTGGTAGGCAAATATCGCATTTCGCCCCAATCCAAACAGACCGAGAGCGGCGCCTACGCTGCATCCCTGTCGATTCGCAGCGGCCACGGTAGTGGCTCCCATGACCGGATTTTCCGGTTCGTTCCGCAATTTGATTCCAACGAGGCTGCCCTGCAGTACGCTCTGGCACAGAGCCAGGGCCTGATTGGCGGCAGCAACTGCTGAATCCGGCGTGCCTGTTCACAAGACGGGCACGGGATTCGATTTATCAACACATTCAAGGAGGTATGGCATGGCCAAGGAAGATCTGATCGAAATGCAAGGCAAGGTGGAAGAAGTTCTGCCCGATTCGCGCTACCGCGTGACGCTCGAGAACGGCCATCCCATCATCGCCTACTCGAGCGGAAAGATGCGCAAGCACCACATCCGGATTCTCGCGGGTGACACCGTTCTGCTGGAACTGTCTCCCTACGATCTGGACAAGGGCCGCATCACCTTCCGCCGACTCGAACCCCGCTCCGGTGGTCCGGCACCCCAACGCCGCCGCTGAAGCAGGTATGGCGCAGGACATGTTCCTGCGTGCATTGCGGGCAGGATGGCCTGTCCGCCAATTTACCTGAAAGCATCCAATGGATAACAAACTCTACGTCGGCAACCTGTCTTACGCGATTCGTGACGACGACCTGAACCAGCAATTCGCCGAGTTCGGCACGCTGGTGTCCGCCAAGGTCATGATGGATCGCGAGACCGGCCGCTCCAAGGGCTTCGGCTTTGTGGAGATGGGCAGTGCCGACGAGGCGCAGGCAGCCATCCGCGGCCTCAACGGCCAGACTCTGGACGGCCGTCCGCTGACCGTGAACGTGGCGCGTCCGCAAGAACGTCGCACCGGTGGTTTTGGCGGTGGTCGCGATGGCGGCTACCGTGGTGGCTACAACCGCTACTGATCTGCGCTGCCCGCCTTGAGGCGGGATACCACAGCATGAAGAACGGCCTGGAAATTGGTTCCAGGCCGTTTTTTTGTGGCTTGTGCGTTATGCGAAGCAGGTGTCCGCAGGTCAGGCAAGGCCGGCTGGGTCGCCGGCCATGCGCTGGCTTGCGGATTTACGCGTCCTGCAGCGCGCGACTCACCACCTCGCGCACGTCGGCGCTCAGATCCGGCTTGGCCGCCACGCGGCGGATGGCTTCGCCAGCCGCACTGCGGTAGGGCTCGGCCAGACGCTTCCAGTGGTCCATGGCACGCGCCAGACGGGCAGCGATCTGGGCGTTGATGCCATCCAGCGCCAGCACCTGATCGGCCCAGAACACGTAACCGGCGGCATCGGCGCGGTGGAAGGCGCCGGGGTTGGCATGGCAGAAGGCCGTAATCAGGCTGCGCACGCGGTTGGGGTTGGAGAGGTGGAAATCCTTGTGCTGCAGCAGGGCACGCACCTGGCCCAGCACCTTGCCGTCCAGATCGTTGCGTGTGGCCTGCAGGCGGAACCACTTGTCCAGCACCAGCGCCTCGTCCTGGAACAGGGCGTGGAAGCGCTCCAGCGCCGGCTGTGCCAGCACGCTCTGGCCTTCCAGCAGCGCGCGCAGGGCGCCCATGCGGTCGGTCATGTTGGAGGCATCCTTGAAGCGCTGGTAGGCCTTGCCCGGCCACACCACGTCGCCGCTGTCGCGGGCGATGCGGCACAGGTTTTCCAGTGCCAGATTGGCCAGCGCACGGCGGCCGGCGCTGACCGGCTCGGGGACATAGGCGCCGGTGTTTTCGTGGGCCTCGTACAGGCTCAGCCAGTCTTCGGCCAGCGCGTGGGCCACTTGCTGGCACAGCGCTTCGCTCACCATCTTGATGCGCTGCGGATCGACGCTGTCCAGCTCTTCGGCGATTTCCAGTTCGTCCGGCAGGGTCAGCACCAGTTGTTTGAAGGCAGCATCCAGCGCGGGGTTGCGCAGCACGGCGCGCAGGGCGTCGAGCGTGGAGGCATTCAGCACCTGTGCGGGCATCTCCGACGCCTGCACGGCGGACACCGCCTGCGCCATCATCAGGCGCTGCGCGGCTTCCCAGCGGTTGAAGGCGTCGCTGTCGTGGGCCAGGCGGTGCAGCTGGGCCGCCTCGTCCTCGCCCTGCAGTTCCAGCCAGACCGGCGCCGAGAACTGGCGCAGCAGCGAAGGTACGGGAGCTTCGGGGATGTCGGCAAAGGTGAAGCTGGCTTCGGTGTCATGCAGCACCAGCACGCGTTCCAGCAGCGGAGTGCCGGTGTCGCCCTGCAGTTGCAGCGGCAGGGCTTGGCCATCGCGGCCGATCAGGCCCATGCGCACCGGGATCAGGAAGGGCTGCTTGGCCGGCTGGCCGGGCGTTGCCGGGCAGCTCTGGCGCAGCGTCAACGTGTAGGTCTGCGCTGCGGCATCGTAGCTGCCGCTGGCATGCAGTACCGGCGTGCCGGCCTGGCTGTACCAGCGCTTGAACACCTCCAGCTGTGCGGCCAGCGCGCTGTCCGGGTTGGCATCGGCCATGGCCTGGGCAAAGTCGTCGCAGGTGACGGCCTGACCGTCATGGCGCTGGAAATACAGGTCCATGCCCTTGCGGAAGCCGTCGCGGCCTACCAGCGTCTGGTACATGCGCACCACCTCGGCGCCTTTCTCGTAGACGGTGGCGGTGTAGAAGTTGGCGATTTCCTGGTACTGATCAGGACGCACCGGATGCGCCATGGGGCCGGAATCCTCGCTGAACTGCACCGCGCGCAGGCCGCGCACATTGCCGATACGGCACACGGCGCGCGCGCTCGGGCTGCCGGCCAGGTCTTCGCTGAATTCCTGGTCGCGGAACACCGTCAGGCCTTCCTTCAGGCTCAACTGGAACCAGTCGCGGCAGGTGATGCGGTTGCCGGTCCAGTTGTGGAAGTATTCGTGGCCGATCACGCTGGTGATGCCGTCGTAGTCGTCATCGGTGGCGGTGGAGGGCTTGGCCAATACGTACTTGGTGTTGAAGATGTTCAGGCCCTTGTTCTCCATCGCGCCGGCGTTGAAGTCGCTGGTCGCCACGATCATGAAGCGCTCCAGATCCAGCGCCAGGCCAAAGCGTGCCTCGTCCCAGGCGATGCTCTGCAGCAGGGCCTGCATGGCGTGTTCGGTCTTGTCCAGATCGCCGGGGCGCACGAATACCTGCAGCAGATGCTCCTTGCCGCCACGGCTCACGATGCGCTGCTCGCGCGCCACCAGCGGTGCTGCTACCAGGGCAAACAGGTAGCTGGGCTTCCTGAACGGGTCGTGCCACACGGCGAAGTGGCGGCCATCTTCCAGATCGCCCTGTTCCAGCAGGTTGCCGTTGGACAGCAGCACCGGGTAGGCCTTCTTCTCGGCGCGCAGCGTCACCTTGTAGGTGGCCATCACGTCCGGACGGTCCAGGAAATAGGTGATGCGTCGGAAGCCCTGCGCCTCGCACTGCGTGAAGAAGCCGCCTTCGCTGGTGTACAGGCCCATCAGCTCGGTGTTCTTCGAGGGATTGCAGGTGGTGAAGATCTCCAGCGCAATCGGGTCAGCGCCTTCGGGCAGGTTTTCCAGTACCAGCTGGTCGCCTTCGAGCTTGAATGAGGTGCCCTGGCCGTTGACCAGTACGCGCGCCAGGTTCAGCTCTTCGCCATCCAGGCGCAGCGGCTGGGCCGGCACATCCGGGTTGCGGCGCAGCGTCATCTTGTTGAGCACGCGCGTCTTGGCGGGATCCAGATCGAAAGTCAGATCCACCGTGTCGATCCAGAACGCAGGCGCCTGGTAGTCGTGGCGGTAGATGGTGGGGGAGGGGGTGGTGGCTTCGCGGAACATTGGGGAAATCTCCGGTCGTCAAATTCGTAGCCGCACGCACAGGGGCGTTGGCATGAAAAGGGAAGGGCTGCCCACTGGCAGCCCCGGAATGGCGCGCAGGCAGCTGGCGCTGCTGCCATTCCAAGGGGGCCATGCTCCGCCTCGGGGCGGATCATGGTCGGGGCCGAATCACGATCAATTCGGACGAACGCTGCCCACGCCGGCCTTCAGCGAAGCTTCGATGAAGGCATCCAGATCGCCGTCCAGCACCTTCTGCGTGTTGCTGATCTCGACGTTGGTGCGCAGGTCCTTGATGCGGCTATTGTCCAGCACGTAGCTGCGGATCTGGTGACCCCAGCCCACATCGCTCTTGCTGGCTTCCAGTTTTTCCTGCTCTTCCATGCGTTTGCGCATCTCGTGCTCGTACAGGCGCGAGCGCAGGCGCTGCCAGGCAACATCGCGGTTGCTGTGCTGGCTGCGGCTGTCCTGGCACTGCACCACGATGCCGGTGGGCATGTGCGTGAGGCGCACGGCAGAGTCGGTCTTGTTGATGTGCTGGCCACCCGCGCCGGAGGCACGGTAGGTGTCCACACGCACATCGGCCGGGTTGACGTCGATCTCGATCGAGTCGTCGATCTCCGGGTAGACGAAGATGCTGGCAAAGCTGGTGTGGCGGCCGCCGGAGGAGTCGAACGGGCTCTTGCGCACCAGGCGGTGCACGCCGGTTTCGGTACGCAGCAGGCCGAAGGCGTAATCGCCATCGATCTTCAGGCTGGCACTCTTGATGCCGGCTACGTCGCCCGGGGTTTCCTCCTGGATCTCGACTCTGAAGCCCTTGCGTTCGGCATAGCGAACATACTGGCGCAGCAGCATGCTGGCCCAGTCGCAGGCCTCGGTACCGCCGGCGCCGGCCTGGATGTCCAGGAAGGCGTTGTTCGGGTCGGCCGGCTGGTTGAACATGCGGCGGAATTCCAGCGCTTCCACGCGCTCGGTGATGGCGGCGGCGTCGGCTTCGATGGCTTCCAGGCTGGCGAAGTCGTCCTCGTCGCAACTCATTTCGTACAGCTCGGTGCTGTCGGACAGCTCCTGGGTGAGCTCGTCCAGCACCACGACCACGTCATCGAGCGACTTCTTTTCCTTGCCCAGTTCCTGGGCCTTCTTGGGATCGTTCCAGACCGCCGGATCTTCGAGTGCGGCGTTGACGGTTCTCAGACGTTCTGCCTTGGCAGGGTAGTCAAAGATACCCCCGTAGTTCTTGCGTCCGCTCGGACAGGTCGGCCAGGGCTGCGCCAATGGCGTTGATGCGTTCTGCTTCCATGAAGATCTTCCTTGTATTTATTGGGGGGCGATCGCCCCGAATCGCGGGCCTGCCGCATCCATGGCAGCAGGCAGGATGAGGGGCTGCCGGCAGGGCGGCAGCAAGAGGGCTATTGTCGCATGCTTTGCCTTGCCGGCGTTACCATCCGTAAGCCAGCCGTAGGGCGGATTCGGTTAAAATTAACAGGTTACATTTCTTCCAGTTTTTTCCTCAACGAAAGAGAAATCCCATGTCCCTCGACAAAGTGACTCCCGGTTCCAAGCTGCCCGAAGCCTTCAACGTCGTGATCGAGATTCCGGCCGATGCCGCACCGGTCAAGTACGAGGTCGACAAGGAATCCGGCGCCGTGTTCGTCGATCGTTTCATGACGACCGCCATGCACTACCCGGTCAACTACGGCTACGTGCCGCAAACCCTGTCCGGCGATGGTGACCCGGTCGACGTGCTGGTGATGACTCCCTTCCCGCTGCAGGCCGGCGTGGTGGTTCCCTGCCGTGCGCTGGGCATCCTGAAGATGGAAGACGAAGCCGGCGTGGACGGCAAGGTGCTCGCCGTGCCCACGGCCAAGATCTGCCCGCAGTACAACCACATCAACAAGCTGGAAGACCTGAACCCGCTGACGCTGCAGACCATCAGCCACTTCTTCGAGCACTACAAGGACCTCGAAAAAGGCAAGTGGGTCAAGGTGCTGGGCTGGGAAGGCCTGGAAGCTGCCACCAAGGAAATCACTGACGGCGTGGCCAACTACAAGCCGTAAGCACTGGATTCCGGTTCCGGCTGGAATCGCAGACTGAAAGGGCGCCGCATCAGCGGCGCTTTTTTTGTGTGTGCAAGGCGATCCGCCGGGCAAGTCCCCGCACTCGGATGTCTGCGTCAGGGATGCGAACAGGATCAGCCACCCGAAGGTGGCTGACAACGAAGGCCGAGGTGCCGTCTTCTTACTTGCTCAGGTCGATGCTGTACAGCGACATGGCCTTGCCGGAGCCATCATCCTGCTGCTCCAGGGCGATGTTGGTCAGGCCGGCATCCACTGCCAGTTGCAGCTTGTCCTGGCCCGAACTGAACACCACCTTGCCGGCCGTGACGACCGGCTTGAAGCGCCAGCTGCGTGCGCTGCCATTGGTGGCGCGCGTCATGCCCTGCACCTGCTTGATGTACTGGATCAGCACATCTCGGTTGGCGTCAGGCGAGGCGTAGATGGTGGAGCGGCCATCCAGCGCGGCGATGAAGGTGTTGCCGCCGCTGGTGGCACGGTAGTTGTTGGTTGCGATGATGAAGCTGGCAGCCGGATCGATCGGGGCGCCCTTGTATTTCAGGTCGACAATGCGCTGGCCCACGGGCTGTGTTACATCCACTAGATAGCTCACATCCGGGGTGGTGAACATGTCGTAGTTGTAGCCGGGGAAGGTGCTGATCAGCTTCTGCTGCGCGGTCGCAGCCGGGTCGATGCGGTTGAAACGCTTGGCGGAGCCCTCCAGCCAGCCCTTGATTTCGCTGCCGGTCACTTTCACGGCATAGACCGTATTGGGGTAGAGGTAGAGGTCCGCCGCGTTGTAGATGGCAATCGGGCCGGCAGCCACATCGGTAAAGTCGGCCCCGCCACCATAGCCGGACTTGAAGGGCGCGCTCACCGACAGCACCGGCAGATCCTTGTACTGCGGCAGGTTGGCCTGCACGTAGCGGGCCACGTAGTCCTGCTGGGCCTGGTTCACGATCTGGATCGCTGTGGGGTCACCCACATCGGCAAAGTAGGTGCTCATGCGGAAGTCGGAACTGCCGATTGGCGTTTTCACATAGGTGATGGTGGCCTGATGCTGGGCTTCCACCAGTTCGGCGATACGGGGATCGGGCGTTACGTAGGCGATGGCCTTGCCCTTGGAGTCGCGCTCGGTCACGGTTTCACGGGCTTCCACCAGCGTCTTGCTCTTGTCGATCACCCAGGTGCTGTTCTTGGCATCGCGCACCAGTTCGAGCTTGATCACGCCCAGCGCCTTGCCCCAGAAGCTGGGCATGGTGGCGGGCACGCCATGGATGGTGCCGGCAGCGTTGTCCACGCCTTCCATGGTGTAGGCCGGGCGAGTGCCACGATCGGGGAACAGGCTGTGCGAGTGGCCCATGAACATGGCATCGATGCCAGGCACCTTGGCCAGATGCCATGCGGAGTTTTCCATGGTGGGCGCATACGGTGCGCTGCTCAGGCCGCCATGCACCAGCGCCACCACAACGTCAGCCCCTTTCTGGCGCATTTCGGGCAGGTATTTCTGCGCAGTCTCCACCGCGCCGTCGATGCGCAGCTTGCCTTGCACGAAACGTTTGTCCCAGTTCATGATGCCGGGTGTGGTGAAACCGATTACGCCGACCTTGATCGGCACTGTCACGCTCTTGCCATCGGGCGTGGTGGCAGTGAATTCGCGCTGCAGGATGGTGTAGGGCTGGACCAGCGGCTGACCGGTTTTCAGGCTGTACACGTTGGCCAGCACCATGGGGAAATCCGGGCCTTTGCATGTCTGGCCGGGGTTCACGCCATCCACGTTCAGGCCGCCGCCCAGCACCTGGTTCAGGAAAGGCAGGCCGTAGTTGAATTCATGGTTGCCCAGAGTGCCCACGTCGTATTTGTAATGGTTCATGACCTTGTACATGGACAGGGTCTGATCGCACTTCATCGGGTCGACGGTGGCTTCGTAGTCGGCCAGTGCCGTGCCCTGGATGGTGTCGCCGTTGTCCAGCAGCACGTTGTTGGCAAACTCGCTGCGCGCCTGCTGGATCAGCGTGGCGGTGCGCTCGAAGCCATAGCTCTGGTCTTCTGCCAGCTTGAAGTAGTCGTAGCTGCGGATGTTGCTGTGCAGGTCGCTGGTTTCCAGCAGGGCCACCGTGGTGCGGGTGCCGTCGGCAATCTGGGGCGTGGGCACAGGTGCGGGCGCCTCGGCAGATGGGGCTGAAGCGGGCGGGGTCGGGGCGCTGTCGCCGCCACAGGCTGCGAGGACGGCAGCGGTGGCAAGCGGCAGAACCCAGCGGAACGGGGTGCGGGGCAGGGACATCGGGCGGCTCCAGGTTGAGAGAAACCGGCAGTCTAGAAATCGCTTGTGAAGCTTCATTGAAGGTTTCGTGGCATGCGGGTGACGCCTTCAGTATCTGCGCGCCAGTATTGCATTTTTCTTGACCATAAAGGCGAAACAAATCTATAATGTTCGGTTTCGATCCTCTGTTAGCCGCCTCGCTGGGCGCGTCATCCTGCTAGGCAGGAGCCGTCAGCAGCAGCCAGCCATCGCCGTGATGGTTGTGTGAAGAGGCCTTTTGTGCAGCTTGAATACGATCGGAAAGCATTAGGAACTGACAATGAACCTGATCCAGACCCTGGAAAAAGAAGAGATCGAGCGTCTCGGCAAGAAGATCCCCGAATTCGCCCCCGGCGATACCGTGATCGTGTCCGTGAACGTGGTTGAAGGCACGCGCAAGCGTGTGCAGGCTTACGAAGGCGTGGTGATTGCCAAGCGCAATCGCGGCCTGAACAGCGGCTTCACCGTGCGCAAGATCTCCAGCGGCGAAGGCGTGGAACGTACCTTCCAGACCTACAGCCCGCTGATTGCCGGTATTGAAGTCAAGCGCCGTGGTGACGTGCGTCGTGCCAAGCTGTACTACCTGCGCGAGCGCAGCGGCAAGTCGGCACGCATCAAGGAAAAGCTGCCGTCTCGCGTCAAGGTCGCTGCAGAGTAATCTGTCCGATCCTGACAAGTGGCAGCCTCGTGCAGCCGCTGGAAGAACCGCTTGCCGCCCTGTGCTGCAAGCGGTTTTTTCTTGGCGCTACACTTGTGGCGCAAGCGCTTCGTGCCTCGCAGAAGGCGGCGGAGCATCCAGGGTGGCATTCATGACAAAGCATTCCCAGCAGAGCGTTTCTCCCGACAATGATCGCGGCGTGCAGCCTGGCATCTTCGACCCGCGCGATGTGCCGGTATGGCAGGAGGCGACCGACAATGTGCACCGCCAGATTGCGGTGCCGTGGGATCGCCTGTCGGTGCCGGCGCTGCAGCAGCGTTTTGCCGAGCCCCCGAACTGGGAGCAGGAACTGCGGCGCGAACAGTATCCGCAGGAGCATTCGCCGCGCGATGCCGCCGTGCTGATCGGCCTGCAGCCCTGGCAGCTGCCCGAGGTGACGGCGCCGACTTCCGGCCTGCGCGTGGTGCTCACGCAGCGCACGCCGCACCTGCGCTCGCATGGCGGCCAGATTGCCTTTCCGGGCGGCAAGATCGATGACGATGACCACGATGCCGTTGCCGCAGCCTTGCGCGAGGCGCATGAGGAGGTGGGCGTGCCTTCCGATGGCGTGGAGGTGCTGGGTCAGTTGCCGCTGTACGTCACCGGTACCGGCTACCACGTGACGCCGGTGGTAGCCGTGCTGCCCCCGGCACTCCAGTTCGATCCCAACCCCTTCGAGGTGGACGAGGTGTTCACCGTGCCGCTGGATTTCCTGATGGACCCGCAGCATCACCGCATGCACCAGTGGCAGCCTGCGCACAACCACCGGCGCGAATGGTTTTCCATGCCGTACTACGACCTACAGGCCGGGCGCGAACGTTACATCTGGGGCGTGACTGCCGGCATCCTGCGCAATCTGTACCGATTCCTTGCCGCCTGACAAACTGGAACGCCCGGGTCGGAAATCGGTGCTATCCTGCCGTCTGTTTGCGGGGCGCAGTCCCGCGTCGATTACCGCTGTTCACGCTCCATGGCATTCTTTGCAATCGTCTGTGCCCTGCTGATCGAGCAGGTCTATCCGTTACCGCTGCACAACCCGGTGTACCACCTGTACCGCCAGCTGGCGGACTGGGCGGCGCGCAACCTCACTGCGGGCAAGCCGGGGCAGGGCTGGCTCGCCTGGGCGGCAGCCGTGGTGTTGCCCACGGTGCTGGTGGCCGTGGCCTATCTGGGTTTTGAAAGCGTCGGCTGGCTGCCGGCCTGGCTCTGGAGCGCGGCGGTACTGTTCGTGACGCTGGGTTTCCGCCAGTTCAGCCACCACATCACCGGCATTCGTGATGCGCTGGACGTGGGCGACGAAATTCGCGCGCGCCAGTTGCTGGCGGAATGGAAAAGCGTGGAAACGGCCCATTTGCCGCGCAGCGGCATCATGCGCCAGGTGATCGAGCATGCGGTGCTGGATGCGCATCGCCATGTGTTCGGCGTGCTGGTGGCCTTCCTGATTGGTGCGGCACTGGGCCTGGGCCCGGCCGGTGCGGTGCTGTTCCGTGCGTCTGAGTATGTGGCGCGCTACTGGCGCGAGCAGCGCAAGCTTGGCGATGGCCAGATGGCCGACACGCTGCCGGATCAGGCGCAGGCTGCCTGGAACTGGATCAACTGGATTCCTGCCCGTGCCACGGCTGCCAGCTTTGCGGTGGCGGGCAACTTCGAGCAGGCGGTGGACAACTGGCGCCAGGCTGCCAGCACGCCCGGCACCATTGCCAGCACCGATGCCGAAGCCGTGGTGCTGGCCTCGGCCATGGGGGCGGTCGATCTGCCCTGGCCGCTGGCGCTGGATAACCAGCAGGATCTGGCACGCCTGCCGGCACCGGCCGGGCGCGGACCTGCCGAAGCAGCAGACGCTGCCGGCGGTGTTTCGGAAACCGGCGTGGAAGCGTACGCCGAGCCGGAAGTGACGCAGGCCGCCCCGGCAACCATCACGGTGGGCATGCAGCATCTGCAGCTGCTGGTCGGCCTGGTCTGGCGCGCCATCCTGATGTGGGGTGGTCTGATTGCGCTGGTGGGCTTCACGTCCTGGATCAGCTGATTCTGCAACAGAGAACACTCGAACTGACTGCGCGTTTCCGGTCAGTTCAGTAGCGCTCGTCTGCCACCCGTTCGGCAAACAGCTCCGCATAGAACTTGTGCCGCAGCGGGTGCACGCCGCCTTCTGCCAGCGGAGCACCCACCTGTGCCAGCACTCCGCATCCCGGCTCATGCAGGTGCGTGCAGTTGTAGAACTTGCATTGCGCCACATGCTGGCGCAAATCGGGCATGTAGCTGGCCAGATCGGTGGGCTGCACATGGTGCAGGCCGAATTCCTGGAAGCCCGGAGAGTCGATCACCGCCGTCTGGCTGTCGCGGTCGATCCAGTACCAGTGCGTGCTGGTGGTGGTGTGCTTGCCCGAGTTGAGCGCCTGCGAGATTTCGCCCGTCTGCACATTGGCGCCGGGCAGCAGCCAGTTGATCAGCGTGCTCTTGCCGGTGCCCGAGGGGCCCAGCACCAGCGTGGCCTTGCCGTGCAGGGCCTGTCGTAACGCCTGCAGCGCAGCATCGTTAGGATGATGTTCCGCATCGGCCAGAGAGAGCCCCAGCACCGGATAGCCCATGGCCCGGTAGGGCGCGAGCCGCTCCCAGCCACGGGCATGCAGCTCACCCAGATCGGACTTGTTCAGCACGATCAGCGGTGGAATATGCGCGGCTTCTGCGGCGATCAGCGCGCGGGCCAGCAGCTTGTGCGAAAACTCCGGTTCGGCCGCCAGCCAGACCAGCACCTGGTCGATATTGGCGGCAAAGGCCTTGGTGCGCATTTCGTCCTGCCGGTAGAACAGGTTGCGGCGCTCCTCCACGCGCTCGATGGTGCCATCGTCGCCCTGGCCCTCGGGCTGGGCGGCCCAGGCGATGCGGTCGCCCACCACGGCCTGGTTCTTCTTGCCGCGCGGATGCACGATGCGCCGGCTGCCGTCCGGACATTCGATCACGCTGTGGCGGCCGTGGCTGGAGACCACCAGTCCTTGCTGCAGGGCGGTGGCGGTGCTGGGCGCGTTGCGCTGGCGCGAGGGGCGGGCCATGGTGTCAGGCCGCCTGCGCCATGCGCGCCAGCCGCTCGCTGGCCGGCGGGTGCGAGTAGTACCACTTCACGTAGAGCGGGTCCGGCGTGAGGGTGGAAGCATTGTCCTCGTACAGCTTGAGCAGGGCGTCCGGCAGGGCCTTGTTGCCCGTCTGGCGCACGGCGTAGGCATCGGCCTCGAATTCATGTTTGCGCGACAGCTGCGCCATTAGCGGCGACAGGAAGTAGCCGAACACCGGCGTCACCAGCATGAACAGGATCAGTGCCAGCGCGGCATTGGGTGACATCATGTTGGGCACCACGCCCAGGCCGGTGTAGAACCACACCTGGTTGTAGAGCCAGCCCAGCAGGGCAAACGCCGCCAGGCTCAGCGCAAACATGGCGATCAGGCGCTTGGCAATATGGCGGAAGTGGAAGTGGCCCAGCTCGTGCGCCAGCACGGCCTCCACTTCGTCCGGTTGCAGGCGCGCCAGCAGGGTATCGAAGAACACCACGCGCTTGGAATGGCCCAGGCCGGTGAAGTAGGCGTTGGCATGCGCGCTGCGCTTGCTGCCGTCCATCACGAACAGGCCCTTGGCATTGAAGCCGCAGCGCTGCATCAGCTGCTGCACGCGCTGCGCCAGTTCGCCATCTTCCAGCGGCTTGAACTTGTTGAACAGTGGCGCGATGAAGGTGGGGAAGATCACCATCAGCAGCAGGTTGAACACTACCCAGATGGCCCAGGCCCACAGCCACCACAGGCTGCCGGCCTCCTGCATCAGCCACAGGAACAGGGCGGCCAGCGGCAGGCCGATGACGGCGGCCATCACGGTGCCCTTGACGATGTCACCCAGCCACAGGCCGATGGTGCTCTTGTTGAAACCGAAACGTTCCTCCAGCCGGAAGGTCTGGAACCAGCCGAGGGGTAGTTCCAGCAGGCCGTTGATGAGAAAGAAGACCGCCAGCAGTGACAGCTGCTGCCACATGGGGTGTTCGATGCGCTCCAGCAGGGTGTAGTTGAGCAGCCCCAGACCGCCAAGCAGCGTCCAGCCGATCAGGATGGCAGCCGAATAGACGGAACTCCACAGGTCGAACTGGTTCTTGGCGATGGTGTAGGCGGCAGCCTTCTGGTGGGCGGCCTGGCTGATCACGCCGGCAAAGGCTTCCGGCACATGCTCGCGGCGCCAGGCCACATGGCGCATCTGGCGACCGGCCAGCCAGAAGCGCACCAGCATACCGGCCAGCAGCACGACAACAAACAGGCCGGTAAACAGGTTCAGGTAGCTGATATCGAAGAGTTGGGCATCCATGCCCGCAAGTGTAACGGGCGGCAGGCGGGCGGCGCGTATCAAACCGTTGGCGGCGTATGCGCAGGATGGCGTCGTTTCCGGTCCGCATTGCCAATCCTTCCCGCCGAAATAGCGCCGGCTTGCGAGACAATACGGGGATGAAATCCGACCACCTGCCTGCTGTTGATGCTGCCGCAACCCCGGCCGAGGCGCCGCCTCACCTGCCCAAGAACGATGACAACCTGATCTGGCTCGATTGCGAGATGTCCGGCCTGGATCCCGAAAAGGAGCGTCTGCTCGAGATTGCCGTGATCATCACCAGTCCGGACCTGTCCATCCGCGTGCCGGGCCCCGTGGTGGTGATTCACCAGGAAGACGCCTTGCTCAAGGCCATGGACGCCTGGAACACGGGCACCCACGGGCGCAGCGGCCTGACCGAGAAGGTCAAGGCAAGCACCACCACCGAAGCCGATGCGGAAAAGGAACTGCTGGCCTTCATCAAGAAATACGTCAGCAAGTCCAAGTCGCCCATGTGCGGCAATACCATCGGTCAGGACCGGCGCTTTCTCGTCAAGTACATGCCCAAGCTGGAGGCGTACTTCCACTACCGCAACCTGGATGTGAGCACGCTCAAGGAGCTGGCGCGCCGCTGGCGTCCGGAGCTGCACGCCGCCTTCAAGAAGCACCAGAAGCACACGGCGCTGGCGGATGTGGAGGAGTCGATCGACGAACTGGTGTATTACCGCCAGAATTTCCTGCGGCTGGAGGCTGATGCCGCTCCGGAGCAGGAGGCTGGCGCATAATTCTGGACCGACCGACCGACCGACCGACCGACCGACCGACCGACCGACCGACCGACCGACCAAGGCGAGCGTGTGTCGTCTGCCCTGGTGACAAACTGTGGCGAACGGAATCCGGAGGAGCCGGCAGTGGATCCTTAATCCGGCTCTGCCGGCCCCAGCGTAGCGGCCAGAGCGGCGCGCTGCTGCTGCAACTGCCGCATGCGCTCCAGATCGCCTTCCTGCGCCGCCAGCGTTTCCTGTCGCTTCAGGTCTTCCATCTGCAGGCCGCGCAAGGCCGAGCGCAGGTCCACCCGGACTTCCTGCAGTTCGGGCGGAAGCCCCAGCGCCTGGTACTGTCGTACCAGATTCAGTCCCGTATCCCCGAACGGCGCCTGCAGCAGCGCCTGTTCCAGCGTACCCCAGGCGAGGGCGCCATGCTCCTGATACTGGCTGTCCAGCCAGACGAACAGCGGGCCATGGGGCGCCGGCAGGCTGCAGAGCAGGGCGTGGTTCTCTGCCGAGAGCGATTCCCACAAGGGCATATGCAGCAGCAGCAGGCGCAAGGCGTGATCGGCGCCGCTGGTTGGCCGCACACGTGCACGGGGCGCAGGCGGCACCGGATTGCGATTCCAGTTGCCGGTGCGACGCCCACCGCCACGATTCGGCGTCCAGGTCCCCTGGCGTCGTGCAGGTTTTGCCGGCTCCCAGCCACCCTGCAGCCATTCCGGTTCCGGCGGTGGCATCGGTGCACCGTAATCGCCCACGAATTCCGGCGGGCGGGACGATTCCTCCTGTCGGCGTGGCGCAGGGCTGGCGTGGGCGGCCTGTGTCTGCCATAGCGAACGCAATTCGTCCACCTGCAGCTGCGTCTTGGCAGCCAGTTCCGCAAGCAGCTGACTGCGCAGCGCGCCTTCAGGCAAGGCCTGCCACAGCGGCCGTGTCTGGCTGGCCATGCGCGCGCGGCCCTCGGCAGAATCCAGATCGCAATCCTCGCTGCCCACCTGCTGCAGGAACACGCTGAGCGGCGTGGCCTGCTTGATCAGGGCGGCAAAGTCTTCGGTGCCATGCGCGCGGATGTAGCTGTCCGGGTCATGCTCGGGCGGCAGGAACAGGAACTTGATGCTGCGCGTATCCGTGGCATAGGGCAGGGCGGCGACCAGCGCCTTGTGCGCTGCGCGGCGTCCGGCGTTGTCGCCATCGAAACTGAACACCACCTGATCGGTATAGCGGAACAGCTTGTGCACATGATCGGGTGTGCAGGCCGTGCCCAGTGTGGCCACGGCATTCGCAAAACCCAGCTGGGCCAACGCCACCACGTCCATATAGCCTTCGGTCACCAGAGCAAAACCCTGTTCGCGCAACGCATCGCGGGCTTCGAACAGGCCGTACAGCTCGCGCCCCTTGCTGAATACGGGCGTTTCCGGCGAGTTCAGGTACTTGGGCTTGTCGTCCCCCAGCACGCGTCCGCCAAAACCGATGCATTCGCCCTTGACGTTACGGATGGGAAACATGATGCGGTCGCGAAAACGGTCGTAGCGCTTGTCCTCGCCATCCTTGTCGTGCCGGATCACCAGCCCGGCTTCTTCCAGCAGGCGGTCGGTGTAATCGGGAAACACGCTGGCCAGATGGTGCCAGCCGTGGGGTGCATAGCCCAGGCCGAAACGGGCCGCAATGCGGCCGGTCAGTCCGCGCTGCTTGAGGTAGTCAATGGCGACCTGGGCTGTGCGCAGCTGCTTGCGGTAATCCTCGCAGGCCTTTTCCAGCACGTCGGTGAGCGTGGCCTGCTTCTGCTTGCGTTCGGCGGCGCGGGCGCGCTCTTCCGGGCTGGCGTGGTCATCCGGCACCTGCAGGCCGTGCTGCTGTGCCAGATCCTGCACGGCTTCGACGAAGCTCATGCCGTTGTGTTCCATCAGGAAACGGATGGCATCCCCGTTCTTGCCGCAGCCGAAGCAATGGTAGAACTGCTTGGTCGGGCTGACGGTGAAAGAGGGCGATTTCTCCCCGTGAAACGGGCACAGGCCGAGGAAGTTGGCGCCCGTCTTGCGCAATTGCACGTAGCGGCCCACCACCTCGACCACATCGACGCGGGCGAGCAGATCCTGGATGAAGCCGTGCGGAATTGCCATGGGGAGATTCTATCGGTCGGGAGGGCATCACGCCGCCCCGACGATGTCCCCAATGCCGCAGGGCCCATTGCCCTGAAAGTGTGGATTTGCGCAAATCGCTTTGGCATACTGACGTGGCCCTTCACGAGAGGGTGTTACATACAAGGAGATTCAGTCCAATGACAGAACAAAGTTCCGCCCAGACCACCCATGCGCTGCCTTCCTATCTGGACCCCGCACATCTGGGGCCCTGGGATACCTACCTGCGCCAGGTTGATCGTGTCACGCCGTACCTGGGGCATTTGTCGCGATGGGTGGAGACGCTCAAGAGGCCGAAGCGGATTCTGGTGGTGGATGTGCCGATCGAAATGGATGACGGTCGCATCATGCACTTCGAAGGCTATCGCGTGCAGCACAATATTTCCCGTGGTCCCGGCAAGGGCGGGGTGCGTTTTCACCAGGACGTGACCCTGTCCGAGGTGATGGCGCTGTCGGCCTGGATGTCGATCAAGAACGCGGCAGTCAACGTGCCTTATGGTGGCGCGAAGGGCGGCATCCGCGTCGATCCGCGTCAGCTGTCCCGCGGTGAACTGGAACGCCTGACGCGCCGCTACACCAGCGAGATCGGGATCATCATCGGCCCCAGCAAGGACATCCCCGCGCCCGACGTCAACACCAACGAACAGGTCATGGCCTGGATGATGGATACCTATTCCGTCAACCTGGGCGAAACCGCCACCGGCGTGGTCACCGGCAAGCCGATTTCCCTGGGCGGCAGCCTGGGCCGCCGCGATGCCACCGGCCGCGGCGTGTTCGTGGTCACCTGCGAAGCAGCGCACGATCTGGGCATGGAGCTCAAGGGCGCGCGCGTGGTGGTACAGGGTGCCGGCAACGTGGGCGGTACGGCGGCCCGCCTGTTCCATGAAGCGGGTGCCAAGGTGATCGCGCTGCAGGATCACAAGGCCACGATCCATGCCGAAGAGGGTCTGGACATTCCTGCCGCACTGGCGCATGTGGCGCAACACGGCAGCCTGGAAGGTTTTGCTGCCACCAACATTTCGCCGGAAGAGTTCTGGGCGCTGGAATGCGAATTCCTGATCCCCGCTGCGCTGGAAGGCCAGCTGAACGCTGGCAACGCCGGCTCCGTGCGTGCCAAGGTCGTGGTGGAAGGCGCCAACGGCCCGACCACTCCCGAGGCGGATGACATCCTGCAGGAGAACGGCGTATTCATGGTGCCCGACGTGCTGGCCAACGCCGGCGGCGTGACGGTGTCCTACTTCGAGTGGGTGCAGGATTTCTCCAACTTCTTCTGGAACGAGGACGAGATCAACCAGCGCCTGACACGCATCATGCGTGACGCCTACAAGTCGGTGGCCCAGACGGCGCGTGAGCACAAGGTGAGTCTGCGCACCGCGGCCTTCATCGTGGCCTGTACGCGCATCCTGCAGGCGCGTGAAATGCGCGGCCTGTATCCCTGATCAGAAGCAAGGAGGAGCGGCGCAGGCCGCTCAGCCGATCGCCTGCAGGCCTTGCGCAAAGTGCGTGCGCATGGCTTGCGCTGCCGCCTCCGGGTCGCGCGCCAGCAGGGCGCGCAGGATGGCGGCATGCTCGTCCATGGACTGCTGCACACGCCCCTGCTTGAACAGGGAGTGGTGGCGGCCCAATTGCATCACCTTGCGCAGGTCATTCACGATCTGCGTGCGCCAGCGGTTGCGGCTGGCATCCAGCAGAAACTGGTGAAAAGCCTGGTTGGTGGCAAAGAACTGGTCGATCAGCGTGGTATCGCCCGGCAGCACGACGAGCTTGTAGCCCAGCGTTTCCAGCTGGTTGTGCAGTCGCGTAAGTTGCTGCAGTTCCGATTCCGACGCCGAGCGTGCCACATCTGCGGCGGCGTCCGCCTCCAGCAGACCCAGCAGGTGGTAGATCTCGCGCACCTCGTCTTCCGGTATTTCCGTTACATAGGCACCACGCCGCACCTTGATGGTGACCATGCCTTCGGCTGCCAGCACCTTGATGGCCTCGCGCATGGGCGTGCGGCTGATGCCCATTTCCTCGGCCAGCTTCATTTCATCGATCCACGCTCCCGGCATCAATTGCTGCTGCAGAATGCGCTGACGCAGCAGATCCGCGACTTCCGCGTAGAGGGGGCGTGCCGAGCCCGGCCGGATATCGGCACCCGGGCGCTGGAGGGGGCGGGTAGGGCTCTGCATGCAAATGTGAAATTGGTGACTGTTACGGCCGGATTGTAAGCGCGACGCAGGATTTTGCATTCATAATTATGAATTGTTGCCCTTGGTACGGACGGGTAGCATATGCACAGGCGTGCAGTCATGCGGGTAAACGCGGGCTGCGGTTGTGCTATGCCCGTTTGTGCCAGCTGCATCTGGCCGGGGAAGCATTGCGCTTTCGCCATGCGGTCAGGGACAGCAGAAACAGGGCCCTTAGATTTAGTACCAGAAGGAACGTCGTTATGGCATCGTCAGAGCAAACCTCCTCCCAAGCCCCCGTCTTCGCCAGCAGCACGCTGGAAGACTGGCACAAGGCCGCAACCAAGTCGGCACCCGGCGGCGATGTCAATGCGCTGAACTGGATCACCCCCGACCACATGACGGTCAAGCCGCTGTACACGGCGGAGGACATCAAGGATCTGCCCTACGCCAACACGCTGCCGGGTTTCGAGCCCTTCCTGCGCGGCCCGCAGGCCACCATGTACGCCGTGCGCCCCTGGACTATCCGCCAGTACGCCGGCTTCTCCACCGCAGAAGAATCCAACGCGTTCTACCGCAAGGCACTGGCTGCCGGCGGCCAGGGCGTGTCCGTGGCCTTCGACCTGGCCACGCACCGCGGCTATGACTCCGACCATCCGCGCGTCACCGGCGACGTGGGCAAGGCCGGCGTGGCCATCGACAGCGTCGAAGACATGAAGATCCTGTTCGACGGCATCCCGCTCGACAAGGTCTCCGTTTCCATGACCATGAACGGCGCTGTGCTGCCCGTGCTGGCCGGCTACGTGGTAGCCGCCGAAGAGCAGGGCGTGTCTCAGGACAAGCTGAGCGGCACCATCCAGAACGACATCCTCAAGGAGTTCATGGTCCGCAACACCTACATCTACCCGCCGCAGCCGTCGATGAAGATCATCGGCGACATCATCGAGTACACGAGCCAGAACATGCCCAAGTTCAACTCGATCTCGATCTCCGGCTACCACATGCAGGAAGCGGGCGCCAACCAGGCGCTGGAGCTGGCCTTCACGCTGGCGGATGGCAAGGAGTATGTGAAGACGGCCCTGGCCAAGGGCATGGACGTGGACGCCTTCGCCGGCCGCCTGTCCTTCTTCTGGGCCATCGGCATGAACTTCTACCTGGAGATTGCCAAGATGCGTGCAGCCCGCCTGCTGTGGTGCCGCATCATGAAGGAGTTCAATCCCAAGAACCCGAAGAGCCTGATGCTGCGTACGCACTGCCAGACTTCCGGCTGGTCGCTCACCGAGCAGGACCCATACAACAACGTGGTGCGTACCACGATCGAAGCCATGGCAGCCGTGTTCGGCGGCACCCAGTCGCTGCACACCAACGCACTGGACGAAGCCATTGCCCTGCCGACCGAATTCTCGGCCCGCATCGCGCGCAACACGCAGCTGATCATCCAGGAAGAAACCCACATCACCAACGTGATCGACCCCTGGGCCGGTTCCTACATGATGGAAAAGCTGACCCAGGAAATGGCCGATGCTGCCTGGAAGATCATCGAAGAGGTGGACGCCATGGGCGGCATGACCAAGGCCGTGGACAGCGGCTGGGCCAAGCTGAAGATCGAGGCCGCCGCTGCCGAGAAGCAGGCGCGCATCGACTCCGGCAAGGATGTCATCGTCGGCGTCAATAAGTACAAGCTGGCCAAGGAAGACAACGTCGACATCCTGGAAGTCGACAACGTCAAGGTGCGCGAGGCGCAGATCGCCCGCATCAACCAGATCAAGGCCTCGCGTGACAATGCAGCCGTGCAGGCTGCGCTGGACGCGCTGACTGCCGCTGCCGAATCCGGCCAGGGCAACCTGCTGGATCTGTCCATCAAGGCTGCACGCCTGCGCGCCACCGGTGGCGAGATCAGCGATGCGCTCGAGAAAGTGTTTGGCCGCCATCGTGCGGATACGCAAAAGGTGACTGGTGTGTACGCAGCTGCTTATGACTCCGCCGAAGGCTGGGAAAAACTGAAGTCCGAAATCGCCGAATTCGCCGAACAGCAGGGCCGTCGTCCGCGCGTGATGATCGCCAAGCTGGGCCAGGACGGTCACGACCGTGGCGCCAAGGTGGTGTCCACCGCCTTTGCCGACCTGGGCTTCGACGTGGACATCGGCCCGCTGTTCCAGACCCCGGAAGAGTGCGCCCGCCAGGCCATCGAGAACGACGTGCACGCCGTGGGCGTGTCCACGCTGGCTGCCGGCCACAAGACGCTGGTGCCCGCCATCATCAAGGCCCTGAAGGACCAGGGCGCCGACGACATCGTGGTGTTCGTGGGCGGCGTGATTCCTCGCCAGGACTATGACTACCTGTTCGAAGCCGGTGTGAAGGGCGTCTACGGCCCCGGCACGCCGATTCCGGCCAGCGCCAAGGACGTGCTGGAACAGATCAAGAAGGCGAACGCCTGATGTTGAAAGCGGGCAGCTCCTGCTGCCCGGCTTTCTTGCGCGGCCAGGCGTTTGCCTGGCTTCTTGCCACCTAGTTTCTGCACAAGAGAGTTCATGCAAATCAATGTCCCGCAGATGGCGGAAAGCGTGGTGCGCAGCGAACGACGCGGTGTGGCCAAGGCCATCACCCTGCTCGAATCGACGCGCCCCGACCATCGCGTGCTGGCCGACGAACTGCTGACCGCCTTGCTGCCCCATACCGGAAAATCCTTCCGTCTGGGCCTGAGCGGCGTTCCCGGCGTCGGCAAGTCGACCTTCATCGAGTCCCTCGGCATCTACCTGATCCGGCAGGGCCTGAAAGTGGCCGTGCTGGCCATCGACCCGTCCTCCAGCCTGTCCGGCGGCTCCATCCTGGGTGACAAGACCCGCATGGAGCGACTGAGCATGGAGCAGGATGCCTATATCCGCCCGAGCCCGAGCAGCTGCAACCTCGGTGGCGTTGCCGAGAAGACACGCGAAGCCATGCTGGTGTGCGAAGCCGCCGGCTATGACGTGGTCATCATCGAGACCGTGGGTGTGGGCCAGAGCGAAACCGCCGTTGCCAACATGACCGACATGTTCGTGGTGCTGCAGTTGCCCAATGCGGGCGACGACCTGCAGGCGATCAAGAAGGGCGTGATGGAGATGGCCGACCTCGTCGTCATCAACAAGGCGGACATCGACCCGGTGGCCGCCACGCGCGCGCAGGCACAGATCACCTCGAGCCTGCGCCTCTTTGCCATGCACGGCAATCCCGAGCATGGCGCACACGATGCTGCCAGCCAGAAGGCACAATGGCAGCCCAAGGTGCTCCAGATCAGTGCCTTGCAGGGCAGCGGGGTGGATAATTTCTGGAATACGGTGCAGGAGTACCGCCAGATCAACGCCGACAATGGCCATATCGCTCAGCGGCGCCAGGATCAGTCGCTGGCATGGATGTGGGAACGCATCGATGCCGGCCTCAAGCAGGCGTTCCGTCAGAACGCAGGCGTGCGCGACAGCCTGCCGCAGTTCACCGAGCAGGTGCGCGACGGCAAGATTGCAGCCTCCACGGCCGCACGGCAGTTGCTGCAGGCGTTCCAGGGCCAGACGGGGCTGTAAGCGCAGAAATTTGCGGCGTTCGCCAACAGGCGGGCGCCAAACGGTTTTGGTATTTAGTTAATGCAACCTTTCAGAAGGACTTGTGATGAAAGAAATCCTTGAACAACTCGAACAGAAGCGTGCTGCGGCCCGCCTGGGCGGCGGCCAGAAGCGTATCGACGCCCAGCACAAGAAGGGCAAGCTGACCGCACGTGAGCGCATCGAGGTGCTGCTAGACAGTGGCAGCTTCGAGGAATGGGACATGTTCGTCGAGCACCGCTGTGCCGACTTCGGCATGGACGAGAACCACATCCCAGGTGACGGGGTGGTGACCGGCTACGGCACCATCAACGGCCGTCTGGTGTTCGTGTTCAGCCAGGACTTCACCGTGTTCGGTGGTGCGCTGTCCGAAGCCCATGCAGAGAAGATCTGCAAGCTGATGGACCAGGCCATGAAGGTTGGCGCTCCGGTGATCGGCCTGAACGACTCCGGCGGTGCCCGTATCCAGGAAGGCGTTGCTTCCCTGGCCGGCTATGCCGAAGTGTTCCAGCGCAACGTGATGGCTTCCGGCGTGGTGCCGCAGATCTCCATGATCATGGGCCCCTGCGCTGGTGGTGCGGTGTACTCTCCCGCCATGACCGACTTCATTTTCATGGTCAAGGACAGCTCCTACATGTTCGTGACCGGCCCCGAAGTGGTCAAGACCGTGACGCACGAGTCCGTGACGGCCGAAGAGCTGGGCGGTGCCGTGACGCACACCAGCAAGAGCGGTGTGGCCGACCTGGCCTTCGAGAACGACGTCGAAGCCCTGCTGATGCTGCGTCGCCTGTACAACTACATCCCGTCCAACAACCGCGAGAAGGCTCCCTACCGCCCGACGCTGGATCCGGTCGATCGCGCCGACAAGAGCCTGGATACCCTGGTTCCGGACAACGCCAACAAGCCCTACGACATGAAGGAACTCATCGTCAAGACCGTGGACGATGGCGAATTCTTCGAACTGCAGCCTGACTACGCCGCCAACATCGTGATCGGCTTCGCCCGCATGGACGGCAACGTGGTCGGTATCGTGGCCAACCAGCCGCTGGTGCTGGCCGGCTGCCTGGACATCAAGAGCTCCATCAAGGGTGCGCGTTTCGTGCGCTTCTGCGATGCCTTCAACATTCCGGTCGTGACCTTCGTCGACGTGCCCGGCTTCATGCCCGGTACCAGCCAGGAATACGGCGGCATCATCAAGCACGGCGCCAAGCTGCTGTACGCCTACGCCGAGTGCACGGTGCCGAAGATCACCGTCATTACCCGCAAGGCCTATGGCGGCGCGTATGACGTGATGTCCTCCAAGCACCTGCGTGGTGACGTCAACCTGGCATGGCCCAACGCCGAGATTGCGGTGATGGGTGCCAAGGGCGCGGTGGAGATCATCTTCCGCGAAGACAAGAATGACCCCGAGAAGCTGGCTGCCAAGGAAGCCGAGTATAAGGCCCGTTTCGCCAACCCGTTCGTGGCCGGCGCCCGTGGCTTTATCGACGACGTGATCCAGCCGCACGAAACGCGCAAGCGCATCTGCCGCAGCCTGGCCATGCTCAAGGACAAGAAGCTGGAAAACCCGTGGCGCAAGCACGGCAACATCCCGCTGTGATCACGGCCTGACCGCGAACCGTTTCGAATTCATTATTGGAAGAGCACTTCATGTTTACCAAAATCCTGATTGCGAACCGCGGTGAGATCGCCTGCCGTGTGATCGCTACCGCCAAGAAAATGGGCATCGCCACAGTGGCGGTGTATTCCGACGCCGACAAGGACGCGCGCTTCGTGCAGATGGCCGACGAGGCCGTGCGCCTGGGCCCGCCGCCTTCCCGCGAGTCCTACCTGCTGGCTGACAAGATCATCGAGGCTGCCAAGGCCACCGGTGCCCAGGGTATCCACCCCGGCTACGGCTTCCTGAGCGAGAACGAGGCTTTTGCCCGCCGCTGCGAGGAAGAGGGCATTGCCTTCATCGGTCCCAAGTTTGAGGCCATTGCCGCCATGGGCGACAAGATTGCTTCCAAGAAGCTGGCCAACGAAGCCAAGGTCAACACCATCCCCGGCTACAACGATCCGATCGAGACGCCCGAGCAGGCCGTCGAGATTGCCAAGGGCATCGGCTACCCGGTGATGATCAAGGCCTCCGCCGGCGGCGGTGGCAAGGGCCTGCGCGTGGCCTTCAACGACAAGGAAGCGCACGAAGGTTTCGCCTCCTGCCGTAACGAAGCCCGCAACAGCTTCGGCGACGACCGCGTCTTCATCGAGAAGTTCGTCGAGCAGCCGCGCCACATCGAGATCCAGGTGCTGGGCGACAGCTTCGGCAACGTGATCTACCTGAACGAGCGCGAGTGCTCGATCCAGCGCCGTCACCAGAAGGTGATCGAGGAAGCTCCGTCTCCCTTCATCAGCGACGAAACCCGCAAGGCCATGGGCGAGCAGGCCGTGGCTCTGGCCAAGGCCGTGAAATACCAGTCCGCCGGTACGGTGGAATTCGTGGTGGGCAAGAACCAGGACTTCTACTTCCTGGAAATGAACACCCGCCTGCAGGTGGAGCACCCCGTCACCGAGTTGATTACCGGTCTCGACCTGGTCGAGCAGATGATCCGCGTGGCTGCCGGCGAAAAGCTGTCCGTGACCCAGGCTGACGTGAAGAAGGAAGGCTGGGCCATCGAGTGCCGTATCAACGCCGAGGATCCCTTCCGCAACTTCCTGCCCTCTACCGGCCGTCTGGTGCGTTTCGTGCCGCCGGAGCAGAACCTGTTCCAGGGTGAAGCCACGACCGAGCACGGCGTGCGTGTGGATACCGGCGTGGTCGACGGCGGCGAGATCTCCATGTACTACGACTCGATGATCGCCAAGCTCATCGTGCACGGTACGGATCGTAATGACGCCATCGCCCGCATGCGCGAAGCCCTGAACGGCTTCGTGATCAAGGGTGTGCAGAGCAACATCCCGTTCCAGGCCGCGCTGCTGGCGCATCCCAAGTTCGTGAGCGGCGATTTCAACACCGGCTTCATCGCGGAGAACTACGCCGACGGCTTCCGTTCCGAAGACGTGCCGCACTCCGACCCGTACTTCATGGTGGCCATGGCTGCGCGCCTGCACATGTGGTACCGCAACCGTGCGCAAGGCCTGCAGGGCCAGTTCTGGGAAGGCTACAAGCGCCTGCCTAGCCGCGAGTTCGTGGTCTGCACGCTGGGCAAGGATGGTGACAACCTGTACTCCACCGTGACCCTGGGCGAAGTGGAACTGGGCAAGCCCAGCACCGTGACCGTGCACACGCCCGAAGGCGAGCGCACGTACGAGGTGCTGGCCGAGTACATGCTGGGCGAGTCCCGCATCACCGGCATGGTGAACGGCGAGCCCTTCGTGCTGCAGATGGAACGTGGCAACCACAAGAACCCGCTGGCCATCCGCGTGACCCACAACGGCTCCCAGATCGACGCCGTGGTGATGCACCCGCGCACTGCCGAATTGCACAAGCTGATGCCCTACAAGGCACCGCCGGACATGAGCAAGTACGTGCTGTCCCCGATGCCCGGGCTGCTGGTCAACATCGCGGTGCAGCCCGGCCAGAAGGTCCAGGCGGGCGAGCGCGTTGCCGTGATCGAAGCCATGAAGATGGAAAACATCCTGTTCGCCACCGCCGACGGCGTGGTGAAGGCCATCATGGCCAAGGAAGGCGAAAGCCTGTGGGTGGACCAGCCGATCGTTGAATTCGAGTAAGCTGTAGCCCTTGGTGGCCGGCGCGTGAGCGCCGGCCATTTGTTTTTGTGCCGTGCCGGATGTGTGAGGAGGAGACCGGGTCATGAACCATGCTCAAGCCCGCATTGATGAAAGCTGCTGTCTGCTGGTGGTGGATGCCCAGAATGGCTTCATGCCCGGAGGCGGCCTGCCGGTGGCCGATGGCGACGCCATTGTTCCCGTCATCAACCGCATTGCGCCGCTGTTTGCCAATGCCGTGATCACGCAGGACTGGCATCCGGCCGATCATGTGTCCTTTGCGGCCAATCATGCCGGACGCCAGCCGTTCGACACCATCATGCTTCCCTATGGCGAGCAGGTGCTCTGGCCCGTGCATTGCGTGCAGGGCACACAGGATGCCGAACTGCATCCCGATCTGCAGCTCACGCAGGCGCAGCTCATCATCCGCAAGGGCTTCCATCGTGAGGTGGACAGCTACTCGGCCTTTGTCGAGGCAGACCGCACGACGACCACCGGACTCGCTGCCTATCTGCAGGCGCGCGGCATTCGCCAGCTGTACCTATGTGGCCTGGCAACCGACTACTGCGTGGCCTGGAGTGCGCTGGATGCGCGCAAGGCCGGATTTTCCGTCACCGTCATCGAGGATGCCTGCCGCGCCATCGACCTGAATGGATCGCTGGCCAAGGCCTGGGCCGATATGGACGCTGCCGGTGTGCAGCGCGTGGTTGCCTCGGATCTGCTGGGTTGATGTGCCTGTGCATGGGGGCGGCAGGCCATCCGCCAGTGCGCACGGCTGTTTGTTGATGCAAGCTGTTGAATCTGCATGTCATTTGTTCTGAAAATCTCCATTCACGCCACGCCGGGCGCCAAGCGCACCGAGGCGGCGGGCCTGTATGGGGATGCCCTGCGGGTGCGCCTGGGCGCACCACCTGTGGATGGCAAGGCCAACGAGGCGCTGATTGCCTGGGCGGCGGAAACCTTTGGCGTGGTGCGCAAGCAGGTCGACCTGCTGCATGGCGCGGCAGGCCGGCAGAAGGTGCTGGCCATTCAATTTCCCGACGCCGCTGCACTGGCGCAAGCGCAAGCCTTGCTGGCACGCTTGCGTGGAGAAAACTGATGGAGTCCGCATGCTGATTGCCCATTTGCGGGAAGAACTGGATCGTCTGGCTGCCGAGGGCCTGCAGCGGCGCCGACGCGTTGTGCAGACTCCGTGCGGCCCGGAGCAGCGTCTGTCAGGGCAGCAGCAGCCGCTGCTGTCCTTCTGCAGCAATGACTATCTCGGTCTGGCGCAGCATCCTGCCCTGATCCAGGCGCTGGCCGAAGGCGCTGCGCGCTGGGGCGTGGGCGCGGGTGCCTCGCATCTGGTCAGCGGCCACATGCAGGTGCACGAAGACGTGGAAACTGCATTTGCGCGCTGGCAGCAGGCCCATATCCCCGAGGCGCAGGCCTTGCTGTTCGGCAGTGGTTTCATGGCCAACATGGCGCTGATGACGGCACTGGGCGGCAGTGATGCGACCATTTTTGCCGACAAGCTGAACCATGCCTCGCTCATCGACGGCGGCTTGCTGGCGCAGGCCGAGATGCGCCGTTATCCGCATGGGCAGCTCGAACAGCTGGAGCGCCTGCTGCAGCGCTGCACGACACCCATTCGTCTGATCGTGACCGATGCCGTTTTCAGCATGGACGGGGATGTGGCCGATCTGCCGGGGCTGCTGCGGCTGGCCGAGGCCTACGACGCCTGGCTGGTGATCGACGATGCGCATGGCCTGGGAGTGCTGGGCACGCAGGGCCACGGCAGTCTGGAGCATTTCGGCCTGCACAGCGAACGCCTGATCTGGATGGGAACGCTGGGCAAGGCCATGGGAGTGGCGGGCGCCGTGGTGGTGGCCCATGCCACCATCATCGACTGGCTGGTACAGCGTGCGCGGCCCTATATCTACACCACCGGCATGCCGCCGGCGCTGGCGCATGTGCTGCTGGCGTCGATGGCGCTGGTCGAGTCGGAAGAGGGCGCCGCCCGCCGTGCGCATCTGCAGGCCATGATCGGGCGCTTGCGCGAGGGACTGTGGGCCTTGCTGTTCGGACATGCGCACTGGAGCCTGCCTGAGTCGTCGACTGCCATTCAGCCGCTGATCGTCGGCAGCAATGAGGAGGCCTTGCACCTGTCGGCTGCACTGGAACGGCAGGGCCTATGGGTGCCTGCGATCCGGCCACCTACCGTACCTGCCGGCACGGCGCGCCTGCGCTTCACCCTGAGCGCCGCCCACACGGGCGAGCAGCTGGACCGATTGCTGGCGACGCTCGCCCGCATGGAGGGGGTGGCATGAGGCAGGTCGGGTCATGGTTGCAGCAAACGTGCTGCAGGGATCTGGAAGAATCTGGAGATTGCCTGTGATGCAGGATGTGGCTGGAACGGGATTGCGTGGCTGTTTTGTCACGGGGACCGATACGGAAGTGGGCAAGACGCGCGTGAGCTCCGGCCTGTTGCGCTGGCTGGCACGACAGGGCGTGCGTGCTGGGGGCTACAAGCCTGTGGCTGCCGGCATGGAGCAGGACGCCCAGGGGCGCTGGTTCAACGTAGATGTGCGCGTGCTGCAGCAGGCCAGCTCGGTGCCGCTGGAAGAGTCGCAGATCTGCACGGCCCAGTTGCGTCTGGCCTGTGCTCCGCACATCGCGGCCGAGCGTGAAGGACGGTCCATCGATCGTGCGGGCCTGATCGTCGGTGCGCACCGCGTGGCAGCCATGACCGAGCGCGTGGTGGTCGAAGGTGCGGGTGGCCTGTGCGTGCCGCTGGGCGAGGGCTGGAACAGTGCCGACCTGATGGCGGATCTGCAGCTGCCGGTGGTGCTGGTGGTTGGCATGCGGCTCGGTTGCATCAACCACGCCTTGCTGACTGCGGAGGCCATTCGTGCGCGTGGCCTGGAGCTGGCAGGCTGGGTGGCCAACACGGTGCAGCCCGCCATGCCGTTTTTCGGCGAGAACCTGAACACCCTGCGCCAGGAGATGCAGCGGCGATTCCAGACGCCTTGCCTGGGCGTGGTGCCGCATCTGGCGTCACCCACGGCCGATGCCATTGCCGACAGCCTCGACAGCGCCTTGCTGCACCATGTGTTTGCGCTGAATCAGGAATCCGGCAGTGCAATGGCTGCCGGACTGGCTCCGGAGCGGAACCGGTAGACAATGACCGACCTATGAACGCTATTCTTGAAAAACCGGCAGAACTGCTGCCGGACTTTGAAGTGAATCCCTACGCCACCTATGCCTTGTGGCGTGAAGCAGCCCCCGTGGTGTGGAGCGATGCCTTTTTTGGAGGGGCCTGGCTCTTGACGCGCCATGCCGATGTGGAGGCCGCCCTGCGTGATCCGCGGCTGTCGGCCCAGCGGACCGGTGGCTGGGTGATGGATGTGGCCGAGGGCGACCGTGCAGCGCTGGGCCCGTTCCAGCGCCTGTTTGCCCGCGCCTTGCTGTTTCTGGATCAACCCGAACACCCGCGCCTGCGCCAGGTGCTGATGCCGGCATTCCGCCCGCAGCGCCTGCAGGCGCTGCAGCCTGAAATCGAACAGTTCGCTGCCGAACTGGTGGATGCACTTCCGCGTACCGAACCATTCGATTTCATGGAGCGCATCGCACGACCCTTGCCAGTGCGCGTGATCGCGCGCATCATGGGTGTGGATCTGGCTCTTGAAAGCGATTTCATGCGCTGGGCGGATGATCTGGCAGCCTTCATCGGCGCCGTTCGCCCGACGACCGAGCAGGCGCGCATCGCGCAGAAGAGCCTGCTGGAGATGGCTGCCTACTTCGAGCAGGACCTGCTGCCGCGTCGCCGCCGCAATCCCGAGGACGATCTGGTGACGGAGCTGGTGCAGGCCCGCGACGATGGCCGCATCACTTCCGACACCGAACTGCTGGCCCAGTGCGCCATGCTGCTGTTTGCCGGCTACGAAACCACGCGCAACCTGCTGGGCAACGGCATGCTGGTGCTGATGGAACACCGCGACCAGTGGGATCTGTTGTGCCGTGATCCGGCGCTGGTGCCCCAAGCCGTGCGCGAGTTGCTGCGTTTCGACAGCCCGGTGCAATGGACCGGCCGCCGCGTGGCCAGCAGCATGGTGCTGCACGGCCAGCAGTTGCGCCGCGGCGATCTGGTGTTGCCGCTGATCGGATCGGCCAACCATGATCCGAGGCGCCACTCCGATCCCGACAGGCTGGATGTGCAGCGCGCGAATCCGGGCGCGCTGTCTTTCGGCAGTGGGGCGCATGTGTGCATAGGCGCCGCGCTGACGCAGATGGAGGCCCAGACCCTGTTCACGCAACTGGTGCAGAAGCGCCCGGATCTGGTGCAGGCCGGGCCGGTGGTCCGCAACGGCAATCCGGTCTATCGCGGCATTCTCGCGCTGCCGGTGCAGGGTGGCGATGCGCGCACCTGAAAGTTTTCCGGGCACCATGGCGTGCCAAAATTGACAGCAGAACATTCATACCATCATCAAGGAGAAACCCATGACCCAAACCCCCATCGCCAAAGGCAGCCCGCGTCCGTTCAAGGTGCTGGGCATCCAGCAGATCGCCATTGGCGGCCCGAGCAAGGAGCGTCTGCAGACCCTCTGGGTGGACATGTTCGGCCTGGAGAAGACCGGCACTTTCCAGAGCGAACGTGAGAACGTGGACGAGGACATCTGCGCCATCGGCAGCGGCCCCTTCAAGGTGGAAGTGGACCTGATGCAGCCCATGGACCCCGAGAAGAAGCCCGCCGTGCACGCTACGCCGCTGAACCACATCGGCCTGTGGATCGATGACCTGCCGGTGGCCGTGGAATGGCTGACCGCCCAGGGCGTGCGTTTTGCACCGGGCGGCATCCGCAAGGGCGCTGCCGGTTTCGACATCACCTTCATTCACCCCAAGGGCAACGAAGAGCTGCCGATTGGTGGCGAAGGCGTGCTGATTGAACTGGTGCAGGCGCCGGAGGAAGTGGTCAAGGCTTTTGCGGCACTGGCCCAAGGCTGCTGACAGGCATCGGACCGGTTGCAGGAGCGCAAGTGTGCGCCCATGGCCGGATGGCCGTTGCAATCCGGTCAGACGCTCCCTTCGCGGCGCGCCTTGGCCTTGGCCAGGGCCGCCGCGATGATGGCGCGTTTCTTGTCCAGCACGACCGGATCGGTGTGCTGGCTTTGTTCTTCCAGATGCTCCAGCTTGTGGCGCGCCTTGTCTTCCAGACGCTCGGCGTTTTCCTGTTCCGCACGGGCCACCTGAAACTGGTGGAAGGTATAGCGCTGCAGCGCCTGCTCAGCCAGCGCCGCTGACCAGGCCTCCCATCCCGCGCGTGTGCCGCTGATGGGCTCCATGGCGATGCAGTCCACCGGGCAGGCTAGCACACACAGATCGCAGCCGGTGCAGAACGGTTCGATCACGGTGTGCATGCGCTTGTTGCTGCCGAGAATCGCATCGGTTGGGCAGGCCTTGATGCACAATGTGCAGCCAATGCACCAGTTCTCGTCGATGATGGCCACCGTCATCGGACCCTCCTGGCCAAACTCCGCATTCAGCGTCTTGCCTTCGGCGCGCTGCGGCTGGCCCAGCGCTTGGGCAATGCGGTGGATGCCGTCTTCACCGCCCGGGGGACACTGGTTGATGTCGGCACTGCCATCCACCACCGCCTCGGCATAGCCAGCGCAATCCGGATAGCCACAACGCTGGCACTGCGTTTGCGGCAGTACGCGGTGTACGGCAAGGGCCGGCCCGGAAAGGGGAACGACGGCGGGAGAATCAGGCGACGGCAATGGCATGGCGGAATTATGCCTGCGGGGTGGGGCGGAAATGAAAAAACCCGATGCGGATCAGGCATCGGGTTGGCTGCAGCCGTTCGGGCTGATCAGGATTGCTGGCTGTCTGCCATGGCCTGATCGGTCGTCTGCTCCTCGGCAACAGAACCCGGCAGGCGCCATGTCGTCATGGGCTTGCTGGTGGACGCATCTGCCTGCACTACGATAGCGCTGTCAGCTGCCTGTTGCGGCGGCACTTCGGCACTCTTGCCGGCGTCGGCCTGCGGGGCTTCCTTGCTGGTTGCGGCGGCTGGCGCCACTGCCGCAGGAGCCGCGGCTACGGTCTCGGCTTTCGGGGACGCCTCGGCAGTGGTTGCGGGAGCGATGGCTTTTTCCGCCGCCTGGGCCGGAGCAGTCCCGGTCACGGCCTTGGCTGCAGGAGCGCTGGCTGGGGCCGCTTTCTCTGCGGCGGCAGGTGCTTCTGTCGCCGCAGCCTTGGTGGCTGTCTTGCGGGTGCTGCCGGCACGGGAAGCTGGCTTGGCAGCCGTCTTGCGTGCAGCAGTGCGTGCCTTGGGAGCTGCCTTGACCGGTTCGGCAGGAGCCACTTCGGCCACGGCCGGAGCCGGTTCGACACTGCTGGCTTCCTGGCCCAGCTGCAGCTGTTCATACAGCTCGGCACGCTTGGCCAGATCGTCCAGATGCGGTTGCGAAGCCTTGCGGCGCTTGGCGGTCACGATGCCGCTGTGGTGGCGCAGGATGAAGTCACGCAGCACCGGGTAGGCCATTTCGCGCCAGCGGCGGCCGCTGAAGATGCCGTAGTGGCCGGCCCCCTTCACTTCGTAGTAAAGCTTTTCGCTGTCGGGCACACCGGAGCACATGCTCAAGGAAGCCTGGGTCTGGCCGAGGCCGGCGATGTCATCCAGTTCGCCCTCGATGGCCAGCACGGCCGTCTTGGTGATGTCCTGCGGACGGACACGCTCGATCTGGCCGTCGACGCCTTTCACGTCCCAGGTGCCGTTGACCAGCTTGAATTCCTGGAACACGGTTTCGATGGTGTCGAGGTAGTACTCGGCGTCCATGTCCAGCACGGCGTTGTACTCGTCATAGAACTTGCGGTGCGCTTCGGTACTCTCGCCGTCGCCGCGGATCAGGTCCTTGAAGTAGTCGTAGTAGCTGGTGGCGTGGCGGTTGGGGTTCATGGCCACGAAGCCGGCAAACTGCAGGAAGCCGGGGTACACGCGGCGGCCTTCGCCCGGGTAGCCGGAGGGCACGCGGTAGATCACATTGTTCTCGAACCACTCGATGCTGCGCTGCACGGCCAGATCGTTCACCGCGGTGGGCGACTTGCTGGCATCGACCGGGCCGCCCATCATGGTCATGGTGGCGGGGGTCTGCTCGCCGCGCGAGGCCATCAGCGACACGGCAGCCAGTACGGGCACGGTGGGCTGGCACACGCTCACCACGTGGCACTCGCCGTTTTCCTTCTGCAGATAGCGGATGAATTCCTGCACGTAGTTGACGTAGTCGTTCAGGTTGAAGCCGCCTTCGGACAGCGGCACGTTGCGCGCGTTCTTCCAGTCGGTGATGTAGACCTTGTGGTCCTTCAGCATGGTGCGCACGGTATCGCGCAGCAGGGTGGCGTAGTGGCCGGAAAGCGGCGCCACGATCAGCACGACCGGGTTGCGCAGGAGCTTTTCCAGGGTTTCGGTGTCGTCGGCGTAGCGCTTGAAGCGGCGCAGTTCGCAGAACGGCTTGTTGATTTCCACGCGCTCGTGGATGGTGACTTCGGCGCCGTCCACATCGACCGATTCGATCTCGAAGCGGGGCTTTTCATAGTCCTTGGCCAGACGGTGCAGCAGGTTGTAGCCGGCGGCCATGCGGTTGGCGCCTGGAGCGTGGCTGAACGGGAGCACGGGATTGGTGAACATGCGGGACGCCGCCAGGGCGAGTTCCGCGAACGGTTCCATCAGAGAGCGTTGTGTCTCGTAGATCTGGTAAAGCATGGACAACCTTCGGGAGAAAAATGCTGCGGTGCAACAATTTTAGCAGTGATTATGAAATACGCGCTGTCAGACAGCATCGCAGGACGGTGCAGGTGCAGCAATGTCACATTTTGCAACTCCGGGAGTGCAGCGCAACATAGCGGCAACCCTAATTTTTGGCACGGTCATGCGAAGAATCGGTGGCATCTGTCACATGGTTTTCATGCGATTGAGATAAACATCAAATCTTGCATTCTGGAGGGCTCTTGCAGGAAGGAGCAGACCATGAAAAAAAGCCACCGGCCTTGCGGACGGTGGCTTTGCGGCTGTGCCATCAGGTTGCCTTACAGCACCTTGGCGATGCTTTCGCAGACGTAGCCGATGTTCTTGCTGTTGAGCGCAGCCACGCACATGCGGCCGGTGTCGGTGCCGTACACGCCGAATTCATTGCGCAGGCGCACCATCTGGTCCTTGGAGAGGCCGGAGTAGCTGAACATGCCGATCTGCTTGGTGATGAAGGACATGTCGCGCTGCACGCCGGCAGCCTTCAGGCCGTCGACCAGCGCCTGACGCATGGCCTTGATGCGGGTGCGCATCTCGCCCAGTTCCTGCTCCCACTGGGCGCGCAGCTCGGGGTTGTTCAGCACGGTGGCGACCACGGTACCGCCATGCGTGGGCGGGTTGCTGTAGTTGGTACGCACCACGATCTTGAGCTGGCTCAGCACGCGGGCGGCTTCTTCCTTGCTTTCGCACACCACGCTCAGGGCGCCGACGCGCTCACCGTACAGGCTGAAGCTCTTGCTGAAGGAAGTGGAGACGAAGAAGTTCAGGCCGGCAGCCACGAACTTGCCGATCACGGCGCCATCTTCGGCGATGCCGTGGCCGAAGCCCTGGTAAGCCATGTCGAGGAAGGCGACCAGGCCCTTGGCCTTGACCACTTCAACGACCTTGTCCCACTGCTCGGGGGTGATGTCGTAGCCGGTGGGGTTGTGGCAGCAGGCGTGCAGCACGATCACGGTGCCGGCTTCGGCAGCGTTCAGGCTGGCCAGCATGCCGTCGAAGTTCACGCCCAGCTTGTCGGCGTCGTAGTAGGCGTAGGTCTCGACGGTGAAGCCGGCATTGGTGAACAGGGCGCGGTGGTTTTCCCAGCTCGGGTCGCTGATCAGCACCTTGGCATTGGGGTTGAGCTTTTTCAGGAAGTCGGCGCCGATTTTCAGGCCGCCGGTGCCGCCCAGGGCCTGCACGGTGGCCACGCGGCCGTCCTGCACCACAGCGCTGTCAGCGCCGAACACCAGCGCCTTGACGGCGTTGTCATAGGCAGCCAGGCCATCGATCGGCAGGTAGCCGCGGGCAGCGGGCTTGTCCATCATGGTCTTTTCGGCGGCCTGCACGCACTGCAGCAGGGGCAGCTTGCCGTTGTCGTCAAAGTACACGCCCACGCCCAGGTTGACCTTGTTGGGGTTGGTGTCGGCGTTGTATTGCTCGTTCAGGCCCAGGATCGGGTCGCGGGGGGCCATTTCGACGGCGGAGAAAAGGGACATGAGGGTACCTCTGGCTGGTGTTTGGGGAGAAAACAGGCCCGCACACCACACTCGCAGCAGCATTGCGGACAACTTTTCTATTGTAAGAGCGCGGCCTGCCATTCGAAAAGCGCGGCGTGGAGGATGGGGCAACTAAATTGCGGGAGCGGTCGCGCGTGTGGCGGCATGGCAAAAGGTCGGGCGGCGCCAGTTGTATTGGCGTAGTCCAACGCGGTGCGGCACTTGGCTGGCGGCACGGTAAACAGTGGGGCAGCGCCAGCTTCATGTTGCGGCTTGAAATCCGTACGCGATTTGATCACTTGGGTGGGGCTGTCCGGCCTTTCGCACGATTTCAGATGCCCGGGCGCAGCCGGATGCTTTACATTGCACGTTTGGCCCCCACCTGATTGCCATGTCCGCCAGCCCACAGACCGAAATCCTCGCCGATCCCGCCCAGGCTACCGCGCCGGCGGGAGAGTTCGTGCAGTTCCCCGATTCGCCGTTTCAGCTGTTCCAGCCGTATCCGCCGGCGGGCGACCAGCCCACGGCCATCGACGAGCTGGTGGAAGGTGTGCACGATGGCGAGGCCTACCAGACCCTGCTGGGCGTGACGGGCTCGGGCAAGACCTTCACCATGGCCAACGTGATTGCCCGGCTGGGCCGGCCTGCCATCGTGTTTGCGCCCAACAAGACGTTGGCGGCGCAGTTGTACAGCGAATTCCGCGAGTTCTTTCCGAAGAACGCGGTGGAGTATTTCGTCAGCTACTACGACTACTACCAGCCGGAAGCCTACGTGCCGCAGCGCGACCTGTTCATCGAGAAGGACAGCGCCATCAACGAGCACATCGAGCAGATGCGGCTGAGCTGCACCAAGAGTCTGCTGGAACGGCGCGATGTGGTGATTGTGGCCACTGTGTCGGCCATCTACGGTATCGGCAAGCCCGAGAGCTACCACCGCATGATCATGACGCTGCGCGCAGGCGACCAGTACAGCCAGCGCGACATCATCACGCAGCTGGTGCGCATGCAGTATCAGCGCAACGAGATGGAGTTCACGCGCGGCAAGTTCCGCGTGCGTGGTGACACCATCGACGTGTTTCCGGCCGAACACAGCGAGCTGGCGCTGCGCATCGAGCTGTTCGATGACGAGATCGAGACGCTGCAGCTGTTCGATCCGCTCACCGGCAAGGTGCGGCAGAAGCTGGCGCGTTTTACCGTGTACCCGAGCAGCCATTACGTCACGCCGCGCGAGCAGGTGCTGAGCGCGGTGGAAGGCATCAAGCTGGAACTGGCGGATCGCCTCAAGTATTTCTACGACGAAGGCAAGCTGGTGGAAGCGCAGCGGCTGGAACAGCGTACGCGCTTCGATCTGGAAATGCTGGCCGAAGTCGGGCACTGCAAGGGCATCGAGAACTACTCGCGTCATCTGGCCGGCACGCTGCCGGGCGAGGCGCCGAGCACGTTGACCGACTACCTGCCGGCCGATACTGTGATGTTCCTGGACGAGAGCCACGTGATGATCGGCCAGCTGGGCGCCATGTACAACGGCGACCGCTCGCGCAAGACCACGCTGGTGGAGTACGGCTTCCGGTTGCCGAGCGCGCTGGACAACCGCCCGCTAAAGTTCGAGGAGTTCGAGCGCAAGATGCGGCAGGTGGTATTCGTCTCGGCTACGCCAGCGGATTATGAAAAGACCCATGCCGGCCAGGTGGTGGAGCAGGTGGTGCGTCCCACCGGCCTGGTTGATCCTGAAGTGGAAGTGCGCCCGGCCACCAGCCAGGTGGACGATGTGCTGCAGGAAATCCGCAACCGCACGGAGCAGGGCGACCGCGTGCTGATCACCACGCTGACCAAGCGCATGGCCGAGCAGCTGACGGATTACCTGACGGAAAACGGCGTGAAGGTGCGCTATCTGCACAGCGACATCGACACAGTGGAGCGCGTGGAAATCATCCGTGACCTGCGTCTGGGCAGCTTCGATGTGCTGGTGGGCATCAACCTGCTGCGCGAGGGTCTGGACATTCCGGAAGTGTCGCTGGTAGCGATTCTGGACGCGGACAAGGAAGGCTTTCTGCGCAGCGAGCGCAGCCTGATTCAGACGATCGGGCGGGCGGCGCGCAACGTGAACGGCAAGGCCATTTTGTACGCAGACCGCATCACCGACAGCATGCAGCGGGCCATCTCCGAAACGGAACGCCGTCGCGCCAAGCAGATGGCTTTCAACGAGGCGCATGGCATCACGCCACGCAGCGTGATCAAGCAGGTGCGCGACCTGATCGATGGCGTCTACAGCGAGAAGGCCAGCAAGGCGGCGCAGCAGCAGGAAATGCAGCGTGCCTATGCCGAGGAGTTGAGCGAGAAGGATCTGGCGAAGGAAATCAAGCGCCTCGAAAAGCAGATGATGGAGCACGCCAAAAATCTGGAATTCGAGCAGGCGGCGCGCACGCGCGACCAGCTGGCGGCTCTGCGCGAGCGGGTGCTGGGTGGGGCAGGGCACGATCTGCTGAGTTGATCGGCGGCGCGGGGACTTTTCGATCAGTGGAAGCGGGGTTGCAAACAGGCAGCACCTCCTCAAGACGCCAGCCACTCGACGCCTGCACCACTTTTTGTCGCCACGGCAACAAAAAATCTCCTTGTATCCGAGCAAGGTACAAGGTTATCGGGTATACTTGACCTAAATAGTCGGGTTAGAGGCTATTTCGTGGGCCACCAGCCTGCCCCAAGCTGCCCGCTCAACCTGTCACAAGAGAGATTGCCATGCGACTTACCACCAAAGGACGCTTCGCCGTTACCGCCATGATCGACCTGGCCCTGCGCCAGAGCAGCGGTCCGGTAACCCTGGCTGCCATCAGCCAGCGCCAGCAGATTTCGCTGTCGTATCTGGAGCAGCTGTTTGGCAAGCTGCGCCGTCATGAACTGGTCGAATCCACCCGCGGCCCGGGTGGCGGCTACACGCTGGCGCGCAAGGCCGGCGACATCACCGTGGCCGACATCGTGGTGTCGGTGGATGAACAGCTCGACGCCACCAGCTGCGGCGGCAAGGCCAACTGCATGGGCGAGAACAACGGCCCCTGCATGACGCACGACCTGTGGACCAGCCTGAACGACCGCATGCTCGAGTTCCTGCGCTCCGTCTCCCTGCAGAAGCTGGTGGACGAACAGATCGCCAAGGGCGTGCGCATCGAGGACAAGCCCATGATCAAGCGCGCCATCTCCTCCGCACCCGTGCTCAAGCCAGTGCGCGTGAATGCGCCCAACTCGGTCTTCGCCCTGGGCACCGTGCCGCTTTCCAAGTAAATACAATGCGGGCCTCCCCGGGCCGGCATTTCCTGCAACAACGAGTACAACAATGACTCCTCATTTTCCGATTTACCTCGATTACGGCGCCACCACGCCGGTGGACCCGCGCGTGGCCGAAGCCATGATCCCCTGGATCAGTGAGCACTTCGGCAACGCGGCCTCGCGCAGCCATGCCTGGGGCTGGGAAGCCGAAGCGGCCATCGAGAAGGCCCGCGAACAGGTGGCCGACCTGATCGGCGCCGACCCGCGCGAGATCGTCTGGACCAGCGGCGCGACCGAGTCCGACAACCTGGCGATCAAGGGCGCTGCGCACTTCTACAAGAGCAAGGGCAAGCACCTCATCACCGTCAAGACCGAGCACAAGGCCGTGCTGGACACCATGCGCGAGCTGGAGCGCCAGGGCTTCGAGGTGACCTATCTGGATGTGCAGGAAAACGGCCTGATCGACATGGACGTGCTGAAGGCGGCCATCCGTCCCGACACCATCCTGATCAGCGTGATGTTCGTGAACAACGAGATCGGCGTGGTGCAGGACATTCCGGCCATCGGCGCACTGTGCCGCGAGAAGGGCATCATCTTCCACGTGGACGCTGCGCAGGCAACCGGCAAGGTGGAAGTCGACGTCAAGACCATGCCGATCGACCTGATGAGTCTGGCCAGCCACAAGACCTATGGTCCCAAGGGCATTGGTGCCCTGTACGTGCGCCGCAAGCCGCGCGTGCGCATCGAGGCGCAGATGCACGGTGGCGGCCACGAGCGCGGCATGCGCAGCGGCACGCTGCCCACCCACCAGTGCGTGGGCATGGGCGAGGCCTTCCGCCTGGCCAAGGAAGAGATGCAGAAGGACCATGAGCATGCAGCCCGCCTGCAGAAGCGCCTGCTGGACGGCCTGAAGGAAATCGATCAGGTGTTCGTCAACGGCGATCTGGAGCATCGCGTGCCGCACAACCTGAACATGAGTTTCAACTTCGTCGAGGGCGAGTCGCTCATCATGGGGATCAAGGGCCTGGCAGTATCCAGCGGCTCTGCCTGTACCAGCGCCAGTCTGGAACCCAGCTACGTGCTGCGTGCCCTGGGCCGCAGCGACGAGCTGGCGCACAGCAGCCTGCGCATGACCTTTGGCCGTTTTACGACGGAAGAGGAGGTGGACTATGCCATCAACACCATCAAGGAAAACGTGGCCAAGCTGCGTGAACTGAGCCCGCTGTGGGAAATGCACCAGGAAGGCATCGACCTCAGCACCATCGAATGGGCGGCCCACTGATGAACACCGTCGTCCTTGCCCCCCGCGCCCTGATGCGCGCCACCGGTGTGGTGGCGCTGCTGGCAGGTGCGTGGATGGCGCAGCCGGTCCAGGCCTCCACCCAGGTGGCCTGCCTGCTCGCCGGCAAGGTGTTGCAGGTGCAGCAGCAGCCGCTCAACGAGCGCGTGGTGCGCGTGCAGCTGCAGCAGGTGAAGGACGACAACACTGTGCGCAACGATGTGGAATGCAGCAAGCAGTTCCGCACAGGCGATGCCCTCTGGGTGAGCCTGGATGCGCGTGGCAATGACAATTCCAAGCCGGCCCGGGCGGGCGACCGCATCTGGCTGAGCTTCCGTTACGGCGACGACCGTGGCGGCACCGTCTGGCGGAAGTACGAACCGATCCCGCTGGGCAAATATCTGGAGAGAAAAAATGGCATACAGTGACAAGGTCATCGACCACTACGAGAACCCCCGCAACGTCGGCTCCTTCGACAAGTCCGACGAGTCCGTCGGTACCGGCATGGTGGGTGCACCTGCCTGTGGCGACGTGATGAAGCTGCAGATCAAGGTCAACCCCGAAACCGGCGTGATCGAGGATGCGCGCTTCAAGACCTACGGCTGTGGCTCGGCCATTGCCAGCAGCTCGCTGGTGACCGAATGGGTCAAGGGCAAGACGCTGGACGAGGCGGCTGCGCTCAAGAACAGCCAGATCGCCGAAGAACTGGCGCTGCCGCCGGTGAAGGTGCACTGCTCCATCCTCGCGGAAGACGCCATCAAGGCCGCCGTGACCGACTACAAGAAGAAGCACGACGCAACTGCCTGATTTCCTGATCGGGAACAGCGTGATCTGACTGGCGGCTTGTCGTGAAGACAGGCTGCAGCAATGGGTAATGACATGGCAATCACAATGACTGAAGCGGCGGCGCGCCACGTGAACCGTTCGCTGTCCAAGCGCGGCAAGGGCCTGGGAGTGCGCCTCGGCGTGAAAACGACGGGCTGCTCAGGGCTGGCCTACAAGCTGGAATATGTGGACGAGGCCGAGCCGGAAGACGTGATCTTCGAACAGCATGGCGTGAAGGTGCTGGTGGATCCGAAAAGCCTGTCGTACATCGACGGCACCGAGCTCGACTATGTGCGCGAGGGCCTCAACGAAGGCTTCAAGTTCCTCAACCCGCGCGAGCGCGACCGTTGTGGTTGCGGCGAGAGCTTCCGCGTCTGACGCACCATGAACCTGCAGGATAACGATTTCGAGCTGTTCCAGTTGCCGCGTCGTCAGCAGCTGGATCTGGCCGAGCTGGATCAGCGCTGGAAGACGCTGCAGCGCCAGGTGCATCCTGACCGCTTTGTGGCCCAGGGTGCGGCGGCGCAGCGTGTAGCCATGCAGTGGTCGGTGCGCATCAACGAGGCTTACCAGCGCCTGAAGGATCCGCTCAAGCGGGCGGCTTACTTGTGCGAACTGGGTGGTGTGCCGGTGGAGGCGCACAGCAATACCGCCATGCCGGCCGACTTCCTGATGCAGCAGATGGAATGGCGCGAGGCGCTGGATGATGCCGAAGACGCCGGAGCCCTGCAGGCACTGGCGTGCGAGGTGCAACAGGCCAGCAGCGATGCCTTGCAGGAAGTGACCGCAGCCATCGATACGCAGCAGGACATGCTGGCTGCGGCTGCCTTGGTGCGCCGCATGATGTTCATCCAGAAGTTTGCCCAGGAAGTGCGTCAGCGTCAGTTGCAGCAGCAGTTACAGCAGAGTTGAGCGTCTCAATCACGCACCCTTGGTAAGGCCGCCTGTCGGCCATGCGGGGCTGGGCCCCAAGTCTGGGACAATACGGCCTGCCTGAAGAAGGCAGCCGGCTTTCCCTTCGCGCAGCGCCGGGGCGTTGCGCAGAAACAGTTTCTCTATGGCACTCCTCCAGATCTCCGAACCCGGGCAATCGCCCAATCCGCACGAGCGGCGCATTGCCGTTGGCATTGACCTCGGCACCACGCATTCGCTGGTGGCCTCCATGCGCCATGGCCTGGCCGAGTGTCTGCCGGATGCGGATGGCAAGGTGGTCCTGCCCTCGGCGGTGCGTTATCTGGATAACGGCGGCCGCCAGATCGGCGCCGAGGCGCTGCGCCATGTGGCGGATGATCCGCAGAACACGATTGTGTCGGTCAAGCGCTTCATGGGGCGTAGCCTGAACGACATCCGCGCCAGCCATGGCGATCATCTGCCCTACGAGTTTGTGGCCGAGGATCCGGCCAAGGGCATGGTGCGCATCCGCACGCGCGGTGGTGACAAGTCTCCGGTGGAAGTGAGCGCTGAAATTCTCGCCACGCTGCGCTATCGCGCCGAAGACACTTTCAATGACGATCTGTACGGTGCCGTGATCACCGTGCCGGCGTATTTCGACGACGCCCAGCGCCAGGCGACCAAGGATGCGGCCCAGCTGGCCGGTCTGCAGGTGCTGCGCCTGATCAACGAACCGACGGCGGCTGCCATTGCCTATGGCCTGGATAACGCCAGCGAGGGCGTCTACGCCGTGTTCGATCTGGGTGGTGGCACGTTTGACATTTCCATCCTGCGCCTGTCGCAGGGCGTGTTCGAGGTGATTGCCACCAGCGGCGATTCTGCGCTGGGCGGGGATGACTACGACCGTGCGCTGGTGCAGCAGGTGCTGGCACGCGCCGGCGTCAAGGCCGAGAGTGCGGAAGACCGTGCTGCGCTGATGGTGGCGGCCCGTGCCTGCAAGCATGGGCTGACGGACGCCGACAGCGCCGAATTTGTGGCGGAGCTGTCTACCGGCACGCTGCGCCAGACCGTGACGCGTGCGGATTTCGACGCTGCCACGGCAGCCCTGACGCAGCGCTGCATGGAGGTGGTACAGCGCACGCTGCACGACGCACAATTGCTGCCGTCCGAAGTGCAGGGTGTGGTGATGGTGGGGGGATCCACCCGCATGCCGCATATCCAGCAGGCCGTGGGCCGATTCTTTGGCACCACGCCGCTCACCAACCTGAACCCCGACGAAGTGGTGGCGCTGGGCGCTGCCATCCAGGCTAACCAGCTGGCAGGCAACAGCACCAATGGCGAATTGTTGCTGCTGGACGTGATTCCGCTGTCGCTCGGCATCGAAACCATGGGCGGGCTGGTGGAGCGCATCATTCCGCGCAACCAGACCATTCCGGTGGCGATGGCACAGGATTTCACCACCTACCAGGACGGTCAGACCGCCATGAGCCTGCACGTGGTGCAGGGCGAGCGTGACATGGTGCAGGACTGCCGCAGCCTGGCCCGCTTCACGTTGCGCGGCATCCCGCCCATGGCGGCCGGTGCGGCACGCATCCGCGTGACTTTTACCGTGGACGCTGACGGCCTGCTGCACGTGAGTGCACGCGAGCAGGGCAGCGGCGTGGAGGCCAGCATCGAGGTCAAGCCCAGCTATGGCCTGAGCGATGACGATATCGCCACCATGCTGCAGGAAAGCTTCACCACGGCCGAACAGGACATGGCCGCGCGTGCGCTGGCCGAGGCCCGCGTGGATGCCGACCGCATGGTGCTGGCGACGCGCAGCGCTCTCGCCGCGGATGGCGACTTGCTGAGCGAGGCCGAGCGCCAGTCCATCGAATGGCTGATCGTGGCGCTGCAGGAAACGGCCAAGGGCAGCCAGCCGGCTGATATCGAGGCGGCGACCAAGGCGCTGGCCACCGGCACCGAGGCCTTTGCTGCCATGCGCATGAACCGCGGCATCCAGCAGGCGCTGGCCGGCCACAACATCGAAGACATCTGATTTTCCAGGAGCGGCACCCATGCCTACCATCAAGATCCTGCCCCATGCGGAATACTGTCCCGAGGGCACCGAAGTCCAGATCCCGACCGGCACCACCATCTGCCAGGGCCTGCTGGACAACAACGTCGGCATCGAGCATGCCTGCGACATGGTGTGCGCCTGCACCACCTGCCACGTGATCGTGCGCGAGGGCTTCAACAGCCTGAGCGAGCAGGACGAATGCGAGGAAGACATGCTGGACCGCGCCTGGGGCCTGGAGCCCAATTCGCGCCTGTCCTGCCAGGCCATGGTGGGTACGCAGGACCTGACGATCGAGATCCCCAAGTACTCGATCAACCACGCCAAGGAAAACCACTGAGCGGCGGGCGGCCAAGGCCCCGCATGTTTTACCCAGGGCTGCCGCGTGCAGCCCTTATCATTGCCCCATGCGCCAGATCATTCTCGACACCGAAACCACCGGCCTGGAAGTTTCCGACGGCAACCGCATCATCGAGATCGGCTGCGTGGAGCTGCTGAACCGCCAGCTCACCGGCAACAACCTGCACCTGTACATCAACCCCGAGCGCGACAGCGAGGAGGGCGCACTGCGGGTGCACGGGCTGACCACCGAGTTCCTGAGCGACAAGCCCAAGTTCGCGCAGATCGTCGAGGACTTCCTGGCCTATGTGCAGGACGCGGAAGTCATCATCCACAACGCGGCCTTCGATACGCGCTTTCTGGACCACGAATTGCAGTTGCTCGGGCGTGAGCCGTTCCGCGCCCATGTGACGGGCGTGATCGATTCGCTGGCGCTGGCCAAGGAACAGTTCCCGGGCAAGCGCAATTCGCTGGATGCGCTGTGCGACCGCTTCGGCATCGACAACTCCAGCCGTACCCTGCACGGCGCCTTGCTGGATGCGGAGCTGCTGGCCGATGTGTACATCAGCCTCACGCGCGGGCAGGAATCGCTGATGATGGAAACCGGGCAGGGCGACGAGGGCACCGGCTCCGGCATGGTGCAGATCGACCTGAGCGGCATCCAGCTGCCGGTGCTGCGTGCCAGCGCGCACGAACTGGAAGCCCATGCGGCCATGTTGCAGGTGATCGACAAGGCCAGTGGCGAAAAGACAATCTGGAAAAAAATTTCGATCGACTTGCAGACAGGCTGAAAACCGTGCCATAATAGCGGCTTCAGCGGTTGACGAACACAAGTTCTTCAGAAGCTACCCGATACGGGTGATTAGCTCAGCGGTAGAGCACTGCCTTCACACGGCAGGGGTCACATGTTCGATCCATGTATCACCCACCAATAAAGGCGCTTGATGGCAACATCAGGCGCCTTTTTCTTTGTTTTGCCCAGGCCTTGCATGGTGAATACACGTCTTGTAACGTGTACTATTTCTGCATTTCCCAACGCGTAGCAGCAGATCGGCCTGTTGAGGAGGTTGCCAGTCATTGGCAGTTCAGGGATCTCGACGGCACACATGAGGGTATATGAGCGCAGAAAACCATCCCAGCCAAGAAAACCCCCGCGTAGGCCGCTACGTTCGAAACGCCATGCGCCACGAAGTCATGGCTACGGCCTGGATGCTGCGGCGGGAGTGGACCACATGGCTGCTGCTGCTCGCCGCGCTGGCCGTGCTGGCCTATCTTGTTCTCCCCCTGCCACCAGACACCCTCCGCATCGCCAAGGGACAGCCCAATTCCGGTATCGCTGCCATGGCCGAGCGCTATGCAGCGGAACTGGCGAAGGAGGGCATCCAGGTGGAGTATGTGGACTCGCGAGGGGCGCCGGACAATCTCGGCCTGGTCAGCGAAGGCAAGGCTGATCTGGGCTTTTCCCAGGCGGGGCTTCCCGTTGTGAAGGAGGTGGAGAGTCTGGGCAGCGTCGCCTATCAGCCGCTCTGGCTGTTCCATCGCGCCACGGTCACGCCCGGAACGACGCTCGGGACAGCCCTGCAGGGCAAGCGGGTGGCCATCGGTACGCCGGGGAGCGGTACGCACCGCATGGTGTCGCGCCTGCTGGCGCATCTTTCTCCTGAAATCCGCAGCTCGCTCCAGACGCTGGAGCTGAGCAACGCAGACATGCTGCAGGCGATGCAGTCGGGCGCCGTGGATGCAGCCTTCCTCTCGACCAGCTATCAGTCCGGCCACGTGCAGGCCTTGCTGCGCGACCCGGCGGTGCAGCTGTGGAAATTTGCCAACATGGAAGGCTACGCCAGGCTGGATCCCAATGAGCATCCCGTCGTCATGCAGGCGGGCTCTGCGGCGCTGGAGCCGCCCTTGCCGGCGCAGGATGTGCACATGGCTGCCAGTACCATGACGCTGGTGGTGCGGCCGGAGCTGCACAGCGCCACCAAATACCTTCTGCTGGACATCAGCCAGCGGCTGGCAGGGGATGAGCTGGATCCGTTCACCGAAGCGGAGGATTTTCCGGCACTGGCCAAGGACGGGCTGGAGCATGGCAAGGTCGCGCGCCGCTATTACGACAATGGCCTGCCCATGGCCTGGAACTACCTGCCGTACTGGCTGGCGACCCTGATCGATTCGGCGTGGCTGGGCCTGCTGGCGCTGGTGGGGTTGCTGTTCCCGATCATCAAGAGCCTGCCCAACAACCGCAGCCTGTATTACTCGGCGCTCGAAAGTGACCGCTATCACGACCTGCTGGAGCTGGAGGCGGAACTGAGCCATGCGCGCAGCCGGGCTGAGCTGCTGGCCTTGCTCAAGCGTGTGCATGCGCTGCAGGCGCGGCTGCGCTCCATGTGGCTGCCTAGTGGCAAGAAGCAGCCCTTTGGCACCCTGTTGACGGCCACCATGGAGCTGGAAAGCAAGATTCGTCAAACGCTTTCGCGCTGAAAAGGACTGACTGGAGCCGGGGGCCTGCAGTGCAGGCAAACCGTCTCTGGTGGGTAAAACGGATGGTGATGGCTCAGGCAGCGTCCGCGCCGCCGCAGGCGTGGACGATGACATTGGCCAGCGCCTGCATGCTGCCCCGGTGTTCTGCCGGATCCACGCTGAACAGTTCCAGTACGCCGGCGCCCCGCAGGCTGGAGAAGACCAGCATGGCAAAACCCTGGGGATCGGGGTGCGTCTTCTCCAGTTCGGGGAACGCATCGAGAAAGCGGGCGTTGAACGTGCGGTCGACATCACCCCTGCGTTCGTCGATGTTCTCGAACAGCGTTGATGCGGACTTGCAGCCAAAGAACAGGCTCCACGCAGCCACGTAATTGGCACTGCCGAAGATGTTGCCCCAGGCCCGGTTGACGAACTGATCGGCCCGCTCGCGCAAGGGCAGGGCCTTGTCGGGCCAGACGCTGCCCTGGTCGCCCAACGGTGCCATCACTTCATCGACCAGCCGCTCCATCAGCACGTCACGGCTTTCGAAGTGATGTTGCAAGGCGCCCAAGGAAACCTCGGCGCCACGGGCGATCGCCTGCAGCGTAGCGCTCTTGAATCCTTGCTCGCGCAGAAGGTGCAGAGCGGAATCGATGATCTTGCGCTGCGTCGCCTCCACGCGTTCGTTCTGTGGCGTGCGCACACGCCGTTGTCTTGCGGGCACGGTCATGCATTGAGTCTATTGCAAAAACAACGGGAAACACTCCCGATTTTTCGACTGCTTGCCCGATGGCAGCGTGACAGGCGAGTGGTGCCCTGAATGGGGTCTACGGCAAGGCGCTGGGCCGGAGTTCAAGTGTGTGCGTTTATTCGCAGGCACATCTAACGGATCTTGTCAATGCGTGAAATCAATAAAACAATAATAAATTATTGTTGTTTACAGTTGCGGCCACGCTCCGCTGTGTTCGGGGCAAGGAGATGACAAAGATGCCGCGCAGTATCACGGATCTGCCCAATGATGATCGCACCAACGGATGGAGTGCCCTGGCAGGCCCGCGCCAGCCACGACCCTCGCTGCAAGGTGACCTGGATGTTGACTGGGTCATTGTCGGCGCAGGGTACGCCGGGCTTGCCGCTGCCCGCCAGCTCGCCTTGCAGCAGCCGGACGCCACCATAGCGGTGGTGGAAGCGGGCGTGGTCGGAGAAAACGCGTCGGGTCGCAATTCCGGCTTCGCCATTGACTTGCCGCACAGCTCTTCCCCTTCCGACGCAGCCGTCGAGAAGGGCCGCAGCGTGATTCGTGTCAACCGCTTTGCAGTCGACGCGCTGGACCGCTTGGTGGCCGAGCACGGCATCGCCTGCGACTGGAACAAGCGTGGCCGCTACCACGTGGCCGTGACCGACGACGTGGCGGCCCAGTCGCTTGCGCCGTATGCGCGCAATCTGGACGCCTGGGGCGAGTCCTACGAATACCTGGAGCGTGCCGCGCTGCGCGACCGTCTGGGTACCGACTATTACGCAGCAGCCGTTTATACCCCTGGCACGCACCTGCTGAATCCTGCCGCGCTGGTGCGTGGCCTGGCGGACAGTCTTCCGTCGCAGGTGCAGCTGTTCGAGAGATCGCCGGTCATCGAGACCGAGTTCAAGGGCGCTTCGCCCTATGTGCGCACTGCCAAGGGAAGTATTCGCGCCCGCAAGCTGATCCTGGCCGTGAATGCCTTTTCGCAATCGTTCGGCGTGTACGGGGAGCGCCAGGTGCCGGTGTTGCTGTTCGCCAGCCTGACCCACCCGCTGTCCGACGCACAGATCGCCAGCTTGGGCAGCGACGTGACCTGGGGGGTGACGCCTGCCCACGGCGTTGCGGGTTCGACGCTGCGGCTGACCCAGGACCGCCGGCTGATGATCCGCCAGGGCTTTGAATATTCGCCCAGCCTGAACACCAACGAAGAGCGCCGTGCCAAGGCCAGGGCCATGAATCTGGAGTTGCTGCGCCGGCGCTTTCCTCAACTCGGCGAGATACAGCTGGAGCATTTCTGGATGGGATGGCTGGCCGTATCGCAAAACCATGCGCCGGCCTTCGGGCCCATCGGCGAGAACGCGTTTGCGGCTTCCTGCTGCAATGGCTCGGGCATTGTGCGCCACACCGCTGCCGGCATGCTGATTGCCGACCTGGCGCTGGGCCGTGACAACCCGCTGATCGACGACTTCCTGGTCGAGGGCACCGCCAACTACATCCCGCCGCGCCCGCTGCGCGACATCGGCGTGGGCCTCACGCTGGCCTGGGACATGTGGCGCGGCCGCGCAGAGCAATGAATTCCTGACACACGGCGCCTTGCGCCTACTTGATTCCCCACCACCACATAGACATTCGAGGAGACAATCCGGTGATACCTTCTTCTTCAGGACATCTAGAGCGCAGGCTCAAGAACCGCCACATCCAGATGATCGCGCTGGGTGGCACCATCGGCACGGGCCTGTTTCTCGGCTCGGCAGGCGTCATCGAACTGGCCGGGCCTGGCGTGCTGTTGGGCTATGCCCTTGGCGGCGCAATCATCTTCCTGATCATGCGCTTTCTCGGCGAAATGCTGGTCGAGGAGTCTTCCGCCGGCTCGTTCAGCCATTTCGCCAACAGCTACCTCTCCAGATTCGCGGGATTTCTCTCGGGCTGGAACTGCGTGGCGCTTTACGTGCTGGTTGGCATGGTCGAACTCACGGCCAGCGCCAAGTTCATCCAGTTCTGGTGGCCTGACATTCCCACCTGGATCATCGTCTCCGTGCTGTTCGTCGCGATCAACGGGGTGAACTTCATCAACGTGAAGGTGTTCGGCGAGTTTGAGTTCTGGTTCGCACTCATCAAGATCGTGGCCGTGCTCGGCATGATTCTGGCGGGCATTTACATGCTGTCTTCCGGCTCGAACCCCACGCAGACGGTCAGCAACCTCTGGTCGCACGGCGGTTTCCTGCCTCATGGTATCCAGGGGGTTGCGATGGCGTTTGCTTTCGTCATGTTCGCCTTTGGTGGTGTCGAGATGCTGGGCTTCGCCGCTGCCGAGACAGAGAATCCCCGCAAGGTGATTCCGAAGGCCATCAACCAGCTCATCTTCCGCGTGCTGATCTTCTACGTCGGCTCGCTGGCGGTGCTGCTGTCGCTCAAGCCCTGGACCGAGCTGCTGACGCACATGCAGGCAGGAGGAGACATCTACAGCAGCAGTCCCTTCGTGCTGGTGTTCTCCGGCCTGGGCGCCAACATGGCGGCCAATGTGCTGAACTTCGTGATCCTGACGGCCACGCTGTCGGTCTACAACAGCATGGTCTACAGCAGCAGCCGTCTGCTGTACGGCATGGCGCAGGAGGGCAATGCACCCAGGGCGCTGATGCAGGTGAACAAGCGCGGCGTGCCGGTGCGTGCCATCGTCTACCCGGGCATCATCACGGCGCTGTGCATCGTGCTGAACTACGTGGCTCCGGCCGGTGTGATCGGGCTGCTGATGTCGCTGGTTGTGGCAGCGCTGGTCATCACCTGGACCATCATCATCCTGACGCATCTGCGTTTTCGCAAGGCCTATGAGGCCCGCGGCGCCAAGCTGACGTTCCGTGCGCTTTGCTCCCCGATGTCCAACTACATCTGCCTGGCCGCCATGGCTCTGGTGGTGGTGGTGATGGCCCTGACGCCGGCCATCCGCAGTTCGGCCATTGCCATTCCGGTGTGGCTGCTGGTGGTCTATGTGGCTTTCCGCGTGACCTTCCGCCAGCCGGCGGCAGCGGCAGTGCCCGCCACTACCTGACGCACTGTCTGTAGCCGGGGGTGTCCCCATGGATACCCCCGGCTGTTCACCTTATTCCCATCCTTTTCTGATTTTCCGAGACCACTCCATGACTTCTGTTCCCACTTTCTATCCCGCTCCCGGCGGCATGCCGTTCTCTTCCGCCGTTCGCGCTGGCGGCTTTCTGATGCTGTCGGGCCAGATTCCCTTCGACGACGCGAAGCGCCCGCACACCGGTTCCATCGAGGAGCAGACGCACGCTGTCCTGAAGAGCATCGCGAACACCTTGCAGGGGCTCGGCAGCTCGCTGGACGAGGTGGTCAAGGTCAACGTCTGGCTCAGCGACCTGGCCCACTTCGCCGCTTTCAACGAGGTTTACCGCAGCTATTTCAAGGAAGGACGGTACCCGGTGCGCAGCCTGGTGCAGGCGCAGTTGGCCTTTGGCGTTGGCGTGGAGATCGAAGTGCAGGCGCTGGACACGACTGCGAGCCGATAAGGCCTCGGCCCCACATCCATTCCACTTTTTTGCAGGAGATACAGCCATGTCTGATCTGTTCGACAACCCCATGGGCCTGACGGGCTTCGAATTTGTCGAGTTCGCCTCGCCCGTTCCCGGCGTGCTGGAGCCGCTGTTCGAAAAACTGGGCTTTACCCATGTGGCGCGCCACCGTTCCAAGAATGTGCAGCTGTACCGCCAGGGCGGCATCAATTTCATCGTGAACAACGAGCCGGGGCAGGCTGCCTATTTCGCGGCCGAGCACGGCCCCTCGGCCTGCGGCCTGGCTTTCCGCGTGAAGGATGCCCACAAGGCCTATCAGCGTGCGCTCGAGCTGGGTGCACAGCCGGTCGACATTCCCACCGGCCCGATGGAGCTGCGCCTGCCGGCCATCAAGGGCATTGGCGGTGCGCCTCTGTACCTGATCGACCGCTACGAGGACGGCAAGTCCATTTACGACATCGACTTCGAGTTTCTGCCCGGCGTGGACCGTCATCCCAAGGGACATGGTTTCCAGGTCGTGGACCATCTCACGCACAACGTCTACCGCGGCCGCATGGCCTACTGGGCGGACTTCTACGGCAAGCTGTTCAATTTCCAGGAGATCCGCTATTTCGACATCCAGGGTGAATACACCGGTCTGACCAGCAAGGCCATGACTGCACCCGACGGGTTGATCCGCATTCCGCTCAACGAAGAGGCGAAGCAGGGCGGCGGGCAGATCGAGGAGTTCCTGATGAAATTCAACGGCGAGGGCATCCAGCACATCGCCTTGCTCACGGACAACCTGCTGGAGTCGATTGACCAGCTGCAGATGGCTGGTGTTCCGCTGCTGACTGCGCCCAACGACATCTATTACGAGAACCTGGAAAAGCGGCTGCCCGGGCACGGGCAGCCGGTGGGCGAGTTGCAGGCCCGCGGCATCCTGCTGGATGGCACGACGGAAGGCGGCAACCCGCGCCTGCTGCTGCAGATCTTCTCGGAACCCCTGCTGGGACCGGTCTTCTTCGAATTCATCGAGCGCAAGGGCAACTACCGCGAAGGCTTTGGCGAGGGCAACTTCAAGGCTTTGTTCGAGTCGCTGGAGCGTGACCAGGTCAACCGTGGAGTGATCGAAACGCAGAAGGCCGATTGACCCGGCTTCTCCACTTCATTTCTTTCAGTCACTGGATACACACCCCATGAAAATCGACCGCATCCACCATGTTGCGTACCGCTGCAAGGACGCCAGGGAAACGGTGCTCTGGTACCGCGACAACCTGAACATGGACTTTGTACTGGCCATCGCCGAGGACCTCGTGCCCTCGACCAAGGCGCCAGATCCGTACATGCACGTCTTCCTGGACGCCGGCAACGGTAATGTCCTGGCCTTTTTCGAACTGCCCACGCAGCCGCCGATGGGACGCGACCCGAACACGCCCGAATGGGTGCAGCACATCGCCTTCAAGGTCAAGGACCGGGCCGAGCTGCTGGAATTCAAGGCGCATCTGGAAGGCCGCGGTGTGCCCGTGCTCGGCGTGACCGACCATGGCGCCTTCCACTCGATCTATTTCTTTGATCCCAACGGCCATCGTGTCGAACTGGCGTGCCCCGATCCCGAGGAAGAGGCCATGCTCAAGAAGCTGGACGCGGTGAAATGGGACATGCTGGAAGACTGGTCCAAAACCAAGCGTGCACCCAAGCATGCTGCCTTCCTGCACGCCAGGGAACTAGGGGCGTCATCATGAACGCATACCTCGACGCAACCCACGATCCGGCGCTGCGCAGCTGGGTGGAATCGGCCAATGCCCCGTGCTCCGACTTTCCGATCCAGAACCTGCCCTTCGGGCGCTTTCGCCTGGCTGGCGAAACCGCCTGGCGCCTGGGCGTCGCGATCGGCGACCAGGTGCTGGACCTTCGCGCAGCAGGCTTGGTGGATCATGCCGACATGAACCAGCTGATGCAGGCGACGCCGCAGGAGCGCCGCGCCTTGCGCCTGGCGTTGTCTGACGGACTGCGCGAGGGCAGCAGCCAGCGCACAGCCTTCGAGGCGGCCCTGGTGGCGCAGTCTGCGGTGGAGCTGGGCCTGCCGTGCGAGGTGGGGGACTACACCGACTTCTACGTTGGCATCCACCACGCCACCGAGGTCGGGCGACAGTTCCGGCCCGAGAATCCATTGCTGCCCAACTACAAGTGGGTACCTATCGGCTACCACGGGCGTGCCTCGACGCTGCTGCCCAGCGGCACCGCCTTTCGCCGGCCGCTGGGCCAGGTGAAGGCGCCCGATGCGGCGCAACCGGTTCTGGCACCAACCGCCAAGCTGGATCTGGAGCTGGAACTGGGCATCTTCGTGGGCCGACCCAATGCGCTGGGCGAGCCGGTGCGCATGCAGGATGCCGAGGCACACGTGTTTGGCATCACCCTGTTCAACGACTGGAGTTCGCGCGATGTGCAGGGATGGGAATACCAGCCGCTGGGCCCGTTCCTGTCGAAGAACTTTGCCAGCACCGTGTCGCCCTGGATGGTGACGCTCGAGGCGCTGGCACCGTTCCGCCTGCCATTTGAGCGGCCGGCGGGCGATGTGCGGCCGCTGCCTTACCTGGACTCGGCCGAGAACCGCGAGCGTGGTGCCATCGGCATCCAGATGGAGGTGGTGCTTCAGACCGAGCGCATGGCGCAGGCAGGGCACGCGGGCGATGTCATCAGCCGCTCGAACTTTTCCGAGGCAGCCTACTGGACCGTGGCGCAACTGGTCACCCACCACACGGTCAATGGCTGCGCGCTGCGCGCCGGCGACCTGTTCGGCACCGGCACGCTTTCCGGCCCAGAGAAGCATCAGGCCGGCTCCCTGCTGGAGATGACCACCGGCGGCAAGAACCCGATCACGCTGTCCAACGGCGAGCGTCGTGCCTTTCTGGAGGATGGCGACACCATCGTCCTGCGGGCTTACTGCGAACGCGAAGGCGCACGCCGCATCGGCTTCGGCGAGTGCCGCGGCACGGTGCTGCCGAGTCTGCAGATGCAAGGCGAGGCCGCATGAAGCTTGCCGGCGCCCAGCCGGCGCCCCTATCTGCATGGAGGGCGAGTTTCGAACGTGGCGGCACGCTGTCGCGCGAGTTCGTCTTTCACGACTTTGCCCAGGCGCGGCAAGACACATGAACGTAAGGAGAAAGATCCGTGCAATCGCAATCCCATGAATCCGCCAAGCACGGGCTGGCAGCCGGCTATCAGCCGGACCGGCCGGACTGGACCATCGACCAGGGCTGGGCAAACTACACCGCCGAGGAGCACGCAGTCTGGAAGACGCTGTACGAGCGTCAGAGCCGGCTGCTGCCGGGGCGCGCCTGCGACGAATTCATTCGCGGCATGCAGGACCTGCCCATCGGTCCCGACCAGATCCCCAATTTCGAGCAACTGTCCGAGGTGCTGACCAAGCGTACCGGCTGGCAGGTGGTGGCCGTGCCATGCCTGGTTCCTGACGACGTGTTCTTCGAACACCTGGCGAACCGCCGTTTCCCGTCCGGCCAGTTCATCCGCAAGCCGCATGAACTGGATTATCTGGAAGAGCCCGACGTTTTCCACGATGTGTTCGGCCACGTGCCGCTGCTGATGAATCCCGTGATCGCCGAATTTATCCAGGCCTACGGCAAGGGCGGCCTGCGCGCCAACCAGCGGGGCGTGCTCGACAAGCTGGCACGCGTGTACTGGTACACGGTCGAGTTCGGCCTGGTACGCCAGCCCGAGGGACTGCGCATCTACGGCGCCGGCATTGTCTCCTCGTCTGCCGAAACGGTGTTTTCGGTGGAAGACCATTCGCCCAACCGCATCGGCTTCGAGCTCGAGCGCGTGATGCGCACGCTCTATCGCATCGACGATTTCCAGGAGACGTACTTCGTGCTGGACAAGATCGACGACCTGCTGGCGCTGGCTCAGGTCGACTTCGATCCCTACTACGACCGCGTGACGAAGGCGGGGGAGCATTTGCCGGGCGATGTATTGGACAGTGACCGCGTCTTCACGCGCGGCACCGGCCGCTACCACACACAGAAACGGGAGGGAATTCTGGCATGAGCACGCAACGAGAAACTGTTCTGATCACCGGGGCTTCCGGCCAGCTGGGCGCGGCCGTGGCTTCCGCCTTTCACCAGCGTGGCGCACGCCTGGTGCTGCTGGACCGCGACGCCGACGTGCTGCATGGCCGTTTTGGCACCCTGGCCGATGCGGTTCTGATCGACGTCGACCTGCTGGACGGTGATCAGGTGGCTGCCCGCGTGGCAGACGCAGTGGCGCGCGTCGGACGCATCCACGCCCTGTGCCATGTGGCAGGAGGCTTTCGCATGGGCGAGAAGGTGCACGAGACTTCTGCCAGGACCTGGGACTTTCTGCTGGGCCTGAACGCGGGCAGCCTGCTGAACATTGCCGCCGCCGTGGTGCCGCACCTGATCGGGCAGGGCGGTGGCAAGGTTGTGACTGTCGGCGCGGCGGGCGCACTCAAGGGCGCTGCAGACATGGGGGCCTACGGGGCTTCCAAGGCTGCGCTGATCCGTCTCACCGAGGCGATGTCGGCCGAACTGCGTGACCAGGGCGTCAACGTCAACTGCGTGCTGCCCTCGATCATCGATACGCCCGATAATCGCGCCGCCATGCCCGACGCTGATGTATCGCGCTGGGTAGCCCCTGAGGCGTTGGCGGACGTGATTGCCTTCCTGGCGTCCGACGCTGCCCGCGCCATTCATGGCGCTGCGATTCCCGTTACCGGGCGCGTGTGAGGCAGTACGCGCAAGTCAGGGAAGGGCAACCCGGAAGCAGCCAGCCTGAATCATTGCGACAAGGTCGAATACAAGCGCGTCAGCACCTTGGGCAACCGCGTGGCATCCGGCACCACCACGTAATGGTGCGTGCCGAACAGGTGCGGCAGATACTCTCCGGCCTCGCGGTCGATTGTCACGCAGAAGGGTACCAGCCCCGCCTTGCGCGCTTCCAGCACGGCCTGGCGCGTGTCTTCCACGCCGTAGCGGCCTTCGTAGTGGTCCAGATCGTTTGGTTTTCCATCGGTTACCAGTAGCAGCAGGCGCTTGTGTGCGGGCTGCTTGAGCAGGATTTCGGTGGACTGGCGAATGGCCGCGCCCATGCGAGTGTAAAAGCCCGGGGACAGCGCCGCAATACGCCCCCGGGTGACTTCGTTGTAGGACTCGTCAAAGCCCTTGAGCGTCAGGTAGCGCACCTGCTTGCGCTTGAGCGAGGAGAAACCGTACAGGCCGAAGGCATCGCCGGAGGCCTGCAGCGCCTCGGCAAACAGCATCAGGCTGTCCTTCACCACGTCGATCACCGAGCTGGCCTGTTGGCCCTTGCCCACCCAGGCTTCGGTTGAGAGGGACACATCGGCCAGCAGCAGGCAGGCCAGGCTGCGCTCGTTGCGAGGGGTGTCCAGGTAGAAGTTGCCGGTGGATTCGGCTTTGCCGGATTTCACTTCGGTGAAGAAACGCACAACACGGTCCAGATCCAGGTCCATGCCGTCGATCTGGCCGAAGCGGCGGTTGCGCTGCGGTGCCAGTGCCTGGAACTGGCGGCGCAGGCGATGCGCGCTGCGCTGCAGGCGCTCCGGCAGCTCGGTCGGGTGCGAGTTCTTGGGCAGCATGGGCTGTACGCAGCAATGGTCCGCCACCAGTTGCTGGGTCTTGTAGTTCCACTCGGGAAGCAGGATGCCAGGGCCCAGCGGGGTGTCGTCGTAGGCGTTGGCGGGCAGGTCCAGATCCAGTTTGAGGCGCGAAGAGCGCTTCTTGGTATCGCGTGCAATCGCCAGCTCATCCATGTCGTCGGCGGCGCGCAGGTCGCCCAGCTCGTCATCGTCGTCGTGCCGGTTCACCTTGACGAAGTTGTCCCAGGTGAAGATGGATTCGGCGCGGAAGATCATCAGCGGGCCGTTCTTGCGCTCGTCCTGCTCGGCCTGTTTGGCGCGGTAGCGGCGCTGCTTCTTGGATTCCTTCTGGTTGTGCAGCGTGGCTTCGGCATCGGTTTCGTCATCGTCGTCCTTGCGCCGCACAGCAGGCATGGAGGGCGGCGTGGGATGCGACCAGAGATGCACCGGCATGATGCCCTCCAGGCTGTTCACCGTGGCAGACAGCGGCTGTCCGGGATGCTCCAGCGCCTCGCGGATGGCCTTTTCGGTGACAGCCTGCGCGGCCGGCATCATGCCCATGCTGCCCCGCAGCGGGATGTAGGCGGCCACCAGTTCCTGGTATACCTGAGCCAGTCCGGGCATGGCTGCCAGGCAGCGCTGGGTGGCTTCCTGGTTGGTGCGCAACCAATCCATTTTGGCATCACTCAACTCGGGCACATATTCCGCGCTAAGCGCCAGCAGCCAGAAGTAGAGCTTGCGGTTCAGGCTCTTGTCGGGAAACAGGTCGATCTGTTCGGGCAGGAAGAGGGACTTGTCATCGGCCCAGGCCAGTTCCACCCGGTCATTGGTGCCGGCGATGCGCTCCAGCAGGGAGCGCCTGCCCTGATGCTCGGTGCCCACCGTGCTGCGCAGGCCCAGCGCCGGGTTCCCGCCCATGGCGCGGAAAAACACGGGCGCGACTTTCTCCATGGTGTCCAGCCGCACGGCCGCTTGCGGATAGCCGCGATAGGCGGCCTTCTTGATGAGCGAATCCCACCAGCTACCGACTTTCTCTTCCATGACCGTACTTCCTTCAGGCGATCAATCAGGCTGGAAACTGCGTGTCGACAATGGATTGCAGCGCGGCGATGGTATCGGACTCGTCAGACAGCGGCTCGACCAGGGCAGCCAGGCAGGCCATGCGTGGCGGCATGCCAGCGGCCATCAGCTTGGCGGCATAGACCAGCAAGCGCGTGCTGACCGATTCCTCCAGGTCATAGCCCTGCAGGCGGCGCAGGCTGGTGGCCAGACCGACCAGGCGCTGTGCCACTTCGGCAGACACGCCGCTTTCCTGCTGCACCACGCCGATTTCCACCTCGGGCGGCGGAAAATCAAAGGACATGGCGACGAAACGCTGGCGCGTGGAGGGTTTGAGTGTTTTCAGCACATGCTGGTAACCGGGGTTGTACGACACCACCAGCATGAAGCTGTCGGGCGCGTGCAGCACCTCGCCGGTGCGTTCGATCGGCAGGATGCGGCGGTCGTCGGTGAGCGGGTGCAGCACCACGGTGGTGTCCTTGCGTGCCTCGACCACTTCGTCCAGATAGCAGATGCCGCCGGTGCGCACGGCTTGCGTGAGCGGACCATCGCACCACACGGTGCTGCCGGCGGTGATCAGGTGACGGCCGATCAGGTCGGCGGCGGTCAGGTCGTCGTGGCAGCTGACGGTGAAAAGCGGCAGCTTCAGACGGGCAGCCATGTGGGCCACGAAGCGCGTCTTGCCGCAGCCGGTGGGGCCCTTGATCAGCATGGGCAGGTGCTGTTTCCAGGCCTGCTCGAACAGCTCGCACTCCTGGCCGGTGGGCTGGTAATAGGGGACTTCGAACACGGGCTCGTTCAAGGCGTTCATAGGGGGGTACTCCAATCGTTAGGGGGTGCGGCAGCTGCTTACCAGAAGACCATCATCAGCCCGCCACAGGCCAGGGCCAGCCAGAGCTGCACGAACAGGCGCAGGTAGAGCGGGGCGTGGCGCAATTCCATGAAATGCTCGGCCACCAGAAAGCCCTTGATCCAGGCCATGGCCAGCGCCACGATGCCGAGGCGGAGGGGCAGGGCGGTGCCGGATTCGGCCAGCCAGGCCGCGAGTCCTGTCAGGGCCAGCAGGATCACGGTGATCACGGCCACACTGGGAGGAAAGCTGAAACTGCGCATGGGTGCACTATCTCCGGAAATGCGCTTGCGTCGCATTGACGCCAGCCAAGAAAAACGGGGGTGAACGCCTCAGTGGGCGATGTAGACCAGTGCGAACAGCACCAGCCAGACCAGATCCACCATGTGCCAGTAGGAGGCCACGGTTTCCACCCAGTAGGCCTGCTCGTCTCCGCAGCTTGCCACGGAACGCAGCCGTACCCACACCATGCCGATAAAGACCATGCCGAGAATGACGTGGAGGTAGTGGAAGAAGGTCAGCGAGAAATAGAACATCCAGTAGTCGTCGGTGGCCATGTCGAAGCCGGCATTGAGCTTCATGACGAAGTCGGCCATCTTGAGCACCAGAAAGCCGGCGCCGAAGGCCAGTGCGGTCATCAGGGCCACACGGACCTGACCGGCTTGTGCCTGCGGACGGCGTGCCAGCCAGACCGCCCAGGCAGCGGCAGCACTGCCCAGAATCAGCAGCACGGTGTTGATCAGGGCGAGTCCGATGTCGAGTTGCGCCTGGCCCTGCACGAAAACCTCGGGCTGCTTTGCCCGCGACCAGGCATAGGCGCCGAAGAAGAATCCGAAAACCGTCAGTTCGATCAGGATGAAGGCCCACATGGCCATGTCGCCTGGAACGCGACGTTCATGCGGGGGCTGGGGGGGAGTGGAAGTTGCAGGGGACTGCATGCAATGCCTCCAGATGCCGGATGGCTCGGCAGAAAGAAAAAAGGGCGACGTTGCCGCGTCGCCCCAAGGCCGCCCCGGAAAGCGGCCGGGTGAAAATCCGGAGATCAGCGCAGTGCGGACTTCGGTTTGTCGGCGCCGATGAAGAAGCTCCACACGTAGGCGATCACGCCAAACAGGAAGGTGAAGCCGGAGATCAGGCGCAGGTAGTAGAAGATCACGATCTTGTCCTGCGTCATCATGAAGTTCATCGGGGTATCGCTATAGCGCTGCAGCCACACCTGGACAATGCCGGCGCCCGTCAGGAACAGGGTGATGAACACCATGGAGACGGTCATCAGCCAGAAGCCCCACATTTCCATCACCTGTGACCGGTTGCTGTTGGCTTCGCGGCCGTGGATGATGGGCATGGTGTAGGAGATCATGCACATCACGACCATGGCATAGGCTCCGTAGAAGGCCATGTGACCGTGGCTGGCAGTGATCTGCGTGCCGTGCGTCCAGTAGTTGACGAAGGACAGGGTGTGCAGGAAGCCCCACACGCCAGCGCCCAGGAAGCCCATCACGGCGCAGCCCAGTGCCCACAGCACGGCAGCCTTGTTGGGGTGTTCGCGGCGGCGCTTGTTCACCACGTTGAAGGCGAAGATCGTCAGCATGAAGAAGGGAATCGGCTCCAGGGCGGAGAAGATGGAACCCCACACCTGCCAGAAGCCCGGCGTGCCAATCCAGAAGTAGTGGTGGCCGGTACCGATGATGCCGGAGATCAGCGTCATGGCGATGATGAGGTACAGCCACTTTTCGATCACTTCGCGGTCAACGCCGGTGACTTTCACCAGTACGAAGGCCAGCATGGCGCCCATGATCAGTTCCCACACGCCTTCCACCCAGAGGTGCACCACCCACCACCAGTAGAACTTGTCACGGGCGAGGTTGTGCGGGTTGTAGAACGCGAACAGGAAGAAGATGGCGAGGCCCCACAGACCGATCATCATCACCAGGCTGATGGTGGTCTTGCGACCCTTGGCCATGGTCATGGACAGGTTGTACAGGAAGCCCAGGGCCACGATCACGATGCCGATCTTGGTGATCAGCGGCTGTTCCAGAAACTCCCGTCCCATGGTGGCCAGCAGATCGTTGCCGGTCATCTCGGCCAGCGTGGAATAGGGCACCATCAGGTAGCCGACGATGGTCAGCGCACCGGCAACCAGGAAGATCCAGAACAGCGCAAGCGCCAGTTTCGGGCTGTGCAACTCGCGTTCGCACTCTTCGGGAATCAGGTAGTAGCCTGCGCCCATGAAGCCGAACAGCAACCACACGATCAGCAGGTTGGTGTGCACCATGCGGGCAATGTTGAACGGAATCGCCGGGAACAGGAAGTCGCCCCAGATGTACTGGGCGCCCATGATCAATCCGAAGATGATCTGGCCGACGAACAGGCCGATGGCGGCGATGAAGTAGGGTTTTGCTACCGCCTGGGAGGCGTATTTCACTTTTGCCGGGCTGGGTGCCACATCAGCCGGCGCGATGGGTGCCAGTCTTTCGGCATCCACGGGCAAGGTCGCGCTTGTCATGGTTTTCTCCTCAATCGTTGATGAATAGTTCCGGACCGGTGATCAGCCTTCCTTGTTGGGCGGCCAGTTGTGGGTCTTGATTTCGGAGCTGTATTTCAGGAATGCCACCAGATCATCCAGTTGCTCGTCGGTCAGGTGGAAGTTCGGCATCTGGCGGCGGCCAGGCACCTTGCTCGGCTGGGCCTTCATCCAGGCCTTGATGAACTCGGGACCACGGCGCGGGTACACGTTGCCGAGCTCCGGAGCGAAGTAGGCGCCCTCACCAAGCATGGTGTGGCAGCCAATGCAGTTGTTGGTTTCCCAGATCTTCTTGCCACGCACGACCTGGTCGGTGATGGCGGCGCGGTTGTCGTACTGGGGGAAGCTGCGTTCGGTCTGGAACGTGAGTGCCAGGAATAGCAGGAAAAAGAACGTCGACCCGCCGTAAAAAATATTACGGGCTGTCGACTTGGTGAAGCTTGCTGACATACCACATCCTTTCTGAAAGTGCCTTTGCAACACGATGTAATGTAAGTTTCACGTCGCTCTGCAGGCATTGACCCCAGTCAATCAAAAACCTGCCGCTCCGTTTGTACACTGGAGCCTCGCAAATCAGCAGTACAAGGATGGTCATTCATGAGGAACACCAACAATGCATGCACAGTGGAGGCCGCCGGTGCATCACAGCCCGAAAACGGGCCGCTGGTCAGCCTGGTGGGAGCAGGGCCGGGAGACCCGGAACTCCTGACGCTGCGGGCGTTACGGCGGCTGCGCGAGGCAGACGTGGTCCTTTACGACTTGCTGGTTTCGCAAGAGATCCTCGACTTGATTCCCGAACGGTGCGAATGCATTTGCGTAGGCAAACGCGCAAACAGACACATGCTGCCACAGGAAGAAACAAATCGCATGATTGTCAACAAGGCGCGCATGGGCTTGCGCGTGGTCCGTCTCAAGGGGGGCGACCCTTTCATGTTCGGACGCGGCGGCGAGGAAATGCAGGAGCTGGCCAGTGAAGGGATTCCCTGCGAGGTGGTGCCGGGCGTGACCGCAGCCATGGGCGCGGCCTCCAGCACCGGCATTCCGCTCACGCACCGCGACCATGCGCAGATGGTGAGTTTCGTGACCGGACACCGCAAGAAGGATTGTGACGATCTGGAGTGGGTGCGTCACCTCAATCCCGCGTCGACACTGGTGGTGTACATGGGGCTGGGCGAGGCGCCGCGCATTGCGGCGGAACTGATGGCGCACGGCCACGCAGCCGATACGCCGGTGGCGGCTGTGGCCAGTGCCACCACGCCGCAACAGGAGGTGCTGACAACCACCCTGGGGGCGCTGGCAGAAGCGCTGCAAGGCTCCGGCCTGGTGTCTCCAGTGCTGCTGATCATCGGCAGCGTGGTGACGCTGCATGCAGACCTGTATCCGCTGATCGAGCAGGCGAAACGGGGGATGGTGGAAGCGGCCTGAGGCGGCTTTCGGGAGAATGCGGCCGCCTGCCTGGGCGGTCGTTTTGCATGGGCGGTACTGCGTTCAGGTGGGCGCTACTACAGCGCGATATGCTACGCAGCACCGGCAGCACCGGCAGCACCGGCAGCACCGGCAGCACCGGCAGCACCGGCAGCACCGGCAGCACCGCAGCACCGCAGCGGCATGGCGGAATAGTCGGGGGAACGTCTGGCGGGGCGCCCCGCTGCGCTACTTAATCGTCTTCGGGAAACTCCGGCGCGATGCGCATGATCACGCCGTCATAGTTTTCCTCGGGTTCGACGCGATAATCCAGCCCGCGGTCGTTCAGCATGGAAACCAGCGGCTGCGGAAAGCGCGGCAGCAGGAAGGCCCAGTAGCCACAGGCCGGCAGGGGATCGGCAATGGCATCCATGATCACCAGCATCGGCTCGGGCGGCGGCAACTTGCGCAGGTCAATCGGCTTGACCGGTTCGGTGGCTTTGCTGTCTGACATGGATGCTCCCGGAAATATGCTTGTTGTTGTCGGCTGGAATGCCCGATGTCCCGGACCAGCCGGGCACATCCGGCAGGGTGGTCAGGACTTGGTCTTGCCAGAGGTCTGGGCAAACAGCAGCATGCCCGATGGATTGTTGACCGTAATGTCCTTGCCATCAACCTCGATGAAACCCGCAGCGCTGAGCTGGTTGAGCACGCGCGAGAAGGTTTCTGGCGCCAGGCTCAGGCGCGAGGCGATCAGGTTCTTGTTGACCGGCAGGCTGACGGTGAATGCATCGGCTTCGGGCGTTTCGCTGAGCTGCACCAGATAGCCCGCCACGCGCTGCAGCGGGTTCTCCATGGAGTAGCGCTCCACGTCCTGCACAAAGGTATGCAGGCGCATGGACAGGCCCGCCAGCAAGTGGCGCGCGAAGGACTTGTCGGTTTCGATGGCGTTGGAGATGGCCGATTCGCTCACATGCAGCAGCATGCTGTCTTCGAGCACATGGGCGCTGACCGGGTAGGGGCGGCGCAGGAACATGACGGCTTCGCCAAAGCTCTGGCCGGCCTGCATGATCTCGATTACCTTCTCGTTGCCCTGCGGCGAGGTGATGAACAGCTTGACGCGGCCATACACCACCAACCACAAGCCATCACAGGGGTCTTCGCGGTGGAACAGGTCGCGGCCTTTCTCGATCCGTACCTCGCGGATGCCGGGCATGAGAGCTTCGATCTGGGCGTCGTTAAGTTCCTGGAACAGGGGTTGATAGCGAACCAGCTTGCGGACGTCGACTTCTTTTCTCATGCCTCTGATCTGACGGAGTGTGGATCTCGCTCACGCTCAGTGGCTCGTGCCTTCGGATCGCGTGACCTTGTTGAAGACATTGTATTTGCCAATCGGCTTGGACATGGGCAAAGCCTTGACCTCCTGGAAGGTTTTTGCATCCACGATGATCAATTCGCCGGGATTTTCCATGATGCTGACCAGTGCGTAGCGGCCGTCGCGCGTGAACTCCACGTGGGCGTTGGTCTTGCCGGGCCGCAGCCTGAGCTGGCGCACCACTTCGAGCGTGCGCTTGTCGATGATGGAAATGGTGTCCTTCGCGGTGGGCGACATCATGGAGTCGACCCAGGCGTAGGGCGTTTCTTCATGGCTGCGCAGGAAGAAGCCGGGGCCGGGAATCGGGATCTCCTTGGCCACCTTCCAGTTCTGCATGTCGATCACGGTAATCGTGGGCGTGTTCAGGTTGGTGGAGGCCATGTAGAGGCGGCCATTGGCATTGAAGGTGATGCCGGAACCCAGGTGCGGCATGCCTTGCAGGGGCAGCTCGGCCACCTTGCCGCGCGAGACCAGCGAAATGACCTGGGCCTTGCCGTCGCGCGAGGCGCCCATCACGTACTTGTAGTCGGGATCGAAGTAGAAATCGTCTAGCACCATCTGCAGCGGCGTGACGCGCGGGTTGAGAAAGCCCTTGGTGGGGATGCCTTCCTTCATCTTGTAGTCATGCACAAAGCCGGCGTAGAAGGGTTCGGCCTTGGGATCGTAGGAGATGCTCCACAGCTCCGGCGAATCCTTGAGCGCCACCACGAAGCTGTTGCGTGGGGCAGCGTCATAGACAGCAGAGACGCGGGAGGACTTGCCTTCGCGGTCTTTCACCGGGTAGGTGCGTACCGGTTTCAGGCCCTGCGCATCCAGAAGCACCAGATTCTGCGGCAGCGTGTTGCCGGCCAGCACCCACTTGCCGTCGGACGAGACGGCCACGTTGCGCGTGTTGATGCCGACGCGGATCTCGGCGACCTTCTTCAGCGTGTACAGGTCGTACTGGCTGACCCAGCCATCGCGGCTGGCGAAGTAGACGAAGCGGCCATCCGGCGTGAATTTCGGCCCGCCATGCAGCGCGAAGTGCGATTCGAAGCGGGTGATGGGGGTGAAGGTGTCGCCGTCGATCACGCTGACGTGGTGATCACCGGCTTCCACCACCACGAACAGGTTGTGTGGGTCGTTGACCTTGAAGGCGGGCTTGACCTTGTCGGAGTAGTCGGGCTTGACGAACTCGCGGTGCGAGGCGCGCATTTCGGCATCGGTCCAGCCGACCGGCTTTGCAGGGGGTTGTTGCACCCAGCGTGCAAGACCCTGGATTTCAGCTTCGCTCAGCTTGTCGGCATAGCCCACCATCTGCGTGGCCGGGCGGCCCTGGCGGATGACACGCAGCACTTCGGCCGGCTTGATGCGCTCCAGGCTCTCGGGCAGCAAGGCCGGGCCCATGGCGCCGAGGCGTTCGCTGCCGTGGCAGGTGGCGCATTGCTGCTGGTAGAGCTTGGCCAGGCGGGCGTCAGGGATGGCGACGGCGGTCTGAGTGCCGGCCGGGGCAGCGCCTGCAGCGGGCTTGTTCAAGGCCGGTGTGGCTTGTACGCCTGGTGAGACGGTGGATTTCGCGGGGGAGGCTACGGCCACCTTGCGCGTTCCTGTTGTTGTGGATGGCGGGGCTGCTGGACGGGGTGTTGCGGTTCTGGTCGCAGCCGTTGGGCTGGCAGTGCGGATGCTGGATGCCGGCTTCGTACCGGTGGAAGTGCTTGCGCCTGCCGTGCTGCCCGAGCCCTTGCTCGTGATGGAAGCTGCTGGCGCCGTGCTGGCCGCAGAAGTGGCGGAGGACGTGCCGCCTGCCGGCTGGTGGGCGCGCTGCATCCACTCCAGCATCTGCGTATTGGAGTTGTCCGGAGCCGCCTGTGCGCAGCCCGCCGTGGACAGGCCCGCAACGCTGCTCAAGCCAACCAGGGCTGTTGTCAGGGTACGAGCCAACGGGCTGGCCGCGCCAGCCGTGCGGGAAATCATGCGTGAGCGCATGGTGCGACCTCCTGATCGTCGAGGGAAACCGGCTGGATGGGAATGCTGCGCAGGCGGCGGGCCAGGCGGTGCTCCTCTTCGGAGTAGCTGCCGGGCGTGATGCCGAGTTCGGCATCGCTCAGGTAGCAGGCCGGGTCAGCCGTCCAGTAGTCGCCCGTCAGTTCCCAGGCACGCACGCGGGTGTTGCCGTTGCAAAGCGTGAGGTATTGGCAGTTGGCACAGCGGCCGGTGACCGGGCGTGGCGACTGCTTGAGGCCGGCCATCAGCGGGTGGCTGGTGTCCTGCCAGATCTCGCCAAAGCTGCGCTCCTTCACGTTGCCGAGGCGGATCTTCCACCACATGGTGTCGGGATGCACGTAGCCGCGGTTGTCGATGTTGGCGACGTTGACGCCGCTGCTGTTGCCGCCCCAGCTGTAGAGTTTCTGTTCCAGCTGTTTGACTTGTTCTTCCCGATCAGGGAAATTGCGTTGCGCCCATTGCAACAGATAAACACCATCGGCATCGTTGTTGCCGGTGACGAACTCGCGCGGGCGGTCGTTGCGAATGCTTTGCGCGCAGGCGTCGATCAGCATGTCCATGGCCCAGCGCGTGCGCTGGTGCAGGGCATCGGTCTCGCGGTTGGCGTTGCCGCGGCCGGCGTAGTTGAGGTGCGAGAAGTAGAACTTGTCGATGTCCTCGTCTTCCACCAGCTTGAGCAGGGCGGGCAGGTCGTGGGCGTTCTCTTCGGTCATGGTGAAGCGCACGCCCACCTTCATGCCGTGGGCATGGCACAGGCGGATGCCGCGCATGGACTGCTCGAAGCTGCCGGGCAGGCCGCGGAAGGCGTCATGCGTGGCACCGATGCCGTCCAGGCTGACGCCGATGTAGTCGAAACCCACCGAGGCGATATGGCCCACGTTGTGTTCGTCGATCAGCGTGCCGTTGCTCGACAGGCCGGTGTACATGCCCTTGGCCTTGGCGCGCGCGGCGATTTCGAAGATGTCCGACCGCATCAGCGGCTCGCCGCCCGAGAGGATGAGCACGCGCACGCCGCTGTCGTACAGGTCGTCCATCACGCGGAACACTTCGGCCGTATCCAGTTCGCCGGCAAAGTCCTTGTTGGCGGCGCTGGCGTAGCAGTGCTGGCAGGTGAGGTTGCAGCGCCGTATCAGGTTCCAGATGACGACAGGGCCGCTGGGCTTGCGGGCCGGGACGAAACGGTCAGGCTGCTCGGACAGCAGACCCTGCAGATAGGTGGTAAGGCGCAGCATGTACAACTCCGTAAACTTCAACGAAAGTAGACCACAGACGGCGTCGGGCGCACTTAATTGCCGTCAATCCTCCGTCAGCTCGCACTTGAGAGGCGTCCTGTAAGGCGCCCCGGGGTAGGGAAAAGCATGCAGGTGAATGTCCCCGATCCCGCATATTCTCCTTTTTCCGATACCCCCTGCAGCTTAAACGCGCAAGCCGGATTTTTTCAGGATGCGCGTGGAAAAAAGCGCATCGTGGCCGCGGCAGTCGGTGCCGAGCAGGGCGCGCACCTGCGCGATCTGCTGCAGCACGGCCTCGCGGCTGGATCCATGGCACATGGCGAACAGGTTGTAGGGCCACAGGGGCAGGTCGCGCGGGCGGCGGTAGCAGTGGGTGACGAAATCCAGCGCACCCACCTGCGGACCGAGCCGTGCGATCGCCGCATCATCCACATCGAACACACCCATGGCGTTGAAGCGGTAGCCAATGGCGTAATGGTTCGGCACCACGCCGATGCGGCGGATGATGCCGGCGTCCAGCAGTTCCTGCAGGCGCTGCAGCACGCGGTCTTCCGTCCAGCCGAGTTGGGAGGCGAGGGTGGCATAGGGCGTATCGGTGTCGAGCGCGAGGCCTGCCTGGCAGGCGCGGATCAGGGGCCAGTCCTCGTCGTGCAGGGTCGGGACTGCCACGCCTGAATCGGGAGGCGCGCTGGCATCCGATTGGGCACCAGCGCCGTCGTCGGCACGAATGGCGTCCAGTTTGTCTGCTACACCTTGGATCGCGGTGCCGGGAGCATTGCGTGCGTTGCCGGCTTCAAGCGCATCAGCAGGGGCCACCACACCCACGGGCTGTTCTCCCCCCACGGTAAAGCGCATGCCGACGAAATACTCCTCCAGCTTGGGAAAGGCATGTACCGGCAGACCCGTCGCCTGCTCGATGTCGGCTATGGCCTGCTGCATCCCGGCCGGTGTGGAGGTGGCCAGCACAAACCACATGTTGAGCGCGTGCTCGCGCCGGTAGTTGTGGGCTACGGCGTCAAAGGCGTTGACCTGGGCTGTGACCTCGTCATAGCGCTCTTCGGGCACCTGCAGCGCGGCCAGCACGAACTGACCGCCCATGCGCTCGATCTGGAACAGCGGGCCGAAGCGGGTGAGCACCTTGCGTTCCAGCAGGCTGGCGATGGTGCTGCGCAGTTGCTTGCCGCTGATGTCCAGCCTCTGTCCTGCCACGTCGAACGGCCGGTGTGTCAGGGGAAAGTCGCCTTGCAGTGTGTTGACGATGCTTGCCTCCAGCGCTGTCAGTTCGGCTGCCTGCCGGCGCGCGTCGGACGAGGCTGTGCCGGGTGTTTGGGGATGCTTCGGGGCGGATTCAGCTTGCGGCATGGGGGCGCATCCTTCCATACAGGGCGCCGCTTTGCTTGAAGCGGCGGGTGGAGAACAGCACAGCGTGCGGCAATTGCTCCAGGCCGGCGGCCTGGTTCAGCTCCGCCACGCGCAGGCTGACTTCGGTGCGGTCCTTGCCGTGCACCATGCAGAACAGGTTGTAGGGCCAGTGGCTGCCGCGTGCCGGGCGCGCGTAGCAAAGGTTGACGCCATGCTGAGCCGCCAGCGCTTCGCCCTTGGCATCGCGCAGTTCGGGTGGCACCTGCCACACACACATGGCATTGGCGGTGTAGCCAAACTCGTGGTGACGCACGATCAGGCCCAGGCGGCGCAGCACGCCGCTGTGCACCCATTCGGCCAGCTGGTCGATGACTTGCTGCTCGCTCCAGCCAATGGACTTTGCCATGATGGCATAGGGCTGCGACTCCAGCGCCAGACCATGTCCGAGCGCAGCCATCAGCGCGCGTTGTTCGGGTGTGATGTGTGTGAGGGCGGCAGGGGCAGGGCGGTGCGCGGCCTTGCTGCCATCCTGCAGCGAAAAACCGAGGTCCACGTGGTATTCGGCTTCCAGCGGTAGATCCAGCACGGTCTGATTCAGCGCCTCGCCAATCTCGGCCAGCACGCGCTGCACGCCAGCCCGGTCGGTTGCGGCCACCACAAACCACAGGTTGTAGTGGTGCTCACGCAGGTAGTTGTGGTTGACCTCCGGGTAGCGGTTGATCAGCGCTGCGGCGGCTTCGACCTGGTCCGCCGGCACCGTCACTGCGGCCAGCGTGCTGGCGCCGACAGTATTGGGAGCAAAAATGCCGCCGACGCGGCTTAGAAGCTTCTGCTCCAGCACCTGCCGCAGGCGGGCCAGCAGCTCCGCTTCGCTCAGGCCATGCGCTGTAGCAATGCGCGCATAGGGCCGGGGCTCCAGCGGAAAGCCGCGTTGCCAGGCATCGAGCAGGGCGAGTTGCGGGGCAGAATCTGCCAGGGCTGCCTCGGGAGCAGCCCGGTAGGAGTCATCAGTGGCGTGCATGGGCCAAGCTTACATGCCCATGCGGCTGGCACGCCAGGTAAAGAAAATCCCGGACGGGCTTTCTGCCGGCAGCACCTTGCGGGTGGTGTAGCTTTGCGTGTCGATCACCACGACCTTGTTCTCGTCGCGGCTGGAAACCCAGATCTCGTCCCCCTTGGGCGAGAACTCCATGTGCAGGATGGCCTTGCCCGGCTTGAGCGTCTGCACCACCTTCATGGAAGGCACGTCGATCACCTGCAGCGTATCGTTGTGCGGGAAGGCGAAGTTGACCCACACCTTGCGGCCGGAGGGCTCGGCCATCACAAACACGGGCTGGCCGTACACCGGCACGGCAGTCACCTGGTTCCAGCTGCGGTTGTCGGCCACCAGTACCTGCTTGTGGCCGATGGCCGGCAGGAAGGCATAGTCGCCCGAAATGGCCCAGCCACGCAGGTGGGGCATCTTGTAGACAGGCTGCTTCTCGCGGCCCTTGCCGTAGTCGGGCAGGATGCGGCGCACCTGCAGGTCCTTGGCCCAGGTGTCGAGCATGGCCAGACCATCCTCGCCATACAGGCCGGCGATGTAGTAGCGGCCGTTGGAGCTGCCCAGGCCATCGTAGGGCTGCTTGCCGACGTTGTGGAACTTGGTCACCTTGGGCTGGCGCGGGTTGGAGGCGTCGAGCATCCAGATTTCGCCGGCTTCGAACAGGCTGTAGGCAAAGCGCTGGCCCGGCAGGTCGGCGAGGCCGACCACCTTGGAGGGCTTGCCATCGGCGCCCACGGCAGGAATGTCCGCCAGCAGTTCCAGCGTGTCGGCATCGAACAGCTTGACGCCGCCCGGCTCGTAGTTCTGGGCGGCCAGGATGCGGCCATCAGTGGAGACGGCACCGCCGATGCTGTTGCCGGCCTGGATCACGCGCTTGACCAGCTTGTGCGTGAGCATGTCGACCTTGCTCAGGCCGCCGTCGCGGCCGAACACGTAGGCGTAGCGCGTATCGCGCGAGAACACCACGGAGGCATGCGAGAGGTCGCCCAGGCCCTTGACCTGGGCGAGGCTGGTGTCGGTGCTGTTTTCGACGATCTGCACGCTGCCGGTGGCACGCTCGATGACGACACCGAGGTCGCCGGTGCCGCGTACCGCACCGCCCGTGGCGGCACAGCCGGCCAGGGCCAGCGCGGCCACCAGGATCGAGAGGGCGCCGGGCAGCCGGCGCAGGGAAGAGGTGGACTGGATGTTCTTGCTGGTCATGATGGACTCCCTGAAATGCTTACGGATGCTTGCCGGCCTGCAGCAGCTCCACCATCCAGCGGGCTTCCTGCTCGTTCATGAATGGCTTCCATGGCGGCATGGCGGTGCCGGGGCGGCCACCCATGATGGTGGCAACCAGGCTGTCGACGGGCTTGTCGCGCAGCGCTTCGGCGGTAAGAGGGGTGCCCAGGCCGCCCTGCATGGTCATGCCATGGCAGGCGCCGCAATCCTGCTTGAGCAGGTGCAGCAGTTCTCGCTGGCGGGCTTCAGAGGGTACGGGGGCAGATTCCTGCGCTTGGGCCATGCTGGCCAGGCAGGCGCCACACATCACGATGATTCGGATCAACTGCAACATCTCGCGGCACCATGTGGTTGGATTGAGTGAAGTATAGGAGGCTGCGGCAGGCGGAACCTTGATTGCCGGCAACCCAGTAAAAAGGCCGGGCGGTTGCCCGCCCGGCCTGTGCGCCTTTTCAGGAAAGGGCGTGGATCAATAGACGTCGTTCTGCGTGTTGTAGACGTTGAACTTGCCGGTCGGCGTGACCAGGCGCTTGTCCTTGATCACGGTCTTGCAGGCGCGGGTCTTGTCGTCGACCACCACAATGGCGGATTCCTTGTTCAGGGCGCTCCAGACGGAGAACCAGACTTCGTCACCGGCCTTGTTGTACTCGGGCTGCACCACGCGCTTGGCGCCGTCGTCAGCCAGCTTGGCGCAGGCAGCGATGTCGATGATCTGCGGAGCGCCGTCCAGCTTGTTGATGTCATACACGGCTACGCTCTGGCTGATCTTGGCATCCGGGTGCAGCGGGGTGTCGACCCACAGGTTCTTGGACTTGGGATGGGTCTTGATGAACAGAGAACCGCCACCCTGGCCCTTGATGGTCTGCACCACTTTCCAGGCGTTGGCCTTGTTCTTGACCGGATCGGTACCGATCAGGCTGATGCTTTCGTCACCCAAGTGGGAGGTGGCCCACACCGGACCGAACTTGGGATGCTTGAAGTTGGCGCCACGGCCCGGGTGCGGGGTCTTGCCCACATCGACCAGGGCGGCCAGCTTGTCTTCCTTGGTATCGACCACTGCGATCTTGTTGGAGGCGTTGGCAGCCGTCATGAAGTAACGGCCGGTGCTGTCGAAGCCGCCATCATGCAGGAACTTGGCAGAATCCAGCACCGTCATCTTCATGTTGGCCAGGTCGGTGTAGTCGACCATGTAGATCTTGCCGGTTTCCTTGGCGTTGACCAGGAATTCAGGACGGTAGTGGCTGGCCACGATGGCTGCCACGCGCGGCTCGGGGTGGTATTCGTTGTCCACGGTCATGCCACGGGTGGAAACCACCTTGCGCGGCTTGAGCGTATCGCCATCCATGATCACGAACTGCGGCGGCCAGTAGGTACCGGCGATCGCCAGCTTGTCCTCGAAGCCCTTGAACTTGGAAGTCTCGACGGAACGGGCTTCCAGACCGACCTTCACTTCGGCCACGTTGTCCGGTTTTTCCATCCACAGGTCGATCAGGTTCAGGCGTGCGTCACGGCCGATCACGTAAAGGTAGCGGCCCGATTTGGACATGCGGGAGATGTGCACCGCATAGCCGGTCTTGACGATGTTGATGATCTGTTTGGTGTCGCCATCGATCAGGGCCACTTCGCCGCTGTCACGCAGGGTGACGGAGAAGAGGTTGTCGATGTTGTAGTTGTTCATCTTCTTGGTCGGACGCTTGTCGACCGGGATGTATTCCTTGCGGGAGCTTTCGATGTCAGCCAGCGAGAACTCGGGCGGAGTGGGCGGTTCCTGCTGGATGTAGCGGGCCATCAGGTCCACGTCCTGGGCGGTCATTTCGCCGGAAGTCTGCCAGTTGGGCATGCCTGCGGGGCTGCCGTAGGCGATGAAGGTCTTCAGGTATTCGGTACCGCGCTCCAGCGTGATGTCGGTGGTGAGCGGCTTGCCGGTAGCACCCTTGCGCAGCACGCCATGGCAGCCGGCGCAGCGCTGGAAGTAGATTTCCTTGCCGCGCTCGAACTCGGCCTGCGTCATTTGCGGAGCCTTGGGGTTGATGTTCTGGTGCAGGGCTGCTGCGCCTACCGGGGAGGAGCCGGCGTTGGCGTAGGTGGCAGCGGTGGTGTCGCCATGGCTGGCGGCGTCGCTCTTGGCTGCTGCATTCTCGGCAGGGGCCTGTGCGCTGGCGGCCGGTGCTGCGCTGACGGCAGAAGCCGCGGAAGCTGCGGTGGGAGCCGCATCTTGTTTGTTACTGCATCCGGCTACGGAGATGCCGACGACTGCCAGGGTGGCAGCAAGATACTTCAGCTGGAACGGGCTCATAGTTGACTCCAGGTTTGTTGGCTAGGGTTCGGAACGAATCATCGCCTTGGCGTGGGGTTATTGCATTGACTGCCGTCAACCTGTTGGATGATGCATCAAAATGTGCCTGTTTGCTACGGATTTGCGCGTTCAGGAAATAAAAAAAGCCGATGCACATGCATCGACTTTACGTATACGTCAACCGTATTACAGGGACATGACCCACTTGACCAGCGAAGCGGCTTCGGCATCGGTCACGTTGTTGGGAGGCATGGGCACGTTGCCCCAGGCACCCACGCCGCCTTTCTTGATCTTGGCAGCCAGGGTTGCTTCAGCACCCTTGCCCTTGTACTTGGCCGCCACATCCTTGTAGGAAGGGCCAACCATCTTCTTGTCCACGGCATGGCAAGCCATGCAGTTCTTGGACTTGGCCAGGGCTTCGCTGGCCTGCACGTTGCTGGCGATGCCGAACAGCAGACCGACGGCGACGAGGGCGGGAGTAATAAGACGCTTGCTCATGATGGGTTCACTCCAGTTGAAAAACCTTGTTGGCTTCGGGCCCATTGTGTAGGGCCGCGAAGAATGGCTCATTGATTGCAGTCAATCAGTACACGTCGTGCTGCGTGTTGTAGACGTTGAACTTGCCGGTCGGCGTGATCAGGCGCTTGTCCTTGATCACGGTCTTGCAGGCACGTGTCTTGTCGTCGACCACAACAATCGCGGATTCCTTGTTCTTGGCACTCCAGACGGAGAACCAGACTTCGTCCCCGGCCTTGTTGTACTCGGGCTGCACCACGCGCTTGGCGCCGTCATCGGTCAGCTTGGCACAGGCCGCGATGTCGATGATCTTGGCTTCGGCGTTCAGGTTGTTGATGTCATACACGGCCACGCTCTGGCTGATCTTGGCATCGGGGTTGAGGGTGGTGTCGACCCACAGGTTCTTGGACTTGGGATGGGTCTTGATGAACAGAGAACCGCCACCTTGGCCCTTCATGGTCTGCACCACTTTCCAGGCATTGGCCTTGTGCTTGACCGGATCGGTACCGATCAGGCTGATGCTTTCGTCACCCAGGTGGGAAGTTGCCCAAACGGGGCCGAACTTGGGATGCACGAAGTTGGCGCCGCGGCCCGGGTGCGGGGTCTTGCCCACATCGACCAGGGCGGCCAGCTTGTCTTCCTTGGTATCGACCACGGCGATCTTGTTGGAAGCGTTGGCAGCCGTCATGAAGTAGCGGCCGGTGCTGTCGAAGCCGCCATCATGCAGGAACTTGGCCGCGTCGAGCGTGGTGGTCTTGAGGTTGCTCAGGTCGGTGTAGTCGACCATGTAGATCTTGCCGGTTTCCTTGGCGTTGACCAGGAATTCGGGACGGTAGTGGCTGGCCACGATGGCTGCCACGCGCGGCTCGGGGTGGTACTCGTTGTCCACGGTCATGCCACGGGTCGACACGATCTTGCGCGGCTTCAGCGTATCGCCATCCATGATCACGAACTGCGGCGGCCAGTAGGTGCCGGCCACGGCGATCTTGTCCTCGAAGCCCTTGAACTTGGAAGTCTCGACGGAACGGGCTTCCAGACCCACCTTGATCTCGGCCACGTTGTCCGGTTTTTCCATCCACAGGTCGATCAGGTTCAAGCGGGCGTCACGGCCGATCACGTACAGGTAGCGGCCGGACTTGGACAGGCGGGAGATGTGGACGGCGTAGCCGGTCTTGACGATGTTGATGATCTGCTTGGTGTCGCCATCGATCAGGGCCACTTCACCGCTGTCACGCAGGGTGACGGAGAAGAGGTTGTCGATGTTGTACTTGTTCATCTTCTTCGTCGGGCGCTTGGAAACGGGCACATATTCCTTGCGCGACTTTTCCATGTCAGCCAGCGAGAATTCCGGCGGTGTGGGAGGCGTTTGCTGGATGTAGCGGGCCATCAGGTCCACGTCGGCGGCGGTCATTTCACCGGAGGTCTGCCAGTTGGGCATGCCGGCAGGGCTGCCGTAGGCGATGAAGGTTTTCAGGTATTCGCTGCCGCGTTCCAGCGTGATGTCGGGCGTCAGGGCCTTGCCGGTTGCGCCCTTGCGCAGAACGCCATGGCAGCCGGCGCAGCGCTGGAAGTAGATTTCCTTGGCGCGCTCGAATTCGGTCTTGGACATCGGCGGAGCCTTGGGGTTGATGTCCTGGTGCATGTCCGCCTTGCCTACGGGGGAGCTGCCTGCGTTTTCATAAGTGGCCTGGACGGCCGTGGTATGGTTCTGGCCGTCCGACTTGGCGGCGGCGCTGGTTTGCGCCTGCGCACCCACAGCGACCCCTGCCATAATCAGGCTGGCGCTCAGCAACTTCATCTTGAATGAACTCATCGTGTGCTCCTGTAGTGTTTGCTTACATTGCAGGGGTCGATCATCCTGATGGTGCTTTTCCGCAGCATTGACTGCCGTCAATGGATCAAAATCTGCAAACAAATGTAATTGACGTATGCAAACCCATCGATACACGGAGTTGACACAAACATGACGGAAATGGACGGCGCATTGCTGGTGGCCCACGGGTCACGTGATCCAGCTTGGAGCCAGCCTTTCGAGGCAGTGGCGCAACTGCTGAAGGCGGGTCGCCCGGGGCTGGCAGTGGAACTGGGGTTTGTGGAAATCCAGGAGCCCAAGTGCCTGGCAGCAGGCGATGCCCTGGCGCGCCAGGGGTGCCGGCATGTGCTGGTCATCCCCATGTTCCTCGGGGCAGGCCACCATGTGCGGGTGGACATGGCCAAACTGCTGGAGCAGCTCAGTGCCAACTGGCGCGGGGTGGAATGGCGCCTGGCGCCGGCGATTGGCGAGATGCCGGCGTTTCACCAGGCGGTGGCGGGGGTGCTGAACGAAGCCCTGCGCACCCGCCTGGATGTCTGAGTCCTAGCCGGCCTTGCCGTCCACGCGCGGCTTGCCGTACCACTGCACCAGACGGTTGCCCCAGATCAGCACGATGCCGAACCAGGCTGCAGCCGCCAGTGGCAGCAGGGCGGTGAAGCCGGGGAAGGCGCCGACCAGACGCAGCACCACAGCCACCTGCAGCAGCAGGAACAGCCGCCACACGAGGTCGTCAGCCACCAGCGTGCGGCCGCTGTGCCCGCAGGACACCCGCGTGACCATGGCCATGATGAGCGACCCCAGGCAGCCGATGGTAAGGGCGTGCAGCGGCGCCAGCAGCAGGGCGCCCTGGCCGTAGCGCAGTGCGGCAAACTGTGTGATGCCGAACAGCACGAAGGTGATGCCGAGCCAGACAAAGCCGATATGCAGCATGGCCAACAGGCGGATCTTGAGGCTTTGCGCCAGCCCCCAGACAATGGCCAGCCACAGCAGCATGCCGCCCAGCACAATCTCGACCACGCCGCGGAACATCAGCCAGGCGCTGCCCTGCACGCCCCAGGCCTGCAGCCAGAGCGCGGCGATTTCGAAGCTGGCGGCGCCAAGCATCAGCCACAGCACCCAGAACGGGCGCCAGACCTCGATCAGCGGCAGCACGTTGGAGGTGAAGAAGGGAATCATGCGGTGCGCCACCGCGATGAACACGAACAGGATGAAACCCCACAGCGCTGTCTGCACCCAGTGCAGGGCAGTGGACACGTTGCCCATGAGCACGCTCACGATCATGCCCAGCAGGCTGACGCAGCCGATGATGCCGGCGATGCCCACGGTGCGCGCATGCACCTGATCCTGGACCTTGCTGGCGCGGATCAGCTTCCACCACAGGGCAAACATCCAGCTCAGGCCGATCAGCGCGATGATGGCGCCGGCAATGGCGAGGCCGTACAGGCCCTGACCGCCCATCAGCCACAGCAGCCAGCCGCCGGCCTGCATCAGCAGCATGCCGCGCACATCGCGGGTTTCGGGCGCGGGCACGTGCAGCCATTTGGGGCCGGCCGTGAACAGGAAACCGGCAAAGTACAGCGGCATGAAGCCCAGCACCATCATGGCCGAGTGCTGCAGCGTGGGCAGGATGGCGTAGGCCGGCTGGAACAGACCGGTCACGCGGGCAATCTGCACCCAGGCCCACCAGCCCGAGAACACGAACAGCAGCACCATGGCGAGGAAGAAGCCCAGGCGGTGCGGGGCATCGTTCAGCAGGGCCATGCGCCAGGGCATGGCCTCGTACCTGGCGCGCATGGCTTCGCGTTCTGCGGCCTTGTCGACCGCCTTGGGCGGTGCGTTGCCGATCGGAATGCTGCGGCGCGGGGAGGGCTGGGTGGTGTCGGTCATGCAAGTACTCCTGATCTTGCGTGTCGGATACGGTAGAAAGCCAGGCGCCCGCTGGACGGTACGCCTACAGGAAGCAGTGTAGATAAAAGTTGAGTGATATTCTCGGATTTAGGGGCTTGCCGGCACCGCAGGCATGGCTTTGCTTGATGGGCGTCAAGCACGGGCGTTCGTTGGGGAACTGTTGCGGCGTTGATGTCTGAAATCTGCTCCTCGCCGTGCGAGTGCTGGAGGGCGGCATGTTCGCTAGTGAAAATTCCGGCTTTCGGTCGGCAGGCGGCCCAGCAACGGGGTCAGGTCAATCAGCCTGAAGGCGATCAGGTTCTTTACTTCGCCTTCGCGCTGCCAGCGGCCATGCACGGCCATCAGGCGGGCCTGCAGCAGCACAGAGCGCTGGGCATCGCGGATGCTTTTCCAGCACACCACCTGCACCACGCCGGTTTCGTCTTCCAGCGTGACGAAGACCGTGCCCTTGGCGGTGCCGGGTTGCTGGCGCAGGGTGACGATGCCGGCGTGGCGCACCAGGGCGCCATCGGGGAGCTGGTCGAGTTCGGCGCTGGACAGCAGGCGGCGCCGTGCCAGTTGCGGGCGCAGCAGGGCGAGAGGGTGGCGGCGCAGGGATAGGCCGGTGGAGGCATGGTCCCAGAGGATTTCTTCCCCTTCGGGGGCGGCTGGCAGTTGGAACTGTGCCTCATTGACAGGCGCCTCGCGCAGCAGGTGCGGCATGGCATGCAGGCCGGCCGCTTCCCATACCTGGTTGCGCCGGTGGCCGCTCAGGCTCATCAGCGCATCAGCGGCAGCGAGCAGTTTCATTTCGGACTGGCCCAGGCCGCAGCGGCGGGCCAGCTCTTCGGCGCTGCGGAAAGGCGCGCGGGCGCGTTCAGCCACGATGCGTCTGGCGGCGGCGTGTGGCAGGCCGTTGACCAGGCGCAGGCCCAGGCGCACTGCGGGGTGTGCGATTGGATGTGCGACTGCGTGTGTGGGCTTGGGCGCCAAGAAGCCGTTGATCTGGCTTTCCGCTTTCCGGGCTGGGTAGTCAGGGGCGCAATCCTTTGGGTCTGCAGTGGCTCCAGTGAATAGGCCGAGGCACTCCGGCAGATCTTCCAGCGTGCAATCCACTGCGCTGTGCATCACGTCGACCGGGCGCACTTCCACGCCATGGCGCCGGGCATCGTTCACCAGCTGGCGCGGGGTGTAGAAGCCGAGTGGCTGGCTGTTGATCAGGGCGGCCAGGAACTCGGCCGGATGGTGGCACTTGAGCCAGCTGCTGGCATACACCAGCAGGGCAAAGCTGGCCGAATGGCTTTCGGGAAAGCCGTATTCCGAGAAGCCCTTGATCTGCTCGAAAATCGATTCGGCAAAGGCGCGCTCATAGCCGCGCGCCAGCATGCCGTCCACGATCTTCTGGTAGTACTTTTCCACGCCACCTTTTCGTCGCCAGGCGGCCATGGAGCGGCGCAGATCGTCGGCTTCACCAGCGCTAAAGCCGGCAGCCACCATGGCAATCTGCATCACCTGCTCCTGAAAAATCGGCACCCCTTTGGTGCGTTCCAGAACATCCTTCAGGGCTTCGCTCGGATAAGTCACGGGCTCGAGATTCTGGCGCCGGCGCAGATAGGGGTGCACCATGCCGCCCTGGATCGGCCCCGGCCGCACAATTGCCACCTCGATCACCAGATCGTAAAAGCGCTCCGGTCGCAGCCGCGGCAGCATGCTCATCTGCGCGCGGCTCTCGATCTGGAACACGCCGATGGTGTCGGCCTTGCTGATCATGGCGTAGGTGGCCGGGTCTTCTGGCGGAATATCCTGCATGCGAAAAGTCACGCCCTTGCGCAGGCTGACCAGATCCAGCATCTTGCGCAGCGCCGTCAGCATGCCGAGCGCCAGCACGTCCACTTTCAGCAGCTTGAGCACATCCAGGTCGTCCTTGTCCCACTCGATCACGGTGCGATCCTTCATGGCGGCGTTCTCGATTGGCACCAGACGCGAGAGAGGCCCCTTGGTCAGCACGAATCCTCCCACATGCTGAGAAAGGTGGCGCGGAAATCCGATCAGCGTGCGTGTAAGGTGCACCAGCTGGCGCACCGCCAGATCATCGGCGGACAGGCCAAGGGTCTGCAAAGCCTCCGGCCGGATGCCACTGCCATCCCACCAGTGATGGTCCCTGGCCAGGGCGTCCACCACGTCCGGCCCGAAACCGAGCGCCTTGCCCACATCGCGCATGGCCGACCTGGAGCGGTAGCTGATCACGGTGGCTGTCAGGCCGGCGCGATGGCGGCCATATTTTTCATAGAGGTACTGGATCACTTCCTCGCGCCGCTCGTGCTCGAAATCCACGTCGATATCCGGGGGCTCGTTGCGCTCCTTGCTGATGAAGCGTTCGAACAGCAGGGTGCTGCGATCCGGATCCACCTCAGTCACATGGAGGCAGTAGCACACCGCAGAATTGGCCGCTGAGCCACGGCCCTGACACAGAATGTTCCTGCTGCGGGCAAACTGCACGATATCGAACACGGTCAGAAAATAATGCTCGTAGCCCATCTCGGTGATCAGGGTGAGTTCGTGCTCGATCAGCCCGCGCACCTTGTCGCTGACCCCTCGCGGCCAACGCAGGCTGGCCCCCTCGTAGGTCATGCGGCGCAGGTAGGCGGCGGGGGTTTCACTGGCGGGCACCACTTCATCGGGGTACTGGTAGCATAGCTCTTGCAGACTGAATGTGCAGCGTTCGGCCACCCGCAGGGTTTGCTGGAGCAAGTCCGGCGGGTAGGTCTGCGCCAGCCGCAAACGCGTGCGCAGATGGCGCTCCGCATTGCCTTGCAGCGCGTAGCCGCATTCGCTCAAGGGCTTGCCGATGCGTGTGGCCGTCAGCACGTCCTGCAGCGGCTTACGCGAGCGCACATGCATGTGCACATCGCCCGCCGCCACCAGCGGAATCGCCGTCAGCGCCGATATTTCGCGCAGCTGGTGCTGCCACAGTTCATCGCCCAGTTCGCGCAGCAGCCGTACCGCCAGCCAGCAACGCCCGCTGAAACCGTCCAGCAGCCAGCGCGCCGTGGCCAGCAGTTGCTCGGGTGTGGCAGGGCGCGCAGGCGCGGCCAGCACCACGCAGTCATCCAGGGCACGCGGCACAATCTCATGCCGTTCCAGGCGGTAGCTGCCCTTGTCAGCCCGGCGGCGCAGTCTGGTGATGAACTCGCACAGATTGCCGTATCCGTTCAGGTTGCAGGCCAGCACGATCAGGGTGAACGGCGCGGCATGCTGCACCTCGAACTGGGCGCCGATCAGCAGCTTCAACCCCCGTTCCCTGGCCGCTTCATGCGCGCGCACCACGCCGGCGAGCGAGCACTCGTCGGTCAGGGCCAGTGCCTGGTATTCCAGCCGGTGCGCGCGCTCCACCAGCTCGCGCGGATGGCTGGCGCCGCGCAGAAAGCTGAAATTGCTCAGGCACCAGAGTTCGGCATAGCCGGGAAGGGCGGGAGAAGGGCGCGTCATGGCCATCCCCTCAGGCAAAGAAGCCGTGCAGATACCAGGCCGTGCCCTCCTGCGCCAGCCGGGTCTGGTACAGCCACAGCACGCCAGCCTGTTCGCTGTGCGCCACCCAGTAATCGCGCACCGCAGTGGCCGTGTGCTGGCTGCCATCGGCTTGCTGCAGCCGATGCCACCATCCCCCTTCGATACGGTGCGGGCCCGACAGCAGCGTCAGTACGCCGTGGTACAGCGGACGATTGGCCGCATTCGTGCCCAGCTGGACGGGCTCCGGCAGCAGAAAACCCGGCTGCGGCATTCCCTGCCATTGGCCTCCGGCGCGCGGCAAGGGCTCCTGAGCCTCCTGCCAGCGTACCTGCCACTCGGGGCGATGGTCTTCGCGCAGCACAGGCCGCACCACGCGCGCACTGCCCAGCCGGGCCGCAATGCGCTCCAGCACCAGCGGCAGGGGTTCATCATCGGGCCGCTGGTCGGGTAGCAGAGAGGCCGGCGCTTCTTCGAAAGGCTGCACCTCGTCAGCCAATAGTTGCAACTCGCCCACGGGTGCCTGCAACTCCACCTTGGCCAGATGCTCGGCAAGCAGGCGGCCCAAATGGTCGATCTGCCGAGTGGGCTGGGCCGTGCGGATGCGCAATTCACCTCCCTCGTCCACATGGCGCGAGCGCATGCCGTCGTGACACCAGCGCAAGGTGATGGCCGTGACGCCGCAGCAGCGCGAAGCCAGCCAGCCGCACAGCTGCAGCAACAGGCGCCGGGCGCCGTGCATCAGCGCCGGTGCGGTGTCGATGCGCGCCATCAGTTCCAGCCGGGCATGAAAGCGCTCCGGCAGCTGCTCCCACACAAAGGTTTCGGGGCGCTGCCCATAAGCCTGATCCAGCGCATCCAGCAAGCCGGCACCAAAACGCCGACTTGTTCCCGAACGGGGCAGAGAGCGTACCTGTCCGAGCGTCTGGCATCCAAGCCGAGCCAGCGTGGCCGCTTCCTGCTGGACGGCATCGATGCTGGACAGTGGCAAGGGATCCAGTCGCTGGGTCAGGGGTGCCCCAAAACCATGCCGTACCCCAGCCCGCGCCAGGGCGATCGCGGCCAGGCCAGTCGGTGCCCAACTCAGGGAGGTGGCCCCCAGTTCGGTACTCTCCGTTCGTATCCGCTGTGCCAACTGCCGGCGCCCGCCAAACAGGCGCACGCTGGCTTCCAGTTCCATCAGCATGGCGGTGGCAAAGCCTGCATCCGAGCGGGCAATGGCCACCCGCGGCGTGAACTGCAGGCCCCACAGCACCAGCCCCTCAATGCACGACGGAGACGGGCCGGAAAGCAGTGCGGCCCACAGCATGGGACACCTCGGGAACAGAAGCAGGCCGAACCAGCCCCGGCTTGCGCAGCCGCGGCGGCAGCACATCTGCCAGCCCGCCAGGAATGGCCGGAAGAAAAATCGCCTCCTCATGCAAGGCACCGCGCCGCTTGAGAATGTGCGTCTGCAAGCTCCAGTCCGGCCCCGGCTGCACCCGCAGGCGCAAGGGCGCTGCGGAGGCCTGCTGGCACGCCGCCTCCGGCCGGAACAGAAACACCAGCCCCTCGCAGCGCAGGGCGCTGATCTGCAAGCGGCGGATATGCTCCGGCCTGGCCTGCGGCAGCCACGCCAGCACGGCAGCCGCTGCATTGGCACGGATCAACTGCTCCGCGGCCCACAGGCGTTCTGCCATGCCCTCGGCCTGGACCCAGACCAGATGCCGTGCATCCAGGCCGGCATGCATCAGCCCCGGCACATGCGGCGATGCCGGCGGGCCGATCAGCACAATCGCCTTCTCCTGCGTTGCGAGGGAGCCGAGGGCATGGCCGGTCAAGCGCCATTCGCAGCTGCCTGTGCGTGGCAGCAGGATTTCGGTCAGCGCCTGGCAAGGCCAGCCACCGCCGGGCAGTTGCGCATCCAGCTCCGGCCAGCCCGAAGAGCGGACTGGCGCAGGCGCCGTGCCCAGTTCCGAAGCCCGCCACACCGACGCCGACAAGGCCGCAGCCACCCGTGTAGCAGGCTGCAGGGAGGAGGGGGGCAAAGGGGCGGCAGGCGTTGGCGACCCGTTGGCGGCTGGAGCATTCATGGCTCCAAATATACTGTATAAAAATACAGTTATCAAGCTTTTTCGAGGCTTGCCATCCAGCGCTACAAACGCTGTTTCAAGGCTTCCTGCCAGGCCAGCAGACCGGCCCGCAAACCGCGCGCATCGGCCAGGGCATGGTGTTGCACCCACTCCAGCGAATAGACAGCAGCTTGTGCTGCACGAAACGTCGGATGCTGCACCACTTCAGCCGGCACGAACTCCCGCGATTGCAGTGTGGCAGGCAAGCGCAGCCGTTCGGGGGTGATCAGGGCCTGCGTCAGCAGCAGCCAGTCATCCACATAGTCGTACACCACGCAAACCGGCTCTCCCAGCCCTTCCAGCCACTGATGCAGACGGCTTCCCACCTCGTCGGCATTTCCCGAAGCTCCTGCCACCCGCCCCAGCAAGGGCAGCACATGGGCCTGCACAAACGGGCTGCAGGCCTCGCGCAGGAAGTCATTGCGCTCGGCATAGAACTCCCGCCCATCTTCCGTCACCAGCCCGAGGCTGATCAACCCGGGCAGATTGAAATTGGTGAATTCGGTGTCGAGAAAAACACGCATGGATGCATCCTGTTCTGTGCGTCCGGGAAGGGATTGCCACAAAGACGGATAGGGGATTTCCCCTCCCTCCTTAGCTTGATGGCGCAAGGCCCCCGGCATTGGCAACATACGCAAGTAACCGTGGCACTCAGGGCAACACACCAATGGATTTACTTGGCGCGGCAGGGGAAAGACAGTTGCAGTTTGCCTCCCGCACGACAATGTCGCAAGATGCCGCATCCCCATTTCCGCATGATTCGGACACCCATGATCAGCGCCCTCGACCTGTTCAAGATCGGCATCGGCCCCTCCAGTTCCCACACCGTCGGCCCCATGCGGGCTGCCTGCAATTTTGCGCGTCAGGTGCAGGAGAGCGGTCTGCTCCCCGAGGTGCAGCGCGTGCAGATCAAGCTTTATGGCTCGCTCTCTGCCACCGGCATCGGCCACGGCACCGACCGCGCCGTCATCGCCGGCCTGATGGGCCAGCAACCCGACCAGGCCGACCCCGACCAGCTGACGCAGGCCGTCGATGCCGTACAGCTCGACGCCCGTCTGCCGCTGGCCGGCACGCATTCCGTGACGTTCGACTGGCAGCGCGACCTGCAATTCCAGCCCGTCAGCCTGCCTCGCCATCCCAACGCCATGCGACTGGCCGTGTCCGGTCAGGACGGCAAGGTGCTGTTTGAAAACACCTATTACTCCATCGGTGGCGGCTTCGTGGTGGATGAGGCCCAGGCCGCCGAAGGCCAGACCGGCGCTGCACGCGAGGAAGTCGAACTGCCTTTCGATGATGCCGAACAGATGCTGGCCCTCTGCCGCCAGCACAATCTGCGCCTGGCCGATCTGGTGCTGCGCAACGAACGCACCTGGCGTCCCGAAGCCGAAACCCGTGCCGCCTTGCTGGAAATTTGGGCCACGATGCGCGCCTGCGTGGCACGCGGCCTGCGTCAGGAAGGCGTCCTGCCCGGCGGTCTTTCCGTCGAGCGCCGTGCTCCGGGCATGTACCGCCGCCTGAACCGCCGCGATGCTCTTCCCAACCTCATCACCCAGACCTTCTCGGCGATGGACTGGGTCAACCTCTACGCCCTGGCCGTCAACGAGGAAAACGCAGCTGGCGGCCGCGTCGTTACGGCGCCCACCAACGGCGCCGCCGGCATCATCCCCGCCGTGCTGCACTACTTCATGGATTTCCAGCGCGGCGCCAATGACGACGACGTGGTCGATTTTTTGCTTGCAGCGACCGCCATCGGCGTGCTGCTCAAGCGCAATGCCTCCATCTCGGGGGCAGAAGTGGGGTGCCAGGGCGAAGTCGGCTCCGCCTGCGCCATGGCCGCTGCCGGCCTCACGCAGGTGCTGGGCGGAACCCCCGAACAGGTCGAAAACGCCGCCGAAATCGGCCTGGAGCACAACCTCGGCCTGACCTGCGACCCGGTCGGCGGCCTGGTGCAGGTGCCCTGCATCGAACGCAACGCCATGGGCGCCATCAAGGCCATCAATGCTGCCCAGCTGGCACTCTCGGGTGACGGCAAGCACAAGGTCAGCCTTGACACTGCCATCCGCACCATGCGCGACACCGGGCGTGACATGCTGGACAAGTACAAGGAGACGTCGCGGGGCGGGTTGGCTGTGGCGTATGCGGAGTGCTGATGCGTTTCGCTGCTTGCAAGAAAGCTGCGGCCTGAGAAAAGCTGTATTGACCCAGCCCTTTCTGCACAGATCAGGCTGCTAAAGCATAAGCCTCAGCGGGGGTCTTCATACCCAGCGCCTGATGTGGGCGCTGGTGGTTGTAAAAGCGGATCCAGTCGCCAATCACACGACTGGCGTGTTGTAGCGTCTCGAACCGGTGGCGGTGCACGCATTGGTCCTTGAGTGTGCGGATCACGCGCTCGACCATGCCGTTTTGTTCCGGGCTGTACGGCGTGATGAACTCCTGCTGCAGCCCATAGCTTTTGACCAGGGCCGTATAACTGCGGCTGGTGAACACCAGCCCATTGTCCGAGCGCAGCAAGAACGGCTGCTTGACCTTGCCCAAACAGCCATA
>NZ_FOCW01000004.1 GCF_900110225.1 Allobrachymonas denitrificans DSM 15123
TTACGCGATGATCTTGGCAACAACGCCGGCGCCGACGGTACGGCCGCCTTCGCGGATGGCGAAACGCAGACCTTCTTCCATGGCGATCGGGGCGATCAGCTTGACGGTGATCGACACGTTGTCACCCGGCATCACCATTTCCTTGTCGGCCGGCAGCTCGATGGCGCCAGTCACGTCGGTGGTGCGGAAGTAGAACTGCGGACGGTAGTTGTTGAAGAACGGCGTGTGACGGCCACCTTCGTCCTTGGACAGAACATACACCTCGGCGGTGAACTCGGTGTGCGGCTTGATGGAGCCCGGCTTGCACAGCACCTGGCCGCGCTCGACGTCTTCACGCTTGGTGCCGCGCAGCAGGATACCCACGTTGTCGCCAGCCTGGCCCTGATCCAGCAGCTTGCGGAACATTTCCACGCCCGTGCAGGTCGTCTTCTGGGTTTCCTTGATACCGACGATCTCGATTTCCTCGCCGACCTTGATGATGCCGCGCTCGACGCGACCGGTCACCACGGTACCGCGGCCGGAGATGGAGAACACGTCTTCCACCGGCATCAGGAACGCACCGTCAACAGCACGCTCGGGAGCGGGGATGTAGGAGTCCAGCGCCTCGGCCAGCTGCATGATGGCGCCTTCGCCCAGCTCGCCCGTGTCGCCTTCCAGCGCCAGCTTGGCAGAACCCTTGATGATGGGGGTGTCGTCGCCGGGGAAGTCGTACTTGCTCAGCAGTTCGCGCACTTCCATCTCGACCAGTTCCAGCAGCTCGGCGTCATCAACCATGTCGCACTTGTTCAGGAACACGATGATGTAGGGCACGCCCACCTGGCGGGACAGCAGGATGTGTTCGCGGGTCTGGGGCATCGGGCCGTCAGCGGCGGAGCACACCAGAATGGCGCCGTCCATCTGGGCAGCACCGGTAATCATGTTCTTCACGTAGTCGGCGTGGCCGGGGCAGTCAACGTGCGCGTAGTGGCGGTTGGCCGTCTCGTACTCGACGTGCGAGGTGTTGATCGTGATGCCGCGGGCCTTCTCTTCGGGCGCGTTGTCGATCTGGCTGTAGTCACGCGCTTCGCCGCCGAACTTCTTGGACAGCACCGTGGCGATTGCCGCAGTCAGGGTGGTCTTGCCGTGGTCCACGTGACCGATGGTGCCGACGTTCACGTGCGGCTTGGTCCGTTCAAACTTTTCCTTGGCCATGATTGGCTTCCTTTATCAAAAGAGCTGTGCCCGTGACGGGTTTAAGGTCTGCATGCTGTCACTGGGTCCCCTGCCACGGGCAGCCGGGGGTGCAACATCGCAGACCATCGAAAAAAGCAGGCCCTGCAGCCACCGCCGCAGCGGTGGCGCAAAGCGCAGCCGATTACTTGGCGCGTGCAGCGATGATGGCTTCGGACACGTTGCGCGGAGCTTCCGCGTACTGCTTGAATTCCATCGTGTAGTTGGCACGGCCCTGCGTCATGGAACGCAGCGAGGTGGCGTAGCCGAACATCTCGGACAGCGGAACCTCGGCCTTGATGGCCTTGCCGCCACCGACCAGGTCGTCCATGCCCTGCACCATGCCGCGCTTGGAGGACAGGTCGCCCATCACGGTACCGGCGTACTCTTCGGGCGTCTCGACTTCCACGGCCATCATCGGCTCGAGGATGACCGGGTTGGCCTTCTTGCAGCCTTCCTTGAAACCGAAGATGGCGGCCATCTTGAACGCCTGCTCGGAAGAGTCAACGTCGTGGTAGGAACCGAAGGTCAGGGCGACTTTCACGTCGACCACCGGGTAGCCAGCCAGCACGCCGGCGTTCAGGGCTTCTTCCACACCCTTCTGCACCGCGGGGATGTATTCGCGCGGAACCACACCACCCTTGATCTCGTCCAGGAATTCGAAGCCCTTGCCCTGCTCGTTCGGCTCGATACGGAACACGACGTGACCGTACTGACCCTTACCACCGGACTGGCGCACGAACTTGCCTTCGACGTCGGTGACCTGCTTGCGGATGGTTTCGCGGTAGGCCACTTGCGGCTTGCCCACGTTGGCTTCCACGTTGAACTCGCGCTTCATGCGGTCCACGATGATTTCCAGGTGCAGTTCGCCCATGCCGGCGATGATGGTCTGACCGGATTCCTCGTCGGTACGCACGCGGAAGGACGGATCTTCTGCAGCCAGGCGGGACAGGGCAATACCCATCTTCTCCTGGTCGGCCTTGGTCTTGGGCTCGACGGCCTGGGCAATCACGGGCTCGGGGAACACCATGCGCTCCAGGATCACGGGGTTGGCCGGGTCGCACAGGGTTTCACCGGTGGTGACGTCCTTCAGGCCCACGCAGGCAGCGATGTCACCGGCGCGGATCTCTTCGATCTCCTGGCGCTCGTTGGCGTGCATCTGCACGATACGGCCGATACGTTCCTTCTTGCCCTTGACGGAGTTCAGGACGGTGTCGCCCTTGTTCAGCACGCCGGAGTAGACGCGCACGAAGGTCAGCTGACCAACGAAGGGGTCGGTCATCAGCTTGAATGCCAGCGCGGAGAACTTCTCGGCGTCGTCAGCTTCGCGCGTGATGGGGTTCTCGTCCTCGTCGGTACCTGCGACCGGCGGGATGTCCTTCGGAGAGGGCAGGAAGTCGAGCACGGCGTCCAGCATGCGCTGCACACCCTTGTTCTTGAACGCGGTACCGCACAGCATGGGCTGGATTTCGGTGGCGATGGTACGCTGGCGCAGACCGGCGATGATGTCCTCTTCGCTCAGTTCACCTTCTTCCAGGTACTTGTTCATCAGCTCTTCGCTGGCTTCGGCCGCGGACTCGACCATCTTCTCGCGCCACTCGTTGGCGGTGTCGACGAGGTCGGCCGGGATGTCCTGGTATTCGAACTTCATGCCCTGGGAAGCGTCGTCCCAGATGATAGCTTTCATCTTGATCAGGTCGACCACGCCGGCAAAGTTGTCTTCGGCACCGATCGGCACCACGATCGGCACGGGGTTGGCCTTGAGGCGCAGTTTCATCTGGTCGACGACCTTGAAGAAGTTGGCACCGGTACGGTCCATCTTGTTCACGAAGGCCAGACGCGGCACCTTGTGCTTGTTGGCCTGACGCCAGACGGTTTCGGACTGGGGCTGCACGCCACCCACGGCACAGTAGACCATGCAGGCGCCATCCAGCACGCGCATGGAACGCTCCACCTCGATGGTGAAGTCCACGTGGCCGGGGGTGTCGATGATGTTGATGCGGTGCTCGGGGCGGGACAGGTCCATGCCCTTCCAGAAGCAGGTCACGGCGGACGAGGTGATCGTGATGCCGCGTTCCTGTTCCTGCTCCATCCAGTCGGTGGTGGCTGCGCCGTCGTGCACTTCGCCCAGCTTGTGGGTCACGCCGGTGTAGAACAGGATACGCTCGGACGTAGTGGTTTTGCCAGCGTCAATGTGCGCAGAAATACCGATGTTGCGGTAGCGCTCGATGGGGGTCTTGCGAGCCATGATGAACCTTTGGATGAATTCGAAAAGAGGGGTATTTTAGGGTTGCCGCTTGAAAACGGCATGACAGGCACTGCCGGATACGCGACAGGGCTTGCAGCAGGAAACACCTGCCGAAGCCCTGTGGATACGCATCTGCGGTGCCAGCCCGATCAGAAGCGGAAGTGCGAGAATGCCTTGTTGGCTTCGGCCATGCGGTGCACTTCGTCACGCTTCTTCATGGCGCCACCACGGCCTTCGTTGGCTTCCAGCATCTCGTTGGCCAGACGCTGTGCCATGGACTTCTCGCCACGCTTGCGGGCGGCGTCCTTGATCCAGCGCATGGACAGGGCCAGGCGACGGACCGGGCGCACTTCCACGGGCACCTGGTAGTTGGCGCCACCGACGCGGCGGGATTTCACTTCCACCATCGGCTTGACGTTGTTGATGGCGGTCACGAACAGTTCGAGCGGCTCCTTGCCGGACTTCTGTTCCATGATGTCCAGGGCGCCATAGATGATGCGCTCTGCAACCGCCTTCTTGCCGCCTTCCATGATCACGTTCATGAATTTGGACAGCTCGACATTGCCGAACTTGGGATCCGGCAGGATTTCACGTTTAGGGACTTCACGACGACGTGGCATTTTGTAAACCTCATTGCTTCAGTTGGCACCATCTCAGGTACCGCGAGTGCCATCAGGACACCCACTTACTCGACCCGCACAAATAAAAGTTGCTGTGCTCTGTGGGTCACTACGCTTGCACCGGCTGCCAGGCCGGACAAGCACCGAAAAGAACAGCGATTAAGCCTTCTTGGGACGCTTGGCGCCGTACTTGGAACGGGACTGCTTGCGGTCTTTCACGCCCTGCAGGTCCAGCGAACCACGCACGATGTGGTAACGCACACCCGGCAAGTCTTTCACACGACCGCCGCGCACCAGCACCACGGAGTGTTCCTGCAGGTTGTGGCCTTCACCACCGATGTAGGAGATGACCTCGAAACCGTTGGTCAGGCGCACCTTGGCAACCTTACGCATGGCGGAGTTCGGCTTCTTGGGAGTGGTGGTGTACACACGGGTGCACACACCACGGCGCTGCGGGCAGTTTTCCATCGCAGGGCTCTTGGACTTGATGACTTCGACCGTGCGTCCCTGACGCACGAGCTGGTTGATGGTTGGCACTCAGGCCTCCTTCTCGAAAGGTGTAATTCCCTAAACGTGAATGAATTACGGGTTGACGATACGTGATCTCTCCAGACACGCGCGCAGCATGACGCCGCCGCAATGCGGAGAGCCTGCCAGTTTATCTGGAAAGGACGGGGTTTGACAAGAGGGAAATGGGCGCGGGCGCGATGCGATGGCCCTGCGGGCAGTGAATCTGCAGCATGCAGGCCACAGCCGGAGCAGCGGCAGGCATGAAAAAGGACCTGCGGCGCATAGCCGTCAGGTCCTTCGTGAAGCTTGCGTCAGGACGCCGGATGCGCCCTGCCCTCCCGCTCAGAACAGCTTGCCGAACCACATGCGCAGGCTGTCCCACATGCGGCCGAAGAAACCGGCCTGGGGCACGGCCTCGAGGGCCACCAGCTGCACGGTGTTGATGGGCTGGCCTTCCAGCATCACTTTCAGCGTGCCCACGGCCTGGTCCTTGGCAACGGGCGCCACCAGCGGATCGGGGCGCTCCACCTGGGTGGTGAGCTGCTGCGCTTTGCCGGACGGCACCGCCACGGCGATGGCCTGGTGACGGCCGAGGCCGACTTCGCTCTGCTCGCCCTTCCAGATGCGGGCCTTGACGGCCGGCTGGTCGGCACCGAACAGCTGGATGCCCTCGAAGGCGGTGTAGCCCCAGTTCAGCAGCTTCTGTGTCTCGTTGGCGCGGGCATTCTCGCTGGCAGTACCGAACACGATGGCCAGCAGGCGGCGGCCTTCGGGCAGGTTGGGGAAGGGACGCTTGGCGGTGGCGATCAGGTTGTAGCCGGCAGCATCGGTATGGCCGGTCTTGAGGCCATCGACGGTGGGATCGCGGAACAGCAGCGTGTTGCGGTTGGTGCCGTTGGAGGCGGGGGTGCCGGGGTAGGCGTATTCCTTGGTGGCGTAGTAGCCCACGTACTCTGGGAAATCGCCTATCAGGCGCGTGGACAGGATGGCCATGTCGCGCGCGGTGGTGATGTGGCCGTCGGCCGTCAGGCCTTCGGGATTGCGGTAGCCGGTGTGGGTCATGCCCAGCGCCTTGGCCGTGTCGTTCATCTTCTGCACGAAGGCTTCCTCGCTGCCGGCGATGCCTTCGGCCAGGGCCATGGTGGCGTCATTGCCGGACTGCACGATCATGCCCTTGACCAGATCCTCGACGCGCACCTGCATCTTGGGGTCGATGAACATGCGCGAGCCGGGCATCTTCCAGGCCTTGGTGCTGACGCCGAAGGTCTGGTCGAGCGTGATCTTGTGGCTCTTGAGCGCGTCGAACACGATATAGGCCGTCATCAGCTTGGTGAGCGAGGCGGGCTCCATCGGCGCATCCATGTCCTTGGCGGCGAGCACCTGGTTGCCGGCGGTGATGTCGATCAGCAGATAGCCACGGGCAGCGATGTCGGGCGGCGCGGGAAAACCGGGCTGCACGGCCGCAACCGGGGCCGAGGCGGCGGAGGCAGCGGGCTGGGACGCTGCCGTGGTCGCAGCCGGCGCCTTCTGCGCCAGGACGGGCGCGGCAGACAGCATCAGGGAAGTGGCCAGCAGAAGCGTGGTGCGACGGAAAAGGGACGACGTGGACATGGGGGCAGCGTAAGCAGGAAATCAGCGGGAAGAAAGGGGCGGCCGCCCGGGCAGGCCGCAGGCATGCCGGGAAGCAGCCAGGGGGCGCGTCAATGCGCAGCGTGCAAATGATGTAGCACGATGTTTTTCAGCAGCGGCAATTGTCCATGAAAGAAATGGCCGACTCCCGGCACAACTGTGACAGGAAGTGACTGCGGGCGGGCCCAGTCGAGCACGGAGGCAAGGGGGACGACATCGTCGGTTTCGCCATGCACCACCAGGGTGCGGGGCTTGAGTTCCGCCGATACCGGGGCCACCTCGAAACGGCTGGCGGCCGTGCCGACCAGCACCAGCTGCTCGGGCAGGCGATCCGGCTGCAGACGGGCTGCGCCGTGACTGGTGACGAAAGCGCCGAAGGAGAATCCGGCCAGGGCCAGCGGGCCTTCGGGTGCGACCTGGGCAATCACCTGCAGCAGGTCGTCGGCCTCGCCGCGGCCTTCGTCGTGCGTGCCGGCACTGGCGCCAACGCCGCGGAAGTTGTAGCGCACCGCCGTCCAGCCATGCTGCACGAAGGCGCGTGCCAGCGTCTGCACCACCTTGTTGGTCATGCTGCCGCCGAACAGGGGATGCGGGTGCGAGATGACCGCGACACCACGCGGTGTGCCTTCCGGATGGTCGCGCAGCGCCTCGATGACGCCGGCAGCGCCCTGCAGCTGCAGGGCTTCGGTCTGTGCATTCATGCTGCCCTCTCAGCGGCCGGCTTCGGGCGGCACCAGCAGGCGCTGCACGACCTTGCCGTTCTTGAGGTGGGACTCGATGATCTCGTCGATGTCGGCCTGATCCACATAGGTGTACCAGACGGCTTCGGGATAGACCACGGCCACCGGGCCGGCCGAGCAGCGATCCAGGCAGCCGGCCTTGTTGATGCGCACCTTGCCGGGGCCGGCAAGCCCCTGCTGCTTCGCCTGTTCCTTGCAGTAGGCGAACATGGCGTCGGCATTGTGGTCGGCGCAGCAGGCCTCGCCGTTCTCGCGCTTGTTCAGGCAGAAGAAGACGTGGTGCTGGAAATAGGAGCCGGGCGCTGCCGTGTCCGGAGCATCGGCGGTCTGGGCAGGGGTATCGTTCATGCGCACATTGTAGGTTCAAGCGCCATGCACTGCGGTGCCGGCGGGGATTGGAGCGGGACGCTGTACCAGACGGATCATGACATAGGCCAGCGCCGCATAGGGCCAGGCCCATCCCAGCCACTGGGTCAATCCATACAGGCGGATGAAGCGGCGCTGCATCCAGTTTTCGACCGCCCAGCGGTAATAGACGGAAACGGCAGCATCGTTCACCACATGGAGCTGGGCGATCAGCGCCAGCAGGGCCAGCAGCCAGAGCACGCGGCGCGGCAGCCAGAGGCTGAGCAGGCCGAGTACGAAAGCCATGGGGATGGCGCGCTCCAACAGCGTCGGCGGCAGGTCGGCCGCCAGTTCCGGGCCGAAGGCGAGTTGCTGCGAGAGCAAGGTGGCGCCCAGGCCGGCGAGCAGGCAGCTGATGAGAGCTACCGCACGCAAGCGCCGTGACGGAATGATGGCGTAGGCCAGCAGCGCCGGAATCCAGAGGCCGAGCACCATGACCATGAGCTCCACTCCCGGCAGCATGGGCTGGAACTCGATGGCGCGCAAGGGCAGCCATTCGAGGAAAGGGGTGCCGGTGAGCCAGCCGGCCAGCCACAGCTCGACGCGCTCCAGCACCTGGCCGAGGCCAAAGGGCACTTCCAGCGGGTAGAGCAAGGCGCACGGCCACAGCACCAGCAGCACCAGGGCGCCACGGGCATCGGGGGTGAACCAGCGCGCACGCAGCGCGCTCCAGCGGCCGACGGCGCCGAGGCGGTCGATGCCGCGTGCGGCCAGCGCACCAATCAGGGCGCCGCTGGCGTTGAGCAGGGTGTCGAGGTTGGACTGGATGCGGTTGGGCAGCCAGCACTGCACGCTTTCCATCAGCAGCGACAGCAGGATGGCGGCGCCCAGCACCAGCGGGACGCTCCAGCGGCGCCAGGGGCCCTGCCCGTCGCGCAGCAGGCCCAGGGTCAGCAGAAAGCCCAGGGGCAGATAGGCCAGCACGTTGCCGATGATGTCGAACCAGGTCCAGTAGTGCGGCAGCGGAGCGGTGAGGAAATCCCAGCAGGCGACGCCGCTGTCATGCCAGCCCCGGAACGGGAACAGCGAGGCATAGACGATCAGCGCCAGCCAGGCAGCCGCCAGCGGCCAGGCCGTGCTGCTGGCAGGCGGCTGGGGGTGGGCGGCGCGGTCGTGGGAAGGCGGGGAAGAGGGTGCCATGCCGGTTCGCAAAGCTGCAGCGGTGGGTGGAAGGAATCCGGGCAATCGATGATAGCCGTCAGCCCCTGCGGCAGAGTCGCGTTTTCCAAAAAAAACCCCGACGCGCGGCCGGGGTTGAAATGCATCCCGCCGACGGGGAGGCCGGCGGAATCCCGCCCAGGGAGGAAGGCGGGGGGCACGAAGCCCGGAGACCAATGTATCAAGTTTGGGCGCAGGCACGACCGCTTTTTTCTTCTGTTCAAGCAAGTTGCAAGCTGTTGCATTCGCAGCACCGTGCGGGCGCCCGGATACCGCTCAACGCAGCGCGAAACCCATCACGCGCCACTGCCCGTCGGGATCGAGGAAGTAGGTCACGCGCTCGAAGCCGCTGCGGTTGTTGGCGAACTGGCTGAGGAAGGTGACGTTGACATACTGGCCGGCCGGCGGCTGCGGGCCCTTGGCGTCCTTGGCCGGCTGCGGCATGACCAGGCGGTTGATGGCAACCCAGACACGCTGCTGGGCCGGGCCCACGTCCTTGTAGCGCTCGGCGCTGTTCTTGACGAAGGCCGAACGCTTGTCGATCTTCTTCATCTCGGCGCTGGCTTCCTTCCAGATGTCCTCGGCCTTGCCCTGGGACATGTCGTTGAGGGCGGCCTGGGCAGCATTCACGAAGGTGTTGGGATCGTTGGCCTGAAAGCCGGGCTGGGCCTGTGCCGGCACCAGCATGGCTGCCAGCACGGCAGCGGGACCGAAGCGGAGAAGAGTGGATGCACACATGGAAAGCAATTCCCTGGAAGAATGGTTGGCAGACCGGTTCATTATGCTTGTCAATCTGCAGTGTGTGCAGGGGTTGATTCCCATCCAGACCGCAGGCGGCAGCTGCGGCATAAAATCGGGAACGGCCCGACGAGGCCCTGCCCCACTCTTCACGGACTGCCCATGACTCCCTACGCCCCCTACCCGCTTGGCCGCCCGCGCCGTCTGCGCTTCGATGACTTCACCCGCCGCATGGTGCGCGAGAACCAGGTCACGCCGGATGATTTCATCTATCCCGTGTTCCTGCACGAAGGCAGCAAGCGCCGCCAGGCCGTGGCCAGCATGCCGGGCGTGGAGCGCCTGTCGATCGACCTGCTGCTGCCGGTGGCCGAACGCTGCATGGAACTGGGCGTGCCCTGCATCGACCTGTTTCCGGCCATCGATACCGAACGCAAGGATGCCGACGGCAGCGAGGCGCTGAATCCGGACGGTCTGGTGCCGCGTGCCATCCAGGCGCTGAAGAAGGAGTTTCCCGAACTCGGCGTGATGACCGACGTGGCGCTCGATCCCTATACCAGCCACGGCCAGGACGGCGTGCTGGACGAGACCGGCTACATCCTGAACGATGCCACGGTGGACATCCTGACGCGCATGTCGGTGCTGCATGCACAGGCCGGCGCCGACATCATTTCGCCCAGCGACATGATGGATGGCCGCATCCTGAGCATCCGCGATGCGCTGGAGGAGGAAAGTCTGGTTAACACCCGCATCATGGCCTACAGCGCCAAGTACGCCAGCGCCTTCTACGGCCCGTTCCGCGAGGCGGTGGGTTCGGCCGCCAATCTGGGCAAGAGCAACAAGAAGAACTACCAGATGGATCCGGCCAACGGCAACGAGGCGCTGCGCGAGGTGGCGCTGGACATTGCCGAGGGGGCGGACATGGTGATGGTCAAGCCCGGCCTGCCCTATCTGGACATCGTCTGGCGCGTGAAGGAGACCTTCAAGGTGCCGACCTTTGCCTACCAGGTGAGCGGCGAGTACGCCATGCTGAAGGCGGCGGCGCAGAACGGCTGGATCGACCACGATGCGGTGATGATGGAATCGCTGCTGGCCTTCAAGCGCGCGGGTGCCGACGGCATCCTGACCTACTGTGCGCTCGAGGCAGCCGAGTGGCTGCGCCAGCATGGCTGACACGCTCACGCTGCCCGTGCCGGACTCGATGAAGATCATCGAGTTCACTGCCGGCAGCCTGCGCTTTGCCGACAACCTGCCGGAGGCGCCGCCGGCGGACGGTTTTGTCTGGGTCTACCTCGATCGCGCCCAGCTCGAGCAGGCCATGCCGCTGCTGCAGCATGCGGCGCAGACGCTGGGTGGCTCGCAGATGCTGGACTTGCACGGGCTGGACCTGAGCCTGGACATCCACCCCTCCAACTACGACTACACCTCGGTCTACGACCTGATTGTGTTCCGCCGGCTGGCCATGCCCGGCGAGCAGGGAGAGGAAGCGGAGCTGCGGGCCGATGCTGCCGGCGCTCCCGCCCTGCAAGCCCGGCCGACCCAGGCCGGCAACCGGCTCGCCGCTTTCGACCGCATCCGTTCGCAGGCGGTGGGTTTCGTGATTTTCGACCGGCTGCTGATCAGCGTGCATCCCCCCGGGTGCCCGACGGCACGCAGCTTCGTCAAGCGTTTTTTGGCCGACATCCAGCAGGGCCTGGATACCGCGACGGCACGCTCCCGCCGCCCTTCCAGCCCCGCCGATCTGGTGCTGCGCATGATCAACGGCATGGTGGACAGCTATCTGGAGCTGCGGCGCGACCTGACGGCCGAACTCGAGCGCTGGCAGGTGCACCTGCTGCGCAACGATGCGCGCAATACCGACTGGAACGCGCTGATGAACGCGCGCAGCCAGCTGCATCTGCTGGAAGACCTGTGCGAGGAGCAGCTCGACGCCATGCAGGAATGGCTGGACAGCCTGCGCGAGCAGCCGCTGGAATCCTTCCACGCCCAGCCGGCGCAGGCGCAGGAACAGCGCGACATGCTGGTAGCACGTGCGCGGGATGTGGTGGAACACATCGAGCGCGTGATGCAGCATGCGCGCCGGCTGCAGCATTCGGCCGAAACCGTGGTGCAGATCCACTTCAGCGCGCAAGGCAACCGTACCAACGACATCATGCGCGTGCTGACCACGCTGACCGCCATCTTCCTGCCGCTGAACCTGATTGCCGGCGTGTTCGGCATGAACTTCCGCGAGATGCCGCTGCTGGACTGGCGCATCGGCTTCTGGGTGGCCACCGGCGCCATGGCCATGATCGCCCTGCTGCTGAGCCTGTGGTTCTGGCGCAAGCGCTATCTGGATTCGGACCGCTGAGCAGCGCCAGCGCGGCATCCACAGGGAGAATCCCGATGAGTCGGGACGGCTGCGCGCGCTAGCATGGCCGGATGGCCCGACCTGCTGCATCTTCCTCGTCCAGCACGAGTTTCGACACCATCATCATCGGCGCCGGCACGGCCGGCTGCCTGCTGGCCAACCGGCTCAGTGCCGATCCCAAGCGCCGCGTGCTGCTGATCGAGGCTGGCGGCAAGGATGACTACCACTGGATCCACATTCCGGTTGGCTACCTGTACTGCATCGGCAACCCGCGCACCGACTGGCTGTATCAGACCGAACCCGATCCCGGCCTGAACGGGCGCACCCTGCGCTACCCGCGCGGCAAGACCCTGGGCGGCTGCAGCAGCATCAACGGCATGATCTACATGCGCGGCCAGTCGCGCGACTACGACCAGTGGGCCGAGCTGACCGGCGACGACGCGTGGCGCTGGGAGCACTGCCTGCCCTACTTCCGCCTGCATGAGGACTACCACAAGGGCGCCGACGCATTGCATGGCGCGCACGGCACCGTGCCGGAGCTGCTGCAGCAGGACACGCCCTATTTCCGCACCCTGCGCGAACGCGGCGCCAGCGGCGAATGGCGGGTGGACAGGCAGCGCCTGCACTGGCCGGTGCTGCAGGCCTTTGCCGAGGCGGCGCGCCAGGCCGGCATTCCCGAAAGCAGCGATTTCAACCGCGGCAGCAACGAGGGCGTGGGTTATTTTGAAGTGAACCAGAAGGCCGGCTGGCGCTGGAATGCCGCCAAGGCCTTTCTGCGCCCGACCTGCGTGCGCCGGCCCAACTTCACCTTGTGGACAAACAGCCAGGTGACGCGCCTGCTGTTCGAGCCGGCCGAGGGCAACCAGCCGCCGCGCTGCACCGGCGTGGAAGTGTGGAACGGACGCGAACTGCTCACGGCACACGCTGCCAGCGAGGTGGTCCTGAGTGCCGGCAGCATCGGCTCGGCGCAGTTGCTGCAGCTCTCCGGCGTCGGCCCGGCCGATTTGCTGCAGCAGCACGGAATTGCCCCGGTGGCCGAACTACCCGGCGTGGGCGCCAACCTGCAGGACCATCTGCAGATCCGTTCCGTCTACAAGGTGCGCGACGTGCGCACGCTCAACACCCTCTCCAGCACGCTGCGCGGCAAGGCCGGCATCGGCCTGGAATACCTGCTGCGCCGCAGCGGGCCGATGAGCATGGCACCCAGCCAGCTTGGCGCCTTCACGCGCAGCAGCGAGGCCTATGCCTGGCCGAACATCGAGTACCACGTGCAGCCGCTGTCGCTGGAAGCGTTTGGCGAGCCGCTGCATGGGTTCGACGCCTTCACCGCCAGCGTCTGCAACCTGAATCCGGGCAGCCGCGGGACAGTACGCATCAAGAGCCCGCGCTTCAACGATGCGCCGGCCATTGCCCCCAACTATCTCGCCACCGAAGAGGATCGCAAGGTGGCGGCCGACAGCCTGCGCGTGACGCGCCGCATCGTGTCGCAGCCCGCGCTGCAGCCGTTTGCCCCGGAGGAATTCAAGCCGGGCGTGCAGTATCAGACCGACGAGGAGCTGGCACGGCTGGCCGGCGACATCGCCAGCACCATCTTCCATCCGGTAGGCACCACCAGGATGGGACGTGACGATGATCCCCTGGCCGTGGTCGACAGCCGCCTGCGCGTACGCGACGGGCGCGGCAGCCTGATTGCCGGTCTGCGCGTGGTCGATGCCGGCATCATGCCCACCATCACCAGCGGCAATACCAACAGCCCCACCCTGATGATCGCCGAGAAGGCCGCGCAGTGGATTGCCGAAGACCGGCACTGAAGCCGGGCCAAGGGAAATCCCCATGTTGTTTTCATGGTTGATTCAGGGAAAACCTTGACAGGCCTGTGTAAGCCCAGTGGATATAGTTGAGTCACTCGCTGCTTCGGCAGTCCGCAGCAGTGGCGAGGGATGAGGAGACAAACCAATCGAGTGCAATATGCACCAAGCCGATACCTGACCGGTATCGGCTTTTTTTATGGCTGCGGCGCAAGCTGCACCGGCCACATGGCTGAAAGACAGACCGGCCGGAAATCGGCCCGGCCTGTCTGCTGCCCAGCATGTCAGCGTACGTAGGCCGATTCCCCGTGACTGCTGATGTCCAGGCCGATGCGTTCCTCTTCCTCGCCCACGCGCAGGCCGATGAGCCGGTCGACCAACTTGTAGGCCAGGAAGGACACCAGCCCCGACCAGCCCAGCGTGATCAGCACGCCCTCGAGCTGCACCCAGAGCTGCGGCAGCATGGCATACCCCGCCGCTCCGCTGCCACCCAGTGCGGGGGCACTGAACACCCCGGTCAGCAAGGCGCCCAGAATGCCGCCCACCCCATGCACGCCGAAGGCATCGAAGGCATCGTCAATGCCCAGCCAGCGCTTGAGCGTGGTGACGCCCCAGAAGCACACCGGACCGGCCAGCAAGCCCAGTACCAGCGCCCCCATCGGTGCCACGGTGCCGGCGGCAGGCGTGATCACCACCAAGCCGGCGATGGCACCGGAAGCTGCACCGAGCATGGACGGCTTGCGGCCCAGCACGGCTTCCGTCGCGATCCAGGACAGGGTTGCGGCAGACGCGGCGGCGAGCGTGTTGACGAAAGCCAGGGCCGCCACGCCGTTGGCTTCCAGCGCAGAACCGGCGTTGAAGCCGAACCAGCCCACCCACAGCAGGGCAGCGCCCACCATGGTCAGCGTGAGGCTGTGCGGCATCAGCGCCTCGCGGCCGAGGCCGATGCGACGCCCGACCAGCTTGGCGCCGACCAGACCGGCAATACCGGCATTGATGTGCACCACGGTGCCGCCAGCGAAATCCAGCGCGCCCTTGCCGAACAGGTAGCCATTGCCCGACCACACCATGTGCGCAATCGGCAGGTAGCTGAAGGTGAACCAGAGCACGATGAAGGCCAACACGGCCGCGAAGCGCATGCGCTCGGCAAAGGCGCCGACGATGATGCCGCAGCTGATGGCCGCGAACGAGCACTGGAAGGCGACAAAGACCAGCTCCGGCAGCTTGGACTGGGCGCTGAAGGTGTCGGACAGGCTGGCAGCATCGATGCCGGCCAGGAACAGCTTGCCGAAATCGCCCAGCACGGCGTTGCCGCCGCTGAAGGCCAGACTGTAGCCGAACAGCAGCCACAGCACGCTCACCAGCGCGAACACGACGAACACCTGCATCAGCACCGACAGCATGTTCTTGGCACGTGCCATGCCGCCGTAGAACAGGGCCAGGCCCGGAATGCTCATCATCACCACCAGCAGGGTGGCGGTCAGCATCCAGGCGACGTCGCCCTTGTTCACCGTGGCCACGACAGTCGGCGCGGCTTCGGCGGCCCGGGCCAGGGGCATGGACAGCAAACCGCTGGACGCGGTCATCAGGGGAAAGAGGGTTTTTCTCATGGAAGCTTCTCCTCGGCAGCAGGGTTAGAGTGCGACGCGGCCGGTTTCACCGGTGCGGATGCGGATCACCTGGTCCAGGCTGGTGACGAAAATCTTGCCGTCGCCGATCTTGCCGGTGCGAGCGCTGTTCTCGATGGCCTCAAGCGCCTGCTCCAGCAGGGCATCGTCCACAGCGGCCTCCAGCTTCACCTTGGGCAGAAAGTCCACGACATATTCGGCACCACGGTAGAGCTCGGTATGGCCCTTCTGGCGGCCGAAGCCCTTCACCTCGGTGACGGTGATGCCCTGCACGCCGATTTCGGACAGGGCCTCGCGGACTGCGTCCAGCTTGAAGGGCTTGATGATGGCAGTGATGAGTTTCATGGTTCCTCCTGGTCGATGCCCGGGATCAAGCAGGAAGCGTGCCAGGTTGGGGTTGTGCAGCCTTTTTCTGGCTGGGAGGCGTTGGTGTGTACCGGGAAGTGGAGGGGACGTACAACTCTCGGCCCGCCTGTGGCGCCTTCGTGGGTCACGCATGCCAAGCCCAGGCATCACCATTTTTTACGCACCAAACCGGTGCATGCACCGCAATTGGGCGCGGGCCGATACGAGTGGCCACGCCAATCCGCCCTTCACCCGGGCATCGCGGGAACGGCACACGCCCTGTTACCAGCGGTTGCCCCTCCACTGCCCAAAGGTTTCACATGCTGCCGGCATAATCAGCCGCAAGTGCACAGCACCCGGGCCGCCGGCCGGCGGCACCCCTTCAACAACAGGAGACACCATGAGCAACAGCCAGACCATCGAAATCCAGTCCACCGACGGCACCGGTACCTTCACTGCCTACGTCGCCCTGCCCCCGTCCGGCAAGGGGCCGGCAGTGGTGATCTGCCAGGAAATCTTCGGCGTGAACGCCACCATGCGCGAAGTGGCCGACGGCTTTGCCCAGGAAGGCTTCGTGGCGGTGGTGCCGGACCTGTTCTGGCGCCTGGAGCCGGGCGTACAGCTGGACTACACGCCGGACGGCTGGCAGAAGGCCTTCGGCTTCTTCAACAATTTCGACCAGGATGTGGGCACGCAGGACATCGCCGCCACGCTGCGCGACGCACGCGCCCTGCCCGAATGCCAGGATTACGACAAGGCCGGCGTGGTTGGCTATTGCCTGGGCGGCAAGATGGCCTATCTGGCGGCCTGCCGCACGGATGCCGCCGTGTCTGTCGGCTATTACGGAACCGGCATCGAGAACAAGCTGGAGGAGATGGACAACATCCAGGGCCAGCTGGTGCTGCATTTTGCCGGCAACGACGAGTATTGCCCGCCCGAAGCGCAGGCCAAGATCCGCGCCGCTGCCGAAGGGCGCGCCAATGTCACCATCTACGATTACCCCGGGGTGCAGCACGCCTTCTCGCGCCCGCGCGGCGATCACTACGACGCAGCGGCAGACGCACTGGCGCGCGAGCGTACGCTCAAGGCCCTGCGCGACGCGCTGTGCTGAGAAACTGCTGATTTCCCGGTGGTTTGCCCAACCCGGACAGGATCACCACCAGGCCGCTGAGGCCACCGAGGGCATTCAGACACTGGGAGCTTGGCGGCCCCGTGCTGACTCGCCCGGCTCCTGGGGCAGCGTAGGCCCCTTGGCCGGCATTAGCCAGCGAACAGCTCCCGCTGGCAGGGCAGCCCAAGCGGGCGGCACCCCTGCACACCCGCCGAAATTCAGTGCTTCATCATGGCGCCGTGCGCATGGCCTCCTGCCGGAGCCATGCCCTGCGGTGCCAGGCTCTGCACGGTGGCCTTGACTTCCTTGGTGAAGGTCTTGCCCTTGGCGCGATCCTCGAAGGTCAGCGTCAGGGGCACCTGCTCGCCCGTCTTGAGCGGTTGCTTGAGTTCCATCAGCATGACGTGGTAGCCACCGGGTTTGAGGTCCAGCGGTGTGCCCTTGCTCAGGGCCACGCCCTCGACGCGACGCATCTTCATCACGTTGTCCTGCATGGCCATTTCGTGGATTTCGGTCACGCCGGCCACGGGGGAGCTGGCCGCCACCAGGCGCAGGTCCTGATCCGCCTGCAGGCGCATGAAGGCACCAGTAGCGCGCTGGGCCGAGACCGTGCCACGCACCCAGGGATCGCTCACGGTGACATCCGCGGCCTGCGCCACGGAAGCGGCGCCAAACAGTGCGAGAGCGAGGACAAGGTGTTTCATCAGACTACTCCAGATTCGGAAAAGGAAACGCTGGCCTGCGCAAGGGACTGGCGGGCAGCACACGCTATGGGCACCCGGGAAGATTGCCTGCGCACTGGCCAGGAGATGCAGGCATTATGCCGGCCAGTACGCAGAGATGCCTTGACCAGGATCGGCCACACATGCCCTTGCGCGACCGCATGGCTCTTGCGATTCGGAGGGCGCCTCCTCCTACAAGGCGCGGTCCCGGACTCCTACGGCCCCGCCCTGCCCCACCCCGTAGCATAAAAGCCATGGTTGCACTGCACCTGCCGCACACCGGCAAGAGCAGCCATCCCGAAGCCATAACGGCACCTCAAGAACATCATGAAAGGAAACGACATGACTGCCATCAACAAGGACACCATCGAAGGCAACTGGAAGCAGTTCAAGGGCAAGGTCAAGGAGCAATGGGGCAAGCTGACCGACGATGATCTGGATGTCATCGCCGGCAAGCGCGACCAGCTGGTCGGCCGCCTCCAGGAACGCGCCGGCATCGCCCGCGATGAGGCCGAGCAGGAGGTGAAGGACTGGGAAGACCGCAACCCTGACTGGAAGTGGCTGTAAGCCACCCTCCCTGCATCAACAGGTGAACGGAAGCCGCGTCATTTGACGCTGCTTCCCTGCAGATCCCCGCAAGCTTGGGCTGGCGGGGATTTTTTCGTCACACTGCCTGATCGCTTCCCTGGATTTATTTAATACTTTTGATTTATTATTCAGGGATGAGTCTTGCCCTGATTCCCACCCGCGCCCTGCTCGGCCTGTCCGCCCCGGCCGTCACCGTTGAAGTGCACCTGGCCAACGGCCTGCCCAGTTTCACGCTGGTGGGTCTGGCCGATACCGAAGTGAAGGAAGCGCGCGAGCGCGTACGCAGCGCCATCCACAACGCCGGGCTGGAGTTTCCGAATAACAAGCGCATCACCGTGAACCTGGCGCCAGCCGACCTGCCCAAGGATTCCGGCCGTTTCGATCTGCCGATCGCCATCGGCATTCTCGCCGCCAGCGGGCAGCTGGACGCCGCCTTGCTGGGCAACCATGTGTTTGCGGGAGAGCTGTCGCTGTCGGGCGAGTTGCGGCCGGTACGAGGTGCGTTGGCGATGGCAGCCGCCCTGGCCGAACAGGGAGAGGTATTGCCCCTGGTGCTGCCGCCCGGCAGCGCAGAAGAAGCTGCACTGGTGCCTGGCGCGCACGTGTACCGCGCCCGTCACCTGCGCGATGTGGTGACACGTTTCCAGCCTCCGGGAAAGGCGCTCGCCGATCCGGTTCAGGATGAAGGCGGCTGGCAGAGGCTGCAGGCCGACCCGGCACTGCCTGTGGCCGACTATCCCGATCTGGCAGATGTGAAGGGGCAGGCTGCGGCGCGGCGTGCGCTGGAGATTGCGGCGGCCGGTGGGCACAGCCTGCTGCTGGTAGGGCCGCCGGGAGCGGGCAAGTCCATGCTGGCACGGCGCTTTGCCGGCCTGCTGCCTCCGATGAATACGCAGGAGGCGCTGGCCTCGGCAGCGGTGGCCAGTCTGGCCGGGCGCTTCCGACCCGAGCACTGGGGGCGCCGGCCACTGCAACAGCCCCATCACAGCGCGAGTGCGGTGGCGCTGGTGGGCGGAGGCTCACCCCCGCGGCCCGGCGAAATTAGCCTGTCCCATAACGGAATCTTGTTCCTCGACGAACTCCCGGAGTTTCCCCGCACGGCGCTGGAAGCCTTGCGAGAGCCGCTGGAGACCGGCCAGATCCATATTTCGCGAGCCGCGCAGCAGGCCTGCTTTCCCGCGCGCTTCCAGCTGGTGGCCGCCATGAACCCCTGCCCCTGCGGCTATCTGGGCAGCCGCGTGCGGGCCTGCCGCTGCACGCCGGAACAGGTAAGCCGTTATCAGGGCAAGCTGAGCGGACCGCTGCTGGACCGCATCGACCTGCATCTGGAAGTGCCGGCCCTGGCGCCGGATGAATTGCTGCATGCCCCTGCCGGCCCGGACACGGCCAGCACGCGCGAGCGCGTCTGCACCGCCCGCGAGCGGGCGCTGCAGCGCCAGCATCAAGCCAATGCCGCCTTGCAAGGTCAGGCCCTGGAACAGGCCATCCAGCTGCCGGAAGAGGCGCGGCACTTTCTGCAGCAGGCCGCTACGCGCCTCGGCTGGAGTGCGCGCAGCATGCACCGGGCCTTGCGCGTGGCGCGCACGGTGGCCGATCTGGCCGACAGCGACGAGGTGCAGGTCAGCCATGTTGCCGAGGCGATCCAGTTGCGGCGCGGCCTGCTGCACGCCCATTGATCGCGTGATTCAGCGCCCGCTTGTCAGCAGATAGCCGAGGAAGATCAGGGCTGCGATGGCAAACAGGGCACGCCCGATCCACGGAGCGACCAGCCAGGCAGCCAGACCGGTGACAGCCGTCTTGGCCGTGCCGGCATCGATCAGCTGCTGGACCGGCGCATTGCCGGCCACAGGCGCACCACATCCGGGGCAGCTGCTGGCACGGTCGGAAATCTGTCTGCCGCATTCGTTGCAGGTAATCAGGGCCATGAAGTCTCCTTGAGTGTTCTTAAGGGGTTGAAGAAGTGGCGCTCAGACTGGTTGCCCGTTCCGAAGGGGCCGACGAGCCTGTCAGCTGCGGCGCTGCGCCTCCCGATGCCGCGCGGATGACGATTTCCACCCGGCGGTTGCGCTGACGGCCTGCGGGATCATCGCTGCCATCGGGCAAGGCGTTGGGGGCCACCGGGCGCCGTTCACCGAAACCGGCCACGGAAAAATTCCGGGTCGCCTGCAATTGGCGCAGGTGTGCCGATACCGCCTCGGCGCGACGCAGCGACAGCGCATCGTTGTACGCATCGCTGCCCTTGCTGTCGGTATGGCCATGGATCAGCACCGGCGCCTGCGGATAGCTGGCGAGCAGGCGGGCCGCGCGGTCCAGCGCCGGGATCGCATCAGGCCGCAAGCTGCTCTTGTCGAAGTCGAACAGCACATCCGCTGGCAGGTCGATCACGATATCGCGCTGCGGCGTTTCGCGCGCCTGCAGTTCGCGCAGCAGGCGTCGTGTTTCTTCCAGCTTGCCGGCGGGGATCTCGGCCTGGCGGAACACCGTGTCGAGTGGTTTCTCGCCCAGCCCGCCGCCGGTGCCTGCCGGTCGCAGCACCGTTTGTCGCCCTTCCACCGGCTGCAGACGCGTCTGTCGGTCAGTGTCGGCCAGCACGGCCCCGCAGGACAGCAGGCCTGTTACCGCCATCACTGCCAGGCCCAGGGTACGGGCTACACGCGCTCGCGGCATCGCTCAGCCTCCGGTCGCCAGCGGCAAGGCCAGCCGCATGCCCGGCCCGGAGCTGTCATCCGGCGCATGTCCCTCGTTGATCACCAGCTCGACCTGACTGGAGCCGGCCGGCAGGCTGCCGAGGAACACCATCTCGCCTTCCAGCGTCTGGCCATTGGTGATGCGCAGGTACTGGTTGTCGGCAGGCCGCTTCAGCATGATCTTGTTGCCACTGCCATCCAGCAGATAGGTGCTGGTATCCGCCAGGTTGGTGAAGCGCGTCACCGTGCTGGAAAAGGACATGCTGACCGTGAGCACGGTGGCATCGGGCGTGAGTTCGACGTTCTTGACGCGGACGGTGAGGCCCAGCGGCGACACGCCCTGCACATTCACCGGAATCTGCTGGCTGGCGGAGGTCGGACTTGCCGCTAGGCTGGAGGCATCGGCAGGAGGCGGCGTCGCCGGCGTTGCGGGCTGTGCCGGTGCCGCAGGCTGTGCCGGTGTGGCAGGCTCCGCGGCTGCGGGCGGCGCAGCGGATGCCGCACCGGCAGCCGTTTCGGATTTTTCGGAGCAGGCGGCCAAAGCAAGACTGGCCATCAGGGCTGCAGCCGCCAGATGCCGGGGCAACGAGCGGACCGGGATAGTCAGTGGTGCAGCAGAAGAAGAAGGAACACGCATCATGCAATCAGGAGTCAGGTTGAAACAATGGCTGCGGCAGCCGCGGAGACCGGGGCTGCCGTGAAACATGCGAGCGGCGTACGGAGCCGCAACAAACCATCAGCGAATCGTCACGCTGTTGACGCTCACGCCACCACCGGAGCCGGTGCCGGAGACGCAATCGCCACGCACCGACACCGGACCGGAGTTGCGCCCGGACACGATCACGGTCTTGCCCTTCAGCGCGGCGCCATCGACGCGCACCGCGTTGACGTCGGCCCGTGCGGTACGGCCCGGCGCGCAATCGACCGCCACGCTGCCGGCAGTGTTGCCGCTGACGGTGATGCGGTTGGTGCCATTGCCCGGATTGGTGATCGTGGTCACGGTCGTCGGGGAGGAGGCCGCTTGTGCCGCGCTGCGGCTGGAATGGTCCTGGGCCATGCTGCTGCAGGCGGTGATCAGACCGCCACAGGCCAGCAGCACCAGGGCGGCGGAGCGCCGGTCCAGGTTGTTTCGCGTGAATGACATGAGAGGATTCCTTTCATGGGGGAGTGGCGTCCGCAGCTGGTACGGACGCAGGATCGGGGTCTGCAGGTGCTGCGGAGGCATCCGCCTCTGCGGCAACGGGTTCAGGAGCCGGCGATGCATCCGGTGTTGGGGGCGCAGCAGGCTCCGGAGCCGGTTCGTGGATCACTACCGTATGCATGCCCTGCGTTCCTGGCAGGCCGGGTACTGCAGCTGCCGGCACGGACGGCACAGGCACGCCCGCAAATGGCAAGGCCGCACCGCCCAGCCCGGGAATGCCCGTCCCCGGTGCCGGCATGGCGCCCATGCCTCCCGCGGCAGAGCCCTGCCCCGGCACCATGGCACGCGCAGGCGCCAGCGGAACCGGCGCGCCGCCGCGTCCGCCCAGCTGCTGCTCCAGCTCACCGGCAAAGCGCTCGGCCATGGCCAGCTCGTGCCCGGCCATGCTGCTGCTGAGCTGGCGCACGCTCTGGCTGGCGCGGCGTGCCTCGGTACTGCCGGGCGGCGCCATCTTCTGGCTCAGGCGCGCATAGCCCAGCGCCTTCACCTTGTCCTGCGGTGCGCCCTGCCCGCTGCGGTACATGTCACTCAGGCGCACCATGGCCTGCGGATCGCCGCGCACTGCCGCCAGCACGTACCAGCGGTAGGCCTGGCTCATGTCGCCCAGTCCGCCACGGGGCTGCTGGTAGGCATCGCCCACCATGGTCATCAGTTGGGCATTGCGCGTGCGCAGCGCATCACGCTTGAGCTGCTCGATCTCGTCGGGCCGATAGATGCCGTTGGCGCAGCCCGGCGGGGGCGGCAGGCCTTGCTGCGCCGCCTGCTCGCAGGCTTCGAGATAGCGCACGCCGGCGCTGCCGTCGGCAGGCACCGGCTTGGGCAGCACACTTCCGGTTCCGGGCGGAGGCAGTTGCGCCAGCGCCTGACCGGCCAGCAGCAGAACTCCGGCACCCAGCAGCAGGCTGCGCGCGCTCACACGGCCTCCTTGGCAGGCGCAGCACCCGCAGCCTGGGCTGCTTCAACAGAGGTGCTGCGGGCATCCCACGGCATCGGCACACTGAAGAACAGCGGCTCGAAGCCCTCCCAGCTCAGCACGTCGACGGTGTTGCCCAGATCCGCAAAATGCGTGCCATACACGGCGCGGATGGCCTGCTGCGTGGTGGCATCGAACCGGCCGCTCACAGCGACGGGCTGACCGTATTTCTGCAGCATCACCTGCACCATGCGGACCTTCATGTCCGGCGTCATGCCCTCGAAGGCCTCCCGCATGTTCTCCACCACCACCGGGTCGGGCTTGCCGCCCGGAATGCAGCGCCAGTACGGCGTGTTGGTGGCCTTGCCCAGCAGCTCCAGCACGCTCAGGTCCACCAGCGTGCGGATGGCGGAATGGCGGCCCTGCAGGTACTTGCCCTCCAGCTTGAAGCCGAAGGAATCGCCGTAGAAGCCCAGGCTGGCGTTGTCTTCCGAGCTCAGGTTGAACACCTTCACCGCATTGGCCGCCTGCATGCGCGGCAGCATCTGGTTGGTACTGAAGTCGACCAGATTCAGATCCAGCGCCAGCGACGACAGGATGGCAGCGCGCTTCACGTCGATGCCGAAATCGGTCTGGCCGCGACCCTTGCCGAAATCCAGCGAGAGGCTGTTGGCCCGGCCGGCACCCGACAGCGCCCGGTCGAACTCCGTCACGGCACCGGTGATCAGGTAGTTGGGCATGGTCACGCCGAAACGCGCACCCAGCTGGGCCTGCGCCACCAGATAGTCCGGGTAGAACGGCACATAGACCACATTGGCACCGATGCGGTTGACCGCAGTGCGCACCATTTCGGTGATCTCACCCGGGATTTCCGCGCCGACCAGCGGGTTGGACAGGTTGGTCGCGTCGCGGATGTCGCGTGTCTGGATGTAGATGACCGGGTCACCCTGCTTGTACACGCGCAGCATCTGGCCAAAACGGCGCAGCGCCAGCGCGTATTCATTCAGGTTCTCGGCCGGCTTGAGCTTGCGCGCCTCGCCTTCGGCCAGCAGTTTCTGCGCATCGCTAATGGCATTGTCGGTGGTGGCGCAGCCGCCCAGCAGGGCAGCCAGCAGGGCCGTGGTGGCCATCAGGCCGGAACGCCGCAGGCGTTGGGGAAATCGGGATGTCATGGTTTTCTGGAAATGAGCACACGAACACACGGTGGCAGCTCCTCGCCTCAGCCACCACCGCACGGAAAGGAATACGGTCAGTTGTTGAGCACAGTGATGTTCTCGATGTCCTTGCCATCCACGTACAGCGTCACGTTGCCGTTGACGTTGCCGTCGATCTGCGGACTGGCGATGCGGATGCTGCCGTCCGGCGCGCGCGTCACGTCGCTGTAGGAGGAGCGGATCACCAGGTTCTGCTGGTTGGCCGGCAGCTTGAGCGTGCCGTCGGGCTGCACCAGTGCGCGCTGGTCCACCAGCAGATCCTCGCGGATCGCCTTCTTCACGCGCGCCTTGGCCGCAACACGCGGCGACACCGCATCGTTGAGCTGGATGCCGCTGGACTGCATATCCTTGTACACGCCCAGTTGCTCGCCATAGCTCACCAGCTGGGCCGATGCCGGGAACGCCAGCACGGCAACACCCAGCCCCAGCACCATGGCGCGCACGCCGGCAGCAGTGCCGTTTTCAGTTCCGGAGAATTTCCACATCATTCGTTCCTGCCCCATGCTTGCTGCTGCCTCGCAGCCGACTTACTGATATACCCGGTTCACCGCCGTGCCGACAATCACCGAGCGGCTCACCACCGGCGACACGCGGCGCTTGCCGACGCCATTGAGCTGCCAGGCATGGTTGCCGGTGACACCCGCCGCGCCCCACACGCTGGCCGTGCGCTTCACTTCCACGCTGCCCACGGTGCGCCCCAGCCCGCTGCGCGACTGGTTGCCCACGATGGCCACCGTGCCGCTGATGCGGCCGCGGTTGATGACCGAATTCGAGACACCGCCCCAGCCCGCGCTGCCGTTGTTGTTGGCAATCACGACACGGCCGCTGACGACTCCACTGCGTTCGTTGACCAGCGAGTTCACCGTGCCACCGCCGGAGCTGCCGCGGTTGTTCGCAATCAGCACCGTGCCGGTGATGCGGCCGTCGTTGCGCACGCTGTTCACCGTTCCATTGCCGCGTGCATCGCCCCGGTTGCCATGCAGCGCCACCGTGGCGTTGCTGATGCGGCCGCTGTTGCGCACACTGTTGACGGTGGCACTGCCCGAGCCGCCACCCTGGTTCTGGCTGATGACGATGCGGCTGGACTCGATCACGCCACGGCGCGTGTTGTCCAGCGTGTTGACGGCGGAGCGTCCCCGTGCCTGGCCCTGGTTGCCCGCAACAAACACCTGGCTGCCGGTGATGCGGCCCCGGTTGCGCACACTGTTTACCTGGCCTTCATCGGCGCTGTCCCCGCGGTTGCCGACGATGGTGATCTGACTGCCCTGCACGGTGCCGTCATGGTTGTCCACGCTGTTGCTGTTGCCGCCGCCCGCCGCCTTGCCGCGGTTGCCGGCGATCACCACACGCGATCCGGCAATACTGCCCGTGCCGCTGTTGCGCAGGCTGGAGGCCGTGGCATCCTTGCCGCCCGTGCGGGCGCCCGTCTGGTTGGCGGCAATGCTCACCTGCGAATCGCGCAGGCGGCCTTCGTTGAGCACGCTGGCAGACAGTGCCTGCCTGCCATTGCCGGCCTGCACCCCCTCGCTGCGGTTGCCCAGAACGGTAAGAGCGCTGTTCGAGACGCTGCCGTTCTGGCCCACCTGCACGCTGTTCGCGGCCGCCAGCCCCTTGCTCGCCTGAACTCCGGTGGCCGTGTTGCCGGCGACCGTCACACTGCCCTGTCGCACCGATCCGAGAACCTGCACACTGTTGGCGCTTGCCGTGCCAACGCCCTTGCCCACGGTGAAGCCGAACGCCCGCCCTTCATTGCCTTGGCTGCGGATGTCGCGCGCCCGGTTGCCGGCCACCAGCACATTGCCGCCCTGCATCTGCCCCCGCCCATTGAGCGCCAGGGCGTTGGCATTGATGCGGCCACCGTCCGCACGCACGGAGGATGCCTGGTTGCCCAGCACGGCTGCTACCATCTGCGTCAGCGACACCGGCTGCTGGCCATCCAGGTAGATGCCGTTGGCCACCAGCACCCCGTTGCTGCTGCGTCCCAGCCCCAGCGCCTGCCCCGAGCCGCCACCGGCCTGGATGTTGGAGGCGCGGTTGCCCGCCAGCAGCAGCTGGCTGCCTTCCATTCTGGCGCCCCGGTAGGCTGCCAGGCTGTTCACCAGTGCCGTTCCGCCCGTGGCGCCAACCTGCCGGACCTGGTTGCCCGCCAGCGTCACGGCACCGCCCTTCAGGGTGGCGCGATCATGCAGTACCAGCGTGTTCGCCGCAGCGCGTGCCTTGCTGTTCAGGCTGGCCGCATGCAGGGGCCCAGACACCGATCCGGCTCCGCTGTGCAGCCCGTCCACGCGGTTGCCCGCCAGCAGCACCGGCGCAGCCAGCCGTGTCCCGGCTCCTTCCGCCACCACGCTGTTGGCATCGGCCATGCCGCCGTCGCTGCGCACCTTCTGGCTGCGGTTGCCGGCCAGCATCAGCTGCGCATCCTCCAAAAGGGCCTGCGCCTGTACCACCACGGAGTTGGCAACGGCGCGGCTGCTGCGCTGGAAGTCGGCCAGCCAGCCGCCTCCCAGCCTGGCGCTGCCGCCAGTGGCCGCAATATCCGCGGCTTCGTTGCCCGCGAGCAGCGTGCTGCCGCCCCGCACCGTGGCGTTGTCCAGCCACAGGCTGTTAGCCGCAGCCGCGCCGCCCAGGGCCTGCACGTTTCTGGCCCAGTTGGCGTGCTGCATGATCTGTGCATCGCGCAATTCGGCCTGCGAGGCCAGCAGCGTGTTGGCCGCCGCCATGCCGGACAGCTTCGCGCTGGCGATGGCCCCATAGCCCACACTGCCGCTGCCGCCGCCCGACTGCACCGCTTCGGCACGGTTGCCGTGCTGGTTGATCTGGCTGCCGGCCAGCGTCGTGCGGGCAAGCGAGACGCTGTTCGCGAGGCTGCTGGCGCCAAAGGTATGCACCCGGTCCGCCACGTTCGACGTGAGCAGCACCCGGCTATCACGGGCCGGACTCTCGGTGAGCTGCACGGTGTTGGCCATGGCCTGGCCGGACAGATCTAGCGCCGCAGCACCCAGGGCAATCCGCCCGCTGCCTCCCGTGGCCTGCACCTCGCCCGCACGGTTACCCGCCACCAGCAGGCGATTGCCGCTCAGCGTGGTGCGTCCAGCCCCGCCATCGGCGTCGATGCTGTTGGCCAATGCGGATCCACCCAGTGCCCGCATGGCGCCGCGACTCAGGTTTTCCAGCACGCCGAAGCTGCCACCACTGGCCTGCACGGCACGCAGCTGTACCGCGTGCAACTGGGCACGGCCCGGGGCATTGGCCTGAGCGGCAGCGTTGCCCAGTGCCCCGCCTGAACCTCCCACGGATGTCACCTCTCCCTGTGCCCGGTTGCCGGACACGCGGGCCTGGCTGCCCTGCAGCGTGCTGCCCGGACTGGACTTCGACCAGCCCAGCGGATCAGGCCAAGCCGCCTGTGCCAGGGGCACGACGGCAAGTTGGCCCATCACCACCAGGCCGGAGACAGCCCAGCGACTCGCAGAAGGAAAAACGACATCCATGACGGCTCCTGCACCTGCCTGCGCCGGGGCCGGAGCGCTGCCTGCGGGCGGCGCTCCGGCCCGTCCAGCATGGCAGTCTTAGTTGATGTTCACGCTGTTCACGTTGGCGAGGCCGCCGATGGCCTTCACGTCGGAAGATTCGTTGTTCATCACGTTGATGCCGCTGCCTTCCACGGTGGAACCGGTGATGTTCACGCTGTTCACGTTGGCCACGCCGCTCATGCGGGCGCCAGCGATCTTGGCATCGACTTCGCCACCGATGGCCAGCACGGAACCGGACTTGTTGCCGATCACGTTGATGGTGCTGTTCTTGATGGTGGAACCGGCGCTGCCCTTGGCCTTGCCGATGCCCGGGATGTTCACGTCACCGGATTGGGCCAGCGCGCTGCCGGCAGAAAGAGTCAGGGCAATGGCGCCCAGGATGGCTGCAAACTTGTTCATGAAATCGCTCCAATGGTCAGGAAAAGGAAATGCGCTGTCACGTAGAAAGGTTGTAGCCCAAAGGGCCACCCGGCGAACTCTAGAAACGCAATATGACAAGCCCTTTCACAGTCGTTACTGCATGTATTTCCCCGGAGGATGAAATGCGCAGTGCCTCATGCTGCCGTGCAGCACGACATCTGCCGACCGGATACCCGCGACCATTCCGGGCCATTGCCAAGGGAAACACGCGCACGCCAGTCCGCTCACGGCCTCGGAACAGCGGCCGCGGACCCCAACGGCGCAGGCATGGCCCGCCCTCACGCTGTTACACGCGATTGGTTACGATTGATACAAAGATTTGGTGCTCTGACCTGCCACGTCGCAAGGTTTGGGGGTCGAATATGCCCCAAAAACCCCAAAAAGCAGGCTCAATTGAAAAGCGCGAGCGCGCTGCAAAATGCAACGCACTCGCGCGTACGGTGATCGCGGAGAAGCCTTACAGCCCCAGGTTCGGCGCCAGAGCCCGTTCCACGTCGGCCTGCGCCGCGCCGCTGCGCTCGGCCATGTCCCTGGCCTGATCAGCGCCGATCTTGCCCACGTTGAAGTAGGTGCTCTCGGGGTGGCTGAAGTAGAAGCCGCTGACGCTGGCTGGCGGCGTCATGGCGTAGCTCTCAGTCAGGCCCATGCCGATGTCCTCGGCACGCAGCAGATCGAACAGCGGGCGCTTGATGCGGTGGTCCGGGCAGGCCGGATAGCCCGGCGCCGGGCGGATGCCCACATACTGCTCGCCGATCAGCTGCTCGTTGTTCAGCGTTTCGTCTGCGGCATAGCCCCACAGGTCAGTCCGCACACGCTGGTGCAGCATTTCGGCAAAGGCCTCGGCCAGACGGTCCGCCAGCGCCTTGAACAGGATGCTGGAGTAGTCGTCGTGCGTGGCGGCAAACACCGCTTCCTGCTTCTCGGAGCCGATGCCGGCCGTCACTGCAAAACCGCCCAGATAGTCGCGCCCTGCCCCGTTGCGGGCCGCACCGTCCAGCACTCTGCGCGGCGCCACAAAGTCCGCCAGACAGCGGCTCGGACGCATCACGCCGTCGATTTCCTGCTTCTCGGTCTGCTGGCGCAGGCCGTACCAGGTCAGCACCGGCGTGCTGCGGCTTTCATCGGCGTACAGCTCGATATCGTCATCGCGCACGGTATTGGCCGGCCAGAAGCCCAGCACGCCATTGGCGGTCAGCCACTTGTTGTCGATGATCTGCTTGAGCATGGCCTGACCATCGGCAAACACCTTGCGCGCTTCCTCGCCCACAATCTCGTCGTCCAGGATGGCCGGGTACTTGCCGGCCAGATCCCAGGTCTGGAAGAACGGGCCCCAGTCGATGTACCTGGCCAGTTCGGCCAGATCGACATTGCGGAATTCGCGCCGGCCGATGAACTTGGGCACCGGCGGCTGATAGCCTTGCCAGTCCAGCGGCGTGCGGTTGGCACGCGCCTTCTCCAGCGCCCAGAGCGGAATCTGCTTCTTGTTGGCGTGCTGGCTGCGCACCTTGTCGTAATCGGCCTGCAGCTCCTGCAGGAATCCCGGAGCAGCATCCCCCAGCAGGTTCTGCGCCACGCCCACGCTGCGCGAGGCATCGGGCACATACACCACCGGGCCTTCGTAATGCGGGGCGATCTTCACAGCCGTATGCACGCGGCTGGTGGTGGCGCCACCGATCAGCAACGGGATCTTCTTGATGCGGAAATGCTCGTCCTTCTGCATCTCGGCCGCCACATACTGCATCTCTTCCAGGCTGGGCGTGATCAGGCCGCTCAGGCCGACGATGTCCGCACCCTCGCACTTGGCCCTGGCCAGGATCTCGTGGCAGGGCACCATCACGCCCATATTCACCACTTCGAAGTTGTTGCATTGCAGCACGACGGTGACGATGTTCTTGCCGATGTCGTGCACATCGCCCTTCACGGTGGCGATCACGATCTTGCCCTTGGACTTCACGTCCATGCCGGCGGCTTCCTGCTGGCGCTTCTCTTCCTCGATGTAGGGCACCAGATGCGCCACCGCCTGCTTCATCACGCGGGCGGATTTCACCACCTGCGGCAGAAACATCTTGCCCTGTCCAAACAGGTCGCCGACGATGTTCATGCCATCCATCAGCGGGCCTTCGATCACGTGCAGCGGACGGCCGCCATCGGCAATGATCTGCTGGTAGGTCTCTTCGGTGTCCTCGACGATGAAGTCGGTGATGCCGTGCACCAGCGCGTGGCTCAGGCGCTCGCGCACCGGCAGCGCCCGCCATTCCAGCTTCTTGCTGTCGTCCTTGGCCGCGCCCTTGGCACGCTCGGCGATTTCCAGCAGGCGCTCGGCGGCATCGTCGCGGCGGTTCAGCACCACGTCTTCCACGCGCTCGCGCAGCTCGGGCTCCAGCTCGTCGTAGACGCCGATCATGCCGGCGTTGACGATGCCCATGTCCATGCCGGCCTGGATCGCGTGGTACAGGAACACCGTGTGGATGGCCTCGCGCACCGGCTCGTTGCCGCGGAAGGAGAAGCTCACGTTGGAAACGCCGCCGCTCACTTTTGCACCCGGCAGGTGCTGCTTGATCCAGCGCGTGGCGTTGATGAAGTCCACCGCGTAGTTGTTGTGCTCCTCGATACCGGTGGCAATGGCGAAGATGTTGGGGTCGAAGATGATGTCTTCCGGCGGAAAGCCCACCTCGTCCACCAGCACGCGGTAGGCGCGCTCGCAGATCTCGGTCTTGCGCTCGAAGGTGTCGGCCTGGCCCACTTCGTCAAAGGCCATCACCACCACAGCAGCGCCGTAGCGCTTGCACAGGGTGGCCTCGTGCTTGAACTTGTCCAGCCCTTCCTTCATGCTGATGGAGTTGACGATGGCCTTGCCCTGGATGCAGCGCAGACCGGCCTCGATCACCTCCCACTTGGAGCTGTCCACCATGATCGGCACCTTGGCAATGTCCGGCTCGCTGGCGATCAGGTTCAGGAAGCGCACCATCGCCGCCTTGCTGTCCAGCATGGCCTCGTCCATGTTGATGTCGATGATCTGTGCGCCGTTCTCCACCTGCTGGCGCGCCACGGCCAGCGCTTCCTCGTACTGGTTGTTCAGGATCAGGCGCGCAAAGGCCTTGGAGCCGGTGACGTTGGTGCGCTCGCCGATGTTGACGAACAGATGGCCCTCGCCGATGGCCAGCGGCTCCAGGCCGGAGAGGCACATGGGAGCAACAGGAGCGGCGGTGGGAAGGGGGGCAGAGTCAGACATGGCTACTACTCGATCGGGAAAGGCGTGACGCGGCAGGACAGCGTCACGTCAAAAGGTAAAACGGAAAGGGCAGGTGCAGAGTCAAGCGGCGGACAGGACAACGATGTCAGGGCGTGGCGGCATGCTTTGCCCTGCATCTGAAGCTGAGGGCTGCATTGCGGCCCCAGCGGAGCGGTCACAGTCCGCCCCTGTTTCCCCGGCTTGGGGCTGTTCAGGGCCAAACCCGGTGGGGCCGGCAGGGCCGCCCTGTTCCACTGAGCCGCAAGGCCATCCGGGCCCATCTCAGGCCGCCTCGTCACGCGGAAAGCGCGTCAGCAAGGCACCGCGCGGCTGCAGCGCATGCACGGCCTCGCCGATGGCAGCGATGTGGTCGGGCGTGGTGCCGCAGCAGCCACCGACGATATCCACCAGCCCTTCGGCGGCAAAATCGTGCACCAGCCGGCTGGTCACGTCCGGCGTTTCATCGAAGCCGGTTTCGCTCATCGGGTTGGGCAGGCCGGCGTTGGGATAGCAGCTGATGAAGGTATCGCCAGCCACCTTGTGCAGTTCCTGGATGTAGGGGCGCATCAGCGCCGCGCCCAGCGCACAGTTCAGGCCGATGGACAGCGGCTGCACATGGCGCACGCTGTACCAGAAGGCGGTCACGGTCTGGCCGCTCAGGATGCGGCCGGACGCGTCGGTGACGGTGCCGCTGATCATGATGGGCAGGCACTCGCCGCTGTCATCGAAGAATTGCTGGATGGCGAACAGCGCCGCCTTGGCATTGAGCGTGTCGAAAATCGTCTCGACCAGCAGCACATCGGCGCCGCCATCAACCAGACCCTTGATCTGCTCGTAGTAGGAGGCGCGCAGCGTCTCGAAATCCACGTTGCGCGCGCCGGGATCGTTCACGTCGGGGCTGATGCTGGCGGTCTTGGGCGTGGGGCCGAGGGCGCCGGCAACAAAGCGCGGCTTGTCCGGCGTGCTGTACTTGTCGCAGGCGGCGCGCGCCAGCTTGGCCGACTCGAGGTTCATCTCGTAGGCCAGATCGGCCATGCCGTAGTCTTCCTGAGCTACGCTGGTGGCGCCGAAGGTGTTGGTCTCGATCAGGTCGGCACCGGCAGCCAGATAGCCTTCGTGGATCTGGCGGATCACGTCGGGTTGGGTCAGGCTCAGCAGCTCGTTGTTGCCCTTCACGTCACGCGGAAAATCGGCAAAACGCTCGCCACGGTACTGCGCTTCGCTCAGCTTGAAGCGCTGCACCATGGTGCCCATGGCGCCGTCCAGAATGACGATGCGCTGGCGCAGGATCTCGGGCAGGGCTTGGGCACGGGTATAGGAAGGCAGCTTCATGCCCTGAATTGTAAGAGAGCCCCCCTGCTCAGGCGTACAGTCGGTGTTTTTCTCCTAAACTGGAGAGGGTTGGCGCGCCCGGATGGCGCCAGCAGACGACAAGGAGGCAGCATGAAGATACTTCTGGCAATCGACGGCAGCAGCTACACCAAGCAGATGCTGGCTTATCTGGTGGAGAACAAGGAACTGTTCGCCAACGCCGCCCAGGACTACACGGTGATGACCGTGATCGCCCCGCTGCCCACGCGCGTCAACACCGCCCTGAGCAAGGAAGTGATCCTCAAGTACTACGCCGACGAGAGCGACAAGATCACCGAGCCGGTGGTCAAGTTCCTGGCCATGCACGACATCCGCCCCACGGTGGTGAGCAAGGTGGGCGTGCCGGGCCAGATGATTGCCCAGGTGGCCGAAGAGGGCAAGTTCCGGCTGGTGGTGATGGGCTCGCACGGCCATGGCGCGCTGGGCAACCTGGTGATGGGCTCCGTGGCCACGCAGGTGCTGGCCAACTGCAAGGTGCCGGTGCTGCTGGTGCGCTGAGGGTATTGGCCCGTCTTTTCTCGTTTCCGAAACAGACAGGCTGTCAGGAGCGAGGCTGGCGCTGCGTGATCTCTCCACTCTCCGTGTACGGTCTGGCCTGATCGTCTTCCCAGTTGCTGCAGACATATTTTCATGTCCGCATGACCTCATTCCGTCATCGAAAGACCGTTCGAAAAAGTTACCATCCTTGGCAATCACATTGCAAGGATGAGCCATGGCACTTTTTCACTGGAAGGAACAGAGCAGCGCGGTGCTGCAACAGGGCGGCCTGATCGGCCCCGATGAACGCCTGCCCTGGCCACAGACCACGCTGATGGGCGTGCAGCACGTCATCGCCATGTTCGGTGCCACCGTGCTGGCCCCCATCCTGATGGGATTTGATCCCAATCTCGCCATTTTCATGAGCGGTATTGGCACGCTCATCTTTTTTGCGCTTACGGGCGGCAAGGTGCCCAGCTATCTGGGCAGCAGCTTTGCCTTCATCGGTGTGGTGATTGCCGCCACCGGCTATGGCGGATCCGGGCCCAACGGCAATCTGGCCGTGGCGCTGGGCGGCATCGTGGCCTGCGGCCTGGCCTATACGCTGATCGGGGGCCTGGTGCAGCTGATGGGCACGCGCTGGATCGAGGCGCTGATGCCGCCGGTCGTCACCGGTGCCGTGGTCGCGGTCATCGGCCTGAACCTGGCCGGCGTGCCGATCAAGAACATGGCCTCCAGCAACTTCGACAGCTGGATGCAGGCCGTCACCTTCGTCAGCGTGGCACTGGTGGCCGTGATGACGCGCGGCATGCTGCAGCGCCTGCTGATCCTGCTCGGCCTGCTGGTGGCCACGGTGATCTATGTGCTGCTGACCAACGGCCTCGGCATGGGCAAGCCGATGGATTTTTCCGGCATCATCGCCGCACCCTGGTTCGGCCTGCCGCAATTCACCGCGCCGGTGTTCGAGAGCAGCGCCATGCTGCTGATCGTCCCGGTGGTGTTCATCCTGGTAGCGGAAAACCTGGGCCACATCAAGGCCGTCACCGCCATGACGGGACGTGATCTGGACCGCTACATGGGCCGTGCCTTCATCGGCGACGGCATTGCCACCATGGTGAGCGGCTCGGCTGGCGGCACCGGCGTAACCACCTATGCCGAGAACATCGGCGTGATGGCCGCCACCCGCATCTACTCCACCGCCGTGTTCGTGGCGGCAGCAGTGATCGCCCTGCTGCTCGGCTTCAGCCCCAAATTCGGCGCCGTGATCCAGGCCATTCCGCTGCCGGTGATGGGTGGCGTCAGCATCGTGGTGTTCGGCCTGATTGCCGTTTCCGGTGCCAACATCTGGGTGCGTAGCAAGGTGGATTTCAGCGATACCGGCAACCTGATGGTGGCGGCGATCACGCTGGTGCTGGGCACGGGAGACTTCACCGTGGCCTTTGGGGATTTCAAGCTGGGTGGCATCGGGACGGCGACCTTTGGCGCCATTCTGCTACACCAGCTGCTGCGCTTGCGGCCCCGCTGAATCCCCGTCGATGAACCCCGATGCGCGGGTGGGCCTGCTTACCCGCGCAGGCGGTCAATCAGACCGTTGAGTTCCTCCAGCGAGCCGAACTGAATCGCCAGCTCGCCCACCTCTTCGAGCTTGCCGTGGCGCTTGACGCGCTTCTTCACGCGCACCTCGACCTGGGCAGCGAGCAGGTCGGACAGCTCTTCCTCGACACTGCGCACGTCCCCGCTCTTGTCGCGCTTGGGTCGCACGGTCTTGAGCTCGAAATCCTCACCCAGCTTCTTCACCAGGCGCTCGGCTTCGCGCACCGACATCTTCTTGCCGGCAATCTGGTTGGCCGCGTTGATCTGGTTGGCCTTTTCCAGGCTCAGCAGCGCACGTGCATGGCCCATGTCCAGATCCCCCGCCATCAGCATGGTCTGCACCGGCTCGGCCAGCTGCAGCAGTCGCAGCAGGTTGCTGGCAGCGCTGCGACTGCGTCCCACGGCCTGCGCCGCCTGCTCATGCGTCAGGCCGAATTCGCGCACCAGACGCTGCAGGCCCTGCGCCTCTTCCAGCGGATTCAGGTCTTCGCGCTGGATGTTCTCGATCAGCGCCATGGCGGCGGCGGCTTCATCCGGCACGTTGCGCACCAGCACCGGCACGCTGTCCAGACCCGCCAGACGGGCGGCACGAAAACGGCGTTCGCCCGCAATGATCTCGTATTTGCCAGCCTGCTCGCCCTCTCCCAGCTTGCGCACCAGGATCGGCTGCATGATGCCCTGCACCTTGATGCTCTCGGCCAGCTCATACAGCGCGCCCTCGTCCATGCGCGTGCGCGGCTGGTACATGCCGGGCACCATCTGATCGAGCAGCAGCGTGGAGGGGGAGCGCTCGCCACGCTCCATGTCGAACGGCGTATCGAGCGCCATGTCGCCGGCGGCGCCTTCCTGCAGGCGGGGGCCGAGCAGCGCTTCCAGTCCGCGTCCCAGGCCCTTGTTGCGTTTGGTTGCCATAAGCTTCTCCTTGTTCTCTCGAGTCTAGGCGACCGGCGTGCTGCGCGCGATCAGATCCTGCAGTTGCTGCAGTCCCTGAGGCCAGTCACCCAGTCCGCTTTCGCTGTTGATGTGGCCGCAGGGGCCGATATCCACCAGGGTGCTGCCCCAGGCCGATGCCAGCCATGCTGCACGCTCCAGGCTGCACCAGACATCATCGCTGCTGGCCAGCACCGTGCTGGCAAACGGCAGCGGCTGCAGCACCATGTTGTGCCAGCTGTGCAGGGACTGCAGCAGGGAAATGTCCAGATCGGCAGGTGCCACCAGCAGCGCCGCCTGCACCTTGTGTGCCTGACGGCTGTGCGCAGCCCAGGCCGCCACCAGATGACAGCCCAGACTGTGTGCGACCAGAACCACGGGCGTCTCACTGGACAGCACCGCCTCCTCCATCTGGATCATCCAGTCCCCCCGCAGGGGCTGCTGCCAGTCATGCTGCTCGACGCGCTGAAACCCGTGCTGCTGCTCCCAGCGGCTTTGCCAGTGCTCAGGCCCGCTGCCGTTCCAGCCCGGCAGGGTCAATATCCGCAGCTGCGAATCACTCATGCCGGCTGCTTGAGGCGATCGACCATTTCCTGGGCGAACTCCACGAAGGCCTTGCTGCCCTTGGCCGACGGGTCGAACACCACGCCGGGCAGCCCGTAGCTGGGCGCCTCGGCCAGACGCACGTTGCGCGGGATGACGGTGTTGAAGACCTTGTCGCCAAAATGGTCCTTGAGCTGGTCGCTGACCTGCTGCTGCAGCGTGATGCGCGGATCGAACATCACGCGCAGCAGGCCGATGATTTTCAGCTGGGGATTGAGGTTGGCATGCACCTGGCGAATCGTGTTGACCAGATCGGTCAGGCCTTCCAGCGCAAAGTATTCGCACTGCATGGGCACGATCACGCCATGCGCTGCGCACAGGCCGTTGAGCGTAAGCAGCGACAGCGCCGGCGGGCAGTCGATCAGGATAAAGTCGTAGTCGTTCTTGACCTTGGCCAGCGCCAGCTTCAGGCGCTTTTCGCGGCGATCCTGGGTGACCAGTTCCACTTCGGCGCCAGCCAGTTCGCGGTTGGCACCGAGCACGTCATAGCCGCACTTCTCGGCCGTGCGTCGTGCTTCCTTGACGCCGCATTCCTCCAGCAATACGTCGTACACGCTGGGGTCCAGATCGCGCTTGTCGAGGTTGGATCCCATGGTGGCATTGCCTTGCGGATCCAGATCGACCAGCAGCACGCGCTGCCCGACCTTGGCCAATCCTGCCGCCAGGTTGACGGTGGTGGTGGTTTTGCCGACACCTCCCTTCTGGTTGGCGACACAAAAGATTCTGGCCATGCTGTTTGCTTTCGGTTGTGGAGTAAACCCCTGCATTGTACGTTTTCAAAAATGCGGGAGTGTTATTTGACGAACGGGTTGGCTTCGGAGTGTTTCTCTCTCGACTCTGCTCATGCTCGCTTCGCTCACGAAATCGCTGAGCCGAGAGAGAAACACTCCGAAGCAATGGGCCGTTAGTCAAAAAATTGGGAAGAAGAAAGGGGTAAAGGGCACCCGGTAGTCTTGGGAGTGCAGCGCAAGCAGGCAGGCGATTTCGCGAGCGCAGCGAGTATGAGCCGGCCTGCTTGCGCTGCACTCCCAAGACGGAACATCACAAACAATGATTCCTGAATCGAAACGAACGACTGCCCACTCACCGATTGCAGCGGTACAAATATGCCCACCACCAGAACGCGATCAAGCGACCACTTTACGCATCCACACAATACAGCGCTGCGCATCCAGCATCGGCACCGTCAGTTGTTCCACGTGAAACACCTCCACGCTGGAAGACAACGCAGCCATTTCATCCACAGGCTCCTTGCCCTTCATCGCCAGCCACACTCCTTCAGGAGCCAGCGCCTGTTGCGACCAATCGGTAAAATCTTTCAGCGTCGCAAAGGCACGACTGCTCACCACGTCGTACACGTCAGTCAACTGCTCCACCCTTGCATGGATGCCCCGCAGATTGGCCAGGCGCAAGCCCGCAGCAGCCTGCTGGATAAAGGCAGCTTTCTTGCCAACGGTATCCACACAACTCACCTGCAGCTCAGGCACGCAGATGGCAAACACCACGCCCGGTAATCCACCGCCAGAGCCCACATCCAGCAAGGTCTTGCTTCCCTGCTGCTGCACATGACGCTGCAACGGCGGCACTGCCGCCAGGCTATCCAGCAGATGGTGCGTCAGCATTTCTTGCGGATCGCGCACTGCCGTGAGGTTGTACACACGGTTCCACTTCTGCAGCAGTTCCAGATAGTCCAGCAACTGCGACACCTGCGCATCCGACAGCGACAGTTGCAAGGCATCCAGACCTTGCAACAATTCTTCCTGCAACGCTCGCATCACGCATCCCCCTTCTGCGCCGATGTCTGGCCGAAATCCTTGCGGGACTTCTTCAGGTGGATCAGCAACAGCGAAATGGCCGCTGGCGTGATGCCACTGATGCGCGATGCCTGACCCAGGGTTGCCGGCTTGTGGCGATTCAGCTTTTGGCGCACTTCGATGCTGAGTGCAGGCACCTGCATGTAGTCAAAGTCTTCGGGCAGTGCCAGGCTTTCGTAGGCCGCTGCACGCTCCACTTCGGACTTCTGGCGATCGATGTAGCCGGCGTACTTGATACCGATCTCCACCTGCTCGATCACGGCGTCCACAAAATCGCCACCGGTTTCACGTGAAACATCGGCCGTCAGATCGGTATTGGCAAACTTCCCGCCATCCATCGACATCAGGGTCTGGTAATCCACTTCCGGCCGGCGCAGCAAATCGGCCAGGTTGTATTCGTGCTCAATGGCTTTACCCAACACCCGTTGCGCTTCTTCAGCGGGCAGCATCTGCGGGTTGACCCAGGTCGCCTTCAGGCGTTCTGTTTCACGTGAAACAGCATCACGCTTGCGGTTGAAGACATCCCAGCGTGCATCATCCACCAGACCCAGCTTGCGGCCGATTTCGGTCAGGCGCATGTCGGCATTGTCCTCGCGCAGCTGCAGGCGGAACTCGGCACGGCTGGTGAACATGCGATACGGTTCGGTCACGCCCTTGGTGATCAGGTCATCCACCAGAACGCCCAGATAGGCTTCATCGCGGCGTGGCGTCCAGGGGGCTTCGCCCTTGCACTGCAGCGCGGCGTTCAAACCGGCAAACAGGCCCTGGGCTGCTGCTTCTTCGTAGCCGGTGGTGCCGTTGATCTGGCCGGCAAAGAACAGGCCCTTGATCTGCTGTGTCTCGAAGGTGGCCGTCAGGCTGCGCGGATCGAAGTAGTCGTATTCGATGGCATAGCCCGGGCGCAGGATGTGACAGTTCTCCAGACCAGGCATGGAACGTACCAGCGCCAGCTGGATGTCGAACGGCAGCGAGGTGCTGATGCCATTGGGATAGTACTCGTTGGTGGTCAGGCCTTCGGGCTCCAGAAAGATCTGGTGGCTTTCCTTGTCGGCAAAGCGGTTGATCTTGTCTTCCACGCTCGGGCAATAGCGCGGCCCCACCCCTTCGATCTTGCCGGTAAACATCGGGCTGCGGTCGAAGCCGCTGCGGATGATGTCATGCGTGCGCGCATTGGTATGGGTGATCCAGCAGGGCATCTGCTGCGGGTGCATGCCGGCCTTGCCCATGAAGCTGAACACCGGCATGTCGGGACTCATGCCACCGGGCATGCCGTCGCCGGGCTGTTCTTCACACTGGCTGAAATCGATGCTGCGTCCATCCAGACGCGGCGGTGTTCCGGTCTTGAGTCGGCCCTGCGGCAGCTGCAGTTCCTTCAGGCGCGCCGACAGCGACACTGCCGGCGGATCTCCTGCACGTCCGGCCTGGTAGTTGTTCAGGCCCACATGGATGCGACCATCCAGGAAGGTACCCGCCGTCAGCACCACGGTGCGGCCCCGGAAGGTGATGCCCACTTCCGTCACGGCACCGGCCACACGTTCACCTTCCACCAGCAGATCGGTCACCGCCTGCTGGAACAACCACAGGTTCGGCTGGTTCTCCAGCATGCGGCGGATGGCCGCCTTGTACAGGATGCGGTCGGCCTGCGCCCGCGTGGCGCGCACGGCCGGGCCCTTGCTGGAGTTGAGGATGCGGAACTGGATGCCACCCTCATCGGTGGCCAGTGCCATGGCACCGCCCAGCGCATCCACTTCCTTTACCAAATGGCCCTTGCCGATCCCGCCGATGCTGGGGTTGCAACTCATCTGGCCGAGGGTCTCGATATTGTGGGTGAGCAGCAGGGTCTGGCAACCCATGCGCGCCGCGGCCAGGGCGGCCTCGGTACCGGCATGGCCGCCACCGACCACGATCACGTCAAATTGCTGGGGATAAATCATGCGCTGTGCCAGCCGCTGGCTGGTAGACAAAAAACACGCCGCGCACTCCGGAAAACAACCTGAGGCAGGGGCGTGTTGGATCAAACTTCTTGCCGATGCAAGCCCTGCATTGTACCGGCTGCACCGTCTTCCGTGTTGCGTTTCTGGCGATAAAACCCAATGGTGACGCGGGCTTGCGACGGGACTTCTACAATCCGGCCATGCCCAGCAACTCCCCCACCGCTCCCTTTGCCTGCCGCTCCGGCTGCGCCGCCTGCTGCATCGCCCCAAGCATCAGCGGCCCCATTCCCGATCTGGATGGCCCCGGCAGCCACAGCAAGCCGGCCGGCGTGCCCTGTGTGCAGCTCGATGCCGATCTCCGTTGCCGCCTGTTCGGCGACCCGCGTCGCCCTGCAGTTTGCGCCAGCCTGCAGCCTGGGCCCGAGATGTGCGGAACGGCCGCGAGTGACGCGGAAAACCGTGTCCACGCCATGCATTTCCTGGCCGAACTCGAACGCCTGACGAGCCCCGGCACCTCCTGATTCCGCCCACAAGCCCGCAGTGCATAACTGTGTGGATAGTTCTTGAGCAACTGGTGGCTTATCCACAGGACTTTGGCTTGTCCCCAACTTGTTGTCTGTTCGCGGACAGCAGCGAAGCATAGTCATACAGCGCTTGTGCTGCATCGCAAGCTGATGATTTGGCGTGCAAAAAGCAGCTTGTCCACAGAAAGCGGCGACCCTCTACTATCTACTACTATTTATATATACCGTTCAAAGAAATACCGGGGACAACTTTTTCGCGCCGTGCGAAGACCGTCACGGTCTGTTTTTTGCCCCGATGACGGAAGGCGGCACCAGCGTGATCGCCATGCCGGATGGCAGGCGCATGCCTACAATCGCTCCATGGAGCTTTCCCTCGATCCCCGTCTTGTCTTTACCACCCTGGAAGTGATCGCTATCTTTGCGTTCGCCCTCTCCGGCCTGTTCGTTGCCAAGCAGCACCGGCTGGACGCGGTGGGTAGCTTCATTGCCATCTTTCTGGCGGCATTCGGCGGTGGAACGCTGCGCGATATCCTGCTGGACCAGCGCCCGTTCTACTGGGTGAAGAACAGCAGCCTGCTCTGGGGCGTTCTTGCCATGGCCTTGCTGGGCAGTCTGACGCTGCGGCTGTCATCGCGGCTGTTTTCCAATCGGGTGATCCTGGTGGCGGATGCGATCGGTCTGGGCATCTTCAGCGCCACCGGCACCCAGATGGCGCTGCAGCTGGACTGGCCAGCCCTGCCGGCGGTGATGATTGGCGTGATTGCCGCCACTTTCGGAGGCTTGCTGCGCGACATCGCCTGCAATGAAAAGCCCATGCTGATGAGCGATCCCACACCCTACGCCAGCGTGGCCTTTGTTGGCAACTGGGGGCTGCTGCTCCTGCTGCAGCTGCAATGGCTGGATGTGTTCTGGAGCACCGTGGTGGCTTCGGTGGCGATTGCCGGTGCGCGCCTGCTGCTGGCATTTCTGGGCGTGAAGCTGCCACAGCTGGATGGGCATTAGCGCGATACGGTAACCTCCAGAGAGGGAAGTCAGTGTGATCTCCAGTTGTCGGGAGATATCCCCGGCAACACACCCTCAGCGGCCCGTCAGCGCCTTTTGCCGGCTGGCCAGCAGGGCTCCCAGCCACAGGGCCAGTGCGGAGGCCAGAAAGCCGCGTTGCAGGCCGCCCGGGCCATCGGAAATCCAGCCGACGATGGCAGGGCCGAGTACCTGCCCAAACGCGAACACGATGGTGAAGGCGCTGATGCCGCTCACCCAGGCATCGGGTGCGAGGTTGTGCCGCACCAGGGCGGTGGTGGAGGCCACGACGGACAGGAAGGTGGCGCCGAACAGCACACCGGACACCATGGCCAGCAGCGGATGGGTGGACAGCACCGGCAGCAGCGTGGCCAGGCCCAGCAGCGCACTCAGGATGGCAAGAGCCTGACCGCCGTGGTAGCGGTCCAGCAGGCGCGCCCAGATGCGGCCGGAAGCCACCACAGCCAGACCCAGCAGCGTATAGAACACCGTGATTTCCAGCGAGGAAGCGCCACTGCTGCGCAGCAGCGCGATGATGAAGGTCATGTAACCGATATAGCCCAGGCCGAACTGGAAATAGGCCGCCAGCGCAAAGCCGAACTGGCCCCAGCGGAAGCGGTCCGGCTGGGTTGTGTTGCTGGCAACAGCATGCGCAGGAGCCGGCTTGGGCGGCGGCGTGCGTTGCCACAGCTTGTGCAGCCAGGGCCGGGCCAGTAGCAGGCCGATCATGGCCAGCAGGCACATGCCGCCCAGCAGCCACCAGGACGATTGCCAGCTGTGCGCCTGTCCGGTGCTGAGTTCCAGTGCCAGCGGCACCCACAGGGCAGAGCCGGCAATGCCCCAGCCAGTGCCACCGTAGTACAGGCCCAGCAGCAGTCCGCCATGGGCCGGCGCATAGCTGCTCAGGCGCGCTGCCAGCAACCCGCCGCCGACAAACAGCGTGGCGCTCAGCACACCAGCCAGCAGGCGCAGTGCCAGCAGCGTGGCAGTATCGGTGAACAGGCCGGAAACAGCCATCAGGATGCTGGCCAGCAGTGCGCTCGCCAGCACGATGCGTTCGTGCGAGACATGCTGCACCAGACGCGGCATCAGTAGCGCGCCCACCAGATAGCCGGCGGCATTGACGGTATTCATGGCGCCAGCAACGGTATAGCTCCATTGCAGGTCGGCACGCATCACCGGCAGCAGCAGGCTGTAGGCAAAGCGCGTCACACCCAGCGAGATGGCGGCGGCCAGGGACAGGGCCAGCGCCAGCAGCACCATGCCGCGCAGGGAAAACGGGCCGGATGGGGCGGGTGGCGTGGTCATCCGACTACGTTAGCACAGGGTTCCGGTGCTTCCGGGGCCCCTCGGGTAAGCCCTGATGCTATATTCATCGGTAGATTGAATTGCTGTTCAAGGAATGTCCATGCTTGTCGACCTGCTTGCCGATACCCCGCGTGATGTGCCCCATGTGTACCGCCTGCTCACCAGCGGCGTGGTGCCGCGCCCGATTGCCTGGGTCAGCACGCGCAGTGCCGAAGGTGTGGACAACCTGGCGCCCTACTCCTTTTTCACCGTGGCCAGCGTGCAGCCGCCGGTGCTGGCCGTGACGCAGGTGAATCCGCCCAACCGCCCCGCCGAGCGCCCGCACAAGGACACGCTGAGCAATCTGCAGCAGAGGGGCGAATGCGTGGTCAACGTGGCCAGCAGCGTCCAGCTGGAGCTGATGAACGCCTGCGCCGGCGACTATCCGCCGGATGTGAGCGAATTCGATGCAGCCGGTATCGAGCGGGCTCCCAGCGTGCATGTGTCCGTGCCCGGCGTGGCGATTGCGCCGGTGCGCTACGAATGCCGTCTGCGCCAGATCCTGCCGGTGGCCAGCAACCCCATGGGCGGCACCATGATGCTGCTGGACGTGGTGGCCATCCACGTGCACGAGTCGGTCGAGGCCAATGGCGAGATCTCCCTGGGGCAACACCAGACGCTGGGCAAGATGGGCGGTGATGGCTACAGCGTGGCGAAGGAAGATGCCGTGCTGGCCCGTCCGGTGCTGAACAAGCCGGCCTGAGTGCATTCGCGCCACTGCGCTGCACCTCGCCTGTCATCTGGCCCAGACAGTGAACCCGCCGGCTTGAGCGCAATCAGGCAGGACGGCGATGTACCGCGAACGCGACAGCGCAGACAGGCTCCACCCCACTAAAATCGCAGCATGCGTCTGCTGACCTTGCTGCTGTTGTGCCTGTCCCTGTTGCTGGGTGGGCCGCTGCATGCAGGGCATGGGTCAGTTGATGCTTCCGTGGCGGGTTCTTCGCAGGCCATGTCTGCAGCGCATGCGGCACACCTGCAGGCGGCCCTGTCGCAGTCGTCAGAAGCAGCCATGCAACCCTGTTCCCAACATGCGGATTTCCACGGGCATGCTGCAGACCATGCCGACGCCCCCGGGAACGTGCACAGTTCCCACAGTCCCTGCCCTTCCTCCCACGGCACAGGTACCCAGCACCATGCCAGCGGCCATGTGTGCTGCCTGCCTCCCTTGCTGGCAGAACTGCCGCTGCTGCTTCCCGCCGATCCTGCTCCGGCCACACTGCACGCCCGCGTGCGGGACCTGAGGCTGTCCGAGCGCATCGACGTGCCCTACCGCCCACCTGCGGTCTGACTCCAGAAAAACCCGCCTGCTCCCAGGCGGGATGACTTCCCCTGTGTTTGTTTTTTCAGCCGTGCCGGCCTGATCCGGCCGTGCCTGCGGCTGCCTTTTTTCTGGAGTTTTTGTCATGAACATGACGCATTACATGGAACTGCTGGCCACCAACCAGCCCTGGAACCTGATCCTCTTCATGGCCATTCCGGTCATCCTGGCCGAAACCCTGGCCATCACCGAGCTCTACCTGCTGTTCACGCGCAAGCTGGACGGCCGGGTGGCGTCCCTCAATCGTTGGGTCGGCATTGCCGTTGGCCTGTACTTCATCGGCGTGATTGCCTGGCTGGTGCCACAGGCGGTGGTGCCGATCACGCAGAGCGGCAGCTGGCGCACGGCGATCGACGTGATCGCGGTCGGCAGCTATCTGCTGGGCGGACTGCCGCTGGTGGTGGTGGCGTTGCAGCAGCTGGGCCTGATCAACCGGGGTGCCGATGTATGGACCAGGCGCAAGCTGCAGGCCATCTGCATTGCGCTGTTCCTGGTGCTGGGCCATGTGGCCATGATTGCCGGCATGGCCGATCCGGGGCTGCTGGGCTGGCAGGTGCCTGCAGGTCAGGCGCATGACATGCATGGTGCGGCAGATGCAGCCGATGTGCAGGCAGCAGGAACGATGCCAGCACACGCCGGTGAAGCGGATGCTGGTGCAGCCTCAGCCTCAGCCTCAGCCTCAGCCGCACCGTCCGGCGTGCCCATGCCTGCTACGCACTCCGCAGCCGCCATGGAAGCGTCCGCCGGTCACGGCGGACACTGAGGCTGGAGCAAGCCCTGACGCTCAGGGCTTCCAGCGGCGCAGCAGCAGCGCGTTGCTGACGACCGAAACGGAACTGAGCGCCATGGCGGCGCCTGCCAGCATCGGGCTGAGCATGCCGAAGGCGGCGAGCGGAATGCCGATCACGTTGTAGGCAAAGGCCCAGAACAGGTTCTGGCGGATCTTGCGCACGGTGGCGCGCGAGATGGCGATGGCACCGGCTACCAGCCGCACATCGCCGCGCATCAGCGTCACGTCGGCGGCGTGCAGCGCCACATCGGTGCCGCCCTGCGGGTTGGCCATGGCCATGCCGACATCGGCGGCAGCCAGTGCGGGTGCATCATTGATGCCGTCGCCCACCATGGCCACCACGCGGGGCTCGCCGCTGCTGCCCTGCTGCAGTTCGCGGATGGCATTGGCCTTGTCGGCCGGCAGCACTTCTGCCTGCACTTCGCCCTGTTCCGGCTTCAGGCCGACGCGGCGTGCCAGCGCTTCCGCAGCGGCGCGGTTGTCGCCGCTGATCAGCACGGTCTGCAGGCCCTGAGCATGCAGCTTGCCGACAGCTTCGGCTGCTTCCGGCTTGGGTGTGTCGGTGAAGGCCAGCAGCGCCTGCAGCTGCACCGGGCCGCCCGGCTGTTGCCGTGCCAGTGCGGACAGGGTGGCGCCCTGCGCCAGCCAGTGTTTCATGAAAGTTTCGCCGGTATCCGTCCCGACCGCCTCGGGCTGCAGCTGTTCCATCCAGCGCAGGCTGCCGAGGTACCAGGTGGCGCCGTCCTCGAGCTGTCCCTGGATGCCGTGGCCGGCAATGGCCTGCACATCCTGGGCGGTGGGAATGGCGGGGGCTGCGGGCTCGTCTGGCGTCACCGTTGTCTGTTCCGCAAACGCTCGCAGCACCGCCAGTGCCAGTGGGTGCTCGCTGCCTTGCTGCAGTGCCGTTGCAGCTGCGAGCGGTGCCATCGCAGCCCCTTGCGCGGCTGCAGGCGCCACGCTGCCGGGCACCCCCCCATCGCCTTCACCTGTCATCAGCGCACTTCCCGCCTGCAAAGGCTGCAGCGCAGCCAGCACCGGCTGCCCCTGCGTCAGCGTGCCGGTCTTGTCGAATGCCACCACCTGCACCTCATGCGCGCGCTCCAGCGCCACGCTGTCCTTGATCAGGATGCCGTGCTTCGCCGCCACACCGGTGCCGGCCATGATGGCTACCGGTGTGGCCAGGCCCAGCGCACACGGGCAGGCAATCACCAGCACCGCCACGGCGCGCAGAATGGCCTGTTCGGTCGGCAGTCCGGCCAGCAGCCAGGCCACCAGCGTCAGCGCTGCCACCACCAGCACGGCCGGCACGAATACGGCCGCCACCTTGTCCACCAGCTTCTGGATCGGCGGCTTGGCCGCCTGCGCGTCTTCCACCAGCCGGATGATGTGGGCCAGCACGCCTTCACCGGCCGTGGCGCTCACCTGCAACTGCAGCAGGCCGCCGCCGTTGAGCGTGCCACCGGTCACCTTGTCTCCGGGCCCGACTTCCACCGGCAACGGTTCACCGGTGAGCATGCTGGCATCGATCTGGCTGCGGCCTTCCACCACCTGGGCGTCGGCGGGTACACGCTCGCCTGGGCGCAACATCACGCGGTCGCCCACCAGCAGTTCGGAGACGGGAACGTCCTGCTCTCCGTCAAAGGGCGACAGCCAGTGCGCCACGTCCGGACGCAGCGCCTGCAATGCGGCAATGGCCTGCGAGGTCTGGCGCCGGGCGCGCATTTCCAGCCACTTGCCCAGCTGCACCAGCGTGATGACGACGGCGGCGCTTTCGAAATACACATGCGGTGCGCCATGCGCAGCAGCGTGGCGGGCATCGGCCGAGAGGCCATGGCGCCACCACAGCCACAGCGACAGCCCCCACGCGGCCGTGGTGCCGATGGCCACTAGCAGTTCCATGTTGCCGGTGCGCTGCTTGAGCGCATGCCAGGCGCCACGGTAGAAGCGCAGGCCCAGCGTGAACTGCACGATGGTGCCAAGGATGAACTGCAGCCACACCGGCACCAGGCTGTGCGCCTCGTCCGAGCCGATGAACGGGGCCAGGAACATGGGGGCGACCAGCGGCAGGCACAGCAGCAGACCGGCCAGCACCGGGGCAAAGTCGCGCGGTACGCCGAAGATGCGGCTGTCATCCAGCGGCTGCAGGCCGCTGTTCGCGCGTGGCGTGTAGCCGGCATTGCGGATGGCGCGCAGCAGGGTGGCGGGAGCCTGCCCGGCCGCCGTGTCTGCCAGTTCGGGGGCCAGTGTGACGCGGGCTGATTCGGTGGCCAGGTTGACGCTGGCATCCTGCACGCCGTCCACCTTGCGTAGCGCGCGTTCGACACGCGCGACGCAGGAAGCACAGGTCATGCCGTCAATGCCGATATCGACGGTAGGGAGAGAGGCGGAGGTATTCATGTTGTTGTCAAAATTGCCACATAATTGGCAACAGCTTAAACCTTGTCACGTCGACAAGGTTGGGGCCTTGGCGCAAGACACCACGCACGTTGCGGCCTTGCGGCAGAGTGTTTTCAACGCAGGATAGCGGCAAAAGCGCCGACATCTTCCTTCCAGGAGTACTTCATGACAGCCCAAACCCTCCGTCTTACCGTCAAGGGAATGACCTGCGGCCATTGCGAAAAGGCCGTGACCCGTGCCATCCAGCAGGTGGATGGAGGTGCCGTGGTCAGTATCGACCGTGAAGCCAACCTGGTGCAGGTGCAGACTGTGGCCGATGCCGAGAGCGTTTGCGGCGCGATCCGCGAGGAAGGCTACCAGGTGGAGGACAACTGTGATGCTTGACATGGTTCGCCCCTTGCCACCGGAGCTCACCGAGGACATCCAGTGGCCGATCAACGTGGGCATGGTCTCCAAGCTGTCCGGCCTCACGCCCAAGATGGTGCGCCACTACGAGGCGCAGGGCCTGCTGGGCGAGATCCAGCGCAGCGGTGGCGGCTACCGCCTGTACTCGCGCGATGACGTGGATACGCTGCGCTTCATCCAGCACTGCCGCTCGGTGGATTTCAGCCTGGACGATACCGAGAAGCTGCTGAAGATGTGGCGCGAGGGCGGTGACAACTGCCTGGCTGCCAAGGAACTGGCCGACAGGCACATCGAACTGCTCGAATGCCGCATCGCCGAAATCGAATTCATGAAGCAGGCCCTGCGCGAACTCACCAGCCAGTGCGGTACAGGGGAGGACTGCCCCGTCATCGACAGCATGTCGGGCAAGGCCGCGCCGCCGGCAAAATCCCCGTACCATGGCTGTTGCGGGCTGACATCAAGCTTGCGGAATGTGTAACCATCCCGCGCAGGATGCTAATATCAGCCTGATTGCTTACAAATGCACACGCGGCGCCGCATGACGGACCGCTGTTGTGGGCATACTGTGCATATTCGGCGTAGCCATGGTGGTTCGCCGCAGTGACCTTTTGCAAGGAAAACCATGACCTTTACGAAGACTTTTGCCAAGCCCCTGATCGCAGCTGCCATGATGGGCGTGCTGGGTACCAGCGGTGTTGCGATGGCCCAGAAGGCCCCTGCCAATGCTGCCGCCAACGCCCAGAACCAGATTGCACAACTCAAGAACGTGCTGAAGATCAACGCCGGCCAGGAATCTGCCTGGAACGGTTTCGTGACGGCCTACACGCAGAACTTCAACCCCAGCCGCAATCCCAGCGCTGCCCAGTTCAACGCCATGAAGACGCCCCAGCGCATCGAGTTCCTGAAGAACCTGCGTGCCGAGGAAAACGCCTTCCTGACCAAGCGCTACGATGCGTCCCTGGCCCTGTACAACAAGCTGGACGACGGCCAGAAGCAGATGTTCGACGAGATGACTTCCCAGCCCGTGCAGCAGGCTCCGCGCGCTGCCGGCAAGAAGAAGTAAATCCAAGCCAAGCTCCCTTTGCGGGGAGCCTGCACGACAGACCCGCTCCGGCGGGTCTTTCTTTTGGCACGGCGGCAGAAGATGCCCGCAAGCCCGGCAGGGGACTTGCGCGGCCCGGGCGGAATCGCAGCAAAATGCCGCTATGCTTGCACTGTGTCCCGCCGCCCTGGCGGGACTGAATCCAGAGACGCACGGCCCATTACGGAAATCGCACCATGTTTGGTTATACGGAAGCACAGATCGCCCAGTTCGGCATGACCTTTGGCATCGGCGCCTTCATGCTCTACATGGTGTTCATCATCGCCAACCTGGCGTGGAAATCCAAGGCGGGCAAGACCGGCACCTTCTGGCTGTTCCTGGCGCTGGGTCTGGGTTTCACCGGCTTCCTGGCCAAGCTGTTGATCGAGTACATCATCGAGAAGAACCAGATTCTCTGAGGCCGCCCTGCAGCCGCCAAGAAAAAACGGGTCCGACAGGACCCGTTCTGCTTGCAAGCGCAGCGGCGCTCAGTGCTGGTGGTTTTCCAGATCCACCAGCGGACCGTCGGTGAACAGGAATTCCTTCAGGTACTTGGAAAACACCGGATCCTTGCGGCGGATCCATTCCAGCGTCATGGCGGCGTGTTCCTTTTCCTCGTCGCGGTTGTGTTCCAGCACCTTGCGCAGGTCCTGATCGCTGCAGGCATCGGCGCGCTGGTTGTACCAGTCGACCGCTTCGAGCTCTTCCATCAGCGAGACGATGGCGCGGTGCATGTCGCGCGTTTCCTTGCTCAGTTCATTGACCGGTTCGTGATAGCCCACACTGGACATGGTTTCCTCCTGACTGGTTGCGATGGGGTGACATGCCCACTATAAACCAGAATCAGCGTCGTGCCGGCTGTGGGGTTGGTATCCTGCTGGCGACAGGCAGGCGCTGCAGCTGCCGGTCGTGCAGGCGGGGCAGCAAGAGCAGCGCGCACAGTCCGCCCAGCAGGGCAAAGCCCATGTCGGATTGCGTGTCCCACGGATCACCCTGGGTGCCGAGGAAGGCATCGGCTGCCTGGTCGGACAACAGGGCCACGCCCCACTCGATCAGTTCGTAGCAGGCGCTGATGGCCATGACCACGCATAGCACCAGGAAGAAGCGCATGCGCGGGCCGCGTACATGGTTGCCGCGCAGCAGGATCTCGCGCGCGGCAACAGCAGGCACGAAGCCCTGCATGAAGTGCCCGATCTTGTCGTAAGGGTTGCGCTGCGTGCCCAGCCAGTCGCGCAGCCAGAAGCCGAATGGTGTTTCGGCATAGGTGTAGATGCCGCCGTAGATCAGCACCAGACAGTGCAGAAAGGCCAGCACATACAGCAGCGTGGTGAGCGGATAGCGCCGGTGCGTGAAGGCCAGCAGCGGCAGCGCAATCATCACCGGCAGGGTTTCCAGCAGCCAGGTGGCCTTGTCGCCCGCCATCCAGCCCGAGATGGCAAGAATGGCCAGCAGGGCAAGCGCGGCCAGGCGCAGGGCCGGCAGGCGGGAATCGGCAGCAGAGGTGGCAGGCATGGCTGCAGGATACGCCATTGGTGCGACTTGCGTCACGCAGGCTGGCAGCAGCTCGGGGTTTATTCTTACACCCGGAAAGCGCGGCTCTGCCTACAGTGAAACCGTGCCTGGAATCCTGGCGAAACACCTTGCAATCCCCGCGCCCTCCTGCGAGATGGACGTGACAAGGACGTGCTGCTGGCGGCTTGCCCTGCAAGGCGACAAAAGCCGTTCCCGCTCTGACAAGGGATGCTGCTTGCAAGGTGTTCTGCCAGGATTTCGCGCCATCTTCCTCCAGAACAAGCAGAAAGGACGCGACCATGGCCCTGAGCCTCACCCCCGAACAGCAGCAACTGCTGGCCTCCCTGCCCCACACCATCGGCTCGGCCATGGCGTTTGCCGGCAAGAGCGGCATTTTCGGTACCGGCAAGGAAATGTTCACCAACAGCAAGGCCTTGCTGGAGGGCATGCGCCTGTATCCCAACAACGAGCTGATCCGCTCCATCCTGCCCGATCCGCAAGCCGCCGACCGCAGCGCCGAGATTGCCGAAATGCGTGCCACGCGCGACTGGATGCAGAGCCGCATCCGCGACAAGCAGGTGAACTCGCAGGAGAAGCTGGTGGACATGGCGGTGGCCGATGCGAGCGAAGCCAACAACCTGCTGATGACGCTGGACCCTGCGGTGGCTGCCGAATACCGCCAGTGGGTGCTGGGTGCGGCCGAAAAGGTAGCGATGGCGTCCAGCGAAGGCGGTTTTCTGGGCTTTGGCGGCGAGCAGTTCAGCGAAGGTGAGCGCAAGCTGCTGGATCAGCTGAAGAACGCGCTGGGCGTGGGCTGAAGCAGGGACTTGCGTGCGGTGCCGCCCATGCAGTGCGGCCAGGCGATGGAGGAATCACGGCGCGTCCATGCGTCGTGATTCGGGAAGCCAGCGTCCCAAGGCGTGGCTTCGCGATTGCTTCACGTGAAACATTGCCTGTTTTGCGGGCAATGGCGTTTGGCTACACTGGATGGTCACCGACTCGAAACACCTGCCCATGTCCAAGCTCATTTTCATCTGCGGCCACGCCGGCACCGGCAAGACCACCCTGGCCAAGCGCCTGGTGCGTGAGCTGAACGAGGAAACCGCCGAATCCTTCTGCCTGCTGGACAAGGACACGCTGTACGGCAACTACTCCTCCTCGGTGATGGGCGTGCTCACCGGCAACCCGAATGATCGCGACAGCCCGCTCTACCTGCAACACCTGCGCGATCCGGAATATGCCGGCCTGCTCGATACCGCGCGCGACAACCTGGATCTGGACTGCAATGTGTTTGTGGTCGGCCCGCTCTCGCGCGAGATCCGCGAGCACAAGCTGATCGATCGCGAGTGGCTGCGTGTGCCGGAGCAGACGGCGATCAGCATTGTCTGGGTGCATCTGCAGGAAGACGAAGCCCGCCGCCGCATCGAGAAGCGCGGCAACCCGAACGACCAGTGGAAGCTGGAACACTGGGACCAGTACCGCACCCGCCTGTTCATGCCGCAGGCGCAGGAGTATCCCGAACTACGGCTGTACGACAACACCACCAGCGACGAGGCCCAGTACCAGCAACTCAAGCGCGAACTGTTTGACGGTTGCGACTGAAACACGGGCTTCCTGCCTACTTTGTCACGCGTTCCGGCTGACTGAGGCGGCCGGTTACCTTTTGATGCTGCACTGCAGCAAAACGGGGCGCACAATTCTTCCATGAAGTTACTACAGAAAGCCAGAAGCATTCTGGGCGGCCTGCAGCGCCGGCTTGTCAAGCGCAAGCCCGTGCCTGCAGCAACGGCCCCGGAAGTGCCCGCCAAGGGCAGTTTCCGTCGCGGCCACCACGAAGAACCGGGCGTTGGCTCCAGCCATTACAAGTTGTATGTGCCGCCCGCCGCAGCCGAGGGCAAGCAGAAGCTGCCCCTAGTGGTGATGCTGCACGGCTGCACGCAGAACCCCGATGATTTTGCGCGCGGCACCGGCATGAACGAACTGGCGCGGGAAGAAGGGTTCTATGTGCTCTACCCGGAGCAGCCCGACAACCGCGGCCTGCAACGCTGCTGGAGCTGGTTTCAGCGCAACCACCAGCAGCCCAGCCGGGGCGAACCGGCGCTGATTGCCGGCATCACCCGCAAGATGCTGGACAAGCATGCCATCGACCCGGACCGCGTCTATATCGCCGGCCTGTCCGCCGGTGGTGCCATGGCGGCGCTGGTGTCGCGCCTGTACCCCGAACTGTTCGCGGCGCTGGGGGTATATGCCGGCATGGCTCCGGGCGCTGCCAGCGGCCTGTTTACCGCCATGATGGCCATGCGCCGTGGCGGGCGCAGCATCGTGTTTCCGTACACTGACGGCTGCGTGCCCATGATCAGTTTCCAGGGCGACCTGGACAAGGTGGTGCACCCGAGCAATGCGCAGTACCTGATTGCCGCCTGTGTGGCACCGGACGCGGAGCTGGTCAGCAAGCGCTTCCGTGCCAACAACCGCGATGTGACGCGCACCACCTACCGCAACGCCGAGGGCGAGGTGCTGGCCGAAAGCTGGCTGGTGCATGGCTGTGCGCACGCCTGGTGTGGTGGCCGCGCGGGAGGCAGCTATACCGATCCGCTGGGGCCGGATGCCACGGCCGAGATGGTGCGCTTCTTCCGGCAGCATGTGCGCAAGCCGGTCAGCGCGGTTGCTGAAGAAATGGCGGCCTGACGGGGTCTGACGCGGGTGCTAAGGCATCGGCAGGCTGGCCAGCCTCTGCAGGCCGTGCCTGGAAAGCAGTCAGTCCCTGTCTTGCGGCCCCCTGCCCGGTTTCGGGCCCCTGGCTTCGTCCGTATCAGCCGCCGAACGGCGCCACGCCGATCCACCAGCGGTGCAGCCAGAAGGCAAAGGCCGCCCACAACAGCGTGCCGATGACCACAGCCACAATGCTCGGCATCAGCTTGCCCTGCCCGTAGCTGATGGACTGTTCGCGGTCACGCTCGCGTGCGGCGCGGTAGTCCAGCACGGCCCAGAGCAGGAAGGCGCCAAACAGCACCAGATCGGCCGCCATGCCGTTGGCCAGCAGGTGGGCGAAGGCCCACAGCTTTACGCCCAGAATCATGGGATGGCGCAGGCGTGCCTTGATGCTGTTGCTCGGCACATAGGCGGCCGTCAGCAGGATGAAGGAAAAAAGCGTCAGCAGGCTGGCGATGTGCCGCATGGCCACGGGTGGTTGCCACAGCACTACCGGGTTGTAACGAGCCAGGCCGTAGCCCCAGATGATGAGCGCAAAGCCGATCAGGGAAACCAGGCTGTACAGGCCCTTCCAGGGCTTCTCGCCCAGGCGATGCAGCATCTGCGTGCGCCACGGTTCGGCCACGATGCGCACGGAATGCGGGCCCAGAAACAGAATCAGGCCCAGAATCAGGACGGTCATGCAAATACTCCCTGCTTGAAAAACGGCTGGAGCCATTATTGGCGCGTTCGGTGTCAGGGGCAAGGCAGTGGGCGTGAGCGTTTGGGAGTGCGGGTGGCATGCGCGCCGGCCGGGGGTGGACGCTCCATGATTCACGCCGGGGTTTGGGCGATGGGCGCTGCTGCGGATTGTCGGCCACGGGCTGCAGCAAGGTGCGCCCTATTCCCACAGGAGGATGGCCGGCGGCTGCCTAGACTGAATGCAGGTTGTGTTTTCCGTCGCGTCCGAATTTGCTTGCTGACACGAGGCGGAACGTACTGTTCCCCAACAACTAGGAGAACCCCATGAAACACTCGATCCTGCCCGCTGTGGCCTGTGCTGCCGTACTGACGCTGTCGGCCTGCAGCGAGGAAATCCGCGATACGGCACGCCCCGAAACGCCCGCCTCCACCAGCGAGGCACTGACGCGCGCGGTCAACGCTTCCGATGCCGTCGAGAACGCCCGCGTCAGCGCCGATCAGGCCGCTTCTGCTGCCCGCGATGCGGCGTCCCTGCCTGTACCCGGCACCGCTGATGACAAGGCAGCCGATGCCGTGAAACAGGCCGCCTCGGATGTGGTGAACGCCGCCAACAAGGCCGCCAGTGCCGCCGTGACGGCTGGTGAAAAGGCGGTGGAAGCGGCCAGCGCTGCGGCAAACAAGCAGTAAGGCCGAGCTTGCCTACCCTTGCCAAGGCGGATCACCCGAAACGCCGGCACGGACCGTGAAGGCCGTACTCAGCCCTCCATCTGCTGCCCGCGCGTTTCGCGCCCCAGCAGGATCACGCCGACCACACCGGCCACGATGGTGATGGCAAACAGCGCAAAGATGGCGCTGGTCGGCCAGCCCTGTGCGCCCAGGAAGGGAATCGCCAGCGGCCCCAGAATGCCGCCCAGACGCCCGATGCCGGCAGCCGTGCCCACGCCACTTGCGCGGATGCCACCCGGATAGTTCTCGGGCGTATAGGCATACAGCGCGCCCCAGGCTCCCAGGTTGAAGAAGGACAGCAGAATGCCCGACACCAGCAGCGCCGTTTCGCTGCCCGCGTTGCCAAAGCTCCAGGCGCTGGCTGCCGTGCCGAGCAGATAGGTCACCAGCACGAACTTGCGCCCTGCCCGCTCGATCAGCCATGCTGCGGTGAAATAGCCCGGCAGCTGCGCCAGCGTCATGATCAGCACGTATTCGAAGCTCTTGATCAGCGCAAAGCCCTTGGTCACCATCACGCTGGGCAGCCACAGGAACATGCCGTAGTAGGAGAACACCACGGTGAACCACAGCAGCCACAGCATGGCCGTGCTGCGGCGGTGCGGGGCAGACCAGAGCAGCGCCAGACGCTCCGTCCACGGTGGCACCGGCTTGCGACTGCCGGGGGCGGGCGCGTCATCGTCCAGTGTGCGGCGCAGGTAGAGCGCATACAGCGCCGGAATGGCGCCCAGCACCATGGCCACGCGCCAGCCGGTGTCCGGCTCGAACTGCGGCATCACGAAATAGGCAATCAGCGCGGCCAGCAGCCAGCCGACGGCCCAGAAACTCTCCAGCAGCACTACCACGCGCCCGCGCTCGTGCGCCGGCACACGCTCGGAGACATAGGTGGACGCCACCGGCAACTCGCCGCCCAGCCCGGCGCCGATCAGGAAGCGCAGCACCATCAGCACCGCCAGACTGGTGGCAAAGGCGCTCAGCCCGCTGGCAATCGAAAACAGCAGCAGCGTGGCGATGAACACGCGCCGCCGCCCAACCTTGTCGGCCCACATGCCAAAGGCCACGGCGCCCACGGCCATGCCGATGGAGTTGATGCTGCCCAGCCAGCCCATTTGCGCCGGCGTGAGTGACCAGCTCACCTTGAGCGCAGCCAGCACAAAGGCCAGCAGGCCCACGTCCATGGCATCGAACAGCCAGGCCGTGCCGGAAACGAACAGCAGACGGTTGCGGCTGAGCGGAACGGAATCGGGGCTGGCAGGGGTGGGCGCGGGTGCGGGCGTCATGGCGGGCCTCTGGAACAAAAGCAGGCGGGTATGGCCGCACGATAGCGCCAAAAGCGCGGGCAGGTAATGGCCGGTGTCCTACGCGATGCCAGGAAAAGACAAAAATGCGCCGGAACCGGTGTTTTGTGCAGCGGGTGCGGGGCGCGTCGCGCCCTCTTCTGCCTCAGGCCTTCTTCAGGAACTCGGACTTGAGCATCATGCTGCCGTGCTCGGTCTTGCAATCCACATTGTGGCCGCCGGCGCCATCCACCAGGCGGATGCTCTTGATCTTGGTGCCCTTCTTGAGCGTGACAGAACTGCCCTTCACCTTCAGATCCTTCACCAGGATGACGGCATCGCCATCGGCCAGCGGCGTGCCATTGGCATCGAGCACGGCAGCAGCGGCTTCGTCGCCCTCTTCGGCCTGCGCCTGGGCCGGCCATTCGTGGCCGCAATCGGGGCAGATGAAGTTGTCGCCGTCGGGATAGGTGTTTTCAAGGCCGCATTGCGGGCAGGCGGGGATGGAGGAATCGGGCATCGGTGTGCTCTTGTAGGAATGTTGCGATGTCCTGAGTTTAGCCCGTGCTGCGGCCCGACTTTTTGACCCGTTGCGGCGCGCTGCCCGATTGCCTTGCCGCGCACAGGGACACCGGCCCCTGGCCCGTGGAAATGGCGCATGATTGCCTTGATCCCATTAAGGAACGTGAACATGGAAACCATTGGCAAGATCCGCGGCGTGTATGCCGGCAAGGCTGTGCCCTTCACCCGCCCCGGCACCTTCAGCGCCATCGACAAGCAGCCCGTAGCAGGCCCGGTGGCCGTGGGTACGGAAGGCCTGCAGTGTGATGAACAGGGCGACCGACGCGTGCATGGCGGGCCGGACAAGGCGGTGCATGTGTACGCCTGGCCCAACTATGCGCACTGGCGCACGCAGTTTCCGGACAACCGGCGCTTTGATGCTGCGCCGGCGTTTGGTGAAAACCTGAGTGTGGAGGGGGTGGATGAAACCACGGTGTGTCTGGGCGACCAATGGCGCGTGGGCACGGTGCTGTTTGAAGTGAGCCAGGGACGGCAGCCGTGCTGGAAGCTGAACGACCGCTTTGGCATTGCCGACATGGCGCGCCGTGTGCAGGACAGTCTGCTGGCCGGTTGGTACCTGCGGGTGCTGGAGCCGGGAGAACTGCAGGCGGGGGATGACATCCGGCTGGTGCAGCGGCCGCATGGGGAGTGGAGTGTGGCTCGGGTGCTGGCGGTGATTCGAGACAGGCAATGCGAGCCCGCATTGATGCAGGAGCTGCTGGAGCTGGGATTGCCTGCTTCGTGGCAACGCCTGTTTGCACGGCGGCTGGAGGCGGGACAGGTGGAGGATTGGCAATCGCGGCTGGGTGAAGGGTCATAGCCTGCAGCTGTCTGGAGATTCCGGATAACTAGCGCGCCTTCAATACCATTTGGTTCTGGCTGATCTGCACATCAAACTGCCGCAAAAAGCTCTGCCCCAGCAAGCCCTCATCGGCGCTGTTGGCGGTGACCCCGACGCCAAGCCGCACCGTGGCAGCCAGCGATCCAACACGCACTGGCACATCGCGCAGAATGCGCCCTTCCCGCTCTCCGTTGGCAGTCTGGAACACCGCCAGCGTGCCTCCCTGCAGCCTGGCCTGCTCTGCAAAAGCATCAGTCACGCTGACCATGCTGGCGCCCGTATCCACCAGAAAGCGTACCGGGTGGCCGTTGATTTCGCCATCGACATGAAAGTGGCCATCCGGTCCACGTGGAATGACCAGCTCGCCCGTGGTGCTGGTGTAGGACTTGAAACGCTCTGCCTGGCGGGATTGGTAGGCATCAAAGCCGAAATACAGCGTTGCCAGCAGGGCCAGCCAGAACAGCAGCACGCCCAGCGCGCCACGCCGAGCGGTGCGCGCGACGGAAGCGTTTTCGCTTTGGGACAACTGAGAACGCAGCATAGGGGAATCGGGTAGTTAGAAAGTTCACTCACATGATTCTATTGAGTAATTTGAGTCGTGTGAGCTGCTGGATCGCAAGCTATCTTGAAAGTGCAAGAATCCCTTATGTCGTAAAAAACTCAATTTATCGACATATCGAACCGATCATGTCGACATGGGCGACATGACGTGATAACGTGTACTAAAAATAAGAAAACGTCGACATGAAATCCGATCATGTCGCAACCAACACCTTATCGAGCGTTGAGCCATGCATCTCTCTTTACCTCAATGGCAGGCCGAAGCGCCCTATAACGCGCTACCTATCTTGCCGCCCAGGCACGAAATTGACAGCAAAAACGTACTGAAGGCCTGCATCACGGCGCGGGCTGCGCTGGCCGAGCTGAAGCAGGCGGCAGAGTTGATTCCCAATCAGACGATGCTGATCAATACGCTTCCCTTGTTAGAAGCGAAGGACAGTTCCGAGATCGAAAACATCGTCACAACAACGGATCAACTCTTCCGGCACGTGCACGGCGATGGCGCACCTGACCATGCGACCAAGGAAGCGCTACGCTACCGGTCTGCCTTGCAGCGTGGGTTTGTCTCGCTGAGCCATCGCCCGCTGTGTACCGCCACGGCTGTGGAAATCTGTCGCATCCTGAAGGGTGCGGAAATGGATATACGCCGCACACCCGGCACACAACTCGCCAACGACCGCACTGGCGAGGTGATCTACACCCCACCCGAGGGAGAGGCTCGCTTGAGAGATTTGTTGGCCAACTGGGAACGGTTTTTGCACAACGAAACCGATCTGGATCCGTTGATCCGCATGGCGGTTGGGCACTATCAATTCGAGGCGATCCACCCATTTAGCGACGGCAATGGACGCACCGGCAGGGTGATCAACATCCTGTACCTGATTCAGGAAGAGTTGCTCAGCCTTCCTATTCTTTACCTGAGCCGGCACATCATTGCCAACAAGGCGGACTACTATCGGCTGCTGCTGGAGGTGACCCAGAAAGAGGCGTGGGAGCCCTGGATTCTGTTCATGCTGCAGGCGGTGGAAGACACATCTCGCTGGACTACGGCCAAAATTGCAGCCATCCGTGGTCTGGCTGAACACACGACGGAATACCTGCGAGCCCGCTTGCCCAAAATCTATAGTCGTGAGTTGGTGGATGTGCTCTTCGAGCAGCCCTACTGCCGCATCAGTAACCTGGTAGACAAGGGCATAGCCCAGCGACAAGCGGCGTCGCGTTACCTGAAAGAACTGGTTGAGCTAGGGGTACTGCGCGAGATGCAGTTTGGCAAGGAGAAGCTATTTATTCACCTCAAGCTGATGCAATTGCTGACGCGAGACAGCAATGCTTTTGTGCCCTATGGTTGAAGTTTGACGTTTTTCTAGCTGTCGTTTCCCAGTAGGTTGGTCACCCGAGGTGAAGCAAGATGGAGGTTCTCAAGCCATATCAACTTCATGACTCCCCGGATGAACACTCATAAGAATGCCTCATTGACGCCCAAAGGGCGAGCCCATCTGGTTTGCGAGATTGCACGCATTGGTCTGACGCCAGCCGCCGAGGCGGCCGGCATCAGCGCTCGCACTGCTCGCAAGTGGAAGCGCCGCTTTGCCGCTGAAGGCGCCGCTGGCCTCCGACAGCTACTTAGACGTCGAGGTTCGCCGCCCGCAACGCATTAGTCTCAATAAAATCCCTCCGCGGCTCCACCTCATCCCCCATCAGCATCGTAAACACCCGATCCGCCTCGATCGCATCGTCAATCTGCACCCGCAGCAGACGACGCACGGCCGGATCCATGGTGGTTTCCCACAGCTGTTCGGGGTTCATCTCGCCCAGGCCCTTGTAGCGCTGGCGGCTGACGGCGCTTTCGGCCTGTTGCATCAGCCAGTCCATGGCGTCCTGGAAGTCGCTCACGGGCTGTGATTTCTGCTTTTCGCCCTCCCCGCGCATCACCATGGCGCCCTCTTCGGCCAGCAGGCCCTTGAAGGTGTCGCTGGCGGTTTGCAGCGCGGCGTAGTCGGCGCCGTGGATGAATTCAGGGGTGATCAGGCTGGCGCGCTCGTTGCCGTGGTGCATGCGCGCCACGCGCAGATAGTGCTTGTCGGTGCGGGCGTCAAAGCCGTGCGTGACCTTGGCGGTGCTGCCGGCCAGCAGCATGGCCTGTTGCAGGGCCTGGGCGCTGCTTTCGGCCTCTTCGGCCGTGTCCAGGCTCAGGTGCAGGCCGTCGCCGGGGCCGAAGCCGGCCAGCGTGCGCAGCGCCTGTCCGTCCATGAAGGTGCTCAGACGGTCGATCACGGCCATGGCCTGCACGTAGCGCTGGGCCAGGGTGCGCAGGGTCTCGCCCTCCAGCACCGGGCGCCCTGCTCCCGGATCCACGCGCGCGCCATCCAGCGCCACGTTGCTCAGGTACTGCTGCAGCGCGTTGGCATCCTTCAGGTATTGCTCCTGCTTGCCCACACGCACCTTGTACAGCGGCGGCTGGGCGATGTAGATGTGGCCGCGCTCCACCAGCTCGGGCATCTGGCGGTAGAAGAACGTCAGCAGCAGCGTGCGGATGTGCGCGCCGTCCACGTCCGCATCGGTCATGATGATGATGCGGTGGTAGCGCAGCTTGTCGATGTTGAAATCGTCGCTGCCGCTCTTGCCGTTGCCGTCTTCGGCGGCCTTGCCGATGCCGGTGCCCAGCGCGGTGATCAGGGTGACGATCTCGTTGCTGGTGAGCAGCTTCTCGTAGCGGGCCTTTTCCACGTTCAGGATCTTGCCGCGCAGCGGCAGAATGGCCTGGAACTTGCGGTCGCGGCCCTGCTTGGCCGAGCCGCCGGCGGAGTCACCCTCCACGATATAGATTTCGCACAGCGACGGGTCCTTTTCCTGGCAGTCGGCCAGCTTGCCGGGCAGGCCGAAGCCGTCCAGCACGCCCTTGCGGCGCGTCATTTCGCGCGCGCGACGGGCTGCTTCACGGGCCTTGGCGGCCTCCACGATCTTGCCGCAGATGATCTTGGCATCGTTCGGGTTCTCTTCCAGAAAGTCGGTCAGCGACTTGGCCACGATGTCTTCCACCGGCGCCCGCACCTCGCTGGACACCAGCTTGTCCTTGGTCTGGCTGCTGAACTTGGGCTCGGGCACCTTCACGCTCAGCACGCAGCACAGGCCCTCGCGCATGTCGTCGCCGCTCACTTCGACCTTGGCCTTCTTGGCCAGGTCGTTCTGTTCGATGTACTTGCTGATGACGCGCGTCATGGCCGCGCGCAGGCCGGTCAGGTGGGTGCCGCCGTCGCGCTGCGGAATGTTGTTGGTGAAGCAGATCACCTGCTCGCTGTAGCCATCGTTCCACTGCATGGCCACTTCCACGCCGATTTCGGTGCCGGGAATGCCGCCGTAGGTATCAGCCGGGCGCGAGCCCATGGCGTGGAAGGCGTTGGGGTGCAGCACCTTCTTGGTGCCGTTGATGAACTCGACAAAGCCCTTCACGCCGCCCGCGCCGGAGAAGTCGTCCTCGCGCGCCTCGCGCTCGTCCTTCAGGCGGATGCGCACGCCGTTGTTCAGGAAGCTCAGCTCGCGCAGGCGCTTGCTCAGGATTTCATAATGGAAATCGTTGTTTTCCTTGAAGATTTCGGTATCGGGCAGGAAGTGCACCTCGGTGCCGCGCTTCTCGGTATCGCCGGTGATCTTCATGGGCGAAGTTTCGGCGCCATCCACCATCTCGATCACGCGATCCTGCACCACGCCTTTGGCGAACAGCAGCGTGTGCACCTTGCCCTCGCGGCGCACCGTCAGGCGCAGCTTGCTGGAGAGCGCGTTCACGCAGCTCACGCCCACGCCGTGCAGGCCGCCGGATACCTTGTAGCTGTTCTGGTTGAACTTGCCGCCGGCGTGCAGCTCGGTCAGGGCGATCTCTGCCGCAGAGCGCTTGGGCTCGTGCTTGTCGTCCATCTTGACGCCGGTGGGAATGCCGCGGCCGTTGTCGGAGACGGAAATGGAGTTGTCGGCGTGGATGGTGACGACGATGTCATCGCAATGGCCGGCCAGGGCCTCGTCGATGGAGTTGTCGACCACCTCGAACACCAGGTGGTGCAGGCCGGTGCCGTCGGAGGTGTCGCCGATGTACATGCCGGGGCGCTTGCGCACCGCTTCCAGACCTTCCAGGATCTGGATCGCGCCTTCGCCGTAGCTGGAGTCAGGGGCTGTGGATTGCGGGAGATTCTCGGAAGGGTTCTGCGATTCGGTCATCCAGACATTTTCGCAGATTTGACGCGGGGTTGCAGGGGTTTTTGCAGACGCAAAAAAGCCTGCTCACGCAGGCTTCTTCGCTGGAGTCAACGCCCTGCCTCAGGCAGTCGCCATCGTATCGCTGTCATTCACCGCCGCCAGCCAGTAGTTGGCATTGAAGGGGCTGCTCATGCGCAGCGCCAGCGGGGAGACGTCCACGATCTTGTCGGTGGGCATTTTCTCTTCTTCGAGGGCCGGATCGGCGTCGTCAGTGATTTCCACTTCAGCCGTTTTCGCCCGTTCTGCTTGGCCAGCTTGTGCAGAACGGGCTACAGAAAAGAATAGAAACACCGGAAGGGTATTTTCCGGTCCCCCCAGTAGTCGGCAGCATCGCGGAAGATGTCGAGCAGCTGCTCGCGCGATTCCTTGTCGAACTTGGCATTGGTGGGGATCTGCTCCAGCACTACGATGAAGCCCGGCTGCGGGCCCGACTTGTGCAGCGGGTCGGTGATGCAGTCGTACAGGGCGTCGAAGTTCTTGCCGAAATGCGCCGGCAGGGTGAACTGCTGGGCGATCATGTCGAGCACGTCCTGCTTGGTCTGGGCGCCGCCCAGGTTGGCATACAGGAAGTGGTGGCCCAGCTGGGTGGCTGCGGCCTGCAGGTCAGGCACGTGGAATGCGCGGATGGACTGCACGATGTTCGTGCGTACATTGCGCAATGGCGTGGTTTCTGGAGAGAGTTTGGTGTCGATGCTCACGGTGACTTTCTGCGTCCGTTGCGAGGCGGGCGCATCCTTGGTTGTTCTTAGTTCACTATCTGCCTGAAGCTGTTGTAGTGATCCTGGGTGTAGTAACACACGTCCGGTGTGCGCGGGGCCCCTCCACAAACGATGCGCTTGGCGCCGCGATTGCGGGCGTGAGCAGGGGCCACGGTGTATTCACGGTAATAGCCGCGCGGATGCTTGGGCAGCAGGCGTTCGCGATTGCCGAAAACGTCACCATCCTTGTCGAACGGGAACGGACCGCCGTCCAGAATCATCCGGTAGACGATCTGGCCCTGGCGCGGCATGTCGGAGACGCGGATCGAGGCCATGCCCGGCTCTGCAGCCCTGTCTGCCGGTGCGCGCGCACTCTCGGGCGAGCGCTGCACATAGGCTTGCGCAGGCGCCTCGACCACGGCGCCGGAGGAGGCGCGGGGCGTGCAGGCGCTTGTGAGCGAAGCCAGTGCCAGCAGGGCGGCACAGGAAGCCAGGGCGGCTCGCCAGCTGCGAACCGGGGTCTGTGCTCTGGTGCCGGAGGCAGCAGCCGCGAGGGTAGGTGCGGCAGCGAACAAGGCAGCAGTCATCAGGTTCCAGTCAGCATGAATATCCAGTTGCACGGGTTGTGAACCACAGGATTCACAACGTTTCCGATGGGCAAGTGTGCCGCAAAGCCTTGGGGAAATCAATAGCCGGCGGCTATTGTGCAGGGCGCAACACGGGGTTGCACCTGCGGGCTTGCCGGATGGCGGGGGAATGTGCTATTGGAGCGGAAAGCCCCGTGGGACAAGGGCTGCAGTCCGTCTTGCGGTGCAGCATGGGTGCTCGCACCTGGGCGTGTGCGCGTTCAGGAAGACGCGGAGTAGGGGTCAGGGAAGACGCTTGTTGTTGCGATGCAGCATTGCGGGCTGACCGGGGGAGCGAAAGGTGCTTCGGACCAGATGCCTGCTTGACGCAACGATGGGGCAGCGGATTGAAAATCCGCATGTCCCGGACCGGATCTTGTGCCGGATGGGCAGGCTACGGATCGACCCGCAGCCTGCCTTGTGCCTGACACTCAGCGGCCGGCATGCACCTCGGACACCGTCACCGCCGTCATGTTGACGATGCGGCGCACGGTGGCGCTGGCGGTGAGGATGTGCACCGGCTTGTTGGCGCCCAGCAGGATCGGGCCGATGGCAATGCCGCCGCCGGCTGCCGTCTTGAGCAGGTTGTAGGCGATGTTGGACGCGTCCAGGTTGGGCATGACCAGCAGGTTGGCCGAGCCGGTGAGCGTGGAGCCGGGCATCAGCTTGCTGCGCAGGTCGGCGTCGAGTGCGGCATCGCCGTGCATTTCGCCATCCACCTCGAGCCAGGGCGCGGTTTCCTGCAGCAGGGCCAGCACGGCGCGCATCTTCTCGGCGCTGGGCTGGTTGGAGGAGCCGAAGCTGGAGTGGCTGAGCAGGGCGGCCTTGGGCTGGATGCCGAAGCGCTTCATCTCCTGCGCCGCCATGATGGTGTATTCGGCGATCTGCTCGGCGGTCGGGTCGTAGTTGATGTGCGTGTCGACGATGAACACCTGGCGCTCGGGCAGCAGCAGGGCGTTCATGGCGGCGTAGGTATGCACGCCCTCGCGGCGGCCGATGACCTGGTCCACGTACTGCAGGTGCATGGCGTTGGTGCCCCAGGTGCCGCAGATCATGCCGTCGGCATGGCCCTTGAGCACCATCATGGCGCTGATCAGCGACAGGCGGCGGCGCATCTCGATCTTGGCGATCGGGATGGTCATGCCCTTGCGCGCGGTCATCTGGTAGTAGCTCTGCCAGAAGTCGCGGTAGCGCTCGTCGTTCTCGACGTTGACCACATCGTAGTGCTCGCCCTGCTTGAGGCGCAGGCCGAACTTCTCGCAGCGCTCGGCGATGACGGCGGGGCGGCCCACCAGGATCGGGCGCGCCAGCTTTTCGTCCACCACGATCTGCACGGCGCGCAGCACGCGCTCTTCCTCGCCCTCGGCGTAGACCACGCGCTTTTTCTCGGCGCGGCGGGCGGCGGCGAAGATCGGCTTCATGATGGAGCCGGAGGCGTAGGTGAAGGCCTGCAGCCTCTCGCGGTAGGCGTTCATGTCCGTGATCGGGCGTGCTGCCACGCCGGCATTGTCGGCCGCCTTGGCCACGGCCGGCGCGATCTTGATCATCAGACGCGGATCGAAGGGCTTGGGAATCAGGTATTCGGGGCCGAAGGCCAGCTCATGACCGACATAGGCCGCGGCCACCACTTCGCTCTGCTCGGCCTGGGCCAGTTCGGCAATCGCGTGCACGGCGGCGATTTCCATCTCGTCCGTGATGGTGGTGGCGCCGCAATCGAGCGCACCGCGGAAGATGTAAGGGAAGCACAGGACGTTGTTGACCTGGTTCGGGTAGTCGGTGCGGCCGGTGGCCATGAGGGCGTCGTCGCGCACGGCCTTGACTTCGTCGGGCGTGATTTCTGGCGTGGGGTTGGCCAGCGCGAAGATCAGCGGGTGGGCGGCCATCTTGCGCACCATGTCCTGCTTGAGCACGCCGCCGGCGGAGAGGCCCAGGAACACGTCGGCGCCGTCGATCACTTCGCCCAGGGTGCGCAGCGGGGTGTCCTGCATGAACTGGGCCTTGTCGTCGTCCATCAGCTCGGTGCGGCCCTTGTAGACCACGCCGGCCAGGTCGGTCACCCAGATGTTGCTGCGGCGTACGCCGAGCTTGACCAGCAGGTTGATACAGGCCAGCGCTGCAGCGCCGGCGCCAGAAGTGACGACCTTCACGTCCTCGATCTTCTTGCCGACCACCTTCAGGCCGTTGAGCAGGGCGGCGCCGACCACGATGGCGGTGCCGTGCTGGTCATCGTGAAAGACCGGAATCTTCATGCGCTCGCGCAGCTTGCGCTCGATGTAGAAGCAGTCGGGCGCCTTGATGTCCTCGAGGTTGATGCCGCCGAAGGTGGGCTCCATGGCCGCGATGATCTCGACCAGGCGGTCCGGATCCTTCTCGTTGAGTTCGATGTCGAACACGTCGATGCCGGCGAACTTCTTGAACAGCACGCCCTTGCCTTCCATCACCGGCTTGCCGGCCAGCGGGCCGATGTCGCCCAGGCCCAGCACGGCGGTACCGTTGGTGACCACGCCGACCAGGTTGCCGCGCGCGGTGTAGCGGAAGGCGGCTGCGGGGTCCTTGACGATCTCCTCGCAGGGGGCGGCGACGCCGGGCGAGTAGGCCAGGGCCAGATCGTGCTGGTTCACCATCTGCTTGGTGGCTTCGACGCTGATCTTGCCGGGGCGCGGCAGCTCGTGGTAATCAAGCGCGGCCTGGCGCAGTTCGGGGCGGCGGTTGACGCTGCTGCTGGGGTTGCTGGCGGGGGTATCGCTGGGCATGGGTGGCTCCGGAAACAACAAAGGCACAGCACGCGGATGGCGTGCCGGCCGGAAAATGGGGCTGTTACATGCCGATTGTAGGTCGAGTCACGGGGTGTTGCGCCCGTGGAGAGCCCGATTGCCGTGTGAACGTTTTGCAATTGTCATGCGGGCCGATGCATACCGTTGACGTATACGTCAACTGGCGCGAGGGTCCGGATGCAGATCCATCTCCTCCAGCGGCACCATGCGCGTGCGGTAGCGTAGCTTGTGGTACAGGAAGAAGGCCAGAAACACGGGGATGCCCATGTAGGTGACGGACAGCCGCTGCCAGTTCAGGTCGCCGTGCAGCAGCAGCTGCGTGTCCTGCCCCACGATGACCAGCAGGCACATGGCCAGCGCCATCAGCGGGCCGAAGGGGAACCAGCGGGCGCGGTAGCGCAGGGCGTTCAGGTCGCGCCCCTGCGCCATGTAGGCGCGGCGGAAGCGGTAGTGGCTGATGGCGATGCCCACCCAGGCGATGAAGCCGGTCAGGCCCGAGGCCGCTAGTACATAGGCGTAGGCGTTGTCGCTGCCCTGCTGCAGCAGGAATACCAGCAGCACCACGACGCTGGTGGCCAGCACCGCAGGCAGCGGCACGCCCAGACGCGAGGCGCGGCCGAACACCGGCCAGGCCATGCCGCTGCGTCCCATGGCAAACAGCATGCGGGTGGAGGCGTACATGCCGGAGTTGCCGGCTGAGAGGATGGAAGTAAGGATCACCGCGTTCATCACGGCAGCGGCAAAGGCCAGGCCGGCGCGCTCGAACACCAGCGTGAAGGGCGACTTGGCGATCTCGTTCACATCGCCGCCCAGCAGTTCGGGGCTGGTGTAGGGGATCAGCAGGCCGATCACGGCAATCGCCAGGATGTAGAAGATCAGGATGCGCCAGAACACCTGCTTGATGGCCTGCGGGATGGCTTTTTCGGGTTCTTCCGATTCGCCGGCGGTAACGCCGATCAGCTCGGTGCCCTGGAAGGAGAAACCGGCAATCAGGAACACGCCCAAGGTGGTGAGGAATTGTCCGCCCAGACCCTGGCCGAGGAAGGGTGCATCGCCCAGCGTGAAGTTGGAGAAGCCGACATAGGCGCCGCCCAGGATGCCGAAGATGGTGAGCACACCCACGGCGAGGAACACGATCACGGTGACGACCTTGACCAGTGCCATCCAGTATTCGGTTTCACCGTACACCCGCACCGGCAGCAGGTTGAGCAGGACGATGATGGCCAGGATGGCGCCGCTCCAGGCCCAGGGCGGCATGAAGCGCAGCGGCTCCCAGTACGAGATGACCAGCGCCGCAATGGTGACGTCGGCAGCCACCGTGATGACCCAGTTGAACCAGTAGTTCCAGCCCAGCGCAAAGCCGAGTGATGGGTGCACGAAGCGGGCAGCATAGGTGCTGAAGGAGCCCGTTACCGGCATGTAGGTGGCCAGTTCGCCGAGCGAGGTCATGAAGAAATAGACCATGAAACCGATGGCGGCGTAGGCGAGCAGGGCGCCGCCGGGGCCGGCATCGTGGATGGCGGAGCCGCTGGCCATGAACAGGCCGGTGCCGATGCAGCCGCCGATGGCGATCATGGAGAGGTGGCGCGTCTTGAGCTGGCGCTGCATGGCCGCGTCGGACGGGGAAGAGGGATGCGTCATGGAAAAACCGCCCGGCGCCGGGGGCGCAGGGCGGGTGCAAAAAAGTCGCTATGGGGCTGGATTCTATGTGCAGCCAGCCTGCATGTGCCTGAAAATCGTTCAGGCCACGCGTACGGCGGGCAGTGGTGTAGGCTCGCCTGCAACAGCTGCCCGGCCGTTGCCGGACGCTGGTGCATCCAGCTGGGCACGCAGATCCTGCCAGCGCGTGCGCGCCGCGGCCAGGTTGCGTTCTTTCACATGGCCGAAACCGCGGATGCTGTCCGGCACCTGGGCGATCTGCAGGATGAGGTTATGCGTTTCCGGCGAGAGGCGTTGCAGGCAGTGCTCGATCAGGGCGCGGTAGTCCCGGATCAGCGCACGCTCGGTGACGCGCTCCGGATGGCGCCCGAACACGTCCAGCGCACCGCCGCGCAGTCCCTTGAAGCGTGCCAGGAGCTTGAACAGCTGCATCATGCGTGGGCCGTACTCGCGCTTGAGCAGTTCGCCCTTGGTGTTGGTCTTGGCCGAGCTGGGCGGGGCAAGGTGGTAGTGGATGGTGTAGTCGCCCTCGAACATGTCGGCGATCTTCTTCTCGAAGTCGCCATTGCTGAACAGGCGGGCCACCTCGTACTCGTCCTTGTAGGCCATCAGCTTGAACAGGTTGTGCGCCACGGCCAGCGCAATGCTGGTGCGCGGCTTGCCGTTGGGCAGTGCCGGCAGGGCGGCTTCGGCGGCGGCAACACGGTCGACGAAGTTGCTGTACTCGCTGGCGTAGGCGGCGTTCTGGTAGTCCGTGAGGAACGCCACGCGGCGCTTGACGACATCGGCCAGCGCTTCCGGTTTGCGGAAGGCAATGATCTGGCTGGGGGCCAGCAGTTTCTGCACGGCAGCGTAATCGTGGGCAGCACGGCGGCCCCACAGGAAGGCCTGCTTGTTCTTGTCCACCTGCACGTTGTTCAGTTCCATGGCGCGCAGCAGTGCGGCTTCGGAAAGCGGAATCCAGCCCTTCTGCCAGGCGTAGCCGAGGATCATGGGGTTGACGAACAGGGTGTCGCCCAGCAGTTCGCGTGCCATGGCTTCGGCATCGAACAGGCCGAGATGTTCGGGGCCGACCACATCGGCCACGGCGTTGGCGCACTGCTGCGCCGGGTTCTGCCATCGCGTGTTCTTGACGAAGGCGGCCGTGGGGCTGGCGCTGCTGTTGAGCGCCACGTGGGTGCGGCCGTGGCGCATGCGCGCGGTGGTTTCCTGGTGTGCGGCCACCAGCGGGTCGCAGCCCAGGATGAGGTCGGCACCGGCCAAGCTGACGCGGGTGGTGCGGATGGCGTCCTGATCGGGGCCGATCAGCACATGGCTCCAGGTGGCGCCGCCCTTTTGCGCAAGGCCGGCGGCATCCTGCGTGACGATGCCCTTGCCTTCCAGGTGCGCAGCCACGCCCAGCAACTGGCCAATGGTGATGACGCCGGTGCCGCCGACGCCAGCGACGACCGTGCCCCACACGTCCGCCGGCTGGTCGCCCTGGGCCTTGCGCAGCACCGGCAGCGCGGGTTCGGGCAGGTTGGCGAAGGCCGACAGATCACGTTCCGGCTGCTGTGCGCTGGCGGCGGGCGCTTTGCGCAGCTGGCCGCCCTCGACCGTGACAAAGCTCGGACAGAAGCCCTTCACGCAGGAATAGTCCTTGTTGCAGGTGCTCTGGTTGATCATGCGCTTGCGGCCGAATTCGGTTTCCAGCGGCTCCACGCTCAGGCAGTTGCTCTGCACGCCGCAGTCGCCGCAGCCCTCGCACACGGCCTCGTTGATCACCACGCGCTTGGCCGGATCCTCCAGCAGGCCGCGCTTGCGGCGGCGGCGCTTTTCGGTGGCGCAGGTCTGGTCGTAGATCATCACCGTGGTGCCAGGCGTTTCGCGCAGCTCGCGCTGCACCTCGTCCAGATCGTCGCGGTGGTAGACGCGCGCGCCGCCGGGCAGCGTCACGCCCTGGTATTTCTCGGGCTGGTCGCTCACCAGCACCAGCTTGCTTACGCCTTCGCTGACCACGCTGTTGGCGATCTGCAGCACGGTGTGGCCTTCGGGGCGCTCGCCCACGCGCTGGCCGCCGGTCATGGCCACGGCGTCGTTGTAGAGGATCTTGTAGGTGATGTTGACGCCCGCGGCGATGCTTTGGCGGATCGCCAGCAGGCCGCTGTGGAAGTAGGTGCCGTCCCCCAGGTTGGTGAACAGGTGCTTCTCGTTGGTGAACGGCGCCTGGCCCACCCACGGCACGCCTTCGCCGCCCATCTGGGTGAAGCCGAAGTGCTCGCGGTCCATCCAGTTGACCATGTAGTGGCAGCCAATGCCGGCCATGCCGCGCGAGCCTTCGGGCAGGCGCGTGCTGGTGTTGTGCGGGCAGCCGGAGCAGAACCACGGCGTGCGGTCGCCGCCTTCCACATGGATGGTCTTGAGCGCGGCTTCCTGCGCATCGAGGATGGCGAGTTGCGCTTCCATGCGCGCCTGCACTTCGGCGGGCACGCCCATCTTGATCAGGCGGGCCGCCACGGCGCGGGCGATGATGGCCGGGTTCAGGTCGGCGGTGGCGCGCAGCAGGATGTGCTCGGACGGGTTGGGCATGCTCCACTCGCCGCCGCTCATGTCGCCTTCCATCTCGTCGAACTGGCCGAGCACGTTCGGGCGCACGTCATTGCGCCAGTTGTAGAGCTGTTCCTTGATCTGGTATTCGATCAGCTGGCGCTTTTCTTCCACCACCAGGATTTCGTCCAGGCCGGTGGCGAAGTCGCGCGTGATGTGCGCCTCCAGCGGCCACACCACGCCCACCTTGTGCACGCGCAGGCCGATGCGCTGGCAGGTGGTCTCATCCAGCCCCAGATCCTGCAGCGCCTGGCGCAGGTCGTTGTAGGCCTTGCCGCTGGAGATGATGCCGAGGCGGTCGTTCGGCCCCTCGATCACGTTGTGGTTGAGCTTGTTGGCGCGGATGTAGGCCAGCGCGGCATACCACTTGTAGTTGAACAGGCGCGCTTCCTGCTCCAGCGGCGGATCGGGCCAGCGGATGTGCACGCCGCCGGGCGGCATCTCGAAATCGGGAATCACCACCTTGACGCGCTCGGGATCGATCTCGACGCTGGCGCTGGATTCGACCACTTCCTGGATCGTTTTCATGCCGGTCCAGACGCCGGCGAAGCGGCTCATGGCGAAGGCGTGGATGCCCAGGTCGAGAATCTCCTGCACGCTGGAGGGGAAGAACACCGGAAAGCCGCAGGCCTTGAAGATGTGGTCGCTCTGGTGGGCGGCGGTGGAGCTCTTGCTGATGTGGTCGTCGCCGGCGATGGCGATCACGCCGCCCCAGGGCGTGGTGCCGGCCATGTTGGCGTGCTTGAACACGTCCACGCTGCGGTCCACGCCGGGGCCCTTGCCGTACCAGATGCCGAACACGCCGTCGTATTTCTGTTCTTCCTGGGGTGCGTAGCCCAGCATCTGCGTGCCCCAGACGGCGGTGGCGCCGAGTTCCTCGTTCACGCCGGGCTGGAACACGATGTCGTGCCTGGCGAGGTGCTTGCTGGCGGCCTGCAGCATCTGGTCGTAGCCGCCGAGGGGAGAGCCGCGGTAGCCGCTGATGAAGCCGGCGGTGTGCTTGCCGGCGGCCTGATCCCGTTGCTGCTGCAGCATGGGCAGACGCACCAGCGCCTGCACGCCGCTCATGAAGGCGTGGCCCTTGTCGAGGGCGTACTTGTCGTCGAGGGAAACCGTATCGAGGGCGGTGCGCAGGCGTGCTGCGGCGCCCGGATCCAGGGGGGCGTTCATATCGCGTTGTCTCCTTGCAGGATCGGCCGGGTAGACCTTCCTGTGCTGTTGTGTCTTGGATGGCAGGGGCGGTGCTGCTTGTGGCGGCACGCCTCAGCCCGGAGTGTAAGGCTGAAGAAAGACTCCGGACACGGGGAGAAACGCTAAAAGTGCATGGGCAAAAGGGGTATTGCCCCGATCGGTGCCGTTAGCGCGGCCACAGCACCCACAGGTTGAGCGGCTGCTTCATGCGGTGGGCCAGATCGGCGGCTTCCTGACTCCAGCCGGCAAAGTAGTCGGCACGCACGGCACCCTTGATGGCGGTGCCGGTGTCCTGCGCCACCACCATGCGGTTGAGGTTGGCCGCGGGGCCGGTGGTGGACAGCCACAGCGGGGTGCCGTAGGGAATGCTCTCGCGGTCCACGGCGATGGAACGGCCCGGCGTGAGCGGCACGCCCTGGGCGCCGCGCGGGCCGGCGTTGGTGTCTGCGCCGGAGATGGCCTCCTCGCGGAAGAACACGTAGCGCGGGTTGCTCCACAGCATCTCGTTGACGCGGCCGGGGTTTTGCGCCGCCCACTGGCGGATGGCATCCCAGCTGCCGCCACGGCCGCCTTGCGACACCACCCAGGCCGAGGGGCTGCGGAAGGGCTGCTGGTTGGTGCCGGCAAAGGCCAGACGCACGGCGCGCTCGCTGCCGTCGCGCTCGCGCACCTGCATGCGGCCGGAGCCCTGCACGTGCAGGATCATGGCGTCGATGGGATCGGCCATGTAGACGATCTCGCGGCCGCGCAGTTCGGACTGGGCGGCGGGGCTGGAGTCGATCTGCTGCCGTGTGAACCAGGGGCTGCGCGGGGCGCCGCTGGCGGGCACGGCGTAGAGCGGCACGCGGAAGCTGCTGCTGGGGCTGCGGCTGGCGCGCATTACCGGTTCGTAATAGCCGGTGAGCAGGCCCTGGGCGCTGCCCTGATGGCTCTCCACGCGGTAGGGCTGCAGGCGCTGCATCATCCAGGCGCGCTTGTCGGCGTCGCTGGCATTGGCCATGCGGCGCGCATCGCTGCAGACGCCGGCATACACCGGGCCGGGCTTGGCGCAGCTGCGCATCCAGGCGCTCCAGGCCTCGCCCACCGGGTCGCTGGCAAAACCGGGCACTGTGTTCCACGCCACCGGCACCCAGCGGCTCTTGGCCTGCGTGATGGGGCTGCCGCTCACACCGGGCACGGTGGGCGGCTTGGTGGCGCAGCCGGCCATGAACAAGGCCGTGGCGGCGCCGGCCGCGGCCAGCAGGCGCAGCGGTTGGCGCAGGGTGAATCGGGTGTCGGACAGGCGGGGGAGGGTGGCGGTGTTCGGCATGGGCTCTACTGTAGCGAAGCTTGCCTGGTTTTTCGGCAGGGATGGCCCTTAACAGGATGTAACGCTGGGGGCGGAAACTGCAGGCCCAGAGGCTGGGACTGGGCCTGCAGGTCGGGCTGCGCACAGGAGGGCGGTGAGTCGGCAATGGCGATACGGGAATACGGCTTGCCGGATAATCCGGACATGAGTACCAGCCTTCCTCCCAACGCGGATCCCTTGGATCCCATGCCGCAACCGCCGGTGCAGCCGGATCTGGATGCCTGCTGCGGCAACGGCTGTGATCCCTGCATTTTCGATACCTACGATCTGGAGATGGATGCTTACCGGCAGGCCATGCGTGCCTGGCGCGCGCGCCATCCGGAAGCGCCCGAGGCCTGATCAGGCCACGCCGCAAAACTACGGGCACGGATCGGGAGCTTGCGCTATGCTGCCCCCATGGAAGCCCGCAAGACCCTGCTGATCGTCTACCACTCCCTCACCAACGGCACGCGCCAGATGGCCGAGGCGGCGCGTGCCGGTGCGCAGGCGGATGGCAGCGTGGAGGTGCGCCTGTTGCACGCCAGCGCAGCCGGGCCGGAGGATGTGCTGGCGGCCGACGGCTATGTGTTTGCCACCCCGGAGAATCTCGGTGCCATGAGCGGCCAGCTTAAGGATTTCTTCGACCGCAGCTATTACGGCGCGCTTGATCGCATCAATGGCCGGCCCTATGCCAGCCTGATCTGCGCCGGTAGCGATGGCGAGAATGCGGCGCGGCAGATTGCCCGTATTGCCACCGGCTGGCGCTTGAAGATGGTGGCGGAGCCGCTCATCGTCTGCACCCATGCCCAGACGCCCGAGGCGATTCTGGCGCCCAAGCAGATCGGCGCGGAAGATCTGGAACAGTGCCGGGCGCTGGGGGAAGCGCTGGCGGGCGGGCTGAGCATCGGCGTTTTCTGACGATATAGGCGTAGGAAATAATTCCCCAAAGCGATGGTTTTCGCCTTTGGCGTTGAGGCTGCTGTTCATATTTGGGGAAGGCAGTCACACCCTATGGCAGACCCTTCTGCACAGCGAATCCTGCGCTGCTCGTACGCCCCGCGTTAAGCCCCAAGTGAAAACCGGACGTCTTACGCCGACAGTAGACGCCGGCCCAGCTTTTGCAGCGGGGGTTGCACCCATTTTTCCACCCGCTTGGGCAGGTCCATCGGCTTGAGCAGCATGCGGATCACTTGCTCGATCGGCAGGCTGCTGCTCACCAGCTGGTAGGTGCGCTGGCTCAGCTCCTCGAAATTGCCCTCGCGGAACAGCGGCGGGCGGTGCTGCCAGACATGGCGCAGCGCTACGTCAGAGTCGCTCTCGCGCATCTCGGCCAGCCGTTTGTAAAGCACGGCGGCAATGCGCGCGCGGCTCAGTTTCTGGCTCGCCTGCAGCTCGCGGAAATACTGGAAGAAGTATTTGTAGTGCTGCACCTCGTCGGTACGGATGCGGTTGGCCAGGTCGGCCAGCACCGGTTCGGTGGCCAGATTGCGCAGGGTTTCGTAGTAGGTGGTGGTGCCGGTCTCGACCACGCAGCGCGCGACCAGTTCCAGCGTGCGGTCGTCTTCCAGCTCTTCGTCGGTGCACATGGCGCCGTATTCGGCAAAGAAGCCGTCGAAGGCGGTCTGCCAGGCGAACTCAGGCCAGACGGTTTCCACATAAGTGCGCAGCGCCAGGCCGTGCTGCAACTCCTCCGGCTCCCAGCGCTGCTGCAGCCACTCGGCCACCTCGGGGTAGGCCGCGTAGTGGCGCACCAGATTGCGCGTGTACATGTCGGAGCCGGTCTCGATGAAGGAGGCGCTGGTGACCAGATAGAACAGGTCCTGGTTGTGGCGGATGCGCGGGATGTCGATGCGGCTGAAGTCGATCTCGCTGATGTGCCAGCGTACCGGCTGGGGCGCCGGGGTGGCGGAAGTGGGGGAGGATTCCATGTTGTTCTTCTCGAAAAAGGCCGGAGCGCGCCGGCAACCGTGCAGGGCGCAGGCAGCTGGTGTGATTCCCTGCGAACATTTTGCCTAAAGGCGATGTGACCCTGTGGGCTGAGTGGTATGCAAATGTGTCGCTGTTGATGGATGCAACGCCAGACGTGCACAGGAACCGCCCCGCGCGCTCTGCACGATCCGCCCCGCAATGCCACAATGGCGTTTTCCCCGCATCACGGAGTTTCCATGTCTGCCAGCGCCGAAGCCGCCACCCGGCCCCATGCCCACGATCTGAGTGCCCATCTGCAGCCGCGCCCGCTGCCGGCTACGCTGTTGCAGGCGCTGCAGCAGCGCTTTGGCGCCCAGCTGGCGACCTCGCTGGCGTTGCGCGAGCAGCACGGCCGCGATGAGTCCGTCTATAACGTGCCGCCGCCGGATGCCGTGGTGTTTGCCGAAAGCACCGAGGATGTGGCCGATCTGCTGCAACTGGCTACACAGTACCGTGTGCCGGTGATTCCCTTCGGCGCCGGCTCCTCGCTGGAAGGCCATTTGCTGGCCGTGCAGGGTGGCATCAGCCTGGATCTGAACCGCATGAACCAGATCGTGGCCATCAACGCCGAGGACCTGACCGTGACGGTGCAGCCCGGCGTGACGCGCAAGCAGCTCAACGAGGCGCTGCGCCACGATGGCCTGTTCTTCCCCATCGACCCCGGTGCGGATGCCAGCATTGGCGGCATGTGCGCCACGCGCGCCAGCGGCACCAACGCCGTGCGCTACGGCACCATGCGCGAAAACGTGCTGGCGCTCGAAGTCGTGACCAGTGCGGGCGAGGTGATCCACACCGGCACGCGCGCCCGCAAGAGCAGCGCCGGCTACGACCTGACGCGCCTGATGGTGGGCAGCGAAGGCACGCTGGGTGTGATGACCGAAATCACCCTGCGCGTGCACCCGCTGCCCGAAGCGGTGTCGGCGGCCACCTGCATGTTCCCCGGCATTGCCGAGGCGGTGCAGACGGTGATCCAGATCATCCAGCTCGGCGTGCCGATCGCGCGTTGCGAGCTGATCGACGCCAACTCGGTGCGCATGGTCAACGCCTACAGCAAGATGGATCTACCCGAGTCGCCCATGCTGCTGATGGAATTCCACGGTTCGCCCGCAGGCGTGGAGGAGCAGGCCGCCACCGTGCAGGAGATTGCCAGCGACAACGGCGGCGCCGACTTTCAGTGGGCGGTCACGCCCGAGGAGCGCACCCGTTTGTGGACGGCGCGGCACAACGCGCTGTTTGCCGCGCTGGCCTCCCGCCCCGGCTGCCGCGCCATCAGCACCGACACCTGCGTGCCCATCAGCCGCCTGGCTGACTGCCTACTGGTTTCGGCCGAAGAGACCGTAGCCTCGGGCATTCCGTTCTTCCTGGTCGGCCACGTGGGCGATGGCAACTTCCACTTCGGCTATCTGGTCGACCCCGAAGATGCCGACGAGTGCGCGCGTGCCGAACAGCTCAACCACGCGCTGGTGAGCCGCGCCATCGAGATGGGCGGCACCTGCACCGGCGAGCATGGCATCGGGCTGCACAAGATGGGGTTCTTGCGCCACGAGGCGGGTGAGGGCGCGATTGCCATGATGCGCGCCATCAAGCAGGCGCTGGATCCGCACAATATCCTGAACCCCGGCAAGATTTTCTGAACTGCCGACTGCCGCTGCCGCTGCCGCTGCGACAGGCTGGTGAAGTGGCAGAAGGCTGCCTGTAGCCGGGCCGTTAGAGCGCCGTAGCCAGCCTGATTCAGTGCACCAGTTCCGCTTCGGAGACAGGCGCCGAGGGCCGCGTGGCCGGCAGGATGCCCGTTTCGGGTGCTGGCGTGCCCGGGGCTTCCGGGGCGAGGGGTACCGAAGGCGTGGCGGCGGGCGCCATTGGCTCGGCACCTGCAGCCGCAGGTTCGGAAGCAGCAGCAGCCGCCTCCGGCGCATCCGCCGGCAGCGCCCGCAAGGGCACGGTGGGCGGCACCGAGTAGGCGCCGAAGTAGTTGCTGCCCTGTCCGGTCACCGGCCACCAGTCCCACATCAGGCTGCTGCCGGTCACCGGCCACCAATCCCACAGCGGGTCGACCGGGCCGGGGGTGGCGTGGCTTACCAGAATGCGTCGGGCCGTCTCGCTGGCCACTTCGCCCTTGAGCGTATCCACCTGCGGCTTGTTCCACGGTCCGCTGATATGCAGCACCTGCGTGGCCGCGGCGTTGATGGATTCGCTCAGCAGCAGCTGCGCAAAATAGGTGCCCAGACCGATCGCCGGATTCACGGCGGCAGCGATCAGAGCCGTACTGCCCAGGTCGATCTTGGGCTGCACCAGCACATCCAGATCCAGCGTCTGGTCCAGCAACGAGGCCTGTCCGTTGACCTTCACGTCGGCCATAGTGGTGCCGATGACCTCGGTGTCGTCCGTCTGCACGATGCCGTTGTTGATGCGCAGCGTGCCGCCCACGCGGTCGAAGCCAAAGCCGCGGCCGGGGTTGGCCCCCAGCCTGGACAGCGCCTGCAGGCTGAACAGGTTGATCAGCCGCGCCGCGCCGGGGTCGATTTTCGTCACGCGGCCGTTGCGCACGTCCATGCGCACGGTGCCATCGAGCGTTGCCATGTCGATCGAGATGGGAGAGCCGCGCCAGCGGATGGTGCCTGCCAGCACACCCGCACCGCCGGCCACCAGATCCGTGGCGCCGAAGTGGTCCATCATGTTGCCGAGATTGGTGGTTTCCAGCCGCACGTTCAGGGCCACGAAGCGGCGCGCGGGCGTGCCGTCCGGCAGGCGCGCGTTGCGCGGCTGGCCCCACACGCCGCTGCCGTGCAGCACGGTGTTGGGCACGGTGGCTGTGAGCTGGTGGATGCGCCAGCCGGTGCTGGCATCTTCCGGGTCGTCCACCAGTGGCGCGTCGGCCGTCATGGGCGTGGCCGAGTTGCTGGCCAGCAGCACCAGCTTGTCGAGCTTGTAGCCCAGCACGTCCACATTGGTGGCCTCGATGTCCAGCGCGGGCAGGCGTTCCGGATCCTCGGTCTTGCGCACGATTTCCTTCACGTCTTCCACTTGCGCCGGCTCGATGATCAGGCGTGCCAGCCGCGCCTTGACGCTGCCCATGCTGTTGCCGCGTGGCTGCAGGTATTCGACATAACCGTTGATCTGGCGCGAATCGAGCGTGAAGCGCCACAGGCGGCCCTCGCGCGAGCCACCGATCACCAGGTTCTCCAGATTGCGGCCGGCGATCTTGAGCGAGGTGGTCTGGATGGCGAGCACGCTGGGCAGGTAGCTCAGGTCATCGCCGCTGCCACTGCCCTGGCTGCTGCCGGCTACCGAGGGCGCGGAGGAGATGCGCTGCAGCACCTGCTGCCAGGCGTCCACGTCCACGGCATCCAGCAGCACCAGCGCATGCACGTCGCTGTCCGGCAGCGGGGGCAGATTCTCGTGGGCGCGTTCGCCGATGGCGATACTGCCGCGCAGCACGCGCGGTTCGGCCCCGCGCACGTCGCGCACATAGTGCACCGACACCTGCTGGCCGGCACGGACCAGCAGCCGGTCTTCGGCCGGCATCAGCTTGCCGTTGCGGTCGGTGTAGTTGCTCACCACCGTGTTCTCGATATGCAGCGGCAGGCTGCCCGCGGCCGGCTTGGACAGCGGCGCCGGCAGGTTCAGGGCCATGCCGTTCAGGTCGGTATCGATGGTGAGCTCGGGCGCGCCACGGTCGAATTGCAGCCTGGCCTTGTAGCGGCTGCGGCCCTGCATGTAGCCGGCCAGCGGCGCCACAAAACTCACCATGCGCTCCTGGCGCAGGCCTTCGGCGCTGAAGTCGCCTTCGGCGTTGAACACGATCTGGCGCTTCTCGCCGGGGCGCGTGGCCGACTTGAGGCCGCCCGCCAGCACCGCGCTGCCACCCAGCATGCGTGTGCGCACCTGGCGCAACTCGAAGCCTTTCTCGGTAAAGGCCACGGCGCCGGTGCTGCCCGCCAGCAGCGGGGTTTCGGGGGTGATGCGCAGGTCATTGCCCTTGAGCACCACCTGGCCTTCCACCTTGGCGTGGTCCATGTTGTTGATCGGCAGACCCAGCGCAATGGTCAGATCCGTGTTGCCGGTGGCGGTGGCCTTTTCCAGCGCATGGTTGGCGATGACGGTGAGCGGCGAGGTATTGGCCAGATGCAGCGCCTGCGACAGCGGGCCGCTGGCGCGCGCCGCCACGCCCACCGTCAGGTTGTGCGCCAGATCGGGCACGGTGGCACCCAGCTCGTGCACTACCAGATCCGGGGCGGTGCTGAAGCGCGCCTTGGCATCGACAATCTCCAGCCGGTTGTGGTCGATGATGAGCTTGCCGTTGAGGTGCGTGAGCGCGGGCCAGGGCAATTCACCCGGCTTCTGCAGCTTGGGCGGCAGGAACTGGTAGTTGGCGTTGACCAGCGGCACCTCGAAGCGGAACACGCTGGGCACCGGCTTGCCATCCGCGTCATGCTGGTTGGGGATGTGGTCGAGATCGCCCTTGATCAGGATCTTTGCATTGCGGATGTCGCCGTCGCGCACGGCCAGTTGCACGTACTCGCGTGCATGTTCGCCCAGCGACAGCGGCAGGTAGCGGTAGACGCGCTCGGCGCGGGCACTTTCCATGGTGGCGCTCAGGTCGAGCAGGCCGGGGAAGCGGTTGGCCGCCGGCTCGTCTCCTGCCAGCTCGCGCGTGCGCCACTCGGCCTTGAGCGAACCGCGGGCATCGGCGTTGGCAAAGCGCACCTCCGGCAGGTGTGCGCGGATGTGGTCGCCGTCGATCTCCCACAGCACTTTGGCATCGAAGCGGTCGAAGGGAATGCGCGGCTCCTCGAACACGCCCGGCAGCACCACATTGCCCTTGCGCATGGCGATGTCCATGGTGCCGCCGCGTTCGGTCAGGTCGAAAGCCACCGCTGCGCCTTCCACCCCTGGCACGCCGGGCTCGAAGCGGCCCTTCTTGCGGTTGTACGGCCCCTGGCGCGAGAGCCAGCCGATCTGCTTGGCCGAGCCCTTGGCCGTGTAGGCGGTGGGCTGGTTGATGTTGCCCTGCCAGGTCACGGCAATGTCGTCCAGATGGCCGCCGGGCTGGTAGGTTTCCAGCGCTTCCAGCATGGCCTCGCCCAGCGGCAGGCTGCCGGCCAGCTCGAAGATGATGCCCAGATCCCAGTTGTCGCCTTCCACGCGGCCGCTGCTGTCGGCGCGCTGCGTGCCGTTGTTCATTTCCACCCGCACGTTGCCGCCGGACCACTGGCGGTTGCTCAGGGTGGTGAAGCTCAGCTCCTGCGTGTTGAAGGTGTAGGTGGAATTGGCCGGTGTCTGGGGCGGGTTCTTCTCTTCGGAGGGTTGTGCATCCGAGGCGAACTGCACGCTGAACATGCTCTTGATGTTCTTGAGCGCCAGCGGCGGCAGGCCCTGGCCCAGTGTCATGTCCACCTCATCGAGCTGGGCGTCGATGGTGGCGGTGCTGCTGCGCATTTCCTTGAAATCGGCCCAGACGCGCAGGCGGCCATGGCCCTTGCGCAGATCCACGTTGTGGCCGATCTCCATGTAGCGGCGCAGCTGCGACACGTCCAGCTCGGGCATGTCGGCGTAGGCCACGCCATTCCAGTTGCGCCACAGGGTGCGGTCGCCAAACATCGGGTGCGACCATTCGCTCACGAACAGGATGGGCTGGCCCCAGCCCTGCGGCGGGGTGGCGTTGAGCTGCAGTGCGTGCGAGGTGCCGCTGTTGGTCAGGCTGGCCTCGACCTTGGACAGCAGCAGCGGCGCTTGCTGGCGCTGGTCGTCGGTCCAGCGGATGCTGCCGTTGTGGATGGCCAGTTCGGGTTGCGACAGCAGCCAGTTCAGGGCCGGGCCGGAATCGCCGCCCTTGCCCTGCGCCAGCTTGACACCGGCCACTTCCACGGTGCCGTCGGGATTGCGCCGCGCCTCCAGTTCGGGCGTGAAGACCGAGAGCCGCTCGAAGCCCGAACGCAGCAGCGCCGCCTGCAGCGACACCACCGCCTGCACGCTCTGCACACGCAGGCCGTGGCGGCCGGTGCCATCCTCCACCACCAGCTGCTCCATGGCGATGGTGGGCTCCCAGCCCTGCTCCAGCAGCACGATGCGACCGATGTGCACCGGCTTGCCCAGCGCGCGGCTGGCGGCTTGTTCAAGCTGCGGGCGGAAACTGTCGATGTGCGGCAAAATGGCGAATTGCAGCACCAGTGCAAGCAGCCCGAACAACCCCAGCAGCAAGGCCACCGTGAGCCACAGCCAGCGCAAAACGCGCCGGAGCCAGGCAAACCGGCGGCGCTTGGGAGGACTGGAGGGCGAGGCGACTTCCTGCATGGGCTCCGCAACGAGAAGAAAACGGGCATGAACAACCAGAGCAACCCCCTGCACACGCCGCAAGACACATTATCACCGGCTGCTGCAGGCAGTCCAGACGTGGTGCACCCTGTTACCGCCAGGCGTGCGCTGCATTCCCGCTTTGTGCAGCGGCTGCATCGCCGCTACGAGAAGGAGTTGCCGCTGCTGGCGCCGGGCCTGCCCGACCGCGAGGCCATGCGCGCCTGCTACCAGACCCTGCGTGAACGCGGGCTGGACGTGGGCGGCGCGCTGCGCGTGCTGCGCCAGCTGGTGATGGAGCGCCTGGCCGTGCTCGACTGCGATGGCGGTGAGACCATGCCCGACATCGCGCTCAGCGTGACCTGGCTGGCCGAAATGGCGCTCGACATCGCCTGCAACGAGGCCTTCGGGCAGCTCGATGCCCGCTTCGGTGCCCCGCTCAAGCCCGATGGCACGCGCTGCAATCTGTGGATCATGGGCATGGGCAAGCTGGGTGCGCGCGAGCTCAACGTCTCCAGCGACATCGACCTGATCTACATCTACGAATGCGATGGCGAAACCGGCGGCCGACCCGGCCCGGACGGCCAGCCCAGCGGCGCCGGCAGGACCAGCTTCCACGAATACTTCACCCGCGCGGTCAAGATCATCTATGCGCTGGTGGGCGAAACCACCGAGCACGGTTTTGTGTTCCGTGTCGACCTGGCGCTGCGGCCCAACGGCAACTCCGGCCCCACCGTGTCCTCGCTGGACGCGCTGGAAGAGTACCTGATGGTGCAGGGCCGCGAATGGGAGCGCTTTGCCTGGATGAAAAGCCGCTGCGTGGCGCCGCGCTCCAGCATCGAGGATGGTTCCGGCCAGGCGCTGCGCAACGTGGTGCTGCCCTTCGTGTTCCGCCGCTACCTTGACTACAACGTGTTCGAATCGCTGCGCGTGCTGCACCGCCAGATCCGCGACCATGCGGCCAAGCGCAGTGCCGGCCGGCCCGAGCGCGCCAATGATGTGAAGCTCTCGCGTGGTGGCATCCGCGAGATCGAATTCACCGTGCAGCTGCTGCAGGTGGTGCGCGGTGGCCAGTTTCCCGAGTTGCGCACGCGCCCCACGCTGGAGGCGCTGGAGCGCGTGGCCCGTGCCGGCCTGATGACGCCCGAGATTGCCGACGAACTGGCCGAGGCCTACACCTTCCTGCGCCGCGTCGAACACCGCATCCAGTATCTGGACGACCAGCAGACGCACCTGCTGCCCACCAATGAGGACGATATGGAGTGGATCGCCCACACCATGGGCTACGAAAATGCCTGCCCCTTCCTGCAGGACCTGATGCGCCACCGCGAACTGGTGGCACGCGAATTCGATGCGCTACTGGGCGGCGACAACGAATGCAAGGGCTGCCAGAAGAAGGGCGGTGGCGACATTGCCCGTTCGGCCGATGACATTGGCGAACTGACCGCACTGCTGGCCGCCACGCCGGCGCTGGCGCAGCGCGTGGAGCAGTGGCGCGACCATGCCCGCGTGCAGGCCTTGCGGCTGGAAACGCGCGCCCGCCTGATGCGGCTGATGCAGCGCACCGTGCAGTGGCTGCACGAAGACGGCCCGCAGCAGGGCGTGACCACCGACGGCGTGCTGCGCTTCATCGACTGGATCGAGACGCTGCTGCGCCGCGAGAGCTATCTGGCCATGCTGCTGGAGCGTCCGGCCGTGCACGAGCGTCTGCTGCGCCTGCTCGGCGTGGCCAAATGGCCGGCGCGCTACCTGATCCAGCACCCGGCGGTGATCGACGAACTCACCAGCAATGCCATGCTGGAAGAGCGCTTCAGCGCCGCCGATTTTCAGGACGAACTGCGCCGCCGCATCGAATCGCTGCAGTCCACCGGCGAGGATGACGAGGAATCGCTGCTCAACCTGCTGCGCCGCGCCATGCACGCCGAAACCTTCCGCACGCTGGCACGCGACCTGGACGGCCGCCTGACGGTGGAACAGGTGGCCGATGACCTCAGCGCGCTGGCCGATGCCGTGCTCGACATTGCAACCCGCTGGTGCTGGCAGCGCTACCTGCCGCGCGCCCGCAAGCTCGGCTGGTGCGGCCCGGACGACGCCGACATTGCCGACCGCTTCGCCATCATCGCCTACGGCAAGCTGGGCGGGCTGGAGCTGGGCTACGGCAGCGATCTGGACGTGGTGTTTGTCTACGAAGACGACTGCGACCGTGCTGGCGAGGTGTACGCGGGGCTGGTGCGCAAGCTGATCTCCTGGCTCACCGTCAAGACCGGCGAAGGCGATCTGTACGAAATCGACACCGAGCTGCGCCCCAACGGCAACTCGGGCCTGCTCAGCATCACGCTGGACGCCTTCGAGGCCTACCAGCTGCAGCGCGGCAGCAACACCGCCTGGGTGTGGGAGCACCAGGCCATGACGCGCGCCCGCTGCTGCTTTGGCAGTGCCCGCCTGCGCGCGCATTTTGAGCGCATCCGCAGTGCCGTGCTCACGGCCGAGCGTGATCCGGCCGCGCTGGCGGAGGAAATCGTCGCCATGCGCCGCCGCATGGGGCAGGCGCACCCGCAACAGGCCGACGTGTTCGAGCTCAAGCACAGCCATGGCGGCATGATCGACATCGAATTCGTCACCCAGTATCTGGTGCTGCTGCACAGCCGCCAGCATGCGGCCATGATCGAGAACCGCGGCAATATCGCGCTGCTGGAGCGGGCGGATGACCTGGGCATCCTGCCCGGCCAGGTCGGCCACGCCGCCGCCACCGCCTACCGCGAGATGCGCCGCATGCAGCACCGGGCGCGGCTGGACGAGGAATCCACCGCCTTCCCCGAGGACATGCTGCAGTCGCAGGGGGATGCCGGTCGCGCGCTGTGGCGCGAGGTGTTTGGCGCACCCTGGTGACAGGCGCGTGACCTAATCCGAGCGGATTGCAGGGATTTCAATCAAACGATTGATTTCGTGCTGTAATCCGGCGTCATGGTCGCCCTGAATTCCCCCTTGCCAGCCGACGAGCCGGCGCGCCCGGCGCGCAGCGACGGCCAGCTCGCGCGCGAGCGCCTGCTGGGCGAGGCGCTGCGGCTGTTTTCCGAGCAGGGCTTTGCCCGCACCTCCACCCGCGCCATTGCCCAGGCAGCGGGCGCCAACATCTCGGCCATCAGCTACTACTTCGGCGACAAGCAGGGTCTGTACCGCTGCGCCTTTCTGGAGCCGATGTCCAGCAGCAACGTGCAGGAACAGATCGACGGCTGGAACGATCCCGGCCTGAGCCTGGAGCAGGCGCTGCACCGCTTCTACAGCGGCATGCTGGCGCCGCTCGAGCAGAGCGAATCCATGCGCCACTGCATGCGCCTGCACATGCGCGAGATGCTGGATCCCACCGGCCTGTGGCAGCACGAAATCGAACACAGTCTGCGCCCCATCTACCACGCCCTGTGGGGACTGGTGTGCCGCCATCTGGGGCTGGCGCAGCACGACGAAGGCATCCAGCGCCTGGTGCTGGCCATGTGCGGCATGCCGATCCACCTGATGGCCACGCCCGACATGGTGCAGATCATCAGCCCCGCCCTGCAGCAGGGGCCCAGCCCGGTCGGGCGCGCCGTGGCGCATCTGGTGCGCTATGCCCTGGCCCTGATCCATGACGAGGCGCGCCAGCGCGGCCTGCCGTCTCCCGTTTCCGGAGTTGATCCATGAAGCCCTTGTATATCCGAACCCTGGCGGCCCTGTCCGTCGCTGCCGTGCTGGCCGGTTGCGCCACGGCGCCCCCGGAACAGGCCGAGGCGACTGCGCCGGCCCAATGGCGCGCGCCCCAGGTGGCCGGCGTGGCCGTGCTGCCCCACGGCGGCAGCGTGCCGCAGCTGCTGGACTGGTGGCAGCGCTGGGACGATCCGCTGCTGGTGGACCTGATCGATGCCGCACAGCAGGCCAGCCCGACGCTGGCCGGTGCTGCCGCCCGCATCGCCCAGGCCCGTGCCGGTGCCGTGGGCGCCGAGGCTGCCATGCTGCCCAATCTCGATGCGCAGGCCGGCGTGCAGCGCGGCGTATCGACGCAGGCGGGCCTGGTCGGCACCGTGGTGACGACCGGACAAGCCGGCGTGCAGGCGCAGTGGGAGCTGGACCTGTTCGGCGGTCTGCGCCATGGCAAGCGTGCCGCACAGGCACGGCTGCAGGGCGCACAGGCGCAATGGCATGAGGCGCGTGTGTCGCTGGCGGCGGATGTGGCCAACCAGTATTTCGGGCTGCGCAGCTGCCGTTCCTCGCTGGACATTGCCGGTGCCGATGCCACTTCGCGCGAAGAAACCGCGCGCCTGACGGGCCAGATGAGCAAGGCCGGTTTCACCGCGCCGGCCACGCATGCGCTGGCACAGGCGGGCGCCGCCCAGTCGCAGGCCCAGCGCACGCAGATCGAGGCGCAATGCAATGCGGCCGTGAAGGCGCTGGTGGCGTTGACGGCACTGGATGAAGACGCCCTGCGCCAGCGTCTGGCGGCGCGCAGCACCGGCAAGGCGCCGGGCCTGTCACTGGAGAGCGTGCCGGCTGCCATGCTGGCGCAGCGCCCCGATGTGTACGCTGCCGCCATGGCCGTGGCCGGTGCCAGCGGCGATGTAGGCCAGGCCGACGCCCAGCGCTATCCGCGCCTGGGCCTGAGCGGCAACATCTTCCGCACCCGGCTGGATGCCCCGCAGTTCGACCTGACAAGCACCACCTGGAACATCGGCCCGCTGTCGCTGACCGTGCCCCTGTTCGATGGCGGCCGCCGCCGCGCCAATCTGGAAGCCGCCAAGGCGCAATACGAAGCCGCAGCCAGCCAATATCGCGCCACGGTGCGCAATGCGGTGCGCGAGGTGGAGACGGCGCTGTCCGACCTGCATGCCGCGCAGCGCCGCAGCAGCCAGACCGCCGCTGCCGTGGCCGGCTTCAACAAGGCCTTTATCGCCGCCAATGCCAAGTACAAGGCCGGCATGGGCAGCATGCTGGAGCTGGAAGACGCCCGCCGCAGCCTGCTGGCCGCCCGCATGGGGCAGGCCACGCTGCAGCGCGAGACGCATGCCGCCTGGGTGGCGCTGTACCGCGCACTCGGCGGGGGCTGGGAGCCTGCCGCCAACCCGACCGAAGCCGACAAGATCCTGGTGCGCAGTGGCGAGGCGGCGCGTGCCGTCCGCACCAGCGCACCTGCCACGCCAACTGAACCTGCCATCCAGCCATGAAACGTACTACCCTGATCGCGCTTGCCGCCACCGCAGCCCTGGTGCTGGGAGGCGGCTACTGGATGATGCAGCGCGCTGCCGTGCCCAACGGCAAGTCGGCCGCCAGCGCCGCCGAAGCCGGGGCGCCCGCCGGCAAGCCGGCCCTCACCGTGCAGGTGGTACATGCCACGCGCGGCACCGTGCCGCTGACGCTGGGCGCCAGCGGCAACATCGCCGCCTGGCAGGAGGCCATTGTCGGCTCCCAGAGCAACGGCCTGCGTCTGGCCGAGTTGCGTGCCAACGTGGGCGACTGGGTGAAGAAGGGCCAGGTGCTGGCCGTCTTTGCCGCCGATACCGTGGATGCCGATGTGCTACAGGCGCGTGCCGCCCTGCTCGAAGCCGAAGCCCAGGCCGCCGATGCACGCTCCAACGCCGAGCGGGCGCGCAGCATTGCCGGTACCGGTGCCCTGAGCACGCAGCAGATCAACCAATTCCGCACCGCCGAGAAAGCCACCGCTGCGCGCGTGCAGGCGGCGCGCGCGGCGCTCTCCTCGCAGCGCTTGCGCCAGGGTTTCACGCGTGTGCTGGCCCCCGATAGCGGCGTGATTTCCTCGCGCAGCGCCACCGTGGGCGCCGTGGTGCCCGCTGGCACCGAGCTGTTCCGTCTGGTGCGTCAGGGCCGTCTGGAATGGCGTGCCGAAGTGGTGGGCCAGGATCTGGCCCGCATCCGCAGCGGCCAGCGTGTGCAGGTGACGAGCAACGCCGGCACCGTGGTGGAAGGCACGGTGCGCAGCGTGGCGCCCACGCTGGATCCAGCCAAGCGCGTGGCGCTGGTGTATGTGGATCTGCCCGGCGGCACCGACAACGGCGGCCTGAAGGCCGGCATGTATGCCAGCGGCCAGTTCATCCTCGGCGAGGTGGACGGCTGGCTGGTGCCGCAGACCGCAGTGGTGTCGCGCGACGGCTTCAACTACGTGTTTGCCGTGGCCAGCCAGGGCAAGGTGCTGCAGCGCAAGGTGACGCTGGGCGCGCGCCAGGGCGAACTGGTGCAGGTGCTGGAGGGCGTGGATGGCGAACTGCCGCTGGTGCAGTCCGGTGCCGGCTTCCTCAACGATGGCGATCTGGTGCGCGTGACGCAGGCGGCGCCGGTCACTGCCGCATCGGCAGCAGCGCCAGCGGCATCCGCGGCTCAGGCTCCGGGCACGACGGGCACGGGCACGGCTGCGGCTGAACCCGCTTCTGCCGCACCGGCAGCCAACACCAGCCCGCGCTGACTGCAAGGCGACCCATCGTGAACGTCTCCGCCTATTCCATCCGCAACCCGATTCCGGCGATCCTGCTGTTTGCGCTGCTGACCCTGGCCGGTCTGCTGGCGTTCAAGAACACCATCGTGCAGGATTTTCCGGACATCCAGTTGCCCATCGTCACCGTCACGGTGGCGCAGCCCGGCACCGCGCCGGCCCAGCTCGAGACGGAGGTCGCGCGCAAGGTCGAGAACTCGGTGGCCACCGTCTCCGGCATCAAGAACATGTACACCACGGTGCTCGATGGCATGGCCACCACCACGGTGGAATTCCAGCTCGAGAAGAACATCACCGATGCCGTGACCGAGGTGCGGGATGCCGTCTCGCAGATCCGCTCCGACCTGCCGGCCGATGTGCGCGAACCCATCATCAGCAAGCTGCCCACCGCCGGCCGCGTGGTGGAAGTGCATGCGGTGCAGCTCAAACCCGGCACCGGCTGGGACCAGCAGCAGCTGAGCTGGTATGTGGACAACACCGTCAACAAGCGCCTGCTCAACATCAAGGGCGTGGGGGCGGTCAAGCGCGTGGGCGGCGTCACGCGCGAGGTGCAGGTGATCCTGCAGCCCGAGCGAATGCAGGCGCTGGGCGTGACAGCGGCCGATGTGTCGCGCCAGATCGGCCTGGTGCAGCAGGATGCGCCCAGCGGCCGCGGCGAAGTGGGGGGCGGCGAGCAGAGCGTGCGCACCGTGGCTTCTGCCCGCAGTGCGGACGAACTGGCGCAGCTGCAGATTCCGCTGGCCAGCGGCGGCACCGCGCGCCTGAGCGATGTGGCCGAGGTGAAGGACACGGTGGCCGAGCAGCGCGCCGAGGCGCTGGTCAACGGCAAGCCGGTGGTGGCGATCGAGATCTTCCGTTCCAAGGGCGCCAGCGAGGTGGGTGTGTCCACCGAGATCGGCAAGGCCATGCAGGAGCTGCAGCAGCAGAATCCGGACGTGGTCATCACCCGCGTGATCGACAACGCCACGCCGGTGCAGGAGAACTTCGAAGGCAGCATGCACCTGCTGTACGAAGGCGCCATTCTGGCGGTGCTGGTGGTGTGGCTGTTCCTGCGCGACTGGCGCGCCACCATCGTGGCGGCCACGGCGCTGCCGCTGTCCATCATCCCGACCTATCTGGGGCTGGCCTACTTCGGCTACACGCTCAACGGCGTGACGCTGCTGGCGCTGGCGCTGGTGGTGGGTGTGCTGGTGGACGATGCCATCGTCGAGATCGAGAACATCTCGCGCCATCTCGCCATGGGCAAGACGCCGTTCCAGGCCGCGCTGGAAGCAGCGGACGAGATCGGCATGGCGGTGATTGCCACCACCTTCGCGCTGGTGTCGGTGTTCCTGCCCACCGCCTTCATGAGCGGCATTTCGGGCATGTTCTTCAAGCAGTTCGGCTGGACGGCGGTGCTGGCGATTCTGGCCTCGCTGGCCGTGGCGCGCCTGCTGACGCCGATGATGGCCGCCTACCTGCTCAAGCCGCACAAGGGCGTGCGCGTGGTGGAGGAGCATGGGGACGTACCGCCCGACCAGTCGCATGACGGCCCGGTGATGCGCTTCTACATGCGGCTGATGCAGTGGTGTCTGCGCCATCGCCTGGCCACCATCCTTGCCGCCATCGGCTTCTTCGTTGGCTCACTGATGCTGGTGCCGCTGCTACCCACCGGTTTCGTGCCACCGGCCGACCGCGGCCAGACGCAGATCACCATCGAACTGCCCCCCGGCAGCACGCTGGACGACACGCGCCATGCGGCCGAAATGGCGCGCACCAAGCTGGCACAGAATCCCAATGTGGTGAGCATCTACTCGTCCGTGGGTGGCGGCTCCAGCGGCGACGGCTTCAAGCCCGGTGCGGCTGCCGAGGTGCATCGTGCCGTGCTCACACTCAATCTGGTGCACCGCGATGACCGCACCGCCAGCCTGGCCGATATCGACACCCAGATCCGCTCCGTGCTGGAGACGATTCCCGGCGCGCGCTTCCAGGTCGGCAGCGGCGACATGGGCAGCAAGATGGAACTGGTGCTGCTGGGTGACGACCCGGTGGTGCTGACGCAGGCCGCACGCGAGGCCGAACGCCAGCTGCGCACCCTGGAAGGCGTGGGCGGGGTCAGCTCCAGCGCCGCGCTGGTGCAGCCCGAGCTCATCATCCGTCCCGACTTTGCCCGTGCGGCCGATCTGGGCGTGTCCACCGCTGCCATCGCGCAGACCGTGCGCGTGGCCACCGCCGGCGACTACGACCAGCAATTGCCCAAGATGAACCTGGCCGACCGCCAGGTGCCGATCCGCGTCAAGCTGCCCGACGATGCCCGCACCAGCGTGGCCGATATCGAGCAGCTGCTGGTGCCGAGCCGCGCCGGCATGATCCCGCTGATCAACGTGGCCACGGTGAGCCTGGAAAGCGGCCCCTCCGTCATCAGCCGCATCAACCGCAGCCGCAGCGTGCGGCTGGAAGTGGAGCTGGGCAGCCGCACTCTGGGCGAGGTGAACGAGGAAGCGCGTGCGCTGCCGGCGTTCAGCCAGCTGCCACCCGGCGTGCGCATTGCCGAGCTAGGCGACGCGCAGGAAATGCAGGACCTGTTCAACAGCTTCGGCATCGCCATGATGATCGGCGTGCTCTGCATCTACGGTGTGCTGGTGCTGCTGTTTCACGATTTCATGCAGCCGGGCACCATTCTGGGCGCCCTGCCCATGGCAATCGGCGGTGCCTTCGTGGCCTTGCTGATCACCGACAAGGCGCTTTCCATGCCCAGCATGATCGGCCTGATCATGCTGATGGGCATCGTCACCAAGAACTCCATCCTGCTGGTGGACTACGCCATCCTTGCGCGCGAGGACGGCAAGAGCCGCACCAACGCCCTGATCGATGCCTGCCACAAGCGCAGCCGCCCCATCGTGATGACCACCATCGCCATGGGCGCCGGCATGATGCCGCTGGCCATGGGTCTGAGCAAGGGCGACCCGAGCTTCAACTCGCCCATGGCCATCACCGTGATCGGCGGCCTGCTCACTTCCACGCTGCTCAGCTTGCTGGTGGTGCCGGCGCTGTTCACCTACGTGGACGACCTCAAGCTGTGGCTGACGCGCCGCTTCGGCCTGCGCGAGCAGCAGCGCAAGCAGACCACGGCGCAGGAAGCGACGGCTGCGGGCGACTGGAGTGCCGTGGGCGGGGAGCCGGCCATCGCTGACAGCGCGGAGTCTGCCGCGCCGGCTGCGGCGTCCGGCATGGCTTCCGGTTCGGAAATCCCTGGTGCCGGGGCGACAGCGCAGCCACGCGCCAGCTCGCCGGATGCCGCTTCCGGGAGCTCCTGACATGCTGTCCCTGTCCCTGAGCCTGAAGGCCCTGTTCTCGGCGGTCATCATCGTTGCCGTCGCCGAACTGGGCAAGCGCAGCAGCTTCTGGGCGGCGGCGCTGGCATCGCTGCCGCTCACCTCGCTGCTGGCCTTCGTCTGGCTCTACCTGGATACGGGCGACACCGAAAAGATCGCGGCCACTGCCGGCAGCATCTTCTGGCTGGTGATTCCGTCGCTGCTGCTGTTCGTGCTGCTGCCCTGGTTGCTGCGCAGTGGCTGGGGGTTCTGGCTGGCCCTGCTGACATCCAGCGTGGCGACGGCGCTGGCCTATGCGCTGATGGTGTGGCTGCTGCCGCGCTTGGGCGTCACGCTGTAAGCATGTAAGCGCGCACCACGCACACGCAAGCAGAAGCAGAAGCAGAAGCAGAAGCAGAAGCAGAAGCAGAAGCAGTTTCGCCGCGCAGGCACCGGGCAGGGAGCCATGACGCGATCATGGATTTCATGCTGCACCGCAGCAAACCAACCTCCGTTTGGTTTACAGTGACGCTGTACCAAGCCATTCCCATGCAGTACCGCTACGTTCACCATGGCCGCAATCTTCGCGGCACCGATTACGCCGTCGGAGACATCCACGGCTGTTTTTCCGCCCTGCAACGCGCGCTGGACGCCATCGGCTTCGACCCCGCCTGCGACCGCCTGTTTGCCCTCGGCGATCTGGTCAACCGCGGGCCGGAATCCGGCCAGGTGCTGGACTGGCTGGACAAGCCCTGGTTCCACGCCCTGTGCGGCAACCACGATTTCATGGTCTGGCGCGATGCCGAGGAAGACCCCTATCCGCACGTGGACCACCGCCAGCACGGCGGCGAGTGGCTGGGCCTGCTCCCCGCCAACCAGCGCCGCCTGATCGGCCAGCGCCTACGCACCCTGCCGGTTGCCGCCGAAGTGGACACTGCCGCAGGCCCCGTCGGCCTGCTGCATGCCGAATGCCCGTTCGACGACTGGCAGCACATGCGCGAAGGGGCGCTGTCACAGCAGGATCTGCATACCTGCCTGTGGGCCCGCACCCGTTTCCGCACCCATGACGCCACCCTGATCCAGAATATCCGTGCCGTGGCGCACGGCCACATGACGATCGCGCAGGCGCGCAAGCTGGGCAACCGCTTCTATCTGGATACCGGCGGCTGGATGCCCGGACACGGACATTTCACCTTCCTGAACCTGGCCACGCTGGAGTGGATCGTGCGGGACGGGGCGCCAGCCCTGGCCTGATCCGGTCTCAGGCGTCCAGATCCCGCGCCAGCCGCACCCCCGAAAACTGCCAGCGCGCCCCCCCCGGAAAGAAGTTGCGATAGCTCGCGCGCGCATGCCCGGCAGGCGTTGCGCAGGATCCGCCGCGCAGCACCATCTGGTCGGCCATGAACTTGCCGTTGTACTCCTGCACCGGCCCGTCCCACGGCCTGAAGCCCGGATAGGGCAGATAGGCGCTTTGCGTCCACTGCCAGGCGGCATCGTCCACCTGCTGCAGGGCATCGCGCCGCGTGCGCACGGCATGCTCCCATTCGGCCTCGGTCGGCAGGCGCCAGCGCTGGCCGGTGCGGTGCGCAACCCAGGCGGCATAGGCCGCCGCTTCGTACAGGCTGATGTGCACCACGGGGGCCTGGGCCGATAGCGGCACCTCGCCCCGCAACGAAAAACCCATCCACCCGCCATACGCACTCTGCCGCCAGTAGGCCGGCGCCACAATGCCCTGCTGCTGCACCCAGTCCCAGCCGGCACTCAGCCACCAGCGCACCTGCTGGTAGCCGCCATCCTGCACAAACTCCAGCCAGTCCGCTTCGGACACCAGCTGGCTGCGCAGCACATAGGGCTCCAGCCAGACGCGGTGCGACGGCGTCTCGTTGTCGTAGGCAAAGTCCTCCCCGGCATGCCCGATCCGGACCAGCCCGCCTTCCAGGGCCACGTCGGTACGCGCGGCGGGATCGGCCAGCGCCGGCTGCGGCGCATCGGCGGCATACACGGCGCGTGCGGGGCAGGGATGACAGGACAGCAGATGCAGGATGTCGGTCAGCATCAGCTCCTGATGCTGCTGCTCGTGGTGCACGCCCAGCCACACCAGTCGGGCCACCTCGGGCGGGCAATCCGGCTGCTCCAGCAGGCGCCGGATGCGCGCCTCCACCTCGGTGCGGTAGCGCAGCACCTCCGCCAGCGAAGGCCGCGTGATCAGCCCGCGCCGCGGCCGTGCATGCTGCGGCCCGATGGCGTGGTAGTAGCTGTTGAACAGCATGCGGTAATCCGCGTCGAAAGGCCGGAAACCCGGTTCGTAGGGCTCCAGCACAAAGGTCTCGAACAGCCAGGTGGTGTGGGCCAGATGCCATTTGGCGGGGCTGGCGTCGTTCATGCTCTGCACCTGGCAGTCTTCCTCGCTGAGTGGTGCAATCAGGGCCAGCGAGGCGGCGCGCACATCGGTGAAGCGCATGGCGAGGTCGTCCGGAACCGCAAACGGTAGTCCGGCAGCCGGCGACTCCGTGGCTGTGGTCGGGACAGGAGCAGGCGCAGGCGCGCCACCCGATCCCGGCCGTGCAGGCGAAGCAGACAGGGTGTGTGCCGCTGTCTGCGGCGGAGATGCGGGATTGTCGGTGCGGTCAGGCCGTGGCGGCAAAGAGGGCGAAGCGGTCATGGTCATCCGTCCAGTTGCGCGGGGCTTGCCAGCCGGCCTGTCGCAGGCAGGCGGCAAAGCCATCCAGCGTCCATTTGTAGGAGTTCTCGGTGTGGATGTATTCGGCATCGGCGAAATGCCGCTCGCCGCCGGGCCAGCGCACCGTCTGGGCGCCGATGGCGGCCAGACGCATTTCCACGCGCTGCCGTTCGCCATCCACGTGGGCGATGTGTTGCCACTGGCGCGGATCGAAGTCCGCTCCCAGCAAACGGTTGATATGCTGCAGCACATTGCGGTTGAAGGCCGCCGTCACGCCCACGGCATCATCATAGGCTGCCTGCAGTTCGGCGGCAGATTTCCACAGATCCACCCCGATCAGCAAGGCGCCGCCGCGCGCCACGGCACGCATCTCGCGCAGCAGGCGCACCGCCTGTTCCGGCTCGAAATTGCTGATGCTGGATCCGGGGTAGAACAGCACGGCGGGGCGCTCCACATGAGCGGCCAGCTGCGGCAGATCCCAGACCAGATCCAGCGCCACGCAGCGCATGCGCACGCCGGGATGGCGGGTGCGCAGGCCCAGCAGTGCGTGTTCCACATGCTCGCGTGCCAGATCCACGGCCAGATAGTCGGTGCAGCCCAGCGGTCCGAACCAGAACGGCGCCTTGCCGCAGCTGCCGGCGCCCAGATCCACCAGTGGCGCCTGCCTGCCGACATGCGCGACCAGAAAGGCGGCAATCGCATCCCGATGCTGTTGCGCAATGGCCCGCTCGGTGCGCGTGGGGTAGTACTCGGACAGCTCGGTGATGGCATCGAACAGGTGGCAGCCGAGCGGGTCGTACAGGTAGCGGGGCGAAATGCTGGCCTGCGGCTCCAGCAGGTGCGCGGCAATGCGGGCGCGCTCATCCCGGGGTGTATCGGGCACTGGTGCGGGGTGTGTTGCGGGGGCCAGGGCAAGGTCGTCGGTGGCGGTCATCAGGCGGATCTCCAGCTTGGCGTGCATGCGACATGCTAGACCGGGACTGTGACCGGTGCATGTGGGACTGGGCCGCGATGTACGCTGCCCGAGATATCCTGAACGTCAGGGGTGCAGCGAGGCCCGGAAACAAGGCATACTCCATGGCGTGCTGTTTTTGGCTACGGGATTTCCCGGGCTGCTGACACAGTGCAGTTCCGGTCGTCTCCCCGCATCATGCGCAAGCTTTCCAAACACCCCGTCGCCTTCCTGCTCGTCTGCGCCACGCCGCTGCTGGTGTTCATCGCGCTGGTCATCGCGTTCGGCCTGTTTGCGGAAAGCCGGCTGATCGACGCGCTGTTCTTTGCCGGCACCCAGCTGGCGCTGATGAGCATTCCGATCGGCTCGGGGCTGGCACTGGCCTACAGTTGGCAGAACCGCGCCCGCCTGCGCGCGGACCGCGAGTATGTGGCCTGGCTGCTGGCCCTGGGTCACCTGATACTGCTGGGCCTGTCTCTGGTCTTCATCTACTGGATGATCTGAGGCCTGCAAGCAGACAGCCTTACCCGCCTCCGGAAACGAAAAAGCCACCGGCCTCGCGGCGGGTGGCTATGCCATGCTGTCAGGCAATCAGGCGCGGCGTGCCAGCTCGGCGGCCTTGCCCACATAGCTACCCGGCGTCATCGCCAGCAGGCGTTCCTTCTCCGCTTCCGGAATCTCCAGACCGCGGATCAGATTGTGCAGATCGGCAGCCTGCACGGTCTTGCCGCGCGTGACTTCCTTCAGCTTCTCGTAGGCACCCTGCACGCCATAGCGGCGCATCACGGTCTGGATCGGCTCGGCCAGCACTTCCCAGGCCGCGTCCAGATCTTCAGCCAGACGCTCCTCGTTCAGCTGCAGCTTGCCCAGGCCGGTCATCAGCGACTGGTGCGCCAGGATGGCGTAACCCAGCGCCACGCCCATGTTGCGCAGCACGGTGGAATCGGTCAGGTCACGCTGCATGCGGCTGATCGGCAGCTTCTCGCTCAGGTGGCGCAGCAGCGCGTTGGCCAGGCCCAGGTTGCCTTCGGCGTTCTCGAAGTCGATCGGGTTGACCTTGTGCGGCATGGTGGAGGAGCCGATCTCGCCTTCCTTCAGCTTCTGCTTGAAGTAGCCCAGGCTCACGTAGCTCCACACGTCGCGCGACAAGTCGATCAGGATGGTGTTGCTGCGCGCCACGGCGTCGAACAGCTCGGCCATGTAGTCGTGCGGCTCGATCTGGATGCTGTAGGGCTGGAAGGTCAGGCCCAGGCCGATCGGCTCGGGCGTCTCGATCACGTTCCTGCTGAAGGCTTCCCAGTCCATGTCGGGGGCAGCGCTCAGGTGGGCGTTGTAGTTGCCCACGGCGCCGTTCATCTTGCCCAGCAGCGGCACTTCGGCGATCTTGGCGCGGGCCTTGTCCAGGCGCACCAGCACGTTGGCAAATTCCTTGCCCACAGTGGTGGGGCTGGCGGTCTGGCCGTGGGTGCGGCTCAGCATGGGCACTTCGGCAAACTTCTGCGCCATGTCGCGCAGCGTGTTGCAGATGGCGTCCAGGCCGGGCAGCAGCACCTGCTCGCGGCAGGCCTTGAGCTGCAGCGCGTGGCTGGTGTTGTTGATGTCTTCGCTGGTGCAGGAGAAGTGCACGAATTCGGACGCGGCCTGCAGCTCGGGGCGGCCGTCGAACTTGCCCTTGATCCAGTATTCCACGGCCTTCACGTCGTGGTTGGTGGTCTTCTCGATGTCCTTGATGGCGCGGGCGTCATCCAGGGAGAAGTTCTTCACCAGCTCCAGCAGGTACTTGCGGGCACCGGGCGTGAGCGGCTTGAACTGCTCCATGCCGGCATCGCTCAGGGCCATGAACCAGGCCACTTCCACCTGCACGCGGGCGCGCATGTAGCCGTATTCGCTCATGCTGCTGCGCAGGGGCTTGAGTTTGGCGGCGTAGCGTCCGTCCAGCGGCGATACGGCGGTGACAGGGGTGAGTTCGAGGGAATTCGCTTGCATAGGCTGCATTGTAGAGAAACTGCACGCCCGGTGGGGTGTCATGCTGCAGTGCAGCAACACTTGCCGGATACGGGCTTTTACAACTGGGGCGCCAGACCTGTTGCGGAGTGCACCGATACAATGAGGCCTTCGTATCAGAACAGCAGACGGCATGAAACTCTTTGGCTCCACAACCAGCCCCTACGTGCGCAAGGTGCGCGTGGTGATGGCGGAAAAGAAACTCGAATACCAGTTCGAGCCGACCGACGTGTGGGCCGCCGATACCGACATCGCCGCTACCAACCCGCTGGGCAAGGTGCCCACGCTGCAATTTCTCAAGTCGGGCGACGTGATCTACGACTCGCGCGTCATCGCCGAATACCTCGACACCCTCAGCCCCGTCGGCAAGCTGGTACCGGCCTCCAGCCGCGACCGGCTCGACGTGAAGGTGTGGGAAGCGCTGGCCGATGGCGTGTGCGATGCCGGCGCGCTGGCGCGGCTCGAAGCCGTCTGGAATGGCCGCAGCGAGGCCGAACGTAGCCAGGCCTGGATCAACCGCCAGCTGGCCAAGGTGCAGGCCGGCGTGGCCGAGATGGACCGCCGCCTGGGCGATCAGCCGCATTGCTGCGGCGTGCACCTTACCCTGGCCGACATCGCCGTGGGCTGCACGCTGGGCTGGCTGAGCTTCCGCTTCCCGCAGATCGACTGGCGCGCCGAGCATCCCAACCTGGCCCAGCTGCAGGACAAGCTCGAACAGCGCCCGAGCTTTGCAGAAACCATGCCGGGCTGAGGCGGGACGCAGCCGGATCATGCAGGCCTTCGCGCACAGTGCCGCAAGCTTGATCCAGCGCAAACAATGCAGGCCTGCCCCGTGGTGCAGTGATTTCCAATCGAGTATGATTCTCATTTAGAGCGAATCACAGCGGGCTATTCACGATCATGCAACACAGTCAACAGGGGGCAGAGGGCATGCGCCTGCACGCGCTGCCCATCGGCCAATGGGCCACGGTGCGCCGGGTGCTGCCCGGCGCTGGCGGGGAAGACGATGCGCTGATGCTGCGCCTGCTGGAAATCGGTTTCGTGCCGGGCGAACCGGTCCGCATCATGGCGTCCGCCGGCTTCGGGCGCGATCCCTTGGCCGTGCGCGTGGGCCACACCACCTTTGCCCTGCGCCGCCACGAGGCGGACCGTATCTGCGTGACGCCGGGAGTGGCCGATGCGCACTGAGCCGCTGCACTTCCAGCCGCGCGGGTCGCGCCAGCCGGAGCGCATCGCCCTGCTCGGCAACCCCAACTGCGGCAAGACCGCCCTGTTCAACCTGCTGACCGGCAGTCGCCAGAAGGTGGCCAACTACGCCGGCGTCACGGTGGAGCGCAAGGAGGGCATCGCCGTCACGCCGCGGGGCCGCAGCGTGTTCGTGCTCGACCTGCCCGGCACCTACAGCCTGCATGCCGCCTCGGCCGACGAGGCGGTCGCGCGTGATGTGGTCACCGGTCGCAGCAAGGAGCCCATGCCGGATCTGCTGGTCTGCGTGACGGATGCGACCAACCTGCGGCTGAGCCTGCAGCTGGTGCTGCAGGCACGCCAGCTCGGCCTGCCGATGCTGGTGGTGCTGAACATGACCGACATGATGCAGGCCGCGCATATCGAGATCGACCGCGAGGCGTTGTCGCGGGAACTGGGTGTGCCGGTGATCGACGCCGTGGGCGTGCAGGCCGAGGGTGCCCAGACGCTGCTGCGCGCGCTGGACGACCCGCTGCCGCCCCCGCCACGCCAGGCCCTGCCACAGGACTGGGGCAAGCCGAGCATGGCCGACGTGATGGCGCTGCAGTCCGAAGTGCGCCGCATCCACCGCCATGCCGTGCACGAGCCGAAAAAGAAGCTGCAGACCAGCGACCGCATCGACCGCGTGGTGCTGCATCCGGTCTGGGGCCCGCTGCTGCTGGCGGCGGTGCTGTTCCTGATGTTCCAGGCGGTGTTCAGCTGGGCGGCCTGGCCCATGGACCTGATCACCGGCAGTTTCGATGCCCTGGGCGGCTGGATCAACCAGCACATGCCCGAAGGCGTGCTGCGCAGCCTGATCGTCGATGGCGCCATTGCCGGGGCGGGCGGGGTGCTGGTGTTCCTGCCGCAGATCCTGATCCTGTTCCTGTTCATTCTGGCGCTGGAGGATTCCGGCTACCTGCCGCGTGCCGCCTTCCTGCTGGACCGTGTGATGGGCAAGGTCGGCCTGTCCGGCCGCTCCTTCATCCCGCTGTTGTCGAGTTTTGCCTGTGCCGTGCCCGGCATCATGGCCACGCGCACCATCGGCAACTGGCGCGACCGCCTGATGACCATCATGATCGCGCCGCTGATGACCTGCTCGGCGCGCCTGCCGGTGTATGCACTGCTGATCGGCGCCTTCATCCCGGCGCGCAAGGTGTGGGGCGTGTTCAACCTGCAGGGCCTGGTGCTGTTCGTGCTGTATGTGGCGGGCATTCTGTCGGCCATGCTGGTGGCCTGGAGCATGAAGCGCTGGCGCAAGAATGTGGGCTATTCGCCCCTGCTGATGGAGCTGCCGGCCTACCGCTGGCCCAATCTGCGCAACCTGCTGCTGGGCCTGTACGAGCGTGGCTGGATCTTCCTGCGCCGCGTGGGCACCGTCATTCTGGCCTTCACCATCGTGCTGTGGTTCCTGTCCAGCTTCCCGGCCCCGCCGGACAGCTTCACCGGCCCGGCCATCGAGTACAGCTTTGCCGGCCGCCTCGGCCGTGCGCTGGAAGTGGTCTTCGCGCCCATCGGCTTCAACTGGCAGATCGCCATCGCGCTGGTGCCCGGCATGGCGGCACGCGAGGTGGTGGTGGGGGCGCTGGGTACGGTGTACGCCCTCTCCGGCAGTGGCGATGGCGTGGCTGCATCGCTGGCGCCGCTGATTTCCGCGCAATGGTCGCTGGCGACAGCGCTGTCGCTGCTGGCCTGGTTCGTGTTTGCACCGCAGTGCCTGGCCACGCTGGCCGCCGTGCGCCGCGAAACACACAGCTGGCGCCATGTCTGGATCATGGCGGCCTATCTGTTCGGCCTGGCCTATCTGGCCAGCTTCCTCACCTACCGCATCGCCGTGGCGCTGGGGGCGGGCTGACCATGGCAAGGAGCATCCCATGTGGCAGGAACTGATCGTCTACCTGATCGTGGCAGTGGCTGCGCTCTACACCGTGTGGCGCCTGATGCCGGCGGCCTGGCGGCAGCGCCTGGGCGGCAAGCCGGGGGGCTGTGGCGACGCCGGCAGCAGCGATGCCTGCGCCCATTGCCCGAGCAAACGGGACGGTGGCAGCTGCCACTGACACCCCTGCGCAGCGCACGGCTCGTACAATGACGGCTGTGCGGCGCGGAGCGCCGGAAAGGATTTTATGGAGTTCCTGTCTCCCGGCTGGTGGTCGTCACTGCTGGCCATCATTCTGATCGACCTGGTTCTGGCGGGCGACAACGCCATCGTGATTGCGCTGGCAGCGCGCAACCTGCCCAAGCACCTGCAGCGCCGTGCCATCGTCTGGGGCACGCTGGGCGCGGTGGTGGTGCGTACCCTCATGACCATCGGCGTGGTCTGGCTGCTGCGCATCCCCGGCCTGATGCTGGTGGGTGGTCTGGGCCTGATCTACATCGCCTACAAGCTGCTGTCGGACGAAAGCCACGACGAGGAAGGCGGCGAAAGCGCCACCTCGTTCTGGGGCGCGATGAAAACCATCGTGGTGGCCGATGCCCTGATGGGCGTGGACAACGTGCTCGGTGTGGCCGGCGCGGCGCACGGCGCCATCGATCTGGTGATTGCCGGCCTGCTGATCAGCATCCCGATCATGGTGTTCGGCAGTTCGCTGGTGCTCAAGCTGGTGGACCGCTTCCCCATCATCACCTTCCTTGGCGCCGGCGTGCTGGCCTTTACCGCGGCCAAGATGATCGTGAACGAGCCGTGGCAGCTCAAGGCCTTCTTTGCCACCAGCCCGCTCTGGTACTGGGGCTTTGTCGCCCTGGTGGTGGCACTGGTGCTGCTGGCCGGCTGGCGCCGCCAGCGCAAGGTGCACCAGATGGAAGTGCAGGAAGTCAACGAGGCGCTGGCACGGCAGGAAGCCGGCAAGCCCTGACGCGGGGCGATCCATTGTTCAGGGGCGAGGCTTTGCCTCTGTCCCGTCGTGGCGGTGTAGCCTGCTGCGAAGCAGCCAAAGCAGCCAAAGCAGCCAAAGCAGCCAAAGCAGCCAAAGCAGCCAAAGCAGCCAAAGTCAGCGGTCGGCAGCCTTGCCGCGCCGCCCCATCCAGGCCAGCAGCGTAAATCCCGCACTCCCCAGCCCCAGCAGGGCCAGCAATTGCGGTGCCACATCGTGCAGGCTGGCACCCATCTGGTTCAGCCGGATCGAGGCCTCGATGGCCGCAGTGCTCGGCGAGAGCCAGCGCAGCACTTGCAGCAACTCGGGCAGCGCGCTCACGGGCCAGGGATGGCCGCTCAGGAAGAACAACGGCAGTGCGCCGAACAGCAGCAGCTGCATGGCGCGTTCGCGGTTGCGCAGTACCAGGCCCAGCAGGCAGCCCAGCGCGGCACAACTCAGGCTGAACAGCGCAATCAGCAGCACGCTGACCGGCACGTTGCCGCCATGACCATAGCCCTGCCACTGAAACAGCCAGCCGAAATAGAAGGCGCCCAGCAAGGCATTCGGAATCGCCAGCGCAATCACGCGTCCGGCCCAGCCGGCGGGGCTGGTGGAGACCGCGTGCGGTTCGGTGTTACCGGGCGCAGATGGCTTCTGCGACTCGGATACAGGCTCTCCCCCGTTGCTGCCCGCCGTTTCCGCCTCGGCCCAGGTGCCAATCAGCATGCCGGCAGCCATCAGCAGGGTCTGCTGCAGGATCAGCATGGCTACCGCCGGCACCAGGCTGCTGCCATAGCCCTCGGTCGGGTTGAACTGTGCCACGGCCTGTAGCGGCACCGGATCGCGCAGGGCGTTGGCGATCTCGGGAGGCACGCCACGGGCGCCCAGCTGGCGCAGCTCGATGCCGGCAGACACCGTTCCCACCGCCTCGGCAAAGCCGTACAGCACGGTCTTGTTCAGCAGCAGATAGCTGCCGTTGGCGGCGACGGGCACCACCGCCTGCCGGCCACGCAGCACGTCGCGCTTGAGATCGCGTGGGAGCACGGCGTAGCCGACAATGCGGCCATCCCACAGCGCCTGCCGTGCCTCCGCCTCGGAAGCGAGCGGCTGCACCTGCAGGCGCGGACTGGCCTGGGCAAAGCGCGTGATCTGGCGCGAGAGCCCCGAGTGATCCAGATCCACCACGGCCACCGGCACGCGCTGCGCCACCTCGGTGCTGTAGGGCCAAGGATAGAAGAAACCGTACAGCAAGGGCGCCAGCACCAGCAGCAGCACCATGCCGGCATCGGTGAAGGAGGCACGCCAGGTGGCCAGCCATTCGCGCAGCAGGGTCCGCATCAGCAGCCCTCCGGCATCGGGTGGGGACAGGCCGCCATCAGCGCGCCCCCCAGCGTTCAGGCAGCGCCTGGGCGCGGCGCAGGGCCAGTGCAGACAGCCCCAGCGTCGCCAGCGTGCCACCTGCCAGACCGGCCAGCGGCCACCAGGCCAGCGTCAGGGGAGCCTGCATTTCCAGCATGCGCACCTGCAGCTGCAGGTAGTGCGTCAGCGGCAGTGCGTTGGCCCAAATCTGTGCGCCGGGCGGCATGGCCAGGATCGGGTAGCCGACACCGCTGAAGGCAAAGGCCGGTGCCGTGATGAAGCCGGTCATGGACAGTGCCATGCGCAGCGACAGTGTCAGCGAAGCCGCCAGCGCGCCCAGTGCCACCGACAGCAGCACCAGCAGCAGCAACCCGGTCCAGGTGACGACCCAGGCGGCAGGCGCGGCGTGCAGCCGGGTCGTCATCAGCGTGAAGGCCACGCTGGCGGCGGCCATCATGCCCAGCATGGGCCAGATCACCTTGCCCAGAATGGCGGCCAGCAGGGCGCTCCAGCCCGGCAGCGCGCCCACGGGCTCGCCGATCGCATCACGCAGCCAGACGTCCAGCGAGCGGTCGCGCAGCTTGCGGCCCATGGCCCAGGCGCCCGCCGTCATGGCCAGGATGTGCAGCAGCGCCGGCATCAGCGTGGTGGCGAGGAACACCTGGTAGTTGGCAGACACATTGAACAGGCCGGTGGCGTCCAGCCGCAGCGGTGCCAGCGCAGCGTGTGCCTGGGCCGGACTCTGCCCCCGGCGCATGCGTGCCTCCAGCTCGATGCCGGCAGACAGGGCGCCGATGGCCGCGCGCACATCGCGCTGTACCGAGCCCGACGGCATGCTGCGCTGCGCGTTGTGCACCAGCACCACGCGCGTGGGCCTCTGCGTGGTCACCTGCCGGGCAAAATCCGGCGGAATCTGCACATAGGCCTCGATCTGCCCGCTGCGCAGCGCCTGTTCGGCATCGTGTTCGCTGGTGAGGGTGCGCGTGATGTCCAGCCCCGGCGAGGCCTGCAGCAAGCGCGCCGCCTGGCGCGACAGGGCGCTGTGGTCCTGGTCCAGCAGGCCGATCGGCAGTTTGCCCGGCAGGCCGGCCGAGAAAATCCACCATAGCAGCAGCACGGTCAGCATGGGCACCAGGCTGATCATGGCCAGATCCCAGGGATCCTCGCGCAGGCGCTCCCACTCGTGCAGGGCGCTGGCTTGGGCGATGCGCAGCATGGCTCGGATTCCCGCTCAGGGCTGCACCAGCACGCTCATGCCCGGCCGCACGCCGGCTACCGGCTGAATGGGGCGAGCCTTGATCTCGAAGGTGCGCATGTCGAAGCCCTGGTCGCTGCGCGTGGCGCGCCAGGTGGCGAAGTCGGGCAGCACCGAGCTGGCAGTCACCTTGAAGGTGACCTTGTCCTGCTTGAGTGCCGGAATGCTGCCCTCGAACTGGCTGCCGATGGCAAAGCGCTGCACGCGGTCCTCGCGCACGTTCAGCACCAGCCACTGGTCGTTCAGGTCGACCACGGTGACCACCGGCACGCCCTGCGGGGCAATCTCGCCCACCTTGGCATACACCTTGGCCACCTCGCCTGCCACCGGGCTGGCCAGCGCGGCTTCCGACTGCGCCACGCGCGCCTCGGCCACCACGGCGGCGACCTGACGCTCCTGCGCATTGGCGGCAGCGCGGTCCTCGGCGCGGGCGCCGGACAGGGCCAGGTCGTACTGGGCGCGTGCTGCGCGGGCCTGGTCGCGCGCCGCCACGAAGTTGGCGTAGGCCTCGTCACGCTTCTGGGCGGCAACCAGTCCCTCGCGCGCCAGCCGGTCCACGCGCTGCCAGCTCTTGCTGGCCAAGTCAGCCGCCGCCTGGGCGCGCTGCCAGTTGGCGCGCGCCATTTCCACTTCCTGCGGACGGGCGCCGTTGGCGGCCTTGCGTGCCACGGCACTGGCAGCATCGCGCGCGGCCTGCGCCTGGGCCACCTTGGCTTCGATCTCGGGGCTGTCCATGCGGATCAGCGCGTCGCCGGATCGCACCTGCTGTCCTTCCTGCACCAGCACCTGCCCGATGCGGCCGGCCACCTTGGGTGCCACATCGGTTTCCTGGGCCTCCATCTGGCCCTGGAGCACGACCGGCGGCGGTGCCGCGGCACGCCACAGGCCATAGCCGATGGTGCCTGCCACGGCCAGCAGGGCCAGGGCCAACACGGTCTTGCGGAGAGTGGTTGTCTGCATGGAGAGCTTTCCGGAATGCGGGGGATCAGCGCAGGCGCACGTCGGCGCGCTGCGCGTATTGGTCGAACTGTTCGGGCACGCCGGCACTGTCCAGCAGGCGTGACAGGGCCAGTACGTAGTCGTGCGCCGCCTTGGCGCGTTCGGTTTCCACCCTGGTGTACTGGGTATGGGCGTCGATCAGGTCGATCATGGTGCTGGTGCCCTCCCGCAGGCCGCTGGAGCGCAGGCGCATCATTTCCTGCGCCAGCTGCACGCTCGGGGTCAGCGACAGGTACTGCTGGCGCGCGTCATCGACGGCGCGCCAGTTCTTCTCGACCAGCAGCGCGATGTCGCTGCGCACCTGGGCATCGGTGCGTTCGGCCTGGATGATCTTCTGCGCTGCGGCCTGCTGCATGCTGTGCCGGTCCACGGACGACCACAGCGTCCAGTGCGCCTGTACGCCGGCCACCCAGCTGGCATTGCTGCGCTGCAGCTCGCGCCGGCCGAACAGCGCGACGGTGGGTTTCCAGCGCGAGTTTTCCAGCGCGTGCAGCTGCTCGGCCTGGGCCTTCTTGGCGGCCACCTTGTCCAGCCCGGGATGATGGCCCAGGGCCAGCTGCCGGAACTGCTCCAGCGGCGGCAGCGGGCGGGTGTCGACAAACAGCGGCGTGCTCGGCTGCACGGCCTGTTCGCTGTGCAGCAGGCTTTGCAGGGCGGCCTGGGCCAGCGCCAGATCGCCCTGCGCCTTGAGCTGCTCACGTCGTGCCTGCTCCAGTGCCACGCTGGCCTGCAGCCGGTCCACGCGCGCAATCATGCCGACCTGCAGCAGACGCTCCGCGGCGTGGTCGTGCTCGGCAATGGTGCTGGCGGCCTGCTGGCGCAAGGCCACCGCCCGGCGTGCCAGCTGCACGCCGAAATAGCGCTGCACCAGCGTGTCCTCGAGCTGGTGCGTGGTGGCCTGGGCATCGGCCTGGGCTTCATCCTGCTGGGCGGCACTGAAATCCTTCACGGCCTGCGTCGCGCCGCCGGTATACACCGGCCACACGGCACTGATTGCCTGGCTGTTGCGCGTGCCCTTCAGGTGGTAGGGCAGCGCATCGGGAATCGCCTGGGGCAGGCGGGTGGCCAGCTGCCCCACGGGCTGGGCCAGCGGGCCGAGGGCGGGCAGCAACGGGCCCAGTTCGGACAGCCGGTTGCCGATTTCCTGCTTCGCCTCTGCCAGATCCAGTTCGCCATGCAGGCTGTAGCGGGTGTGGCTGGCCGAAAGCCCCACGATGGGCCCGCCCAGACCCTGCAGGCCCTGCGTCTGCAGGCGCTTGCTCTCCACGGCGGCCCGGGCTGCGGCAAGCTGGTCGGATACCTGCAGCAGGCGGGTGCGGGCGTCCTGCAGGCTCAGGGCCGTGGCCGCCGACGTGCGTGTCGCTGCATCCGGTGCGCCCTGCACGGCGGGCGCTGCTGCACAGAGCGCGGTCGCCAGAATCCAGGCAGTGAATCGCTCAGGCCGCATCCGATTGTCCGGAAGTCTCGTCGCGGGACGCGTTAGCCGCCATGCCGGCAGCCAGCGGCTGCAGGTTCTCGGCCAGATGCTCGGCCTCCTGCTGCAGGATCACCGGCAGCATGGCCTGGACGGCCTCCAGCAGCAGCAGCGGGGCACTTTGCAGCAGACGCTGCACCTGCTCGTCCTGATCTGCCTCGGGGCGCCGGCCGGCCTCCTGCAGCACGGTGCGCAGGCTGCTGCGCACCAGACGGCGCAGGTCGCGGCTCACGGCTTCCTGCATTTCCAGCGCGTCGTCCAGCGGCACGCCCATGTCGGATAGCTGCTGCGCCACGGCGCGCAGGCCGGGTGTCAGGTATTCGATGCTGCCATCGGGCAGGATGCGCTGCAGGCCGCTGCGCACCAGCTGCTCGGTCTGGGCCGGCGTGAAGTCGGCGCGCCAGGTGGCCTCGATGGTGGACAGGGGCAGGCGCAGCGCTTCCTGGTCCACCGGAATATGCCAGGACAGCACGCGCGCCAGATCGCCCAGCTTGTTCCAGGCACCGGAGGCCTCGTTGCGGTTGTTCTGTTCCACCACGGCCTTGATGCGCTCCAGGCTCAGGCCCTGATTGCGCAGCATGCGGATGGCCTGCAACTGCGCCAGATGCTCCTCGCCGTACAGGCCGAGCCGGCCGCGCAGCGTGGGCGGCGGCAGCAGGCCGGCGCTGTTGTAGGCGCGGATGTTGCGCACCGTCATGCCGACCTGGGTGGCCAGCTCCTCAATGGTCATGGTGTGTGAACTGGCGGGACGGCGCTGCTGCACGGCACGCAGGGCGCTGTCCGTGGCAAGCACGGTCTGTGGGGGTTCGGAAGGCGAAGGGCTGAATTCGGTCATGGGTGACTTTCTATGTGACAGCGATTATGTCACATGAGAGATGTCATATAAAGGGCAAACCCTATCCTGCCATATCGGCAGGCCATCGGCCACAGGGTTTTACTTGAGCCAGCCGCGCTTGCGGAAGTACCACATGGGCAGCAGGGCGCTGGCAATCATCAGTCCGAGCGCCCAGGCGTAGCCATACTGCCACTCCAGTTCCGGCATGAAGCGGAAGTTCATGCCGTACAGGCTGGCCACCAGCGTCGGCGGCAGCAGCGCCACGCTGGCCACCGAGAACAGCTTGATGATCTTGTTCTGGTTGATGTTGATGAAACCGACCGTCGCATCCATCAGGAAGTTGATCTTGTCGAACAGGAAGGTGGTGTGGCTGTCGAGCGAGTCGATATCGCGCATGATCTGGCGCGCTTCCTCGAACTGCTCGGCATTGAGCATGCGGCTGCGCATCATGAAGCTGACGGCGCGGCGCGTGTCGGTCGCGTTGCGGCGGATGCGGCCGTTCATGTCTTCCTGGCGGGCAATGGTGGCTAGCACCTCGCCGGCCACGTCGTCGGTCACGTCGCCTTTCAGCACGCGGGTGCTGGCGTGCTCCAGCTCCTCGTGGATTTCCTCCAGCGTGTCGGCGCTGTACTCGGCGTCGGCGTCGAACAGCTTGAGCAGCAGTTCCTTGGCATCGGTGATCAGCCCCGGCATGCGGCGCGCGCGCAGGCGCAGCAGGCGGAACACCGGCACCGTGTCGTCGTGGATGGAGAACAGGATGTTGTAGCTCTTCAGCTCCGGATTGCTCTGGTTCAGGATGAAGGCCACGCGCTCGGTGCTCGGGTCATCGAAATCGGCCACCAGAAAGTCGGCGCGGATGTGCAGCTCGCCGTTGTCTTCCTCGTAGAAGCGGGCGGATTCCTCGATGTCCTCGTCCATCGCGTCTTCCGGGATGGACAGGCCGTAGTGCTGCTTGATCCAGCGTTTTTCCTCGAGGGTGGGGTCTTCCAGATCGACCCAGATCGGCGTGAACCGGGTCAGCTCCTCGAGCGACTCGATCTCTTCCTGAAACAGGCGGCCATTGGCCAGCGTGAAGATGTTCAGCATGACGGATATTCCTGCGGCCACGCGCAAGGCATGGCCGGTATGGCGGGGGATAACGGCGATGGGGAGGCTTCCGCTGCCCGCGACCGCCGGCTCGGGGCCGCGAATCCGTCAGGGGGCGGAAGCTAGCAACTAGGGCTGGGTTCCATGGGGTGTAAAGCAAATGCTCCACATGATGAAGAAGCCGAAATTATCGCACTGCAACATGACGGCCACAAGGCATGCCGCGCGCCGCGGGCGTCCGCCCAACGAAAAAACGGGCGTGCCGTTGCTGGCACACCCGTTTCAAGGCGTTTGCGGCACCCGGGGCAGCCCGGGCACCGGTTGCGATCAGTGGTTCGATGCGGAAGCCGCGCCGTAGCCGGTCTGGGCACGCACGTACTGGTCGTCGAAGGCCTCGATCTCGTTCTTTGCACGCACGCTGCTGTCCGTCTTCGAGAAGATGTAGGCCAGCAGGAAGGCCACCGGCATGGCGAACAGGGCCGGCTGCGTGTACGGGAACAGCGGAGCGGCATTGCCCAGCACGTCCACCCACACGGACTTGGAGAACAGCACGAACAGCACGGCAGACACCAGGCCGCCGTAGCCGCCCCACAGCGCGCCGCGCGTGGTCAGGCCCTTCCAGTACATGGACAGGATCAGCACCGGGAAGTTGGCGGCAGCCGCCACGCCGAAGGCCAGACCCACCATGAAGGCGATGTTCTGCTTCTCGAAGGCGATGCCCAGCACGATGGCCAGCAGGCCCAGTGCCACGGTGGCGTACTTGGACACGCGGATCTCGTCGGTCTCGGAGACCTGGCCCTTCTTGATCACGCGGGCATACAGGTCATGCGAGATGGCGGAGGCACCGGCCAGCGCCAGGCCCGACACCACGGCCAGGATGGTGGCAAAGGCCACGGCAGCCAGGAAGCCCAGCAGCATGTTGCCGCCCACGGCCTTGGACAGGTGCATGGCAACCATGTTGCCGCCACCGATCAGCTTGCCCTGCAGGTCGCCGCCTTCGAAGAACTCGGGGTTCTGGCCGACGATCACGATGGAGGCCAGGCCCATGATGAAGATCACGTTGAAGAAGTAGGCCACGAAACCGGAGGCGTACAGCACGGACTTGCGCGCTTCCTTGGCGTCGGTCACGGTGAAGAAGCGCATCAGGATGTGCGGCAGGCCGGCGGTGCCGAACATCAGGCCCAGGCCCAGGGAGATGGCGGTGACCGGATCGGCCAGCAGGCTGCCCGGATACATCAGCTTGTCGCCCAGCTTGTGCACTTCGGTCACGCGGGTGACCATCTCGCTGTAGGAGAAACCGAACTGGCTGAAGGCCAGCACCATCACCAGCGTGCCACCTGCCAGCAGCAGGCCGGCCTTGATGATCTGCACCCAGGTGGTGGCCACCATGCCGCCGAAGGTCACGTAGACCATCATCAGGATACCCACGGCGAAGATGGCGACGTTGTAGTCCAGGCCGAACAGCAGCTTGATCAGCTGGCCGGCACCCACCATCTGCGCGATCAGGTAGAAGCAGACCACGGTCAGCGAGGAAATCGCAGCCATGGTGCGGATCTTGCCTTGGTCGAGGCGGTAGGCGGTGATGTCGGAGAAGGTGAAGCGGCCCAGGTTGCGCAGGCGCTCGGCCATCAGGAACAGGATGATGGGCCAGCCGGCGAAGAAGGCCATCATGTAGATGTAGCCGTCGTAGCCGGAGGTGAAGGTCATGGCCGTCAGGCCCAGCAGCGTGGCGGCAGACATGTAGTCACCCGCGATCGCCATGCCGTTCTGGAAGCCGGTGATGCCGCCGCCGGCGGTGTAGAAATCGGCCGCCGACTTGGTGCGGCGTGCCGCCCAGTAGGTGATCCCCATGGTCAGTGCCACGAAGATCAGGAACATGATGATGGCGTGCCAGTTGGTGGCCTGCTTCTGGATGGCGCCTTCCATGGCGGGGCCGGCGGCCAGTGCCAGTGCGGGAGTGGCCAGCAGCGGCGCAGCCAGCAGACGGGAAATCAGTTTGCCCTGCATTATTTGCCTCCCTTGGCTGCGTCGCGGATGATCTTCTGGTTCAGCGCGTCGAACTCGGTATTGGCGCGGCGCACGTAGTAGGCGGTCAGCACCCAGAACAGCACGAACAGGAACAGTTCCAGCACCACGCCCACGGTGAACTTGGAACCTTCCGCGATGGGCTGGCCCAGGGCGGTGGGGTTGAAGGCCACGGTCAGCACGAAACCGTAGAACAGCACCAGCACGATCACGGCCAGTGTCCAGGCGAAGCGGCTGCGCTTTTGCACCAGCTCCTTGAATTGCGGATGGTTCCGCATGTTTTTGTAGATGGCACTGCTCATGGGCCGCCCCTTTCTAGTTGACGTTTGCGTTAACTTCAATTTATCCGGAGCGGATTGTAGGGGGCTGAGTTTCGTTCTGGCTTACAAAGGGCGAAAACTGTCGGATTAACGACAAAACAAGGGTTTTTGCCGAGACTTGGCGGGAAATGAAAGCACGATGTGGAAAATGAAACAAGGGTTAACCCTTAGTTAAGGTATCCGGCAAGCCTTCACATCCGCCTGCTCCATGGTCAGCCCCTGAAAAAGGCATGCCGCGACGGTGTTGCGCAGGGGTTTCAGGCCGTCCAGACGGGGTCGCTGCCGCTGTCCGGCGCGCGATCCAGCAGTCCGTGTTTGACCAGCCGCTTCTGCTCGTCGGGCGTGGGCCCGCGCTGCAGCTGGCGCTGAAAATCGGCCAGGATGGCACCGTCCCCGTGGGCGAGGTAGTAGTCCCAGCGGTTGCACTGGCCGTAGGTCTTGTGGTTGCCCTCGCCCATGCCCGAGGGAAACATGTTGGCATTGAGCGTGGCCAGGTGTTCCAGGATGCTGGCGTCGTCGTCGCCGGCCAGTTTCATGTGGGCGATCTCGCCGAACACATCGCGCGTGCGCACGCCGAAGTCGTCCTCGTTCTCGATGGCGAGCGGAAACTACAGCTCGCTGCGCCCGCCCACCTTCTCGAGGCACAGGGTGTACTGGTTGAGCCAGGCATGGGCCTCGCCCATCTCGCGCGAGCGGGCGTAGGCCTCGGCCGAGCCAAAGCTGTCCATCGCGTTCCACTGCTCCGGGTAGAACAGGGCATGCCCCAGCTCGTGCGCCAGCGAGGAATAGCGTGAGTGGGTGCGCTGTGCCGGATCTTCCGGCACGTAGAAACTGATCGCCGAAGGGTGGCCGTTGGCCGCGGAAAAGGCTGCCGGAATGGCCTGCACGCGCCCACCCTGCGCATAAAAGCGCGTGAGCTGCTCCCACATCGGCGGCGTATTGCGCACCGCCTGGATTTCCGGCTCGGGAAAGCCGGCCGCACGCAGGTCGGCCAGCATGGCGATGGGGTCGGGAGCAGCAGGCATTCAGCCGAGACGGGCCACGTCCGGCGTATCCACCTGCACATCTGCACACTGGGCGCGATGGCGCAGCGCATGCTCCATCACCACCAGCGCCAGCAGCGCCTCGGCAATCGGCGTGGCGCGGATGCCCACACAGGGGTCGTGCCGGCCCTTGGTCTGCACCACGGTCGGGTTGCCGTGCAGGTCGATGGAATCGCGCGGCGTCATGATGGAACTGGTCGGCTTGATCGCGATGCTCACTTCCAGATCCTGCCCGCTGCTGATGCCGCCGAGGATGCCGCCGGCATGGTTGCTGGCAAAGCCCTGCGGCGTTGGCGAATCGCCGTGGTAGCTGCCTTTCTGCGCCACCGTGGCAAAGCCGTCGCCAATCTCCACACCCTTGACGGCATTCAGGCCCATCATGGCGTGCGCGATGTCGGCGTCGAGCCGGTCGTAGATCGGCTCGCCCAGGCCCACCGGCACGCGGGTGGCCGTCACGCGCAGTTTGGCGCCGCAGCTGTCACCGGCCTTGCGCAGGCTGTCCATGTAGGCCTCCAGCGCGCTCACGTCGGCGCAGGGGGCAAAGAACGGGTTGTCGGGCACATGTTCCCAGCCCTCGAAGGGGATCGGCAGCTCGCCCAGTTGCGTCATGCAGCCGCGGAATTCCATGCCGAACTTTTCCTTCAGCCATTTCTTGGCCACCGCGCCGGCAGCCACGGTCGGAGCCGTCAGGCGAGCGGACGAGCGCCCGCCGCCGCGCGGATCGCGGATGCCGAACTTGTGCCAGTAGCCGTAGTCGGCATGGCCGGGGCGGAAGGTCTGCAGGATCTCGCCATAGTCCTTGCTGCGCTGGTCGGTGTTGCGGATCAGCAGGCAGATCGGGGTGCCGGTGGTGCGGCCCTCGTACACGCCGGAGAGGATTTCCACCTGGTCCGCCTCGGCGCGCTGCGTCACGTGGCGGCTGGTGCCGGGACGGCGCCGGTCCAGATCGGGCTGGATGTCTGCCGCCGACAGCAGCATGCCCGGCGGGCAGCCGTCGATCACGCAGCCAATGGCCGGGCCGTGGGATTCACCAAAATTGGTGACTGCAAACAGGTTTCCTAGGGTATTGCCGCTCATTCCGCGATTATCGGGGATAAGCTAGCGGATGCCCTGATTTTTGGAGTCCCCATGCTCGAAGCCACCCTCGCCTATCTGCATTTCATCGCCATCCTGAGCATGACGGTGTTCCTCGGCTCCGAAGCGGCGCTGTGCCGCACCGAGTGGATGAACGGCGCCATGCTGCGCCGTCTGGTGCGGGTGGACCTGATCTACCTGACCTTTGCCGTGCTGGTGCTGGCCAGCGGCACGGCGCGCATGGTGTGGGGGGCCAAGGGGCTGGACTGGTACCTGGCGCAGCCGCTGCTGCACCTGAAAATCACCATCTTCCTGGTGATGCTGTGGCTGTCGGTGCGCCCCACGCTGCGCTTTCGCCAGTGGGTGCGTGCGCATGAAGCCGATGGCAGCCTGCCGTCCGAGCCGGAAGTGCGGCAGATCCGCCGCCGCATCATGGTGTCCTCGCACCTGATGCTGCTGATTCCGCTGCCGGCCGTGCTGGTAGCGCGCGGTTTCAACTTCACCTTCTGATCATGCCCCGTTTTTGCCCCATGGCAAACCTGCCCCCCATTAACCCTGAGATGGATCAAGAAATATTTCTGTCATCTTGTCTTTTGCGGGGGGTGGCCGCATAGTAGAGACAACGGACGGGCGGTTGTGACGGCAGCCTCCCGCCGGGCGGTTCCGACCTGCGAGGCGAACCGGAATTGAAGTGCAAGGCCCCAAGGCCAAGGAGGACTTTATGAATCTGACCATCAGTGGACATCACCTGGAAGTGACCCCTGCCCTGCGCGACTACGTAACCACCAAGCTTGATCGCATCACCCGTCATTTCGATCAGGTCGTCGACGTTCGCGTTCTGCTATCCATCGACAACACCAGCGACAAGGATCGCAAGCAGCGTGCCGAGTGCAATATCCGCGTCAAGGGAAGCGACATCCATGCCGAGAGCAATCAGCAGGACATGTACGCTGCCATCGATGACTTGATGGACAAGCTCGATCGCCAGATCATCCGCCACAAGGACAAGCTGACGACGCACAATTCCGAGGCCCAGCGCCGCATGATGCAGGAAATGCAGCAGCAGTAATCCGGGTCTGATCCAGGATGCAGCCTGATGCCGTCGCGTCAGGCTGTTTTGTTTTTGTCACAGGCCTGGTCGCTCCCCTCCCTCCCGAAAGCGGCGTTCTGGCGGCCTTGTCCGACAAGGCGTGTCATGCATGACAGGGTTTTCACCGAGCAAAGTTTTACAATGTGTGCATAATCGGGCAAAGTCTGCATTAACCCAATGAATCGTCTAGCCTCCATCCTGCCAGCCTCACAGGTCGTCGTCGACGTCGACGTCACCAGCAAAAAGCGCGCCTTCGAAGAAGTCGGCCTGCTGTTCGAAGACCTGCACAACCTGAGCCGTGCCACTATCACCGACAGCCTGTTCGCGCGCGAACGGCTGGGTTCCACCAGTCTTGGTCACGGGGTGGCCATTCCGCATGGCCGCATCAAGGGCCTGAAGGCGCCCATGGCGGCGCTGTTCCAGCTGGCACGCCCCATCGGTTTCGACGCACCGGACGACAACCCGGTCAGCCTGCTGATCTTCCTGCTGGTACCCGAAACCGCCACGCAGAAGCACCTCGAGATCCTGTCCGAGATCGCCGAAATGCTCAGTGACAGCGAACTGCGCGAAAAACTGATGACCACGCACGACTCGCTGGCCCTGCACCAGCTGGTGTCGGACTGGCAGTCCATCCACCCGAACTGACGGCGCGGCTGCGGACATCGATGAGGCGAACCTGCGGGTTCGCCTTTTTCATGGGCGCTTGCCGGCCCGGCGTGCAGCGGGCCGCTGGGTTACATTAGGTGGTGAAGCTGCGGCCCGGCCAGTCCGGTGCCGTATTTTTCCTGTTTTTGCGTGATTGCCGCCATGAAACACACCGTCATCAGTGCCGACGTGCTGTTCGAAGATTTCCGTACCACCCTGCGCTGGCAGTGGCTGGCCGGGCTGGGCGCCTCGGAGCGGCGCTTCGAGGAAGTGGCGGTAATGGAGGCGGCCTCGGGTGCCGACCTGGTTGGCTACCTCAACTACATCCACCCCTACCGCGTGCAGGTGCTGGGCGAGCGCGAGGTGCACTACGTGACCAAGGCCACGCCCGAGGATGTGGCACGCCGCATTGCCCGCATCGTCACGCTGGAGCCGCCGGTGCTGATCGTGGCCGACGGCCAGACGCCGCCCGAGGCATTGCTGCAGATGTGCGAACGGGCGCAGATTCCGCTGTTTGCCACGGATGAGCGCGCCGCCTACGTGATCGACCTGCTGCGCACCTACCTGTCCAAGCACTTCGCCAACCGCGACACCATGCACGGCGTGTTCCTGGACATCCTGGGACTGGGCGTGCTGATCACCGGCGAGTCGGGCCTCGGCAAGAGCGAACTGGGTCTGGAACTGATCACGCGCGGCAATGGTCTGGTGGCTGACGATGCGGTGGATTTCTACCGCATCAACCAGACCACCATCGAGGGCCGCTGCCCCGAACTGCTGCAGAACCTGATGGAGGTGCGCGGCATCGGCCTGCTGGATATCCGCGCCATCTTCGGCGAGATTGCGGTGCGCCGCCGCATGCGCCTGCGGCTGATCGTGCACCTGGTGCGCAAGGAAACGCTGGAACGCGACTACGAGCGCATGCCGACCGAACCGCTTTACCAGGACGTGCTGGGCGTGCCGATCCGCAAGGCGGTGATCCAGGTGGTGGTGGGCCGCAACATTGCCGTGCTGGTCGAGGCGGCCGTGCGCAGCACCATCCTGGAGCTGCGCGGCATCAACACCTACGAGGAGTTTGCCGCGCGCCAGAGAGCCGCCATGCTCAGCGGCTTCCAGGACGACTGAGGGGTGGATGCCCGGCGGGTGCCGGGCGCTTCAGCGTGGCGGCTCCGGGCCAGCCAGCACATCGACGCCCGGCATGCACCGGGCGTTTGCCGTATCAGCTCCGGGTCGGCTTCTGCCACATGCCGGGGTCGAGCTGGTCGGCCACTTCCGGTAGGTCGGAGGCGTGGAAGTGCGGCAGCTGGCCGGCACGCTGCTGGGCCAGATACTGGCGCAGCAGCTTCACCACCAGACCCGACAGCAGCACGATGGCCACCAGGTTGATGCTGGCCATCAGGCCCATGGCCGCGTCGGCGGCATCGAACACCACGGCCACCGTCTGCACCGCGCCCCACAGCACCATGCCCAGCGCCAGCAGGCGCAGCGTGGTGATGCCGGCGGGCGTGGCCAGCTTCAGGTAGGTCAGTGCGTTCTCGGCATAGGCATAGTTGCCGATGATGGAGGTGAAGGCGAAGAAGAAGATCGCCACGGCGATGAAGTAGCGGCCGGCATCACCAATGTGCGCCGTCATGGCGGCCTGCGTCAGCGCCATGCCGGTCAGGTCACTGCCGGGCTGCAGCACGCCGGAGAGCAGGATCATCACGGCGGTGGCCGTGCACACCAGCAGCGTATCGATGAACACGCCCAGCGACTGCACGAAGCCCTGTGCACAGGGGTGGTGCGGGTTCGGGGTGGCCACGGCGGCAATGTTGGGGGCCGAGCCCATGCCGGCCTCGTTGGAGAACAGGCCGCGCTTGATGCCGTTGAGCATGGCACCGGCAATGCCGCCGGCCGCCTGCTCGATGCCGAAGGCGCTCTTGACGATCAGCGCCAACATGCCGGGCACGGCGTCGTAGTTGACGATCAGCACGTAGATGGCCACCAGCAGGTAGGCGCCGGCCATGAAGGGCACGATGTACTCGGCCACGCGCGCGATGGTGCGGATGCCGCCGAAGATGATGACGGCAGCCAGCAGCGCCACGGCACCGCCGGTGACCAGCTTGGGCACCTCGAAGGCGCCCTGCATGGCTTCGGCAATCGAGTTGGACTGCACGGCGTTGAACACCAGGCCGAAGGCCAGGATCAGGCACAGGGAGAACAGCGTGGCCGCCCACGGGGCCTTCAGGCCGCGCGCGATGTAGAAGGCCGGGCCGCCGCGCAGCTGGCCGTGTTCGTCACGCACCTTGTAGAGCTGGGCCAGCGTGCTTTCGGCAAAGGCCGTGGCCATGCCGACCAGCGCCACCATCCACATCCAGAAGATGGCGCCGGGGCCGCCCAGGGCAATCGCCACCGCCACACCGGCCAGGTTGCCGGTGCCCACGCGCGAGGCCAGGCTGGTACACAGCGCCTGGAACGGCGTGATGCCGCCGGAATCCTGCTCGGGCGAGCGCATGACCGAGCGGATGAACTCGGGGAAATGGCGGAACTGCAGAAAGCCCAGCCGGAAGGTGAAGAAGAGGCCCACGGCCAGCAGGCCATAGATGAGGACGTAGCCCCAGAAGACGGTATTCAGAAAATCGATGATGGCGGTCATGTGCTCCCTTTCGTTATGCTTGTGGCGACCGAAAAATGGGGGGACTATAGGCCGCCTGATGGTATTTGTCTCAAAATGCCGTCAAACCGGATTGATAATTTTTCACGTTCTCAGGCGCTGGCCATGCGCTGGAACAGTCCGCCGGGCAGGCGGCCCACCTCTCCGTCCAGTTCGAGCTCGAGCAGGCGCGCCTGCAACGTGGCGGTGTCCATGCCGGTGCGTGCCAGCAGGGCGTCCAGGCTGACCGGGTCATAGCCGAGCGCTTCCAGCACGGGGTCGTCATGGGTGCGCTGCGGCAGAGCGGGGGCGTCACGCCGCACCAGTCCGGGCCGCAATTCTTCCAGCACATCTTCCGCCGATTCCACCAGCTTGGCGCCCTGGCGGATCAGCGCATGGCAGCCGCGCGACTGCGGCGAGTGGATGGAGCCGGGAATGGCAAACACTTCCTTGCCCTGCTCGCTGGCCAGCCGTGCCGTGATCAGCGAGCCGGATTGCGGCGCGGCTTCCACCACCAGCACGCCATGGCTGAGTCCGGCGATGATGCGGTTGCGTTGCGGGAAGTGGTGCGCCAGCGGCGGTGCGCCCAGCGGACACTCGCTCAGCAGCACGCCGGTTTGTGCGATGCGGTGGGCCAGTTCGCGGTGCTGGCGCGGGTAGACCCGGTCCAGCCCGGTGCCGACCACGGCGATGGTGGAGGGGCCGGCGTGCAGCGTGGCATCGAAGCCGCTCAGGGCCCCTTCATGCGCTGCCGCATCCACGCCGAGCGCCAGACCGGACACCACCGTCCAGCCCAGATCGGCAAAGGCACGCGCAAACTGGCGCGCATTGATGGCGCCCTGCGGCGTGGGATTGCGGCTGCCCACCATGGCCATGCCCTGGCTGGCAGCCAGCCGGTCCACCTGGCCGAGCCCATACAGCAGCACGGGCGGGTCGGCCATCTGCAGCAGCGAGGAGGGATAGTCCGGGCTGCCGAGCGTGAGCAGGCGGCGTTGCAGGCCGTCGTCCTGTTGCAGCCAGGCCCAAGTGGTGTCGATCAGGGCCAGTGTTTCGGGGGCGGGATTGCGCAGGGCCTCGGCCTGGCGGCTGCTCACGACCTGCTCCAGGGCCGGGCGCGATTGCGCCACGATCTGTTCGGGCAGGCCGAAGGCCGCCAGCAGGCGCCGTGCGCTGTCGGGGCCGATGCCATCGGCTTGTACCAGTTGCAGCCAGGCTGCCAGTTCTTCGCGGGTCATGGGTGGGGACAGGGGAAAGGGGAGTCGCCGGCAGTATCCCGCGAGGCAGGCACACTGTCCAACGCCAGCAGCAGATCGCCGGGGCGAATGGCATCCGCAGCCTGCACGATGTCGACCATGGCTTGCGGCGTGGCGGCATGCTGCGTTGCCAGGCGGGCGGTGCCGATCGGCTGGACCAGCACGGTATGCGGACTCGTGGAGGCGGTATTCGCGCTTCGCCAGGCCGAACCGGCCCCGGCTGATGGGGGCAGTGTGCGCAGGATGCGGTAGTGAACTGCCATGGGCGAAAGACACCCGTCAGCAGGAAGCGAAGCCGGCTCCTGCTTCGGCCACTGCACAAGCACCCGGTCGCCCGTTGCAAGCAGGCTGCGCATCTCGCTGCCGCTGGCCAGGATGCGCCCAGCACGGGCATGGGTCTCTGCATCCATCCAGAAGGGCGCAGGGCCGGCATGGGCTGTTGCCCAGGCGGCCGTCAGCAGGAAGGCACACGGCAAGCGCAGAAGCCGGTGCCTGGCTCGTGTACGGAACAGGGGTGAAATAAATATAGTCATAAAGTATCAATTATGCTGCATTTCCACCGCCAAACAGGAAAAACACACTGAAGCCGACCACTCCACTCACCCGTCTTTGCCGCCCACCCCAACGCGATTTCTCGATTCGCGCGAAAATGCAGGGATTCGCGCGCCCGGCGTGGCGCTGCTGCATTCCCGAACCCAACCGTTCCCTCGTATATCCATGGCCCTGCTTCCCATCCTCGTCTATCCCGATCCCCGCCTCAGCACCGTGGCCAAGCCTGTTGCCGCCGTGGATGACCGTCTGCGCGGCATCATCGCCGACATGTTCGAGACCATGTACGAGGCCAAGGGCATCGGCCTGGCGGCCACGCAGGTGGACGTGCACGAGCGTCTTGTGGTGATCGACGTCTCCGAAGAACGCAACGAGCGCCTGGTGGTGATCAACCCCGAGATCGAGTGGATGAGCGAGGAGCGTATCAAGGGCGACGAGGGCTGCCTGTCGGTGCCCGGCATCTACGACGGCGTGGAGCGTGCCGAGCGCATCCGCGTGCGCGCACTGGACGAGAATGGCAACAGCCGCGTGATCGAGGCCGAGGGCCTGCTGGCGGTGTGCCTGCAGCACGAAATGGATCATCTGGCCGGCAAGGTGTTCGTCGAATACCTGAGCCCGCTCAAGCGCAACCGCATCAAGACCAAGCTGGCCAAGGCGCAGCGCGAGGCCGAGCGCGAAGCGCGCGCCCAGTAACCCGGCAAAGGCAGTTCCCATGAAAGTCGTTTTCGCCGGCACGCCGGAGTTTGCCCAGGTCGCGCTCGAGCGCCTGCTGGCCGCCGGTTTCGAGGTGCCGCTGGTGCTGACGCAGCCGGATCGCCCCGCCGGTCGCGGCATGAAGCTGCAGGCCTCGCCCGTCAAGCAGACGGCGCTGGCGCACGGCATTCCCGTGGCACAGCCGCTCAGCCTGCGTCTGGACGGCAAGTATCCCGACGATGCCGCTGCCGCGCGCGAGGCGCTGCTGGCGGCACAGCCCGATGTGATGGTGGTGGCCGCCTACGGCCTGATCCTGCCGCAATGGGTGCTGGACTTGCCGCGCCTGGGTTGCCTCAACATCCACGCCAGCCTGCTGCCCCGCTGGCGCGGCGCCGCGCCCATCCACCGAGCCATCGAGGCCGGCGATGCGGCCACTGGCATCACCATCATGCAGATGGATGCGGGGCTGGATACCGGCGACATGCTGCTGGTGGAGCAGCTGCCCATCGCGGCGGATGACACCACCGCCACCCTGCACGACAAGCTCGCCACGCTCGGTGGCCGCCTGATCGTGGAGGCGCTGGAACTGGCCGCTTGCGGCGGTTTCCGTCCGGTCAGGCAGCCCGAAGCGGGCGTGACCTACGCACACAAGATCGAAAAGGCCGAAGCGCTGGTCGACTGGAACCTGCCTGCCGAACAGATCGGCCGCCGCGTACGCGCCTTCAACCCTTTCCCGGCGGCGCTCACCCATGCGCGTACGCCGGAAGGCAAGAGCGAACCGGTCAAGATCTGGCGTGCGCAAGTGTCCGGCATGCCTGTGCTGGCGGCAGCCCGGCCGGGGGAGGTGCTGGCGCTGGATGCCCAGGGCATCCATGTTGCCTGCGGTAGCGACAGCGTCCGCAATCCGGAAAGCCTCCTTGCCAACAGTCCGGTCGTCACGGCGCCTGATTCCGAGCCGCGTGGCGACGCCGGGCCGCAGCCCAAGGGCCAGCGCTCTGCCCTGTGCCTGACCGAACTGCAGCGCGCCGGCGGCAAGCGCCTGCCGGCAGCCGACTGGCTGCGCGGTTTTGCCCTGCCGGTCGGCAGCCTGCTCGGCGCGCAGGACTGACACCATGCCCCCCGCCACTACTGTGCAGGCGCTGCCCCGCGTCCCGGCACCGCGTGACCCGGTGCAGGAGCCGCGCGTGCTCTCGCTCGCCATGTTGCGCCAGCCGGCGTTCTGGGAGGGCTCGCGTGCCTACCGGCCGCTCTGGCTGGGCATTGCCTCCTGGGGCCTGATGACCGGCGTGGCCATGACCAACTCCGGCCTCAGCCTGTTCGAAGGCCTGCTGATGACGCTGCTGGTGTTTGCCGGTACGGCACAGCTGGCCGCCATCCCGCTGATCGCGGCCGGTGCCCCGGTGTGGGTGGTGCTGGCGGCGGCCTTCTGCGTGAACCTGCGTTTTGTCGTCTTCAGCGCCCATCTGCGCGAATATGTGCGGCATCTGCCGTTCCGCGAGCGCGTGCTGTTTGGCTATCTGTCCGGCGACATCAACTACGTGCTGTTCGTGCAGCGCTATCCGCATCCGTCCGATGAGCCGAAGCTGCGCGGCGAGCAGATTGCCTGGTATGTCGGCAGCACGGCGACCAACTATGTGGCCTGGTGCACCGCCTGCACGCTGGGCGTGCTGGTGGCGCAGGCGCTGCCGCTGTCCTGGGGGCTGGGCTTTGCCGGTACGCTGGCCGTGCTCGGCGTGCTGTGCGCCACGCTGGACAACCGCATGCGCATTCTTGCCACCACGCTGGCGGGCGGCGTGGCGGTGCTGGCCTGGAACCTGCCACTCAAGCTGAACCTGGTGGCCGCCATCGTGGTGTCGGTGGCCGTGTGTCTGGCGCTGGAATACACCGTGCTGCGCCGCAGCTCGGACGAGCGCGACGCCCGTACGGAGGCGCGCCGATGAGCCTCGACCCTACCCTGCCCGGCCAGACCGACTGGATCACGCTGCTCATCATCCTGGGTCTGACCGTGGTCACCATCGTCTCGCGCAGCCTGTTCTTCCTGTCCAGCCGCGAGCTGCCCATGCCGCGCTGGTTCAAGCGCGGCCTGCAGTACGCACCGGCGGCGGCGCTCGCCTCCATCGTCATTCCGGCCATCGTGATGACATCCGACAACCAGCTGGCCAGCTGGAACGATGCCCGTCTGTACGGCGCGCTGGCCGGCGCAGCCTGGTTCTTCTACCGCCGCAGCGTGATGGGCACCATTCTGGTCGGCATGGCCGTGTACCTGCCGCTGCACCTCGGTCTGGGCTGGTAATTTCTCCTGCGAACGACCGTGCGAAATACGGGATTGTGCTGACACGCAAATCCGGAAAAAGCCGGTTACACTGCGCTTTCATATTGCTTACGCGGGTACCGGCCCAGGAGGCTTGGTGCGCGCATGGCAATAGATCCCATATACCCCCTTAGGAGACAACCCCATGCAACGTTCCCTGACCCTGAGCCTGAATGTCCTGGCCCTGGCAGCCCTGGTCGCAGTCGCCGGCTGTTCCAAGCAGGAGCCGGCCGCCGGTGCCGCAACCAGCGGTGCAGCCCCGGCGGCGGCCACTGCCGATGCCGGCGCGGTTGAAGTGCCCTTCGGCACCGTCGGCCCCATTTCCGGCGGCATTGCCCACATCGGCAAGGACGTGGAAAACGGCGTGCGCCTGGCTCTGGACGAAGTCAACGCGAGCAAGCCCACCATCGGCGGCAAGCCGGTGCATTTCACGGTCGTGGCGGAAGACGATGCGGGCGATCCGAAGCAGGCGACCGCCGTGGCCCAGAAGATGTGCGACTCCAAGGTTGTTGCCGTGGTCGGCCACCTGCAGTCCGGTACCACCATTCCGGCTTCCGACATCTACGCCAAGTGCGGTATCCCCATGATTACCGCTTCGGCCACCAACCCGGACCTGACCAAGCCCGGCCACAAGAACGTGTTCCGCCTGATCGCCAACGACAACCAGCTGGGTGAAGCCGTGGCGGTTTACGCTGCCCAGAACGGCGTGAAGAACGTGGCCATCGTGGATGACCGTACCGCCTTCGGCCAGGGCCTGGCCGTGGTGTTCAAGGCTGCTGCCGACAAGAACGGCATGCAGGTCGTTGCCAACGAGTTCACCACCGACAAGGCGACCGACTTCATGGCCATCCTGACCGCCATCAAGGCCAAGAAGCCCGACGCCATCCTGTTCGGCGGCCTGGACGCCCAGGCCGGCCCCATGCTGCGCCAGATGGGCCAGCTGGGTCTGGACAACGTCAAGCTGTTCGGCGGCGATGCCATCTGTACCGAGAAGCTGCCCGAGCTGGCTTCCAACTCCAAGACCGTGGAGAACGTGATCTGCGCCACCGGCGGTTCTTCCGTGCAGAAGATGGCGGGCGGCCCCGAGTGGCTGAAGGGCTACGAAGCCAAGTACCCCAAGCAGTTCCAGATCTACAGCCCCTACGCCTATGACGCCACCCGCGTGCTGGTGGAAGCCATGAAGGCTGCCGACTCCACCGATCCGGCCGTGTACCTGCCCAAGCTGGCTGCCACCAACTTCAAGGGCCTGACCGGCGAAATCAGCTTCACCGACAAGGGCGAGCTGCAGAAGCCGGCCGTCACCCTGTACACCTACAAGGACGGCAAGCGCGTCGAGATGTAATGCCGCAGCTGCCGTGCTCCCCGTGAGCGCGGCAGGCTGACTCCTGCGCCGCACGGCGCACCGCCCTGGATGTACAGCGGACGGTGCCCGGGCGGTTTTTTTGTACCCGCAATAACCAGCCTGGCAGCGCGGCCTCCCGTTGACAGGCAGGGCTCACATAATAAGATGTATATCAAATATATCTTATGAAAACCGCACACTCCGCCCGAGGCCTGCCATGCGTCTTGCCACCATGACCGATTACGCCCTGCGCCTGCTGATGTACGTGGCGCAGCAGCCGGAGCGTCTGTGCAACATTGCCGAGATCGCCCAAGCCTATGGCGTCTCCGAAGCGCATCTGATGAAGATCACGCACCAGCTGGGCCGCCAGGGCTGGCTGGATACGGTGCGTGGTAAAGGTGGCGGCATCCGTCTGGCCGTGGCGCCTTCCGAGATCGGCATCGGCGCCGTGGTGCGCGGCATGGAGCCCGATTTCTACCTGGTGAACTGCCTGACGCAGGACGTGACCTGTGCCCTGGCCGGCAGCTGCCGCCTGACCGGCATCATGAGCGGCGCCCTGCAGCAGATGCTGGACTATTTCGACGACTACACCCTGGCCGACCTGTTGCCGCCCGATCCGGCCGAGTTTCCGGTGCAGCCGCCCGCCCCCTGGCAGCCGCCGCCTGCCATCCGGGTGCGCAACGCCCGGCGCTGAGCGCGCTCGCGCCGCATTCATCCACACGGAGAGAGCCATGACCCATGTCGTAACCGAAGCCTGCATCAACTGCAAATACACCGACTGCGTGGACGTCTGTCCGGTGGACGCCTTCCGCGAAGGCAAGAACATGCTGGTGATCGATCCGGACGAATGCATCGACTGCGCCGTCTGCATTCCGGAGTGTCCGGTCGCCGCCATCTTCCCGGAGGAGGATGTGCCGAAGGATCAGCGCAAGTACATTCCGATCAACGCTGATCTGGCGCGCAAGTGGCCGGTGATCGCGCGCACCCACGCGGCCCTGCCGGATGCGGACGACTGGGCCAAGGTGGAAGAAAAGGCGCAATTGCTGGACGAGCGCAGCGCCAAGGAACCGGACTGAACGGTGTTCAGGCCTCTTCCGGTCCGTCCTGCTCCTCGATGTCGTAGTCCTCGACTTCAGGCGGCTTGACCAGCAGCACCGGCACCGGCGAATCCTGCACCAGCTTGCTGGAGGTGGAGCCTTCCAGCGCCGTGCGCACAAGCCCCAGCGCGCGCGAGCCCATTACCACCATGTCGCAGCCGTAGGACTCGATCAGCTCCAGGATGGCCGGCACCGGATCGCCCGTGAGCACCGCCGTTTCATACGGCACGTTGAAGGACTCGAGCAGCTTGGCCGATGCCGCCATGCTGTCGGCACCCGCTTCCAGCGCCACGTTGGCCAGCATCTCCTGATCGTCGCGCGCCGTCAGGCGCTCGTAGAACGAGGCCGGCTCCTGCACGTTGGCCAGCACGAATTCGGCCTTCAGACCCTCCTGCACCAGACGCAGGGCGAAACGGGTTTCATGCAGCGACAGGGCGCTGCCATCGACGGGGAGCAGGATCTTCATGGCTTGTTCCTTCCTCAACGGGATTGCGTGCCGGACCAAGGCACGCCACAAGTCCATTGTGCCAGCGTGCGGGGCGCTCGCAGCGCGCTGCAGCGTAAAAGCCGTGTGGGCATGCGCACCGGGAAGCGGGGGCAGATCGGGAAAAGCTTGGGGAACCTGCGCACCAGAGCTTGCGGGATGGCGGCGGCCCACACTCCACCGCGAAACCGGTGCATCAAAAGCGTGCATCCGGGCTTGCGTGGGCCGGCTTGCTTCCTATAATCGCCGCAGTCATCCAGTTTTCATGATTTTCTGCCCTCCACAGGAACCCGCCATGCAATTCATCCGCTTCTCCGACCTCTGCGCCAACGGTCAGGCCAAGGGCAAACGCGTCTTCATCCGTGCCGACCTGAACGTGCCGCAGGACGACAACGGCAACATCACCGAAGACACGCGCATCCGCGCCTCCATTCCGGCCATCCGGATGGCGCTGGACGCCGGTGCGGCCGTGATGGTCACCTCTCACCTGGGTCGCCCGACCGAGGGCGAGTTCAAGCCGGAAGATTCCCTGTCGCCCGTGGCTGCGCGCATGTCCGAGCTGCTGGGCTGCGACGTGCAGCTGGTGAGCAACTGGGTGGACGGCGTGGAAGTGGAACCCGGTCAGGTGGTGCTGCTGGAAAACTGCCGCCTGAACGTGGGCGAGAAGAAAAACAAGCCCGAGCTGGCCGAGAAGATGGCCAAGCTGTGCGACATCTTCGTGCACGATGCCTTCGGCACCGCCCACCGCGCCGAGGGCACGACCTACGGCATCGCCCAGTTTGCCCCCGTGGCCAGCGCCGGCCCGCTGCTGGCCGCCGAGATGGACGCCATCAGCAAGGCCCTGGCCAATCCCAAGCGTCCGCTGATCGCCATTGTGGCCGGCAGCAAGGTCAGCACCAAGCTGACCATCCTGCAGAGCCTGGCCGACAAGGTGGACGGCCTGATCGTGGGTGGCGGCATTGCCAACACCTTCATGCTGGCCTCCGGCCTGCACATCGGCAAGTCGCTGGCAGAAGGCGACCTGGTGGAAGAGGCGAAGAAGGTGATCGAGGCCATGAAGGCGCGTGGGGCCGAAGTGCCGATCCCGGTGGACGTGGTGACGGCCAAGGAATTCAAGGCCGATGCCAAGGCCGAGGTGAAGGCTGCCACCGACGTGGCCGAGGACGACATGATCCTGGACATCGGCCCCAAGACGGCGCAGCTGCTGGCCGAGAAGCTCAAGGCCGCCGGCACCATCGTCTGGAACGGCCCGGTGGGCGTGTTCGAGTTCGACCAGTTTGCCAACGGCACCGAGACCATTGCCCGCGCCATTGCCGACAGCGATGCCTTCAGCATTGCCGGCGGCGGTGACACCCTGGCCGCCATTGCCAAGTACGGCATCGACAAGGACGTGAGCTACATCTCCACCGGCGGCGGCGCCTTCCTGGAAGTGCTGGAAGGCAAGACGCTGCCCGCGTTCGAGATCCTGGCCAAGCGCGCCAACGGCTGAAAAAGCCTTCCGGATCCGGGGCTTGGCTCCGGAATCCGGAAATAGCACGTTGGTGCTATTCTGACAGCGCCCGGGGAGAGCCGGAGCCGTCCAAGCTGGCGTCTACCATGGGAAAACCCGTAGAAAAGCGGTAAGCCCCGCCTTTCATGCTACCTTTCTTACCGGGGTGTTACGCGGGTATCCGGGTGCAGGGCTGGCATAAAACGTTCGGACTTCATAGAATGTAGGAGCAGTCCTATGTGCGGTAATGGGTTTGGTGCGCCTGTGCGTATCCCGGCCCACCGCAGGCCAGCGGGCTGCGCCCCGCACGCTGTTGTGCCTGTGTTGTACCGGATATGACTGAAACGACCACTGCTGTACCCCCCGCTCCGACCCCGATTGCCCCCAGCGAGCCGATGCCGCACCGCAAGGTGATCCGCTCCTGGACCAACCCGTTTGCCCAGCGCGACAACTGGCACGCCTTTGTGCTGCTGGTGCTGGACTACATCCTGTTTTCCGCCCTGATTGCCGGCGCCGTGCTGTTCGAAGCCTGGTGGCTGCAGCTGCTGAGCGGTCTGGCTGCCGGCTTCGTCATCGGCCGCCTGTTCATCATCGGCCACGATGCCTGCCACATGAGCCTCACGCCCAACCGCAAGCTCAACAAGTGGCTGGGCCGCATCGCCTTCATGCCTTCGCTCACCGCCTACAGCCTGTGGGACGTGGGCCATAACGTGGTGCACCACGGCTACACCTGCCTGAAGGGTGTGGACTTCGTGTGGGAACCGCTCACCAAGGAAGAATTCGACGCCCTGTCGCCCACGCAGCGCCTGCTGCAGCGCATCTACCGCAGCGGCTGGGGTGCCGGCATCTATTACATGATCGAGATCTGGTGGAAGCGCGAGTTCTTCCCGAACAAGACGCACATGCCCACCCGCCGTCCGGTCTTCTTCTGGGACAACATCCTGGTGGTGGCGTTCTGGATCGTCTGGGCCGTGGCCATCACGGCACTGGCGCTGGCTTTCGAACAGCCCGTGTGGCAGGCCTTCCTGTTCGGCATGGCTGCTCCGCTGATGTTCTGGTTCTACATGATCGGCTTCGTGGTGTACGTGCACCACACACACGAGAAGGTGACCTGGCAGAACGACAAGACGGCCTGGGGCAAGGCGGCACCCTTCGTGTCCACCACCGTGCACCTGACCTTCCCGTTCAAGATCGGCGCCGCCATGCACCACATCATGGAGCACACCGCCCACCACGTGGACATGAGCATTCCGCTGTACCAGTTGAAGAAGGCCCAGTCCAAGCTGGAAGAACTGCTGCCCGGCCGCATCGTGGTGCAGGCCTTCTCCTGGAGGTGGTACTTCGATACCGCCGCCAAGTGCAAGCTGTACGACTTCAAGCAGATGTGCTGGACCGACTTTGCTGGCCGTGCCACCAGCGTGCCCCGTACCGATGTGACGGTGGTGCCGGCCTGATGGCCCTGGTCTGACCGCTGCGCCCTGTGCGCACACCAAACCCGCCCGCTTTGTTGCTGGCGGGTTTTTTGTTGATGGGCTCCCTTGGGGAGCGGCTTTCCTTGTGTCGAGCGAGGACAGGGTGTGCGCAGGGGCCGACGTGCCGGATCGTGCTGCGGCGGTCATGCACCATAGGGATACCCGCCATCGGCATGTCATGGCGATCATGCAAGAATGACTGCTTCCCGCATCGCGGTGATGCGGGGCTATCAGAATCCGGATTCGCCCATCATGCGCCAGCACGTCACCAAGATCGTCGCCACCATCGGCCCCGCCTCCAGCACGCCCGAGATGCTGGAGGCCATGATCCAGGCGGGGGTGAGCGTGGTGCGCCTCAACTTCAGCCACGGCACGGCGCAGGACCATATCGAGCGTGCCCGCATGGTGCGCGAGGCCGCGCAGAAGGTGGGGCGCGAGGTGGCCATCATGGCCGACCTGCAGGGCCCCAAGATCCGTGTCGGCAAGTTTGCCGAAGGCAAGGTACAGCTGGAGACCGGCCAGCCCTTTGTGCTCGATGCCGCGCGCAGCGAGCCGGGCGACATCGGCGGTGTGGGGCTGGATTACAAGGAGCTGCCGAACGACGTCAAGCCTGGCGACATGCTGCTGCTCAATGACGGCCTGATCATGCTGAAGGTGGAGGCCGTGCGGGGTGATGCGGTGCACACCACGGTGGTGGAGGGCGGCGAGCTGTCCAACAACAAGGGCATCAACAAGCAGGGCGGCGGGCTGTCCGCGCCGGCGCTCACCGGCAAGGACATGGAGGACATCAAGACCGCCATGGAATTCGAGGCCGACTATGTGGCGGTGAGTTTTCCGAAAAGTGCCACCGACATGGAAATGGCGCGTCAGCTCTGCCATGTGGCGGGCGCCGGGCGTGGCCATCGTCCGTTCCTGATTGCCAAGATCGAGCGCGCAGAGGCGATTCCGCGGCTGGAATCCATTCTGCTGGCCAGCGACGGCATCATGGTGGCGCGCGGCGATCTGGCGGTGGAAGTGGGCAACGCGGCGGTGCCGGCGCTGCAGAAGCACATGATCCGCCTGGCGCGCCAGCTCGACAGGGTGGTGATTACCGCCACCCAGATGATGGAGAGCATGATCAGCAACCCGATTCCCACGCGCGCCGAGGTGAGCGATGTGGCCAACGCGGTGCTGGACGGCACCGATGCGGTGATGCTGTCGGCCGAAACCGCAGCGGGCAAGTATCCGCTGCAGACCGTGCGCGAGATGGCGCAGATCTGCGAGGCGGCGGAGCGCTTCGATCCGGCGGTGGCGACCGATGCCGACTTCACCGGCCAGAACTTCACCCGCATCGACCAGTCGATTGCGCTGGGCGCGCTGTTCACGGCGCAGCACCTGGGGGCCAAGGCCATCGTGGCGCTGACCGAATCCGGCTCCACCGCGCTGTGGATGAGCCGCCACCGCGTCAACATGCCGATCTATGCGCTCACGCCCAAGGTGGCTTCGCAGCGGCGCATGGCGCTGTACCGCAATGTGCAGACCATGCTGATGGACACCCACGCCGACCGCGACAGCGTGCTGCACCAGGCCGAGGCGCAGCTCAAGGCCGGTGGCGTGCTGCAGAGCGGCGACATCTACGCCATTACCTGCGGCGAGCCGATGGGCGCGCCGGGTGGCACCAACATGCTGAAGATCTGCCGCGCGGCCTGAGGTGCGCATGCCCCCGCATTGACCTGCGACAAGTCCCCGTTCGGGCCATGGCAGGCTAAAATGGCGAAAAATTCATCGCACTGACATCCTGGCCTGCCCCGGAGGGTGGGTCATATCGCTTTTCAACTTCTGAGGGGACTCTTCCATGGCACTCGTTTCCATGCGCGAACTGCTGGACCACGCCGCCGAAAACGGCTACGGCATCCCGGCCTTCAACGTCAACAACCTGGAACAGGTGCAGGCCGTGATGTCTGCTGCTGACGAAGTCGGCGCCCCGGTGATCCTGCAGGCCAGCGCTGGCGCGCGCAAGTATGCCGGTGAGCACTTCATCAAGTACCTGATCCAGGCCGCCGCCGAAGCCTATCCCCACATCCCGCTGGTGATGCATCAGGACCATGGCACCTCTCCCGCCATCTGCCAGGGTGCGCTGGACCTGGGCTTTGGCTCGGTGATGATGGACGGCTCGCTGCGCGAAGACGGCAAGACCCCGGCCGACTTCGACTACAACGTGGACGTGACCAAGCAGGTCGTGGCCATGGCGCACAAGATCGGCGCCACGGTGGAAGGCGAACTGGGTTGCCTGGGCAGCCTGGAAACCGGTGAAGCCGGCGAGGAAGACGGCGTGGGCGCCGTCGGCAAGCTGGACCACAGCCAGATGCTGACCGACCCCGAGGAAGCCGCCCAGTTCGTGGCCGCCACCCAGCTGGACGCGCTGGCGATTGCCATCGGCACCAGCCACGGCGCCTACAAGTTCACCCGTCCGCCCACAGGCGACGTGCTGGCCATCAGCCGCGTGAAGGAAATCAACGCGCGCATCCCCAACACCCACCTGGTGATGCACGGTTCCTCCAGCGTGCCGCAAGACCTGCTGGACATCATCAACCAGTACGGCGGCGCCATGAAGCAGACCTACGGCGTGCCGGTCAAGGAAATCCAGGAAGCCATCAAGTACGGCGTGCGCAAGATCAACATCGACACCGACATCCGCATGGCGATGACCGGTGCCTTGCGCAAGTTCATGGCCGAGAACCCCTCCAAGTTCGACATGCGCGAATGGATGAAGCCGGCGCGTGAAGCCGCCAAGGCCGTGTGCAAGCAGCGCTATCTGGAGTTCGGTTGCGAAGGCCAGGGCGCCAAGATCAAGGGCATCCCGATGAGCGTGATGGCCGAGAAGTACGCCAAGGGCGAGCTGGCACAGCAAGTGCGCTGAGCAGGGCGCGCCGTCGTGTGACGGCGCTGGCCTTGCGACACAGAGCCACCGAGGTGGGTCGTGGCCTCATTGCTTTTGGGCAATGGGACGCAGCCCGGCGGTGGCTTTTTTGCGTCTTCAGCGGTTGAACGCACACGCCCGCAGGCTGGGGCCTTGGCGTCACCCCTGCAGCCGAGCCTGCACCGCCTGGCTCTCCTTCCACGCCTGATGCACAAAGGGATCGGTGATGGCGTACAGGCCGTGTGCCTTGCGCAGCACGATGTTCTCGTCGAGCATGGCGTTGATGGTGGGTTGCACTTCCTCCATGCGCACGGGGCGGTGCAGGTGCTCGCCGTAGGCTTTCAGGGCGTCCGGGGTGAACAGGCCCTTGGATTCGCCGGCTTCGGTGGCGGCGATGCGGGCAAAAATGGCTTCGGCCAAGCCGCCCAGGCTTTCGAGCCGGCGCAGTTCTTCGCCGGCCAGGGCATTGCGCAGGGTGGAGGCGACTACCGGAAACACTTCGTCGGGCTTGAGTTGTGGTTGCTCCTGCAGGGCCACCAGCTGCTGGCGCAGGGCGCGCAGCATTTCTTCGGGGCGCTGGCCCAGTGTCTGGAAGCCGTGCCAGGCCACTTCGGGCGAGGGCATCTGCGGGCCCAGACCGCCGTCAGCCGCGTGCTGCAGCAGATGCTCCACATAATCCCGCCCCAGCAGCGGAAACGGCACGCTCACGGCGCCGGCAAAGGCCTGGTTGCGGCGTGCTGTCAGTTCGTTGACCATGGCGCGGTGCGAGCCGGTGCCCACGAAGTAGAAGCGGCCCTGCGATTGAGGATTCTGGTTGATGGCATCGCGCGCTGCCTTGAGCGCCAGCAGCAGGCCGTGGCCGTTCTCGGAGGTGATGGCGTGCTGCACCTCGTCGATGATCAGCACCACATCGGTTTGCGCCTGCTCCACGATGGCGGAAAGCGCCTGGGCCAGCGTGGTGCCGTCTTCCTTGCCCAGGCTGTCGAGCGAGAAGCCGAACTTGAAGCCCAGCGCGCCCACTTCGGCGCCCTTCACGCGCGCCAGCGTCCTGCGCATGCGCGAGCCCTGGTTCTGCAGTTCGGTCAGGGCCTGTTTGATGGCGGCATGCACCAGCGAAGAGGGCGAAGCCTGTACGTCGCTCCACAGGTCCACATAGATCACCAGCGCGCCCATGGCCTCCAGCGCGGGGATCAGGTCGTGCTGCAGAAAGGTGGTCTTGCCGGTGCGGCGCTGGCCGGAGAGGAACAGACCGGACTGCAGCGAGGCATCCAGCGGGCCGGGGCGCAGCAGTTGCGTGGCCATCTGGCGGCCCAGTTCGGGGCGGGGGTAGACGCTGGACATGGCGAATTTAGGGGAAATTATGAAATTCGAATAATTATAGGAATTGCATAAAAAATTTAATAGCCCTCATGGAAAACCAGAGCCGCCGGGAAAATCCCCAGTGAAGTCGGCGCGCCAGCCATGCACAGTGGATGGCGTCCTACCTTCGCCGGCACGCGTCCTGCGTACAGTCTGGCCTGTTGTCCTATTGCTGCCATGCTGCCTGTGTCGATCGTCAAGCACTCTTCTCCCACGCCCAGCGTGCTCTGGGTGGTACGCCACGGCCAGAGCGCCGGCAACGTGGCCAGCGATCTGGCCAACTCGCGCCAGTTGCCCATGCTCGACATCGCCACGCGCGACATGGACACGCCGCTCTCCCCGCTGGGCGAGCGGCAGGCGGATGCGCTGGGCTACTGGTTTGGCACACTGCCGCCGGAGGAGCAGCCCGATGTGCTGCTGTGCTCGCCCTATCTGCGTGCCGTCGAAACCGCACGCCGCCTGCTGCAGGTAGGCGAAATGCCGACCACGCTGCGCGTGGACGAACGCCTGCGCGAGAAGGAATTCGGTGTGCTGGACCGCTACACGCGCTACGGCATCCAGCAGAAGTTTCCGGACCTGTTCGAGCAGCGTGCGCATGTGGGCAAGTTCTATTTCCGTCCGCCCGGCGGCGAGAGCTGGTGCGATGTGATCCTGCGCCTGCGCAGCTTCATGGAGATGACGGCGCGCGAATACGACGGCCAGCGCGTGCTGGTGGTGGGGCACCAGGTGATCGTGAGCTGCCTGCGCTACCTGCTGGAGGGGCTGGCCGAGCAGGAGATCCTGGCAATCGACCGCGAGGGCGATGTGCCCAACTGCGGCGTGACCTCCTACCACTTCCATGCCGAGGGCTTTCGCGATGGCAGGCTGGTGCCGCGGTTGGTGAACTTCACGGCGCCGCTGGAGCAGGCGGGCACGCCGGTGACGGCGGCCAAGGATGTGCCGGCGGCGCCCAAGGCGTGAGGCAAGGGCTGCCGCGCGAGTGTCCGGCGCCCCTCAACACTGCGCCCTTACTTGCCCCACACCTGCGGCAGCTTGTAGCCCGGGAAGCGCTTGAGCGCATAGGCCTTGAACTCGGGCGACTGGTAGGCGGCAATCACGTCGCGCGCCCAGGGCTTGTTCACATCGGCGGTCTTGAGCACCCCCACGTTGATGTAGGCGTTGCTCTTCTCCTGATACAGCGCCGTGGTCAGCCGGATGCCGCTGCTCACCGCGTAGTTGCCGTTGATGACGGCAAAGTCCACGTCGGCGCGGGAACGCGGCAGCTGCGCGGCCTCCAGCGGGCGCAGCACCAGCTTGCGCGGATTGGCGGCGATGTCGCGCTCGGAAGCCGTCACCGGGTTGATGCCCGGCTTGAGCGAGATCCAGCCCAGGTCGGCCAGCATCACCAGCGCGCGCGCCAGGTTGCTCGGGTCGTTCGGCAGGCTGACGGAGCTGCCCAGCTTCACCTCGGCCAGCGACTTGCGCTTGCCGGCGTAGATGCCCAGCGGAGCGGTCGGCACCTGGAACACCGGCGTCAGGCGCAGCTTGTGCTGGGCGCTGAACTTGTCCAGATAGGGGCGGTGCTGGAACACGTTCACGTCGAGAGAACCTTCCTGCAGCGCCAGGTTGGGCCGCACATAGTCGGTGAATTCGACCAGCTTGACCTTGTAGCCCTGCTTTTCGAGGATGGGGCGGATGCCTTGCTTGACCTGGTCGCCGAAATCGCCCACGGTGGTGCCGATGACGATCTGCTTCTTGGCCGGGTCGGCCGCAAGAGCGGTGCCGCCGGCCAGCAGGGCGGTGGCGACGAGGGCGGAATGGATCAGGGTGCGTCTGGAATGCTGCATGGGGGTACTTCCTTTCAGGTAAACGGGAGAAATCGGGGGATGCGCGTTCAGCGCTTGTCGAGCCTGGCGGCGGCGTAGTTGCCGGCCAGCTGGATGCCCTGCACCAGCACGATCAGCAGCAGCGACATGGCCACCAGCACCACCGTGTCGTAACGCTGGTAGCCGTAGCGGATGGCCAGATCGCCAATGCCGCCGCCGCCCACCACGCCGGCCACGGCCGAGTAGCTCAGAAAACTGATGGTGAGAATGGTGAAACCTGCAATCAGCCCGGCGCGGGCCTCTACCAGCAGCACCTTCACGATAATCTGCAGCGGGCTGGCACCCATGGCCTGCGCGGCCTCCAGCACGCCGCGCGGAATCTCGCGCAGCGACTGCTCGGCCAGCCGGGCAAAGTAGGGAATGGCCGCAAATGACAGCGGCACGGCCGCCGCCAGCGGACCGATCGAGGTGCCCGCCACGATGCGCGTGAAGCCGCTCAGCACCACCATCAGGATGATGAAGGGGAAGGAACGCACCAGGTTTACCACCCAGCTCAGCACGCCGTGCAGCCAGGGATTGTCGGCCATGTTGCCGCGGCGGGTAAGGTACAGCAGCACGCCCAGCGGCAGCCCGAACAGCAATGCCGCGCCCAGGCCGATGCCCAGCATCAGCGCAGTCTCGATGGCGGCCTGAACGATCTCTTCCTGCATGTCGGCCAGATGCTCCCAGGCACCGGCCCAGGTGATGGGGGCGTCTTCTTCCAGATAGGTTTCGTCCATGCTCAGGCCTCCTCAAGCAGTGCGCGGGTTTGTGCGTGGTGGGTGGTGATGTCGCTGCCCTGCACTTCCACCACATCCACGATGCGGCCGGCCGACAGCACGGCAGCGCGCTGGCACAGGGCACGCACCACCTGCATCTCGTGCGTGACGATGACGATGGTCACGCCGAAACGCTGGTTGATGTCCTTGAGGCAGTCCAGCACCGACTGCGTGGTCTGCGGATCCAGCGCCGAGGTGGGCTCGTCCGCCAGGATCACGCTCGGGTGCGGCGCCAGTGCCCGCGCAATGCCCACACGCTGCTTCTGTCCGCCCGAGAGTTGGGCCGGATAGTGCCGTGCGCGCTCGGTAAGGCCGACAATCTCCAAACATTCATCCACACGGGCTCGGATGCGTTCGGCACTCCAGCCGGCAATTTCCAGCGGAAACGCCACATTGCCCGCCACCGTGCGGTTGGCCATCAGGTTGAACTGCTGGAACACCATGCCGATCTTCTGGCGCATCTGGCGCAGGCTGCGTGCATCCAGTTGCATCAGGTCCTGTCCGTCAATGCGCACCTGGCCCGCATCGGGCCGCTCGAGCAGGTTGATCAGGCGCAGCAGGGTGGACTTGCCTGCGCCAGACTGGCCGATCAGGCCGAAAATCTCGCCTTGCGCGATGCGCAGGCTGGTGGGGTGTACCGCATCGAACCACCCGCTGCCCTGTGGGGCCGGATAGCGCTTGCGTACGGATTCCAGTTCAATCATTTGCCGACTTCTTCTTGTTTCACGTGCCGGCTTGTGGCCGGCGGAGGGTGCTGGGGTAAACCCGAAGTCGCGATTATGGGGCGGATAAAAAGTTATATGCTTATTTCTGCATAAGAAATTTTTTCTTATGCTTTTTCAAGAAATTGCATAAGGGCTGTAGCGGGGTGGCACGGCGGGTTGCGGCGGGCCCTGGCAGGGTGCGGCGGCATAAAATAGGGCAGCCCGATTTTTCTCCTTCTGCAAGGACATGCCCGCATGAGCAACGCACTCCATACCTCTTCCATCACTTCGCTGCCGCTGCTGGCGCGCGGCAAGGTGCGCGACAACTACGCCGTGGGCGACGACCGCATCCTGATGGTCGCCAGCGACCGCATCAGCGCGTTCGACGTCATCATGGGCGAGCCGATCCCCGGCAAGGGCGCGCTGCTCACGCAGATGGCGCTGTTCTGGTTCGACAAGCTCAAGGGCATCGTGCCCAACCACCTGACGGGCGACGCCCCCGAAAGCGTGGTGGCGCCCGGGGAAGTGGCGCAGGTGCAGGGCCGCAGCATGCTGGTGAAGCGCCTGAAGCCGCTGCCGGTGGAGGCGGTGGTGCGCGGCTACCTGGCCGGCAGTGGCTGGGCCGAATACCAGCAGAGCCGCAGCGTGTGCGGCGTGCCGCTGCCCGAAGGCCTGAGCAATGCCAGCAAGCTGCCCGAGCCCATCTTCACGCCGGCGGCCAAGGCCGAAGTGGGCGAGCACGACGAGAACATCAGCTTCGAACAGGTGGAAAAAACCATCGGCCCGGAGCTGGCCGCGCAGATGCGCGACGTGAGCATTGCGCTGTACAAGGCCGCGGCCGACTACGCGCTGACCAAGGGCATCATCATTGCCGACACCAAGTTCGAGTTTGGCCTGGATGCCGATGGCAAGCTGACGCTGATGGACGAAGTGCTGACCCCCGACAGCTCGCGCTACTGGCCGCTGGAGGGCTACGAGGCTGCCTTCAAGGCCGGCGCCAATCCGCCCAGCTATGACAAGCAGTACCTGCGCGACTGGCTGGAAACGGCGCAGGTGGATGGCAAGCCCTGGGGCAAGACGGCGCCTGCGCCGGTGTTGCCGGCTGAGGTGATTGAGGGGACTAGTGGGAAGTATCGGGAGGCGTTGGAGGGGTTGACGCGCTGAGCTGTGTATTGAGAGGGCTCCTTCAATAACGAATAACGGCGCCGTGGAGGTTGGAGATGGAAGGAATGTCAGGACGCTTCTTTGCGCACTCCACTCAAAATCAGGATCAAAGCGATTGGCAGTCACTTCAGGAACACTTGTCTCAGGTAGCGGAGCTTGCGGGAAGATTTGCGGAGCAGTTTGACTCTCATCTTCTTGGGCATACAGCCGGCTTGCTCCACGATGTGGGCAAGTATTGCCTGCCGTTTCAGCAGAAGCTGCATGGGCAAGCTCTGCGGGTAGATCACTCCACTCGAGGGGCACAGATTGCTGTCTCCCGATACGGCGCGATGGGGAGTCTGTTGGCTTATGGCATTGCGGGGCACCACGCGGGCTTGGCCAATGGCGGTGAATCAGAAGGTGAACGGACCCCGCTGCAATACCGACTCAAAGCTGGGGATCTGCCGACGCTGGATCCCTGCTGGGAACAGGAAATCAGCCTTCCCGCTCGGCTAGCCTTGCCTGCTTTTCGCGCACATAGCAGGGCCCGTGGGAATTTTCAGTTGAGCTTCCTGGCGCGCATGATCTTTTCATGCCTGGTTGATGCGGATTTTCTCGATACCGAGCGCTTCTATCAGAACGGTGCAATATCGAATTGGAATAGTCCTAGGGATCGTGCAATGCCGACCTTGGCGGCATTGCGCGATCAGCTGAATAACTACCTCGCGGGGTTCCAGAGTAACTCTGACGTGAATCAGCTGCGTGCGGAAATCCTGAAGCAAGTACGTGCCAAGGCGGAGCTGGATCGTGGCTTGTTCTCGCTGACGGTACCCACAGGCGGTGGAAAAACATTGGCCTCTCTGGCCTTCGCGCTGGACCATGCGCTTCTACATGGCCTGCGTCGTGTCATTGTCGTAATACCGTTCACCAGCATTGTTGAACAAACTGCGCGGGTGTTTCGCAAGGCTCTGGGCCCGCTGGGTGAGGTAGCAGTCCTGGAGCATCACAGTGCGTTTATGGCGGAAAAGCCGCCGCGCAATGATCCTGATCGCTATGAAGCAGCTGAAAAGTTGCGCTTGGCGATGGAGAACTGGGATGCGCCTATTGTGGTCACAACGGCCGTTCAATTCTTTGAGAGCCTGTTTGCAGCAAGGCCGGCGCAATGTCGCAAACTGCATGCCATAACGGGCAGTGTGGTCGTTCTGGACGAAGCGCAAACCATGCCGCTCAAGCTGTTGCGTCCCTGTGTGGCTGCCATTGACGAGCTCGCACGGAACTACCGAACTAGTGTGGTGCTCTGCACCGCAACTCAGCCTGCGCTAGAAGCGCCTGATTTTGAAGGGGGTTTGGAAGGTGTCCGTGAACTCGCGCCTGAGCCCGCAGAGCTGTTCCGAGCCCTCGAGCGTGTCCGTGTGCGGCATGTGGGCGTATTGAGCGACCAAGCGTTGGCAGCGGAGATGCGATCGCGCGAGCAGGTGCTGTGTATTGTGAATAACAGGCGGCATGCGCGCGCGGTGTACGAGGCGATGAATGATCTGCCTGGGGCGAGGCATCTCACGACGCTGATGTGCGCCAAACACCGTAGCGAGGTCTTGAGCGAAGTAAGGCAAATGCTGGTGGAAGGGAGGCCGTGCAGGCTGGTATCAACTTCGTTGATCGAAGCGGGAGTTGATGTTGATTTTCCGACTGTCCTACGGGCAGAGGCAGGCCTGGACTCCATTGCACAGGCTGCGGGACGTTGCAACAGGGAAGGAAAACGCACCTTAGCGCAAAGCGAGGTACTTGTTTTCATCCCAGAAAACGAAGATTGGACGCCGCCTCCGGAGTTGAAGCAATACGCTCAGGTCGCGCGTGAAGTCTTGCGTGAAATTGGTGATGAAAGGCCACTCTCGCCCCAATTCATCCGGCGCTATTTCGAGCTGCTGTATTGGCAGAAGGGTAGCGAACAGCTCGACACTCCCAACCTGCTGGGATTGCTGAAGGAAAGCCAGGTGGATAGCCTGCCGCTCGAAACCATGGCGGCCAAGTTCCGCCTGATTGATAGTGTGCAAAGGCCTGTGATCGTGCCGTATGACGATACGGCCAAAAAGCTGCTGTGTGATCTGGAGTTTGCTGAAGGATGTGGCGGGATTGCCCGACAGTTGCAGCCTTACCTTGTGCAGTTGCCCCAAAAAGGATTTGATGCCCTATTTAAGGCGGGCGCCGTGCAGGCTGTAGCGCAGGACAAATGGGGTGACCAGTTCATGGCGCTGGTCAATGGGGATATTTATGACCACAGCGTCGGTCTGGGATGGGAACAACCCACCTTCATGAAAACGCCAAGCACAATAATTTAACTCGATGGCGGAAAAGTGCTCTGAAAGGCGATATAAATTAGGTTAGCTGAATACCAAAGCAATGTATTGGAGCTTTCGAGGAGGCCAAGGTTCGAAGCTCAAGGGAGGATGCAATGGCTTTTGGAGTGCGTTTGCACGTATGGGGGGAGCGCGCATGCTTTACGCGCCCCGAAATGAAAGTAGAGCGAGTCTCCTACGATGTCATCACGCCATCGGCTGCACGCGGTATTTTGGAAGCGCTGCACTGGAAGCCTGCCATTCGCTGGCAGATTGATCGCATCCATGTTCTGAAGCCGATTCGTTTCGAGTCGATACGGCGCAATGAAGTGGGCGGAAAACTCTCATCTGCCAACGTGGCCAAGGCCATGCGTGCGGGCAGCACGACTGGGCTGGCTACCTATGTGGATGAAGACCGGCAGCAACGTGCCGCGACCATTTTGCGCGATGTCGCTTATGTGATTGAAGCTCACTTCGAATTGACGCGAGCAGCGGGTGCAGATGACTCAGTGGGCAAGCACTTGGACATCTTCAATCGCCGTGCTCGCAAGGGCCAGTATTTTCATGCGCCATGCATGGGCGTTCGTGAATTCCCGGCCTACTTTGAGCTGCTGGAAGAGGGGGGGCAATGGCCAGCTCACGATGTCAGTCTGAGTGGTACACGCGACTTGGGCTGGATGCTGCATGACATCGATTTCGAGAATGGTATGACGCCACGCTTTTTCCGCGCTCAGATGGTAGATGGCGTCATCGCTGTTCCCCCGTGGCAAAGTGAGGAGGTCAAGGCATGATTCTCCAGGCACTGAATAGCTATTATCAGCGGCTGCTTGCGCGCGGCGAAGAAGAACTGGCCCCGTTTGGATATAGCCCAGAGAAGATTAGCTATGAAATTCTGCTGGCGTCAGATGGACGAGTGGTGGATGTGAACGACATCCGGGATACGTCCGGCAAAAAACCTATGCCGCGAGTGATGAACGTGCCGCAACCCGAGAAGCGTACCGTCGGAATCAAGCCCAATTTTCTTTGGGATAAGACCAGCTACGTGCTTGGGGTAAGCGCCAGCAGCAAACGTGCAGATAAAGAGCACGAGGCCTTCAAGGAGTTGCATCAAAACTGTCTGGCAACAACTGATGATGCGGGACTTAAAGCCCTGTTGGCTTTCCTGACGCAATGGACGCCCGAGCACTTTGTGGCGCCTCGATTCACAGTGGAAATGCTGGATACCAATGTCGTTTTTCGAATCAGTGGTGAAAAGCAATACCTGCATGAATGCGCTGCAGCGCAATTGGTGCGAACTCAGTTGAGCGGCGGCGATGACGCACCTAGCCGGAGTGAATGTTTGGTTCTAGGTGAGCGTTTGCCTATTGCCCGACTGCACCCCGCGATCAAGGGAGTTTATGGCGCGCAGACATCCGGCGCATCAGTGGTTGCATTCAACCAGGAGTCGTTCACTTCCTATGGAAAGGAGCAGGGAGATAACGCTCCGGTTTCAGAGCAGGCTGCGTTTGCCTACACCACCGTGCTCAATTACCTGCTTCGCCGCAGTGAGCACAATCGCCAGCGCATCCAGATTGGAGATGCCAGTGTGGTGTTTTGGGCTGAAGCTGCGGACTCTGAAGAGGCAGAGGCTGCCGAGTTGGCGTTTGAGGCCTTGCTCAATCCGCCGGCGGATGATGAAAAGGAAGCCGCGCTGGTTCGCCAGATGCTCGAAAAGGTCGCGAAAGGCCGGCCATTCAGCGAGCTGAACCCGAAACTGCAAGAAGGCACGCGCATGTATGTGCTGGGCTTGGCTCCCAATGCTTCCCGACTATCCATCCGCTTCTGGGAAGTTGGAACGCTGGGTCTTTTTGCAGAGCGTCTTGCTTGGCACGCACGCGATTTTCATATCGAACCGGTGCCATGGAAGACTGAACCTGCGGCGCGTCGTGTATTGCTGGCAACGGTGCCGCACCGCGAAGGTGCCATGCCCAAGATGGACGATGCCTTCAACAACCTCGTAGGTGAATTCATGCGGTCGGTGCTGAGCGGTCGGCGCTATCCGCGCAGTCTGCTGGTGAACACATTGATGCGCATACGCTCAGACGGCAACCTGTCTGGCATGCGTGCGGCCATCTGTAAGGGAGTTCTGGCGCGTGATCAGAGGCTGGGTTTTCAAAATGGCGATCAATCAGAGGAGGTGCTTGTGAGTCTCGACAAGGAATCGAAAAGCCCCGGCTACCGGCTGGGCCGCTTGTTTGCTGTATTGGAGACAGCGCAGCGCGGAGCATTGGGCGGGCAGGTGAATGCCACTATCCGTGACCGCTACTACGGCGCGGCATCCGCTACGCCAGCTTCGGTCTTCCCTGTGTTGCTGCGCAATACCCAAAACCATCTGGGCAAGCTGCGCAAGGAAAAGCCAGGACTGGCTGTTGTACTGGAAAAGGACATCCGCGAAATCGTTGAAGGTTTGTCAGACAGCTTTCCGCGCAGCCTTCGTATCGAAGAGCAGGGGCGCTTTGCCATCGGCTACTACCATCAATCACATAGTTGGTTCGCAAAGTCTGACGATGAAGAATTGCCTCTCTCGGACGATTCGCAATCTCAAGAAACTGAATAACCTGCACAGGGAGACCCAATCATGAGTGCCATCGCACATCGCTACGAATTTGTTTATCTGTTCGACATCACGAATGGCAATCCCAACGGGGATCCGGATGCAGGTAACCTGCCTCGCCTGGATCCGGAAACCAACCGTGGTCTTGTGACCGACGTATGCCTGAAGCGCAAGGTTCGCAACTTTGTCAGTCTGGACAAGGAAAATACCTCCGGCTATGCCATCTACATGCAGGAAAAAGCGGTGCTTAACCTGCAGCACAAAAAAGCATGGGAAGGCCTGGGCATTCCGCCTGATACCAAAGATGAATACAAGAAGCTACCCAAGGAAGAGGCCAAGGCGCGGGAAATTACCGCTTGGATGTGCCGCAATTTCTTCGACGTGCGTACCTTCGGCGCAGTCATGACTACGGGCGTCAATGCCGGTCAGGTTCGTGGGCCAGTGCAAATGGCTTTTGCCACCTCAATCGACCCGGTAGTGCCGCTGGAGATATCCATCACACGGATGGCCGTAACGACTGAAAAGGAAGCTGAAGCGCAAAGTGGCGACAACCGCACCATGGGCAGAAAGCACATCATTCCATATGGACTGTATCGTGCACATGGCTTCATCTCTGCAAAGCTTGCGGAGCGCACGGGTTTTTCTGACACCGACCTCGCGCTGTTCTGGCAGGCGCTCACCAACATGTTCGAGCATGACCGCTCGGCAGCGCGTGGCGAAATGGCAGCACGCAGGCTGATTGTTTTCAAGCATGAAAGCGCCATGGGCAATGCACCTGCACATGTGTTGTTCGACAAGGTCAAGGTGTCTCGCGTGAACGGAGAGGCTGATACTCCGGCACGTTGCTACGCAGATTATCAGGTGAGCGTTGACCAAAACTTGCCACAGGGTGTCTCTGTCAGCGAATTGATCTGATTTGCTACATGGACGTCATTCCTCTTTCTGCCCTTCAGCACTTTCTCTATTGCCCCCGGCAGTGTGCACTGATCCATCTGGAGCAGCTATGGGCGGAAAGCAGGGAAACCGCGGAAGGCAGAATCCTGCACGAACGTGCAGACCTTCCGGGTGCCGGAACGCGAAAAGGTGTTCGGGTCGCGACTGCAATGGCGTTGTCGCATGAAGCCTTCGGCTTGATCGGAAAGGCTGATGTTGTCGAGTTTCATTCGCAAGCGGATGGAGGGGAATGCCCCTTTCCCGTCGAGTACAAGCGGGGTCGGCCGAAGGCGCATCAAGCGGATGAAGTTCAACTTTGTGCGCAAGCGCTATGTTTGGAAGACATGTACGGGAAGCCGGTGCCCCGCGGTGCACTGTTTTATGGCCAAACGCGACGACGCAAAGATGTAGTCTTTGACAGGGGACTGCGGGAACTTACACTGAAAGTGCTTCAGGGAACGCGCGCCATGCTGGAGAGCAGGCAAACACCAAGTGCAATATACGAGGCCAAGAAATGTGACTCGTGCTCGCTGGTTGATCTTTGTATGCCGCAGTGCATTTCAAGGCAAAGATCAGTACAGCGCTGGCTGATGAATGCGGTGGAGTAGTGAGCAATGAGGCGGCAACTCAATACCTTGTATGTCACGACTGGCGGAGCGTGGCTGCATCGGGATGGTCTCAATGTCGTGATGGAGGTGGATCGTCAGGAACGGGCGCGGCTGCCTTTGCATATGCTGGAAAGCATCGTGTGCATAGGTCGGATCTTGGCTTCTCCCGCGTTGCTTGGTTACTGTGCGCAAAACGGCATCACCGTCTGTTTTTTGACCGAGAACGGCAAGTTTCTGGCAAGAGTTGAAGGGCCCGTTTCTGGCAACGTGTTATTGAGGAAGGAGCAATATCGGCGCAGTGATGATCCTGCTGCGACTACGGCCATCGTGCGAAACCTCCTGGTAGGGAAAATCCATAATCAACATGCCGTGCTTGCACGGGGGTGGCGGGATCACAGGGAAGGCCTGTCAGACCCCGCGAAATATGAGCACGCAGTGGCACGTTTGAAACGCATCCCTCTTCGCATGCTTGAGGCAGATATCAGTACGGATTTTCTTCGGGGACTGGAGGGGGAGGCAGCTCTGGCCTATTTCAGCGTACTGGATCAGCTGATTCGCACAGAGGCTTCGGCTCTGCATTTTTCCGGGCGTACACGCAGACCTCCACAGGATGCTTTCAATGCCTTGTTGTCGTTCCTGTATACGCTGCTCACACACGATTGCAGGTCTGCTTTGGAGACAGTGGGGCTTGATCCGGCCGTTGGTTTTCTTCACCGGGATAGACCAGGGCGCCCGAGTCTTGCTCTTGATCTCGCAGAGGAATTTCGCTCCTTGCTCGGAGACCGGCTTGCGCTATCGCTGGTTAACTTGCGGCAAGTGGGTGAACGTGATTTTCATTCCGCCGACGGAGGGGCTGTGTATCTCACGGATGAAGGCAGGAAGAAGGTTCTTGTCGCGTATCAAGAGCGAAAGCGCGATCAGCTGCTCCACGCTTTTATCGAGGAGAAAGTTGACATCGGCTTGCTGCCTTTTGTGCAAGCCCAGCTATTAGCGCGGCACTTGCGCGGAGATCTCGATGCGTACCCGCCTTTTCTTTGGAAGTGAGACTTACGCATGATGGTTCTTGTCAGCTATGACGTGCGTACGAGCGATCCTGGAGGTGCGCGACGCCTTCGCCGCATTGCCCGTGTCTGCCAGAATTACGGGCAGCGAGTCCAGTTTTCAGTGTTTGAGCTTCACGTTGATCCCGCACTCTGGGCTCATGTGCGACAGCAGCTTTGTGACTTGATTGACGAATCGGCTGATAGCCTGCGGTTTTACCACCTCGGAGCGAAATGGCATGGAAAAGTGGAGCATGTAGGGGCCAAGGCTACCCTGGACCTAGAGGGTCCCTTGGTTCTTTGATCCGCGAACCTGTAGTGATCGAGTTTTCCTTTGGCGGTTCGCGCGACGCCAACATCTTGTGATCATTAAAAATTTCCGGACTTGAATTGGTGTGATCGGGCTGATGAGCAGGTCATGCGAAGGGATCGCAATTGGGCCGACTATTGGCGTTGATA
>NZ_FOCW01000009.1 GCF_900110225.1 Allobrachymonas denitrificans DSM 15123
GGATCTCATTGGCACGGCGCAGCTCCTTGACTTCGCGCTCCAGTTCCTTGATGCGTCGCGCATCCGAGGTCGTGGTACCCGCACGCAGGCCAGCGTCGATCTCGGCTCTCTTGACCCAATCGTGCAGGGTTTGCGGCACACAGCCAATCTTCGGCGCAATCGATTCGATAGCTGCCCACAACGAAGGGTACTCGGCTCGATGCTCCTGCACCATGCGCACAGCGCGCTCGCGCACTTCCGGGGAAAACTTGTTGGACTTGTTCATGGCTCCATCTTCTCAAGAGTTGGGGCCTCCTCCAAACCCGGGGCGGTTCAGTATGGCACCGGCATGCGCCTGATGGAATGCATGCGTTTGCGCGTCAAAGACGTAGACTTTGAGCGGCTGGAAATCCTGGTTCGCGATGGCAAAGGTGGGAAGGATCGCGTCACCATGCTGCCTCGCACACTGGCTCCTGCCCTGCAACAGCATCTTGTATGGCGGCGCGCCCTGTATCAGGATGATCTGGCTGCCGGCAAGGCAGACGTCCATCTGCCGCATGCTCTGGCCATTAAATATCCAGACGCCTCCACCCAATGGGGGTGGCAATACATCTTTGTAGCAGCCGGATTTTCCACAGACCCGCGCAGCGGGGTAGTACGACGGCATCATCTCGATGAAAAGCAATTGCAAAGGGCTTTCAAGCGCGCAGTTCAGGCCGCGGGGTTTGCAAAACCTGCTACGCCGCACACATTACGGCACAGCTTTGCCACGCATCTGCTACAAGCCGGTTACGACATCCGCACCGTCCAGGAACTGCTGGGCCACGCCGACGTGACCACCACCATGATCTATACGCACGTGCTCAACAAGGGCGGCCGCGGAGTCTCCAGTCCGCTCGATATCCTGCAGTAAAAGCCAGTAAAAAAGCCACGGCTCCCGCCGTGGCTTTCGTCTCCTTGCGCCTCTTGTCAGGCACAGCCCTGCGCCTGTCAAGGCGCAGGTGCTGACGCCATAGGGCTTAGTGGAACTGCTCTTCTTCCGTGGAACCGGTCAGGGCCTTCACGCTGGAAGAACCGCCCTGGATGACGGTGGTCACGTCGTCGAAGTAGCCTGCGCCCACTTCCTGCTGGTGCGACACGAAGGTGTAGCCCTGCTCGCGTGCCTTGAATTCCGGCTCCTGCACCATTTCGGTGTAGTGCTTCATGCCTTCGCCGCGGGCGTAAGCGTGGGCAAACTGGAAGGTGTTGTACCAGTTGATGTGGATACCGGCCAGCGTGATGAACTGGTACTTGTAGCCCAGTGCGGACAGCTCGTCCTGGAAGGCGGCAATCGTCTTGTCGTCCAGGTTCTTCTTCCAGTTGAAGGAAGGAGAGCAGTTGTAGGACAGCAGCTTGCCGGGGCAGGCAGCGTGCACGGCCTGGGCGAATTCACGGGCAAAGCCCAGATCCGGCGTACCGGTTTCGCACCACACCAAGTCAGCGTAGGGAGCGTAGGCAACGCCACGGCTGATGGCCTGCTCCAGACCGTTCTTCACGCGGTAGAAACCTTCCTGCGTGCGCTCGCCGGTCAGGAACGGCTTGTCGTTGGCGTCGTAGTCACTGGTCAGCAGGTTGGCTGCTTCAGCATCGGTACGGGCCAGAACGATGGTGGGCACGCCCATCACGTCGGCTGCGAAACGGGCAGAGATCAGCTTCTCGATGGCTTCCTGGGTAGGAACCAGCACCTTGCCGCCCATGTGGCCGCACTTCTTCACGGCAGCCAGCTGGTCTTCGAAGTGCACGCCGGCAGCGCCAGCGGCAATCATGTTCTTCATCAGTTCGAAGGCGTTCAGCACGCCGCCGAAACCGGCTTCAGCATCAGCCACGATCGGCAGGAAGTAGTCCACAAAGCCTTCGTCACCGGGGTTCACGCCACGGCTCCACTGGATTTCGTCAGCACGCTTGAAGGTGTTGTTGATGCGGCGAACCATGGTCGGCACGGAGTCGTAGGCGTACAGCGATTGGTCGGGGTACATGGTTTCGGAGGTGTTGCCGTCAGCGGCGACTTGCCAGCCAGACAGGTACACGGCTTCCAGACCGGCCTTGGCCTGCTGCATGGCCTGGCCAGCAGTGATGGCGCCGAAGGCGTTCACGTACCCCTTCTTGGCACCGCCGTTGACCTTTTCCCACAGCTTTTCGGCGCCGCGCTTGGCCAGCGTGTACTCGGGCTGCAGGCTGCCGCGCAGGCGCACCACGTCAGCGGCGCTGTAGCCACGCTTCACGAGCTTCCAGCGGGGGTTTTCGGCCCAGTCTTTTTCCAGGGCGGCGATCTGTTGTTCGCGGGTCAGTTGGGTCATGGTGCTCTCCAAGAAAAGAAAAAGTGTCTAAAGCGAATCAATCTACCGGGCTGCGACTCGGCCCTTGCGGGGCCTTGCCTTGTCTCTTTGCATGGTGCCTCGAGGCACTCTCTGCGCCAGTCGTTTTCTCGCTGGCATGGCCTCTATCATAAGTCTTGTATAAGAGTTGTCATCTATCTTATGTCTTATATAAGAGTTATTTTTGCTCTTTATAAATCAACCACTTACGTTATTTATTTCGTAATGCGGAAATATTATGCGCTCTGCAAAAAGACGGAGTCCGATTTTCCACGCCAATTTTCCACAATGTAAAACCATCTTCCGGAAATAGAAAATGGCTGCCGATCCACGCCTCGCAACTGCGCCCGAGGAACGGCAGCGTTTTTTCCCTCCAGCATGCCTGCTGCAGATGACACCAGCACGACAGGCCGCCGGCCCGTTTCCCTGCCGATAATGGCGAATCTCCGATCTGAACCAGCATTCCGCACTGCATGCACAGCATCCCCCGCCCCCTCGCCCTGCTCTGCCTGGCTGCCAGCATGTCGCTGGTGGGCAGCTATGTGGCTCTGTCCAAACCGCTGGCCATGGTGTTTCCGGTGATGCTATTGGCCTGGCTGCGTTTCGGCATCGGCGGTGCGGCCATGCTGCACTGGCTACGCAAGCCGGCAGACGAACCACCGCTCACGTCACGCACGCGCTGGCTGCTGTTTCTCGAGTCCTTTTTCGGCAACTTCCTGTTCACGCTGTGCATGATTGCCGGCATGCGGCTCACCACCGCTGTCGCAGCCAGCGTCATCATGGCCTCGATCCCGGCCGTGGTGGCCGTGCTTGGCTGGCTGATCCTGCGCGAGCGCATGAGCCTGCGCATCTTGCTGTCAGTACTGTGTGCGGTGGGGGGTGTGGCCTTGCTCGCCCTGGGCCGCGATGCTTCGCCGGGAGGCAGCACGGCGCAGTCGTCCTCCTGGCTGGGCTACGCGCTGCTGTTTGCCGCCGTGGTGTGCGAGGCCAGCTACTCCATCATCGGCAAGCTGCTCACGGTCTCGCTATCTCCCAAGCGCATCACGGCCCTGATCAATCTGTGGGGTCTGGCGCTGTCCACGCCGCTTGGGCTGTATGCCGCCTGGCAATTCGATTTTGCTGCCGTTTCTGCCGGCATCTGGACGCTGCTGCTGTTCTATGCGCTGGCGGCCTGCGTAGGCACGGTGTGGCTGTGGATGACCGGGCTGAAAACCATTCCGGCATCACAGGCTGGCGTGTTCACGGTGATGCTGCCGGTCGGCACGGCAGCCACGGGAGTGATCGCACTGGGCGAAACACTCAACGCCATGCAGGGCCTGGCGCTGGCGATCGCCCTTTTTGGCGTGCTGATGGCTACCCTGCCCGGCCGCCCGCAGGCCTTGCCGCCGGTGTCAAGCTGAGGCGATCAGCACAAGGGCTGGCTACTCACCACGATGCCGTCGTCATCGGCATACAGCCAGTCACCGGGACGCACCACCACGCCCTGCACATGCACTGGCACATCCACCAGACCTTGCTGGCGCTTCATGGGCGGCATGGGCATGGATGCCAGCGCACGGATGCCGACCTTGAGTGGCGCAAGCTCGCGCACATCACGCACGCAGCCATCCACCACCACGCCGGCCCAGCCATTCTTCTCGACCAGCTGGCCGATATTGCCGCCCACCAGCGCCGTGCGCAGCGATCCGGCACCCGCCACTACCAGCACGCGACCCTTGCCCTCGGTTTCCAGCACGGACTTGACCGTGGTGTTGTCCTCGAAGCACTGCACCGTCACAACCTGGCCGCAGAACGGCTCGCTGGAAGCGAAGTTGCGGAACACGGGCGGCAAGACGGCAAAGCCGGGCGGCACGCCATCGCGGTGCGGATCGCAGAAGTCACAGGTGGCAAAAGCGGGCTGGGTCATGAGGGTCTCCTTTTTCGGTATGCGCCGCATGATACCCAAGCCATGTCGCCTGAAAAGCGCTGCGCACGCCATCGCGCAGCGTTCGGGCCCAAAAAGCGGCAGTCGCGGGTAAACCCTCTGCCCATCCGCGCGCAAATTTTCACAAACTCGCTTGCAGAGCTTGTGAAATCGCCACAATCTCCATTAGGATTGTCTGACCTGCAGTCCCTGCCTGACTGCACCCCTCCATTTTTTCCACTGCGAGAGACCAAACTACCATGGCTACTGCAAAGAAACCCGCTGCCGACAAGACCGCTGCTCCCAAGAAACGTGAACCCAATGCCGCTTTCATGAAGCCGCTGACCCCCAGCGCAGAACTGGGTGCCGTCGTGGGCAGCAAGCCGCTGCCGCGCACCGAGGTCATCAAGAAGCTGTGGGAATACATCAAGGCCAACAAGCTGCAGGATGAGAAGAACAAGCGCAACATCAACGCCGACGACAAGCTGGCCAAGGTGTTCGGCAAGAAACAGGTCACCATGTTCGAAATGGCCGGCCTGATCGGCAAGCACCTGTCCTGATCGCCTGAGGCGGCTTCGGCCGCCCTGCTCCAGGGATGAAAAAACCGACTCCACGGAGTCGGTTTTTTGTTGCCGGCCTTCCCGCAGGAAGGCCGCATGCCGCTTACTGTGCCGGCTGCATCATCGGGCGCATCATGCGCTGGCCCGGCTGCTTCTGCATGCCACCCTGCCTCCAGGCACCCATGCTGTGCATCTGGTCAAAACGGGCACGCTGGTCTGCAGTCAGCACGGCGCGCAGATTACGGATGGTCACTGCCATTTTTTCCATCTCGGCAGCGCGGGCCTTCATCTGGTCCGCCTGATGCTGGGCGCGCTGGTCAGGCGTCATGGCCTGCATCTTCTTCATCCAGTCGGCGCGGTTGCCACTCATCATGGGCTTGCTCGCACGCATCTGCTCATGCGCCTTCACGTAGGCATCCCATTGGGGACGCTGTGCCGGCGTGATCTTCAGCACTTCGGCTTCGCGCACAAAGCGTTGCTGGAACCAGGCCTGACGTTGCTCGGGCGTCATGCGCTGCATTCTGGGCATGCGGGCATCGGCGCTGCGCATGCCGGGGGCGCTCACCTGTTGGGTCGTGGCAGCTGCAGGCTCGGTCTTCTGGCCGGGCTGGGCACAGGCCGTCAGCACGGCGGCCACGCCGGCGATGATCAAGGGGTTGCGAAAGCGGATGGTCATGTTCATGCTCCTGTTGCGTTGTTGTCTTCAGGATGGATTCAGCCCACCGCCACTGGTTCCGGCGCCGCGCTGAGGCGTTGCAACAAAATGCAAGCGTCGCAAGGCAAATGCCTCTGCGCGTGCCACACAAAAAAGGCCGGAGCAGCCCTGCTGCCCCGGCCTTCCGGCTGTAACACCGCTTCAGCACATCACGCAGCCTCGAAGCGGAACTCGCCGGGCGCGTTGACCGGATCCACGCTGACCTTGATCGTGCTCTTGGGCGGGAACTTGCCCTCGAGCAGCGCCTTGGACAGCGGGTTCTCGATGCGCTGCTGGATCGCACGCTTGAGCGGACGCGCACCGAACACCGGATCGAAACCAACCTTGGCCAGCTCCTCCAGCGCAGCGGGCGACACATCCAGCTCCAGATCCATCTTGTGCAGACGCTGCTGCAGCACCTTGAGCTGGATCCTGGCGATGTCGGCAATGTGCGCCGCGCTCAGGCCGTGGAACACCACGATCTCGTCGATGCGGTTCAGGAACTCGGGACGGAAATTCGCCTTCAGTTCATCGAACACCGCATCCTTGATCTCCTCCTGCGGGCTGCCCACCATCGCCTGGATGATGGGCGAGCCGATGTTGCTGGTCATCACGATCACGGTGTTCTTGAAATCCACGGTGCGGCCCTGGCCGTCGGTCAGGCGGCCATCGTCCAGCACCTGCAGCAGCACGTTGAACACGTCCGGATGGGCCTTCTCCACCTCATCCAGCAGGATCACGCTGTAGGGCTTGCGGCGCACGGCCTCGGTCAGATAGCCGCCCTCCTCGTAGCCCACATAGCCCGGAGGCGCGCCGATCAGGCGGGCCACGGAGTGCTTCTCCATGAACTCGCTCATGTCGATGCGCACCATGTGCTCGTCGCTGTCGAACAGGAAGCCGGCCAGTGCCTTGGTCAGCTCGGTCTTGCCCACACCCGTGGGGCCCAGGAACAGGAAGGAGCCCGCCGGACGATTCGGATCGCTCAGGCCGGAGCGCGAGCGGCGGATGGCGTTGGCCACGGCTGCAATCGCCTCTTCCTGGCCCACCACACGCTCGTGCAGCTTGGCTTCCATCATCAGCAGCTTCTCGCGCTCGCCCTGCATCATCTTAGCCACCGGAATGCCCGTGGCACGGCTCACCACCTCGGCAATCTCTTCGGCGCCCACCTGCGTACGCAGCAGCTGGTTGCCCTTGCCCTGGCCATCGGCGGCAGTTTCCTTGTCCTGCGCTTCCTTCAGGCGGCGCTCCAGCTCGGGCAGCTTGCCGTATTGCAGCTCGGCCACCTTGTTGAAGTCGCCCTTGCGGGTGGATTCCTCGATCTGGAACTTGAGCTTGTCCAGCTCCTCGCGCACCTGCTGGCTGCCCTGTGCGGCTGCCTTTTCGGATTTCCAGATCTCTTCAAGATCGGCGTATTCCTTCTGCAGGCTCTGGATTTCATCCTCGATGATTTCCAGACGCTTCTGCGAAGCCTCGTCCTTTTCCTTGTTCAGCGCCTCGCGCTCGATCTTGAGCTGGATCAGGCGGCGGTCGAGCTTGTCCATCGCCTCCGGCTTGGAGTCGATTTCCAGCTTGATCTTGGCCGCAGCCTCGTCGATCAGGTCGATCGCCTTGTCGGGCAGGAAGCGGTCGGTGATGTAGCGGTGGCTCAGTTCGGCCGCAGCCACAATGGCCGGGTCGGTGATTTCCACGCCATGGTGCACCTCGTACTTTTCCTGCAGACCGCGCAGGATGGCGATGGTCGCCTCCACGGTCGGCTCGCCCACCAGCACCTTCTGGAAACGGCGCTCCAGCGCAGCATCCTTCTCGATGTACTTGCGGTATTCGTCCAGCGTGGTGGCACCCACGCAATGCAGCTCGCCACGCGCCAGCGCCGGTTTGAGCATATTGCCCGCATCCATGGCGCCCTCGGCCTTGCCGGCGCCCACCATGGTGTGGAGTTCGTCGATGAACAGAATGGTCTGGCCTTCGTCCTTGGCCAGCTCGTTCAGCACGGTCTTCAGGCGTTCCTCGAAGTCACCACGGTACTTGGCACCCGCCAGCAGCGCTGCCATGTCGAGCGACAGCACGCGCTTGTTGCGCAGCGTGTCCGGCACTTCGCCGGAAACGATGCGCTGCGCCAGGCCTTCCACAATAGCCGTCTTGCCCACGCCCGGCTCGCCGATCAGCACCGGGTTGTTCTTGGTACGGCGCTGCAGCACCTGGATGGTGCGGCGGATTTCGTCGTCACGGCCGATCACCGGATCGAGCTTGCCCAGGCGGGCACGCTCGGTCAGATCCAGTGTGTACTTCTTCAGCGCTTCGCGCTGGCCTTCGGCATCGGCGCTATCCACGCTCTGGCCGCCACGCACAGCGTCGATGGCCGCTTCCAGGCTCTTGCGCGTCAGGCCGTTTTCGCGGGCGATGTCACCGATAGTACCTTTCGAATCCGCCACGGCGAGCAGGAACAGCTCACTCGCAATGAACTGGTCATTGCGCTTGATGGCCTCCTTCTCGGTGGCCTGCAGCAGCTTGCCCAGATCGGGGCCGGGCTGCACCTGTTCCTGGCCGTGCACCTGCGGCAGGCGGTTGACTGCACCTTCCACGGCGGCAGCCAGCCCCTGCACATTGACGCCGGCGCGTTGCAGCAACGAGCGCGGGCCGTCCTCCTGGCGCAGCATGGCCAGCAGTACGTGGGCGGGTTCGATATAGGCATGGTCCTTGCCCAGGGCAATGCTCTGGGCGTCTCCCAGGGCTTCCTGGAATTTGGTCGTCAGTTTGTCAAGTCGCATCAGGAAAATCCTCCTTCATTGCCCTCGCATATACGTGCGCAAACTGCGCTTTCAAGAGCCGCGTCGCCGTGAAGGCAAGCCCTGATGCGCAATCGCCACAAGCCTACCAGAATAGGCGCATGCACGTCCATCAGATCAGCATCCAGTACCGACCACTCGATGACCGCATCCTGCTGCGCATCAGCTTCCGCGAAGGCGGCGAACAAACCGCGTGGCTGACCCGCCGGCTTCTGCTCAAGCTCTGGCCCCTGCTGCGCAACAGTGTGGCCGATTTCGTGGCCAAGCTGCAGGCGGCGCAGGGCACGGCAGCCTCCAGCGTGGCAGTGGCTGACGACAAGACGCGCCAGCTGCTGAGCGACCTGCGCGGCAGTGCCTCCAACGAGAAGGCCGATTTTTCCAAACCGTACGCGGCGGCGGCCTCGCTGGAGAACACCATGCTGGTGCACACGGTCAACCTGTACAGCCAGCCCACAAAGGCGTCGTTCGCCATCGAGCTGCTCGACAAGCCCGCCACGCCTGATGCCCAGCCATGCCGCCTCAAGTGGAGCATGAACGAGACAACGCTCCATGCCAGCATGAAGCTGCTGGAAGATGCCATCCAGGCATCCGGCTGGGATATTCCCTCCGTCACCACCACGAGCGAGCCCGCAACGGCTCCGGATGCCGATGTGCTGCAATCGATGGAGCGCCCGAAATACCTGAACTAGCGGCACCGGCCACACGGGTCTGCGCGCGTTACACTCGCAGGAAAAGTACCCCGCAGGATCGACGCATGCCCAACTCTCCCTATCTCCGCACTGTATTCCTGGTTTCCGACGGCACCGGCATCACGGCCGAAACCTTCGGCAAGTCGATCATGGCGCAGTTCGACATGCCGGTGCGCTATGTGCGCCTGCCCTTTGTCGACAGTCTGGAAAAGGCGCGCAAGGCGGTCGAGCAGATCAACACCGTGGCCCAGAACGAAGGCGTGCGCCCCATCGTCTTCACCACGCTGGTGAACATGGATGTGGTGCACATTCTCAACGCCGAAACGCGCGCAATGGTGATGGACATGTTTGCCACCTTCGTCAATCCGCTGGAACGCGAACTTGGCATCAAGTCGCACCACCGCGTAGGCCGTTTCTCGGATGTGGCCAAGAGCCAGGCCTACCGCGACCGCATGGAGGCCATCAACTTCAGCCTGATGCATGATGATGGTCAGATGAACAAGGGCCTGGAACAATCGGATGTGATCCTGATCGGGGTCAGTCGCAGTGGAAAGACGCCTACGTCGCTGTACCTGGCCCTGCAGTACGGCCTGAAGGTGTCCAACTACCCCCTCATCCCCGAGGATTTCGAGCGCCGCCAGTTGCCGCCCTCGCTGCTGCCCTTCAAGCCCAAGCTGTTCGGCCTGACGATCCAGCCCGAGCGCCTGAGCGAGATCCGCAACGAGCGCCGTCCCGGTTCGCGCTATGCCAGCCTGGAAAACTGCCGCTACGAGGTGGCCGAGGCAGAGGCCATGATGCGTCGCGCCGGCGTGCGCTGGCTGTCCACCACCACCAAGTCGATCGAGGAAATCGCCACCACCATCCTGCAGGAAGTGATGCCGGACGGCGACTACTGAGCGCCCTGCTCAGTCGTGCATCACCATGTCGTCCGAGTAATCCCGGTCGATATTGATGCTGCCCTTCTTGCCGACCAGCGGGTAGGCTCTCTTGAGCCAGGCAAAGGCCTGCGAGCGGCCATGCTCGAACAGGCGGTTCAGCATGGTGGTGTCGGTGGAGATCTTGCTGTAGCTGTCCAGCCCCGACATCATCTCGCCGCCGTCAATGCGGTGCATCAGCACGCGCTTGAACTCCGGTTCCTGCAGCTTGCCTTCGTCGATCAGGCGGTTGACGAAGCCGATGGTGTGCATCTGCGACAGCAGGTTGGCGTTGAAGGTGATCTCGTTGATGCGGTCGGTGATGTCGGTCTGGCTGGTCGGCACCCCCTCACGCTTGAGCGGCGCAATCTGCACCAGCAGGATGTCGGCCGATTCGCACTTGGAAATCAGCGGTGTCAGCGGCGGATTGGCCACGAAGCCGCCATCCCAGTAGTTGTGACCGTTCAGTTCCACGGCCTGAAACGCCTGCGGCAGGCAGGAGGAAGCCATCACCGCCTGCAGGCTGATCTCCTTGCCGGTGAACACTTCCGCCTTGCCGGAACTGATGTGCGTGGCCGACAGGAACAGGCGATGCCTGCGCATGCGGGCCAGTGCGTCGAAGTCGACTTCACGGCGCAACAGTTCGCGCAGCGGATTCAGGTCCAGCGGGTTGAAGTTGTACGGCGAGGAAAACTGCTGAAAGGCGTTGGCCAGGATGCTGCCGGGGTTGGGCAGCATGGACAGGAAGGGCACCATGCTGGCCAGGTTGTCGTTCAGCGCTGTCAGGCTGCCGGCAGCCATCACGCCTTTCCAGACGTTGCGCAGCTTGGCGCGTGCGGCCTCGTAGCTGTCCACTTCGGCGTCGCCACGCAGCAACCCGTCGACCAGCGCCACGGCGTTGACAGAGCCGGAACTGGCACCGCTGATGCCTTCAAATTCGAGTCGGCCATCCTCCAGCAGCGCATCCAGCACACCCCAGGTGAATGCACCGTGCGCACCTCCACCCTGCAGGGCAAGGTTCACGCGCTTGCGTGCCGGCTGTGCAGTCTTGGAGGAGGTTCCGTCGGAAGAAGATGGGCGTTCGGTACGGGACATGCGCGGTTGTTTGGGTCCGTAAGCCGCCGGCACGATTTTGTGCAGTGCAGCAAATCAGGCATATTACGGGAAAACGATGAAATGCCTGAGCGTTGTTCGCTGGGGACTTGAAATTTCCGGTTTGGATGTGACCTACCGGACAGTACGGGTGCAGGGTTTATGCAACAGGCTGCCTGTGAGCCGGGTGCAGAATCCGTCGCACCGTGCAGTAGGATGCCAAGGACAGAGTTTACGCGCTAACGCCCCCCAAGGACGCTTGCTACATACATGACAGACACTTCTTCCAGCGACCGCATGCGCATCGACAAGTGGCTCTGGGCTGCCCGTTTCTACAAGACGCGCGCCCTGGCCGTGGACGAGATCCACAAGGGGCGGGTCCGGGTCAACGAGCAGGAATGCAAGCCGGCCCGTGACGTGAAGGCAGGCGACTGCATCAGCCTGCGCCAGGGATATGCCACGCGCACCGTGGTAGTGTGCGCCCTCTCCAACCGCCGCGGCCCCGCACCCGAAGCACAGAAGCTCTACCAGGAGACCGACGAAAGCCTGGCCCTGCGTGCGGCCCTGTCGGAACAGCGCCGGCTGGCGCCGGAGCCCGCGCACAGCATCGTGCAGGGCCGCCCCACCAAACGCGATCGCCGCCAGCTGCAGGAAGCAAGGAGCGCCAACAACCAGGGGCCCTGGGGCGACCGCTGGAGCGCCAGCCTGGACGATTGATTGCCACCATGAAACAGACCGCCAATTCCCTGCAGGACCTCAAGCACCTCAAGGCCACGCTCGACCAGCAGCGCGCCGAAGCTGCAGCCCGCCTGCGCGCCGAGCAGGAGGAACGCCAGCGCCAGCAGGCCGAGCAGCGCCTGTTCGTGCATGCCGTGGGCAAGGTGCAGCCGTTGTCGGGCAACCATCAGGGACGCGTGAGCCTGCGCGGCGAACCCGCTGCGCCACGCCCGGTTCAGCGGGAACGCGACCATCAGGCCGTGCTGAAGGAAGCCCTGAGCGATGCCTTCGACATCACCACCCTGCTGGAAACCGATGAAACCCTGAGCTACCGCCGCCCCGGGGTCGGCCCGGATGTGGTGCGCAAGCTGCGGCAGGGCCAGTGGAACATCCAGGCCCAGCTCGACCTGCACGGCCTGCGCCGAGACGGCGCCCGTGAAACGCTGGGCGCCTTCATCCGCGAGTGCCAGCGCCATGGCGTGCGCTGCGTGCGCATCATCACCGGCAAGGGTCTGGGCTCACCAGGCAAGACCTCGGTGATCAAGCACAAGATGTACGGCTGGCTGATCCAGAAGAAGGAAGTGCTAGCCTTCGTGCAGGCCAAGCCGTCGGAGGGTGGTGCCGGAGCCCTGATCGTCCTGCTCGCGCCCGAACGGAGCGGCATGCAGGGTTGAATCGCTGTTTGCCGAGGCTTGCAGCCATTGCCGGCTGAACAAGCACCAACCCTTAGCGCCGCCGCGCCGGTTCAACCCGCCCGGTTGCGCATCCAGTCCGCTGTTTCAAAGAAGCTCTGGTTGAGCCGCTGGTGCAAGGCCGGGTCGATGCCCGTATCCCCCATGGCCTGATCCATGCAGGCCACCCACTGGTCCCGCTCCTTGATGCCGATGGAAAACGGCAGGTGCCGTGCTTTCAGGCGCGGATGGCCGAAGCGCTCGACGAAGTAATCCGGCCCGCCACTCCAGCCGCACAGAAACCAGAACAGGTGCTGGCGCGCGCGATCCAGTTGCGGGCCATGCACGGCACGCAGCTCCGCATAGGCCGGTTCCAGCTCCATCAGGTCGTAGAAGCGGTCCACCAGCTGCTGCAACACGGGCTCTCCTCCGATCCACTCGAACACGGTCGCCGGTTGTTGCTTGGGAGTAGAGGTCAGGGTTTCGGTATCAGACATGCACACAATCCATCAGGAACATCATTCGGTCGTGGCCGCACGCAGCGTTGCCACCACCGGCCGGTTCAGCAGGCCATGCAGGCTCCAGCGGCCTGCCAGCCACGACAGCACGGCCCCGGCCAGCGCTCCGGCAGGCACCACCCACCAGGCCAACGACCAGTCAAACTCAAACACATAGCGCGCCAGCGCCCAGCCCAGGCCCAGCGCCACCAGCGCGGCCAGCAGTCCGGCCAGGGCGCCGGTTCCGGCCAGCTCGGCGGTGAGCATACGCCCAAGCAAGCGGTTGCTGGCTCCCAACGCCCGCATGATGGCCAGTTCGCGCGCACGCTCCTCACGCGTGGCGCTCACGGTGGCGAACAGCACCACCACACCTGCAGCCAGCCCGAAGCCGAACAGCAGTTCCACCGCGCGGATCACCTGTTCCAGCACACCCTGCACCTGGCGGATGGTGGAAGTCATGTCGATCTGCGTGATGTTGGGAAAGGTCTGCAGCAGCCGGTTGTCCAGGCTGATCTGACCGGGAGCGCCGGCCGGCGTGCGGTAGGCGGTGATCCAGGTAGTCGCCACTTCATCACCCAGCGAGGACACCGGATACATCGCAAAGAAGTTGACATGCATGGACGTCCAGTCCACCTTGCGCACCGAAGTGATGGTGTTCTCGCGCTGCACGCCGCCCATGTCGAACAGAAGGCGGTCTCCCAGCTTCAGGCCGAGGGTTTCCATGATGCCCTCTTCCATGCTCAGGCCCCCGGCATCCTCGTTGCGCCAGCTGCCGGCCACCACCGGGTTGTGCGCCGGACGCTGCGCGCTGAAGCTGAGGTTGAACTCGCGGTCCACCAGCCGGCGTGCGCGGTCTTCCTGGAACTGCTCGGGGGACACTGCCCGGCCATTGACGGCCACCAGACGTCCACGCACCATCGGGTACCAGTCGTACTGACGCACGCCGGCCTCCTGCAGCGTGCTGCGGAAAGCCTCGGCCTGGTCCGGCATGATGTTGATGACGAAGCGATCAGGGGCGTCCACCGGCGTGGCACGCTTCCAGTCCTCGACCAGATCGGTGCGCAGCAGCAGAAGCAGCAGCAAGGCCAGCAAGCCCACCGCCAGACTGCTCACCTGCACCATGGCAAAAACCGGCCGCGCCGTCAGTTGCCGCCAAGCCAGCGCAAGCCAGTGCGGAAGCCTCGGACCACGGCGCAGCCAACCGCGCAGCAGCACCACGGCCAGCCAGCCCAGCAGCATGAAGAGCAGCACGGCTGCGGCAAAGCCGCCGACGGCAATCAGGCCCAGCTTGAGATCCTGGCTGGTAGCCAGCAGCAAGGCAGCAAAGCCGGCCACGCCCAGCAACACGGCCGAAGCCGGCGCAGCCTTCAGTTGCCCCAATTCGCGGCGGATCACCCGCAAGGGTGGCGTGCCAGCCAGCTGCAATACCGGCGGCAGGCCGAAGGCCAGCAGCAGCGTCATGCCCACGCCCAGCCCTAGGCCGAAGGGTGCCAGCCCGGGAGCCGGCAAGTCGGTTTGCACCAGCCCCGCCAACAGCCAGACAAAAGCGTAGTGCACCACGTAGCCCAGCAACAGGCCCAGCACGCTGCCCAGCAGTCCGAGCAGGGCAAATTCAAAGGTGTAGGCCAGTGCGATCTTGCGCTGTGACAGGCCCAGCACGCGCAGCATGGCGCAGTCATCCAGATGGCGTGCTGCGAAGCCGCGTGCCGCCAGCGCCACTGCCACCGCACTCAGCAGCGCCGCCAGCAGTGCCACCAGATTCAGGAAGTTGCCGGCACGCCCGAGCGTCTGCTGCATCTGGGGATTGTTGCCCTCCAGCGCCTCCACGCGGATGCCGTGCACCTCCGGCCGCTTCAGTTCCGCCTCCGCCCAGGTGGTGTAGCTGCGCACCGCCCCAGCCGGACCCACCAGCGCCAGCCGGTAGTTCACGCGGCTGGCTGGCTGCACCAGTTGCGTAGCCGGCAGATCCTCCAGCGCCATCATGGCGCGCGGCGCAAAGTTGATGAAGTTGTTGCCGCGGTCGGGCTCGCGCGTCAGCACGGCGGTGATGCGCAGGCGGCTTTCGCCCAGCATCAGTTCGTCCCCGATCTGCAGGCCGAGCGTGTCCAGCACCGCAGGCTCCGGCCAGATTTCGCCGCGCCCCGGGCCGGCGGTGACCGCCTGTTCCGGCTGCAGCGCAAACGCGCCTGCGCCCTGCTGCCGCACGGCCCCACTCGCCGCCGCCTGCCCGCTGGTCGGCATAGCACCGGCACGGGTGACCCCCAAGGTTCCACGCAAGGGGTAGCCGGCACTCACGGCCTTGAGCATCACCAGTCGCCCCGCCTCGCCTTTCTCGGGCGTGGTACGCGCCATGGTCGGGAAGGTCTGCGTCTGGATCGCGCTCAGCCCCAATGCCTGCGCACGCTCCACAAAGGCGGCCGGCGTCGGCTGGTCGCTGCTAACCACCACATCCCCGCCCAGCATCTGCGCCGCATCACGCAGCAAGGCATTGTTCAGGCGGTCCGCAAAGAACCCCACCGCAGTCAGGGCAGCCACGGCCAGCAGCACGGCCAGCACCAGCATGCGCAATTCGCCGGCACGCACATCGCGCCAGAGGGTGCGCCAGCCCAGGCGCCAGAAGGAAATCGAAGGGGAAGAAGCTGTCATCGGAGGTAGACGGTTTCACCCATTGTGAAGGAACTCCGCCAACCCACGCCGGAGCCCGGAAAAGAGGCTCAGGCCACCTGCAGGGTTTGACCGCCCAGCCAGCCCTGCCCCGGCTCTAGACGCACGGGAGTATCGATCTGCGCTGCCTCGACACACACAAAGCGATGATAGCCGTCAGCCGGCAGATCGTGCAGCGTGGCACAGAGGGCCGCGCCCGGATTCCACACCACCGTCTGCTCCATGCTGGCAGGCTGAGACACGCGCAGCCAGTGCGAGGATTGCTGCAGGGTAGCCCGCGGTAATGCCGGATAGACCCTGTCCACCTCACCCTGGAAAACGATGTCGCCCTGCTGCACCGGATATTCCGGGTCTGCACCGGCCACTGCATCCCAGTAGCGCTGGCCCTCCGCACCGCTGATGGCCAATGCGTCGATGGCATCCACAGCCAGATAGCTGTGCAATGCAGTGGTAAAGGCAAACGCGGTTGTCCCGGTGTTGCGCACCGCCAACTCCACATTCAGGCGTGCCGATGCCAGCCGCACCGTCAGGTCGACTTCGAAGTCATGAAGCCAGGCCATGGCGCCATCGGCATCCTGCAGCAGCCCCTCCGGCACATCTGCGCGTGTCAGGCGCAAGGTCACGGCAGATTCTGATTGTTCGATCACCTGCCATGGCACCACGCGCGCAAACCCGTGCTTGACCAGCGGCCCGCGCCGGTTGAATTGCGGCCAGCACACCGGAATGCCGCCACGGATGGCCACACTGCCATCCAGTGTGGCCTTCGGGCTCAGGTACAGCAACTCGCGTTCGTCGGCATCTGTCCAGGACAGCACCTGCGCGCCGAACAGCGAGACCACCGCCTGCTCGCCCGTGCGCGCCTGCAAACGCACCACCGGATAATCAGCCGGCAGGTTCAATGCGCCGCGCATGGCCGGGCTGCGCAGGGATAGCTCCTCCGTACCCAGCATGCTGCAGGTAGTTGGCATCTGCACCGTCAAAACCGGATCACTCCGCCGCGCCGTTCAGCGCATCCGCACGATCCTGCGCTGCCGCAAAATCCAGATCGCCGCTGTAGATGGCACGACCCGCGATCACACCGATCACGCCTTCATCCTCGACCGCGCACAGCTTCTCGATGTCGTCCATGTTGCTCAGGCCGCCCGAGGCAATCACCGGAATCGTGCTGGCCTGTGCCAGACGCACGGTGGCTTCGATGTTCACGCCGCTCAGCATGCCGTCGCGGCCGATGTCGGTGTAGATGATGCTGTCCACACCCAGGTCTTCGTATTTCTTGGCCAGATCGGTCACTTCGTGGCCGGTCAGCTTGCTCCAGCCATCGGTGGCGACCTTGCCGTCCTTGGCATCCAGGCCCACGATGATGTGGCCGCCGAAGGCGCTGCAGGCATCGGCCAGGAAGCCCGGGTTCTTCACCGCAGCCGTACCAATGATGACGTAGCGCAGGCCGGCGTCGATGTACTGCTCGATGGTGTCCAGATCGCGGATGCCGCCACCCAGTTGCACCGGGATCTCGTCACCCAGCTCCTGCAGGATTTCCTTCACCACGCCCAGGTTCTTGGGCTTGCCGGCAAAGGCACCGTTCAGGTCAACCAGGTGCAGGCGGCGCGCGCCCTGCTCCAGCCAGTGCACGGCCTGCGCCACCGGATCGGTATTGAAGGTGGTGACGCGGTTCATGTCCCCCTGTTGCAGGCGAACGCATTGGCCGTCTTTCAGGTCGATGGCAGGAATCAGCAGCATGTTGGTCTCGGAAAATCAGAATGCGGAAAAATCAGGGCTTCCAGTGCAGGAAGTTGCGATACAGCGCCAGACCGGCGTCAGCGCTTTTTTCGGGGTGAAACTGGGTCGCGAAGATGTTGTCGCGCGCAATGGCAGCCGTGTAGCGGCCACCGTAGTCGGCCTCGCCCACACTGTGCTCGGCATGGGCGGGCGACGCAAAATAGCTGTGCAGGAAATAGAACCAGCTGTTGTCGGCAATGCCTTCCCACACCGGATGCGGACGGGTGATGGCAACCTGGTTCCAGCCCATCTGCGGCACCTTGAAGCGGCTGCCGTCCGGCTGCGTGCGGCCTTCCAGCTGAAAGCGCTTGACCTCGCCGGGGAACAGTCCCAGCGCCGCCGTATCGCCCTCCTCGCTGTGCTCCAGCATCATCTGCATGCCCACGCACACGCCGAACAGCGGCTTGTTGGCCGCCGCTTCAAGCACGGCCTGCATCATGCCGCTGTCACGCAGGTGCTGCATGCAGTCGCGCATGGCGCCCTGGCCCGGCAGCACCACGCGCTCGGCCTGCTGGATCTGCTCGGGCTGGCGCGCAATCACCACCTCGTAGCGATCTTCGGCCACATGCAGCATGGCCTGCGCCACCGAGTGCAGGTTGCCCATTTCGTAATCAACAACGGCAACAACCGGTTTTCCCATCAGAGGCTTCCCTTGGTGGAAGGAATCATGCCCGCAGCGCGCGGATCCAGTTCCAGTGCCTGGCGCAACGCACGGCCAAAGGCCTTGAACACGGTCTCGCACTGGTGGTGCGCATTGATGCCGCGCAGGTTGTCGATGTGCAGCGTGACGCCTGCGTGGTTGACGAAGCCCTGGAAGAACTCGTACACCAGCTGCGTATCCAGCGCGCCAATCATGCCGGCGGTGAAGGGAATGTCGTAGGTCAGGCCGGGACGGCCGGACAGGTCGATCACCACGCGGCTCAGCGCCTCGTCCAGCGGAACATAGGCATGGCCATAGCGGCGAATGCCCTTCTTGTCACCCACGGCGCGGGCCACGGCCTGGCCGAAGGTGATGCCGATGTCCTCCACCGTATGGTGGCCGTCGATGTGCAGATCCCCCTTGCAGGCCACGTTCAGGTCAATCAGACCATGGCGGGCAATCTGCTCCAGCATGTGGTCGAAAAAGCCGATGCCGCTCTGGAGGCTTGACACGCCGGTGCCATCCAGATTGATGGAAACGGTGATGTCGGTTTCGGCAGTCTTGCGCGAAACCTCGGCAATACGGGCGCTGGGCGCAATCGGTGTGGTCATGGCGTGTTGTTTCTCCATACGGCCGGGCTTTCGCAACGGAACACCCGACCGGCCGGCCACGGGAGCCGGCGCATGTCACAAGGGATTGTAAAAATGTTTGCCGGCATTTGGCCGATTGCCGGACAGGCAAGCAGCGTCGCGCACAGGCGTGATGCAGCCCCGCAACGCAAGCACCGCGTGCAGGAGCCAGACCCTCTATTGTCGCATTACAGGGCAGTCTTCTGCTTCCAGCGCAAGTCGCCTGCTAACATTGATGTTTTACCGCACCGCATCATCAGGCAGAACCCCATGAATCGCTACTGGAGCGCCCTGGTCCACGACCTCGTCCCCTACGTCCCCGGCGAACAGCCCAAGCTCGACAATCTGATCAAGCTCAACACCAACGAGAACCCCTACGGCCCCTCGCTGCGTGCGCTCGAGGCCATCCGCAACGCCACCGGTGACAGCCTGCGCCTGTATCCCGATCCCGAATCGGATGCGCTCAAGGCCGTGCTGGCCCAGCGCTTTGGCGTGGAGCCCAGGCAGGTATTCGTGGGCAACGGCTCCGACGAAGTGCTGGCCCATGCCTTCATGGCCCTGCTCAAGCACGACCAGGCACTCTGGTTCCCCGACATCACCTACAGCTTCTACCCCACCTACTGCGGGCTGTACGGCATCCGGCACAAGCTGATTCCGCTGGACGACAACTTCGCCATCCGCGCCGATGACTACCTGCCGCGCGGCGACGAGCGTGCCGGTGCCATCATCTTCGCCAACCCCAACGCACCGACCGGCAGCCCGCTGCCGCTGGCCGAGGTCGAGCGCATCGTCGCCGGCAACCCGGATGCGGTGGTGCTGGTGGATGAGGCCTATGTGGATTTCGGCGGCGAAAGCGCCATGGCGCTGGTCAACAAGTACCCGAACGTGCTGGTGGTGCACACCTTCTCCAAGAGCCGCTCGCTGGCCGGCCTGCGCGTGGGCTACGCGATTGGCGATGCCGGCCTGATCGAGGCGCTGGAGCGCGTGAAGAACAGCTTCAACTCCTACCCGCTGGATCGTCTGGCCCAGGCAGCCGCCGTGGCCTCGGTGGAGGACGACGCCCACTTCCGAAACAGCTGTGCCAAGGTCATCGCCACGCGCGAGACGCTGGTCACGCACCTGCATGCGCTGGGCTTCGAGGTGCTGCCGTCTGCCGCCAACTTCATCTTTGCGCGGCACGTCGTGCGCGGCGGTGCCGAACTGGCCAAGGCGCTGCGCGAGCGCTCCATCATCGTGCGTCATTTCAGCAAGCCGCGCATCGACAACTTCCTGCGCATCTCCATCGGCACCGACGCGCAATCCGCGGCGCTGGTACAGGCGCTGGTGGACATTCTCGGCCAGGAAACGGCCTGATTCCGGGCGCCTGCGATTATGACAATCCTGTCATGATCGCCTGCTATATTGGCCTGCCATCAGGCCACCAGCATGCATCCGGATGGGTTTCTTGCCCCGGACAGGCAGGGTTCGGACCTGTTGCCAGTTCCGTCAACACAACCCAAGGGAAACCCAGAATGTCCAAATCCGTGATCGCTCCTGCCCTGTCCCTGCTGCTGGCTGCCGCCCTCGCCGGCTGCGCTGCCAACACCAGCAAGCCCGCCGCCAAGCCGGCCGAGAAGAAGCCCTCCGGCATCACCGCCCAGATTGCCCCGACCGACGCCAGCAGCCAGGTCAAGGGCGACCTCAAATTCGTGCAGCGCGGCGATGCCGTGGTGGTGAGCGGTGTCATCAACGGCCTGGCTCCCAAGTCCTGGCACGGCTTCCACGTGCACGAAAAAGGCTCCTGCGCCGACAAGGGCAATGCGGCCGGCGGTCACTTCAACCCCACGGCCAAGCAACACGGCGCACATGGCGTTGGCGAACACCACGTGGGCGACATGCCCCCGCTGTACGCCGACTCCAAGGGTGTGGCCACGGTCGACTTCACCAGCACCAGCCTGGCCCTGAGTGGCGCCAACAGCATCGTCGGCAAGGCCGTGATCGTGCACGAGAAGGATGACGACGTGACGGCACAGCCGGCTGGCAATGCCGGTGCGCGCATCGGTTGCGGCATCGTCGTTTCCAACTGATCGGCTGTGGCTGACAGGTTTGCGCCTGTCGGCAGACGCGGATGAGAAAAGACCAGCTTCGGCTGGTCTTTGTGTTTCTGCTCATTGGAGTGGCGGCCGGCCCGTCTGCATTGCGTCTGCCGTGCGTCTGCCGTGCGTCTGCCGTGCGTCTGCCGTGCGTCTGCCGTGCGTCTGCCGTGCGTCTGCCGTGCGTCTGCCGTGCGTCAGAGGATGCCACGCTCCCGTAGCAGCGCCTCTTCGTCACCCGAAATCCAGCCGAAGATCCTGGGCTCGGCACCTTCGAGCTGCTGCACCAGGTAATGAACCTCGAAGTCGATCGACACATCCGGAGCAGCGTCCCGACCATAGACCGCGGTCCAAGCTACATGCGCCAGGCAATGTAGCGGGTCGATAGGATGCACGCGGACATCCCGCAGCAGCATGTCTTTCGTCCCGCTCTGGCGATAACGCTCGAATCCCTGCAGCATGACCTGCTGCAGCTGTCCATCGTTCTGCCCGACGCTCACGCCCGCCGGTGAAGCCGCAACAAAGGCGACCGCATAGGAAGAAGCGACCTGTTCCATGTCGGCTTCGCCCTTCAGGCCCTGGCGGAAGAAATCCTGATATCGGCTGAAGAATGCGCGGATGCTGGCTTCCATCGGAACCTCCTGGGTCAAATTCGGCGCGCCACGCATCACGCTGGGCAGCTTCGTCTCACTTACCGGTATACGTGGGGCCCAGCCTTATGAGCCCACCCAATACCGCCAAGCCCATCCAAGCCGGGGACACGCGGCTCAGTCCTTCAGGCGCATCTCTGCAGCACGCGCGTGGCCCTGCAGTCCCTCGCCATGTGCCAGCACGCTGGCAATGCGACCCAGTTCCTGCGCGCCCTGCTCGCTCACCTTGATGATGCTGCTGCGCTTCTGGAAATCGTACACGCCCAGCGGCGAACTGAAGCGAGCTGTGCCGCTGGTCGGCAGCACGTGGTTGGGCCCGGCGCAGTAGTCACCCAGGCTCTCGCTGGTGTAGGCGCCGAGGAAGATCGCGCCTGCGTGCTTGAGCAGCGGTTCCCAGCGGTGCGGTTCGCGGCTGCTGACCTCCAGGTGCTCGGGCGCGATGCGGTTGCTGATGGCACAGGCCTCTTCCATGCTGGCCGTCTGGATCAGCGCACCACGGCCGTTCAGGCTCTTGGAGATGATCTCGGCGCGCGGCATTTCCGGCAAGAGGCGATCAATGGCGGCCTGCACCTCGTCGATATAGGCCGCATCCGGGCACAGCAGGATGGACTGCGCCAGTTCATCGTGCTCGGCCTGGCTGAACAAATCCATGGCCACCCATTCGGCCGGCGTGCTGCCATCGGCCAGCACCAGAATCTCGCTCGGACCGGCAATCATGTCGATGCCCACGGTGCCGAACACGCGGCGCTTGGCGCTGGCCACATAGGCGTTGCCGGGCCCGGTGATCTTGTCCACCTTGGGGATGGTGTCCGTGCCATAGGCCAGTGCGGCCACCGCCTGCGCGCCGCCAATGGTGAAGGCCCGCGAAACACCCGCCACATAGGCCGCGGCCAGCACCAGTGCGTTGCGTTCGCCGCGCGGCGTCGGCACCACCATGATGATGTCTTCCACGCCTGCCACATGCGCCGGAATCGCGTTCATCAGCACGGAGGACGGATAGGCCGCCTTGCCACCCGGCACATAGATGCCCACGCGGTCCAGCGGCGTGACCTTCTGGCCCAGCAGCGTGCCGTCCGCGTCGCGATAGCTCCAGCTCTGTCCGCTGGCACGCTTCTGCGCCTCGTGGTAGCTGCGCACCCGGGCCGACGCAGCCTGCAGCGCCTGTTTCTGCACCTCGGGCAGACTGTCGAAAGCCGCCTTCAGTTCATCCTGCTTCAGCTCCAGTTCGGCCATGCCGCCCACCTGCAGGCCATCGAAACGCGCCGTGTATTCCAGCACCGCGGCATCGCCACGCTGCTGCACGTCGGCCAGGATGTCGGCCACACGCTGCTCGATCTCGGCATCGGTATCCGCGCTCCAGTGCAGACGCGCCTGGAAGGCGGCCTCGAAATCAGGCTGGGAGGTGGACAGGCGAAGGGGTTTGGCTTGCAGGATGCTCATTCTTTCAGTCTACAACTTCCGGCTTTTTCACGGCCTTGGCAAAGGTATCGATCAGGTGGCGGATCGGCTGCTGCTTGAGCTTGAGCGCGGCCTGGTTCACCACCAGGCGCGAACTGATCGGCATGATGTGCTCGACTTCCACCAGGTTGTTGGCCTTGAGCGTGCCGCCGGTGCTCACCAGATCGACGATGGCATCGGCCATGCCGGTCAGCGGCGCCAGTTCCATGCTGCCGTAGAGCTTGATGATGTCCACGTGCACGCCCTTGGCGGCGAAGAACTCGCGGGCAATGTTCACGTACTTGGTGGCCACGCGCAGGCGCGCACCCTGGCGCACCTTGCCAGCGTAATCGAAGTCGGCCGGCACGGCCACGCTCATGCGACAGCGGGCAATCTGCAGGTCCAGCGGCTGGTACAGGCTGGTTTCGCCCCACTCGGCACAATGCTCGATCAGGGTGTCCTTGCCCACCACGCCAAGATCGGCGCCACCGTACTGCACATAGGTCGGCACATCGGTCGCACGCACCAGCACCACACGCACATCGGGCTTGTTGGTCGGCAGGATCAGCTTGCGGGATTTTTCCGGATTCTCGAGCACCTCGATCTCGGCCGCCGCCAGCAGCGGCAGGGTTTCATCGAAAATGCGTCCCTTGGAGAGAGCCAGCGTAATCATTCGCCCACCCGTTCAATATCGGCGCCCAGCGCACGCAGCTTGACTTCCATCTGGTCGTAGCCGCGGTCCAGGTGATAGATGCGGTCCACCGTGGTTTCACCTTCGGCCACCAGGCCGGCGATCACCAGACCGGCAGAGGCGCGCAGGTCGGTCGCCATCACGGTGGCGCCGGACAGCTTGTCCACGCCTTCCACCATGGCGTTCTTGCCATCGATCTGGATGTTCGCACCCAGACGTGACAGTTCGCTGACGTGCATGAAACGGTTCTCGAAAATCGTCTCGGTCACCATGCTGCTGCCCTGGCTGATGGCGTTGAGCGCCATGAACTGGGCCTGCATGTCGGTCGGGAAGCCGGGGTATTCGGTAGTGCGGAAGCTCTGCGCCTTCAGGTGGTTCCAGGCCGGGCCGGCAGCGCGCACACGCAGGCCGTCACCTTCCCTGGTAATGTCCACGCCGGCTTCGCACAGTTTGTCGATCACGGCATCCAGATGGTCACCACGGCCGTTGTGCAGCAGTACGTCGCCGCCCGTGGCCGCCACGGCGCACAGGAAGGTGCCGCATTCGATGCGGTCCGCCACCACGGCATGCTCGCAGCCGTGCAGTTTTTCAACGCCTTCGATCACGATGCGGCTGGTGCCGTGGCCCGTGATCTTCGCGCCCATCTTGATCAGCATCTCGGCCAGATCGGGAATCTCCGGCTCCTGCGCCGCGTTCTCGAGGATGGTCGTGCCTTCTGCCAGCGTCGCCGCCATCAGGAAGTTCTCGGTACCGGTCACGGTGATCATGTCGGTCGTGATGCGGGCACCCTTCAGGCGCGTGCGGCCTTCGGGCAGACGCGCCACCATGTAGCCGTGCTCCACGTCGATGATGGCACCCATGGCCTGCAGGCCCTTGATGTGCTGCTCCACCGGACGCGCGCCAATGGCGCAACCACCCGGCAGCGACACCTTGGCGCGGCCGGTACGTGCCAGCAGCGGGCCCAGGGCCAGCACCGAGGCGCGCATGGTCTTGACCAGTTCGTACGGTGCTTCCGGATTGACAGGGTCACGCGCCTCGAAGGTGATGCCGCCGCGCTCGCCATGCAGTTCGATGGCCACACCCATGTTGGCCAGCAGCTTGCGCATGGTGCTCACGTCGCGCAAGCGCGGTACGTTGGTCAGCTTGACAGGATCGGCCGTGAGCAGGGCTGCACACATTTCGGGCAGTGCCGCATTCTTGGCACCGGAGATGGCGATTTCGCCGTGCAGGGGCTTGCCGCCGCGGATCAGGAGTTTGTCCATGGTCTGGATCTTCTTTCAGGGAATCGTTCTTGTTCGGGAAGGCAGGTGTCAGTCCTGCGCAGCGGCCCACTCGGCCGGCGTGAAGGTCTTCATGGACAGCGCATGCACTTCGTCCGTCTTCATGCGATCACCCAGCGTGGCATACACCAGCTGGTGGCGCTGGATCAGGCGCTTGCCCTCGAAGGACGACGACACAATGGTGGCAAACCAGTGACGGCCGTCGCCTTCCATGGTGATGTGTTCGCACGGCAGTCCGGCCGTGATGAGGGAGCGCAGTTCGTCGGCAGTCATGGAAATCCTGGAAACAATCTTGAAAAAATCAGCTACGCAGCTTGTAGCCGCTCTTGAGCAGGTACAGCGTCAGCATGGACACCAGCACAAAGCTGCCGCCCGCCACGCCCAGGCTGAGCCAGGGCGATACATCGCTGACGCCGAAAAAGCCATAGCGGAAGCCGTCGATCATGTAGAAGAACGGGTTGAAGTGGCTTAGCGTCTGCCAGATGCCGGGCAGCGAATGAATGGAGTAGAACACACCGGCGAGAAAAGTCATCGGCATGACAATGAAGTTCTGGAAGGTTGCCATCTGGTCGAACTTGTCGGCCCACAGGCCAGCCAGCATGCCCAGCGCGCCCATCAGGCCGGCACCCAGCAGCGCAAACGCCAGAATCCACAGCGGATGGGCCGCCTGCGGCGGTGCATAGAACAGCGTGACCAGATACACGCCCAGCCCCACCAGCAGGCCACGGGCGATGGCCGCGCCCACATACGCAATGAACCAGTGGCGACCACCCAGCGGGGTGAGCAGCACAAACACCAGGTTGCCCATGATCTTGCTCTGCACCAGGCTCGAGGCGCTGTTGGCGAAGGCGTTCTGCAGCACACTCATCATGACCAGACCCGGCGCCAGGAAGGCGACGTAGCTCACGCCCGGGTAGACCTGCACGCGGTCGCTCAGCACATGGCCGAAGATCATCAGGTACAGCACGGCCGTCAGTACCGGCGCGGCAATGGTCTGGAAGGCCACACGCCAGAAACGCAGGATTTCCTTGCGCAGCAGCATCTTCCAGCCGTCGTTGGCAGCGGGCACGGCCTGCAGCCCCTGGAAATCAGGCTGCACATGCACGGAAGGGGGTGATTGCGTCATGCCTGCACTCCTTTCGCATCGACACCGGTCGGGCAGCTGGGCGCATTCATCAGGGTGATGAACACGTCTTCCAGATCGGCCTTGCGGATTTCAAGCTCCTCGACCGGCACACCGGCCTGGCGCAGCGCGGCCAGATGCTGCTCGATTTCCTGCGGATCATGCGCCGGGAGTTCGACCATGCGGCCGGTGATACGCGCCAGTTGCGCCAGTGCAGGCGGCAGGGTGGCATCGGTCTTGAAGTGCAGCACGTTGGCGGTGGCATTGGCCAGCAGCGTGCTGGTCTTTTCCAGCGCAATCACGCGCCCTTTCTTGAGCATGGCAATGCGGTGGCAGAGCGCTTCGGCCTCTTCCAGATAGTGCGTGGTCAGCAGCACGGTGTGGCCCTTGCGGTTCAGGTCGGCCACGAAATGCCACAGCGTCTGGCGCAGTTCCACATCGACGCCGGCCGTCGGCTCATCCAGCACGATGACGGGTGGGCGATGCACCAGCGCCTGCGCCACCAGCACGCGGCGCTTCATGCCGCCGGAGAGCTGGCGCATGTTGGCATTGGCCTTGTCGGACAGTCCCAGGCCGGCCAGCAGTTCGTCGATCCAGTCATCGTTGCGGTTCAGGCCGAAATAGCCAGACTGGAAACGCAGCGCCTCGCGCACGGTAAAGAAGGGATCGAACACCAGCTCCTGCGGCACGATGCCCAGGTGGCGGCGCGCCTGCACGTAGTCGGTGCGAACATCGAAACCATGCACCTTGATGGAGCCGGAACTGGCACGGGCCAGGCCGGCCAGAATGGAAATCAGCGTGGTCTTGCCGGCACCGTTGGGGCCGAGCAGACCGAAGAATTCGCCATGCCCGATATCGAAGCTGACGTGGTCAAGTGCATGCACCGCCGGCGCATTGCCGCGCGGCGGGAAGGTCTTGACGAGGGATTGGATGGAGATGGCAGACATTAACCGTTCATTGTAACTTTTGCGGCCCAAGCCTGCACGCCTGCCTGTGGCTCAGGTGCCGTGCGACACCTTGATTGTCGGGAACTTGTGCGTATAGTCACGCCCCTTGGCCGCGATGCTGGCCGCCACCTTGCGCGCGATCTCGCGGTAGGTCTGCGCAGCCTGGCTGTCCGGATCCGACACCACCGTGGGCGCACCACTGTCGGCCTGCTCGCGGATGCTGAGCGACAAGGGCAGCGCTCCCAGATAGGGCATGCCCTGCGCCTCGGCCAGGCGCTTGCCGCCTTCGCGGCCGAAGATGTGTTCCTGATGGCCGCAGTTGCTGCACACGTGCACCGCCATGTTTTCCACCACACCCAGAATCGGCACGCCGACCTTCTGGAACATATTGATGCCCTTCTTCACGTCCAGCAGGGCGATGTCCTGCGGCGTTGTCACCATCACGGCGCCGGTCACCGGCACGCGCTGGCTCAGCGAGAGCTGGATGTCGCCGGTACCGGGCGGCATGTCCACCACCAGATAGTCCAGCTCGTCGTCGGGGGCCGTGCCCCAGTGCGTCTGGTGCAGCAGCTGGTCCAGCGCCTGCGAGGCCATGGGGCCGCGCCAGATCATGGCCTGGTCGCCGTCGATCAGGAAACCGATGGACATCACGCGCACGCCATGGCCGATCATCGGCTCCATGGACTTGCCGTCCAGGCTTTCCGGCTTGCCCTGCACGCCCATCATCATCGGCATGCTGGGGCCGTAGATATCCGCATCCAGCAGGCCGACTTTGGCGCCTTCGGCAGCCAGCGCCAGCGCCAGGTTGGCCGCCGTGGTGCTCTTGCCCACGCCGCCCTTGCCCGAGGCCACCGCCACCACGTTCTTCACGCCCTTGATCAGCTGGATGCCGGACTGCACCGCATGCGGCACCACTTTGGTCGTGATCTGCACATCGACCTGCTCCACCCCGGGCAGCGCCCTGGCTGCCTGCTGCAGTGCCTCGCGGATGGCCGGGTGACGGCTGGCAGCTGGGTAGCCCATCTCGATCGTGAAGGCAAGGCGGTTGCCGGTCCACACCAGATCCTTGATGGACTTGTCGTTGGCGAGCGGAGCGCCGGTTTCGTCGGTGACAACGGCGAGGGCTTGGAGCAGTTCTGCAGGAATGGTCATGGGTGCGGGTGTTCCAGAAAATTCGTCAATGCCCGCCAGTGTAGCCAATGCGCTCACCCCTGTTCGGCAAGCGGATTAGGGCACGACTGCCGGATGCAATTTCTTCAAATCATCGCAGGCCGCTCCGCGTGTAATCACGCTCCCGTAAAATGAATGGTTTGTGTCTCCGCACGCTGCTCTCGCAGCGCCGGCTTCCTGCCTCTCTTTCCCATCCGGATCATGTCGCGCCAACTGTTCGTCACCACTGCCCTGCCCTACGCCAACGGCACCTTCCACATCGGCCACATCATGGAGTACATCCAGGCCGACATCTGGGTGCGTTTCCAGCGCATGCAGGGCCATGAAGTGAATTTTGTCGGTGCCGACGATGCCCACGGCGCGCCTATCATGATCGCCGCCGAAAAGGCCGGCAAGACGCCGCAGCAGTTCGTCGCCGACATCGCCGCCGGCCGCAAGCAGTACCTGGAAGGCTTCCACATCAGCCACGACCACTGGTACAGCACCGACAGCCCGGAAAACACGGAACTGGCGCAAGCCATCTACCTCGACCTGAAGAAAGCCGGCCTGATCGAGACGCGCACCATCGAGCAGTTCTACGACCCGGACAAGGGCATGTTCCTGCCCGACCGCTTCATCAAGGGCGAATGTCCCAAGTGCGGTGCCAAGGACCAGTACGGCGACAACTGCGAGAGCTGCGGCGCCGTCTACAGCCCCACCGAGCTGAAGAACCCCTTCTCCGCCCTGAGCGGCGCCACGCCGGAACTGCGCCAGAGCGAGCACTTCTTCTTCAAGCTGTCCGACCCGCGCGCGGTGGACTTCCTCAAGCAGTGGACGGCCATCGAAAGCCCTCGCGGCGTGCCGCACGTGCAACCCGAGGTGCTGAACAAGATCCGCGAATGGTTCCAGCCCGCCGCCGACGGCAGCAGCGGCGACCAGCCCCAGCTGGGCGACTGGGACATCTCGCGGGATGCCCCCTACTTCGGCATCGAGATCCCCGATGCACCAGGCAAGTACTTCTACGTGTGGCTGGACGCACCCGTCGGCTACCTCGCCAGCCTGAAGAACCTGCTCACGCTGCAGGGCAAGGACTACAACTCCTATTTCGCCAACCCGAACCTGGAGCAGTACCACTTCATCGGCAAGGACATCATCACCTTCCACACGCTGTTCTGGCCCGCCATGCTGCATTTCAGCGGCCGCAAGACGCCCGACGCCATCTTCGTGCACGGCTTCCTGACCGTGAACAACGGCGAGAAGATGAGCAAGAGCCGCGGCACTGGCCTGGATCCGCTCAAGTACCTGAGCCTGAAGATGAACCCCGAGTGGCTGCGCTACTACCTGGCCGCCAAGCTCAACGGCCGCAACGAGGACATCGACTTCAACGCGGACGACTTCATGGCGCGCGTGAACAGCGACCTGATCGGCAAGTTCGTCAACATCGCCTCGCGCTCGGCCGGCTTCCTCAGCAAGCGCTTCGAGGGCAAGCTGGGCACGCTGGATGCCCAGGGCACTGCCCTGCTGGCCGAACTGCAGCAGGCAGGCGACGGCATTGCGCAGCTGTACGAAACGCGCGACTACGCCCGCACCGTGCGCGAGATCATGGCGCTGGCCGACAAGGTCAACGTCTATGTCGACCAGCACAAGCCCTGGGAACTGGCCAAGCAGGAAGGCCAGGAACAGCGCCTGCACGAAGTGTGCACACTGTGCATCGAGGCCTTCCGCGTGCTCACCATCTACCTCAAGCCCATCCTGCCCAAGCTGGCGGCGGAAGTGGCCAACCTGCTGATCGTGCCGGCCGAAAACTTTGCCGATGCGCGCAAGGCGCTCGGTGCCGGCCACCAGATGGACGAATTCAAGCACCTGATGCAGCGCGTGGACGTCAAGCAGCTGGATGCCCTGTTCGCGCCCCCGGCCGATGCGGCTCCCGCCAAGGAACCGGAAAAGAAGGCCGCGAAGAAGTCGCAGGCGCTGGCCGCTCCGGTGGATCCCAACGCACCCGGTGGCGAAGCGCTGGCACCGACCATCACCATCGACGATTTCGCCAAGGTCGACCTGCGCATCGCCAAAATCCTGGAGTGCAAGGCGGTGGAAGGCTCCACCAAGCTGCTGCAGCTCACGCTGGATGCCGGCGAAAAGGACGAAGCCGGCCAGCCGAAGACGCGCAACGTGTTCAGCGGCATCGCAAGCATGTACCAGCCCGAACAACTGGTGGGCAAGCTGACTGTGCTGGTGGCCAACCTGGCGCCGCGCAAGATGAAATTCGGCCTGAGCGAAGGGATGGTGCTGGCCGCCAGCCATGCGGACGAGAAGGCCCAGCCCGGCATCTACGTGCTGGAGCCCTTCCCGGGCGCTCAACCGGGGATGCGCATCCACTGAGTTGTCCCATGTATGTAGCCGTTCGCAGTTAACCCGCCGGAGTTCCCCATGCAGCTGCCTGAGTCCATCCTCCTGTTCAAGCCCAGCATTCTGAAAGCGCTGCGCAGCTACACCCGGGAACGCTTCGTCAAGGACGTCACGGCAGGGATCACGGTGGGGATCGTGGCACTGCCGCTGGCCATGGCCTTCGCCATCGCCAGCGGGCTGACGCCGCAAACCGGCATTTTCACGGCCATCATCGCGGGCTTCCTGATCGCCCTGTTCGGCGGCAGCAAGGTGCAGATCGGCGGGCCGGCCGGCGCCTTCATCGTGATCGTGTACGGCATCGTCGAGCGCTATGGGGTGCCCAGCCTGATCATCGCCACCGCCATGTCGGGCATCCTGCTGTTTCTCATGGGCCTGTTCCGCATGGGTACGCTGGTGCGCTTCATTCCGGTGGCCGTGGTGATCGGCTTCACCAACGGCATTGCGGTGCTGATCGGCCTGTCTCAGCTCAAGGACTTTCTGGGCCTCAGCATCCCGAAGATGCCTGCCGACTTCTTCGGCATGCTCTCCACCCTGTGGGCGCACATGTCCACCTTCAACCCCTACGCGCTGGCCGTATCGGCCGGCTCACTGCTGGTCATCATCGCCTGGCAGCACCTGCTGCCCTCGCTGGGTCCGAACAAGCAGGTCCTGCATGGCAAACTGACCATCATTCCGGGCTCCATCGTGGCGCTGATCCTGGGCAGCATTGCCGTGTCCACGCTTGGCCTGCCAGTCGAAACTATCGGCAGCCGCTTTGGCGGCATCCCGGCCGAACTGCCCGCCTTTGCCCTGCCCGAACTCAACTGGGACACGGCACGCTTCCTGTTCATTCCTGCCCTGACACTGGCGATTCTGGGCGCCATCGAATCACTGCTGTGCGCCCGCGTGGCCGATGGCATGACCGATGACCGGCACGACCCGAACCAGGAACTGATGGCGCAGGGCACAGCCAACTTCATCACTCCGTTTTTTGGCGGCATGCCCGCAACCGGCACCATTGCACGCACCGTGACCAACATCAAGAGCGGCGCCAGCAGCCCGGTGGCCGGCATCGTGCATGCCTCGGTGCTGTTGCTGATCGTGCTGGTGGCGGCACCGCTGGCCGCCCTGGTTCCCCTGCCTACCTTGGCCGCCGTGCTGATGTTCGTGGCCTGGAACATGGGTGAGTGGAGCGAATTCGCGCGCCTGCGCAGCTACCGCATGCCCTACCGGCTGACCCTGCTGGCGGTGTTCTTCCTGACGGTGGTGTTCGACCTGACAGTCGCGGTCGAAGTGGGCCTGGTCGCTGCCTGCCTGACCTTCATCTACCGCATCTCCAGCCTATCACGCTCGGAGCCGGTGATGCCGGCCGCCACCACCGCTCCGCCCACGCACTGGAACGAACAGGACGTGCGCGCCTGGCGGCTGCACGGCGCCCTGTTCTTTGGTGCCGTCAAGCTGATCGAAGACATCGAACTGCAGCTTCCCAGACACGTCGCCATCCTCGATATCGAGCACGTGATCTACCTGGATTCCTCGGGCGCGGAGGAAATGCTGCACCTCGCGCGCAGCTGCGAGAAACGCGGCGTCACGCTGATTCTCTGTGGCGTGATGGGACAACCGCTGGACATGGCACGCCGTGTGCGTCTGCTGGACTCCCCCGGCGTGCTGCACGAACCCGATCTGTCTGCCGCCCTTTCCAGCGCACTGAACCTGCTGCCCGCCGGCCAGGACAGTGCCGCTGACTCCTGACAGCGGCCGCCTCGTTCAAGGCTTGTTGTCGGGGTTGGTCATGTCCTCGGGATCTTCCCGGTGCTCGGTGCGGATCACCGTCAGATCCGGATCGAAGGTCACCTCGAACACGCTGCTGCGGTTGTGCCCCTCGCGGTAGCGCCAGGTGTAGACGGTTTCCTTCTTCAGCGCATAGGGAACAATGCGCGCCGGCTTGCCAAGCATGCGGCGCACCTCTTCCATCATCATGCCGGGCTTGACGCGATCGAAATTGTCGCGGTTGAGCACCTGGCGCAGCGCCACCACCTTGCCATCCGGGCCGATGGTGATCTGGTAGTTGGTGGTGCCCTGCGGCTGGCGGTTGTATTCGAGAATGCGCTCGCCATTCTGGCCTTCCCAGATGTTTTCCGGCTGGCCCCACTTGGCGTACACCTGCGCCTCGGTAGTCAGGTCTTCTTCGGTCGTTGCCACGCGCTCATTGTCGCAGCCCTGCAGCAGCAAGGCGCCACACACGGTTGCGAGGGCCGCTGCCCACTGCCAGCCGCGAAAACGTCGGGAAAATGCCTGCATGTGTTCTCCTGGTGATCAGTAACCTGCCTGCCGGACCGCCATACGTGGCCGGAAGGGGCAGGAATCGCTAAAATACACGAAATTCGGCCTGATGGCCCTTCCTCCTTCACTTTGAGCGCTGCACCATGCATTTGTTCCGCCGTCCCGATTACCAGTCCGAAACCACCAAGTTCATCAACGAGCTGAAAAAGCAGCGCCCCGAACTGGATGAGCAGCAACGTGCCGGCCGCGCCCTGCTGTGGGACAAGGAACTCGACCGCGAACTGATCGCCGAATACAAGGCCGGCCGCGTCAAGCAGAAGCCCTACGTCTACCAGACCAACGCCGAATAATGCCGGCCCGGCATCGTTCCCGATGCCATTGACCTGCTCTCCGCCACGCCTTGGACACCCCCGATCTTGACCTTGCACCAGCCACCGATGCGCTGATGCCCGAGGTGGTGGACAACGTGGCCGTGGCGCGCCTGTATGGCGAGCCCCTGTTCAACGTCCCCCAGGATCTCTACATCCCGCCCGATGCGCTGGAGATCTTCCTGGAAGCCTTCGAGGGCCCGCTCGACCTGCTGCTGTACCTGATCCGCAAGCAGAACTTCAACATCCTCGACATTCCCATGGCGGCGCTGACGCGCCAGTACCTGGCCTATGTCGATGAAATCCGCACCCGCAACCTCGAACTGGCCGCCGAATACCTGCTGATGGCAGCCATGCTCATCGAGATCAAGTCGCGCATGCTGCTGCCCCCGCGCAAGACGGCCGAGGGCGAGGAAGCCGAAGATCCCCGCGCCGAACTGGTGCGCCGACTGCAGGAATACGAGCAGATCAAGCTCGCTGCCGCCCAGCTGGGCACCGTGCCGCAGGCCGGCCGCGATTTCTTCCGCGCCCAGGTGCATATCGAGCAATCCCTGCAGCCGCGCTTTCCCGATGTGGAACTGAGCGATCTGCAGCAGGCCTGGGCCGACATCCTCAAGCGTGCGAAGCTGGTGCAGCACCACCGCATCAGCCGCGAGGAACTCAGCGTGCGCGAGCACATGAGCCTGGTGCTCAAGACCTTGCAGGGACGCCGCTTCGTCGAATTCGAGCAGCTGTTCGATCCGGCCCGCGGTGTGGCGGTGATGGTGGTCACCTTTATAGCCCTGCTGGAACTGGCCAAGGAAACACTGGTGGAAATCACCCAGGCCGAAGCGTTTGCGCCCATCTACGTGCGCCTGGCGTATACGCCCAGCTAGGCTCGATTTCTGCTTCGGCATCGAGACCCCTCACGCTCAATCCCGTCAGGGCGAAAGACTGGCGTTGCCGATATCCTCGGCGCCCGAGATGCTCATCAGCTTGTTCTCCGGATGCACGAAACGCTGCCCGCTGGTGGCAAAGACTACCCCGTCGATCGGACTGTGCACCGTGATCTGCTCCTGACTCACCGGATCGACCACATCCGCCAGCGGCTGGCCGCGTTGCACCCAATCTCCCGCCTGCACGTGGTAGACCACGATGCCCGGCATGGGCGCGTTCACATACTGCATGCCCTGAAGCGGATGCGGAGGGCGCGCCAGTTCGGGAGCTTCACGCACGGCGTCGGAAGGCAGCTGCACATCGCCCAGTTGGTGCAGGTACTGCAGCAAGGCATCGGCATCCTGCTGCGCCCAGGCATGGGACAGGTCGCGCTCGCCCCGCAACTCCACGGTGGCGCTGTGGCATGCCAGCGGAATGGCGGCGTCCGGCCAGGTGCGCTGCAGCTTGAGCCAGGGCGTGGAGAGCGACTCGTCGAACGAATCCGATTGCGAGTCCTCCGCCAGAATCTGGCATTCCGACCCCAGATGCCGGGCCATGGGCTCAAACGCCTGCCACAGCTGCGGCAAGGTGTAGAGATGCAGCACCGCATGGTTGTCGCAATGCAGATCCAGCACCAGATCGGCATCGAACGCCAGCCCGACCAGCACGGCATGCAGAGCTTCCACGCTGGTCTGCGGTTCAAAGGCGTCGATACTCTGCTGCATGGCCGCGCGAATCTGCGTCACGTTGGTGGCAGCATCCCCGGATGGTACGAAACCCTGCTGCTGCAAGCGCTCCAGCGCCCAGTCATGCAGGCGGATGCTGCGCAGGCGGTTGTAGTTCTGGCCGGTGGCGAAATCGAAACGCCCGATATGGCCGTAGAACAGGTTCTGGCGCAACCCCAGGGGATTGCACATGGGCACTAGCACAATGCGGGATGGCAGGCGCCCTTCGTCCTCGAGGCGCTCCAGCCGCTCGAACAGGTGATGCGCCACCAGCGAGCCGGGCAGCTCGTCCGCGTGCAGGCTGGCCTGGATGTAGATCTTGCGCTGCGCCTGGTGCGGGCCAAAGCAGAACGCCGTGACCACGGTCTCGGTGCCGGGCGTGGCGTGGCGCAGGGGGTAGGTGCGTTTTTCCATGCTGCCTGCATTATGGTCCGAACGGGCGTCCGCAATCAGTGAGGCAAACCCGCGCGCTCAGGCATGTTCGTTCTTGGCATCGCGGCCAAGCAGCAGGCGTGCGGCATCGACCGGCGCAATGGCACCATCCAGCAGCGCCACCACGCAGCGCGTGATCGGCATGTCCACGCCCAAGGCATCGGCACGGGCCAGCACGGTGCGGGCGCAATACACGCCTTCGGCCACATGGCCCAGGCTGTCCACCGCCTGATCCGCCGTCATGCCCTGCGCGAGCAAGAGACCCACCTTGCGGTTGCGGCTCAGGTCGCCGGTGGCCGTCAGCACCAGATCGCCCATGCCGCTCAAGCCCATGAAAGTGGCTCCGTCAGCACCCAGGCGCACGCCCAGACGCGTCATTTCGGCCAGCCCCCGCGTCATCAGCGCCGCGCGCGCATTCAGGCCGGGGGCAAAACCCTCCGCGCCCTGTGCAGCCCGCTGGGACAGTCCGTCCAGCACGCCCGTCGCGATGGCAAGCACGTTCTTGACCGCGCCGCCCACCTCCACACCAATCAGATCATCGCTGCGGTACACGCGCATGGTGCCGCCATGCAGGGCCTGCACCGCCCGTTCGCACACGACGGCATGGGGACTCGCCACCACCAGCGCCGTCGGCTGGCTGCGCGCCACTTCCTGGGCAAAGCTGGGGCCGCTCAGCACCCCCGCAATCAGCTCAGGCGCCACCTGCTGCTTGACTTCGTGCGGCAACAGCCCGAAGGAAGCACCCGGCTGCATGGCTTCGAAGCCCTTGCACAGCCAGACCAGCGGCACAGCGGATCCCCGCAACTGCTCCAGCTGCCCGCGCAGGCCGGCCACCGGCACCGCCAGCACGAGCAGGTCATCATCCGCCACATCGGCAGCGGTAGCGATGCCGCTGGCCACCGACAGTGCTTGCGGAAATGCCACGCCCGGCAGATAGCGGGTATTGCTGCGTTCGGCCTGCATGGCCTGGGCATGTTCGGGCTGACGCGTCCAGAGGGTCACCTCATGGTGCTGTGCAGCGTGGATGGCAACTGCGGTGCCCCAGGCGCCCGCTCCCAAAACGGCAATCTTCATCGCGTGTTCCCAAAGGTGGCCCTTTAGGCCATGCCCATACAAAAACAGAGCGCCGAGCGCCCTGTCCATTCCGTGCGGAAAGACAGCCGGAGCTGTCTCTTGCGGAGGAGTTTACTGCACGGCAGCGCCGTCAGCCGGGCCTTCGGCGGCAGCCGCCTGCAGCTGCTGCTCGTACATGGCCTGGAAGTTGATCTCGGCCAGATGCACGGGCGGAAAGCCGGCGCGCTGGACGATGTCGGCCACGTTGCCACGCAGGTAGGGGTAGATGATCTGCGGGCAGGCCACACCCATCACGCCGTTCATCTGGTCTTCGGGCAGATTGCGGATCTCGAAGATGCCGGCCTGCTTGGCCTCGACCAGGAACACGGTGCGCTCGCCGATCTTGGTGGTGGCGGTTGCCGTCACGGTCACCTCGAACAGGCCGTCAGCCACCTGCTCGCCGCCCAGACCCAGCTGGATCTCGACGTTGGGGGCATCCTGCTCCAGCAGGATGGCGGGGGAGTTCGGCTGCTCCAGCGAGGCTTCCTTCAGGTAGATGCGCTGGATGTTGAATACGGGGTCCTGGTTGTCTGCCATGGCGTGCTTGTACTTTCGCAAGTGTGAATGATCAAGGCTTCATTATGCAGCACGCCATGCAGGCTTCATGACAATCAGGCCGCGTCCAGCAGGGGCTGCAGTCCGCCCTTTTGATCGAGGGCAAACAAGTCGTCACAGCCGCCCACATGCGTCTCGCCGATCCAGATCTGCGGCACAGTACGACGACCGCTGCGCTCCATCATGACCTGGCGCTGTGCCGGGTCCTGGTCGACCTTGATTTCCTGGTAGTCGGCCACGCCCCGCTCCTTCAGAAGCTGCTTGGCGCGAATGCAGTACGGACAATAGGCGGTGGTGTAGATGGTGACTTTTTGCATGATGAAGAGTATCGCTGCCGCATGCAGCGGCAGTGTTTCAGGGTGTCAGCAGGGCCAGCTGGCGCTCAGGCCTTGCTGCCGCTCACCGGCATGTTCGCACTCTTCCAGCTGCGCATCCCGCCGGCCACCGAATAAGCCTGCTCGTAGCCCAGCTTCTTGGCGATGGCGGCCGCACGGCCGGAGCGCGCGCCATGCTCGCAGAAGAACAGCACCGGCGTCGACTTGCTCTTGACCGTCTGCGGCAGTTTCTCGCTCAGCTGCGCCAGCGGAATGTTCTTGGACTGCGCAATGCGTTCATTGGCATACTCGCCCGCCTCGCGCACGTCGACCAGCACGGCCTTCTCGCGGTTCATTTTCTGCACCGCGTCGGCCACGGACATGCCGCCCTGCCCCACGCCGCCCGTCAGTGCCGGGAACAGCAGCATGGCGCCGGAACCGACCGCCACCAGGATCAACAACCAGTTATGCAACAAAAAATCCACGTGTAACCTCTCTTGCTGCGCCCGGGGGCGCCGATGAACATGGCGAGATTTTATAGAATAGAGGATTGCCTGCTGCCAGTCGGTGTGCAATTCCCTCCACCTCTTTCCGCACTGTGAGAGCCATGTACAAACTCGTCCTCATTCGCCACGGCGAATCCACCTGGAACCTCGAAAACCGCTTCACCGGCTGGACCGATGTCGACCTGACCCCCACGGGTGTGTCGCAGGCCATGTCTGCCGGCAAGCTGCTCAAGGCCGAAGGCTGGGATTTCGACCTGTGCTACACCAGCGTGCTCAAGCGCGCCATCCACACCCTGTGGTACACGCTGGACGAAATGGACCGCACCTGGCTGCCGGTGGTCAAGGACTACCGACTGAACGAGCGCCACTACGGTGGCCTGCAGGGCCTGAACAAATCGGAAACGGCCCAGAAGTATGGCGATGACCAGGTGCTGATCTGGCGCCGCAGCTACGACACACCCCCGCCGCCGCTGGCTGCCGATGATCCGCGCAGCGAGCGTAGCGACCGCCGTTACGCCGATCTGGCCCCCGAGCAGATCCCGCTGACCGAATGCCTGAAGGACACCGTGGCCCGCGTGCTGCCGTTCTGGAACGAATCCATCGCTCCCAGCATCCAGTCCGGCAAGCGCGTGCTGATCGCGGCCCACGGCAACTCCATCCGTGCCCTGATCAAGTATCTGGACAACATCTCCGACGAGGACATCGTCGGCGTGAACATCCCGAACGGCATCCCGCTGGTGTACGAGCTCGACGCCGACCTCAAGCCGATCCGCCACTACTACCTGGGCGATGCCGCCGCTGCAGAAGCTGCCGCCAAGGCCGTGGCCCAGCAAGGAAAGAAGTAAGCCGGAGGGGAGCCGGGCCGGCTGCTCCTGGCAGCATGCCGGCCCCATCCCCTGCCCTGCGGGCTTACCGCCCCTGACAACCGTTACAAACACGCGAAAACCCGCCACACAGCGCGGGCAGGGTCCGTGTATAGTCCCTTCTGTATCAATGGACTGACGGGACACTGGCACCTGCCTTCGGCGGGCTGCAGCCTGATTCAGGCATGACTGGGCCCGCAGGGAATGGGCCGGGAGAAGGTAAATACATGGGTTCCAAGTTGAAAGCAGCCGGCTGGATGTCGGCAGGCATCCTGGCGGGGGCGATGGCGACGGTGTCGTTCCAGACGGCCGCGCGCAATGCCACTGATCCGCTGCCGCTCGAAGAGCTGCAGCAGCTTGCCGCCGTGTTCGGCATGATCAAGAGCAACTATGTGGAGCCCGTCAACGACAAGAAGCTGATCACCGATGCCATCTCCGGCATGGTGTCGGGCCTCGATCCGCACTCCCAGTACTTCGACAAGAAGGCCTTCAAGGAATTCAAGGAAGGCACCAGCGGCAAGTTCGTCGGCGTCGGCATCGAGATCACGCAGGAAGACGGCCTGGTCAAGGTCGTCTCGCCCATCGAAGGCTCCCCCGCCGACAAGGCCGGCATCAAGGCCGGCGACCTGATTACGCGCATCGATGACAAGGCCGTGCGCGGCATGTCGCTCAACGACGCCATCAAGCGCATGCGCGGCAAGGCCGACACCAAGGTGGTGCTGACCATCTGGCGCAAGACCGAAAGCCGCACCTTCCCGGTCACCATCACCCGTGCCGAGATCCGCGCCCAGTCCGTGCGCACCAAGATGGTGGAGCCGGGCTACGCCTGGGTGCGCCTGACGCAATTCCAGGAGCGCACTGTGCCCGATTTCGTGCGCAAGGTGAACGAGCTCTATCAGCAGGATCCCAGCATCAAGGGCATCGTGCTGGATCTGCGCAACGATCCGGGCGGCCTGCTCGATGCGGCGGTGGCCGTGTCTGCCGCCTTCCTGCCGCAGGGCGTGCCGGTGGTGTCGACCAAGGGCCAGCTGGCCGAGAGCAATACCGTGTTCAAGGCGATTCCGCAGGACTATGCCCGCATGTTGGGCAGCGGCGATCCGCTGCGCGAACTGCCTGCCGCGCTCAAGAAAGTGCCGGTGGTGGTGCTGGTGAACGAAGGCTCGGCCTCCGCCAGCGAGATCGTGGCCGGCGCCCTGCAGGACCACAAGCGTGCCACCGTGATGGGCAGCCAGACCTTCGGCAAGGGATCGGTGCAGACCGTGCGCCCGCTCGGCCCCGATACCGGCCTGAAGATCACCACGGCCCGCTACTACACGCCCACGGGCAAGTCCATCCAGGCCACCGGCATCATCCCTGACGTGATGGTCGATGAGACCGTCGAGGGCAGCCCCTACGCCATCCTGCGCATGCGCGAAGCTGATCTGGATCACCACATCAGCAACGGCCAGAAGGATGACAAGGTCGATCCTGCCAAGGAAAAGGAACGCACCCAGGCCCGCGAGGAAGCGCTGAAGAAGCTCGAGGCGGAGATGAAGAAATCGCCGGACGGCCTGAAGCTGCCCGAGTTCGGCAGCGAGAAGGACTTCCAGTTGCAGCAGGCGCTGAACAAGCTCAAGGGCCTGCCGGTGACGGCCAGCAAGACGCAGACCGTGCGTCCACCCGAATCCAAGGACAAGGACGAGGACGACAAGTCCGCTGACAACAAGGACAAGCCGGCCGGCAAGGCCCCGGCGGCCAAGCCACCCGCCTCCCGCTGACCGGCAGGGCCTCGGATGCATTCCGTGGCCCTTCCCGGCCAGACATCCGGCACCGGATACCGTGCCGAACAACACCCCAGGAGCTGGACGCCAGCCTTGGGGTGTTTTTCATGATGGATGCCCCCTTGCATCAGCACCGTCTCGGCCCGCCCCGTGCCGGCAGTGCATGTGTCACCGCTCCATCGCCTCCGCAAATCGGTCTATGATCGACCTCTTTCCCCTGCCCTGTCTGCCTCCCGATGAACGACGCCCAACTCCTGCGCTATTCCCGCCACCTGCTGCTCGAGGAAATCGATGTGGAGGGCCAGGAGCGCCTGCTGGCTTCGCACGCCGTCATCATCGGCGCGGGCGGCCTGGGCTCGCCCGCTGCCATGTACCTGACCAGCGCCGGCGTAGGTCGCCTTACGCTGGTGGACGATGATGAAGTGGATCTGACCAATCTGCAGCGCCAGATCGCCCACACCGAGGCCCGAGTCGGTCAGCCCAAGACCGAATCCATGCGCACGGCGCTGCAGCAGATCAATAGCGACACGCAAATCCGCACCCTGACCCGACGCGCAGATGCCGAACTGCTGCGCGAACTGGCCCGCGATGCCGACGTGATGCTGGACTGCACCGACAACTTCGCCACCCGCCAGATGGTGAACCAGGCCTGCGTGCAGGAAGAAACCGATCTGGTGTGGGGCGCCGCCATCCGCTTCGATGCGCAGATCGGCGTCTATCGGGCCGGCGATCCGGTCAGCCCCTGTTACGCCTGCACCTTCGACCCGCGCCATGTCCCCGAGGAGGCACGCTGCGCCACCATGGGCGTGTTCGCGCCAATTACCGGCATCGTGGGCTCAATCCAGGCAGCCGAAGCCATCAAGCTGCTGTGCGGCCTGCCCAGCGAACTGCACCACGCCATGCTGCTCATCAACGCCCGCCGCATGGCCTTCAGCAGCATCGGATTGCAGCGCCAGCAGGCCTGCCCGGTCTGCGGCAGCATGCACGCCTGAGTTTCAGCGGCTCGGCATCGGCTTCTGGCGCGGCACCACATGGCACGGGCCATGCATGGCGCGGAAATCGCGGGGATAGCGCGCTTTCGGATCCGCGAACAGCCCGGCCTCCTCGCGCATCGCCGCACGCTCCTCGGCGGCATAGATACCGCGCGTCCAGCCGGTGCGGTACGACCAGGCGTGTCCCTCCCGCACCATGACAGCACCGATATCCTGCCCGTCCTGCGCCTGCACCTGGACAAGCAGGCGGCGATAGCGGTCTGAACCCTGTACATGCACCTGCACCGTCTGCTGCAGCACCCAGCGTTCTAGAAAGCGCTGTGCAGTCCGGCCATGGGCCTGGCAGATTTCCGGCGCATCAATGCCCTCGATGCGCAGCTTGATGCGCCCTGAACGCTCCAGCGCGCCCCCCGCACGCCGAACCTGCACCTCGTGCTGGGGCATCACCCACAGCGTGTCGCCATCCACCACGCGCAACACACGCGCCGGGAAAGATTCCGCTGCCAGTGCTGCCCCCTGCATCAGCACAAGCAGGCACACCGCACCCAGCCATTGTCCGATTCTCTCGAGAATAGAACTGTTGTGCTGTAAGTGTGCTCCGACAGCCCGGCCCGCATCTTGATGGCATACTTGAGAAAGTACACGGGGTATCTTGTATATCATCGTTCAATTTTCCGGCCCGCAGCTCAACAGGCAGGCGAGCCCCATAACATAGTGAGCCAACCGCAAGTGGGCCTGAAGGTTTACATCGTAGAAGACAACCCGGTCATTCGGGAGAATCTGGTAGATACACTCCAGGAACTCGCCGACGCCGAGACCGTGGGCGTCGCCGCCACCGAAAAGGAAGGGGTCAACTGGCTGACCTCGCATCTGCCAGAGTGGGATCTCGCCATTGTCGACCTGTTCCTGCAACAGGGCACGGGACTGGGTGTGGTCGAAGCCTGCAAGGATCGCCCCGACGACAAGAAGGTGGTCGTGTTCAGCAACTACGCCACCAATGACGTGCGCGACCGCTGCGTGCAGATGGGCGTCGACAAGTTCTTCGACAAGTCGCGCGAGATCGATGCGCTGATCGATTACTGCATCGAGATTTCCGAGCAGTAAGCGATCAGGCCAGGGTTCCGGCTGATCAGTCGATCAGCTTGTTCTTCAGTGCGTAATAGGTCAGGTCGCTGTTGGTGTGGAGATTCATCTTCTCCATCAGGCGCGTGCGATAGGTGCTGACCGTCTTCACGCTCAGGGACAGTTCCTCGGCAATGTCGCTGGCCGTTTCGCCCTTGGCCAGCTTGAGGAAAACCTGGAATTCACGCTCGGACAGCTGCTCGTGCGGCAGCACGTCCTCGCCCTTGCCCAGTTGCTGCGCCAGCAGTTCTGCCACACTGGCGCTGATGTAGCGCTTGCCCATGGCAATGGTGCGGATCGCCTTGACGATCTCTTCCGGGTCGCATTCCTTGTTCAGGAAACCGCTCGCACCCTGGCGAATCAGGTTGGTGGCGTAGTGTTCTTCGGGATAGCCGCTCAGGATCAGCACGCCCACATCCGGCGCCTTGGCCCGGATCATGCCCAGCGCATCCATGCCGCTCTGCCCGGGCATGGACAGATCCATGACCAACACGTCCATGGGCTCATTGCGCACCAGATCGATGGCCTCGCGCCCGCTGGCGGCTTCTCCGATCACCCTCAGATCGACCTGTTCCGCAAAAAACTGTTTCAGACCTGCCCGCACAATGGCGTGGTCGTCTACGATACCAACCTTGATCATCAAGCTCTCCAGCGTGGTGATGTCTGGCGCTGCCCGAAAAGCCGGGGCGCCGCTGAACTAGCTGCCCATGTTAACTGTAGAGACCTTCACCAAGGGGTTCACACACCCCTTTATGCGAAAAATTCTTACAGTACTGGTCTTTCTGACCTGTGCTGCCCTGCTGGTCATCAACGAAATCAACTTCCGGGCGACCAACCTTGCCTTCGACGAGGCCGCCACCGCGCGGCGTGTGAACCTGCAGTTGCAATCGCTGATGCTGGCCGTTTCCGATGCCGAAAGCACCCAGCGCAGCTACCTGCTCACCGGCGATGAACGCTACCAGGCCGACTTCATCCAGCACATGAGCGACATCGACACCCAGTCCGCGCAGCTGTCCACCCGCGTGCAGGTGGGGGTGCGCGACAGTGTCGACGCACTGCTGGCCCATGTGCGCGACAAGCAGAAGATCATGGGCGAGACCGTGGCCATGCAGATGGCCGGCGACGTGCAGGGCTGGCAGCGCATCGTGCAAAGCGGGGCCGGACGGGAACTGATGCGCAAGATCCAGGCCCAGGGCGCCCATGTGATCGCCTTCAACAACCTGCGCCTCAAGCGCTTCGACGTGCAGGCACGGCAGTCGCTGCAGATTGCCCGCCTGGCGATGGCCGGCATGCTGCTGTTTGCCGTGGGCATGATCATCCTGATCTGGCGCCAGACCGTCGCCAAGGAGCGACGCGAAGCCCGCGTGCAGCAGATGCTGGAAGCCGAGCGCATCCAGCTGGAAAAGACGGTGGAGCAGCGCACCGAAAGCCTGCGCCGCCTGGCGGCCCATCTGCAGTTGGTGCGCGAGGATGAGCGCGCGCGTCTGGCGCGGGAGCTGCATGACGAACTGGGCGCCCTGCTCACCACCGCCAAGCTGGACGTGGCACGTCTGCGCAGCAGGGTGGACAAGAGCAGCGCCAGCGCACAGGACACGCTGGAACGTCTCGCCCATCTGGCACAGATCCTGAGCGATGGCGTGGCACTCAAGCGCCGCATCATCGAGGACCTGACACCGAGTGCGCTGAGCAACCTCGGCCTGGTGCCGGCGCTGGAGAACCTGACGCGCGACCATGCGGGCAATACCGGCATGGCGGTCGTCACGCGCCTGGAACCGGTGCAGCTGGGCAAGGACAAGGCACTGACCGTGTACCGTCTGGTGCAGGAAGCGCTGACCAACTGCAGCAAGTATGCGCGCGCCAGCCGGATCACCGTCGACCTGTGGGCAGAGGGAGATACCGTCCACGTCCGCGTGTGCGATGACGGCTGCGGCTTCGATACCAGCCAGCTGGCCACCGGCTCGCACGGCCTGGCGGGCATGCAGTACCGCGTGGAAACACAGCGCGGCAGCATTCAGGTGGACTCTTCTCCCGGCAACGGCACCACCATTTCGGCACAGCTGCCCCAGGATCCGGCCCCTGAAGGCGGCGTGACGTAGGTCACCTCCTACAGCGTGTCGTCCGCCGCATACAAATCCTTTGGTGTGCCGACTACTCTTGTAATCCCGCAGGCGGTTACCATATGAATGTCGTCCCCACTATTCTTTCCAAAGGAGATACTCATGGACATGAACAACGTGCAAAACACCACCGACAAGGTCATCAACGACGCCGCCGCAACCACCCAGGAAGTGGCTGACAAGACCTTGACCGCCGCAGGTGCCGCCATGGATAACGCCAGCGATCGCCTGGGCGCTGCACGTGCCCGCGCGACCGAAGCCATCGATCACCTGGCTGGCCGTGCACAGCAATATGCCCGTGTCGGTATCGACAAGGCCAGCGACGCCCGCGACTACGCCAAGCGCAGCCTGCAGAACGCCGGCGATGCCACCAGCAGCTACGTCGAAGAGCAACCCCTGAAGTCGATCGCCATCGCAGCCGGAGTGGGCGCAGCCACAGCCGCCCTGCTGATGATGCTGCGCGGCCGCGACCGCTGATCTGCATCCGCAGGGAAGGCAGGTTCGGGACGGCCTCCAGGGAGGTTATATGGCTGGCCCTGCCTTTTCCATGCGATCGCCGCAGTCGTGAGCCGCACGTTTCCGTGCGTACCCGCTGCGGCTTTTTCATACCGCCCGGGCTCGGGCGGCCCATTTCCGAACAGGCGATCCCATGCTTCACCCCCTTCTCAAGGTCATGATCAAGAAGCCCGATCTGATCGTGACCCATATCGGCAATTACCTGGATCTGTTCCGCGCGGAATCGATGGACGTTGCCGGCAATGCCGTACGTCGCCTGGTAGCCTGGGTGGCAGTCGCCATCACGCTTTCGCTGTTCCTCGTCTTTACCGGCGTAGCCCTGATGCTGGGCCTGCTGCAGAACCAGTTTCACTGGGCACTGGTGGCCGTGCCGGCCATTCCCCTGCTGCTTGCCTTCATTGCCTGGGGCATGACCCGCAAGCCGGTGCTGAGCGCCGAGGTCGGGGAAATCAAGCGCCAGTTCATGGCGGACATCGAAGCCTTCCATGTTGCTGGAGAAAAAGATGCCTGAAAACAATCCCGGCACCACCGAATTGCTGACTCCCTCCCAGCGGCTGGAACAATCCAGACGAGCCCTGCTGGAAACCATGCGCCCCGGTGCCACTGCTGCCATGCAGGCCACCCGCCAGGCTGCCGAAGACGTCGCGCAGCAGGCAGAAACGCTCCAGCCACCCAGCCCGGTGGTGGCACAGGCCCCCTCTTTCGTCGCAGCGGCCGCTACCGAGCCGCCCGAGCCTGGCACAGCCGCTGAAGAGGCCGCCATTGCCCAAAGCACCGAAGCCGTTCCCCCTGCCATGGCGCGCCGCCGCGCACGCCCTGCTGCGCGCGCATGGTCGCTGTCTGGCCTGGTCGACAGCGATACCGGACGCGCCCTGTCCACCGGTGCACTGGCTGCGCAGCGCCTGGTCAATGCCTGGTGGCGTCGCCATCCGCTGCATGTGGTGGCCGACATTGGCGAGCCGCTGCTGGAGAAGTACGCCCGCCGCCACCCCTACCGCCTGCTGGCCATTGCTGCCGCACTGGGCGCTGCCGTGGTGGTACTCAAGCCCTGGCGCTGGAACGGCACACGCCGCTGGGCGCGCAACAGCTTCAGCCGCGAACTGCAGAACATGAACTTCTCGCGCCTGTCGCAGATGGTGGTGGACAGCCTGCTGCACAACGGCAAGCGCTGATTGCCCTGCTTTCGGACACTCCAACGAAAAACAGGCAGCCTTGGCTGCCTGTTTTCTTGTGCGTTAATGCCTTCAGTCAGGCGCGGCCGATGATGTTGGCCGTGGCCACCAGTTCCTGCATCATCGCCAGCGACATCTTGCCGGAGTTGGCGTAGGGGTTGAAGTCGGCATGCTCCGAGTACTTGAGCACGGTGGACGTGTTCAGGCGGGAAATGTCCACGCGGCCCATGGTCCAGCTGCCATAGCTGCGCTCACTGATTTCCTCGTAGTGCAGCAGTTCCACATCGGTGTGGTGCGGATCACGCAGAATGGTGGCGTACAGGCGGTTCACCTCCGTGCGGCTGCCTTCCAGCACCTGCATGAAGATATTGCTGCTGTAGCACAGCGCGCCGGTGATGCCGTGCTCGGCGTTGTAGGTGCGGGCATGCTGCAGGATGTTGTCAAGATCCTTCAGGGCGGCATCGGCGGCACGGCTTACATATAACAGTCTGACCAGCATAAAAACTCCGTTTGGCTTTCAATCCTTCATCGGGATCAGGGACAGGAACTCGCGGCGCAGGTTGGGATCCTTGAGGAACACACCGCGCATGACCGAGTTGATCATCTTGCTGTCCATGTCTTTCACGCCGCGCCAGGCCATGCAGTAGTGCGTGGCCTGCATCACGATGGCCAGGCCATCGGGGTGCGTCTTGTCCTGGATCAGGTCAGCCAGTTGCACCACAGCCTCTTCCTGGATCTGAGGGCGGTTCATCACCCACTCGGCCAGACGCGCGTACTTGGACAGGCCGATCACATTGGTGTGCTCGTTCGGCATGATGCCGATCCACACCTTGCCGATCACCGGTACCAGATGGTGCGAGCAGGCACTGCGCACCGTGATGGGGCCGACGATCATCAGTTCGTTCAGGCGCTCGGCGTTGGGGAATTCGGTCAGCACCGGCTGCGGCACGTAACGGCCACCGAAGACCTCTCTCAGGTACATCTTGGCCACACGGCGTGCCGTGGTGTCGGTGTTGTGGTCGTTCTCGGTGTCGATCACCATGCTGTCGAGCACGCCCTGCATCTTCTCCTCGACTTCGTCGAGCAGCTTTTCAAGCTCGCCCGGCTGGAGAAACTCGGAGATGTTGTCGTTGGCGTGGAAGCGCTTGCGTGCGGCCAGGATGCGTTCCCGGATCTTGACCGATACCGGCGTGCCTTCGTCTTCGGCGGGAGAGGAGGATGTCATGGGGGTCTGGATGAATTCGGACTGCTGAAGCTGTAGAAGCATACCATCTGTAACCCGTTCCACGGGTAGGTTCGACAATCAGCCCTGCGCCGATTGGGGATGCCTGACGCGTCAGCGGTCCAGCTCGAACTCGGCCACCAGCGGCAGATGGTCCGACAGACGCGACCAGGAGCGGATGCCCGTATTGCGCACCGCCGAATCGAGCTGCGGCACGAATTGGCGCACGCGGTGCAGGCCGCGCGAATAGACATGGTCCAGCTGCGCCAGCGGCAGGCGCGCGGGATAGGTGAAATGGGCAGCCGACTGGCATTCGCTGTGCAGGCCGCATTCGGCCATGATCGGCACCAGCTGCTTGCCCCAGTCATTGAAGTCGCCGGCCACCAGCAGCGGCTCGTTCCAGCCGATCTCGCGATCGATGAATTCCTGCAGCTGGCGGATCTGGCGCACGCGGCTGGCGGCGATCAGGCCCAGATGCACCACGATCACGTGCACCGGCTTGCCCTGCAGATTGACCTCGCCGTGCAGCAGGCCGCGCTGCTCGAAGCGGTGGTCCGACATGTCCTCATGCTTGTGCCGCACCACTTCGAAGCGGCTGAGCAAGGCATTGCCGTGCTCGCCGTGCTTGGTGACGGCATTGGTCATGTACAGGGCGTGGTAGCCCTGCGGCTTGAGGAAATCGGCCTGCCCCTGCTGCGGCCAGTTGGCAAAGCGGCGCTCGCCCTGGCGGTTCATCTTGCGCACTTCCTGCAGGCAGACGATGTCGGCATCGAGCTGCTGGATCGCCTGCTGCAGGTTGTGGATCTCCAGCCGCTTGGCCGGGCCCACGCCCTGTACACCCTTGTGGATGTTGTACGTCGCCACCCGCAGCGTGCGCTGCGGTTCGTCGGTCGGCAGAATGCGCTCGGGAACCTGCGGGGGCGCCATGGTTCAAGGCTCCGGTCAGGCGCTCTTGGCCTCGGCCGCCACCGGGTTGCGCAGGCGGATGTGCAGTTCGCGCAGCTGCTTCTCGTCGACCATGCTGGGGGCCTGCGTCAGCAGACACTGGGCACGCTGGGTCTTCGGGAAGGCAATCACGTCGCGGATGGATTCGGCGCGCGTCATCAACGTGATCAGGCGGTCCAGACCAAAGGCCAGGCCACCATGCGGGGGCGCGCCGTACTGCAGCGCATCCAGCAGGAAGCCGAACTTGACCTGCGCATCTTCCGGCGTGATCTTGAGCGCGCTGAACACCTTGCTCTGCACTTCGGCGCGGTGGATACGGACGGAGCCGCCACCCAGTTCCCAGCCGTTCAGCACCATGTCGTAGGCCTTGGCCACGCACTTGGACGGGTCGCTGTCCATGTAGTCCTCGTGACCGTCCTTGGGCGAGGTGAAGGGATGGTGCATGGCATTCCAGCGGTCTTCGTCCTCGTCGTATTCGAACATGGGGAAGTCCACCACCCACAGCGGCGCCCAGCGGTCCTCGAACAGGCCGTTCTTCTTGCCGAACTCGCTGTGGCCCACCTTCAGGCGCAGCGCGCCGATGGAGTCGTTCACGATCTTGGCCTTGTCGGCACCGAAGAAGATCAGGTCGCCGTCCTGGGCGCCGGTGCGCTCCAGGATCACGTTCAACGCGGCATCGTGCAGGTTCTTGACGATCGGGCTCTGCAGGCCTTCGCGGCCCTTGGCCTTCTCGTTGACCTTGATCCAGGCCAGGCCCTTGGCACCGTAGATCTTGACGAATTCGGTGTAGCCATCGATCTCGCCACGGCTCATCTGGCCGCCCTGCGGTACGCGCAGCGCCACCACACGGCCACCAGGGGTGGTTGCCGGCGTGGAGAACACCTTGAAGTCCACGTCCTTCATCACGTCGGTCAGCTCGGTGAACTGCAGCTTCACGCGCAGGTCCGGCTTGTCGGAACCGTACAGGTGCATGGCATCGGCGTACTGCATGACCGGGAACTCGCCCAGGTCCACATCCATGGTGTTGCGGAACACCTGCTTGATCATGTCCTGGAACAGCGCGCGGATCTCGTCCTCGCCCAGGAAGGAGGTTTCGATGTCGATCTGGGTGAATTCGGGTTGACGATCGGCACGCAGGTCTTCGTCGCGGAAGCACTTGGTGATCTGGTAGTAGCGGTCGTAGCCGGCCACCATCAGCAGCTGCTTGAACAACTGGGGAGACTGCGGCAGCGCGAAGAAGTGGCCGTCGTGCACACGGCTGGGCACCAGGTAGTCACGCGCGCCTTCGGGCGTGCTCTTGGTCAGCATCGGGGTTTCGATGTCGATGAAGCCGTTGGCATCGAGGAACTTGCGCACTTCCATCGCCACCTTGTAGCGCAGCATCAGGTTGCGCTGCATGTAGGGGCGGCGCAGATCCAGCACGCGGTGCGTCAGGCGCGTGGTTTCGGACAGGTTGTCGTCATCCAGCTGGAACGGCGGCGTGACGGAGGCGTTGAGCACGTTCAGCTCGTGGCACAGCACTTCGATCTTGCCGGTGGTGATGTTGTCGTTGGTGGTGCCTTCGGGGCGCGCACGCACCAGACCCTTGATCTGCACGCAGAACTCGTTGCGCAGGTCTTCGGCGACCTTGAACATCTCGGGACGGTCCGGGTCACACACCACCTGCACATAGCCTTCGCGGTCGCGCAGGTCGACGAAGATCACGCCACCGTGGTCGCGACGGCGGTTGACCCAGCCGCACAGGGTTACAGTCTGGCCCAGCAGGGCTTCGGTCACCTGACCACAATAAATCGAACGCATAGCCATATTTTTCTCGGTCTTTCTCGTTCCGCCGGATGCGGAACCTGCTTGATGTTACTCGGTCTTTTCCGGATGTGCGGGCGGCGCGGCCGGAGCAGCTGCCGGAGCCTGTGCCGCCTGCGGCAGCGGCTTGCCGGCCATCGCCCCCTTGCGCGACAGATTGCCCACATGCTCGGGCGGCACCACCACCCCCATGGAAATGATGTACTTGAGGGCTTCGTCCACCGTCATGTCGAGCTCGATCACGTCGTCGCGCGCCATCATGAGGAAGAAGCCGGAGGTCGGGTTGGGCGTGGTCGGCACATAGACGCTGACATGCGCGCCGGGCAGGTGCCGTGCCACTTCACCACCGGGATGGCCGGTGAGGAAAGCCACCGTCCAGGAACCATGGCGCGGATACTGTACCAGCAGCGCCTTGGAGAAGGCCTTGCCACTGCCGGAAAACAGCGTGTCGGACACCTGCTTGACGCTGCTGTAGATGGAGCGCACCACGGGGATGCGCGCCATCAGCGCGTCCCACTGACGAATCCACCACTGGCCGACGATGTTGGCAGCCAGTGTGCCGGTTAGCAGGATCAGCAGACCCAGCGCCAGCACGCCGATGCCGGGAATCTTCATCACGGCCTGCGCCATGCCGGTCAGGCCCGGCACCACGGCCTCGATCGTGGCCAGGATGCTGACGAAAATGCCATCCAGCATGCCAAGCAGCCACATGAGCACCCAGACGGTGATCACCAGCGGCAGCCATACCAGCAGGCCGGCGATGAAGTATTGTTGGAGCTTGCTCTTGAACATACGTGTGCGGGGAAAGGGTCAGTCCTTGCTGGTGCTGGCTGCCGGGCAGGATGCGCAGGCGCTGCTATCGGACGCCTGGCTGGTTGCCGGAGCGCTGGTGGCGCCCTGGCCGCCGCGGAAATCCGTTGCGTACCAGCCGGAACCCTTGAGCTGGAAGCCGGCCGCCGTCACCTGCTTGCGGTAGCTGTCGGCTCCGCAGGAGGGGCAAATGCTCAGGGGGGTGTCACTGATTTTCTGCAGGACATCGGCGCTGTGGCCGCAGGCTTCACAACGGTAGGCGTAAATCGGCATGGCTCTTCAGGAAAGGGACAAACAGGAACACCTGCCGGAATTGGCAGGGCAACCTGTGATTATAAAGTCCGGCCATGACTTGCGCTTGACGATAAGGCCTGAAGGCCGCATCGCAGCAGCCTCTGCGCCACATCAGGCGATGAGCCGCCCTTCCACTTCCGGCGAGCCTTCGAAGTGCGGCACGCGGCCGCGATCCGGCGCAATCCACTGCGGCAGCAGCGAGCCCGCCACCATGCCCACCATGGAGGCGAGCAGACCGGCCAGCTGCTGCGGGAACACCTCACCCCAGCCGGGCACGAAAATGAACAGCAGCCACACGCCCACACCCAGCAGCACCGAAAAAATACCCCCCTGCGTAGAAGCGCGCTTCCAGTACAGACCCGCCACCAGCGGCACGAAAGCCCCCACCAGCGGCACCTGGTAGGCACCGGACACCATCTCGTAGATGGAAGTACCTTCCATCAGGATGGCGTACACCAGCACGATGCCGGCAAACACCAGCACGGAAATGCGCATGGCAAACAGCGTGGCCTTGTCGCCCATGTTGCGCACGAAGTGGCGCAGGATGTTCTCGACGAAAGTGGTGGTGGGCGCCAGCAGCGTGGCGGAGGCGCAGGACTTGATGGCCGACAGCAAGGCGCCGAAGAACACCACCTGCATGACGAACGGCATCTTCTGCATCACCAGCGTGGGCAGCACCTTCTGCGGATCATCGGCAATCAGCGCGCTGGTCTGCTCGGGCATCACGATCAGCGCCGTGGCCACCAGAAAGATCGGCACGGCAGCAAAGATGATGTACATGCTGCCGCCGATCACCGGACCCCAGGTGGCGGCGCGCAGGTCCTTGGCCGACATCACGCGCTGGAACACGTCCTGCTGCGGAATGGAACCCAGCATCATGGTGATGGCTGCGGCAAAGAAGAAGATGATGTCGTGCCACTGGGGTTCGGGCCAGAAACGGAACAGGTCCTTGCTGGTGGCCAGATCAAGCACCGGCTGCACACCACCCGCCATGTCGCTGGCATAGTAGGCCAGCAGCAGCAGGCCCACGATCAGCACGATCATCTGGATGAAGTCCGTCACCGCGACCGACCACATGCCGCCGATCAGGGTGTAGATCAGGATGGAGAGCACGCCCAGCACCATGCCCATCTGCACGGACACCGTGCCCTCGCTCAGCAGATTGAACACCACGCCCAGCGCGGCCACCTGGGCCGACACCCAGCCGAGATAGCTGATCATGATGATGATGGAGCAGAACACCTCGACAAAGGTACCGTAGCGCACACGGTAGTAGTCGCTGATGGTCAGCAGGTCCATCTTGTACAGACGGCCGGCAATGAACAGGCCCACCAGGATCAGGCAGGTGCCGGCACCGAAGGGATCCTCCACAATGCCGCCCAGACCGTCCTGCATGAACTTGGCCGGGATGCCCAGCACCAGCTCCGAGCCGAACCAGGTGGCGAAGGTCAGCGTGATGATCATCGCCAGCGGCAGGTGGCGGCCGGCTACGGCAAAGTCGGCCGTGTTCTTGACGCGCCGCGCCGCATACAGGCCGATGCCAATGGTGATCAGCAGGTAAACAAGGACCAGGGTAATCAGCACAGGGGGTGTCTCCGCGAGGCTTCAGCTGTTGCACCATGCAACAAAATCAGCGCATTATCGCGGCAAAGCCCTGCCAACAGCGCCCTCCCCGGCCTGCACGCGCCGCTGTTACGGCAGCGCATGCGGCAGGTGCGGCACATTTGCCACACTGCGCCCCCCCGGCCGCCTGTGCGCCCACTCAGCCCAGCTGGATGCGGATGAACACCTGCATGGCCAGCATGCCCAGTGCAAAACCGACAGCACCGTACACCAGACCCTGCAACAGGCGGTTGGTGCGCTTCTGCTCGGCCAACAGCGCCAGCAGTTCGCGGTTCTGCACCGGCTGGCTTTCGGCGCCCTGTTTGAGGTAGCCATGCAGCAGGCGCGGCAGGTGCGGCAGCATGCGCGCCAGATGCGGCACTTCGTTCTTCAGCTCGGTCAGGAAGCGCTTGGGGCCCAGCTCGTCCAGCATCCACTTCTCGAGGAAGGGCTTGGCGGTACTCCACAGGTCGAGGTCGGGATCGAGTTCGCGGCCCAGGCCTTCGATGTTAAGCAGCGTTTTCTGCAGCAGCGTGAGCTGCGGCTGGATCTCCACATTGAAGCGGCGTGAGGTCTGGAACAGGCGCATCAGCACGATGCCCAGCGACAGCTCCTTGAGCGGACGGTCGAAATACGGTTCGCACACGCCGCGCACGGCGGCTTCCAGCTCGTCCACGCGGGTGGTCGAAGGTACCCAGCCGCTTTCGATGTGCAGCTCTGCCACGCGCTTGTAGTCGCGTCGGAAGAAGGCGATGAAGTTCTGCGCCAGGTATTCCTTGTCGTTCTCGGTCAGCGTGCCGACGATACCGAAATCGAGCAGGATGAACTGGCCAAAGCTGCCCGGCTCCACGCTCACCTGCAGGTTGCCGGGGTGCATGTCGGCATGGAAATAGCCATCACGGAACACCTGCGTGAAGAAGATGTTGACGCCATCGCGCGCCAGCTTCTTGATGTCTACGCCCAGGGCGCGCAGCCGGTCGATCTGGTTGATCGGAATGCCGTTCATGCGCTCCATCACCAGCACGTCCTGCGAGACCAGATCCCAGTACATCTCGGGAATGCGCACCAGATCCAGGCCTTCCATGTTGCGGCGCAGCTGCGCGGCGTTGGACGCCTCGCGCACCAGATCCAGTTCATCGTGCAGGTACTTGTCGAACTCGGCCACGACTTCGCGCGGCTTGAGGCGGCGCCCGTCCTCGCTCAGTCGTTCGACCCAGCCTGCCATCATGCGCATCAGGCTCAGGTCCTTCTCGATCACGTCGAGCATGCCCGGGCGCAGTACCTTGACGGCGACGTCCTTCTCGGTGCCCTGGCGCGTGCGTACCTTGGCGAAATGCACCTGCGCAATCGAGGCGCTGGCAACCGGCACCCGGTCGAACTCCGTGAACAGCGCATCGATCGGCTTGCGGAATGCGCGCTCGATGGTCTCTACCGATACCTCGGCCGGGAACGGCGGCACGCGGTCCTGCAGCTGGGAGAGTTCGACAGCGACATCGGGCGGCAGCAGGTCGCGCCGGGTGGACAGCACCTGGCCGAACTTGATGAAAATGGGGCCGAGGCTTTCCAGCGCCATGCGCAGGCGTGCGCCCCGCGGAGTGTTGTAACGCCGGCCCAGCGAGAGCACGCGCGACAGCATGCGCAGACCGCCATGCGGCGCGGAAGACAGCAACAGATCGTCCAGTCCGTAGCGGAAGAACACCCAGACGATGTACGCACCACGGAAGAATTTCATGAAGTGTGGCTTTCGCGTTTCTGTTCGTCCCCGGTCTTACTGCCCGGCATGGCGGGCGCCACCTTGTCGACCACGCCGCGGGCGGCATTCGCGATGCCGCGCACTGCACGCGCAATGGTATGGGCCGGCACGTCACCAATGACGCGGGCCAGGTCTTCCTCGACATCCCAGCGCAGGTGGTCGGCCATCCAGTTGATTTCTGCGGCCAGCTGCACGTCGCCTTCGATGCGCACCGTGGGTTTGTCGCCCTTCATGGCGGACTGCGCCATGGCCCAGGGGGATTGTTCCTCGACCGTGATGGTCAGGTCGGGAGTCTGCTCGGCCGTTGCAAGGTCGAACAGGCCGGCCGGAGTAACCTGCAGGCGCATCTCGAACTGGCGCCAGCGCGCCAGCACCACCCGCTCCTTCTGGCGGGCCAGGCGGTTTTGCGCCTCTGCCTCCTGCATCACCACATGGTTGAGCAGGAGCACCATGCGGCGCTGCCCTTCATGCACCAGCCATTGCGGCGGTGCCAGCTTGCCCATCAGGCCGGACGCGGATTCGGCCAGACGGCCCAGAAAAGAAAAGGGAGACTGTGTATCCATAGTCTCCCATTCTCCCCGATTTTCAGGCGCGCACGGCAAGATGCGCGTTGCAATTCGTATTAGTGCGTGGCCTGCACTCCGGACACCTGCATGGCCTGCACACCCGCCACCAGCCAGCCAGCGCCGCCGGTCTTGGACTTGCTCATGTTCCACACCTCATGGAAGGGGCTCGGGCCGGCAGATTCGTCTTCCTTGACCATGCCGGAGAACTCCACGCTGGCCAGGTAGTCGGTCGGCGTTTCCTCGATGCCCAGCAGCTGTGCCTGCAGCATCTCGACTTCGGTCTTGTTCGCCTTGCCGCCTGCCTCTGCCTCGCGCTCGGCCAGCTGCTGGCGGATCTCGCCCAGCATTTCGTCGGTCATCATGGCGCGCAGGCTGCTCACGTCACCGCGATCCCAGGCATCCTGCAGGGTCACGAAGTTGCGCTTGGCAGCGTCCAGGAAGCCCTGCACGTCGAAACCGGCGGGAATGCCCCAGTTCTGCGAACCGGACAGGCCGGAACCGATCATGCTGCCGCCAGCGGCCTGCTCGGCCTGGAATGCCACGCCCTGGCTGCCCTGGCTTTCCCAGGGACGGGCGGAGGCGTCATTGCCCACGTTCTTGGGGTTGTAGCTCTGGGGAGCCGCAGCACCGCCCTGGTAGGCGGGAACCGGGCCGCGCGCGGCCGGTGCCGACGAGGAGCGACGGACCATGCGGAACAGCATCAGGCCGCCCATCACTAGCAGCAGGATCATCAGCATGTTGGCGAAACCTTCGCCAAAGCCCAGGGCATTGGCCAGCCATGCCAGGCCCAGACCGGCTGCCAGGCCACCCAGGATGCCGCCCCAGGGCTTGCGCTGCGGCGCAGTCTGTGCAGGTGCAGTCTGGTTGGCCGTGCGGCCGGGCTGCGTCTGCTGCATGCCGGCGCCCGGTTGACCCGGAGCGGTCGGCGTGGATTGTTGTTGCGTGACGTTGGACGATTGACGGCCGAAGGATTTGCCGCCGCCCATGCGCTTGGCTTCGGCATGCAGGCTGGTGACGGACAGGACGACTGCCAACAGGACTGGCATGAGTCTTCGCATGGAATGGCTCCTTTGTGCGGGTTGAAAAAACTGCTTTAGCCCACGTGGGGATGCTTGCGGCAATTGCAATGGCTGCCGCTGCACGTCAGCACTTGATGCCGACGTGCAGGGCCACCACGCCTGCGGTCAGGTTATGGTAGTCGACATGGCCGAAACCGGCCTGCTTCATCAGGCCCTTGAGTTCTTCCTGGCCCGGATGCATGCGGATGGACTCTGCCAGGTAGCGGTAGCTGTCGGCATCACCGGCCACCAGCTGGCCCAGACGGGGCAGGATGTTGAAACTGTACCAGTCGTAAGCCTTTTCCAGCGGCTTGGCGACCTTGGAAAACTCCAGCACCAGCAGCTTGCCGCGCGGCTTGAGCACGCGGTTCATTTCCTTCAGCGCCGCATCCTTGTGCGTCATGTTGCGCAGGCCGAAGGCCACGCTGACCACATCGAAATGGTTGTCGGGGAACGGCAGCTTCTCGGCATCGCACACCACCGTGGGCAACACCAGACCCTTGTTCAGCAGGCGGTCACGGCCGGTGCTGAGCATGGCGAAGTTGATGTCGGTATGCACCACCTGGCCGCTGCTGCCCACCTTCTTGGCAAAGGCCAGCGACAGGTCGCCGGTACCACCGGCGATATCGAGCGCGCGATCACCCTCCTTCAGGTTGGCCACCATGAGGGTATAGGCCTTCCAGGCGCGGTGCAGGCCGCCCGACATCAGGTCGTTCATGACGTCGTATTTGGAGGCGACGGAATCGAACACGCCGCGCACGCGCGTGGCCTTGTCCTTCTCGTCGACGGTTTCAAAACCGAAATGGGTCTGGCTCATGGGGGAATCCTTGGCGGAAAAATGGGGCTAAGGGCGATTCTACGCTGCAGGGTGGCAAGCTTAGTGGCCGCAGCCCCCGCTGCCACACCCTTGGGCGGGCTTGAGGGACGGCAATTCCTCGTCACGCGAAGCCCCTGCCGCCTGCAGGCGCTCCTCGTACTCGGCCCACAGGCGCGGTTGCTCGGTGCCCAGCCAGTAGAGATAGTCCCAGGAAAAGATGCCGCTTTCGTGCCCGTCGCTGAAACGCGGCTGGATCGCGTAGTGCCCCACCGGTGCCAGATCGACGATGTCGACCAGGCGCTTGCCGGTCTGTAGCACCTCCTGTCCGGCTCCGTGGCCCTTGACTTCGGCCGAGGGGGAATAGACGCGCATCAGCTCGAACGGCAGCAGGAAGGTCTTGCCATCGGCAAAGGCCACCTCGAGCTGGCGCGAACGGGCGTGGACGGTGATGTTGGTGGGTTGCGGCGTATCGGGGGTCAGGCCAGCCATGAAAAGCTCCGGTCAACAGGAAAGACCGCCTCAGCGGCGGTCATGCAGGGCATGGGCAATGGTACCGAGATCGACGTATTCGAGTTCGCTCCCGGCAGGAACCCCGCGCGCGAGTCGGGTCACCTTGAGGCCGCGTGCCTTCAGACGCTCGCTCAGCACATGGGCGGTGGCTTCGCCTTCGGCGGTGAAATTGGTGGCGAGGATCACTTCCTGCACCACGCCGTCACCGGCGCGGTCGAGCAGGCGGTCCAGGCCGATATCCTGCGGGCCGATGCCATCGAGCGGGCTGAGCTTGCCCATCAGCACGAAATACAGGCCGCGAAACGCCTGCGTGCGCTCCAGTGCGGACTGGTCTGCCGGGGTTTCGACCACGCAGAGCTTGCTGCGGTCGCGGCTGGCATCCTGGCAGGTTTCGCACACCTCGTGCTCGGTGAAGGTGTGGCACAGGCGGCAATGGTGCACGCTGTCGCAGGCATGCTGCAGCGCCTGCGCCAGTTGGCGTGCCCCGGCGCGGTCATGCTGCAGCAGGTGAAATGCCATGCGCGAGGCCGACTTGACGCCCACCCCCGGCAAGCGCCGCAGTGCCTCGACCAGAACCTGAAGCGCATGCGCCTGAGCCACTACGGATGCCGCTCTCTCAGAACGGGAACTTCATGCCGCCCGGCAGACCCGGCATGCCGGCGGGCATGACCTTGGACATCTTCTCCTGGCTGACTTCCTCGGCCTTGCGCACGGCGGCGTTGAAGGCGGCGGCCACCAGGTCTTCCAGCATGTCCTTGTCGTCTTCCAGCAGGCTGGGGTCGATCTCGATGCGCTTGACATCGTGCTTGCAGGTCATGGTGACCTTGACCAGGCCGGCACCGGATTCGGCCTGCACTTCGACGTTGGCCAGTTCGTCCTGCGCCTTCTTCAGGTTGTCCTGCATGGCCTGGGCCTGCTTCATCAGGCCGGCGAGTTGTCCCTTGTTGAACATGGAATTGCCTTTCAATACGGAATGGTGGGTGGGAGGCTGGCGGCGTCTTCAGCTCATGCGCCTTGCGCACCAGGCTCCCGGGTAAATCGGATGGACCCCGCAACAGGCTGCGCGCCCAAGTCGCGCATCATAGCCTGAACATACGGATGTCCGGTGAAGGTCTGTTCGGCGCGTTCCTGCTCCGCCGCGCGGGCCTTGGCCAGGCGCATGCCGGGGGTATCGACCACGCGGCCGCACTCGATGCGCAGCAGCACGGCATGCCCCAGTTCGGCCAGGGCACCCTCGAGGCGCTTGCGACTGCCTTCATGGTTCAGGGTTTCGCTCTCGACGCGGATGGTCCAGAGCGCCTGTGCGGCACCCGCCTCCTGCTCTGCCTGCTGCAGCAGTTGCGATTGCAGCAGCAGTTCGCGGGCGATGCCGGTCAGCAGGCCACGGTCGATGAGGGACTCGGCCAGCGCATGCCAGGCTTCGCCCAGTTCGGTGGGAACCAGACGGCGTTCGGCGGGCTGGGCACTGGCGGCGGGTGCACCCAGGGGGCGCTCGCGGCGCGATGCGGGCAGTTCGACCACGGGCAATACCAGCGCTGCCTCGGCCGGTTGTGGAACGGGGATGCGCTCCTGCGGAAGGTCTGCCGGGGCGGACGCCATGGGCTGGCCTTCTTCCTCCTGGTACTCGGGAGGGATGTCTTCCCAAGGGGCGATCGATACCGGGTCTGACGCGGCTGCTGCAGGAGCGGCTGGCGTTTTTTGAGCCTGCGGAGAGGCTGCCTCATCGTGGCTGGCAGGGATTGCCTGAGACAGGGACTCGCTTTCGTTGCGCGCCGCGTCAGCCTCAGCGGGACGCGCTTCCGTTGTTGCAGCAGATCGCTCTTGCGGAGCGTCCTGTGTCGGCGACGCCCATGGGGGTGTGCCGCCATCTGCTTCACTTCCCGGAGGGGCCTCGGAAGCAGTGGTTTGCTGCAATCCAGCTGATTCGACTGGCTGCTCTGGCACGCTGGCCGGAGCCGGAGCCGGAGCCGGAGCCGGAGCCGGAGCCGGAGCCGGAGCCGGAGCCGGAACTGGAGCTGGAGCCGGTGTGGGTGTGGGTGTGGGTGTGGGTGCGGGTGCGGGTGCGGGTGCAGGTGCAGGTGCAGGTGCAGGTGCGCCAGGATTATTCAGAGTTTTTTTTTCAGCCGCATCACCACCAACGGGCGACGCTGCCTGCATGGATTGCCCTTGCGGTTGCTGGAATGCCAGCAGACGCAACAGGATCATGGTCATGGCCGCATACTCATCCGGAGCCAGGCCAAGTTCATTGCGACCGTGCAGACACAGGCTGTAGAGCAGCTGAGTCTCGTCCGGCGGCATCAGGGCTGCCAGACGGCGGATTTCGGCTTCGTCCGGATTACCGTCGTCGCCAGCCTGCGGCACCATCTGCCAGACGGCCATGCGTTGCAGGATGCGTGTCATGTCTTCCAGCGCATGCGCGGCCGACAGGCCGTGCATCTGCAGGGCCTGCACCACCTCCAGCACCTGTGCCGGAGCACGTTGCGCCAAGGCTTCGATCAGGCGGAACACATAGCTGCTGTCCACGCTGCCCAGCATCTGGCGGATGGATGCCAGCTGCAGGCCTTCCGCCCCACCCTGGCCCGCGCTGAAGGCGATGGCCTGGTCGGTCAGCGACAAGGCATCCCGCATCGAGCCGCGCGCGGCACGTGCGAGAAGATGCAAGGCACCGGGATCTGCCGCAATCTGCTCGGCCTGCAGCACGTGCTGCAGATGCTGGAATACCGTTTCCGGCACCATGGGACGCAGATTGAACTGCAGGCAGCGGCTCAGCACCGTCACAGGCACCTTCTGCGGATCGGTGGTGGCCAGTACGAATTTCAGGTACTCCGGCGGCTCTTCCAGCGTCTTGAGCATGGCGTTGAACGCCGTGTTGGTCAGCATGTGCACTTCGTCGATCATGAAGACCTTGAAGCGCCCCTGCACCGGCTTGTAGACGGCCTGCTCGAGCAACCCCTGAACCTCGTCCACGCCGCGGTTGGACGCTGCATCCAGTTCCGTGTAATCGACAAAACGGCCTGCATCGATCTCTGTGCAGGCCTGGCATACGCCGCAGGGTTGCGCGGTCACACCACCCTGCCCGTCCGTGCCGGTGCAGTTGAGCGACTTGGCCAGAATGCGCGAAACCGTCGTCTTGCCGACACCGCGCGTGCCGGTAAACATGTAGGCATGGTGCAGGCGCCCGGTCGTCAGCGCGTTGCTGAGCGCCTGCACGACATGCTCCTGCCCCACCATTTCGGAGAAGGTTTTGGGACGGTATTTTCGGGCGAGCACCAGATAGGACATGGCGCTATTCTAAACGCGGCTTCAGGAACGGCTTGGCGGGAAAAATGGGCTGGAGCCCGCTGGACGGTAATTGCAACCCGGGTTCAGATGCCACTCAATTGCGGGTGGGCATCGCCGCCAAAATGCTGCGCCAGATAGGACTCTGCGTGCTCAAGCATGTAGTAGCGGAAGGCTTCCGCCGCTGGTGAACCGCCCCGGGTTTCGAGGAGGCTGGTTGGTTTAAGTGGACACCTCTGCCAAGGTGTTGCTGTCGGCAAGTTGCCTCCAGTAGTTTGCCTC
>NZ_FOCW01000006.1 GCF_900110225.1 Allobrachymonas denitrificans DSM 15123
GTTACACCGAGCGGCTGGGCCTGGCAGGTATCCAGCCATCAGTGGGAAGCAAAGGCGACAGCTACGACAACGCGCTGGCCGAGACCATCAACGGGCTATACAAGGCCGAACTGATTCATCGCCGGGGCCCCTGGAAGACCAGGGAAGCCGTGGAACTGGCGACCCTGCAATGGGTGCACTGGTTCAACCACGTCCGACTGCTCACGCCGATCGGGGGTATCCCGCCGGCAGAAGCTGAGGCAAACTACTGGAGGCAACTTGCCGACAGCAACACCTTGGCAGAGGTGTCCACTTAAACCAACCAGCCTCCTCGAAACCCGGGGCGGTTCATTCAGGTAGAAGAACTCGGCCTTGAGCGTGCCAAAGAAGCTCTCCATCGCCGCATTATCCAGACAGTTGCCCTTGCGGGACATGCTTTGCCTGACGCCTTGGGCTTCAAGCGCCTTGCGGTAGGCAGGCATCTGGTATTGCCAGCCCTGATCGGAGTGCAACACAGGACGCGTCTGCCCCTTGAGCTTGCCCAAGGCCTCCTGCAACATCTCCCAGACCAGCTTGAACACCGGTTGCCTGCTTGTGCGCCAGGACACGATCTCCCCGTTGTACAGGTCCATCACCGGAGAGAGGTACAGCTTGTCACCGCACACCTTGACTTCGGTCACGTCCGTCACCCACTTCTGGTTCGGCTGCTCTGCCTGAAAGTTGCGCTGCAACACATTGGGCACAGCCACATGGCCGGCTCCCCGCCATGAACGGTAGCGCTTGGGCCGCACCAGCGACTTCAGCCCCAGCGCCTGCATCAACCGCTGCACCTTCTTGTGGTTCACTCTACTGGAACTGAGCTTGCACAACTCAGCCGTGATGCGCCGATAGCCGTAACGGCCCTTGTGGCGATGGTAGATCGTGCAGATTTGCTGCTTGAGCGCTTGCTGCCCATCCCCGGCCTGTCGCAAAGCACATTGGTAGTAGTACGTGCTGCGTGAAAGGCCGGCTACGCTCAACATGGCTGCCAGAGGATAGTGTTGCTCTCTCAGGGCGTTGACCGCTTGGGCTTTGCCTGCGCTGCCTGTTGCTTTGCCTGGACGATCTCCTGCAACTTTTTTAGATACGCCACCTCGGTGCGCAGGTACTCATTCTCGCGTTGCAATTCCTCAACCGTCTTCTCGGTCACGGCTCTGTCATCGGGCTGGCTGAACTTGCGCATTGCTGGAGATCTCCCTTTGGGTCGAGGTGCCAGCGCCTCAAGGCCGCCAGCTGCATAGAGAGTCTGCCACAGGCGAATGCCCGGCGGATTGCGAATGTTGTACAGCGCGCCCACCTCCTTGAGCGATAGGCCTTCGCGTTGCATGTGCTCAAGCACCTGGCGCTTGAATTCCGCACTGTAAGTCGTGTGCTTGCGTTTGAGACCATCACGACCATGCGCCCTATAGAGCGCCACCCACAAGCGCAGCGTTGAACGGCCGACTCCGTAACGACTGGCCAGACTTGCCTGCCCGCCATTTCCCGTTAAATACTCCTGGACAAGCCTGAGCTTGAAATCCACGTCGAACTTCGCCATGAAAAACACCCCAAAGTTGGTGTCCAACTTTTGGGGTGCAGTTCAGCAGGACGGCTATTGCAGGAGGGGCGAGGGCATGGCGCTCAGCCCCTTCCGTTTGGGGACTTAGCCGCAGCTGCCCACATACCCGCACTGCGTGCAGTAATCACAGCCATCCTTGCGGATCATGGCGTGTGCGCCGCACTCGGGGCATTTCTTGCCGGCCATCACGGGCAGCGACTGCTGCACACCCACCGGGGTGTGGTTGGGCGAGGGAGCGTCCAGGTCCTTCAGCGGCAGTTCCATCTGGCTGCGTTCGCCAATCAGGTTCTGCAGCGCATAGGCGATGGCAGCCACTTCGCTGTCGTGCCACATGGGCACCAGCGTGCCGTCTGCCTTCTCGTAGGTGCCCAGACGCACCGGGCCGCGGTCCCAGCTGACCTTGCGCAGGTCTTCCAGCGCACGGTCCAGGAAGCCGCCGCGAGCAGCCAGCGACAGGGAGCGCATGGTGGCGGTGATCCACTGCTGCGATTCGCCGCTCTGGCCCACCGGCATGAAGAATTCGATGGCGCGCTCGATGGTGCGGCCGTCGGGCGTGGCCACCGGCATGAAGGAGACGATCAGGTATAGGCGTTTCTTGCCTTCCTGCGTCCAGTATTCGATCTTCTCGGCCACCGCGTTGAGGCTGCCCTTGGGACGGCTCTCGATCACGGTGCGCATCGGGTCAAAGGTGACCGGGGCAGCTTCCCCCACGGGCTCGGGCTTCTTCTCTTCCGCCTTGGGCGTGGCTTCCAGCACGGCACCCAGAATGTTGTTGGGACGGTAGGTGGCCAGGCCCTTCAGGCCGGCCGTCCAGGCCTGGCGGTACAGGTCCTTGAAGTCGTCGTAGGGATAGTCTTCGGGGATGTTGACCGTCTTGGAGATGGAGGTGTCGATGTAGGGCTGCACCGCCTGCATCATGCCGACGTGGTCGGCTGCGCTCATTTCCAGCGCGGAGACGAAGTACTCGGGCAGCGGCGCATCGGCGCCCTTGAGCGTGTGGTACACGCGGGCAGCGTGGTCTTCCACCGTGTATTCGCTGGTGGTGCCGTCGGCCTCGCGCTTCTTGCGCTTGTAGCTCCAGGAGAAGGCCGGCTCGATGCCGTTGGAGGCATTGTCGGCAAAGGCCAGGCTCACGGTGCCGGTGGGGGCGATGGAGAGCAGGTGGCTGTTGCGGATGCCGTACTTCTTGATCTCGGCCTTGATGTCGGCCGGCAGGCGGCTGGCAAAGGTGCCGTTGCCCAGATAGGCCTTTGCGTCGAATTTCGGGAAGGCGCCCTTTTCCTTGGCCAGCTCGACCGAGGCGCGGTAGGCGGCATTGCGCATGCGCTCGGCGATCTGCCCGGCCATCTGGCGGCCGTCCTCGCGGTCATAGCGCAGGCACAGCATGGACAGGGTGTTGCCCAGGCCGGTAAAGCCCACGCCGATGCGGCGCTTGGACTGCGATTCGGCGTGCTGCTGCGGCAGCGGCCACCAGGTCACGTCCAGCACGTTGTCCAGCGCGCGCACCTGCACCGCCACGGATTGCTCGAAGGCCTCGAAATCGAATTCGGCTTTGCCTTCCACGCCAAAGGGGTTGCGCACGAAGCGCGTCAGGATGATCGGGCCCAGGTCGCAGCAGCCGTAGCTGGGCAGGGGCTGCTCGCCGCAGGGGTTGGTGGCGGCGATGGTTTCGCAGTAGTTCAGGTTGTTGTCGCGGCCGATCTGGTCCAGGAACAGGATGCCCGGCTCGGCAAAGTCGTAGGCCGACTGCATGATGGTGTCCCACAGCTGGCGCGCCGGCACCTTGCGGTACACCCACTTGCCGTCGGCGCGCTGGTAGCCGCCCTTGTCCAGCACTTTCTGGCCGGGACGGGCCTTGTGCACCAGCTCCCAGTCCGCGTCGTTCTGCACCGCCTGCATGAAGGCATCGCTCACGCCCACGGAGACGTTGAAGTTGTTCCAGCGGCCGGGGGTGCGCTTGGCGGTGATGAATTCCAGCACGTCCGGATGGTCGATGCGCAGCACGCCCATCTGCGCGCCACGGCGGGCACCGGCGGATTCCACTGTGGAGCAGCTCTGGTCGAACACGTTGATGTAGCTGCACGGGCCGCTGGCGATGGAGTGCGTGCCCTTCACCTCGGCGCCCTTGGGGCGGATGCGGGAGAAGTCGTAGCCCACGCCACCGCCACGGCGCATGGTCTCGGCCGCCTCGCGCAGCGCCTCGTAAATGCCGGGGAAGCCCTCGTCATCCTCGCCCTGGATGCAGTCGCCCACGGGCTGCACGAAGCAGTTGATCAGCGTGGCCTGGATCTCGGTGCCGGCGGCGCTCATGATGCGGCCTGCGCCGATGGCGCCGGCCTTCAGGTTGGTCAGGAACTTCTGTTCCCACTCCGCGCGCAGCTCGGGCTTCTCGGCGCCGGCCAGGGCACGCGCCACACGCGTGTAGATGGCATCGGCGCTGTTCTCGCCTTCCTTGCAGTACTTTTCGATCAGGACGTCGAGGGAGATGAGTTGTTCGGGCAGTTGCATGGTGGTGGCGACAGGAGTGCGTTCAGCGATGTCCATGGACGGTATTCAGGTGGGATTCAGAAAAATTCGGGGGAGCGACGCGGCGCGTGGCCAGCGGGGCAAGGGAGGGGATTATGGGGCCTCTGGCGGGCCTTTTGGCATGTCCCTTGTGGCAGGAAGGCAGGTCGTCCGGCAGCCAGTTTAGCGGGTTTGGCGACCGGAAATCTTGCTGGGGACTTTCAGCAAACTGACAAAAAGCCGCAAACCCAGTCTGCATCGGGCTTGCGGCCGGGATTGGGATTTTTACGGATTGGCGACAGCGGCACGACCGCCGAGCAGCCTTTGCAGCAGATCCTGAACGGGACGGATTTCCGAACCGAACGGCAGCTTGCCGGCGCCGCGGAAGAACAGGCCTTTCTGCGTGTCGCCTTCCTGCGCGTGGCCCAGATGCTTGTCGATGCAGAACTGGCCGATATCGCTCTTGCCGTCGCGCAGGCCGCAGTGCTGCAGGCAGTCGAAGGCCATGTTGCAGCGTTTCTCGTGCGCTACGGCCTGCAGCTTGGGCTCGATGCGCAGGTACTTGTCCAGCCAGGGCGTGCGCACGCCGCGGGCGGGCAGGCCGGCCACGCTGATGAACTCGACCACGTCCTCGGGGCGGGCGTTCGCCAGCACCTGCTTGAACTCCGGGGCGGCATCGCTTTCCTGCGTCACCGCAAAGGCGGTCCCCATCTGCACGGCATCCGCACCCAGCTCCTGCAGGCGCTGGATGTCCTCATGGCTGCTGACGCCGCCGGCGGCAATCAGCGGGATGTGGCGCTCATAGCCCGCGCTGCGCAGGAACTCGCGCACGGCCGGCAGCACGTTCTCGAAATCGAAGCGCGGGTCGTTCAGGTCCATGATCTTGGCAGCACCCAAGTGGCCACCGGCCAGGCGCGGGTGCTCGATCACGATGGCATCGGGCAGACGGCCCTTCTTTTCCCACTTCTTCACGATCAGCTGCACGCCGCGCGCATCGCTCAGGATGGGGATCAGTGCGGCCTTGGGATGATCCTTGGCCAGCTCGGGCAGGTCCAGCGGCAGGCCGGCGCCCACCACCACGGCGTCGATGCCGGCCTCGAGCGCAGTGCGCACGTTCTGCGCGTAGGCGCTGATGGCCTTCATCACGTTCACGGCGATCAGGCCCAGGCCCTGGGAGATTTCGCGGGCGCGGGCAATTTCGCGGCGCAGCGCTTCGTTGTTGGCGGCGTCGATCACGCCCTTGGCATGGGCCACATCACGCGATTTTTCCAGCGGACGGGTCTTTTCCATCAGGTCGGGATGCAGGCGGCGCAGGTCCACCGAGGAGATGGTGCCAACGGCGCCCATGCGTGCCACGGTGCCGGCCAGGCCGCCAGCGGAAATGCCCACGCCCATGCCGCCCTGCACGACGGGAATCAGCGTCTTGCCGGCGAGCGACCACAGTTTCAGGCCGGACGCGGTGGCCTTCTCGCGCAGCTGCTCGACCAGCGCGCTGGCCTCGGCGAGGGAGGGGAAGGTGGGGAGGGGCACTGCAGTGGGAGACATCGCGACGGTCCGGTGGGACAAAGTAATAACCAGTCAAGGCTAGCAAAGAAGGCCTGCCCCTTGCTTGTTGTGGGTCAAGCAATCGGTCGATCGGGCGGCGCTGACAACGCTGCAAGCCGCGTGAATGCACATCGTTGGAGAAAATGCCACACCTTGCGCGGCATGGCTGCTTGCTGCAGAGTGTGCCAACCGCCAGCCAACCCGGGAAATACGCGCCCGGCGATAATGGCAGAATGACCAAACACCGCATCGTGGTGGGCCTGAGCGGCGGCGTGGATTCTGCCGTCAGCGCCTACCTGCTCAAGCAACAGGGGCACGAGGTGGTCGGCATCTTCATGAAGAACTGGGAGGATGACGACGACTCGGAGTACTGCTCCTCCAACATCGATTTCGTCGATGCCGCCAGCGTGGCCGACGTGATCGGCATCGAGATCGAACACGTCAACTTCGCGGCCGAATACAAGGACCGCGTGTTTGCCGAATTCCTGCGCGAATACCAGGCCGGCCGCACGCCCAATCCGGACGTGCTGTGCAATGCCGAGATCAAGTTCAAGGCCTTTCTGGACCACGCCATGCGCCTGGGTGCCGAGAAGATCGCCACGGGCCACTATGCGCGCGTGCGCCGCATCGACAGCGGCGAAGTGCAGCTGCTGAAAGGGCTGGATCCGTCCAAGGACCAGAGCTACTTCCTGCACCGCCTGAACCAGGCGCAGCTGCAGAAGACGCTGTTTCCGGTGGGTGAGCTGCACAAGACCGAGGTGCGCCGCATCGCCGAGGAAATCGGCCTGCCGAATGCAAAGAAGAAGGATTCGACCGGCATCTGCTTCATCGGCGAGCGGCCGTTTCGCGAGTTTCTCAACCGCTACCTGCAGAGCCAGCCCGGTCCGATCAAGGACGAGAAGGGCCGCAAGATCGGCGAGCACATGGGCCTGAGCTTTTACACGCTGGGTCAGCGCCAGGGTCTGGGCATTGGCGGCATCAAGGCCAAGGGCGCACCGCGCGGCGGTGGCGACCATGCACCCTGGTTCGTGGCGAAGAAGGACATGGCCAGCAACACGCTGTATGCGGTGCAGGGGCATGATCACCCCTGGCTGCTGTCGCACACGCTCAAGGCGGTGGACCTGAGCTGGTGTGCCGGCAAGCCGCCGGCCGCTGCGCAGTCGGCCACTGGCTTTGCAGCCAAGACGCGCTACCGCCAGGCCGATGCGCCCTGCACGCCGGCCCTGCTGGAAGACGGCACGCTGCAGCTGGACTTTGCGCAAGCGCAATGGGCGGTCACGCCGGGCCAGAGTGCCGTGCTGTACGACGGCGAAGTCTGTCTGGGCGGCGGCATCATCACCGCCTGAGCCACACCCCCTGCCGCAGTTTTGTGACAGGGGTGTTTGGCCGTACACTTGAAACAAGTGAACCCGTATCAGGAGAACAACATGGGCAAGCTCTCTGCCGAACAACTGTCCGAACTCAAGTCCCTGCTCGAGCAGCGCAAGGCTGAGATCGAAGGTCGCATTGACGAAGTGCGCGACGGCCAGAGCCGTGTGGATCATGCCCGTGACATCATCGAGACGCGCGGCAGCGTCGAGCGCCAGCACAGCTCCGACCGTGAAGTCGACCTGGCCCTGAGCGACATGGGCGCCGTGGATCTGGCGCGCGTGAACGCTGCGCTGGAGCGCATCGAGAACGGTACCTACGGCGAGTGCGACGAGTGCGGCTGCGACATTCCTTTCGCCCGCCTGCAGATCGAGCCGCAGACGCAGCACTGCGTGGCCTGCAAGTCGCGCTGGGAGCGCGAAACCGCCGCTGTGCCCACGGCACGCATGTAAGCACGGCGCTTCGCCATGACCGAGGAACGCAATCCCCTGCATCCGGTGCCGCAGGGTGGGGATGACAGTGGCCTGCTGTTTCTCGAACGCGATACCCTGACCCTGTGCCGCCAGCTGGCGGATGGCCTGTGCAGTCGTGGCTGGATGATGGCTACGGCGGAAAGCTGTACCGGCGGGCTGATTGCTGCTGCCTGCACCTCGCTGGCCGGTTCGAGCCAGTGGTTCGAGCGCGGCATGGTGAGCTATTCCAATCTGGCCAAGAGCGAATTGCTGGGCGTGGCGCCGGAACTGATTGCGCAGCATGGCGCCGTGAGTGAGGCGGTGGCGCGGGCGATGGCGCTGGGGGCGTGCGAGCGCTCGGGCGCGCAGGTGGCACTGGCGGTGACGGGTGTGGCCGGGCCCGGCGGCGGTTCGGCAGAAAAGCCGGTGGGTACCGTGTGGTTCGGCTGGCAACTGGGCAATCTGGGAGCCGCCGAGATGCGCGTCTTTCCCGGCGACCGGGCGGCCATCCGCGCTGCGACCGTTCATCATGCGCTGCAGGGGCTGCTGGCGCGGTTACAGGCCTTGAGGCGGGCGCACTGACTCGGCGTATGTGCGCTGCGCTGGCATACGTGCTGAGCGTTTTCACACGGATTGGCACGGCAGCAGGCGCACCGGCTCCGGATGTGTTTTCGGCTTCCGCAATGCAACAAGGCACCTGATCAGGGTGCCTTGTGCGTTGGTGGGGCAGGCAATCAGGGTGTCAGCCTGCCTTGTCGGTCAGCCTGCACTCCTCAGCGGTTGCGGCCACGCGGCTGCTGCATCTGGTGGTTGGAGAACTCGGTGGCGTCGATCTTGCCGTCCTTGTTCGTGTCCATGTCGCCAAAGGCCTGTGCCTTGGAGGCGTTGCGCATCATGCGGCCTTCCTTGGCGCGCTGCTCCAGCTTGTCCGAACGATACTGGTTCAGTTCATCCTGGCTGATGCTGCCATCGCGGTTGGTGTCGAAATCGGCAAAGTCGGGGCGGTTCATGCCACGGCCCATGCCCTGGCCGGCGCCCATGCCGACACCCGGCTGCGGAGCCGGCGCATCAGCGGCGGCACCTCGACCCATGCCCTGGCCTTGGCCCTGACCCAGCATGGCACCCTTGCGCTGGCCTGGGCGCACGCGGTTCTTGTGCGCGTTGGCGTATTCGGCGCGGCTGATGGTGCCGTTCCTGTCAGCGTCCATCTGCTTGAGGCTCAGCGCGTTGCGGCCGGCGCCGGGGCGCTGGGCGCGGTAGCGGTCCAGTTCCTGCTGGGTGACCACGCCATTGCCGTCGCGGTCGATGGCGGAGAAATTGGCACGCGTCTGCGCAGAGGCGGGCAGGCTGAAACCGGCCAGCAGGGCGGCTGCAGCGAGGGCAGACAGGATGCGGACGGGTTTTTTCATGATGCACTCCTTTCGGAAGGGAAGAAAGCAAATGGTTTGCATACTCTCTTTATATTCCGGTCAGCTTAAGTGTTCATGAAGGGCGCAAGCAGGTGTTTCGGAAACGCCGCGCGCCATACAACCGGAAACAGGCAGTCGTACTGCGGCAACGCGTGCGTCAGTGCGGACGCATGCGCTGCAGGGTGTCGTCCTTCATCACGTAATGGTGATACAGGCCGGCCACGGCATGCAGGCCGATCAGCAGGTAGCCTAACGAGGCCACGGTTTCGTGCAAATCCTTCAGGCGCAGGCCGGCTTCGCGGTCGGGCATGGCCAGTTGCGGCAGCTCCATGCCCCAGAACGGCACGGCATTGCCGAAGGCATTCACCATCATCCAGCCGGTCAGCGGCAGCAGGATCAGCATCGCCAGCAGCAGGCCGTGCGTCATCATGCTCAGCGTCTTCTGCCATTGGGGAATCGGGGGCGTGATCGGCGGTGTCTGGCTGCGTGCGCGGACCAGCAGGCGCACCCAGGTCAGCAAGAACACGGTCATGCCGAGCGTGAAATGCCACATCTTCATGGCGTTGCGCTCGGGGCTGTCCTTGGGATAGATGCCCTTGAACTCCATCAGGCAGTAGACGGCGATCACCAGCAGGACGGTGAGCCAGTGGATGGCGATGACGGGGGTGCTGTAGCGGCGCGGCGTCAGCGCTTCGGGCATGGTGGTCTCCAGAATGACGATGGCCTGATTGTGCCACTGCTTTGCCAGCTGGCTGCCATCAAAGGCGCCGGGAGTTGACACAGGGCAGACTTTGGGTGCGCCGGCAAGAGACAGCCGGAGGGGTGCTGCAGATCTGGCAAGGGCGCTGCCGAGCCGGCAAGAAAAAACCGGCGCCTGCATGCTCTGCAAGCACCGGTTCTGCGGTGGCGATCAGCGGGAGGACTCCGTCAGGCGCAGCGCCATGACGGTGTCCTGCCAGCGACCTGGGCGCTTACGCGCCGGCCTTGGCCTTCTGGCGCCAGGCGTGCAGCAGCGGCTCGGTGTAGCCGCTGGGCTGTTCCACGCCCTTGAACACCAGATCCAGCGCCGCGCGGTAGCCGTAGCTGGTGGCGGCATTGCCGTGCATGGGCTGGTACAGCGGGTCGCCGCTGTTTTGCTGGTCCACCAGCGCAGCCATGCGTTCGAAGGTGGCGCGCACGCGGCCTTCTTCGACGACGCCGTGCAGCAGCCAGTTGGCCATGTGCTGGCTGGAAATGCGCAGCGTGGCGCGGTCTTCCATCAGGCCGATGTGGTTGATGTCGGGCACCTTGGAGCAGCCCACGCCCTGGTCCACCCAGCGCACCACATAGCCCAGGATGCCCTGGCAGTTGTTGTCCAGTTCCTGCTGGATTTCCTCGTCGCTCCAGGTCGGGTTGCTGGACACCGGAACCGTCAGCAGGCCGGTCAGCAGGTTGTCGCGCTCGGCGGCCACGTCGGTCTTTTCCAGTTCCTGCTGGATGTCGGACACCTTGACCTGGTGGTAGTGCAGCGCGTGCAGCGTGGCACCGGTCGGGCTGGGCACCCAGGCGGTGTTGGCGCCGGCCTTGGGATGGGCGATCTTCTGCTTGAGCATCTCGGCCATCAGGTCGGGCATGGCCCACATGCCCTTGCCGATCTGCGCCTTGCCGCGCAGGCCGCAGGCCAGACCCACCAGCACGTTGTTCTTCTCGTAGGCCTGGATCCAGGCGGTGGACTTCATTTCGCCCTTGCGGATCATCGGGCCGGCCTGCATGGCCGTGTGCATCTCGTCGCCGGTGCGGTCCAGGAAGCCGGTGTTGATGAAGGCGATGCGGCTCTTGGCGGCGTCGATGCAGGCCTGCAGGTTGACGCTGGTGCGGCGCTCCTCGTCCATGATGCCGAGCTTGACGGTGCTGTCGGGCAGGCCGAGTAGCTGCTCCACGCGGCCGAACAGCTCGTTGGCAAAGCCGACTTCCTTCGGGCCGTGCATCTTGGGCTTGACGATGTAGACGCTGCCCTTGCGCGAGTTGCGCAGGCCGTCCTTGCCCTTGCCCTGCAGGTCGTGCATGGCGATGGCAGTGGTGATGACGGCATCCATGATGCCTTCGGGGATTTCCTTGTTCTCGGCGCCCCACAGGATGGCGGGGTTGGTCATCAGGTGACCCACGTTGCGCACGAACATGAGCGAGCGGCCGTGCAGGCGCACTTCGCCATTGCCGTTGGGGGCGGTGTAGAGGCGGTCGGCATTCAGGCCGCGCGTCATCTGCTTGCCGCCTTTGTCGAAGGTCTCGGTCAGCGTGCCACGCAGAATGCCCAGCCAGTTGCTGTAGCCCAGGATCTTGTCCTCGGCATCGACGGCGGCGACGGAGTCTTCCAGATCCAGGATGGTGGACAGGGCGGCTTCGACCACCACGTCAGCCACGCCAGCCACGTCGGACTGGCCGATCGGGGTGCTGCGGTCCACGCGGATGTCGATGTGCAGGCCGTTGTTTTCCAGCAGGATGCTGGACGGGCCGCGCACGTCACCCTGGTAGCCCACGAACTGGGCCGGGTTCTGCAGTTTGGCGATCTGGCCGCCGACCACGTTCACCAGCAGTTCGCCGTCCTTCACGTAATAGACCACCGCATCCTTGTGTGAGTAGCCGACCAGCGGCGCGGCCTGGTCCAGGAAATCACGGGCGAAGGCGATGACCTTCTCGCCGCGCTTGGGGTTGTAGCCCTTGCCTTTTTCCGCGCCGTCCGTCTCGGGGATGGCGTCGGTGCCGTACAGGGCGTCGTACAGGCTGCCCCAGCGTGCGTTGGCGGCGTTGAGGGCGTAGCGGGCGTTCAGGATCGGCACCACCAGCTGCGGGCCGGCCTGCGTGGCCAGTTCGTCATCGACGTTGGTGGTGGTGGCCTTGGCATCTGCCGGCACCGGCACCAGGTAGCCGATCTGCTCCAGGAACTTGCGGTAGGCGGCCATGTCCGTCACCGGGCCGGGGTTGGCCTTGTGCCAGGTGTCCAGCTCGGCCTGCAGGCGGTCGCGCTCGGCCAGCAGGGCGGCGTTCTTCGGGGCCAGGTCGGCCACGATCTGGTTGAAACCCTGCCAGAAGGTATCCTGGTTCACGCCGATATCGGGCAGGACCTGGCTGTTGACGAAGTCGTACAGGGGAGTGGCCACCTGCAGCTGGTGGACCTGGGTGCGGGCAGTTTGCATGGGTTGTTTCCTTGTGCGTTGTGCAGACAAAAGCCACGACTGTGGCATGACACATACTGTATTACATCCTTTGCTCCGGATTAAATGGCTTATCCGTGCAGGATTCGTGACATTTATGAATGTAATAACAGCTGTTCACACTGTTTTTGCCCCATCCGTGTAGGATGCATTGCAAGGTTGCATGTTTTTTATGCAGTTTCGCGCCTGCGCGCGCTTTTTCACTGACTCACCCGATGACCTCCAACAACCACAAGGCGAGCCAGCTCGCCCGCAAGACCGCCGAACTTTCCTTTGCTGCCCCGCAGGTGATTGCCCATCGCGTTTCGCGCATGGCCACCGCAGGCCTGAACCCGTCCAAGGCAGACCGCAAGGAATTCACCATGATGGGCGCCGAGAAGGTCGCCGCGTTCTATGAATCCTGGCAGGCCATGGGCTGGCAGATGCTGCAGGCCCAGCAGCAGATGTGGATGAAGATGTTCATGAACCCCATGATGTGGTGGCAGCCCTGGAACAACAAGGCGCTGGGCAGCCAGATGCAGCGCAGCATGCTGGATGTGATGGGCAAGGGGCTGTTTCCGGTGCACAGCCGTGCCTTGAGCAACGCCAAGCGGCTGGGGCGCAGCACCCGCCGCTGAGCGCAGGCGGCAAGGCCTGAGTGTCCCCCGGTTCCGGTTCTGTCCGAAACCGGGATTTTTTCACCTGCCGCTGTCGCAATGACCGCGCAGGAGCGCAACCTTTTCGCGCACCCATGATCCAATCGGCGTTGAGGCGGCACGGTGCCGTCTCGCTCTGGCACAGTGTGCGGGAGGAGCTACATGGCGGACGTTTCGGGTCAATTGCGGGTACACCTGTCTCCGGCACTGGAACAGGCACCCGCCATGGATTTGCTGTGCACGCAGTTCGTGCTCACGCTCACGGCGCGCAACGGCAACCGCTTCAACTGGCGGCGGGATGTCAACTCGCTGATGGCGCTGGCCGGCCGGCATCTGGTCTGGCCCGAGCATGTGCTGCTCAGGCTGCGCGGCTTTCTGGCGCTGCGCTGCCGTGACAACGGCTTCTGGACCGGCCACGAGCAGCTGAGCCACGCCGAATTCCTGGAGCGGCACGGCGTCTGGCGCGGTGCCTACGAAGAAGGCTCGCTGTTCTATTACCTGGACGAATTCGTCAAGGACGCGGCCAAGGACATGCTGACCCTGCTGGCCACCACCGGCGAGTGGGTGCAGCAGCGCCTGCGCAAGTGTCCGGTGGAGATGCAGAAGAACATCGACAGCCTGGGCACGCTGTTGCAGCTCAACCCCGCAGAACGTGCGCTGCTGCTTTACGGCGCGCTGGCGCGTTACCAGCGCGAGCTGCGCGGTCTGCTGGTGGAATTCAAGGTCAACAGCGCGGCCGAAGCCTACGCCATGATGGCCGATGTGGCCGGCGTGAGCGCGCGCGAGGTGGCCGATGCGCTGGGGCGCGGCTCGCGGCTGGAGCGCATCGGCATGGTCGATAACCTGGTCGGCGAGCATGCGATCACCGACTTGTCCGACCTGATGAAGGTGAGCGACCAGCTGCCCTCCATGCTGATGCGCGAGTACCGCAGCGAGCAGGAGCTGATGGCCGAGTTCACCCGGCTGGCGGTGCCGACCACGCTGCAGGCAGAGGACTTTGCCCATGTGGCGCAGGATGTGCAGGCCGTCACCCGCCTGTTGCAGGCGGCACGCGAGCGGCGCGAAACCGGCATCAACATCCTGCTCTACGGCCCGCCGGGTACCGGCAAGACCGAGTTGGCCAAGGTGGCGGTGCAGGCTGCGGGGCTGGACTGCTTCGAGGTGGAATACGCGGACCGCGACGGCAACGCCCTGAGTGGGCGCGACCGCTACCGTTCGCTGCAGATCGCGCAGGCCTTCCTGAAAGAATCGCCGCGCACCGCCTTGCTGTTCGACGAGGTGGAGGACGTGTTCCCGCCCGTGCAGGGCCAGACGGCCGACCTGCTGGCACGCCAGGAGCAACTGGTGCATGGCGGCGGCTCGGTCAATGGCAAGGCCTGGGTGAACCAGATCCTGGAGAGCAACCCGGTGCCGGTGCTGTGGGTGACCAACCGCATCGAGCAGATCGACCCGGCATTCCGCCGACGCTTCACCTATCACCTGGAGCTGTCCAGCCCGCCGCCCGGCGCGCGCGAACGGCTGGTGCGCAAGCTGCTGACCGAGGTGCCGGTGAGTGATGCCTTCGTCAGCCGTCTGACCGAACGCGAGAACCTGACGCCGGCGCAGATCGCCAATGCGTTGCGCTTCGCCAACCTCGTGGAGCATGAGGACGCCAGCCAGCTCGAAGCCTGGATGGAGCGTCAGCTGGCGCATGCCGATATGGCGCTCGGCCATCGCCCGCAGGGCACGCGCCAGCGCCGCAGCGTCACGCAGTACGACCTGGACATGCTCAATGTGGAAACGCGCTACCCCATCGCCCGCATGGTGGAGGCGCTGCATGCGCGCGGCCATGGCACGCTGTGCTTCTACGGCGCGCCCGGCACCGGCAAGACGGCGCTGGCCGAGTACATCGCGGGCCAGCTGGGCAAGCCGCTGATGGTGAAGCAGGCCAGCGATCTGGTCAGCAAGTACGTGGGCGACACCGAGCAGAACATGGCGCGCATGTTTGCCGACGCCGAGCGCGACGAAGCCGTGCTGCTGCTGGATGAGGCCGACAGCTTCCTGATGGACCGGCGCGGCGCCCAGCGCAACTACGAAGTCACCGAGGTGAACGAGATGCTGCAGGGCATGGAGCGCTTCCAGGGCATCTTCATCTGCACCACCAACCTGATGGGCCGGGTGGACCAGGCTGCCCTGCGCCGCTTCAGCTTCAAGATCCAGTTCAAGCCGCTCACGCTGGAGCAGCGCGAGCGCATGTTCGTGACCGAAGCGCTGCAAGGCGATGCGGAACGGCTCACGCCGGAGCTGCGCCAGCGGCTGGCGCGCATGGACCAGCTCTGCCAGGGCGACTACGCCGCCGTGCGCCGGCAGATCGACATTCTGGGGGAGGAACTTTTTCCGGAAGAGTTCATCGAACAACTGGAGGCCGAGCATCGCATCAAGCCCGAAGTCCGCGAAAACCGCGGCATGGGCTTCGTATGAGAGGCGAGGCGACCGTTTGACCACAGCGAGAGCGCGATTTGGGGCAGCCTAGGCTGCCCCTTTTTTGAATTTTTTTCGGGCGACTGTTTCCGTCACAGGCCACCGCTATGATTTTCGTTTTGTAAAAACGGAGACAAACGGATGGACTCACTCAAGCAGTTCTTTGATGTGGTCGGTGGCTGGGTCTGGGGCGTTCCCATGCTCACCCTGCTGGTCGGCACCGGGGTGTATCTTTCCCTGCGACTGCGCTTCCTGCAATTCTCGATGCTGGTGTTTGCGCTGAAGCAGGCCTTCACCCCCCACGGCAAGAAGGAAGACGGTAGCGACCACGACGGGGATGTATCGCATTTCGGCGCACTGATGACGGCGCTGTCGGCCACCATCGGTACCGGCAACATCGCCGGCGTGGCCACGGCCGTGGTCGCGGGCGGCCCGGGTGCCGTGTTCTGGATGTGGGTCACGGCCATCTTCGGCATGGCCACCAAGTACGCCGAGGGCGTGCTGGCCGTCAAGTACCGCACCACCAACAGCCGCGGCGAAAAGTCCGGCGGCCCCATGTACTACATCGAGCGCGGCCTGAACATGAAGTGGATGGCGCTGCTGTTCGCCCTGTTCGGCACGCTGGCTTCCTTCGGTATCGGCAGCTCGGTGCAGTCCAACTCGGTGGCGCAGTCCATCCAGGCCAGCTTCCAGATCGACTCCTGGATGACCGGCGTGGTGCTGACCGTGTTCACGGCCCTGGTGATTCTGGGTGGCATCAAGAGCATCTCGCGCGTGTCTTCCGCCATCGTGCCGGTGATGGCCATCGGCTACGTGCTGGGTGGTCTGGTGGTGATCTTCAGCAACCTGTCGCTGGTCGGCCCGGTGCTGGAACTGATCTTCACCGACGCCTTCACCGGCCAGGCTGTGGCAGGCGGTGCGCTCGGTACCGTGATCCGCTACGGCGTGGCTCGCGGCGTATTCTCCAACGAGGCGGGCATGGGCTCGGCGCCGATCGCCGCCGCTGCCGCCAAGACCGACCACCCGGTGCGTCAGGGCCTGGTGTCCATGACCGGCACCTTCCTCGACACCATCGTGGTCTGCAGCATCACCGGCATCGTGCTGGTGATGGGGGGCCTCTACACCAATGGCGAAACCGGCGCGGCGCTGACCACGCACACCTTCGAGCAGTTGCTGCCCGGCATGGGTGGCTGGATCGTGACCTTTGGTCTGGTGTTCTTTGCCTACTCGACCATTCTGGGCTGGTGCTACTACGGCGAGAAGTGTGCCTCCTACCTGTTGGGCGACGGCTTTGTGCTGATCTACCGGCTGCTGTACGTGGCGTCTGTGTTCCTGGGCACCGTGGTGAGCCTGGATCTGGTCTGGGCCGCATCCGACGTGTTCAACGGCCTGATGGCGATTCCGAACCTGATTGCGCTGCTGCTGCTGACCGGCGTGGTCGTGGCCGAGACGCGCGACTTTGCGGAGAAGCGCCGCAGCGGGCATTTGTACTGAGAAACTGGCCCGGTGCGAGCCGGGCTGCAGCCTGTACTGAGCAGGGCGGCAGGGTGTTGCGACATCCTCTGCTCCAGCCCGTCAGGCTGTGAGGCGCCACAAGACAAGCGCGGCCAGGCTTGCTGAAGCATCCGCCACAAAAAAGGGCATGTACCGCCTTCGCGGACATGCCCTTTTGCTTGCGCTTTTGAAACTTATTCCTGCAGCGTTAGCAGCACATCCAGCGCATTGCGGATGGTCTCCAGCATGCTCTGGGGATGATCTTCCAGCTGCGGGCGCATGGCTTCCAGTGCGCCGGGGCCCTGCGTCTTGAGGGCGGCGATGGCGGCTGCGGCTTCGCGCGGGTTGTCGTAGCCCTTGCTCTGCAGCAGCAGATCGCCGTTGGCGGCGGTCATCTTGAAGTAGAAGCGGCCATCCTTCTCGCGGTACTGCTTGAAGACGGGCGGGGCCGAAGCCTTGTCTGCGGCCTTGTCGGCGGACGCGGCCGTGGCATCCTGCATCGCCGCCAGACTGCGCAGGCCCACGGCCGCACGCAGTTCACGCGTGTAGGGAGCCGCCTCGGCACGCGCCTTCTCGGCACCGGCCAGCAGGATACGCTCCACTTCGGCCGGGTTGGCAATCAGCTCGGCATAGCGCTCGCGCATGGGCGCAATCTCGCGGTCGATGCGCTCGAACAGCACCTGCTTGGCTTCGCCCCAGGCGATGCCATCGGCAAAGGCCTGCGCGAATGCCGTGGTTTCCTCAGGCGTGGCAAAGGCCTGGTAGATCTGGAACAGGGCCGAACCTTCGGTCTCCTTGGGTTCGCCAGGCGCGCGCGAATCGGTCACGATGGACAGGATGCGCTTCTTCATCTCGGCCTGCGGCACGAACAACGGGATGGTGTTGTCGTAGCTCTTGCTCATCTTGCGGCCGTCCAGACCGGGCAGCAGGGCCACCTGCTCGTCCACCTCGGCTTCGGGCAGCACCAGCAGATCCTTGCCGTAGAGGTGGTTGAAGCTGCTGGCCATGTCGCGCGCCATCTCGATGTGCTGGATCTGGTCGCGGCCCACCGGCACCTTGTTGGCCTTGAACATCAGGATGTCGGCGGCCATCAGCACCGGGTACATGAACAGGCCGGCGGTCACGCCATCATCCGGCTCCTGGCCGGACTCGGTGTTCTTGTCGACCGAGGCCTTGTAGGCATGGGCGCGGTTGAGCAGGCCCTTGCCGGTGACGCAGGTCAGCATCCAGGTCAGCTCGGGAATCTCGGGGATATCGCTCTGGCGGTAGAAGGTGACACGCTCGGGGTCCAGGCCCGAAGCCAGCCAGGTGGCGGCGATTTCCAGCGTGGAGCGCTGGATGCGGACCGGGTCATCGCACTTGATCAGCGAGTGGTAGTCGGCCAGAAAGTAGTAGCTCTTCACGTCCGGGCGCAGGCTGGATTGCACGGCCGGGCGCACGGCGCCGACATAGTTGCCCAGGTGGGGCGTGCCGGTGGTGGTGATGCCGGTGAGGAAGCGGGTAACAGGAGTGGAGGTCATGTCGGATGGCAGCAGATGGGCCGCCAGAGCGGCGGCAAGCGTTCTATTATCCGTGATCGCTGGCAGGGCTGCTGTCGGGCGCTGCAAGGGGGTGGGCAACCGCCTCAGGCGTCCGGCCGGCTCCACATCCAGAAGGCAATGACGGTGCAGGTGACGGCCATCAGGGCTGCCAGCCACCAGTGATGGGTGCTGGAGAGCGTGATGGCAACCCCGACAGAGGACACCGCCATGCCCAGCGTCCCCAGCCACTTGCCGGTGCGCGGAATGGCACCGCGCTCTTCCCAGGCGCGCAGGATGGGCCCGGTGTGTTTGTGTTCCAGCAGCATGCGGTGCAGCCGTGGCGAGGCCTTGGCCCAGCAGGCGGCGGCCAGCAGCACAAAGGGCGCGGTCGGCATCACCGGCAGGAAAATGCCGATGACCCCCAGCGCCAGCGAAATGGCGCCGATCACCCAGAGCAGCAGGCGGACCGTGTGCTGGAGCATGGAGGACTTATTTCAGGCGCGTGATCAGGCTGGAGGTGTCCCAGCGCTTGCCGCCGGCCTGCTGCACGTCGGCGTAGAACTGGTCCACCAGCGCCGTCACCGGCAGGCGGGCGCCGTTGCGGCGCGCCTCGTCCAGCACCAGGCCCAGATCCTTGCGCATCCAGTCCACGGCAAAGCCGAAGTCGAACTTGCCTTCCACCATGGTCTTGCCGCGGTTTTCCATCTGCCAGCTCTGCGCGGCGCCCTTGCTGATGGCATCCAGCACGGCAGGCATGTCGAGGCCGGCTTTCTGGCCGAAGGCGATGGCCTCGCTCAGGCCCTGCACCAGCCCGGCGATGCAGATCTGGTTCACCATCTTGGCCAGCTGGCCGGCTCCGACTTCGCCCATGCGGCTGCAGGCCTTGGCAAAGGCGGCGATCACCGGCTGGGCACGCTCGAAGGTGGCCGCATCGGCGCCGCACATCACGGTGAGCATGCCGTTCTGGGCGCCGGCCTGGCCGCCGGAGACCGGCGCGTCCATGAAATGCAGGCCTTTGGCTGCCGCGGCGGCGTGCAGTTCGCGCGCCACTTCGGCCGAAGCCGTGGTGTGGTCCACGAACACGCTGCCCGGCTGCATGCCGGCAAAGGCGCCATCCGGGCCCCGCACCACGCTGCGCAGGTCGTCGTCGTTGCCGACGCAGCAGAACACGATGTCGACGCCGATGGCGGCCTCGCGCGGCGTGGCTGCAGCCTTGCCGCCGCATTCCTTCACCCAGTCGGCGGCCTTGGCGGCGGTGCGGTTGTAGACCGTCACGTCATGGCCGGCGCGCGCCAGATGGCCGGCCATCGGATAGCCCATCACCCCCAGGCCAAGAAAGGCCACGCTGTGCGGCTGGCTCGGGGCATAGGTCTTGTCGGCGATCTGGGACATGAAAAACTCCTGGGCAGGTGCGAAAAAAGGGAACGGCACATGGTAACGCAGCCGTGCCCCGCAGTGCTGCAGGCAGGGATGGTTTCCTGATGGAATGCAGGACGTTCACTGCAGCGACCTGTGCCGTGCGCCGCAGAAAGTGGGTAACATTCTCATCCATGGGATGTGCCCGGTTCGGCAACATCCTGCAAAGCTCTCCAAGAAGTGTGAATGGTGTCTGCCCGGTTCAGCCGGCGGCGCCTGCGGTGCGAAAGGCCCGCCTGTCCATGCCCGATTCCGATTCCCTCCCTTCCATTGCTGCCGCGCTGGCTCAGGTGCGGCAGCGCATTGCCGATGCCGAACAGGCAGCCGGCCGCGCGCCCGGCTCGGTGCGCCTGCTGGCCGTGTCCAAGACCTTTCCCGCCGAAGCCGTGAGCGAAGCCGCCGCCGCCGGCCAGATCGCCTTTGGCGAGAACTATGTGCAGGAGGCCGTTGCCAAGATCGAGGCGCTGCAGTCCCTGGGGCTGGAGTGGCATTGCATCGGCCCGCTGCAAAGCCGCAAGTCCGGCCAGGTGGCCACGCATTTCGACTGGCTGCAGTCGCTGGATCGGCTGGACATCGCCCAGCGCCTGAGCCGCCAGCGCCCAGCTGACAAGGCGCCGCTGCAGATCTGCCTGCAGGTCAACATGGATGGCGGAGCAACCAAGTCGGGGCTGGCGCCGGAGCAGGCGCTGGAGTTTGCCCGTGCCGTGCGCGACCTGCCCGGCCTGCAGTTGCGCGGGCTGATGAGCATTCCCGAACCCTATGGCGATCCTCAGCAGACGCTGCAGGTGCACCGGCAGACGAAGGCGCTGTTCGATGAACTGGGCGCCAGCCTGGCCTTGCCGCAGTGGGATACCCTGTCCATGGGCATGAGCGGCGATCTGGAACTGGCGATTGCCACCGGCAGCACCATGGTGCGCGCGGGGACGGCGATTTTCGGGCAGCGCAGCTATCCGGCCTGATCGGCACTGGCATTCACGCTTGACTCCCGATCAGACGGGCTGCTTGCCGAGCCTGCGCCACTGCTGCAGCCCGTCCACGGCCAGCACACCCAGCGCCAGCCAGATCGGCACATAGGTCCAGGCTGCGCCGGGTGCCATGCGTTCGCCCAGCAGCAGCGACACGCCGAACAGCAGCGCCGGTTCCAGATAGCCGAGCAGCCCGAACAGCCCCAGCGGCAGGCGTCGGCTGGCGGCCAGATAGCAGGCCAGCGCCGTGGCACTCAGTACCCCCAGCAAGGGCAGCAGGCCCCACAGGCGCGGCTGCTGCGCCAGTTGCGTGCTGATGGGCTCGCTTGCCAGCAGCCACAGCGCAGCCGGCACCAGCAGCAGCGTCTCCGCCCACAGGCTGGGCAGGGCCTCCACCTGCAGCCGTCGCCGCAGCATGAAGTAGGGTGGGTAGCCCAGCGCCACCAGCGCCGCTGCCCACGACAGGCTGCCGCCCTGCCAGATCGCATGCCCAACGCCCAGGGCTGCCAGCAGCACCGCCAGCTGCTGCCAGCGGTTCAGGCGTTCGCCATAGACGACACGCCCGGCCAGCACCATCACCAGAGGCAGCAGGAAATAGCCCAGCGACACCTCCAGCGCCCGGCCATGCAGCGGCGCCCACATGAACAGCGCCATCTGCGCGCCGATCAGATGTGCGCTCACCAGCAGGCCCAGCGCCAGCATCGGCTCTCTGCGCACCCGCCGCCACAGCGCCAGCAGGGCGGCGCCACTGCCAAGTGCCAGCACCCACGCGGTGAGCGCCGGCAGCCCCAGCACGATGCGCCAGCCGAAAATCGGCATGCCATCGAGTGGCTGCAGCAGCACCGCGTAGTAATACAGCACGGCAAACAACACCGAAGCCGTGGCAGAGAGCACAATTCCTTGCAACATGGCGGGCAGTGTACGGGCATTCCTCAAAGCGTTCCGCAAACCCGTTTACCATGGATGCCTGATGCAGGCTCCGCACTGGCGGAGCCGTGTCTTCAGCACAAGCCGCGCGGCCGCACCGTGCCCGTGCGCACAGAACAACCCCCCGACGAAAGAGACAAGCCATGCCCGGACTGCTGCCCCATATCGACCCCGAAGGACTGCTGGAATATTCGGTGGTCTACACCGACCACGCCGTCAACCACATGTCCAGGCAATTCGTCGGCGCCATGCAGGACATCCTCTCCACCCTGCAGGAAGTCTATGGCGCCCACACCTCTGCCATCGTCCCCGGCAGCGGTACCTACGGCATGGAGGCGGTGGCTCGCCAGTTCGCGCAGAAGCAGAAGGTGCTCGTGGTGCGCAACGGCTTCTTCAGCTACCGCTGGAGCCAGATCTTCGACATGGGCCAGATCACCGAAGCCGTGACCGTGTGCGAAGCGCGCCCCGCCAGCGACGATGCGCAAGCCCCCTGGGCGCCGTGCCCGATCGAGGAGGTGGTCGCCACCATCCGTGAACAGAAGCCCGCGCTGGTGTTTGCGCCGCATGTGGAAACCGCCAGCGGCATCATCCTGCCGGACGACTACCTGCGCCAGCTGGCCGACGCCGTGCACGAAGTGGGCGGCCTGTTCGTGCTGGACTGCATCGCCTCCGGCGCCATGTGGGTGAACATGCCCGCTGTGGGCGTGGATGTGCTGATCAGCGCCCCGCAAAAGGGCTGGAGCAGCACCCCCTGCTGCGCCATGGTCTGCCTGAGCGAACGTGCCCGTACCGCCATCGAGAGCACCACCAGCAACAGCTTTGCCTGCGACCTGAAGAAGTGGGTGGGGCTGGCCGAAGGCTATGTGAAGGGGCAACACGCCTACCACGCCACCATGCCCACCGACGGCCTGCTGCGCCTGCGCGAGGCCATGCAGCAGACGCGTGCCGATGGTTTCGAGGTCACGCGCGAGCGCCAGATCGCCCTGGGCACGCAGATGCGCGCCATGCTGGAAGCGCGCGGTTTCCCGAGCGTGGCGGCCGAAGGCTTCAAGGCGCCTGGCGTGGTGGTGAGCTACACCATCGATCCGGGCATGCAGAACGGCAGCAAGTTCGTGGCAGCCGGCGTGCAGGCCGCCAGCGGCGTGCCGCTGATGTGCGGCGAGCCGCAGGGCTTCAGCACCTTCCGCCTGGGCCTGTTCGGTCTGGAGAAATGGCGCAATGTGGAGCGCACGGTGCAGCTGATGGACGAGGCCCTCACCCGCATGGGCGTGTGACTCTCGCCCGGACAGCAAAAAGGCAGCCGGTCTTGCGACGGGCTGCCTGTGGAGACGGCCGCTCAGCGGCCGTTTTTCATGGAGTCAGTGTGCGGGATGCTCAGGCACGCAGGCCGTGCGATACCCAGCTGCACTCCATGACACCGCTTTCGGGGTTGCACACCCAGACGGCGCGCATGGCACGCAGACGATGCGGGCGACCGTGCAGATACTCTTCGCGCTCCGGAGCGGCAGCGGCGTGCAGGTCGGCATAGGGAAGGGATGCGTAAGCTAAGTTCATGTCTCACCTCCTGATGAACTGGAGCGGGCCAGCTGCGGTGAGAAAGAGCTTCAATCACCGGCGCGTGGGCCGCGAGGTTGATGAGAATGACAACTGGCGTTGTCGGAAGACATTGAATACTCCTGATGGATTCAATTGACGATGCCAATTAATGGCAGTTCCAATGATAACACAAAATAAATAAATTGTTATTACATTTCGCACTAATGTGAAGGGTTAATGCCAGCGCAGGCCATCGGGGAGCTGCGCCGGCAGGTGTCAGGCTCGGCGATTCACGCCATGGAATGCAGTCCGATCATGTTGCCCTCGGTATCGGTCACGAGCGCCGCATGACCGTAGGGGCCGATCGAGAACTTGGGCCGGAAGACGGAGCCGCCGGCGCCGACCACCCGGCCTTGCTCCACGGCACAGTCCTCGCACGAAAAATAGACCATGGTGCCGCCGGGGCCGGAGGGCACGCCGTCCATCTTCACCAAGGTGCCGGCTGCACCGGGGGCGCCGGCGCATTCCATCTCCGAGGGAAAGGCCAGCATCTGCATGCCACCGGCCTCGCCGTCAGGCGCGCCCAGCGCTTCCAGCCGACAGTCGAACACGGTTTCGTAGAAGGCGCGGGCACGGTCCATGTCCTGCACATAGATCTCGAACCAGACAACGGGATTGGCTTGCATGGGGGGTCTCCTTGTGATGTGGGGCTTCAGGCCCGGGAAAGCACGTGACGGGTGAAGTTGTCGAGGATGCTCTGCCAGCCGGTGCGTTGCTGCTCGAGCGTGTGGCTGTCCTCGACCTCGAAGGTTTCGCGCACCAGCGTACCGTCGGTTTGTGGCAGGAATTCGACGCTGACCTTGCGGCCATCGTCCAGCTCCGAGTCGATGCGGCGCTGGGGTTCCACCTGCGTGAAACGGCCCTTGTAGTCGAAGCCCGCGCTGCCGTCGCGCGCCTCCATGCGGTAGCAGAAGGTGCCGCCGGCGCGCAGGTCCAGCACCGCCAGCGGCGTGTGCCAGCTGTCCAGCGCGGCGTTCCACTGCTGGATGTCGGCCGGCGTGGTCCAGGCGGACCATACGCGGTCGATGGGCGCCGCGACGAAGGTTTCCACGGTCAGGGTATCCATGGCCTGGGTGCTCACTCGTGGTACACGTTGACCATCCACGGCGTGCCGAAGCGGTCCGTCACCATGCCGAAGCCGGGCGACCAGAAGGTCTGCTCGAAGGGCATGGTCACGCGGCCGCCTTCGGCCAGTGCGTTGAACAGGCGCTGGCCCTCTTCCACGGTGTCGGCCTTGACGGACACCCACAGGCCTTGCGCCGGCACGAACAGGTTGGCTGGCGCATCGGATCCCATCAGGCCGAAGCTGCCCACTTGCAGGTGGATGTGCATGATGCCGTTGCGGAATTCCTCCGGAATGTCTTCGGTGCCAGGAGATTCGGCAAAGGTGCTGCGGTGCAGGATTTCGCCGCCGAACAGTTGGTGGTAGAAGGCAAAGGCTTCGTCGCAGTTGCCGTTGAAGTTGAGGTAGGGGGTGAATTGCATGAGTGTCTCCATGGGAAGGCAGGCGACGGCCAGCCGGAAAGGTGCGCGCGGCTCAGCCTGCCGAGGCAGCGCGTTCGAGGCTGGCGATGTCCATCTTCTGCATGGCGAACATGGCGCGGGTGACCCGGCGGACGACCTCGGCATCAGGGTCGGCCAGCAGTTCGGTGAGGCGTACCGGCACCACCTGCCATGGCAGGCCGAAGCGGTCCTTGAGCCAGCCGCATTCCATGGCCGCAGCAGGGTTGCCTTCGCTCAGGTGATGCCAGTAGTGGTCGACCTCGTCCTGCGTCTCACACAGGACCTGCAGCGACAGCGCTTCATTGAAGCGGAACACCGGTCCGCCATTGAGCGCCACGAAGGGCTGCCCGGCCAAGGTGAAGGCGACGGTCAGCACACTGCCGACGGGCTTGCCATGGTGTTCCTGGCCCACGTCGGTATAGCGCGTGATGGTGCCGATCGCGGAGTCCGGGAAAATGCCGGTGTAGAAACGCGCGGCGTCTTCGGCCTGATCGTCGAACCAAAGGCAGGGCTGGATGATGGCGAGTCGTGCCATGGCAGCGTCCTCAATGATTCACCAGCACGCCGAAACCGCCGAAGATCATGCGTTTCGTGTCGAAGGGCATGTGTGCGGGATCCTTGTCCATCTCGGGATCCTCCATGACAGCCTGCATGCCGCGATCACGCAACTCGCGCGTAGGCCAGACGATCCAGGCAAACACCACGGTTTCGCTGTCCTTCAGATGGACCGCCTGCGGAAACGAGGTGTGCTTGCCGGGTTTGACGTCGTCGGCCCAGCATTCGACCACCTCCACCGCGCCGTGGCGCATGAAAATGCGCGCCGCCTTGTCGGCGATGGCCCGGTAGGCCTCTTTCTCGCTGGTTTTCACGGGCACGACAAACCCGTCCACGTAATTGCCTTGCTGCATGGCGACCTCCTGAGAGTGAGTCGGCCCAAGGGGATGGGTGGCAGGGCATGCATGCATTGCCTGAAGTGCCATTGTGGAAGGCAGCCGGGGCCGGTCTTGTCAGACAACAGGCCGTCCGGGGCTATGTGCTGCGGTGCAGGGGCTAAACGGGATTGCGGCTGCGGGCGGTTTGGTAGCGTCCAGCGGTACGGGAGACTAGAACCGCTCCAGTTCCGGGAACGGCAGCCGCCCGCCGCGCACCAGCATGCGGCCATACTCGGCGCAGCGCTGCAGTGTCGGAATCACCTTGCCGGGATTGAGCAGGCCGTGCGGATCGAAGGCATGCTTGACGGCAAACATCTGGGCATTCTCTTCCGGCGAGAACTGCACACACATGCTGTTGAGCTTCTCCACGCCCACGCCATGCTCGCCCGTCACCGTGCCGCCCATGGCGACGCTGGTTTCCATGATGTCGGCACCGAACAGCTCGGCGCGGTGCAGCTGGTCCGGGTCGTTCGCATCGAACAGGATCAGCGGGTGCAGGTTGCCGTCACCCGCGTGAAACACGTTGCAGCAGCGCAGGCCATACTTGTGCTCCATCTCGCCAATCGCCAGCAGGATGTCGGCCAGGCGCTTGCGCGGGATGGTGCTGTCCATGCACATGTAGTCCGGGCTGATGCGCCCGCTGGCCGGAAAGGCATTCTTGCGCCCGCTCCAGAAGCGCAGGCGCTCGGCCTCGTCCTGGCTGACGGTAATGGCGGTGGCACCAGCCGCGCGCAGCACCTCGCTCATGCGGCCGATTTCCTCTTCCACCTCCTCCGGCGTGCCATCGCTTTCGCACAGCAGGATGGCGGCGGCATCCAGGTCGTAGCCAGCATGGACAAAGTCCTCCACGGCGGCAGTCATGGGCTTGTCCATCATTTCCAGCCCGGCCGGGATGATGCCGGCGGCGATCACGTTGGCCACGGCTTCGCCGGCCTGTCGCACATCGGCAAAGCTGGCCATGATGCAGCGCGCCAGCTGCGGCTTGGGAATCAGCTTGACGGTGACGTCCATCACCACCGCCAGCATGCCTTCGCTGCCGATGGCCAGGCTGAGCAGGTCATAGCCCGGAGCATCTAGCGCCTCGCTGCCCAGGGTGATGGGCTCGCCCTCGATGGTGTAGCCGCGCACGCGCAGCACGTTGTGCACGGTGAGGCCGTACTTGAGGCAGTGCACGCCGCCGGCATTCTCGGAGACATTGCCGCCGATGGTGCAGGCGATCTGGCTGCTCGGATCGGGCGCGTAATACAGGCCGTAGGGCGCCGCCGCCTCGCTGATGGCCAGGTTGCGCACGCCGGCCTGCACCAGTGCCGTGCGGCTGTGCGGATCGACCTGGAGGATGCGGTTGAAGCGCGCCAGCGAGAGCGTCACGCCATGGCGGTGCGGCAGGGCGCCGCCGGAGAGGCCGGTACCGGCGCCACGCGCCACCACCGGCACGCGCAGACGGTGGCAGGTGCGCAGCACATGCTGTACCTGCTCTTCCGTTTCCGGCAGCGCCACGCACAGCGGGCGCTGGCGGTAGGCGGTCAGGCCGTCGCATTCGTAGGGGGTGGTGTCTTCCTCATGCCAGAGCAGGGCGTGCGCGGGCATGCCCTGTTGCAGGGCGGCGATCAGCTCGGCCTTGGGCACGGCGGGAGCGTCGTTCTGTAGGGGAGAGGCGGCAGCGTCAGGCATGACGCCACTGTAAAAGAAAACGCCCCGCAGAGGGGCGTTGCGGCCGCGTGAAATCGCTTCAGCGCTGCCGTGAGGATTTGCCGTGCTGAATCAGGCCGTGGTTAGCACGCGCTGCGGCGTTGCGGCTTCAGCCACCGACACGTCCTGCTGCAGGCTTTCCTGCAGCCAGCGCGCGAAGGTGCTGCATTCCCAGCGATCCATGTTGCCGGTGCGCCAGCACAGGTAGTGCGCATGCGGGCTCGGGATGCTGCGTTCGAACAGGCGCACCAGCGAGCCGTTGGCCAGCCAGGGCTGGGCCAGTTGCAGGCGCACCAGCGCCACACCCAGACCCTGGGCGGCGGCATCGCAGGCCAGGCCGACGTCGTTGAAGGAGGAGCCGTCCATGGGCTCGGGCCAGTCAAGATCGTGCGCGGCAAACCAGGTGCGCCATGGCTCCAGCGGGCTGCGCAGCAGCTTGGCGTTCTGCAGGTCCTGAACCGAGCGGAAGGGGCCGAACTCCTCGATGCAGGCGGGCGAGGCCAGCGGGGAAATGATGTCCTTCATGATGCAGACCGATTCCAGATCTGCATAGCGGCCGGCGCCGTAGCGGATGGTCAGGTCAGCATCTTCGGCCACCACGTCGAGCAGAGGAATGTTCACGTGCAGCGACAGGTCGATCTCGGGGTAGGCCGAGGTGAACTGGCGCAGGCGCGGCATCAGGATGCTGCGCGCGAAGGTGGGGGTGACGGCCACGCGCAGCTTGCGGCGCGACAGGGCCGGATTGCGGCCGGGGAAGCGCTCCAGCATGGCCAGCGCCTCGCGCACGTGCGAGAGGTATTCGCTGCCCTCGGTGGTGAGGGAGAAATCGGAGCGGCCAAAGAGTCGCATGCCCACCAGCTGTTCGAGCTGCTTGATGCGGTGGCTGACCGCGCTGGGCGTGACGCAGAGTTCTTCGGCGGTGTGGGTGACGCTACGGAGCCGGGCCAGGGCTTCGAAGGTGAGAAGGCATTGGATAGGCGGAATGCGCATGGCCATGGAGGGTATCCCTGTCTGCAATCTGCGGCGCGCTGACTCTTGTGGAGCAGCCTGCGCCTGCTTTTTTTATCGGAAGATGACGGTACGGTGGCCGTCGAGAAGGACGCGGTGTTCGCTGTGCCACTTTACGGCACGGGCAAGCACCTGGCTCTCGGTGTCTTTCCCGATAGCCGTGAGGTCGTCGACCGTCTTGCTGTGGTCGACGCGGGCCACATCCTGCTCGATGATGGGACCTTCGTCCAGATCGGCAGTGACGTAGTGCGCGGTGGCGCCGATCAGCTTCACGCCGCGATCGTGCGCCTGGTAGTACGGTTTGGCGCCCTTGAAGCTGGGCAGGAAACTGTGGTGGATGTTGATGGCGCGGCCGGCCAGCTTGCCGCACAGATCGTTGGAGAGGATCTGCATGTAGCGGGCCAGCACCACCAGTTCGGCGCCTTCGGATTCGATGATCTCGAGCTGGCGCGCCTCGGCCTGGGCCTTGTTGTCCTTGGTGACCGGAATGTGGTGGAAGGGCACGTTGTAGCTGGCGGCGAGCTGGTAGAAGTCGCGGTGGTTGCTGATGATGGCGCGCACGTCGATGGCCAGCAGGCCGCTGCGCCAGCGGAACAGCAGGTCGTTCAGGCAATGGCCTTCCTTGCTCACCAGGATGACGGTGGGCATGGGCAGGGCGCGCGGATACAGGCGGGCCTGCATCTGGTAGGGCTTGGCGAACTCGGCCAGCGCCGCGCGCAGCTGCGCGAAATCGGACTCGGGGCAGGTGAAGCCCACGCGCATGAAGAACAGGCCGGTGCCGGTGTCGTTGTACTGCGCGGCTTCGTTGATGTTGCCGCCGTGTTCCATCAGGAAGCCGGACACGGCGTGGACAAGCCCCATGCGGTCGGGGCAGGAAAGCGTCAGGATGTAGGGATGGCTCATCGTGAGGGGCGTGCCGCAAGCCGGTACAGTTGTGCTGTGGAACGGGCGGCAGGCATCAGGGTAGGGATCGACGGTAGGTCAGGAGGTCGCCGGGCCGGGCATTCGATGCCACAATGGTCGCACTGTCCGGCGCTGCCGGCAGCTCTGGCTACAAGCCACCTATTGTAGTAGCGGCACTCCGTATACCTTGCCGGAATGTGGGTAATGTAATACGGTTTGTGTACGCTGCACCACGGAATGATGTGACAAAGGAGACGAGATGGACGCCCCCTTGCCCGCAGACAAGCCCCAGCACCCCTATGCCCGCGCCGGCACCGTGCACCAGTGGCTGCCCTTCACCCCCAACCGCGATTTCCAGCGCCAGCCACGCGTGGTGGTGCAGGCCAGCGGCATGCACTTCACCACCAGCAATGGCCGCAGCGTTCTCGATGGTGTCTCCAGCCTCTGGTGCGTCAACGCCGGTCACCGCTGCGCCCCCATCAATGCGGCCATCCGCGACCAGCTCGAAATGCTGGACTATTCCACAGCCTTCTCCATGACCAATGACCGCGCGGTGCAGGCCGCCGGCATGATCGCCGCGCTGGCGCCGGACGACCTGAACAAGGTGCTGTTCTGCAACTCGGGTAGCGAAGCGGCAGACACCTCGCTCAAGCTGGCGCTGGCCTACCACCGCGCGCGCGGCGAGGGCCACCGCTGCGTGTTCATCGGCCGCGAGCGCGGCTACCACGGCGTGAACTTCGGCGGCATGAGCGTGGGCGGTATCCCCGGCAACCGCAAGGCCTATGGCGCCGCCATGCTGCCGCGCGTGGACCACATGCGCTTCATCCACGATCCGGCGCATGCCTTCATCCAGGGCGAACTGCCGCAGTGGAGAGAAGACCCGCTGCTCGATCTGGAACAGCGCATCCTGCCGCTGCACGATCCGTCCAACGTGGCGGCCATCATCGTCGAACCGGTGGCGGGCAGTGCCGGCTGGTACGTGCCGCCGCAGGGCTATCTGCAGCGCCTGCGCGAGATCTGCGACAAGCACGGCATCCTGCTGATCTTCGACGAGGTGATCACCGGGTTCGGCCGCCTGGGCACCGCGTTTGCCGCGCAGTATTTCGGCGTGACGCCCGACATGCTGAACTTTGCCAAGGGCGTGACCAACGGCACCATCCCCATGGGCGGTGTGGTGTGCTCGGACCGCATCTACGACACGCTGATGCAGGTGGACCAGCCCGCGCACGCCATCGAGTTCTTCCACGGCTACACCTATTCCGGTCATCCGGTGGCATCGGCAGCCGCCGTGGCCACGCTGCAGCACTATGTGGAAGCGGACCTGTTCGCACGCGCTGCCCGCATGGCGCCGGTGCTGGGCGATGCCATGCACAGCCAGTTGCGCAATCTGCCCCATGTGACCGGCATCCGGACGCTGGGCATGGCGGGCGCGGTGGAACTGCAGGGCATTGCCGGCAGTCCGGGCAAGCGCGCCTACGAAATCTTCCTGCGCTGCTACGAAAACGGTGTGCTGGTGCGCAATGCGGGGGATGTGCTGGTGTTTGCGCCGGCGTTCATCGCCGAGGAAACGCATATTGCGCAGATGGTCGACACCCTGGGCGAGGCGATCCGCGCCCTGGCCTGAGGCAAGTTGCGGCTCTCGACAGGCGGGGGCCTTCCTTGCATCAGGGGAGGGGTCGCCGCTCGCGCTGGTGGCTGCGTGGCGGTTGGTACGCCTGGCGGCTTCGGCGGGCGTTCATCCGGGCAGCAAAAAGCCCTCCGCAGAGGGCTTCGCTCAGGGCAGGACGGCGCTCAGTGCAGCATCACCGGGCTGCTGGCCAGCCCGCTGTAATGCTCCAGCGCATCTTCCACCTCTTCCTGCGTCGGGGTGTTGTCCTGCCAGGCGGTGATCTGCTGCTGGAACAGTTCGGCCCAACTGCCATCCAGATAGACGTGGCGACCGGAACGCTTGTCGACGATCTCGAAGCCATGACGGGCCAGGGCCAGATGGCCGCGTCCGCGCATCTGGATGACGTCATCGGCGTCCAGTTCGGGATTCGACTGCATGTGCACGACCACGAAACTGTCGGAGTCGTACAGCGTGTGCATGCCGGCTACGGTTTGGTCAAAAAGGTCTTTGTGCATGTCAACTACATGGTAGCGACAATCCGCAAATCAAGCTGTGACCGGGCGTCGATTGCGACTGAAACGGGCAATTTCTGTATCAGGCCGGCACGAAATCACGCCAATCACCCTTTGGGCATGCGCTTGAGGGTCTGTTCGACGAAGTTGCCGTTGTCCTCGCTGATGCGCATGCGTACCGGCAGGTAGTGCGTCTGGCCGCTACTGCTCCAGGGAGCCAGCCACATCTCGATGCGCTTGTTCTGGCCGGCACTGCGTACCTGGGTGAGCTTGATGGCATGGTGTTCCTGGCCGCCAGCGTGCACGGTTTCCTCCGGGTCGACGCGGAAGCGGAACAGTGGCGCATTGCGCGGCCCGGCCGCTTGCAGCAGCAGCGTGCTGCCCGGCGGATAGCGCCCGGCATCGGCATTGAACAGCGCCAACAGTTGCACGAACATGCTGACCTGGTCCTGCGCGCCGGGCAGCAGGGGGACTTCGGGATTGCCGGCGCTGAACTGGATCTGGCCCTGGGCGACATCCGTGCTGGCGTCCGGAGTGCGGGCAAAGCTGGCGGCCTTCTCGCCGCGCCACTGGTCGGCAAAACGGTCCGGGCGCAGGCCGTTGGGTCCCAGCGTGCCCTGGCTGACCTGGGTGCGCTTGCCCACCAGGAAAGCGCTGATGGTGTAGGCCATCTGGTAGCTCTGGTCACCGTGGTTGGTCCATTGCAGGGTGCCACTGGCGTGATACTTCAGCTTTTTTGCTTCGCCCTGCATGTCGTACTCTAGGGTGAAGGACGGGGGCGCCTTGGCGGGAGCGCGGGAGAGCGCGATCAGTTCCGCCGGGATGGGAGCAGGTGTGCCGGCTGCGCTGCCAGCCACTGCAGCGCTCGCAGCGGGGGTGGTCGCCGATCCGCTGGCCATGCCCGATGCCGCGACTGCTGCTGCGGAGGCGGGAGCGTCTGGAGCCGATGCCTCTGCGCCAGACGCTGCCATAGCGGCCGGTGCCGGGGTTTCAGCCACGGGAGTCTCCGGGGCAGGTCGTGGCTGGCGACGTATCCGTGGCTGTGGTGCAGGGGGCGGCTCGCGCATTGGCGCCGGGGCCACGATGGGCTGTTGCGGGGCTGGCGGAGGCGGCTCGGGGGCGGGTTCCGGTGCTGGAGGCGGTGCTTCCGGCTCTGCAGCAATGGTGCGCGTATCCAGGCCTGCCACCACTGTTTCGCTGGCTGGCGTCTGCTCGGCGGGTCGCGTCTGCTTCGGCAGGCCGGCCAGCAGCAGGGCATGGGCGGCTGCCACGGCCAGTGCCGCCAGCAGCAAGGGCAGCGGGCGGATCGGGCGGGTGGAAAAGGGCGGTGGCCGAACGGGCAAGACGGTCAGTGCAGGGAAAAAAGAAACAGGGAATGTCGGTTGCCGGCCTCACGCATGAGGAATCCGGCGAAGGTGCTTGGCCTATTCTAGAATGCCTCCATACATTGGCGGGGTAGCAGCGCGCAGCCAGGCCCTCGGGGGTGACACAAGGATACGGATGAAACTTGCAACATACAAGGATGGCTCGCGCGACGGCTTGCTGGTGGTTGTTTCACGTGATTTGCGCCAGGCCTGCCATGCCACGCAGACGGCGTCGCGCATGCAGCAGGTGCTGGACGACTGGAACTTCATCAGCCCGCAACTCGAGGATTGCTACCGCCAGCTCAATGCGGGCCGCGTTCCGCACGCCTTTGCCTTTGACCCTGCTCGCTGCATGGCGCCCTTGCCGCGCGCCTTCCAGCGCGTGGATACTGCCGCCTATGCAGGCCACCTGGCACCTGATGACGGCACGTCGGCGCAAGCCCGTGCCTTGCGCCTGTGGCAGGCTGGCTCCGATGGCCTGCTCGGCCCTGAGGAGCCGGTGACGCTGTCCGGAGCCGGCCTGCAGATCGATTTCGAGGCCGGACTGGCAGCCGTGTGTGGCGACCTGCCGGTCGGTGCGTCTGCCGCACAGGCGCTCGAGGGCATCCGCCTGCTGCTGCTGTGCAATGGCGTGCGCCTGCGCCAGCTGGAAACTATTAGGGATGAGGGCGCGGATCTGCTCTCGCGTCCCGCAATGGCATTTGGCCCCGTGGCCGTCACGCCGGACGAGTTGGGCGATGCCTGGCGCGAGGGGCGCGCCCACCTGAACCTGCAGGTGCAGGGCAATGGCCGCAAGCTGGGGCTGCTGGACGCAGGCGCCGACATGGAAGCGGGATTCGACCAGCTGCTGGAGCGTCTGTGCCGCTTCCGCCCTGCAGCAGCAGGCAGCCTGCTGTCGGCCGGCCCGGTGAGCAATCGCGACCGCCGCAAGGGGGTGGCCTGCCTGAAGGACAAACGCGCGCTCGAGATGCAGGACCACGGCAGCGCGGAAACCCCCTGGCTCCAGCACGGCGACTCGCTGCGCATCGAGGCGCGCGGCCGCGACGGCCAGAGCATCTTTGGTGCCATTGACCACGACATTGTTGTAAACGGAGAGTGCGAATGAGCACTGTTGTAGACACCGCTTCGGAACAGGCGCTGCAGGTGGCCGGTCCGCTGCAATTGCCGCCGCGTACCCACGCCGAACTGCATGACGAACTGCATGCGCGGCCGCCGCTGCGCACCACCGCCTGCTGCGTGGTTAGCTACTGGGCCCAGGCCGGGTTGTCGGCCGAGGTGGCCGAGGCCGCGCTGCGTGTGGCCTGTGCCGATGCCGGCCAGCCTGCACCGCAGGCCGGCGCGCGCCACCACCTGATCGAGACCGGCGGCTGGGCGCTCAAGTACGAGCGCCATGGCGAGTTCGTCAGCTGGCAGTTGCGGCTGGATTTGCCGGCCGATCCGCGTCAGGAGCCGGAGCTGTTGCTCGGTGCCATGCTGCGCGCCGATGCGCGCCATGCCCTGTCGCCCGCCTTCTTCACCTTGCTGGGCGAGCATCCGATGCTGGCGGCCACGCATGTGGTGGTGTGGCCGGTGGAAGAAGACGGCATGCTGCGCCAGGCACGCCGTGTCATGGCGCAACTGCTGGCTGCCACGCGCTCGGATGATGACACCTCGCATAACCTGCTCGGCTCCTGGATTGCCGATGAGCGTGCGGCGGTGTTCACCCATCTGCTGCTGGACGATGCCGGCTTCACCCGCTTCCTGCTGCTGGACGTGCAGCTGTCCGAGCAGCAGCGCGCACGCGAGGTGCAGCGCATCGTCGAGATCGAAGGCTACCGCGCCTTGGCCATGCTGGGTTTTCCGCTGGCGCATCAGGAGTCCGCACAACTCGGTGTGCTGGAACGCCGCCTGCTGCAGGCGGTGGACCAGTTCGCCGGGCAGGGCCATCAGGCAGGGGAGTCCGAACAGCAACTGCAGGACCGGCGGCTGTTTGCCGAGCTGGTGGCGATCGCCTCCGAGGTGGAGCACGGCGTGGCGCGCTCGCGCTACCGTTTCTCGGCCACGCGCGCCTACCATCGCATCGTGGCGCGCCGCCTGCAGGACTTGCGTGAATCCCGCATCCAGGGCCTGCAGACGTTGGGCGGCTTTCTGTCCCGCCGCTTCACGCCGGCGATGGAATTCTGCGAAAGCACCGATGCGCGCCTGAGCGATGTGGCGCAGCGCGTGCAGCGCGTGGTCGAGCTGATCAAGGTGCGGGTGGAAACGCGCCGCGAGGATGACAACCAGGAGGTGCTGCAGGCCCTGGGGCGCCGCCAGCATCTGCAGCTGCGCCTGCAGCAGACGGTGGAAGGCCTGTCGGTGGTGGCGATCAGCTATTACGCGGTGAGCCTGCTGAGCTATGTGTTCAAGCTGCTCAAGACCGTGCCGGCCATCGAGGCGCTGCACATCCCGGTGGAAGCTGCCGTGGGCGCCAGCGTGATTCCCGTGGTGCTGATGGTGGCCTGGTTCGTGCGTCGCATCCGCCAGCACCATTCCGTGGACTGACAGCGTGGCGGCGGCTTGTCCGGCTGGCGTGCCGCCGCGGCATGCAGTATGCTTTCGTCCATCATTGTTGCCGCACGGCGGCCAGGCAGGAGACCGCAGATGAACATCAACGCAGTAGGCTTCGACTTCAGCAAGTTCGTGCCCGGATTCGACTTTCTCAAGCAGATCACGCAACCGCGCAGCATGATGCCCTCGCCGGCGCAGTGGGTAGCCCCCACGGTGGATCCGGAAGAGGTCGAGCGCCGCATCCAGGAACTGCGCACCGTGCAGTTCTGGCTCGAGCAGAACACCACGGCGCTCAAGGCCACGATCCAGGCGCTGGAAGTGCAGAAGATGACGCTGACCACGCTCAAGGACATGAACGTGAGCATGAACGACATGGCCCAGGTGTTCCAGCAGGGCATGGCCGATACCGTGTCCAGCGTGACGCAGGCCGTGAAGGCCGCCGTGCCCGAAGCCCCGGCAGAGGCCGCACCGGCATCCACCGTGACCTGGCATGAAGTGCCGGTGCAGCCCGCCGCCGCTGCCGAGGCGGAGCCCCCTGCGCAAGAGGAAGAGTCTCCGCTGAACGCTGCCTTCGCCCAGGCAGGCCAGTGGTGGGGCAGCATGATGCAGACTTTCCAGAGCATTGCCCAGCAGGCGCAGGAAGACGTGTTGCAGCGACAGGCCGAGTTTCTGAAGGCGCAGGAGGAAGTGGCGCAGCAGGTGGCGGCTGCCATGCCGGAAATGGCGGCGGCAGCGGCAAGCCCTGTGCAGGCGGATGCCCCGGCTGCAGCTGCCAGGCCCGCTGCAGGCAAGGCGCCGGCGCGCAAGCCCGCAGCCGGCACTGCAGCAGCCAAGGCGAAGACAAGCCCGACTGCGGCGAAAACAGGTGCCAGCAAGCCGGCCGCCCGGCCGGCTGCAAAACCTGCGGCACGCGCGGCTGCTGCCAAGCCGGCAGAAAGCGCCAAGCCCGCTGCCCCGCGCAAGCCGGCGGCGAGCAGAACGGCCGCCAAGCCGCGCTCCTGACCGGACTGCGCGGATCAAGCCAGCACGGGCAGTGAAGCAGGCTGCCCATGCTGCAGCCGGCGCATCCGCCGGTGGGCGCTTCGCACTCAGTCCAGCGGTTGCCCGTCCACGAACACGCGCAACTCCCCGCAGCAGAACGCCGTCCACTGCTCGTTGGTGGTGAGCGGCTGCGTGGCGATCACCGCGACGCGGTCATTGGGCGTGGTGTGCTCGGCAAAGTCGATGGCCAGATCCTCGTCCTGCAGCTGGGCCGTGGTGAACGGGTGCTGGCGCACGATGTAGTGCAGATGCGTGCTGGCATGGGCCCATAGCGCGGCCCCGTTGGACAGCAGCATGTTGAAGGTGCCGTGCTTCGCCAGCGTGGGCATCAGTTCGCGCAGCGTGCGCGTCAGCTCCTCCACCGGCGGCATGCAGGCGTGCGCCTTGGCGATCTCCTGCATGATCCAGCAGAAGGCCCGTTCGCTGTCGGTATCCCCTACCGGATGGAAGTGGCTGTGCAGATGGGGCTGGAAGTTTTCCAGGTTGCCGTTGTGCGCAAACACCCAGTAGCGGCCCCACAGTTCGCGCACGAAGGGATGGCAGTTTTCCAGCGCAATCGGTCCTTGCGTGGCCTTGCGGATGTGCGCGATCACGTGCCTGCTCTGGATCGGGTACTGGCGGATCAGCTGGGCCACCGGTGAGGTGCTGGCGGCCTGGTTGTCCACGTAGAGGCGCAATCCCTTGTCCGGTTGCGCATGGGGCGTTCCATCCGGATGGCCCTCGAAGAAGGCAATGCCCCAGCCATCGCTGTGGTGGTCGGTCACGCCCGCGCGCTGGGCAAAGCCGCTGAAGCTGAAGGTGATGTCGGTCGGGGTGTTGCAGTTCATGCCGAGCAGCTGGCACATGGCGGTCTTTCTGGTCGTCAGGCGGTGGCGGATTCGGAGCGGAGGGCCCGTAGGCAGGCGCGGCAGTAGCAGGCGGCGTCGGCGGGGATCGGCTCGCGGGCGGCGGCAGGGGCGGGCAGCGGCTCGTGCATGCACCAGCAGGTGCCGGACGGTGCGCCTGCTTCGACGGCGCAGCTGTTGGGCTGGCCGCAGCGCGGGCAGGTCTGCGCGCGCGGGAGCGTTGCGGGGGCTTTCAGGTCGGACATGGCTCCATTGTCGGACAAACCGGGGGCGGGCGGCGAGCGCATGCGGGCCGCAGGACGGCGTTTTTTCGCGCCCAAGTCCGCGATTTGCCAGTGGAAAGCGTCAGACTCTTGTAAAGTACGGTCCATGAATGCCTTGCACCTGTTCCTGCCCTGCGCCGCTGGCGTCGAGGGCTATCTGGCCGACGAGATCGCGGCCATCACGGCACTGCCGCCTGCACAGATCCAGGCCCTGCGTGCCGGAGTGCTGGTGCAGGGCAGCTGGCGTCATGCGCTGCAACTCAACCTGCACAGCCGGCTGGCCCAGCGCGTGCTGGTACAGCTCTCGCGCACGCCCTACCAGAACGAGGCCGACCTGTACGAGGCGGCTTCCCATATTGCCTGGGAGCTGTGGTTCACGCCGCAGCAGACCTTCCGCATCGACATCACGGCGCAGCGCAGCCCGCTCAAGAGCCTGAACTTTGCCGCGCTCAAGATCAAGGATGCCGTGGCCGACCGCTTCCGCGCCCGTGCCGGCAGCCGTCCCAGCGTGGACACCCAGTGGCCCGATGTGCGCATCTTCGCGCACCTCACCAATGACCGCATGGCGCTGTATATCGACACCTCGGGCGAGCCGCTGTTCAAGCGCGGCTGGCGCGAGGACAAGGGCGATGCGCCGCTGAAGGAAACACTGGCAGCCGCCATGATCGCGGCCAGCGGCTGGGATCCGGCCTCCGGCCAGCCGCTGTACGACCCCTGCTGCGGCAGCGGCACCATTGCCGTCGAGGCGGCGCAGATGGCCTGCCGCATGGCCCCGGGCGTGCAGCGCCGTTTCGGTTTCGAGCGCCTGTTGCCGTTCCAGGCCCATGTCTGGCAGCAGCTGCGCGCAGAGGCGCGTGAAGGCGAATTGCGCGATGCGCCGGTGCTGGTCTACGGCAGCGATGTGGCGCACCGCATGGTCGACTTTGCCCAGCGCAATGCCCAGCGTGCCGGTGTGGCCCACGCCGTGCAGTTGCGCGGGGGGGACGCCCTGCAGCGCATGCCGCCCACTGAAACCCCTGGCATCCTGCTGATCAACCCGCCCTATGGCGAGCGCATCGCCGCTGCCGGCGTGGCCGGCCAGCGTGCCGAGGAGCGTGCCCGCAGCGCCGCACCCCGCGTGCATCGCGTTGGCGGCACGCTCGGAACTGGCACCCTGCGCGAAGCGGCTGCCAGCCGTGGCGGGCGCGAGAGCGCCATCATGGCGGCGGGCAGCGAGGACGATGACTTCTTCGCCCGCCTGGCCAGCCACTGGAAGAAGAACTACACCGGCTGGACCGCCTGGATGCTCACGCCCGACCGCGACCTGCCGCGTCGCATGCGCCTGAAGGAAACGCGCAAGATCCCGATGTGGAACGGCCCGATCGAGTGCCGCCTGTTCCGTTTCGACCTGGTGGCCGGCTCCATGCAGGCGCGCCCGCAGCGCCAGGCCGGCGAGGCCGCAGGTGCCGGCGACGGAGGACCGCGCGCGTGATGGTGAAGCCAGAGGCTCCCGCCCGGTTGCCGCGGCTGCTGCAAGGCATCGCGGGGCTGGCGCTGGCCCTCATGCTGGCAGCGTGCCAGCCGGCAGACAACGGTGATGCACGGATGCCCCCCAACAAGGGCGTGGCCAGCTCCCTGCACCTGAATGCCCTGATGGATGCCGCCTTCGGCAGCCGGCAACAGGTGGTGGACACCCAGCAGGTGCGCTGGCGTGCCAACCTGATGTTGCCGCCGCAGCAGGCAGCGCGGTTGCCCAGCAGCATGCTGCCGGCCAGCGAACCGTTGGCGCCACTGGCATCCATGCCCGAGGCGGGCGGCGCCGCACCTGCGCTGTTGCAGCGCACGGCGGTGGTGGCGTTGCCGCGCGAGGTGGTGCGCCTGAACGAGACGCAGGCGGTGCTGGTGTTCGAATCCGTGCCGGCCGACCAGGAAGGACGCCCGCAACGCGAGCCGACCAGCAAGGCTGCGCTGGGAACCGTGTTCTACACCCGTGTGGCGGAGAGCGCCGGCAACAGCAAGCCGCGCACCCCCGGCGAGGAGCAATGGCAGGTGACCAGCTTCCAGCCCTACGTCGATGCCATCGGCTATGACGGCAGCGCCGGCGACAGCCAGGTCTACAAGCTGGCGCCTGAGCGCTATCTGCTCACGTTCGAGTCCGAAAGCTGCTGGAAAGGCACCTGCGGCAGCTGGCTGAACGGCTATCTGCTGCAACCTGATGGCCTGGCGCTGGCGCTGCAATCGCGCCTGGCGGGCAACAACCGGACTGCCTATCCGGATTGCGATGCGCGGCTGGCGCCACAGCGTTCCGGTCCGCGACAGCCCCGGCGCCGTGTGGTGATCCCGGCGCAGGCCGGCGTGGCTTCGGCCGCAGCCAGTGCGGCCGTGCAGGGGCACAGCTGTTTCGATGTGCGCGGCGAGGTGCATCCGATTTCGCGCGAGGCCGCGAGCGCAGATGTCTCCATCCGCTTCAAGGGCCTGGTGTCCAACGCGCGCGGCGATCGCCAGCCGGTGCAGGAAACCCAGCTGTTCCGCCTGAACGACGGCCTGTACGAGCAGGTGGACGGCGGACCGAATCCGGTGCCGGAGTTCTGATGCAGCAAGCGCAAGGCGCACAGCCCATCGTCATCGACACCAACATCGTGCTCGACCTGCTGCTGTTCGAGGACCCCACCATCGTGCCGCTGCGCGAGGCGCTGCAGCAGGGGCGCCTGCAATGGCTGGCCACGCCGCGCATGCGCGAGGAGCTGGCGCGCGTGCTGCACTATCCGCAGATTGCCAAGCGTGCCGTCTACCATGGCCGCGAGAACGAGGCCGTGTTGGCTGCCATGGATGCGCAGGTGCATTGGGTGGAGCCGGCGCCCCGTTGCGGCGTGATCTGCAAGGACGCGGATGACCAGTGCTACATCGATCTGGCCCTTGAGCGGCAGGCACTGCTGCTGAGCAAGGACGGCCACGTGCTGCGCCTGCGCAAGCGTCTGGCGAAGCAGGGCGTGACGGTGGCCAGGGCTTTGCCGGAGGAATGGTGCGCGGCAGCGCTGTCGGCGTGATCCTACCGGCGGCAGCGCCATGGGCTGATGGGCGCGGGGAGGCCGTTCTTCTACAGTGGAATCGTGCTCGGGGCCTTCACGGCGCGGAGCGAACCACTCAACAAGGAGGTCATCATGCTCAAGTGGGCCATCATCTTCGCCATCATCGCGTTCGTCGCAGGCATTTTCGGCTTTACCGGCGTTTCTGCGGGCGCGGCCGGCATTGCCAAGATCCTGTTCATCGTGTTCGTGGTGCTGTTCCTGATCATGCTGGTGCTGGGCGTGATAGGCGCGAAAAAGCTCTAGCCGTATAAATGAACAGGGCATTGCGTGATCACAAGCAACAAGGGCTGCATCATCGCGATGCAGCCCTTGCTGTCTGGGGAGCGGCAGGCCGCCCGGCTTACATCTCCTGCGTGGGGATATGCGAGCGCAGTTCGATCTGGCGGTTGTTCTCGTCCACGAACACCAGTTGCGGCTTGTGGCTGGCGATCTCGTCGGCGTCCAGTTGCACGAAGGCGGCAATGATCACCAGATCGCCCTTGGAGGCGCGACGTGCGGCCGAGCCGTTCACGGAAATCATGCCACTGCCACGCTCGCCCTTGATGGCGTAGGTGGTGAAGCGTTCGCCGTTGTTGATGTTCCAGATGTAGATCTGCTCGAATTCGCGGATGCCGGAAGCGTCCAGCAGGTTCTCGTCGATGGCGCAAGAGCCTTCGTAGTGCAGTTCGCAGTGGGTAACGGTAGCGCGATGGATCTTGCCATTCAACAGGGTATGACGGGGCATGGGTGGTCCTTCTTCAGGAACAAAATACGAAAGAAGCGCGATTGTATAAAGCGACGCAGCGGAGGGGGGTAAAAATTTGGCTTACTGTTTCGTCATTGCGACAGCCAGCGCCTCGGCAACCTTGATGCCGTCCACGGCTGCGGACAGGATGCCGCCGGCGTAGCCTGCACCTTCGCCGGCCGGGTACAGGCCGGGCACGCTCGGGCTTTGCAGGCTCTCGCGGTCGCGGTCGATATGGATGGGCGAGGACGTGCGCGTCTCCACACCGGTCAGCATGGCATCGCTCCAGTCGTAGCCCCGGATCTTGCGGCCGAAGGCCGGCAGGGCCTCGCGCATGGCATAGATCGCGTAATGGGGCAGGGCGCGCGAGAGGTCGGTCAGTGTCACGCCCGGCTTGTAGGAAGGCTCCACGGCGCCCAGCTCGGTGGACGGACGCTGTTCCAGGAAGTCGCCCACGGTCTGGCCCGGAGCGCGGTAGTCGCTGCCGCCCATGTGGAAGGCCTGGCTTTCCAGAATGCGCTGCAGCGCGATGCCGGCCAGCGGATGTGCCTTGTCGCGGCCCGAGCCCACACCGTCGCGCTCCAGCACGTTGGGCGGGAGCTGTTCGGCCTGCGCCAGTGCCTCGGCGGCTGGCAGGCTGGGATCCAGCTGCGGAAAATCGGCCGGCGTGATGCCCACCACCATGCCTGCGTTGGCATTGCGCTCGGCGCGCGAATACTGGCTCATGCCGTTGGTCACCACGCGGCCCGGCTCGCTGGTGGCAGCCACCACGGTGCCGCCTGGGCACATACAGAAGCTGTACACGGCGCGCCCATTGCTGGCATGGTGCACCAGCTTGTAATCGGCCGCGCCCAGCAGCGGGTGGCCGGCATGCACGCCCCAGCGCGCCTGGTCGATCAGGCTCTGCGGGTGCTCGATGCGAAAGCCGATCGAGAACGGCTTGGCCTCCATCTGCACGCCACGCTCGTACAGCATGGTGAAGCTGTCGCGCGCGCTGTGGCCGAGGGCGAAGATGGCATGGCGGGCGGGCAGCACGTAATCCTGTCCGGCAGCCAGATCGTGCACATGCAGCGCCTGCAGCGCGCCAGCGGCGTCGCGCTCGATATCGGTCACGCGCTGCTGGAAACGGATCTCGCCGCCCAGCGTCTCGATCTGTTCGCGGATGCTTTCCACTACCTTCACCAGGCGGAAGGTGCCGATATGCGGGCGTGCCACGTAGAGGATTTCTTCCGGCGCGCCGGCCTTGACGAACTCTTCCATCACCTTGCGGCCGAGGTGGCGCGGGTCCTTGATCTGGCTGTAGAGCTTGCCGTCACTGAAAGTGCCGGCGCCGCCTTCGCCAAACTGCACGTTGCTTTCGGGCGTGAGCACCTGCTTGCGCCACAGGCCCCAGGTGTCCTTGGTGCGCTCGCGCACCTTCTTGCCACGCTCCAGCACGATGGGCTTGAATCCCATCTGCGCCAGCGCCAGCGCGGCCAGCATGCCGCAGGGGCCGAAGCCGATCACCACCGGGCGCTCCGAGAGGTTTGCCGGGGCGTGTGCGGGGGCGTACCAGCGCATGTCCGGCGTGGGCTGGATGTGGGAGTTGCCGGCGTGCTGCTGCAGCAGTCCGGCCACGGAGCAGGCGGCGTCATCGGCCAGCGTCACATCGACGATGAACACCTGCTGCAACTGCTTCTTGCGCGCATCGAAGCTGCGCTTGTGCACGTGCACCTCGGCCAGATCGGTGGGGGCGATGCCCAGGGTGTCGGTCACGGCCTGGCGCAGGTCGGCATCGCTGCTGTCCAGCGGCAGGCGGATTTCGGAGAGTCGGATCATGATGGGCTTGTGTCGATCAAGCAAAACTTCAATTATCGGGCAGGCTGGCGCGGCTGTCATCACTCTGGGATAATGCGCAGCGTGAAGCCTGCCAGACCGCCGCTGGTGCAATCGTGGAAACACGGCACTGGAGGAACGTCCGGACTGCACAGGACAGCGCAGGAGGTAATACCTCTCCACCGTGAGGTGAGGATCAGAGCAACAGAGACGAGTTTGGGCAGCTATGCTGCCCAAGGTGAAACGGGCAATCTCTGCGCGCAGCAATACCAAGTAGGCCAGCGTTGATGTGGTTCCGCAGAGCTGGCGGGTAGGTAGCACCGAGCCGGGTGGGCGACCCCCGGCCCAGATGAATGGCGGTCACGCAGCGGGCAACCGCTGTGCACAGAATCCGGCTTATCGGCAGACTTCACATCTTCTTCCACGGTGCTGGCGTATTTTTGCGGCAGACTCTCGTTCCATGCAGTTGTCATTCTTTCGCGCGCTGGATGATGCGCGCGCTTCCGTTCCTGCGCGCGCGGCAGGCTTGTTCCTTCTGGCCTTTGGGGCGCTCTGGCTGCTGGTGCACGGCGGCTCGGTGCTGGTGCCGCCCATGGACAACCTCGAGCAGCTGATCTGGGTGCGCAAGCTCGACTGGGGTTATTACAAACACCCCCCGCTCACGACCGTGCTGCTGTGGCCGCTGGTCCAGCTGTTCGGTCTGCATGGCTGGGTCACCTACGTGCTGGGGGGCGGTCTCACGCTGGCCTCGCTGGGGTGGCTCTGGTGGCTGTTGCGCCGCATGCAGGATAGCCGCTTTGCCACCCTGGCCCTGCTGGCCATGCTGTGCATCACCTTTGTGGCCGGAAGGCTGCATTTCTACAACCACAACATTACCCTGCTGCTGTTCACGGTGGCCAGTGCCGTGTTCGCCTGGCTTGCGTTCGAGCAGCAGCGCTGGCGCTGGTGGCTGCTGCTGGGCTGCTCATTGGGGCTGGGCGCCCTGGCCAAGTACCAGATCGGCCTGTCGGTGGTGGCGTTGCTGGTGCTCTGGCTGCTGGCGCGGGGGTGGCAGAGTCCGGTGCATCGTGGCGGCCTGGTTCTGGCCGGACTGGTTTCCATGGCGGTCTTTGCGCCTCATGCCTGGTGGCAATTGCAGCAGGGCGGCGGGGCGCTTGGATATGCGCTGAGTACCTCCGTGGAGGCGGGTGAAGCCGGAGTGAGCGGGGCGCTGGGCAGCCTGCAGTGGCTGGCGGATCAGCTGCTTGGAAGGGCGATGCTTTCCGGTCTGTTGCTGGGGCTGGGTGTTTGGTTCTGGCGCCGCCGCCTGCGCCGGCAGCCTCCGGAGGCTGCTATCCCGAATGCCAACCTGCGACAGGAAGATGGCGGCAAGCAGCGGGCTCCTCTCAGTGCGCGCATTTTCCTGCTGGTGTGGGGCGGGGTGCCCCTGCTGCTCATGACCCTGATGGGCATGCTGATGGGGTCGGAATTGCAGCGGCACTGGGGGGTGGCCTATCTGCCCATCCTGCTGCCGGGGCTGATGCTGCTGGCACCGCGCGTCGACTGGGCTGGGGTGCTGTCCCGTCCGGTGTGGCGGACTTTTCTGGTGCTGCAGCTGTTGCTGGTGGCACAGGTCGTCCTCACCTCGGCGCACGGTCTGCCGAAGTGGCGCAACAAGAGCTGGCGCAACTTCGATGCCGCACGCGTGGCCGCCGCAATGACTCCCCAGGTGCAGCAAGCGCTGGGCGGGCCGGTTCGGGTGATCATCGGGGACAGCAAGGAAGCCGGTGCGGTTGCGCTCGCCCTGCGTGAACGTCCCCTGGTCCTGCTCAACAACAATTACCGCTGGAGTCCCTGGGTGCCCGAGGATCTGGTGGCACGGTGTGGTGCGGTGGTGTTGCGGGCCGACTATCTGGTGGCGCCCACCAAGGAGCCCGCAACCGAGGCTGCGCGCGAAGCCGCACGTGTCTGGGCGCAGGGAGCCAGACCGCTCGTCATTCCGCAGGATGCAGTCACCGGGCATGTGGAAAACCTCGGAGGCGGCATTACCGCCATGCACTGGGTGGTGCTGCCGCCAGAGTCAGGCCAGCCAGCCTGCTCTGCGCTATGATTCTGCTTTCCCTTGCAATCTGACGCCATGCCCCAGTCGGCTACCGCCTCCCAAGACACGAACGCGTCCGCGCTGACCCTGTCCTGCGTCATTCCGGCCTATAACGAGGCGGACAATCTGGCCCGTTTGCTCCCGATGTTGCGCGAGGAGTTGGATCGCACAGGCATGCCCTGGGAAATCATTGTCATCAACGATGGCAGCCGCGACCACACGCGCGACACCCTGGCTCAGTTGAGCGGGCAGATCCGCGGCGTGCGGGCCGTGCACTTTTCGCGCAATTTCGGTAAGGAAGCTGCCATTACCGCCGGCATCGACATGGCCCATGGCGATGCGGTGATTCTCATGGACGCCGACCTTCAGCATTCGCCTGCGCTGATCCCCGTGATGCTGCAGCACTGGCATGACGGAGCGGAAGTGGTATATGCCATCCGCAGCCACCGCGACGACGAGAAACCCCTCAAGCAGATCGGCACCCGTCTGTTCTACCGCGCCGTCAACCGCGGAGCGCGTTTCGGCATTCCGCCCAATGCGGGGGATTTCCGCCTGATGGACCGCAAGGTGGTGCTGGCCCTGCGGCGCCTGCCCGAGCGCAACCGTTTCATGAAGGGGCTGTATGCCTGGGCGGGCTTCCGTACCGTGGCCATCCCCTATCAGCCGCTCACGCGCGAGAGCGGGCTGTCCAGCTTCAATGCCCTGAGGCTGCTGCACTTCGCCATCGACGGCATGACGGCCTTCACCACCTGGCCGTTGCGTGTGGTCACGCTGATCGGCATGCTGGCGGCCTTGGTCGCATTCCTGTATGGCTCGTGGGTGGTGCTGGCCTATTTCATCTGGGGCAACCGGGTATCGGGCTGGAGCACGCTGATTGTCTGCATCCTGCTGTTCTCCGGCCTGCAGATGATGTCGCTTGGCGTGGTGGGCGAGTACATCGCGCGCATCTTCGAAGAGGTCAAGCGGCGTCCGGTGTACATTGTGTCCGAGGAGCATGGCAGCGGTCTGCCTCGCAAGCGGCGTGCGACGCTGCAGCCCCTGTCTGGAGGGGCCAATACGGTGTGCCCGGAGTTGCCCGACCCCTTGCCGGATGACGTGACCCTGCAGTGAACCCGTCCTAGCGCCCGGCTGCGCGGAAGGCCCACAGCTTGCCGAGCACATAGGTGCCTGCTGCCACGGCCACCAGCACCCCGGCCAGCAACACATCGTAGCGCCACGGCAGCCAGTGCAGGGCCAGCGCATAGGCGCCCTGATTGACTGCGAAACCGGCGGCCGAGACCGCCAGAAAGCGGGGAAGCGCCTGTTGCCAGGGTGCGCCATGCTCGGCAAAGGTCCAGAGCGCATGACCGGCAAAGGAAACGCCGAAGGCGATCATCCAGCCCAGCACATTGGCAGGCAGTGGCTGCAGCCAGCCGGCTTCCACCAGCAGACGCACGACGCCCCAGTGCACGGCAGCGGCACAGCACCCGACGGCGATGAAGCGCAGGGGAGGCGGAAGCGATCGAAGCATGGTGGCAGGGGTGGAGTGCGTGGAAGGAAGCGGCCATTCTATGCCCGGGAGGTCGTGCCGGGCGCACACGGCGGTCGACGCGTACCGCACCGTGGCTTGTTGTGGCTCCCTGTCGCGGTAGCAGGGAGGCATGCCACAATCGCCCCATGTATTCCGATTCACCGCCGGCCGAAGGTCACGCTCCACCCCGCAGCGACATGGCGCACCCGTTGCCCTGTGTCTGCCTGTGTGTGGACGACTTCGGGCTGGATGGTGCGGTCAACGAGGCCGTGCTGCATCTGCTTGAGCTGGGCCGCATCGGCGCGACGGGTGCCTTGGTGGACGGACCGGCCTGGGCCTCCGGCGCAGCGCAGTTGCGCGCCCAGCCTGCCGGCCGCATCGATGTCGGCCTGCATCTGGACCTGACGGAGCTGTCCCTGGCCACCGAGGCGCGGCACAAGCTGCCCTTGCGGCAACTCATCGGTGCAAGCTATACGCGCCGCCTGGACGCCGGATGGCTGGCTGCGGAAGTGACACGTCAGCTGGACGCTTTCGAAGCCGCCTGGCAGCAAGCCCCGGCCTTTGTCGACGGCCACCAGCACGTGCACCAGCTGCCCATGGTGCGCGAGGCCCTGCTGGATGAACTGTTGCAGCGCTATCCGGATCCTGCGCAACGCCCCTGGCTGCGCGACACCCGCCCGGCGCTCGGCCTGAGCGCGGGCGCTGGCAATGCCTTCAAGGCTGCAGTGATCGCAGCGCTTGGCAGACCGGCCTTGCACCGCATGGCAAAGCAGTATGGCTTTGCCATGAACCGGGCCCTGTCAGGGGTGTATGACTTCAAGGGGGACGGCGTGCGTTACCAGCAGCTGCTCAGCGCGTGGCTGCTGCATGCACGCCATGGCGATGTGCTGATGTGCCATTCGGCTGCCGCCATGGTCCGGGGCGACGCCATTGCCGCCGCGCGCTGCAACGAGTATCAGGTGCTGGCTTCCGAATGGTTCGGCGGCCTGCTGGAGCAGTTGCCCCTGCGCATCGGCCCGCTTGCGCGCTGGCTGCACGAGGCGCAGCAGGAGCAGGCGTCGGAGCGCTGAGCCCTGGAGTTTCAGGCTGCATGGTGTCACTGCGTGCAAGGTGCGGATCTCATCACCACATCTGCACCAGCCGCTACAACACGCTCAGTCCCCCGTGCGCAGGGCGCGGATATGCTCCACATGCGCGATCAGCGAGCGGCGCGCCAGCGGCCACAGCGCCTCGGGCGTGTCCGAATAGGCCAGCGGCACCCAGTCTTCCGGCGTGCCGTCCGGCAGCTGGTCCATGGCGGCGGCCACGCGCGCCTCGCGCACCAGCCGGTGCGCACGCAGGCCTTCGATCACGGTGGTGGCATGCTGCATGGCATAGCCATGGGCCGGCAGGATGAACTCCAGTTCCATCGCCTCACAGGCGCGCTCCAGCTTGTCCAGCGAGGCCAGATAGTCGCCCATGTTGCCGTCAGGCGGATCGATGATGGTGGTGCTGCCGTTGAGGATGTGGTCGCCGCTGAACAGCAGTTCGTCTTCCAGCAGCGCCACGCACACGTGGTTGGCGGTGTGGCCAGGCGTGAGGATGGCCTGCAGCGTGTGCTGGGTGCCGTCCGGCTCCTCCAACAGCAGGGTCTGGCCATCGGCCAGCACCTGATCCGGCGCAAACTGGCTGTCCGCGCGTGAATGCGGGCCGTGCGGCACGCCGTACACCGGAGGCACCGGCTTGCCGGCGTCGGCACACAGCTGTTGCAGCAGCGGCGCGCCGGGGCTGTGGTCGGGGTGCGAGTGCGTGCAGGCGATGAAGCGGATGTCCCCGCCAGTGGCATCGAACAGCTTCTGCAGGTGCGGCTGCAGCGCCGGGCCCGGATCGATCACGCCGTAGCCGCTGGCTGCGGTGCCGACGATGTAGCTGTTGGTGCCGGGGCCGGTCATGCGGTTGGCATTGGGGGCCGTCAGGCGCATCACGTTGCGCAGCAGCGGCACCGGGCGCTCGTGCTGCCATTCCAGCGTATGCGCTACCTGGCCGTGCGGCGTGACCAGGCCGATCTCGCCGAAGGCCAGCTCGTCGTTGACGATGCGGGCTTCCTTGCCATTTTCCAGCGCGCCACGCGGACAGTAGGTCCACAGGGGTTCTTCGCTGCAGGCGTCGATCAGATCATCTACGGTTTCAAAATGCTCGATCCGGCGCAAGGTACGCTCGGTCGGGAACATGATGGCAAACTGCTTCTGTTCATGCAGCGACAGCGCCTCCGAGGGCCGGATCCAGCGCGCCTCGAACTGCTCGTGCTCGTCCGTCTGCACCGTCTGGCCGGCCGGCATGCGCGCCACCAGAAAAGGCGTATCGAAACGCTTGGGAATGTCCAGCGGACCGATCCAGCGGGCCAGGGTGTACACCTCGTCCACCATCAACTGCAGGCCGGCCTGGGCGCAGGCGGTGTAGAAGGCTTCCGCGGTGTTGCGGCGGCCGATGGCCTGGTCGAGCGCATCCACATCGGCCTGGGTGGCAGGCGAGCCGTCGGCACGACGGGCCAGCAACACACCCACTTCCTCGAAGCTCTCGCGCAGGGCTGCCAGCGCCCAGGTCAGCTGCTCGCCGCACTGGCCGCTGCGCTGGTGCACCAGGCCCGGCTGTTTCGGCGCTTCGGAATCGGCTGCGTCCACCGCGCCGCCCGGAAACACATAGAGGCTGGCGGCGAAGCTGGCCTTGGCCGAGCGTCGCGTCATCAGCACCTCCAGGCCTTGCGGGCCATCGCGCAGCAGCAGCACGGTGGCGGCCAGACGCGGGGTCAGGGTGGGGACGGCGGGGTGGAGTTGCTGACTGGGGCGGGGCATGACGATGGACTTCCTGTAAAGACAGCTGAAAACTATGCCACAAACCGCACGCGTCCATCGCATGGGCATGCCTTGATTGATAATGCCGTGATGCGAATTCCCTTTACCAAGATGCAGGGAGCAGGCAACGATTTCGTCGTGCTGGACGAAACGCGCGCCAGCTACCATCTGCGTCCCGAGCATTACCGCTTTCTGGGCGACCGCCGCTATGGCGTGGGTGCCGACCAGATCCTGACCGTGCGCCCGGCCACGCAGCCCGGCGTGGACTTCGCCTATGTGATCCATAACGCCGATGGCGGCGAGGTGGAGCAGTGCGGCAATGGTGCGCGCTGCTTCGTCCGTTTCGTGCAGGAGCAGGGCATGACCGAGAAGGCGCGCATCCGCGTGCAGGTGCAGCACGGCGTGATCGAGCTCGAAGCGCTGCCGGATGGCTCCGTCACGGTGGACATGGGCGCGCCGCGCTTCGACCACGCTGCCTTGCCGTTCGTGCCGGGCAGTCTGATGCACCGCACCGTGGGCCAGGCAGAACTCTGGCAACTGCCGCTGTCAGCGGGTGGCCGGACCGATACGGTGGAAGTGGCCCTGGTCTCCATGGGCAACCCGCATGCGGTGCTGCTGGTCGACGATGTGATGAACGCGCCCGTCGAGGCCGTCGGCCGTGCCGTGCAGGCGCTGCCGGCCTTTCCCAGCAGCGTCAATGTCGGCTTTCTGCAGGTGCTGGATCGCGGCCATGTCAGGCTGCGCGTGTACGAGCGCGGGGCGGGCGAAACCCTGGCTTGCGGCACCGGCGCCTGCGCCGCCGTGGTTGCCGGCATTCGGCAGGGGCTGCTCGATCCCTCGGTGCAGGTGGATGCACTGGGTGGTACCCTGCGCATTGACTGGCAGGGTGCAGAATCCCCCGTGCTGATGAGCGGCCCTGCCACCACCGTCTACCACGGTGAAATCGATCTGCCAGAACATCCCTGGCTCCCGGAAGTTTCCAAGGTTGCTGCATGAACGCCAACGAGTTTGCCCCCATTACCGAACGCGATATCGCCGAATTCCTGATCCAGAACCCCGGTTTCTTCGAGCGCAATGCCGAGTTGCTGTCTGCCGTGCAGCTGGGCAGTGCCCATGGCCAGCGCGTGGTCAGCCTGCACGAGCGCCAGGCCGAGATGCTGCGCGACAAGATCAAGGTGCTGGAGCACCGCCTGGTGGAAATGATCCGCCATGGCAGCAACAACAGCGTGACAACCAACCGCTTGCTCAAGTGGGCCACCGGCCTGTACCTGGAGCACGACCTGAACGCGCTGCCAGGCAAGATCTGCGATGACATGCGCGACGTGTTCATGGTGCCGCAGGCGGCGCTGCGCGTCTGGGGCGTGACGCCCGAATTTGCCGGGCAGCCCTTTGCCACCGGCGTGAGCGCCGACGCGCGCAACTTTGCCTCCTCGCTCAGCGCACCGTACTGCGGCATGCACGTGGGCGTGGAGGCAGTGAAGTGGCTGGACGAGCCCACGCAGGCGGCCTCGCTGGCGTTGCTGCCGCTGCGCCCGGCAGGCCAGCCGCGTGCGCCGGCCTTCGGCATGCTGGTGCTGGCCTCGCCCGACACGCAGCGCTACCAGGAAGACATGGCGACCGATTTCCTTGAGCGTATTGCCGAGATCGCCAGCGCGGCACTGTCGCGCCTGACCACACCGGGTGCCTCGTGTGCGCAAGCGGCCTCGCTGGGCGCCGAAACAGCGGCACCTGCGTCGGCAGCGCATGAGGCAAGCCCTTCGGCTGCGCCTCAGGTGGCTGAACCCGGTGCAGCCTACGGCTCTGCGCCTGCTGCCGGGGCGGCAGCTCCGCAGCCGGACGGCGCTGCTGCAGCCAGTGATTCCTCGGTGTCGCCCGTGCAGCTGGCTGCGCAGCAGGAGTCCCCAGCTCAGGAGCAGGGGGTTTCCGGCACGCCTTCCGGCCCAGGCTGGGTGACAGGCGCAGTGTCTGCCTCCGCAGGCCCGGTTGCCTCGGAAGGCAGCTCTATCCGTCTGGTGGTCGACAACTCCGGCCCGAGCTTCTGAGGCTTGCATGACCCCGGCGCAAGATCCCGCGCAGCCCGATGCCGCAAAGCCGGCCACGGATGCGCTGGTGCTGCGCTATCTGGATTTCGTCCGCTTCGAAAAACGTCTGGCGGCACGTACCTTGGCGCTTTACGCCGAGGATCTGCACAAGCTGCAGGCCTTCGCAACAGAAGCCGGTCAGCCCTTGACGCAGGTGCAGTCGGCCCACGTTCGCCGCTGGATCGCCGGCATGCACAGCCAGGGCCGCAGCCCGCGTGGCATTGCGCTGATCCTGTCCGGCTGGCGCGGCTTCTACCACTGGCTGGCGCAGGAGCGCCTGATCGCGCACAACCCGGTGGAAGGCGTGCGTGCGCCCAAGGCCGCCAAGCCGCTGCCCAAGGCGCTGCCGGTGGATGCGGCGATGCAGCTGGCGGATTTTCACAAGCCGGCGGGAGCGGCTGGCGACGAGGCCGGCTGGCAGGAACTGCGTGACGCGCTGCTGGTGGAACTGCTGTATGGCGCCGGCCTGCGCGTGGGCGAGCTGGTCGGCCTGGATGCGGTCGCCAGCCCCGAAGCGCTGGGCTGGCTGGATCTGGGCGACGCCCAGGCCCATGTGCTGGGCAAGGGCAGCAAGCGCCGCAGCGTGCCGCTCGGCAGCCAGGCCATTGCCGCGGCACGCGCCTGGCTGGCAGCACGGGCCACGCTGCCCGTGGCGGCCCGCACCCCCGCCTTGCTGATCGGCCGCAACGGCACACGCCTCACCGCGCAATCCATCTGGCAGAAGCTGCGCCTGCGCAGCCAGCAGGCAGGCCTGGCCACGCCCGTGCATCCGCACATGCTGCGCCACTCCTACGCCAGCCATATGCTGCAGTCCAGCGGCGACCTGCGCGCCGTGCAGGAACTGCTGGGCCACGCCAACATCAGCACCACGCAGATCTACACCCGGCTGGATTTCCAGCATCTGGCCAAGGTCTACGATGCGGCGCATCCGCGCGCCCATCGCCGCGATGGTGACAAGCCGGAGGACTGACTGACTGGCTCCATGCACGGCTGAGGGGTCGCCAGGGTGTTCGCGGCTGCCATCAGGCTTCCCCCTGCCATGCGGGAGGCGGTCGGCAGGCACCCGCATGGCATGCAACTGGCAAGGACATGTTGCAGAAGCTGGACAAGCCCCCATCTTGCTGCACAATGGCTTGTTTCCGCGCGGCGCCGTCCCGGCAGCCTGCGCCGGCAACCCTGCTGTACTGTTGCCACCTGCTTCCCGTTTCCCGAACAGACAAGGTTTCCCATGGCCCTCATTCCCGCCACCATCCTCACCGGCTTCCTCGGCTCCGGCAAGACCACGCTGCTCAAGCGTGTGCTGACCGAGACGCATGGCCAGAAAATCGCCGTGATCGAGAACGAGTTCGGCGAAGAGAACATCGACAACGAGATCCTGGTGGCTGACACGCAGGAACAGATCATCCAGATGAGCAACGGCTGCGTCTGCTGCACCATCCGCGATGACCTGCGTGCCACGCTGCAGGATCTGGCCGAAAAGCGCCGCAAGGGCGAGGTCGATTTCGAGCGCGTCATCATCGAGACCACCGGCATGGCCGATCCCGGTCCGGTAGCGCAGACCTTCTTCATGGACGACGAGGTGGCCGAGAGCTACCTGCTCGATTCCATCATCACCCTGGTCGATGCGAAGCACGCCCAGCACCAGCTCGACGAGCGCCTGGAAGCCCAGCGTCAGGTCGGTTTCGCCGACCAGATCTTCATCAGCAAGTCCGATCTGGTCGGCAAGCAGGAACTGCTCGATCTGCAGAACCGCCTGCGCGCCATGAACCCGCGCGCGCCGCAGAAGGTGGTGCATTTCGGCGAAGTGCCTCTCAAGGAAGTGCTGGACCTGCGCGGCTTCAACCTCAATGCCGCGCTCGAGATCTTCCCCGAGTTCATGGCCACGGAAGAGCACCATCACCACGGGCATGCGCACGACTGCGACCACGCGCACGCCGAAGGCGAAGCCTGCAACCACCACGGTCACAAGCACGCGGAGGATTGCGACCACCACCATGGCAAGGACGAGCCCTGCAACCACCACGGCCACCATCATCATGCCCACCATCACCACCACGATGACGACGTGAAGAGCTTCGTCTACCGTGCGCGCAGGCCCTTCGATCCGGCCAAGCTGGAGGACTTACTCGGCGCCATCGTGCAGATCTACGGCCCCAAGATGTACCGCTACAAGGGCGTGCTCGACATGAAGGGCACCAACCGCAAGGTGATTTTCCAGGGTGTGCACCAGCTCATGGGCAGCGATCTGGGCCCGGAATGGGGCAAGGATGAAGAGCGCGAGAGCAAGATGGTGTTCATCGGCGTCGAGTTGCCGCGCGAGATTCTGGAGCAGGGCCTCAAGCAGTGCCAGGTGTGACATACCGCACCGCATCCGTGCGGATTGCGCTCTGCCATCGACTTGTCACGTAAAACCCATACAATCCCTGCTTTTTTACCGCCCATAATTAGCGAAAATCGCTTATTTGCCCTGAGACAGGCTGGCGCTCGTTCCGCAAGCCGGGCAAAAGAAGAACACGGGGAGACACGGCTGCCAATAATGCGATCCCGGCTGCCGGCAGAAGCTGCCACCGGCAAGGCAGCATTGCCCAGCCAGACCGTGGCGCCGAGTCTTCTCCCGAAGATGCTGTCCTTACCGATGGCGACCCTGTGCAGCAGCACGCTGCCGCACCTTTTGTTCCCGATCGACTGACATGACTGACACGTCCCTGAAAAAAGACGCCAAACTCGCCAACAGCTGGAAGAAAAAGGCTCCCGAGGATCTCACCGACGCCGAAGTGCTGGCCATGCCCGAGTCCGAATACATGAACACTGCCCAGATGGCCTTCTTCCGTCACAAGCTGACGTTGCTGAAGGATGACATCCTGAGCAACGCCGGCCAGACGGCCGAGCACCTGCGCGAAGATGCAGTGGTTACCCCCGATCCGGCCGACCGCGCCACCATCGAGGAAGAGCACGCGCTCGAACTGCGCACGCGCGACCGCGAGCGCAAGCTGCTCAAGAAGATCGAGCAGTCCATCGCGCTGATCGATGCGGGCGATTACGGCTACTGCGATGAAACCGGCGAGCCCATCGGCATCGGCCGCCTGCTGGCACGCCCCACGGCCACGCTGTCGCTCGAGGCGCAGCAGCGCCGCGAGATGAAGCAGAAGCTGTTCGGGGACTGATTCCGGCCCGACGGCACCCGGCAGCCAGCGCGCATCGCGGGCTGCCATCTTCTCCGATGGAGGAGTCGTACTGTCACATCGCTGATGGAGAATGGGAAATCCCGCTGCCCTCGCTTGCAAAGCGGGGCGGGCATCCCCATCTGAATCGCCATGGAACAGTATCACGGAACCACCATTCTCAGCGTGCGTCGCCAGACGCCCCAAGGCCTGCAGGTCGCCATCGGCGGCGACGGTCAGGTCACTCTCGGCCATATCGTCGTCAAGGGCTCGGCGCGCAAGGTGCGCAAGCTCTACAACGGCCAGGTGCTGGCCGGTTTTGCCGGCGCCACTGCCGACGCCTTCACCCTGTTCGAGCGGTTCGAGGCCAAGCTCGAGAAATACCAGGGCAATCTCACGCGCGCTGCCGTCGAATTGACCAAGGACTGGCGCACCGACCGTGTGCTGCGTCGCCTCGAGGCCATGCTGGCCGTGGCCAACCGTGAAGCCTCCCTCATCATCACCGGCAACGGCGACGTGCTCGAGCCCGAGCTGGGCATCGTGGCCATCGGCTCCGGCGGCGCCTACGCACAGTCCGCCGCACGTGCGCTGGTGGAGCACACCGACCTGTCTGCCGAGCAGGTGGTGCGCGAGTCGCTCAGGATCGCGGGCGACATCTGCATCTACACCAACCTGAACCACACGATCGAGACGCTGGATTTCCCCGCCTGATCGTTTCTGCGTGCGCCCGGGGCAGGGTATGGACCGCCCCATGGCCCGCACCGCGCCAGCCCGTGCCACGCAGCTTCTCCTCGCACGGACAGCGCCACCCCCGCAACCCCTTTCGCCAGAGCATCGCCATGTCTTCCATGACCCCCCAGGAAATCGTCTCCGAACTCGACCGCCACATCGTCGGCCAGAACCAGGCCAAGCGCGCCGTGGCCATCGCCATGCGCAACCGCTGGCGCCGCCAGCAGGTCGACGAGAAGCTGCGTCCCGAAATCACGCCCAAGAACATTCTGATGATCGGCCCTACCGGCGTCGGCAAGACCGAGATCGCGCGCCGCCTGGCGCGCCTGGCCGATGCGCCCTTTATCAAGGTGGAGGCCACCAAGTTCACCGAAGTGGGCTATGTAGGCAAGGACGTGGACTCCATCGTGCGTGATCTGGTCGAGGTGTCCGTCAAGCAGACGCGCGAGCAGGCCATGCGCCGCATGCGCGCCAAGGCCGAGGATGCGGCGGAGGAGCGCATCCTCGACGTGCTGCTGCCGCCGGCCCGTCCGGTGGGCGAGTTCCCCGTGGCGGCCAGTTCCACCGACAACGCCACGCGCCAGGCCTTCCGCAAGAAGCTGCGCGAGGGCCAGTTGGACGACAAGGAGATCGAGATCGACCTGCTCGATGCGGCGCCGGCCATGCAGATCATGGGCCCGGCCGGCATGGAGGAGATGGCCGAGCAACTCAAGGGCATGTTCAGCGCCATGGGCCAGGACAAGCGCAAGACGCGTCGCGTGAAAGTGGCGGAAGCCATGCGCCAGCTGATCGACGAGGAAGCCGGCAAGCTGGTGAACGAGGACGAGATCCGCACCCAGGCCATGGAAAATGCCGAGCAGAACGGCATCGTCTTCATCGACGAGATCGACAAGGTGGCCGGCAGCGCCGAACGCAGTGGCGCCGACGTGTCGCGCCAGGGCGTTCAGCGCGACCTGCTGCCGCTGGTGGAGGGCACCACGGTCAGCACCAAGTACGGCATGATCAAGACCGATCACATCCTGTTCGTGGCCTCCGGTGCCTTCCATCTGAGCAAGCCGAGCGACCTGATCCCCGAGCTGCAGGGGCGCTTTCCGATCCGCGTCGAACTGCAGAGCCTGTCGGTGCAGGATTTCGAGGCCATCCTGACGCAGACGCAGGCTTCGCTGATCAAGCAATACCAGGCCCTGCTGGCCACCGAAGGCGTTACACTGGAGTTCGCCCCCGATGGCATCACGCGTCTGGCGCAGATCGCCGCCGACGTCAACGAGCGCACCGAAAACATCGGCGCGCGCCGCCTCTCCACGGTCATGGAGCGCCTGCTGGACGAGGTCAGTTTCGACGCCGTCAAGCTGTCCGGACAGACCCTGCTGATCGATGCCGCCTACGTGGATGGCAAGCTGGGCGAACTGTCCCGCGACGAGGATCTGAGCAGATACATTCTGTAATCAGTTTTTCTGTCTCAAGCAATACTTGTAGAGCTTGCCCCAAGTCGTTAATTTTGCAGCCATTTTTCATTTGAATGGCTGCAAAATTCGTTCTAAGTGGTTGATTTCATTAAAAAAATCACGGCCCTCGCGGTTGTTGGTGTTTCCATTTCCTGCTACAGTGTCGAAAAGTGGATTTAAGTGGTGAATATTGCCGCTTGCCACCCATTTTCGGGGCTGTTTCAGGAAATCAGGCGTGTTTGAAGGTGCTTCTTCCCTCTCGGTGGATGCCAAAGGACGGATTGCGATACCGACCAAGTATCGTGCCGCCCTGGTTGAGGCCGCCCAGGGCAAGCTGCACATCACCCGCCACTTCCAGGAAGACTGCCTGCTGCTGTTCCCCGAGAACGAGTGGGTGCAGTTCCGTGAACGTGTGGCGGCCTGGCCGATGTCGGCTGCCTGGCAGAAGCGCATCGTGCTGAGCAATGCGCTGGGTCTCGACATGGACGAGAGCACCGGTCGCGTGCTGCTCTCGCCCGAACTGCGCGAGGCCGCCATGATGGGCAAGGAAGCCCTGCTGCTCGGCAACGGCAGCCACTTCGAGCTGTGGGACAAGGGCGTTTACACCGCCAAGGAAGCCCTGGCACGTCAGCAGCCTCTCCCTGCAGCCCTGCAGGATCTCGTTTTCTGAAGGGGCTGGCATGGAAGCCAACTGGAAACACACCACAGTCATGCTGGGTGAGGCGGTCGAGGCATTGGTGCACGACCCTGCCGGCTGCTACGTTGACGGCACCTTCGGCCGCGGTGGTCACACACGCGCCATCCTGCAGCAGCTCAACGAGCAGGGCCGTGTCATCGCCTTCGACAAGGACCCGGAGGCCGTGGCGCATGCCAATGCCATCGACGACAGCCGCTTCTCCATCCGCCACGACAGCTTCACCGGCATGGAAGAGCTGCCGGCGCACAGTGTGGATGGCGTGCTGCTTGACCTGGGCGTGAGCTCCCCACAGATTGACAACCCGGCGCGCGGCTTCTCGTTCCGCTTCGAAGGCCCGCTGGACATGCGCATGGATCCGACGCGGGGCGAGAGCGTGGCCGAATGGCTTGCCCACGCAGAGACGGACCAGATTGCGGAGGTGATACGTGATTACGGCGAAGAACGGTTTGCTCAACAGATTGCAAAGGCGATTGTTGCTCGCCGACAGGAGCGGCGCCCTGTTGCAAGCACCGCAGAACTGGCCCAGCTCGTGGCTGGTACGGTCAAAACCCGCGAGCCGGGTCAGGACCCTGCAACGCGGACATTTCAGGCTCTTAGGATTTTCATCAACGCAGAGCTTGAAGAGCTGCAGCAGACGCTGAAGGCTTCGCTGCGCCTGCTCAAGCCGGGCGGGCGCCTGGTGGTGATCAGCTTCCACTCGCTGGAAGACCGCATCGTCAAGCAGTTCATGGTGCAGCACTCGCGCGAGGTGTTCGACCGCCGCATGCCGGCGGCTTTCGCACGCGCGCCTGCCCCCATGCGCCTGACGGACGTGACGCGCCTGCGCCCGACCAGCGAGGAAGTGCGCGACAACCCGCGTTCGCGCAGTGCCGTGCTGCGCTACGCCACCCGTACCGAGGTGCCCGCATGATGCGCCTCAACATGATCCTGCTGGCCGCCGTGCTGGGCAGTGCCTTCTATCTGGTGCAGCTGCAGTACGAGTCGCGCACCGTGTACACCGCCATGGACAAGACCCAGGCCGCCGCACGCAAGCTGACGACCGAGCGTGAAACGCTGGAAGTGCAGAAGCGCGCCCAGACCGCCGCCCTGCGCGTGCAGAGCATTGCCCGCGAACAGCTGGCCATGCGCGAAGCCACGCCCTCCATCACCCAGTACGTCACCATCCGCAACGGGCAGGTCACCGTGAGCACGCCGGTGGCAGAAGCAGGGCAGATCGCTGCTTCCGGGAGGAAGCCATGATCCGTTTCGGCCGCCAGGATCGCCAGGACCGCGAGGACCGCGCGCTGCAGAAAAGCCTGAAGGGCGTCACCAGCGTCAAGGGCGTGAAGAATGTGTCGCTCGGCGCCAACCCGCTGCTCACCAGCCGCACGCCGGTGTGGCGCAGCCGCCTGCTGGTGGGCGGCCTGGCGCTCGGCTTCGCCATCATGGCGGGCCGTGCGGCCTATGTGCAGATCTTCGGCAATGACTTCTTCCTGCGTCAGGGTGAAGTGCGCTTTGCGCGCACGCTCGAGATGCCGGCCAACCGCGGCCGCATCCTGGACCGCAACGGCCTGATCCTCGCTTCCAGCGTGCCGGCCGAAAGCATCTGGGCCTTCCCCGAAGAGGTGGATCAGGAAGAAGATGCCGCCAAGCTGCAGAAGATGGCCAAGCTGCTGGGCATGCCGCTCAAGGACATCCAGAAACGTCTGGACATCGACAACAAGAACTTCGTCTACATCAAGCGTCAGGTGGACGAGTCCATCGCCAAACAGATTGCCGAGCTGCACATCAAGGGCATCTACCAGCGCAAGGAATACCGCCGCCAGTATCCCGAAGGCGAGGCCGTGGCGCACATCGTCGGCTTCACCGATGTCGAGGACAAGGGCCAGGAAGGCATGGAGCGTACCTTCAACGCCCAGCTCGCCGGCAAGCCCGGCTCGCGCCGCGTGATCAAGGACCGCCTCGGCCGCGTCATCGAGGGCGTGGGCGAGCAGGTGCCGCCGATGGATGGCCAGGACATCCACCTGACCATCGACAGCAAGGTGCAGTACTTCGCGTGGCAGAAGCTGCGTGATGCCGTGCAGGCCTACAAGGCCAAGGGCGGCAGCGTGGTGGTGCTCGACGTGCAGACTGGCGAGGTGCTGGCACTGGCCAACTACCCCAGCTACGACCCCAACAACCGCAAGAACCTTTCGGGCGAGCAGTTGCGCAACCGCGCCCTCACCGATATCTACGAGCCCGGCTCCACCATGAAGCCGGTCACGGTGGCTCTGGCACTGCAGCAGGGCAAGGTCAACCCGGGCACGCTGATTGCCACCGGCAACGGCCGGATGCAGATTGGCACGGCCAATATCGGCGACACCCACGCCTACGGCACGCTCACGGTCGATGGCGTGGTGCAGAAGTCCAGCAACGTGGGCACCGTCAAGATCTCCCAGCGCCTCACCGGCGAGGACATGTGGGAGAACTTCAGCAACATCGGCCTGGGCCAGAAGCCCGACCTGCCGTTCCCCGGCATGGCGGCTGGCCGCCTGCGTCCGTACAAGAGCTGGCGTGAAGTGGAAAAGGCCACCATGAGCTACGGCTACGGCCTGTCTGCCAGCCTGTTCCAGCTGGCGCGTGCCTACTCCGTGTTCGCGCGCGACGGCGTGATGATGCCGGTCACCCTGGTGCGTGACGGCGTGGTGGACAGCACCGGCAAGTTCAAGCCGCTGGAAAAATCCGAAGGCAAGCGCGTCTACAGCCCGAAAGTGGCCAAGCAGGTGCTGCACATGCTGCACCTCGTCACCTTGCCTGGCGGCACGGCGCAGCAGGCGCAGACCGTGGGCTACTCGGTAGGTGGCAAGACCGGGACCGCGCGCAAGCAGGAAGGCCGCGGCTATTCCGCGCAGAAATACCGTGCCTCGTTTGTCGGCGTGTCGCCGATCGAGTCGCCCCGCATCGTGGTGGGCGTGATGATCGACGAGCCGCGCGGCAGCATCTACGGCGGCGTGGTCGCTGCCCCGGTGTTCAGCGAGGTGGTGCAGCAGACGCTGCGCATTCTCGGCGTGCAGCCCGACATGTCGGTGCAGCCGGGTGTGATTACCGATGCTCCGCAGGAGTCGCTATGACAGACAAGAATCTCCTGCCCCTGATGACGATGCCGCAAGAAGCGGCGCAATGGCTGCGCCAGCACGCCTCCGTGCTGCGCACCGACAGCCGCAAGATCCAGCCCGGCGATGCCTTCGTGGCCTGGCCGGGCGCTGCGCATGATGCGCGCGCCCATGTGCTGGCTGCGCTGGAACGTGGCGCTGCCGCCTGCCTGGTGGAAGCCGACGGCGCAGGCGCCTTCGATTTTGCCCAGCCGCAGGCGCAAGCCCAGGTGGCGGGCCGTGTGGCGGCCTATGCCGGCCTCAAGCGCGCCACCGCGTTGGTGGGTGCCGAGTTCTACGGCCATCCCTCGCAGCAGCTGTCCGTGATCGCCGCTACCGGCACCAACGGCAAGACCAGCACGGCATGGTGGCTGGCGCAGGCACTGTCGCAGGTGGCGGCTGCCGATGGCCGCGCCCATGGTTGCGGCCTGGTCGGCACGCTGGGCGTGGGCCGCTTCGTCAATGGGCAGGCGGCGCTGGACTACACCGGCCTCACCACGCCGGATCCGGTGCTGCTGCAAGGCCAGCTGCGCCAATTCGTGGAGCGGGGCGTGCGCGCCTGCGTGATGGAGGCGTCTTCCATCGGCATTGCCGAGCATCGCCTGGATGGCACCCGCATCCGCGTGGCGCTGTTCACCAACTTCACGCAGGACCACCTCGACTACCACGGCAGCATGGAAGCCTACTGGCAGGCCAAGCGCGAGCTGTTCGACTGGGAAGGGCTGGAGGCTGCCGTCATCAATATTGATGATCCGCAGGGTGCGCGTCTGGCGCAGGAACTGCAGGGCGGCCCGCTGGATGTGTGGACGGTGTCCTGCGAAGGCAAGCCGGCCCGCCTGCAGGCGCTGGATGTGCATTACGACGCGCAAGGCCTGGTTTTCACGCTGGTGGAAGAGGGCGAGCGCACCGAGCTGCGCACGGCCCTGATCGGCCAGTACAACGTGGCCAACATGCTGGGCGTGCTGGCCACGCTGCGCGCACTGCAGGTGCCGCTGGCGCAGGCGGTGCAGGCCTGCAGCGGCCTGCTGCCGGTGCCCGGACGCATGGAATGCCTCACGGCTGCCGGCCAGCCGCTGGTGGCAGTGGACTACGCCCACACCTCCGATGCCATCGAGAAGGCGCTGCAAGCGCTGCGTCCGCTCGCCGAACAGCGTGGCGGCCAGCTCTGGTGCGTGTTTGGCTGCGGTGGCGACCGCGATCCGGCCAAGCGCCCGCTGATGGCCCAGGCTGCGGAGAACGGTGCCGACCGCGTGGTGGTGACCAGCGACAACCCGCGCACCGAAGACCCCAAGGCCATCATCGCGCAGGTGCTGTGCGGTCTGGAACAGACCAACGGCGTGCTGGTGCAGGCCGATCGTGCGCTGGCGATTGCCGCCGCCGTGCAGCAGGCTGCGCCGCAGGACGTGGTGCTGGTGGCCGGCAAGGGGCACGAGGATTATCAGGAAATCAACGGGCAACGCACCCATTTCTCGGATCAGGAACACGTGCAGATGGCGCTGGACAAACGGGCGCAACAGGCCCGGGAAGGGGCGACAGCATGAGCGCCCCGATGATGACATTGAATCAGGCAGCCCGGTGGCTGCCGCAGGCCGTTCTGGTGGGCGATGGCACAACCTCCGTGCAGCGCGTGCATACCGATACGCGCACGTTGCAGGCCGGTGACCTGTTCGTGGCCCTCAAGGGCGAGCGCTTCGATGCCAACAGCTTCCTCGCGCAGGCGCGTGAAGCCGGCGCCGTGGCGGCCGTGTGCCAGCCTGGCCAGCTGGCTGCAATGGGCTGGAACGGTCTGGAAGTGGCCGACAGCAAGCAGGCGCTGGGCCAGCTCGCCGCCGGCTGGCGCGTGCAGTTCAAGCTGCCGCTGATTGCCGTCACCGGCAGCAATGGCAAGACGACCGTGACGCAGATGATTGCGTCCATCCTGCGTGCCGCAGCAGGCGATGCCGCCTTCTCCACGCAGGGCAACCTGAACAATGACATTGGCGTGCCGCTGACGCTGCTGCGTCTGCGCGATGCGCACCGTCTGGCCGTAGTCGAGCTGGGCATGAACCACCCGGGCGAGATTGCCGGACTGGCGCAGATGGCTGCGCCCACGGTGGCGCTGGTCAACAACGCCCAGCGCGAGCACCAGGAGTTCATGGGCACGGTCGAGGCCGTGGCGCACGAGAACGGCAGCGTGATCACGGCATTGCCCGCCGATGGCGTGGCCGTGTATCCCGCTGACGAAACCTATACCTCCGTGTGGCAGACGCTGGCCGGCAATCGCCGCAGCCTGCGTTTTGCGCTGGATGCCGCCACCGGCGCCGAAGTGCATGCCACGCAGATCGCCTGGATTGGCGCACACTGGGACGTGCATGCCGCAACGCCGCAAGGCCCATTGGCCTTCACGCTGCAGGTGGCCGGCCGCCACAACGTCAAGAACGCGCTGGCAGCTGCCGCCTGCGCCATCGCTGCCGGTGTGCCGCTGGCCGCCATCGCCGAAGGCCTGTCGGCCTTCGTGCCGGTCAAGGGCCGCTCGCGCGCCATCGAGGCGCACTGGCAGGGCCGCGCGCTCACGCTGGTCGACGACAGCTACAACGCCAACCCCGATTCCGTGCGCGCCGCCATCGACGTGCTGCGCGAACTGCCGGGCCCGCGCCTGCTGGTGCTGGGCGACATGGGGGAAGTGGGCGACCAGGGCGAGGCCTTCCATGTGGAGATCGGCCAGTACGCCCGCGAACAGGGGATCGAACAGGTGCTGACGCTGGGCAGCCTGGCACGCCATGTGACCGGCCAGCACCCAGGCGCACGGCACTGCGGCGATGCACCGGCCGACATGCCGGCTTTGCTCGAGGCGGTGCAGCCGCTGCTGGCACAAACGGCCAGCGTACTCGTCAAGGGATCGCGCTTCATGCAGATGGAGCGCGTGGTGGAACTGCTGCAGCAGGCACAACAAGAGAAGGACAAAACATGCTGCCCGCACTGACCCAATGGCTGATGGAGCTGTACCCGCAGTACGGCTTCCTGCGCGTCTTCCAGTACCTCACCTTCCGTGCGGTGATGACGGCGATGACGGCGCTGATTCTGGGGCTGCTGGCCGGCCCCTGGGTGATCCGCAAGCTGCGCGAGCTGAAGATCGGCCAGCCGGTGCGTGGCTACGCCATGGAAACCCACCTGAGCAAGAGCGGCACCCCCACCATGGGCGGCATCCTGATCCTGCTCTCGATCGCGATTTCCACCTTCCTCTGGGCCGACCTCACCAACCGCTTCGTCTGGATCGTGCTGGTGGTGACGCTGGGCTTTGGCGCCATCGGCTGGGCCGATGACTGGCGCAAGGTGGTGCGCAAGGATCCCGAGGGCATGCCCTCGCGCGAGAAGTTCATGTGGCAGACGCTGATCGGCTTGGGAGCTGCGCTCTACCTGATGTTCAGCATCTCCGAAAGCGACAACTACCGCGTGATCATGCTGGTGTACGAGTGGATCCGCTCCGGTTTCGATATCAACCTGCCGCCCAAGGCCGGCCTGATGGTGCCCTTCTTCAAGCAGATCAGCTATCCGCTGGGCGTATTCGGCTTCGTGGCGCTGACCTTCGTGGTGATCGTGGGCAGCAGCAACGCCGTCAACCTGACGGACGGTCTGGATGGCCTGGCCATCATGCCGGTGGTGATGGTGGGTTCGGCGCTCGGCATCTTCGCCTATGTGACCGGCAGCAAGGTGTTCTCCGGCTACCTGTTCCTGCCGCACATTCCCGGCGCGGGCGAGTTGATGGTGTTCTGCGCCGCCATGCTGGGCGCGGGCCTGGCTTTTCTCTGGTTCAACACGCATCCGGCCCAGGTCTTCATGGGCGACGTGGGCGCGCTGGCGCTGGGCGGCGCCCTGGGCACCATCGCCGTGATCGTGCGCCAGGAAATCGTGCTGGCCATCATGGGCGGCATCTTCGTGGTCGAAGCGCTGTCGGTGATGCTGCAGGTGACCTACTTCAAGTACACCAAGAAGCGAACCGGCACCGGGCAACGCCTGTTCAAGATGGCGCCGCTGCACCACCACTTCGAAAAGAACGGCTGGCGCGAGACGCAGGTTGTGGTCCGTTTCTGGATCATCACCATGCTGCTGTGCCTGGCCGGCCTGTCCACCCTGAAGCTGAGGTAAGACGATGGCCGGCATGCTTGATCAAAAATCCGTCCTGATCCTTGGTCTGGGTATTTCCGGCCTGGCGATGGCGCGCTGGTGCGCCCGACAGGGGGCGAACGTGACCGTGGCCGACAGCCGCGAAGCACCGCCCAATCTGGCAAAACTGCAGGCCGAGGTGCCGCAGGCGCGCTTTGTCAGCGGTGCGTTCGGCGCTGGCTTGCTGGACGGCAATACCGTGCGTGCGGTGTTCGTCAGCCCCGGTCTGGCACCGCAGGATACGGCTGCCGTGCTGGAGCCGGCCCGTGCGCAAGGCCTGTGGGTCGGCGGCGAGCTGGATCTGTTTGCCCAGGCGCTGCGCATGCTGCAGGAGCAGCAGGGCTATGCGCCCAAGGTGCTGGGCATCACCGGCACCAACGGCAAGACGACGGTCACCTCGCTCACCACGCAGCTGGTGGAGCGCGCCGGCCTGAGCGTGGCCATGGCCGGCAATATCGGCCCGACGCTGCTCGATACCCTGTCTGCCGCCATCGATGCCGAAGCGCTGCCGCAGGCCTGGGTGCTGGAACTGTCCAGTTTCCAGCTCAACGACTGCAGCAGCTTCGAGCCGACCGCAGCCACCATCCTCAACGTGTCGCAGGACCATCTGGACTGGCATGGCGACATGGACGCCTATGTGCAGGCCAAAGCCAACATCTTCGGCCAGCAGGGCGTGGCAGTGCTGAACCGCGACGATCCGGTGGTGATGGCGCTGCTGCCGCAACTGGCACCGCAGAGCCAGCCCGGCTACAAGGCGGCCAAGGGCGAATTCCAGCGCGACTGGATCAGCTTCGGCTTCGGCATGCCCTCCCGTCCGGGCGACTTCGGTCTGGAAGAAGTCAACGGCATGGTCTGGCTGGTGCGCGCCGGCGAGCAGGATGAAACGCTCAAGGGCAAGCGCGCCCGTGCTGCCGCCGAGGAAGAGCTGTATATCCAGCGCCTGATGCCGGCCGATGCGCTGCGCATCCGCGGCCGCCACAACGCCAGCAATGCGCTGGCGGCGCTGGCCCTGGCGCTGCAGACGGGCGCGCCGCTGGCGCCCATGCTGTACGGCCTGCGCGAATACCGTGGCGAGCCGCACCGCGTGGAGCCGGTGGGCATCGTGGAGCAGGTGGAGTATTTCGACGACAGCAAGGGCACCAATGTGGGCGCCACGCTGGCTGCCCTCAATGGCCTGGGTGCCGACCGCCAGCTGGTGGTCATCCTGGGCGGTGAAGGCAAGGGCCAGGATTTTGCCCCGCTGGCACCGGCCGTGCAGCGCTGCTGCCGCGCCGTGGTGCTGATCGGGCGCGATGCGCCGCTGATCGAGGCCGCGCTGCAGGCCACCGGTGTGCCGCTGCTGCACGCCGACAGCATGCAGACCGCCGTGAACGTCGCGACCGAACAGGCACAGGCGGGTGATGCCGTGCTGCTGTCGCCGGCCTGCGCCAGTTTCGACATGTTCAAGGACTATGCCGACCGGGCCCACCAGTTCTGCGCCGCCGTGGCGCAGCTGGCCGAGGACCGCGGCGCTTCTCTGGAGGGAGCGGCATGAGTGCTGTACTGCCCGGCAATCCCGCTGGCAACCGCTGGCAACGCCTGCGCGACCGGTTCGCCCGTCCCGGCGCGGCCCTGCCGTGGCAGCGCGAGAAGGACGACAACGCCATCCCCATGCGCATGCCGTCCGCCTCGTACGGTCGCGCGCGCTCGCAGCAGCTGACCCTGGCCAATGTGAGCGTGGACCAGGCGCTGGTCTGGGTCATCGTGGCGCTGCTGCTGTGGGGTCTGGTGATGGTGTTCTCCGCCTCCATCGCCATGCCGGACAACCCGCGATTTGCCAACTATGCCCAGTCGCACTTCCTCACCCGTCACCTGTTTTCTCTGGTGATGGGCGGCGTGGCGGCCTTGCTGGTGTTCCAGATTCCGATCAGCGTCTGGGAAAAATGGGCGCCCGTCCTGTTCCTCGGTGCCCTGGTGCTGCTGATCGCGGTGCTGATCCCCGGCATTGGCAAGGGCGTGAACGGCGCGCGCCGCTGGATTTCGCTGGGCGTGATGAACTTCCAGCCCTCCGAGCTGGCCAAGCTGGCCGTGCTGCTCTACGCCGCCAACTACATCCGCCGCAAGATGGAAATCCAGGAGCGCGAGCGCAACATGGGTGACATGGAGCGCTTCTTCCGCGCCGTGGCTCCGATGGCGTTTGCCGTCGGCGTTGTGGGCGTGCTGCTGCTGCTCGAGCCCGACATGGGCGCCTTCTTGGTGATCGCCGTGATCGCCATGGGCATCCTGTTCCTGGGCGGCGTCAATGCGCGCATGTTCTTCCTGATCGCCATCATCCTGGTGGCCGTGTTTGCGCTGATGATTGCCACCTCGCCCTGGCGTCGCGAGCGGGTGTTTGCCTATCTGGATCCGTGGAGCATGGAGCACGCGCTGGGCAAGGGCTACCAGCTGTCGCACGCGCTGATCGCCATCGGCCGTGGCGAGCTGTTCGGCGTCGGTCTGGGTGGCAGCGTGGAAAAGCTGCACTGGCTGCCCGAAGCGCATACCGACTTCCTGCTGTCGGTGATCGGCGAGGAATTCGGCTTCGTCGGCATCGCCGTACTGATCGTGGCCTTCTTCTGGCTCACGCGCCGCATCATCGAAATCGGCCGTCAGGCCATCGCGCTGGACCGCACCTTTGCCGGCCTGGCTGCGCAGGGCGTGGGCCTGTGGATGGGTTTCCAGGCGCTGATCAACATCGGCGTGAACCTGGGTGCGCTGCCCACCAAGGGCCTGACGCTGCCGCTGATGAGTTACGGCGGCTCCGCCATCCTGATGAATCTCGTCGCGCTGGCCATCGTGCTGCGCATCGACCATGAAAACCGCACATTGATGAAGGGGGGCAGTCTGTGAGCCAACCCAGCAAGACCGCACTGATCATGGCCGGTGGCACCGGCGGCCATATCTTTCCCGGCCTGGCCGTGGCCGAGGCGCTGCGTGCGCGCGGCTGGAATGTCCACTGGCTGGGCGCGCCCAACAGCATGGAAGCCGACAAGGTGCCGGCCCGTGGCTTCGCATTCGAGCCGGTCGAATTCAGCGGGGTGCGCGGCAAGGGTCTGAGCACGTTGCTCAAGCTGCCGATGCGCCTGAGCCGCGCCGTGGAACAGAGCAAGGACGTGATCCGTCGCGTCAACCCGGATGTGGTGATCGGTTTCGGCGGCTACCTGACGGCGCCGGCCGGCATCGCTGCCAAGCTGCTGGGCAAGCCGGTGCTGCTGCATGAGCAGAACTCGGTGCCGGGCATGGCCAACAAGCTGGTGGCCAAGGTGGCCAAGCGCGTGTTCACCGCCTTCCCGAACGTGCTGGGCGACACCGCCCGGTCGCCCTTCACGGATGGCAAGGTGAGCTGGGTGGGCAACCCGCTGCGCGAGCCTTTCCTGCGTCAGCCGGCGCCTGTCGACCGCTTTGCCGAACGTGCCGGCCCGCTGAAGCTGCTGGTGGTAGGAGGCAGCCTGGGCGCCAAGGCCCTGAACGACACCGTACCCAAGGCACTGGCCCTGCTGGATGCCACGCACCGCCCGTGGGTGGCGCACCAGAGCGGCGAAAAGCAGATCGACGCCCTGCGTCAGGCCTACGATGCCGCCGGCGTCGATGCCGCGCTGCTGCCCTTCATCGAGGACACCGCCCAGGCTTATGCCGAGGCCGACATCATCGTCTGCCGCGCCGGTGCCAGCACCGTGACCGAGATTGCCGCCGTCGGCGCTCCGGCCGTGTTCGTGCCCTTCCCCTTTGCCGTGGATGACCACCAGACCACCAACGCGCGCTTCCTGGTTGAAGCCGGTGGCGGCTGGCTGGTGCCACAACCCCAGCTCACTCCTGAGTGGCTGGCCGATTTTCTGAAAAACGTGACGCGCGCCGAACTGCTGGACCGCGCGCAAAAGGCCAAGAAGATGGAAAAACTGCAAGCCACGGGAGCGATCGTGGCGGTGTGCGAGGAGCTCGTCGCATGAAACACGTCGTCAAGCACATTCATTTCGTGGGCGTGGGCGGCTCGGGCATGAGCGGCATTGCCGAAGTGCTGCTCAACCTGGGCTATGTGGTGTCGGGTTCCGACCTGGCCGACAACGCCACCACGCGCCGCCTGGCTGCACTGGGCATCCAGACGCATGTGGGCCACGCTGCCGAGAACATCCAGGGCACGGACGTGGTAGTCACGTCCACCGCCGTCAAGGCCGACAACCCCGAGGTGGTCGCTGCCCGCGAAAAACGCATCCCCGTGGTGCCGCGCGCGCTGATGCTGGCCGAGCTGATGCGTCTGCGCAAGGGCATCGCCATTGCCGGCACCCATGGCAAGACCACCACCACCAGCCTGGTGGCCAGCGTGCTGGCCGAAGCGGGCCTCGATCCGACCTTCGTCATCGGCGGCCGCCTGAACAGCGCCGGCGCCAATGCGCGCCTGGGCACGGGCGAATACATCGTGGCCGAGGCGGACGAATCCGACGCCTCCTTCCTGAACCTGTCGCCCATTATGGCTGTCGTCACCAACATCGACGCCGACCACATGGAGACCTATGGTCACAGTTTCGCCAACCTGAAGAAGGCCTTTGTCGACTTCCTGCACCGCATGCCGTTCTACGGACGTGCCATGCTCTGCATCGACAGCCCGGCCGCGCGCGAGATCCTGCCCGAAGTGACCTGCCCGGTGACGACTTACGGCATGTCCGAGGATGCGCAGATCCGTGCGCTGGACGTGCGTGCCGTCGGCAACCAGATGCACTTCCGTGTGCAGCGCAAGGACGACGAAGGCAACCCCTACGGCCCCGAGCTGGAGGTGCAGCTGAACCTGGCCGGTGTGCACAACGTGCTCAATGCCCTGTCGGTGATCGGCGTGGCCATGGCGCTGAACATTCCCGATGCCGCGCTGCTCAAGGGCCTGTCCGAGTTCAAGGGTGTGGGTCGCCGCTTCCAGCACTACGGCCCGTTCCCGGCACGCGAAGGCGGTGAATTCCTGGTGATCGACGATTACGGGCACCATCCGGTCGAGATGGCCGCCACCATCGCTGCGGCGCGTGGTGCCTATCCCGACCGCCGCTTGGTGCTGGCGTTCCAGCCGCACCGATACAGCCGCACGCGCGACTGCTTCGAGGACTTCGTCAAGGTGGTCGGCAAGGCCGATCTGGCACTGCTGGCCGAAGTCTATCCGGCCGGCGAGGAGCCCATCATTGCCGCCGACGGCCGCGCCCTGATGCGCGCGCTGCGCGTGGCCGGCAAGGTCGAACCGGTGTTCGTCGAGAAGATCGAGGACATGCCCGAAGCCATTCTGCACACCGCCCGCGATGGCGACGTGGTGCTGAGCATGGGCGCCGGCTCCATCGGCGCCGTTCCCGGCAAGCTGGCCGCACTGCACGAAAAGGCCTGACACGTCATGACGAACACCCTGAACCCTATCGATGTGCAAGCGCTGGGCAAGGTCGCCGTGCTGATGGGCGGCCGCTCCGCCGAGCGCAACATTTCCCTGATGTCCGGCGAGGGCGTGCTGCAAGCGCTGCGCAGCCGTGGCGTCGACGCCCATGCCTTTGATCCGGCCGAGCGTGACCTGTCCGAACTCAAGCGCGACGGATTCGAGCGCTGCTTCATTGCGCTGCATGGCCGTTATGGCGAAGACGGCACCGTGCAGGGCGCACTGGAACTGCTCGGCATTCCCTATACCGGCCCCGGCGTGATGGCCTCGAGCGTGGGCATGGACAAGGTGATGACCAAGCGCATCTGGCTGTCGGAAGGCATTTCCACGCCGCGCTACCTGCAGATGGCCTCGCGCAAGCTGCAGGACGAGGGTGCCCTGGTCGCCTTCGTTGTCGATGCCGTGCAGCAGCTTGGCCTGCCCATGATCGTGAAGGCGCCGCATGAAGGCTCTTCCATCGGCGTATTCAAGGTCAAGACCGCGGAAGAGTTGGCGGAATCCGTGCGCCAGGTGGCTGCGATGGACAGCGCGGTGCTGTGCGAGAACCTGATCGTGGGCGAGGAGCTGACCTGCCCGGTCATCGGCACCGGAGACAGCGCCCGTGCCCTGCCGCTGGTGCGCATCGTGGCGCCCGATGGCGACTACAACTACGAACAGAAGTATTTCACCGACGACGTGCGCTACCTGTGCCCGTGCGACCTGCCGCGCGAGCAGGAGCAGGCCATCCAGCAGATGGCGCTGGAAGCCTATCTGGTGCTGGGCTGCCGCGGCTGGAGCCGCGTGGACGTGATGGTGCGCAGCAGCGACAGCCAGCCCTTCCTGCTGGAAATCAACACCTCCCCCGGCATGACCAGCCATTCCCTGGTGCCCATGTCTGCCAAGGCCGACGGCATCAGCTATCCCGACCTCTGCCTGCAGATCCTGGCCAGCGCCAGTCTGGACGGCAGCAAGGCGAAACAGGCCTGAAGGGACAAGGAACGCACGCCATGAATGCGCCGCAACCCGTGACCACCACCACCGACATCCGGCTGATGAACGCAACCGCCTCGTTGCTGTTCGGCCTGGTGTTGCTGGGCGCGCTGATCAGCGCTGCCTGGTGGTTCACGCGCCTGCCCCAGTTCTCGCTGAAGGGCATCCAGGTGAGCGGCCACGCCACGCATACCACGCCCTTCGCGCTGCGCAGCCAGGTGCTGCCGCGCCTCACCGGCAATTTCTTCTCCATCAGGCTGGAGGAGGCGCGTGACGTGTTCGAGCAGCAGCCCTGGGTGCGCCAGGCCGTGGTCAGCCGCGTGTTCCCGAACCAGCTTGCCGTGCGTCTGGAAGAGCACGAGGAAGTGGCCTACTGGGGCGATGACGAGGAAGGCATGCGCCTGCTCAACCGCCAGGGCGAGGTGTTCGACGGCAATCCGGAAGAGGTGGCCAATATCGAGCTGCCGCGCCTGTCCGGCCCGGACGAGCAGTCGGCCTCCGTGCTGCTGATGTACCGCCGCCTGGGCCCGCTGTTCAACCCGCTCGAGGCCCGCATCACGGCGCTGGATCTGGATCCGCGCGGCTACTGGAGTCTCTCGCTGAACAACGACACGGTGATCAACCTGGGCAGCGGCAACGAACAGGAACTGGCGGCGCGTATCCGGCAGTTCGTGCAGACGATCGGTGCGGTGACCGCACGCTATGGGCGCAGCTTCGCCGATCTGCAGTACGCGGATCTCCGCTACAAGACCGGCTACGCGCTGCGCCTGAAGGGGGTGGGGACGCTGGAGTCCCCGGATGGCAACGCTGGCAAGGGCCAGCCAACGAAACCAAAGACATAAACAGCCATGGCAAAAGAATACAAGGATCTGGTCGTAGGCCTCGACATCGGCACCAGCAAGATCATGGTGGTGGTGGCGGAGGTGCAGGCTGACGGCGCGCTCAAGGTGCTGGGTTTGGGCGTGGCGCCCAGCAACGGCATGAAGCGCGGCGTGGTGGTCAACATCGAGGCTTGCGTGCAGAGCATCCAGCAGGCCGTGCGCGAGGCCGAGATGATGGCCGCCTGCAAGATCACGCGCGTCATCACCGGCATCACCGGCAGCCATATCCGAGGCCGCAACTCGGTCGGCATGGTGGCTGTGCGCGACCGCGACGTGTCGCCCACCGACGTGGCCAAGGTGCTGGAGACGGCGCGCGCCATCAACATCAGCACCGACCAGCGTCCGCTGCTGATCGAGCCGCAGGAATTCGTGATCGACGGCCAGGAAGTGAAGGAGCCGATCGGCATGAGCGGCATCCGCCTGGAGGCCAAGGTGCACATCGTCACCTGCGCCCAGAGCGCGGCCGAGAACATCCTCAAGTGCGTGCGCCGTTGCGGCCTGGAGGTGGACCACCTGATGCTAAATCCGCTGGCCAGCAGCATGTCCTGCCTGACCGAGGACGAGCGCGAGCTGGGCGTGGTGCTGGTCGACATCGGCGCCGGCACGACCGACATTGCCGTGTTTGCCGGTGGCGCCATCCGCCATACGGCCGTGCTGCCGGTGGCCGGCGAGCTGATCACCAGCGATATCGCCATGGCGCTGCGCACCCCGACCGAGGACGCCGAGGACATCAAGATGCAGAACGGCTGCGCCAAGCAGCTGCTGGCCGATCCGGAAACGCATATCGAAGTGGCCGGCCTGAGCGGCCGTCCGCCGCGCCTGCTGAGCAAGCAGGTGCTGGCCGGCGTGATCGAGCCGCGCATCGAGGAGATCTTCTCGCTGGTGCAGAAGGAAGTGCAGAGCTCGGGCTTCGAGCATCTGGTGTCTTCCGGCGTGGTGCTGACCGGCGGCAGCGCCGTGATGCCCGGCATGGTCGAACTCGGCGAGGACATCTTCCTCAAGCCGGTGCGCATCGGCACCCCGATCTACAACGGCGCCCTGGCCGACATGGTGACGCAATCGCGCGCCGCTGTTGTCATGGGCATGCTGGAAGACGCCCGTCAGGCACAGCAGCGCGGCTACGTGGCCACCCGCAGCAAGAGCGATTCCGCCGTGCGCGGGGTGTTCGGCCGCATCAAGGATTTCATCGTGGGGAACTTCTGATGCCGATGCAGCAGGAAACCCCTTTGCTGGCGCGCTGGCATGACAGCCGGCATGGAAAGGAACACTTTCCCGCCGCATGAACCGGATTGGACGGGATTGCAAGCTCGTCCATGGCCCCGGCAGGCCCAAAACGCCAACACAGGCAGTGATTTTTTCAGAGACAGCAAGAGTTAAACAGCAAGGAGAGCAAGATGCCCATCGAAATGATTGACACCGAAGAATTCCACGCAGGCACCCAGATCAAGGTCATGGGCGTGGGTGGCGGCGGCGGCAACGCCGTGCAACACATGATCGACCGCAAGGTCCAGGGCGTGGAGTTCATCTGCGCCAACACCGACGCGCAGGCGCTGACCCGCAGCACTGCCGACCGGGTGATCCAGCTCGGCACCACCGGCCTGGGCGCCGGCAGCAAGCCCGAGAAGGGCCGTGACTGCGCCGAAGTGGCCGAGCAGGAAATCCGCTCTGCCATCGAAGGCTCGCACATGCTGTTCCTGACCGCCGGCATGGGCGGTGGTACCGGTACCGGTGCAGCGCCCGTCATCGCCCGCATTGCGCGCGAAATGGGCATCCTGACCGTGGGCGTGGTGACCAAGCCCTTCGAGTGGGAAGGTGGCCGCCGCATGACCAACGCCGACTCCGGCGTGTCCGAACTGGAAGCCAACGTCGATTCCCTGATCGTGGTGCTGAACGAGAAGCTGCAGGAAGTGCTGGGTGACGACGTGACCCAGGACGAAGCCTTCGCCCACGCCAACGACGTGCTGAAGAACGCCGTCGGCGGTATTGCCGAGATCATCAATGTGCCCGGCCATGTGAACGTCGACTTCGAAGACGTGAAAACCGTGATGGGCGAGCCCGGCAAGGCCATGATGGGTACGGCAACGGCCAGCGGCCCGGACCGCGCCCGCATTGCTGCCGAGCAGGCCGTGGCCTGCCCGCTGCTGGAAGGCATCGACCTGTCCGGCGCCAAGGGCGTGCTGGTGCTGATCACCGCAGCCCAGGGCAGCCTGAAGCTGAAGGAATCGCAGCTGGCCATGAACACCATCCGTGCCTATGCGTCTCCCGATGCGCACGTGATCTACGGTACTGCCTACGACTCCCAGATGGGTGACGAGCTGCGCGTGACCGTGGTGGCCACCGGCCTGAGCCGCCAGAATGCCCGTCGCATGGCGCCTCCCATGCAGGTCATCAGCCGCACCGGTACCGACGACATGCCGTACTCTGCCGCCATGCCGCAGGGCAGCAGCCTGCCGAGCATGACCAGCGTCTCTCCCGCCGGCACCGTGGGTGCCAGCGTCTGGGGCACCGGCCGTGACCGCACGCACGCTTCCGAGCGCGTCAGCCAGCTGTCCTCCAGCGGCATGGACGACTTCGAGATCCCGGCCTTCCTGCGCAAGCAGGCGGACTGAGACACTCCGACACCGGTTGCGTCCTGACGCAGCCGGAGCGTCGCCCATGAACCTGCAGGGGCAGGGCATGGGCAAGGACGCGTGACTCTTCTTGCTTGCCAGCGTGCGCACGGTTGCCTGTCCGTGCGCACGCGGCTCAAGCGCCGGCCGACTGGCTGGAAAGTACGTGAAGAACCGTGGCTGACTCTCCCCGGGAGAAGCGGCTGGCAGCGGTGCCCGATGGCCTGTGGCTATCGCGGACATCGAGACAAGCGAACACGCAGCAGGCGGGCAACTTCTACAATGGACGCATGCTAGAACAGAGAACCATCAAGACACTGACCAAGGCTGTGGGCGTGGGCCTGCATGGCGGTCAGCGTGTCGAGCTCACCCTGCGTCCTGCACCGGCGGACACCGGTATCGTGTTCCGCCGCGTCGACCTGCCTGTTCCGGTGGACATCCCGGTCACGGCTGAGTCCGTTACCGATACCCGTCTGGCCTCGACCATCTCCAATGGAGGCGTCAAGGTCAACACCGTCGAGCACCTGATGTCGGCCTGCGCCGGTCTGGGCATCGACAACCTCTATATCGACATCACGGCGGAGGAAGTGCCGATCCTGGATGGATCTGCCTCGTCCTTCGTCTATCTGCTGCAAAGCGCCGGCGTGGTGAAGCAGCGTGCGCCCAAGAAATTCGTGCGCGTGCTCAAGCCGGTGGAAGTGCGCGAGGGCGAAGGCGCCCAGGGCAAGTGGGCCCGCCTGGAGCCCTACCATGGCTACAAGCTGCGTTTCCAGATCGACTTTGCCCACCCGGCCGTGGACTCCACCGGCCAGAGCGTGGAATTCGACATGTCCACCGGCGTCTATACGCGCGACATTGCGCGCGCGCGCACCTTCGGCTTCACCAAGGACGTGGAATACATGCGTTCGCACGGACTCGCCATGGGCGGCAGCCTGGAGAACGCCATCGTGCTGGACGACTACCGCGTGCTCAACGCGGACGGCCTGCGCTACGACGACGAGTTTGCCAAGCACAAGATCCTGGACGCCATGGGCGACCTGTTCCTGATCGGCCATCCGCTGCTGGCCGCCTACAGCGCCTACCGTTCCGGCCACGCCATGAACAACCAGCTGCTGCGCGCGCTGCTGGACCAGCCCGATGCCTACGAAATCGTCAGCTTCGACAACGAGCGCAACGCGCCCAAGGGCTTTGGCGAACTGGCGGTGCAGTGGTGAGTTGCGGGTTCGTCGCCTGAACCTGTTACGCTAGCGGCCATGGCCATTGTTCGCGTTCTCTTCATCCTCATGCTGCTGGTCAGTGCCGGCACCATGGGTCTGTACCTGTTCACCGGCAACGAGCGCTACAAGCGGCAGGCCCTGCGCCTGTTCAAGTGGACCATCATCGTGCTGTGCCTGTTCTTTGCGGTACTGGTGATCGAACGCATCTAGCCCCGCAGGCCCGCCCGGGCGCGGGGCAGAGAGTACGCGCAGAATGTTCCCGCACGCCGATCCGCCACGCACTAGGTTCGGAGTCTGATGCTTCAGGCGCAGTCGCTCACAGGCGCGCGCACTGGTCTTCCTTGTTGCCATCCACGCGGTTGTTGCCGCCGGTCGGGCGTCGGGTGTTGCTCTTGCACTGGAGGTTGCCGTCCACGGTGTTGCCCTGCACCACGATGCTGCCGCGGTTGCCCATGAGCTGGATGTCGCCATCCACGCGGTTGCCGCGCAAGGCGATGCGGCTGCCCTTGTCGAGCTGGATGTTGCCCTTGACGGTGCTGCCACGCACGGTGACGGAGGCAGCGCCCTGGGACTGGATGTTGCCGTCGATGCGGCTGTTGGCAACGACACAGCTGGCGCCGCGCGGCACTTTCACATTGCCCTCGATGTTCTGCCCGCTGAGGGTGCCGCGGCAGATACGGTCATCGGCATGAACAGCGGTGGTGGCCAGCAGGGCGGCGGCCACGAAGGCCATGGGGGCAAGACGGATTGCGCGGGACATGGGAGCTCCTTGATTGCATGAAAAAAGAGGGGCGTGGCCGTCACAACAGCCAGGCTGCAAAGTGGCAGGCATCAGGACTGCTTATACCGTGCCCATTTGACAGATGCCTGCCCGGCGCGCGGAGTTCCGCGTTTGCGCGGTCGGGAAAGTTAAAAGAGTTTTCAGAGCGGCAGAGGCGCTTCTGGATGCTGGCTCAGTAGCTGCGTCCGCCCTTGAACAGGGCATGGGTGCGGCGCTGCAGCGGCGTGGCTTCGGCCAGCCGGGCCATGGCCTGTCCGGCGTGGGCGTGCATGATGGCCAGACCCAGTGCGTCGGCTGCATCGGTGCCGGGCAGACCGCTCAGGTTGAGCAGGCGGCGCGTCATCTCCTGGATCTGTGCCTTGTTGGCGCGGCCGTGGCCGGCAACGGCCTTCTTCATCTGCAGGGCGGTGTATTCGGCCACCGGCAGGCCGCTGGAAACGAGTGCTGCCAGACAGGCGCCGCGCGCCTGGCCCAGCATCAGCGTGGCCTGCGGGTCGACGTTGACGAACACGATCTCCAGCGAGGCAACGTCGGGCTGGTAGGTCTGCGCCACCTCGCACACGCCCTCGAACAGCAGCTTGATGCGCGCCGGCAGGTTGCCCTGATGCGGCAGTGTCGGGTCGTCCGGACGCTTTTCGTTGACGGTGCGGATGGTGCCGCTGGCCACGTAGCGCAGGCGCGGGCCGTCGGCTTCGATCACGCCGAAGCCGGTGGTGCGCAGGCCGGGGTCGATGCCGAGGATGCGCATGGCGGCCTCAGGGCAGTTCCACGTCGCGCATGCGCGCGGCGATGGTGCCGGCCCGGCTGTTGAGGTAGCCGGAGTTGAAGTTCTGTTCGTAGTAGCGCGGGCGCGGCAGCATCACGGCCAGCTTGGCTGCCTCGTAGGCGGAGAGCTGCGCGGCAGACTTGCGGAAGTAGTAGCGCGCAGCTGCTTCGGCGCCGAAGATGCCTTCGCCCCATTCCACGTTGTTCAGGTAGATCTCGAGGATGCGCTCCTTGTCCAGCAGCAGTTCCAGGTACTGCGTGAACACCAGTTCCTGCCCCTTGCGCAGCAGATTGCGCTCGGGCGACAGCAGCAGGTTCTTGGCGAGTTGCTGGGTGATGGTGGAGCCGCCGTAGATCTTGGGGGCCGGCAGCGTGATGCCGGGAGGCGTGATGGAGCCATCGGCAATGCCGCGCAGCTGCGGGTCCACCGGTTTGCCGCGCTTTTCGAGGCGTTCGACCTTCTTGCGGGCGCGTTCGCGTGCCTGCTCGATGCGCGCTTGCGCCTGCTGCAGGCGTTGCTGGTTGCGCGCTTCGGCGGCTGCATTGCGGGCGCGTGCCTGCTCGATGGCCTCCCACTCCACTCCCTGGTGGTTGACGAAGTCGCTGTCCTCCGACGCGATCACGGCGCGCTTGAGGTTGTCCGAGATGTCGTCATAGGGCACCCACTGCTGGCCCCAGGAGAGTTTGCCGCTGGCCACCACGCGCGCCATTTCGGAGCGCTGGAAGGTGGTGGACTGCGGATCGACCACGCGCATGAGCGCGATGCGGACGAAGAAGAACAGCTGCAGCAGGATGCCGGCCAGCAGCATCCAGCCGAGCAGGCGGAAAAAACGCTTCATCGTGGCGCCTTTCGTGCTGCCAGTGCATGCGGCATCACTCTCGACGAAAGGGGGCGGGACACGGGGTTCATCACGCTGTCTTGTTTGCGGGTGCATCCACCAGGGCGCGCAGTTCGGCCAGCACCGGAGTGGTATCCGGCGTCACGCCGCGCCACAGGGCGAAGGCCAGGGCGGCCTGTTCCACCAGCATGCCAAGGCCGTCGCGCGAAGTGGCGCCGCAGGCCTGGGCGTGCTGCAGAAAGGGCAGGGCGGCTGCACCATACATCATGTCATAGGCCAGCGCACCCGAGGCGAAACGGCGTGCCGGCAGTAGCAACGGTGTGCCGCCCAGACTGCTGGCGGTGCCGTTCAGGATGATGTCGAAGGCGTCCAGGTTGTCAGTAGCCGCATGGGCAGGGGTGGCAGCGGAGGAGGGCAGCGGCGATGCCGCAGCTTGTGCGCTTGCCGCCAGAGCAATCTGGGGCGTGAGCGGGAGGGGTGCGTCTTCCAGCACGGCGGCCAGGGCACAGGCGCGCAGCTGCACGCCATGCTCCGCCGCGACCGCGGCGTGCTGTTGCACCAGTTGTTCGGCCTTGCCCACGCTGCGGTTGGCCACCGTCACGCTGGCAGGTGTTTCCGCCAGCAGGGCGCCCAGTACGCCGGCAGACGCGCCTCCGGCGCCCAGCAGCAGCACGTGGCGTCCGGCCAGCGCCACGCCGGCGTTGTGGCGGATGTCGCGCATCAGGCCGGCGCCGTCGGTGTTGTCGGCGTGCAGACGCATGCCTTCGGCTTCCTGACGCCAGACCAGCGTATTGGCGGCCTGCGCCAGTTCTGCCCGTGTGCTGCGCACATCGGCGGCGGCAAATGCTTCCAGCTTGAACGGCACCGTCACATTGGCACCACCGTAGCCCTCGGCGCGCAGGCGCTCCAGCGTGGCGGCAAAGCCGTCCACGGGGCTGTCGATGGCGATGTAGCGGAGGTGCTGCCCGGTCTGCTCCGCAAAGCGTGCGTGGATCCACGGCGAGCGGCTGTGGCTCACCGGGTGGCCGATCACGCCGTAGCGCGCGGGCGAGCCCGTGCTTCCATCCGACGGGATACTGCGTGCAGCAGGTGCAGCAGGTGCAGCAGGTGCAGCAGGTGCAGCAGGTGCAGCAGGTGCAGCAGGGGCAGCAGGGGCAGCAGGGGCAGCAGGGGCAGCAGGTGCAGCAGGGGCTCCCGTTGCCGGAGTTGCGCCGGAAAGCGTGTCAGCAGAAGAAGCGGAGGGAGAGGCAGGAATGGCAGGCATGGCAGATTCAGACCGTCTGGCCCGGTGTGCCGTCGGCTTCGGGCTCGTTCACGTCCACGGCGATATGCAGCGGACCGGCGTCAAGCTCCATGGTATCGTCCTCGGACTCGTCTGCCGGCACGATGGCCTGGGCGTCATCATCCAGGCGCGCGATGACACTGCCGTTGACGTCCAGCGCCATCAGGTTGACGCCACCCAGACGTACGCGCACCTGCGCATTGCGCGGCAGGCCGTCGGCGCCGATCACGTTGATCACCAGCGGCAGCGTGTTGGCACGCACCAGACCGTCCTTGATCACGCTGCAGTCCAGCTCGGTGATGCTGTTGCGCTGCACATGCTGCAGCGTCCAGAAGCGTTCCATGCTGGCCTGATAGGCGTTGTAGCCGGAGTATGCGGCGTCGAAGCCGGAGATGATGCCGAACAGGGCGGCATCCTTGGGCTTGAACGGAGCGGCCAGCGCCGCGGTGGCCCCATGGCGGATGGCGGCAATCAGCTGCCACTGGTTCAGCAGGTCCACATAGCGGCGCAGCGGCGAGGTGCTCCAGGCGTAGCAGGGTACGCCCAGGCCGGCATGCGGCAGCGCCTTGGTGCCCATGCGCACCTTGACGCCGGGTGCCAGCGCCGCCTGGCTGCGGTAAATGCCGGGAATGCCGCCATTGGCCAGCAGCTGGCCCCAGTGGTGGTTCACCAGAATCATGGCCTCGGACACCATCAGGTCCAGCGGCGCGCCGCGCTGACGGATCTCGATCTGCACGGTTTCGCTGCCGTCCGGCGGCGTTTCCTTGAGCGCATCGTCGCGCAGCAGGCGGAAGTTGAAATCCGGGCGGGTAAAGGTTTCGGGCTTGCCGCGCACGATTTCGCGCTGCGCCTTCAGATGCTGCGCCAGGCGCCACAGAAAGCCCAGTGCCGGGCGGTGCGCCTGCAGCTGTGCCTGCGGCTCAGGCGTGTCAGCGGGGGCTGCCAGCCATTCCGGTGTGGCCACGGTTTCCAGCTGGTCCAGCCGCAGGTTGTCCACGACCGGCACGCGTTCGATGCGGTTTTCCGTACCCTGCAGCTCCAGCGTGGCCTCGTCGAAGGTGGCGTAGAAGGACAGGGCGGGGCGCGGCTGGCCGGCGCCCAGGGTGTAGTGCTGCACCACCTCATGCGGCAGCATGGTGATCTTGTAGCCCGGCATGTAGACCGTGGACATGCGCTGGCGCGCCACCGCGTCGATGGCATCGCCCGGCTGCACGGCCAGGCCCGGCGCCGCAATGTGGATGCCCAGTGTGACCGTGCCACTGCCGAGGCCGCTCACGGACAGCGCGTCGTCGATCTCGGTGGTGCTGGAATCGTCGATGGAGAAGGCCTGCACCTCGGCCAGCGGCAATTCGGAATCATCGATGCGCGCAGCCTGCAGCGCCGGAAAGCCCGTGCCCTTGGGGAAGTGCTCGAACAGGAAGCGCTGCCAGTGGAACTCGTAGGGCGAGTGGATGGCACCGGCGCGCTGCAGCAGGTCCAGCGGCGCCATCTGCGCTTCCTTGGAGGCATGCACCACGGCCTTGTACTCGGGCGCGTTCTTGTCCGGTTTGAACAGGATCTTGTAGAGCTGCTCGCGGATCGGCTCCGGGCACTGGCCCTGCACCAGCTCGGCCGCCCAGGCATCGATCTGCGCCTGGATGCGGGCCTTTTTCTCGATGGCGGCCAGCGCCTGCTGCACGATCTCGGCGGGCGCCTTCTTGAAACGCCCCTTGGCACCGCCAGCACGGCGGAAATAGTGCGGCGCATGGAACAGCGCCAGCAGCGTGGCGGCCTGCTCCACCAGTGTGGGCGGATCCTGGAAATAGTCGCGCGCAACGTCGATGAAGGTGAATTCGTCCTCGGGGGCGAATTCCCACAGCAGCTGCACATCCACCTCCTGGCTCAGCGCGAGTGCCTGCGCCAGCAACTCGGCCGGTGCCGGCTTCTCGAACGTGAGCACGATGTGCGCGTGTTTGACCTTCACGCGCTTGCCGGAATCCAGCTCGATCTGGGAGGAACTGTCCGCCTGGGACAGGATGCGGCCGGCGAGAAACTTGCCGGAATCTTCGAACATTGCAAACATGGGGCGGTATTTTCCCATGCCTGCGCCGTTGCCGCCGAAAGTTTTCGGCGGGGAGTTGCAGGGCCTTTATTGGGGTGTCGGCAACTGCATCAGATCGGCCTCGGTGAGCTTGCGCCCGGCCACGCCCAGCTTGCCGCGCGCGCGCTGGATCAGTTCGCGCACATAGTGCACGCTCAGGTTCAGGTCGCGGGCAATGGCCTTGGGCGCCTCGCCACGCACATTGCGCACGCACACCTCCATCTCGCGCCGGGTGAGCGGAGTGACGCAGGTGCGCGAGCTTTGCTGCGGCAGCCGCTCCACATGCTCTTCCTGCCAGCGATACAGGTGCGAGGGCAACTCGAACTTGATGCGTTCGGTGTCGTTGAAGGTGAAGGGCTGGTCGGTGCCAAGCCGGAAAAAGCCCATCCAGGCCAGCCCGTAGGAGTTCTCCACACCGGACAGCACGAAATGCCTGATGCCGAAGCGCCGGAAGAACTCGCCCATGATCTCGTTCGAGCGCTGGGTAGCTGTGCGGCGCCGGGGCGCCTGTGTGCTGTCGCCGAACAGGTCGGCGACGGAGACGGCCTGCGGTTCCCACGGAAAATCCAGGAACAACTGGGCCACGCGGTCGTGTGGCGCGACTTCGGCATAGTCTGCCACGAACTGCTGGGGCAGGCCCTGCAGCCAGATGATTTCGTCAACGACGATCTGACCATTCTCGCGATGTCCGCGACCGGCAAATACGGCATCAAAGCGTACCCGGTTCGCCAGCGCGAGGATTGATGCTTCCATGTTACATTCCTGCTGGGTTTTCCGAAAACGGTGTAATTAAAGATACACCTTGTAAATTCAGATTACCTTGTTACACGGAAATGTAAATAGTAGGGATGCCCCAATTTTGGGGTTTCGCGGGTTATCACCCCCAAATTACCGGTTTTCAGGGATGCGGCTTGTTGTCGCCTTCCAACAGCCCGATTTGTCGGGCCAGTCGGGGCCAATGCACGGGAAAGTCGCTGATGGCGTGATCGTTTCCGGGAAGCACCGTCTGGGTGGCATGCGCGTGGCGGGCCGTCATTTCGTGCCAGTCCAGCACCTCGTCGCCTTCGCAGATCAGGGCCCAGGCGGGGGCATGGGTGCTGTCGGCCTGACGCTTCTGCTCCAGAGCCAATGTCTCCGATTCGATCACATTCAGTTCGTCGATGTACTCCGGTTTGAAATGGAAATGCTCCTCGGGTGCGTGCCAGGCCGTGTTGTCGCCGATGTAGCGCGCGAGGTCGCGCCCCGGGTGCACGGCAGGGTTGAGCAGCAGGCTGCGCCAGCCCTTGCGTGCCGCCATGGCGGCCGCGTAGAAGCCGCCCAGCGACGAGCCGATGACCAGGGTGCCGGCCTGTGGCCAGTCCCGGGTCAGCTGCTCCATCAGCGCCATGGCAGCCGCCGGAGAGGGGGGCAGTTGCGGGCAGCACCAGACGATGTCGGCCCGGTTCGCGTGGATCCATGCTTGCACATGGCGCGCCTTGGCCGATTGCGGCGAGGAACGGAAGCCATGCAGGTACAGCACATGGCTGACGCGCGGCTGCGCGGGAGTCAGGCCCATGGCCAGCCTTTCTGGCGTTCTCCGGCCTTCTTGCGCTGACTGGCAGCAGGCTCCAGCTTCCATTGCTGCACGGCCTCGGCGGGCAGGGTGAGGGGCAGTCGCAGCAGCATGCGGTCGCGTGCCACCAGGGCAGTGCAGCGGCGCTCCTGCGGTTTGCGGCCGGGCGGAAGGTAGGCTTGCACATCGGCCAGATTGCCCACGCGCCAGGCCGCATGGCTGCCCTTGGCCACATCGGCGTCGGCCAGTTCGATGCCCAGCCATTCGTCGCCGGCGGCCATGCCTGCGTGCTCGGCAGCTCCGCCGCGGGCAACGCCCTGCACACTGATGCTGGCGCCCTCCTTGCAGCGCAGTCCCCACTGGCGAGCCAGCGGGGCGGGTGACTGCACGATGCGCACGCCGGCGCGGCGCAGCAGCTTTTCCAGTGGCAGTTCGTCCGTGCCGTGCACCCACTCGCGCAGTTCGCGTGCAAAGCTGCGGCCGCCCAGTTCCTGCAGCACGGCCGCCACGTCGCCTTCGCTCATGCCGCGCAGCGGCTTCTGCTTTGCGTAGCAGCGCTGGTAGAGCGCACGCATCACCGCATCGAGTGAGGTGCGGCCTTCCTGGCGCAGCGTCAGGTCCAGGCACAGTCCGAGCAGTGCGCCCTTGGTGTAGTAGCTGACGGTGGCATTGGGGGTGTTGGCGTCCTGACGGTAATACTTGGTCCAGGCCTCGAAGCTGGCCTGCGCCAGGCTGTGGATGGCGCGGCCCGGCATGGCCTGCACGCTGTCCACCGCCTTGTTCAGTTGCTTGAGGTAGCCGGCCACGTCGACACAGCCGGCGCGCAGCAGCAGCAGGTCGTCGTAATAGCTGGTGAAACCCTCGAAGAACCAGAGCAGGTCGGTGTAGTTCTCGCGCCCGTAGTGGTAGGGCACCAGTTCCGCCGGGCGCAGCCGCTTGACGTTCCAGGCGTGGAAGTACTCGTGGCTGATCAGGCCGAGCAGGGTGATGTAGTCGTCGCCGGGCGTTTCGCCGGGGCGGGGCAGTGCCTTGCGGCCGGCAATCAGCGCGGTGCTGTTCAGGTGTTCCAGGCCGCCATAGCCTTCGTCCACCGTGCGCAGCATGAACACGTAGCGCTGGAATGGCACGGCCTTGGCCGGCCGCTCGCCATGCCAGAAGCGCATGGCGGCTTCGCAGATGCGGCGCGTGTCGGCAATCAGGCGTTCTCCGTCGAACGCGGGCGGCGGGCTGGCGATGACGAAGCGGTGCGGCACGCCGCAGACGTTGAAATCGGCACTCCAGAAGTCCCCCATCTCGAACGGGCTGTCGGCCAGGGTGTCGTAGTCGGGCGCCAGATAGCTGCCGAAGCCGCGCTTGCCGGTGTCGCGCGCGCTCAGGCCGGTGGCGAGCCGCCACTGCTTGTTCGGCGAGGCGACCTCGATCAGGTGGGGCACATGGGTCTGCCCGCACACCTGCAGGCACAGGCTGGTGGGGTTGAAGAAACCGCGTGCGGCGTCGAGCCAGGCGGTGCGCACGGAGTCGTCGTGGGCATAGACCTGGTAGCGCAGCTCCAGCGGGGCACCGGGCAGGCAGGCGATCTGCCAGCGCTGCTTGTCCAGCTGGCGGATGGCGCAGGGCTTGCCGTTCTGGCTGGCTTCCAGACACTGCAGGTGCTTGCTGAACTCGCGCACCAGATAGCTGCCGGGGATCCAGACGGGCAGCGTCACTTCCTGGCGGATCGTCGGCTCGGCGACCAGCAGCGTGACGTGAAACAGGTGGGTGTGGGGCTCGGGCGCGCTGACGCGGTAGTGCAATGGCACGCCAGCCGCGAGGGAGGGCTTGTGTTTGGACATGCGGCTAGCATAGCGCAGCCGCGCGCCGCTTTACATGGAGCCGGCGGCTCCGGCCAGGCAGCTCATCACGGCCAGCACGGTGGCATGGAAACGCACGGTGAGCCACTCGCTCAGGCCGGCGCGCTCCCAGGTGCGGTCATCCACCACGTAGCAGATGACGAACATGAGGGCGAGGAAAGGCATGCCGGCAGCCGGGTGCATCAGCACGCCGAACCAGCCGGCGAAGGCGGCAAAGGCGCCCCAGATGAAGTGCAGCTTGGGCGCGTTGACGCCGGAGCGCAGGCCGATGCCCCAGTGTATGCCGCCCAGAAAGGCCACCACGATACCGCCGTAGCTGGCCAGGGCCGCCGCCACGAAGCCGTGCAGCTCGTCATGCACCAGCCACATCAGCAGGGCCATGATCACCATCGGGATGGTTCCCAGATAGGCGATGGCGCGGATGAAGGTACGGCTGTGTTCGGGAAGCATGCGGTCAGGAATCGAAACACCCCACTGGGCAAGAAGCGGGGTGGGCAGGCAGGTTTCTGGTGGTGCCGGAATCCTTTCTGTCAGCTTACAGAAAGCTGAATCCCGGGTGCTCGCTCCATTGTGAAACAAAAAAGCGACTCTGGGGGAGTCGCTGGGGTTTTCACGTGGCAAAAAGCACACTTTGGCAGCAGGAAGCGCCTGCTTATTTGCTTTCTGCCAACAGTTTCTCGATCTGTGCCGTGGGGATGGCGCCGGGCACGCGCTTGCCGTTGCTGAACACCATGGCCGGTGTGCCGGTGATGCGGTGCTTCTCGGCAAAGGCCACGTTGCGGCGCAGCGCGGCGGTGTCGCAGCTGGCAGCCGGCGGAGGCACGCGCTTGAGCATCCAGTTGGCCCAGGTGCCGGTCTTGTCCTTGGCGCACCAGATGTTGCGCGACTTGGTGACCGAGTCCTCGCCCAGGATGGGCAGCAGGAAGGTGTAGACGGTGACGTTGTTCACCTTGGCCAGGTCGGCCTCGAAGCGGTGGCAGTAGGGGCAGTTGGGATCGGCAAACACGGCCAGCTTGCGCGCACCGTTGCCGCGCGTGGTGACCAGGGCGTCCTGCAGCGGCAGGGCCTTGAAGTCGATGGCAGTGAGTTTCTGGGTGCGCTCGTGCGTCAGGTCGCGGCGTGTTTTCGTGTCCAGCAGCGAGCCGTTCAGCAGGAAGTCGCCCTTGGCATCGGTGTAGAAGATCTCGGTGCCGTCGATGCGCACCTCGTACAGCCCGGGCATGGGCGTCTTGCTCACTTCGTCGATCTTGCTGAGTTGCGGCAGGCGCGCGGCCAGGTTCTTGCGGATGGTGCTTTCCTGCGCGTCGGACTCCTTGCAGCCGAACAGGGCGAGGGCGGCAAAGGTCAGGAGTAGCGGGCGGGCGAACAGGGTCTTGGTCATGCGGTGGTTTTTCCGGATTGGGGGTCAGTCCATGGCGCGGCGTGCCACCCAGTCCTTGACCGGGCCGCTGCGCTCGAACAGGCTCATGCCGAGGTTGCGCAGCTGGCGCACGCCGGCGGCGTTGTGGGAGAACAGGCGCTGGATGCCATCCATGCCGGCAATCAGCGGGGCGGTTTCGGCCTTGCGCGCGCGCTCGTACTGGCGCAGCAGGCGCATGTCACCGGGGCTGCGCCAGTAGGGGCGGGCGCCGATGATCTGGTCCAGCAGGGCGACGTCGGCCAGGCCCAGGTTCAGGCCCTGGCCGGCCAGCGGGTGCACGCTGTGGGCGGCATCGCCCGCCAGCACCCAGTTGTGGCGCGAGACGCCGTCGGCGCCGATGCGGCTGCCGGCCCAGCGGCGCGCCAGCCCCAGCTGCAACGGCCAGGCCACGCGGCGCTGCACGCCGATCACGTTGGGGGCATCGCTGGGTTGCAGGTGGGCAGCATTTTGCAGATGGGCGGCGAAGGCGGCGTCATCCAGCGCCAGCAGGTCATCCACGCGGTTGCGGTCCACCGACCAGACGATGGCGACTTCGCGGCCCTCGGGGCCGTCCAGCGGCAGGAAGGCCAGAATTTCGCCCTCGCTGCCGGTGTGGTTGAACCACTGCCAGGCGATCTGCAGGTGCGGCGCATCGAGCGTGGCACGGGTGGCGATGGCCGTCTGGCCGTAGGGGGTGACGTCGTAGTCCACGCCGAGCTGCTGGCGGGTGCTGCTGTGCTTGCCCTCGCACACCACGGTGAGCGGAGCGGGGGCGGCATCGGCCTTGTCGGCGGTGATGATGTCGATGCCGCTCTGATACTGGCAGGCCTGCTGCAGCATGTGCTCCAGCGTGGGCACGTCGACGATCCAGGTCATGGCTTCCTGGTCCATGCGGCCGGCGTCGAACACGGTCTGGGCATGGCCGTCGCCCAGCACGCGCATCTGCAGCACCGGCGTGGCGCGCTCGGCACCGGGCCAGCACTTGAGGCCGGCCAGCAGGCGTTGCGAGCGGTGGTTCAGGGCGTAGGCGCGGATGTCCGGCTGGTTGCCGGCTGGCGCGGGAGATTCGACCAGGCCCACGCGCAGGCGGTGGCGGGCCAGCAGCAGGGCAAGGGTGCGGCCGACGATGCCGCTGCCGCGAATGCAGACGTCGTGAGAGCTATAGGCCATGGCAATGCAATCGGAGAGCCAAAAACAGCATTGTAGGCGGCTGCGCGGGAGGCAGCCCGGTGGGCTCGGGGTTGGACAGGGCGCGCCCCGATGTGTTACGCTGTTTTGTGTAAGAGGATTCCTACGACGAGTACCAACATGCACCGATGGTATCCACCAGGGTGCAGGGGTATCGTCATATTTCTGACATGTTCCCGCATTAGCTTTTCCAGTCTCGCCTGGAGTGGAACAGTCGGAGTCCCGCTGTGGGCGGGCCTGCCCGCGCGGCAGTGGCACCTGGCCGCATCTGGCGGCACGCAGAACATACATCGACCGGGACAGCGGATGCGCGCAGCACAGGCGCCAGCTCGCCGCTGCCCGAAGAGACAACACGATCCAGGAAGAGTCCGGCATGAAACACGCATTTCCATCTTCACGCATGCCTGCCAAGCGCTCGCGTGCCTCTGCCCTGCTGTCGGCGGACATGGCCGCGCTGGGCCGCCAGTTTGAACACTGCCGTACTTCCACCAGCCGCTGGATGCAGGCTGGCGAGTTGCTGCAGCGCGCCGTGGCCTATCCCGGCACCCACTTCGTGACTACGCTGCTGGTGGCGGTACTCGCGTTCGAGGCCGGCCTGTCCTGGTTCTGACCGGCGGGTGATGCGACTTGCCGGCCATCAAGGGATTTTCATTACGCGCCGTTCTGGATGGACTGACCGGGTTCCGTTCCCCGATTGAGGCACCGATCCGGGCCGAGTTGTTCGGCCCGGCACGCTTTCGCCTGCACGGCGAGCACCTGGCTGCCATCCATGATGCGCACACGCCGCACTGGCTGCGCAGCAAGCCCTTCTTTCCGCGCCTGCGCCAGAACATTGCCGATTTGCACAAGTCGCGCGAGGTGCTGGAGCAGCTTACCGCCGACGGGCGTCATCCGGGGCCGGCAGCGCAATGGCTGCTCGACAACGCCTCGGTCATCGATGCTCAGGCACTGGCCATCCGCGAGGGATTGCCGCCCAGCTTCTTCCGCAAGCTGCCGCGCCTGCGCAGCGAGCCGCTGGCTGGCCTGCCGCGCATCTATGGGGTGGTCTGGGCCTATGTGGCGCATGCCGACAGCCATCTGGACAACGATTTGCTGGAAGGCTTTCTCGGCGGCTATCTGGCCGAACGCTATCTTTCGCTGGCGGAGCTGTGGTCATTTCCGACCACGCTGCGCGTGGTGCTGCTGGAAAACCTGGCGCGGCTGGCGCTGCGCACGGCGGCACTGCAGGCGGCGCGTGATGCGGCCCACAGCTGGTTCGATGGCCCGGAGCAGCAGCGCACCATCCGCCAGCTCGACCAGCTGGAACAGCGCTTCCGCCGCCTCGGCGTGGAAGAAGCCTTTCTGTTGCAGGTGGAGCAGCGCCAGGAAGATCTCTCGTACGACTACAGCCGGCAGCTGCATGCCTGGCTCAAGGTGCGGCTGCAGGATCCGGCGGCGACCGAAGCGCGCCACCAGGCCGCCCTGACCGAGGACGAGCAGAGCATCCGCAACGCGATCACCACGCTGCGCAAGATCGACCAGGTGAACTGGCGCGAGCTGTTTGCCCGCCACAACGCCGTCATGCGCATCATGGCGACCTGCCCGCAGCACATGGCGGAGAGCCTGCCCACGCAGGACCGCACCCTGCATGCCATCGAGCGGCTTGCGCGCAAGTCGCGCCGGCCTGAGCCCGAGGTGGCGCAGACGCTGGTGGACCTGACGGCGCAGGGCGAAGGGCCGGATGACCCGCTGGTGGCACCGGCCTACTGGTGGCGCGGCGAGGGCGAACCGCAGCTGCGCAAGGCCCTCGGCCTGTCGCCGCGGCGTTTCCCGGCACGTACCAGCCCGATGCGACGGCGCTGGAACGCCTGGGCCTATCTGCTGACGGTGGTGCTGATCACGGGCTGGCTGACGCTGCGCGTGATGGACCTGGGCTACCAGGGGCCGGAGATCCATGGCTGGGTCTGGGCCGTGACGGCCTACCTGCTGCTGGCGCCGCTGGGTGAAACCGTGGTGGCGCTGGTCAACCGCCTGATCAGCGAGTCGGTGCCGCCCGCGGTGCTGCACCGCATGGCCTTGCGCCAGGGCATTCCGCAGGCGCACCAGACGCTGGTGGTGATTCCCAGCATGCTGACCAGCGAGAAGGGCACACGCGAACTGCTGATCCAGCTCGAGCAGCACCACCTGGCCAACCCCGAAACGCATGCGCAGTTTGCCCTGCTGTCCGATTTTGCCGATGCCGCAACGCAGGTGGTGGAGGGCGATGATGCTGCGCTGGCCTTTGCCCACGCCGGTGTCACCGAGCTGAACCAGCGCTATCCGGTGGAACCGGGGAGGCCGCTGCGCTTTCTGGTGCTGCATCGCACGCGCGAGTGGAGCGATACACAGCAGTGCTACATTGGATGGGAGCGCAAGCGCGGCAAGCTGGAACAGCTGGTGCAGGCGCTGGCCGAATCCGCCGAGACGCTGCCGGCCCCGTTCATCGATCTGGGCGAACTCTCGCGCGTGGCGCCGGGCGTGCGCCACCTCGTCACACTGGACAGCGATACCGACATGCCGCCGGGCCGCCTGCGCGAGCTGGTGGCGATTGCCGCGCATCCGCTGAACCAGCCGCGCATCGAGCCGGGCACGCGCTTCATCAGCCGCGGTTACGGCATCCTGCAGCCGCGCATTGCCACGCCGATGCCGACGACCGAAGCCGGCACCTGGTTCCACAGTCTCTTTGCCGGCCGGCTCGGGGTGGATCCGTACAGCGCGGCCAGTTCCGAGATCTACCAGGACGTGTTCGGGCAGGGCACCTTCACCGGCAAGGGCCTGCTCAACGTGCAGGCCACGCACACGGTGCTGGGTGGCCAGCTGCCGCCGGAGCATGTGCTGAGCCATGACCTGCTTGAAGGTGCCCTGCTGCGCTGCGCCGGCGTGAGCGACGTGACCTTTGTCGAGGATGCGCCCATGCACGCCGACGTGGCCGCATCGCGCCTGCACCGCTGGACGCGCGGCGACTGGCAGTTGCTGCCGCTGATCGGCCTGCTCTGGCGCGAGCGCGTGCCGCTGATCAACTACTGGAAGGTGGCGGACAACCTGCGCCGTTCCATGGTGGCGCCGTTCTCGGCGCTGCTGCTGCTGTGGGTGGCATTCACGCAGACGTTGCCTTTCCACTGGGCCCTGATCGCTGTGCTGGCGGCCTATGGCGGCGGCCCGCTGCTCGGCGCGCTGGCCGGCCTCGCGCCACACCGCGACGACATTGCCTTGCGCCACTTCTTTGCTGAAGGCTTCAAGGATCTGGGCCGGGCGCTGGTGACGCCGCTGTGGCATCTGGCCACGTTGCTGGATCAGGCCGTGCTGTATGGCGATGCCGTGCTGCGCGCGCTGTACCGGCAGCTGGTATCGCGCCGGCTGCTGCTGGAATGGATGACGGCGGCAGCCGCGCAGGCCTCGGTGCGCACCGACCTGCCTTCGCTGCTGCGCAAGCACAAGGCCACCGTGCTGATGGCAGGCGTGCTGCTGGTGGGAGCCGTGGGCGCGCATCTGGCAGGCTGGCCGGTGAACTGGCTGGCGCTGCTGCCCTTGCTGTTGCTGTGGGCGCTGGTGCCGGTGTGGGTGGCGGTGATCAGCCGCCTGCGTCCGCGGCCGCGCCGCGAACGCATCACCCAGCAGCAGCGCAGCTACCTGTTCGAGCTGGCGCACGACACCTGGCGCTTCTATGACCGGCATGTGGGCGAGGAAGACAACTTCCTGCCGCCGGACAACGTGCAGATGCAGCCCTTCCAGATGGTGGCGCACCGCACGTCGCCGACCAACATCGGCATGTACCTGCTGGTGCTGGCCTGCGCGCGCCAGATCGGCTTCATCGGCCGTGCGGATCTGGTGACGCGGCTGCGGGCCACCCTGGCGACGCTGGAGCGCATGCCGCGCCACGCCGGCCATTTCTACAACTGGTACGACACGCGCACGCTGGCCGTGTTGCCGCCGGGCTATGTCTCGACGGTGGACAGCGGCAACTGTTCCGGCCACCTGCTGGTGGTGGCGCGTGCCTGCGAAGAGGCGGCAGCGCTGGAGGCCGAGCCGCATACCGCACTGGAATGCACGCTGGAATGGTCGGCCATGCGGCTGGAGCCGCTGCTGGCCCAGCTGCAGCCGCTGGAGTGGTTTGCTTCGGTGGCTGATCTGGTGCATGCGACTCCGCCCAGCCCAGGCGGTGCGCCGCTGGCGGCCCTGCTGGCGCGGGTGGAGGCGTCGCGCGAGCGGGCCGAGCTGACGCGGCAGAGTGCCAGCCCGACGCTGGAGCCGGCCCTGGCCCAGCTGACCGACCACCTCACCATCCTGGCTTCGCTGCTGCATGACCAGATGGCGCAGCCGTTGCAACTGCGTGCGCAGTTGCTGGACCTGGGCGCACGCTGCCGCACTCTCGCATTGGAGCCGGACTACAGCATCCTGTATGACCACGACCGCCGCCTGCTGCACATCGGCCTGCGTACCGAAACCGGCGAGCTCGATGCCAACCATTATGACCTGCTGGCCAGCGAGTCGCGCCTGACCAGTCTGGTGGCGATCGCCAAGGGCGATGTGCCGCCCGAGCACTGGGCGGCGCTGGGGCGGCCGTATTTCTTCAACGAACGCGGGCTGGGCATCAAGTCATGGTCGGGCTCGATGTTCGAATACCTGATGCCGACGCTGGTGCTGGACGAGCCGCCGGCGAGTGCCCTCGGCCATGTGACGCGCCAGGCCATTCTGGAGCAGCGTGCCGACGGCGAGGAGCTGGATACGCCCTGGGGCATCTCCGAATCGGCCATTGCCGGGCAAGACCAGACGCTGGCTTACCAGTACGGGCCGCAGGGCGTGGCAGCGCTGGCCTTGCGCCGCACGCCCACCGACGTGCGCGTGGTGGCGCCCTATGCCACGGCCATGGCCACCATGCTGTATCCGGGCGCAGCCATCGACAACCTGCGCCGCCTGCAGGAGCTGGGCATGCGCGGCGACATGGGTTTCATCGAGTCGCTGGACTACACGCCGCAGCGCCAGCTGGCCGGGCGCGTGTCCACGCCGGTACATACCTACATGGCGCACCACCAGGCGATGAGTCTGGTGGCTTTCACCGACGTGCTGTGCGACAACGCGCCGCGTCACTGGGCCATGACGGACCCCTATCTGCGTGCCGTGGCGGCCTTGCTGCATGAGGCGACACCGCGCGTGGTGCAGCCGCTGCCGCCGCCGTCCAGCCGGCCGATCTCCAGCAGCGCGGGCCCGACCTACATGGCGCAACTGGAGGAGCCGCTGCTGGCCGAACCGGCCACGCTGCAACTGCTCAGCAATGGCAGCCACGCGGTCTGGATCAACAGCCGCGGCGCCGGCGTGAGCCGCTGGCAGGGACTGGCGCTGACACGCTGGCGTGATGACCCGCTGCGTGATGCCTATGGCAGCTACCTCTATGTGGAGCGCCACGGTGACGAAAGCACGCCCGCGGTACGGCATTCGCTGACGCTGCTGCCGGCGCGCGACCCGCAGGCGCGCTACCACGCGGAACTGCTGCCCGACCGCGCCTTGCTGAAGGCGAGCTGGAAGGATCTGGAAGCGCTGACCGATGTCTGGGTCAGTGCCGAAGATGACTGCGAACTGCGCCAGGTGCGGCTGGAAAACCTGGGCGACCATGCGCTCGAGCTTACGATCAGCTTTGCCTCCGAAATCACGCTGGCAGCGCAGGCCGATGACGAGGCGCATCCGGCGTTCTCCAACCTGTTCGTGCGCACGCACTGGGACAAGGCGGACCGGGCCCTCTATCTGTGCCGCAAGCCCCGGCTGGCGGACTATCAGCCCATGTATGCAGCCGCCTTCCTGGCGCATTGCGAGGCGGATATCGTGTCTGTCGAGCCCTGCGCCGATCGCAGCCGCTGGGTGGGGCGTCACGGCTGCTCGGCGCGTGTGCATGGCGACGGCGGCTACACCTTGCTGCACGACGACCACAGCGTGCCCGAACTGCCCGGCATTGCCGTCGATACTGGACTGGATCCGGTGGCGGTGCTGCGTGTACGGCTGCGCATTCCGGCCGGGGTGCAGGCGCGTCTGGTGTTTGCCATGGCAGCCTCGCGCGATCCGGCGGCGCTGGAGCAGCTGGTGGACCGCTACCGCCAGGAAGGCCATGTGAAGCGTTCCAGCAGCATGGCCAACACCATGAGCGGCGTGCGTCTGCACGAGATCCAGCTCGATCCCGAAGCCTGGCGCGCGCTGCTGCGCGTGCAGACGCAGCTGTCGGCCCAGCACTACCGCGAACAGCATCTGGCGCAGAACGATGTGGAACGCGCGGCACGCCTGCCCTGCGACCGCCGCCTGCTCTGGCGCCACGGCATTTCGGGCGACCGCCCGCTGCTGGTGGTGTCGATCTCGGAAGAGTCCGGCCTGCCCATGGTGCAGCAACTGCGCCGCTCGCTGCGCCTGTGGTCGGCCGGTGGCCTGGGCGTGGACATGGTGGTGCTCAACGGCGAACCCGCCTCCTACCTCACGCCGGTGCAGCGCCAGTTGCAGCTGATGCGCGAGCGCCTGCTGGCGCGCAAGGACGACCGCTGGCCCGAGCATCTGCGTGCGGCCCTGTTCATCCTGCACGATAGCGACCTGTCGGACGACGAGCGCACCACGCTGTATCTGCTGGCCTCGGTGCGCCTGGCGGCGGACGGACGCACGCTGGCACAGCAGGTTCTGCGCAGCGGGCCGGCGGCGGGCGCGGCAGAGGTGCCGGCCGTTGAATCGGTACCCTGCAGGCTGCAGGTGCCGCGTCTGGGTTCGGCTGGCGGCGCTGCTCCGGCATCGCCACAGGGCCGCTTCGATCCGGCGGACGGCAGTTTCAGCTTCACGCTGGACGACGGGCATCGTCCCTCGCGCCCCTGGATCAACGTGCTGGCCAATCCGGATTTCGGCTGCCATGTGTCCGAAGTGGGCGCCGGCATGACCTGGGCCGGCAACAGCCGCATGCACCAGCTCACGCCCTGGTCGAACGATCCGCTGGGCGATCCGGCGGGCGAACGCCTGCTGCTGGAGGATATCGACGGTGGCGAAGTCTGGACGCTGGGCCAGGTCTGCCAGAGCCATGTTGTGCATGTGACGCATGGCATTGGCTTCACCCGCATGCAGCAGCAACTGCCGGGGCTGGACGTGACGCTGACCTGGTGCGTGGATCGCGACCTGCCGGTGAAGCAGTGCGTGGTGATGCTGCGCAACACCGGCGTGCAGGCGCGCCGGCTGCGGCTCGTGACGTTGGCCGAGTGGGTGCTGGGTGCCTCGCGGCGCGAGCGCATGAGCATCTACACGCACACCGAGCAGCATGTGGTGGGGCCGCATGGCGTGGGCCTGCCACCGCCGCAGACGGCGCCGGTGCTGTATGCCACGCAACTGGACCGGGCCGGCGGCTTTGGCGAGAGCACGGCCTTTCTGGCACTGATCGGGCCTGCGGGCCAGTCGCAGCAGGCCGACTGGACCTGCGACCGCCGCGAACTGTTCAACAGCGAAGGCTGCCCGGTGCTGCCCACGCGCCTCGGCCAGCGCAGCGGCCTGGGGCTGGATCCCTGCGCGGCCGTGGCCTGTGTGCTGACGGCGCAGCCGGGAGCGACCGTGTCGGCCGTTTCCATCCTGGGCCATGGCTGGAGCCTGCCGCAGGCCCGCCATCTGGCCGAGCAGGTGCGCAAGACGCCCATCGTCGAGCGTTTCGAGCAGGTGCGTGCCTTCTGGGGCGAGCTGTGCGGAGCGCGTCAGGTGAGTTCGCCCGATCCGGCGTTCGATGCGCTGGTCAACCACTGGCTGCCGTATCAGACCGTGGTGTGCCGCCTGTGGGCGCGCGCCGGTTTCTACCAGGCGGGCGGTGCCTTCGGTTTCCGCGACCAGTTGCAGGATGCGATGAGCATGGTGGGCCACGCGCCCGAGCTGCTGGCACGCCAGATCCGCCGCCATGCCGGGCGCCAGTTCTCCGAGGGCGATGTGCAGCACTGGTGGCACGAGCCCGGTGGCGCTGGGGTGCGCACGCACTTCACCGATGACCTGCTCTGGCTGCCGCTGGCGCTGGCGCTGTATGTGGAGCGCACCGGCGATCATGCCCTGCTGGATGAGCAGGTGCCATTCCTGCAGGGCTCCCAGGTGCCGCCGGAGCGCGAGGACGTGTACGAATCGCCGCATGTGAGTGGCCATGTGGACAGCCTGTACGAGCACGGCGCGCTGGCCATCGACCGCAGCCTGCGCACGGGGGCGCATGGCCTGCCGCTGATGGGAACGGGCGACTGGAACGACGGCATGAACCGCGTGGGCCATGAAGGACGGGGCGAGTCGGTGTGGCTGGCCTGGTTCCTGTGCGAGGTGGTGCGTGTGTATCTGCCGCTGGCACGGGCGCGGCGCGATGGTGGCCGCGTGGCCGCGTGGGAGCAGGCGCGCAATGGCTGGATCGATGCGCTGGAATCCGACGGCTGGGACGGCAGCTGGTACCGCCGCGCCTTCTTCGACGATGGCTCGGTGCTGGGCAGCGCCAGCAACGTGGAAGGACGCATCGACCTGATTGCCCAGGCCTGGGCGGTGCTGTCGGCAGCGGCCAATCCGGTGCGGGCGCGTACCGCCATGCAGCAGGCCGACCAGCACCTGTTCGACCACAAGCACCAGGTGATGCGCCTGCTGACGCCACCGCTGCAACATGCGCAGCCCAGTGCCGGCTACATCCAGGCCTATCCGCCCGGCGTGCGCGAGAACGCGGGGCAGTACAACCATGGCGCCGTGTGGGGCCTGATGGCCTTTGCGCGACTGGGACAGGCGGGCGCAGCGTGGCGTGCCTTCCAGGGCATCAGCCCGGCGCACCGCTGGCAGCACAACGGGCTGGGCGAAACCTATGCGCTTGAGCCCTATGTGGTGGCGGCCGACGTCTATACGGTGGAGCCCTACGCCGGCCGCGGCGGCTGGAGCTGGTACACCGGCAGCTCGGGCTGGCTGATGCGGGCCGGGCTGGAGTCGTTGTGCGGCATCGTGCTCAAGCAGGACGTGCTGCACATCGAGCCCTGCCTGCCGCCGCACTGGCAGGAAACCAGCGTAACTGTACATCGCGACGGCCGCAGCTGGCGCGTGGTGCTGTGCCAGGGCGAGCACGCGCTGCAGACGGCGCTGGCGCGCGAAGGGCAGGCACGGGCGCATCCGGCCGGCACGCCGGTGCTGCTGGAGGAGTTCCCGGCCAGCGGGGTGCTGGTGGTGGATGCCTCGCCCGGAGAATGGCGGCCGAAGGTAGAATGAAGGGTTGTAGCAATCCCTGTCTGTGCCTGCCGCGCGTGCCACGCAAGCGCGCGTTGCGACAGGGTTTTGTCTGATTTCCGGCTGTTGACGGCCGGAGCCTGCCCCTACTTTTCTGCCTTCCTGACGCGCGCCTGCGGCAGGGGCTGCTTTTCCAAGGAATTTCCATGAGCCTCAAATGCGGCATCGTGGGCCTGCCCAACGTGGGCAAGTCCACCCTGTTCAACGCCCTGACCAAGGCCGGCATCGCTGCCGAAAACTATCCGTTCTGCACCATCGAGCCCAACACCGGCGTGGTGGAAGTGCCCGATCCGCGCCTCAAGCAGCTGGCCGAGATCATCAAGCCCGAGCGCGTGGTGCCGGCGATAGTGGAGTTTGTGGACATTGCCGGCCTGGTGGCTGGTGCCAGCAAGGGCGAAGGCCTGGGCAACCAGTTCCTGGCGCACATCCGCGAGACCGATGCCATTGTCAACGTGGTGCGCTGCTTCGAGGATCCGAACGTGATCCACGTGGCGGGCAAGGTCGATCCGATCTCTGACATCGAGGTGATCCAGACCGAGCTGTGCCTGGCCGACCTGGGCACGGTGGAGAAGGCGCAGGTGCGCTACGGCAAGGCAGCCAAGAGCGGCAACGACAAGGAAGCGATTGCCATGGTGAAGGTGCTGGAAAAGGTGCAGGCCGGCCTGCTGGAGGGCAAGCCCGCGCGCATCCTGGACCTGAACGACCAGGAAAAGGCGCTGCTCAAGCCGCTGTGCCTGATCACAGGCAAGCCCGCCATGTTTGTGGGCAACGTGGCCGAGGACGGCTTCGAGAGCAACCCGCTGCTGGACCGTCTGAAGGAATTTGCCAAGGCGCACGGCGATGCGCCGGTGGTGGCCATCTGCGCCAAGATCGAGTCCGAACTCTCCGAGATGAGCGACGAGGACCGCGACATGATGCTGGAGGAAATGGGCCTGCACGAACCCGGCCTGAACCGCCTGATCCGCGCCGGCTTCAGCCTGCTGGGCCTGCAGACCTATTTCACCGCTGGGGTGAAGGAAGTGCGCGCCTGGACCATCCACGTGGGCGACACCGCGCCGCAGGCAGCGGGTGTGATCCACGGCGACTTCGAGCGCGGCTTCATCCGCGCGCAGACCATCGCGTTTGACGACTTCATCCAGTACAAGGGCGAGCAGGGTGCCAAGGAAGCGGGCAAGATGCGCGCGGAAGGCAAGGAGTACATCGTCAAGGATGGGGATGTGATGAACTTCTTGTTCAACGTCTGACGAATTTCGCTGGATCTCGGTGGAGCTCAGTAGCGCTTGGTGGACAGGTTGCTCCATTTGAAATCAATGGGTTGCGTAAACAATACGGTCTACTGAGCGTTCCTATTGTTCATCGAAGTTCGGAAAATTCGGGGGTAGCGTTGGGGGTACTCGTGTTCAACCGTGGGGGTACATCTCCCCGCAGTGGAGTCCAACGATGCCCGAAAACCTACTCACCGACCTCAAGGTCAGGTCGGCCAAATCGACTGATCGAGACTGGAAACTTTCAGACGGCGGGGGCTTGTTCCTGCTGGTCAAGCCTACCGGCGGCAAGCTCTGGCGGTGAAAGTACCGCCTGCAAGGCAAGGAGAACCTCTTTGCCATTGGCGGCTTTCCTCAAGTAAGCCTTGCGGAGGCGCGTGCTGCCCGTGAGAAGGCTCGCGCCTTGGTCAAGCAAGGCATCCATCCTGCCCATGAGCGGCAGCAGGTCAAGCAGCGCAACCTCGAAGCGCTGGAAGAACGTAAGCGCGCTCGTGAAAGCTCGTTTGCCAAGGTGGCGCAGGCGTACCTGGCCGAGATCAAGCCTGTCTTTGCGCTCAGTTCCTACCGCACGAAAGAGTCCCGCATCAGGAAGTACCTGTCGCCCAAGTTCGATGGAATGCCGATGAGCGACATTGGCGTGAAGCAGATTCGCCCACTGCTGGAGGAGTGCAAAGCTCATGGCGCGTGGGCGGCGATTCACGTCAAAGGCGATCTTTCGGCCATCTTCGAGTTCGCGGTGGTGCGGGGTTTGGTCGAGGCCAATCCGATCCCCAGTCTGCGCGGGCTGCTGCGCGTGCCGTTCAGCGAGAGCAAGGCGGCGATGACGCGAGAGCAAATCCAGAAGTTCTATCAGAAGTTGCGTGGCTACCGGGGCTATCCGGAAACTTCGCTGTGCCTGCGGCTGATTGCGCTGACCGCCTGCCGTCCAGGGGAAGCGGCGGATGCCGAGTGGGATGAGTTCGACTTTGAGGATGCGCTGTGGCGTCGGCCTGCGGCGAAGATGAAAGCGCGGCGCGACCATGTCAGCCCGTTGTCAACGCAGGCCATAGCGGTGCTGAAAGATTTGCAGCACATCACGAGTGGCGGACGCTATCTGTTCCCGCACAGGAGCGGAAAAGGCTTCACCACGCCCAATCGGCTCACCTACGCCATGCGCGACATGAACCTGGGCCGAGGTACGACGCCGCATTGCTGGCGGACGACCTTTTCGACCTGGGCCAATGAGAACGGATACCGGCCCGATGCGATTGAGCGGCAGCTTGCCCATGTGGAAAGCAACAAGGTTCGGGCGACGTACAACAAGGCGCTGTTGCTGGATCAGAGAAGGACGCTGTTGCAGGACTGGGCGGACTATCTGAGCGCTGCGGAGGGCAGCGGCACGGTATAGGGAATAGTTGGCTGGGTGTCGCAGAAGGAGTGGACAGGGGTGGCCTTTTCCTTTTCTGGATAGGGCCGTTGTCCCTTGAGAGCCGTTCCCTTGCCATTTGCCTTTGCCCCAAGGCTGGGCGCCAGGAATGGGGTAAACAATGAATTAAATAGGGTAATTTTGACATTGATCCCTTTTTTTGAAACTCATCTCACTGATTTCCTTACTGGACGGCCATGCCAGTCCCTCACGACCGGTCCAACTCAGGAAATGGGGTAGTCAAACATCAGAAATGAGGCATTTTTAGAGACATTGCCCCATTTAAAGGCTATGATTACCCCATTTAGATAGCCTGGGCTTACATTTTCATGCACTCGCTCACACTCGAGTACCTTGCCGCGCTTCGCTTCGATGGCACCCAGGCCGCCACGTTGCGCACACTGGGCGAGTATCAGGGCAAGCAGCAGCTCTACGCTGCACAGTCGCCCGAAGCCCTCAAGGGCCTGCGCCAGATCGCGGTGGTGGAGTCCACCGAGTCGTCCAACCGGCTGGAAGGTGTTGTCGTCGCGCCTTCGCGGCTGAAGTCCCTGGTCATCCGCAACGCAACGCCAAAGAGCCGTTCCGAACAGGAGATCGCCGGCTACCGTGACGCCCTGGCACTGATCCACGAGTCTGCCGCACACATGCCTTTCAGCGAGGGTGTTGTGCTGCAATTACATACCCTGCTGTATCGCTACATGCCGCAGGCCGGCGGACGCTGGAAAGCCACCAACAACGACATCATCGAACGCCATCCGGACGGCTCGTCACGGCTGCGTTTCCAGCCGGTGGCTTCGCATCTAACGCCGATGGCCATGGCCGATCTGACAGGGCGCTACGCCACCGCGCTGGATCAGCACCTGGCCGACCCCCTCGTACTGGTGCCGCTGGCGATGCTCGACTTCCTGTGCATTCACCCCTTCCCGGACGGCAACGGCCGCATGTCCCGCTTGCTGACCTTGCTGCTGCTCTACCACTTCGACTATGCCGTGGGCCGCTACATCAGCCTGGAACGCATCTTCGAGGACACCAAGGAAGGCTATTACGAAACGCTGGAAGCCAGCTCGCAGGGATGGCACCAGGGGCAGCACGACGTCAAACCCTGGCTCGACTACTTCTGGGGTGCCTTGCTACGGGCCTACCGCGAGTTCGAGGAGCGTGTCGGAACTATCGAGCGAGGCCGTGGCAGCAAGGGCGACCGGGTACGCGCAGACGTCTTGGGTCGCAGTCTGCCGTTTTCGATTTCCGAGGTTGAAGAAGCCTGCCCAGGCGTGAGCCGGGATATGGTGCGGTTGGTGCTGCGGGCGATGAAGTCAGAGGGATTGATAGAGTCAACAGGCAAAGGACGAGGGGCGAAATGGATGAAAAAAGGTTAAGGGAGTGGTGATGGAGCTGATCGACAACATCATCCGCTTGCTGGGCAACCTCCAGCAAATCATCCAGCCATGGACACGGCTAAAGATCGCGGCTGCGTGCTTTGAATCGCCTCGAAAAAACATCAATAAGGGACTTAAAAAGTGAGTGACCAGTTCTTCGCCCAACCCATTCTGAATTCGCCGTATGATTATCCGGCCAGGCATTGGGAACTGGACGCCAGCGGTCAACCGACCCAGAAAATCGTCTCCAGCCGTCGCCGCGCCGACTTCATCACACCGATTCCCAAACCGCGCAAGAAGAAAGGTGAATACGAGCAGGCGGGTCTATTGTTTGATGAAGGTAAGGGCCTGTCCACTGCTAAGCAGGCTTATGACCACACCGCCATCATCAATGCGGTCCGGCAGGAAGTGGACGCCTGGCGTAATCTGCCCCCGTCGCAGTGGCGCGTCACCCCCGAAACAGCCCGTCTACTGGAACATTGGCGCAACCACAAGTTCGCTGGTGTGCGTCCGTTCTTCTGCCAGGTCGAAGCGGCCGAGACTGCCATCTGGTTGACCGAGGTCGCCCCGCAGCTTGGCAAGAACGGCGAGCGCTTCCTCGATCACTTGGATAAGGCTAGCAACGATGCCAATCCTGGCCTGCTGCGTTTGGCGCTGAAGCTGGCCACCGGGGCAGGCAAGACCACGGTCATGGCCATGCTCATCGCATGGCAGACGGTCAATGCCGTGCGCCATCCGCAGAGCAAGAAATTCACCCGAGGCTTTCTGCTGGTCGCCCCTGGTCTGACCATCAAGGATCGTCTGCGCGTGCTGCTGCCCAATGATGCGGACAGCTACTACGCCAGCCGAGAGATCGTGCCTCGCGACATGTTGGCGGATCTGGACAAGGCCAAGATCGTCATCACCAACTACCACGCCTTCAAACTGCGCGAGCGCATGGAGTTGTCCAAGGGAGGCCGTCGCTTGCTGCAAGGCCGTATCGGCAGCGAGCTGGACACGCTGGAAACTGAGGGCCAGATGCTCCAGCGAGTCATGCCGGAATTGATGGGGCTGAAGAACATTCTCGCCATCAACGACGAGGCGCACCATTGCTATCGAGAGAAGCCCGCTTCCGACGACGACTTCATCGACGACAAGGGTAACCCCCTGACCGGCGATGACCTCAAGGCGGCCAAGGAACACGGCAAGGACGAGAACGAAGCCGCGCGCCTGTGGATTTCCGGTTTGGAGGCCGTCAACCGCAAACTGGGCTTGCAACAGGTGATCGACCTGTCGGCCACGCCATTCTTCCTGGCCGGATCCGGCTATGTGGAAGGTACGCTGTTCCCCTGGACGATGAGCGACTTCTCGCTGATGGACGCCATCGAGTGCGGCATCGTCAAATTGCCGCGCGTGCCGGTGGCCGACAACATCCCTGGCGCGGAAATGCCCATCTACCGCGAGCTCTGGAAGCACATCGGCAAAAAGATGCCGAAGAAGGGGCGGGGCAAGAACGCCCAGCTCGATCCGCTGGCTATCCCGGTGGAATTGCAGACCGCGTTGGAAGCCCTGTACGGCCACTATCGCAAAACCTACGAGGCTTGGAAACAGGCCGGCATCAACGTGCCTCCGTGCTTCATCGTAGTGTGCAACAACACCGCTACTTCCAAACTGGTGTTCGATTACATCTCAGGTTTCGAGCGCACCAACGACGACGACTCCATCACGCGCGTGCCGGGGCGGCTGGAACTGTTCCGCAACTTCGATGAGCATGGTGAGCCCCTGGCGCGCCCGAACACTTTGTTGATCGACAGCGAGCAGCTCGAATCCGGCGAGGCGCTGGACGACAATTTCCGAGGCATGGCTGCCGACGAGATCGAACGCTTCAAGCGCGAGATCATCGAGCGCACCGGCGACCGCCGCCAGGCTGAGAACCTGAGTGACAGCGAACTTCTGCGCGAAGTGATGAACACCGTTGGCAAGCAGGGCCGCCTGGGTGAGCAAATCCGTTGCGTCGTGTCGGTGTCCATGCTCACCGAAGGCTGGGATACCAACACCGTCACCCACATCCTCGGCGTGCGTGCGTTCGGCACCCAACTGCTGTGCGAACAGGTGATTGGTCGAGCCCTGCGTCGCCAATCCTATGAGTTGAACGAGCAGGGCCTGTTCGACGTTGAGTACGCTGACGTATTCGGCATTCCCTTTGACTTCACAGCCAAGCCTGTCGTTGTCACGCCGCCCAAGCCCCGCGAAACAGTCACAGTCAAGGCACTCCGCCCGGAGCGCGACCATCTGGAAATCCGGTTTCCGCGCGTGCAGGGCTATCGTGTCGAGTTGCCAGAAGAACAACTCGAAGCCGGATTCAATGACGATCACCACCTCAGCCTGACGCCTGATATGGTCGGTGCGACCAAGACCCACAACGCCGGCATCATCGGCGAGGCGGTGGAGCTGGACATCAAGCATTTGGGAGACGTGCGCCAGTCCACCCTGCTGATGGAGCTGACCAAGCACCTGCTGTTCCAGCATTGGCGCGATCAAGGCCAGGATGCACCGATTGCCTTGTTCGGTCAGCTCAAACGCATCGTGCGCCAGTGGCTGGACGAATGCCTGGAATGCAAGGGCGGTACCTACCCGGCGCAGTTGATGTACCGCGAACTGGCGGACATGGCCTGCCAGCGCATCACCAAGGGCATTACCGCGAAGGAACTGGAGAAAGGCCGGCAGGTCAAGGCCATCCTCGACCCATTCAACCCGACCGGAAGCACCGCGCACGTGCGCTTCAACACCTCTCGCCCGGGCAGCGAACGCTGGGAAACCCGCGGCGTGGACAACCAGCCAAAGAACCACGTCAACTGGGTCATCTTGGACAGCGGTTGGGAAGGCGAATTCTGCCGCGTCGCCGAGTCGCACCCTAAGGTGCTGGCCTATACCAAGAACCATAACCTCGGCCTGGAAGTGCCCTACCGCTTCGGCTCGGCCAACCGCATCTACATCCCGGACTTCATCGTGCAAGTGGACGACGGTGGCGGCAAGGACGATCCGTTGAACCTGATCGTCGAGATCAAGGGCTACCGGCGCGAAGACGCCAAGGAGAAAAAGTCCACCATGGACACCTACTGGATTCCCGGCGTGAATCACCTCGGCACGCATGGCCGCTGGGCCTTCGTCGAGTTTGGTGACGTGTACGAAATGCAGGATGACTTCGCTAAAGAGGTCGAGGCGAAGTTCAACCAAATGATTGAAGCGGCTGTGCCCGCGCCGGGAAACAAGGAACACTGAAATGGCAACCAAGAAAAACCAGACGCCCGGCAAGAGCATCGAGCAGATCACCCATACCGAGGCCAAACGCAAGAACATCCCGACCGTCGAGCACCAGTCAGTGATGCAGCAGCATGAGCAGGCGCCAGTGAAGGTGGCCTACCCGCGCGCCAACCGGCAATGGCTGGAGGAACTGTGCGCTCTGCATGACACGGGCAAGGCATCCTCGGAGTTCCAGCAGCGGCTCAACCGCGACCTAGACCCGCAACTGATCTGGCGGGGCAAGGACCAGCAGGATTGGAGCGATCTGGTGGTCAATGCGCCGCCGCTCTACATCCAGGAAAAGGTCAAGCCCAAGGCGCTGATCGACGACCTGCGCCGCCAGACCGAGGAGCGCCGCGAGGCCGTCGCTCCACAGCAGGATACGCTGGACCTGTTCAGCGACTTCAACGGCCTGCCCGAGGGCGCCGATCGCACCGAGTTCTACCAGCACGAAGGCCACTGGCAGAACCGCTTCATCCTGGGCGATTCCTTGCAGGTGATGGCCAGCCTGGCCGAGCGCGAAGGGCTGCGCGGCAAGGTGCAGTGCATCTATTTCGATCCGCCCTACGGCATCAGATTCAACAGCAACTTCCAGTGGTCCACCACCAGCCGTGACGTGAAGGACGGCAGTGCCGAGCACATCACCCGAGAGCCGGAGCAGGTGAAGGCGTTCCGCGATACCTGGCGCGACGGAATTCATTCGTACCTGACCTATCTGCGCGACCGGCTGATGGTGGCGCGGGATTTGTTGACCGAATCCGGGTCGCTCTTCGTGCAGATTGGCGAGGAAAACGTCCATCGCGTCCGGACCGTATTGGATGAAGTTTTTGGCGATGCGAACTTCGTCAGCCAAATCAATTTCAAGACAACGGGCGGTGCGGGTTCACCGACTGGCGGAACCGAAACGCTCGCGTCAGTAAACAATTTCATTCTTTGGTATGCGAAGAATGGTGCTGCAATCAAGTATCGGCAGCCGTATCGCTCCAAACGAGATTTGGGCGGTGGCGCTGCTGCATATAACAAACTCGATTTCTTCGACAAAGCAGACCGCAGGTCAGCAACAGAAGAAGAACGGGGGCGCATTCCGGCTGATGCGCGACTTTACTGCGTAGATAACTTGACGAGCCAAAGCTCAGGCGGGCCGCAGTTTTTTGACGTTCCGTTCCGGGGAAGAGTTATTCCCGTTGGCAAAAGCGGCTGGAAAACAACCGTGACAGGAATGACAAGGTTGAGGCAGTCCCAACGCCTTGAGCTTGCAGGTCAAACTCTGCGTTACGTTCGCTATGTTGACGACTTTCCGGTTTATCCCTTGAACAACTCTTGGGACGACACGGTAACGGCGGGTTTCGCTTCGGATAAGTTGTACGTCGTGCAAACGAATCCGAAGGTCATCGAACGCTGCATCTTGATGGCCACCGACCCTGGCGACCTCGTCCTCGACCCCACCTGCGGCTCCGGCACCACCGCCTACGTCGCCGAGCAATGGGGCCGCCGCTGGATCACCGTCGACACCAGCCGCGTCGCGCTGGCGCTGGCCCGCGCCCGCATCATGGGCGCGCGCTACCCGTACTACCTGCTGGCCGATTCCCGCGAAGGCCAGTTGAAGGAAGCCGAGATCACCCGCAGTGCGCCGTCCAGCCAGTCCACCTGGGGCAACATCGCCCACGGCTTCGTCTATGAGCGCGTGCCACATATCACCCTCAAATCCATTGCCAACAACTCCGAAATCGACGTCATCTGGGACAAATTCCAGACCGTGCTGGAGCCGCTGCGCGAAGCGCTGAACAAGGCACTCGGCAAACAGTGGCAGGAATGGGAGATTCCGCGTGAAGCGGAAGCCAAGTGGGACGATGCCGCGAAAAAACTGCATGCGGACTGGTGGCAGCAACGCATCACCCGCCAAAAGGAAATTGACGCCTCCATCGCCGCCAAGGCCGAGTTCGAGTACCTCTACGACAAACCCTACGAAGACAAGAAGAAAGTGCGCGTAGCCGGCCCCTTCACCGTGGAATCGCTCAGCCCGCACCGAGTGCTGGGCGTGGACGAGGAAGACGAGCTGATCGACCAGGTGGCCGAAACCCAGGCCGAATACGGCCAGGACTTCGCCAGCCTGATCCTGGCCAACCTGCGCACCGCCGGTGTGCAGCAGGCGCACAAAGCCGACAAGATCGAATTCACCTCACTGGAACCGTGGCCGGGCGAACTGGTCTGCGCCGAAGGTCGCTATCTGGAAAACGGACAGGTGAAGCGTGCCGGCATCTTGGTTGGGCCGGAATTCGGCACCGTCACCCGCGCTGATTTGGTCGATGCCGCCCGTGAAGCCGGCGATGCCAACTTCGACGTGCTGATCGCCTGCGCCTTCAACTACGACGCGCCGGCCAGCGAATTTAGCAAGCTCGGCCGCATCCACGTGCTCAAGGCTCGCATGAACGCTGACCTGCACATGGCCGAAGACCTGAAGAACACCGGCAAGGGCAACCTGTTCGTGATCTTCGGCGAGCCGGATGTGGACGTGCTGGACACCCAGGGCCGCAGCATCCGCCGCTACGACGGCAAGCGCGACATCATCGACGTGCCTGCCGACGGGCAACTGGTGGTCAGGATCAACGGCGTGGACGTGTTCCACCCCAGCACCGGCGAAGTGCGTAGCGACGGCGCAGACGGCATTGCCTGCTGGTTCCTGGACACCGACTACAACGAAGAATCCTTCTTCGTCCGCCATGCCTACTTCCTCGGCGCGAACGATCCGTACAAGGCGTTGAAGACAACCCTCAAATCTGAGGTTGACCCCGACGCTTGGGCGACACTCAATTCCGATACCTCCCGCCCTTTCCCGAAACCGAGCAACGGCCGGTTTGCGGTGAAGGTCATCAATCACCTCGGGGATGAGGTGATGAAGGTTTTCAGGGTAAGCTAGGGGAGCGAGGACATATGAAGATCGACTTCTCCCAACCCAGATTTACTGGCGCACGTTTTGACGAGCACACCCTGCCCGTCGATGTGGCCCGTGACCTTGCTGCTTATGAACGCTTGATTGTCGAGCTAGCCAAGCACCTATATCTATTAGAGCACCCGGAAAGGCAGCGAGTGCCCAAGGGATTTGAGGCTGGTTTCCGTTTGGACATCGAACGCATTGATGCGGGTAGCGCCAAGCCGATGCTAGCGCTAGTCATGGCCGGCGCGCTAGCCCTGCAAGGTGGCGAAAAGGATTACTTCGAGCGTGCCCGTGACTTGGTGGCAGAGTGCATCGCCGCGCCGATTGTGGCATTGCCGGAAGCGTTTCCGAAGGAGTTGTTGGGCCACTTCAATCAGTTCGGTCGTTCCTTGCGTGCCGATGAGGCTTTGGAGTTACCGGTTCAAGGGGATGGGAATCCGGCCCGGCTGACACAAGAAAAGCGCAAGCAACTGGTGTTGGCCGCTGACCAGGTCTATGAGCGAGAAATTTCGCTTAACGGCTACATCGAAGAGGTAGATTTCGCCAAATCCTCATTTCGTCTGAAACCGGCAGACAATAGTCCAGCCGTTGTTATTCCCATGCCAGATTCGTTTCACAACATGGCTCGCGCCTATGGCGGTCGCCAGCGCCATCAGATTAGCGTGGTGGGCGTAGGTGCCTATGACTCTTACGAACGCCTGCAAAAAGTAATATCCATCGAGTCGCTGGAAGTCACCAAAAACTACGCCATCTCGGCGCGGTTGGACGAAATCTCCCAGCTCGAAAATGGATGGTTCGAGGGTGGTGGGCTGGCGCCCAATGCCGACAGGCTGTCTCCTGTCTCTGAGAAATTGATCGCTGATTACCCGGAAAAATTACCCATACCCCTGATTGTTTCTAAGCAAGATGGCAATCTTTTGCTCGAATGGAAAGTCGAAGGCGACCCATCGCTTGACATTGATTTGACCAATTTGCAAGCCAGTTACCATGCGTTTGGAGCCGATGAGGAGGACGTGGAGAGAGACTTCAACCTTGATGCTGCTGGCTGGCAGTCTCTGTTCGCGTTCTTGAATGAAAATATCAAGGTGCAACAGGCATGAACGATCAGATTTTGCTGCTGCGCCAGGTACATCCGAATTTCTTTCCCGATGGCGAGGTTTCCAGCCAAGCTTTCTTTCCTTTCCCGAAGGATGACGGAAAACTGTCCGTTTACGATGGCGATCAGACTACTGCGGAGGCATCGCATCAGCACTACACAGTGGAGCTCGGTTTGGAATCCGTTGGTGTGTGGGCTGTCAGTGGCGCGGAGACCGTATCGGTTGGTTTGACGCACCAGCCCGATCCCGTCCCCGGGAACCCAGCGCACGCGATCATTAATTTCGGCGCGTTCACCGAAAAGGAATGCCGGAAGTTGGCGAAGAAGCTGAAGAAGTTCGCGGTGGATCGCGGTAGTCAGTATCGCGCAGCGTAATTGCCATCGTTGAGAGGAACTGATGGAATTCCGCATCGCCGACACGTTTACCACCAGCCTGGCCCGCCTGACCGGCGATGAGCAAAAGGCCGCCAAGACCACCGCCTTCGACTTGCAGATGGACCCAGCCGGCAAGGGCATGAGCTTCCACAAGCTCGACCGCGCCAAGGATCCGAACTTCTGGTCGGTGCGCGTCAGCCGCGACATTCGCCTGATCGTCCACAAGACTGCCGGCAGCCTGCTGCTGTGCTACGTCGATCACCACGACAAGGCCTATCAATGGGCCGAGCGGCGCAAGCTGGAAGTGCACCCGACCACCGGCGCAGCGCAGCTTGTCGAGGTTCGCGAGCGTGTCGAGGAGATCCTCGTTCCGAAGTATGTCGAGGACAGCAGGCCGGCGACGCAACAGAAGCCGAAACTGTTCGCAAAGTATGCCGACGCCCAACTGCTGGCCTATGGCGTGCCGCAGGATTGGCTGGCCGACGTGAAGGCTGCCGATGAGGATTCTCTGCTGGAACTGGCCGACCACCTGCCCGGTGAGGCGGCCGAAGCCTTGCTCGAACTGGCGACCGGCGGCACGCCGACGTTGCCGGAAGTGGCAGGCAAGGGGGCGGACCCATTCCTGCACCCGGACGCGCAACGCCGCTTCCGCGTCATGTCCGATATGGACGAGTTGGCCCGCGCCCTGGAATACCCGTGGGACAAGTGGACGGTGTTCCTCCATCCGGCACAGCGTCAACTGGTCGAGCGCCATTACAACGGTGCGGCGCGTGTGTCTGGCTCGGCGGGCACTGGCAAGACTGTGGTTGCCTTGCACCGGGCCGTGCATCTGGCGCACCAGGACGAAGATGCGCGCGTTTTGCTTTCCACGTTTTCGGACACGCTGGCCAATGCCTTGCGCGGCAATCTGTATCGGTTGATCTGGAACACGCCTAGGCTCGGCGAACGTATCGACGTGGCCGCCATGGATGCTCTTGGCATCCGCTTGTATGCGGCGGAATTCGGTAAACCGGTATTCGCCAGCCGTGATGAAATTTCCACACTACTGAAGGCTGCCGCCACGCAGGTCGATGGCCTGAAGGCCAGCGCTGCATTTTTGCTGTCCGAATGGGAAGATGTGGTGGACACTTGGCAAGTGGAAAGCTGGGAGGCTTACCGCGATGCCAAGCGGCTGGGTCGCAAGACACGTCTGTCGGAGGCGCAGCGCGCCTTGTATTGGCAGGTGTTCGCCAAGGTGAAGGCGCAATTGAAGCAGGCCGGCAAGATCACTGCGGCAGAGATGTTCGCCAAGCTGGCTGAGGCCATGCCCAAGCGCAAGCATCCAGTATTCGATTACATCGTGGTGGACGAGGCGCAGGACATCGGCGTGCAGCAATTGCGCTTCCTGGCGGCGATTGCCGGCAACCGCGCCAATGCCCTGTTCTTTGCCGGCGATCTGGGCCAGCGCATCTTCCAGACGCCGTTCTCGTGGAAATCTCTTGGTGTGGATGTGCGTGGCCGTTCGCGCACGCTCAATATCAACTATCGCACCTCGCACCAGATTCGCTCGCAGGCCGACCGGCTTCTCGGTCCCGAGGTCTCCGATGTGGACGGAAATGTCGAAAGCCGCAAAGGCACGATTTCTGTATTCAATGGGCCAGAGCCGACCATCTGTAGCTATGCCGATGCCGAGGCGGAAAGCCAGGCCGTCGGCGTATGGTTGCAGCAATGCAATACCAGCGGTGTGCTGCCGCAGGAAATCGGGGTCTTCGTCCGATCCGACAGCGAATTGTCACGCGCGCAGACGGCAGTCAAGGCCGCAGGTTTGCAGGGGCGCGTGCTCGGCAAGGACATGGCAACGGAAGAGGGCTTCGTCAGTATCACCACCATGCACTTGGCCAAGGGCATGGAATTCCGCGTGGTTGCGGTCATGGCCTGCGATGATGAAATCATCCCTTCACAGGTGCGCATCGACACTGCTGCTGACGAGGCCGAACTGACCGAAATCTATAACACCGAACGCCAGTTGCTGTACGTGGCTTGCACCCGTGCCCGCGACCAACTGCATGTGTCAGCAGTGAAACCTGAGTCGGAATTTCTGGAGGACTTACTGCAGAAGTAGCCCCACGCGTCTTGGATGAGTCTGGTGGTGGCAGCGTGCCTTGGCTGTATCGCCCCAGGTACTTGCGCAGCGTGCGACTTAGCTTCCCAGATAGACCGCTGTCACCTTCACCCGCTCGTGCCCAAGTTCATGACTGATCTGCTGCCGGGCGTGTCGGTCGGCCAGGCGCTGTGATAGGTCGAGTTGAGCCGTGCCCGGTCCACCTGCTGCCGGCGACTTCCACCCCGTCAATGTTTCATATCAAGACCGTTGCATAACCCCCCGGAAGCCCAACAAACCATGTTCCAATGACAAGACCGTTGCATAACCCCCCGGAAGCCCAACAAACCATGTTCCAATGACAGCAGGAGGATGATCGCGATGGACAGTTTCTTCTTGATGGGTGCCAAGCCGCTGGTGCAGGACAGTCCCAGCATGAAGCTGCACGAGTTGCTGGACTGGCATTCCATCGCCGGCCACCTCAAGGGACTGTA
>NZ_FOCW01000007.1 GCF_900110225.1 Allobrachymonas denitrificans DSM 15123
GGGCCCCTGGAAGACCAGGGAAGCCGTGGAACTGGCGACCCTGCAATGGGTGCACTGGTTCAACCACGTCCGACTGCTCACGCCGATCGGGGGTATCCCGCCGGCAGAAGCTGAGGCAAACTACTGGAGGCAACTTGCCGACAGCAACACCTTGGCAGAGGTGTCCACTTAAACCAACCAGCCTCCTCGAAACCCGGGGCGGTTCATGGAGTCTCGACACCAAGACTTGCTGAACCGTCTGGCTGGATCGTATGGGGTAAAACCATGACATTTCGGCGAATGCGTGAGGATGACATCATCGCTCGTTTATTGGCAACCGAATGCCTGCCGGCAACCATTAAGGCGTGCTTAATGGTTCGGGCCAGGGACTGATTCGCATGGCAACGAAGAAAACCACCAAAGCCACGCCCAGTTGGAGCGACGTCAAAACCAAGCTGGCCGATTTCGACCGCGCCGGTTTGCTGGGGCTGGTGCAAGACCTGTACGCCGCCAGCAAGGACAACAAGGCGTTTTTGCACGCTCGTTTTGGGCTGGGCGACGACCCGCTGGAGCCCTTCAAGGATGTAATCATCCGATGGATCAACCCGCCTGACTTTCGCAACCCGATCTCGGTCAGCAAGGCCAAGAAGGCCATCAGCGATTACAAGAAGGCACTGGGCCAGCCAGAGGGATTGGCCGAACTCACGGTGTTTTACTGCGAGGAAGTGTTCGATTTTCTGGCCGGTTGCGGCATGGACGATGAAGGCTTTTATGACGCACTGGTACGGATGTTCGAACAGGCGCTGAAATACGTGCTGGCCTTGCCCGCTGCGCAGCAGGCGGCATTCCTAGCCAGGCTCGACCGGGTGCGCCAGTTGGGGCAAAACGTTGGCTGGGGCGTGGGCGATGACTTCGACCATTTCTGGTCGGCGGCTGGTCTGGCGGGAGACGAATAAATATGGGCAAACTTCCGATCAACCTGAATGACCTGCTGCGCCAGCGCACGGTTGAGGGCGAGCGCATCGAGTACAAGGCCGGGTGGAATCCGGACCCGATCATCCGTACCGTGTGCGCCTTCGCCAACGACTTCGAAAACCTCGGCGGCGGTTATGTGGTGATCGGGCAGGATTGTGATGCCAATGGTCAACCGGTGTTTCCGCCGGTGGGGCTGGCCGATAACCAGCTCGACAAGATTCAGCAGGAATTGTTGGCCGCCTGCCAGTTGATCCAGCCGCCGTACTTCCCGGTATTGAGCATCGAGGAAGTCGAGGGGCGCAAGCTGATCGTGCTGTGGGCACCGGGCGGGCAGAACCGGCCTTACAAAGCGCCGGAAGCCATTACGGCGAAGCACAAGGTCTGGAAGTCTTCATCCGCAGGTACAGCAGCACGGTCGAGGCCAAGGGCGAAACCGAGCAAGAGTTGTTGAGCCTGGCGGCCAAGGTGCCATTCGATGACCGCTACAACCATTCGGCACGAATCGATGATCTGTCGAAGCCCTTGATGCAGGCCTTTTTGCAGGAGGTTGGCAGCACGCTGGCAGAGGATGCGCCCGGGCTTTCGGTCGAGGCATTGGCTCGCCAGATGAATGTGGCGGGTGGCCCTACCGAATCACCGTGGCCCAAGAACGTGGGCCTGCTGTTTTTCAACGATACACCGGAGCGCTTCTTCCCCGCCGTGCAGATCGACGTGGTCTGGTTTCCCGAAGGCGCGGGCGGGGATCGCTTCGAGGAAAAGATCTTCAAAGGCCCTCTGGCGCGGATGACGCGCGAGGCCTTGAGCTACATCCAGCGCAACTTCTTGCGCGAGACAGTCATCAAGCACCCCGACCGCGCCGAGGCCACGCGGGTCTGGAATTTTCCCTACGCTGCGATCGAGGAAGCTTTGGTCAACGCGGTTTATCACCGGTCTTACGAAGAGCGCGAGCCCATTGAGGTGCGCATCAGCAACGAAGAATTGGTCATCCTGAGTTTCCCTGGCCCGGATCGGTCGATTCGGCTGGAGGATTTCCAGGCCGGGCGTGCGGTCAGCCGCCGCTACCGCAACCGGCGTATCGGTGAATTCCTGAAGGAGCTTGATCTGACGGAAGGTCGCTCGACGGGCATCCCGAAAATCCTCAAGGTGATGGCCGCCAATGGCTCGCCCGCGCCGCTGTTTGAATCAGATGAGGATCGACTTTCGTTTGTGATCCGGCTGCCCTGCCATCCGTTGGCCCGGCCGGTGCCCCCAAAAGTCACCGGGGAAGTCGCCCCCGAAGTTACCCCTGAAGTCGCCCCCGAAGTTGTGCGGGTCGTGTTGGCCTTGCAGGAAGAATTGTCCCGGACAGGACTGCAGCAGGCCCTGGATCTGAAGGACGAAAAGCATTTCCGGAAGGCATACCTGTTGCCCGCGCTCGCTTCTGGCCTGGTGGAGATGACCCGACCCGAAACACCGCGCAGCAGTAAGCAACGCTACCGGCGGACTCGCCTTGGGCAGCGATGGCTGGAGACGCATCAGGGTAATAGTGCGTACTGAGTTATGGGGAAACACCCGCAAGCCCGCAGCAACCCGCGCCAGTGCTCATCAGCTCGGGAGGCCGGTCTGCACATGGTCAACCATCCGCCACCATTTACCCCACTAACGCCACCCGATGGAGACGCCATCGGGTGGCGTTTTTCATTCCGGAAACGAAAGAGGGGCCTCTTGTGGAGGCCGCCCGTACCGCACCGTAGTCCCGGGCGGTAGTCAAATTTCGTGATGGCGTTTTCGGCCTGTCATCACTGGCTGTGCTCAATGGTCCTGATCTCTTTCTCCACCTGCTCCGCAGTCACGTTGCCAGGCTGATTGCCCCAGGTCTGGCGCATGTAGTTCACCAGATCGGCCATTTCCTGGTTGTCCAGCTTGTCGGCCTAGCCAGGCATGGTCTGCACCCGTCCGCCGTTGGGCAGGTCGTGCTCGGGCACGCCTTCGCGGATGACGCGGATCAGGTTGATCGGGGTGGAGAACATGGCGGTGGTGTTGGTGCGCATAGGGACGGCAGAGTGGGGCTGTCCGTCACCCTGGACTCCGTGGCAGCCGGCACACAGGCCGAGGTACAGGCGTTCGCCATTGACGTTGAGCTGCGCTTGTGCCGGTGCAGGCTCGACCTTGGGGCCAGGCATCTGCTGGTTCTGCGTAAGGTAGGCGGTCATGGCGCGGACGTCCTCTTCGGGCATGCGCGAGGTCGAGTGTTCCAGCACAGGGAACATGCGGAAGGTCATCGAGCCCTGCGGGGACAGGCCGGTGCGGAAGAATTGCACCAGATGTTCCTTGGTCCAGCCGCGCTGGCTCATGGCCTCGGGCGTGAGCGGCGGCGCGTAGGCGCCTTCGATCACGTTGCCGCCGAGATCGCGCGAGCGGTCGATGGCGAAGGTGATGCCGGTACGCGGGCTGTGGCATTCGGCGCAGTGGCCCAGCACGTTCACAAGATACTTGCCGCGGGCGATTTCGTCCGTTCCAGGTTCTGCCTCTTTCGGGTCAGGGCGGTTGACCACGTTCCACATCGCCACGGCCGGGCGGATGTTGAAGGGGAAGTTCATTGCGTTGGGCTTGTTGGCCACTTCCACGGCCGGCTGCTTCATCAGCCAGAACCAGAGCGCATCGACGTCGGCGCGCGTGATCTGGTGGTAGCTGACGTAGGGCATGGCGGGGTAGAGCACCTTGCGTCCTGGAGCGACGCCGGCGGCCACGGCGCGATACAGATCGTCAGCCGTCCAGTTGCCGATGCCATGCTGCTTCGAGGGCGAGATGTTGGTGCCGTGCAGGGTGCCCATGGGGGTGACGATGGACACGGCACCGGCCAGCTCGTTGCCGGATTGCGGGGAGCTGTGGCACGCTGCACAGTCGCCAGCGCGGAACACCTGTTCGCCACGCTGGTACAGCTGCTGCGTTGCTTGGGTGTCGAGGGCGGCGAAATCCACCGTGGCAGGCGGTGTATTGCCACTCGAACTGCCGTACAGGTACAGGCCGCCAGCTACCAGCGCGCCAACGCCCGCCAAGCCGATCAGGCCCTTCATCCATGTGCGCTTAGCCATGATTCACGACCTCCCTGGTGCGTTTGCCCGTGGTGAGGCCGGGGGTTTTGACGATCACGTCGCGCACCGCCGCGTAATAGCGGACGTAGCCGGTGCAGCGGCAGATGTGGGACTCCAGCCTTTGCTCGATGACTTCCTCGACATCGTTGGCGAGGACAGGATTTTTCTGCAGCGATTCCATCAGCACGGTGGCCGAGTTGACGAAACCCGGCGTGCAGTAGCCGCACTGGAAGGAGTAGTGCTCCAGAAAGGCTTTCTGCAGGTCGGACGGGTGCACCACGCCCTTGTCGTCCATGCTGGCGATGCCCTCGATGGTGCGGATTGTCTTGCCGTTGAGCCAGGCGATGCCGGTGATACAGGCGGGAACGGTGCCGGAACCCTTCTTCGGGTCATCCACGATGATGGTGCAGGCACGGCACACGCCCTGGCCGCAACCCAGACGGGTACCGTTCATGCCCAGGTATTCCTGCAGGTACTCGACCATCATCAGGTCCTTTGGAAGATCCACCGGACCCACTTTCTTGCCATTGATCGTGGCCGAAAACTGAATACGCTCTTGCATCACATCACCTCTTTGATCTTTTCCGGCGTCACGGGCGTTGCATAGAAACGCTTGCCGGTTGCTGCCGCGATGGCGTGCACGCAGGCGGCCACGACGGGAATCATCACGACCTCGGCCATGCCCTTGGGCGGGTCGGTACGGGAGAGCGGGGGCAGCACGTGGCCCTCGGATTTCCACACCGCCACTTCGCTGGCGCGCGGCACGTGGTAGCGGCTCAGGCCCCACTGGCCGTTGCCGGGGCCGGTGGCATCGCGCGGCAGGTCTTCGTACAGGGCATGGCCGATGCCCATGACGACACCGCCCTGCATCTGGCCGGAAATCAGCTCCGGAACAATGGGGGTGCCGCATTCCAGCCAGGTCTTGTGCGACAGCAGCTGAACCTTGCCGGTGCCGGTGGAGACCGCCATCTACAGGATGCTCTCCACCGTCACCAGTTGCGAGGTAGTGCTGCCGGTGCCGATCTCGTTGGCGATGTGGCGCATCTTGAGGCGGCCTTCGGGCGAGATTTCGATCTGTGCGATGCAGGCCTCGGCGCCGGTGCCGAAGTCCTTCTGCGAAGCGCCGAAGCCCACGCCGTAGAGCATGCCGGGGTTGGCTGCTTCGTACTCGGCCTTGCGCTTGGCGCGCTCGACCCACAGGGGCTCCTTCGCGGCCAGCTCCAGAATCTCGCCGATGCGCAGATGGCCTGCCGGCGAGGCGCCCTGGGTGTTCTTCATGCCGCTCTTGAGCACGTTGCGCTGACGCAGCTCGATCGGATCCAGGCCGATTTCCTGGGCGATCTCATCCACCAGCATCTCGATGTAGGCCATCGACTGCACGGTGCCGTAGCCGCGCATGGAGCCGGAGGTGACGCCGATGGACGGGTTCACCTGCGTGGACAGATCGCTTTCGGGGAAGTAGTAGACCGACTGCGCGGCCGTGACGGCCACGGTGCCGACCGAGGGGCTGAAGTTCTGCACGCCACCGCCGTCACCGACCATGTGGCAGCTGAAGTGCCGGAACTTGCCGTCCTTGTCGACCGAGATGGCGGCATCGGTATCGAAGGGATGGCGCTTGAGAGCGAACTGGAAGTGCTTCCAGCGATCCAGCGCCAGACGCACCTGGCGGCCCTGCGCGTAGAGCGCGGCCAGCACCACGTAGTAGGGGAAGGGGTGATGTTCCTTCTGGCCGTAGCCCACGGTATAGGCGGTGATGAAATCGAGCTTGTTCAGGGGCAGCTTGCTGTCCTTGACCATGTGCATGATGTGCTCGGCCGTGGCGTAGGGCGCCTGGGTGGCGCCGACCATGTGCAGGGTGGCGCCGTTGGTGTTGTACCAGGCCAGGCCGTTTTCCGGCTCCATCGCCACGTGCTCGACCGACTGGCTGTAGTACTTGCGCGAGAAGACGCGCATGCCGTCACGGGGCTGCTTCATCTCGTTCTGGATGCGTTCCGACTCGGGCATCAGCGCGCCGAAGGCGGGGTGATCGTGGCCCGGCCAGTGCACGCCTTGCTCGTCCAGATCCGGCCAGATGGTGGTGTTCTTCATCGGCGAGAACTTGTCCTCGCCATAGGCGTCCTCGCCCTGCACGCGCACGAAGCGCGCGGCCACGTAGGGCTTGCGTGCGGGTTGCGCGGTTTCTTCGCCAAAGCGGAAGATGGCGTCGTTGAAGCGCAGGCGCGCGTTGGCGACGCGGAACTTCTCGTAGTCGTGCCAGATGGCCAGGGCCACCGGATGGCCGAGCATGGGCGAGAGCTGGCCCTTCTTGAGGAAGAACTCGCCGTAGAAGCTGGGCTCCGGCATGCGCAGGCCGTCGGCTTCGACAGATTCGGCGTCGATGAGCACGTCCGGCTGGTAGTCGCTGCCCAGCACGGACAGGTCCAGACCCAGGTAGGGACGGTCAGCGCGCGGAACGTGCAGGGTCAGGGCGTGGGATTGCTGGGCCGGCCAGCCTTGCATGTCCCTGGCGCGCAGGTCGATGGCAAAGACCTTCTGGCCGGTGACCTTGGCCAGACCGTCACGGCGGTAGTTGAGCTTGTTGCCAGTGATCCACTGGGTTTCCTGCCTGCCCGAGGGAATGAGCACCTCGGCAAGCGCGTCCTTGGCCGGACGCACGCTCGCAATGACGCCCAGGGCAGCGGCAGTCTTCATGAAACTGCGCCGGCTTATTTCTGGTTTGAACACCGTAATTCTCCCGATGGCAATGTGCACGGTCAGGAGCTAGGGCTGAGGCGTGGGCACGTTGCCTTTTGATTACTTATCCTGGGCGCCTGGAGCGTCCAAGTATCAAAGGTGCAGGTGCTAACGGCTGTGGTGCTGGCAAGTATTGCCTGACCGGTGGCCGCCCGCCACGCGTGGTTCCGACAAAGTGGGAACGGTCGCAGGTATATGCAACATGACGGATTCTTTACATGCTGGTTTGCCCTGAGATGGGCGGCGGAGCTGGAAAGGCGGGGGGTGGCGTGGTTTCCTGATGCTGGCTGTGGGCTTGCTGCAACAGCGGGTCAGGTGTGGAATGCATCGGCAGTATTTGCGTGTGGGCACGCTAGCGCATGGGCTTGTCGGGCGCCGTCAGCTCCCTTGCCGTGCCAGGTTTGCCATTGCAAGCAGGAGGGTTCTGTCAGCCGTGGTGTAACTGCACCCCATGCTCCGCAGCCAGTTGTGCCAGATCGGCCTCGGTGTCCACGTCCAGGGTGTGGCGGGGGTGGTTGACGTCGAGCCAGGAGACTGTTTCGGGACGGGTCTTGCGCCATTCGCGCACGCCCATGGATTCGGCCATGAGGGTCTGGCGCAGGGCGGTGTCGAACAGCAGGGGGTGCCCGGGATTGCCCTGGAAGCGGGGGATGAGCAACTGGGTACCCGGCGCGCGCGTTTGCCAGGCGGCGAGCACGGTACGGATGTCGTCTGCGGTGATCAGGGGCTGGTCGGCCAGGGTGACGAGGATGCCGTCCAGCCCGCAGTGCAGCGAACTGGCGGTGCCGGCGTCGGGGTTGGGATTGACGGTCCATTGCACGGCAGTCGAAACGTCTGCCGCAGAGCGGCACTGCTCCAGCACTGCTGCAATCGGCTCGGCGTGGTGTCCCAGCACCACGACCACCTGCGACAGCCCCGCAGCGGCCAGCATGCGCAGGGAGTGGACGAGGAGGGGCTCGCCATCGCGCAGCAGCAGGCACTTGGGCCGGTGTCTCATGCGGCGGCCGGCGCCGGCGGCCATCAGCACGGCGCCGATGCGGGGGAGGCCGGTTGCGCCCTTGGTCATCCGAGCACGCAGCCGCTCTGGTCGGCGGTCAGTTGCTGGTTCTTCACGTGTGCCACGTCCAGATCGCGTGGCAGCGTCACGCCGTTCTTCACGGCCAGCACTTCGGACATGATGCTCACCGCAATTTCCGGCGGTGTCTTGCTGCCGATGAAGATGCCGATGGGGCCGCGCAGATGGCGCAGGCTGTCATCGCTGTAGCCGAAGTGCTCCTTCATGCGCTGGTGGCGTGCGGCATTGTTGCGGCGGCTGCCGATGGCGCCGATGTAGAAGGCGGGCGTCTCCAGGGCCTCCAGTAGCGCCAGATCGTCCAGCTTGGGATCATGCGTGAGGGCGATGACGCAGGTACGGCGGTCCGGCTTGAAGGAGAGGACCAGATCGTCCGGCATCTCGGTGCTGAGGTGCGCGCCCGGTACCGACCAGCTGCTGCGGTATTCATCGCGCGGATCGCACACGTTGACGGCAAAGCCGCAGAACTGAGCCATGGTGGCGAGGTATTCGCTCATCTGGCCGGCGCCGATGATCAGCATGCGGTAGGCGGGGCCGAAGGTGTTGACTAGGCTGGTGTCGTTGATGGCAAGTTCTGCCGGCGCGTCCGCGGGGATCAGGGAAACCTGTCCATCCGTCAGGCTCACCCGCCGGGCCATGAGCTGACCGGCCTCGAGGGCCTGCACCAGCTCGGCAAGGCTGGCGCCGTCGGGGTTGAACTCGAACAGCAGCTCCAGCGTACCGCCGCAGGGCAGGCCGAAGCGGTGCGCCTCGTCGGCCGTGACGCCGTATTTCACGCTCTGCGGAACCCCCTCGTGCGGCAGCGCATCGGTGGCGCCGGGGCAGGCGTAGCGGTAGATCAGGTTGTCCTCGATGCAGCCACACGAGACGGAGCCGACCACGCTGCCGTTTTCACACAGGGCCATGATCGACCCGACCGGCCGGGGCGAGGAGCCCCAGGTGCGTACCACGGTGACCAGCAGCGCTTGCTGGCCGGCGGCACGCCAGTCGCGCAGTGCGCGCAATACGGTGATGTCGATGTTTTCCATGTGCTTGTTGCTGTGCGCCGCTGCTGTTGGCAGGCGCCCTGTTTGCGCCGGGTGGGCGTGGGGATGGTGTTTCCCTACATGGCAGGTGATGCCGGCTCTGCAGAAAAAACGGGCCACACTTTACCGCGAGAAACGGCGTTTGGGCTTGGGGTAATCCCAGAGGGGACGGCGGCCGCGCCGCAGCGCAGATGTATCAAGTTGCAGCTAACTGCAATCAATGTGTGTCATCATGCGCGTTTTATCCATCAAGATCATCGACAAGGCTCGCCACAAGCCGGCCTGTCGGCACCAGAAAGGACTACGCATGACGAGCCCGACGACATCCGCCGCAGTGGGTGTGATTGAACACCCCACCGATGTAATGCATCAGATCAATGCCGGCCTGGTACGCTCCTGGCTGATTGTGAGCGTGGCTTTTGTGCTGAGTGTGGGCAGCTATTTCCTGCTGACCGGATCGGCCGGCATCGAGTCCACGCCGGCCAAGGGGCTGGCACTCCTGCTGTTCATTGCCATTCTGTGGCTGACCGAAGCCATTCACGTGACGGTGACCGCGCTGCTGATTCCGGTGGGTGCACTGATTCTCGGCTTCCCCGAGTTCAATACGGCCAAGGCGCTGGCCACCTTTGCCGATCCGATCATCTTCCTGTTCTTTGGCGGTTTTGCGCTGGCGACGGCGCTGCATGTGCAGAAACTGGACCGCAAGATCGCGTTCTGGCTGATGTCGCTGGCAGGCTCGCATCTGGGCATTGCCGCGCTCTTGCTGTTTGGCGTGACGGCGGCGCTGTCCATGTGGATCAGCAACACCGCGACCGCCGCCATGATGCTGCCGCTCGCGTTGGGCATCATGAGCCATCTGGACAAGAAGACGGAGCGCAACACCTTCATCTTCATCCTGCTGGGCATTGCCTATTCGGCCTCGATCGGCGGCCTGGGCACGCTGGTGGGTTCGCCCCCCAACGCCATTGCCGCACGCGCACTGAACCTGGATTTTGCCGGCTGGATGAAGATCGGCCTGCCGCTGATGCTGATCCTGATGCCGCTGATGGTGCTGACGCTGTGGCTGGTGTTCCGCCCCAACCTGAATCGCCGCATTTCGGTGCCGCACGAATCCATCCCGTGGACCAGCAAGCGCATTCTGACCATGGTGGTGTTCGGCCTGACGGCGCTGGCTTGGATTCTGGGCGGCGATGTGGCCAAGGCCCTGAAGGTGACGGCGCCCGACACCTTCATCGCGCTGTCTGCCGCGGTGGCGATTGCCATTCTGGGGCTGGCCACGTGGCGCCAGATTTCCGACAACACCGACTGGGGCGTGCTGTTCCTGTTCGGGGGCGGCCTCACGCTGTCTGGCCTGCTGCGCAGCTCGGGCGCGTCGGCCGTGCTGGGTGACCAGGTGGCAGCTTTCCTGACCGGGGCCGGGCCACTGTTCATCATCTTTGGCGTCACCGCCTTCATCATCGTGCTGACCGAATTCACCAGCAACACGGCTTCGGCGGCGCTGCTGGTGCCGGTGTTTGCCGCCATTGCCGAGCGCATGGGCATGCCGCCCATGGTGCTGGTGATGATGATCGGCATCGGTGCGTCCTGCGCCTTCATGCTGCCGGTCGCCACGCCACCGAACGCGATCGTGTTCGGTACGGGCCATGTACGCCAGCAGGAGATGGTGCGCGCCGGTGCAGTGCTGAACGTGTTCTGTGTGCTGGTGCTGACGGGGTGGGGGTATTTCTTCCTGCGTTGAAGCCCGCATCGGGCTGGCAGTTTGCAGCCTGCCGGCCCAGGACTACACGGGCAGGGCACACGGACCGACGGGCGTTGCAGAATCCGGCAGCGATACTGGTCAGTCCATTGTTTCGTTTCAAGGAGAACGACCATGAAGAAACTCACCCTGCTCGCCGCCGTGCTGGCTGCTGTCGGCTATGTCTTTCGCAACGAATGCAAGGGCATGTGCTCGTCCCTGTGCAGCAAGGATAAATCCACGGTTCCCCCGGAAAACGGCTCCGTCATTCCGCAGGACTCCAACGCCCCGGTCTGATTTCGTATTCTGGTGAGCGCGGCTTCGGGCAAATGGCCCGTCCGCGCTCGAACCGGCGGCTGCAGCTATGATGCATGACCTCACCTTGCATGCATGGACACTGACTGCCGCTCATGGACACCCGCAAACCGATCGACGCCCAGGCGGCTGGCCTGATGTTCGTGCTGTGCCTGACCTGGGCGCTGCAGCAGGTGCTGCTCAAGGCCGCTGCCGTCGACATCTCGCCCATGATGCAGGTGGCGCTGCGCTCCGGCATCTCGGCCGTGCTGGTCTGGCTGATGATGCGCTGGCGCGGCGAGCCGTTGGATCTTGCCGGGCGTGACTGGAAACCGGGGCTGGTTGTCGGCCTGCTGTTTGCGCTGGAATTCCTGTTTGTGGCGGAAGGCATCCGCCATACGACCGCTTCGCATGCAGCGGTCTTTCTCTATACCGCTCCCATTTTTGTGGCGCTGTCCCTGCATTGGCGCCTGCCGTCCGAACGCCTGAACCGCGTGCAGTGGACGGGCATCCTGCTTGCGTTTGCCGGGGTGGCGCTCGCGTTTCTCTGGCGTGGCAGCCATGGCAGTGGCGGTGCCACCTTGCTGGGCGACTTCCTGGTGCTGGTCGGCGCTGCAGGATGGGCGGGAACGACCGTCGCCGTACGCCTATCCAGCCTGGCCAATGCCCCGGCAACGCGCACGCTGCAGTACCAGTTGATCGGCGCCTTTGTCGTGCTGCTGCCGGCAGCCTGGTTGATGGGACTGGGCGAGATTCGCCACACGACGCTGGCCTGGGGCAGCGTGCTGTTCCAGGGCATTCTGGTGTCGTTTGCCAGCTATCTGGTGTGGTTCTGGTTGCTGCGCAAATACCTCGCTTCGCGCCTCGGCGTGTTCTCTTTCATGACGCCGCTGTTTGGCGTGGCGCTGGGCGTGTGGCTGCTGGGCGAGCCGCTGGAGCCGGGTTTTGTGGTGGGCGCGGTGCTGGTGTTGCTGGGCATCCTGCTGGTGAACGGGCAGGCATGGCTGCCGCGGTCACGCAAGGCGGCGTAGTAGGGCGGATTCAGATCCGCATGGAGTCCTCCAGCATCTGCAGGTAATCCTCGCGGCTGGCTTGGCGCGGGTTGGTCTTGTGACAATGGTCGGCCAGCGCGTGCGCGATGATGGTGTCGAACTGGCCGGGGACCACGCCCAGTGCGGCCAGTCCGGCCGGCAGATTCAATGTCTGCACCATGGCCGCGAGTGCAAGCGCTACCGCATCGCCGCCAGACAAGCCCATGGCCTGCGCCAGCCGGTCCAGCCGCTGCTCCTGGCGCACCGATGCTGCCTCGCTGTTGAAGCGCACCACTGCCGGCAGGAAAATGGCATTGAGCGTCCCGTGATGCAGGCCGGGATTGACGCCGCCCAGGCTGTGACTGAGCGAGTGCACGCAGCCCAGGCCTTTCTGGAAAGCCAGCGCGCCGTGAATGGACGCAGTCATCATGTTCAGGCGCGCTTCCTCATCCAGACCATCGACAGTGGCGCGCACGATATGGGACCAGCCGCGGCGCAGCCCCTCCAGAGCAATGCCGTCGGCGGCAGGGTTGAAGGCCGGGGCGAGAAAGGTCTCGATGCAGTGGGCGATGGCGTCCATGCCGGTGGCGGCGGTCAGGGCGGGAGGCAGGCCGAGCGTGAGCGCAGGATCGCAGATGGCCGAGCGTGGCACCAGATGCCAGGAATGGAAGCCCAGCTTGCGGCCGTCCTGCACGATCAGGATGGCGCCGCGCGCCACTTCGCTGCCGGTGCCGCTGGTGGTCGGGATGGCAATCAGCGGCAGCACGGCATCGGTGATGCGGGGCGAGCCGCCTTCGATGGTGGCGTATTGCGTCAGCGGTCCGGCGTGCGTGGCCGCGATGGCAATGCCCTTGGCGCAGTCGATGGCGGAGCCGCCGCCGACGGCAATGAGACTGTCACAGCCCTGGCTGCGTGCCACTTCCACGCCGGCCAGCACCGAGGCCTCGGTAGGGTTCGAGCTGACCTGATCGAACACGGCGAAGGCTTGCCCTGCGAGTACGGCTTCGACCTTGTCCAGCAGCCCTGCGGCGCGCACACCGGGATCGGTCACGATCAGCGGCTTGCGCATGCCGATGCGGGCGATTTCGGCGGGCAGCTCGGACAGGGCACCGTGTGCCAGATGGATGTGGGTGATGTACTGGATCAGGGCCATGCGGGAAACAGGAATGGAGGCAGAGAGGCGTCCACTTTACGACGGGCCTGCGGCCTTGGCCCTCGGCAACTTCCCTAGCGTAGGGTGCGGTCCCAAGTCTTTTCGTGCCCAACGTTACATCGGGATTTTTTCTGACACAGCGCATCACCCCCGCAACTTACACTGCGTTGCAACCCCCTTCATCCGGCATCAGCCATGTGGAAAAAACGCAAAGTGTTCTGGGTCATTCTCATCACCGTCCTTGTGACCCTGCTTGCGGGGCTTCTGGCGCTGAATTTCGCCACGCCCGAGAAGAAGCTCGAGCGCAAGCTGGCGCACCGCTACGCCATTTCCGATCCCCAATTCCGCCGCGAGATGGGCGTGCTGCTGGGGCCGTCGATTGTGCCGGGCAATCAGGTGCGGGATCTGCAGAATGGTGCGGAAATCTTCCCTGCCATGCTGGAGGCCATTGCTTCCGCACAGCAGACCATCAATTTCGAAACCTACATCTACTGGTCCGGCGATATCGGCCGCAAGATGGCGGAATTGCTGGCCGAGCGCGCGCAGGCTGGCGTACGCGTGAATGTGTTGCTGGACTGGGTGGGCAGCCTGAAGATGGAGCGGGACTTGCTCGACCTGATGAAGCAGGCCGGGGTGAAGGTGCACCGCTACCGCCCGCTGCACTGGTACAACCTCGCGCGCATGAACAACCGCACGCACCGCAAGCTGCTCATTGTGGATGGCAAGCGCGCATTTACCGGGGGCGTGGGCATTGCCGATCAGTGGGAGGGGCGCGCGCAGGATCCGGAGCACTGGCGCGACATGCACTTTGAACTGGTTGGGCCGGCGGTGACGCAGTTTCAGGCGGCGTTCAACGACAACTGGATCAAGGCGACGGGAGAGGTGCTCAATGGCGCCCCGTATTTCCCGCCGAACGGCACGGCCGGCAACATGGATGCGCACATGTTCATCAGTTCACCCTCGGGCGGCAGCGAGAGCATGCACCTGATGTACCTGATGGCGATTGCCGCAGCGGACAGGAGCATCGATCTGGAAGCGGCGTATTTCGTGCCGGATGAACTCATCATCCGTTCGCTGCTGGAGGCGCGCCAGCGCGGCGTGCGCGTGCGTGTGCTGGTGCCCGGCGAGCATATCGATTCGGACACGGTGCGGCTGGCGTCCAAGGCATCCTGGGGGCCCTTGCTGGAGCAGGGCGTGGAGATCCATGAATACCTGCCCACCATGATGCACAACAAGATGCTGATCGTGGATCAGGAGCTGGTGTCGGTCGGCTCGACCAATTTCGATTCACGCTCCTTCCGCCTGAACGACGAGGCCAGCCTCAACGTGTACGACCATGGCTTTGCCGCGAAGATGACGGGGGTGTTCGAGCAGGATCTGAAACAGTCCCGGCCCTATACCCATCAGGATTGGGTGAACCGCCCCTTGAAGGAAAAGCTGATCGAGCGTTTCGTGCTGCCGATCAAGTCGCAGCTGTAAACTCGCCAGGGGCGCAACGAAAGGCCGAGCCCATCAGTACCCGGCCAGCCGTCGCCGCAGCCAGGCGCTGCCCCAATCCACCAGCACCGACAGCACCAGCATGGCGATGATCACCGTGGCGGCCTCGGCATGGCGGAACAGCGAGAGCTCCACGTAGAGCAGCTGTCCCAGACCGCCGGCGCCGACAAAGCCGAGCACGGCGGCCATGCGCACGTTCATTTCCCAGCGGTACAGGGTGTAGACCAGCAATTGCGGCAGCACGCAGGGCAGGGTGCCGTAGAGAAAGGCCAGCGGGCGGGGGGCGCCGCTGTGCTGCAGCGCCATGGCCGGCTGCGGCGGAGTGTTCTGCAGCGCTTCGCCATACAGCCTGCCGAACACGCCTGCCGTGTGCAGCATCAGGGCCAGCGTGCCGGCAAAGGCGCCCAGGCCGGCTGCCAGCGCCGTCAGCGTGGCCCAGACCAGCTCGGGCACGGAGCGCAGCAGGTTGCTCAGCAGCACCCAGGGGGCGCGCCAGCGCGGCAGTGCCAGCAGCAGGCCCAGCACGGCGGCAAACAGTGTGCCCATGATGGACATGGCCAGGGTTTCGCCACTGGCTATCAGCACTTTCCACATCCACTCGCGTTCGAACGCGGGCGGGAAGAATCCCAGCACGAATTCGCCCATGGACTGCAGTGAGGTTTCATCCAGCAGCAGGCCGAAGTCCAGTTGCAGAAAGCGGAAGCTGGCGACTACTGCAGCCAGAGCCAGCAGCATGCCGCTGGCCCCGCGCCACCGGATGGGGGATACGCGCTGCGCAGGGGCAGCATCCATCCAGCGCCGCAGCAGGCTGGAGAGCAGGTCGGCCGCCAGCACCAAGGCAACGAAAGCCAGCAGAATGCTCGCGGCTTCGCTGCCGTTGAGCATCTTCATGGCCTGGTCCATCAACTGGCCGAGGCCACCGGCACCGACAAAGCCCATTACGACCGAGGCGCGGATGGCGCACTCCCAGCGGTAGACGGTGTAGGACACCAGTTCGCGCGCGGCCAGTGGCACGGCGCCGTACAGCAGCGCCAGCGGGCGACGCGCGCCCGTGTGCAGCAGCGCACGCGCGGGCTGGGGCGGGACGGATTCCAGGATCTCGGCATAGACCTTGGCCAGCATGCCACCATAGGTCAGCCCCAGCGCCAGCACGCCCGCCGTTGGCCCCAGGCCGAACACGCGCACGAACACCAGCGCCCAGACCAGCTCCGGAATGCCGCGCAGCACGGTCAGCAGCGCACGCGTCCCGGGGTTCAGGCTGGGCTTGAGCCGCCCCGCACCGCTGGCCAGATAGCCCAGCGGAATGGCGAGCACGATGGCCAATGTCATGCCGGCTGTGGCAATGGCCAGCGTTTCCAGCGTGGCCTGGCCGAGATAGCCGAGGAATTCGCTGCCGGTTTCCGGCGGCAGGAAGGCGGCCAGAAACTGGCCCATGGGCTGCAGGTTGGCAGGATCGAGCAGCGTGCCCGGCTGGATGCCGGCGCCTTGCCAGAGCGGCCACAGGATCACGCAGGCCGTGAGCAGCCACGCCAGCCGGTGCGGTGCAGCCGGATCGCGGTCACGCAGGGAAAGCGCCGGATTCAGTGACATTCGGGGACGGCGACGGTGGCCTGAATGGCATGCACACTGTCGGCTCCGGGCGTCTGCAGTCGTGGCAGTTCCTGCCCTTCGCTGGCGTACAGCTCCTGCAGATGCTGTTGCGTTACCTGCGCAGCAGGCAGGTCGAACAGCAACTCGCCGGCACGCACGCCGACGATGCGGTCAAAGCACTCCAGCGCCAGATCGACCGCATGCAGGCTGGTGACCAGCGTGCAGTGGCTGCTACGGGCCTGTTGCACCAGCAGGCGCACGGTGGACAGGGCCAGGGCGGGATCAAGGGCGGAGACGGGCTCATCTGCCAGCAGCAGTTCGGGCTGCTGGTAGAGCACGCGGGCAATGCCGGCGCGCTGCAGCTGGCCGCCGGAAAGCTGGTCGCAGCGCACGAACAGCTTGTCGGACAGATCCAGTGGTTCCAGCGCAGCGCGGGCCCCCGCAATATCCAGCGGGTAGAACAGCGAGGCCAGGCTTTTCCACCAGGGCCACTGGCCGATGCGGCCTGCCTGCACCGTGGTGACGACGCGCTGGCGTGCCGGCAGCGGCGGGGCCTGGTGCACGGTGCCGATGCGGCTGCGCAGGCGGCGCAGGGCCGCGCTGCCCAGCCTGGCGGGGTTGGGCTGGTCGAGCACGCGCAACTGCCCCGCATCCGGTGCCAGAGCGGTGCCGATGACGGACAGCAGCGTGGTCTTGCCGGCCCCGGAAGGGCCGATCAGCGCCACGCATTCCGCTTGCGCCACCTGCAGCGATACCTGCCGCAGGGCGACATGGCCATTGGCGTGGGTCAGCCCCACGCCCTCCAGCGCAAACCCCATGGCCGGCTTACTTCAGCAGGCCGGCGGTACGGGCGGCTTTCTCGATGCTGTCGTAGTTGGCCTTGGTGGTGGGGATGAACTTGCTGGCGCGCTGCAGATCCATGATCTGCTTGTCGGCCGGCTTGGCGGGGTCCAGCTTGAGGAAGGCCGTGGTCAGCTTTTTCACCAGGGTCGGATCCAGATTGCCGCGCACCGTCCAGTTGTAGTCGTAGTAGGTGGGAGTGGTGGCGAACACGCGCACCTTGGCCGGGTCCACCTTCTTCTGCTCGACCAGTTTGTCCCACACGGAGGTATTCAGCACGCCGGCTTCGGCCTTGCCGGCCGCGACGAAGGCGACGGTGGCGTCATGCGCGCCGGAGTAGGCCACGGTCTTGAAATCCTTTTCGGGGGTGATGCCGGCCTGCTGCAGGTAGTAGCGCGGCATCAGGCTGCCCGAGGTGGAGGAGGGGGAGCCGAAGGCAAAGGTCTTGCCCTTCAGGTCGTTCAGCGACTTGATGGCGGGGCTGGCCGTGATGAACTTGGACGTGAATTTGGCGTCCTCGGCGCGCTGCACGATGGGGGTGGCAGTGCCCTTGGTGCGGATGCGGGCCTGCACGTAGGTGAAGCCGCCCAGCCAGGCCATGTCGATCTTGTTGCTGGCCAGCGCCTCGACCACGGCAGCGTAGTCGGACACGGGAATGAATTGCACCTTCATGCCGGTTTCGGCTTCCAGGTACTTGCCCAGCGGGGCAAACTTGCGCTGCAGTTCGGTGGGGGCTTCGTCGGGAATGGCGGAAACGCGCAGCACCTTGTCGGCGGCGGAAGCGTGCAGGGGCGCGAGGGCGAATGCAGCGGCGGCAATGGCCAGCGGGCCACGCAGCGCCAGACGGCGCGAGGCGTTGGAAATCATGGGAACTCCGATTTGTCGAGGCAGCCGCTGGCCCGCGGAAACGGAACAGCTTAAGGACTGCGCAGCACGCGCAGGCACAAGAAGCGCGGTACCAAGACCGCATCGGGCATTATAAAAGCGCGCCCGGCTTGTGCACCAGCTTCCGCAGGTGCGCTGCTCGAACTGGCGGGAGCTGTGCCGCTCAGATTCCCGCCCCCGCCTCGACAAACTCGGTCACGCGTGTCGGCCGCAGCCACACCGGCGTGCCGGCAGCAAACGGCATGCGGCTGGCCAGCTGTTCATGTTCGCTGCGGGTGAGCTGCACATCGATCAACTGGGCGCTGTCGCTGCGCTGGAACTCCAGATAGGTGTAGGGGCCGACCACCTGCGTCTGCTTCCAGATCGCGGCAATGCCATCCTGTGGCGCAGCTGAGCCGGGCGCGGCGGGCAGCACCTCGATCTGGTGCGGGCGCACATAGGTGGGCGTGGCGCTGCCCTGCGGGTGCAGCGGATTCACGTCGCCGAGAAATTCCATGACGAAAGGCGTGGCCGGGTGCTCGTACACCTCGTTCGGCGTGCCGACCTGCTCGATGCGGCCGGCGTTCATCACCACCACACGGTCTGCCACTTCCAGCGCCTCCTCCTGGTCGTGCGTGACGAAGATGCTGGTCACGCCCATGTCGTGGTGGATCTGGCGCAGCCAGCGGCGCAGTTCCTTGCGCACCTTGGCGTCCAGCGCCCCGAAGGGTTCGTCCAGCAGCAGCACCTTGGGCTGCGTGGCCAGCGCGCGCGCCAGGGCCACACGCTGGCGCTGGCCGCCGGAGAGCTGGTGCGGATAGCGCTTGGCCAGCGGGGCCAGCTGCACCTTGTCCAGCAGGTGCGCCACGCGCTCGGCAATCTCCTTTTTGGAGGGGCGTTGCGACGCGGGCAGCACCGTCAGGCCGAAGGCGACGTTGTCGGCCACCGTCATGTGGGCGAACAGCGCGTAGTGCTGAAACACAAAGCCGATGTTGCGGCTGCGCACGTCGGCCCAGGTCACGTCGCGCTCGTCGAAATGCACGCTGCCGCTGTCCGGCAGTTCCAGTCCGGCCAGCACGCGCAGCAGCGAGGTCTTGCCGGAGCCGGAGGGGCCGAGCAGGGCCAGCAGTTCGCCGCTGGCAATCTGCAGGTTGACGTTGTCGCACACCACGGTGCGGCCGAAGGACTTGTTCAGGTTCTGGATGCGGATCTGCATGGGAAGCTTTCGTCAGGTTCAGGCGTGGCTGCGGCGTTCGACCACGAACTTGAGCACCAGGGTGACCAGCGCCAGCAGCGCCAGCAGTGAAGACACGGCAAAGGCGGCGGCAAACTGGTATTCGTTGTAGACCACCTCGATGTGCAGCGGCATGGTGTTGGTCTGGCCGCGGATATGGCCGGACACGATGGATACCGCGCCGAACTCGCCCATGGCGCGGGCATTGCTCAGGATCAGGCCGTACAGCAGCGCCCACTTGATGTTGGGCAGCGTCACGCGCCGGAAAATCTGCCAGCCGCTGGCGCCCAGGATGCGCGCGGCTTCTTCCTGCGCGCTGCCCTGTGCCTGCATCAGCGGAATCAGCTCGCGCGCCACGAAGGGGAAGGTGACGAACACGGTCGCCAGCACGATGCCCGGCACGGCAAAGATCACCTGCAGGCCGTTGGCCTCCAGCCAGCCGCCCAGCGCGGCGTTGACGCCGAACACCAGCACCAGCGCCAGGCCGGCAATCACCGGCGAGACAGAGAACGGCAGGTCGATCAGCGTGAGCAGCAGGCTCTTGCCGCGGAAGTCGAACTTGGTCACGGCCCAGGCTACTGCGATGCCGAAGATGGCATTGAGCGGCAGGGCGATGGCGGCGGCCAGCAGGGTGAGCTTGATGGCCGAGAGCGCATCCGGTTCGGTGATGGCGGCCCAGTACACCTGCAGCCCCTGGCGGAAGGCTTCGACAAAGATGCTGATTAGCGGTACCAGCAGGAACAGCGCCATGAACAGCAGCGCGGTGCCGATCAGCATGCGGCGCAGCCAGGGCGATTCGCTGGTGGGAGACGTTGTGGGGCGGGACATAGGGTCTTCCTCGCTCAGGCCGGCAGGCGGCGACGCTGCCAGGCTTGCAGCAGGTTCAGGATCAGCAGCAGCACGAAGGCGGTGACCAGCATCACTACGGCAATGGCGGAGGCGCCGGCGATGTCCTGCTGTTCCACCTTGCCGATGATGAGCAGCGAGGTGATTTCGGTTTCGAACGGGATGTTGCCGGCGATGAAGATGACCGAGCCGTACTCGCCCAGCGCGCGGGCAAAGGCCAGCGCAAAGCCGGTGAGCAGGGCGGGCAGCAGCGTGGGCAGCAGCACGTGGCGGAAGGTCTGCCAGCGGCTGGCGCCGAGCAGGGCGGCGGCTTCCTCCTGTTCGCGCGGCAGATCCTGCAGCACCGGCTGCACCGTGCGCACCACGAAGGGCAGGCCGATGAAGGTGAGCGCCACCCACACACCCAGCGGCGTGTAGCTGACCTTGAAGGGCAGCAGGCTGCCGATCCAGCCATTCGGAGCGTACAGCGTGGTCAGCGCGATGCCGGCCACGGCGGTGGGCAGGGCAAAGGGCAGGTCGACCATGGCGTCCAGCAGGCGACGGCCGGGAAATTCATAGCGCACCAGCACCCAGGCCACCAGCAGGCCGGTTGCCGCATTGGCCAGCGCCGCCAGGAAGGAGGCACCGAAAGTCAGCTTGTACGAGGCCACCACCTGGGCATCGGTGGCGATGTTCCAGAACGCCTCCCAGCCCAGCTGTGCGCTGCTGAAAAATACCGCAGCCAGCGGGATCAGCACGATCAGGCCCAGATACAGCACGGCGATGCCGAGCGACAGGTTGAAGCCGGGCAGCACGCTGTGGCTCTTGAGCAGCGGGTTGCGCCAGGGGCGCGCAGTCCGTTGTCGGGAGAGGGGCAGGGTGGTCACGGCAGAAGGGGGAAGCGTGAGGCTGGAAGTCATGGGAGGCGTGGAGAAGCGGTGTGTTTCAAGGGGGAGGGCGTGTGCAGATGGCGCACGATGTGCTGGCAGCCATCGGCATCACGCCCTGCGGCACGGGCAGCGCCGCTAGCTCCGCTTACTTGCGACGCTGCGCCATTGCCTTGTCATAGGTGCCGCCATCGCTGAAGTGCACCTTCAGTGCATTGCTCCAGCCGCCGAACAGCTCGTCCACGGTGAAGGTCTGCTGCTGCGGGAAATCCTTGGCGTGCTTGGCCAGCACCTCGGCATTGCGCGGACGCAGGTGGTGCTTGGCGGCAATTTCCTGCGCCTCGGGCGACCACAGCCAGTTCAGGTAGTCGGTGGCGGCCTGGCGCGTGCCTTTCTTGTCGACCACGCTGTTGACGATGGCGACCGGGTTTTCGGCCAGCACCGTCCACTTGGGATAGATCACCTCGAAGTTGTCGCCAAATTCGCGCTGGATCAGGGGCACTTCGCTTTCGAAGGTGACCAGGGCATCGCCGATGTTGCGCTGGGCGAAGGTGGTGGTGGCCGCGCGGCCGCCGCCATCCAGCACCGGCACCTGGGCAAACACCTTGCCGGTCAGCTCGGCAGCTTGCGCCTCGTTGTTGCCGGACTTGAGTGCTGCACCCCAGATCGCCACCCAGGTGTAGCGGCCGTTGCCGGTCACCTTGGGGTTGGGAATGATGGGCTGCACGCCGGCCTTGGCCAGATCGGCCCAGTCATGGATCTGCTTGGGGTTGCCCTTGCGCACCAGGATCACCGACAGGGAGGTGTTGGGCACGGCGTTGTCGGGGAATTTCTTCGCCCAGTCCTTGTCGACCAGGCCCTTGCCGGCCAGGAAGTCGATGTCGCTCGCCTGGTTCATGGTGACCACATCGGCCTGCAGGCCTTCGGCCACGCCGCGCACCTGCTTGCTGCTGCCGCCGTGCGACTGCTGGATCTCCAGCTTGCCGCCGTCCTTGTTGGCAACGGGCAGGTAGGCGGCGTTGATGTCCTTGTAGAACTCGCGCGAGACGTCGTAGCTGACGTTGAGCAGCTTGTTGGCATCGGCCGCGGCAGTGTTGCCCGCTGCGGCAGAGGCGCTGCCGCTGGCGGCCGTGTCCGGCGCGTTCTTGCCGCAGCCGGCCAGCGTGCCTGCAGCCAGGGTGATCAGGGAACCAGTAAGGAAGGCGACGACGGGGCGGCGCTGGAAGGAGATCGTCATGGAAAGTGTCCTTGTTATCCGGGGAGCAGCGCCGCAGCATGCCAGCGCTGTCTGAGTGAATGTCTGCATGGTAGGCATTCACTACATACTTGAAAACGAATATGTTGTTGTTTGTTTATGCGAAGAATTGCATATGACTTACTTCGCTGCCCGGAAGATCTGGTCGTACACGCCGCCATTGGCAAAGTGCGTCTTCTGCGCCTGCGCCCAGCCGCCAAACAGCTGGTCGATGGTGAACAGCTGGACCCTGGAGAACTGGTGGGCATAGCTACGCGCGACTGTGGCATCGGCCGGACGGTAGTAGTGCTTGCCGATCAGATGCTGGGCCTGCGGGGTGTAGAGAAACTGCAGATAGGCCTGTGCCGCCTTGCGCGTGCCGTTGGCGTCGGCATTGCGCTCCACCACCGCCACCGGCGGCTCGGCCAGGATGCTGACCGAGGGTGTCACGATGTCGAACTGGCCCTTGCCCAGTTCCTTCTGCGCCAGATAGGCCTCGTTCTCCCAGGACAGCAGCACGTCGCCGATGCCGCGCTGGGTGAAGGTGATGAGCGAACCGCGTGCGCCGGTGTCCAGCACCGGCACCTGGCGGTAGAGCTTGCTCACGAAATCACGTGCCTGCTGCTGCGAGCCAGTCTTTTTCAGGGCCCAGCCCCAGGCGGCCAGATAGTTCCAGCGCGCGCCACCGGAGGTCTTGGGGTTGGGCGTGATCACCGACACCCCCGGCTTGACCAGATCGCCCCAGTCGCGGATGGCCTTGGGGTTACCCTTGCGCACCAGAAACACGATGGTGCTGCGATAGGGCGTGCTGTTCTGCGGCAGGCGTTTCTGCCAGTCGACCGGCAGCAGCCTGGCTTGTGCCAGCTGGTCGATATCGGCCGCCAGCGCCAGCGTGACCACATCCGCCTTCATGCCGTTGAGCACGGACAGCGCCTGCTTGCCCGAGCCGCCATGCGACTGGCGCACCTGCACGCTGGTGCCGGTCGACTGGCGGTAGCTGGCGGCGAAGGCCTGGTTGATGTCCTGATACAGCTCGCGCGTCGGGTCGTAGCTGACGTTCAGCAGTTGCACGGTTGCGTTGCCGGCCTGGGCCAGGGCGGGGGCAGCGACGGTGGAGGCTGCCAGGGCCAGACCGGAGCTGGCGAGCGCGTTCAGCAGCTGGCGGCGGGAGGAGGGTGGGAATTGCATGACCATGTCCTTTCGGTTTCAATAAAACTGAAAGTCATGGTATTCGTATTCTTAATGTAATTAAAAGAATATAAAGTTGCTTCGGTATTGCCGGCGGTTCTTAGATCCGCCGGCTATTTGCAAAGACCTGTCAGGCCGTGGCACCCAGCGTCAGCACCACCGGAGTGTGGTCGCTGGGGCGCTCGTTCTTGCGCGGCAGACGGTCGATGCTGCAGGCCGTCGCGAAGGGCTTGAGCGCATCGCTCACCAGAATGTGGTCGATGCGCAGGCCATTGTTGCGGCGGAAGGCGAAGCCCCGGTAATCCCACCAGCTGTAGCTTTTCTCGGGCTGGGGAAACAGGCGGTGGCTGTCCGTCAGGCCCAGGCCGATCAGATCCTGCAGATGGGTGCGCTCCTCGGTGGTGCAGTGGATGGTCTCGTGCAGTGCCACCGGGTCGTACACGTCGAGATCGTCGAAGGTGATGTTGAAGTCGCCCAGCAGGATTAGCTGCGGCGTCTTCACCAGCTCGCCACGCAGCCACTCGCGCAGGGCGGTGAGCCAGCGCATCTTGTAGGCGAACTTGTCGGTGCCAGGCGCCTGGCCGTTGGGAAAGTAGCCGTTCACCACGCGCACCGGCTGGCCGTTGGGCGCCGTGTAGGTCGCGCTCAGCACGCGTGCCATGTCGCAATCCATGCCGGGAATGTTGCGCACCACGTCGGTGCCGGTCTGCGTGCGCGAGATCAGGGCCACGCCGTTGTAGGTCTTCTGGCCGAAGAAATGCACCTGAAAACCCGCCTCGTTGAGCAGCTGCAGCGGGAACTTGTCATCGGTGAGCTTGGTTTCCTGCAGTGCCAGCACTTCCACCTCGGGGTTGGTGGCGAGCCAGTCGAGGACTTGCGGGAGGCGGACGGAGAGGGAGTTGACGTTCCAGGTGGCGAATTGCATTTTCGTGTGATTGATTTAATTGTGTTTTTTGCAAAAACGAGGGCAAGACAACATTCTTTGCCAAGTGAAATTGGATCTTGCGAGTCCAGCAGGAGCCTGTCCCCGCGCAAGCCTGATATGGACGAATCAGCCCACCCGCTGGTAGGTCACAAACGCAAACGGCAGCCCTTGCGCCCCCACATGCTCCTCGCGCTCAATAGGCTGGAACTCCGGCCCCAGAATCGGCGCATAGGCATCCCCTTCGAAATCCGCGTCGATTTCGGTCACCACCACCTGATCGGCCAGCGGCAGCGCCTGCGCATACACGTTGGCTCCACCCATCACCCAGATGGTCGGTACGTCGCCACATTGCACGATGGCATCGCCCAGGCTGTGGGCCACGATGGCGCCGGGCGCGGTCCAGTCGCGCTGGTGCGTGACCACCACATTGGCCCGGCCGGGCAGGGGGCGGAATTTCTCCGGCAGGCTGTCCCAGGTCTTGCGGCCCATGATGACGGGCGCGCCCAGCGTGGCGCGCTTGAAATGCGCCAGATCTTCCGGCAGATGCCAGGGCATCTGGCCCTGATGGCCGATCACGCCGTTGCGGGCGCGTGCGTAGATGAGGTGCAGGGCGGGTTTCATGCGGGCATTGTAGGCAAGTTGTGGCAGCGCATGACGGTTGTAACCGGGCGTCCTGCTGCCTTGCCCATTCTGTGTATAGTAGGCCGGTTTGCCGGACGGGGGACGGAGGCGCGCAACCGGGGCGCCCGCCAGGAAGCCGGCGTTGCAGGATCGGATCATGAAGTCAATCGCACAATGGGGCCGCGCCGTGCTGGTGGCAGGCCTGGGTTTTTCGAGCGTGGCGGCGTCCGCGCAATGGATGACGTTTCCCAAGGCAGAAGATGCCGTGGCCTACCGCAAGGGCGCGTTCGAGGTGATGGAGCACCACTTCAGCCGCCTCAGCGCCATGGCGCTCAAGCGCATTCCGTGGGATCAGGCGCAGGCGGTGGAAGACGCCAACGTGGTGATGGTGATGGCGCGCCTGCCGTTCCACGGCTTTGTGCCCGGCAGCGGTGCGCCGCTGGTCAACACCCGTGCCAACGAGTTTGTCTGGACCGCCAGGCCGCGCTTCGATGCGAGTGCACAGCAGCTGCGCGAGAAGGTGGACAAGCTGCCCGCCGCCGCTCGCGCCGGTGACCTGGATGTGCTGAAGAAGCTGGTGATCGACGCCGGCAGCACCTGCCGCAAGTGCCACGACCAGTTCCGCAACCGCTGATCAGCCGCCGCGCCGCGGCAGCAGCACCGCGGCAATCGCCAGCATCACGCAACCCACGGCAGCAAAATCCTGCCAGTGCGGCCATTCGCCCACGATGACGGTGGCGCTCATGATGCCGATCAGCGGAATCGCCATCACGCTCATGGCGCTGGTGCTTGGCGGCAGGGCGCGCGCCAGGCTGAACCACAGCACCTGCGCCGCGCCGTAGTTGATCAGCACCCCGTAGATCAGGCTGAGCCAGACCGGAACGCTGAAGTCATAGCGCTGCGGTGCTTCCAGCATGCCCGCGAGCAGGCCCATGGTGAGGGCACCAAAGGCCATCATCCAGACGATCAGCGCTTCGGTCGGCAGGGTGGTGGGCAGGCGGCGCGTCCAGATCGTGCCCAGTGCCCAGCAGATGGCAGCGCCTTGCATCCAGAGGATGCCCACTGGCCGTCCCGCCAGATTGCCCAGTTCGTTCGCCAGTAGCAGCCCGATGGCCGCCAGTACGGCCACCACGGCCACGATCAGCCGGTTGCTGAGTTGCTCGCGGTAGAACAGCACGCCCAGCAGCACCGTCCACACCGGCATGGTGAAGCCCAGAATGGCAGCGCGCCCGGAAGAGAGTTGCTGCAGGCCGTAGATCGACAACCCGTGCCAGCCCAGCATGTTCGGCAGCGCCAGGATCAGGATGGCGCGCCATTCGCTCCAGCCCTGCGGCATCAGCCGTACCCCGCGCGTGCGGAAGTAGAGCATCAGCCCGAGCATGCCCAGACTCATGGTGAGTGCCCGGAAATGTAGCGGCTGCAGCTCGCGCAGCGAGAGCTTCATCATTGGCCAGTTGATGCCCCACATCAGGGTGAGCACCAGCAGGGCGATGAGTTGTTTGCGGGTCAGGGTTTGCATTGAAAAACTACATCAATTCGTTGACTAACCCTGATCGGGATTTTTTATCACACCGCCACTGGCGCCTTGATCGGCGCATGGTGCTGGTAATCCACCACCTCGAAATCCTCGAACGCGTAGCTGAAGATATCCGCCGGCTTGCGCTTGATCACCAGCTGCGGATAGGGGAAGGGTTCGCGCGACAGCTGCAGGTCGACCTGTTCGCTGTGGTTGCTGTAGATATGGCAGTCGCCACCGGTCCAGATGAACTCGCCCACCTCCAGCCCGCACTGCTGCGCGACCATGTGCGTGAGCAGGGCATAGCTGGCGATGTTGAATGGCACGCCCAGGAAGATGTCTGCGCTGCGCTGGTACAGCTGGCAGCTCAGCTTGCCGTTGGCCACGTAGAACTGGAAGAAGGCGTGGCAGGGCATCAGGGCCATCTTGTCCAGCTCGGCCACGTTCCAGGCACTCACGATCATGCGGCGCGAGTCCGGATTGCTCTTCAGGGTCTCCATCACCTGCGCGATCTGGTCGATATGCCCGCCATCGGGCCTGGGCCAGCTGCGCCACTGCACGCCATACACGGGACCCAGATCGCCGGTTTCGGGATGCGCCCATTCGTCCCAGATCGTCACGCCACGCTCCTGCAGCCAGCGCGCATTGCCGTCGCCGCGGAGGAACCAGAGCAGTTCGTAGATGATGCTCTTCAGATGTACTTTTTTCGTGGTCACCAGTGGAAATCCCTGGCTCAGGTCGAAGCGCATCTGGTAGCCAAACACGCTGGTGGTGCCGGTGCCCGTGCGGTCGGCCTTGGCCACGCCGGTATCGCGCACATGGCGCAGAAAGGTTTCGTACTGGTTGGAAGGGGCGGGATTCTGCATGGGTTGATTGTACGGAGCAGCGCTGAAGAGAGCGGTCAATAAGGATATGAAAGAACGCTGCCCCGGGAACGATTCATGTGTCTGTACCCAGGCATGAAGGCGGGAGCGGCGCCGAGCGGATTAGGGAACCTGGGCCGCACAACTCAAGGCGGGGGCTTGGGTGGCAAGAACGGGAAGTGCCTAGAGTACCCGTCCCGGATTCATGATCCCCTGCGGATCCAGCGCCTGCTTGATCGCCCGCATCAGCCCCAGCGCCACCGGCGACTTGTACTTGGGCAGGGTATCGCGCTTGAGCTGGCCGATGCCATGCTCCGCGCTGATGCTGCCGCCAAAGCGGTGCACGGCATCGAACACGATGGTGTTGATGCCCGGCTCCTGCTCCGCCAGAAAGCGCGCCGGATCGACGCCCTCGGGCGCCTGCACGTTGTAGTGCAGATTGCCGTCACCCAGATGGCCGAAATTCACGATGCGCACCGACGGCACATGCTCGGCCAGCGCTGCATCGGTTTCCTGCACGAACTGCGGGATGGCCGAGATCGGCACCGAAATATCGTGCTTGATGTTCAGTCCTTCCTCCGCCTGCGCCAGCGAAATGCTCTCGCGCACATGCCACAGGGTATGCGCCTGCGTCAGGTTCTCGGCCACGATGGCGTCGGTCACGCAGCCCTGTTCCATGGCGGCTTCCAGCAAGGCCTCGAAACGTTCACGCGCGTGTTGTTCGCCTTCGAAATCGGCATTTTCCAGCAGCACGCAATACGGCGTGTCGCGGTACAGCGGAACGCGCAGTTGCGGGTAATGCTTGTCCACCAGCGACAGGGCAAACTGGCCCATCATCTCGAAACCGGTCAGCCCCGCATGCAGATGCTGGCGTGCCAGCCCGAGCAGATCCACCGCTGCCTGCACCGAGGGCACGGCCGCCCAGGCGGTGAGCTGCACCTTGGGCTGCGGATAGAGCTTCATGGTGGCGGCCGTGATGATGCCCAGCGTGCCTTCGCTGCCCACGAACAGGTCGCGCAGATCGTAGCCGGTGTTGTCCTTGCGCAGGCCCTGCAGGCTGCTCCAGACTTCGCCCTGCGGCGTGACCACTTCCAGCCCCAGGCACAACTCGCGGCTGTTACCGTAGCGCAGCACCTGTGTGCCGCCCGCATTGGCGCCCAGGTTGCCGCCCAGCGTGCAGCTGCCTTCGCTGGCCATGCTCAGCGGAAACAGCCAGCCCGCATCGCTGGCAGCCTGCTGCACGTTCTGCAGGATGCAGCCGGCTTCGGCCGTGATGGTCTGGTTGGCCACATCGATGGCGCGCACGGCGTGCATGCGCTGCAGGTTCAGCACGATGTTGCGCCCGTCGTCATTCGGCACGGAACCGCCCACCAGCCCGGTATTGCCGCCTTGCGGAACGATGGCCACTCCGGCCGCCGCGCAGGCCTTGACCACCTCCGCCACCTCCTGCGTGCTGCCGGGCTTGACCACGCACAGCGCCTGCCCCTGATAACGCTTGCGCCAGTCGCGGCAGTAGGGGGCGGCGTCATCGCCGGTCAGCACATGGGAGGCGCCCACAATGCGCGCCAGGGAATCCGGAAAAGTGTCTTGCATGATGGCGCAATGATACGGCGCCATGCAGGGCGCTGCCGCCGGATAATGCTTCTGCAGCGCGAGACGGCGCAAGGAGACAGGAATTGGACGGGAGCAGGCAGCCATCGGCAGTGACAGCCAATGACCAGGGCAGCGCCAGCATGGGGCAGCGCCAGTGGCTGCGCCCGGTGCTGGACGATGTGTTTGCCGGCCTGACCGTTGCCGGCGTGCTGCTGCCGGAGGCGGTGGCCTACGCCGCCATCGCCAACGTGCCACCGGCGCATGCGTTGCTGGCGGCGTTGGTGGGTCTGTGCCTGTATCCCTGGTTCGGCAGCAGCCGCTTTGCCATCGTCTCGCCCACCTCGTCGGCTGCGGCGATCTTTGCCTCGGCCGTGGCTGTGGGCGGCATGCCGATGGGCTTTGCGCTGGTCATCCTGACGGGTGGGCTCTTGTTGCTGGCCTGGGCGCTGCGGGCCGAGTTTCTGGGGGCATTTGTCTCGCGGCCGGTGCTGCGCGGCTTTGCCTGGGCGTTGGCGCTCACTATCATCGTGCGCCAGTTGCCGCATCTGCTGGGCATGCAGGTGTCGGCGGCGGGCTTCTTCCCCTTGCTGCAGCAACTGTGGCATTACGCTGCGCTGGTGCATGGCCCGAGCCTGGTCTGGGGGCTGGCAGCGCTGGTGCTGTGGCTGGTGTTCAAGCGCCTCCATCGCTGGTTGCTGCTGCCGCCGTCCCTGCTGATCCTGATGGCGGGCATGATTGCCTCCGCCATTCTGGAGCCAGCCAGGGCCGGCGTTGCACTGGTCGGGCAGGTGGCATGGGCATGGAGCGGCTGGCACTGGCCGCACCTGTCGGATGCCTACTGGCTGCGCGCCGCAGAAATCGCCCCGGCGCTGTTGCTGATCCTGTTTGCCGAATCCTGGGGTTCGGTGCGGACCCTAGCGTTGCAGCACGGGGATCGCGTGGCGCCGCGACGTGAATTGCTGGCTCTGGGGCTGTCCAACCTGGCCAGCGGGGCCTTGCAGGGCTTGCCGGTGGGCGCGGGGTTTTCGGCATCGTCAGCCAACGAAGCCGCCGGCGGGCGCAGCAAGCTGACCGGACTGGCCGCCGCGCTGGCATTGGCCTTGCTGTTGTGGCAGGGCCGCGGCTGGCTGGCGCTGTTGCCGGTGCCGGTGCTGGCGGCCGTGGTCATCGGCATTCTGGCGCACGGGCTGTGGCCACGTACGGTACTGAACAGCATGCGGTTGCGTAGCGACACCTGGCTGGCCTGGGTGGCGGCGGCTACGGTGCTGGTGTTTGGTGTGCTGTTCGGGCTGCTGCTGGCGGTGGGGTTGTCGGTGCTGCTGGTCGTGCGACGGTTTTCGCGCCCCTTGTGGAGCGAGCTGGGCCAGTTACCCGGCACGCGGGATTATCTGGACCGCGATGCCCACACCGAGGCCTTGCGCACGCCTGGCGTGACAGTGCTCCGGCCTGAGGAGCCGGTCTTCTTCGCCAACGCCGAGCGCATTTTTGCCGGGATGCGCGAGCAGGCCCTGGCGCATGACACGCAGGTACTGGTGCTCAGCATGGAACTGTGCGATGCGCTGGATTCGACCAGCGTGGAGGCACTGGCGGAACTGGCTACCGACTTGTCGCACCGGGGCTGTACCCTCATGCTGGCGCGCGTGAAGGACCGGCCGCGGGACGCACTGCACCGCGCCGGCCTGCTGGACGGAAGTTCCGGCGTGCTTGTGCCGGTGTTCTGGAGTGTGGACGATGCCGTGGAGGCCGCGCAGGCGCGATTGGGGCCAGCCGCATAGGCGGCCCTCGTGCGGCCTGGGCGGGAAGAACTCAGGCTTGTTGCGAGGCGGCAGGGGTGGTAGCCGAGGTTCCCGCGCTTGCTACCTGTGTGCCTGCATCAGCCTCGGCCTGCGCCAGCGTGGCGGCGAAGAACTGCCGCGCCGCCTTGAAGCGCAAACGGATATGCATGGCGCACGCCACAAACAGCGCCACGCACAGGATGGCCTCCAGCAGCGCGTAGTAGCTGCTGGGGGCGCGGTCGCTCCAGGCGCGCACGGCGCCCTCGCAGAAATAGATCCACACCATCAGGCTGAGCCAGCGGTAGGTGTACATGCGGTTCTTGAGCAGGCCGGCCAGCGGCAGGCACAGCGGCAGTGCCTTCAGCGCCAGCCAGGAGCCGCCCGGACGCACCGGCGCCAGCCACAGTTCCCACGCCACCAGCAACACCACCAGCGCCAGCAGCAGCGCCACCGCGGCAATGCGTGTGCGGCGGATGGCAGGGGTGGGCGGTATGGGCTGCAGGCTGAGGTCGTTGAATTCTGTCATGGTGATGGGGCTGGCATGGGGCTGCCAGCGGCAGAAGAAGGCTGCCAAGGCTACCACGAAAGCAGTGGCATCGTCGCACAATGATGGCATGATGGCGCCCATGCAGAAACTGCTCAGACGCTTGCTCGATTTTCATGCGCGGCTGCCCTTGCTGCTGCTGGATTTTCCGTGGCGCGAAACGCTCGCCATGCTGCGCCAGCGTTTCCGCGAGGACCATCTGTCGCTCACCGCCAGCAGCCTCACCTTCACCACGCTGACCGCCATCGTGCCGTTCTTTGCGGTGGTGCTGTCCATCTTCACGGCCTTTCCGATGTTCGGCAAGCTGCAGCAGGCGCTGGAGCAGTGGATGGTGCAGAACCTGATTCCATCCGCCATTGCCAACCCGGTGGTGGAAAGCGTGACGGTGTTTGCCAGCCATGCCAAGCAGCTGGGCACCGCGGGCACGGTGTTCTTTGTGCTGACGGCGTTCTTGCTGATGTCCAGCATCAACGAGCATCTGAATGCGATCTGGCGCGTGCGCAAGCAGCGTCCGTTGGGCCAGCGACTGCTTATTTACTGGGCAGCCGTGACCATCGGCCCGGTGGTGCTGGGGGCCAGCATTGCGACCACGTCCTATGTGCTTTCGCTGTCCAAGGGCTGGATCACCGGCACGCCGGTCGGCACGCCGGGGGGCATCCAGTTCCTGATCAACACGGTGGAGTTTGCGCTGATGGCCGGGGGGATGGCCGCGCTCTACCATTTCGTGCCCAACACGCGCGTGCGCTGGACGCATGCGCTGGCGGGCGGTGTGTTCGCGGCGGCCGGCATTGCCCTTGCGCAGCGCCTGCTGGCCCTGTATCTGGCGCGCGTGCCGTCCTACTCCGTGGTGTATGGCACGTTTGCCACCCTGCCGATTCTGCTGCTGTGGGTGTATCTGGCCTGGATCATCATCCTGCTGGGAGCGGTTATTGCCGCCTATCTTCCGGCCCTGCTGCATGGCCTGCGCCGCCACGGACAGGGCATGGGCTGGCAGATGCAGCTGGCGATCGAGCTGCTGCGCAAGCTGAATCACGCACAGCAGACTCCGGCGCGCGGGCTCTCGCTGGAGGTGCTGTCGCAGCAGCTGCGGGTGGAAGCGCCGCAACTGGAGCCGGTGCTGGAAGAACTGGCGGAGTTGCGCTGGGTAGGCCGGCTGGATGAGGAAGATTCCCCCTGGGTGCTGCTGGTGCCGGCCGAGAAAACCCGGCTGGAGCCGCTCATCGCGCGCTGGCTGCTACCGCAGACGCCACAGCTGCAGCCGCTGTGGCAGCACACGCTGGCGGACATGACCTTGCTGGATGCGCTGAAGCGGGAGACTGTGGTGAACACGTCAGCGGGAGCCGTTGACTTGGCTGGACAGAGCGGACAGGGCAAGTAAGCTGTCCAGCCATCAGCCATCAGCCATCAGCCATCAGCGGTAGAGCCAGAGAGCACCAAGCCGAAAGAGGGAGGGGCTGCCAATCGTGCCTTGATCTCTGAGCCGCCAAAGCAGTCGATCGCAACCCCTGCAGCTATTGCTCTCTCAGTCTTTCGGAATCGGCCGCAACTGCGCATCCGCAAGTCCCACCAGCAAGGCACGTCCGTCACTGCGCAGGCGGAAATCGCCGTAGGCAGCCTGGGCCCAGCGCTCGCCCGTGCCTTCCTTGAAATGCCAGGCATCCGTCACCAGCAGCGGCTGCCCGTTTTTCTGACCCAGCCGGATGCGGCGTTCGTTGGCCGCTAGGGCAGGGCGGCTTTCGTCGTATTCCAGCCGCTGGATGGTCGCCAGCCCGCTGGCCTCGCGCCGGAAGACGGCATAGGTGGCGGGGATCGCATTCTCTTCGGACGGCATGCGTGAACCGTCCGGCGACAGCTCAAAGGCCAGCGCCATGTAGTCACCCTGCAGCAGCGAGCGCGGATCGACGGGTGCCAGCTTGATCAGCAGGCGTTCCCCATCGCGGATCAACGCTTCGTTCTGCATCAGGCCAGGCACGAGGACGGCCGCTGCGCCCAGAGGCGCGAGCAGCACCAGATGACGGCGCAGGCGCTGCGGAGAGGGGTTTGCCACGAGCGTGGAACTTGCCGGCGAGGCAGGCAGCATGCCTGGCGAACGCAGCGGATCGGCCGCGACCAGACTGCGCTGCAACCAGAGCGCTACCGCACCGACGACCAGAGCCAGCGCCAGCAGCGAGAGCGCCTTGTGCACCAGCAGGTAGTCGGTCTGGTAATAGATGGCTCCCACCACCCAGCCGACAGCCAGCGCCGAAGCCGCGGCCAGACGCCAGCGTTGCGTGACAGCTGCGGTTGCCAGGAAACACAGCGGAATGCCCAGGGAGGGCAGGAACCAGGCCGCTATGGTGAGCAGCACGGCCAGAAGGCCCAGCGCAGGATGACGCAGCAGTGGCCAGCGTTGTGCCGCGATGGCGTAGCCTGCCACAGCAAACAAGCCGGAGCTGAGCGGCAGCCACCATTGCCAGAACTGCAGGCCGCTGGCGTCCGTGAGGATGTCGGGATTCCAGCCGCCACCACCGCCGCCCCCTCCCATCATGCCAGCCAGCATGAAGGTCATGCCCGCGCTGGCGGCCTGCTGCACCAGCACGGTCAGCATCCATCCGGCCCAGAACGCTTCGCGCCGCGCAGCATGGCGCACCAGCGGCATGCCCTGCCAGCGCCCCGGGCGCAGAAGCATCGCGACCGGCCAGGCCAGCGCCATCACGGCAGGCAGCCAGGCCAGGCTCCAGGGCTGATCCAGCAGCCAGTAGTCGGTGCCGCGCGAGAGCAGGCTGGCGGCCAGCATGGGGATCAGGGTGCACAGGGCAGCGCCGAGCAGCAACTGCAGCCAGGGAGCTCGTAACGCCCACACCAGCATCAGCAGCAGGGCAGTCAGCACCCACAGGGCAGCGCGCTCGTTCCAGAGCCCTGAAACGCCCAGGGTGACAAAGGCCAGCCCGGTCACCAGCAGGGCATACGCTAGCTGCTCCGCAAACAAGGCAAGGCGCGGGCGACGCAACAGCCACAGGCTGCCCGCACACAGCAGCACACCGAGCGAGAGCGCAATGGTTTCCGTGCTGGAGGCGAACATGGTGAGCGCTGCGACAAAGGGCAGCACCGCCAGCCAGGCCCCCAGCGCCGTGAGCAGCACCACCGCCCAGGGGCGCTCCTGCTCGTCCGGCTGCAAGGCGCTCAGTCCTCGTGCGCGGGATGTCCACCATCCCTGGGCCACGCCGAGATCCAGCGCCGGAGCAAGCGCTTGGTGCGGAAGTGAAGCCGCAGCAGCGTTAGCCGGATGCAGCTTGTCATCATGGCTGCCGCCAGAGCCAGAGCCAGAGCCAGAGCCAGAGCCAGAGCCAGAGGCAGAGGCAGAGGCAGAGGCAGAGGCAGAGGCAGGGTCGGGCAGAGCAGCCCCGGCAAGGCGATGGCGTTTCATGATCCAGGCCACTGCACCGGCCAGGGCCAGCATGGCGACCATACCCAGTAGCGCGAGATTAAACTGATCGAAATATCCACGCCCCAGCAGCTTCTCTGCGACCAGGGCGAACAGCAAGACCAGCGCAGCCAGGGTGGCCGCACTCAGGATGAAAACGTCGAAATGGCGCCGCATGCCATACCAGGCCACGGCCGCCCCCAGCAGGGCCAGGCCGGGCAGCAGGGCCACGACCTGCCCCATGTGCGACAGGAACTGCATCAGTGACAGGCTGCCGGTCAGCAGCACGGTCCAGAAAACGGCCACACGGTGGGCCAGCCGGTCGCTGCCGGTCCAGGCGCGCCACGCCGGATGCAGCGCCATGCTGACCAGCGCACTGGCGCCCAGTGCCAGCAGCAGCGGCGTCATCGTCGGCGGTGTTCCGGCACCCACCCAGCGCTCCAGTTGCGCCCAGGCCCACAGGCTGATTGCCGTGTTGGCAATCAGGCTCCACGGCATCCACAGCACCCGGCTGCGCAGGCCGAGGCACAGCGGCAGGGCCAGCCCGGTCCAAAGCGCAAACAGCTGCCATGGATCGGCGCCAGTCTGATAGGTCTGCCCGAAGTAGGCCAGCAGGCCGCCCAGCGTGGCTAGCGCCACCAGGCCCAGGGCCACACCGGCGCCCCGCCGGGGAGCCAGCACCCAGGCACCGGCACTGCTTGCCAGCAGCAATCCGCCCAGCAGGGCGAAGTGCGTGCTGCGGCTCCACAGCCCCCAATTGGCGGCGATCCAGAGAATCACGCCAAAGCCCGCCAGCATGGCGGCCAGCAGGGTCAGCGAGGGCACGGCAAGCCGGTTTGCCGCTGCCGGCTGCACATCCATGCCGGCTGCCGTGTGCAGGGCCGTTCCCTGCGCGGGGTTCAGCCCGAAATGGCGGGCGAGATCAAACAGGTCTTGTCTGAGGGTCATGGGTTTGTGCCGAGGGTTGGGATGGCCTCCGTCACGACGAGAATGCGGGCAGGGCCTGCACGCACCATCCCATCGCGACGCTGCCGCATCACGCCGTCACGCGCACCTGCGACATGCCTTTCACTGCCGCCTGAATGGCGCGCAGCACGCCATCCGGCGCTTCGGTCATCAGGCTGTGGCCGGCAGGCAGGGAAAAGACCTGCGACTTGGCCGCCGCGCCGATCAGTCCCTTGGCGGCCTTGGGCGGCGTCATCTGGTCGGCGCTGCCGAGCACGAAGGTCACCGGGCAGCTTACCTTGGCGATGTCTTCCAGCCCGGTGGCGTAGCTGTTGCAGGCGTTGAAGCCGATGTTGAACACGTTGTGCTCGCGGTTGCTGGCTAGCACGTACTGCATCAGCGCACGCGCGCCGCCATAGGTCCAGCTGCCGGTATTGGCGCCCTGGCCGGGCACGGCCGCGCACAGCGTGGAATGCGAGAAGGTATTGACCATGTCGATCGCCTTGTCGGGCGCAGACACCGACATGTCCAGCAGCGCGGGGGACACGGGCATCGGGAACGCTGTGCCCACCAGCACCAGCTGCACGATGCGCTGCGGATCCAGGCTGGCAGCGTGCAGGGCAATCAGCGAGCCCCAGCTGTGGCCCACCAGCACCGCCTCGGTCACCTGCAGATCGTCCAGCAGCGCCAGCACGCTGGCAGCGGCTTCGGCCACGCTGGCCGGCGGTGCACCGGTGCTGCGGCCGTGGCCGGGCAGGTCGACCGCCAGCACGTTGAAGCCGTGGTTGGCAAAGAAGCGGCTCTGCAGTGCCCACACGCTGTGGTCGTTCAGCACGCCATGGATGAACACCATGGTGGGCAGATCGGGGTTGTAGTCCTTGCCGCCGGTGTAGGCGTACAGCACTTCGTTGTTGACGGTGCGTTTCATGCCTGGCCTCCTGCCTTTTCTGCGGCCTTGAGCGCGCGCTTGAGATCGTCGATCAGGTCATCCGGGTCTTCCAGACCGATGGACAGGCGGATGGTGCCCTGCGTGATGCCGGCCTGCGCCAGCGCCGCGTTGTCCATGCGGAAATGCGTGGTGCTGGCCGGGTGGATCACCAGGCTGCGGCAATCGCCCACGTTGGCCAGATGGCTGAACAGCTTGAGCGATTCGATGAACACCTTGCCCTGCGCGCGGTTGCCTGCGATGTCAAAGCTGAACACGCTGCCCGCGCCGCGTGTGCCGTGGCGCAGCAGCTTGCCAGCCAGGGCGTGGCTCGGGTGGCTCTCCAGCAACGGATGGCCCACGCGGGTGACGAACGGGTGACTGGCCAGGAAGTTCACCACCTTTTCGGTGTTGGCCATGTGGCGCTCCATGCGCAGCGGCAGCGTTTCCAGACCCTGCAGGATCAGCCAGGCGCTGTGCGGGCTGAGTGCCGCGCCAAAGTCGCGCAGGCCTTCGCGGCGCGCGCGCAGCAGGAAGGCGCCGGTGCTGCTTTCCTCGCTGAATACCATGCCGTGAAAGCCGTCATAGGGCTCGGTCAGTTCGGGGAATTTACCGGATTCTTCCCAGTCGAAACGCCCGCCATCGATCACCACGCCGCCCATCACCGTGCCATGCCCGCTCAGGAACTTGGTGGCCGAGTGGTAGACGATGTCCGCGCCGAGTTCCAGCGGCTTCACCAGATACGGCGTGGTCAGCGTGGAGTCGACCACCAGCGGCACGCCCGCAGCGTGGGCAATGTCGGCCACGGCGGGAATGTCCAGCACGTCCAGGCCGGGGTTGCCCACGGTTTCGCCGAAGAACAGTTTGGTATTGGGCTGCACCGCATTGCGCCAGGCTTCCAGATCGCCAGGCGGCACAAAAGTGGTTTCGATGCCGAAGCGCGGCAGCGTGTACGACAGCAGGTTGTGGCTGCCGCCATAGAGCGCAGCGCTGGCCACGATATGGCTGCCGGTGCCCATCAGCGTGCTGATGATCAGGTGCAGCGCCGCCTGGCCGCTGGCCACGGCGATTGCGCCCACACCGCCTTCGAGCGCCGCCATGCGCTGTTCCAGCACGGCATTGGTCGGGTTGCTGATGCGGGAGTAGACGTGACCTGCGCGCTCCATGTTGAACAGGGCCGCAGCGTGGTCGCTGTCCTGGAACACGAACGAGGTGGTCAGGTGGATCGGTACTGCGCGCGCGCCGGTGGCCGGGTCAGGGGTGGCGCCGGCATGCAGTGCCAGTGTGTCGAAGCCGGGGTTGGCATAACCAGGCATGGGGTCTCCTTCGTTGTCTTGCCGATGGTGCAAGTGTATATGCAGGGTGCAGCGGGCTAACACGGAGGAAAATGTCTCCAAATGTGGGCTATATTGATCCTGTTGTTTCATTCTTCACCGGCCATTCCAGAGACAAGGTGCCAACATGAAAGTTAGTGACATTCTTCGCGTCAAGGGCAATACGCTGTACACGGTGCACCCTGACGATTCCCTGCTCAACGCGCTGAACGTGGTAGTGGAGAAGGACATCGGGGCACTGGTGGTCATGGAGCACGGCGAACTGGCCGGCATGCTGTCCTTCCGCGAGATCAACATCCAGCTTGCCAAGAATGGCGGCAGCCTGGGCAACTCCACGGTGCGCGCCGCCATGGACGACCACCCCATCACCTGCACCCCCGAAACCGCGTTGGACGAAGTGCGTCGCATGATGCTGGACCACCACGCGCGCTACATCCCGGTGATGGAAGGCAAGGTGCTGCAGGGCGTGATCAGCTTCTACGACGTGGCCAAGACCGTGGTGGAAAGCCAGAACTTCGAGAACAAGATGCTCAAGGCCTACATCCGCGACTGGCCGGCCAAGGACGAGGAAGACGCTGGCGTCGAATAAGACGCGCCTTGCCCACGATGCACGCGGCCGGCGCATAGGGGCGGGCCGTGTTGGACGTGCTCGCGGCCGCATGTGCGCGGACCACGCTGCTCTGAACGGGATCGCAGGGATTTGGGCGCGTTGACGCGCCATGCCTGTGGCCATGAAAGGATCTTCCATGACACAGGTGCTGACCCGCTCGCTCCTCGCTGTTGCCTTCCTGTCCGCCCTGGCAGGGTGCGGCACGGTACAGGCTCCGTCTGTCCCGGCTTCGGGCGCACAAGCCGCGGTGACGTCGCGACCCGGCACGCCCGCACTGTCGACGATTCCGCCCAACCCGGAAGCCTCCAGCGGCTGGACCGGCAAGCCGGGCTGGCAGTGGCAGAAGCATGCCGTGGCTGCAGCCAATCCGCTGGCCACGCAGGCGGGGCTGGAGATTCTGCGTGCAGGGGGCAATGCACTGGATGCGGCGATTGCCGTGCAGATGGTGTTGGGACTGGTCGAGCCGCAATCCAGCGGCATTGGAGGCGGTGCCTTCCTGCTCTATGACGACGGCAAGAGCTTGCTGGCCTGGGATGGCCGCGAGACGGCGCCGGCAACGGTGCGCGAAGACCTGTTCCTCGGGCCGGATGGCAAGGCGTTGCCGTTTCATCAGGCAGTGGTCGGTGGCCGCTCGGTAGGGGTACCCGGCGTGGTGCCCATGCTGGAACAGGTGCAACGCAGGCAGGGCAAGCTGCCGTGGGCACGCCTGTTTGCGCCGGCGATCCGCATGGCCGAGGCAGGATTTCCTGTCAGCCCGCGCCTGCATCGCCTGCTCGCCTCCGAAAAATACCTGCGCGACAACGACAGCACTGCGGCGGCCTATTTCTACGGCACGGATGGACAGCCCTGGCCCGTCGGCCACGTGCTGCGCAATCCCGAATACGCGGCAGTACTGCGCGGCATTGCCAGCAAGGGATCGCGCTTCCTGATGCGGGGCGAGGTGGCGCAGGCGATGGTGCGCACGGTTCAGGGGCATGCCGCCAATCCGGGCAAACTGGCACTGTCTGACCTGGCCGGTTACCAGCCGCGCGTCAGTCCGGCGCTCTGTTTCGATTACGAGGCCGTCGCCCGCCGCTACGAGATTTGCGGCATGCCGCCACCGAGTTCCGGCACGCTGGCCATCGGCCAGATTCTCGGCATCCTCAGGCACACCGATGCAGCGAAGCTGCCCTTGCAGCAGGGCCAGCCGAATGCCGATTGGCTGCATCTGTACACCGAAGCCGCACGCTTGGCCTTTGCCGACCGTGCGCAGTACGTGGCTGATCCGGCTTTTGTGCAGGCGCCGGGCGGCAACTGGCAGTCCATGCTGCAGCCCGTCTACCTGCAGCAGCGTGCAGCGCTGATCCAGCAGGGGCCGCAGGCCAAATCCATGAAGACGGCAGAGCCGGGCCAGCCCGCTAGCCTGCGCGTGGCTTTGGCGCCCATGCCGGCCCAGCCGGAATACGGCACCAGCCATATCAGCGTGATCGACGCGCAGGGCCGCGCCGTTTCCATGACCACCACCATCGAGGACCAGTTCGGCTCCCGGATGATGGTCAACCGCGGCAAGGGACTGGCCGGAGGCTTTCTGCTCAACAACGAGCTGACGGATTTCAGCTTCACGCCCAGGGATGCCGCAGGGCGCCCGATTGCGAACCGCGTGCAGCCGGGCAAGCGCCCGCGTTCGAGCATGGCACCCATTCTGGTCTACGGCAAACAGCCGGATGGACGGCGCGGCGAACTGCTGATGAGCGCCGGCAGCCCCGGGGGCGCCCTCATCATCCATTACGTTGCCAAGACACTCTACGGCACGCTCAACTGGGGCCTGGATGCACAGCGCGCGATCGACCTGCCCAACTTTGGGTCGACCAACGGCCCCACCTTGCTGGAGCAGAAGCGCTTTGCACCAGCGACGGCGGAAGCCTTGCGCCAGCGCGGCGCCGAGGTGCGCGAGATAGACATGACCAGCGGCCTGCAGGCGATCCAGAAAACGCCGCGCGGCTATTTTGGTGGTGCGGATCCGCGGCGTGAAGGGGTGGTGTTGGGGGATTGAGGGCTACCAAAGCCCTGTGGCGGTTATTGCATATCGGATGTACGCCCGGAGCTGTCTGAACGGAACGGCTCCAGCTTCTCCAACGCCAGCACATACGGCGGGTCATTCGGCACATTCGCCAGCGCATAACGCACCACGCGCACGGCAGCCGGATCCAGACCACACACGTAATCCTCCACCGCCGAGCGTTCCTGCTTGCCCCCCGCGTGCCCGTGGTACACCACCAGCACGATCACGCCATGCGGACGCAGCAGTTGCCAGATGCCCTGCAACGCCGCGATGGTGCTGTCCGCCTGGGTGGTGATCTGCTTGTCGCTGCGGGGCAGGTAGCCCAGATTGAACACTGCCGCCTGCACCGGTTGCGTTACATGCTGCAGCACGGTTTCGTGCCCTGCATGGATCACGCTGACCCGGTCTGCGAGCCCGTGCGCCTGCAACCGCTCACGCGTAGCCTCGATGGCCTGGGCCTGTACATCGAACGCGTATATCCGCCCGCCATCGCCCACCCACTGTGCCAGCAGCAAGGTATCGTACCCGTTGCCGGCCGTGGCATCGATCGCCACGTCACCGGGCTGCAGGACGTGTTGCAGCAGCGCATGGGCAAAGGGAACGATATCGGTCAGGTGGCGGGTGAGGGCAGGGCGCATAGGGGCACAAGAATATCAGGCAGCGGGCATGAGTCCCTGCTCGGCCATGGACAGGCTCTTGCCGCGTGCGACGATGATATGGTCCAGCACGCGGATGTCCAGCAGCGACAGTGCCTGCTGCAACTGGCGCGTGAGCGCGATGTCGGCACTGGAAGGCTGCACCTGCCCGCTGGGGTGGTTGTGCGCCAGCACCACACTGGCAGCGTGATGGTGCAGTGCGCGCAAGGCCACTTCGCGCGGGTAGACGCTGGTCTGGTTCAGCGTGCCGCGGAACAGCGTTTCCAGCTGGATCAGCTGGTGCTGGCTGTCGAGAAACAGCACGGCAAAGCATTCGTGCGGCAGATGGCCGAGATGCAGCTGCAGGTAGTTGGCAACCAGCGCCGGGTGGTTGAGCAGGGTGCGCTGCTGCAGCTGCTGTGCCATGGCCCGCCGCGCCAGCTCCATCACCGCCAGCAGCTCGGCGCGTTTGGCCGTGCCGCCCAGACCCTTGATCTGCCCCAGCGTGCGCGCATCGGCATGCAGCAGGCCCGCCAGCCCCTGGCAGGCATCCAGCACGTCCTGCGCCATTACCAGCACGTTGCGTCCTGCCGTGCCGGTGCGCAGCAGCAGGGCGAGCAGTTCCACATCGCCCAACGCTGCGGCGCCGTGCTGCAACAGGCGTTCACGCGGACGCGAGGTGTGCGGAAGATCGTGGAAGGCCATAAAAATCCATTTTTTAAATAAAAAGTATTATAAATGGCGACATCAAGACTTGACCACGGACAGGCTGCAAAGCCCGCATGGTCCCGGTGCAACAGGCAGCCTCTTACAATAGCGCATCCAACTCCGGACCGGATCATGACTGAAGCCACCAACACCGCAGCCCCGGGCACGCCCGTGGTGCAAGCCGATTCCTTTCTCACCCTGCATTACCGCCTGTCCGGCCCGCAGGGTGACGTCATCGACACCTTTCTCGAGCAGCCTGCCACGCTCTCGCTGGGCAATGGCGAGCTGTCGCCGGCCATCGAGCAGATGCTGATCGGCCTGCCCGAGGGCACGCATACCACTTTCGAGCTGCCGGCCGGCGCGGCCTTTGGCGAGCGCAATCCGCAGATGCTGCAGTGGCTCAAGCGCAGCGTGCTCAAGGAAATGGGCGACCCGGACGAGCAATATGCCGTGGGCGAAGTGGTGCAGTTTCCGACGCCCGATGCGCAAGGCCAGTTTGCCGGCACCGTCGCCGAGCTGGGCGAAGAGGCCATCCTGTTCGATTTCAACCACCCGCTGGCGGGCCAGCCGGTCACCTTCGAGGTGCAGATCATTGGTGTGCTATGACTGAACGCGATCTTTCGCAGCCCGTTACCGCGCCCGACGCCGGCATCGTGCTGGCGGCGCCGCGCGGCTTCTGTGCCGGTGTGGACCGCGCCATCGACATCGTCGAGCGCGCGCTGCAGAAATTCGGCCGTCCGATCTATGTGCGTCACGAAATCGTGCACAACACCCATGTCGTGAACGACCTCAAGAACCGCGGCGCCATCTTCATCGAGGATCTGGCCGAGGTGCCACCCGGTGCCACGCTGGTGTTCAGCGCCCATGGCGTGAGCAAGGCGGTGCAGGAAGAGGCGGCGCAGCGCGGCTTTCAGGTGTTTGACGCCACCTGCCCGCTGGTGACCAAGGTGCATGTGGAAGTGGCCAAGCTGGCGAAAGAGGGCTACGAATTCATCATGATCGGCCACAAGGGCCATCCCGAAGTGGAGGGTACCATGGGCCAGCTCGACAGCGGCATCCACCTGGTGGAAGACGTGAACGATGTGGCCCACGTGCAGCCGGCGCAGACCGACAGGCTGGCCGTGGTCACGCAGACCACGCTGAGCGTGGACGATGCCGCAGCCATCACGGCTGCAGTCAAGGCGCGCTTCCCTAACATCCGCGAGCCCAAGCAGCAGGACATCTGCTATGCCACGCAGAACCGCCAGGACGCTGTGAAAGTGCTGAGCCAGCAGGCCGATGTGGTCATCGTGGTGGGCAGCCCCACCAGCAGCAACAGCAACCGGCTGGCCGAACTGGCGCGCCGGCTGGGCGTTCCGGCCCATATGGTCGACAATGCGGATGAGCTGCAGGCCGAATGGTTTGCCGGTGCCACCACCGTGGGCGTTACCGCAGGCGCTTCTGCGCCCGAGGTGCTGGTGAATGATGTGGTGGCCCGCATCAAGGCCTATGGTGCCGTCTCCGTGCGTACCATGGATGGCGTACAGGAAACGCTCAAGTTTCCGCTGCCCAAGGGCCTCAAGCTCGACAACCAGTAACTCCCGTTTTTGGCGCGGCCTGGGCCGCGCATCCCATCAGAAGTATTTCCATGCTAGACATCCTCCTGCTTCGCAAAGACCTCGACAAGGTAGTGGCCCGCCTGCAGACGCGCAAGAATCCGCAGCCTTACCTGGACGTGGCCGCCTTCACCGCGCTGGAAGCCGAACGCAAGACCATCCAGACCCGCACCGAAGAGCTGCAGTCCCAGCGCAACACGCTGTCCAAGCAGATCGGCCAGCTCAAGGGCAAGGGCGATCATGCCGGCGCCGAGGCGGTGATGGCCCAGGTCGGCTCCATCAAGCAGGAGCTGGAAACCAGTGCCGCACGCCTGACCGAAATCCAGGCCGATATCGAGGCCATCCTGCCCGGCGTGCCCAACCTGCCGCATGAAAGCGTGCCCGTGGGCAAGGACGAAGCCGACAACGTGGAACTGCGCCGCTGGGGCACCCCGCGCCAGTTCGACTTCGAGGTGAAGGACCATGTGGACCTGGGCGTACCGCTGGGCCTGGATTTCGACACCGGCGCCAAGCTGTCGGGCTCGCGTTTTTCTTTCCTGCGCGGCCCGGTTGCGCGCCTGCACCGTGCGCTGGCGCAGTTCATGCTCGACGTGCAGACCACCGAGCACGGCTACACCGAGTGCTACACGCCTTACATCGTCAACGCTGACAGCCTGCGCGGTACCGGCCAGCTGCCCAAGTTCGAGGGTGACCTGTTCGCTGCGCGCAAGGGCGGCCAGGAAACCGAGGAGCACCCGGACAACACCCCGCTGTACCTGATCCCCACCAGCGAAGTGCCGCTCACCAACACCGTGCGCGACACCGTGCTGGCCGAATCCGAGCTGCCGATCAAGATGACGGCGCACAGCCCCTGCTTCCGCTCCGAAGCCGGCAGCTATGGCCGTGACACGCGCGGCATGATTCGCCAGCACCAGTTCGACAAGGTGGAGATGGTGCAGATCGTGCACCCGGAAAAGAGCTACGAGGCGCTGGAAGAAATGACCAGCCACGCCGAAGCCATCCTGCAGAAGCTGGGCCTGCCGTACCGCGTGATCGTGCTGTGCACTGGCGACATGGGCTTTGGCGCCACGCGCACGCATGATCTGGAAGTGTGGGTGCCGGCGCAGAACACCTACCGCGAGATCAGCTCGGTCAGCAACTGCGAAGCGTTCCAGGCACGCCGGATGCAGGCCCGCTTCAAGAACGCACAGGGCAAGAACGAACTGGTGCACACCCTCAACGGTTCCGGCCTGGCCGTGGGCCGCTGCCTGGTGGCCGTGCTGGAAAACTACCAGCAGGCCGACGGCAGCATCGAGGTGCCGGAAGCACTGCGCCCCTACATGGGCGGCCTGAGTGTGCTGCGCGCGGACTGATCGCAGCAAAAAATGCGGCCTGCCTCTTTGCGGAGGCTGTCACTTGCATGTAAAATCGCCTGTTTCCTGCAGCATCCTTGCTGCGGAATGAACAGACCACGGAGAGATGGCAGAGTGGTCGAATGCACCGGATTCGAAATCCGGCATACAGGTTCTCCTGTATCGAGGGTTCGAATCCCTCTCTCTCCGCCAGATGGTCAAGAAAATCAAGCACTTGCAGCGTTTGCGGCAGGTGCTTTTTTCTTGCGCCCTATCGGCTGGCCCGCAACCGCGCTCCATCCAGCGATGGTATATCCAGCCTCCCCGCAGTGCTGCCGGGCCTGACGGTGCCAAACCGGCCACTGTCATTGATCCAGTCTGCCCGCGCCTGCTCGATTTCCTCCTGCGTGCGCGCCACAAAGTTCCACCAAAGCAGCACATCTTCCTCGAACGGCGTGCCGCCCACCAGCAGCACCTGCGCAGCGCCATGGCTTTGCAACTGCAGTTCATGGCGGCCGGGCTCGAAGTAGAGAAGCTCTCCGGTCCCCAGCTGCTCTCCTTGAACCGTGACTTCGCCACGCAAAACCAGCAGCCCGTACTCGAAGGCCGGATCAAGGGGCAGGGTAGCATGTGCCGCAGCTTCTGCCACCAGATCCACGCCAACCAGGGGGCTGTAGATGCGCGTAGGCGCCGTCTGCCCCAGCGCAGTGCCGGCCAGCACGGTGGCCAGAAAACCGCCGGTCGCCACCTGTGGCAGCTCGGGATAGTTCTCGAACGCCGGCTCGCAATGCCGCTGGCTGTCCGGCAGGGCGATCCAGAGTTGCGCCATGTGCAGGCGCGCGCCGTTGGCGGCGCTGTCTTCGGTGTGGGCCACGCCACGTCCGGCGGTCATCAGGTTGACCTGACCGGGACGGATGGTCTGTTCAACGCCGAGGGAGTCGCGGTGAATGATTTCGCCTTCGATCATCCAGGTGAAGGTCTGCAGGCCGATATGCGGGTGCGCGCCCACATGCATGCCATCGTCCGGTCCGAGTTGCACCGGGCCTGCATGGTCCAGAAAGCACCAGGCGCCGATCATGCGCTTGCGCGCGGTGGGCAGGGCACGCCGGATTTCCATGCCTTCGCCCAGCATGGCGCTGCGTGCAGGAAAACGTTGCGAATGGGACGGTGCAACCATGACATGCTCCTGTTCTTGCATCAGATTCCGACTTTAGCGGGATCGCCCCGAACACGTGGGACTGGAACGCTATCCACGCCTTGGGGGCAGGGCCTGTGGCAGCTCAGTACAGCGTTTCCACATCGCAATCCAGCATATAGCCTGATCCGCGCTCCGTCACGATGAACCTCGGATGCGCAGGGTCTTCCTCCAGCTTCAGCCGCAGGCGCCGGATCTGCACATCGATGGTGCGGTCGTACACCTCGGCCTCATGCAGTCGCGACATGGACAGCAGCTGGTCGCGCGACATCACGCGGCGCGGCGCCTGGCACAGGGCGCTCAGCAGGCTGATCTCGCCGTTGGACAAATCCACGTAGCTGCCATCGGGCGTCTTGAGCCGGCGCGTGCGCAGGTTCAGTTCCCAGCCGGCAAAGCGGAAGGCGCGGCGGGCGCTGTCCCGTTGCGGCAACGTGGCCTGCACCTGGTAGCGGCGCAGCACGGCACGCACGCGCGCCAGCAGTTCGCGCGGGCTGAAGGGCTTGGTCACATAGTCGTCCGCGCCCAGTTCCAGGCCCATCACGCGATCGGCCTCTTCGGTGCGACCAGTGAGCAGGATGATGGGCACGGTGGCGCGTGCGCGCAACTGGCGCGCCAGATCCAGGCCGTCTTCGCCCGGCATCTTCAGATCGAGCAGCACCAGGTCGATCGCCTGATTGTCGAAGCAGGCTATCATTTCGCGACCGGAACTGCAGGGCGTGGCGCGCAACTCGTTTTCCTGCAGGTAGTCGCAGACCATGTCACGCACATCCGGATCGTCGTCGACGACCAATACATGGGGCTGGTTCAGGGGAGACATGCTTGCGATGGTAACGGAGAAAAAGCCGCCCCGGCGCCCGCTCTCCATGTCGGCCTTCCTGTCCAGCGGCAGGATGGCCTGGGTCGCCCTGTTGCTGGTGTGGGTGATGCTGGCCGTGCTGACGGCTTCGGCACTGTGGGTGATGCGTGTTTCCACCCTGCGCGACCAGCAGCGCGCGCTGCACACCTTGGCCGTGGTGGTTTCCGACGAACTGGAGCGCGGGCTGGATGGCGTGGACGAAGGCCTGACGGCCATTGCCAATGCCATCGAGGAAGACGGCATGCCGGACGATGCAGCAGAGGCCTCGGCCCGATTGCGCCGGCGCGTGGAATTGATGCCGATGGCACAGACGCTGTGGCTGCTCGATCCGCAGGGGCGGGGCGTGACGCGCTCCGATGCCATCGGCTTTCCTCCGGTCGACGGATTTGCGCCTCCGCTTAAGGCGAATGCCGTCGAGAGCCTCTCGTTCAGCCGGCCCTTTGCCGATCCGTCCGCTGCCCGTCCGCTGGTGGCGATTGCCTTGCCGATGGAAACCGCCCGCTATGGTTGGGTGGTGGCCGGTGTGCCGGCCGATGTGCTACTGGGGGCTTTCCAGAGCGCGTTGCCGGAGGACGAGGCGGAAATGCGGGTGTCGCGCAGCGATGGCACCTTGCTGGCATCGACCGATGGATCGCCCCTGTCCCGGCATGTGCATCTGGCCGAGCATGTGCTGATCGAGGGCTATGGCCTGCAGGTGGATCTGTTTCGCAGTCGGGATGTGGTGTTGCACGACTGGCGGGCATCCGCGCAGATGGCTGCGGTTCTGCTGGTGTTGCTGGCTGCCGTGATGGCCGCAGCACTGTGGATTCTGCAGCGGGCGCAGCGCCGGCATGAGCAGGCGCAGCAGGCCCTGCGGCTGCAGCAGGCGCGGGGCGAGCGGCTGGAAGCACTGGGGCGCATGGCGGGCGAAGTGGCGCATGACTTCAACAACGTGCTGGGCGCGATTGCCGGCTATGGGGAAATGGCGCTGGACAAGGCCGAGCCCGGCAGTGCCCAGGCGCGCCAGCTGGACCGCCTGATCGGGGCAACCGCCCGGGGGCGTGCGCTGACCGAGCGCATTCTGGCCTTCAGCCGTGGCGGTGCGCGGCGTTCGGTGGTATTTGTGCTGCAGACGGTGGTGGAAGAAGTCCTGGAACATGTGCGCAGCCTGAAGCAGCCGGGCATCCGGCTCGATGTGCAACTGGCCGCCCCGGAGGGAAGGGTACGCGGTGACCCGGCGCAGGCCTATCAGGCCGTGCTGAACCTGTGCGTGAATGCCCTGCAGGCCATGCCTGAAGGGGGGGTGTTGCAGGTGAGTCTGGGGCAGGAACGGGTGGATGCCGAGCAGGTGCTGTCGCACAGCCGCCTGTCAGCGGGCGAGTGGTTGCGTCTTGTGGTGGCGGACGAGGGCAGGGGTATCGATCCGGTGTCGATGGAGCACTTGCTGGAGCCCTTCTACACCACGCGGGCAGGAGAGGGCGGAACCGGCCTGGGGCTGGCTGTGGTGCATGGGGCCGTGGTGGAGTTGCATGGCGCCATCGATGTACAGAGTCAGCCAGGTGAGGGCGCGCGGTTTGCGCTGTGGCTGCCGGTTTGTGCGCCAGTGCAGGAGCAACATCGGGCGCAGCCTTGGAAGCCGGGGCAGGAGCGAGGGCAGGAACAGGGGCAGGATTCACCATCTAGCCAGGAATTCGGGCAAGGGAGGCTACCGCCTGCGGCAGGAGATTCGCTCCACAGCGCTCTCCCGTCTCTCGAACCAGAGTCCGGGCCTGATCGTGACCAGGGCAAGACCTGGGGCAGGGTGCCCGCCCGCGTGCTGGTGCTGGACGACGAACCGGAACTGGCCGCCTTGACAGCCACAACGTTGAAATCGCTGGGCCTGGACGCGACAGCCGAAACACGGCCGCTGCGCGCCTTCGACATGCTGCAGACGCAACCCTCCCATTTCGCTGCCCTGATCACCGATGAGCGCATGCCGGAACTGACAGGCACAGAACTGGTTCTGCGGCTGCGCGAGGCAGGTGGGGCACTGGAGCAGCTTCCGGTGATTCTGCTCACTGGCCAGGGCGGTCCCATGCTGGCAGCGCGCGCGGCGGAACTGGGCATACGGCACATACTGCGCAAGCCACTGGAGCGTCAGGAGCTGGCTGACGCGCTCAGCAGCCTTCTGCAGAAGCCCTGACGCCAGTAAGGCATGGGCCGCTGCCCCCCGGTGCTCCCGCTGCATTGCAATTGCAACAGCCGGGCCCCCGCTTTGTCATGCAAGCCATCGGCTGCGCGCGCAAGATTGGATCCCAGAAGTTTTCCTGTTTTTCACCGAGGAGTTTTCTGATGAGCATCCCGCGCCAAGCTTCCGTTTCCACCCTGTTTGCTGCCTGCCTGCTGGCTGGCGGTGTTGCCATGGCTGCACCGGCTACCCCTGCCGCCAAGGCCAGTGCTCCGCCCAAGGCGGCTGCAGTGGCTGTCAAACCGGCTCCGGCGGTAACCGTCGGCAAGCTGGCGGCCAAGCCTGCGTCGGCCAGCACCGCGGTCAAACCCGCTCCGATGAAGCCGGTGACGGCTGCGACACCGGCCAAGCCGGCTGTTCCCGCCACCCCGGCAAAACCCGGCGTGGCTCCTGCCAAGCCGGCCACGCCTGCCGTTCCGGCCGTGCCTGCCAAGGCCGCTTCGGGCGCCGGTCTGGGTGGTACGCAAGTGTGGGTGAACACGGCTGCCAAGGTCTACCACTGCCCCGGCACCAAGTACTTCGGCAAGACGAAGAAGGGCCAGTACATGAGCGAGGCCGCTGCCCGCGGCGCCGGCAACCGTGCTGACCGAGGTGCGGCCTGCGCAACCAGATAAGCCCCTGAAAGACGCATTGCATTTGCCGGGCCATCGGGCCGGTGGTGAACAGCCACCGGTGCCGCCCCGGCTTTTTTGCGCGCCTGCAGCTGAGCAGACGTGCCGGAAGAGTGACCCATGTCGGAATCAGAAAGAGACCATGTGCTGCGCGGCCCCGCATTGCCCGAGCTGCTGCGCGAGGAGATCCTGGCGGATGTGTTCGAGGCGACCGCCCGGCGCGTGCCGCAGCGCATCGCGCTCGTGGCGGGAGAACGGCAGCTGAGCTATGCTGAACTGGACGCCGCTGCGGATGCCGTGGCGCACCGCCTGCTGCAGGCCGGCATCCGGGCGGGCGACATGGTCGGCCTGTGGCTGCCGCGCGGCATCGACCTGCTGGTGCTGCAGCTTGCCATTGCCAAGACGGGCGCAGCCTGGCTGCCCTTCGATGCCGAAGTGCCGGTGGAACGCATTGCCATCTGTCTGGAAGATGCCCAGGCCCGTGCGCTGCTGATCGATGCCCACCACGGCGAGCCCGTGCGGCAGCAGCCCGGCATCACAGCCCGCATCCTGACGGCGCAGGAACTGTTGCAAGCCCTGCCGGAGGGCACCGTGCTGCAGCGGCGCGAAGGCACATCGCCCGACTACACGGCCTACGTGATCTACACCAGCGGCTCCACAGGAAAGCCCAAGGGCATCGCCATCACGCAGCGCAGCATCTGCCATTTCCTGCGCAGCGAAAATGCGCGGCTGGGCATCCGGGAGGATGACAAGGTCTACCAGGGTTTTTCGGTGGCCTTCGACATGTCCTTCGAGGAAATCTGGATCAGCTATCTGGCAGGCGCCACGCTGTGGATTGCCCCCAAGGAGATCGCAGGGGATCCCGAAGCGCTGCCGCGTGCGCTGATCGAGAACGACATCACCGTGCTGCATGCCGTGCCGACGCTGCTGGCGCTGTTCGCGCAGGACGTGCCCAATTTGCGCATCATCAATCTGGGCGGCGAGATGTGTCCGCAAACGCTGGTGGAACGCTGGGCGCATGGGCGGCAGATGTTCAACACCTACGGACCGACCGAGGCCACCGTTTCGGCCTCGCTGGCCGAACTCCGTCCCGGTGAACCGGTCACCATTGGCGAAGCCCTGCCCAACTACGGTCTGCTGGTGATCGAGGTGATCGAGGTGATCGATCCCGACGCCATCGTCGATGGTCAGGTCCCGCCACTGAAGCTCCTGCCGTTCGGCGAGACCGGCGAACTGTGCATCACCGGCCGCGGAGTGGCCGCCGGCTACCTCGGTCGTCCCGAGCTGACTGCCGAGAAATTCCTGCCCAACCCCTGGGCCCGCAATCCGCAGGAGGCGCGCCTCTACCGCACCGGCGATCTGGCCCGCGTGGAAGAGCAGGGCGGCCGCTTGCAGATGCAGTGCCTGGGCCGCGCGGATGACCAGATCAAGATTCGCGGCTTTCGCGTGGAGCTGGGCGAAATCGAGGCGGTGCTGGCAAGACAGCCCGGCGTCGGGACCACCGCTGTGGTGCTGCTCAATGACGAGGGCATCGACCAATTGGTGGCCTTCTACGTGCCATCCGGCACCGAAACGCCCAGCGGCACGGCGCTGCGCAATGGCCTGGCGGATGTGTTGCCGCCCTACATGGTGCCGGCCCGCTTCGAGGCCCTGCCTGCTATGCCGCGCCTGTCTAGCGGCAAGATCGACCGCAAGGTGCTCAAGGCGCAGCCTCTGGCAGCCGCGGCTCCTGCCGAGGGTAGCGACCAGCCGGAAACGCCCGCAGAGCAGGCGCTGTTTGCCCAGCTCGAAAAGCTGTTCCCCGGCCAGCCGCTGCGCCGCGACATGGATTTTTTTGCTGATCTCGGCGGTCACTCGCTGTTCGCGGCGCGGCTGGTTTCGCTATTGCGGCAGGATGTGCGTCTGGCGCAGACAACCGTGGCCGACATCTATCAGCACCGCCGTATCGGCCTGATCGCCGAGGCGCTGCAGTTGCACCTTGCGGAACCTGCCAGCCAGACAGCGGAACGCCCGTTTCTCATCCACAGCGCCTGGCGCCGCTGGCGTTGCGGCCTGGCGCAGGGGCTGGCCATCCCGTTTCTGGTACTGCTCAAGATGGCGCAATGGCTGGCGCCATTCTTTGCCTACCATTTCTATACCGGCGATCCGGGCGACTCGATCTGGCGCGCCATCGCCATGTCGGTGTGGGCCTTCCTGATCACCACCCTGGCCGAGTTCGTGCTGGCCTGGGCCGGCAAGTGGCTGATTGCCGGTCGTCTCCAGCCCGGCAGCTACCCGTTGTGGGGCTGGACCTACTACCGCTGGTGGCTGGCCGACCGTCTGACCGAAGCCGTTCCCACCTACATGATCAACGGCTCGCCGCTTTACGCCTGGTGGCTGCGACTGCTGGGAGCGAAGGTGGGGGCAGAGGTCAATCTCGGCTCGGTCACCCTGCGCGTGCCGGAGCTGGTGGAAATCGGCGACGGGGCCAGCATCGGCAATGCCGTCAATCTGGAAAATGCCCGCGTTGAAGGCGGCATGCTGCATCTGGGCGCCATCACCATCGGGCCGGAGGCCTGTGTGGGCTCCTACGTGGTGATCGAGGGTGACACCCGCATTGGCGCCTATGGTCATCTGGAAGGGCAATCCGCGCTCGGCCGTGGGCAGCAGGTGCCGCCCCGCAAGGTCTGGCACGGCTCTCCCGCGCGTGAACGGGGGGATTTCGACCCGGCAACCCTGCCAGCGCGCCAACCAGTCAGTGCCGCGCGCAAGTGGCTGGAAAATGGCTTCTTCGTGCTGGGCTCGCTGGCGATGGCCGTGCTGTTCTTCCTGCCGGTATTTCCCACTTTCCTGCTGATCGACGTGCTGGATATTGACGAAATCGCCATCCAGCCCCTGTTCGACGCCGGTGCCATCAACGACTGGGAAGCCTTCGGCCTGCGCCTACTCAAGTTCTTCCTGCTGGCCTTGCCAGCCAGCCTCGTGTTCATTCTTGCGACGGTACTGATCGCGGCGGGCATCCGCTGGCTGTTCCTGCCGAAAATGCGCGAAGGCACCTGGCCGATCCACAGCAACCGCTATCTGGCCAAGTGGCTGGTGAACCAGATCCAGGAATCCAGTCTGGCCGTGCTGCACGGTGTCTATGCCACCATCTACTCCGCCACCTGGTACCGCCTGCTCGGTGCCAAGGTGGGCAAGGAAACCGAGCTGTCCACGGCGCTGGGCGTGGTGCCCGACATGCTCACGCTCGGCGACGAGTGCTTCATTGCCGATGCGGTGATGCTGGGGGACGAGCACATCGACGGCGGCTGGATGACCGTGAAGCCCACCGTGGTGTCGCGCCGCAGCTTTGTCGGTAATGGCGCTTACGTGCCGGATGGCACCACGATTCCGGAAAACGTCCTGATCGGGGTCATGAGTTCCGTGCCGCGCAATGCCGCCATGCAGGATGGGGACACCTGGGTCGGCTCGCCGCCGATGCACCTGCCCGCGCGCGAGGTTGTCAGCGGCTTTCCCGAACATCTGACCTTTGCGCCTTCACCGTGGCGCAAGCTGGGCCGCGGCCTGGTGGAGGCCTTCCGCATTGCCGCACCGCACGCGCTGGTCATCGCCGTGGGTTACGCACTGGTGCTGGATGCCATGCCGCTGGCAGCGAGCGGACGCTGGGGTGAAGTCGCGGTCGATGTGGCGCTGGGCGGCGTGCTGTTCGGCTTTGCCACCTATGTCTTCGTGGCACTGTTCAAGTGGCTGACCCTGGGGCGTTACCGGCAGCATTCCGTGCCGATGTGGACGCCGTTTGTCTGGCTGTCTGAGGCGGCAACCAATATGTACGAGGGCATCACCGTGCCCTGGTTCCTGCGCTACCTGCGCGGCACGCCCTGGCTGTCGGATGCGCTCAACCTGCTGGGCTGTCACATTGGCCGCGGTGTCTACATGGACACCACCGACATCACCGAATTCGATTGCGTGCACATTGGCGACCACAGCGAACTCAACGCACTGTGCTGCCCGCAGACCCATCTGTTCGAAGACCGCGTGATGAAGGTCGACCATGTGCGCATCGGCAGCCGCGTCACGCTCGGTCCGCGCTGCACCGTGCTGTATGGCGCGCAGGTGGCCGATGGCGCGCAACTGGGACCGCTGACGCTGGTGATGAAAGGCGAAGCCATCCCTCCGGGAACGCGCTGGCACGGCTTGCCGGCAACGCCCTGGCGTTCGGCCTGATCTACGCGTCCGAAACAGCAGGCAGCCGAAAGCGGAAATGAGATTCCGCCCGGCTGTCTGGCTCTTATTGCATGCCATCAATTTGTCATATTTATGTCGCAAATCTCTGCCACCATGCCTGTTTGAAAAAATGGGGCAACCCACGACACAAGACAAAGGGGAATGCATATGAGTGGGGAAGAAAAGACCCATCCGGCCGATCTGGGCAATCTGTACCAGCGCATGAGCCAGGAAGTCATGGACAGCTATGACGAATTCCTGGAACTCGAACTGGAAGATGCCGACAGCCTGATCAGCCACGAAACCGGCGAAGGTCACCACAGCACGCTCGACCGCCGCCTGTATTTCCGAGAGCTGCTGCGCCTGCAGGCCGAACTGGTCAAGCTGCAGGACTGGGTACAGTTCACCAAGGAAAAGGTGGTGATCGTGTTCGAGGGCCGCGATTCGGCCGGCAAGGGCGGCGTGATCAAGCGCATCACCCAGCGCCTGAACCCGCGCGTGGTGCGCGTGGCGGCACTGCCCGCACCCAACGACCGCGAGCGTACCCAGTGGTATTTCCAGCGCTATGTGTCGCACCTGCCCGCCGGCGGCGAGATCGTGCTGTTCGACCGCAGCTGGTACAACCGCGCTGGCGTCGAGCACGTCATGGGCTTCTGTACCGATGAGGAATACGAGGAGTTCTTCCGCAGCGCGCCCGAATTCGAGCGCATGCTGGTGCGCTCCGGCATCCGTCTGCTCAAGTACTGGTTTTCCATCAGCGATGGCGAGCAGCACAGCCGCTTCCTGAGCCGCATCCATGACCCGCTCAAGCAGTGGAAGTTCAGCCCCATGGACCTGCAGAGCCGCGTGCGCTGGGAGGCCTACACCAAGGCCAAGGAAGTCATGCTTGAACGCACACATATCGAGGAAGCACCGTGGTGGGTGGTGCAGGCGGTGGACAAGAAACGTGCCCGCCTCAACTGCATCAGCCACATTCTGGAGAGCCTGCCCTACACCGAGGTGGAGCGCCCCGAGGTGATCCTGCCCGAGCGCACCCGCCACCCTGATTACGTGCGCCATCCGATTCCGGAAGCCATGTACGTGCCCGAGCGTTACTGAGCGCCAGAACGCCAAGTAGGTGAATGCGCCAACCCGGTCACCCGCAGATGCTGCGCTATCATGTATCTGCGTGTCACCGGTCGATACGTTTGACCGCGTGTCAGTCCGGTATCAGGAAGTTGTGCGCAAATTCCATTTTCCGTTAGCAAGATCCACCTGAGTGTGAGGAGAGAACCATGTCGCGTGAAGTTGTAGTTGTCAGCGCTGTCCGTACTGCCATTGGTACCTATGGCGGCAGCCTGAAGGATGTGCCCCCCACCGAACTCGCCGCGCTGGTCGTGCGCGAGTCGCTGGCTCGCGGCTCCGTCGAAGGCAAGGACGTTGGCCATGTGGTGTTCGGCCACGTCGTCAACACCGAGCCCAAGGACATGTACCTGTCCCGCGTGGCTACCGTCAACGGCGGCTGCCCGATCGAAACCCCGGCCTTCAACGTCAACCGCCTGTGCGGTTCCGGCCTGCAGGCCATCGTGTCTGCCAGCCAGTCCATCCTGCTGGGTGACTGCGACGTGGCCATCGGCGGCGGTGCCGAGAACATGAGCCGCGCCCCCTATGCCAGCCTGAACACCCGCTGGGGCGCCCGCATGGGTGACACCAAGATGGTCGACATGATGGTCGGCGCCCTGAACGACCCGTTCCAGACCATCCACATGGGTGTGACGGCCGAGAACGTGGCCAAGGACTTCAACATCACCCGCGAAGACCAGGATGCCCTGGCCCTCGAGAGCCACCAGCGCGCCGAGAAGGCCTGGGCCGAGGACCGCTTCAAGGACCAGATCGTGCCGGTCACCATCAAGGGCCGCAAGGGTGATGTGGTGTTCGCGAAGGACGAGCACTTCCGTCCGGGCGCCAAGATCGAGGACTTCCAGAAGATGAAGCCGGTCTTCGTCAAGGAAAACGGTACCGTCACCGCTGCCAACGCTTCCGGCATCAACGATGCGGCTGCTGCCGTGGTGCTGATGGACAGCGAAGCCGCCAAGGCCCGTGGCGCCAAGCCGCTGGCCCGTCTGGTTGCCTACGCCCACGCCGGTGTCGAGCCGCGCATCATGGGTATCGGCCCGGTGCCCGCTTCCAACATCGCACTGAAGAAGGCCGGCCTGACCATCAATGACATGGACGTGATCGAGGCCAACGAAGCCTTCGCCGCCCAGGCCTGCGCCGTCACGCGTGGCCTGAACGCCGATCCGGCCAAGGTCAACCCGAACGGTTCCGGCATCTCCCTGGGTCACCCCATCGGTGCCACCGGCGCGGTCATCACCGTCAAGGCCCTGCACGAGCTGCAGCGCACTGGCGGCCGCTACGCGCTGGTCACCATGTGTATCGGTGGCGGCCAGGGTATTGCTGCCATCTTCGAACGCATGTAAGCAAGGCTGCGGCCATGTGCCGCAGTGCTTTCTGCTAAGCCACGGCCATGCCGTGGCTTTTTTTGTGCCCGCTTGCCGGAGCCGGGTGGGGTGACCCCGCGCGATGCTCCGGATAGGTGAGGCAGGCCAATGCATCATTTAATTGATTCATATAATGAATCATCCCCGTTCCCGCATGCACCAGATTTGGCGCAAGACGGGCACAAGGGTGCAGAATAGAAAGCATGCAGTTGACCAATACCCGCGACATCCGCGCCCAGATTGCCAACATCAGCAAGACGCGCAAGATCACCAAGGCCATGCAGCAAATCTCCTTTGCCAAGCTGGCCCAGGCGCGCAAGCGGGCCGAGGCGATCCGTCCCTATGGTCGCATCCTGCGCGGCATGATGGCGCGTCTGGTGCGCGTGGATCCGGACTATCAGCCGGCGCTGATGGCCCGGCGCGTGCCGGCGCACCGCATCGGCATGATTGTGGTGACGACGGACAAGGGTCTGTGCGGACCGCTCAACACACGCCTGCTGCAACAGGTGGTGGCGCAGCTGGCCTCGTGGGAGCAGGCTCGGCGCGAAGTGTCGCTCACGGTGGTGGGCTTGCGCGGGCTGTCGACCCTGGGCCGCGCCGGCTTCAAGGTGGTGGCGCATGTGCCCTGTGGCTGCGAATTCCAGCATTCCGAGGAGTTGCTCGGCACCATGTCGGTGCCCATCATGCAGTTTCTCAAGGGCGAGATCGACGAGTTGTACGTGGCCACCAACCGCTTCGTCAACACACTCAATTACGAACCCATCGTGTCGCGTTTCCTGCCGCTGGATGAGCGCCTGGTCGGCGTGCCAGCCTATCTGCAGCCTCCGGCCATGGCGCGTGCCGAATATGCGCCAGTAGATTACGTGTACGAACCGGGCGAGCAGGAGGCGGTGGACGCCTTGCTGCGACGCTATGTGGAAACCATCATCTACCAGGCGGTGGCAGAGAACTCGGCCTGCGAGCAGGCGGCGCGCATGACGGCGATGAAGGCCGCCACCGAAAACGCGGACCGCCGCGTGGATGAACTCACCCTGCAGTACCACAAGGCACGGCAGGAAGCGATCACGCGCGAGCTGATCGAAATCGTGGCAGGAGCAGCGGCAGTCGATGAACGATAAGACCATCTCCACCAGAGTGCCGTCCGGCGCGCCCACCATGCCGGTGGATGCGGACGCAGGCGCGGGCAAACAGGGACAACGGGCCAATGTGGGCAGTTTCCATCCCGGAGGCGTTGCAGCCTTGCCCGACAAGCTGCACCTGCAGGTCAGCACGGTCAATGCCCTGCTGTTCGAGGGCGATGTGCAGGAGGTGACGCTGCCCGGCGAGGCAGGCAGCCTGGGCGTGCTGCCCGGCCATGATCCCATGCTGCTGCTGTTGCGTGCAGGTCCGCTGGTCTATCGCGACCAGCGCCATGGAGAAGGCCATACGGTGTACGTGATCGGCGGGCTGGCCGAAGTGGGCGCGGGCTATGTGCGCGTACTGGCCGACCATGCGGTGCATTCGGACGATGCCGATGCACGCCGTCGCGCCGAAGCCATGCACCGGGCCGAAGCGCAACGCGAGAGCGAGCCACGCCCGGCCGACTTTGTCGGCATCAAGGCAGCGCTCGATGCCGAATTGCTGCGCTTCTTCCAGCTGGTGTTGTTCGGCAAGGACCGCTGAGCTTCATTCCTGCGGCACCACCATTTCCGCGTATTCGTACAGCTGGTCCAGCACCTGCTGTTTGGCGGGCTCCAGATCCTGCTGTTGCAACTCGTCCAGCTCGGCCAGCAGGGCGTCCACGCTGCGCGCTCCGCCGGCTCCATCCAGCAATCGCGATGCACAGTGTCCCTGCCATTGCTCCGCCTCTTCGGGATTGAGCGTGTCGGGGAAGTTGCGTGCTCGGTAGCGGAACAGCAGTTCGGGCAGGCGCTCGTCTTCGAAGCCGGTGCGGCTGGCGGCCAGCTGTGCCGGCGATAGCTGGCGCAGGTCTTCCAGCTTGCGGCGGTCGCCATTGCTGAGGAAGCCGCCATACAGGTCGCCGTCCACATCCACGGGGGCAGTTGCTGTCGGGCGTGTGAACACCTGCGCCCAGATGGCGCTCATGTCGGGCAGGTCGCGTGCCGCCACGGCATGCTGCAGTTGCGGTTCCAGATCGAACTGCCAGCGCGCCGCCATTTCCGGGCTGAGCGTGCGCAGGTTACGCACCACCATGGGCGACTTGTTCAGGTGGATGCTCTTGATCGGCAGACGCTGCACACCTTCAGGCAGCGCATCGCTGCGCGTGAAAAGGCGCGTGCGAATGGCTTCGGCATCCAACAGGGCTAGCTCCGAAGGATCATGGCGCAAGTCCCAGGCCAGCAGCTCGTTGCGGTTGGTGGGATGGCTGGCCAACGGCCACATCAGCGCCAGGCAGCCGCGATCGGCCGGCACCATGCCGGAGACATGCAGGAAAGGCTGCGCCGTCTGCTGCGTGGCGGGCAGGCCCAGCTCCTGTGCCACGCGGTCCTTGCGGCGCAGGCCCAGCGCAAACTCGAACAGGCGCGGCTGCTTCTCGCGCAGCAGGCGTGCGAGCGCGATGGTGGCACGCACATCCGACAAGGCATCGTGTGCCGCATCGTGCACCAGACCGTTGGCGGCGCTCAGGTGTTCGAGCTTGAAGCTCGGCTTGCCATCCACCACCGGCCATTCGATGCCTTGCGGACGCAGCGCATAGGTCATGCGCACCACATCCAGCAGATCCCAGCGGCCGCACTCGTTCTGCCATTCGCGTGCATAAGGGTCGATCAGGTTGCGCCAGAACAGGAATCGCGTGAATTCGTCGTCGAACCGGATGGTGTTGTAGCCCACGCCAATCGTGCCCGGCTGCGCCATCGCCTCGTGGATGGTGCGTGCAAACTGCCACTCGGGCATGCCCTGCTGCAGGCACTGCTGCGGGGTGATGCCGGTGATCAGGCAGGAGCCGGGGCTGGGCAGATAGTCCGGCGCCGGCTGGCACAGGATATTGATCGGCTCGCCGATCTCGTTCAGGTCGGCATCGGTGCGGATGGCGGCAAACTGGGCCGGCCGGTCGCTGCGCGGGTCGATGCCGAAGGTTTCGTAGTCGTGCCAGAGAAAGGTGTGAGTCATGTCGTTCAGGCGGGCTGCTCGGCGCCCAGGAAATCTTCAATCAGACGGGCCAGCACTTCGGGCTGGTCGTGGTGCAGCATGTGGCCGGCATCGTCCACGGTGGCGTGGCGCACGTCGGGAATGCGGGCCATGCGGGCGCGGTATTCTTCCTGCGTGTAGCGCTCGCCCCAGAACTGGGCAATGCTGTCGTCACGGGCTTCCACGCACAGTGTGGGTGCCGTGATGCAGGCCAGGCAGGCCATGGCTTCGTCGGCATGGTAAAGCTGGTGGTTGGGAATCTTGTGGCCGGCATGGGCCTGGATGTGCCAGTGCCCCTCGGCATCCTGCTCGGCCCAGCGGCGGGCCAGCCACAGCGCCTTGTCCAGCGGCAGGCGGGCGTTGGTCTGCTGCAGGCGACGCGCCACGGCGGGCAGGTCCGGGTAGTGGCGCAGCTTGAGCGTGCCGGCACGCAGCGCGCGGACATTGTCCATCCACTGCACCAGACGCTGGGGGGCGTCCTCGGGCTTTGTTGCAGGCAGGCCGAAACCTTCCAGGTTCACCAGGCGCCGCACGCGCTGGGGGCGCACGCCGGCATACTGCGTGACGATGTTGCCGCCCATGCTGTGCCCCACCAGATCCACGGGCGTGTCGCCGGCGAAATGGTCCAGCAGATAGTCCAGATCCAGCAGATAGTCGGCAAAGATGAAATGATCGGCCTGCGTGGCCGGGGTGTTGCCGAAGCCGCGCCAGTCGGGCGCGATGATGTGGCGCTCCTGCTGCAGCGCATCCACCAGGAACTGGTAGGAGTCCGCTACGTCCATCCAGCCGTGACACAGCACCAGCAGGGGCTGGCCTTCACGCGCCGTGCCCCATTCCAGCACATGGTGCTGCAGGTCGCGGATCGGCAGCATGCGTGATTGCGCGGGGCGCCGGGGCTGGTAGGGCGGGGTCAGGGTGTCGGAGGCCATGGTGTACGGAAAACTCGATCGGTCAAACTACAAAGTATGCCTGCAGCCGACGCAAAAAAGCCACCCGAAGGTGGCTTTTGCATTCAACGCAGGGTAAACCGCGTGAATTAGCGGGCAGCCGGTTCGGCCACGAAGATTTCGACGCGACGGTTCTGTGCGCGGCCATCCACGGTAGCGTTGCTGGCGATCGGCTGGGTGGAGCCGGCGCCGGACGTGGCGATGCGGCTGGCGGCAACACCCTGGCTTACCAGGTAGGCCTTGGCGGCATCAGCGCGGCGCTGGGACAGCGGGTTGTTGATGGCGTCAGAGCCGGTGCTGTCGGTGTGGCCCACCACGGACACGGTGGCTGCCGGGTTCTGGTTCAGGGTCTGAGCCAGACGCTGCAGGATCGGGTACATGTTGGCGTTCAGCACGGCCGAGTTGGTGGCAAAGCCAGCGTCAGCCGGGATGTTGATCTTCAGGCGGTTGTCCGCAGTCTGGGAGACCTGAACGGGAGTACCGGCGGTCACTTGCTGCATGGCCTGCTTCTGCTGTTCCATGCGCTGGGACCACAGGTAACCACCGGCAGCACCCAGAGCAGCGCCAACGGCAGCGCCGGTAGCGCGGGTACGGTTGTCGCGGTCGCCAACCTGGTTGCCGACCACGGTGCCCAGACCGGCACCGATGACTGCGCCGATGGCGGAGTTCTTGCCGGTGTTGGTCATGGTGCCGTCAGCGGCACAACCTGCCAGCAGGGCGGCAGCGGAAGCAGCAATAGTCAGGGAAGTGAAAGCCTTTTTCATATTCCTATCTCCTTTGAAAATGATTGCTTGCAGGGGGTTTTTGCTCGCAACGGTTACATTCTAGGCAGCGGATCATGACCAATTTGTAGGACGGCACTGATCGGACTGGTAATTGTTTGTATCGCAGCAGCGTGCAAATCACCGATTCCCGAGCATATTCGCAAGCAAAGCGGGAAAAACATCACGAAAACCCTGCTTCTCCCTTGTCAGGGTTCTGACAGGTTGATGACGTGTGAGGCAGGGTGAAGTGTCAATGTATTCAATGGCTTGAAGAATAAATCGCTGCGCTTGAATGGTGCGGCACGCCCGTGCTTGCGAATCGTTGCAAATGCTGCGTCGGACCGAGGATCCGGTGTTGTTTTTGCGGGCCCCTTGCAGGTGCCCGGCCGTTGACAGGCCGGCAAGGGGGGGTCAGGAGCAGGGTTGGCAAGCCTGATAATCGGGGCATGGCCAAGAAACAGCATGTGAGCGAAACCCCTGCCACGCATCTCTTGCGTGCAGAAGGCATCGCATTCGACGAATACAGCTACGAGTGGGAGCCGCATGGCGGCGCACGCCACAGCGCCGAGGTGCTGGGGCTCGATCCCTTCAGCGTTGTCAAGACGCTGGTGATGCAGAACCAGGACCGCCAGCCGCTGATCGTGCTGATGCACGGCAATCGCAGCGTGTCCACCAAGCAGCTGGCGCGCCAGATCGGTGCCAAGCAGGTGGAACCGTGCGCCGTGGAAGTGGCGCAGCGCCACAGCGGCTACCTGGTGGGCGGCACCTCGCCCTTCGGCACGCGCCGTGCCATGCCGGTCTATATCGAACGCAGCATTCTGGACTTGCCCCGCATTGCCATCAACGGCGGCCGGCGCGGCTATCTGCTCGGCATCGATCCGCAAGTGTGCATCCAGCTGCTGCAGGCGCAGCCGGTGGACTGCGCACTGGCAGAATAGCGCCTGAACCTGCAACCTCTTTTCCGGACACCATGCAAACCTCTTCCCTGATCGCCATCGTGCTGGCCTATCTGGTCGGCTCGCTCAGCTTTGCCGTCATCGTCAGCAAGGCCATGGGCCTGAACGACCCGCGCAGCTATGGCAGCGGCAACCCCGGTGCCACCAACGTGCTGCGCAGCGGCAACAAGCAGGCCGCCATCTTCACGCTGCTGCTGGATGCCTTCAAGGGCTGGCTGCCGGTGTTCATCGTGCAGCACTGGGGCAGCCAGTGGGGGCTGGGCGCCACCGATGTGGCGCTGGTGGGCCTGGCCGCCTTCCTGGGGCACCTGTACCCGGTGTTCTTCCGCTTCAAGGGCGGCAAGGGCGTGGCCACGGCGGCTGGCGTGCTGATCGGCTTCGGCCCCTGGCTGGGCCTGCTGGTGCTGGCCATCTGGCTGATCGTGGCCTTCGTGTTCCGCTACTCTTCGCTGGCCGCGCTGGTGGCAGCCATGGCGGCGCCATTGGTCTACATGCTGGGCATCAATGGCTGGTGGAAGGTGGAAGGGCCGGTGCTGATGTCCATCATCGTCATGAGCATGCTGCTGCTGTGGCGCCACCGTGACAACATCCGTCGCTTGCTGGCCGGCCAGGAAGGCCGCCTCGGCAGCAAGAAATAAGCCGAGGAGCCACTGCCATGACCGAATCCATCCGCCGCCTCAACGTCGAACCGCGCTACAGCGACGCCGCCATCTACAACGGTGTGGTCTATCTGGCCGGGCAGGTGCCTGACGACGCCAGCGCCGACATGGCCGGCCAGACGCGCCAGGTGCTGGCCACCATCGATCGCCTGCTGCAGGAAGCCGGCAGCAGCAAGTCGCGCATCCTCATGTGCCAGATCTTCCTGGCGGACATGGCCGACATCGCGGTGATGAACCAGGTATGGGATGCCTGGGTCGACAGCGCCAACAGCCCGCCGCGCGCCACCGTGCAGGCGGCGCTGGCCGATCCGGACTGGCGCATCGAAGTGGTGGCGACTGCCGCGCTTTAATCGCGGAAATTGTTGAAGCTCAGGGGGACGTCGGTCACGTCCTTCTTGATCAGCGCCATGGCGGCCTGCAGGTCGTCGCGCTTGGCGCCGGTCACGCGCACCGAATCACCCTGGATGGAGGCTTGCACCTTCATCTTGCTGTCCTTGATCAGCTTCTGGATCTTCTTGGCCAGCTCGCTCTCGATGCCGTTGCGCACCTTGAGCACCTGCTTGACCTTGTCGCCGCCGATCTTCTCGACCTTGCCCAGGTCGAGGAAGCGCACGTCCACGTTGCGCTTGGTCATCTTGTTGCGCAGGATGTCTTCCACCTGCTGCAGCTGGAAGTCGGCATCGCCGAACAGGGTGATTTCCTTGTCCTTGATCTCGATGGCGGCGCTGGTGCCCTTGAAGTCGAAGCGGGTGCCGATTTCCTTGGCAGTGTTTTCGACGGCATTCTTGACTTCGACCAGATTGGGTTCGCAGACGGTATCAAAAGAGGGCATGAGGGCTCCTGGCTCGTAGTGTGTCTTGTGGGATTGGTGGGACAATTATCCCCCATGACTATTCTCCGCCTCGAACGCAACGCCTCTCTGGATACCTTCAACACCTTCGGCATTTCCGCACGCGCCTACGACCTGCTGCACGTGCGCTCCGCCGCCGAGCTGCAGGCGCTCAGCGAGCAGCCCGAACTGCTGACCAAGGGCTGGCTGGCGCTGGGTGGCGGCAGCAATCTGGTGCTGACCGGCGATGTGCGCCAGTTGGTGCTCAAGATCGAGATCATGGGCAAGGCGCTGGTGGACGAGGATGACAAGTACTGGATCGTGCAGGCCGGCGCTGGCGAGAACTGGCACGGCTTCGTGGAATGGACGCTGCAGCAGGGCTTCCCGGGCCTGGAAAACCTGGCACTGATTCCCGGCGTGGTGGGCTCCTCGCCAGTGCAGAACATCGGCGCCTATGGCGTGGAGCTGCAGGACCGCTTCCACAGCCTGGATGCCGTCGAGATCGAAACCGGCCGCGCCTTCACGCTGACGGCGGCCCAGTGCAGCTTCGGCTATCGCGATTCCGTGTTCAAGCACGCCCCGGTCAAGCCGGGCGACCATGGGCTGGCCGGCAAGGCCGTCATCACCCATGTGCGCTTTGCGCTGCCCAAACAATGGCGTGCCGAAATCGGCTATCTGGACATCCAGCGCAAGATGGCCGAGTTGCAGATCACCGATCCGAGCGCGCAGCAGGTGTTCGACATGGTGGTGGCCATCCGCCGCGCCAAGCTGCCCGATCCCGCCGTGATCGGCAATGCCGGCAGTTTCTTCAAGAACCCGGTGGTTACGGCTGAACAATGCCGCGACATCATCAACCGCGAGCCCAACATCGTGCACTACGAGATGCCCGATGGGACCATCAAGCTGGCTGCCGGCTGGCTGATCGATGCCTGCGGCTGGCGCGGCAAGAGCATGGGCAATGCCGGCGTGTACGAGAAGCAGGCGCTGGTGCTGGTCAACCGCTTTGGCGAAACCGGCATCCGCGCGACCGGTGGCGAAGTGATGACTCTCGCCGGTGCCATCCAGGCCAGCGTGTACGAGCGCTTCGGCATACGGCTGGAGCCGGAGCCGGTGGTGGTGTGAGGGGCTCTGATTCATCTCCTTGCGCATGTCCGTGCGCACGGATTGCCTGAAGAGCGCGAGCGTCGGCTCCGCGTAGTGTGAAGGTTTTCACCTATTTCGGTTTTGTCGCAGGCGCATGCGCACACTTTGAAGCGGACGGCATCGTATGATCAGAAAACGTGATCCCTTATTTCAGGAAGGATGCCAACCATGAACAACTCCATCGTCGACGAGCTGCTGGGCCAGCTGCAAGGACCGCTGCTGGGCCAGATCGCCGGCCAGCTGGGCACCGACAACTCCCAGGCACAGAACGCCATTACCGCCGCGATTCCCATGATCGTGGGTGCACTGGGCCGCAACGCCCAGTCTCCGCAGGGCGCGGAAGACCTGTTCGGCGCGCTGCAACGTGATCATGTTCCGGCAGCCGCAGGCGGCCTGGATCTGGGCGGTCTGCTCGGCTCCCTGCTGGGTGGTGGCGCCATGGCCGCTCCCTCGCGCCAGATGGACGGCGGCAGCATCCTCGGCCACATCTTCGGTGGTGCCCAGCCACGTGCCGAAGCAGGCCTGGGTCAGGCAACTGGCATCGGTTCCGACAAGTCGGCGCAGCTACTGAAGATTCTGGCCCCCATTGTGATGGCCTTCCTGGCCAAGAAGGTGATGGCAGGCGGCATGAACTCCGGTTCCCTGGGCGGCATGCTCGGCCAGGAACGCGCGCAGGTGCAGCAGCAGGGTGGCCTGGGCGGCACTCTGATGAACGCCGTGCTGGATCAGGACGGTGACGGCCAGGTGGGTCTGGGTGACCTGCTCAAGATGGGCGCCACCTTCCTGGGTGGCCGCCGCTGATCACAACGCTGCCCCCCAGTGGCTGATCGTTGACCGGATCAGCTTGGGGTTTGGTGTTTCAAGACGCCCGCATGGCTTTGCTTGCGGGCGTTCTTGCTTGTGTTCCAGCTCACAACGATCGCGCGGCAGGCAAAGGGCTCTTGCAGGGTGAAAAGTCCTGATTCAAGAAGCTGGTGCGCCCGGTCGGTCTACCCGGTCTGGCCGCAATACGAGTGGCACGCCCGTGTTTCCGAATCGTGCCGCGCAAAGCAGGATTGCACGGACTGGCGCAACGGACGCAAAAAAGCCGCCCGGCTTGCGCAACAGGCGGCTTGTCAGCAGATGACAGAAGGAAATCAGTCCTTCTTGCCTTCCAGCTTCAGCATGGCAGCGCCTTCGCCCAGTTGCAGCAGGCCGCTGTTGGCGTAGATGCCCAGCTTGTCACGCGTGTCGACGATGTCCAGGTTGCGCATGGTCAGTTGGCCGATGCGGTCGGCCGGAGAGAAGGGCGCGTTCTCGACCTTTTCCATGCTCAGGCGCTCTGGCGCGTAGGTCAGGTTGGGCGACTCGGTATTCAGCAGCGAGTAGTCGTTGCCGCGGCGCAGTTCCAGCGTCACTTCGCCGGTCACGGCACGGGCCACCCAGCGCTGGGCGGTTTCGCGCAGCATCAGGGTCTGCGGATCGAACCAGCGGCCCTGGTACAGCAGGCGGCCCAGCTTCAGGCCGTTGATGCGGTACTGCTCGATGGTGTCCTCGTTGTGGATGCCGGTCACCAGGCGCTCGTAGGCAATGTGCAGCAGCGCCATGCCAGGGGCTTCGTAGATGCCGCGGCTCTTGGCTTCGATGATGCGGTTCTCGATCTGGTCGCTCATGCCCAGGCCGTGGCGGCCGCCGATGCGGTTGGCCTCCAGGAACAGTTCCACCGGATCGTGGATGTCCTTGCCGTTAAGGGCAACCGGCACACCTTCCTCGAAGCGCACGCGCACTTCCTCGGCTTTCACTTCCACTTCCGGCTTCCAGAACGCCACGCCCATGATCGGGTTGACGATGCGGATGCCGCTGTTCAGCTCTTCCAGATCCTTGGCTTCGTGCGTGGCACCCAGCATGTTGCTGTCGGTGGAGTAGGCCTTCTCGGCGCTCATCTTGTAGCCATGGCCGTTGGCGGTCATGAAGGCGCTCATTTCGGCGCGGCCGCCCAGTTCGTCGATGAACTGCTGGTCCAGCCAGGGCTTGTAGATCTTCAGCGCCGGGTTGGTCAGCAGGCCGTAGCGGTAGAAGCGCTCGATGTCGTTGCCCTTGAAGGTGGAGCCGTCACCCCAGATGTTGACGTCGTCTTCCTTCATGGCGGCCACCAGCATGGTGCCGGTCACGGCGCGGCCCAGCGGGGTGGTGTTGTAGTAGTAGATGCCGCCGGTGCTGATGTGGAAGGCACCGCACTGGATGGCGGCAATGCCTTCGTGTGCCAGCTGCGTGCGGCAGTCGATCAGGCGGGCCTGTTCGGCACCGTATTCCATCGCCTTCTTCGGGATGGCGTCATAGTCGGACTCGTCAGGCTGACCCAGGTTGGCGGTATAGGCGTAGGGCACGGCGCCTTTCTGGCGCATCCACAGCAGGGCGGCGGAAGTGTCCAGGCCGCCGGAGAAGGCAATGCCGACCTTCTGGCCGGCGGGAATCGATTGCAGGATGGTGTTGGACATGGCGTGTCGTCAGTGGAAATACGGAAAGGGCGGACCGATCAGCCGAAGTGGCAGATGTAGTGGTAGGGCTCGGTCACGCGGATGTCGAAGGCGCTATTGCCAGGGATGCTGAAGCTCTCGCCAGCATTGCTGCGCTGCCAGGCATCGCTGCTGGCCAGCTTGTATTCGCACCAGCCCGCCACGCATTCCATGATTTCGGGAGCGCCGGTATTGAAGGTCAGCGTCGCGGGCAGGATCACGCCGGCGGATTTTTTGGTGCCATCAGCCAGGGTGAAATTGTGCGAGACGCACTTGCCGTCGAAATAGACATTGGCCTTGGGATCCAGGGCCACGTTGCTCAGGGGGGAAGTCATGGATGCGGTTCTCGTGCGAAGACATTGCCGGCGCAATTGCGGCAAAGTGTGAATGTTACCTTTTTTTGCGCCGGGCCGGAACCGGCGGCGCCTCACAGCAGTGGCGACAGCAGGCGCGCAAACGAGGCCGGCAGGCGGTGATACCACTGCGTGCTGCGCGGGTTGAAGGCCACCAGCCGGGCCCGTCCGAGGTCATGCACGAAGTCGTCGGCCAGTTGGCGATTCAGCTCGGGGCTGAACAGGGCCACGGCAATCTCGAAGTTGAGCAGGAAGCTGCGGTTGTCGAAGTTGGCCGTGCCCACCATGCTGTAGTTGTCGTCCACCACCAGCGTCTTGGCATGCAGCATGTTGCCTTGGTACTCGAAGATTTTCACGCCGGCTTCGCGCAGCACGCCGAAATAGGAGCGTGCCGCCACCGTCACCAGCCAGGAGTCGCTGCGGCGCGGCACCAGGATCTGCACGTTCACCCCGCGCAGCGCTGCATTCATCAGGGCGAAGAAGGTCGGCTCGGTCGGCACGAAGTAGGGCGTGGTGAGCAGGATGCGCTGCTCGGCAATGCTGATGGCGTGCAGTACGCTCTGGTGGATGGACTGCCCATCGCTGTCCGGCCCAGAGGCCACCACATGCACGGCAAACGGGCCGGGCGCGTGCGGCGCCAGCACCTCCGGTTCGAAGCGGTGCTTGCCGCTGGCATATACCCAGTCCTGCATGAACACGTACTGCAGCCAGCGCACGCCGGCGCCCTCCATGCGCAGATGCGTGTCGCGGTAGGCGGTCTTGGGCAGCTGCTCCTCGTTTTCCTCGTCGGTGATGTTGATGCCGCCGGTAAAGCCGATGCTGCCGTCCACCACCACGATCTTGCGGTGGGTGCGCAGGTTCACCAGCGGGCGCCAGCGGTCCAGCCGCGCGGGGTGGAACACGGCAAACTCGCCGCCCGCCTGCACAAAGGCCTGCAGCATGGCCCGGCCGCGCCAGCCGAGTAGGGCGGACGAGCCCACACCATCCACCAGCAGGCGCACTTTCACTCCGTTGCGTGCGCGTTCGGTCAGGGCGCTCAGCAGGCGCTTGCCGGTCTGGTCCGGCTCGAAGATGTAGTACTCCAGATGGATGTGCTGGCAGGCGCATTGCACTGCCTGCAGGATGGAGCGCAGCGTGGCTGCACCGCCCAGCAGCCGCTCCACCTTCGAGCAGCTGGAAGGCGGAATGCCCGAACTGGCTTCGATCAGCCGGCTGTGCTGCGTGGCCCAGACCGGCGGATGCGGATTGTTGGCACGCAGTGCCTGCAGATCGGTTTCCGAGGCCAGCAACGCGCGGCTGCGCATGCGGCGCAGGGATTGCCGCTCCACCCGCCGCGGGCCGACGAAGTGGTACAGCACCAGGCCCACCGGCGGAATCAGGCACAGCGCCAGAATCCAGGCCAGCGTCGCCGCCGGCGAGCGTTGTTGCCACACGATGCGGATCGCCAGATAGATGCCCGTCAACAGCCACACCCAGCCCAGCAGGCTTTTCCAGTGCAGCATCAGGAAGTTCAGGGCGGCTTGCATCGACAGGGCAGGGAGGCGGTCAGGGAGCGGAGAATGCGTCGAGATTAGCAGAGTCCGCCGCCGTGAACGCGAATGGCGATGGTTTTTCAGTGCACGGCATCAGTTGCGTGGTCGCTTGCCGTGCCAAGCCGCTGAAAAGACGCACTGAGTAACACGGATGATTGCGCAAGAGTTGTCAAAAGGCCGCAATTACGGCTAGCATGGGAAGCTTTTGCGTCTGGCAACCCCGCACACCGAGAACAACATGCAAGCTGCACCTTCTTCCCATCCGCCCATCATCGTGTCCAGCCTGGATTACGATCGCATCGAGCAATTGCTGGAGTCCGACCTGGCCCACGGCCTGCCGGGCGTGGACGCGCTGGAGCAGGAGTTGCGGCGTGCCAGCGTGGTGGAGCCGCAGGACATGCCTGCCGGTGTGGTCACCATGAACTCCACCGTGCGTTTCGAGGATGTCAAGACCGGCAGCCAGCATGCGCTGACCCTGGTCTATCCCAAGGGTGCCGGAGCGCCGGACACGATCTCCGTGCTGGCGCCGGCCGGCAGTGCGCTGCTGGGTCTGTCGGTGGGGCAATCCATCGCCTGGCCGATGCCGGGCGGCCGCACGCTCGAACTGCGCATCCTCGAGGTGATTTCCCAGCCCGAGGCCGAGGGCCAGTTCCACCGGTGATAGCGGCGTTCGCGGCTTGCCGGATGCTGCAGCGTCGGCAGGCCGTCTGAGTACGTGTAGCGGAAGGCATAGCGCCAGAGTGGTGCAGCCTTCCCACATCGCTGCAGTGCAATCTCCGGGCGTTTTTCCAGTGGCCAGTCAGGCCGCCGGTGGCCACTCATCGGGCGTGTAGCCCACCGTCAGGCTCCCCTGGCCCCAGTCGATCACCGGCCGCTTGATCACGCTGGACTGCTGCTGCATGAGGGCAGCGGCAGAGGCGGCATCGACCACGCCGGCCTGTGTCTCTGCATCGAGCTTGCGCCAGGTGGTTCCCTTGCGGTTCAGCACCCGTTCCCAGCCTGCCTTGTCCAGCCAGTGCTGCAGGGCTTCAGCTGGAACTCCCTGCTTCTTGAAATCATGAAACTGGTAGGCCAGCCCTTGCTGGTCCAGCCAGACGCGGGCCTTTTTCACGCTGTCGCAGTTGGGAATGCCGTAGACGGTAATGGTGGGGGTGCTGCTGTCGTTCATGCCCGCATTATCGGCCGGGTTCGCGTGATGCAGTGCGTCAGGCCGGGGTCGAGTCTGGGACAATATGCGCCATGCAATCCTTCACCACTCTTGACCAGTGGCTGGCCCACTGCGAGCAGCTGCACCCCGTCACCATCGATCTCGGCCTGGACCGCCTGCGCACCGTGGCTGCGCGCATGCATGACGGCGCCGGGCTGCACTTCGACTGTCCGGTGTTCACCGTGGCCGGCACCAACGGCAAGGGTTCGACCTGCGCCATGCTCGAAAGCATTCTGCGTCAGGGCGGCTACCGCACCGGCCTGTTCACTTCGCCGCACCTGGTGCATTTCAACGAGCGTTGCCGCATCAATAATGAGCCGCTGGACGAGGCCGTGCTGTGCCAGCACTTCGCGGCCGTGGAACAGGCTCGCGGCGACATCAGCCTGACCTATTTTGAATTCACCACGCTGGCCATTCTGGATGCGCTGGCCAGCGCCCGACTGGATGCCGTCATCCTCGAGGTGGGCATGGGCGGCCGCCTCGATGCCGTCAACCTGATCGATACCGACTGCGCCATCATCACCAGCATCGACATCGACCACGTGCAGTTCCTGGGCAACGACCGCGAGACCATCGGCGTGGAAAAGGCCGGCATCATGCGCCCCGGCAAGCCGGCGGTGGTGAGTGATCCGATGCCGCCGCAGAGCATCGTGCAGCACGCCGAAAAGCTGGGCGCCGACCTGTGGCTGGTGGGGCGCGACTTCAACACTGCCGGTGACCAGCAGCAGTGGAGCTGGGCCGGTCGTGGCCGCCGCTACAGCAGCATGGCCTATCCCGGCCTGCGCGGTGCCAACCAGCTGGTCAATGCGGCTGGCGTGCTGGCCGCGCTCACGGCACTGCGTGATCGCCTGCCGGTGCCGGCGCAGGCGGTGCGGCTGGGTCTGGCCACCGTGGAGCTGCCGGGCCGCTTCCAGATGGTGCCCGGCCAGCCGACGCTGGTGCTCGATGTGGCCCACAACCCGCATGCCGCGGCAACACTGGTGGCCAACCTGGATGCCATGCCGTATTACCCGACCACGCACGGCGTTTTCGGTGCCATGGCCGACAAGGATCTGGGCGACATGCTGCGCCGCATGCATCCTGTGATCGACCGCTGGTATTTCACCGATCTGCCCACGCCGCGCGCCGAAACCGCGGCAGGCCTGCTGGCGCAGTGGCAGGAATGCTGCAGCGGGCAGGGCGGGCGCGTGGTGCAATCGCAGGCAGAGACTTATTCCAGCCCGCAACAGGCACTGCAAGCCGCCATTGCGGCAGCAGACCCGGCTGATAGAATTGTGGTTTTCGGATCCTTCTACACGGTGGGTGAAGTGTTGCGGGAACCTTTGCCCCGCCTTTCGGCTCCACATGTGGCGGACTGAGCGCGGCAACCGCCGCACCCGCAAGCAGGTGCACATCGCCCACAAGGCCGCACCTGCAGGATCCTGAACCACTGGTTGTTGCATGGCAATTTTCTCAAACCGAAATTCCAGCCCCCAAAATCCGGCTCCGGCCGACGCTGCCGCCGACAAGAGCCGTGCTCCTGCCGGGCTGGTGCCGTCTGCCGAAGACCTGCGCCGTCGCGCGCGTCATCGCCTGATCGGTTCCGCCGTTCTGGTGGTGGCTGCCGTCATCCTGTTTCCCCTCGTGTTCGACGCTGAGCCGCGCACCGTATCGCCCACCATCCCGATTGTGATGGATGACAAGGTCGACGTGGTGGCGGCCGGTTCGCCTGCCGCGCGCGTGGACGTGCAGAAGAGCCTGGCCGACAACGAGGAAATCGTGGCCGATGCCGGCAGCGCACAGGCTGCCCAGCCTGCTGCCGATGATGCCGCCAGCCGTGACGACGAAGCGGCGCAGCGCGCCGAACAGGACAAGGCGGCTGCCGAGGCAGAGAAGGAAGCTGAAGCCAGACGCAAGGCCGATGAGGAACAGGCTGCCAGGCAGGCAGAGGCAGACCGCAAGGCTGCCGAGAAGCGCGCTGCCGACAAGAAGGCGCAGGAGCGCCGTCTGGCCGAGCAGAAGGCGGCTGAAAAGCGTGCCGCCGACAAGAAGGCTGCGGAAGAGAAGGCAGCCGAAGCACGTCTGGCGCAGCAAAAGGCAGCGGAAGAGCGTGCAGCCGAACAAAAGGCCGCCCGCGAGGCAGAAGCCGAGAAACAGCGTGCCCTGGCCGAGCAGAAGGCGAAGGAAGCGGAGCAGCGCAAGCTGGCTGAACAGAAGGCGCGTGAAGAAGCCCAGAAGACCGCAGAAAAGCCGGCTGTCAACTATGACTTCCCGGAAAAGGGCCGCTTCGTGGTGCAGGTGGGTGCTTTTGTCGAGGACGCGCGCGTTGCAGAAACGCGCCGCAAGCTGTCCGCCGCCGGCATCAGCAACTTCACGCAGAAGGTCAAGATCGGTGGCAAGGAAGTCACCCGCGTGCGCATGGGTCCGTTTACCACCCGCAAGGAAATGGAACGCGTGGCCGCGAAGGTCAAGGCGCTCGGCTTGCCGGTGTCGATGTACAGTTACTGACGGCAGGGTTGAATCGTGATGGATAGCGTGCTGAGCCTGTGGCAGTCGGCGGGATTGTTCGATGCCATCTGCATCGCGGTCCTGCTGCTGTCGATTGCGCTGGGCATGGTGCGCGGGCTGGTGGCAGAACTGGCCTCCGTGCTGTCCTGGGTGGCGGCTTTCCTGGCTGCGCGCTGGGCGGCGCCGGCCGTGAAGATCTGGTTTGGCGCGAGCGAACTGATGCGTGGCTGGAGCGAGCAGGCCCAGTATGTACTGGCCTTTGCGCTGGTGTTCGTGCTGGTGCTGCTGCTGATCAGCCTGCTTACCGGCGCGATACGGCGCAGCCTGCAGGGCCTGGGGCTGGGTGCCGTGGACGGGGTCTTGGGTGCCGGCTTTGGCGCGTTGCGCGCCGTGGTGCTACTGTGGCTGCTGACGGTGGCCGTGTGGTCCACGCCCCTGCACCAGGGCAGCTGGTGGACGCAGTCGCCGGCAGCTGGCTGGTTGACGGCGTCGCTGCAGCAGGTGTCGCCGTTGCTGCCGAACGAAATACGGGGCTGGCTGCCGCCGGCTCTTGATGCGAAAGCGTGAATGAATCGGGTGCTGCAGCCGGACAGCTCTGCAGCAAGGAAGGGTACAGATTATGTGTGGAATCGTGGGCATGGTCAGCCGTTCGGCGGTGAACCAGTTGATTTATGACGCCTTGCTGCTGCTGCAGCACCGCGGCCAGGATGCGGCGGGCATTGCCACGCAGATGGACCGCAAGTTTTTCATGTACAAGGCCAAGGGCATGGTGCGCGACGTGTTCCGCACCCGCAACATGCGTGCGCTGCCGGGCAACTGCGGCCTGGGCCAGGTGCGCTACCCCACGGCGGGCAATGCCTACAGCGAGGAAGAGGCGCAGCCCTTCTACGTGAACGCGCCCTTCGGCATCGTGATGGTGCACAACGGCAACCTGACCAACGCGCGCAGCCTGCGTGAAGAGCTCAGCTCCACCGACCACCGCCACACCAACACCGAGAGCGACTCCGAAGTACTGCTCAACGTGCTGGCGCACGAGTTGCAGGTGACCAGCAACGGCCGCACGCCCGCAGTGCAGGACGTGTTCGACGCCGTGCGTGCTGCTCACCGTCGCCTGAAAGGTTCCTACGCCGTGATCGCCATGATCGCCGGCCACGGCATGCTGGCCTTCCGTGATCCGCACGGCATCCGTCCGCTGTGCATGGGCAAGAGCGAAGATGGCACCGTGATGGTGGCGAGCGAATCCGTGGCGCTGGAGGGCGTGGGCGTGCCGTTCGACCGCAACGTGGCGCCCGGCGAGGCCGTGTTCGTCGATCTGGAAGGCAATGTGCATACCCAGCAGTGCGCCGAGCATCCGGTGCTCAACCCTTGCCTGTTCGAGTATGTCTATCTGGCCCGTCCCGATTCTGAACTGGATGGTGTGTCCGTGTACCGCGCCCGCCTCAAGATGGGTGAGGCACTGGCCAAGCGTGTCATTTCCATGGTGCCGCCGTCCGAGATCGACGCCGTGATCCCGATTCCCGAATCCAGCCGCCCCAGCGCCATGCAACTGGCGCATGTGCTGGGCCTGCCGTACCGCGAAGGCTTCGTCAAGAACCGCTACGTGGGCCGCACCTTCATCATGCCCGGCCAGGCCGTGCGCAAGAAATCGGTGCGCCAGAAGCTGAATGTGGTGGCCAGCGAGTTCAAGGACCGCAATGTGCTGCTGGTGGACGACTCCATCGTGCGCGGCACCACTTCGAAGGAAATCGTGCAGATGGCGCGTGATGCCGGCGCCAAGAAGGTGTACCTGGCCAGCGCTGCGCCGCCGGTGCGCTACCCCAACGTGTATGGCATCGACATGCCAACCCAGCAGGAACTGGTGGCCTACAACCGCACGGACGAGGAAGTGCGTGCCCTGATCGGTGCCGATGCCCTGATCTACCAGGACCTCGGCGCGCTGAAGGCCGCCATGCATGGACTCAATCCGTCCATCGCGAACATGGATGCCTCCTGCTTCGATGGCGTGTACGTGACGGGCGACATCTGCGATGGCGACATTGCGCGCATGCAGCAGGAACGTCCCAAGACGGGTGAGGAGGGTGACTCCACCTCGCGCCTGACGCTGCCCAACGCCGAAATCCAGGGCTGAGTCCCCTCTGCCGTTTTATCCGATTGCCTTTCCGATGTCCCAAGATTTCCATGCGCCAGCCGAAACCGGCTGGCATGTCGATACCCTGGCCGTGCGCCAGGCCCTGCCGCGCAGCCAGTACGGCGAGCACTCCGAAGCGCTGTACCTGACCAGCAGCTTTGTCCAGCCCGACAGCGAAACCTCCGCGCACAACTTTGCCCATCCGGCCGATGGCTATACCTATACGCGCACGGCCAACCCGACGGTGACTTCCTTCGAACAGCGCCTGGCTGCAATGGAAGGTGCGGAGGCGGCCATCGCCACCGCCAGCGGCATGTCCGCCGTGCTGCTGATGGCCATGGGCCTGCTCAAGACCGGCGACCATGTGATCTGCTCGCAGTCCATGTTCGGCTCCACCATCAAGCTGATGGGCACGGACATGGCGCGCTTCGGTATCGAAACCACCTTTGTGCCGCAGACCGATGCCGAAGCCTGGCGTGCCGCCGTGCGCCCCAACACGCGCCTGCTGTTTGCCGAAACGCCGACCAACCCGCTGACCGACCTGTGCGACATTGCTGCACTGGCGGAGATCGCCCATAACGCTGGCGCGCTGCTGGCCGTGGATAACTGCTTTGCCACGCCGGTGCTGCAGCGCCCGCTCAGCCTGGGTGCCGACATCGTGATTCATTCCGGCACCAAGTTCCTGGACGGCCAGGGCAGGGTGATGGCCGGCGCCATCTGCTCCAGCCGCAAACTGGTGGACGAATGCTTCAACCCTATCATCCGCGCTGCGGGCATGGTGCTGTCGCCCTTCAATGCCTGGGTGGTGCTGAAGGGGCTGGAAACCCTGTCGCTGCGCGTGAAGGCGCAGTGCGCGCAGGCGTTGGAACTGGCCCGGTGGCTGGAACAGCAGCCGCAGGTGGAGCGCGTGTTCTATCCCGGCCTGGCTTCGCATCCGCAGCACGAGCTGGCCATGCGCCAGCAGAACGGTCTGGGCGGCGCCGTGCTGTCCTTCACCGTCAAGGCCGATTCGCCCGAGCAGGGCCGTGCCCGCGCCTTCCATGTGATCGACAGCACGCAGCTGTGCAGCATCACCGCCAACCTGGGCGATGTGAAGACCACCATCACCCATCCGGCCAGCACCTCGCACGGCCGCCTGAGCGAAGAGCAGCGCCAGTCTGCCGGTGTGGTACAAGGGTTGATCCGCGTGGCCGTGGGCCTGGAGCATCTGGACGACCTCAAGGCCGACCTGCTGCGCGGCCTGTCCACGCTGGCCTGAAGGTCGACCTTGCCGAAGTGCTTGTGCCTGCCCCGGCAGGGGTGACGCGCAAGCTGGCCGGGCGGTACCGCTTGTCCTGTTCCCCATTCCTGTTTTCCTCCGACACCCATGAGCCAAGTCCGTACCCGTTTTGCCCCGTCGCCCACCGGTTTCATCCACCTCGGCAACATCCGTTCCGCCCTGTACCCCTGGGCGTTTGCCCGCGCAAAGCAGGGCGACTTCATCCTGCGTATCGAGGATACGGACGTGGCCCGTTCCACGCAGGAAGCCGTCGACGTGATTCTGGAAGGCATGGAATGGCTGGGCCTGACGCCTGATGAAGGCCCGTTCTACCAGATGCAGCGCATGGACCGCTACAAGGAAGTGCTGGCCCAGCTGCAGGCTTCCGGCCATGTCTATCCCTGCTACATGAGCATGGAAGAACTGGACGCCCTGCGCGAGCGCCAGACGGCCAACAAGGAAAAGCCGCGCTACGACGGCACCTGGCGTCCCGAGCCGGGCAAGGTGTTGCCGCCCATTCCCGAAGGCGTGCAGCCCGTGCTGCGTTTCAAGACGCCTAAAGAGGGCGTTGTTGGCTGGGATGACAAGTGCAAGGGCCGCATCGAGTTCCAGAACGCCGAGCTGGACGATCTGGTGATCGCGCGCCCGGACGGTACGCCCACCTACAACTTCTGCGTCTGCGTGGACGACATGGACATGCAGATCACCCACGTGATCCGTGGTGACGACCATGTGAACAACACGCCGCGCCAGATCCACATCTTCGAGGCGCTGGGTGCCCAGGTGCCGGTGTTTGCTCACCTGCCCACCGTGCTGAATGAGCAGGGCGAGAAGATGAGCAAGCGCAACGGTGCCAAGGCCGTGACGCAGTACCGCGACGAAGGCTACCTGCCCGATGCCATGGTGAACTATCTGGCGCGCCTGGGCTGGAGCCACGGCGATGACGAGATCTTCTCGCGCGCACAGTTCCTGGAGTGGTTCGATCTGGATCACCTCGGCCGCAGCGCCGGCCAGTTCGACGAAGCCAAGCTGCGCTGGGTGAATGCCCAGCACATCAAGGCGATGGACGATGCACGCCTGGCCGAGTTGGTGCGTCCGTTCCTGCTGCAGAAGGGCATTGATGCCGCACTGCTGGACGATGGCCGCCTGCCGGCCATGTGCGGTCTGCTGAAGGACCGTTGCGACACGCTGGTGGCGTTGGCCGACTGGATCGAGCGCTTCCATGTGTCGGTGGAGGCTTCGGAAGAAGACAAGGCCAAGCACCTGACGGACGCCGTGCGCCCGGCGATTGCAGCACTGGCAACGCAACTGGAGACCTGTGACTGGACGCAGGAAGCAATTTCTGCAGCCATCAAGCAAATTCTGGCTGATTTTGGGCTTAAAATGCCGCACTTGGCCATGCCGGTGCGCGTGTTGGTCATGGGGACTTCCCAGACGCCTTCCCTCGATGCCGTGCTGACATTGCAACAACGCAAAAAAGTTTTGCGGGACTTGCAAAAAGTCTAAAAACTGGCCTATAATTCAAGTCTTCGCAGCAAACGAAGTTCGTTGAAAGCGAAGCAAAATTTGGGGGTATAGCTCAGCTGGGAGAGCGCTTGCATGGCATGCAAGAGGTCAGCGGTTCGATCCCGCTTACCTCCACCAAATCTAGGTTTTGACCCTATCGTCTAGAGGCCTAGGACATCACCCTTTCACGGTGAGTACCGGGGTTCGAATCCCCGTAGGGTCGCCAAACAAACTGCTGGCAACAGCAGTCTTGGCAAGCAGGCTGGAAACAGCATGCGAACCACCAGGAGTGGTAGTTCAGTTGGTTAGAATACCGGCCTGTCACGCCGGGGGTCGCGGGTTCGAGTCCCGTCCACTCCGCCAACATCGAAAGCCTTGCACTCGTGCAAGGCTTTTTAGTCAGTTCCCAGGTTTTGACCCTATCGTCTAGAGGCCTAGGACATCACCCTTTCACGGTGAGTACCGGGGTTCGAATCCCCGTAGGGTCGCCAGACAATGCCTGCAAAAGGCATCTGGCAGGCAGCTTGCTCCGGCAGGCGGCCAGCTACCAGGAGTGGTAGTTCAGTTGGTTAGAATACCGGCCTGTCACGCCGGGGGTCGCGGGTTCGAGTCCCGTCCACTCCGCCACCTCTTCAGAACCGTCTGTTTCTTGTGAACAGGCGGTTTTTTGTTGTCTTTTTTTCCGAGGGACGCGCGCGGCAGGTTGGGGTGCAGATCCGGGCGCCGGACCGCTGAATGCGTGATGCTCTCCCAAGTGATGCAGGATGTTTCGCTAATCCTACATTGCCTTGATTGCAGTTTCTGCCGCCTACGAGCAGGCCTCGTCATCGCAGGTGCGTATGCGCCCGGTGCGATAGAAGAAAACGGCGCGTAACCGGTCATGTAAGCGGAACTCCAGCCGGCCATTGGCAAGACTTCCTTCCCGGTTGCGCGCAAAACCCTGTCCGTTGAACGCCAGATAGCCCTGCTTGAGGGTATTGGCGTTGCCGGTAGCGGTGGCCGGAGCAGAAATGCTGATGGCCTGCTTCGGATAGCTGCGCTCCTGCAACAGTGTGTCGACATCGGCATTCCATTCGCCATCGCCGTCGGCGTCGCCAAAGACCCTCCATCCGGCATTCCAGTCGCCGTCATGCGCCTGCACCAGTGCATTGCGGCCGGTGGCCAGTGCATGACTGCGCGCCGCGTGGGCTGCCGCGATGAAACTGGCGCTCGCCTCCTGCAGTTCGATGCGCGATTGCCAGTCCCGATAGGCAGGGATCGCCAGGGTACTTGCCGTTGCGAGCAGGGTGAGCGTGACGAGCAGCTCGGGCAAGGTGAAGCCGCGGGAACGTGTCATGGCATCAGTCCCGGCATGAGTGGGGGGCGTTGTTGTCGGGGCAACTGCGTTGACCGTAGCTGTTGATGGCAAATGCATTGCGGCTGGCAGGGCTGGGCGCAGTGGTAGAGGCCAGCTCGGCAAAAGCGTCGATGCATTCGCTCAACGGCAGATCCTCGCCACTGTCGTTCTTGCAGGCGCGTGCGCCGAGCAGGTAGCGCGCATTACCATGGCCAGTGTCGGCACGGAACGGCAGATCCCCCGGCGCGCCTGCCTCGAAGGCGGCATAGTGCTGATGCTGTGCACGGTACTGTTCCTGTTGCAGCAATTGCTCCTGCAATGCGGTCTGAATGGTCTGACGTTCGCCTCTTTGCAGATGGCGTGCATACGAGGGGTAGGCCAGACTGGCGAGAATGCCGACCAGAGTCAGCACCAGCAGGGTTTCGAGCAGGGTAAAGCCCCGCATGCGGAATTCAGTCATCGGAAGTCAGGGCTGGGCCCGGCAATTGGCGGAAGGAAAGCTGGCGGAGCTGTGGGGATGTTGCTGCCGTAGCGGTGTCAGGCTCCTGAGAGGGCGGAGGGCCTGTGATCAGCTCGAAATCGGCCTGAAGCAGCACCGTGATGCGGGCAGGGGCCGGGCCTGTACCGAGCGCAGTGATGCGGTAGGAGGGTGTTGTGTTTGAAAGCTGATCCTGCGTCGGAACGATCACGCGTTGAATGCGATAACGCGGTGGCATGGCGGCCTGTGCGCCAGCACCACTTGGGTATCGGGCAGAGGTGAAGGTGCCGAATACCACACTGGCATCCGGATCAAGCCAGTCGATCCCTGTGGCGCTGTTGCCGGACCCATGGGTCAGGGAGAAGACAGCCTGCTCCGTATTCAGGTGTGCGCACAAGCCTTGCAAGCCAACGCTGCCACACCCTTCGTGCGGCCAGGAGGCAGCCGATTCCAGAGACTGAAGCAGGGCGATGCGTTCAGGAGCTTCTCCCGTAGTGCGGAGCACATCCCTGACGGCATCGTCGAGAGCCGCCGCTGCAGCGTGGTAAGCGATTTGCTGCTGGCGATCACTGTGGATGGAGCGCGCCGACAAGGTGATCCACTGCGCGGTGGCACTGCCCAGCAGGGCGACTGCCAGCAGCAGGATCAAGGTGGGGATCAGGGTGAAACCTGTGGCGCTGATTGTCTGAAGCCGAGAAGGGTGCACCTTGGTGCAGTGACTCGAAACAAGGGCTTTGCGTGCGCCGTTCTTGCGGAGATCCCATGGGGCTGGACCTCTGTCGAAGACAAGGCATTTGCTGCCTCGCGTTTCATCGAAGGTCAGCACCTTCATGATGGGGCCTTCGCTGCGGGGAGATGGACGCTCCACTGCACCATGTGGCGAAGGCGTCTGTCTGCTGCCAACTCCAGCGAGGCGCCCGCATCGGTGGGAGCGATTTCTGCATGGCTGGCACCCCACGGATGCAGCACTGTTGGCCCGGGAGCCGCAACGCCATCCGCACTGCGCAGCACCAGAGCCACCTGCACGGCGTGCACACGCTGCCAGTTCAAGCGCGTGGCCGCGGCATCACCGGAAATCTCCAGTTCCCCTGCGTGTTTCCACTGCACGATGTGGGAAGAGCCGGCATCCTCCGATTGCAGCCCGAAAAGAAACTGCAGGCTTTCCACCCCTTCGATCAGGGGCACCGATACCCAGTCGTTGGCGCTCGGGTATGCGCAGTACAAGCCTGGCTCCCCCGTGCTGCTGCGCGCAAGGTAAAGGAGGTTGACCGGATGCACCGGGGCACTCGTGCCCCCGCAATGGGATAGCGCGGAGCCGGATGGAAGACGGACGGCCACGATGTCGCTGCCATTCAGGCAGCTGCTGTCACGCACCTTGCCGCAATGGCCGGGGCGGCTGCCATTGTGGATCTTGTGTATGGAAAGAAAATCCAGTGTTTCCGGCTTGCGATAAGCGGCATTGTCCCAGCCGTACAAGGCAGGCTGATCGCCGTTCAGGCCTGCACTGGCTTGCCGCAGCAGGCGTGTGATCACATCCCTTGCCAGACGCTCGCGGTCCTGCAGCTGGGTTGACTGGTCCACCAGCTGCATGCCTTGTCGCGCCAGCAGCAGTCCGGAGCTGGCGAGGGCGATCACGGTCAGCCCCAGCGCCATGGCAACCAGAAGTTCCACCAGCGTAAAGCCCTGGGCGGGGCGACGCAGGGGCCTCATGGCGGCGCTCCGGTGCTTGCCAGAAGCACGGTGCCGGGACGGACCATCTCAGCGTCGTGGCGCGTAGGCCAGCCGAGCTTGATGGCGAGCAGACGGATGGGGCCCGTGCTGGCTCCGTCGCAACTCCAGTCCGGCAAACCCTGTGCATCCAGCGGTTGCGCATCCGGGCACACCTGCACGCGGGCGCCGGGCAACTCCTGCGCGACCCGCTGCATCCAGCTTGCGATGTCATGCGCTGCTGCTTGTTCGGGCAGGAGGCAAGGCGTGCTGACGCAATCGGCTGGCACGGAAGGCGCATGATCCAGCCGGGCATCAAGCACATAAGGGCCACCGGGCAACTGCGCCATGGCGGCATGGCCGCGCAGGCGTTCCGCCAGAGCGGCCGCGAGCTGATCGGCGCGCGCCTGCTGCTGGCTTTCGCGATGCTGGCGCAAGGCATTGGCGTGCATCTGCTGTGCGCCCAGCAGGCCGACGCCGAGCAGCACCAGCGTGACCAGCACTTCGATCAGGCTGAATCCCTGGTTGCGGTGAAGGCGGTGGAGATACGGGATGCGTCTGCACATCCCATCATTTTAATTAAAAAGTTCTAATAAAAATAGAAAAAGAATCAAAGGAAACAGTCTGATGAGGCCCGCCAAAACTCAGGCGTCGAACAATGCAGGCTTCTTTTCGGATACCAGAGCATGCTCCAGTTCGAGCAAGGCGATCTTGCGATCCAGTCCCCCTGCGTATCCCGTAAGCTGCTGGCGCGCCCCCACCACCCGATGGCAGGGCACGAACAGGCTGATCGGATTGCGCGATACCGCCATGCCGATCGCCCGGGCACCACCGGGGCATCCCAGTGCATGGGCCAAGGCTCCGTAGCTGCTGGTGTGCCCTTGCGGAATGCCGACCAGCGCGTGCCAGACGCGTTGCTGGAACGGGCTGCCTTCAACGAAGGTGAGCGGGGGATTCTGCAGCTCCTCGCCGGCAAAGTAGCGATCCAGCGCCAGTGCGGCCTGCTTCAGTACCGGATGTGTCGGATCGACGGGGACACCATCCAACTCGTCTACCGAAAAGTATTTTTGCGGTTCGAACCAGGCGCCGGCCAGGGTATCTGCCGTGGCGCCCAGGTGAAGCGATCCCAGCGGAGAAGCGTAGATGCTGCGCGCCTGCAGCAGGCGATGATAGGGAACGGCAGGCATGGCGGGCTCGCTGGTAAACGGTGGTGGATGGCGCGGTGCGCGCAGGGAATGATCCAGTTTACTCCCCTTACAATGGGCCGATCCAACAATACCAGTCCGCAAGCGGGCTTTCTCCTCATGCAAGTTGCTGCTTCCATTTTCAAGGCCTATGACATCCGCGGCGTGGTGCCTACGACCGTGACCGCGGACGGGGCACGCGCCATTGGTCGTGCTTTTGGTACGCGTGCCCGTGCGCAGGGCAGTCAGGTGGTTGCCGTCGGGCGTGACGGTCGCCTGAGCGGCCCGGAGCTGGCCCGGGCGCTGATCGCAGGCCTGATGGACGTGGGCGTACAGGTGATCGACGTGGGCATGGTGACCACGCCCATGCTGTACTTTGCAGCACATACGCTGTGCGACAGCGGCATCCAGGTGACCGGCAGCCACAATCCCAAGGACCACAACGGGTTCAAGATGGTGCTGGCCGGCAAGGCCATCTATGGCGATGAAATCCAGGGTCTGCGCGAAATCATCGAGCAGGAAAGCTGGCAGCTGGCCGAAGGCGGCAGCGTGCGCCAGGAGGACATCTTCCCCGCCTACAGCGACAAGATCGTCAGCAGCGTGCAGCTGGCGCGCCCGATGAAGATCGTGGTGGACAGCGGCAATGGCGTGGCAGGTGCCACGGCCCCGTCGGTGTTCCGTGCCCTGGGCTGCCAGGTGAGCGAGCTGTACAGCGAAGTGGACGGTGATTTTCCCAACCACCATCCCGATCCGAGCAAGCTGGAAAACCTCGAGGACGTGAAGCGCGCCCTGCGCGACACCGATGTGGAGCTGGGCTTGGCTTTCGATGGCGATGGCGACCGTCTGGGCATCGTCACCAAGGATGGCAACGTGATCTACCCGGACCGCCAGATGATGCTGTTTGCGCAGGATGTGCTGCAGCGCGTGCCAGGTGGCACCATTGTGTTCGACGTGAAATGCTCGCAGCGTCTTGCGCCGGCCATTGCTGCAGCCGGCGGGGTGCCGCTGATGTACAAGACCGGCCATTCTCTGGTCAAGGCCAAGATGAAGGAAGTCGATTCGCCGCTGGGTGGCGAAATGAGTGGGCACATCTTCTTCAAGGAGCGCTGGTTCGGTTTTGATGACGGCACGTATGCCGGTGCGCGCCTGCTGGAAATCCTGAGCCGCCATGATGATCCTTCCGCCGTGCTCAATGCCTTGCCGACCAGCTATTCCACCCCGGAAATCAACGTGGCGTGTGCCGAAGGCGAGCCGCATCGTCTGGCTGCCGAATTGCTGCCGCTGGCGCAGCAGCAGTTTGCCGGGCAGGCGCAGGTCAACGGCATCGACGGCGTGCGTGTGGACTGGGAGGATGGCTTCGGCCTGATCCGTGCTTCCAACACCACGCCGGTGCTGGTGCTGCGCTTTGAGGGCCACACGCCCGAGGCGCTGGAGCGGATCCAGAATGCCATGCTGGAACTGCTGCGCCGTGTGAAGCCGGATGCCGTGCTGGGAGCTGCGGCGCACTGAACGCTTCCTGCCCATGCAGCTGACCCTCTACCGCACGGCCATGGCACTGGCCCGGCCCCTGCTGATGCGCAAGCTGCGCCGGCGTGGGGCGCAGGAGCCGCTGTACCTGCATGCAGTGCATCAGCGTTTTGCCGAGTACACGTCTGAGGAGATGCAGGCCGCGGCGGGTCATGCTGGGGAATGGGTCTGGCTGCATGCCGTGTCATTGGGTGAAACGCGTGCGGCTGCCGTGCTGGTGCAGGCCTTGCGTGAGGCGCGCCCGGGCATGCGGCTGTTGCTGACCAACGGCACTGCGACCGGGCGCCAGGAAGGAGAGAAGCTGCTGCAGCCCGGTGACCTGCAGGTCTGGATGCCCTGGGACAGCCGTGCGGCGACGCGCCGCTTTGTCGAGACCTTCCGGCCGCGCCTGGGTCTGCTGATGGAAACCGAGATCTGGCCGGAAATCCTGGCGGCCTGCGATGCCGCCGACATTCCGGTGGTGCTGGCCAACGCGCGCATGAGCGACAAGACCCTGCGCCAGTCGCTGCGCTTTGCCTCGCTGGCGCGCCGTATCTACGGCCTGTTGCAGGTTGCCTATGCGCAGACGGCAGGCGATGCCGGGCGTCTGCAGCAGCTGGGCGTGCCCGAGATCGTCGTGACGGGCAACCTGAAATTCGATGCCCGGCCCGATCCCCGGCAACTGGCATTGGGACACCGGCTGCGCTCGGAGCGCGATGCTGCCATGTCCGCGGCAGGGCAGAAGCCTACACCGGTGCTGATGCTGGCCAGCAGCCGAGAGGGCGAGGAGCAGCTCTGGGTCGATGCCTTGGCGGCCTTGCCTGCAGAACAACGCCTGGCTGCGCAGTGGTTGCTGGTGCCGCGCCATCCGCAGCGGTTCGACGAAATCGCAGCCCTGCTGGAGCAGGCGGGGTGGAAGGTACGCAGGCGCAGTGCATGGGGAGTTACGGATGGCAACCCGGGTGCGCCTGCTGGTACCGAGGCTTCTCAACCATCCAAAGCCTTGGCGCTTCCCGTCAGCGTTGGGAATGATGCCACCCCCACAGTCTGGCTGGGCGACAGCATGGGCGAGATGGTTTTTTACTACGCTCTGGCTGATCTGGCCCTGATGGGCGGCAGCTTCGCGCCGCTGGGCGGGCAGAACCTGATCGAGGCCTGCGCCTGCGGTTGCCCTGTGCTGCTGGGGCCGCACACCTTCAACTTTGCCGAAGCCAGCGAGCAGGCCATCGAGGCAGGGGCTGCGTTGCGTTGTGAAGGCATGGCCGAGGCAGTGAAACAGGCTCTGGAGCTTGGAGAGGTCTGCAAGAACGGGATGTCTGCAACCGAAAAATTGTCCCGGATGGAGGTGGCTGCGCTCGAATTCAGTCAGCGTCACCAAGGGGCAGCGCAACGGATTGTGCGAGACATTGAGGCACGGGGCTGGCTCGCCTAGTGCGATGCGCTCAGCAGGGCAGGAATTTCGTACCGTACCGGCCGGAGTAGGGGTCAATCGGCTTCGAAGTAATCGCTATCAATGTTCTTGATCTCATATCTGCCTGCGACCGAAACACCGACGTTGTAGTCGACCATATGGCGCACCATGGCAGGGCCATCGATGAGAATGATCCTGCTCGCAATGTGCTGGACATAGTCCAATGCTTCACGAGAGTAACTGGAGGTCGTGATGAAAATGCCTTTGCTTGCACGCTGCCCTTGCAAGGCGCCTGCAAACTTCTGGATCTCAGGCCTCCCGACGACACCTTCCCAGCGTTTGGCTTGCAGGAAGATGGTGTCGAGGCCAAGCTTGTCTTCCTTGATGATTCCGTCGATGCCACCATCACCGGACTTTCCGATGGCTCTTCCTGCATCCTGATGCGAACCGCCATAGCCCATCGCCACAATCAGGTCGACCACGATTTGCTCGAAAAATGCAGGTGTCGCCTGTCGCACCTGCTGTAGCAACTCGGATTCCAATTCCGTACGAAGACGCTTGTAAGCCGCTGCCATTGCGTCTTCCGGCGTGGATTCGATGGACAGATCCCCGCCTGCAGTCGGCGAAGCGGGCTCTGCTTCAGCCTGTCTGGAACGATCCCGGAAGTCCCTGAAGGATGCGTAATTGTTCAGCAGGGTGTTGTCGATAGCCCCCGGATTCGTGGCCAAGAGTGCGCGGCCATCTTCCGTAATCCTGAATACGCCTCGTCTGGGCGCGGAGAGCAGGCCAGCCTGCTTCAGGTATGTCTTGGCCCAGGCTACCCTGCTGGCAAATACCAGCGTCGTGCCGCTCGGAAGCAGGCGTGTTTTCTCCTCGTCGGTCATTCCGAACTGATCGATCAAGGTGCTGACGAGCTCCTTCATGTGGTGCTCGTTGCCATCGCCCGTGACTTTCAAGACTGGAAGCATCAGGGATTGATAGTCTGGAATCACGGTACATCCTTGTCAGGTTTGCTGGGTCAGTAACGCCCGATGGTGGGATCCACCAAAGCCCACGCATCAATCCCACCCGTGATGTTCCACACCGCATCATGCCCCTGCTGTGCCAGAAAATGCGCCACATGAAAACTGCGCACCCCATGGTGGCAGAGGCAGGCAATGGGCGTGTCGGGGTCGTCGGGCAGGCGGTCGAGCGAAGCGCCGAGGCGGGACAGCGGTTCGGTCAGCAGCACAAAGCCCTGAGTTGCCGCCTGAGGCTGCACATGGGCAGCGTCGCGCTCCCAGTCTTCACGCACGTCCAGCACGTAGGGCGTCAGGCCGCTGGCGCGCACCTGTGCGGCCCAGTCGGCAACCTGGGCCGGAGCCAGTTCGGAAACAGTCACGGCGGGACGCCGGGAATCAGAAACGGAAGCGCGACACCTCGGGGAAACCTTCCAGGCGCGGAATGATCACGTCCCAGGGCTTGACGGTGTCGAAGGTGCCGGAGTTGGCGCGCGTGACCAGGTGCACGTGCATCATGGGCTCGTGACCGACCACGCCGATCAGGCGGCCGCCGGTGGCCAGCTTGTCCTGCAGTTCATGCGGGATGGCAGGCACGGAGCCGCACAGCACGATGGCATCGTAGGGGCCGTTTGCCAGTGCACCAGCCAAGCCGTCGCCGTGGCGCAGGTCTACATTGGAAATGCCTGCCTTGCGTAGGTTGTCGGCGGTCTGCTTGACCAGTTCGGGATGGATTTCGAAAGCCTGTACCTGCTGGCTGCGGCTGGCCAACAGGGCCGTCATGTAGCCGGTGCCGGTACCGATCTGCAGCACCTTGTCGGTGGGCTTGAGTTGCAGGTCCTGCACCAGGCGGGCCTGTACGCGCGGGGTCAGCATGACCTGGCCGTGGCCGATCGGGATTTCCAGATCCATGAAGGCCATGTCGCGATGTTCGGCAGGGCAGAAGTCTTCCCGCTTGACCTCTTCCAGCAGTTCCAGAATCTGATCATCCAGCACGTTCCAGGGGCGGACCTGCTGCTGGATCATGTTGAAACGGGCTTGTTCGATGTTCATGCTTGCTCCGGCACGCGCGCCTGTGTGGCGCATGGTTGTACAGACGAATTTACTTATTTTAACGTGTGCAGCGGGGGTTTCCCCAAGCCATGCTGCGGCGCACTGCAGTGTGGGGGCATCCGGCCGCAAGCTGTCTCGAAAGTGTCATATACGTTTTGCAACATATGGCGGCTTCTGCCGCGTCGGCAGAGCGATTCTCCTGGAGCTTGCATGCGCCGATCTGTCCTGATGTTCCTGCTGTGTGCGATGCCAGCCCTGGCGCATGCGGATTCCTTGCTGGATCGCGCCATCGACACGGTGTCCAATCGCTGGAACGCGGCCGGCGAAAACGGCAAGGTGGATCTCTATCTGCCCCTGCATGCCTGGCATGACCGCAATACCTACACGCCAGAGGAGCGATCCAGCCTGAACGAACAGCCCTGGGGGCTGGGCATTGGGCGCAGCGCCACAACGCCGGATGGCCGAAGCCACTACAGCTTCTACGCACTGGCCTTCAGGGATTCGGAAGGGGATGTGCAGCCGGTGGCCGGCTATCTGCAAACCTGGCGTACCCAGCCTTCCGGACTTTTTGCCGGCCTGGGCTACACGGCTTTTGTCACCGCACGCCGGTATTTCCACAACTACCTGCCGTTTCCGGCCGTGTTGCCGGTGGCGGAACTGGGCTACGGCGACTTTTCGCTGTATGCCACCTATATTCCAGGTGGCAAGTACAAGGACAGGCGCTACGGCAACATTGCGTTCGTGATGGCGCGTTACGCGTTTTGAGCCTCTGCAAACAGTCCCGGCACGCAGCAGCATGGCCGGGACGACTTGTTCACATCAGCCCTGCTTGGCGTTCTTCTGCAGGAACTCCATCACCAGTTGCTTCTCGCCATCATTCAGGCCGGCGCGCTGGAACATGCTGGGCGTGATGCCCTGCCACTGCTTGAGCGTGTACTGGGCCGGATCGCGCGGGCCGTGGCAGACGGTGCAGCGCTGGTAGAAGATCTTCTCGCCCTTGCCCATGGAGGCCGTGGCTTTTGCACGCAGTGCGGCGGCACGATCGAGTGCGTAGAACTTCGCGTCGAAGGCGATGTCGCTCTTCGTGATGGCGGGCGGCTCGAAGGCCTTGCTGCCACCCGGGTCGGCATCGGTGCATTTGCGCAGGCTGGCCAGGCAGGTGTTGGCGGTGGTGGCCTGGGTGAGCTTGCTGGCGCGGCGGTTGGAGGTGATGAAGTTGACCAGGCCGTTGTTGCAGCGGCCCTTGCTGTCCAGCTGCGGCCACGCGCCCTCGTAGATGCTCACCACGCCGGGCATGATCTTGTCGGAAACCTTGGCGCCCACCACCAGCGCGCCGCGCTCGTTGTACAGTTCGACCAGATCGCCGTCCTGGATGCCGCGCTTTTCGGCATCGGCGCGGCTGATGGTGAGCGGCTCGCGCGTCTGGATCTCGTACAGCTTGCGCACCGGTTCGGCATTGGCAATCTGCGAATGCAGGCGGTAGTAGGGGTGCGGGCTCACCACGTGCACCTCGTCCGGCTTGGCGTTGCCCAGATATTCGGCCGGCGGCAGAAACTTGGGCATGGGTGGCATGTCGTCCAGACGCATCTTGTCGATGGTGGCGGAATACATCTCGATCTTGCCGCTCGGGGTATGCAGCGGGTGCTTGGCGGGGTCTGCGCGGAATTCGGCATGGCGCACCCACTTGCGTGCCTCCTCGGGCACCTTGATGGGAGCATGGCCTTCTTCCCAGAATTTGGCGAAGGGGGTGTCCTTGACCGCCGAGGATTTCTCGTAGGCCTGTCTGATGTAATCCATTGGCTTGAGGCCTTCGGTAAAGGCGAACTCGATGCCGCACAGGGCGGACAGGCGGCGGAAGATCTCGAAATCATCCAGCGCATCACCTACCGGGGCGATCAGCTGCTTCATGGCAAACACCTTGTCGATGCTGTAGGTGCCGGCGGAGGTGATGTCGTCGCGCTCCACCGTGGTGGTGGCAGGCAGCACGATGTCGGCCCAGCGCGAGGAGGCATTCCACCAGCAATCCTGCACGATCACGGTGTCCACGCTCTGCATGGCACGGATCAGCGCATTCGTGTCCTGCTGATGGCTCATGAAATTGTTGCCGGCGTTGTAGATCAGCTTGACCTTGGGGTAGGTGTAGGTAGTGCCGTTGTAGACGAAGGGCTTGCCCGGACCTTCCAGCATCTCGGTGATGCGGGAGGCAGGACAGATCTTCTTCACCGGATTGCGCCCCTGCGACAGACCGGTGGGTGCGGTGCCGCCAGACTGCGGCATGCCGCCACCACCGTAGTGCCAGCTGAAACCCACGCCCTGGCCAGGCAGGCCGATGTTGCCCAGCATGCAGGCGAAGTTGACGATGGCCCAGTAGGGCATCTCGCCGTGGTGCGCGCGCTGGATCGACCAAGAGCCGCCGATCTGCGTGCGCTTGCTGGCCATCAGGTCAGCCAGCTCGCGGATCTTGTCGGCCGGAATGCCCGTGATCTTGCTGGCCCATTCAGGGGTCTTGGGCGGGGTGCCGTCCTTGTCCTTGCCCTTGCCCAGCAGGTAGGTCTTGAAGCGGTCGAAGCCGACGGTGTACTGGTCGATGAAATCCTGCTTGTGCTTGCCTTGTTCGAGCAGGTGGTAGCTCATGGCGAGGAACAGGGCGGTGTCGGTGTTGGGGATGATCTTCACCCATTCCGCACCCATCTTCTCGTCGGTGGTGGTGACCTGCGGGTTGATGGAGATGAACTTGCAGCCGGCCTGCTTGATGGCATCCCAGCCGCTGTACATTTCGTGGTCGCAGGCGGTGTATTCGATGCGGTTGTTCTTGTCCGGATCGCAGACTACCAGCAGGAAGACCTCGGTGTTGTCGCGCATCTGTTCCCAGGAAGTCTGGGCGGAGTACACCTCCATGTCGCCGATCACCATGGGCATGATGATCTGGCCGGCTCCGGCGGACCAGTCGCCCGTGGTCATGGACGAGCCGCCCAGCAGGTTGAAGAAGCGGCCCTGCAGCACATTGGGGCGGAAGATGCCGCCGTGCGACCAACCGCCGTAGGAGCTGCTGAAGCAGCCTTCGTTGCCGTGCTTCTCGATCGTGTCCAGAATGGCCTTGCCGGTGAGACCGAGGGCGGTATCCCAGCTCACCTGCACCCATTCATCCTGGCCGCGCAATTCCGGCTTGTTGCTGCCCTTGTTACCCTTCTGCACCCATTCCAGATAGGACTTGCGTACCATGGGACCGGCGATGCGGGTTTTGTCGTAGGTGCGGGCCAGCACGCCGTCGGTCAGCATGGGCGTGGGCATCTTATCGTGCGCGGTGGGGGTGACCTTTTCCAGCTTGCCGTTGGTGATGGTGGCCATGAAGGGGCCGTAGTGGTCGGCGTGGAAGAGGGTGCCGGTAAAGGTCTTGTAATCAATGGCGACGGGTGCCGAGGCGGCTGCGCTGGCGCCGCTCGCGGCCCCTGATGCAGCTTGCACAGCCTAAGACCGTTGCATAACCCCCCGGAAGCCCAACAAACCATGTTCCAATGACAGCAGGAGGATGATCGCGATGGACAGTTTCTTCTTGATGGGTGCCAAGCCGCTGGTGCAGGACAGTCCCAGCATGAAGCTGCACGAGTTGCTGGACTGGCATTCCATCGCCGGCCACCTCAAGGGACTGTACCAGCGTGAGAAGTCGGGTGCCGGTGGCCCCGAGCCCTATAACCGCCTGGGCATGTTCAAGCTCATGCTGCTCGGTCAGTGGCACGGCCTGTCTGATGCCCAGCTGGAACAGGCCCTGCGCGTACGCCTGGACTTCATGGTCTTTACCGGATTCG
>NZ_FOCW01000005.1:0-52989 GCF_900110225.1 Allobrachymonas denitrificans DSM 15123
CTTGACTTCGCGCTCCAGTTCCTTGATGCGTCGCGCATCCGAGGTCGTGGTACCCGCACGCAGGCCAGCGTCGATCTCGGCTCTCTTGACCCAATCGTGCAGGGTTTGCGGCACACAGCCAATCTTCGGCGCAATCGATTCGATAGCTGCCCACAACGAAGGGTACTCGGCTCGATGCTCCTGCACCATGCGCACAGCGCGCTCGCGCACTTCCGGGGAAAACTTGTTGGACTTGTTCATGGCTCCATCTTCTCAAGAGTTGGGGCCTCCTCCAAACCCGGGGCGGTTCAGGCTGAATGGGATGCCGTGCATGCGGTGCTGGCAACGGACAGCAAAATGCGCTGTGTCAAGGCTCTGACACGGAACTCGCCGCCCGCCTTGCTGCGTGGTCTGGTCTACGCCCCTACCGGCAGCCGCATGGTGCCAAGCTACACGGTCAAGACCAAGTCGGGTGGCAAGCGCTACCGCTATTACGCCGACCTTAAATACGTGCGCTATGGCACCAGTGCGGAGACCTACGGCTCCATCAACGCCGACCAGCTCGAGGGCATTGTGGTCCAGCAGGTCTTGCAAGCCCTGCAATCACCGGCGTCCATCCAGGCGGTTTGGGACGCCGTCAAGGCTGCTACCAAGGAACTGGATGAATCGCATGTGGTGCTTGCCATGCGCAACCTGGGAGCGGTCTGGGCATCGCTGTTTCCGGAGGAGCAGCGGCGCATTGTCAATTTGATGATCCGCCGGGTGCAGATCACGGAGGACGCCATTGAGATTCAGTGGCACACCCCAGGCTGGCAATCGCTGGTCGGGGAATTCCAGCCCAACACCATCGGGGCCGAGTTGGCCGAACTGGCCGAGAGCGCCTGAAGGAGAATACCGTGCCAAAAGTTAAAAACACCGTGATGCAAACCGGATCGCCGGAGGTCAGGAAGCTTCGGGATGGCTCGGACGTCCAGCTGACCACGGTGATCCCCGTCAAGATCACCCGCCACAAATTCACCCGGGTGATTGTTCAACCCGGCCACGCCGCCCCCAACAACTGGCAGGCGCAGATGGACGCCAAGCTGATGAAGGCGCTGTGCATGGCCCTGTACTGGCAGGAACAGCTTGATTGCGGCGCCGTGGGCAGCATTGCCGAGATCGCCAAGCGTGAGGGCATGGAGAAAATGCGAGCGCACAAGTTCATGAAACTGGCCCGGCTGGCACCCCATTATGTGGAGGCCATTGCCAGGGGCCAGGGGCCGATCGGGTTGTCCTTCGAGTTCTTTGTACGCAAGATTCTGCCGCACGACTGGGGTCAGCAGGAGGTGGTTATTGATGCGCTGGCGGGTTGATGCCGTGTTCGATAGGTGTAGTTACGCAGCAAACCGAAGTCGTGCAAACCCGCATGAATGCTGGGTTCTTGGCCGATGACGACCAACGCATTCACAGAGAACAGAGAGCGTTTCTGGGCTGGAAATCTACTTCTGGCGCGGAAAACCGGGAGGGCCAGCGCACGCACCGTGACGCAACCCCTTGTGTTTATTGGGGAAACGACGGGCGAAAAAAATGGCCTGAGGGGTTCAGGCCATGGGATGTGGTGCCGGTTGTCGGATTCGAACTGACGACCTACCGCTTACAAGGCGGGTGCTCTACCAACTGAGCTAAACCGGCGAAAGGTGCATTATAGGCAAAAAAACCGGACGATTCCGTGCCTGTGGCTTACTTCACTACACGCAGCGTACTGCCCTTGGCAGGCGTCTGTCCAGGCTTCGCTGCGGTGGCCTCGCCTTCGGCTGTCTGACCGGGCTCGCCGCCCTCGGTGGCGGGCTTGCTGACGACGGACAGTCCGGCACGGGGTGCCTCGGCCACTTCCGGTGCTGCAGCCGGAGTATCCTCCACCTCGGCAGCATCGAGCGGCTCACCCGCATCGCCTTCTTCCAGCACCTCGAAGCCCATGCCCTGCCCGCTTTCGCGGGCATAGATGGCCTGCACGCGCTCCACCGGCACGATGATCTCGCGCACCTTGCCGGAGAAGCGGGCCTTGAAGCGGATCTCGTCATTGCCGAGGCTCAGGCCACCCGTCGCATCCATGCCGATGTTCAGTACGATTTCGCCGTCCTGCACGAACTCGCGCGGAACGGCAACCGTATGGTCGACGCGCACCAGCAGATACGGCGTCAGGTGGTTGTCCGTACACCATTCGTGCCAGGCACGAATCATGTAGGGACGGGTGGACGTGAGAGCTTCGGACATGGCGCTTGCCTCCTTAGCGGCGCATCACCTTTTCGGAAGGCGTCAGCGCCTCGATGTAGGCCGGGCGGGAGAAGATGCGCTCGGCATACTTCAGCAGCGGAGAGGCGTTCTTGCTCAGCTCGATGCCGTAGTAATCCAGGCGCCACAGCAGCGGAGCGATGGCCACGTCCAGCATGGAGAAGTTGTCGCCCAGCATGTACTTGTTCTTCAGGAACACCGGAGCCAGCTGCGTCAGGCGGTCACGGATCTGTGCACGGGACTTTTCCAGTGCCTTGTCATTGCCCTTGATGGTGCGGTTCTCGAGCACGGACACATGCGTGAACAGTTCCTTCTCGAAGTTGAGCAGGAACAGGCGCACACGGGCACGGTCCACCGGGTCGCCCGGCATCAGCTGCGGATGCGGGAAGCGCTCGTCGATGTACTCGTTGATGATGTTGGATTCGTACAGGATCAGGTCGCGCTCGACCAGGATCGGCACCTGGCCGTACGGGTTCATCACGCTGATGTCTTCGGGCTTGTTGTACAGGTCGACGTCACGGATTTCAAAGTCCATGCCCTTCTCGAACAGCACGAAACGGCAGCGGTGAGAAAAGGGGCAGGTCGTACCCGAATACAGAACCATCATGTTGCTAACTCCATCGGCTGGCCGCCGCGAGGCGGACGCACAAAAAGTAAAAGAGTGGGCACCTGAAGTATGCCCACTCTGGAAGGTCCGCGAGGCCGCGGACACATATGCTAACGAATGCCCAGGGGCTTACTTGACGTCTTTCCAGTAAGCAGCATTCAGGCGCCAGGCAACGTAAGCGAACACTGCCAGGAAGGCCAGCACGATCGCACCGATTGTCTTGCGGGATTTCTGGGCAGGCTCGCCCATCCACTGCAGGTAGTTCACCAGATCGCCAACAGCCTGATCATACAGGGCCGGCTCCATGGTGCCAGGCGTGACCTGTTCCCACTTGCCCGTGAACACATGGGTTTCACGCTCGCCTTCCTTCTTGACCTGGAAGACGGGCTTGCGCTCGCCCTGCAGTTCCCACATCACGTGCGGCATGGCGACGTTGTTGAACACCACGTTGTTCCAGCCGGTCTGGCTGGCCGGGTCGCGGTAGAAGCTGCGCATGTAGGTGTACAGGTAGTCCGCACCGCTGCCACCGGCGCCGGCACGGGAACGTGCGATCAGCGTCAGGTCGGGCGGCGTGGTACCGAACCAGGCCTTGCCCTGCTTGGCAGTCATGGCCACTTCCATGGTGTCACCGATCTTCTTGTCGGTGAACATCAGGTTGTCCTTGATCTGCTGCTCGGTCAGGCCGATGTCCGTCAGGCGGTTGTAGCGCATGAAGGCGGCAGAGTGGCAGTTCAGGCAGTAGTTGGCAAACAGCTTGACGCCGTTCTGCAGGGAGGGCAGGTTCGACACGTCGACCGGCGCCTTGTCCCACTTGACGTCGCCACCACCGGCCGCCAGGCTGGCCGTTGCGCCCAGCAGGCCGGCCGTGCACAGCAGACCTGCAATGATTTGCTTGAATTTTTTCATTGTTGGATTCTCCTGTGCGTCAGATCAATGGGGCTTGAAGGTGACGCGATCCGGAACCGGCTTGGGCTCACCCAGCTGGCTCCACCACGGCATCAGCAGGAAGAAGCCGAAGTAGAACAGCGTACCGATCTGGGAAATGCGCTCGCCCAAGGGGAACGGAGCCAAGGTACCCAGATAGGCCAGGATCAGGAAGTTGATCACGAACACCACGTACAGCCACGTGTGCCAGGTCGGGCGATAGCGCAGCGACTTGACGGGGCTGTGGTCCAGCCAGGGCAGGAAGAACAGGATGACGACAGCACCACCCATGGCAACCACACCCCAGAACTTGGCGTCGATGAGGAACAGCAGCGCGCAGGTGACCAGCGCAGCACCCAGCACCACCAGCTTGGCGATGGCGGACAGCTTGAGCTTGAACACGGCGAACAGGGCAGCCAGCAGGGTGATGGCCATCAGCACGTACACCATTTCGGCCGTGATGGCACGCAGCATGGAGTAGAACGGCGTGAAGTACCAGACCGGAGCGATGTGCAGCGGAGTCGTCAGCGGGTCAGCCGGGATGAAGTTGTTGAACTCCAGGAAGTAGCCACCCATTTCCGGGGCGAAGAACACCACGGCGGAGAACACGATCAGGAACAGTGCCACGCCGAAGATGTCGTGCACGGTGTAGTAGGGATGGAACGGGATGCCATCGGCCGGAGCGGTAGCGGACCAGCGGTTGCCTTTCGGGCCTTGCTTGATCTCGATGCCGTCGGGGTTGTTGGAACCGACGTCGTGCAGCGCCATCAGGTGGGCCACCACCAGGCCGATCAGCACCAGCGGAACAGCGATCACGTGGAAGCTGAAGAAGCGGTTCAGCGTAGCGTCGCTCACCACGTAGTCACCACGGATCAACAGGGCCAGGTCAGGACCGATGAAGGGAATGGCGGAGAACAGGTTCACGATCACCTGGGCACCCCAGTAGGACATCTGGCCCCAGGGCAGCAGGTAACCCATGAAGGCTTCGGCCATCAGCGCCAGGAAGATGCCGCAACCGAACAGCCACACCAGTTCGCGCGGCTTGCGGTAGGAACCGTACAGCAGACCACGGAACATGTGCAGGTAGACCACCACGAAGAAGGCGGAAGCGCCCGTGGAGTGCGTGTAGCGGATCCACCACCCTGCCGGCACATCACGCATGATGTACTCGACGGAGGCGAAAGCGAAACGGGCATCCGGCTTGTAGTGCATCACCAGGAAGATGCCGGTGACGATCTGGATGACCAGCACCAGCATGGCCAGCGAGCCGAAGATGTACCACCAGTTGAAGTTTTTCGGCGCGAAGTACTCGGCCATGTCGCGCTTGTAGATGTAGAACGCCGAGGGCAACCGGTTCTCGAACCAGTTCATGACCTTGGCGCCTGCCGGCGCGTTGGGGGAGATTTCCTTGAATTCAGCCATGGTTCGTCACCTCAAGCCTTCTTGTCATCGCCGATCAGCAGACGCGTGTCGGACAGGTACATGTACGGAGGGATTTCCAGGTTGTCCGGTGCGGGCTTGTTCTTGAACGCGCGGCCGGCCAGGTCGAAGGTCGAGCCGTGGCACGGGCACAGGAAGCCGCCTTGCCAGTTGTCGGGCAGGGAGGGCTGGGGACCCGGAGTGAACTTGTCGGAGGGAGAGCAGCCCAGGTGGGTGCAGATGCCGATGGCAACGAAGATGTCTTCCTTGCGCGAGCGCCATTCGTTCTTGGCGTATTCGGGCGTGGGAACGTTGTTGCGCTCCGAATTGGGATCGGTCAGCTCGGGCGTGACCTTCTTGAGCGACGCCAGCATTTCGGGCGTGCGCTTCATGATCCACACGGGCTTGCCGCGCCATTCCACGGTAATCTTTTCGCCGGGTTTCAGCGCCGAGATGTCGACTTCAACCGCAGCGCCTGCTGCCTTGGCCAGTTCAGACGGCTGGAAGCTGCTCACGAGGGGTACGGCGACGCCCGCCACGCCCGCTGCACCGACGCAGCCCGATGCAATCAGCCAGGTACGTTTACTGGCGTCCACTGGTGTATCACTCATAGGGATTCCTCACAACGCGTTGTTACGCTTGTTCACAACAGGGTTTAACCTATTCATTGTATCCGAGTGACAGACTGTTATTCAATGTAGCCTGACGTGTCCGCGCCATATTTTTATGGAATACTCGTGCCATTCAAACAAGCACTGACTGGAGTCAATTAAATGGGAATGCTGCAGGAATTCAAGGAGTTTGCGGTCAAGGGCAATGCGGTCGACCTGGCCGTGGGTGTCATCATCGGCGCCGCCTTCGGCAAGATCGTCGACTCCCTGGTCAAGGATGTGATCATGCCGCTCATCTCCTCGGTGGTGGGCAAGATCGACTTCTCCAATATGTATACGGTGCTGGGCACGATTCCGGCCGATGTTCCGAACAACCTGGAAGCCCTGCAGAAGGCCGGCGTGCCGGTGTTCGCCTACGGCAACTTCATCACCATCCTGATCAACTTCCTGATCCTGGCCTTTGTGGTGTTCCTGATGGTCAAGCAGATCAACCGCCTCAAGCGCGAGACGCCTGCCGCCGAGGAGGCACCCGCTGAAGAAGTCGTGCTGCTGCGTGAGATCCGCGACAGCCTGAAAAAGTAAGCGCTATCCGCTCACTGGCGGCATGCAGGTGCCGCTCCAGAACCCCTTGCACGGCTGCCGGCAAGGGGTTTTGTTTTGCCTGCGTCAGATGGTCGTCCTGGTGGCCACCATTCTTGCCCGCTCGCTTCAGGCGCCTTGCGCCAGATCGACCGCCATGCGCACCGCCTCGCGCAGGCTGGTGCTGTCGGCACAGGCCTTGCCAGCCAGATCGAAAGCCGTGCCGTGATCCGGGCTGGTGCGAATCAGCGGCAGGCCCAGGGTTACGTTGACGCCATGCTCGACTCCAAGATATTTGACAGGGATCAAACCCTGATCGTGATACATGGCGATGACAGCGTCGCAAAATGGCAACGGATCATGGGCATGCCGGCGTGCCTGCATGAACACCGTATCCGGCGGGAATGGGCCGCTCACGCTGATGCCCTCGGCCAGCGCCGCATCGCGCGCCGGAATGATGGCGGTCAGCTCCTCGTCGCCAAACAGTCCGCCCTCCCCTGCGTGCGGGTTCAGGCCCGCCAGCGCGATGCGGGGTGCGCGGTGCCTGCCAAGCGCGGTGCGGCGCAGGAAGGCATCGGTAATACGGATGGTCTGAAGAATCTGGTCGACCTGAACGGCTGCAATGGCGTTGCGCAGACTCACGTGGATGCTGTTGAGCACCGTGCGCAGCTCGGGGTTGGCCAGCATCATGCGCACCGGCATGGCTTCCACTGCCACGCCTGCATGCTCTGCTGCCAGCGCCTGCAGCATTTCCGTGTGGCCCGGATGCGAAATGCCTGCGAGGGAAAGCGCTTCCTTGTGAATGGGCGCAGTGACCAGCGCGGCAGCCTTGCCTTGCAGGGCTGCGCGCGCGCCCAGCTCGATGCAGTCCGCCGCCATGCGCCCTGCTTCCTGCTGCACTTCGCCGAAACGCGGCAGCGCTGCCGGGAGCGCACAGCCTTGCAGGACCCTTATGCTGGTGCCGTCTTCCGGCGCCCCCCAATCACTCACTGCAATGGGCACCGGGACCAGCGCCGCAGGATGCGCCGCCTGATGGAGCTGCGCCGCGCGCTGCATCACCTGCAGGTCGCCCACCACGATGCAGGGCTGCATCAGGGCGGGTTCACGCATAAAGGCATCGACGATGATTTCCGGGCCGATGCCGGCCGGATCGCCCATGCTCAGTGCGATGGGCGGAGAAGAGGTTGCCTGGCTCATGCGGGGTTGTCGATGTCGATGAAGGTATGGGTCAGACCATGGCGACGGGACAGCTCCTCACCGAGTGCGGACACGCCATAGCGCTCGGTCGCGTGGTGGCCGCAGGCAAGAAACGCCACGCCGCACTCGCGCGCATAGTGGGCCTGGGGCTCGGACAGCTCGCCGGTCAGGAAGGCATCCACGCCGGCTGCGATGGCGGCCTCGAAATAGCCCTGCGCTCCGCCACTGCACCAGGCAAGGCGGCGCATCGGACGCGCCGGGTCGCCATCGACCAGAGTGACCGGCCGTTGCAGCACGCGCTCCACATGGGCAGCCAGCGCGGCAGCCGACGCGAATTCCTGCCCGGCAGGCTTGCCCAGAAACACCATGTCCTGATCGCCGGTGCGGCCATCGGGGTCGAACCCAAGCCGCTGGCCCAGTTGCGCGTTGTTGCCGAGTTCGGGGTGGGCGTCGAGTGGCAGATGGTAGGCAAACAGGTTGATGTCGTGCTCCAGCAGCAGTGCCAGACGCTGCTTCATCCAGCCGGTGACCCTGCCATCCTGGCCTCGCCAGAACAGGCCATGATGGACCAGGATCGCGTCTGCCCCCGCCTCGATGGCCGCCTCGATCAGCGCGCGGCTGGCCGTGACGCCCGTCACCAGGCGGCTGATATCGGATTTGCCTTCGACCTGCAGGCCATTCGGGCCATAGTCACGGAAAAGCTGCGGCTGCAGCGTGGAGTCGAGAGACTGGAGCAAGTCGTTGCGCAACATGGTGACAAATGTGGTGCTGGAGAGGGAAACTCGCTGGCCATGGGGAGATGCGCCACGATTTCGGCGACAATTCAGGCCATGAAACGATTGTGGTTGCTATTCTCGCAGGTTGTGACGGCCGCTCTTGCGGTTTACTTCGTGATCGCAGCCATGCAGCCGCAATGGCTCAAGCGTTCCAGCCCCGACCTGAAGAGCGTGACCGTGGTGGAAGCACCGCCGAGCGACAAGCCGGTGCCGAGCACCCAGACGGAAACCCTGCGCTCCGCGGCACGACAGGCTGCCCCTGCCGTGGTCAGCATCGTCACCAATCCCGACGAGCGTTCGCAGCAGGAAGCTGCGCGACGCGCCAACGCGCCACGCAGCCCGCAGCAGGACGAAGACATGTTCTCCGGCGTGGGCAGCGGCGTGCTGGTGAGCGCGGAAGGCTACATCCTCACCAACAACCACGTGGTGGAAGATGCGGAAAGCATCGAAGTGCAGCTCAATGATGGGCGCCGCGGCGCGGCAACCATCGTGGGCACCGATCCGGATACCGACCTGGCCGTACTGAAACTTGACCTGGCGAATGTACCCGCCATCACGCTGGGCGATTCGGCCAGCCTGCAGGTGGGTGATCCGGTGCTGGCCATCGGCAACCCGTTCGGCGTTGGCCAGACCGTGACCAGCGGTATCGTGAGTGCGCTGGGCCGCAGTCAGCTCGGCATCAACACTTTCGAGAACTTCATCCAGACCGATGCAGCCATCAACCCCGGCAACTCGGGGGGGGCGCTGGTGGATATCCACGGCAATCTGGTCGGCATCAACACCGCCATCTATTCGCGTACCGGTGGCTACATGGGCATCGGTTTTGCCACCCCCACCAGCACCGCCAAGCATGTGCTGGACAGCATCATCACTGCGGGCGAAGTACGCCGTGGCTGGATCGGCGTGGAGCCGAGCGACATCACGGCAGAGATTGCTGCCACCTTCAAGGCGAAGGAGAACGAAGGCGTGATCATCACCGGCGTGGTGCAAGGCGGGCCGGCGGCCAAGGCCGGCCTCAAGCCGGGAGACATCATCACCGCGGTGAACAGCACGGCCATCCACAATGTGCAGGAACTGCTGGATACCGTGGCGGCCCTGACGCCGGGGCAACCCACCACTTTCGCCATCCTGCAGCATGGCGAAGCCAGCACGCGCGAGCTGACTCCCCTGCAGCGGCCCAAGCCGCGCGCACGCTGAGTCGAAGAATCAGACCTTGCGTTGCGCCAGGCGAATCACGCAGACCAGCGCGCACAGCCACTGACCCACGTAGAAAACGGTACCCACACTGTGCCAGAGCGCCAGGTTCTGGCGCATCTCGATGCGCGGGGCGGCGACCAGTTGCAGCAACAGCGCCAGCAGCAGGCCGGTGATCAGCAGGCCGAAGTACAGCATATTTGGGCGCTGGATAGTGTCGAGCGAAACGCCCTGCTCGCCTGCCTCGTACCGCGTGTCGGAAAAGTCGCGCAGACGGCTGCGGAACAGCATGACCAGCAGCAGTACGCTGATGATGGACACCCAGCCCTGGGCCGCGAACAGGCGCGCCGCCATGGTTCCGGCCATGGACGGGGTGGGCAGGTGCGCAAACAGCATGGGCACCGCCATGAAGCCGATGACCGACAGGCTGCCCAGCCAGAGGGCCGCCAGGACGGAACTGAGGATGTGCTGGCGTGGACTCATGGCGGTCTCCGGAATCAGAGGTAGCGGACGCCGGTGATTTCGTAGCGGCGCACGCCACCCGGGGCCTGCACTTCGGCCGTGTCGCCCTCTTCCTTGCCGATCAGGGCGCGGGCGATGGGGCTGCCCACGTTGATCAGGCCCAGCTTGAGATCGGCCTCGTCCTCACCCACGATCTGGTAGGTGACGGCGTTGCCGGAATCCTCGTCTTCCAGATCGACGGTGGCACCGAACACCACCTTGCCACCGGCATCCAGCGTGCTGGGGTCGATCACCTTGGCAGCCGTCAGCTTGCCTTCGATTTCCTTGATGCGGCCTTCGATGAAGCCCTGACGGTCCTTGGCGGCTTCGTATTCGGCGTTTTCACTCAGGTCGCCGTGCGAGCGGGCTTCGGCGATGGCGGCGATGACGTCGGGGCGGTCCTTGGTCTTCAGTTTGTGCAGTTCGGCCTTGAGTTTCTCGGCGCCCTTGACGGTAATCGGGATGGTCGTTGTCATGTTATTGGGAAAATGTCTCGTCCAGAAAAGCGAAACCGCCGGGTCTTGCGTCCCGGCGGCAGTGGATGGGCAAATTATGCCCTATTTCATTGGAGCGTCAAGCCGTGAGCGCGCTGTGCATTTCCTGCACGGAGATCACACCCAGCTTGTCCGCATAGCGCATGCCCTCGACCACCGCCTCGGCACCCGCGATGGTGGTGTAGGTGGTGACGCGGGCCGCCAGCGAACTGGTGCGGATGGCACGGCTGTCGGCGATGGCGTTGCGGCGCTCCTCGACCGTGTTGATGACCATGACGATCTCGTCGTTCTTGATCATGTCCACGATGTGCGGACGGCCTTCGGTCACCTTGTTGACGGTGTCGCAGGCGATGCCGGCATCATTGATGGCCTTGGCCGTGCCACGCGTGGCAACCAGTGTGAAACCCATCTCGACCAGCTGGCCGGCGATCTTGATCGCGGTCGGCTTGTCGCTGTTCTTGACGGTCAGGAACACCTTACCGCTGGTGGGCAGCTTTTCGCCGGCGCCCATCTGCGCTTTCAGGAAGGCTTCGCCGAAGGTCTTGCCCACGCCCATCACTTCACCGGTGGACTTCATCTCGGGGCCGAGAATGGTGTCCACACCGGGGAACTTGACGAAGGGGAACACGGCTTCCTTGACGCTGAAGTACGGCGGCGTGACTTCTTCGCCAACGCCCTGCTGGTCCAGCGTCTGGCCGGCCATGCAGCGTGCGGCCACCTTGGCCAGCTGCACACCCGTAGCCTTGCTGACGAAGGGCACGGTGCGGCTGGCACGCGGGTTCACTTCCAGCACGTAGATGATGTCCTTCTTGCTACCGTCTTCCTGGATTTTCTCCTGGATGGCGAACTGCACGTTCATCAGGCCGACCACGTTCAGGGCCTCGGCCATGGCGCGGGTCTGGCGCTTGATTTCCTCGACCGTGTCCTTGCCCAGGTAGTACGGGGGCAGCGAGCAGGCGGAGTCGCCGCTGTGCACGCCGGCCTGTTCGATGTGCTCCATCACGCCGCCGATGAAGGTACGGCCGGCGCTGTCACGCACGCAGTCCACGTCGCATTCGATGGCATCGGACAGGAAGCGGTCCAGCAGCACCGGGGAGTCATTGCTCACCTTGACGGCCTCGCGCATGTAGCGCTCCAGGTCGCGCTGCTCGTGCACGATTTCCATGGCACGGCCGCCCAGCACGTAGCTGGGACGCACCACCAGCGGGTAACCCAGCTCGGCTGCCTTTTCCAGCGCTTCGGCTTCGGTACGGGCGGTGGCGTTCGGCGGCTGCAGCAGGTTCAGTTCGTGCAGCAGCTTCTGGAAACGCTCGCGGTCTTCGGCAGCGTCGATCATGTCGGGCGAAGTGCCGATGATCGGCACGCCAGCGGCTTCCAGGCCCAGCGCCAGTTTCAGCGGGGTCTGACCACCGTACTGCACGATCACGCCGGTCGGCTTTTCCTTCTCGACGATTTCCAGCACGTCTTCCAGCGTCAGCGGCTCGAAGTACAGACGGTCGGAGGTGTCGTAGTCGGTGGACACGGTTTCGGGGTTGCAGTTGACCATGATGGTTTCATAGCCGTCCTCGCGCATGGCGAGCGCGGCATGCACGCAGCAGTAGTCGAATTCGATACCCTGACCGATGCGGTTCGGGCCACCGCCCAGCACCATGATCTTCTTCTTGTCGCTCGGCTCGGCCTCGCACTCCTCCTCGTAGGTGGAATACATGTAGGCAGTGTCGGTGGCGAATTCGGCGGCGCAGGTGTCCACGCGCTTGTAGACCGGGCGCACATTCAGCGCATGGCGTGCCTCGCGCACGGCCTTCTCGCTGGTGTGCAGCAGCTTGGCCAGGCGGCGGTCGGAGAAGCCCTTCTTCTTGAGCATGCGCAGGGTGTCGGCATCGATGGCGCCGAGCGCGTTGATGCCTTTTTCCTCGAACAGCTTGTCGATGGCCAACTCGATCTTGACGATTTCTTCGATCTGCACCAGGAACCAGACGTCGATCTTGGTGAGCTGGTGCACTTCTTCCACGCTCCAGCCGGCGGCGAAGGCATCGCCCACATACCAGATGCGCTCGGGACCGGGCTCACCCAGCTCGCGCTCCAGAATCTCGCGGTCCTGGGTTTTCTCGTTCATGCCGTCCACGCCCACTTCCAGGCCACGCAGGGCTTTCTGGAAGGATTCCTGGAAGGTACGGCCCATGGCCATCACCTCGCCCACCGACTTCATCTGCGTGGTCAGGTGGTCATCGGCGGCCGGGAATTTCTCAAAGGCGAAACGCGGGATCTTGGTGACCACGTAGTCGATCGAGGGTTCGAAGGAGGCCGGCGTGGCGCCGCCGGTGATCTCGTTCCGCAGCTCGTCGAGCGTGTAGCCCACGGCCAGCTTGGCAGCGATCTTGGCGATCGGGAAGCCGGTAGCCTTGGATGCCAGTGCAGACGAACGCGACACGCGCGGGTTCATCTCGATCACGATCATGCGGCCATCCTTGGGGTTGACCGCGAACTGCACGTTGGAACCGCCCGTGTCCACACCGATCTCGCGCAGCACAGCCAGCGAGGCGTTGCGCATGATCTGGTATTCCTTGTCGGTCATGGTCTGCGCCGGGGCGACGGTGATGGAGTCGCCGGTGTGCACGCCCATGGGGTCGAGGTTCTCGATCGAGCAGACGATGATGCAGTTGTCCTTCTTGTCGCGGACCACTTCCATCTCGTACTCTTTCCAGCCGAGCAGGGACTCTTCGATCAGCAGCTCGTTGGTGGGCGAGGCTTCCAGGCCGCGCTTGCAGATGGTCTCGAATTCTTCGGCGTTGTAGGCAATGCCGCCGCCGGTGCCGCCGAGCGTGAAGCTGGGGCGGATGATGGTCGGGAAGCCGACGTGCTTCTGCACGTCCCAGGCTTCGGCCATGCTGTGCGCCACACCGGAACGGGCGGAGCCCAGGCCGATGCGCGTCATGGCGTCCTTGAATTTCTGGCGGTCTTCGGCCTTGTCGATGGCTTCGGGCGTGGCGCCGATCAGCTCGACCTTGTACTTGTTGAGCACGCCGTTGCGCCACAGGTCCAGCGCGCAGTTGAGCGCGGTCTGGCCACCCATGGTGGGCAGGATGGCGTCGGGACGCTCCTTGGCGATGATCTTCTCGACCGTCTTCCAGTTGATCGGCTCGATGTAGGTGACGTCGGCGGTGGCCGGGTCAGTCATGATCGTGGCGGGGTTGCTGTTGATCAGGATGACCTTGTAGCCTTCTTCACGCAGCGCCTTGCAGGCCTGCACGCCGGAGTAGTCGAACTCGCAGGCCTGGCCGATGATGATGGGGCCGGCGCCGATGATGAGGATGCTCTTGATGTCTGAACGTTTTGGCATGGTATTTCTTGGTTTGGTCGTTCGCGGATGGGGGCGGCCTTGTGGGCGCGCCGCCCGCTCCAGATCAATCAGGCGGACTTGCCCTCGCGCATCAGGGAGGTGAAGCGGTCGAACAGGCTGGCAATGTCGTGCGGGCCGGAGGAGGCTTCGGGGTGTCCCTGGAAGCTGAAGGCCGGCTTGTCGGTGCGCTCGAGGCCCTGCACGGTGCCGTCGAACAGGCTCACGTGGGTGATGCGCAGGTGCGCAGGCAGCGTGGATTCATCGACCGCAAAACCGTGGTTCTGGCTGGTGATGCTGACGCGGCCGCTTTCCAGGCACTTGACCGGGTGGTTGGCGCCGTGGTGACCAAACTTCATCTTGAAGGTCTGGGCACCGCTGGCCAGTGCCAGCAGCTGGTGGCCCAGGCAGATGCCGAAGATCGGCACGCCGGCGTCCATGATCTGCTGAATGGCGGTGATGGCGTAATCGCAGGGTTGCGGGTCGCCAGGGCCGTTGCTCAGGAACACGCCGTCGGGCTGCAGCGCCAGCACGTCGGCAGCGGGCGTCTGCGCCGGCACCACGGTGACCTTGCAGCCACGCTCGCACAGCATGCGCAGGATGTTGTGCTTGACGCCGAAGTCGTAGGCGACGACGTGGAAGTCGGGATCGGTCAGCTCGCCGAAGCCCTCACCCAGTTCCCATTCGGTCTGCGTCCAGGCGTAAGGGCTGCTGCAGCTGACCACCTTGGCCAGATCCTGGCCGGCCATGCTGGGCGCACCCTTGGCAGCGGCGATGGCCTGGTCGATTTCAGCCTGGGTGGGAGCGCCGGTGTGATCGAGTGCCATGATGCAGCCGCTTTGCGCGCCGTGCGTGCGCAGGTGGCGCGTGAGGCGGCGGGTGTCCAGATCGGCAATGGCAACCACGCCGTTGGCCTTGAGGTAGTCCTGCAGGCTGGCGGTGCTGCGGAAGTTGGACGCGATCAGCGGCAGGTTCTGGATCACCAGGCCGGCAGCGAACACCTTGTGCGATTCGACGTCTTCGGGGTTGGTGCCGGTATTGCCAATATGCGGATAGGTGAGCGTGATGATCTGCTGGCAGTAGCTGGCGTCGCTCAGGATTTCCTGGTAGCCGGTGAGGGAGGTGTTGAAAACGACTTCGCCAGTCGTGCTGCCCGGCGCGCCGATGGAGTGGCCGGTGAAGGTGGTGCCATCGGCGAGGGCCAGGATGGCGGCAGGAAAGGGTGCCTGTTGGGACAAGAGCACGTGGTTCTCCGTAAAGCGGTGCGGGATCAGAAGGAAGGCGGTACGCCAGCCTGACCCAAGAACCACCATGCCCTCGTGGGGGTGCACGGTCTCAGCACCGTTGCTGCATGTGAACTTGAATCGCGGCAAGCGCCGGGTGTGCTGTGAAGCATCTCATTATAAACGGTGAGGGTTACCCCTTGTTTAAGCTGTGCAGCAAAAAGCCACACTGCCCGCACGATTGCTGGCAGTGTGGCTGCACAAATGAAGCTATCCGGAGGCTCAGACGCCGATGCGGCGCGCCTCTTCCATCACCACGGCATGCGATTTCAGCATGCTGGCAGACGGCGTGCCCATGCGGCTCACCAGCACGATGGCGATGGTGGAGAAGATGAAACCGGGGATGATTTCATATAGGCCCAGCCAGCCGAACTGCTTCCACACCAGCACCGTGGCAGCACCGACGATGATGCCGGCCAGCGCGCCGTTGCGCGTCATGCGGCTCCAGAACAGCGACAGGATGATGATGGGACCGAAGGCGGCACCGAAGCCGGCCCAGGCGTAGCTCACCATGCCCAGCACGCGGGAGTTGGGATCTTGCGCGATGAAGATGGCCACCAGGGCGATCAGCAGCACCATGGCGCGACCGATCCAGACCAGTTCTTTCTGCGATGCGTTCTTGCGCAGGAAGGTGCGATAGATGTCTTCCGTCAGCGCGCTGGAGCACACCAGCAGCTGGCAGGACAGCGTGCTCATCACGGCAGCCAGGATGGCGGCCAGCAGGCCGCCGGCGATCCAGGGGTTGAACAGCTGCTTGGACAGTTCCATGAACACCGTTTCGGCGTTGGCGTTGACGGCGGCGGCGCCTTCCGGATGGGCCATGAAGTACGGGATGCCGACAAAGCCGACGGCGACCGCGCCCATCAGGCACAGAATCATCCACGTCATGCTGATTCGGCGGGCATTGGGAATGGTTTCCACCGAGGAGGCTGCCATGAAGCGCACCAGGATGTGCGGCTGGCCGAAGTAGCCCAGGCCCCAGGCCAGCAGCGAGATGATGCCGGTGAAGGTGGCGCCCTTCATGATGTCGAACTTTTCGACCGGCACCACGGCGGCCCAGTCCTGGCCGGGCTGCAGCTGGCCCTGCACGGCCAGATAGGCCATGACGGGCGCCAGGATCAGCGCGGTGATCATCATGGAGGCCTGGATGGTGTCCGTCCAGCTCACGGCCAGGAAGCCGCCGATGAACACGTAGGCGATGGTGCAGAGGGCACCCACCCACAGCGCGGTTTCATAGGGCATGCCGAACATGTTCTCGAACAGGCGCGCGCCAGCCACCACGCCGGAAGCGCAGTAGATGGTGAAGAAGATCAGGATCACCAGCGTGGTGAAGATGCGCAGGATGTTGGACTTGTCCTCGAAACGGCTGGAGAAATAGTCGGGCAGCGTCAGGGCGTTGCCGGCGCGCTCGGTGTACAGGCGCAGGCGGGCAGCGACGAAGCGCCAGTTCAGGTAGGCGCCGATAACCAGGCCGACGGCAATCCACGATTCGGACAGGCCGGTCAGGTAGATGGCGCCGGGCAGGCCCATCAGCAGCCAGCCGCTCATGTCGGAGGCGCCGGCAGACAGCGCAGTGACGAAACTGCCGAGGCTGCGACCACCCAGAATGTAGTCGGACAGGTTCTTGGTGCTGGCATAGCCAAGCCAGCCAATGCCGAGCATGGCCACCAGGTAGATGGCGAACATGATCGTGGTGGGATCGCTCCAGTTCAGGGTCATGGGAGTCTCCAGGAAAGGGGTAGGTTGTAGTGAGGGGTGATGCACAGCGGCACGGTGGGCCCGCTTGTGGCGGACGCGCCGCTGTGCACCGGAAAATGCCGACTCAGGCCATCGTCATGAGCTGGGCGTTGCCGCCGGCGGCGGCGGTATTCGTGCTGATGCTCTGTTCGTGCATCAGCGCCGAAAGCGTGTAGCCGTGGCCCGCGGCGAGTTCGTCGCTGCGGCGGCTGTCCATGCGGACCAGATTGCCGTCGCGGGAGGCGACGCGCGTGCCGACTTCGAGCAAGGCATCGCCATCGCCCTCGAACAGCAGGACCTGCATGGGGGTGGCATTATCCGTCAAGGCGTCGACGTTGCCCGCACTCACCCATCCGGACAGTTCGGGCACCTGCAGCAGCACAGTGAGGCTGGAGGTGACGGCATCCGACGGCGAGCCCACGACATGGCAGGGATTGCCGGTCGCAAAGGCAGCGGCAAGCTGGTGCACCAGGCCCAGTGCCGTTTGCGGCATGGCCCATACGCCACCGCGTGGCAGCAGGCGATAGCGGTTGGTCTCGCCGGTGGGGCCAGGCATCAGTTCGCTGTAGCCGAGGCGTGATCCGGCTGCCGCGCAGGCGCAGGCCTGCTGTGCGGCATCGCGCTCGTGCGCTGGCAAGCCACTGAGGCCCTCTTCCGTCACGATGCGCTTCAAGGCATCCAGTGCAGCTTGTGCGGCGGGGAGGGCTGGCTCATCGGCCAGCTGCGTGCTGGCCCCCGGCAGCGCATCCAGATCCGCATGCGCTTCGCTCGCCTGCACCAGACGGTACAGGTACAGCGGGCCGCCCGCCTTGGGGCCGGTGCCGGACAGGCCCATGCCGCCAAAGGGCTGCACCCCTACCACGGCACCGATCTGGTTGCGGTTGACGTACAGGTTGCCGGCATGCACGCGCTGCGTCATGCGGTCGATGGTTTCGTCGATGCGGCTGTGCACGCAGAAGGTCAGGCCGTAGCCGGTGGCATTGATGCCGTCCACCAGCTGATCCAGCTCGTCGCGCTTGAAGCGCAGCACGTGCAGCACGGGGCCGAACACTTCGCGCGTCAGGCGTTCCACGCTGTCGAGCTCGATGATGGCAGGGCGCACGAAATGGCCCTGCTCCAGTCCTTCGCCGCGCGTCACGCGCGTCACGGGCTGGCCGGCGGCTTCCATGCGTTCGATATGGGCTTCGATCTGCTGGCGTGCTTCGGCGTCGATCACCGGGCCGACGTCGGTGTGCAGACGGTCGGGATTGCCCAGCGTCCATTCCTGCAGGGCCTGCTTGAGCATGCCCACGGTGCGGTCAGCCACGTCGTCCTGCACGCACAGCAGGCGCAGTGCGGAGCAGCGCTGGCCGGCAGAATCGAAGGCAGAGGCCAGCACATCGGCCACCACCTGCTCGGCCAGAGCCGAAGAATCCACCACCATGGCGTTCTGGCCACCGGTTTCGGCAATCAGCGGAATCGGCTGACCGTTGGGCGACAGGCGCAGCGCCAGCTGGCGCGCGATGGCGCGGGCCACTTCGGTGGAGCCGGTGAACATCACGCCGCCCACGGCCGGGTGCGCCACCAGCGCTGCACCCACGGTTTCACCGGTGCCGGGCAGCAGCTGCAGGGCATCCTCGGCCACGCCGGCTTCATGCAGGATGTCAACCATGGCGGCAGCGGTCAGCGGCGTCTGCTCGGCCGGCTTGGCAATCACGGCATTGCCGGCAGCGAGCGCTGCAGCGACCTGGCCGCAGAAAATGGCCAGCGGAAAGTTCCAGGGACTGATGGCCAGCACCACGCCCAGCGGACGATGCGTGCCGCTGTCGAACTGCGCTGCCGCCTGGGCGCCGTAATAGCGCAGAAAGTCCACAGCCTCGCGCACTTCGGCAACGGCGTTGTTCAGTGTCTTGCCGGCTTCGCGCATGATCAGGCCCAGCAGGCCTTGGCTGCGCTGCTCCAGCAGATCGGCAGCGCGCTGCAGGGCATCGGCGCGCTGCTGCGGAGGCGTACCCGCCCAGATCGGCGCGGCCAGGCTGGCACGCGTGGCGGCAGCGGCCACCTGTTCGGCAGTGGCTTCCTGCACCCAGCCCACGGTATCGCGCTGGTCGGCCGGGTTGCGCACGGCCTGCCAGCCTTCGGCCTGAGACAGCTCTTCGGGCACGTCCGCATCAGCCGGTGCCGCACAATGCGCTTCGCGGGTGCTGTGCAACAGCGCCGCGGCCAGCGAGGCCAGTTGCTGCTCGTGGGCCACATTGAAACCACGCGAGTTGGCCCGCGCCTGCTCGCCCTGCCCGGCGAACAGGTCCACCGGCAGGGGAATGCGCGGGTGGGGAGCACCAATCACACCCTCTTCCTCGGCCAGCGCCTGCACTTCCTGTACCGGATCGGCCACCAGCTCCGAGACCGGCACACTGGCATCGCCAATGCGGTTGACGAAGGAGGTGTTGGCGCCGTTTTCCAGCAGGCGGCGCACCAGATAGGCAAGCAGCGTCTCGTGGCTGCCCACCGGCGCGTAGACACGGCACGGTCGTCCCAGCTTGCCGTCTCCCACCAGACCGGTCGCCTGCTCATACAGAGGCTCGCCCATGCCGTGCAGGCACTGGAATTCATACTGGCCGCTGTAGTAGTTGGCACCTGCCATGTGGTAGATCGCCGCCAGCGACTGGGCATTGTGCGTGGCGAACTGGGGATAGATCGCATCCGGAACTGCCAGCAGCTTGCGCGCGCAGGCCAGATAGCTCACATCGGTATAGACCTTGCGCGTATAGACCGGATAGCCGTCCATGCCATCCACCTGGGCGCGCTTGATCTCGCTGTCCCAGTAGGCGCCCTTTACCAGACGGATCATCAGGCGGCGGCGTGTGCGGCGCGCCAGATCGATCAGGTAGTCGATCACATGCGGGCAGCGCTTCTGGTAGGCCTGCACCACAAAGCCGATGCCGTTCCAGCCACGCAGCGAGGGAGCAGCACACAGCGCTTCCAGCAGATCCAGCGACAGCTCCAGACGGTCGGCTTCTTCGGCATCGATGTTCATGCCGATGTCGTAGCGCTTGCACAGCTCGGCCAGCATCAGCACACGTGGCAGCAGCTCGCCCATCACGCGGTCGTACTGTGCGCGGGTGTAGCGCGGATGCAGGGCCGAGAGTTTGATGGAAATGCCCGGCCCTTCAAAAATGCCGCGCCCGGCAGATGCCGCGCCAATTGCATGGATGGCCTGCTCGTAGTCGCGCAGGTAGCGCTTGGCGTCCGCCTCGGTCGCGGCCGCTTCGCCCAGCATGTCATAGCTGTAGCGGAAGCCCTTCTTCTCGAACGAACGGCTGTTGGCCAGCGCTTCGGCAATATTCTGTCCGGTGACGAACTGCTCGCCCATCAGCTTCATGGCACGGTGCACGCCCTGGCGGATCAGCGGCTCGCTGCCCTTGCCGATCACGCGCGTCAGCGCAGAAGACAGACTCTTCTCGCTGGTGGTGCTGGTCAGCTTGCCGGTAATCACCAGGCCCCAGGCCGCGGCGTTGACGAACATGGAAGGCGAACGGCCCACATGGGCGCGCCAGTCGCCGTGGCTAATCTTGTCGCGGATCAGAGCATCGCGCGTGGCACGGTCCGGGATGCGCAGCAGCGCTTCGGCCAGGCACATCAGGGCCACACCCTCCTGGCTGGACAGCGAAAACTCCTGCACCAGCGCCGCAACACCGCTCGTCACCGGCGCATCACGCAGGCCCTGCACCAGCTGGCTGGCCAGGCGCTGCACGGATTGCGCCTGCTGGGCGTCATCGGCACGCGCCATCGGCAGCAGCACCGGCAGGCATTCCGGCTCGGGACGGTGCCAGGCGGCCGTGATCGCTGCACGCAACGGCGTCTGCGGCAGGATGCCCTGGGCAAACTCGAGGAAAGGTTGCACCTCTTCTGCCATCTGAGCAGATTCGGGTTGCACCTCCTCTTCCTGCGCCACTGCGCCGGGCTGCGTCAGATGGATCACGGACTGGCCACGCTCCAGTGCCTCGACATACTGCACAATGGCCTGCTTCACCAGCCAGTGCGGAGTGCGTTCCATGCCCTGTGCCGCATTGCGGATGCGATCACGCAGCGCATCGTCCACCTTGATTCCCATGGTGCTCGCCATGTCTCGTCCTTTCATTCACTCACGTAAAAAAGGTTGCACCTTTTGCAGATTCAAGGTGCAACCTTTGAATGGGGTGCGATGATACGAGTGGGTTTACAGACTTTGACTCGGGGTATTCCCTAGGCGAAACACCTGTACGACGGTTTCCCGAATGAAAAAGAGACGCAAATGTACCAAGACCCTACTTGGACAAGGCAGTTTTTCAAGCGCGATTTTTTGGGAAAACTGCGGCAGGCAGCTTTCGCGCAGGCTCAGCGAGACAGCTGCGCCACACAGCTGGCATGCAGGCAGATCGCCGCCGCCGCTGCCACGTTCAGGGACTCTTCTCCGCCCGGCTGGGCAATGCGCAGCAGCTGTGATGCACGCTGCACCAGAGCCTCCTGCACGCCCTGCCCTTCATGGCCCAGCACCCAGGCGCAAGGGCTGGGCAGATTCGCCTCATGCAAAGGGGTGCTGCCCTGCAGATGGGTGACCAGCAAGGGCACCTGCAGTACCTCCAGCTGCTCCAGCGTCAGCCCTTCGTGCAATTGCAGCCCGAAATGTGCCCCCATGCCGGCACGCAGCACCTTGGGCGACCACAGTGCAGCCGTGCCTTTCAACGCCAGCACCTGCTTGAACCCCAGTGCGCTCGCGCTGCGCAGAATCGAGCCGACATTGCCGGCGTCCTGGATGCGATCCAGTACCACACTGTCCACATCCGGCTGAAACCGGGGCTGCACCTCGGCCGCCCACTCCAGAAGAAAACCCATGCTGGCAGGAGACTCCAGCGTGCTCACCTGGGCAAACAGCGCATCATCCAGCACCGCCACCCGCTCGGCGCCAGCGTACCAGGCCCCGGGAATCTGCCCCCAGGCACGGGCAGCAATCACGGCCCATGCCGGCCGCACTCCCCGCTCCAGTGCAGCACGACACAGATGGTCGCCCTCCACCCAGATCTGCCCCTGCTTGCGATAGGCTCCCGGGTCCTGCGCCAGTTTGCGGAGTTGCTTGACCAGCGCGTTGTCACGCGCGGAGATGTGGACGACTTTCATCGGCTCACCTCGATCCCCACAGCGCCTTGCCGCAGCACCATGGCTACCGGAGCAAAGCTGCGACGGTGATAGGGAGTGGCACCCAGGGTACGCAGCGCCTGCAAATGCTCTGCCGTGCCATATCCCTTGTGGCGCTCGAAACCATAGCCGGGAAACTGCTGCTCGATATCACGGCACCAGCGGTCGCGCGTCACCTTGGCCACGATGGAGGCCGCCGAAATCGTAGCAACTTTGGCATCCCCCTGCACAATGGCCTCGGCGCGCACGCGCAGCTCCGGAATGCGGTTGCCGTCCACCAGCACCTTGTGCGGCAGCAGGCGCAAGCCCTCCACGGCACGGCGCATGGCCAGCATGGTGGCCTGGAGGATATTGAGCGTATCGATCTCTTCCACGCTGGCCTGCCCGATGCTGCAGCACAACGCATGGGCCAAAATGGCATCGTAGAGCTTCTCGCGGCGCGCGGCCGTCAATTGCTTGGAATCCGCCAGACCGGCGATCGGCTTCTGCTCGTCCAGAATGACGGCAGCTGCCACCACCGGCCCCGCCAGCGGACCACGGCCGGCTTCGTCCACACCGGCAATCAGTCCATCGGGCGCGTCCCAAGGCAAGGCAACCTGGTTAGCGGGAGAGAACCTGGGCGATCGCATCGGTAGCCAATCGGGCAGTATCACGCTGCAGCACATGGTGCAGCTCGGTAAATCGGGCGCGCACGGCAGCAATGCGCGCGGGCTGGTCGAACCAGTCATTCACGGCAGCGGCCAGCGCGCGCGGCGTGGCCTGATCCTGCAGCAATTCCGGCACCACGAAGTCACGGCACAGGATGTTGGGCAGACCCACCCAGGGCTGCAGCTGCTTGCGCCGCATCAGCACGGCAGAAACAGGATGCATGGCGTAGGAAATCACCATCGGACGCTTGAACAGCGCCGCCTCCAGCGTGGCCGTGCCACTGGCAATCAGCGTGACATCACAGGCAGCCAGCACCGCATGCGACTGCCCCTTCACAACCTGCACCTGCCCTTCCATGCCCGCCTCACGCACCAGCTGGCGCACACGCTGGTACTGCGCCGGCACAGCCGGCAGCACGCACTGCAGGCCCGGGCGCTGCTTCTGCAGCAGGCGTGCGGCGTCCAGAAAACGGGGAGCGAGATACTGGATCTCGGAACCACGACTGCCCGGCAGCAAGGCGAGCACTTCTCCTACTTCCGGCAGGCCCAGCGTGCGTCGTGCCCCGGCCTGATCCGGCTCCAGCGGCAAGGTATTGGCCAGCGGATGGCCCACATAGGTACTGGGGATGCCATGCCGGGCCAGCAGGTCCGGCTCGAACGGGAAAATGCACAGCACATGGTCTGCCGCACGACGGATCTTGTGCACGCGCTCCGGACGCCAGGCCCAGATGGACGGACAGACAAAGTGCACCGTGCGCACGCCGGCAGCGCGCAGGTCTTCTTCCAGTCCCAGGTTGAAATCGGGCGCATCCACACCCACGAACAGATCCGGCTTGTGCGCCAGCAGCTGCTGGCGCAGCTCATTGCGAATCTGCCAGATGCCCGCCACGCGACGCAGCACCTCCAGGCTGTAACCATGCACGGCCAGCGCCTCGCTCGGCCATTGGGCGACAAAGCCCTCGGCCTCCATGTGCGCACCGCCGATCCCTCGCGCCTGCAACTGCGGCCAGCGTTGGCGCGCACCCTGCAGCAACAGGCTGGCCAACAGGTCACCGGAGGCCTCGCCTGCGACCATGGCCAGTTGCAATCCATCACCAGATGCCGCAGCAGAAGTCATGGCAGCCGACGATGCGACGCCCGCAAGCTGGAGCGTTGCCGAAGAGGCACTGTCTGTTTGAGCAGCTGCAGCCCCTGGCATGCCGGCAGACGGGCGAACCGGCCCAGAGGCGGCAGCGCCAGCCAAGGCAGCAGCGAAATCGTTCGGCATGTTGCTCAGCAACCCGTCAGCGCACAATGCCGCGACGCGATGCGGCGAGAAAATCACGCATCAGTTGCACATCAGCAGCCGCTTCCGGGCGTTCGGCCTCGATGGCAGGCAGACCCTCGACAGCCTGCTCCAGCGTGAGCCCCGCCCGGTAGATCTGGCGGTACATGGCCTTGACCGCCGCAATGCGCTCCGGTCCGAAACCACGACGACGCAGCCCCTCGACGTTGAAGCCGCGCGCGGCCGCCGGATTGCCGTCCGCCATGATGAACGGCGGCACATCCTGGCTGATGGCCGAAGAAAATCCCACCATCGCATGTGCGCCGATCTTGACGAACTGGTGCACGCCCGACAGGCCACCGATGATCACCCAGTCGCCCACATGCACGTGGCCGGCCAGCGTCGCATTGTTGGCCAGAATGGTCTGGCTGCCCAGCTGCACGTCATGTGCAATATGCACATAGGCCATGATCCAGTTGTCATTGCCGATGCGCGTGCAGCCACTGTCCTGCGCGGTGCCGGTATTGAAGGTGCAGAACTCGCGCACCGTATTGCGGTCACCAATCACCAACTGCGTCGGCTCTCCCGCATACTTCTTGTCCTGCGGCGCAGCGCCAATCGAGCTGAACTGGAAGAAGGTGTTGTCTTCGCCGATGGTCGTATGGCCCTGGACCACGCAGTGCGCGCCGATCTTGCTGCCCCGCCCGATGCGCACATCGGGACCGATCACGGCATAAGGACCTACCTCGACATCCGCCGCCAGTTCGGCCGCAGGATCGATGAGCGCGGTGGGGTGAATCAGGGACATGCGGCTGCCTTTCTCCGGATCAGGACTCGACCTTGCGGATGGTGCACATCAGGTCGGCTTCGCAGACCAGTTCGCCATCAACCGACGCCTTGGCGTGGAACTTGTAGATGCCGGCGCGGGCGCGCTCCATGGTCGCTTCCATGATCAACTGGTCGCCCGGCTCCACCGGACGCTTGAAGCGCGCATTGTCGATGCCGACGAAGTAATACAGCACGTCGGGTGCCAGTTCTTCACCCTCGGGAATCATGGACAGCAGCGCCGAAGTCTGCGCCAGCGCTTCCAGCATCAGCACGCCCGGCATCACCGGACGGTTGGGGAAGTGCCCCACAAAGAAGGGCTCGTTGATGGTCACATTCTTCAGCGCCTTGATGCGCTTGCCATCCTCGAGTTCCAGCACCCGGTCCACCAGCAGGAAGGGATAGCGGTGCGGCAGGCGCTTGATGACTTGGTGGATGTCCATCGATTTCATTGTTGTTGTTCCGAAAGTTGACGTTCTAGGCTGCGGACGCGCTCACGCAGCTTGGAGAGCTGGCGAACCACCGCAGCATTCTTTTCCCAGCTTGCATTATCGTCGAAGGGAAAGTGTCCCGAATAGGTACCGGGCTTGAGGATGGAGCGCGACACGAAAGTGGTGGCCGAAACGTTCACGCCCTTGACCAGCCGGCTGTGCCCCATGATGTTGGCCGCGCCGCCAATGGTGACGCCCTCCTCCACCGTGGTGCTGCCGGCAATGCCGGCGTTGGCCGCCATGGCCACGTTGCGGCCCAGGTGCACGTTGTGCGCGATCTGGATCAGGTTGTCGAGCTTCACCCCATCCTCGATCACGGTGTCGTCGATCGCACCGCGGTCGACGCAGGTATTGGCACCGATCTCCACGTCGTTGCCGATGCGCACCGCGCCCAGCTGCTCGATCTTGGTCCAGCCGCCGCCCTTCACCAGGGCAAAGCCGAAGCCATCGGCGCCGATGACGGCACCCGGATGGATGATGCATCGCTCTCCCACACTGCAGCCCTCGCTCAGCTGCACGCGCGACTTGAGCCAGCTGTGCGCGCCCACGCGTGCGCCACGCTCCACCACGCACAGGGGGCCGATGATGGCCGTCTCGTGCACCTCTGCTTCCGGATGGACCACGGCACTGGGATGAATGTGGTGCTCGGGTGCGGGACGAGTACGGCGCTTCCACCACTGCGTGAAGTGGGCGTACCAGGCATACGGGTTGTCCGTGACGATGCAGGCGCGCCCCGGCTTGCTGGCAGCGTCCAGCATGGCAGGCGCCACGATCAGGCAGGCCACTGGTGTGCTGTCCAGCAGATCGGCAAAGCGGGGATTGCTCAGGAAGCTGATGCTGTCAGCCGTCGCATGCTCCAGCGCCGCAATGCGCGCCACGCGGATGCTGCCATCTCCGTGCAGCTCTCCCCCATGGGCCTGCATGGCCTCGACAATCTCCTGTACGCTCACATCCACCATGGCTCTCTCCTGAATCATGAAAAAAGGCGCCAAGGCGCCTTTCGCGGTAGCCAGCCTGCGCTACCTTACTTGCCGGCGTTGAGTGCGGCAATGACCTTGTCGGTAATGTCGAGGCGTCGGTCCACATAGACGGCTTCCTGCAGGATCACGTCATAGCGCTCGGCCTTGGCCACCTGGATCACCACGCGGTTGGCGCGATCCAGCAACTGCTGCAACTCTTCGTTCTTGCGATTGTTCAGGTCTTCCTGAAACTCGCGACGCTTCTGCTGGAACTCGGCATCCTGCGTGAGCAACTGACGCTGGCGTTCAGCACGCTGCTGTTCGGACAGACGCGGAGCGTCCTTCTCGAACTGGTCCATGGCCTTTTTGAGGCTCTCGCCCATGCCCATCAGCTGCTTTTCACGGCTGGCAAATTCCTGCTTGAGCTTGCCCTGCGCCTTCTGCGCAGCATTGGTCTCACTGAACAGGCGATCCGTATTCACGAAACCGATGCGGGTAGCAGCCAATGCGGCCGGCTCAGCAGCGGGCGCAACCTGCGCCTGCGCAGCACACCCCAGCAAGGCTGCCGACGACAGCAGCAACGCTGCCCCGATTGTGGAGAAAGAAAAACGAGACTTCATGATCAGAACGTGGTGCCAATCTGGAATTGAACCTTCTGCAGTTTATCACCCTCGTACTTCTTGATCGGGAAACCGAACGCCAGGCTGAGCGGGCCCATGGGTGACAGCCAGCGAATGCCCGCGCCTGCAGAGACGCGAACTTTCTTGGCGTGCTCGTTAACATTAACACCTTCCTTGTTCACTGCCGGATTGTATGCCCCCGGACGATCAGAATACACGTTTCCGGCATCCACAAAACCAAACATCCGCAGGGTCTTATCATTGCCAGCTCCCGGGAACGGCGTGATCAACTCAAGGTTCACGTTGAACATCTTGTTCCCGCCAACCGAGTAAGTACTGCCGTCATACGCCACACTCTTCGGACCCAGCGTACCTTGGTCAAAACCCCTCACCGAACCAAGCCCCCCGGAATAGTAGTTCTTGAAGAAAGGGAAGTCCTTGTTGCCCAGACCCTTGCCGTAACCAAGATCCGTGTTGAACGCCAAAGTGTATTGCTTGTTCAACGGGTAGTAATACTGGAACCGGTAGTTGGCCAACGCATATTTGAGATCCCCTGCAGGACTAACCGCACCGGTCAGACGCTGATAGATGCCCGTTGTCGGCGCAAGCGAGCTGTCACGGGAATCGCGTGACCAACCGACTGTCAATGGGATGCCATAGGCGCTTGTCTTGCAGTTGTCAGCAATGTACTGCTTGTCATCAGCCGTCAAAGGGTTGCTGAAGCTCCCGGAGCTACAGGCGTTTGCCGCAAGAAATTGCCATTGCTCGTTCGTCAACTTGTTCTCAAGCGGTAGAGCGGAACTACCAGGTTGAATCTTGTATTGCTCAAAACCGCCACCAAAGTACACCGTATCACGCTCGGTAAACGGAATACCGAAACTGATATTGCCCCCCAGTTGCTGGATACGGTAATCGTAGGAACCGCTGCCCTGTGAAGCATACGGTTCGCTACGGTTGTAAAACACATTGAATGTGCGCGAAACACCGTCACTGGTGAAATAGGGGTCTACCGAAGAAATCGACGCCGAACGGTTGTACTTGCTGGTGTTGACTTCCGCGGACAGCGACTGACCCGAACCGAAGATATTGTCCTGGCTCACCCCCGCAGACAGCGACACTTTGTCAGTGGAGGAATAGCCAGCGCCGATCTGAAGAGAGCCCGTCGGGCGTTCCTTGACCCCAACCGTCAGATCCGCCTGGTCCGAAGTACCCGGCACGGGCGTGGTATCCACCGTCACTTCGTTGAAGTAGCCCAGACGATCCACGCGGTCGCGTGAGAGCTTGATCTTGTCGGCGTCATACCAGGACGATTCGAACTGGCGCAGTTCGCGGCGGATCACTTCGTCGCGCGTCTTGGTGTTGCCGGCCACGTTGATGCGGCGCACGTAGGCGCGCTGATCGGGGCTGGCCGTGAATACCAGCGCCACCTGCTGCTTCTCGCGGTCGATGGAGGGCTGCGGCGTGACCTTGGCAAAGGCAAAACCATAGTTGCCGAAACGGTCGGTCATGGCCTTGACCGTGGCGGCGACGTCATCGGCCTTGTAGGCCTCGCCCGGCTTGACCTTGACCAGCGAGCTGAATTCATCTTCCTTGTCGAGGAAGTTGCCCGCCAGAGAGACGCCGGAGACCACGTACTTCGGCCCCTCGGTCACGTTGACGGTGATGTCGATGTCACGCTTGTCGGGAGACAGTGCCACCTGGGTGGAGTCGACCTTGAACTCGAGGTAACCGCGGTTCAGATAGTAGCTGCGCACCGCCTCCAGGTCGCTGTTCAGGCGCTGCTGCGAGTAGCGGTTGGACTTGGTGTACCAGGACATCCAGCCACCGGTATCCTGCTCCATCTGCCCCCGCAGCGTGGACTCGCTGAACGCCTGGTTGCCGACAAAACGGATGCTGCGGATGCGGGCAGAAGCGCCCTCATGCACGGTGAAGTTGACGTTGACGCGGTTGCGGTCGATCGGGGTGACCGTGGTGACGACTTCCGTGCCGTAGTAGCCCTTGCCTTCGTACTGGCGTTTGAGCTCCTGCACGGCCAGGTCCTCGGCGGCCTTGTCGAACGGACGGCCAGCGGCCACGCCTGCACCTGCCAGGCCGGCCATGATCAGCTTCTTGTCGAAGGCATCGATGGAGGTCAGCGTGACTTCGTTGATGGTCGGGCGCTCCTGCACCACCACGATCACGTCGCTGCCACGCGTTTCCACCTTCACATCGCTGAACAGGCCCAGGCTGTACAGCGCGCGGATGGCGGCGGAACCCTTGTCATCATCGTAAGTCTCGCCCACCTTGACGGGGATGGAGGCAAACACGGTACCGGCATCGACCCGCTGCAGGCCTTCAACCTTGACATCCTTCACGACGAAGGGAGTGACGGCCCACGCTGCATTGGCGAGGAAACCCAGACCCACGACGGCTGCAACAGCGGTGTGGCGGAAAGGCAGGGAGGTTCGCTTCATGAATATCGCTTGTGTTGATTCAGGCATAGCCCGCAACCCGCCTCTGGGCACTAGGTGCCCAGTACGCGGGAGAGATCATTGAAAAGGGCTATGCCCATGAGGCCGATCAGAATGGCCATTCCGATCTGCTGCAGGCGCTGCACAAACGCATCAGGCACAGCCCGACCCGTGGCAGCTTCCCACAAATAATACATCAGGTGACCACCGTCCAAGATCGGGATTGGCAACAAATTGAGTACCCCAAGACTCACGCTGATCAGCGCAAGAAATGCAACATAGGTCGCCAGACCGGCGCGGGCCGAGCGTCCTGCATAGTCGGCAATGCTGATCGGGCCGCTCAGATTCTTGAGGGATGCATCGCCCATCACCATGCGGCCCAGCATGCGCAGGCTGAAAGCCGCCATGTCCCAGGTGCGCTGCATGCCATGCTGCATGCCGTCAAAAGCACCGAGGCGCACCGTGGTCATCTCGGGCGGAGCGCCCAGGAATGCGCCGATGCGACCGATGGTGACGCCCTCCTGCTGAACGGTTTCCGGCGTGACCTCGATATCCAGCGTTTCGCCATTGCGGCTCACCTGCCAGCGCTGCGCCTTGCCCCCGGTCTCGGCGCGCACCAGGCGGCGCAATTGCGCTGCATCTTCGATCGGCTCATCGTCCACGCGCAGAACGCGGTCGCCGGTGCGCAGGCCGGCACGGTCCGCCGGATCACCCGGCGCGAGTTCACCGACCATGGCCGGCATGAAGGGGGCCGCCAAGCCGATCCTCTCCAGCGTCTGCGCATCCACGTCACTCAGGCCGGCCTGCTGTAAGGCCAGGACATGGGAGCGCGTGGCATCGCTGCCATGGCTGGCCTGCAGTTCGACATCGCGCCCTTGCAGCGCTGCCTGCGTCAATTCCCATTGCAGGGTGCCGAGCGAACGCACCGGCTGCGCTTCTTCAGCCTCGTCATTGAGCCAGCGCAGGGACACGATGCGATCGCCACTGCGCAACCCTGCCTGGTCAGCCAGACTGCCGGGAGCAGGCTGTGCAATCACCGGGCTGACTTCGGACATGCCATACCATGCCAGACCGCTGTAGATCAGCACGGCAAGCAGGAGGTTGGCCAGCGGCCCTGCGGCCACGATGGCAATGCGTTTCCAGACCGACTGGGTGTTGAAGGCAAGATGACGCTGGTCTACAGGCACCGGCGCTTCACGCTCATCCAGCATGCGAACGAAGCCACCCAGCGGCAGCGCCGCCACGGCATATTCGGTGCCACTGCGGGGACTTGTCCAGCTCCACAGCGGCTTGCCGAAGCCGACCGAGAACTTCAGCACCTTGACGCCACAGGCGCGTGCCACGCGGTAGTGGCCGTACTCATGGATGGTGATGAGCAGGCCCAGCGCGACGAGAAAAGCCAGCAGCGTGATCATGCCTGCAAGCGGGCCACCAGCTCGTTCGCCAGCGCGCGCGACTGCTGGTCCAGGGCCAGCAGGTCATCCAGTGACTGCGGAGCGGCAAAGCGCGATTGCTCGAGCGTTGCCGCATTGACCTGATAGATCTGGTCGAAACGGATGCGGCGATCCAGGAAGGATGCCACGGCCACTTCGTTGGCAGCATTGAGTACCGCCGTGCTGCCCGGCTGCGCCTGCAGCACCTGCCAGACCAGCGGCAGGCAGGGAAAGCGCTCCGGGTGGCCGTGCTGGTCCACCGCTTCGAAGGTCATGGCCGACAGGCTGGCAAAATCCAGCGCCGCTGCCCCGCTCTCGATGCGCTCGGGCCAGGACAACCCGTAGGCAATCGGCACGCGCATGTCGGGCGTACCCATCTGTGCCACGATGGAAGCATCGCGGTACTGCACCATGGAGTGCACGATGCTCTGCGGATGAATCACCACGCCCATGCGCTCCGGCGACATGCCGAACAGGTAGTGCGCCTCGATCACTTCGAGCGCCTTGTTCATCATGGTGGCGGAATCCACCGAGATCTTGCGGCCCATGCTCCAGTTGGGATGGGCACAGGCCTGCTCTGGCGTGACGCTCTTGAGCGTCGCGGGATCCGCACTGCGGAACGGGCCACCGGATGCCGTCAGGATGATTTTCTCGACCCGCTGCTGCCAGGTTGCCGGATCATCCGGCAGCGACTGGAAGATGGCCGAATGCTCGCTGTCGATCGGCAGCAGCGTGGCCCCACCCTGCTGCACGGCGTCCAGAAACACACGGCCGCCAACCACGAGAGCCTCCTTGTTGGCCAGCAGCAGGCGCTTGCCCGCGCGGGCCGCTGCCAGGCAGGGCGCCAGCCCGGCTGCGCCGACGATGGCAGCCATCACGGCATCCACCTCGGGATGGCGGGATACCTCGACCAGCCCCGACTCGCCACTCAGCACCTCGACCGACAGGCCATGCGCCTTGCATGCATCGCGCAAGGCTTGCGCGTGGGGCTCCGATGCCATCACGGCAAAACGCGGGGAAAAGCGGCGACACAGCTCCAGCATCTTGTCGGTCTGGGTAGCCGCGCTCAGCGCAAACACCTGAAACTGACCGGGATGGCGGGCAATCACATCCAGCGTGCTGTTTCCGATGGAGCCGGTAGCGCCGAGGACGGTGATTTGCTGCGGGGAGGAAAAGGAGGAGGACACGGTCATGCGCTCAGGCCGGCTCACGCCAGCCACAGGGTAACAGTCAGGGCCAGGGGCAGTACGGGCAACAGCGCATCGATGCGATCCAGCACGCCGCCGTGCCCGGGCAGCAGCTGGCTGCTGTCCTTCAGGCCCATGCTGCGCTTCATGAGGGATTCGACCAGATCGCCGACCACGCTCATGGCCGTCAATGCCGCCACCACCAGCAGCAGCACCGGAATGCCGGCGCGCGCCGCAATGTCGGCATGGAAGTTGGAAACGGACAGCTGGCTGCAGATCAGTGCCAGCAGCAACGCACCCGCCACACCGCCATACACGCCTGCCCAGCTCTTGCCGGGACTGATGGATGGCGCCAGCTTGCGCTTGCCGAATGCACGACCAGCGAAATAGGCGGAAATGTCAGCGGCCCAGGCCAAGGCCAGCACTGACAGCAGATACCAGACACCAAAGCGCCCGTGCAGTTGCACGGCGGCCAGCCAGGCCGCACAGAGAACGAACAGGCCCATTACCAGACGCACGGGAGAGGGAATGCGCTGCCACACCGGCACACCGGCGCGCAGCAGCCAGGGAGCCAGTCCCAACCAGGCCAGACTGGCAAGACTCACGAAAATGCGTACGCCATCGGACGCAGTGGCGTGCCAGCCCCAGGACGTCATCAGGGCACAGGCGCCTGCAGCAAGCGCGGCGCTGGCCCAGCACATGCCAGACTGGCAACCACTCAGACGGGCCCACTCCCAGGCAGCGGCCGCCATGATGACGGCCATCAGCAGACCGAAGGCCGATTCAACCGGCGCAAACAGGGCTGCTAGCAGAACCAGCAGCAGCAGCACTGCCGTGATGACGCGCTGCCTCAGCATTCGCCGTCCTGCTGCACCTGCTCGGAGGTCTGGCCGAAACGGCGCTCACGGCTGGCAAAGTCGGCGATGGCACCATCCAGAGCCGCTTCATCGAAGTCAGGCCAGAGAGCATCGCTGAAATGGAATTCGCTGTAGGCCGATTGCCACAGCAGGAAGTTGCTGATGCGGAATTCACCGCCGGTGCGGATCACCAGGTCGGGATCCGGCACATGATGCAGTGCCATCGCACCCGACAGGGAGGCCTCGGTGATCGGCTCACCGCACTCAGCCAGTGCGGCTGCAGCCTGGGCAATGTCCCAGCGACCCCCATAGTTGAAACAGACGTTCAGGATCAGCCGCTGGTTGCCTTGCGTGGTCCGCTCGGCCTCATCCAGCCCCTGGCGAACGCCATCAGACAGGCCACTGCGCGAGCCGACAAAATGCAGCTGCACCCCATCGGCATGCAGTTGCGGCACTTCGCGTGCCAGCGCCTTGCCCAGCAGCTCCATCAGCCCGGAGACTTCATCTTCGGGCCGGTTCCAGTTTTCGGAAGAGAACGCGAAAACCGTGAGCACGCGAATGCCACGGGCAGCACAGGCGCGCACGCAGCGCTTGAGGGATTCGACCCCCTGACGGTGGCCCGCCAGACGGGGCATGAAACGCTTGCGCGCCCAGCGACCATTGCCATCCATGACGATGGCAACGTGCTGCGGCACGGAAGCAGGCGATGAGGGCTTGCGCATCGGGTCGTTACCGGTCGTGCCGCCAGCAGACGCCGGCGGCAGGCCTTACACGGCCATGATGTCCTGTTCCTTGGACACCACCAGCTGGTCGATGGCCGCGATCTCCTTGTCGGTGATCTTCTGCACCTCGGCTTCGCTGCGCTTCTGGTCGTCTTCGGAGATGTCCTTGTCCTTGACCAGCTTCTTGACGGCTTCGTTGGCGTCGCGGCGCAGGTTGCGGATGGCGATCTTGGCGTTCTCGCCTTCGTGACGCACGATCTTGGTCATTTCCTTGCGGCGCTCTTCGCTCATGGGCGGCATCGGCACGCGGATCAGGTCACCCATGCTGGCGGGGTTCAGGCCCAGGTCGCTTTCGCGGATGGCCTTCTCGATCTTGGCGCCCATGGGCTTTTCCCAGGGCTGCACGCTCAGGGTACGCGCGTCGATGGCCGACACGTTGGCCACCTGGCTCAGCGGAACCATCGAACCATAGTAATCCACCAGCACCGTATCCAGGATGGCCGGGTTGGCGCGGCCGGTACGGATTTTGGTCAGGTTGTTCTTGAACGCGTTGATGGATTGCTCCATCTTGGCCTGCATGTTTTTCTTGATATCGGCAACCGACATGACTTCTCTCCAGATGACTGATTTCGCTCCAAGGGGCGGAATGTTCAAATATATACCAGTGTGCCCTCATCTTCACCCATCACGACGCGCTTGAGTGCGCCCGGCTTGAAGATGGAGAACACCTTGATCGGCAGTTTCTGGTCACGGCACAGGGCAAAGGCGGTGGCATCCATGATGCCCAGGTTCTTCGCGATGGCTTCGTCGAATGTCAGCTTGTCATAGCGGGTCGCGGACGGATCCTTCTTGGGATCGGCCGTGTAGACGCCGTCGACCTTGGTGGCTTTGAGCACCAGTTGCGCACCGATCTCGGCGCCGCGCAGCGCAGCGGCAGTGTCGGTCGTGAAGAAGGGGTTGCCGGTACCGGCAGCAAACACCACCACCTTGCCCTCTTCCAGGTACTGCAGCGCCTTGGGACGCACGTAGGGCTCGACCACCTGCTCGATGGAGATGGCCGACATCACGCGCGCCGTCAGGCCGATGTTGTTCATGGTGTCAGCCAGGGCCAGGGAGTTCATCACCGTGGCCAGCATGCCCATGTAATCGGCCGTCGCGCGGTCCATGCCGGCAGCGCCGCCAGCCATGCCGCGGAAAATGTTGCCGCCACCGATGACCACAGCCACCTCGACACCCAGCTTGCTCACCTCGGCCACTTCATTGGCCATGCGCAGAATGGTCTCGCGGTTGATGCCGTAGGCATCGTCACCCATCAGGGCCTCCCCGGAGAGCTTGAGCAGTACACGTTGAACGGCGGGTTTTTCGGTGGTCATGGCAATCTCCTAGGATGATGGTAGCGGATTGGGGAAAATGGAACAGGCGAAAAAAAGGCCGCGGAAGCCGGGTGCATGCACCCGTTTTCCGAGGCCCTTGCGGGGATCTGATTAACCCTGCTTGGCGGCTGCCACCTGGGCGGCCACTTCAGCGGCGAAATCGTCCACCTTCTTCTCGATGCCTTCGCCCACCACGTACAGGGTGAAGCCCTTGACGGTGGTGTTCTTCTCTTTCAGCATCTGCTCGACGGTCTGCTTGTCGTTCTTGACGAAGGGCTGGCTCAGCAGGGCCACTTCCTTCAGGTACTTCTGAACGGAGCCTTCGACCATCTTGGCGGCGATGTCGGCCGGCTTGCCGGATTCGACAGCCTTGGCGTTGGCAACGCTGCGCTCGCGCTCGATCAGCTCGGCGGGAACGTCAGCGCTGGACAGGGCCACGGGCTTCATGGCGGCGACGTGCATGGCAACGTCCTTGGCAGCGGTTTCGTCGCCTTCGAACTCGACGACCACACCGATGCGCGTGCCATGCAGGTAGGACACCAGTTGGCTGCCTTCGAAGTACTTGAAGCGGCGGAAGCTCATGTTCTCGCCGATCTTGCCGATCAGGCCCTTGCGCACGTCTTCCAGCGTGGGGCCGAAGCCGTCCTGCTCGTAGGGCAGCGCGCCCAGGGCTTCGACGTCGGCGGGGTTGTTCTTGGCAACCAGGTCAGCAGCAGCCTTGACCAGGGCCAGGAAGCTGTCGTTCTTGGTCACGAAGTCGGTTTCGCAGTTGACTTCCACCAGGGAGCCCTTGTTGCCCTCGATGGTGCTGGCAACGGCGCCTTCGGCAGTGATGCGGGCTGCGGCCTTGCCGGCCTTGCTGCCCAGCTTGACGCGCAGGATCTCTTCCGCCTTGACCATGTCGCCGTCGGCTTCGGTCAGGGCCTTCTTGCATTCCATCATCGGGGCATCGGTCTTGCCGCGCAGTTCGGCCACCATGCTTGCGGTAATTGCTGCCATCTGTAGTTCTCCGTATTCAGTTGGTTCGTTCGACTGTACTTACAGAAAAGGGGCACAGTGCGCCCCTCTTCCCTTATTGTGCCTTATGGGCGTGGCAGAGCCGTGACTCAGGCGTTGGCTTCGTCCACTTCGACGAATTCGTCGTCGCCTTCGGACACGGCCTTGACCACGTCGTTCACGGCGTTGGCACGGCCTTCCAGGATGGCGTCAGCCACACCGCGGGCATACAGGGCCACGGCCTTGGCGGAGTCGTCGTTGCCGGGGATCACGTAATCGATGCCGTCGGGGTTGTGGTTGGTGTCGACCACACCCACCAGCGGGATGCCCAGTTTCTTGGCTTCGGACACGGCGATCTTGTGGTAGCCGACGTCGATCACGAAGATGGCGTCAGGCAGGGCGTTCATGTCCTGGATACCGCCGATGTCCTTTTCCAGCTTTTCCAGTTCGCGGGCGAACATCAGCTGTTCTTTCTTGCTCATGCTCTCCAGGCCGGCTTCCTGCTGGGCTTTCATGTCCTTCAGGCGCTTGATGGAGGTCTTGACCGTCTTGAAGTTGGTCAGCATGCCGCCGAGCCAGCGCTGCTCGACGTAGGGCACGCCAGCGCGCTGGGCTTCAGCAGCGACGATGTCGCGGGAAGCGCGCTTGGTACCGACCATCAGGATGGTGCCGCGGTTGGCAGCCAGCTGACGCACGAACTTCATCGCCTCTTCGAACATCGGCAGGGTCTGCTCGAGATTGACGATGTGAATCTTGTTGCGGGCACCGAAGATGTACGGTGCCATTTTGGGGTTCCAGAAGCGGGTTTGGTGGCCGAAGTGGACACCGGCTTCCAGCATTTCACGCATGTTGGTAGACATTGGGATTCTCCAGAGGTTGGGTCTAAAATTCCGCTACGTTTGCCTGCACGGCGCAGTGGATTCACTGGCGGCGGGCAACACCCGGATCAGCGGATTTGCGATTTGCTCCACGAACCATGGCAGGGCGCCATGTGCAAAGCCGAAAAATTATAGCACGCCCATACACGGACGGATAGTCATGACCGGCACCCCCCTTCCCTCTCCCCCGCCTGCACGCCTGCATCTGTCGGCGCACGGCCACACCCTGCCCCTGCATGACATTGCGACCACCAGGGGGGTGGAGCAGCATCACATGGCGCTGCTGCCGGCACATGCGCTGATGCAGCGCGCCGGCTTGGCCGTGGCGCGCGTGGCGCTGGCCGTGGCACCGCATGCGCAGACGATCTGGATTGCCTGCGGGCCGGGGAACAACGGGGGCGACGGGCTGCAGGCCGGCGCCTGGCTGCAGGCACAGGGCAAGCAGGTGCTGGCGACCTTGCTGCAGCAGCCAGAAGCCTTGCCCGCCGATGCCCGCGCAGCGTACGCAGATGCGGTGGCGGCGGGCGTCAGCTTTGTTGACCGGGCGCCCCCTCTGCTCGCACACGACCTGTGCATCGACGCCCTGCTCGGGATTGGCGCCAGCCGCGCTCCCTCCGCTGCCATGCAGGCCTGCATCACGGCCATGCAGCAAGTCCCGTGCCAGACCCTGGCGGTGGATATTCCGACCGGGCTGCATGCGGAAACGGGACACTGGCTGGAAGGCGCCAGTGCTGCGCAATGCGTCCATGCCAACCATACGGTGACGCTGCTGACGCTCAAGCCCGGCTTGTTCACCGCCCATGGCCGGGATGCCAGCGGGCAGGTCTGGTTTGACGGGCTCGGCACCACAGCCTCCCCTGCGCCGGACGCTGCCAGCGCTACCGCATGGCTTCAGGGTGCGGACTTCAAGGCAGTGCCGCGCCTGCCGGAAAGCCCTCCAGCGTACGCCAGCCACAAGGGCAGCTTCGGCGACGTCTGCATTGTGGGCGGTGCCCCCGGCATGACAGGCGCCGCCTGGCTGGCCGGAAGCGCGGCCTTGCATGTGGGCGCCGGACGGGTTTACGTCGGCCATCTTGCAGCGGATGCAGGCAACGCATGGGCGGAACTGATGCCGCGTGCGCTGCCGGATGTAGCTGCGCTCGAGCACCTTCCGCTCACCTCTGCCACGACGGCCTGTGGTTGCGGCGGCGGAACCGTCATCGCCGATTTTCTGCCTGCCCTGCTGGATCAGTGTCCGCGACTGGTCATTGACGCGGATGGCCTGAATGCCGTGGCTGCCGATGCCGGTCTGCAGGCGCTGTTGCGCAAGCGGGCGAGCCGGCAGCAATGGACGATACTCACGCCGCATCCTCTGGAAGCGGCACGCCTGCTGGGCCTTGGCGCTCAGGAAGTTCAGACAGACCGCATGACAGCGGCTGCCGCGCTGGCGACGCAGTTCCAGTGTATGGTGGTTCTCAAGGGCTCCGGCAGCGTCTGCGCAGCGCCGGCCCTGCACACCGAGCCGGCACCTGCGAGCTCAGGCTGCTTCATGGCACTGGCGGAGCAATATGAACCCGAACCGGTCACTCCGCTGCCGACCGTGCACTATTCGGGCAATGCGCGGCTGGCCACTGCAGGCACGGGGGACGTGCTGGCCGGATGCATGGCGGCTTGCTGGGCACAGGCGCATCAGGCGAACCCGGGAGCATCCGGAATGGAAACCGCCCTGCATGCCGCCAATGCGGCCGTACAACTGCACGGCCACACGGCCAATATCTGGAATTACGGCACGACGCTAACTGCATCGGTGCTGGCTGCCTTGCTGCCACGCTACTCCGGCTGAGGCTGAGGCTGAGGCTGAGGCTGAGGCTGAGGCTGAGGCTGAGGCTGAGGCTGAGGCTGAGGCTGAGGCTGAGGCTGAGGCTGAGGCTGAGGCTGAGGCTGAGGCTGACGGATGCATGCTGCAGGCCGGCAGCCGTCGACCCATGCTGCATGTCGACACAACTGCACGGCGGCACCGCAACAGCCCCTTCGACACCACTTCGGATCACGAAGGGCTGGCCAGCCGGCACCGATCACGCCAGCTGACCCGCCCCATCTCAGGCCCGGCGCCGCTTGCTCGGCTTGGCCGACTTGCCACGTGATGGCGTGTCTGCCCGTGCGCCGCTGGCAGGCCTGGACGCTGTCTTGCCGCGCGCCTGACGTCGCGCCTCCTGCACTGGCGAGGCGGTACGCGCACTGCGCGTCGTGCGCTTGCGCGGCTGCCAGACGGTTTCCTCTTCGACCGCGCCACCGCCCGGCTCCACAGAGTCGGTTTCGTCCTCCACCGGAGCCGCCGCTTCGGCATTGCGCCTGGCGTTGCGCTTGCGCTGGGTCGCCGTGGTTCCCGAGACCAGACTTTCACCGGCACGCACCAGACGGAAGTCGATGCGACGGCCATCCAGGTCAACGCGGATCACCTGCACCTGCACGCGGCTGCCCAGGGCGAAACGCACACCGGTACGTTCGCCGCGCAATTCCTGGCGGGCTTCATCGAACTTGAAGTAGTCGCCGCCCAGCTCGGTGATGTGCACCAGACCCTCGACATACATCGCATCCAGCGTGACGAACAGGCCGAAGCTGGTGACGGTGCTGACCACGCCGCTGAATTCCTCGCCGAGGAAGTCGCGCATGTACTTGCACTTGAGCCAGGCTTCCACGTCGCGGCTGGCTTCGTCGGCACGGCGTTCGTTGGCGCTGCAGTGCAGGCCGGCTGCCTCCCACGCCTGCACTTCGGCCGTGGTCTTGCGCGGCTTGTGCGTGGGAGCCTTGACGCGGGCCGCCGCCGTCTTTTCGAGGCGGCGCGCCAGCTTGGCATGCGCCTCGCCCGGCGTGGGCAGGGCCGGCAGCACGTAGCGCTCGTTGTGCAGGATGGACTTGATGACACGATGCACCAGCAGGTCGGGATAGCGCCGGATCGGACTGGTGAAATGCGTGTACGCATCGAAGGCCAAGCCGAAGTGGCCACTGTTCTCGGGCGTGTAGATGGCCTGCTGCATGCTGCGCAGCAGCATGGTGTGGATCTGCTCGGCGTCCGGCCGATCCTTGGTGGCCTCGGCAATGGCGGCAAATTCGCGCGTCTGCGGTTCGTCACTGACGCCCAGCGGCACCCCCATGGTGCGCAGGTAGTTGCGCAGGGTCTCGACCTTTTCGGGTGTGGGCCCTTCGTGCACACGGAACAGGCCGGCGCGCTTGTGCTCGCCGATGAAGTCGGCCGCGCAGACGTTGGCGGCCAGCATGCACTCCTCGATCAGCTTGTGGGCATCGTTGCGCACGCGCGGCACGATTTTCTCGATACGGCCGTTCTCGTCACAGACGATCTGCGTCTCGACCGTGTCCAGATCGATCGCACCCCGGCGGTCGCGCGCCTTGAGCAGGGACTTGAACACGCCGTGCAGATCCAGCAGATTGTCCACGCGGTCCTTGAACTTGCGCGCGTCCAGCCCCTTGGTATTGGACAGGATGGCTGCCACCTGCGTGTAGGTGAAGCGTGCGTGGCTGTACATCACCGCCGGATAGAACTGGTAGGCGTGAATGTCGCCCTCTTCCGTGATCAGCATGTCGCAGACCATGCACAGGCGGTTCACCTCCGGGTTGAGCGAGCACAGGCCGTTGGACAGCTTCTCGGGCAGCATGGGAATCACGCGGCGCGGGAAGTAGACACTGGTGGCGCGGTCGTAGGCGTCGATGTCGATGGCATTGCCGGTCTGCACGTAGTGGCTGACGTCGGCGATGGCAACCAGCAGGCGCCAGCCCTTCTTCGCGGACTTGCCACGGCCCGACAGCACTGCCGGTTCGCAATACACGGCATCGTCGAAGTCGCGGGCGTCTTCGCCGTCGATGGTGACCAGAGGCACATCGGTCAGGTCGACACGGCCACCCAGATCGCCCGGCTGCACGGTGCTCGGCAAGGCCTTGGCCTGTTGCAGGCAGGCGTCGGAAAAGATGTGCGGCACACCGTACTTGCGCACGGCGATCTCGATCTCCATGCCGGGATCATCGACCTCGCCCAGCACTTCCTTGACGCGACCGACGGGCTGGCCATACAGCGCAGGCGCCTCGGTCAGCTCGACCACCACCACCTGGCCGGGACCGGCGGTGGCAGTGGCGTCCTTGGGAATCAGCACGTCCTGACCATAGCGCTTGTCTTCGGGCGCGACCAGCCAGACGCCGTTCTCCTGCAGGAGGCGGCCGATGATGGGCTGGTTGCTACGCTCAATGATCTCCACCACGCGCCCTTCGGGGCGGCCGCGGCGGTCGAGCCGTGCGATGCGGACCTTGACGCGGTCCTTGTGCAGCACAGCGCGCATTTCATTGGGGGGAAGGTAGACATCGGGGCGTCCGTCGTCCGGAATCACAAAGCCGTGCCCGTCGCGGTGTCCCTGCACCACACCTTCAATTTCTTGGTCAAAATCTTTTTCTTGATTTTGTTTTTTTGCGGAATTCTTGATACAATCACCTTCTTAAGTTGATGCCCAGGTGGCGGAATTGGTAGACGCACTAGTTTCAGGTACTAGCGAGTAACATCGTGGAGGTTCGAGTCCTCTCCTGGGCACCATCAACAGAAGCAAATCATAGCCGCCAATAGGCGGTTTTTTGATGCTGCAAACAATGTTTCGGAAACATGACCTGCTTCAGGCAGATGACTCCGAAAAGTTTTTTTGCAACAGGCTTCAAAACAGAAAATTTACTGTTATAGTAACGCCTTCTTCAGATGACGCCCAGGTGGCGGAATTGGTAGACGCACTAGTTTCAGGTACTAGCGAGTAACATCGTGGAGGTTCGAGTCCTCTCCTGGGCACCAGTCATCGAAGAAACGCAATCAACCGCCCTTGAGGCGGTTTTTTGTTGCCTGTTGATTGAACGTCGCAGAGGCAAGTGGGTCAGACTGCACACACTTGGGATTCCGGTTCCTCGTATTCGTGGCTCGTCGAACGATTGCGGCAGCCCCCACCCTCACGGACGCCTGGCCGATTCCACGACGACGCGCAAGCCACCCAATGCCTCGCTGCGACCAAGCACGATATCCAGGCCATGCCGTGCAGCAATACGCCGCACAATGGACCAGCCGAGGCCACTGCCTGTCTTGCCGGTGCCGAGCACGCGGAAGAAGCGTTCACCCAGTCGGGCCATGTCTTCCTCGCTCATGCCGGGGCCGCTATCTTCCACCACCCAGCGCACGCCTCCTTCAGGCTGCTGCGCGAAGGACACGCGCACTTCTGCGCCGTCCGGGCTGTAGCGCAAGGCGTTATCCAGCAGGTTGCGCAGCAACACTCCCGCGAGCGTGGGCGGCAGCGAGGACGGCAATTGCGCGGGTGCCTCGCATTCGATGGTCTGGTCGCGCGGATCAGCCTGCGTGTATTGCAGGTCCTGCACGACCTGGCGCAAGGCGGGAAGGATATCGGCAGTTGGAGCACCGTCGGTACGCGCAGCGGCATCCTCGGTGTCTGCCTCGAGACGGGCCAGCTGCAGCAGCTGCTCGACCATGCGCGTGGCGCGGTCGCATCCCTGCAGCACCCCTTGCAGGGCATGCTGACGCTCTCCGTCATCCTGTGCGCCCAGAGCCACCTGCGCCATCATGCGGATGGCGGCAATGGGGGTACGCAGCTCATGGGCTGCATCAGCGGTGAATCGGCGCTCGTTCTGCAGCATGTCACCGATGCGGACGAACATCTGGTTGATGGCACGCGTCAGCGGCTGGATCTCGCGCGGGGTCCGCTCCAGCATCAGAGGGGCGTGGGAATGCGGAGGCCGCTGTGCGATCTGCTGCCCCACTTCGCGCAAGGGACGCATGGCCGCGCGCAGCGACAGCCAGGCGACCAGCGCCACTACCGGGAACATCAGCAGCAAGGCCAGCAACAGGGTGCGCACACTGGCGGTGGCGATCTCGTGGCGCACTTCGGCGTCCTCTGCCACCATCACGCGGACCTTGTCATCATCGCCTGCTGCTGTGAAGACGCGCCAGTTGCGCTGTCCCGTCCTCGCGTCGGAAAAACCCAGGCTGCCGTCGCCCAGGGGCTGACGCGGCGCATGCAGGGACTGCGCGAGCAGGGAGTCTCCTTTCCAGACCTGGTACACGGTGTGGATGTGGTATTTGCGCCCGCCCTTGCCGCGGCGCGGACGCTGCTCCAGTTCTCCGAATTCATCCTCGTCGATTTCGTCCAGCGGTTGCGCGGCCAGCAACAGCGCCGTCTGTTCGAGATGCGTGTCCAGCAGTTCGTTGACTTCGTGGCGCGTGATGTACCAGGTGCCGGCGATCACCATCACCCACACCAGCGCCAATGCCGAGAGGATGACAGTCAGCAGGCGCAGGTAGATGGAATAGCTGCGCGCAGGCGCTGCCGCCGCATCCTGCGGAGCCGAAGAAGCCCCCCTGCCTGCCAGACGCATGATCACTCTCCGCTGCGTACCACTTCAGGCAGCAGATAGCCTACGCCGCGCACCGTCTCGATCAGCTCGCTGCCGAGCTTGCGGCGCAGGTGATAGACATGCACCTCCACCGCATTGCTTGCGACTTCGGTGCCCCAAGGATAGATTTTCTCTTCCAGCTGCTCGCGGCTCATGACGCGGCCGGCGTTGCGCATCAGGGCATGCAGCAGATCGTATTCGCGCTGCGCCAGATCAACGGGCTTGCCTGCCAACGTGACCTTGTGCGCAGACGGATCCAGCACCACGTCTCCGGCGCGAAGCATGTTGCTTGCCTGCCCGCTGGAGCGGCGCACCAGGGCGCGCAGACGCGCGGCCAGTTCATGCAGATCGACCGGCTTGACGACGTAATCGTCGGCGCCGGTATCGAGACCCTGGATACGCGACTGCACGGCGTCACGCGCGGTGAGCACCAGCACCGGGGTGGAGCGGCCCTGCTGGCGCAGGGCCTGCAGCACTTCCATGCCATCCATGCGCGGCAGGCCCAGATCGAGCACGGCGGCCTCGTAATCCACCGCCTGCAGCTCGCGCAGGGCGGCGCTGCCGTCCCGCACCCAGTCCACATGGAAGCCCTGCTGCTGCAGCCCCGCACGCAGTGCGGTGCCCAGCAGTTCGTCGTCTTCGGCCAGCAGGATACGCATGATGTTTCGAGTGCTCCCTAATCGCTTGCTTGCTCAGTCGTCGTCATGGTCGCCGGCATCGCCGCTGCCCTGCATGAGTGCGGGCGTTGCGCCGTCGGCAGTCAGCGCTGAGCGCGCATCCTGCCAGTACCATCCGCCAAAGGCTACCATAGCCAGACTCAGCAGGAGTGCCAGCCAGGCACGATTGTGCGGAACCAGATCCGGGCCGGAGCCAGGCTGGCGACCACCCAGCATGGGGCGCACCAGATTCTGGCCACGCAGCAGGCTGCCAACCAGCAACACTCCCAGATGCAGCAGCACGGCAAACAAGGCGAAGTTGCCCAGCCACTCGTGCAGCTCTGCCATCCACTCGCCCGTGATTTCCTGATAGGTGATGTAGCCGCTCAGCCCCAGCCAGGGCAAGGCAGCGATCAGCACGACGATGGACAGGCTGGTGCCCTGGCTCATGGCCTGGCGCAGTTGCGTGCCGGGTTGTGCCGTCCAGGCCTGCAGGCCGCGGCTGGAGAACTGCTCGCGCAGCCAGCGCAGGGAGGAGACCATGCGACGCCCCCAGATGGTCAGCGCAACCGACTGCGGGCCGACAAGACCCCAGACGATACGGAACACCAGTGCGATCACCATGCTGTAGCCGGCGATCACGTGCCAGATGCGCCAGCTTTCGCTGTCACCGGTGATGTAGGCCACCAGGAAGCTGGCGGCGATCCACCAGTGGGCAGCGCGGGTGGGCGCGTCCTTCACGCGGCGGGTGGGTGCAGCTGCCGCAGCAGCGGCAGGAACGGAAGAAACAGTGGTGTTCATGGTGGTCTCCGGAATCAGCGCGGGATACGCACGCTGTCTTCGTCATAGTTGCCCTTGTCGGCACCGGTGTGGCAGGCCATGCAGTTAGCCGGGCTGCCGATCTTGGCGCGCTTGAAGGTGGAGGCAGGAATTTCGTCGTGCTCGTGCAGGAACCAGCGCGTGCGGGTGATGCGGTCTTCCGGCGGCGTACCCAGGCGACGGGAACTGCCGGCATTGGCCTGCAGCCAGGTGGAAATGGTCTTGACGCTGGCAGCATCGATGGAGGCATCGGTGCCGTAGTGCTTGTCCAGCGTGTTCATCATGCGTTGCCACGAGGCTGCCGGCAGAAAGCGCGGCTCGAAGGCCATGTGGCAGGAGGCGCATTCGGCCTGGTAGGCTTTGGGCATGGCTGCGAGAGCCGTCTTGGCAGCCGGACGCCTTTCGGATTCGCGGCGCTCGCTGCGGGGTGCTTCGCGCTCCTCATGATCGTCGTCGGCAAGCACCTGACTGCTGAACAGGGGCAAGGTGATGGCAGCGCCTACGGCGGCAATGCCGGCAATCCACCAGCGCTTGCGGCCAGCAGACGGTTGTGAAGTTGGTTGCATGACGTTCTCCTTGAAGGTGGATCAGCGACGCAGGCTGATGAGATAGGCCATGAAGTCGGCCTTTTCCTGTGCCGAGCATTCGCGCTTGAAGACATCGTTGCAGTTGCGCTTGAACCACTTGTCGACCTTGGCGGTTTCGGTGAAGCGGTCGGCCTGCACGGCCGGGGCCAGCGGGGCAATGGTCTTGCCGGTGCTGGCATGGCGGCCGGCTGTCACGGGAGGAGCGTTATGGCAGGAGGCGCAACTCCATTCGTAGCCATGCCTGGAATTGAACAGTTGCTGACCACGCGCAACCTGGCCGGGGCCGGACTGCGACTGGAATCGCTGCAGCTGCTGCTGGGCGCTGGTGTCTGCCGCCTGTGCGGGCACAGTCAGCAAGAGGCCGACCAGGCCCACGGCGGGCAGCAGGTGTTTGAGAAAGGTGGGGCGTTGCATGGAAGCTCCTGGGGGTGTCCTTGAATGGTTCCCATGGTGCCCACCGCATCTGAAAGCCGGCTTAAGAGACGATGCACTCTGCCCTGCAGGCGAAAAAAATGCACCCGGCTTTCGCGCGGGTGCATTTGGCTCTAGTTTGCTGCCTGCTTATTTGCGCAGCAGCACCTTGAGCGTCTGCTGCAGGCGGCGTGCGCGGGCAGCATCGTGGCTGTCGGCCAGCACCTGGGCCACGTCGCTGATCCAGGTCTCGGCAGGAGCCGGATCGTGACGGCGGGTCAGCAGTTGCAGCTGCAGCGCGCGGCGTGCCGTCAGATGCTCGGCAGGGGTCGGCACTTCGGCTGCCATTTCCAGACGCAGCAGCGCGGTGTCGGAAGCACCCGCCTTGGCAGGCGCGCCCAGCGCAGCCACCCAGGTGTTGCGTTGCGCACCGGGCACGGCCTTGCCCAGCTCGCTGGCGCTAGGCACCGCGTCGCCCTGGCGCTTTTCCCAGGCGCCGAGCAGATTGGTGATGGTCTCGCCATGGGCTTGTTCCGCCAGCTTGCGCAGGGCAGCCTGGGCATGGTCCAGCGCATCACGCTGGGCACGGAAAGCCGTGTCGCCCAGACGCGGCGCACGCGGGCCACGCTCGAAGCGGTCGTCGAAACGACCACGCGGACCGTCACGGCGATCGCCAGGGCGGCCATCACGGCGGTCACGCCCGCCACGACGATCATCCTGGGGCTTGCCGCCCTGCTCGCCCATGCGGGCCTGCGGACGGTCATCGCCGCGCACGGCAATGGCCGGACGATGCTGCAAGGCTGTTGGTGCAGGCGGACGCGGCGCCCCTTCTTCGGCCGGCGCAGCTTCAGCCGGAGCCTGCGGGGCTGCTGCAGGCGCTTCTTCGGCATGCGAGGCCACTTCGGCAGCGGCTTCGCGCTGGCCCTTGATGGCGTCTTCCAGCGCGCGCATGGCAGCGTGGATGGCCTGGGCATCGCCCTTGGCATTGGCCGCTTCCAGGGCCTTGGCAGCTTCCACCACCACCTGGTCGCGCTCGCTCAGGGCGGCCTGGGCATGTTCGCGCTGCTGGTGCTTGCGCTGGAAGGCTTCATCCAGCGGCTTGCGGAAGGCGTCCCACAGCTTCTGTTCGTGCTTGCGCTCCAGCGGCACCGACTGCGCCTCGTGCTGCCAGCGCTGCTGCAGCGCCTTGATGGCATCAATGCGCAGGCTGGCGGCGGCACCCAGTTCACGGGCTTCGTCAATCATGGCCTGGCGCACCTGCACGCTGGCTTTCTGCGCGGCATCGAGATGGGCGCCGGCTTCGGCCATGGCGGCCTTCCAGCGCGGCTGCAGTTCGGCAAACACCTTTTCGCTCAGGTGGCCGGCTTCGCGCCAGCGGCGGGAGAAGCCGAGCAGGTCGCGGTGGGCGGCCTTCCAGTCGGCAATGCCGGACTGCACCTGCCGGGCATGCTGTTCGCCCCAGGCCTTGAGTTCGTCCATCAGGTGAAGGCGGGCGGCCTTCTGTTCGGCCGCATGCTCCTTCATGGAGGTCAGCCAGGCTTCCACGATGCGGTAGGCCTCGTTGCAGGCCGCGTCGAAACGCTTCCACAGCGCGTGGTTGGGCACGCCGCCCTGGTCGGTCTGTTTCCACTGCTCACGCAGGTGGCGCAGGGTTTCCTGCAGCTTGCGCGGGCTGAGCTTGCTGGTCGGCATCGGACGCGGGCCGGCGGGTTGTGCCTTGGCTGGCTTGGCCTTGAGTTGCTTGGCCGGAGCCGGCGCGGATTCTGCCTTGGCCTCGGCCGTGTCAGTTTGGGAGGCGGCAGCAGGCGTTTCCGCATCGGTGGCTGCTTGGGCAGATTCCGACGGTGCTGCCGCAGCTTCTGCAGCAGGAGCCTCCACAGGCGCTTCCTGCGTCTCGGCGGACACCTCGGCAGTGGCCTCTTCCGACGGAGCGCCAGCACTTGCGGGCTCTTCAGCGGGAATGTCAGCACCTGCAGCCTCGGTAGACGCAGGCACCTGCTCAGCAGCGGCCTGATCAGCCAGCGCACCTGCTTCTTCAGCCGCCATCTGGGCAACCTGGCTTTCGCCCTGCTCTGCTGCCTCTGCAGCGGCGGATTCAGCGGGCGCCGCAGCAGGAGCCGCCTCCGGTGCTGCTTTCTGGGCGGCAGCACGTTCCGGGCGATCAATCAGCGCTTCGGCCTGCTGCACCAGTTCCTGGCGAATCTGGTCGGCGCGCCAACGCTGCCAACCTTCGAGCTCTCCTGCCGAAGCCAGAACCGCATGGGCCTTGCCCTCGAGTTCGGCACCCACTTGCTTGCGATGTTCCTTGAGTGCATTGCGCAAGGCCTGGGCAGCCGCCACGCTGGCCTTGCTATGGCCGCTGACCAGTTCCTGCTCCAAAGCCGTCACTGCAGCCTGAACGGCCGCTTCGGCATCGGCACGACGCTGTGCCTGCTGGGGATCCTTGGGTGCCGCAGGCTCGCCCTCGGCCTCTGCCACTGCAGCAGGAGCGATTTCCTCGCCACGCAGAACGCGCAATTCATCGGCCCATACCGGCACCGGCGGCAGCGGGCGAGATGCGTCCTCGACAGCGGCACGGGTCTGGCCCAGTGCATCTTCAAAGGCACGCACCACCAGCTGCAATTGTTCGATGGCGCTTTCCAGCTGCGTCACGTGCTTGGGATCCACACTCTGCCAGGCGGCATCCTGCTGCAGGGCCTGCGCCTGTTCGCGCCAGTGCGCCACATCGGCATTCAGGCTGGCTTCGGCCGCATCGGCTTCCTTCCAGCTCTTGGTGGACAGCACCTCGATACGCTGCGCCAGCAGCACGGCCGCCTCACGGTGCACCTGCACGCGGGTCTGCAGATCCTCGATCGTCTTGATGCGCTCGGCCAGCTGTTGCTTGAGCGTGGCGAGCGGCTCCTTGCTCAAGGGCGCACCCGCCTTGGCGGCATCACGCTGCCAGGCCATGGCGTCGGCAATGTTCAGCTTGCCCGTCTGCAACAGCTGCTCGGCCTTGGCGCCCCACTCTGCCGCCAGCAGCTCCTGCCCCTTGCTGCGCTTGATCTCGTCCAGCTTCTCGCGCAGCGCCTTGGCGGCACCCTTGTCGCGCGCGCTCAGTTCCTTGAACACTTCCTGCATGCTGGCGACATCGGGGTCGGTTGCCAGCCAGGCACGCACGCGCGCAGCGCGGTCGCCCGAGGTGGCCGCCGAAAACACGCCGCCCGTCAGGGCATCAAGCGGATGCGCGGCCTGACGGCCGGAAGCGTTGGAGGAAGCGCTGGCTTCCGGGCCCCCCGCGGGGGTGGAATCATTGGATTCAGCCTCGGGGCCGGCACCAAATAGTGGAAAGCGGATCATGTCAGTAGTCGGTTGGAGTCGTTCCGGAAATGGAAAATGCCGCGCACGACGGCATCAAGGACTATTTTGCCCGCTTTTTCACGGTGTTGTCATCCGCCAACGTCCGGCAGGCCGAACTTGCCTTCCGATACTGCCCATGATCCCCCGGGGATGGGACTCCCAATCGAACGGGCATGCGGCAAACATGCGCGCGCAGGCTCTCCCAGAGGGGAAACAGGTGTCAGACACTACAAATAGAGGCCCGCAAATCGCAGGGAAGCACCGGGAAAACCCGGCATTTCACCCCATTTTCAGCGTCAAAATCATTTCCAAAAGTCATGTTTCAAACAGGTTTTATTCTTGACGGGGATTTAGGAGGCTTTCTAGAATGCGTTTATTCCGCACACTGCCTATTTTTTCATCGGCGTGTGCCCGTGCAGGCGGACATTTCTGCACTGATGAACCCATGTGCCGCTGGCCAGCCACTTGAGATAGTGGCGCCCTGCAGCCTTGCTGCAAAACCGGCACCGCAGTCCGCCCGCAATCCGATCAGCATCCGTGTCCGTGGGTTGGACGACGGATAACCGAGGACCCGCGCTTGACCGCCGTCTCCACCTCTATCGATTCCCCGCTGGCATCCACCAATGACAGCGAGGCCACCTCCTGGAAGCACCCGCTGCGCAAGCTGGGCCGCGGCTTCTTCCTGGTGACTCACAGCAGCATGGCCCTGGTTGGCATCGGCGCCGTGCTGTCCGCAGGCGTGCTGGCAGCCCAGCCGGAACTGCGCGATGACGCCGCTGCCCATGTGGTGGACTGGCTGACGCCGGGCGAGGCTGCTCAGCCCGCGCTGGAAAGCCTGACCGCAGATGCCGCGGCCGTGTTTGCCAGCTCTGCCTCTGCCGTGGAATCCACGCCGGTGGTGCCTGCCGCCACCACGGAAGCCCGCTTCCCCGCCACCGATCCGGCTGACCTGCCGCGCCAGCAAGCCGCAGTCACCTACTGGATCAGCAAGAAATACCGAGTGGCCCCGGAACCGGTGGGCCTGCTGGTGAAGGAAGCCTTTGCCGTCGGCAGCCAGGAGAAGATCGATCCTTCGCTGATCCTGGCCATCATGGCGATCGAATCCAGCTTCAACCCGTTTGCGCAGAGCACCGTGGGTGCGCAGGGCCTGATGCAGGTGATGACCAAGATCCACTCCGACAAGTACGCCGACCTGGGTGGCAATCTGGCCGCCTTCGACCCGGTGAGCAACCTGCGCGTGGGCGTGAAGGTGCTCAAGGAAACCATCGCCCGCGCTGGCTCGCTGCGTGGCGGCCTCAAATACTATGTAGGCGCTGCCAACCTGCCCACCGATCAGGGCTATGGCGACAAGGTGCTGGCCGAGTACGCCCGCATCCAGGCCGTGGCCCAGGGCCGCACCGTGGCATCGAATGCCCAGCTGCCGGTGAAGGAGCCGCAGGCGCCCAAGGCAGCCAGCGTGAAGCTGGCGGCAGCCAAGCCGCAGGCCGAGGCCGCGGATGGTCGCAAGCGCACGCAGATCGCTGCAGCCCCGATGCAGGCCAGCTACAGCAAGCGCAACTCGCCCTCCTCCGTGGATGGCAGCGCACCGCTGGTGCAGCGCGCCCTGGCCAAGGGCAACATGAAGACGGATGGCGCCCGCCGCCTGGAACTGGCACGTAACGATGCCGGCATGACAACGGATAGCGGCGCAGCCGACAGCGCTACACAGTAAGCACAAGGCTCCGGAAAACCGTTGCAGGAGGACTGCGCTTGTGCCCCTGCAGGGTTCAAGGCAAAGCAGGATTCCGCTACACTTGAGCCCGTACACAACTGGCGATAGGCATCGGGTTCCGCTCCCGATGCTGACGTGGATCCGGCCAGCCTGCCACAGGCATGCGCAGCGCCATCACCACGGGGAAGTGTGCCATCGCAGCCCGCCCTTTCGGGTTGATGCGATGATTTTGCCGTTCGCCTGGGCAGCCCTGACGCCGCGTCCCGCGCAGGGGTCAATCTCCTTTTGACGAAAGACTGCCAATATGTATCAGCGCAACATCCTGATTGAACAAACCGATCCCGAACTGTGGGCAGCCATCCAGGCCGAGAACCAGCGCCAGGAAGACCACATCGAACTGATTGCCAGCGAAAACTACGCATCCCCGGCCGTGATGGCCGCCCAGGGCACGCAACTGACCAACAAGTACGCCGAAGGCTACCCGGGCAAGCGCTACTACGGTGGCTGCGAGTACGTGGACGTGGCCGAGCAGCTGGCCATCGACCGCGTGAAGCAGCTGTTCGGCGCAGAAGCCGCCAACGTCCAGCCGCACTGCGGTGCTTCCGCCAACGAGGCCGTGTTCCTGGCCTTCCTGAAGCCCGGTGACACCATCATGGGCATGAGCCTGGCCGAAGGCGGTCACCTGACGCACGGCATGGCCCTGAACATGTCCGGCAAGTGGTTCAACGTGGTCAGCTACGGTCTGAACGAGCAGGAAGAAATCGACTACGATGCCATGGAACGCAAGGCCCATGAGTGCAAGCCCAAGCTGATCATCGCCGGCGCCTCGGCCTACAGCCTGCGTATCGACTTCGAGCGCTTTGCCAAGGTCGCCAAGGCTGTGGGCGCCATCTTCATGGTGGACATGGCCCACTACGCCGGCTTGGTGGCTGCAGGCGTGTACCCCAACCCGGTGCCGCATGCCGACGTGGTCACCTCCACCACGCACAAGAGCCTGCGTGGCCCGCGCGGCGGCATCATCCTGATGAAGGCCGAACACGAGAAGGCGATCAACAGCGCCATCTTCCCGGGCCTGCAGGGTGGTCCGCTGATGCACGTCATCGCTGCCAAGGCTGTGGCCTTCAAGGAAGCCCTGAGCCCCGAGTTCAAGGCCTACCAGGAACAGGTGGCCAAGAACGCCGTGGTGATGGCCGAGACGCTGACGCAGCGCGGCCTGCGCATCATCAGCGGCCGTACCGAAAGCCATGTGATGCTGGTGGATCTGCGCAGCAAGGGCATTACCGGCAAGGAAGCCGAAGCCGTGCTGGGCGCCGCCCACATGACGATCAACAAGAACGCCATCCCGAACGACCCCGAGAAGCCGTTCGTGACCAGCGGTGTGCGTATCGGCACCCCGGCACTGACTACGCGCGGCTTCAAGGAAGAAGAGACCCGCATCACGGCCAACCTGATCGCCGACGTGCTGGACAACCCGCGTGACGAAGCCAATCTGGAGGCCGTGCGCGCCAAGGTGGCTGAACTGACGCGCCGCTTCCCGGTTTACGGCTAAGCTGCCTGTCTGAAGCGCTTCGGCGTTGCGTGCCTCCTGCGTGCGGGAGATGCGTGGCACGAGGCGCTTTTTATTTGGGCGTGTGGTGGGCGTTTGCCTTGCCGGGCGCCCGGGCTCGCTGCACTGTCCCCGAGCCCGTTGCAATGTCCCCTTCCGAACCTCCCTTCCGGAGACTGCCATGAAATGCCCTTTCTGCGGCCATAACGACACCCAGGTGGTGGAAACGCGCCTGTCCGAGGAAGGCGACACCGTGCGCCGCCGCCGCAAGTGCGGCCAGTGCGAAAAGCGCTTTACCACTTACGAGCGCGCGGAAGTGACGATGCCGGTGGTGGTGAAAAAGGACGGCCGCCGCGTGGAATACGACCGGCACAAGCTGCAGGCCTCGTTTGCGCTGGCGCTGCGCAAACGCAGCGTGAGCACCGAACAGGTCGATGGTGCCATCAGCCGCATCGAGGAAAAGCTGCGCACCTTGGGCGAACGCGAGATTGCCAGCAACCAGCTGGGCGAGCTGGTGATGCGCGAACTCAAGAAGCTGGACAAGGTGGCCTATATCCGCTTTGCCAGCGTGTACCGCAGCTTTCAGGATATCGACGAGTTCACTGCGCTGGTGGACGAAGTGCGGAAATAAGCAGGCCGCGTGCGCCGGGGCATGGCTTCCCGGCGGCAATGCCACGGCGCTGGACGTTTAGACGTTTAGACGTTTAGACGTTTAGACGTTTAGACGTT
>NZ_FOCW01000005.1:53039-128471 GCF_900110225.1 Allobrachymonas denitrificans DSM 15123
AGACGTTCAGACGTTCAGACGTTCAGACGTTCAGACGTTCAGAAAACCATTGTCCGCCAGCGCAGGTTGGCCGCCCGCGCCATGAACTGCACCGCGCCGCCATGGCCGCTGCATTCGGGAATCAATCCGTGCGGGTCGATCCCATGGGCTCGCAGGGCATCGGTACAGGCCAACAGACGCACTCCCAGCCCCACGGCTTCGCGCATGGCGGTGGCTACATCCTTCTGGTGGTGCGCAGCGCGCAATCCCTCGGCCACGCCCGGTACCAGCAGGCGCACACTGCCTGCCGTGCAGTAGATTTCCACCGGAACATCCATGGCCGCTGCAGCCGCAGCAAAGAAGAAGGGCGTGTGCAGCAGTTCGGGCTTGTCCGGACTGGCAGACCAGAGCAGGATGGCAATGCCGTCGGCGGCATGGTCCACATAGCCCATGTCAGGACTCCAGGCGGTTCAGCCAGGCGTGGTGGCGCATGGCGGGCACGACAGCGTCGCCATGCAGCAGTTGCCCGCGGTCAGCATCCCAGTCCGTCAGGCGCATGCGGACCAGCCAGCCCTCACCGTAAGGTTGCTGATGTACCCGTTCGGGCTGTTCTTCCAGCAGCGGGTTGACTTGCACCACCTCGCCGGACACCGGCGAACGGACCGCGACAATCGACTTGGCCAGTTCGACCACGGCAATCGCGTCTCCCTGCGCCAGCACCGTGCCGGTACGCTTGGGCCGGCACATGTAGATGTCGCCCGCAAGCGCAATGCCCAGAGCCGTGATGCCGACCGTGGCATGGCCTTCGTCGGCATCGACACGCGCCCAGACCTGTTGCTCGATCAGATAGTGAAGATCGGGGGGGCAGTGCTCGACTGCGGCAGGCGAGTTGGCGGAAGCGTGCTGCATTGGCTCAGTCATCGTTGCGTCGGCGCGAAGGCGATTCGTCTGTACTGGAAGCGTTGTCATTGCCCGCATCGACGGGCGTGGTTGCCTGGATGGAGACCGAAGCACCACCGCCGGAACCAGTATCCGCCGTTGCGGTGCTCTGCGCACGGGACATGCGTCCACCAGGTACGGAGGGGGTAGTCTGCACCGCAGGCGCCACAGGAACCACCGGCTGAACCGGCGTGGCCGATGCACCGTGAGGTGGCACCCCGCCAGCCAGCTTCGCCCCCGTACCTGCCGCAGCGAAGGACAGGGTCACCTCGCGTCCGCTCTTGCCGCGCAGCGTAGCCGAACGTCGGCCAACGGCCTGCAGGGTCCAGCCCTCGGCCACTTCCCGTCCCACGCGGAACGGACGCGCCGGCTGCCCTTCCACCGCGATCACGGCAATGCCGGTACCGAACTGGTTGGCCACGGCGCCCTGCAAGACAAAGCGATCAGTGCCGGCTGCCTGCACGTGCGCATTGTCAGCCGCGGCAACCGGCTCTGCCGGTGCATCCACATGGCCCAGCAGACGTGCCATGGCCTCTTCTTCCGCATGCAGCGCGGTGTCTGCCACCATGGCCCCCGCCATGGCTGCATCGCCCCGGGTGCCCAGCAGCCAGAACGCCAGCGATCCGGCAAGCAGCAGCCAGACCAGCAGCGACAGCAGACGGACACCCCAGCGCTCCTGCAGGGACATGCCTTGCAGCGAAGCAGCAGGGAGCAATGGGAGGGCCAAGGCAGACATGCGGGCATTATGCTGCAAGCAGCCAGTCGCCCCGTGCATAAACGCGACGCGTCACAAATTTGTCCCAAACAGTCACTAGCATTGGCCGGTTGTATTCCGCATTCATTGAAGAACCTGCCATGTCCGACCGAATTTCCCGTTCCCTGCGCAAGCGCCGCAACCAGCGCGGCTTCACCCTGATCGAGTTGATGGTGGTGCTTGTCATCATCGGCGTGCTGGCTGCGCTGGTCGTGCCCAACGTGCTGGGTCGCGCCGATGATGCCCGCGTGACGGCCGCCAAGACCGATGTGAACAACCTGATGCAGGCTCTCAAGCTGTACAAGCTGGACAACCAGCGCTATCCGAGCGCGGAACAGGGCCTGTCGGCGCTGGTCACCAAGCCGGCTGCTGCACCGGTGCCTGCCAACTGGAAACCTTACCTCGACAAGCTGCCCACCGATCCCTGGGGCAAGGACTACCAGTACGCCAACCCCGGCATCAAGGGCGAGGTGGACGTGATGTCTTTCGGCGCTGACGGCCAGCCGGGCGGCGAAGGCAGCAACGCCGATATCGGCAGCTGGCAGTAAGCGGCTGCGGGGCAGCCCCGCACCATGCGCCTTTCCATGGCCGTTCCGCCTTCCCGCCCTCTTCCCGGGCACGCTGTCCGTCGTTCACGCCAAAGCGGTTTCACACTGATCGAGTTGCTGGTGGTGCTGGCCATCATGGCCATTGCCACGGCAGGCGCCAGCCTTGCCCTGCGCGATTCCGACCATGTGCGCATCGAACGGGAGGCAGACCGTCTGGCCGCGCTGCTGGAGGCGGCGCGGGCCCAGTCGCGCGCGAGCGGCATTCCGGTGCGCTGGCAGCCTTCCGGTGAGGGCTTTGCATTCACCGGCCTTCCGGAAACCAGCACCCTGCCCCTGACATGGCTGGAGCCGACCATCGTTGTTTCCGGCGGCACGGCACAAGCCCTGCGCTCGAACAACATCCTGCTGGTTCTGGGGCCGGAACCCGTGCTTCCGGCACAGACGCTCACGATCGCCATTGCGGGCAAGCCTCAGGTACAGCGCACGCTGGCAACCGATGGAGTACGCCCTTTCCGGCCTGTGGCTGCAGGAGTGGCGCCATGAAGAATCGCCTGCACCGAAGAACCGAAGCACGGCAAGCCGGCTTCACCCTGATCGAGGTGCTGGTTGCCCTGGCCATTGTCGCCATCGCGCTGGTCGCCGGCAGCCAGGCAACGCAGGCGCTGGTGCGCCATGGCGAGCGCCAGAGCGACATGCTGCTGGCACAGATCTGCGCCGAAAACCAGCTGGTCGCCATGCGCCTGTCCCAGGTGTTTCCGCCCGTTGGTGACAGTGTAGTGAGCTGCCCGCAGGCCGGTGTCGACCTGACGGTCAGGATCACCGTGATGCCCACGCCCAACCCCAACTTCCGTCGGGTCGATGCGCATACGCACAAGGGTGCGCTACCGCTGTTCCGGCTCTCGACCATCATGGGGCGGCTCTGATGACCGCTTCTGTACGTCCATTCTGCCCGAACGATCGGCAAGCTCCAGTTGCGGGCCAGCATGGCTTCACGCTGATCGAACTGATGGTTGCCATCGGCATTCTGGCGCTGGTCGCCCTGCTGAGCTGGCGTGGCCTGGACGTGATGGTGCGCGCCCAGCAGGGCACGCAAGCGCGCAGCGACCAGATCGCCGTGGTCCAGACGACGCTCGCGCAATGGCGCACGGATCTGGATGCCATGCTGCCCGCCAGCACCGGCAAGCAGGCAGTTCTGGACTGGGATGGCAACACCTTGCGCGTGTTGCGGCTGGCCAGCCCCGACACGCTGGAGTCAGCGGAGGATTCCCAGAACAGGCAGCAGTCCCTGTGGACCCCAGCGACGGTGGTCGTCGCCTGGACGCTGCGCAATGCCTGCCCGCGCAATGCCACCGCTGACGGTTCACACCCGGCAGCGCAAAGCGCTGCGGGCAGTTGCTGGATGCGCTGGCAGTCTCCGCAGTTGCGCACCCAGGGCGAGCAGCAGCAGGCCTGGCAGCAAGCCGCCAGCTGGGGATCGGGCACACAGGGCGATGCGGCAGGATCGCAGGTGATGCTGCCGCTGCAGGCCTGGGAAGTGCTGGGCTATCGCGAGCAGGCGTGGGGTCCGGTCAATGGCACTCCTGCCGCACCACGCCCGCCCGGTGAGCAGGATGGCGCAATGCCTGCTCCCGAAGCCGGCAGCGTACCCGACGGACTGCGCCTGCAACTGACCCTTCCGGGCCAGGGCAGCGGTCTGGCCGGTACTCTCACGCTGGATTGGCTGCAGCCAACACTGACGCGGGAGCGTTACTGACATGCCTCGTCTATCACTCCTCCGTTCGCCATCACCCCATCGCCAGCGCGGTGCCGCGCTGCTGCTGGCCATGCTCACCGTCACGCTGGTGGCCACCTTTGCCGCTGCCGCGGTCTGGCAGCAATGGCGCAGCACCGAAATCGAAACTGCCGAACGGGCCCGGCTGCAATCCGGCTGGATTCTGGCGGGAGCGCTGGACTGGTCGCGCCTCATCCTGCAGGAAGATGCACGCCAGGGTGGTGCCGATCACCTGTCCGAACCCTGGGCCGTTCCGCTGATGGAGGCACGGCTGTCCACCTTTCTGGCGGCCGAGCGCAACATTACCGTCGATGCCGGCAACCTGCCCGATGATGCTTTTCTTTCCGGCCAGATCGAGGATGCACAAGGACGCTTCAATCTGCGCAACCTGATGCGCAATGGGCAAGTGTCCGGCACCGACATGCAGACGCTGCAACGCCTGTTCACCAACCTGCAGCTGCCGCCTGCGCAGGCCGAGCAGCTGGGGAACCAGTGGATACGCGCCGCCAGGGCAGAAGCACAGGGTCCGGACAGCGATCCCGGCGCACCCCTGCTGCCCGCACGGCTGCAGCAACTGGCGTGGCTGGGTGTGGAGCCTGCGCTGATCCGCCTGCTCGCCCCGCATCTCACCATCCTGCCGGAGCGCACCAGCATCAATGCCAACACCGCCAGCGTCGAAGTGCTGACCGCCGCTGCTCCGAACGTGCCTTCGGGCGACATTGCGCGCGCCGTGGCGCAGCGTGCAGGCAAACCGTTTGCGGATACCGCCGCGCTGCAGGCAGCCATCCCGGCAGGCGAAGGTCAGGCCGATATCGGCATCACGAGCAAGTATTTCCTGGTGCGCGGCAGTCTGCGGCTGGGCAGCATCCGCATCGACGAGCAGGCGCTGGTGGAGCGCCGCGGCCAGCAGAGCGTCATGCTCTGGCGGGAAAAAGGCAGCGTATCCACGCCCGAAGGGCCGTCGACGCCGTGAAGCGCACTGCCACAAGACACCATGACAAAGCGGCTGCCGCCACGTGTCATCCTGATTGTGTTTTTATGACATTCCGGTGTCATATAGCCCCCCTAGAATCGCGCGATTCATGGCCCAACTCCTTGTCCGCCTTCGTCTTACTGCTGCCTCCGATGCATCGTTTGCCTACGTCCTGAGTCCGGATGGCCAGGCGGTGGACAGGCACGCCCATGCCGAAGCTGCACTGCTCCCGTTCCAGGATGCCGATGAGGTCGTGGCGCTGGTTCCGGCGCAGGCGCTTTCCTGGCACCGCGTGCAGTTGCCCAAGGGAAGCGCCGCCAACCCGGCGCGCCTGCGCACCGTGCTGGAAGGGCTGCTGGAAGAACGTGTGCTGGACGACATGGCCGAACTGAACTGCGCACTGCAGCCCGATGCGGCAAAGGCATCCGGTCCGGTCTGGGTGGCCATCTGTCATGCCGGCTGGCTGCGCGAGCAGCTGAACGAGCTGGAAGCAGCCGGTTGCGTTGCCGGCCGCATCGTTCCCGAATTTGCACCGCAGCCGTTCCGCGCTGCGCCTGTTGTGACCACCGAACCCGGCATGGAAGCCCCGCCCCTGCCCGAGGATGCGCGCATCCATGCGATTGCTGACGAAGATGGCAGCGCCTGGTGGGTACGCACCGGCAGCGACCTGGAAGCTGGCGAAGAAGCACCGGGCGTGTTGTTGTGGCCCTTGCCCGATCCCGCGCTGGCCGACCTCAACCAGGCGGAGCCACCCGAGGCAGTGCGCCGCGTGGCCCAGCATGCGCCCAAGGCCGTGCTGGCCGATGCCGCCATCGCCCAGTGGGCCGAACAGTCCCTGCGGCAACCCGTCACCGTGCAACATACTGCCCAGCGCTGGCTGCATGCGGCCGGCACGCCGTGGAATCTGGCGCAAATGGCCTTTGCCAATCGCCAGTCCGACCGTGTGCGCAAGCAAGCGCTGCAGTTGTGGCAACGCTTTCTGCATGCACCGCAATGGCAAGCCGTGCGCTGGGGGCTCGCCGGTCTGGTGCTGGTGCAACTGATCGGCCTGAACTGGGCCGCGCTACAGGAGCGCCGCATGCTGGCCGACAACAAGCAGGCCATTGCCAAGGTGCTGACCGACACGTTTACGCACGTCAAGCTGGTGGTCGATCCTCCCACGCAGATGCAGCGCGAACTGGCGGCACTGCGCCAGGGCAGCGGTGCGCTCGCGGCCACCGAGGTGGAAGGGATGCTCGCCTTGGTCAGCCGCGCATTGCCAGATGCGCAGGTGCAGGCCCTGCAATGGGATGGCACGCAGCTGCGCATGAAAGGCATCACGCTCTCCACCGAGCAACAAGGCAGCCTGCAGGCCACGCTGCGCCCTTCCCGACTGGCGCTGTCGCAGGACGGCAATGACTGGTTGATCCGTCTCGCACCATGAGTACCGCCACCACTGCCTCCCCGCGTTTTCAGGCCCTGCAGCAACAGCTGCAGCCCTTGCGCACTGCCTGGAAAGGACTGTCCGCCCGCGAGCGCCGTATGCTAGTGGTGGCCGGCGTGGTGTTACTGGTGGCGGTCCTGTGGCTGGTCGCCATTGCACCCGCGCTGCGCACCCTGCGCGATGCCCCGCCGCAGCGTGCCATGCAGGAGCAGCAGCTGTCCCAGATGCGCCAGTGGCAGAGCGAAGTACGTGCGCTCAAGCAGCAGCCGCGCATCAGTCCGGAAGAAAGCCAGCGTGTGCTGCAGGAGTTGGGTGAACGCTTGCTTGGCCCCGGCAGCGTGACGCTGCAAGGCGCACAGGCGCAGGCACGTCTGCAGGGTGTTTCCCCCGAGGCGCTGGCCCAATGGCTGCAGCAGGCCCGCACCCTGGCGCGAGCCGTGCCGCAGGAGATGCAGCTCGAACGGACATCCGATGGCTGGAGCGGCGCCATGGTGCTGCGCCTGCCGTCCTGAAGGAGAGCCGACAGCATGGCATTGCGCATCGCCCTCCCCGCACGTCGCTGGCAAACTGCAGCGCGCAAGAACACCGCTGCACGCGGCAGCACCGCGGCAGGACGCCTCCATCCCTGGCGCTGGGCTGCGGCCGGCATGCTCATCGGCCTGCTGCTCACCTGCCTGATCTGGGCGCCGGCGCGCTGGCTCGCTGGTGCCGTGGCCTGGGCCACGCAGGAAAAGGTGCAGCTAAGTGCCGCACAGGGCACGGTCTGGAACGGATCGGCCTGGCTGGTGCTTTCCGGCGGCCGCCAGAGCCGTGATGCCACCACCCTGCCCAGCCGTCTGCACTGGAAACTGCAGCCGCGCTGGCTGGGCGCCAACATGGAACTGCACAGCAGTTGCTGCACCACCAAACCGGTGCAGGCCCGCCTGCGCTGGCAACCCAGTGGTGCGCGCCTGCATGTGGATGACAGCACCCTACAACTGCCCAGCAGCCTGCTGGCCGGCCTGGGCACCCCCTGGAACACGCTGCAGCTGGATGGCACGCTGAGCGCCAGCATGCAGCAGGTGCAGTTCTGGTTCGGCCAGCAGCGCGTGGATTACGCCGGCACCGTCAACGCCACGCTGCAGCAGGCCTCCACCCGCCTTTCCACCATCCGCCCCATCGGCAGCTATCGTGTGCATCTGCGCGGCGGCAAGCCGCTGGGCGCGAACGAAACACCGGCGCAAGCCACCCCCGCAGAATTCAGCCTCGAGACCCTGCCCGGCAGCAGCCTGCAGCTTACCGGAAGCGGCCAGTGGGTGGGCGGGCGCCTGCGTTTTTCCGGCGAGGCCTATGCCGTGCCCGAGCGGGCTGCGGCCCTCAACAATCTGCTGAACATCATCGGTCAGCGCAGCGGCGAGCGCTCGCTGATCACCCTGGGATAAGCCTCCATGTTTTCGACTCCGTTTTCGCCCCGCCGCCTGCGCAAGCCGCTCGCCCGCCTGACGCTGGCAGCGCTGATGGCGTCCACTTTCACCGCCCCCGCTGCGCTGGCACAGGGCCTGGTCACGCTGAATTTTTCCAACGCCGAAATCGAATCGGTGGCGCGCACCATCTCGGCCATTACCGGCCGCAACGTGGTGCTCGATTCGCGCGCCAAGGGCACTATCAGCATCCAGTCCGAGCGTCCCGTCACCGCCGCGCAGGCCGTCAACCAGTTTGGAGCGGCGCTGCGCCTGCAGGGCTTTGCGCTGGTGGAATCTGGCGGTATCTACAAGGTGGTGCCCGAGGCCGATGCCAAGCTACAGGCGCGTGTGGTGCCTCGCAGCAGCACGGCCATGGGCAACCAGGTGGTGACGCGCGTGTTCAAGCTGCGCTACGAGAACGCCAACAACCTGGTGCCGGCACTGCGCCCGCTGATCAGCCCCAACAACACCATCAACGCCAGCAACGCGCAGACGCTGGTGGTGACCGACTATGCCGACAACATGCAGCGCATCGAGCGCATGATTGCGGGCATGGACCAACCGGTAGGCAGCGACGTGGAGGTGATTCCGCTGCGCTACGGCATTGCCACCGACATGGCGCCGCTGGTGCAGAAGCTGCTGGATGGCAGCAGCACGGCGGCTGCCGCTGCTCCGGGTGGTGCTGGTGGCGGCTTTGGCCGCACCACGGTGCTGGCCGAGGCGCGTAGCAACGCGCTGATCGTGCGCGCCCCCACCAATGCCCAGGCCACCCAGGCGCGCAGCCTGATCCTGCGGCTGGACCAGCCGGCCATGAGCAACCACAGCGTGAACGGCGAGGCAGGCAATATCTGGGTGGTGCACCTCAAGAACGCCGATGCCACGCGCATGGCCACCACGCTGCGCGCCGCGATGGCGGCAAACGAGGTGAACAGTGGCAGCGGCACGCCGGGCATGTCGGTCTCGGTGGGCAACAATACCCAGGCGGGCGGTGCACCCCAGGTGCAGGTCACAGCCACTTCTGCGCTGCAGGGCAGCGGCTCGCCCTCCACCGGCGGCCCGATCCAGGCCGATCCGTCCACCAACTCCCTGATCATCACCGCCAGCGAGCCGGAATACCGCCAGCTGCGCGCCGTGATCGAGAAGCTGGATACACGCCGCGCGCAGATCTATGTGGAAAGCCTGATCGTGGAAGTGAGCGCCAACAAGGCGGCCGAACTGGGCGTGCAGTGGCAGAGCCCGCTGTCGTCAGGCGGTCGCGTCGGGCTGCTGGGCACCAACTTCGGTAAGGCCGGCAACATTCTGGGCATGTCAGCCGAACTGGCCAACAACACGCTGCCCAGCGCCAAGGCCGGCATCAACCTGGGCGCGCTGGCCACCTTCCGCGGCACCCCGATTCTGGATTTTGTCGCCAACTTTCTGCAGACCACGGGCGATGCCAACGTGCTCTCCACGCCCAACCTGATCACGCTGGACAACGAGGAAGCGCGCATCATGATCGGCAAGAACGTGCCCTTCGTGACCGGCCAGTACACCAACAACAACGCCAACAGCGTCAATCCGTTCCAGACCATCGAGCGCAAGGACGTGGGCCTGACGCTGCGCGTGAAGCCGCAGATCAGCGAGAACGGCGCCGTGCGCATGCAGATCTACCAGGAAGTCAGCAATGTGGACCCGGCCTCCTACACCTCGGCCACGGGGCTGATTACCAACAAGCGCTCGATCGAATCGAACGTGGTGGTGGATGACAGCCAGATCATCGTGCTGGGCGGCCTGCTGTCGGACGAATATGCCAACGGCCAGGAAAAGGTGCCGCTGCTGGGTGACATTCCGGTGGTGGGCAGCCTGTTCAAGAACGAGAACCGCAGCCGCCAGAAGATGAACCTGATGGTGTTCCTGCGCCCGGTGATCGTGCGTGATGCGCGCGACAGCGAAAGCCTGTCGCTGGACCGCTACGACATGATGCGCGTGAGCCAGTTGAACACGCAGCCGGCCAGCGGCGTGGTCAAGCCCTATGACGCACCCGTGCTGCCGCCGGTGCACCATCCCGAAACGGCCTGGACGCCGGTGAGCAATCCCGGCCGCACGGCACCCGCACCGCTGATGTACCAACCGCTGGCCGGCGACGCCACCGGCTGGCGCGCCCAGCCTGCCGGCACCGCACCGGCCGAAGAGGCGCAGCCCTACAACGGCGCCGACACCAATCCCTGACCGCCCGCCGCCATGCGCTACCCCCTGCCCTACGCCTTCGCGCGCCGCCACCAGTTGCTGGTTGAACAGCAGGACGACGGAAGCCTGCTGCTCTGGCACGGCCACGGCGTACCGCCCGGCCCGGCCTGGAGCGAAGTGCAGCGCAAGCACCGCATCGCCAGCGTGCAGGCGATCGAACCGCCGCAGTTGGCGCAGCGCATAAGCGCTGCTTATGCGCAAGGTGAATCCAGCGCCGCCAGCGTGGTAAGCGAGGTGCAGAGCGATGCCGACCTGAGCCGCATGATGCAGGAACTGCCGCCGGTGGAAGACCTGCTGGAAGCCGCCGATGATGCGCCCATCATCCGCATGCTCAACGCCCTGCTCACCCAGGCCGCGCGCGATGGCGCCAGCGACATCCACATTGAGCCCTTCGAGCACCACAGCGCGGTGCGCTTTCGCGTGGACGGCAGTCTGCGCGAGGTGGTGCAGCCCAACCGCGCCCTGCACGCCGCCCTGATCAGCCGCCTGAAAATCATGGCCGATCTGGACATCGCCGAAAAACGCCTGCCGCAGGACGGCCGCATCAGCCTGCGTCTGGGCACGCGCGCCATCGACGTGCGCGTCTCCACCCTGCCCAGCGCCTTTGGCGAGCGCGCCGTGCTGCGTCTGCTGGACAAATCCGGCAACCGCATCAGTCTGGAAGCGGTGGGCATGCAGGGCGAAACGCTGCGCCAGTTCGACCATCTGATTCGCCAGCCGCACGGCATCATCCTGGTGACCGGCCCGACCGGCTCCGGCAAGACCACCACGCTGTATTCGGCGCTGAGCCGCCTCGATGCCCACAGCGGCAACATCATGACGGTGGAAGACCCGATCGAATACGAGCTGCCCGGCATCGGCCAGACGCAGGTGAACGCCCGCATCGACCTGACCTTTGCCAAGGCGCTGCGCGCCATCCTGCGCCAGGATCCAGACGTGATCATGATCGGCGAGATCCGTGACTTCGAGACGGCGCAGATCGCCATCCAGGCCTCGCTCACCGGCCACCTGGTGCTGGCCACGCTGCACACCAACGATGCCGCCAGCGCCGTCACGCGCCTGGGCGACATGGGGGTGGAGCCTTTCCTGCTGGCCAGTTCACTGCTGGGCGTGCTGGCGCAGCGTCTGGTGCGCAAGGTGTGCACGCACTGCCACGGCAAGGGCTGCGAACACTGCGGCCAGAGCGGCTACGCAGGGCGCACCGGCATTTTCGAGTTGCTGCTGGTGGACGACGCCATTCGTGCGCAAATCCACCAGCGCGCGTCCGAAGCCGAGATCCGCAACGCGGCGTTGGCCAACGGCATGACGCTGATGCGCGACGACGGCGAACGTCTGGTGGCGGCCGGCATCACCACCACCGAAGAACTGCTGCGCGTGACGCGCGACTGACGCCATGCCGGTCTACCAGTTTCAGGCACTCGACGCCCAGGGCCGCACCCGCAAGGGCACGCTGGAGGCCGACACGCTCAAGGCCGCCCGCACCGCCCTGCGTGCGCAGCAACTGGTGCCGATGGAGGTGCAGGCCCTCAACGCCGACCAGCTGGCACGCGGCAGCGGGCTGAACCGCGCGCTGTTCGTGCCCAAGGCCTTCAACAGCACGGCGCTGGCGGTGTGGACGCGCCAGCTGGCCGGTCTGGTCGGTGCCGGTCTGCCCATCGAGCGCGCGATGCAGGCACTGACCGAAGAAGCCGACAGCGAACGCCAGCGCCAGCTGGTAACCTCGCTGCGCTCCGAAGTGAACGCAGGCAGCAGCTTTGCCAAGGCGCTACAGCAGCATCCACGCGAATTCAGCCCCATCTACACCGCCGTGATAGCCGCGGGCGAACACAGCGGTGGCCTTGGCGCCGTGCTGCTCAGCCTGGCGGACGATCTGGAAGCACAGCAGGAACTGCGCTCCAAGCTGATCGGCGCCTCGCTCTATCCGGGCATCGTCACGCTGGTGGCCATCGTGATCGTGGTGTTTCTGCTCACCTACGTGGTGCCGCAGGTGGCGAACGTGTTTGCCAGCAGCAAGCGCACCCTGCCCCTGCTGACGACCCTGATGCTGGCGCTGAGCGACTTTGTGCGGCACTGGGGCTGGCTGCTGGCGCTGCTGGTGACAGGTGCTGCGACGGCGCTGGTGCAGCTGCGCAAGCGCGACAGCTTCCGGCAGCGCTTCGATGCGCTGTGGCTGCGGCTGCCGGTGGTGGGGCTGCTGGCGCGCAACTTCAATGCGGCGCGCTTTGCGGGAACGCTGGCAATGCTGGTGCAGGCGGGTGTGCCTATCTTGAAGGCACTGCAGGCGGCAAGCGAAACGCTATCGAACCGGGCCATGCAGGTGGACGCGGAAGATGCGATCGTGCTGGTGCGTGAAGGCGCGCCGCTGGCGAGTGCGCTGGCGCAGAAGAAGCGCTTTCCGACGCTGGTGAGCATGTTTGCGCGGCTGGGGGAGCAGACCGGGCAACTGCCGGCGATGCTGGGGCGGGCGGCGAAGCAGTTGGGGAATGAGGTGCAGCGGCGGGCGATCCGGTTGGCCACTATACTAGAGCCGTTACTGATTGTAATGATGGGGTTGGTGGTGATGCTGATTGTGCTGGCGGTGTTGATGCCGATTATTCAGCTCAATCAGCTAACTGGCTGAATCAGGACATTCAGTAGACTCGGATCGTCGAGCTGAAGCTGGTGTCACAACTAGATCAACCCTGGCCAGAGATCACCGAGATGGCCTGAGGGGATGAACATGCTCGCAAAACTCGAACGACTCATCGGCGAAATCGGCGACCTCAACAGCAAGTTAATCCTGCTGGTTGGTCCCAGCCGCAGTGGCAAGACCCAACTGCTGCGCCAGATCGGCACCAAGCTCAACATCGAGCCGCTCAACGTCGGCCTGGAGCTGGGGCGTCGTTTGGCCGCCACGCCGAACAACAAGCGCGGCTTCTCGGCAGGCGAACTGCTGCGGGAGATCACGGACAAGGAACGAACTGAAGACCCTCTGTTGCTCGACAATCTCGAGTTGTTGTTCGAGCCGGGCCTGCAGATCAACCCGCTTGACCTCGTCAGGCGGCTGGCTCATTCCAAGCGCGTCGTGGCCGTCTGGCCTGGCGAGCTGCGCGGTGACCGCTTGTTATACGCAGACATCAGCCATCCAGAACATCGTGACTACAGCCGCGACGGCGTGGTCGCAATCGATATTTGACGCAAGGGAGAAGAGAAAACTATATGGCCATGAACATGAAATACGGAGATCTGATCCAGTTCGAGCAGATCGAGTCAGTCATTCAGCTGCTCGATGCCGGGCGCCCTGACGAAGCCAAGAAGCTCGTCGCGACCTATGTCATCTCCGACGACATGGCCGAGCGGATCTCCAAGCTCATGGTTCCCCAGCTCAGTTTCGACGACTCGGTCGATCACAAGGGCGTGCTGATCGTCGGCAACTACGGTACAGGTAAGTCGCACTTGATGTCGGTGCTGTCGCTGGTGGCCGAAGACGCTGCCTACGCGCCGATGATCCGCCACCCCAAGGTGGCCGAGGCGGTTGCCCCGATCGCTGGCCGCTTCAAGGTGCTGCGTATCGAGGTGGGTGGGCTGCAGATGCCGCTGCGCCAAATCATCACTCTGCAGCTTGAGCGTTTCCTCGAAAAACTCGGCGTCGATTACACATTCCCGACCGCCGACAAGGAGCTCAACAACAAGGACTCCTTCGAGGAGATGATGGCCGCGTTCGCGGAGAAATTCCCGGACCAGGGTGTGCTGCTGGTGGTCGACGAGTTCCTGGAGTACCTGCAGTCCCGCCGCGATCACGAGCTGGTGCAGGATCTGGCCATCCTGCGGCAGATCGGCGAAGTCACCAAGCACCTGAAGTTCCGCTTCGTGGCCGGTGTGCAGGAAGCCATCTTCGACAGCGTGCGCTTCCAGCATGTGGCCGACAGCATGCGCCGCGTCAACGAACGCTTCACTCAGATCCTGATCGACCGTCAGGACGTCAGCTTCGTCGTATCCGCGCGCCTGCTCAAAAAGACGGCTGACCAGCAGAACAAGATCCGCGAATACCTCACGCCGTTCGCCAAGTTCTACGGGTCCATGAACGAGCGCATGGACGAGTACGTGCGGCTGTTCCCGGTTCACCCGGATTACTTGAAGACCTTCGAGCAGATCCACTTCACCGAGAAGCGCGGCGCACTCAAGACCATCGAGGCCGCGATGCTGGCCATCCTCGATCAGGACGTACCCGCCGACAAGCCGCTGTTCATCAGCTACGAGAGCTTCTGGAACACCGTCAAGGCCAACTCGGTCCTGCGCGCCGACCCGAACATCAAAGAAGTCATGCGCGTGTCCGAAGTGCTGGAGTCGCGGGTCCAGCAAGCCTTCACGCGCCCGGCCTACAAAGCCATGGCGCTGCGCGTCATCAACGCGCTGGCCGTCCACCGTCTGACCACCGGCGGCGACATCCATGTGCCCATCGGCCCCACGGCTGCCGAGCTGCGTGACGCGCTGTGTCTGTTCCAGCCGGGCGTGGAGGACATGCCGGGCGATCCGGCCGAGAACCTGTTGTCGATGGTGCAGACTGTGATGCGGGAAGTGCTGAAGACCGTCAACGGCCAGTTCATCTCCAAGGCGCCGGACACCGAGCAGTACTACCTCGACCTAAAGAAAGACATCGACTACGACGCGCAGATCGAAAAGCGCGCCGAAGCGCTGTCCGACGATGCGCTGGACCGCGCCTACTACAGCGCCATCAAGGCATTGATGGAGTGCAGCGACGATCTGCGTTACCCCGGCTTCCAGATCTGGCAGTACCAGATCGAGTGGCAGGAGCGCCGCGTCGAACGCATGGGCTACCTGTTCTTCGGGGCGCCGAATGACCGGCCCACGGCCCAGCCCGAGCGCGACTTCTACATCTACTTCATCCAGCCTTTCGACAGGCCGAAGTTCAGCGATGCCAACCTAGCGGACGAAGTGTTCTTCCGCCTGAAGTCGCCAGACGAGGACTACAAGCGCTACCTGTCGCAATACGCAGCGGCCTTGGATCTCGCATCCACCGCCAGCGGCGGCGCGAAGGCCATCTACCTATCCAAGGCCCAAGATTCCTTGCGATCCATGAGCAAGTGGCTGCAAGAAAAGCAGATGACTGCGTTCGAGGTCACTTACCAGGGCAAGACCAAGACGCTGCAGGACTGGTCCAAGGGCGTATCCCTGCGCGACCGCGCCCGACTGGGCCCGGACGAGCGCATCAACTTCCGCGATGTGGTGAACGTCATCTCTGGCCTGGTGCTGGGCCAGCGCTTCGTCGATCTCTCGCCGGAATACCCCACCTTCTCTGTGCTGGTCACCGAGGCCAACCGCAAGCAACTGATCGGCAATGCGCTGCGCGCACTGGCCGGCGGCACTCGCACCAAGGATGCCCTCGCTGTGCTCGATGCGCTGGATCTGCTCGATGGCGACCGCGTCGATCCGGCCAACTCCCGCTATGCGCAGGAAGTGCTGAACCGGCTCAAGGCCAAGGGCCACGGCCAGGTGCTCAACCGCAGTGAGCTGCTGTCGGGTACCTCAGACGTCGAGTATTTCGCGCCGATCAAGTACCGGCTGGAGCCCGACCTGCTGGTCACCGTGCTGGGCGGCCTCGTCTACTCCGGCGACATCGTGCTCTCCATCACCGGCGACAAGATCGACTCCGGCAAACTGACTCAGCTGGCAGAACGCTCGCTGGAGGAACTCAAACAGTTCAAGCACGTCGAGGCGCCCAAGGAGATCAACCTCGCGGTGCTGCGTGCCTTGTTCGAGTTGTTCGACCTGCCGTCCGGTCTGGCCCAGAAGGCCAGCCAGGGCGACACCGAGCCGGTCATTAAACTGCAGGAGAAAGTCAGTGGGCTGGTGCCGCGTGTGCTCAAATCTGGCTCCGACCTGCAGCAAGGCAAGCTCGGCTTCTGGGGCCAGAACCTGCTGCGCGAAGAAGAAGCCAAAGACTGGCACGCCCGGCTGGATTCGCTGAAGAAGTTCACTGAGTCGCTGGCGCCGTACAACACCGTCGGCAAGCTCAAGAACCTGCGCGTCACGCAGGAAGACCTGGACGGCCAGAAGAAGAATCTGGAGATCCTGGCCGCCGTTGAGCGTCTGCTCGAACTGGTGGTGGAACTGGGCAGTACGGCGTCCTACCTCTCGCAGGCCGAAATGGTGCTCCCTGCCGAGCACCCGTGGGTGAAGCAGGCCGAAGCAGCCCGCAAGGCCCTGCAGGACAAACTGAGCCAGGACCGCACCGCCGAGCACGCCGCCGAATACCGGCAGACGCTCAACCAGCTCAAGAAGGACTACATCACCGCCTACATCGCCAGCCACAGCAAGGCGCGACTGGGCGTGGCCGAGGACAAGACCCGCAATGCCCTGCGCAAGGACGACCGTCTGCTGGCGCTTCGCGTGCTGGCCGGCGTGTCGCTGATGCCCACCAGCCAGCTCACTGCCTTCGAGGAGTCGCTCAACGGCTTGAAGAGCTGCTCATCGCTGGACGAGCCGACCCTGGTCACGGCCGCCGTCTGCCCGCACTGCCAGTTCCGCCCGTCTGCCGAGCAGTTGGAGCTGATCCCGGCGGCCAACCGCCTGCACAAGCTCGACGATGACCTGGATCAGTTGGTGGCCAACTGGCAGCAGACCCTGCTGGAGAACCTGGAAGACCCGTTCACGCAGGACAGCCTGGGCCTGCTGCCGCCCGCGTCCAAGAAGCTGATCGATGCCTTCCTGGCCTCACGCAAGCTGCCGGACCCGATGACCTCCGAGTTCGCCAACGCCGTGCAAGAGGCGCTGTCGGGGCTGGAGAAGATCGCGGTCAAGGGCGACGAGATCAAGCAAGCGCTGCTGCAAGGCGGCTCACCGGCCACGCCGGACGATCTGCGCAAGCGCTTCGACACGTTCATGAACGAACGCTGCAAGGGCAAGGATGCGACCAAGCTGCGCTTCGTGATCGAGTGACACGGTGATCGCTCGACCATGACAAGAAGAATTTGAGGAACGACTGATGAGTGATCTTTTCCAGAACCACGCGGCCAAGTCCGGCCCGGTTGAATGCCTCGGGCAAACATTCCCGAGTGATGAGGCTCGCCGCGAGCACTACCTGAAGCTGCTTGCCGAAAAGCTCAAAGATCCAGCGTTCCGGAAGATCGAAGGTTTTCCCGTAGGGTCGGACGAAGACATCCTGGCGCTTTCCGACCCGCCGTACTACACGGCGTGCCCCAACCCTTTCATCGAGGAGTTCGTCAGGCATTGCGGCAAGAGCTACGACTCATCGGTTTCATACAGTAAAGAACCCTTCGCCGCCGATGTTAGTGAAGGGAAGAACGACCCGATTTACAACGCACATAGTTATCACACCAAGGTTCCGCATAAAGCAATCATGCGGTACATCCTGCACTACACGCAGCCTGGTGATGTGGTCTTTGATGGATTTTGCGGCACTGGAATGACCGGCGTCGCCGCTCAGCTTTGTAGTGACAGATCGGTCGTTACGTCACTTGGCTACCGGGTTGAAGCAGACGGAACGATCTTGGAACCACGCCAAGAGGATGGAAAAACTACTTGGAAGGCGTTCTCGAAAATCGGGGCGCGGCACGCGGTATTGAATGATCTGTCTACAGCGGCCACTTTTATTGCGTACAACTACAACACCCAAGTCGACTCGCTCGATTTCGACGCGCAGGCTAAACGAGTTCTAGGGGAGGTCGAAAAGAAGCTCGGATGGATGTACGAGACCACACATACAGATGGCGTGGCCAAGGGCCGAATCAATTACACGGTCTGGTCAGATGTCTTCACCTGTCCCGAATGCGCGGGCGAAGTAGTCTTTTGGGATGCGGCAGTTGATCAGGTGGGGAAGCGGATCCTTGATGAATTCAAGTGTCCGCATTGTTCTGCACAGATCACCAAGCGGAGCTTGGACCGTGCGTGGGCGACTCTATTCGATGAGTCGATCAAGCAGACGGTTCGTCAGGCAAAACAGGTTCCGGTGCTAATCAACTACAGCGTTGGCAAGTCGCGGTTCGAGAAGACGCCAGATGCGTTTGATCTTCAATTAGTCGAAAGGATTGCCGCGAAGCCAGTCAGTGATTGGCATCCTTCAGAGCGAATGATGGAAGGCGGTGAATCGCGCAGGAACGACCCGATAGGAATGACACACGTCCATCATTTCTTTACACAAAGAAATCTTCACGTCATTTCAACGCTAATGCGCCAGATAACTGACCAAGCCGCATCACCCCTCTTGAAGCTAGCGTTGCTTGATTGTTTTTCTGTGCTGACGCGGATGTCGCGCTTTCGCGCTCCAGCATGGTTCGACAAGTCTACAGGCCCGATGAAGGGGTGGACTGCTGGTACCTTGTACGTGCCTTCGCTCCAAGGCGAGCAAAACGTATTCAACGCTTTTGCCGAGAAGGTCGAAATGATTCGACGCGCCTACAAAGCGGCGCTAAAAAGTCAGTGCGTTACTACCGGTCATAACGCATCGATAACGATGCCGGCGAACAGTGCTGACTATGTATTTTTCGATCCGCCGTTCGGAGCGAACATCAACTACTCAGAGCTGAATTTCCTGTGGGAGTCTTGGCTGAAAGTAATAACTAACAACAAGCCAGAGGCGATAGAGAATAAAGCGCACAAAAAAAGTCTCGATGACTACAGGCATCTGATGACCGCCTGCTTCGCAGAAGCCTATCGGATTCTCAAGCCTGGGCGTTGGATGACCATCGAGTTTTCCAACACGCAGGCGTCAGTGTGGAACGCGATTCAGATTGCTCTGCAGGAGGCAGGATTTGTTGTCGCCAATGTTTCTGCTCTTGACAAAAAGCAAGGAAGTTTCAAGGTGGTCACTACAACAACGGCTGTAAAGCAAGACCTCGTAATTTCAGCCTACAAGCCAAATGGTGGCCTTGAGGATCGCTTCGCCAAAGCCGGCGGCAGCGAGGATTCAGTATGGGATTTCGTGCGAACGCACCTGAGCTATCTGCCAACCGTCAAGGTCAAGGCTGGCGATCTTGAGTTTATTGCTGAGCGCGATCCTCGGATCATATTTGATCGCATGGTGGCATGGTTTGTACGACACAACTTCCCGGTTCCAATGTCCACCCATGAATTCCAGGCTGGTCTTACCCAGCGCTTTGCGCATCGCGATGGAATGGTGTTCTTGGCGGATCAGGTTGCCGAGTACGACAGGAAGCGAGCTCAGGTTGCGCAAGCACCACAAATGGAGATGTTCGTTTCCGATGAGCGCAGCGCGATTGATTGGTTGACTGATTTCTTGAAGCGTCGCCCATCAACCTACCAAGAGGTCCACACCGATTTCATCAGCCAGCTCGGGGCAGGCTGGAAGAAGCACGAGTCGAAGCCGGAACTTGCCGCCCTGCTCGAAGACAACTTCATTCAGTACGACGGCACGGGTGAGGTTCCGAGCCAGATCCACAGCTACCTCTCGACCAACCACAAGGATCTGCGCGGTTTGGAGAAGAACAGCCCAGCCCTTGTGGCCAAGGCCAAGGATCGCTGGTACGTGCCCGACCCGAACAAGTCACAGGACTTGGAGAAGAAACGCGAGAAGGCGCTGCTCAAGGAGTTTGACCACTACCGAGCGTTCACGGGTCGCCGTCTGAAGGAGTTCCGCCTGGAAGCGTTGCGCGCTGGCTTCAGGGCCGCATGGGGCAATAAGGACTACCAGACGATCATCGACATCGCGAAGAAAGTGCCCGACGAAGCGCTGCAAGAGGACGAGAAGCTGCTCACCCTCTATGACCTCGCGCTGACCCGTACCGAGGATGGTCTATGAGCACATTCCAGGAGGTCAATGATGCATCGCTGATCCAGCTCATCGGCGAGGCGCAGCAAGGTGTGGGCGACTGGAATCATGATTTTGATGCGGCCAAGGCGATTGATCATCTAGCTACGGTCAGTACTAAGGAGAAATAGATGGCCATCATTGAAGGATTTCGCGTTCAGAACTTTCGGGCGTTGCGTGATGTGTCACTTGGCAAACTGTCAGGGGAACAGGCTGGTGAGCCACTCACGCCATTCACTGTTGTGATTGGCAAGAACGGGGTTGGTAAAAGCACGTTGTTCGATGCATTCGGATTTGTGGCGGATTGCCTAGCCACCGACGTGGAAACCGCTTGCGACATGAAACAGCGAGGTGGCTTCGAGCGCATGCGGTCAAAAGGCATTACAGAGCCCATTCGATTCGAGATCTACTACCGTGAAGCGCAAAACGAACGCCCTATCACCTACGAGTTGTCGATTGATCTGGATGCCAACGGTCGCCCCTTCGTGCTATCCGAAGTGTTGCGGCAGCGTCGTAAGAATCAGAAATACGGGCGGCCCTATCCCTTTTTGCGTCTTGAACACGGCAAAGGCACAGTGTGGGCAGGTGAAGAAGCCATTGGTGATACCGCAGAGGAAGACAGTTCAAGTAGCCCCGTAGAGCTGACCGACCCACGTGAACTGGGTATTTCGACGCTGGGGACGTTGAAGGAGCATCCACGGATTCGGAAATTCAGAGACTTCCTCAAGGGTTGGTACCTGTCGTACTTCTATCCGGATGCAGCTCGCAGTCTGCCAACTGCTGGTCCTCAGCGACATTTGAACGTTCATGGCGACAACATCGGGAACGTGGTTCAGTTCATGGAGCGCGAGCATAAGGACCGCTTCAGGAGCATTCTGGATCGCATCGCCAGCAAAATTCCTGGTATAGCCAAGATCGATACCAAAGTGACCGACGACAAGCGCGTATTGCTGCGCTTCAACGATGGTGCATTTGGCGACCCCTTCTTTGCCCAGCAGATGTCTGACGGCACGCTGAAGATGTTCGCCTATTTACTGCTGCTGGAAGATCCCGAACCGCCGCCTTTCATCTGTATCGAGGAGCCGGAAAACGGGCTCTATCACAAGCTCTTGGAGGCCCTGGCGCAGGAGTTCCGAGCCCATGCCACGGGTAAAAAGAATGCGCCGCAAGTGTTTGTCACTACACATCAACCCTACTTTGTGGATGCATTGTCGCCTGAAGAAGTCTGGATCTTGGAAAAAGGCTCTGATGGCTATTCCACGATCCGCCGTGCGTCTGAGTTGGAGGTGGTTAGAAACCTGGTAGCCGAAGGTTTGCCGCTGGGCGGGTTGTGGTACAGCGACTATCTTGATGCGAGGTGAGCAATGCATATCGAGATACTGGTCGAAGACAGCTCTGGGGAGACGCTGCTGGAAGTAGTGCTGCCCAAGCTGCTGGGTGAATATGGGAATCCGCACACATGGAGCATGCATTCCTACAAAGGCATAGGTCGCATTCCAAGAAACCTCAAGGGTAGTGCTGATCCGGCCAAGCGGATTTTGCTTGATCAGCTACCTCGGCTGCTGCAGGGGTATGGGCGAACGCCAGGTATTGACGCGGTGGTGGTTGTGCTGGACACAGACAGGCGAAGCTGTGTGGATTTCTTGAATGAGTTAAAAGCGTTGGCTGCAGGCTGTCACCCTGCACCGAACACACTGTTCCGGCTAGCTATCGAGGAGGTGGAGGCTTGGTATTTAGGCGATAGGCAAGCACTGATAGATGCCTATCCGCGTGCCAAGGCGGATGTGTTGAATCGCTATGTGCAAGACAGTGTTTGCGGCACATGGGAGTTGTTGGCAGATGCGATTTATCCAGGAGGTTCAGCTGCAATCAAGAAAGCCGGTTGGCCTTTGCCGGGACAGGTAAAGCATGAGTGGGCGGAGAGAATTGGCCCATTATTGGATCCGGACCGTAATGTCTCTCCGAGCTTCGGCAAGTTGCGTGATGGGCTGCGTCGCTTGGTCGCGGAGGCTGTTTGAACGCTGCCAACGGAAAATTCACCATCGGCGACTGGTGCTGGTTCACCCGGCAGGCATCGCCGTGCCGTGTGATCGAACGTCAGGATGTGTGGGGCGAGGTCGCCTACCGCGTGTGGCTGCCGGCCAAGGACGCGGTGGTGCGCGCCCGAGCGACGGACCTTGCTGCGCTGGAAAGCGTGCGCCCGAGCGTCGAGCAGATCCTGCACACCACGGCGGCAGCCAAGCTGCTGGACGCGCTGGAGGACAACCTGCTGTTGGCGCCGATCCAGTCTAGCGTGGTGCCACTACCGCACCAGCTCTATGCACTGAATCGCGCCATCAGCCGTGATCGCATCCGCTACCTGCTGGCCGATGAGGTGGGCCTGGGCAAAACCATCGAGGCTGGCTTGGTGCTGCGCGAGTTGAAGTTGCGTGGCCGGGTAAAGCGCATCCTGGTGGTGGCGCCCAAGGGGCTGGTACGCCAGTGGCAGGCGGAGATGCGTCTGCACTTCGGCGAGAAGTTCCAGTTCATCGAACCGTCCGAGCTGGCGGCCTTCCGGCAGTGGCGCAGCGGCGGCGCGGGCGAGGAAGAAAACCTGTGGCGCATGCACGACCAGGTGATCTGTTCGCTGGACTCGGTGAAGCCCATGGAAAGTCGGCGCGGCTGGAGCCTGGAGCAACTCAATACCTACAACCGCGAGCGCTTCGAGGACCTGATCTCAGCGTCGTGGGATCTGGTCATCATCGACGAGGCCCACCGCATGGGCGGTAGCACCGAGCAGGTGGCGCGCTACAAGCTGGGCGCGGCGCTGGCCGAAGCGTCGCCCTATCTCTTGCTGCTGTCGGCCACGCCGCACCAGGGCAAGACCGACCAGTTCATGCGGCTGATGCAGTTGCTGGACCGCGAAGCCTTCCCGGACGAGAGCAGCGTCAGCCGTGACCGGGTGCGGCCCTTCGTGATCCGCACCGAGAAGCGTGTGTCCATCAATGCCGAGGGCCAGCCACTGTTCAAGCCGCGCGTCACCCGGCTGCAGGCGGTTGCCTGGCAGGCACGCCACGGTTCGCAGCAGCGCCTGTACGAGGCGGTGACCGACTATGTGCGCCATGGCTACAACCAGGCCATGGCGGCCAAGCAGCGCCACATCGGGTTCTTGATGATCCTGATGCAGCGGCTGGTGACCTCCAGCACGGCAGCCATCCGCACCACGCTGGAAAAGCGCCAGGCCCTGCTGGAAGCACCGCAGCCGCAGGCCAACCTGTTCGAGAACACCAGCGCCGATGAATGGGCGGACCTGGACGGCCAGTCCCAGGTGGATCTGGCCATGCAGTCCAGCGGCTGGGAGTTGGAGAAGTCCGAAGTCGAGATGCTGTTGGAATTGGCGCGGGAAACCGAAGCTGCAGGCACCGATGCCAAGGCCGAGGCACTGCTGGAGCTGATTTACAAGCTGCAGCAGGAGGAAGGTGACCCGGCGCTGAAGGTGCTGATCTTCACCGAGTTCGTGCCAACCCAAGCGATGCTGGCCGATTTCTTGGAGAGCCGTGGCTTTTCGGTGGCGACGCTCAACGGCAGCATGGATCTGGAAACCCGTACCCGTGCGCAGCAGGCGTTCTCCAAGGATGTACGCGTGCTGATATCGACCGATGCCGGTGGTGAAGGTCTGAACCTGCAGTTCTGCCACGTCATCGTCAACTTCGACATGCCGTGGAACCCGATGCGGATCGAGCAGCGCATTGGCCGGGTAGACCGCATTGGACAGAAGCATGTGGTCCGCGCCATCAACTTCGTGCTCGAAGACACCGTGGAGCACCGCGTGCGCCAGGTGCTGGAAGAAAAGCTGGAAGTCATCGCACAGGAGTTTGGCGTCGACAAGGCGGCTGACGTGATGGATTCGGTCGAAGCCGACCCGATCTTCGATGAGCTGTTCGTGCATGGCCTGCAGAACCCGGATGCCATCGAACAGGAGTGCGACGCGGTGGTGTCGCAATTGCGTTCCACCCTGGCGGAGTCGAAGAAGAACAGTGATCTGCTGACCACCGAACATGATCTGGATGCCGACGATGCCCGCAAGTGGCGTGACCACCCGGCGCAGTTCTGGCTGGAGCGCGCCATCACCAGCGGGTTGGCTGCGCGCGGCGGCTCGGCAACGAAGATTGGCAATGCGTGGCGGGTGAAGTGGGCAGACGGCAGTGAGTCGGCACATGCCTGCTTTGACGCCCGCACGGCGGACGAGAACCCGGAGTTGGAATGGGTCACGATGGAAGACCCACGCGCCCGGGCTGTGATCAGTGAGCTGCCACGCTTTGTCGCCGGGCAGCCACTACCGGTGATCCGCGTGACCGGCTTGCCGGATTCGGTTCGCGGTATCTGGTCGCTATGGGAGATCAGCCTGGCGGCTGAGGGCTTGAGTCGGAAGCGCTTCCTTCCGGTGTTCATCAACGAGGAAGGCCGGCCCTTCGTGCCGACCGCCAAGCGCGTCTGGGATCTGCTGCTGACCGAAACCGTAGACGTGCATGCCGTGACGGGTGCCGAGGAGTCGGCGAAGTGTTTCGAGGCATCGCAGGCGGCTGCCAGTACCCAGGGCGAACGGATCTTCAACGAACTACTGACCGAACACCGCGCCCGGCTGAAGGAAGAACGCGAACGTGCGGTGTATGCCTTTGAGGCCCGAGGTCAGGCCATCGGGCGAATCGGCCTGCCCGCCGTGCGCGAGCACCGGCGCAAGCGACTGCAACAGGAACACGATGCACGCATGGCCGCCCTGGACGACATGGAGGCCAGCGTGCCGGATTTGAATGCCGTGATGATGGTGCGCGTCGGAGGTGATGCATGAGCCTTTGGACGGAACGCATCCTGAGCCATTTCACAGCCGACCTCACCCGGCTGTGGGTGGCGTGCGACCCTGACGATGTGTTGCTCGACGAGAAGCTGTTGACCGAGCTGCGCGGGCGCGGCTTCGAGCTGATGCTGTACGAAGACCCGTTCGCCTTCCGCGCGGAATATGAGGAACGCTATCGCGCCGCCTGGGATCGGGGTGAGCAAGGGCCTGCGCCATCGTTGGTTCTGCATCTGCGTAGCGCCGACGCGAATGCGTTGCCGTGGGACATCGTGCATCACGGGCGTGTGGTGCGCCTCAGCCTTGCCGATCTGTTCCCCAAGCTGGCTTACAGCGCAGTGCAGCAAGTCGAGCCGGAGCATCTTGCCGGACTGTTTCATGCCCACCAGATGGAATTGCAGAATGCACGGGGCGAGAACGAGTCCAAGGACTTCATCCTCGAACACGTCTACCAACTGGCGCCGAGGTCGATTCGCAATCCGGTGGACTTCTGGCGTGAGCTGCTGCGGCTTCACTTTGCCAACCGCTCGTTGCCGCCCCTGTTTGCCCAGCACGCGGCAGGCATCATTCAAGGCAAGGGGCTGTTCACCGACCAACCCGTCGCCACATGGCTGGCGTCCAAGAGCTCGCTGCTGCGCGTGGTGCAGGATGCGTGGTATCGCTACCTGAAGACACTTGGACTGGATGGCACGCGCACGGGCGAACCGCCACCGCCAGCTTATTTGGGAAAAGATGGCGTCGCCAAGATCGATATCCCCTTCGATCACTCCGATGTGCAGGTGCTGGTCGACTCCATGTTCCTCGACGGCAGCTTGCATCCCTTGGCGGTGCACAGCGTCCCGGCGGGGATGCCGAGTTGGATCAAGGCGGGGATTGTTCAGGACCCGGCGGCATTGCAGGCTTTGGTGCTCAAGGGCATCGATGGTCTGATCGAGACGACGCCAACGGCCGCCTCGTCGCACAAGGACTGGAGCGAGTTCGCCAAGCGTTACGGTGAGATCCTGGCTCGCACGCATGGTCTGCCAGGCACGGAAGGCAGCGAACACTTGCCTGCGATCCGGGATCGCATCAAGACATTGCAAGCGCAATCGGACGAGCGCCTGCAAGCCTGGGTCGCAGCCAAGCATTACGCCGACCTGATCCTGCAGCCGGTGACCAAGGGCCCGGTGATGGTGCACCACGTGCCGCGTTTCTTGCGCCATCGGCGATCCGCAGGGGAAACCAAGGTGGCTCTGCTGGTCTTCGACGGACTGGCCTTCGACCAGTGGGTGCAGATCCGCGAGCGCCTGATCGCCACCACCAAGCGATTCGCGTTCGACGAGGGAACCGCGTTCGCCTGGCTGCCGACTGTGACATCGGTGTCGCGCCAGGCGCTGTTTTCTGGGTTGAAACCGCGTGAGTTCGATGACTCCATCGACCGGACGGACAAGGAGGAATCCTTGTGGAAGACGTTCTGGCAGAACGAAGGCGTCAACTCGAATGAGGTGATGTACCGACGCGCGCTGCGCCAGATTGATCAACTGGATGTGCTTGAGGCGGACTTGAACGACCGGCGCCCGAAGGTGGTGGGCCTGGTCATCGATGAGGTGGATGACCGGCTCCACAAGGAGCGGTCCAAGAAAGACGTGGCGATGTGGATCGGCAACTGGCTGACAACCGGATTCGTCGACCGGCTGTTCTCGCTGCTGCTGGATAAGGGTTACCACATCTACCTCACGGCGGACCACGGCAACGTGGAATCCACTGGCGTCGGCAGACCCAACCAGGGCGTTATTGCCGAGACCCGCGGTGAGCGCGTGCGGGTCTACCGAAGTGAGCCGTTGCTGGCCGATTCCGCTGCGGCCTATCCCTCCACAGTGAGGTTGGACATCGCTGGACTACCCGCGAACTTCATGCCCCTATTCGCAGGCGGACGAACCGCCTTTGTGCCGGAGGGCGAGCAGGTGGTGGTCCACGGCGGGGTGTCGATCGAAGAGCTGATCGTGCCCTTTGTGAAAGTCAGTTATGTGATTGGTACCGAATGAATTCATCAGCCCCAAAAATAGGCTTTGATCGGTTCATTCAGCTTGATTGGGCGGCTGCGGCACTGAATATTCGTGCGGGCGTGGCTGGGCTAGATGATCTGAATGCACTGCTCGATGCAGCCGAGCTTGGCGTGGAAGCCAAGAAGAAAACACGCACCGTATTGAATCGGCTGTGGCTGGAGCCGCGCGCCGAACTGGTCGATTACGCGGATCGCGGCGTGGCCATCCACAAGACGCAGCCGGACATACCGGTCGCGGCGCTGTGCTGGGGCATGTCGGTGGCGACCTACCCGTTTTTTGGCAAAGTGGCCGAGCTGGTGGGCCGCCTCTCCGCCATCCAGGGCGACTGCGCGTCCGCCGAAGTGCATCGCCGGATGAGCGAGACCTACGGAGAGCGCGAAGGCACTCGGCGCATGACCAACATGGTCATCCAGAGCCAGGCGAGTTGGGGCGCCGTGGAGCGGGTCGAGAAAGGCAAGCGGGTCATTCGCTTGCCACAGACGAGTATCGATGACGATGCGCTCACTGCTTGGCTGATCGAAGCTGCCGTCCGCTACGCAGGTAAGCCCGTTTCAGTGCCCAGCCTGCAGTCGCTACCCGTGCTGTTTCCGTTCAACTTGACGCGGCCTCTGGCCTACGTGGTGTCGAACAGTGCAAACCTGATGCTGCGGTCGGAAGGGCCGAGTAATCAGTTTGTCGCTTTGCGCAGCGCGATTTGAAGAAGAAGGAAAAAGAGAATGCCCACATCGGAAACCACAAATAGAGCATTGAGGGAACATCCCGTGAGTGCTTCTACATCGTCCCAAACTTCCAGCGCGAGTGCATCTGGATGGACAAGGAAGTAAGTCAGTTTGCTGGAGGACATCGACGATCTGATCAATTCGGGCACAACGCGGGAATGTTTCATTGACGCAGTCTTGGTGCCGCCAACCAAGCGGGAGTGTCAGAATATCTGTGCGCCAGGCGGTTGGGTGATCGGGGAGGGTTTTACCCCAACATCCCCCGCGCCGCCTCCGTGATCGCCACCACACACCGATGCGTAATCCTGCGCTCAATCGACAGCGCATAAAACTCATCCCGCACCCCCTGCGCCAGTCCCACCGCCAGCATCCCGTGCTGCGCGGTGATTGAAGGCGCAAGAAAAGCCGGCCCGACGAAGAAACCGACGCCTTTCTTGCCAAACTCCTGCGCCAGCGCACTGTCGTCAAACTCCCCCACCACCACCGGGCGCACGCCAGCACGTTCGAACCAGGCGCGCAGGCGCTGGCTGATGGCGGCATCGGCGCCCGGCAGCAGCACTGGCGCGCCATTCAGGCAGGCCGGAAACTCCCCCGCAAAGCGCTCGCGCAGGCTCCCCGCCGCATAGAAGGCCACCTCCGTCGCTCCCAGCCGGTGGCTGTAGGCGCGCACGCTCACGGTGGACGGCACGGGTGCATCGGCCAGCACCAGGTCCAGCCGGTGCATGCCCAGTTCGGACAGCAGGCGCTCCATGCGCCCTTCCTGGCAGACCAGCCGCACCGGGTCGGGCAGTTCCAGCGCCGGCTCCACCAGGTGGAAGGCCACGGCCTTGGACACGCTGTCCGCCACGCCCACCCGGAACTCCAGCGCCTTGCCGCGCCCGCTGCGGTCGCGCAGCACGGCTTCCAGTTCGGCCCCCGTGGTGAAGATGTCGCGCGCGTATTGCAGCGTGAGGCGGCCGGTTTCGGTCAGCTCCAGCGAGCGCCCGTTCTTGACGAACAGCTCCACGCCCAGCCGGTCTTCCAGTTCGGAAATCTGCGTGCTGATGGTTTGCGGGCTGACATGCAGGCGCTCACTGGCGCGCGAGATGCCGCCGGCCTCGGCCACCTGCTGGAAGTAATGAAGATGCTTGTAGTTGAGCATGCGCTTCTCCTTGCTATGCCCAATTATCAGTTTTTCTGGAAATTTCAGTGCGAAATTTCTAATTTACCGAATGATCGACAGTTTCTAGAATCACACTTTCTTCGGGAAGGGGCTGCCGCATCGGGCACGGCGGCTCTGCATGCCCCGCGTTTGCCCTTCTGTTTCACCATCATGGAATTTCTGCTGGATCCGAACGTCTGGATCGCCTTCGCCATGCTGACCGCACTCGAGATCGTGCTCGGCGTGGACAACATCATCTTCATCTCGGTGCTGGTCGGCCGCCTGCCGGTGCAGTTCCGCAACCGCGCGCGCCAGCTGGGCCTGGGCTTTGCCATGATCACGCGCCTGCTGCTGCTGTTCTCGCTGAGCTGGGTGATGGGCCTCAAGGCCGACCTGTTCCAGGTGTTTGGCCAGGGCATCAGCGGCCGCGATCTGGTGCTGCTGCTGGGTGGCCTGTTCCTGCTGTACAAGGCATCGCACGAGATTTTCGTGGAAGTGGAAGCGCGCGAGGAAGACGCGCCGCCGCAGACCGACGGCGAGGCCATCAAGGCCGGCGGCAGCAAGCTGTTCTGGAGCATCATTGCCCAGATCGCCATCATCGACATCGTGTTTTCGCTGGATTCCGTCATCACCGCCGTGGGCATGGTGGACCAGATCTGGGTGATGGTCGCCGCCGTGGTCACTTCCGTGGGCGTGATGATGTTCGCCGCCCGCCCGATCGGCGAGTTTGTGGACAAGCACCCTTCCGTCAAGGTGCTGGCGCTGGCCTTCCTGGTGATGGTGGGCATGGCGTTGACGGCCGAGGCGTTCGAAGTGCACATGCCCAAGGGCTATATCTACGCGGCCATGGCGTTTTCGCTGGCGGTGGAAGCGCTCAACATCCGCGCCCGCGCCAAGCGACAGAGACTGGCTGCGGTCAAGGCCGAATAAGGTAACGGGTTCACCTCAGGGCGTTAGCCCCTTCATAGCCTGTCCCTGCGGGGGCGGGCTTTTTTTGCGTTGTGCATTCGGCTCAAGCGCATCAATGCCAATTGGCGGAAGGGCATGGGAGTCGAACCCACCCGGCAGCGCTTGGCGCCACCCACCGGGTTTGAAGCCCGGCCGACCCACCAGGATCGTTGCCCTTCCCTTTTGCCGCTTCAGGCAGACTCCTGAAACAGCGAACAATCCGTGCGCAGCTTGTGCACGTCGCCAACACGGCGCAGCAGGCCGATGCGGTCGAAGTATTCCAGAATCTGGATCGCGCGCTTGCGGCCGAGGCCGGTGGCGTCGCGGAAATCGGCGGCCTGCAGTTGCCCGTCCTGCGCTTCTGCCAGCCGGCGCACAGTATGCGCCAAATCGCGCATGATTTCGCCGGCATAGTACAAATCCTTGACGACCTGGTGCAGTTCTCCACGACACGCCAGACGCGCCAGCGTAGCGCGCAGCAGCGGCTCGGGCTCTGCGGTGAGCTTGGCGAGATCACGAGCCCAGGCGCCCTCGGCGCCGGACTGCAGCAGATGCGGCAGTGCCTTCTGCGCCACGCGCTCCTCGGTGGCAGAGAGGCGCACGCCGTGTTCTGGCAGATGGACGAACGGGCCTTTGAGTTGGAGTATGCCCTGCTGCTCCGCATGCTCAAGCACGGCCTGCCACAGAGCTTCCGGCATGCGCGGCTGTGCGAGGCGGCGCAGGCGGGAGTTGACAGGGCCGAGTTCGTCCGGGTGCTGCTCGTGGTAGCTTGCCAGCACCGTCGCCAGATGCGCCAGCACCGCTTTCAGCGGAGTTGCGGCCAGAATCCAGTGGGCATCGCCATCGCGGCGCTCCAGAGCATCTTCCGGTCGAGTGGGAGCTTGCAGAATCCCTTGTGACCTAGAAAAATTACGCAAATCCATCCCGTTCGGGTTTATTTCTGAATATTCAGATAACCGAGCAGTGACCGATGGCTGTTGTAAAGCCGCCAGCAATGCCAGCCGCTGCGGCGTACGACGGTAGCGCACCGGAGCACGCGGATCAAGTACCTGCCCGCCCGCCATGGTCCGCGTGGCCGAGGCGTCACGCAGCACCACACGGTCGCCATGCCAGGCGCCCAGCGGCGTACGGGTGATGATCTGGGCCTTGGCCGCGCCGCCTGGTGGCAGTTGCTCTGCATCCAGCAAGGCCACCGTTCCCGGCACGCTCGCAGCGCCCAGATGTACCTGTACGCGCGCGCCGGAGCGCAAGGGCTTCTCTTCGTCCTTCCACAGCGTTAGCGTCACGTCGAAACGGTCCGTCGCAAGCGCCACTGCGGAATCAACCAGCCAGTCGCCACGGTGCACGGCGTCCTTGTCGATGCCGGCTAGCGCCACCGCACAGCGTTGGCCCGCCTGCGCCTGCTGCACCGGCTGGTTCTGCGCATGCAGGCTGCGCACGCGCACCTGCTTCATCGACGGGACCAGGGAAAGCGTATCGCCCACGCGCACGCTGCCGTGGTGGATGGTACCGGTCACCACCGTGCCGGTGCCGCCCAGCGTGAAGCTGCGGTCAATGGCAAGGCGGAACGCCAGCGCCGGCTGTACCGGAACTTGATCAGCAGCCCGAAAGCGCGCCTCCTGCCACAGCAACTCCCGCAGCGCGTCCACCCCCTGCCCCGTCTGCGCAGACACGCGCACGATGAGAGCCTGCGCCAGGGTACTCCCCTGCAACAGCTGCCGCACCTCAAGCTCCACAGCATCCAGCTGCGCAGCATCCACCCGGTCCGCCTTGGTCAGCACCACCGCGCCGCGCTCCTTGCCCAGCAGCGACAGCACCGCCAGATGCTCGCGCGTCTGCGGCATCACGCCATCATCCGCCGCAACCAGCAACAGGGCAAAGTCGATCCCGCTGGCGCCCGCCAGCATGGTGTGCACCAGTCGCTCATGGCCGGGCACATCGACAAAGCCGATCCGCTCGCCACTCTCCGGCACATCCAGAAAGGCATAGCCCAGCTCGATGCTGATGCCGCGCTTCTTCTCTTCCGGCAAGCGGTCGGTGTCCACGCCCGTCAGCGCGCGCACCAGCGTGCTCTTGCCATGGTCGATATGGCCCGCCGTCCCGACGATCATGCGAGCGCCTCTTGCAGGGCAGGCAACTGGTTCAGCAGTTGCGCGGAATCCTCCAGGCAGCGCAGATCCAGCAGCAGCCGGTCTTCCGCGATGCGGCCGATCACCGGCAGCGGCAAGCGGCGCAATGCCGTCGCCAGCTCATCCAGCGCACGGCCAGCCCCCTTTTTCTGCACAGGCGCAATCGCCAGACCGGCAGAAGGCAGACGATCCACCGGCAGCGAACCAGAGCCGATCTGCCCCTGCAGCGCCACTACACTCACGACAAAGCGCGGTGCCACGGCCTGCGCGACCGCATCCAGCAATTGCTGTGCCTGTGCGCGAATCTGGGCCTCCGGCCGCGTCAGCAGACGCAAGGTGGGAAGATCCTGCGTCAGCCGCTCCGGACGCAGGTACAACATCAACGTAGCTTCCAGCGCGGCCAGCGGCAGCTTGCTCATGCGCAGCGCCCGCTTCATCGGGAACTTGCGGATGCGCCCCACCATTTCCTTGCTGCCGACGATCAGGCCCGCCTGCGGTCCACCCAGCAGCTTGTCCCCGCTGAAGGTCACCACATCGCAGCCGGCCGCGATCATTTCCTGCGGCAAGGGCTCGCGCGGCAGGCCGTAGCTGGCCAGATCCACCAGAGAGCCACTGCCCAGATCGGTCGCCAGCGGCACGCCACGGGCACGCGCAATGTCGGCCAGTTCGGCCTCGCTCACCGCCTTGGTAAAACCCTGCACCGCATAGTTGCTCGTATGCACCTTCATCAGCAGCGCGGTGTTGGCATTGATGGCGCGCTCGTAGTCCTGCGCATGGGTGCGGTTGGTCGTGCCCACCTCCACCAGCCGGGCACCGGCGCTTTCCATCACGTCCGGCATGCGGAAGGCTCCGCCGATTTCTACCAGCTCGCCCCGCGAGACGATCACCTCGCGCCCGCGTGCCAGCGCGGCCAGCGTCAGCAGCACGGCTGCGGCATTGTTGTTGACCACCGTAGCCGCTTCAGCGCCGGTCAACGTGCACAGCATCTCTTCGATGATGCTGTCACGGTCGCCGCGCGCGCCGGTTTCCAGATCGTATTCCAGGTTGTTGGGGCCGGCCATCATGGTCAGCATGTGCTGCAGCGCCGGCTCGGCGAGCAGGCTGCGGCCCAGGTTGGTGTGGATGACGGTGCCCGTCAGGTTGAGCACGGCGCGCATACGGGGCTGCAGGCACTCCTGCACGCGCTCCTGCAGCTTGGCGGAAAGCACGGGCAAGACTACATCGTCCAGCAGCACGTTGCCACCGATCACTTCGGCACGCTGGGCATCCAGCAAGGCACGCGCCTCACCAGCCAACAGCGTGTGGCCATGTTCGGCCAGCAACGCTTGCACCGCCGGCTCGCGCAGCAGTCGGTCTACAGAAGGAAGATCGCGTGGCTGGGCTGTCTGCCCGGCCCGCGAACCGTGCACCACGGATTCGTCGGGCCGCTGCATCATTGCAACTCCGGATCGGGAGCCGGCTCTTCCGACTCCCCGAACAGCAGCAGCAGGTTCACGCCATGGCGCTGCAGGCCGGTTTCGGCCACCAGCAGGTCCAGCGTGAGGGTGGCCAGATCATCCGCCACCGGCTCGGCCATCACGTCGCGGTCGGCATGCACCAGCTTGAGGTAATGCCCGCATTCGCTGCAGGCCTCGGCCTGCACCACGGGTTCGCGGCCCTTGCTTTCCTCTTCGGTGGCGTCGACTGGCGCCATCGATTCGTACACCAGACCCTTGGTCGATTCGCAGTGCGTGCACTTGATGCGCACCATGTGCCATTGCGTGCTGCACAGCGAGCAGTGCAGGTAGCGCTGGCCGCCACGTTCGGCCCCGGCCTTGACCACACTGGCCGTGGGCCGGCTGCCGCAGCAGGGGCAGGCCGTGGCATCGTCCACGCGGCCGAACGGCTCGGCGAGCCCCGCCGGTGCGCCCTGCTCCTGCACGGCAATCACCAGATGCGTCCAGTACACCTGCAAAGCGGAAGCAATGATGGGCGCAGCGGCCATGTCCAGCCCCTGCATCACACCGTGCAGCAGCTTGTCGGCCTGCTGCTCCAGCCACTCGCCATCGGCCTGGGTCAGGTCTTGCAGCACTTCGCGGCCGCCCTCCGGTGCCTTGGGCAACACCTCCGTCGCAATCTGGCGCAGGCACTGCTGCCATGCGGGATCACGCGGCCAATGCTCGCCCGGCAGCGGCGGCATGCCCAGGCGCGATGCCTGCATCAGCGCCTCGCCATCCGGCAGCGGAACAACGGGAAAACTCGCCAGCGCGCGCTGCTGCGCATCCGCCAGCTCGGCCATGAATTGCAGGAACTTGCCCATGGCATGCCCGCTGGCGAGTTGGCGCAGGCGCATGGAGCGCTCGGCAAACACGCTGCTGCGTGCCGGCAGTTGCAGAAAGCTGGCCTCGCCGGCCTGGCGCTGTGCCAGTTCTTCGGCGTCCATCAGACGCGCGGTGGATGTGATCTTGTCCATAAATCCAAAAAGAAAGCCCCGGCTGCACTTGCCGCCGGGGCCTGTTACCGGCAATGCGGATCAGGTACGGTCGGTACTGCCTCCAGTGACCTTCTTGTACCACAGATAGTGATGCTGCTTGGCCCAGCCGGCAGAAACCGTGCCCTGGGTCATGGCGCGCACGGTGCCCTTCACCCACAGCGCTGCATAGATGTGGATGACCACCAGCAGCGAGATGATGAAGGCAGCCAGCGCGTGCAGCACCACGGCCAGACGTTGCAGCGGGATCGGCACGGAATCGGCAAACCAGGCCTGCCAGAACAGCACACCAGTCACCAGCAGCACGATCAGGCAGATGCACACGCCCCAGAACACGCCTTTCTGGCCGGCGTTGTACTTGCCCACCGGCGGCATGGCGGTCTGGTTGCCCTTGAGCATGTCGCCCGAGTGCTTGATCCACTCCGCGTCATCCTTGGTCGGCAGGTTGTCGCGCCAGTAGCGCGCCAGCATGAACAGGAAGGCGATGAACACGCCGATACCGAAGTACGGGTGCACAATGCGCGTCCATTGCGGGCCGCCAAAGATGCCGGTCAGCGGGAACAGGTTGGGATGGAACAGCGCCAGCCCCGAGAATCCCGCCAGGCCGAACAGGATGACCATGATCCAGTGGTTGAAGCGCGTCACACCACTGTGTCGATGCAGATAGCGTTTCATCACGATTCTCCTTTCTCGGACTCGTGCGCCGGCAGGATCTGCACCAGTCTGCCATCGGCAGTGCGCACCGGATCAGGCACATCGGCCTCATCCTCGGGTTCCTCTTCCGGACCGACCTTCACGTAGTGGAAGAAGCCGGTCACGGCCGCACCGATCATGGCCGCCAGGGCCAGCGGCTTGGCAATGCCTTTCCACAGGCCCACCAGCGGGCTGATGGCCGGGTCCTTGGGCAGGTCGTTGTACAGCTCCGGCTTGTCGGCGTGCTGCAGCACGTACATGACGTGCGTGCCCTGCACTCCTTCGGGGTTGTACACGCCGGCGTTCTCGTAGCCACGCTCCTTCAGGTCGGCCACGCGGGTGGCGCCGAAGTCCAGCATGTCGGACTTGGTGCCGAAGCGGATCGCGCCGGTCGGGCAGGTCTTGACGCAGGCCGGCTCCAGGCCCACGCCAACACGGTCCGAGCAGAGCGAGCACTTGTAGGCCTTGTTGTCCTTGGTGCTGATGCGCGGCACGTCGAACGGGCAGCCCTTCACGCAGTAGCCGCAGCCAATGCAGTTTTCACTGATGAAATCCACAATGCCGTTGGCGTACTTGACGATGGCACCGGGGGCCGGGCAGGCCTTCAGGCAGCCCGGGTCCTCGCAGTGCATGCAGCCGTCCTTGCGGATCAGCCACTCGAGCTTGCCCTGCTCCACCTCCACTTCGGAGAAGCGCATCACGGTCCAGGCCTCGGGGGCCAGATCGGCCGGGTTGTCGTACACCCCGACGTTGTGGCCCACTTCGGGGCGCAGATCGTTCCACTGCATGCAGGCGACCTGACAGGCCTTGCAGCCGATGCAGGACGACACATCGATCAGCTTGGCGACTTCCGGCACCGCAGTGCGCACCTGCGGGGTGGGCGTGGTGGTGGCGGAACGCTTGGCGATATCCAGGGATTGCAAAGATGACATGTTTCGCTCCCCCTCAGATCTTCTCGATGTTGACGGTAAAGGACTTGTACTCGGGTGTCTGGGTATTCGCATCGCCCACGAACGGGGTCAGCGTATTCACCAGATAACCGGGCTTGGTCAGGCCCACATAGCCCCAGTGGTTGGGCAACCCCACGGTATCCACCTTCTGGCCGTCCACGGTCAGTTGCTGGATCCGCTTGGTCACCACCGCCACGGCCTTGATGAAGCCGCGGTTGGAACTGACCTTGACGCGATCACCCTGCGCGATGCCCTTGGCCTTGGCCAGCTCTTCACCGATCTCGATGAACTGCTCGGGCTGCAGGATGGCGTTGCTCAGCGCGTTCTTGGTCCAGTAGTGGAAGTGCTCCGTCAGACGGTAGCTGGTCGCCACATACGGGAACTCCGACGGCTTGCCGAAAGCCTCCATGTCGCCCTTGAACACGCGCGCGGCCGGGTTGGACATGGCCTTGGCGTTGTTCGGGTGCATGGGGTTGCGGGTCAGCGGAGACTCGAAGGGCTCGTAGTGCTCGGGCAGCGGGCCGTCAGCCATGCCGCTGGGCGCGAACAGGCGTGCCACGCCTTCGGCCGTCATGATGAACGGCTGCATGCGCTCGGCATCGGCCGGGTTGGCGTCGGCCTTGTAGTCGGGCACGTCGGAACCGGTCCATTGCTTGCCGTTCCAGAACACCAGGCGGCGCTTGGCATCCCAGGGCTTGCCATCAGGGGCAGCCGAGGCGGCGTTGTACAGGATGCGGCGGTTGACCGGCCAGCACCAGGCCCAGTTGGGCGTCTGGCCGTTGTTCCACGGATCGCTGTTGTCGCGGCGCGCCATCATGTTGCCTGCCTCGGTCCAGGAGCCGGCGTAAATCCAGCAGCCGCATGCCGTGCTGCCATCATCGCGCAGTTGCGCAAAGCTGGACACCTGCTGGCCCGCCTTCAGGATCACGTTGCCGGTGGCGGCGTCGGTCAGTTCGGCTAGCGCCTTGCCGTTCGATTCCATGGCCAGCTCGGAAGCCGTGGGCGCGTGCGGCACACGGTATTTCCAGTCCAGGTTCAGGATCGGGTCGGGGAAGGCACCACCATCCTTGCGGTAGGCGTTGCGCAGGCGCAGGAACAGCTCGGCCATGATTTCCATGTCCGGCTTGGCTTCACCCGGCGGGTTGGCGCCCTTCCAGTGCCACTGCAGCCAGCGGCTGGAGTTGGTGATGGAACCATCCTCCTCGGCAAAGCAGCAGGTCGGCAGGCGGAACACCGTGGTCTGGATCTCTTCGCTCTTGACGTCGTTGGACTCACCGAAGTTCTGCCAGAATTCCGACGTTTCGGTGTTGAGCGGATCCATGGTGACCAGGTACTTGAGCTTGCTCAGGCCGGCGATGATCTTCTTCTTGTTGGGGAAGGAGCCCACCGGGTTGAAGCCCTGGCAGAAATACCCATTGAGCTTGCCCTGGTTCATCAGCTCGAACGCGACCAGCACGTCATACAGCCGGTCCCACTTCGGCAGATAGTGGTAGGCCCAGTCGTTCTCGGCCGTGGCCGCATCGCCAAACCAGGCCTTCTGCATGCTGACGAAGAACTTGGGATAGTTCTGCCAGTAGCTCATCTGGTTCGGGCGCAGCGGCTTGAGGGCACGCGCCGCATAGTAGGTTGCCAGATCCTGCTCGCTGTCGCGCGGCAGGGACAGGTAACCCGGCAGGTTGGTGGAGAGCAGGCCCAGGTCCGTCAGGCCCTGGATGTTGCTGTGACCGCGCAGCGCGTTCACGCCACCGCCCAGCTGGCCCACGTTACCCAGCAGCAGCTGCATGATGGCGGCCGTGCGGATGATCTGCGAGCCGATGCTGTGCTGGGTCCAGCCCAGGGCATACATCACCGTCATCACACGATCCGTGGTGGACGTGCTGGCAATCATCTCGCACACCTTCAGGAACTTGTCCCTGGGCGTGCCGGTGATCTGCTCGACCATCTCGGGCGTGTAGCGGCTGTAGTGCTGCTTCATGATCTGCAGCACGCAGCGCGGGTGCTCCATGGTCATGTCGACCTTGGCGTAATCACCCTCTTTCTCGTAGCCCCAGCTCGCGTTGTCGTACTTGCGCGCCTCGGCGTCGTAACCCGAGAAGATGCCGTCCTCGAAACGGTAACCCTCGCCCACGATGAAAGTGGCATTGGTGTAGTTGCGGACGTATTCCGTCTGGATCTTGTTGTTGCTCAGCAGGTAGTTGACCACACCGCCCAGGAAGGCAATGTCACTGCCGGCACGCAACGGTGCGTAGTAATCGGCCATGGCGGCCGAGCGCGTGAAGCGCGGATCGACCACGATCAGCTTCGCCTTGTTGCGCTGCTTCGCCTCGATCACCCATTTGAAACCCACGGGATGCGCTTCTGCAGCGTTCCCGCCCATGATCAGCACGAGATCGGCGTTCTTGATGTCCTCCCAGTGGTTGGTCATCGCGCCGCGGCCAAACGTCGGAGCCAGACTGGCTACCGTCGGGCCGTGTCAGACACGTGCCTGGTTATCGAATACCAGTGTGCCGAGGCTGCGCATCACCTTGTGCGTGATGTAGCCAGCCTCGTTGGACGATGCCGATGCAGCCAGAAAGCCGGTGCTCGTCCAGCGGTTGACGACCTGTCCGGCGGCGTTGGTCGTCTGGAAGTTCGCGTCGCGGTCTTCCTTCATGAACTTGACGATGCGCGTCATCGCCTCGTCCCAGCTGATGCGCTTCCATTCCTTGCTGCCCGGCTCGCGCACCTCGGGGTACTTCAGGCGGTTGGGGCTGTGGACGAAATCGAGCAGGCCGGCGCCCTTCGGGCACAGCGAGCCGCGGCTGACCGGATGGTCCGGGTCGCCCTCGATGTGGATGATGCTGCCGCGCACGTTCTTGGAGCCATCACCCAGGGTGTACATGATCAGGCCGCAACCAACCGAGCAATAGGTGCAAGTGTTGCGGGTTTCGATGGTGCGGGCCAGCTTGAAGTTGCGCGTTTCGGCAAGGGCAGCCGTGGGCGAGAAGCCCAGAGCCACCAGGCTGGATCCCACCAGCCCTGCGCCACTGACCCGGAAGAATTGTCTCCGGTCCATGTCCATTGTTTCAGCCCTCCTTCTTCCTGTTCGGGATACTTCTTGACACGGCTTATCTTAGCCCTTCAAGACCCCTTAAATTCAAGGGTTAACCCATGCCAGCGCAGAGGCTGTTGACTAAATTTCAATGGATTCTTGCCATTTTTTAAATTCCTTGAACGGCGCGAACCCCTGCAGCTCAGCCAGAGCCGGAACGAGTGATGCTCCCCAGGCCATTGCGCGCAGATGGAATAGTTCCCTTCCAGAGAGCCACCATGAGATCCCTGAACTTGACCGGCAACCGGAATGGAGGAAAAAGGATTTGAATTGGCGTGAGCTCGTTTCTTGCGTTGCCTCCGATCACACGGCCATGCCCGCATGGAAAAAGCGGAACTTAATGCTTCGGCACCCCGAAAAACAAAAAAGCCAAGTGAAATCAATCACTTGGCTTTTTATTCTGGCGGAAACGGAGGGATTCGAACCCTCGATGGGGCTCTACACCCCATACTCCCTTAGCAGGGGAGCACCTTCGGCCTCTCGGTCACGTTTCCTAAGAAGGCTGAATTATAGCCCAAAACCGGCCAGGTTTACGCCTGCGGCGCCTGATCCAGTTCAAATGCGCGGTGCAGCGTACGCACGGCCAGTTCCATGTACTTTTCGTCGATCACGACGGAAGTCTTGATCTCGGAAGTGGAGATCATCTGGATGTTGATGCCTTCATCGGCCAGCGCCTTGAACATCTTGCTGGCAACGCCGACGTGGCTGCGCATGCCGATGCCGACGATGCTCACCTTGGCAATGCGCGGATCGCCCACCACTTCGGCAGCGCCCACTTCGGGCTGCACCTTGGTGCGCAGCAGTTCCAGCGCGCGCTCGAAGTCACCGTGATTCACGGTGAAGCTGAAGTCGGTCTTGCCATCCTTGCTGATGTTCTGGATGATCACGTCCACTTCGATGTTGGCTTCGGCAACGGCGCCCAGGATGCTGTAGGCAATGCCCGGCTTGTCCGGCACACCCAGCACGGAGATCTTGGCTTCGTCGCGGTTGAAGGCGATGCCGGAGACGATGGCTTTTTCCATATTCTTGTCTTCCTCAAAAGTAATCAGGGTACCGGATTTGGCTTCCACGTTGATGTCGATGTCCCAGGGGGTGAAGCTGCTCAGCACGCGCATCGGCACCTTGTACTTGCCGGCAAACTCGACGGAACGGATCTGCAGCACCTTGGAGCCCAGCGATGCCATTTCCAGCATCTCCTCGAAGCTCACGCTGCCCAGGCGACGCGCCTCGGGCACGATGCGGGGATCGGTGGTGTACACGCCATCCACATCGGTGAAGATCAGGCACTCATCGGCACCCAGAGCAGCCGCCACAGCCACGGCGGAGGTATCGCTGCCGCCACGGCCCAGCGTGGTGACGTTGTTGTGCTCGTCGATGCCCTGGAAACCGGTGATGATCACCACCTTGCCGGCGTTCAGCTCGGCCTTCACGCGCTGGTCATCGATGGAATCGATGCGCGCCTTGGTGTAGGAGTCGTTGGTCTTGACCGGAACCTGCCAGCCGGTGAAGCTGATGGCGGGCTGGCCTTCGGACTGCAGTGCCAGCGACAGCAGGCCCACAGAAACCTGCTCGCCAGTGGAGGCGATCATGTCCAGTTCGCGCAGGACTTCCTTGGTGGACTTCTCGGGCGACAGCTCACGGGCCAGACCCAGCAGGCGATTGGTTTCGCCGCTCATGGCGGAAGGAACCACCACCACCTGGTGGCCGGCACGCGCCCATTTGGCGACGCGCTTGGCGACGTTGCGGATACGATCGGTCGAGCCCATGGAGGTGCCGCCGTACTTGTGAACAATCAGTGCCATAGTGTTATCAGCAATTCATTGGTGCACAGGCCTGCGCCTGCGCGTAAAAAAACCGTGCCAGCCCTTTCGCCTCACGACGAGGGCGGACAACCCTTTATTGTACCAAGGTGTTGCGGCACCCAAGTGAGACGCGCATCCCTCCGTTGTACATAGCCCGCACCGACACGGATGTGGATCTGGTGCCCGCGCGTGGTGCACGCAGCCAGCACTTCGAGCAGAGCCCGCATCTGCGCCTCGCTGCCGACCGCGCCATGGCGCTGCTTGAGCCACCAACGCAGTACATTGGTCTGCCGTTCGCGGCTCAGCGTTTGAAGGGGCTTGATGGCAGGCGGCTCACCCACGGCAGCCAGATCGTGCTGCGCCAGCTCGCCCAGCAGCAAGTCAGCTTCAGCCGCCAGCCTGGCGCTGCGCGCAAAACTGGTGCGGAATGCCGGCATGGCCTGCTCCAGCGCCGGAAACACGGCATGGCGAAAGCGGTTGCGGGTAAAGCGCAGATCGGTGTTGCTGGGGTCTTCCTGCCAGGGAATCTGCAACTCGCGCAGCCAGTCACGCAATGCCTGTCCAGGCACCTCCAGCAAGGGCCGCGCAAACCGTGATCCCTGCCGTGTGAAGGCAGTGCTCATGCCAGCCAGCCCTGCCACGCCTGCACCCCGGCTCAGCGCCAGCAGCACGCTTTCGGCCTGGTCATCGGCATGATGACCCAGCAGCACCACGCCAGCGCCCTCTTCCTGCGCCATGCGTGCCAAGGCGGTGTAGCGCTCTTCGCGGGCACGGGCTTCCAGGCTGTCGCCGGCTGCCAGCGCGATGGTCACCCGCGCACTGCGCCATGCAAGGTCAGGGGGTGCTGCAAGAGTCCGGAGTGCTTCGTTCTCTGCCTTCCCCGATTGGGTAGCCAGCGCATCCCGCAAACACCTGCAGAACTCCTCTCCAGCAGCTTCAAACCGGTCCGCAGCCTCCTGCAAGCCATGATGCACATGCAGTGCCACCACGCGCCGCGGCAAAGCGGCCGCATCCCGCTGCCGTGCCTGCACCGCCATGCGCCACACCGCCAGCAGCAAGGCCGTCGAATCCGCCCCGCTGCTGAATGCCACGGCCAGCACCTCGGGCTGCTGTGGCAATGCCTGCCACCAGCGGCGCACCGCGTCATCCACCACGGACGGCGGCGCCTGCAGCCAATGCAGCTCACCGGCAGAAGAAGACAACCTGGCGCGAGAAGACGTCATGACCCCACCCCGCGCCGCAAGCCGGCCCCTTATTCCTTGTCGGCGCGCGTATCGTTGAAGCGGCCGTAGCTCTGCAGGCGCTCGTAACGGCGGTCCAGCAGTTCCTTCGGCTTGAGATCGCTCACGCCACGCAGTGCATCGCCCAGCGCGCGCTTGAGCAGCGAGGCCATCTGCTTGTAGTTGGTGTGCGCGCCACCCACCGGCTCGCTCACGATCTTGTCCACCAGACCCAGCGCCTTCAGGCGGTGCGCGGTAATGCCCAGCGCCTCGGCAGCATCCTGTGCACGGTCCGCCGTCTTCCACAGGATGGAAGCGCAGCCTTCCGGGCTGATCACGGAGTACACCGCATATTGCAGCATCAGCACCTGATCCGCCACGCTGATCGCCAGCGCGCCGCCGGAGCCACCTTCACCGATGATGGTGGTGATGATCGGCACTTCCAGCTGCGCCATCTCGAAGATGTTGCGGCCGATGGCCTCGCTCTGGCCGCGCTCCTCGGCATCGATGCCGGGATAGGCGCCGGGCGTGTCCACGAAGGTGAACACCGGCAGGCCGAATTTCTCGGCCGTCTTCATCAGGCGCAGCGCCTTGCGATAGCCCTCGGGCTTGCTCATGCCGAAGTTGCGCAGGCCGCGCTCCTTGGTGTCGCGGCCCTTCTGCTGGCCCAGCACCATGCAGGGCGTACCGTTGAAGCGCGCCAGCCCCCCCACGATGGACTGGTCATCGGCAAAGTGGCGGTCGCCATGCATTTCCACGAAGTCGGTGAAGATTTCGCGGATGTAGTCCAGCGTGTAGGGACGGTCGGCATGGCGCGCGATCTTGGTGATCTGCCAGGGCGTCAGGTCGCTGTAGATGTCCTTGGTCAGCTGCTGACTCTTCTTGCTCAGCTGTTCGATTTCTGCCGAAATGTCGACAGCCGATTCGCTCTGCACATAGCGCAGTTCCTCGATCTTGTTTTCGAGTTCGGCGATGGGCTGTTCAAAATCTAGAAAGGTCCGTTTGGCCACGGAAAGACTCCTCGATGATGCCGGCAACAAGCCGGCTGGGCCAGAGAATCTGGTTCGGGTACTTGGGTGCTATTGTAAATTTAGCCAGTGCCTGCATGTGACATGCACTGCATTTCGCTTTACGCAGGTCAATACGCCACCGGCAAGGGACTGAGCGAACGCCACAGATACCAGGTGGCGACGCTGCAATACGGCTGCCAGGCCTGCGCCACTTCGCGCATGTCGCTGCGACTCACCGGCTCGCCGGAAAAATAATTGTGGCTGATGCCCTTGATCAGCCCCGCATCGTCCAGCGGCAGCACGTTCGGCCGCAGCAGGTGGAAGATCAGGAACATCTCCGCCGTCCAGCGGCCGATGCCGCGGATCGCCACCAGCTGCGCGATGATGGCTTCGTCGTCCATAGCGGTCCAGTCGGCTTCATTCAGCTTCTTCTCGCTGAAGTGCAGCGCCAGATCAACCAGGTATTCCACCTTGCGCGCGCTCAGGCCGGCTGCGCGCATGTCGCCAATGCGCAGGCGCAGCACCTGTTCGGCATCCAGTTCGGGAGCCAGCGCGGCAAAGCGATCCCACACGGATTGCGCCGCCTTCACCGAAATCTGCTGCCCCACGATGCTGCGCGCCAGCGTGGTGAAGGCATCGCCGCGTGATTCCAGGCAGGCACTGCCGTGCTGCGGAATCAGGCGCTTCATCACGCGGTCTCGCTTGGCCAGGGTCTTGCAGGCCTCGGCCCAGTACGCGGGCGTGATCAGGGTGCTGCCATCCGCAGCCACCGCCACTGACGCCGGAGCCTCCGCAGGCTCGGAAGCCGTCTGTCTTGCTCGTGCCTGCATTTACTGCGCCATTTCCCAGGTCGTACCGGTGGGCGAATCCTTCAGCACCACGCCCTGCTCCAGCAGGGCCTTGCGGATGCGGTCGGCCTCGGCCCAGTCCTTGGCGGCCTTGGCTGCGGCGCGGGCGTCGATCTGCGCCTGGATGGCATCGGCATCCAGTGCGGAACCAGCCTGCAGAAAGCCTTGCGGATCGTCCTGCAGCAGGCCGATGCAGCCCCCCAGGACACGCAGCAGGCCGGCACGTTCCGGCGATTGCGTGCGGTTGACTTCGCTCGCCAGCTCGAACAGCACGGCCACTGCTTCGGGGGTGCCGAAATCCTCGTCCATTGCCGCCTTGAAGCGTGCGGCAAAGGGATCGTTCCAGTCAATTTGCGCGGGCACTTCCGCCTTGACCAGGCTCAGCGCGGTATACAGGCGCTTGAGCGCGGCACGCGCATCATCCAGATGCGCATTGCTGTAGTTGAGCGGGCTGCGGTAATGGGCGCGCAGGATGAAGAAACGCACCGTCTCGGCATCGTAGTCCTTCAACACCTCGCGGATGGTGAAGAAGTTGCCCAGGCTCTTGGACATCTTCTCGTTGTCCACGCGCACAAAGCCGTTGTGCATCCAGAAACGTACCGGCGCCTTGCCGGTCGCGCCTTCGCTCTGCGCAATCTCGTTCTCGTGGTGAGGAAACTGCAGGTCGGCCCCACCTCCATGGATGTCGAATTGCTCGCCCAGCAGCGCACAGCCCATGGCCGAGCACTCGATATGCCAGCCGGGGCGGCCGATGCCATAGGGGCTGTCCCACTTGGCATCCTCAGGCTCGCTCTCCTTGGCGGATTTCCACAGCACGAAATCGAGCGGATCCTGCTTGCCGTCCTGCACTGCCACACGCTCGCCGGCGCGCAGTTCGTCCACCGACTTGCCGGACAGGCGGCCATAGTTGGCAAACTTGCGCACGGCATAGTTCACATCGCCGTTGTCAGCCTGGTAGGCCAGACCTTTGCCCTGCAGCGTCTCGATCAGCTGCACCATCTGCGGCACATATTCGGTGGCGCGCGGCTCGTGCGTGGGGCGCTCGATGCCGAGCGCGTCGGCATCCTCATGCAGCGCATCAATCATGCGGTCAGTCAGGCCGCGGATGGTCTCGCCATTCTCCAGTGCGCGCTTGATGATCTTGTCGTCGATATCGGTGATGTTGCGCACATAGGTGACGCGGTAGCCGCTCACCTTGAGCCAGCGCTGCACCACATCGAAGGCCACCATGGCGCGGGCATGGCCCAGGTGGCACAGGTCGTACACCGTCATGCCGCACACATACATGCGCACATGACCGGGTTCCAGGGGAGCAAAAGGCTGTACCTCACGCTTGAGCGTGTTGTAGATTTGCAGGGACATTGTTTCAATTGGTTCGTGGAAGCAGGGTCACCGTGATCATGCAGCACAGCACGCCAAGCCGCAACTGCCATGCGGCATACAGACGTGACCCGGAACGCGGCAGGCGGACTGCCGCACAGACATCATGGTACCGTATCCGCGTGGCGGCTTGCCCCTGATCAGGTGCAGCCGGCAACGAACCTGCAATAATCCGCACATTCCGACCTTCGCAAGTCGCGGCGCCAGCCGCCGCCCGTACCGCCCGATGCCCATGCGCCTGCTGTCCCTGCTCCGCCCTGTTTCCTTCCGCTCCAGCGGCTCCCGTACCCCATGGCTGGCCGCCGCGCTGCTGGGCGCCCTGCTGAGTGCGCCGGCTTTCGCCCAGGATGGCCTGGTGGGCGCCGACTACAGGAAAGTGCAGCAGATGATGGGCAGCGGCAATCTGGCCGGTGCCTCGCAGGCCGCCGACAACTACCTGGCCGGCAACCCGCGCGATCCGCAGATGCGTCTGCTCAAGAGCCGCATCCTCACCGCCCAGGGCCAGAAGGACCAGGCCCGCACCGTGCTGATCGGACTGACGCAGGAGTATCCCGAGATCCCCGAGCCCTTCAACAACCTCGCTGTGCTGTACGCAGAAAGTGGCGAGCTGGGCCTGGCACGCGAGGCACTCGAAGCGGCCCTGCGCAGCAACCCCAATTACGCGACCGCGCTCGAGAATCTTGGCGACGTCTACCGCCGCATGGCGCATGACAGCTACAGCCGTGCACTGGCCCTGCAACCGGGCAATGCCGCCCTGCGCGCCAAGCTCAAGTCGGCCGATTCCTGAACCCGGCACCCGCTGCGCTGATGGCAGCACTTACCCTTGTACACACCCCTCGGGGAACTGCAACGGATAATCCGCGTCAACTGCTTGTCCCTTGCCCCTGAAGAAGAGGATTTTCCATGCCCCATACCCGTCGCCAACTGCTTGCCCGTAGCGCACTGATGAGCACGCTGATCGGCGCAAGCCTGACCCTCTCAGCCGGTGCTGCGCTGGCTGCGCCCAAGGCCAGCGCCCCGCAGGTGCGCTTCAGCACCAGCCAGGGCGATTTCGTGATCGAGGTCTATCCGGACAAGGCTCCCAAGACCGTGGCCAACTTCCTGCAGTACGTGCGCAGCAAGCACTACGACGGCACCGTATTCCACCGCGTGATCGACAACTTCATGATCCAGGGTGGCGGCTACGATACCCGCTATGTGGAGAAGGCCACGCGCACGCCGGTGCCGCATGAAGGACGTCAGGCGGCCAAGGCCGGCCTGCGCAACACGGTCGGCACGGTCGCCATGGCACGCACCAACGACCCCAACTCGGCCGCAGCCCAGTTCTTCATCAACGTGAAAGACAACAGCTTCCTCGATCCGGTACAAATTCCCGATGGGGATCCGGTGGCGCGTTTTGACTATCAGGGTCGCACCTACACCAATGTACCGCGTGCCAGCCTGCTGCGCTCCAGCCAGCTCTATGGCTATACCGTCTTCGGCAAGGTCGTGAGCGGCATGGATGTGGTCAACCGCATCCGCAAGGTGCCCACCGGCGGCAATGCCCAGTTCCCGAGTGATGTTCCGAAGCAGGCCGTGGTGATCAATTCGGCCACACAGATAAAATAAGCCATCCCCGCGGGCCGGCCGGCCCGCTTTCTTCATACCGACAACTCCCATAAAGACATGAGCACTGTAGAACTGCACATCGCCAACCATGGCACCATCACCATCGAACTGGACGCTGAAAAAGCGCCCATCACCGTGGCCAACTTCCTGGAATATGTCCGCGCCGGCCACTATGAAGGCACCGTGTTCCACCGCGTGATCCCCGGCTTCATGGTGCAGGGCGGCGGCTTCGCCCCCGGCATGCAGCAAAAGCCCACCGCCAAGGAAATCCAGAACGAAGCCAACAACGGGCTGAAGAACGACAAGTACACCATCGCCATGGCCCGTACCTCCGCTCCGCACTCTGCCAGCGCCCAGTTCTTCATCAACGTGGCCAACAACGACTTCCTGAACCACACCGCTCCCACGCCGCAGGGCTGGGGCTACGCCGTGTTCGGCAAGGTCACTGGCGGCACCGACGTGGTCGACAAGATCGCCAAGGTCGCTACCGGCCGTCGTGGCTTCCACGATGACGTGCCGAAGGACGACGTCGTGATCGAGAAAGCCGTGGCGCTGTAAGCGTCGCGCCAACGCTTTTTTCCGGAGCCACGCAGGGCATCATTGCTTGCGTGGCTTTTTCTTGCTTCGAATGCTGCCCTGATGTCCGACCTGCCCCCACCCACTGCCCCCGAAGCAGCCGTGTCCCATGTGCTCGCCCCTACCGCCTGGCGCTGCGCCGATTTTGTCTCGGACCTGCACCTGCAGCAGGACGACGCCACCTGGCGCGCGTTTGCCCGCTACCTGGAGCAGACACCCGCCGATGCCGTGTTCCTGCTCGGAGACATCTTCGAAGTGTGGGTCGGCGATGACATCACGGGGGCTGCCGGTCACGATTTCGAGCGCGACGTGGCGCGCACTCTTCGCGCAGCCAGTGAGCGCCGGGCCCTCTACTTCATGCACGGCAACCGCGACTTTCTCGTCGGTGCGGCATTCTGCGCCGAAGCCGGCATGACCCTGCTGCACGACCCCTGCGTGCTGGAATGGCCGCTGGCGGCAGGCAGCTCGGAACGCATCCTGCTCAGCCATGGGGATGCGCTGTGCATCGACGACGTGCAGTACATGAAGTTCCGCGCCCAGGTGCGGCAACCCGCCTGGCAGCAGGCCTTGCTGCAGCAGCCGCTGGAGCAGCGCCTTGCGCTGGCGCGCCAGCTGCGCGCACAAAGCGAATCACGCAAGAACGAGCTGGGGGTGGAAGGCTATGCCGATGTGGACGCCCCCCTCGCCTGCCGCTGGCTGCAGGAGCGTGGCTGCCACACGCTGGTGCACGGCCACACGCACAAGCCGGCCGAGCATGTGCTGGACGGTACGCAAACCCCTGCCCTGCGCCGTCTGGTACTGAGCGACTGGGAAGCCGCGCGCCTGCCCGCGCGGGGCGATGTGCTGCGCTGGTGTCCGGAATCGGCACAGCCCTGGGAACGGCTGCAGATGGCAGCGCCCAACGCCTGAGCAGTTCCCAGACGCAAGAAAGCCACCCGAGGGTGGCTTTCCTGTTGCTGGCCATGGCACAAGGCCATGGCAGATATCCAATTACTTGGAAGCAGCGTCCACAGCAGCGGAAGCAGCGTCAGCAGCGGCGGTAGCAGCAGCGGAAGCAGCGTCACCAGCAGCAGCAGCGGCTTCGGAAGCAGCGCCAGCAGCAGCGGAAGCAGCGTTGTCAACGGTGGTAGCAGCAGCGGAAGCAGCGTCAGCAGCAGCGGAGGAAGCGTCAGCAGCAGCGGAAGCAGCCACGTCAGCAGCGGAAGCGGCTTGCACAGCAGCTTCTTCTTTCTTGCCGCAAGCGACCAGAGCAGCAGCAGCGATCACGGAAGCGATGACGAGAGACTTGTTCATTGGATATCCTTGTATGTCAGGTGAATAAAAACAATTTCCGGAAATTGTTCTTACCGTTTCGGCAAAAACTGAGGCAGAACACCCGAGCTCTGCCTCCGTCGCCAATTATAGGGAAATTACCGAGATTCCTGACGCTAGCTGACGAGTTTCCTGACAAAAACGTCAACTTCGTTGTATGAAGGTGACAGCAAAGCGTCAGCCTACTGTCCGTCCAGCAGCCAGCCGGCATCCACCCAGGACAGCATCAGTTCGCGCGCCGCCTCGCTCGCACGCGCAACTGCCTTGGCATCCAGCGCGCGATCGTCTGCCAGTTGGCGCATCAGGCGGGCATCCTTGCCGGCTGCGCGGTAGCTCTCGCCGTTGATGAAGATGTGATGGGTGTCGTACAGCATGCGGGTGCGGCGGTCCAGGCGCACGCCGCCAGTCTGCAACTCGGTGGGCTCCAGTTCGGGCGCGTCGAACCAGACATTGGCCTTGGGCTCGGTCAGATACTCACCCAGCGCGCAGGCGATGTTGTCGGCATCGAGCAAGGCGGCCTGCACCGCGCCGAAGGCAAACTGCTGCATGGCATCGGGAATTTCCGCACCCTGCGCCACGGCCGGCTGGCCGGCGTCCTTGTACAGGCTCTCGCCCAGGGCGTCAGCCGCCGGTTCGGCCATGCGCAGCAGCAGCTCGCGCGCCAGATCGCCCTTCTGCGGCACACGGAAGCCGATGGAATAGGTCATGCACTCGCCGACGGCCACGCCATCATGTGCCCAGCCGGGCGGCAGGTAGAGCATGTCGCCGGGATTCAGCACGAACTCCTCTTCCGGCTGGAAGTCGGCCAGGATGCGCACAGGCATGTCGGGCAGCAATGTGCGGTCCTTCTGGCGGCCGATGCGCCAGCGGCGCTGGCCGTGCGCCTGCAGCAGGAACACGTCGTAGCTGTCGAAGTGCGGGCCGACGCCGCCGCCATCGCTGGCATAGCTGATCATCACGTCGTCCAGACGCGCATCGGGAATGAAGCGGAACTGCTGCATCAGCGCATGCACGCGCTCGTCGTGCAGGTCCACGCCCTGCACCAGCAGCGTCCACTGGGCCTGCTTCCAGGCCGGCAACTTGCTCTTGGGGAAAGGCCCCTTTGCAAAGGTCCAACCCTTGGCCGTACCGGAAGTGATGAGGCGGGATTCCACATCCTCGCGTTCGGCCAGCGCGGCCAGCTCGCGGCGATCCAGGAAGGGCTGGAAGCCGGGGATGGCCTGGCGCACCAGCAGCGGCTTGCGCTGCCAGTGGCGGCGCATGAATTGGTCGGGCGACAAATTGCCGAGCAGGGGGAGTGCTTGATCGGTGTTCATGGGACAATTGTGCAATGGAAAATTCATCCGACAAGACTCTGGTGACCGATCAATCGGTTGTGGCACTGACCTGGATCATGAAAGACATGCAGGGCGAGGTGCTGGACGAACTGCAGGAGCCGGTCGAATTTCTGGTGGGCGGCGACGACCTGCTGGAAGCCATCGACGAGGCGCTGCTGGAGCACAAGGTGGGCGACAACCTGGAACTGCATCTGGAGCCGCATCACGCCTTTGGCGACTACGACGAGGAGAAGGTGTATCTCGAAGCGCGCAAGTGGTTTCCGGCCGAACTGGAAGAAGGCATGGCCTTCGACGGCCACGCCCTGCCCGCGGGCTGCAATGCCGACATCCCGAAGGACGCGCTGTACATCGTGACCGACATCTACCCCGACCATGTGGTGCTGGACGGCAACCATCCGCTGGCGGGTATCGGGCTGGAATTGCGCATCAAGATCCACAGCGTGCGCGAAGCCACGGTGGATGAAGTGGGCCGTGGCTCAGCGGGGACCGGCTTCTTCAAGCTGGAATCGGGCAGCACGCTGATGCCGGGCAACGATACGCTGCACTGAGTTGCAGGCAGATGCATGAAGAATGGCGACCGGTCGGGTCGCCATTTTTGTTGCGGATTCAAATGCGCCCCATTCCGGGGCACGCGCCGGTCAGGAACGATAGTCTGCGTTGATGCTCACGTAGTCGTGGCTCAGGTCGCAGGTCCAGACGGTGTCGCTGGCCTCACCACGACCCAAATCCACGCGCACAGTGATCTCGGCCTGCTTCATCACGCGCTGGCCCTGCTCTTCCTGGTAGGCGGGGTTGCGGCCGCCCTGGGTGACCACATGCACGTCGTCCAGATACAGCTCGATCCTGCCCTGATCCAGATCGTCGATGCCGGCGTAGCCCACAGCCGCCAGAATGCGGCCCAGGTTCGGGTCGCTGGCGAAGAAGGCGGTCTTGACCAGCGGAGAGTGCGCGATGGCGTAGGCCGCCAGTCGGCACTCTTCCTGCGTCTTGCCGCCATCCACGCGCACGGTGATGAACTTGGTGGCACCCTCGCCGTCGCGCACGATGGCCTGGGCCAGCTGGCGGGACACCACCAGCATGGCGGCCTTGAGCGCTTGCCCGGGCACGCTGTCCAGGCTGGTGATTTCTTCGTGGTCGGCCTTGTTGGTGGCAATCACGACAAAGGAGTCGTTGGTGGAAGTGTCGCCGTCGATGGTGATGCGGTTGAAGGAGCCATCGGCCAGCTCACGTGCCAGTTGCGCCATCACGCCCTGGCTCACGCGCGCGTCGGTCGCCAGAAAGCCCAGCATGGTGGCCATGTTCGGACGGATCATGCCGGCGCCTTTGCTGATGCCGGTCACGGTGATGCTGGCGCCATCCACTTCGGCCTGCAGGCTGTAGGCCTTGGGCACGGTGTCGGTGGTCATGATGCCTTCGGCGGCCTGCGCCCAGTTGTCGGGCTGAGCGTTGGCAATGGCAGCGGGCAGGCCGGCAACGATGCGGTCGACCGGCAGGTTTTCCATGATCACGCCGGTGGAAAACGGCAGGATTTGCTGCGGCTGCACGCCCAGCTCTTTCGCCAGCGCAGCACAGGTGTCGCGCGCGGCCTGCAGGCCGGGGGCACCAGTGCCGGCGTTGGCATTGCCGGTGTTGATCACCATGGCGCGAATCGCGGCCTGGCCGCCTTCCAGATGCTCGCGGCAGACCTGCACCGGAGCCGCGCAGTAGCGGTTGCGCGTGAAAACGGCGCCGACCGAAGCGCCCTCGTCCAGCAGCAGCACGCTCAGATCCTTGCGGTTGGCCTTGCGCACGCCGGCTTCGGTCACGCCCAGACGCAGGCCCTGGACGGGATGCAGGTCTTCGGCACGGGGGGCAGTCAGATTCACGGGCATGGACAAATCTCCGGGAGACAAATCATTGGTGAGGTTGCGGGGTCGCAATTTTTCAATTGTGCCGCCAAAAAGGCAGAAAACAGGCGCTGGGCCTGTTTTTGCGTTCCCCTGTACGAGGAGAAATCTTGTCGAGCAAGCATCCGGGCAGCTGTCGATGCGAGTTGACACACCGCCACCTGCGCCAGCCGGCCTCATGGCTCGTGCGCTGCCCCGCCCTCAGGCTCAGCGCAAGAAGGAGCGCTCATCAGCTCAGCTTGCCATGGCACTGCTTGTACTTCTTGCCGCTGCCGCAGGGGCAGGGATCGTTGCGGCCGACGCCGACGAAGGCTTCGGCCGGCATGTCGGCCACCGCACCGGCTGCCAGTGCCGCACCGGCAGCAGCCGGGGTGCTTTGCGGTTCGCCGGTTTCGCTGGGCGAGGTGTAGGTGATGTTGATGTAGCCACCGCCATCGCTGGGCAGCGCGGCTTCGGTGGCCTCGTCCAGCTGCTGGGGCGACTCGATGCGCACGTTCATCAGGATGCGGGTCACGTCGTTCTTGATGGCGTCCAGCATCTGGCCGAACAGCTCGAAGGCCTCGCGTTTGTATTCCTGCTTGGGCTGCTTCTGGGCGTAGCCGCGCAGGTGGATGCCCTGACGCAGGTGGTCCAGCGCGCTCAGGTGTTCACGCCAGTGCGTGTCCATGCTCTGCAGCAGCACCGCACGCTCGAAGTTGACGAAGTGCTCCTCGCCCACCATGTCGAACTTGGCCTTGAAGGCCGCATCGGTTTCCTGCAGCACCTTCTCGACGATCTCTTCGTCGGTGATGCTGTTGGAGGCCTCGACCATGCCGCGCAGGTTGATGTCCAGGCCCCAGTCGTCCGCCAGCGCCTTTTCCAGGCCGGCCAGATCCCACTGTTCTTCCATGCTCTGCTGCGGCACGAAGCTGTGCACCAGATCGGTGAAGCTGCTCTGGCGCAGGCCGTCGATCTGCTCCTGCAGGCCGATGGATTCCAGCACCTCGTTGCGCTGGCGGTAGATCACCTTGCGCTGCTCGTTGGACACGTCATCGTATTCCAGCAGCTGCTTGCGGATGTCGAAGTTGCGCGCCTCGACCTTGCGCTGGGCACTTTCGATGGAGCGCGTGACCATGCCGGCCTCGATCGCTTCGCCCTCGGGCATCTTCAGGCGATCCATGATGGCGCGCACGCGGTCACCCGCGAAAATGCGCATCAGCTGGTCGTCCAGGCTCAGGTAGAAACGGGAGGAGCCCGGGTCGCCCTGGCGGCCGGAACGGCCACGCAGCTGGTTGTCGATGCGGCGCGATTCGTGGCGCTCGGTGGCGATGATGCGCAGGCCGCCCAGTTCCTTGACCTTCTCATGGTCGCCCTGCCAGTTGGCGCGCAGGTCCTCGATGCGCTGCTGCTTGGCGGCATCATCCAGACTGGCGTCGGCCTCGACCGCGGCAATCATCTTCTCCAGGCTGCCGCCCAGCACGATGTCGGTACCGCGGCCGGCCATGTTGGTGGCGATGGTGATCATGTGCGGGCGACCGGCCTGCACCACGATCTCGGCTTCGCGCTCGTGCTGCTTGGCGTTGAGCACCTGGTGCGGCAGGCCGGCTTCCTTCAGCAGGCCGGAGATGATCTCGGAGTTCTCGATCGAGGTGGTCCCCACCAGCACCGGCTGACCGCGCTCGTAGCACTCGCGGATGTCGTCGATGGCGGCCTTGTATTTCTCGGGTGTGGTCTTGTAGACGCGGTCGAGCTGGTCGGTGCGCTGGCTCGGACGGTTGGGCGGAATCACCACGGTTTCGAGACCGTAGATTTCCTGGAATTCGTAGGCTTCGGTGTCGGCCGTACCGGTCATGCCGGACAGCTTGGTGTACAGGCGGAAGTAGTTCTGGAAGGTGATGGAGGCCAGCGTCTGGTTCTCGGCCTGGATCGGCACGCCCTCTTTCGCCTCGACGGCCTGGTGCAGGCCATCGCTCCAGCGGCGGCCTGCCATCAGGCGGCCGGTGAATTCATCGACGATGACGATCTCGGGACCGTTTTCGCCCTGCTGCACCACGTAATGCTGGTCGCGGTGGTACAGGTGGTTGGCACGCAGCGCGGCGTACAGGTGGTGCATCAGGCTGATGTTGGCCGGATCGTACAGCGAGCTGCCTTCGGCCAGCAGGCCCAGTTTGGCCAGCACTTCCTCGGCGTGCTCATGGCCCTGCTCGGTCAGGTAGACCTGATGGGCTTTTTCGTCCACGGTGAAATCGCCGGGGGTGATCACGCCTTCGCCGGTGACCAGGTTCTCTTCGCCTTCCTGGCGGGTCAGATAGGGCACCACCTTGTTCATGGCAAGGTAGGTCTCGGTCTGGTCTTCGGCCTGGCCGCTGATGATCAGCGGCGTGCGCGCCTCGTCGATCAGGATGGAGTCCACCTCGTCGACGATGGCGTAGTTGAGCGGGCGCTGCACGCGCTCGGCCAGCTCGTACACCATGTTGTCGCGCAGGTAGTCGAAGCCGAATTCGTTGTTGGTGCCGTAGGTGATGTCGGCCGCGTAGGCTTCCTGCTTGAGATTGCGCGGCATCTGCGGCAGGTTCACGCCCACCGTCAGGCCCAGGAAGTTGTACAGGCGACCCATCCACTGCGCATCGCGGTTGGCCAGGTAGTCGTTCACGGTCACCACATGCACGCCGTTGCCAGACAGGGCATTGAGGTACACCGGCAGCGTGGCGGTCAGGGTCTTGCCTTCGCCGGTGCGCATTTCGGCGATCTTGCCTTCATGCAGCGCCAGGCCCCCGATCATCTGCACGTCGAAGTGGCGCATCTTCATGATGCGCTTGGAGGCTTCGCGCACCAGGGCAAAGGCCTCGGGCAGGATGGCGTCCAGCGTTTCGCCCTTGGCGACGCGCTCGCGGAATTCCGCTGTCTTGGCAGGGATCTGCTCATCGGACAGTTGTTCGAAGTCCTTCTCGAGCGCATTGATGCGTGCGACCGTCTTGCGGTACTTGCCCAGCAGGCGATCGTTGCGGCTGCCGAAGATTTTGGTCAGGATGGTGGCCATGCATTCACACTGCCGCCCGGGGTGCTGCCGCCGGGGCGGAAGCTGCAGGACGGGCAGTGTCCTTGTAGTTTGTTGGGTGTTGAGGCGGATTCCGGTTCAACAGATAGGGGCGGTGCGGACAATCTCAACTGCACGATGCTGCACCGCGTCAACCAGGAATCGGCAATCAATCATTCTACTATCCGGCTTGGTTACAGATGCAGCAATGCCGCGTCGCAATCGATTGCATCTGTGCGCAAATGTGAAAAGCGGCCGCCCTGCCCCGTGCGCACCGATAATGGCGCCATGCAACGCAGACATCAAGCCATCCGCCTGGAACAGGCCGCACAGGAAGCCCCGGTGCTGGGCACCCTGATGCAGCGGCTGCGCCACGCACAGGACTGCGGGCGCTGCATCACGCCGCTGATTCCACCCATGCTGCGCGCGCACATCACCTTTGGCGTGGTGGAGGATGGCGAGTGGTGTCTGATCGTGTCGGGCAATGCGGTGGCGGCCAAGGCACGGCAATTGCTGCCGATCTGGCTCAAGCAGCTGAAGACGCAGGGGTTTGAGGTGCAGCATATCCGGCTGCGGATGAAGGGCAGCTTGCAGACCTGAGGGCGCGCCCTGCGGCTGGTGCGGAAACAGGGATGCCTGGCCAGAGCCAGGAGCCCGAAGCCCGAAGCCCGAAGCCCGAAGCCCGAAGCCCGAAGCCCGAAGCCCGAAGCATTGGACACCCGCTGCGCGCGACGTGCTATTCACAGCGCTCTAGTAGAGGAACTCGTCCGTAATCACCTGCCCCAGCTCGTGGATGCGCTCAAGGAAGCGCGTGAGGTAGTTGTGCAGGCCGGTTTCCAGGATGTCGTGGATTTCCCCGTATTGCAGTTCGGACTGGATGCGGCCGGCCAGACGGCGTGACGGGCTGCTGAGCGTTCTGGCGCCAATGCGGTCGAGGTTGGTCAGCACTTCGTCCATGCTGGCGAGCAGCGAGCGCGGCATGTCGGGGCGCAGCATCAGCAGTTCGGCCACGCGGTCGGGACGGATCACGTCGCGGTACACCTTGCGATAGACCTCGAAGGCCGACACGCTGCGCAGGATGGCGCTCCAGTGGTAGAAATCCAGTTCCTCCTGGTCCACCAGATCACTGACGTGGAATTCGTTGTCGCGGGCGTGGAATTTCACGTCCAGCAGGCGCGCGGTGTTGTCGGCGCGTTCCAGAAAGGTGCCCAGGCGCAGGAACCAGAGCGACTGGTCCATCAGCATGGTGCCCAGCATCACGCCGCGTGCCAGGTGCGAGCGATCTTTCACCCACTCGAAGAAACGGCTGGGGTCATCCTCCAGGATGTCGGTTTGCAGCAGGGCTTGCGCCTCGATCCAGGTCTGGTTGTAGGTTTCCCAGACTTCGGTGGTGAGCTGGCCACGCACAGCGCGGGCATTCTCGCGCGAGGCCTGGATGCAGGCGATGATGGAGGACGGATTGTCGGCATCGGCGGCCATGAACTGGATGATGTGCCCGGGCCGGATATCGTCATGCTGACGACGGTAGGCAGGCAGCAACTCGCAGATGGACAGCAGGCCTTCCCAGCCCTGCTCGGCCTGGGCGGCAGAGATCGGCAGCATGCCGGTCTGGCAGTTCACATCCAGCATGCGGGCGGTGTTTTCGGCGCGCTCGATATAGCGGGCCATCCACAACAGGTGATCGGCGGTGCGTGACAGCATGGTTTCCCTTTCTTGTTGTGTTCTCAGAGCACCCAGGTGTCCTTGGTGCCGCCGCCCTGCGAGGAGTTGACGACCAGCGAGCCCTCCTTGAGCGCCACGCGCGTCAGGCCGCCAGCCACCATCTGCACCTCCTTGCCGCAGAGCACAAAGGGGCGCAGGTCGATATGACGCGGAGCCACGCCGCTGTCAACAAAGGTCGGGCAGGTGGACAGGCTCAGCGTGGGCTGGGCAATGTAGCGATCAGGGTGCTGCTGCAGCACGGCGCGGAATTCCTCGATCTCTGCCTTGCTGGCAGTCGGGCCGATCAGCATGCCGTAGCCCCCGGCGCCATGCACTTCCTTGACCACCAGTTCGTCGAGATGGTCCAGTACATAGCGCAGATCGTCCTGCTTGCGGCAGAGCCAGGTAGGCACATTGGCCAACAGCGGCTTTTCGCCGAGGTAGAACTCGATCATCTGCGGCACGTAGGGGTAGATGGACTTGTCATCGGCAATGCCGGTGCCGATGGCGTTGCAGATGGCGACATGGCCGGCGCGGTAGACATCCATCAGGCCGGCGCAACCCAGCGTGGAATCCTTGCGGAACACACGGGGATCGAGAAAGTCATCGTCGATGCGGCGGTAGATCACGTCCACGCGCTGCGGGCCTTCGGTGGTGCGCATGTAGCAGAAGCCATCCCTGACGAACAGGTCCTGCCCCTCCACCAGCTCCACGCCCATCTGCTGCGCGAGGAAGGCGTGCTCGAAATAGGCACTGTTGTACATGCCGGGCGTCAGCACCACCACGACCGGATCGGACACTGCCGCCGGGGCGCTGTCGCGCAGGGTTTCGAGCAGCAAATCGGCATAGTGCGCGACCGGGGCCACCTTGTGTGACTGGAACAGCTCAGGGCACAGGCGCATCATCATCTTGCGGTTTTCCAGCATGTAGCTCACACCGCTGGGCACGCGCAGGTTGTCTTCCAGCACGAAGTACTGGCCCTCTTCCTCGCCATGGGTGGCGCGCACCACGTCGATGCCGCTGATGTGGGAGTACACCCCGTTGGGCACAGTCACGCCGATCATCTGCTTGCGGTACTGGACGTTGCCAAGCACCTGCTCGGACGGAATGATGCCGGCCTTGAGAATCGCTTGGTCGTGGTAGATATCGTGCAGGAAGCGGTTGAGCGCCGTGACGCGCTGGGCCAGGCCGGCCTGCAGGCGATCCCACTCGGCAACGGGAATCACGCGGGGCAACAGGTCGAAGGGGATCAGGCGTTCGTTGCCGCTGCCATCCTCGTCCTTGTCGCCATACACGGCAAAGGTGATGCCGACGCGGCGGAAGATCAGTTCTGCCTCTTCGCGCAGGTGCTGCAGGGCCTGCGGGGTCTGTTGCTGCAGCCACTCTTCGTACGCGGCATAGTGCGGGCGCACTGCCGCCTGCGCGTAGGGTACGGTGCGGTACATCTCGTCAAAGGCAGGCATGCACGATCTCCCTGAAAACCTGTTTTTCTTCCTGACAGCATAGCAAGCGCTGCGGGGTTTCGGTGTCGGATTGCATGCCGTAATGCGTGCCGGAATTGGCGAAATGGCGGAGAAGTTGGGGAGGAGTATGGATTCCTGCCCTGGCGCCCTTCTGTGTCGTACTGCCGAACCGTCCTCCACGGTGCAGCGCGCGTCTGCTCTAGCCAGGTCTGTCCGCCGGGTCCTGCAGGCGAACCGGAGCAAGAGGCACATCGTGCTGCCAGTAGCGACGGTTCCGTTCGCGTTCGCAACGGACCTGATTGCTGTCCGAGCGCCACCAACCCGCACCGCACTGGTCGGTCTGCACGATGGTGCTACCCTGTTCCAACAGGCGCTGTAGCACGGGCACATGCGGGTGGCCGTAGTTGTTGCGGTAGCCGTGCTGGATCAGCGTCCAGCGGGGTTGCACGGCCTGCAGCCAGTCCGCTCCGGTGGAGGTGCCGCTGCCATGGTGGGCTGCGAGCAGCACGTCAGCCTGCAGCTGTTCCGGCCCAAGACGCTGCACCAGCTGCTGCTCCTGCTCGAGTTCGATATCGCCCGCCAGCAAGGCACTGCGCCGCCCGTTGCCGATGCGCAGCACACAGCTGCTGGCATTGGTGTTGTCTGCGGTCAGCGGCGTTCCCGGTGCCGGGTGCAGCACGTCGAAGCGCACACCGTCCCATGTCCAGTGCTGCCCTGACTGGCAGGCCGCCACACCGGGACTGGTGTGCAGCACATGCCCGGGCGGCAACGAGCCCATGACAGTGGCCTGCGGCTGTGCCTGCAGCACTGCCGACGCGCCGCCGGCATGGTCGTTGTCGGCATGGCTGAGTACCAGCCGATCGATCTGCTCGTCGAGTGCCGCAAGCAGCGGCACCAGAATGCGCTGCCCGGCATCGCTGCGGTCGCTGTGGCGTGCGCCGGTGTCGTACAGCAGGCTGTGGCTCGCCGTGCGGACCAGCACTGCGCCGCCCTGCCCGATGTCCACCATCAGCAGTTCGAACTCGCCAGGTGCCGGCCGCACCGATTGCCACAGCAGCACCGGCGCGAGCCACACCAGCCCCTGCAGGCGCCAGGGAAGGGGCAGGCGTACCGCCAGCAACAGGCCGCCGGCAAGCCCTGCCACTCCCACCCACAACGGTGCCAGGGCTGCAGCATGCATGGCCCAGGGCCAGGCAGCCATCCATTCCAGCATGGCATTGAGCAACTGCAGCAAGTCGGCTGCCAGCAACCACAAGGGCGGCAGCAGCACACCAAGCAAGGCCAGCGGCGTGACCAGCACAGTGACCAGCGGCACCGCCAGCATGTTGGCCAGCACCCCGGCAATGGAGAACTGGCCGAACATCAGCATGGCCAGAGGCGTGAGCGCGAGCACCACCACCCATTGCTGGTGCAGAAAGGCGCGGATGGCATGCCAGACACGTGCGCGCCAATGGGGGGCCGGAGGCACTTGCTCGTCTCCCGTGATGAACAGCATCGCTACCGCAACAAAGCTCAGCCAGAACCCCGGCTGCAGCAGCGCCCAGGGATCCAGCAGCGTGACTGCCATGGCGGCCATCGCCCAGATCGCATGCCAGGGCCACTGCTTGCCACCGCCGCGCAGCAAGGCCACCACCAGCAGCATGCACACCGTGCGCTGCGCCGGTACGCCCCAGCCGGCAAACCAGGCATAAAGCAGTGCCAGCAGCACGCCGCCCCACAGCCCGGCCTGCGGCGCAGGCAGCCACAGGCACAAGGGCCATCCCCACCGCGCACTGCGCCGCCATGCCCACCCCACCAGGCCTCCGGCCAGCCAGGCAAACATTGTCACATGCAGCCCTGAAATGCTCATCAGATGGGCCACCCCGGTGCGGCGGAAGATGTCCCAGTCCTGCCGCTCGATGGCCGCCTGATCACCCATCACCAGGGCGGCGAGTACGCCTGCAACACGCTGGCGATCCTCTGCTGCCGCAGTAGTCTGCCCGGCCGGAGCCACATGGTTGAGCAGACGCTCGCGCACCTGCAGGCGCGCACGATCCATGGCAAGGTCCAGCCGGTACCATGGTGCATCGTGCAGGCGCTGCGCTGCCTTAGTCCCCGGGGCTGCCCGCACCTGCCCGCTGGCACCCACTTCCTGCTGCCACATCCACAATTCCAGATCGAAGCCGAACGGATTGCGGTTGCCGTGCGGCTGACGCAGACGCACGGGGAACTGCCAGCGTTGCCCCGGCTGCACGCAGCTGGCACAGGCGCGCCCGGCGGCAGGCGGCGCCGGCGCTCCCACTTGCCCGCGCGTCGGCCAGCTCAACGACAAACGGCGCGGTACTTCGATCCGCTGGTCCCGCCAGCTGGCCTCTTCCACGGCAAACTGGAAACGGGCACCATCTGCCCTCCACTGCGGCAAGCCCTCCACCGTCCCGGTCACCACCAGCTCGGGGCCATCCAGCTCTGCCGCCAGACGATCCCCGAGCCTGTGCAAGGCGCGCTCACCTGTGATGGCAAACGCCAGCATGGCCAGCACCACATACAACCATGCTGGCGCCGGCAACACCGCCCGCACATGCGCAATCAGCAGCAAGACCGAGATGCCTGCCAGCACCAGATACTGCGACCCCTGCCACAACGCAGGTTGCTGCAACTGCAACGCAACGCCCGCCACCCATGCCATCCCCGCGATGGTGAAAGATCGCGCAGCCTTCCTTTCAGCTGGATGTAAATAATTCTTTTGTTTTAATTTATGCTGCATGTGCCGATGGTAACGCCTTGACGAACGCTTGACGCCCAATCGCACGTAGACTTGCGCCATGACTCCGACCTTCGCTCCGGACAGTGCTGTCACCCCGCCGACCACGCTCCCGGTGAGTGGCTGTTCCGCACCCTGGCCCCTGCCTCCGCTTGATCACGCCATGGCCGCAAAAGGCCATTTCGACGAACTGAGAGGCCTGGCCGCCAGCACTCCAGATCACGGCCCTGCCCCCGCCTGGCGCACATTTTTCCAGTCCCTGCCAGACGCCAGCCCCGAGACCCTGGACCGGCATCACGCCCGCCTGCAGCGCCTGATCCGCGACAACGGCACCAGCTACACCGCGCAAGGCGACGCACTTGCAGAACTTCGCCCCTGGGAGCTCAACCTGTTCCCCCTGCTGCTCAGCCATGCAGAGTGGCACGGCCTGGCCACCGGCATCCAGCAACGCATGCGCTTGCTGGAACAGGTGATGGCCGATGTCTATGGCCCGCAGACCCTGATGCAGCAGGGCTGGCTCCCCCCTGCACTGATCCAGGGGCATCCCGGCTACCTGCGTCCAATGCACGGCATCATGCAGCAACGCTACCTGCATATCGCTGCCTTCGACCTGATCCGTGACTCCCGGGGATTGTGGTGGCTGATGGCGCAACGCACACAGGCACCATCCGGGCTGGGCTATCTGATTGAAAACCGGCATGTCATTCGCCAGCTATTCCCGGACGGGTTCAACCAGTTGCAGACAGCAACCATTACCGGTGTCTACCGGGGTTTTCTGCAGGCCCTGCACCAGCAATGCCAGCAGCTGGCCGAAGGCGACGAACCGCTCACACTGGTGCTGCTGACCTCCGGCCCCTGGAGCAAGACCTGGTTCGAGCAGGCTTATCTGGCCCGCTATCTCGGCCTGACACTCGTTCAGGCGAGTGATCTGACGGTGCGTGGCAACCGGCTGTATCTCAAGACCCTGCACGGCCTGGTGCGGGTGCATGGCATGCTGCGCCGGGTGGATGACAGCTGGATGGATGCGCTGGAGCTGCGCCCCGAATCACGCGAAGGCGTTCCGGGCTTGCTGCAGGTGATGCGCGACGGTCAGGTGGTCGTGGCCAACAGCCCGGGAAGCAGCTTTCTTGAATCCCCGGCCCTGCAGGGCTTTCTGCCACCCCTGGCGCGCCATCTGCTGGGCGAATCCCTGCAGATTCCGTCCCTGCCGACCTGGTGGTGCGGCGAAGCGGCAGCACTGCAGGGTGTGGAGCAGCGCCTGCAGGACTTCGCCATCAAGCCCACCTATTCCGGCAGCGAGCTGCATGACAGCTTCCCCACCCGCCTCGGACGACAACTGGACGCACAGGAGCTGCTGCAACTGCAGGCCAACATGCGCCGGCAAGGCGATGATTTCACAGTGCAGCAATATGCCCCGCTGTCGCAAATGCCGGGATGGTCGCGCGCTGATGACACAGGCAGTGGCCGCATGGAGATGCGCTCACTGGTGCTGCGCCTGTTTGCCCTGAGTGACGGCGCGGGCTGGAGCGTCCTGCCCGGGGGCATGGCACGCCTGGCGGCCGGCACCGACCCCTTCACCTCCATGCAAAGCGGTGGCAGCAGTGCGGATGTATGGATCACCGGCTGGCCCACCACACCCGAGCCATCTCCCCCGCCACCCCGGCAGGATGCCGAAGCTGAACACATTGTCAGTCGCACCGCAGAGAACCTGTTCTGGCTGGGCCGCTATACCGAGCGTGCAGAAAATGCCGTGCGCCTGCAATTGCTCGTGCTCGACAGCCTGCAGCAACTCGACCGCCCCGGCCCCGCCTTGCGCCAATGGCTGCAACAGTTGCTGCAGGACCAGCAGCTCGTCCCTTGCGATCCGGCTCCCGCTGTCGATCTGCCCGACGAACAACTCTCGCGCCTGCTCGTACAGCAATGGCAGCAGCCGGACTGCGCCGCGCAAGGCAATGTGGAAGCCCTAGCGCGCACCGCAGCCGAGCTGCGCAGCCAGTTGCCCCACCAGCACTGGCATCTGGTGCAGAGCGTGGAGCGCCACATGCAGGCGCTGCGCCTCGAAAATCAGCAGGCAGACGCGCCCATCACGTCGTCCATGGACATGGACAGCCAGTTGCGCCAGCTCAGCCACGCGCTGGCGGCAGTCACCGGCGTGCAGCTGGACCGCCTGCAACGCGATGCCGGCTGGCAATTGCTGATGCTGGGCCGCTGGATCGAACGCCTGAGCTTTGTCGCCGGCTCCCTGCTGCCCGCCAGTGCTTCCAGCACGCCACTGGACCGGCAGGCTGCCTCCACCATCATGGCCCTGTTCGACCAGCACCTGCAGCAACCGCGCATGCAGGCGCTGGGACCGCCCACGGCCGAGGCCTGGCATACGCTCACCGGCAGCCCACGCCACCCGCGTTCGCTGCACTGGGTGCTGGAGCAGATCCGGAACGCGCTGCAGGCCTTGCCGCCGTTGCCTTTCTCCCCCGAAGTGGTCGAACCGGTCCCCTTCCCGCAGCAGATAAGCCAGCTGCAGGAACGCCTGAAAACACCCGCGGCTGCGCCGTCTGACTCTGCCGAAGCCTTGCGCCAGTGCGTCGAACTGGCCATCGCGCTGACCGACAACATCACCCGCTCGTACTTCGATCCAGTCGATCACGCCAGCCGCAGCGTCGGCGCCTGACAGGAAGCCCCATGCAGCTCCGCATCACCCACCAGACCCGCTACCGCTACACGCCACCGGTGCAACATGCCCAGCACATGGCCTGGTTGCAGCCCATCACCACGCCGTGGCAGCAATTGCAGGAGTTTTCGCTGGAGGTGGACCCCGCTCCAGCCAGCCAGCATGTCAGCACCGACGTGTTCGGCAACCAGCGTTGCCACTTCTCGCTGGAGCAGCCGCACAGCGAACTGCTAGTCACGGCAAGGAGCCTGGTGCAGACGACGCCTCCCCCCATCCGCTACAGCCATGCCAGCTGCGCCCAGGTACGCGACCAGTTCGCCTACCGCGCTGGGCAGCAGTTCAGCCAGGCCGCCGAGTTTCTCTACCCATCGCCCTACGTGGCACGCGACGACGCATTTGCCCGCTACGCAGCCTCTTCCCTTGCACCGGATCGCTGCCTGTTCGAGGCCTGTATCGAACTCACCGCGCGCATGCATGCCGACTTCCGCTACGCTCCCGACAGCACCAGCCTGCACACTCCCGCACTCACTGCGCTGGAACAGCGCTGCGGCGTCTGCCAGGACTTTGCCCACATCATGCTTTCCTGTCTGCGCGGCTTCGGGCTACCGGCGCGTTATGTCAGCGGCTATCTGCTGACATCCCCGCCCCCGGGTCAGCCCCGCCTGATCGGTGCGGACGCCTCGCACGCCTGGGTGTCCGTGTTCCTGCCCGATGCCCATGGCGAACAGGTGCTGGATGTGGCAGGCGTGCAGCAGCATGGCCTGTGGTGCGATTTCGACCCCACCAACAACCGTTTCGGCTGGGGCACGCCGGGCGAGGATTACGTCACCGTGGCCATCGGCAGGGATTTCGGCGACGTGACACCCTTGCGCGGGGTACTGCATGGCGGTGGTCAGGGGCATACGCTGGAAGTGGGGGTCACAGTCGAACCGGCCTGATCCCATAGGCGTGCGATTTCCCGCGCTGGCTCCTGCTTCCTGTTTCCGGCACCACAAAGCCTCACACGCCCGCAGCCCATTGGCCTGTCGCACCCCACCGGGCGCCCTACAATCCGGAGCATCCGCCAACCCGAACAAGGAAGCACACCATGTCCGACGTCTACGCCCAGCTCACCGCCCTCGACATCACCCTGCCCCCGGTCGCCGTTCCGGCCGCTGCCTATGTGCCGTTCGTGCAGACCGGCAACCTGATCTTCCTGAGCGGTCACATCGCCAAGCGAGACGGCCAGGTCTGGACCGGCCAGCTCGGCAAGGACATGGACACCGCCAACGGTGCCCAGGCCGCCCGCGCAGTCGCTGTCGACCTGCTAGGCACGCTGCAGGCGGCCACCGGCGACCTGAACCGCATCAAGCGCGTGGTGAAGGTGATGAGCCTGGTCAACTCCACCGCCGATTACACCGAGCAGCATCTGGTGACGAACGGCTGCAGCGAACTGATCGGCCAGGTGTTCGGCAATACCATCGGCGCCCATGCCCGCAGCGCGTTCGGCGTGCCCCAGCTGCCGCTGGGTGCCTGCGTCGAGATCGAGATGATCGTAGAGGTCTGACGCTGGATTCGCTTATTCCACGCTCAGCACATACATCGCATAGAACGGCATGCCGGCCATGAAGGTGAAACCGGCACTGCACATGGCATTGGCCCAGTCATAGCCGGCCATGATGTCCATACTGTCGATCAGGCAGAAGCGTTCGTGCGCCTGCTCCAACTCGTCCGAACGCTTCAGGCCCCACTTGATGCTGGCCCCCGTGTTGCGCAGCGAAGGATGCCAGAAGGCGTTGCCCGTGGCCAGCACGCTGAAGGCATCCAGCACCAGCACCGAGCCTGCAGGCGCATAGGCCCCGATGGTTTCCAGCACATTGCGCATCTGCCCGGCCGACAGATACATGCTCACGCCTTCCAGCAGCAGGAACAGCGGACGGCCCTGCCGGCGCGGCAGGCGCAACTGCCGCCACCAATCGTCCATGGTCAGGTCGACAGTCACGGTTTGCTGGCGCGCATTGAGCGGCGGCAGCAACCGGTCGCGCAGCGCCACCACTTCGGGCAGATCGGCATCGGTCATGCGCGTGGTGCCGTTGTCCAGCCACTGGAAGTACTGGCTCAGGCCGCAGCCGATATTGACGAAATGGGCCTTGGGATAGTCGCGCATGAAACGCTGGGCCTGCTCTCGGATATAGCGGGTCCGTGCCAGCACGCCCCACATGCTGTAGCAGTCCTGAGTCCAGCGGCTGCCGTCATCGCCGATGGCGGCCAGCGTGGCCGCGGCATAGCGATCGTGCACAGCCATTTGCGGGAACATGCGGTCGCCCAAGGCGCGCCCGGCAAGCGGGATCCGCAGGGTGGAGGGAATGGCTTCCAGGGCATCGGCAGCCGCCGCCAGCGGCTCAAGCCGATACGGGCGAATGGTTGCTGTGTCCATGGCTCGCATGCTTGTCAGTGCAGACACGGCGCCCGCACTGTTTGTCTCCTTGGTGACATAGTAGCCCCGGTCGCCTGTTTCACCTAGCGATGCCCCGCGATATCACAGGAAAAACATCAGCTATTTCAACGTGTTACGCACGTTCGTGCACTTTTTCCGCGGCCGGCGCAAGGGCATCATCATCACCCTAGAATGAAGCCATTGTTCCCCCTTATCACGGCACTTTCATGACAATCTGGTTTGCTCCCTTCACCGTATCCGAACTCAACCGCCTCTGCCAGGGCTGTGCAGTCGACCATCTGGGTATCGAAATCACCGAAGCCGGTGACGACTATCTGACGGCGCGCATGCCGGTCGATGCCCGCACGCGCCAGCCCTACGGCCGCCTGCATGGCGGCGTTTCCATGGTGCTGTCCGAAACGCTGGCCTCGGTCGCCTCGGTCCACACGGTCGATCCGGAGAAATTCTTCTGCGTCGGCCAGGAGATCAACGGCAACCACGTACGCGCCGCGACCGAGGGATGGGTAACCGGCACTGCGCGTCCGGCGCATTTGGGCCGAACCACGCAGGTCTGGGAAGTACGCATCGTGGACGAAGCCGGCAAGCTGGTCTGCATTTCGCGCGTGACCATGGCCGTGGTGCCGCACCAGCGCCAGGCATAAGCGTCTTCCGTCATTGCGGTTGGCAAGCGGACCGCTCCATCCTCACGCGTGGACTCTCGCAGGGAGAACCTGCGGCTCAGGTCTGCCCCATGGCGCGCCAGGTGGGAATGCAGTGGGCTGCCAGCGCGGTGATCCATGGCGGGCAATCGGAATCGAAAGCCAGACCGAACCGCGGACTGACCAGAAAGCCCCCGCGCTCGAACACCGCCGGGTCATGCCGGTGCACATGGTCTGCCAGCCGCGCAAAGGGCAGCAGTTCCGTACCCAGATACAGCAAGGGCGCACGGCGGGTGATTTCCTCCAGCCGGCCGTTGTCCTGGAAACGCACGATCAGGTCGCCATAATCCAGTTCGTTCAGCCCCACGTTGTTGCGCTGCGCAGCACGCGGACGGCCATAGTGCGCCACCACCTGCTCGCGTGTGGCGGTGAAAGGAATGGCATCGGCAAGAAAGTAGGGAATCAGACGCATGGCTTTTGTCAGCGTATCACCAATGCGTGCTCCGGCGCATGACAGCTGGTAACAATGGGGAGGCTGGGATAGAACGTGCACCCCGCCGCGCCCGTTACATGCCGATCGCCACCAACCATCAGACAACAAAAAGGCGGAGCAGCCCGAAAGCCCCCCGCCCGTTCGAATCCGACAACCGGATTCGAATTATTACTTCAGCGCCTTGTAACGCACACGGTGCGGGCGCGCACCCTCTTCACCCAGGCGCTTGATCTTGTCGGCCTCGTACTCCTGGTAGTTTCCGTCAAAGAACACCCACTGCGAATCGCCTTCCGCCGCCAGAATGTGCGTACAGATACGGTCCAGGAACCAGCGGTCGTGGCTGATCACCATCACGCTGCCGGCAAATTCCAGCAGCGCATCTTCCAGCGCGCGCAGGGTTTCCACGTCCAGGTCGTTGGAGGGTTCGTCCAGCAGCAGCACGTTGCCGCCCTGCATCAGCGTCTTGGCCAGGTGCAGGCGGCCGCGTTCACCACCGGACAGCATGCCCACCTTCTTCTGCTGGTCGCCACCGTTGAAGTTGAAGCGGCCGCAGTAGGCGCGGCTCGGCATCTGGAACTTGCCCACGGTGATGATGTCCAGACCGCCGGAAATGTCTTCCCACACGGTCTTGTCATTGGCCAGATCGTCACGATGCTGGTCGACAAAGGCCATCTGCACGGTCTTGCCGATCTTCACCTCCCCGCTGTCCGGCTGCTCAATGCCGGCCACCAGCTTGAACAGCGTCGACTTGCCCGCGCCGTTCGGGCCGATGATGCCGACGATGGCGCCTGCCGGCACCTTGAAGCTCAGGTTGTCGATCAGCAGGCGGTCACCAAAGGACTTGCTGACGTTGGTGAACTCGATCACCTCGGTGCCCAGGCGCTCGGCCACCGGGATGAAGATTTCCTGCGTCTCGTTACGCTTCTGGTATTCGTAATCGCTCAGCTCCTCGAAACGGGCCAGACGCGCCTTGCTCTTGGCCTGACGGCCCTTGGGATTCTGGCGCGCCCACTCCAGTTCCTTCTTCATGGCCTTGGTACGGGCATCCTCGGTACGCTGTTCCTGCTCCAGACGCGCTTCCTTCTGCTCCAGCCAGGTGCTGTAGTTGCCCTTGTAGGGAATGCCGTGGCCACGGTCCAGTTCCAGAATCCACTCGGCGGCGTTGTCCAGGAAGTAGCGATCGTGGGTAATGGCCACCACGGTGCCGGGGAAGCGCTGCAGGAAGATTTCCAGCCACTCGACCGATTCGGCGTCCAGGTGGTTGGTGGGTTCATCGAGCAGCAGCATGTCGGGCTTGCTCAGCAGCAGCTTGCACAGCGCCACACGGCGCTTCTCGCCCCCGGAGAGCTTGCCGATCACGGCCTCCCAGGGCGGCAGGCGCAGCGCGTCGGCCGCGATTTCCAGCTGGTGCTCGCTGTCGGTGCCGGACGCCGCGATGATGGCTTCCAGCTTGCCCTGCTCTTCGCTCAGCGCGTCGAAGTCGGCATCCGGCTCGGCGTAGGCGGCGTAGATTTCTTCCAGGCGGGCGCGGGCGTCGTTCACTTCCTTCATCGCCTCTTCCACCGCTTCACGCACGGTGTGCTCGGGGTTGAGCTGCGGCTCCTGCGGCAGGTAGCCGATGTCCAGCCCCGGCATGGGGATGGCTTCACCCTCGATTTCCTTGTCGATGCCCGCCATGATCTTGAGCAGCGTGGACTTGCCGGAGCCGTTCAGGCCCAGCACGCCGATCTTGGCGCCGGGGAAGAAGCTCAGCGAAATGTCCTTCAGGATCTGCCGCTTGGGCGGCACGATCTTGCTGACGCGGTTCATGGAATAGACGTACTGGGCCATGGATTTCCTTGTAATTTGTGATGTGAGGCAGCGGCCGCACCCTGCGCGGGCGGGCTCTGAAACGCTGTGATCGTCGAAAATTTACGCTTGCTGGCAAATTTTCTTTGCCCTCCATTATCCCAGCATGCGACAATACTTGCTGTTGCCACCACCAGTGCATGGCAACACCAGCATTTTGCTGCATGCCGCGCCCACGGTTTTCTACACCGGCCCGGCTTCTCTGGAAACTCCGTTGGCTTCTCACTGGTTCTGCGCCGCCTGCATTCCTGCAGCCGCAAGCAGCCAACACCAATGCACCTTGCAAGGTGCTCCTCTCGCATGAACTTTGAAGACCTGCAACTGGCGCCAGCCATTGTTTCTGCTGTGCGCGATCTCGGCTACGAGACGCCCACCCCCATCCAGGTTGAGGCCATTCCCCTGGTCCTCGCCGGCAACGATCTGCTCGGCGGCGCCCAGACCGGCACCGGCAAGACCGCTGCCTTCACCCTCCCCATGCTGCAACGCCTGAGTGAAGGCGCCCCCGCCACGCGCGGCCAGGTGCGCTCGCTGGTGCTCTGCCCCACGCGCGAACTCGCTGCCCAGGTGGAAGAATCCGTGCAGCAGTACGGCAAGAATCTCAAGATGAGCTCCGCCGTGATCTTCGGCGGCGTCGGCATGAATCCCCAGATCCAGCGCCTGCAGAAAGGCGTGGATGTGCTGGTAGCCACCCCCGGCCGCCTGCTTGACCTGCACGGCCAGGGCGCGCTCGACCTGAGCCAGGTCGAAATCCTGGTGCTGGACGAAGCCGACCGCATGCTGGACATGGGCTTCATCCACGACGTCAAGAAAGTGCTGGCCCTGCTGCCCGAGCACAAGCAGAGCCTGCTGTTCTCTGCCACCTTCAGCGACGAAATCCGCGATCTGGCCGGCCGCCTGCTGCACGATCCCAAGCAGGTCCAGGTCACGCCGCGCAACACCACGGTGCAGCGCATCACCCAGGTGATCCACCCGGTGGGCCGCAACAAGAAGAAGGCGCTGCTGGCGCACATCATCCAGGAACGCAACTGGAGCCAGGTGCTGGTGTTCACCCGCACCAAGTTCGGCGCCAACCATGTGGCCGAATACCTGAACAAGAATGGCATCACCGCCATGGCGCTGCACGGCAACAAGAGCCAGACCGCACGCACCCAGGCGCTGGCCGGCTTCAAGAGCGGCGAGATCCGCGCGCTGGTGGCCACCGACATCGCCGCCCGCGGCATCGACATCGATGACCTGCCACACGTGGTGAACTACGAGATCCCGAACATCTCCGAAGACTATGTGCACCGCATTGGCCGTACCGGCCGTGCCGGCGCCAGCGGCGAAGCCGTCAACCTGGTCTGCATGGACGAAGAAGGCTTCATGCACGCCATCGAGAAATTCACGCGCCAGCAGATTCCGGTGCAGTTCCTGGAAGGCTTCGGCCCCGACGAAGGCGAAAAGGCCGAGCCCATTGCCATGGGCCGCCAGACACTGTGGGGTGGCGCCGGCAAGCCGCCGGGACGCGACGTGATGGCGGCAGCAGCCAAAGCCGCACGCCAGGAAATGATGCAGCGCATCCGCGAGAACAAGGCTGGCAAGCCGCAAGGCGGTCACCGCAAGCCGGTGGCCCAGGCTGCTTCCCGCGCTGCCGGCCACGATGCCGAGACCGATCCGGCAGACCTCTCCGACCAGGCCAGCCGTCCGGCGCAGGACGGTCAGCGCACCGATGGGCAGGACCGTCCGCGCCGCCGTCGCAACCGCTTCCGCAGTGGCGGTGGCGGCCAGCGCGCCGAAGGCACCCAAGGTGAAACCAGCGCCACGCCGCAGCAGGAGCGTGCTCCGCGCGCACCGCGCCAGGGGCAAGGTCAGGGCCAGGGCGGCAACCGCAGTGGCAACAACAACGGCCAGCGTCGTCAGGGTCCGCGCCATGGCGGCGAAGCACAGCCGCGCAGCCACGAGAGCGCTCCATTCCGCCTGCACGACTTCGGCGTGCCGCGCAGCCAGGGCAACGGCGGCCAGCCGGATCCGCTGCGCACCAGCGTGGACAGCATCCGTCGCAGCAACCGTTCGTCCGGCAACAAGCGCGGCGGCAACCGCAGCGGTGGTGGCGGCAACTACGGCGGCTGGTAAGCCCTCCGCCTGCCTGCGCCCACTCAGGGCGCGGGCGCAATAACGCAGCACGGCCGGAATCTCCGGCCGTTTTGCTTGGTGCCCGCCGTGGCGGGAGGGAGAGCGGCTGCCTCAGCAGCTGCAGTACATGCCGTACAGGGTTTCGAGCAGGCGCTGGGCGCGTTCATCCACCACGCGGTAGATGATCTGCTTGCCGTCGCGGCGCGTCTGCACCAGGCCTTCGTTGCGCAGAACACCGAGCTGTTGCGACAGCGTCGGCTGGCGAATGCCGAGCAGGGTCTCCAGTTCGCCTACGGATTTCTCGCCCTGGCTGAGCTGGCACAGCAGCAGCAGGCGGTTTTCATTGGCCAGCACGCGCAACATCTGGGTAGCCTCTTGAGCCGCCTGTTGCATATGGCCCATATCAATCATGGGTGCAGTCATCGGGTGGTAACTTTCTATCGAACGTGCAGATTATCCCCTGCCGGCAGGGGTTCGCAAGAGGGGCAACCCCGATAGCCCTTGCCGCCGGTCAACACGCACAACATCCGTTTACAGCTTCGCACGTGCAGTGACCCATTCGTCGCACCGTTGCAGCACAATGGTTCAGGAATCTGTCAGCGCCTTTTCCGGAGTCCTGTCATGCATGCAACCCGTGCCTCTTCCCTCTTCCGTCAGCCGTTGCTGGCTGCAGTGCTTCTCGCCGGCCTTGCGGCCAGCCAGCAGGCCGGTGCCGTCGGCAACACCATGGACGTTCAGGTGATCGACCGCAGCACCGGCCAGTCCCTGCCCGTGTATGCCCACCAGGGCGAATACTGGATCGCCGGGCAGCCCGGTGCGCGCTACGCCATCGGTGTGCGCAACCTGCAGGGGCGCCGCATCCTTGCCGTGATGTCGGTCGACGGCGTGAACATCGTGACTGGCGAAACCGCCAGCACCCTGCAGGACGGCTATGTGTTCGACCCGCACCAGTACAGCGAGATTGCCGGCTGGCGCAAGAACCTGCGCGAAATCGCCGCCTTCCATTTCACGCAACCGCGCCACTCCTATGCCGGCAAGACGGGGCGGCCGGACGACATCGGAGTCATCGGCGTGGCCGTTTTTCCGGAGCGTCGCCCCGTCTATCCCCCCATCAGGCCCTATCCGCGCGTGATGCCCCAGGATGGTGAGGCGGCGGCCGGCTCGCTGCGCGGGCAGGACAGCGCCACTGCGGAAGCAGCCCGCCCGAACGCCATGCCACCGCTGCGGGATGAAGCCCGCGTGCAGAAGTCGCCCGGCCTCGGTACCGGCCATGGCGAGCGTGAAAGCTCCGAAGTGGGTACCACCCGTTTCGTGCGTGCCAGCAACACGCCCGCAGAAGTCATCCGCATCCGCTACGACAGCCTGGCCAATCTGAAGGCGCGCGGCATCATCCGCCAGCCGGTACCCCCGCGGCCGGTGGCGCCACAGCCCTTCCCGGCCGACAACGGCTTCGTGCCCGATCCGCCGCGCTGAGTGCTGCTCTCCGGCGGCAGTGCCCCCGACTCACACCGGTTCTCGTGGATGTGGCACACTTCCCGGGAGAGCGCCATTGCGGCGCATGCTTCTTCCCCTGATCTGGCTCCACGTTCATGAGAATCCTCCACACCATGCTGCGCGTTGGCAACCTCCAGCGCTCCATCGATTTCTACACCCAGGTGCTGGGCATGCAATTGCTGCGCACCGCCGACAATCCCGAGTACCAGTACACGCTGGCCTTTCTGGGCTTCGAGGCCAACCCGGCACAGGCCGAGCTGGAGCTGACCTACAACTACGGCACCGAGAGCTACGACCTGGGCAATGCCTATGGTCATCTGGCCATCGGTGTGCCGGATGTGTATGCGGCCGTGGAGAAAATTCGCGCTGCCGGCGGCACCATCACGCGCGAAGCCGGCCCGGTCAAGGGCGGCACCAGCGAGATCGCCTTTGTGCAGGATCCGGATGGCTACAAGATCGAACTGATCCAGCGCGCATCGACGGCCGGCATGGACAAGTTCTGAACCTGACGCATTGCAGCAGCCCGCCACGCGGGCAATGAAAAAGCCCCGCAGCATTCCGCCCGGGGCTTTTTCATGGGAAACCTCATGCACCGTCCCGCGCTGGAGGCACGGGACAGTGCCGAAGACGATCAGTCGATCTTCACTTCCACGCGGCGTGCTTCGGGATCGTTGCCCTGGGTGTTGGGCATGGCTTCGGGTTTCTGCAGGTCGATGCTGCCCTCGGCAACGCCTTCTGCGATCAGGGCGTCACGCACGGCAAAGGCACGCTGCTTGGCCAGTTCGGCGTTCCTGGCCGGATCGCCGGTGCTGTCGTGGAAACCGCTCAGCACCAGCTTCTTGCCGGCCTTGGCAGCAGCCACGGCGTCAGCCAGGGCTTCCTTGGCGCCGGCAGCCAGTTCGGCCTTGCCGCTGGCGAAGTAGAAGCGCACCACGCCGTCCACCACCTTCACGCTGGCTTCGTCAGCACCAGCCTGCACTGCCGCACCCTGGTCCGCGCTGGCAGCACCTGCCTGTGCAGCAACACCGGCAGCGCTCGCAGCGCCATCAGCTGCAGCAGCGCCGGAGGCAGCATCCGCTGCCGCCATGACACTGGAGCCGGTGGAGGCCGCGCCATCCTTCTTGCCAAACACGCCAGCACGGGACACGCCGAAACCGACTGCAATCGCAATCGCCAGCAGCACCACAGCGCCGATCAGGAAACCGACCACCGTCTTCTGTTCGCGGTCGTCATCATTGGTATTGAAAGCCATGTTTGCTCCAGTAGGAAAATGGGAGATAAAGGAAAACCTTGCCGGCAGGCGCACGTCACATGCAGGCGCTGCCACGTCGCCGGCTATTGTAAAGTATCAGTGTCTTACGTCCCCTTACAGCACCCATGAATACCGGCCACCACGATATCGCCAACCTGCGCAAGAGCTACGAGCGCGCCGAACTCAACGAAAACGCCTCGCACGCCGACCCCATGCAGCAGTTTGCGCAATGGCTAGACGAAGCTTTCAAGGCCCAGGTGCCAGAACCCAACGCCATGACGCTGGCCACGGTCGGCAATGACCTGCGTCCCAGCACCCGCGTGGTGCTGATCAAGGGTTACGACGAGCGCGGCATCACCTGGTTCACCAACTACCAGAGCCGCAAGGGCCGCCAGCTGGCCGGCAACCCGTTTGCTGCCTTGCAGTTTCATTGGGTCGAGCTTGAGCGCGTGGTGCGCATCGAAGGCCGTGTCACGAAAGTGGCGGATGCCGAGAGCGATGCCTACTTCCAGTCGCGCCCGCTGGATCATCGCATCGGCGCCTGGGCCAGCCCGCAAAGCGAGGTGATCGAAGGACGCACCGAACTGGTGACCGCCGCAGCACGTTATGGCGCCCAGTTCCTGCTGCAGCCGCCGCGCCCGCCGCACTGGGGCGGCTTCCGCCTGGTGCCCGACCACTGGGAGTTCTGGCAGGGCCGCAAGAGCCGCCTGCATGACCGCCTGCGCTACCGCCAGCAGGCTGACGGCAACTGGCTGCGCGAGCGGCTGGCACCCTGAGCCGGCTGCCCGTCACCGCGCTTGCGGGCAGCGACAGCGTTTGCCACAGCGCCCCGGGGGCTTTTCAGCGTTGCCAGCTGGCAAACACCTGCCGGAATTTTTCCACCTTGGGCGCCACCACCATGGCGCAGTACCCCTGATTGGGATGCTGGTTGAAATAATCCTGGTGATAATCCTCGGCCGGCTGGTAATGCTGCACCAGTGCGATTTCCGTCACCACCGGACGGTCGTAATGCGTGCGCGCCTGATCCACCCAAGTCTTCACTGCGCTTAACTGCGCATCGCTCTCGCAATAGATGCCGCTGCGATATTGCGTGCCGATATCTGCCCCTTGCCGGTTCAGGCTGGTCGGATCGTGCACGGTGAAGAAAATGGCCAGCAATTGCTCCAGTGCAATTTCACGCGGGTCATACTGCAGACGCACCACTTCGGCATAGCCGGTGGTGCCGGTACAGACGGCCTCATAGCTCGCCGAACGGCCGTCGCCATTGGCATACCCGTTCTCTACAGACAACACTCCGCGCACCTGCTGGAAGACTGCCTCCATGCACCAAAAACAACCACCGCCAAGAACAATAGTTTCTGTCATTTTTCTCTCCTAAGTCCTTGTTCTACAAAAGACCGCTGCATAACCTCGCCGATCATCCGGCCGAAGCAAGAATCATGCTGATTTTGTCGCGTTTTGCATGATTTCATGCCCCCCGAAGTGGCTGTGAGCCACTTTGGGAGCTCCATTTGCCCTCTCAGGGCGCACCTACCCCCGCAAGCTCCATCGCTTTCAACTTGCGGTGCGCCTTCAGCAGGTTCATCCCCAAGGCCGCCCAACACATCTGCGCCTGCACCTTTGCTGTCCCAAAGTACCGCGCCCGCGCCAAATTGAACCTGCGTTTCATCGTCCCGAACGCCTGTTCCACCTTGAAGCGGATCGCCCCGATCTTCTTGTTGAACTGGCTGTAC
>NZ_FOCW01000008.1 GCF_900110225.1 Allobrachymonas denitrificans DSM 15123
TCCAGCATGGCTTCGCCGTAGGCTTCCTGCAGGTCACTGAGCTTCTTCTCATACTGCTGGCGCACATCAAGCGGGTTCGTACGCAAGGCATTCTCCATGCCACGTTTGCCTTCTTCCACCCATTGCTCCAGCTCTGAAGGCTGCAGGTCAAAGGCACGGCTGGCCTCTGCCACCGTAGTCTTGCCCTGGATGATCTCCAGGACCAGGGCCGTTTTACGCTTGGCCGTCCAGCGCTTGATATCGTCTTCCATCAGGGTACTCATCGTCGTTTCCTTCAACAATAACACCTGTGCAGGAATTCAGTGGGTCAATACAGGGCAGCACAATCGGCAGGGACAGCAGGATCAGCGCCACTTCCAGCACGTACTTGATCGCCATGTAGGTCGGGTTGGGCAGCAGCGACCCCAGGGTGTTCTCGTACATGTGGTGGATCTTGACGCGCCCGGTGAGCGCCTCTTCCACCTGACGGATGTTGTACACCGGCATGTGCTGCAGGGTGCAATCCGCGAGGAACTTTTGCCAGGCATTGGTCAGCGCGGGCGCGTGCAGGTCAGCCACGATGGCGTCCAGCCGCTGTCCGCCATTGGGCAGCGCCGGCTCATCCAGCCGCACCCATTCCACGTCCTTGATCAGGTCCAGCCTGCTGGCCCGCCCCAGCGGGACATAGCCCATGCGTGGCACCTGGCCATGCCGCATCCAGGTGGATTGCAGCAACATGAACAGCAGCGTCAGGCACAGTCCGGCGGTGAGGTAGGTCAGGGAGTACGGCAGGCGAGTGGCCATCAGCAAGCCGGCCAGTACCCCGTACCAGCCCAGCACAATGGTAATACCGGCAAAAATGGAGCGCCGGCCTGGAAACCAGTCAAAGCGCTGCATGCTCAGCATGCTGGCCACAAAAGCCAGCGCCACGGCCGCCATGCTGACTTCCTGCATCAAGCCCGCAGGCAAGGCCAGCGGGTTCCAGTGGGGCAACAAGAATGCTGGCAGGGCACAGACAAACAGCAGGCCTACTGCCAGGCGGGTATAAAACGACGTCAGGAATTTTTTCATGCGATTCTGGAGCCCCTCCCGCTCAGCTGCGCTGGATCAGGGTTAGCCCCATGCTATCTTTCGCTGATAGTATAGGTGCTGGCATGTCAAATTCATGACAAACGCATGGCGCATGCCGTTACTTCAACATGCTGATCCGGACACATCCCTAGAGAGTGCATGGTACACCCCGTCCCGCAGGCCTTGTCATCCAGTCCGTCTTGCTGGCCATCGCCATCTGCCAAAGCGGGAAAATGCCACAAGCTATGCCCATGACATGTAGGCGCAACACCACATGGCGGCGCGCTGCCAGCCCTCAAGGCAGCTGATGCAAGGCCAGGCCCTGCTGGTCCTTGGCCGACAACAGCGGCTGCGGCATGTCGATGGCATGACAGGGCCAGGCCACGGCCACATCCGGATCATTCCAGGCCAGCGTGGCTTCATGCTGCGGCGCATAGTAATCGGTGGTCTTGTACAGGAATTCCGCCGTCTCGCTCAGCACCAGAAAGCCATGTGCCAGGCCGGGCGGCACCCACAGCATGCGCTGGTTCTCCTCACTCAGCTCCAGGCCAAACCACTGGCCAAAGGTGGGCGACTCCTTGCGGATGTCCACCGCCACGTCAAACACGCTGCCGCGCACCACGCGCACCAGCTTGCCCTGGGGTTGCTGCGTCTGGAAATGCAGGCCGCGCAGCACGCCCCGGGCGGACCGGGAGTGGTTGTCCTGTACAAACTGGTGGCGGGTACCGGTCAGCTCGTCAAATACGCGCTGGTTGAAGCTTTCCATGAAGAAGCCACGGGCATCGCCAAACACGCGCGGCTCCAGGATCAACACATCGGGAATGGAAGTGGGCAAGGCTTTCATCGGGGCAGTCCTTCTTTCAGCAGGCGCAGCAGGTATTGGCCGTAGCCATTCTTGCGCATCGGCTCTGCCAATTCCTGCAATTGGGCCGCATCGATATAGCCGTTGCGCCAGGCGATTTCTTCCGGGCAGGCGATTTTCAGGCCCTGGCGCTGCTCCAGCGTGGCAATGAACTGGCCGGCATCGAGCAGGCTTTCATGGGTGCCGGTATCGAGCCAGGCATAGCCGCGCGTCATGATTTCCACATGCAGGCGGCCCTGCTCCAGGTAGGCCTGGTTGACGCTGGTGATTTCCAGCTCGCCACGGGCGCTGGGCCGGACCTGGCTGGCAATGTCCACCACCTGGTTGTCGTAAAAGTACAGGCCGGTGACAGCGTAGCTGGACTTGGGCTGCTGCGGCTTTTCCTCGATGCTGATGGCCTTGCCGGCGGCATCGAACTCCACCACGCCGTAGCGCTCCGGATCCTGCACATGGTAGGCAAAGACCGAGGCATCATCGGTACGTGCATGGGCCTGCTGCAGCAGGGTCACCAAATCATGGCCGTAGTAGATGTTGTCTCCCAGCACCAGCGCCGAAGGGTGGTTGCCGATGAAATCCTTGCCGATCAGAAAGGCCTGCGCCAGACCATCCGGGCTGGGCTGCACGGCGTACTGCAGGTTCAGGCCCCACTGGCCACCATCGCCCAGCAGCTGCTGGAAGCGCGGCGTGTCCTGTGGCGTGGAAATGACCAGAATGTCGCGGATACCCGCCAGCATCAGCGTGGTGAGCGGGTAGTAGATCATGGGCTTGTCGTACACCGGCAGCAGCTGCTTGCTGATGGCCAGTGTGGCCGGGTGCAGGCGGGTGCCGGAGCCGCCCGCCAGGATGATGCCCTTGCGTGAAGTCGTCATAGAATTTCGCTTGATGTATTGAGGGGGATGGCCGGCTTTTCAGCCCAGCACTTCATCCAGCATGCGGTCCACGCCCTGCTGCCAGTCCGGCAGCGCCAGACCAAACGCCTGCTGCAGTTTGTGCGTGTCCAGCCGCGAATTAAGCGGCCGTGTCGCTGCCACGGGGTAAGCGCTGGAGGGAATGGCGGTGACGGCTTCCGGAGCCACCTTAAGCGGCAGACCCTTGCGCCGTGCCACATCCAGCACATGGCTGGCATAGCCATGCCAGCTGGTGCTGCCGCCAGCGGCCAAATGGTAGAGGCCGGTACAGCCGGTATCGCCACGCAGGTACTGCCGCACGGCATGGGCGGTGACATCGGCGATCAGCTCGGCACCGGTGGGGGCGCCCCACTGGTCACTGATCACGCTGAGGCTATCGCGCTCCTGCGCCAGGCGCAGCATGGTGCGGGCAAAGTTGCCGCCGCGTGCGGCATAGACCCAGCTGGTGCGGAAAATCAGGTGCCTTGCCGCGTGCTGGCGGATCAGGGTTTCTCCTGCCAACTTGGTCTGGCCGTAGACATTGAGCGGTGCGGTGGCATCGGTTTCCTGCCAGGGCTGCTGGCCGGAGCCGTCAAACACGTAATCGGTGGAGTAATGCACCAGCAGTGCGCCCAGACGGTCTGCCTCTTGGGCCAGCACGCCCATGGTGGTGGCATTGATGCGCTGCGCCAGCTCTGGCTCGCTTTCGGCCTTGTCTACTGCGGTGTAGGCAGCAGCATTGACGATGACGTTTGGCTGCAGCAGGCGCACGGTGGCGGCCAGGGCTTCGGGATCGGCCAGATCGCCGTGCAACGGCTGACCTTGCCAGACCGGGTTGGCAGCGGTATCACGCCCCAGCGCCCACAGCGTACCCAGCGGGGCCAGGCTGCGCTGCAGCTCCCAGCCGACCTGGCCCTGCTTGCCCAACAGCAGGATGGTGGTGCCCATGGCTTACTCCTGCGTGTATTGCTTGCTGACCCACTCGCGGTAGGCACCGCTTTGCACGTTGGCCACCCACTGCGGGTGGTCCAGGTACCACTGCACGGTCTTGGCAATGCCGGTGTCGAAGGTTTCTACCGGCTTCCAGCCCAGTTCACGTTCAATCTTGTGCGCATCGATGGCGTAGCGGCGGTCGTGGCCAGGGCGGTCGGTGACGTGGGTGATCTGTTCGGCGTAGCTGCGGCCATCGGCACGCGGGCGCAGCTGGTCCAGCAGACGGCAGATGGTGTGCACGATGTCGATATTGGGCTTTTCGTTCCAGCCGCCAACGTTGTAGGTTTCGCCCAACTGGCCGGCCTCCAACACACGGCGGATGGCGCTGCAGTGGTCTTTGACGTAGAGCCAGTCACGCACCTGCATGCCGTCACCGTAGACCGGCAGCGGTTTGCCGGCCAGGGCGTTGACGATCATGAGCGGGATCAGCTTTTCCGGGAAATGGTACGGGCCGTAGTTGTTGCTGCAATTGGTGGTGAGTACCGGCAAGCCGTAGGTGTGGTGGTAGGCGCGTACCAGATGGTCGCTGGCGGCCTTGCTGGCGCTGTAGGGGCTGTTGGGCTCGTAGCGGTGCTGCTCGGTAAAGGCCGGGGCATCAGGTGCCAGGGTGCCGTAGACCTCGTCGGTGGAGACGTGCAGGAAGCGGAAGGCCTCTTTGGCCTGGCCCTGCAGGCCGTTGTAGTAGGCGCGGGCGCATTCCAGCAGGTGGAAGGTGCCGACGATATTGGTCTGGATGAAGTCTTCCGGGCCGTGGATGGAGCGGTCCACATGGCTTTCGGCGGCAAAGTTGAGGATGGCGCGTGGCTGGTGCTCGGCCAGCAGGCGGCTGACCAGCTGGGCATCACCGATATCGCCCTGTACGAAGATGTGGCGTGGGTCGTCCTGCACGGCAGCCAGAGTTTCGAGGTTGCCGGCGTAGGTCAGCTTGTCCAGGTTGAGGATGGGCTCGTTGTGCTGCGCCAGCCAGTCGAGAACGAAGTTGCCGCCGATGAAGCCGGCGCCGCCTGTGATCAGGATCATGAATTTTCCTTGCCGCCCGTTGTGGGCTTACTGGCAATTGTCTTTCAGCCAGGCGCTGAAACCTTCGCCCATTTCGGGATGCTGACGCGCCAGATCCACCGTAGCCTGGAGGAAGCCCTGCTTGCTGCCGCAATCGTAACGCTTGCCCTGATAGCGGAAGGCAAAGACGCGCTCACGGCGCAGCAGCGAGGCGATGGCATCGGTGAGCTGGATTTCACCACCCACCCCGGTTTGCTGACTGGCGATTTCGGCAAAGATGCCGGGGGTGAGGATGTAGCGGCCAGCCACGGCCAGGGTGCTGGGTGCCTGTTCGGGCGCGGGCTTTTCGACGATGGCGTTGACATCCACCATCTGCGGGTTGACCTCGGTGCCAGCGACGATGCCGTACTTGCGGGTGTCTTCACGCGGCACGTCTTGCACTGCCAAAATGCTGGTGCGCCATTCGTTGAACTGCTCCACCATCTGCGACATGATGGACGGCTGGCCCACCATCAGGTCATCGGCCAGCAATACGGCAAACGGGTCATTGCCCACCAGCTCGCGCGCGCACAGCACAGCGTGGCCCAGGCCCAGGGCGCGATGCTGGCGTACGTAAACGCACTGCATGTCGTCGGGCTTGATGCTGCGCACCAACTGGAGCAGCTCGTGCTTGCCGGCGGCTTCCAGTTCCGATTCCAGTTCGTAGGCGGTATCGAAATGGTCCTCGATGGAGCGCTTGGTGCGGCCGGTGACGAAAATCATCTGGCGGATACCGGCCTCATAGGCCTCCTCTACCGCGTACTGGATCAGCGGCTTGTCTACCACGGTCAGCATTTCCTTGGGACTGGCCTTGGTGGCAGGGAGGAAACGGGTGCCGAGGCCGGCGATGGGGAAGACGGCTTTCTTGATGCTGGAAGGGTTCATGGCGTGTTCTCACAATGGATGAGACAGATGCGGCTAGCGTAGCGCAAGCCGCAATTTATTTCAAAAACGTGGCCCGTAGATGACGCTTCAAGCCTGCAGGCTGGCCACGACCTGCCGCACCGCTGCCTCTGACGAGAACAGACGATCTGCCAGCTGCGTGCAGCGTTGCGACATGCCGGCATCCGTTTCCAGTTGCTCCAGCAGGGCTTCTGCCTGTGCTGCCAGCACGGCAGCATCGGGTCGGGACGAAACACTGCCCACCTGTTCAGTCTGAATCAGGTTCACCAGGTCATTACCATCGTTCACACAGGCCAGTACGGGCAGCCCACTGTGCATGTACGACAGGAATTTGCCGGGAATATTGTGCGTCTTGTGTCGCGGGTCCAGCGCGACCAGGCCGATATCGCATTGGGCATACAGGCCGGGTATCTCGTCCGGATCAATCTCGCCAAAAAACACCACGTTGTCCAGTTGCCGTTCTGCAGCCATGCGCTTGAGCTTGTCGGCATCGCTGCCACGCCCCACGAACAGGAAGCCGATATCGGCACGATGCCGAAGCCTTTCGGCCAAATCGATCAGTACCCCCATGCCCTGGGCAATGCCCATGTTGCCGGCGTAGACGAAGATCTTGCGGCCTGTCAGCGGGGTCTGCTGCACATCAATGGTGCAGCCGGCATCCGGTGCCCTGGTTAGCCAGTTCTGCAACACTTCCAGCGAGCGGCCGGACTGCTTCTGCCACTCCTGGAAATACACGCCATTACCTGGTGTCTGGATGCCGATGGCATCGGCTACGGCGTACTGCTGGTTGGCAATGACCTTGAAAAAGCGGTAGGGCAAGCCCCGGCCCATCAGGCCCATGTCCACCGCCCATTCCGGAAAAATGTCGCGGATGATCAGGTAGCTACGGCAGCGGGAGGCCCGCTTCATGCGCTGCACCATGGGCCCCAGGAAGATGCTGGGCGAATACCACACCACGCCGTCCCACTGCTGCCCGGCCAGCGGGCTTTGCTGCAGGTTGCGCCACATGGCATGGGGCATCAGGAACTCGCCGAGGGTACGCCGCACGTAGTCGATGTCCTTGGTGCGTGGTGTCTTGAGGCGCAAGACCTGTACGCCACGCCACTCTTCCAGCAGCCAGGGTTGTGGCTGGTCTGGCGAGGCCACCATCATGGTGATCTGGTGGCCCTGGCGGGCAAATTCTTCGGACAAGTCCCGCAGTTGTACGGCGGCGGAGGAGCGCAGCGGCGGGTAGGCGTCTGCTATCAGGGCAATTCGCATACAGGCTCTATCAGTACTTCTTCCAGACCACGCGGTTCACATAGTCGGTGTAGCTCTGGATGATGCGCAGCACCTTGTCGGAAACGTTGGGCATGCTGTAGTCGGCCACCTGGCGCAGCAGGCGCTGGTCACCACGCGGCTGACTTTCCAGGATGTCCAGGCCCTGCATCACGCGCTCGGGCGACATGCCGACCATCATCACGGCGGCTTCTTCCATGCCTTCGGGGCGCTCATGCGCTTCGCGCAGATTGAGGGCCGGGAAGTTGAGGATGGAGGATTCCTCGTTGATGGTGCCACTATCAGACAGTACGGCGCGTGCCATGAGCTGCAGCTTGTTGTAATCGGAGAAGCCCAGCGGCTTCAATAGCTGCACGTTAGGGTGGAATTGGGCCCCCATGGCATCCACGCGCTTTTGCGTGCGCGGATGGGTAGAGACGATCACGGGGAAGCCGTATTTTTCGGCCACGCCATTCAGCACTTCCACCAGGCGGGTGAAGTTCTTGTCGGAGTCGATGTTTTCCTCGCGATGTGCGCTGACGACGAAAAAACGATTGGCTTCCAGTCCAAGACGCTCCAGCACGTCCGATGCCTCGATCTTGGCACGGTAATGGCCCAGCACCTCGTTCATGGGGCTACCAGTCTTGATGACCATATCCGGCGGTAGACCTTCGCGCAGCAGGTATTCGCGGGCGATGCTGCTGTAGGTGAGGTTGATGTCGGCGGTGTGGTCCACGATGCGACGGTTGATTTCTTCGGGGACACGCATGTCAAAGCAGCGGTTGCCGGCTTCCATGTGGAAGATCGGCACCTTGCGGCGCTTGGCCGGAATCACGGACAGGCAGCTGTTGGTGTCGCCCAGTACCAGCAGGGCTTCGGGCTGCACTTCTGCCAGCACGCCGTCCACGGCGGCGATGATCTTGCCGATGGTTTCGGCAGCCGTGCCGCCAGCGGCGTTGAGGAAATGATCCGGCTTGCGAATGCCCAGATCGTCAAAGAAGATCTGGTTGAGTTCGTAGTCGTAGTTCTGACCGGTATGTACCAGCACATGTTCGCAATGCTCGTCCAGGCGCGCCATGACGCGGGACAGGCGGATGATTTCGGGGCGGGTGCCCACGACGGTCATGACTTTGAGTTTTTTCATTTCTTGCAATCTCCAGCAGCCTGCACCTTACAGCGGGCAGGCATAGGTATCCGGGCGCTCCCGATCAAAAATTTCATTGGCCCACAGCATGACGACCATTTCTTCCTGGCCCACATTGGTGATGTCGTGCGTCCAGCCGGGTACAGTTTCGACCACTTCGGCCTTGCTGCCATCGGTGTGCAGCTCGTGATACTCACCCGTCTGCATGTGACGGAAACGGAACAGGGCCTTGCCCTTGATGACCAGGAACTTTTCGGTCTTGGTGTGGTGGTAGTGACCGCCACGGGTAATGCCCGGGTGCGCCGTGAAGTACGAGAACTGGCCACTGTCCTGCGTCTTGAGCATTTCCACAAAGACCCCGCGCGCATCACCATGCATGGGCACGGTGTAGGAAAATTGCGCGGGTTCCAGATAGCTGACGTAGGTGGCGTACAGGGCGCGGGTCAGTCCCGTACCCACACGATCTATCATCAGCGTGTCGCGGTTGTCGCGAAAACCTTTGATGGCCTCGGCCAGCTGCCCAACAGTGGTAGCGTAGACCGGCTGTACCTGATCAAAGCCCTCTGCATCCTGGCAAGGTGCTGCTCCGTCCATCAGTTGGACAAATCGTTGAACCACATCGTCCACGTAGACCAGGGACAGTGCTGCATCAGGATTGTTGACCTGGATGGGCAAGCCGCGGGCGATGTTGTGGCAGAAAGTGGCTACCACCGAGTTGTAGTTGGGGCGCGTCCACTTGCCAAATACATTGGGCAGACGGAACACGTGTACCGGCACACCGTGTTGCTGGCCAAGGGCAAACAGCAAATCTTCGGCACCGCGCTTGCTTTCACCATAAGGGTTGGTCTGCGCCGCCTGGATGGATGAGGTATAGATCACCGGAATGCGCTTGCCGGCTTCTGCCTGAGTGGCTACCGCCTGGCACAGGGTCGCAGTCAGATCCGTATTGCCAGAGGCAAACTCTGCCGGATCTTGCGGGCGGTTGACGCCGGCCAGATGAAAGACGAAATCCACGCCCTCCAGCATTTCCGGGAGTTGCTGCAAGGAGTGGCTGCGGTCAAAGCAGCGGACCTCTACATCCTGGCGCGGGGACAGGATGAGCTGAAGGTTCTTGCCGATGAAGCCATCGGATCCGGTGATCAGGACTCTCATGGTTTACTCCTCGGGGTTGGCCACTTCACCGCGCGCCACGCGTTGCATGAACTTGAGCTTGAGCAGCAACTGCTGCATACCCTGCTTGTCCAGGCGGGTGGTATTGTGCGAGTTGTAGTCTTCACCGTGCGAGGTTTGCGTCAAACGCTTTTCACCCTCATCCACAAACTTGGTGTAGTTGAGGTCACGCGAGTCGGCCGGAACGCGGAAGTAGTCACCCATGTCTTCGGCACAGGCCATTTCCTCACGACTGAGCAACACTTCATACAGCTTTTCGCCATGGCGCGTGCCCATGACGTTGACGGGATGGTCCGGCTTGTTCATGAGGCCCAGAATGGCCTGCGCCAACACATCTACCGTGGCGGCAGGAGCCTTTTGCACAAAGATATCGCCATTGTTGCCATGCTCGAAGGCGTACAGCACCAGGTCCACGGCATCTTCCAGCGTCATCATGAAGCGGGTCATTTCCGGATCGGTGATGGTGATGGGCTGGCCATTTTGCACCTGCTGCACGAACAGCGGAATAACGGAGCCGCGCGAAGCCATCACGTTGCCGTAGCGCGTGCCACAGATCACGGTGTTGGTATGTTCCAGATTGCGACTGGTTGCCACCATGACCTTTTCCATCATGGCCTTGCTGATGCCCATGGCGTTGATGGGATACACGGCCTTGTCGGTGCTCAAGCACACCACACGCTTGACGCCATGATTGATGGCGGACAGCAGGACGTTTTCCGTACCCAGCACATTGGTACGGACAGCCTCGATCGGGAAGAACTCGCAGGATGGCACCTGCTTGAGTGCGGCCGCATGGTAGACAAAGTCCACGCCACGCATGGCGGCATCCACGCTACGGATATCACGCACATCCCCAATATAGAACTTGATCTTGGGGTTGTTGTACTTCTTGCGCATGTCATCTTGTTTCTTTTCGTCGCGACTGAGGATGCGGATTTCCTTCAAATCGGAACCTAGGAAGCGATTTAGGACTGCATTACCAAAAGACCCTGTACCACCAGTGATTAATAAAATTTTGTTCCCAAACATCTCACACACCTCTATCATAATAACGACTCACATAAAACCTTACATAAGCCCCCACCGCAACCGGCACCAACAAATACGTGTAATTTTTAGCCACCAGCAACAACATGAAAGAAGATAGTATAAGCAACAAAGCAACCAAAAACAAATCCCCCCGCTCCCCCTTCAAAAACAAATTAATCAAATGAAAAGTAGAAAGCACATACAAGAAAATCAAAACACCAAACCCAAGCAACCCCAGATCGACGTAAGCAGAAAATATATCGTGACTATAAGCGCCAGGCGGATAACTAGCATAACTACCGACCAAGGGATTATCTACTATTGTTTTTAAGGCCTCCCTCTGAAAAACCAACCTCTCCGAGACCGACTGATCCTGCCCAATAGATAGGATTTGCACCATTCTATCATTAACCTCTGTTACGAAAAAATATCCAAGCAGAACAATTCCAAAAAAAATAAAAAGCATTGAAGAAAAAAACTTCAAAGGATTATGGCTTTTCGCAAACTCCACCAAAAGGAAGGCAAGAATAGCCGCCAAAAACTCAGATCGCGCGCCAACAAAATACAGCGCCAGAAAAACACAAGGCCACAAAAACATCCTCACCCTACTATTCGCACTCGGGACAGCAGCCACCATCATGACAAATATAGCCAACCCCACGCCCTGGTAATTTAATCTATCCTCCAAATCGCCAAGACTTTCGTAGTCAACCACATAAGTCCCACTAGCAGAGGCAATAATAATGTAAAAGCAGAACAGCAACAGCAACCATCTCAGCCTCTTCTGATAGCCAGAATTCTCCCAAGCAAATCCCATGGCCACAAAGTAAAGCGAAAATATTTTCAAGATATACGCTATATGAGGATTGACAATCAGTCTATTTGCACCAGAAAAATACCCATATATAACCACAAGAGAAAACAGAGCCAAAAATAAGAAAAACAGTATTTCAACTAGAACGCGAGCACGCCCTCGGCTTTGAAAGTAAGCCCAAACAGCAAACGGCATGGCAGCCACCGCACCAAACGTGTAATATCCGCCAAGGAACCTTGGAATCAAGTCAAACTGAACAGCCGATTGATAAGCAACATACGCAGGAAATATCAGCAGGAAAGCCAATAAACCAGACACGCCTCTAAGCGAGAACGAGAACCTCATGGATTACCACCCACTAAACAACTTAAAGAAACGACCTCTCACTGCATACATAAAAGAATTTGCCAGCGACAATGCGCGCAATCGATCCACCATCGGCAATTCGCAAAGAAAAATACCTAGAACATCACCATGCCTTCGCAGCTCTTCACACTTCACCCTAGCTTCAAGAAGCCTCTTTGACTGATCGTTCATTTTATTATTATTTATCCTCAAAAAAGTACTTAATGCGTCAAACCTTCTCGACATTCTATCATTATAAATATCGAACGGCATAGTCATGCTTTTACTATTGTCCTGATGCATTCTCCATTTACACGCCACGATACCAGAATTAATTATTTTAACCTTGTCAAGATGTTTAGCCGCAAGCTCCATCCATGTATCTTCATTTGGCAAAAAATCTGGCACCGGGAATATTTCACCTAACATTCCACGACTCATCATGAATGAAACTCCACTATAGCCGCCCACCCCTTTTTTCCTCGGAATCACCATTCCATCCTTCGACTTGTCCTCCGACATCACCTGAAGCTTCGACAACCCCACAACCAACTCATCTGGCGAATTATCCTTAACCATCATATATCTCGCCCACAAACTCCCTTCCGGCATGATATCATCACCAGCAAATAGGCATATAAAATCTCCAGTCGCCAAGCCGACACCATAATTAAATACACCAGGCTTTCCGGGCATCTCATTATCAAAAACCTTCAATCTAGAATCCATCGAAGAAATCTCCAACGCAATCTCCTTCGTCCGATCAGAGGATTTATCATCGACAAAAATTAGCTCAAGATCATCAAATCCCTGACTTAGGATGCTCATCAATGCGACACGAACATACTTCTCCTCATTTTTAGCCCCCACAACAACGCTAACTCGCGGTCGAATTGCAAGCGTCATCTCCGATGGATTACTCATCTCACCCTCTCTTCACCAGAAAATACACGACCAAGAAATAAATTAAATAAACAACAAATCCTGATATAGCATACCCTTCAACCACCCATGATTCAAAATAAATCACACACAAATATATAAAGGCCAACCGGGTCAATAAAGAAAATACCTGCAAAACCAATGCCAACTCCTGCCTACCAAGGACATGGAAAGACATGGATACCGGGGATGCCACCAATTGCATAAAAAACCATGGCAACATCCATATTATCATCGCTCCAACCGGTTCCCACTTGTCGCCAAAAATCTCAGAAACACCAAAAGGAAGGACCACCAACACAAGCAAAAATGGCAACACCCCCATCTTAGCAAGTCGCCATACAATTTCAGTGAAAAAAACTTTTAATGTACCCTCCGCATGTCTCTTTGGAGCCTCCGACAAAAATATCTGAGCCGCACTGGTGGCTATCAGTCCGACAGGCGCCTGCAATATCATCATTGCCAAATTCAAATAACCAACCTCTTCTGACGGCAAATATCTAGCCATAATTATTATTGGAAGATAAATTGCCGACGCATTTGCCAACGCCTCCCACGTAGAGTATATTGGATACTTTCTGTAGCGCGATGCATATTCGAAAACACGTCTTCTGTTTGTCAGGCCAAATAACCTCAAACGAATACTCTTCGCATAAAGTGCAAACCCCACCATATACCCAACTATCACCCCCAGAAGCAACCCATTCACAACAAATCCAGAAACTCCTGCGATAATCTGAATAAAAACCCGAGCAAAAGATTGAATCACCTTATTTCTCGACACTAAAATAAAGCGCCTTCTTCTTATAAACCAGGATTGCAATAAAGCCACACCTCCAAAGGCAAAAATCCCAAAAACAACAATTACAAAGTTTAACCCCTCATTAATATACTTAATAGGCGCTCCAGCATTATCAGTCACCAAAACCGAGAACCAAGGAGCGATCACAGAAAAAAGCACTAAAGAAAGAAAGCCTACGCATAACAAGGATACTGCATCTCTCCCCCTCCTCGGCAAAGCCAAAGCCACGTCATATCTCAAGCAAGCCGCAACTCCCAGTATGGCAATTACCGAATTCAATACGGCATACACCCCAAAATCAGCCGGAGAATATAGCCTAGATATTACCGGCATTGAAATTAATATGATGACTTGCCCACCAGCCGTCCCCGTCAGTAAAGTCAAAAATGACCTTAAAAACCGAGAGTCCGGCCCTCTTACCTTTACGACCATAAACAGTTAGAACTCACGTTCAAAAATCATGATGACATAAACCACGAAGCCCCTTAAAAATTAATCATCAAGGGCCACTCAATTACAAAATTCAATCAAAGCTCTCACAACAAATGAGCTACAACAGGATGCATCCTTGCCTCACCATCTGACACACAAGAAGCAGTTCTAATTACATTCACTGTTTCTATGCAGTGCCTTGCATCTTCGAGTCCATAGCCTCGTCCGGCAAGGATTTCCTCGTAACTAACCTTGTGCAGTTCGGTAAAACCTTCAGAAAACTCCAGTTCCTCACCATTGATATCAATACTGCGGTAGGTAGTCTTGCGGCCCTTGACGTCATCGGGCAGGTCATTGGCATCGATGGAGAGAAACCAGCGCACGCGGGCGCGTTCATATTCCAGATAGCCGGCAGCCTTGGTTTCACCGCTGTAGTGCACCACGTTGTCCTGCAACTTGCCAAACACGAAGTGCAGCATGTCGTAGAAATGCACGCCAATGTTGGTGGCCACGCCAAAGGACTGACGCGGATCACCCTTCCAGCTTTCTAGGTACCACTTGCCGCGGCTGGTGATGTAAGTGAGAGTGACATCAAACTTGGTATTGGCAGGAGCGGCAGCCACCTTTTGGCGCAGGGCGAGGATGGCATCGTGGTGGCGCAGCTGCAGGATGTTGTACACGCGCTTGCCGGTTTCACGCTCCACTAGCGCCAGGTCGTCCAGCAGTTCGGGCGTGGGGACCAGCGGTTTTTCGCAGATCACGTCGGCACCCAGGCGTAGGCCGGCGGTGATGTGCGGGTGGTGCAGGTAGTTGGGCGAGCAGATGCTGACGTAATCCAGCGCGGTAGCCGGATCGCGCTTGAGGCGATGGGCGTAGTCGTAGAAGCGCTCGAAATCGGTAAAGAACTCGCTTTGCGGCGAGATGCTGTCGATAATGCCAACCGAGTCGTTGATGTCATAGGCCACAGCCAAGTGGTGACCCAGATTCTTGATGGCGTGCATGTGGCGCGGGGCGATGTAGCCGGCGGCGCCGATGAGGGCGAAGTTCTTGCTATTGCTCATGGTATTGCTCTTTGAAATTGGACAATCTGCCCAAGAAAATTACAGGCGGAACACGGTAAAGCCCGCATCTTCCAGCGCATAGCGGTCAAACAGGCTCTTGATATCGCCCACCACCGGCTTGTGCTGCGTATTGCAGTAGCCAACCAGCTGCTGGGGCGTCAGTTCACGGTACTGAGTGTGGCCCACTGCCACGACCAGACTGTCCACCTTGTTGTCGGCACCCAGTTGCCCAAGCTCAAGCCCGTATTCACGGCGCACTTCATCAGCATCAGCCCAGGCATCCGTGACCACCACATTCACATTCCAGCTCTGCAGCTCCCGGATCAGGTCAATCACCTTGCTGTTGCGGATATCAGGGCAGTTCTCCTTGAACGTGATACCCATCACACCCACCGTACTGCGCGCCACATCCACACCGTTCTGGATCATGCGCTTGATGATGCTGCGTGCCGCATAGATAGCCATGTTGTCATTGATGCGACGCCCCGCCAGAATCACTTGCGGGTGGTAGCCCACCTCTTCGGCCTTGTGCGTCAGGTAGTACGGGTCCACACCAATGCAGTGCCCTCCCACCATGCCGGGCCGGAACGGCAAAAAGTTCCACTTGCTGCCTGCAGCCTCCAGCACCTCCAGCGTGTCAATGCCTACCCGTTCAAAAATGAGCGACAACTCGTTGACAAAGGCAATGTTCAAGTCACGCTGGCTGTTCTCGATCACCTTGGCAGCTTCTGCCACCTTCAGGCTGCTGGCCTTCCAGGTACCCGCCATAATGATGCTGCGGTACAGCGCATCCACCTCCTCGGCAACTTCAGGCGTACTGCCACTGGTGATCTTCTTGATCTTGGTCAGCGTGTTGACCTTGTCGCCGGGGTTGATGCGCTCAGGGCTGTAGCCGCAGAAGAAGTCCTGGTTGAACTTGAGTCCGCTGGCCTTCTCCAGCTCCGGCACACAGACTTCTTCCGTGGCCCCAGGAAAGACAGTGGACTCGTAGATGACGATATCGCCCTTGCGCAGAGTGCGGCCCACCGTCTGACTGGCCTTGACCAGAGGCGTCATGTCCGGACGATTCACCTCGTCTACCGGGGTGGGCACCGTCACGATATAAATCTGGCACTCCCGCAGATCTTCCGGGTCACAGCTGTAACGCAGATGCTCTGCGGCCTTCAGCCCTTCGGGCGACACCTCCAGAGTGCTGTCCTTGCCAGCACGCAGCTCATCCACACGCTCCTGCTTGATGTCAAAGCCCAGTACATCACGCGTCTTGCCAAACTCTGCTGCCAACGGCAGACCTACATAGCCCAGGCCGATCACAGCCAGTTTTTTTTGTTCGTTGCTCATTCTTTACTCAACAAATTTTCAATGGTTGACAGGGCTTGTCACCCAAGACAACGCCACTCAAGGTAAAAAGTCATTAAAAACAATACCCTAGGGATCCCCACCCCTTCAGACACGCCATGATTCCTCTTTCCGTCCCAGGTCGTCTCATGGCTCAAGCTATCATTATGACGCGATCCCCAGCCTGCAAATGCTACGCCGGGTACGCTTGTGGGTATGCCATGTTGTTGCACTTACGTGTACTTTTGATGAATTCTGCACGTTCGTTGCGCAATCCGTGCCCGGGCCTCACCATTCGGAAGGACAATCCATACCGTAGCTTGAGCGCCACATGCGACCAAGTCTGGCGAATGTGTCATTGTGCCTTCAGGACTCCTCAACATGCCCATGACGCCTCGCCTCCAACTTGACTAACACACCAACCGACTGTTTATGGACTTCATCGACCTCAAGACCCAATACGCCGCCCTGCGCGACCCGATCCAGCAGCGCATGCAACGCGTACTCGACCACGGCCAGTACATCATGGGCCCCGAAGTGGCCGAACTGGAAACCGCGCTGGCTGCACGCACCGGCACCGCCCACTGCATCACCGTTTCCAGCGGCACCGAAGCCCTGCTGATCAGCCTGATGGCGCTGGGCATCCAGCCGGGTGACGAAGTCATCACCACACCCTTCACCTTTGCCGCCACCGCCGAGGTCATCGCCCTGCTGGGCGCGGTGCCGGTCTGGGTGGATGTGGAAGAGGATACCGGCCTGATCGATGCCAACCTGATCGAGGCCGCCATCACACCGAAGACCAAGGCCATCATGCCGGTCAGCCTGTATGGCCAGGTGCCGGACATGGATGCCATCAACGCCATTGCAGCAGCGCACGGGAATCTGCCCGTGATCGAGGATGCGGCGCAGAGCTTTGGCGCCCGCTACCATGACCGCGAAAGCTGCAACCTGAGCACCTTCGGCTGCACCAGCTTTTTCCCGAGCAAGCCGCTGGGCTGCTATGGCGATGGCGGTGCCATCTTTACGCACGACGACGCGTTGGCACAGGCCTGCCGCGAGATCCGCATCCACGGCCAGAGCAAGCGCTACACCCACACCCGCATCGGCGTGGGTGGCCGCATGGACACGCTGCAGTGTGCCATCGTGCTAGCCAAGCTGGAGCGTTTTGCATGGGAAGTGCAGCAGCGCATGCAGCTGGGCCAGGCCTACAACGCCTTGTGCGATGCCGCCGGCATCCCACGCATGCAGCAGCGCGAGGGTCGCACCAGTGTGTTTGCGCAGTACACCGTGCGTGTGTCGCAGCGCGAGCAGTTGCAGGAGCAGCTCAAGGCAGCGGGCATTCCCACTGCCGTGCACTATCCGATTCCGATGAATCAGCAGCCGGCCTACCAGGGCCTGTGTGACCGCCCGACGCCCGTGGCAGATCGCCTGGCGACCGAGGTGATGAGTTTGCCGATGAGTGCCGACCTGACGCAAGCGCAGCAACAGCAGGTCATGCAAGCACTGACATCCGTTTTGTCCAACACCTGATCACATACATAGTTCAACATGAACATTTCAACCTCTGATCCTGCATACACGGCCCACCCCACCGCCATCATCGACCCCGGCGCGCAAATCGGCGCCGGCAGCCGTGTGTGGCACTGGGTCCACATCTGCGCCGGTGCCGTGATTGGCGAGCGCTGCTCCTTCGGCCAGAACGTGTTCGTGGGCAACGATGTGCGCATCGGCAACAACGTCAAGGTGCAGAACAACGTCAGCGTGTACGACGCCGTCACGCTCGAAGACGACGTCTTCTGCGGACCGAGCATGGTGTTCACCAACGTCTACAACCCGCGCTCTGCCGTGGCGCGCAAGGAAGAATACCGCCGCACGCTGGTGAAACAGGGCGCCACCATGGGCGCCAATGCCACCATCGTCTGCGGCAGCACCGTGGGGCGCTACGCCTTTGTCGGCGCCGGAGCGGTGGTGCAGAAGGACGTACCCGACTTTGCCCTGGTGGTAGGTGTGCCGGCGCGGCAGATCGGCTGGATGAGCCGCTTTGGCGAGCGGCTGGAGCTGCCGCTGCAGGGTTCAGGCGAGGCTGTGTGTCCGCATACGGGGGATCGTTATGTGCTGCAGGATGGAAAATTGCAACATCTCATAGCCAACTAAGCAAGTAGGCTGAGCCTTCCCGTGGACGTACTGGTGGTGGCCGTGGGCCACGGCAGCTACCGCGCCATGACACCTGCCGACCTGCGCCCGCTGTGCCGTGGCGAGCAGCCGATTCTGGCGGATGTGAAGAGCTTGTATGACCGGCATGCGGCGGGGGCGCAGGGGTTTGCCGTGTTTCGGCTGTAACGCTGCCCTGAACCTGCCTCAGGCAGGTTTGTCCCAGGGCAAGCTTTCGTAAAACTCACGCACCAATCCATAAGCCACATCAAACGGCGGCAAGTGATCTGCCACCAATTGCGGCAAAGCGCTGCCATACTGCGCCTGTGACAGCGCCACAATGCGCGGGTCCTGCAAGGCGAGGCGATCCGGCTCCTCCAACCTGTCCCTGCAGGCACTGCGCAACTTGCCCAGAATGGCCGCACGATCTTCAAACGTCATGGACTCGACACTGTTGAGCAACAGGTTCAGATCATAAATATCCTGGTAGCGCTCCCGCTTGCGCACCACCTGCTGCAACACCGAGCGGTACTTCTCTGCCACCAGGTCATGAAACGGGTACATGCGCAGTGCGCCTCCATCCACCGGCTGCTCCTCGATCGCCGTCACCCACTCGTTGAAGCTGTAATCCACCGACACCAGCGTAGGCACTCCCTGCGCCATCAGGCGGCGCATGGCAGCCGGCTGCTGACGTGACGCATAGCCAACCCGCAACTGCAAGGTCGGAAAGCTGATATCCGGCCGTGGAGGTGGCTTGATCACATGCGACTGCAGCCGCAAGGCCAGACCGTACTCATTGTCTGCAGACACCGGAGCCAACGCACTCTCGACGGCCTGCAACAAGCGCGGCACCTCCTGCAACTGAAAGCGTCGTGAAGTGGAAAAATCGATATCACGCGTATAACGGGTGCTGCGATATCGTATCGCCAGCAGGATCCCGCCCTTCATGATCATGGTGGGGGCCAACACCTCTGACTGCGCAATGGCTCGCAACACCAGATGCACCGCCTGCCGAAACACCTGCCGGCCTGGGTCCTGCTCTGCTTCTACCCACAATGGCAAATGGATCACACACCCTCCGGCAAAGGCAGGTTGATGGACAGCGCCCAACGCTCGGAAAACTCGGGAGCATAGTCAGCCGAGGCATCGAGCTTGCGTGAGCCACCGCGCCGGACAGTGGCTGCCCACCCGTCCAGCCGGGTATCCGACAGCCCGCACACATCCTCGAGCAGAAAACCGACACGCGCACGCTCCACCGCCGTGCCGTGCTGCTCCAGCTCATCCAGAATCAGCCGCAGGAACCCGGACGCATGCTGCTGGTAGCAAACCATGACATGCGCCATGCCGCCACACAACTCCGGCGCACGTACCATATCCAGAAATGTGCGCCCCAGCGTGGCCACCCGGACCGGTGAATCCTTGATCAAGCGGAAAGCACCCAGATGCGTGCTGCTGTAGCGGTGCACCGGCTTGCGATGGAGCCGCAGGATCTCCAGACGCCGCAACAGGGGCAGGCCAGCCGCCTGGAATGCCTCCCAATCCGCCCCCAATGACTTGCGCATGCGATCCTGCGCCAGTGCTGCCCATGCCTGGCGAGCCGGCGATGACACGTAAAGCACCTCGGGGAAGCGATCTGTCAGGCCATGAAACTCCATGGCGCTCAGATGCGACAGGAAACAAAACGGATCCAGCGTGCACACCAGGGCGTTGCGATCATCGGTTATACGCCCGATCAGGGCTGCCACCGACCGGGGCGAAAAACCGGCGACCGGCTGCAGGGTGCCGACCTCTTGCAGCATGCGCACCACACGGGCAAAAGCCGCCTTGTTCAAGGCCTGGCCGCCCTGTTCTTGGCGCTGGCATAGCTGCCACGCCAGGCGAGCAATGTCATGCATCAAAATGACAGGGGCCTTGAGTTTGCTCAACTCCAGCGCAAGCGCGTGCGCGACAGTCATGGACATGGTGCTGCAATACTCCTCATAGCTGACTATAATTAATGTCCTAAGGACATTAATTATAGTCAGCTATCCATGAAAAGCCAATCCATGCTTCCCGGTAGCACCCGCAGCATGCCCGGGCACCCAGAAAGCGCACAATAGCGTATCTGCACATTCTGCCTCACCTCACAGCGCATCATGACCAAGAACTTCGCCCTCATCGGCGCCGCCGGCTACATCGCCCCGCGCCACATGCACGCCATCAGGAACCTGGGCCACCACCTGGCCGTGGCCTACGACACCAACGACTCGGTTGGCATCATCGACAGCATCTCGCCGCAAAGCGCGTTCTTTACCGATTTCGAGCGCTTCTACGACTACGCCCATCGCCTCAAGCGTGATCCGGCCACGGCGCTGGATTACGTCAGCATCTGCTCGCCCAACTACCTGCACCATCCGCACATTACCGCCGGCCTGCGCCTGGGCGCCGACGTGATCTGCGAAAAGCCGCTGGTGCCCACGCCCGAACTGCTGGACGACCTGGCGCTGGTGGAACGTGAAACCGGCAAGCGCGTGTACAACATCCTGCAGCTGCGCCATCACGATGCCATCCTGGCACTGCGCCAGAAAGTGGCTGCGGCCCCGGCCGACACCAAGTTCGACGTGGAGCTGACCTACATCACCAGCCGCGGCAAGTGGTACCTGGAAAGCTGGAAAGGCGACCCGCGCAAGTCCTTTGGCGTGGCCACCAACATCGGCGTGCACTTTTACGACATGCTGCACTTCGTGTTTGGCCAGCTGCAGGACAACGTGGTGCACTACAGCGGCGAAACCAAGGCCGCCGGCTACCTGGAATATGAACGCGCCCGCGTGCGCTGGTTCCTGTCGGTGGATGCCCATGACCTGCCCGATGAGGTCAAGGGCAAAAAGACCACCTTCCGCAGCATCGACATCGGTGGCGAGCAGCTGGAATTCTCCGAAGGCTTTACCGAACTGCACAAGGTCAGCTACGAGGAAATCCTGGCCGGTCGCGGCTACGGGCTGGAGGATGCGCGTCATTGCATCGAGACGGTGAATGTGATCCGTACCGCGCCAGTAGTGGCTGCCAGGGATGGCAAGGGGCATCCGATGCTGGGGCGGTTGCTGGCATGAGCGTCACCATCCATCCCACCGCCATCATCGACCCCGGCGCGCAAATCGGCGCCGGCAGCCGTGTGTGGCACTGGGTCCACATCTGCAGCGATGCCGTGATTGGCGAACGCTGCTCCTTTGGCCAGAACGTGTTCGTGGGCAACGATGTGCGCATCGGCAACAACGTCAAGGTGCAGAACAACGTCAGCGTGTACGACGCCGTCACACTCGAAGACGATGTCTTCTGCGGCCCGAGCATGGTGTTCACCAACGTCTACAACCCGCGCTCCGCCGTGACGCGCAAGGAAGAATACCGCCGCACGCTAGTGAAACAGGGCGCCACCATTGGTGCCAACGCCACCATCGTTTGTGGCAGTACCGTGGGGCGCTACGCCTTTGTCGGTGCCGGAGCGGTGGTGCAGAAGGACGTACCCGACTTTGCCCTGGTGGTGGGCGTACCGGCGCGGCAGATCGGCTGGATGAGCCGCTTTGGCGAGCGGCTGGAGTTGCCACTGCAGGGAAGCGGTGAAGCGGTTTGTCCGCATACGGGGGAGCGGTACGTGCTGCAGGATGGAGTAGTGTCTGTAGCAGAATGTCCGCCTGGTGGCCCTCTGGGCTCGTAAGGCCTACAATCATTGCGCAATTGCAGACTTTACGAAACATGAAATCCCAGCGCACTTCCCCCCAACATCTGGCTTTGCAGGCTGTTGCACGTGCCCTGCAAACGGCACAGCGGTCGGAAGCCTACTTCGCCGAGTACCGCAAACATCACTCGGTGGTAGAGCCCGACGCCGAAGGGCGGATTGTGCGCCGCTTCCCTGACGGCCAGAAAGTTATCCTGCGCAATATGTGTGCACAATGAGTGCGCCTCCCGTCGCCGTGTTCTACGCTGGCGCCAATGGTGCGGGAAAGTCGACCATGCGCGAGCAGCAGCAGGACACCTATCCCGGCATGTTGCATCTGGATCCGGATGCAATCGCCCGCGAGATCCGGCCGCAAGATCCCCGCTCCGTTGATGTCCTGGCCGCTAAAGAGACGATACGACGCTTCAGGGCTGCCCTTGTCCAATGCAAGAATTTCTCTCTGGAAACCACTCTGTCAGGCGTCACCATCCTGCACAGAATCAGGGAGACTCGCGAGGCAGGCTACTGGATAGAACTCCACTATGTCGGACTCCCTGATCCTGAATGCAATGTGGAACGCGTCAGGGAGCGCGCAGAGCGCGGCTTGCACTCCATTGATCCCGACGTAGTGCGCAGACGCTACAAGGACAGCCTGGAAAATCTGCCAAAGGCACTCCCCCTGGTTGATATCGCATTCCTTTATGACAACTGGGCAAGGCCGCTACACCCCTATGTCGTGTATGCGGGGGGAGCATTTTCAACTCTTGATGCACCACTACCCAAGTGGATCCAGACATCCATGGAAATGGATGCGAGCCGATCAGCTTCCGCCTGAACCAGACACGATCATGGACTTCATCGACCTCAAGACGCAATACGCCGCGCTGAAAGACCGCATTGCCGAGCGCATGCAGCACGTGCTGGATCACGGCCAGTACATCATGGGCCCGGAAGTGGCAGAACTGGAAGCCGCGCTGGCAGACCGCACGGGCGCCAGGCACTGCATCACCGTATCCAGCGGCACTGAGGCGCTGTTGATCAGTCTGATGGCGCTGAACCTGCAGCCGGGCGACGAAGTGATCACCTCGCCCTTCACCTTCGCCGCAACCGCCGAAGTGATCGTGCTGCTGGGTGGCAAGCCGGTGTGGGTGGATGTGGAAGCAGACACCGGCCTGATCGACGCCACGCAGATCGAGGCAGCCATCACGCCGCGCACGCGCGCCATCATGCCGGTGAGCCTGTATGGCCAGACGCCCGATATGGACGCCATCAACGCGATTGCGGCACGCCACGGCAATCTGCCGGTGATCGAGGATGCGGCGCAGAGCTTTGGGGCCACCTATCGAGACCGACAGAGCTGCAATCTGAGCACCTTCGGCTGTACCAGTTTCTTCCCGAGCAAGCCGCTGGGCTGCTATGGGGATGGCGGTGCCATTTTCACCAGCGACGACGCACTGGCGCAGGCCTGCCGCGAGATCCGCCTCCATGGCCAGAGCAAGCGCTACACGCACACGCGCGTCGGCGTGGGCGGACGCATGGACACGCTGCAATGCGCCATCGTGCTGGCCAAGCTGGAGCGCTTTGACTGGGAAGTGCAGGAGCGCCTGGTGCGCGGGCAGCTCTACAACGCCGCCTGTGATGCAGCGGGCATTGCGCGCATCCACCAGCGCGCCGAACGCACCAGCGTGTTCGGGCAGTACACCGTGCGCGTAGCGCAGCGCGAGCAGGTGCAGGAGCGCCTGAAAGCCGCAGGCATTCCCACGGCCGTGCATTACCCGGTGCCGATGCACCGTCAGCCCGCCTATGCCGGCCTGTGTGATCGTCCCACGCCGGTGGCGGATCGCCTCGCCGGCGAGGTGATGAGCCTGCCCATGAGTGCCGACCTGACGCTCGCGCAGCAGGATGCCGTGATGCAGGCGCTGCGCGATGCGGTTGCCGCGTGATGGGGCGATGACACCCCCAGCCCCGCGCACTTCCGGCCTGCTCCGCGCCACGCTCACGCTGCTGATGGGCGGCGCGCTGGCCCAGTTGATTCCACTGCTGCTGGGGCCGGTGATCACACGCCTGTTCACGCCCGAAGCCTTTGGCGCGCTGACTGCCTTCACCACGGTGTCGGCCACAGTGGCGGTGATTGCCTGCGCGCGCTACGAGTTTGCCCTGCCGATGGCACGGCAGGAGGCAGAGGCCCGCACGCTGCTGCTGCTGTGTTTGCGCATTCTGGCCCTGGTCACCCTGGCCAGCATGCCCATTGCCTGGGCGCTGGCGCGCTGGCAGCATCTGCCGGTGCCCGGCCTGTTGCCGCTGGCCGTCGCTGCGGCCGGGCTGTTGCAGCTGCTGATCATGTGGAACAACCGGGCCGAAACCTTTCGCGCGCTGGCGATCAGTCGCGTGCTGCAGTATGGCGGTGGCGCCGTGCTGCAGGTGGCACTGGGTGCCTGGCTGTGGCAACAGTCGCAGCAGCCCGCCGGCGTGGATCAGGCCTGGGCGCTGATTGTGGCACCGATCGCCGCAGTGCTGCTCGCTACGCTGCCGCTGTTGCGCCCGGCTCCTGCCGGTGGCTGGCTGGCAACGCTGCTCCCGGCAACGCCCGATGAACGCCAGGCCATGCGCGCGACGGCTGGCAAGTATCGGGATTTTCCGCTGCTCAACACACCGCATGCGTTTCTCGGCACGCTGCAGGATGCCATTGCGGTGGCCTTGCTGATTGCCCTGACGGGACAGGCTGCCGCGGGCTTCTGGGGGCTGGCCTTGCGCTATCTGAAGGCACCGGCCACGCTGGTGGGTGGGGCTGTTTCGCAGGCGCTGTATCCGCGGCTGACGGGCGCCGCTCCGCATGCAGCACAACGGGCCGTGCGCCAGATCATGCTGCTGCTGGGCGGCGTGGCGGTGGTGCTGATGCTGGTGCTGATGGTGGCCGGGCCATGGCTGTTCCACTGGATATTTGGCGAGCAGTGGCGCGATGCCGGTGAGCTGGCGCGTGCCCTCGCGCCCTACATTGCCGCGCACTTTGTGGCCGCGCCGCTGGCGGTGGTGACCATGGCCTGGAAGGCGCAACGCTGGGCCTTTCGCTGGGCTTTAGTCGGGCAGTTGGCCTTTGTGGTCGCCCTGGGCCTGGGCCTGCATTTCGGCGGACTGACCGCTGGCGCTTGGGCGGTTTCTGCAGCCATGGTGGTGTACTTCGGCATCTATTTCTGGCGACTGGCATTCTGGCCGGAGATTCCGCAGCCGGAGCCCCAGGACCCGGCGGAACCGGGGGTGAAGGAACTGGTGGAAGAAATGCCGTGAGGCCGCTTCTTGCCCCTATCGCCGACAATACAGACTCCATGTCCAGCATCAGCCTTTCCCTTCGCCTGCGCGCTGCCGTCAACCGGCTGCGCCGCCGCCTGTGGCGCGCGCTGTTCTTCCGCACGCTGTTCGGCGAAGTGCAGCAAGGCCGCGCACTGCCGCTCACGCGCATCTCCCCCAGCGCCTGCATCGAACATGAAGACCGCCTGGTGCTGGAAGATGATGTTTTCATCGGCCACCTCAACTTCATCGAAGCCAGCAGCGGCATCCGCATCGGACGTGGCACGCAGGTGACCAATTTCATCAGCATCGTCAGCCACAGCACGCATCGCAGCGTGCGCGTGGCAGCCCGGCTGTCGGGGGTGCCAGAGGCTGCCGCTGACGGCAGCCTTCCCAGCGACATCCGCGCACCCATCGACATCGGCGCGCACTGCTTCATCGGCCCGCATAGCGTGATCGAAGCCGGCACCAGGCTTGGCAAAGGCTGCCTGGTCGCCGCAGGGAGCCGTGTGCGGGGCGAATTTGGCGATTTTGCCGTGCTGGCGGGCAATCCAGCCCAGCTTGTTGGCGACACGCGCACGCAGGATGCGCGCTGGCTGGCGGAGCATCCGGAATATCGTGCCGCCTACGCAAGCTGGGCAGGCCAGTTGCCCACGGCTTGAGCAAGAACATGCCGTGGCAGCGCAAGCTCACCAGTCACCGACAAGGTACACTCCCCTCGCCATGACTGAAGGCTCCCTCCATTCGACGCCCCCCTTGCCCACCGGAGAGTCCTCCTCCGCAGAGGGGAAGCAGCCGCTGCGCTATGCCCTCGTGGGCGACGGCGACAGCCCGCATCTGCTGAAGTGGGCGCGCGCGCTGGCGCCGCTGTTGGAATTGTGGGTCTGCTCCAGCCGGGGCTTTGCGCCCGAGCTGGAAGCGCTCGTGCCAGCCGGCCGCCGCCTCGCCCTGAACACCGATCCCGCCCACGGCGGCGGCAATGCCGCGCTGCTGCGCAAGCTGCCGGCGCTGGCTCGCTGGCTCAGCCGTGTCGATGCCGACTGGATCAACCCGCACTACCTGACCTCGCACGGCACGCTGGTGCTGCTGGCGCAGCGTCTGTGGCATCTTCGCGGACGCGTGCTGGCGTCCGCCTGGGGCAGCGACATCCTGGTCACGCCGCAACGCAGCCCCCTCTACCGCCGCCTGACGCAAGCCGTCCTGCGCCATGCCACGCTCTGCACCAGCGATTCGCAGCACATGACTGGCGTCATGCGGCAACTGGGCGCTGGCGAGGTGCTGACTTTTCCGTTCGGGCTGGATGCCCTGCCCCCTGCACCGGCGCAGGCCAAGACGCCGTGGCTGTTCTACGCCAACCGGGGGCTGGAGCCGATCTACCGCCCGTTCCGCGTGCTGGAGCTGTTCCGCAGCATCGCCTCCTGGCAGCCCGACGCCGAACTGGTGATCGCCAACGATGGCAGCCAGCGGCAGGCGATGGAGCAATGGGTCGCCCGCGAGAACCTGCAGCAGCGCATCCGCTTCGTGGGCCGCCTGTCTGCGGCGCAGCAGGCAGAGCAGTACGACCGCGCCCAGTGGTATCTGAGCCAGCCCGAAAGCGATTCCGTGGCCGTTTCGGTGCTTGAGGCCATGGCCCATGGCTGCATCCCGCTGCTGAGCCAATTGCCAGCCAACGCCGAGCTGGTGGACGACGGCCGCAATGGCTGGATCGTGCCCGAACCCGCCGGCAGCGCCGAGCTGGGCGCCCTCAGTGCACAGGTGTTGCCGCAGTTGCTGGCGCGTGCTTCCGACATCGCCCGCGACAACCGCCAGTGGGTGCACGACCACGGCCTGTTTCCTCCCGCAGTGGCGCGCCTGGTGCAGACCCTGCGACAAGTTTCATGAACATTCTCTATCTCAACCACTACGCCGGCAGCCCGCTGCACGGCATGGAATACCGTCCCTACTATCTGGCGCGCGAATGGGTGCAGGCCGGGCACCGCGTGCGCATGGTGGCGGCCGATCACAGCCATGTGCGGGCGAAGCAGCCGGAGCGACCCGGCACTGACCCCTGGCACGAAACTATCGACGGCATCGCCTACCACTGGTACCCCACGCCCCCCTACGCCGGAAATGGTCTGGGCCGGGTCAGGAACATCTGGGCCTTTCTGCGCCAGGTCTGGAGCGATGCGCCGCGCATTGCGAGCCAATTCCAGCCCGATGTGGTGATCGCCAGCAGCACCTACCCGATGGACATCTGGGTGGCCGAGCGCATCGCCAAGCTCACACGCAAGACCGGCAAGCCCTGCAAGCTGGTCTTCGAGGTGCATGACCTGTGGCCGCTGTCGCCGATCGAACTGGGCGGCATGTCGCCGCGCCATCCTTTCATCATGCTGTGCCAGGCGGCGGAGAACCATGCCTACAAACATGCCGATGTGGTCATCAGCATGCTCCCCAAGGTGGCAGACCATATGCAAAGTCACGGTCTGGACCTGCGCAAGCTGCATATCGTGCCCAACGGCATCACCCTGGAGGAATGGCAAGGCACTGCCCCGCCCTTGCGCAGCGACATTGCCAGCCACATTGCGACGCAAAAAGCCGCTGGCCGCACGGTAGTGGGCTATGCCGGCTCGCACGGCACACCCAACGCGCTGGACGTGATGTTGCAGGCGGCCGAACTGCTGCGCAACGAACCGTTCAGCTTCGTGCTGGTGGGCGATGGCCACGAGAAGGCCGCGCTGCAGCGCCAGGCGCAGGCATTGGGGCTGGAGCAGGTGGCGTTCTTCGACCCCATCCCCAAGGCGCAGATTCCCTCCTTCCTGGCCGAGGTGGACATTGCCTACATCGGCTGGCAGCGCGTACCGATCTACCGCTTCGGCATCGCGCCGAACAAGCTGATGGATTACATGATGGCGCGCTGCGTGGTGCTGCACTCGGTCGAGGCCGGTAATGACCCGGTGGCCGAAGCCGGCTGCGGCCTGACGGTGCCGCCGGCCGATCCCCCCGCCATCGCGGCCGGCCTGCGCCAGCTGGTCACGCTGGATGCCGCCACGCGCCAGCGCATGGGAGAGGCGGGACGGCAGTTCGTGCTGGCCAATCACACCTACCCGGTGCTGGCGCGGCGTTTTCTGGAAAGCTGCACCCCTGCTGCGTGACGGTTGACAGTTGCACGCTTGCGTCTGCGCATGCAGCAGCACCATCGCGCCGCCTGTTGCTTCTGCTCCACCATGCCACGCCAGCGCCCCAAGCCTGCAAGCCCTGATCGCTCCCACCTGCGACAATAACGCCTGTCATGAACACATCTGCCTTCATCCCCTTCGCCCGTCCCGACATCGGCGAAGAAGAAATCGCCGCCGTAGCCCACGCCATGCGTTCCGGCTGGGTCACGACCGGACCGGAAACACGCGCCTTTGAACAGGAGTTCGGCGATTTTCTGGGTGGCGGCGTGCAGTGCATTGCTGTCAACTCGGCCACGGCCGGCCTGCATCTGGCGCTGGAAGCCATGGGCATCGGCCCCGGCGACGAGGTGATTGCGCCGACCCTGACCTTTACCGCCACCACCGAGGTGATCCGCTATCTGGGCGCCGATCCGGTGCTGGTGGACTGCGATCCGTTCACGCTCAATATCGACCCCTGCAAGATCGAAGCCGCCATCACGCCGCGTACCAAGGCCATCATGCCGGTGCATTACGGCGGCCTGGCCTGCGACATGGACCGGATTTTTGCGATCGCGCAAAAATACCAGTTGCGCGTGCTGGAAGACGCCGCCCATGCCCTGCCCACCACCTGGAAGGGCACGCTGGTGGGCCAGCTGCCGAGCGATGCAGCGGTCTTCAGCTTCTACGCCAACAAGACCATGACCACCGGCGAAGGCGGCATGGTGGTGACCAAGGACGAGGCGCTGGCCGCACGCATGAAGGTGATGCGCCTGCACGGCATCAACCGCGATGCCTTCGACCGCTTCACCAGCAAGACGCCGGCCTGGTACTACGAGATTGTGGCGCCTGGCTTCAAGTACAACATGACCGACATGGCCGGCGCGCTGGGGCGCGTGCAGCTCAAGCGCCTTCCTGCCTTCCTGAAGCGCCGCCAACAACTGGCGCAGCGCTATCTGGAAGCGCTGAAGGAACTGCCGCTGATCCTGCCCGCCGATGCGCCGGCAGGCGACGTGCACTCCTGGCACCTGTTCGTGCTGCGTCTGGCAGAAGGCGCCAAGGTGACGCGCGACGAGGTGATCCAGCAGCTCAGCGACGCCGGCATCGGCACCAGCGTGCACTATGTGCCGCTGCACCGCCAGCCCTACTGGCGCGACCGCTACCAGCTCACGCCCGAGATGTTCCCCGAGGCGGACAAGGCCTACCAGAGCATGTTCAGCATTCCGCTGTTCACGGCGATGAGCGATGCGGAGCAGGAACGGATCATTGCCGCCCTGCATGCCATCCTGGGTTGAGCGATGACGCACTGCACCATGGTCTCAGCGCTGGCCCGTTCCACTCACGCCACGCCCACGTCCGGCTTGTTGCCCGGCAGAATCTCCTGCCAGGATTTCGGTGTGCACAAGAATGGTGAGGCGGCCCAAACGTGTCCCGTCACCTTTGTCCGCAAGCCCTGACACCATGCTCTCCCTGGCACTCAAGCGCCTGTTCGACATCGCTGCATCCTGCATCGGCCTGCTGCTGCTCGCGCCAGTGCTGCTGGGCATCGCCGTCTGGATCAAGCGCGACTCCCCCGGCCCGGTATTCTTCCGCCAGCAACGCATCGGCCGCCATGGCGAGCCTTTCCGCATCTACAAGTTCCGCAGCATGCGGCAGGACAACGCCGGCCTGCAGATCACCGTGGGCGCGGACGACCGCATCACCCGCAGCGGGCATTTCATCCGCGCCTACAAGCTGGACGAGCTGCCCCAGCTCATCAACGTGCTGCTCGGCGACATGAGCATCGTCGGCCCGCGCCCCGAGGTGCCGCGCTACGTGGCGCTGTATCCGGCCGATGTGCGCGCCGAGGTGCTGAGCGTGCGCCCCGGCATCACCGACCTGGCCTCCGTACAATACCGCAGCGAAAGCACGCTGCTGGCACAAAGCAGCAACCCCGAGCAGACCTATGTCGACACCATCCTGCCGGCCAAGCTGGCGCTGTGCCGCCAGTACGTGCGCGAACGCTCCTTCTGGCTGGACCTGCGCATCATCGGCATGACGCTCGGCATCCTGCTCAAGCCCTGAGTTTTTTCTTCCATGCAATCCCGCATCTTCAACCGCTACACCCTGCCGCGCCAGTTCCTGGCCATGGGGGTGGACGTTCTCTGCGCCTGGCTGGCGCTGTTCCTGGCCATCAGCCTGCGCGAAGACCGCTGGATCCTGCCGCACGCCGACCAGACCGTCACGTATCTGCTGGCCCCCATGCTGGCGATTCCGATCATGGTCAAGTTCGGGCTGTATCGCGCCATCTTCCGCTACACGGGCTTCTCGGCCATGGTCACCACCATGCAGGCGATTGCCGTGTATGGCGTGATCTTCTGCTGCTACGTGGTGTTCGTCGGCAACCCGACACACGTGCCGCGCAGCGTGGGCGCACTGCAGCCCATCCTGTTCCTGCTGCTGATCGGCGGCAACCGGGCCTTCATCCGCGGGCTGTTCATGTACACCGGCAGCCAGGACATGCGCCAGCGCGGCCGGTTGCTGATCTATGGCGCAGGCCAGACCGGCATCCAGACTGCCGCCGCCATCCATAGCACGCGCAACTACACGCTGATCGGCTTCGTGGACAACGACCCGGCCAAGATCGGCCGCAGCATCAACGGCGTGGAGGTGTGGGCGCCGCAGCACCTGCCGCAGGTGGTGCGTGACAGTGACGTGAGCGACGTGCTGCTGGCCATCCCGCGCCTGACGCGGCCGGAGCGCAATGCCATCATCCAGAGCCTGCAGGGGCTGGCCGTGCACGTGCGCAGCGTGCCCAGCATGGACGAACTCGCCAGCGGCCAGGCCGCCGTGCAGCAGTTTCAGGAACTGGACGTGGAAGACCTGCTGGGACGCGACCCGGTGCCGCCGCGCGCCGAACTGATTGCGCGCGACATCCAGCAGCGTGTGGTGCTGGTGACGGGCGCGGGAGGCAGCATCGGCAGCGAGCTGTGCCGCCAGATCGTGCGCCAGGGCCCGACCACGCTGTTGCTGGTCGAACACAGCGAATTTGCCCTCTACCGCATCTACCACGAACTGCAGGCACTGGTGGCCACCCTGCCCGGCAACCCTGCGCTGGTGCCGCTGCTGGGCGATGTGCGCGATCTGCACCGCATGCGCCAGATCATCGGCACCTGGCATCCGGCCACGGTGTACCACGCGGCTGCCTACAAGCATGTGCCCATGGTCGAGCACAACCCGGTGCAGGGCCTGGCCAACAACGTGTTCGGCACGCTGACGGTGGCGCGCGCGGCGCTGGAGGCGGGTGTGCCGGAGTTCGTGCTGATTTCCACCGACAAGGCGGTGCGCCCTACCAACGTGATGGGGGCCAGCAAGCGGCTGGCCGAGCTGTGCCTGCAGGCGCTGGCGGATAGCACCGAAGTGGCGTTTGCGGGGCTGGATGCGGCCGGTGTCTGGGGCACTGAGACTGCTCACCCCACAGCATCGCTGCGCCACCCTGCGCTGGATGCAGCTGGATACGGGACGGGCGCAACGCCTACGCTCCCGCAAGCCAGCGCACCCTCTGCTGCTGGCGTTGCCGCTGGCACGTTTTCCCCCCGGAAGACCTGCTTCACCATGGTCCGCTTCGGCAACGTGCTTGGCTCTTCCGGCTCGGTGGTGCCGCTGTTCCGCCAGCAGATCGCCAACGGTGGCCCGATCACGCTGACGCATGCCGATGTCACGCGCTATTTCATGACCATTCCGGAAGCTGCGCAACTGGTGCTGCAGGCCGGTGCCATGGGCACCGGTGGCGATGTGTTCGTGCTGGACATGGGCGAGCCGGTGCAGATTGCCCAGCTGGCACGCCAGATGGTCGCCCTCTCCGGCCTGACCGTGCGCGATGCCCAGAACCCCGGCGGCGACATCGCCATCCGGGTGACCGGCCTGCGTCCGGGCGAAAAGCTCTACGAGGAATTGCTGATCGGCGACAACCCGCAGCCGACCGAGCACCCACGCATCATGAAGGCCCACGAGCAGCTGCTGCCGTGGCCGCAGCTGCAGGAGCGCCTGGTGGAGCTGCAGGGCCTGATGCAGGCCAACAATGTGGACGGCATCACGCGCGTGCTGCTGCAGCTGGTGAGCGGCTTCCGCGCCGGGCCGGTGGTCGATCACATCCTGTTGCAACAAAAAAGCACGATCGTTCAATGATCGCTACAATGGGCGCGTGCCACTTGCCTGCATCATGCAGGATGGGTGGCTGTTGAACAAATCTTCAGGAGACACGCATGACCGACCTTACCGCCAATTTCGAAGCCGCCGTGGCCAACTCCACCCAGCTGAGCGAGAAGCCCGACAACCAGACCCTGCTGAAAATCTACAGCCTGTACAAGCAGGCCACCGAAGGCGACAACAGCGCCGCCAAGCCGGGCTTTGCCGACATCGTGGCGCGCGCCAAGTGGGATGCCTGGAACGCGCTCAAGGGCACCAGCGCCGACGACGCCAAGCAGCAGTACATCGACCTGATCAACAGCCTGTCGTGATGCGCTGATGGCACAGGGCTCTGGCAGGGGGTGCCCCGCCTGAGCTTCTGCACGCTGAACGCTGCTGTCAGCCCTCCATGCCGCCTGTGGGCGGCATTTTGCTGTCCGCGCCCTGCAGCACCTCGGCCAACACGCCGGCGCAGGCATCTTCCACCAGGTCCAGCACCTGTTCGAAGCCTTCCGCACCGCCAAAGTAGGGATCGGGCACGGTATCCGTCTGGTGCTGGCGGCCATAGCCGGCCAGCCGCTGCACCTTGTGGCGGTACTGCTCCGGGCAACGCGCCAGCACATCGCGTTCGTTGGCAGCATCCATCACCAGGATCAGGTCAAAATCCTCGAAGTCTGCATCCGCCAGCTGGCGCGCCCGCTGCGCAGAAATGTCGTAGCCGCGCTTGAGCGCATGCGCCTGCGCGCGATGGTCAGGCGCGTGGCCGATGTGGTAGTCGCCCGTGCCGGCGGAATCCACCTGCACCTGCTGCTGCAGACCGGCTTCGGCCACCTGCTGTTCCATCACGCCCTGAGCCGTGGGGCTGCGGCAGATGTTGCCGAGACACACCATCAGGATGCGATACGGTTGATCGACGGTAGCCTGAGTCCGTGTTGCTGCACCCTGCGGCGCGTTGCCCATGCGGGCAGCGGCCTCGGTGCTGGAAACATTGGCGGCAGGAATCGGCTGGGACATCGGGGGCTCCGGAAGTTGCATCGCGCCCATTCTGGCATGGAGGCCATACTGGCATAGCGCAGTGCGGCACGCAGCAACGTTGCCTCTGCCTCTGCCTCTGTGGCAGCATTCAACAGGAATCCCATCCTGACAAGCCCGCACCAAGGCGCTAAACTTTGCGCATGACTGTTGCCATTTCTTCCCGTCAGTTCAAGGTGTTGCCCGAAGTGGCCGCCGAGCTGGACCATCTCATCGCCCTGCGGCGTGACATCCACGCCCACCCCGAGCTGTGCTACGAGGAAAAGCGCACCTCCGATCTGGTGGCGCAGAAGCTCGAAGAGTGGGGCATCGAGGTGGTGCGCGGACTTGGGGGCACCGGGCTGGTCGGCATCCTGCGCAGCGGCAGTTCGCCGCGTGCCATCGGCCTGCGCGCCGACATGGATGCCCTGCCCATGCAGGAAGACAACACCTTCGCCCATGCCAGCCAGCACCCCGGAAAGATGCACGCCTGTGGCCATGACGGCCACACGGCCACCCTGCTGGGCGCCGCGCAATACCTGGCCAAACATCGCATTTTCAACGGCACGGTGTATTTCATCTTCCAGCCCGCCGAGGAAGGCGGAGCCGGCGCACGCGCGATGATCGAGGACGGGCTGTTCGAGCGCTTCCCGATGGATGCAGTGTTCGGCTTTCACAACTGGCCAGGACTGCCCGCTGGCGATGTGGCGGCCTCCCCCGGCCCGGTGATGGCCTCGAGCAACGAGTTCAGCATCACCCTGCAGGGCAAGGGCGGTCATGCCGCGCTGCCGCACGCGGCCAACGATCCGGTGCCGGTTGCCTGCACGCTGGTGCAGGCTTTCCAGACCATAGTCTCGCGCAGCATTTCACCCATAGATTCGGCGGTGATTTCGGTGACCATGCTGCAGGCCGGTGATGCCACCAACGTGATTCCGGACGCCTGCACGCTGCAGGGCACGGTGCGCACCTTCACGCTGGAGGTGCTGGATCAGGTTGAACAGCGCATGCGCGAACTGTCGGAAAATCTGGCGCGCGGCTTCAGCATGGAGTGCCAGTTCGAGTTCAAGCGCAACTATCCGCCCACCATCAACAGCCGCGACGAGGCGCACTTCATCCACGAAGTCGCCAGCAGCGTACTGGGCACGCACCATGTGCACAAGCAGGTGCCGACCATGGCGGCAGAGGATTTCTCCTTCATGCTGCAGCACAAGCCGGGCTGCTACTTCTTCATCGGCAATGGCGACGGCGACCACCGCATGCTCGGCCACGCCGGCGGCCCGTGCACGCTGCACAACGCCAGCTACGATTTCAACGACGCGCTGCTGCCTGCAGGCGCAACGCTGTGGGTGAAGGTGGTGGAGCGCTGGCTGGCGCCGGTGCTGTAAGCAGCCTCAGTGCCCGAACACATCCGAATCCAGCATCGCCGGATCCACGCGGTCCAGCGCGCTCAGCGCTGCCATTTCCCCGTCTGACAGCGTGAAGCCGAACACGTCCAGGTTCTGGGCCAGACGCACCGGATCGGAAGACTTCGGAATCGGCACATAGCCCTGCTGGGTATGCCAGCGCAGCACCACCTGCCCCGCTGTGCGGCCATGGCGCTCGGCCGCAGCCAGAATGGCCGGCTCCTGCAGCATGGCGCCGGCACGGCCCAGCGGGCTCCAGGCTTCGGTGACGATGCCACGCTCGCAGTGCACCTGCACCACGTCATGACGGCCATGGTAGGGATCCAGATGGATCTGGTTGACATGCGGCACCAGCCCCAGATCGAACAGGCGCTGCAGATGCGTCGGCTTGAAGTTGGAAGTGCCGATGGCGCGCACCTTGCCCGCCTCCAGCAGGCGTACCAGTCCCTCGAAGGCCTCCACGTAGCGATCCTGATCGGGATTGGGCCAGTGCACCAGCAGCAGGTCCACGTAATCCAGACCCAGACGCAGCAGGCTGGCATCGCAAGCCTGCTGCGCACCTTCCACGCTGTGCCACTGCTTGTTGAACTTGGTGGTGATGAACACCTGCTCGCGCGGCACGCCTGAGGCACGCAGGCCTTCGCCCACACCGCGTTCATTGCCGTAGTTTTCTGCCGTGTCGATCAGGCGGTAGCCCATGCCGATGGCCTGTGCCACCACGCGTGCGGCTTCGGCATCGTCCATGGGCCAGGTGCCCAGACCGAGTTGCGGCATCTCGACGCCATTGCTCAGGGTGATGGTGGGAGCCAGGGAAGTGGGGGTCGGCATGGTGCGTGTGTCTCCGTGATGGGGTTGTTCTGGCAACAGCCGGCCACGGAGAACCTGTGCCCTCCTCTGCCGGAACTGTCTGCTATGGGCATGATGCTAACGGATGCAGCACAGCCTTGCATGCACCTCGCCCATCAGGGGCCGCAGCCCCGGATCGGGCTGGAGGCAATCGGCCAGCAAGGCATTCAGCGCCTCTGCCAGTGCCTGCTCCCCGGCTGCCGGCGGCAGACTGTGCTGCAGCAGCTCTTCCAGCAGATAGCCCCAGGCACGCACTTCCACGCGCTGCAATCCCTTCGATCGCTCGGCATCATCCGGCAATAGTGAAGCCGCGCCAAAGTCGCCCACCAGCACGCCGCCCTGTCCATCATGCAGGGTGTTGTGGGCATAGAAATCACCATGCAGCACGCCGTTTTCATGCAGATGCGCCGCCACGCTGGCAAGATCCAGCGCCATGCGATGCACTTGAGACAGCGGCAACTGCACGCCTGCCGGATACACGTCCCGCGTGCAGCTTTCCAGGCTCGGTGGCCCGGCCAGCGCATGGAAGTCCGGCCCGATCAGCGGCATGACCAGGCCCTGCGCCTGTTGCGGATGGCCGTCAAGACGGCCCAGCAGGGAAATCAGCTGCAGATGATTGCCCGCCTGGATCCAGGTCGCCATTTCGCTGTCCGGCAGGCCGTCGCTGGTCACGGCGCCCTTGAACAGCTTGAGCGCCACCTCGCAGCCATCGCCGGAAGCCGCATGCCAGTGCGCCTGATGGATCATTCCCGAAGCGCCATGCCCAAGCAGGGTACCCAGTTCCAGCTCGCTCCAGTCAATAGCCGGCAGGCCCTGCCGCTGCAGCACCAGCTGCTCCTGCTCCGCGCAGAAGGGGTTGCCCGCATAGGCCAGCCAGGCCAGACGCGGCAACTGTCCTATCCAGTCAGGCAGCGCAGTCAGCCGATTGGCGGAAATGCGCAGCAATTCGAGTGCATTCAGACCAGCCATGCGCTCCGGCAATGTCGCAAGCTGGTTGCCGGCCAGTGCCAGTTTCTGCAGGTTGCGACAGTCCCCCAGCGCTTCAGGCAGTTCGGCAATCCGGTTGTCCGTCAGGATCAGCCAGCGCAGCTGCGGCGGCAATGCCTGCGCAGGCACATGGTCAATCCGGCAGGACTTGAACCCGATGGTGGTAAGCGACTCGCATTGCCCCAGTACTGCGGGCAAGGTTGTGAAAGGGTTGTTCGAACAGAACACAATGCGCAACCGGGAAAGGCGCGGCAGCCAGTCCGGTAAGGTTGCCAGCCGGTTATCCGACAGGTCCAGCACTTCCAGCGTGTCAGCGAGACGCAGCACGTCGTCCGGCAGTTCCTGCAATCCGCCCCGCAGGCGCAGCACATGCGCGCCGTCCAGTTCGCCGCGGCGCAGTTGCTCCAGCGTATGCATGCAATCAGGACTGCGGCAGGGATCCGGCTCCGTCCACCATCTGGCACGGCAACACGGTCGATGCAGCCTGGGGCACGGCGCCACCGTCGCAGGAGGCTTGCGTCTCGCCCGCAGCCCCGTCGCCGGACTGGGGGCCGGTAGCCTGCTGCGCAGCAGCTTCCAGTCGCGACGCCTGTTCCGCGCGCTGACGCGCATGGGCATCGGCCGCCATGGCCAGCAGGCCGTCGAAAATCAGGCTTTCCACCAGCTCGAACGGCGTTTCCATGTAGGGCGCCATCTTCCAGCCGGCACCGCCGGTCATGATGCACATGGGCTGCATGCCGCAATGGGCGCGCACATGGCGCACCATGCGCTGCACCGCACCGGCAATGGCAAAGGTGCCGCCGCTGGTCAGTGCATCACTGGTGTTGGTGGGAAATTCGGTGACGTTGCCGGTGGGCACGTGCAGGCCGGCCGTGCCGGACTCGAGCGCGCGCAGCATGATGCCGTGGCCCGGCAGGATCAGCCCGCCCAGGAAGTTGCCATCCACGTCGATGGCCTCCACCGTCACTGCCGTGCCGACCATCACCACCACCAGCGGCCGCGGAGCCTGGCCTTCGCAGGCGTGCAGCATGCGGTGGCGTGCGCCGATGATGGCAACCCAGCGGTCGGCGCCCAGACGGTTGGGCATCTCGTAGCCGTTGGTCACGCCAGCCTGTTCCGTCCGCGACACCACCCAGCGTGGCTCCAGATCGGGCCAGATCTCCATCTGCTCTTCGACGCGGCGCTTGAGCGCATCGCCGGCCACCACGCAGCCCAGCATGCGCGAGGGTGCCGAGGGGAAGGCCTTCCACGGCCCTTCGGCCAGCTTCTCGATGTTCTCGAGGAACTCGGCGCCATGCGCCAGCAGGCGGGCGTTCGGAGCGGGCTGGGCATACAGCGCCCACTTCAGGCGCGTATTGCCGATATCTACTGCTAGAAACGTCATGGGCGCATTATGGGCGCAGACGTGGAATTGTTGACGTTTGCTTACCATAATTGCAGGGGGCTGTTGCGTACCTGTCATGTTTTGCGGCTACGCTGCAGCTCTCAACACTCACAACCAAGGAGAGAAGACATGGGACTGTTCAGCTTTATCAAGGAAGCCGGCGAGAAACTGTTCGGCGGCAAGAAAGTCGAAGAAGCCGCAGCGGCCAATGACACCGCATCCCTGGCACAACTCAACGCCGAGGCCGGCGCTGCCATCAAGACCTACATCGAGGCGCAGAACCTGGGCCTGTCCAATCTGGGCGTGATGTTCGACGGCGCCAGCGGCAAGGTCACCCTGACCGGCGACGCCCCGAACAAGGAAGCCGCCGAGAAGGCCACCCTGGCTGCCGGCAACGTGGCTGCCGTGAAGGACGTGGACAACAACATGAACGTGGCCGACGGTGGCGGTGCCGATGCCCAGTACCACGACGTGGTGAGCGGCGACACCCTGTCCGCCATCTCCAAGAAGTACTACGGCGATGCCAACAAGTACATGGTGATCTTTGAGGCCAACAAGCCCATGCTGTCCCACCCGGACAAGATCTACCCCGGCCAGAAGCTGCGCATCCCCGCGCTGTAATCCGGCTGCTGCCCGCATCCTGCCCCGTGCAGGATGCCGCTGCATCGAAACGCGCCCGCAGTCCTGCTGCCGGTGCGTTTTTTCTTGTGCACGACTGCACGCGGCACGGCACGCTGCAAGGTCAGCGTTTCGGCAGGGGCTGCCGGCGCTGGCCTCGCGCTCCGCTCCGACATCCACCCGTCGCCATCGCTGCGTACAATGGTTTTCACCTTGCGCCGCTGACGACGACGCGGCGCTGCCCCGAACACCAGGACGTTCATGAAAGCAGCCAGCCCCCTGACTCCGCCCTACGTGGCGCCCCAGCCGTTCACCGATGCCGACGCTGCCCTGCAGCAGGTGCAGGCCATCTACCGGCAGTCCATCGACCATCTGCGTGAGCAGTTCCGCCGCTTCATTGCCGAGGGCGACCTGCCGCAGCCGGTGCGCGCTTTCTACCCGCTGGTGCGCGTGCACACGCACAAGGCCACGCAGCACCCGCGCGGCGAGCAGCGCCACACCTTCGGCTTTGTCGCCCATGCCGGCGTGTTCGAGACCACGCTGACCGATCCCCTGCTGTTCGCCGACTACGTCCGCACCCAATTCCAGTTGCTGCTGCAGAACCATGCCGATGCGCCCATCGAAGTGGCCACCAGCCACCAGCCGATTGCGCTGCATTTCGCGCTGGATCCGCACGAGGTGGTGGAAGGCACGCTGGACGAGGCACAGCGCCAGCGCATGCACGCCCTGTTCGACTGGCCGGATCTGGCCAGCATGGATGACGGCATCGCCAACGGCACCAGCGAACAGGCGCGCGGCAGCGCCCAACCACTGGCGCTGTTTACCGCGCCGCGCGTGGATTACTCGCTGCAGCGCCTGCGCCACTACAGCGGCACCGAGGCGCGGCATTTCCAGAACTTCGTGCTGTTCACCAACTACCAGTTCTACATCGACGAGTTCATCCGGCTGGGCCAGGCCTCCATGCAGGATCCGGACAGCGGCTACACCGCCTTTGTCGAGCCCGGCAATGTGGTCACACACCATGTGGCACACGGCAGTCCGGACGGCTTCGTGCAGGGCGCCCATCCGCAGCGCCTGCCGCAGATGCCGGCCTACCACCTGGTGCGGCCCGGCCATGCTGGCATCACCATGGTGAACATCGGCGTCGGCCCCGCCAACGCCAAGACCATGACCGACCACGTGGCCGTGCTGCGTCCGCACGCCTGGCTGATGCTGGGCCACTGTGCCGGCCTGCGCAACAGCCAGCTGCTGGGCGACTACGTGCTGGCGCACGGCTATGTGCGCGAGGACCATGTGCTGGACGATGACCTGCCGCTGTGGGTACCGGTGCCCGCGCTGGCCGAGATCCAGCAGGCACTGCAGCAGGCCGTGGCCGATGTGACGCAACTGCAGGGCGATGACCTGAAGGCCGTGCTGCGCACCGGCACTGTGGCCACCACCGACAACCGCAACTGGGAACTGGATGCGCGCGACATTCCCGCGCAGCGCTTCACCCAGAGCCGCGCCATCGCCATCGACATGGAAAGCGCCACCGTGGCCGCCAACGGCTTCCGTTTCCGCGTGCCCTACGGCACCCTGCTGTGCGTAAGCGACAAGCCCATGCACGGAGAGATCAAGCTGCCCGGCATGGCGAATCACTTCTACCGCGAACGGGTGGACCAGCACCTGCGCATCGGCATCCGCGCGCTCGAACTGCTGCGCGCCGGCGCCACCGGCAACCTGCACAGCCGCAAGCTGCGCAGCTTCCAGGAGGTGGCATTCCAGTGAGCATGCCGCCTGCCCCGCCGCTGTTCGCTGCCGAACACCTGTGCAAGCGCTTTGGCGACTTCACGGCGGTGGACGATGTGTCCTTCCGCATTGCGCCGGGCGAGTGCCTGGGCGTGATCGGCCCCAACGGCGCCGGCAAGACCACCACGCTGCGCATGTGCCTGGGCCTGACCGTGCCCGATGACGGTGTGATCCGCGCCTTCGACGGCCTGACCATGCCGCGCGATGCGCTGGCCATCAAGCAGCATCTGGGCGTGGTCTCGCAGTTCGATTCGCTCGATCCGGATTTCACCTGCGCCGAGAACCTGCTGGTGTTTGGCCGCTATTTCGGCCTGCCGGATGAGCAGATCCGCGAGCGCATTCCGCAATTGCTGGAATTTGCCGCCCTCACGCACAAGGCCGACGCCAAGCCGGGCGAGCTCTCCGGCGGCATGAAACGGCGCCTGAGCCTGGCGCGTGCGCTGATCAATGCGCCCAGACTGCTGTTGCTGGACGAGCCCACCACCGGCCTCGACCCGCAGGCACGCCACCTGATGTGGGAGCGCCTGCAGTGGCTACTGCAGCAAGGCACCGCCATCCTGCTGACCACGCACTTCATGGACGAAGCCGAGCGCCTGTGCCACCGGCTGGTGGTGCTGGACCATGGCCGCATCATGGCCGAAGGTGCCCCGCGCGCGCTGATCGAGGCGCATCTGGAGCCGGATGTGGTGGAGGTGTACGGCCCCAATGCGCGTGCGCTGGCGGCTTCCGATCTGGCGCGGCTGGCCGAGCGCACCGAGGTAAGCGGCGAAACCGTGTTCTTCTATACACGCCAGGCCGGCCCGCTGCTGGCCGCCCTGCAACGCGAAGCCCACGTGCGCACCCTGCACCGCCCGGCCAACCTGGAGGACCTGTTCCTCAAGCTCACCGGCCGCCAGATCCGCGAAGGAGCCTGACCATGCCCGCCATCCAGCCCCCTGCCACCACGGCGCTGAGCGAACAGCTCTCGCACTGGTCGCCGCCGCAGCTCAGCAAGCGCTGGTGGCCGGTGTTTCTGCGCAACTTTCTGGTGTGGCGCAAGCTCGCCGTGCCCAGCCTGATCGGCAACATCGCCGAACCGCTGATGTGGCTGCTGGCCTTCGGCTACGGCCTGGGCGCGCTGATCGGCGAAGTGAAGGTGGACGGCCACACCATGCCCTACCTGCTGTTCATCGCCAGCGGCAGCATCTGCATGAGCACCATGAACGCGGCCAGCTTCGAGGCGCTGTACTCGGCCTTCTCGCGCATGCATGTGCAGAAGACCTGGGACGGCATCCTGAACGCGCCGGTGCAGCTGGACGACATCGTGCTGGCCGAGATGCTGTGGGCCAGCTTCAAGGCGATCTTTTCGGCCACCGCCATCCTGCTGGTGATCCTGTCGCTGGGCATCAGCCACGCCCCCACGCTGATCGCCGTGCTGCCCGTGCTGCTGCTGGCCGGCATCTGCTTTGCCAGCATGGCCCTGATCTTCAACGCGCTGGCCAGCGGCTACGACTTCTTCACCTACTACTTCACGCTGTTCCTGACGCCGACCATGTTCCTCTCGGGCGTGTTCTTTCCGCAGTCGCAGCTGCCGCCGCTGGTGCGGCATGTGGCCGAATGGCTGCCGCTGTCGCAGGCAGTGCTGCTGGTGCGACCGCTGTTTCTGGGCGAATGGCCGCAGCAGGCCTGGCTGCATCTGGGCGTTTTGGCAGGCACTGCGGCGCTGTCGTTCTGGGTGGCGCTGGCGCTCACGCGGCGCCGGTTTGCGCGCTGAACCGGGGCCGAACTGGCGCGTTTTGAGGGTGCCAACCGCTTTGGCCCCGGCTCTTTTGCTGCAAAGCAGCAAAAAGTGCATCCGGCTTGCGCCAACGCAAGGGAAGTGTCAGGAAATTGCCCTCACAATGGACAGCAAGGCCGTGTTGGCCTGACGCTTGCGCAACTGCTGCGGATGGTCCGGGCAAGGGAACGTGCAAGCACCACGACGTAGGAAGTGACCCATGACTGACAGCAAAGCCACCGCAGGCAACGGCAATGCCGCCTTCGCATTCCTGGATCAGACCCACCGAGAGATCGATGCCAAACTGCTGCGCCTGAAGGCCCTGGCCGATGCCATGCGCGACGACGGCCTGACTGCCGAAGTGCGCGCCGAGGCCGCCGAAGTGCGCGCCTGGCTCGACACCAACGCCCGCCAGCACCACCTGGACGAAGAGCGCCACATTTTCCCGCCACTGCTGGCCTCGCACGATGCTGAACTGGCCCACACCGCGCGCCAGCTGACGCAGGACCACGGCTGGATCGAGCAGAACTGGCTGGAAATCGAGCCTTCGCTGTCGGCGGCCGAAGCCGGCAACTCCTGGTTCGACATGGATGTGCTGTACCAGCAGATCCAGCTGTTCCTCGAGCTGTACAACGACCACATGGTGCTGGAGGAAAGCGTGGCCTATCCGGCCGCCAGCCCCCTGATCAGCGGTCTGGATGGACAGCAGATGCGCGCCGAGATGGAGCAGCGCCGGCAGAAGCGCGAAGCGGCTGCCGCCGAGTAAGCCCTCCCCCCTGCCGTGCATTGCCCACGCACCCGCCGCCAGGCGCCGGGTGCGTTTTTATTGACGCATGCGTCAATTCCGAGTGCATGAATCTGTCACCCGACAGCGTTAAGATGTGAGGGTTTATTTTGTCCACTCACGGAGCATTCGCATGAGCAACAGCATTCAAACCGTCGGCATCGTTGGCGCCGGCACCATGGGCAATGGCATTGCCCAGGCCTGCGCCACCAAAGGCATCAACGTCGTCATGGTCGACATCGCCGATGCCGCGGTGCAGAAGGGCCTGGCCACCATATCCGGCAGCCTGGACCGCCTGATCAAGAAGGAAAAGATCAGCGAAGCCGACAAGGCAGCCGCGCTGGCCCTGGTCAAGGGCAGCACCAGCTATGACGACCTGAAGGGCTGCCAGCTGGTGATCGAGGCCGCTACCGAGAATCCCGAGATCAAGAACAAGATCCTGAAACAGCTGGACGAACTGCTGCCGGCCGAGACCGTCATCGCCAGCAACACCTCTTCCATCTCCATCACCGAACTGGCCGCACAGACCAAGCGCGCCGACAAGTTCATCGGCATGCACTTCTTCAACCCGGTGCCGATGATGGCCCTGGTGGAACTGATCCGCGGCATCCAGACCAGCGACGCCACGCATGACGCCGTCAAGGCTCTGGCCGAGCACCTGGGCAAGTCGCCCATCACCGTGAAGAACGCTCCGGGCTTCGTCGTCAACCGCATTCTGGTGCCGATGATCAACGAAGCCTTCTTCGTGCTGGCCGAAGGCCTGGCAACGCCCGAAGACATCGACGCCGGCATGAAACTGGGCTGTAACCACCCCATCGGCCCGCTGGCGCTGGCCGACATGATCGGCCTGGACGTGTGCCTGGCCGTGATGGAGGTGTATCTGGAGCAGTTCGGGGACAGCAAGTACCGTCCCTGCTACCTGCTGAAGGAAATGGTGGCTGCCGGCCATCTGGGCCGCAAGACCGGCCGCGGCGTGTACGACTACAGCGCCAAGTAATCCGGAAGGGAGCTCTGCTCCCTCATGGCATCAGGCCCGCCCGCTGCACCCCTGCGGCAGCGGGCTTTGTGCTGCCTGTTTCATCCCCTCAGTGCGAAACGCGCTGCACGCCCCAGGGCCAGTCGCGGAAGGCCGAGCCTGCCGGAGCCTCGTTGACCACCTGGCTCGTCACCACCTTGCCGGTGACTGGCGCCCAGTCGGCCGGCACCGTCGTACCGGTACGGGCAGGCAGGGTGGAGGGCTGCGGATTTTCGACCGTGGGCTGGTTCAGCACCGTGCTGCCTCCCATGCCGATACCCACGCCGACACCCCCTCCATGGCTGCCGGCACCAATGCCGATATTGCCGACGACCGGTCCGCCGGGATTGCCGATCGGCGTGCTGATGGAGACGCCTCCCCCCACACGACCACCGCTGCCGATGCCCAGGCCAATGGAAAGGCCGGGATACAGCGTGCCATTGGCACACCCGGCGAGCAAGCCGGCACCAGCCAGAGCAGCAGCCAGCACCTTGAGGGAAACAGCGGTTTTCATGGTCGATCCTTTCAGGGCGCCCTCCGGACAGGCACCCTCGCATCTGGTGATGCTAGCGCCTGCGGGCACTTGCGGGTACAGGCGTTGCAACTTGCACCCCACCCTTGTGAGATAGTGCCGCAGCTGGACAAGTTCCCGTGTCGGAAATCGCCACATTGCACCCGCAGACAAGGATGGCGTGCTGCACCGGCCAGCCTTGCCATCCGGTGATGGCCATGCGCGCTCCGCCGCTCCCTATGGCGTTCGCGTAGCGCGCTGTTCAGGAGGGCTTGCGCCTCAGTTGCAGGCGCAGGTCCTCGCCCACCTCCTGCATGCGGTGCAGGCCCCAGCGCGAGGCATCCGACAAGCGCTGCAGCGTGGGCAGATCGGCCAGCGGGCGCCCCGGACCGATCAGCATGGGCGCCACATAGGCCAGCAGCTCGTCCGCCAGGCCGGCTTCCAGCATGGCGCCATTGAGGATGGCGCCGGCCTCCACATGCAACTCGTTCACCTCGCGCTTGCCCAGTTCTTGCATCAGGGCGCGCAGGTCGCTGCGGCCGTCCAGTCCGGCCTCCAGCGTGATGATCTCGGCGCCGGCTGCGCGCAGGGCGGCAGCGCGCTCCTCGCGTCCGGGTGTGTTGCGATCCACGGTCACGACCCACACCTGGCGCTCGGGCACGCTGAAGAGGCGTGCGGTGGGGGGCGTGCGCAGACGGCTGTCCACAATCACCAGATGCGGCTGGCGCGTGGTGCCGGGCAAGCGCACGTTGAGCAGCGGATCGTCGGCGACGACGGTGCCGCTGCCGGTCAGCACCGCACAGGCACGGGCGCGCCAGTGCTGCACGTCGGCACGCGCGGTTTCACCGGTAATCCACTGGCTGTCGCCATTGCCGAGCGCCGTCATGCCATCCAGCGAGGAGGCGGTTTTCAGACGTACCCAAGGCACGCCATGCTCCATGCGGCGCAGAAAGCCGATGTTGATTTCACGTGCCTGCGCCTCGATCTCGGGCGGAGCCATTTCCACCGCAATGCCTGCTGCCTGCAGACGCGCAATGCCCTGCCCCGCCACCTGCGGATTGGGGTCGCGCAAGGCGATGCACACCTTGGCAACGCGGGCGGCAATCAGCGCATCGCAGCACGGAGGCGTACGGCCATGGTGGGCGCACGGCTCGAGCGTGACGTAGACCGTGCTGCCGACGACATCCTCGCCCCGGCTGGCGGCATCGCGCAGCGCCATGATTTCGGCATGCGGGCCACCGCGCTGCTGGGTGTAGCCCTGCCCCAGAGTGCGGCCGTCCGCGTCCACGATGACGCATCCGACACGCGGGTTCGGATTGCTCAGGGTGAGCGAATGAGCGGCCAGTTCGAGGGCCTGCTGGAAGTACGACATGGGGGCATTATGGGCCAGATCGGACAAGCTCATGTTGCAGTGCCGCATCGCCCTGTTTGCGCGCCACCCAGGTCAGTCCGTTTTCGAGGCCGGGCAGGCGTTGCCAGCGCGTGGTGTCGTTGAGCTCGGCCTTGGCGCGGCGCGCCCCCAGCGGGCCGTTGAGCTCCAGATTGGCGCAGACCAGCAGGCCGCCGGGGGCCAGCAGGCTATGGAAGCGCTGCACCAGCACGAAGGCAGGCATATTGCCGTCGAAGAACACCAGATCGAGGCTGCCGGCTTGTAGCTGCAACGCGGGCAGCGTGACGGAGAACGATCCTTCGTGCAGGCGCACGCGTTGCTGCAGGCCCAGTTGTGCAATCTGATCGCGGGCCAGTTCGGCGTGGATGGCATCGCCTTCCAGCGTGTCGACCACCGCCTCCGGACTGGCCAGCGCCATCAGGCAGGCTGTGTAGCCAAGACCGGTGCCCAGTTCCAGCACGCGGCGCGGCTGATGGGCAGCGACCAGCTGCCACAGCCCTTCGCCATCCTCGAAGGTGTGCGCATTGCAGCCATGCGCACGCTGATGCGCGCGCGTGGCTTGCTGCAGGGCCAGCAACGCTGGTGCGGGCATCAAGCCAGCAGCGCGTTCACCCGGCGGACATAAGCTGCCGGATCGGCCGGCATGCCGCCTTCGGCCAGCAGTGCCTGGTCGAATAGCACCTGCGCCAGATCATTGAAGCGCGTGGCGTCGTCCTGCACCTCGGCCAGCTTGCGGATCAGTGCATGGTCGACGTTGACTTCCAGCACCGGCTTGATGTCCGGCACCGGCTGGCCGGCCTGCTTGAGCATGCGCGCCAGCTGCACGCTCATGCCGTTGTCCTCCGACACCAGGCAGGCCGGGGAATCAACCAGGCGCGTGGTAGCACGCACGTCCTGTGCGTCGGCCTTGAGCGCTTCCTTGAGCTTTTCCAGCAGCGGCTTGGCGGTTTCCTGCGCGGCCTCAGCGGCTTTCTTTTCTTCCTCGTCCTGCAGCTTGCCCAAGTCGACCGCGCCCTTGGCCACACTCTGCAGCGGCGTGCCATCGAACTCGTGCAGGAAGCTCAGCGCCCATTCGTCCACGCGATCCGCCATCAGCAGCACCTCGATGCCCTTCTTGCGGAACAGCTCCAGCTGCGGGCTGTTCTTCGCGGCAGACAGGCTGTCGGCGGTGATGTAGTAGATCGCCTCCTGGCCTTCCTTCATGCGCGCCTTGTAGTCGGCGAAGCTGACGCTGACGGTATCCGTGGTGGTGCTGGCAAAACGCAGTAGCTTGGCGATGCGGTCGCGGTTGCCGGTGTCTTCGCCCAGGCCTTCCTTGAGCACGGCACCGAATTCTGCGTAGAAGGTGGCGTACTTGTTGGCGCCGGTCTTCTGCTCGGCAAAGGCGGCCGCAGCTTCGGCGGCGGGAGCGGCGTCGCTCTTGTCGACCACATCGGTCACGCCGTCTTCGGTCTCGACCGGCTCGGGCGCCGGCACCGATTCACCGGAGCCGACGTCGGTCTTGCCTTCGGCGCTGTCGGGAGGCGTGGCCTGCTGCTTGGCCATGTCTTCCAGCATGGCCAGCACGCGGCGCGTGTTGCCTTCGCGGATCGTCTTGATGTCGCGGCTTTCCTGCAGCAGTTCGCGGCTGACGTTCAGCGGCAGGTCGGAGGCATCGACCACGCCCTTCACGAAGCGCAGGTACTGCGGCAGCAGGGATTCGGCTTCGTCCATGATGAAGACGCGACGCACGTACAGCTTCAGGCCGTGCTTGTGGTCGCGCTGGTACAGGTCGAACGGGGCGCGCGCCGGGATGTACAGCAGCTGCGTGTATTCGGTGTTGCCCTCGACCTTGTTGTGGCTCCAGGCCAGCGGGTCTTCGAAATCGTGCGCCAGCGTCTGGTAGAAGTTGTTGTACTGTTCGGGCGTGATGTCCTTCTTGGGGCGCGTCCACAGGGCGCTGGCCTCGTTGACCTGCTCCCACTCACCCGTCTGCACCATGTCACCGGGCTGGCCTTCTTCGCCCTCTTTCCATTCTTCCTTGGGCATCAGGATGGGCAGGCCAATGTGGTCGGAGTACTGGCTGATGATGCTCTTGAGCTTGTAGCTGTTGAGGTAGTCCTGCTTGTCTTCGCGCAGGTGCAGCGTGATGCTGGTGCCGCGGCCGGGCCTGGTGATGGTTTCGGTGCTGAAATCACCCGCGCCGCCGCTGACCCAGCGCACGCCTTCTTCGGGCTTGAGGCCGGCACGGCGCGTTTCCACGGTTATTTTGTCAGCCACGATAAAGCCGGAGTAGAAACCGACGCCGAACTGGCCGATCAGCTGCGAGTCTGCCTTCTGGTCGCCGGTGAGCTTGCTGACGAAATCCTTGGTGCCGCTCTTGGCGATGGTGCCCAGGTTGTCGATGGCCTCCTGCTCGCTCATGCCGATGCCGTTGTCGGCAATGGTGATGGTTTTGGCGGCCTTGTCGATGGAGACGCGCACCTCGAGATTGGGCTGGTCTTCGTACAGTGCGGGGTTGTTGAGCGCCTCGAAACGCAGCTTGTCGCAGGCGTCGGACGCGTTGCTGATCAGCTCGCGCGCGAAGATGTCGGGGTTGGAGTAGAGCGAATGGGTGACCAGGTGCAGCAGCTGCGCGACCTCGGCCTGGAATGCATGGGTATGGGGACTCATGGGATTTGCCTTGACTTTTCGTTCTTCGGGTTCCCTCGTGGGGAGGGCGAACCGGGCATATAGGGACGGGGGTGGGGGTTTCAAGTCGGTGGTTGGACGCGATCTCCTCGGGGCCTTGCGTGGCGCATGGCGCGAGCAGCGGGAGGGCGGGAACAGATGCAGGTACGAAAACTGAAATGGAAGCGGGAGCTTCACGGCCACGGTGCGCAAGCCAGCCGGTTTGTGAACTTGTACCGGCTTCACGGTCTGCTCCCGCCATAGTTACAACCCCTTGCGCCACACAGCCGGTTTTCGCATACGATGCGGCCAAAGGGAGACTCCCGCACTTCAGAAAAGCCATGAAAGGATCCACCATGCCCGCACTGCACCCTCTTCTCCGCAACAGCCTGATTGCCGTCGCCACCACGGCCGTGCTGGCCGGTTGTGCCAGCACAACGGCCGGCTCCGTCGCCGGCGGCCAGCGTTCGCAGCTGATGGTGGTGTCCGAAGCCGAGATCGTGCAGGCGGCACAGCAGGCCTTTGCCCAGCAGAACGCCAAGGCGCGCGCCCAGGGCGCGCTGGTGACCAGCGGTGCCGAATTCAACCGAGTGAATACCGTAATGCGGCGCCTGGTGCCGCATGTGGCGCAGTTCCGCCCAGACGCGGCGCGCTGGCCCTGGGAACTGGTGCTGATCAACACCAACGAACTCAACGCCCACGTGATGCCGGGCGGCAAGGTGACGGTCTATACCGGCCTGCTGCGCCGCATGGGCATGACGGATGACGAACTGGCCGTGGTGATCGGCCACGAAATGGCGCATGCCTTCCGCGAGCATTCGCGTGAGCAGATTTCGCAGCAGGCCGTGGGCGATCTGGCAGTATCGCTGGGCGGCGCCCTGCTGGGCCTGGGCTCGGGCGGTACACAGTTGGCCGGCATTGCCAAGCAGGTGGCCCTGGACATGCCCTACTCACGCAACATGGAGAACGAAGCCGACATCTATGGCCTGGAACTGGCTGCGCGCGCCGGCTACAACCCCGCTGCCGCGCTGACGCTGTGGGACAAGATGGCCGCTGCGGGAGCAGGTCAGGGCCCCTCCTTCCTGTCGAGCCACCCGTCTGCGTCCGACCGCACGGCGCGCATCCGTGCGGCACTGCCAAAGCTGATGCCGATTTACGAGGCGGCGCGTCGTCGTTGATCTGAAGCCGTTCAGGCTGCCCTGACCTCGGCGAGCAGGTCGGGGTGGCGATCGAGCAGCTTCAGCAGCTTGATCAGCGCAAGCGGCGGTTTTGTCTTGCCCGTTTCGTAACGGGAAAACGCGTTCACCCCGCCGCCGAAGATCTCGGCCGCCTCTCGCTGGTCCAGATCCAGCTTCTTGCGGACTGTGGCGATGAAGCGAGGATCGACCATCCCCGCATTGACGTCCCGCGAGAATGCCTGCATGGTACGCATGACGCGCCGGGACTCGGTTGTATCGAGCATCGACTCATCACATGCAGGGCAGAAATCCCCCGTCACGGCAGCAATGACAGTTGTTTCCCCCTTGTAGGTATAAGGCAGGTCGCGCGTATCGCGGATCAGATTCGCCGCGCCGCACACAGGGCATTTCATGTTCAAAGCTCCTTGAAGGAGACGATCAGCACGTCGTCCATCACCGTCAGTTTCAGATACATGTCTCCTGCCTTCGTGCGCGGACGGTAGACATCCTGCCAGATCGTATGATCCGCATGGGTAGTCATGCTCTTGTAGAAATCCTTCGGTTCCAGTGCCATCAGGACTTGGAGCATGTCGGAAAATGCAAGACCGAGTTCCGTGGCTCCGATCCGTGCAGCGTGCGTTGTACGCACCTTGCCGGCCTCAGCCAAGGCCTTCACCTCGGACAGCCTGCGATGCGGAGACCATTTTTCCATGAATAATTTAACCTAGTTGGTTTATTTTGGCAAATTGCTTGTTTTCTTCCCTGAGCTTCCGCCAAGCAAGACACTGCATTGCGATCATCCGACGATTTAGCCCCTCAGAAGCTATAAAATAATACCAATTAATTATTTTTTATTTATGCCCGGCCATTCTCCCATCACCATCCTGCAACAGGTCTTCGGCTACCCCGCCTTCCGCGGACAGCAGCAGGCCATCATCGACACGGTGGTGGGCGGTGGCGATGCGCTGGTGCTGATGCCGACGGGCGGTGGCAAGTCGCTGTGCTATCAGGTGCCTGCGATTGCACGGCAGCGGCTGGGACATGGCTGCACCATCGTGGTGTCGCCGCTGGTCGCGCTGATGCATGACCAGGTGGGCGCGCTGCATGAGGCGGGCGTGGCGGCTGCGTTTCTCAACTCCACCCTGTCGGCTGGCGAGGCGCAGCAGGTGGAGCAGGATCTGCTGGGTGGACGGCTGACGCTGCTGTACGTGGCGCCGGAACGGCTGGTGACGCCACGTTTTCTCGGCCTGCTGCAGCGCCTCTACGAACGCGGGCAACTGGCGCTGTTCGCCATCGACGAGGCGCACTGCGTGAGCCAGTGGGGGCACGATTTCCGGCCCGAATACCGGCAGCTGGCGATCCTGCACGAGCAATTTCCACAGGTGCCACGCATTGCGCTGACCGCCACCGCCGACGCCATCACGCGCGAGGACATTGCCGAACGCCTGCAACTGGAAAACGCAGCCCGCTTTGTCAGCAGTTTCGACCGGCCGAATATCCGCTACACCATTGTCGAGAAGCGCGATCCGCTGGCGCAGCTCAAGCGCTTCATCGAGAACGAGCACGAGGGCGATGCCGGCGTGGTGTATTGCCAGAGCCGCAGGCGCGTGGAAGAAGTGGCCGAGGCGCTGGTGCGCGATGGGGTGGATGCCATGCCCTACCACGCCGGGCTGGATGCAGCCACGCGCCAGGCCAACCAGGATCGCTTTCTGCGCGAGGAAGGCGTGGTGATGGTGGCGACGATTGCCTTCGGCATGGGCATCGACAAGCCGGATGTACGTTTTGTGGCGCATCTGGATCTGCCGCGCAATATCGAGAGCTACTACCAGGAAACAGGGCGTGCCGGGCGCGACGGCCTGCCTTCCCAGGCCTGGATGGCCTATGGCTTGCAGGACGTGGTCAACCAGCGCCGCATGATCGACGAAAGCCCGGCCGAGGATGCCTTCAAGCGCGTGCAGACCGGCAAGCTCGATGCGCTGCTGGCGTTGGCCGAGGCCACCGATTGCCGCCGCGTGCGGCTGCTGGGCTACTTTGGCGAGGAATCCCGGCCCTGCGGCAACTGCGACAACTGCCTGCATCCTCCCGAGGTGTGGGATGCGACCGATCTGGCGCGCAAGCTGCTCTCGACCGTGTATCGCCTGCACGAGAAAACCGGAATCGGCTTTGGCGCCGGCCATGTGATGGACGTGCTGCGCGGCAAGGATACGGACAAGGTGCGTCAGTTCGGGCATCAGGCCATCAGCACATGGGGGCTGGCCGCCGAAAGCAGCGAGACCGAGCTGCGCAGCGTGCTGCGGCAGCTGGTGGCGCTGGGAGCATTGCAGGTAGACAGCGCGCATTTCAACACCCTGCGGCTGACGGCGGCGGCAAGGCCTATCCTGCGTGGAGAACAGACGCTGCAGTTGCGCCATGTGCTGGCCACGCCGCGCAAGCGTGGCCAGCGCGATGGCAGCGGGCGTAGCCGCCCCAGTGCAACGGCTCATCTGGACGGAGCGGGTCAGGAGCGTTTCGATGCACTCAAGGCCTGGCGCAGCGAAGTGGCGCGCACGAATGGCGTACCGGCCTACGTGATCTTTCACGACAGCGTGCTGGCGGCCATCGCCGCCGAAGCGCCCACCACACTGACAGCGCTACGCGGAACCAGTGGCGTGGGAGAGGCCAAGCTGGCGCGCTACGGCGAGGAGTTGCTGCGGGTGCTGGAAACCACGGAGTGACACTGCCGGGACCGCCGCCAAGCCAGCAACAAGCAACGGTGTTCGCTGCCATGCCCGTCCCATGAAGCCACGCTCGAACTGCGGCTCCGGCAACCCACACAGCGGTACCGCCAGGATGACTGCAAGGCCCTATCCCCACTTCATTGCCTGCAGTCAAGGCCCTACTGCACTCTTTGGGTGAAAACTCCCCTCTCCACTTCTTCCCTGCTGGAGAGACCCCAATGCCTACCATTCCGCTGCAACCCGTCGGCATGCCGCACGACCATTCGCGCGCTGACGCCATCTATGCCTTTGATGCCCGCGGCATCGCCAAGCGCTTCCGCCACGCTGCCATCTTCGGCGCACTCGACTCCCTGCAGGCCGGCGAAACCATGCGTTTCGTGAACGACCACGATCCGATTCCACTGCTGCACCAGCTGGTCGCCCGCTACGGCGAAGGCGTGCAGATCACCTACCGCCAGCGCGACATGGACGGCGTGGTGATCGATTTCGTGCGCCAGTAAGCCTGTCCTTTCCGATGACCGCCACTTCTACCGGGCCTGCCGTGGATACGGCCAGGCCCCCAATGGAACTGGTCTGCCCGGCCGGCAGCCTGCCTGCACTGAAGCAGGCTGTTGATCATGGTGCAGATTGCGTCTACCTGGGTTTCCGGGACGCAACCAACGCCCGCAACTTTGCGGGCCTGAATTTCGACAACAAGGCCATCGCCACCGGCGTGGAGTACGCCCACGCGCGCGGCCGCAAGGTGCTGCTGGCGCTCAACACCTATGCGCGCAGCGACTCGGTGGACGTGTGGCGCAGCGCGGTGGATCGCGCCGCCGACATGGGCATCGACGCCATCATCATGGCCGATCCCGGCCTGATGCAGTACACCGCGCGCCGCCATCCGGATGTGCGACTGCACCTGTCCGTGCAGGGTTCGGCGACACATGCCGCGGCCATCAACTTTTACCACGAGCAGTTCGGCATCTCGCGCGCCGTGCTGCCGCGTGTGCTCTCGCTGACGCAGGTGGAGCAGCTGATCGACAAGACGCCAGTCGAGATCGAGGTGTTCGGTTTCGGCAGCCTGTGCGTGATGGTGGAGGGGCGCTGCCAGCTGTCGTCCTATGCCACCGGCGAAGCGCCCAACACGCACGGTGTGTGCTCGCCCGCCAAGGCGGTGCGCTGGCAGGAAACGCCCAAGGGGCTGGAGGCGCGTCTGAACGGCGTGCTGATCGACCGCTATGCCGAAGGCGAAAGCGCCGGCTATCCGACGCTGTGCAAGGGCCGCTTCGACGTGGGTGATGTGCGCAGCGAGGACGGCTACTACGCCATCGAGGAGCCGACCAGCCTGAACACGCTGTCCATCCTGCCGCAGCTCTACCGCATGGGCGTGCGCGCCATCAAGATCGAAGGCCGCCAGCGCAGCCCCGCCTACGTGGCGCAGGTGACGCAGGTGCTGCGCGAGGCGCTGGACCACTGCCACGAGAACCCGCACCGCTACACACCGCGCTCGGGCTGGATGACGGCACTGGCCGATGTATCCGAAGGCCAGCAGCAGACGCTGGGCGCCTACCACCGCCCCTGGAAGTAAGCCATGCGCCATCCTGTCACTCTCTTTCTGGAAACCCGCCATGTCCAGTGATCCGGCACAAGCCTCTTCCCGTATGCAGCTGGCCCTGGGGCCGCTGCTGTACTACTGGCCGCGCGCAACGGTGTTCGAGTTCTACCAGCAGATGGCCAAGACGCCGGTGGACATGGTCTACCTGGGCGAAGCGGTCTGCTCGCGCCGGCACGAGTTGCGCCTGGCCGACTGGATCGACGTGGCCCGCATGCTGCGCGATGCCGGCAAGCAGGCCATCCTGTCCACGCAGGTGCTGGTGGAATCCGGCAGCGATGCTGCGGTGGCGCGCCGCATCATCGACAACGGCGAGTTTCTGGTGGAAGCCAACGACATGGGCGCGGTGCAGATGGTGGCCGGCAAGCTGCCGTTCGTCGCCGGCCCGCACCTGAACCTGTACAACGAGCCGTCGCTGCACTGGATGGCCGATCTGGGCGCAGTGCGCTGGGTGCCGCCGCTGGAAATGGCGCAGACCGAGCTGCAGGTGTTGCAACAGCAGCGCCCGCAAGGCCTGCAGACCGAGGTGTTTGCGCTGGGCCGCATGCCGCTGGCGTTTTCGGCGCGCTGCTTCACGGCACGCCACCGCAATCTGCCCAAGGACGACTGCCAGTTCAGCTGCATCGACTACCCCGATGGCCTGCTGCTGCAGACGCGCGAAGGCGAAGCCTTCCTCACGCTCAACGGCATCCAGACGCAATCGGCCCATGTGTGCAACCTGGTGCAGGAACTGCCCACGCTGCAGGCCATGGGCGTGGAGGTGCTGCGCCTGAGTCCGCAGTCGCTGCACATGCGCGAACTGGTGCAGCTCTGGCGTGATGCGATGGATGGCCGCCTGTCCCCTGCCGATGCCCATGCGCAGATGTTGCCGCTGCTGCCGGACCAGCCCTGCAATGGCTACTGGCATGGCCGTTCGGGCATGGACCAGGTCACCGTGCCTGCCTGAGACGCATAGAAGGAGTTTTTTCATGGCCTCTCATCTGATTCCCGACGATTTCGTGCTGCCTGGCCCGGTATCGGGCGTGCTGCAGCATCTGCCGCGCTGGCCCGGTGCCGTGCTGTTTGTCGGCGCGCTGAACCTCACGCTGGCACGCCAGTTGCCGGAAGACGTGGCGCAGGCGCTCGACGGTCGGCCGCTGCGGCTGGAAATCCGCGACGCCGGCATCCACTGCGATTTCCGTTGGCAAGGCACACGCTTTGTACCGCTGCATGCGGTGCAGGGTGCGCCGGACCTGACCATCCGCGCCCATGCCAGCGACTTCATCGCGCTGGCGCGCCGCTCGCAGGATCCCGACACGCTGTTTTTCAACCGCCGCCTGAGCATGGAAGGTGATACCGAACTCGGCCTGATGGTGAAAAACACGCTGGACGCCATGGAGCTGCCGGTGTTCGACCCGCGCCAGTTCCGTCTGCCTGATCTGACCAGGCTGCCGCGCCCGCCGCATCCGCGCGACGTGCTGCAACGTCTGCGGGAGCGCCTGCCGCGGCACTGATTGTTTTGCTCCGTTAGTACAAAGGAGTCCCCATGTCCAAACCCCGCGACCAGCATCCACTGGTGTATTCCTGCTCCGGCTGCTCCAGCGCGGCGCAACTGGCCAACCACGTCGCACTGCAACTCGACCGGCGCGGCGTGGCCGAAATGTCCTGCATTGCCGGTGTCGGTGGCGATGTGCCCTCGCTGGTCAAGCTGGCACGATCCGGCCGCCCGATCGTGGCGCTGGATGGCTGCCAGCTGCAGTGCGTGCGCAACACGCTGGCACGCCACGCCATTGCGCCCGACCGCCATTTCCAGTTGCAGGAACAGGGCGTGCGCAAGAAGCTGCACCAGGATTTCGATCCGGAGCAGGCCGAGGAAGTGATCGAACACGTGCTGGCTGATCTCCGGGCGCAGCCGCTGCCCTTGCGCTCCGCAAGCTCCAACGCCACGCCGCCGGACGCGACATGACACCGCGCCGCATCGTTGTCGGGATTTCCGGTGCCAGCGGCGCCGTGCTGGCGGTGCGCCTGCTGCAGGCGCTGCAGTCCCAGCCCGGCATTGAAACCCATGTCACCGTCAGCGACGCTGCCTGGCTGACGCTGCAGCATGAGCTGGGCATGGGCCCGGCTGACGTGACCGCACTGGCGCATCAGGTGCACGACGTGAACGCGGTGGGCGCTTCCATTGCAAGCGGTTCGTTCCGCTGCAGCGCCATGGTGGTGGCGCCCTGCTCCATGCGCACGCTGGCCGCCATCGCGCACGGCTTGGGCGACAACCTGCTGACACGCGCGGCCGACGTGATGCTGAAGGAACGCCGCCGCCTGGTGCTGGTGGCGCGCGAGGCTCCGCTCAATCTGGCGCACCTGCGCAACATGAGCACCGTGACCGAGATGGGTGCCATCGTCTACCCGCCGGTGCCGGCGTTCTACCAGCATCCGCAGACGGTGGAAGACGTGGTGCGCCATTGCGTTGGGCGGCTGCTGGATCTGATCGATGTGCCGCAGGCGATGTCTCAGGGCTGGACCGGTTTGCATGAGGCAATTGGCACGCATGACCTTGGTGCCGGAATTGGCAGCGATACCGTTCGCACAGGAAATGCGCCGGCCAACGCCAACGCCAACGCCAACGCCAACGCCAACGCTGATGCTGATGCTGATGCTGATGCTGATGCTGATGCTGATGCCGGTGCCGGTGCCGGTGCCCACCATCCTCTTCCACTCTGACCTCCCCCATGTACCGCGACCTGCACGACTTCATCCAGCAACTGGAAAACTCCGGCCAGTTGCGCCGCATTGCCGAGCCCGTGTCTCCGCATCTGGAGATGACAGCGGTCTGCGACTACACGCTGCGTCGCGGCGGCCCCGCGCTGCTGTTCACCCAGCCCACTGGCCATCAGCACGCGGTGCTGGGCAACCTGTTCGGCACACCGCAGCGCGTGATGCAGGCCATGGGTGTGCAGGAGCTGGAACAGGTGCGCGAACTGGGCCGCGTGCTGGCTGACATGAAGGAGCCGTCAGCCCCTCAAGGCCTGCGCGAGATGCTCGGCATGAGCAGCCTGCTCAAGTCGCTCTGGCACATGGCGCCACGCACCGTGTCTCATCCGCCCTGCCAGCAGATCGTGCAGGAAGGCGAGGCGGTGGACCTCACCGCCCTGCCCATCCAGCACTGCTGGCCCGGAGACGTGGCGCCGCTGGTCACCTGGGGCCTGACCATCACGCGCGGCCCGCACAAGCCGCGCCAGAACCTGGGCATCTATCGCCAGCAGTTGCTGTCGCGCAACCGGCTCATCATGCGCTGGCTGCCGCATCGTGGCGGGGCGCTGGATTTTCGGGAGCACGCGCTGGCGCATCCCGGCACGCCGTTTCCGGTGGCCGTGGCGCTGGGCGCTGATCCGGCCACGCTGCTGGGCGCTGTCGTGCCGGTGCCAGATGCCCTGTCCGAGTACCAGTTTGCCGGCCTGCTGCGCGGCAGCAAGACGGAAGTGGCGGCGGCTCTCGGAAGCAAGCTGCAGGTGCCGGCGCACGCGGAAATCGTGCTGGAAGGCCATATCCAGCCCGACAGCAGTCACCCCAGCGGCTATGAGCATGCGCTGGAAGGCCCCTATGGCGACCACACCGGCTACTACAACGAGCAGGCCGAGTTTCCGGTGTTCACGGTGGACCGCATCACGCAGCGGCAAAACGCCATCTACCACTCCACCTACACCGGTCGCCCACCGGACGAACCTGCCGTGCTGGGCCAGGTGCTGAACGAGCTGTTCGTGCCGCTGCTGCAGCGCCATCTGCCGGAAGTGACCGACTTCTACCTGCCCCCCGAAGGCTGCAGCTACCGCATGGCAGTGGTGCAGATCCGCAAGGCCTATCCCGGCCACGCGCGCCGCGTGATGATGGGCATCTGGGGCCACCTGCGCCAGTTCATGTATACCAAGTTCATCATCGTGGTGGACGAGGATGTGGACGTGCGCAACTGGAACGACGTGGTCTGGGCCATGACCACGCGCTGCGACCCGGCGCGCGACACCATGCTGGTGGAGAACACCCCGATCGACTATCTGGACTTCGCCTCGCCCGTGAGCGGGCTGGGCAGCAAGATGGGGCTGGATGCCACCAACAAGTGGCCTGGGGAGACTACGCGTGAATGGGGCAGACCGATTACCATGCCATCAGAGGTGCGCTTGCGCGTCCAGAAAGTGCTGGACAAGCTTGCCTAGCAGCAGAACGGTCCCCTCAAGGCTTGGCGGTCCGCCACCCTCGAGCCTGACTTGACGAGGCCGATGCTACCCGGTCAAGGGCGCAGGACTTTCCAGGGCTTCACCTTTTTCGGGTCAAACTCTTTCGCTTCTTCCACATTGAGATAGCGGTACACCTTCCATCCTGCGCCAGCGGGAACAAACATCCAGTACACATTGTCCGGCTCGCCGTCCACCAGCACAGGGTTGCCACCACTGGGGGCATAAGGCAGCAGGGTGTCCAGTCGGGCCTCTCTGTGGCGCCCTCCAATCGTGATGCCCTTCTTGTCAAAGCACCACGATTCGCCGTTGCCAGCCTGATAGCAGGCATTACCGAAAAGGTAATGGAAGTAGACGCCGTCTACTCCCAGATCCTTGGCCGTATAGACAAATGGTCCGTACCAAGCAGTTTTCCCTGTCGCATCGGCCCGTAGCCACAACTGCCCCTTGTGCAAATGTCCGCATTCGACACCCGCACCCTCGTTCCAGTAGCTTCCGTCAACCTTCCCGTTGTCCTCAATCCAGGCGTAGGCAACGGGGTGGCTCTCATCAGGCTCACTAATCTGATAGAAGTCGCGCGTTTTTTGCATCCGCTTGAGTCTTACGGGATCGTCGTAATGTCCCGCACGGTACTGCTTGAAACGCTTGACGCAAGAGGTGCTCGCTCCTGGTCGGAAGCTTTCTGCCGGAGTGACCAACGGCAGGGTTGATGAAGACAAAGGCGCAGCCGTGCCGGGCATGGCAAAACTAATGACCGCGAATCCGGACAGACTCAGCAGAAGATTTCGAAAGTTCATACAATCCCAAAAACGATTAATAATTAATACTTAAGTATAAATCATCTTTTGGTTGCAAACTGAACTCAGAACCCCTCCATCCCACCGAGATACCGCCACTCTCCCACCGGCAGATTACCCAGCATCACCCGCCCGATGCGGATGCGCTTGAGGCCGACCACCTTCAGGCCGACGGCTTCGCACATGCGGCGGATCTGGCGTTTCTTGCCCTCCACCAGCACGAAGCGCAACTGCTCCGGGTTCTGCCAGTCCACCTGCGCCGGCAGCAGCGGCTGGCCGTCCAGACTCAGGCCGTGGCGCAGCAGCGCCAGCTGGTCCGGCGGAAACACCGCTTCCACGTTCTCGCTCACGATGTGCTGGCCGTCGTCATACTCCACGCGCACCAGATACTCCTTGTCAATCGTGCTGTCCTCGCCGATCAGCTGACGCGCCACACGGCCGTCCTGCGTCAGCACCAGCAGGCCGGTGGAGTCGATGTCCAGCCGGCCGGCGGGGGCCAGTCCACGCAGTTGCTGCGGGCTGAAACGCTGGGTATGGCGGTCTTCACGCCAGCGGCTGCGCGCGTTGATCAGGCTGGCCGCGCTCTGGTAGCCATCCTCGGGCTGGCCGCTGACATAGCCAACCGGCTTGTGGATCAGGATGGTCACGCGCTGGGACTGCTGGCCTTGCGCGGCCTGGTCCACGTTGATGCTGTCGTCCGGCCCGACGCGCTGACCGGTTTCGGCACGCTGGCCGTTGACCAGCACCCAGCCACGCGCGATCCACTCGTCGGCTTCACGCCGCGAACACAAACCGAGTTCGGCCATGCGCTTGTTCAGGCGCATGCCTTCGGCGTGTGCCACAACGGGTTGCGGTTGCGACTTGACTGGCGGAATGTCTCCGGGCTGCGTGCGTGTCGCCGGAGGCAGCGGGGCCCGGCGCGGAGCTTCATCGCGGTCAGCAAAACGGTCGGAATGCGCTTCAGGCGACTCTGGGCGACGCTCCTGCGGGCGCAAACGCATGCCCTGTCCGGGGCGTGCAAACCCTCTGCCGCTTCCGCCGTCACGGCCTTCCGGCCGCGCCATGCCAGGCGCCCCACTACGCCGTGGGCGTTCGTCTCCGCGCGCCCCGTCCCGTGCGGGACGCTGCGGGCGCCCGTCATCCTGGAATCGGGGTCGACGCTCTCCGTCCCGGCTCCCTCCTCCCTGGAAACGGGAACGGCGATCGGCGTCAGGCAGCCCTTCGCCCTGGAAACGGGAGCGGCGATCGGCGTCAGAGCGACCTTCTCCCTGGAAACGTGGACGACGCTCTCCATCAGACCAGCCCTCCCCCTGAAAGCGTGAACGTCGATCTCCGTCAGAGCGCCCTTCTTCCTGGAACCGTGGCCTGCGCCCGTTGTCTGGTCGCCCTTCGTCCTGAAACCGCGGGCGACGCTCGGCATCGGGACGCCCCCGATCCGAAAAACGGGGACGGCGTTCTGCGTCCGATCGTTCTTCTCCCGCGAAGCGTGGGCGACGCTCCCCATCAAAACGTCCCTGTTCCTGGATCCGCGGTCGACGCTCGGCCCCTTCACCCCGCATGGGCCGCTCGGCGCGAGCCTGTCGCTCCGGCGCTCCGTCGCCATCCCGTGAACGCGGCGGCCTGGCCGGACGATCCGACCAATCGGAGCGCTGCGGGCGCTCCCCGTCCGGCCGACCCGCGCGGGGCCGGTCAGGACGCGCACCATACGGCGCACGAGCGCCTCGCTCTCCGCGGTCCCCCCGCGCTCCGCCCTCCTCGCGTCCAAAGCGCCCTTCCGGCGCCGCCGCAGGCCTGGCCGGCGCATCCGCCCGCCACACATTGCTGCGCACCGAACGCATCGGCGCGCCAGCCTTGCCGGCAGACCCATGCGACTGGCTGCCCTGGCTGCGAAGCGGCGCATTGCGGGAGGAGGAAGAGGAAGGCGCAGCGCCAGAATCAGGCTGCGCCGGCTTGGCCGGACGCGAAAGCGTGCGGCGCGGTTTGGGCGTATCGGAACTCATGGCGCATTATCCCGCGCCCGCTCCCCCGCAGCCAGCCTTTATTGATACCTCCCGCGCCTGTATGACCGCACGGCAACGCAGCCGGCAGGCGCCCGAGGCCATGCCACCTATTGCCGCTCGAACGTTCCCGTGCGCAACAGCTGCAGATCCGACACGATCAGCCCGCCATAGGCCACGCGGATGGCACCATGCGACTCCAGCACCGTCAGCGCCTCGTTCACGCGCTGGCGCGAGAGCCCGACCAGATAGGCCAACTCCTGCTGGGTGATGCGCAGCACCTCCTCCACCGCAGGAAACAGCACCGGATTGAACAGCGCCGCCAGGCTGCGCGCCACGCGCATGTTGGGGCTGCTCAGGCGCTCGGTTTCGCGTGCCGCCACGAACTGGCCGAGGCGCTCGTTGAGCTGGTTCATGATGAAGCGGTTGAAGCCGATGGAATGGTCCAGAACCTCGTGGAAGGTGTCAATCGGCAAGGCTGCCACCATGCTGGTGCGCAAGGCCTGGATGTTGTAGCGGTAGGGCTCGCGCTTGAGCAGCGTGCCCTCGCCGAACCAGCCCCCCGGCGCCACGCCGGAAAAGGTGATGCTCTGGCCGTTGACGTTGTCGTTGCTCATCTTGAGCAGACCTTCGAGCAGGCCGAACCAGTAGGTCGGCGCACGACCGGTACGGCAGACCAGTTCGCCCGAATGCACCTGGCCGACCACCACGTCCTCCTTCACACGTCGCTTGCATTCGGGGTTGAGCACATGCCACCAGGCGATGGCTTCGAGTTCTTCCTGGGTTGCGGCGCGGCGGCGCTCCAGCAGGGTGAGGCTAGGGGTCGGGGTCATTGTTCGGGCTGAAAGTAGCGGTTTGCGCGGGGAATTGTCGGTGAAACCGCCCCTCAACGGCAAAGTCCATCCACTATGCCAGCCAAAACCCCTCTTCATCCATCAGGGTTAAACCTAAAGAGGGAATGCCCTAGATTGTCGCCATAAAGACACCCAAACAACAAAGTCGCCGTTACTATTCACGGCAGACATTTGGTGCGTTGCGACTTGTAACCAGCGCAACGGGCTTTTACAAACATAACGGAGACAACGAGGCAAGCGCATGAACATGACCTTCCCCCGATTGCTGCTGGAGCACGCACGCCAGCGCCCCAACGAGCACGCCCTGCGTGAGAAAGAGTACGGGATCTGGCAGACCTGGAGCTGGCAGCGCGCGGCTGACGAAGTGCGCTGGATGGCCTGCGGCCTGACCAGCCTCGGCTTCAAGGCTGGCAACAACCTGGCCATTGCCGGCAACAACCGCCCGCACCTCTACCTCACCTTCCTGGCCGTGCAGAGCCTGCGTGGCATTCCGGTGCCCATGTACCAAGATGCCGTTGCCTCCGAAATGGCCTTCGTGCTGCAGGATGCCGACATCCACTTCGTGTTTGCCGAAGACCAGGAACAGGTCGACAAGATGCTGGAACTGCGCGAGACCCTGCCCGGCCTCACGCACATCATCTATGACGATCCGCGCGGCATGCGCAACTACGACGAGCCGGGCCTGATCAGCGTCGAGCAGCTGTTCGAGCTGGGCCGCGAATTCGAGAAGAAGAATTCCGGCTTCTACGCCCAGGCGCTGGAGCAGGTGAAGTCCGACGACGTGGCGGTGATCCTGTACACCTCCGGCACCACCGGCAAGCCCAAGGGCGTGTGCCAGACGCACAGCGCCTTCATCGGCGCCGCCACCGGCAGCAAGGAAGTCGACGGCCTGCTGACCAGCGACAACATGATCTGCTACCTGCCGCCGGCCTGGGTGGGAGACTTCCTGTTCTCCATCGCCCAGTGGCTGGTGGTGGGTTTCACCATCAACTGCCCGGAATCGGCCGAAACGCTGTCCATCGACATGCGCGAGATCGGCCCGACCTACTACTTCGCACCGCCCCGCGTGTTCGAAGGCATGCTGACTTCCGTCTCCATCCGCATGGAAGACGCCGGCAAGCTCAAGCAGTGGATGTACAAGTCCGCCATGAACGTGGCCACCCGCGTCGGCTCCGACATTCTGGACGGCCAGAGCGTGGGCATCGGCGACCGCATCAAGTACAAGCTGGGTGACTGGTTCGTCTACGGTCCGCTCAAGAACGTGATGGGCCTGAGCCGCATCCGCGTGGCCTATACCGCCGGCGCCGCCATCGGCCCGGACCTGTTCCGCTTCTTCCGCTCCATCGGCGTCAACCTCAAGCAGCTGTACGGCCAGACCGAAACCTGCGCCTACGTCTGCCTGCAGAAGAACGGCCGCGTCAAGCTCAATACCGTGGGCGAAGCCGCTCCCGGCATCGAGCTGAAGATTGCCGAGAACGGCGAAGTGCTGGTGAAGGGCGTGTCGGTGCTCAAGGAGTACTACCAGCGCCCCGACGCCACCGCCGAGGTGATCGACGAGAACGGCTACTTCAAGACGGGCGATGCCGGCGTGATCGACCATGACGGCCAGCTGCGCATCATCGACCGCGCCAAGGACGTGGGTAAGCTCGCCGGCGGCGCCATGTTCGCGCCCAACTACATCGAGAACAAGCTCAAGTTCTTCCCGCAGATCAAGGAAGCAGTGTGCTTCGGCCACGACCGCGACCAGGTGATGGCCTTCATCAACATCGACTACGAGGCCGTGGGCAACTGGGCCGAGCGCCAGGGCCTGCCCTATGGCGGCTATGTGGATCTGGCAGCCAAGCCGCAGGTGCTGGAGATGGTGCGCGACTGCGTGGAGAAGGTCAACGCCGACCTGGCCCGCGAAGAAGGCATGGAAGACACCCAGATCGCCCGCTTCCTGGTACTGCACAAGGAACTCGATCCGGATGATGACGAGCTGACCCGTACCCGCAAGGTGCGCCGCGGTTTCATCTCCGAGAAGTACAAGGTTCTGGTGGATGGACTGTACGAGGGCAAGCCCGAGCAGTTCATCGAGACCCAGGTCAAGTTCGAGGACGGCCGCACCGGCAAGGTGAGCGCCACCCTCAAGCTGGCCGATGCCAAGACCTTCCCCGCCACCCGGGCCGCTGCCTGACCCCCTGACGGAAAGACCGCATCATGACTACCAAGAAAATCGGCGACGTCATTCTCGACATCAAGAACATCAGCCTGCGCTTCGGCGGCGTCAAGGCGCTGACCGACATCAGCTTCAACGTGATGGAGCACGAGATCCGCTCCATCATCGGCCCCAACGGTGCCGGCAAGAGCTCCATGCTGAACTGCATCAACGGCGTGTACACGCCGACCGAAGGCTCCATCACCTTCCGTGGCAAGACCTTCGACCACATGAACAGCCGCCAGGTGGCAGAGATGGGCGTGGCCCGTACCTTCCAGAACCTGGCCCTGTTCAAGGGCATGAGCGTGCTGGACAACATCATGTCCGGCCGCAACCTGAAGATCAAGAGCAACATCTTCATGCAGGCGCTGCGCGTCGGCCCGGCCGAGCGCGAGGAGATCGCCCACCGGGAGAAGGTGGAGCGCATCATCGACTTCCTGGAAATCCAGGCCTTCCGCAAGACGCCCGTGGGCCAGCTGCCCTATGGCCTGCAGAAGCGCGTCGACCTAGGCCGCGCCCTGGCGATGGAGCCTCAGGTGCTGCTGCTGGACGAGCCGATGGCCGGCATGAACGTCGAGGAAAAGCAGGACATGAGCCGCTTCATCCTGGACGTGAACAACGAGTTCGGCACCACCATCGTGCTGATCGAGCACGACATGGGCGTGGTGATGGACATTTCCGACCGCGTGGTGGTGCTGGACTACGGCAAGAAGATCGGCGACGGCAGCCCCGAAGAAGTGCGCAACAACGAAGACGTGATCCGGGCCTACCTCGGCTCCAGCCACTGACCCACCGCCATCAAGGAGACTCAAAATGGGATTTTTTCTGGAAACCCTGCTCGGCGGCCTGATGACGGGCATGCTGTACGCGCTGGTCGCGCTGGGCTTTGTCCTGATTTTCAAGGCATCCGGCGTATTCAACTTTGCCCAGGGCGCCATGGTGCTGTTCGCAGCGCTGGCCATGGCCCGTCTGGCTGAATGGATTCCCAAGTACCTGGGGATCGAGAACATGATTGTTGCCAACATCGTCGCCTTCATCGGCGCGGCGCTGGTGATGTTCGTGGTGGCCTGGCTGATCGAGCGCTTCGTGCTGCGCCATCTGGTCAACCAGGAAGGCGCCACGCTGCTGATGGCCACGCTGGGCATCACCTACCTGCTCGAAGGCATCGGCCAGACCATCTTCGGCAGCGAGATCTACTCCATCAACATCGGCATGCCCAAGGATCCCATGATCATCCTGGAAAGCGTGATCGAGGGCGGTGTGCTGGTGAACAAGGAAGACCTGATTGCCGCTGCGATTGCCGCAGTGCTGGTGGCCGGCCTGTCCGTGTTCTTCCAGAAGACGACCACCGGCCGTGCCCTGCGCGCCGTGGCCGATGACCACCAGGCGGCCCAGTCCATCGGCATTCCGCTGAACCGCATCTGGGTGATCGTGTGGTGCGTGGCCGGTGTGGTGGCCCTGGTGGCCGGCATGATCTGGGGCTCCAAGCTCGGCGTGCAGTTCTCCCTGGCAACCGTGGCCCTGCGTGCCCTGCCGGTGGTGATCCTGGGCGGCCTGACGTCGGTTCCCGGCGCCATCATCGGTGGCCTGATCATCGGCGTGGGCGAGAAACTGTCCGAGGTCTACATCGGCCCCATGGTCGGCGGCGGCATCGAGATCTGGTTTGCCTACGTGCTGGCCCTTGTGTTCCTGCTGTTCCGTCCGCAAGGCCTGTTCGGTGAAAAGATCATCGATCGCGTGTAACCCATAACGATAAAACTGGAGACCTTCCCATGCTTTACCGCGAAAACGGTCAATACAAGACCACTTACCGAGCCGATCAGGCCATGCTGCCGATCAGGCAGGACCGCCTGTTCATGATCCTGCTGCTGGCAGCCGTGTTCCTGGTCATTCCGGCCATTGCCACGCCCTACTGGTTCACCGCCATCCTGATTCCGCTGGTCATCATGTGTCTGGCAGCACTGGGCGTGAACGTGCTGGTGGGCTACTGCGGCCAGATCTCGCTGGGTTCCGGCGCCTTCATGGCGGTGGGTGCCTACGGTGCCTACAACCTGTTCGTGCGCCTGCCGGGCGTGCCGTTGATCGCGGCGCTGATCTTCGGCGGCGTCTGCGCCCTGCTGTTCGGCATCCTGTTCGGCCTGCCCTCACTGCGCGTGAAAGGCCTGTACCTGGCCGTGGCCACGCTGGCCGCCCAGTTCTTCAGCGACTGGATGTTCCTGCGCATCAAGTGGCTGACCAACAACTCCGCTTCCGGCTCCGTGTCCGTCGGCAACCTGAACTTCTTCGGCATCCCGCTGGATACGCCCATGGCCCGCTACATCTTCTGTCTGGCCGTGCTGGTCGTGACTGCGGTGCTGGTGAAGAACCTGGTGCGCGGTGCCATCGGCCGCGAATGGATGGCCATCCGCGACATGGACGTGGCCGCCGCCGTGATCGGCATCCGCCCGATGTTCGCCAAGCTGTCCGCCTTTGCCGTGAGCTCCTTCATCGTGGGCATGGCCGGCGCGCTGTGGGGCTTCATCCACCTGAGCTCCTGGGAGCCGGGCGCCTTCAACGTGGACGTGTCCTTCAAGCTGCTGTTCATGGTGATCATCGGCGGCATGGGTTCGATCATGGGCAGCTTCTTCGGCGCCGCCTTCATCGTGCTGCTGCCGATCTTCCTGACCAACTTCCTGCCCTTCGTCGCCAGCATGTTTGGCGCCCAGGTGTCCACCGCCACCATCTCGCACATCGAATACATCATCTTCGGCGCGCTGATCGTGTGGTTCCTGATCGTCGAGCCGCATGGCCTGGCCAAGCTATGGTCCATGGCCAAGCAGAAGCTGCGCATCTGGCCGTTCCCGCACTGATTACGGGAAATCACCCAAACAATTTCTGTCAAATTTCTGACAACCTGAGCACCCTGTTCATCTGAGTTCATAACCAAGGAGACAACCCCATGAACGCACTGACCTTCCGTACCAGCCTGACCGGCATCGCCATTGCCGCAGCCCTGGCCCTGTCGGCCTGCGGCAAGCAGGAAACCGCCACTGCCCCGGCCGCCTCCGGCGCCACCACCACTGCAGCTGCAGGCGGCTCCACTGGCGGCTCTCCCGCTGCCACGGGCGATACCCAGTTCTTCCCGCTGCTGTCCTACCGCACCGGCCCCTACGCTCCCAACGGCATCCCGTGGGCCGATGGCAAGCAGGACTACCTGAAGATGATCAACGAGCGTGATGGCGGCATCAACGGCGTCAAGATCTCCTTCGAGGAGTGCGAGACCGGCTACGCCACCGACCGCGGCGTGGAATGCTACGAGCGCCTGAAGACCAAGCCCGGCGTGACCATGTTCGATCCGCAGTCCACCGGCATTACCTTCGCCCTGACCGAGAAGGCCCCCGTCGACAAGATCCCGCTGATGACCTTCGGCTACGGTCTGTCCGTGTCCCAGAACGGCGAGTTCTTCAAGTGGAACTTCCCCTACATGGGCAGCTACTGGACGGCTGCTGACGCGCTGATCCAGCACCTGGGCACCAAGGAAGGCGGCCTGGACAAGCTGAAGGGCAAGAAGATCGCCCTGGTCTACCACGACAGCCCGTTCGGCAAGGAGCCGATCCCCCTGCTGCAGAAGCGCGCCGAAATGCACGGCTTCGACCTGCAGATGCTGCCTGTGACCGCCCCTGGCGTGGAACAGAAAGCCACCTGGCTGCAGGTGCGCCAGAGCAAGCCCGACTACGTGCTGCTGTGGGGCTGGGGCGTGATGAACTCCACCGCCATCAAGGAAGCCCAGGCCACCGGCTACCCGCGCGACAAGATGTACGGCGTGTGGTGGGCAGGTGCCGAGCCTGACGTCAAGGACGTGGCTGCTGGCGCCAAGGGTTACAACGCCCTGTCCCTGAACGCTTCCGGCCAGGAGCCGACCGTGATCCAGGACATCCTGAAGCACGTGTACGACAAGGGCAACGGCACTGCCAACAGCAAGGACGAAGTGGGTACCGTGCTGTACAACCGCGGCGTCGTGATCCAGATGCTGGGTGTGGAAGCCGTGCGCGCCGCCCAGGAGAAGTTCGGCAAGGGCAAGGTCATGACCGCAGAGCAGGTGCGCTGGGGCATGGAGAACCTGAACCTGACCAAGGAAAAACTGGCCGAGCTGGGCTTTGGCGACATGATCCACCCGATCACCACCACCTGCAAGGACCACATGGGCTCCACCGCTTCCCGCGTGCAGACCTGGGACGGCAGCAAGTGGGCGCCGGTGACCGACTGGATCCAGGCTGACCCCGCCGTGATGGAGCCGCTGATCAAGGCCGGTGCCGAGAAGTACGCTGGCGAGAAGGGCATCAAGGCCCGCGAAGAAGCCGACTGCAACAGCTGATGAACTGACTGGCAGCCCTGCCCATGCAGGGTTGCCGGCTCCCCCGGGGAGCCACCGCTGTTCCGGCAGCGGCAAGCCGATGCCACAGCGTCGTCTTGCCAGTGCCGCACAACAGGCACGGGCAACAATGCCCGCAACCCATACCGAAAACGGAGACAAGCCCATGGAAGCCACCGCAACCACCATCGACACCCGCTCGCCGCTGACTGCACCGGCGCTGGTGACCGTCAACGGCATCGAAGTCATCTACAACCACGTGATCCTGGTGCTCAAGGGCGTTTCGCTGGCCGTACCCGAAGGCAGCGTGGTCGCCATTCTCGGCGGCAACGGCGCCGGCAAGACCACCACCCTGCGTGCCATCTCCAACCTGCTCGCCGGCGAGCGTGGCGAGGTGACCAAGGGCAGCATCGAATACCGTGGCGATCAGATCCAGAACCTGAACCCGGCCGAGCTGGTCAAGCGCGGCGTGGTGCAGGTGATGGAAGGCCGTCACTGCTTCGCCCACCTCACCATCGAGGAAAACCTGCTCACCGGCGCCTACACGCGCAAGAACAAGGGCGAGATCGCCGCCAACCTGGAAAAGGTCTACAACTACTTCCCGCGCCTGAAGACGCGCCGCACCAGCCAGGCTGCCTACACCTCCGGCGGTGAGCAGCAGATGTGCGCCATCGGCCGCGCGCTGATGAGCAACCCCAACATGGTGCTGCTGGACGAGCCCTCCATGGGTCTGGCGCCGCAGATCGTGGAAGAAGTGTTCGAGATCGTGAAGGATCTGAACACCAAGGAAAAGACCACCTTCCTGCTGGCCGAGCAGAACACCAACATGGCACTGCGCTACGCCGACTACGGCTACATCATGGAAAGCGGCCGCATCGTGATGGACGGCACGGCCCAGGATCTGGCCAGCAACGAGGACGTGAAGGAGTTCTACCTTGGCGTCGGCGGTGGCGAGCGCAAGAGCTTCAAGGAAGTCAAGAGCTACAAGCGCCGCAAGCGCTGGCTGGCCTGATGTTCCAGCCCCGGGCGGCCTGAACGCTGCCCGGACCCCGGCCTGCGCCCACGCAGTTCCTGCAGGCTTCGTCGAACGAAACATTTCTTTCATGCTTCCTGCGCGGATGTGCGGGAAGGACTTCTGCAGCCTGAAAACGCACAAGCCATGCATACCTTCTACGATTCCCTCGAAAACCGCAGCCCGGCCGAACGCGAAGCCGCCCTGTTTGCCGCACTGCCGAAACAGATCGCCCATGCGCAGGAGAATGCGCCGGCCATGGCCGAGCAGCTGGCCAGCATCGATGCGGCCAGCATCACCAGCCGCGAGGCGCTGGCCACGCTGCCGGTGATCCGCAAGTACGAGCTGCTGGAGCGCCAGCAGGCGCAGCGCGCGGAGAACCCCTTCGGCGGTTTTGCCGCCATCGGCATGGGCGCGAAAATGGCGCGCGTGTTCGCCAGCCCCGGCCCGATCTACGAACCCGAAGGCAAGGCCAAGGACTACTGGCGCATGGCGCGTGCCCTGCATGCTGCGGGCTTCCGCAGCGGCGAACTCGCGCACAACTGCTTCAGCTACCACTTCACGCCCGCCGGCTCGATGATGGAAACCGGCGCCCATGCGCTGGGCTGCACGGTGTTTCCGGGCGGCATCGGCCAGACCGAACAGCAGGTGGAAGCCATCCGCGACCTGAAGCCGGCCGGCTACATCGGCACGCCGAGCTTCCTGAAGATCATCCTGGAAAAGGCTGCCGAAATGGGCGTGGCCCTGCCCTCACTGAAGAAGGCGATGGTGAGCGGCGAAGCCTTCCCCCCCAGCCTGCGCGACTGGCTGGCCGAACGCGGCGTGCAGGGCTACCAGAGCTACGGCACGGCCGATCTGGGCCTGATCGCCTACGAAACCAGCGCGCGCGAGGGCCTGGTGCTGGATGAAGGCGTGATCGTCGAGATCGTGCGCCCCGGCACGGGCGATCCGGTGCCCGAGGGCGAAGTAGGCGAGCTGGTGGTGACCACGCTCAACCCCGACTACCCGCTGATCCGCTTCGGCACCGGCGACCTGTCTGCCGTGCTGCCGGGCCAGTGCCCCACGGGCCGCACCAACACCCGTATCAAGGGCTGGATGGGCCGTGCCGACCAGACCACCAAGGTGCGCGGCATGTTCGTGCATCCGGGCCAGGTCGCAGCCGTGGCCAAGCGCTTCCCCGCCGTACAGAAGGCACGCCTGGTGGTGTCCGGCGAAATGGCCAACGACAAGATGGCGCTGCACGTGGAATGCGGCGAGCAGACGCCCGAGCTGCAGCAGGCCATTGCCGATGCCGTGCGCGAAGTGACCAAGCTGCGTGCCGACGTGGTGTTCTGCGCACCGGGCAGCCTGGCCAATGATGGCAAGGTGATCGAGGACGCGCGCAGCTACGCATAAGCAACAGGGCGGGCTGATCAGCACCACCCCGTTTCACGCACAAAAAAGGGGCCGACAGCGCCATGCTGCCGGCCCCTTCCTGCGTCATCGATCAGGCAAACACGCGGAAACGCTGCGCATCGTCCATGAAGGGCTTGTCGCCGATGGGGGCTTCGTTGGAGCCGAAGGGCATCTGCGCACGCAGCTTCCAGGAAGCGGGGATGTCCCATTCCTTCTGTGCAGCATCATCCACCACCGGGTTGTAGTGCTGCAGGCTGGCGCCGATGCCGGCTTCGGCCAGTGCCGTCCACACCGCGAACTGTGCGATGCCGGTGGAGTGTTCGGACCAGATCGGGAAGTTGTCGGCATAGGCGGCAAACTGCTGCTGCAGGCCTTTCACCACGTCCTGGTCTTCGTAGAACAGCACGGTGCCGGCGCCGGCAGCAAAGCTGTCCAGCTTCTTCTCGGTGGCGCCGAAGCTCTCGGCCGGCACCATGGGACGCAGGGCATCCTTCACCAGCTCCCAGAATTTCACGCTTTCTGCACTGAACAGGATCACGGCACGCGAGCTCTGCGAGTTGAAGGCGGAAGGCGCCTGGCGAATGGCCTCCTGAATCAGCGCACCGGCGTCGGCCTGGCTGATCGGCAGCTGCTTGCCGAGGGAATACTGGGTGCGACGCTTGGTGAAGCTGTTAAGGGCGGTGTTGCTCATGAATGGACTCCTGAAAATCGTTGTGGGGGTGTTGGGGACTCGGCTGGGCTTCTTGGCGAATCTGGCTCCAACCGCGATGGAATCCAGTGTAGAAAAAATGCGCCTCAATGAAAATAGAAAATGTGGAACATGACTCTTTCCATTTTCGACTCAATCCGTCTATCATGCCGACATGAAACGCCTCCCCGACCTCGAAGCCTGGGCCATCTTTGCCAAGGTAGCTGAAACCGGCTCCTTCGCCCGTGCCGCGGCCGAACTGAGCCTGTCGCAGGCCACCGTGTCCAAGGCCATCACGCGGCTGGAGGCACGCATGCAGACCATGCTGTTCCACCGCACCACACGCCGTATTTCCCTCACGGAGAGCGGGCAGACTGCGCTGGAACACGCTACGCGCATCCTGGAAGAAGGCGAAGCGGTCGAGGCCGAATTGGCCGAGCAGTCCATCAGCCTGCGCGGGCTGATCCGGCTCACCGTGCCCATGTCCTTCGGGCTGAACTACGTCGCCCCGCTGCTGCCCGCCTTTCTCGAAGCACACCCGGAAGTGCGGCTGGACATCGTCTTCAGCGACGACCATGTCGATCTGGTGGGCGAGCGTTTCGATCTGGCGTTGCGCATTTCCAACCTGATCGATTCCAGCCTGCTGGCGCGGCGCCTGTGCTCGGTGCGCATCCTGCTGGTGGGCACGCCGGCTTACTTTGCACGCCACGGCACACCGCGCCACCCGCGCGATCTGGCACGCCACCAGGCGCTGCTCTATGCCCTGGCACGCGGCGGCGGCGCCAACTGGAGCTTCAGCCACCCGCAGCATGACGAACTCACACAACCGATCCAGGGCGCGCTGCGCGTCAACAACGCCGAAGGCCTGATGCCCGCCCTGCTCGCCGGCCTCGGCCTGGCGCTGCAGCCCGAATTCCTGGTCTGGAAGCAGCTGCAATCGGGCGAGCTGGTCACCGCGCTGGACGACTGGCAATCGCCTTCCGTGGCGCTGCACACCGTCACCCCGCCCGGACGTCGTCGGCCGGCCCGCGTGCAGGCCCTGATGGACTATCTGGCCGAGTGCCTGGCCAACGCCCCCTGGGCCCGGCACGAAAACGTGGCACCATGAACCCCTGATGCTCACCCTCACCTTTCTCGGCACCTCCTCCGGCGTTCCCACGCGACGCCGCAACATGAGCGCGCTGGCGCTGCAGACCGGCCCCGGCCCTTCCTGGGTACTGGTGGATTGCGGCGAAGCCACGCAGCACCAGCTGCTGCGCGTCAAGCTCTCCGTGCGCGATCTGGAGGCCATCCTGATCACCCATGCCCACGGCGACCATTGCTACGGCTTGCCCGGCATGCTGGCCAGCGCGGCCATGCACGGCCGCACCACGCCGCTGCTTCTGGTTGCGCCGCAGGTGGTGCTGGACTGGGTGGAAGCCACGCGCCGCTGCGGCGACCTGTATCTGCCCTACCCGCTGGAAACATTGGCGCTGGAAGATGCGCCCGCCATGGTGCTGGAGCGCCCCGGCCTCTGCATCGACCGGCATGCCCTGCTGCACCGCGTGCCCAGCGTCGCCTACCGCCTCACCGTCACGCGCCGCCATGCCCATCTGGACGGGGATGCGCTGCGCCAGGCCGGCCTGCCGCGCGGCCCGCTCTGGCGCCAGCTGCAGGACGGGAAGGACGTGCAGTGGCAGGGCCGCACCCTCCGCAGTGCCGAGGTGCTGCGCCACCATGTGGAGCAGGTGCGCGCCGTCATCGCGGGCGACAATGCCGATCCCGGCCTGCTGGCCGAAGCCTGCGCCGATGCGCAGCTGCTGGTACACGAAGCCACCTACACCCGCCCGGTGCTGGACAAGGTCGGTCCGGAACGCCTGCACAGCTGTGCCGAACAGGTCGCGGCCTTTGCCGAACACATCGGCCTGCCCAACCTGATCCTCACCCACTTCAGCCCGCGCTACGACCATGGCGACGGCATGGAGCAACTGCGCCGCGAAGCCGTGCTGCAGTACAGCGGCCAGCTGCATCTGGCGCGGGATTTCGAGCAGTACCGCTTGTCGGCGGAGGGCGTACTCGAGGCCCTGGGGTCCGTGCGGCGCTGACGGCTTTCAGGCGCCTTCCCGGGCACCGCAAGCCCGCAACCGCCCGTCAGCCTTGCGCCAGCACCGCCTCCATGCGCTGCCCCATGGTGTCCGCCGAGTCGTAGCCCTGCGCCAGCAGGTAGAGCTGATCGCCGGAGCGCATCAGCACCGTCGGGAAGGCACTCACGCCCCACTGGCGCGCCAGCGTGAAGTCGTTGCGCGTGGCCTGCACCGCCTGCGGGCTGGCAAAGCGCTGTGCAAAGTCTGCAAAATCCAGCCCGAACTGCTCGCAGGGCAGCCGATAGAAATCGGCCTCGGAGGGGTCGGCGTTGTCGGCATAGAAGCGATGCTGCACCGCCTTGAAGAAGCCGTACAGATCCAGCACCGGCGCGCTGCCGTCATCGCGCATGTCGCGCGCCACCACCACGGCACGGCTGGGTGGCTCGGTATCGTAGTTGAACTCTGCACGCTCCAGCAGTCCATACGCCACGGGCTGCCCGGTACGCGCATGCACCTGTTGCCATTCGTGGCGCAGGAAATCGCGGAACTCCGGCGTCCAGGCATCACCGCCACCGGGACGCAAGCCACCAAGAATCACCTCCAGCCCCAGGCCGAGCTTTGCGGCCTGCTGGCGCAGCTTGTCCATCTCGGGCGCAATGCCCCAGCACCAGGAACACATCGGGTCGCCGACGTAGATCAGTTCGGCGTCGGGCGCGGGCGTTGCCGCTGCGTCTGAGGGCACTGCACCCTGAGCCGCACCGGCAACGTCCGGCGTGGTACCGGCATCTGCCAGATCGGCGGGCCTGCACACACCATCCGCACAGAACTCGCCGGAGGCATTGTCCTGACCGTTCGTCTCGGTGTCCGGCGCTTGCGGCGCGGTATCGGATTCTGGCTGCTGCTGCTGCTGCTGCTGCTGCTGCTGCTGCTGCTGCTGCTGCTGCTGCTGCTGCTGCTGCTGCTGCTGTCCAGTATCGTCCTGCTGATTCATGACGTTCTCCTTGCGCTGTGCAAACGCCTGGCGCTGATGTTCTGGTGCAATGGAAAGGCGGCAGCCGCCGGTTCAGTCCTGCGCCTTCGGCGGCGCCGGAATCAGCAGGCCACGCTGCACCGCCGGACGGGCCACAAAGGCCTTCAGCACGCGATCGACATTGGCGAAGTCTGCATAACCCACCAGTTCCCCCGCTTCGTAAAAGCCGATCAGGTTGCGCACCCAGGGGAAGACGGCGATGTCGGCAATCGTGTATGCGCTGCCCATGATCCAGTCCTTGCCCTCCAGGTGCCTGTCCAGCACCCCGAGCAGGCGGCGCGACTCGGCCACATAGCGGTCGCGCGGGCGCTTGTCCTCGTACTCCTTGCCGGCGAACTTGTGGAAGAAGCCGAGCTGTCCCATCATCGGGCCCACGCCCCCCATCTGCCACATCAGCCACTGGATGGTGTGGTAGCGCGCGGCAGCGTCCTGCGGCAGGAACTTGCCGGTCTTTTCGGCCAGGTAGATCAGGATGGCGCCGCTTTCCCACAGCGTCAGCGGCTGGCCGCCGGGGCCGTCCGGGTCGATCAGCGCGGGGATCTTGTTGTTCGGATTGAGCGAGATGAATTCCGGCGTCAGCTGGTCGTTGGTGGCGAAATCGACGCGGTGCGGCTCGTACGCCAGCCCGCACTCCTCCAGCATGATGGATGCCTTCACGCCATTGGGCGTGGGCAGCGAATAGAGCTGGATGCGGTCGGGATGCTGCGCCGGCCACTTGCCGGTGATCGGGAATGCGGACAGATCGCTCATGAAGGGTCTCCAATCGGAACAGGGATGCCCCAGTATGCCGCGAAAGCGCTCTGCCCTGCCGGGTGCAGGGGCTTGCGCTGTCCTAGGCGATGCCCCTTCGCAAAGAGGGAGCGGTTACCAGACTATTGACCTGTCGCCACCACCAGCGACATCAATCCGCCCACGGCGGGGTGCTCTCCAGAGCGCCTTCCGTCTCTGCAGCGCTCACCGTTTCCGAGGCGGATACAGCTGCCGCAACGGAAGCCGCCTGCGGCAGGGCAGTGCCCCCTGTCTCCTGCGCAGTAGGCAACACCGGCGCAGCCGCAGCTGCCCCCAGCACCTGTTCCCCACCCAGCGCCTCGATCAGGTCCGGCAGCAACTCCAGCAGCTCACCCGTGGTGATCGCCATGTCGGAATCGAACACCGCATCCTTGTCGCGCTTGTCGATCTCGGGCATGTCCTCGAATACCCCGTCCAGAAAATCGAGCTTCTTCAGTTGCAGCGCATCCGTGAGCACAAAGGACACCCGCTCGTTCCAGGTCATGGCCACGCGCGTGGGCACCTTGCCGCTGGTGATGTGCTGGCGCACGTCGTCCGTATCCAGCGTGTGGCGGGCGTAGCGCACCACCGATTTCATCTCGTCGGTGGATTTCAGCTCGCACTCGCGGTCGATGGTAAAGGCATACGGCGCCTCACCCGTGCCCAGCCAGTGCGTCATCGCCACGGCAGGCGACATGGCGGTCTGCACCAGCGTCAGCGACAGTCCGTCCAGCGCCTTGATCAGCAGCGTGGTGATCTCGTCCGCCTTCGAATGGCTGCCGGCATCGATCACCAGCAGGCGTTCCTGCGGCGCCAGCCACACGCGGGTGGCAGACTGGCGCGTGAAGGCGCGCGGAAGCAGTTCGTGCAGCGCCTGCTCCTTCAGTTCCTTGGTTTCCTTCTTGCCCGGCTTGCGGCCCGTGGTCTGCTCGATGTGGGCCACGATTTCTTCCACGCGCTGACGCACGGCCGAAGCCGGCACCACGCGCTGCTCGGTCATCAGCTTGAGCAGCAGATGGCCGCCCACGGTCTCCACCAGCGCACCCTCCGGCTCGCCACGCGGTGGGACCCAGCCGAGCGACTTCTGCTGCGTCGGCCCGCAGGGCGCAAAACGGTGCTTGTCGAGGGCCGATTCGATCTCGGCAGCGTTGGCATTCCACTCCGCAGCAATGCGGTACACGATCAGATTCTTGAACACGGTTTTCCTTTGTTGGGGTGCCAGAAAGCAATCGCCCCGGAACCGGCCGGGGCGAACAGGTCTGGCAAGGCAATGCGCACAAGGGCTGGCAACACGGCTGGGCACAACACCCAGCCGCCGTGCCCGTGGCGCCCATACCCGATATCCTAGCCTAGCCGCTCTGCAGCGGCATTCGCGTGCAGGAAATCACGCGTAACGCTGGAACACGCGGCTGCTGCCGTCGCGCTGCACCAGCAGCACGGCATACGGATCGCGGCGTCCGCCGTACACCGGGCCATCCATGCCCGGCGACCCCACCGGCATGCCCGGCACGGCCAGCGCCAGCGCCTTGGGCCGCTCGCGCAGCAGGCGCTTCACGTCCGAAGCGGGCACATGCCCCTCGATCACATAGCCACCCACCAGCGCCGTATGGCAGGAGGCAAACTGCTGCGCCAGGCCAAGTCGCGCACGGATGGCGTTGTTGCCGGTGTCATGCATGCGCACACGGAAGCCGTTCTTTTCCATGTGCGCGATCCAGTCCTTGCAGCAACCGCAGCTGGCGTCCTTCCACACCTCCACCTGCGGCAGCGCCGCCTGCGCGCGCGCCATGCCCATCAGGGGCAGCAGGCTGGCAGCAGCGGAGATCTGGAGAAGCTGGCGACGGGAGGGATGAGACTTGCGGGACATGATGGGTATCGGTTAAAAACAGTGTTTCGATGATAGCGACAATGCATTCCCTATCACGCACATGGTTATGGCAGGCCGTGCTTTCCCATCACCAGAATACGCATGGACATCTTCATCGCCTACCCGGTTCTGGCCGCCGTCGTGGCCCTGGTGCTGGGCCTGCTGGCCGGCAGACGATCCAGCAAGCCCCTCGCACTGGCGGCTGCGCTGTGGCTGCTGTATGCCGGCTATGAAACGCTAATGCACTTCCGCGTGCTGTGCCCGGAGGGGTGCAATATCCGCGTGGACTTGCTGCTGATCACCCCCTTGTTGCTGGTAGTGACCCTGTATGGCCTGTACCGTGCCGTACGCGGCCCGAAGAAATCGTGAGCAAACGTGAGCGCGCCGACTGGCACAGTCCGGTCCATGGCAGTTTCTTGTCACAACACGGTACAGAATTGACCAATCGTGCGCTTTCAGGAACACAACCGCCCTATAACCCTCTTTTCCGCATTTCTGCCCAGTCCCCTTTCATGTCCAGACGTCTTCTCCTGATCCCCGCAACCGCTGCCCTCCTGAGCCTGACCGCCTGCATGAGCGACGTGCAGGACGCCAAGTATTCCAGCCAGATCGAGGCAGCCAAGGCAGGCGCCATCGACCAGGGATGGGTTCCGCGCTGGGTGCCCGAAGGCGCCATCAACCTGCGCGAAACGCACAACCTCGACAGCAACGAAAGCCTGCTGGCCTTCACCCTGCCTGCACAGCCTGCCTGGCAGCCCCCGGCCTTCTGCCAGCCTGCAGACGCAGCGCAACTGCCTGCACCCGCCTTCGAGCGCAAATGGGCGCCCACCAGTTTCGATGGTTACCAGACCTACGCCTGCCAGCCTCCGGAAGCCGGCCCCGGCCTCGCGCATGCACTCGCCATCGCCCCGGATGGCCGCAGCGTGCTGGTCTGGAGTAGCAGCCGCTGAACCGGCGTGGCATGGGGGAAAGCCCTCGAATTTCGCCTGACTTGACCGCGGCCTTTGCGCCGGGTGCCGATTCACCCTACAAGACATGAATCGGCAGATGTTTTTCTTTGTTGTATCAGCTGCGCGATTGTTAACGCTCAATTTCAACGAGGAGAACCCCCATGAGCCTGGCTATCGACGACCTCATGCATGAACACGACGCCATTCTGGCCTCTTTCCAGTTGCTGGACGGCATGAGCCACACCTTGGCGCTCGGCAAACAGATTTCGGCTGACGATGCGGCGCAGTTTGTGGCCTTTCTGCGGGAATTTGGCGACAAATGCCACCACGGCAAGGAAGAAGGTTTTTTGTTCCCGGCCATGGTCGATGCCGGCCTGCCGCAGCAAAGCGGCCCCATCGCCGTCATGCTGCACGACCACACGCAAGGCCGCGCCTGGATGCAGGCCATGGAAGACGCGCTGGCTCCCGCCTTCAACCCGGACGCCTTCGTGTCGGCGCTGCACAGCTACGTGCTGCTGATGCGCAGTCACATCGCCAAGGAAAACAACGTGCTCTTTCCCATGGCCGAAAATATACTGGAGGCAGACCAGTTGCAAACCCTGTTCGACCAGTTCGAGGCGCATGAGGCCCAGGTGATCGGCGCAGGCCGGCACGAGGAACTGCACGCGCTGCTCGAGCAACTGCTCGCCCGCTATCCGGCACCCGCCGCGGCACACGCCCACTGATTTTTTTCAAGGAGTACCCACGATGGATCCGCAAGCCGCCATCCCCGAAGTGCACAACCTCAAGCAGATGCTGCAGTACCAGGAAAAGGCCGTCGTCAGCCGCATGCTGGTGAAGAATCCGGCCGGCAGCGTCACCCTGTTCGCCTTCGACGGCAACGAGGGCCTGAGCGAGCACACCGCGCCCTATGACGCCCTGGTGGTCGGCATCGAAGGCCGTGCGGAAATCCCCGTGGGTGGCGTCATGCACATCGTGGGCGAAGGCGATTCGCTGCTGATGCCCGCCAACATCCCCCATGCCATCAAGCCGATGGGCGGGTTCAAGATGCTGCTGGTGATGATCAAGGGAGAGGCGAAGCAGGCTGCCAGCTGATGGCGCCGCGCTGACCCTGGCGGTCACGGTATCCGCAATGCCCGGACTCAGATCCCGAGCAGCACGCCTGCGCCCATGATCAGCAGCACCAGAACCGCGATGCCCGCATACACGGCGTCGCGTTCGCGCAGAAACAAGACCGCTGCATAACCTCGCCGATCATCCGGCCGAAGCAAGAATCATGCTGATTTTGTCGCGTTTTGCATGATTTCATGCCCCCCGAAGTGGCTGTGAGCCACTTTGGGAGCTCCATTTGCCCTCTCAGGGCGCACCTACCCCCGCAAGCTCCATCGCTTTCAACTTGCGGTGCGCCTTCAGCAGGTTCATCCCCAAGGCCGCCCAACACATCTGCGCCTGCACCTTTGCTGTCCCAAAGTACCGCGCCCGCGCCAGATTGAACCTGCGTTTCATCGTCCCGAACGCCTGTTCCACCTTGAAGCGGATCGCCCCGATCTTCTTGTTGAACTGGCTGTACAACGGATGCAACGGGT
>NZ_FOCW01000010.1 GCF_900110225.1 Allobrachymonas denitrificans DSM 15123
ACCCGCAAACCAGGCTGTAGCCTTTGCCAAGATGTCTCGTTCCATCTGAACCTGGCACAACTGTCTGCGCAATCGCACCAACTCTTCACGCTCCGCCGTCGTCAACCCCTCCTTGCCGGGTAAAGGCTTGCCACTGTCGATGGCCGCCTGGCCCACCCAGTTGGTGATGGATTGCGCAGTGACGCCGAACTCACGCGAGAGCTCGGCGGGCGAGCGGCCAGCTCGAACGAGCTCGACCATCTGCTGCCGGAATTCCGCCGGGTATGGCGGTCGTACTTTGGACATCTTCGACTCCTTGGACACAAAGCATGATGTGTCCACGGAAGCGGGTCAACTCCATTGTGAGAATTCGGAAGGAAGTCCCGGGGGATGCGGCAGCGATTGAGGCCGTGACTATCGCGGCATTTCAAGACGCCGCTCATACCGAGCATGCCGAACAATTTATTGTCAATGCGCTGCGCAAATCAGACCAACTCTCCATCTCCCTCGTTGCGGAGCAAGGTGGCGCAATCATTGGTCACGTCGCAGTGTCGCCGGTGAGCATTTCGTCGGAACTCGACTCATGGATCGCGCACTGGCAGAGTTGCGCAGGCTAGGGGCTTCCGGGTGCGTTGTACTGGGTGATCCTAGCTACTACTCACGTTTTGGCTTCAAAGCGGAACCAACACTCCTGCTGCCCGGCGTGCCGGAAGAGTATTTCCTAGCCATTGTGTTCAACGGCTCTCCGCCATCCGGCAAGGTCTCATACCATGACGCATTCTCAGCCAAGGTCTAACAGTTCGTTCAAGCCGACGTTGCTTCGTGGCGTCGCTTGCGTGCTACGCTAAGCGTCGCACGCCGCTTGCCACTGCGCCACGCGGCTTAACTTGGGCGTTATGCCGCAAAGCACGCAGCCGACTAAGGACTCGACACAACATGAAAATTAATCTGTTCAGGCGCTGCTTGCCGCCCGAGCTGTACTGCCTGGGCACCAGGCCGAGCGTTGGCTTTTCCCGCCGCATGTCATCTCGCCATTGAAAACAAGAATGACCGACCTTCCTAGTCGTTGTCGCCCCGCACAACCTGATGCACAACCCCCGATGAAAACCCCCGGCTGGCCAGAAAGCGCATCTGCTTGAGCCGCTCATTCGGCGTTCCGGCCACGGAGCCAAACTTGCGGCGCCAGATTTCGCGGGCGCGCTCCAGTTCGCTGCCGGGCAGGGCCTCCATGGCCTGTTCGATGGCGGTGGCGTCCAGACCTTTTTGCCGCAGTTCCTGCTGGATGCGGCTGTTGCCCAGCTTGCCGGCGCGGCGGTGTACCAGGGCTTCGGCGGCGCGACTATCGTCGAGAAAGCCTTTGGCTTCCATGGCGTCCAGCGCTTCGGCAATGGCGGCGGCATGTTCGGCTTGGCGGGTTTCAGGGTCGATGCTGCCGTCACGCAGGTGGGTAACACTGGGCGGTTCGCCTTCATCAGTACGCGCCGCTGATGCCAGTGTCTGTGCATTGGCTGCCTCTTCCGCTTCCCGCGCGTCACGTTCGCGCAGCCACTGGCCCAGCTTGCGTTCCATTTCGGTACGCGTATAGTCGCGCGCGGCCAGCAGTTGCAAGGCCTTGCCTTTCAGTGAAACGGGGGCGGGGATGCGGGGCATGCCGAACCTCTTGGTGAACAACGGAAGTCAGGAAGGCCGGCACAACCGGGTTGAATCGGTTGGCCGGCCCGTCCTGGAATCAGGCTTCGCTCTCTGCCGGCGCAGCCGCTGCGGTCGCCGTCGGCATGACCGCAATCCCCAGTTGCGCACGCACCTTGTTCTCAATCTCGCGGGCCAGATCCGCGTTTTCCTTCAGGAATTCACGCGTGTTGTCGCGGCCCTGGCCGATTTTCTCGCCCTGGTAGGAGTACCAGGCGCCGGCCTTGTCGACGATCTTGGCGTTCACGCCCATGTCGATGATTTCGCCCTCGCGCGAGATGCCAGTGCCGTACAGGATGTCGAAGTAGGCTTCCTTGAACGGGGGCGCCACCTTGTTCTTGACGACCTTGACCTTGGTTTCGCTGCCAATCACTTCGTCGCCCTTCTTGATGGTGCCGACGCGGCGGATGTCCAGGCGCACGGAGGAGTAGAACTTGAGCGCGTTGCCGCCGGTGGTGGTTTCGGGCGAGCCGAACATCACGCCGATCTTCATGCGGATCTGGTTGATGAAGATGACCATGCAGTTGGTCTTCTTGATGGTGGCGGTGAGCTTACGCAGGGCCTGGCTCATCAGGCGGGCCTGCAGACCGGGCAACTGGTCGCCCATGTCGCCCTCGATCTCGGCCTTGGGCGTGAGCGCGGCCACGGAGTCGACCACGATCAGGTCGACCGCGCCGCTGCGCACCAGACTGTCGACGATCTCCAGGGCCTGTTCGCCAGTGTCGGGCTGGCTGATCAGCAGCTCGGGCAGGTTGATGCCGAGCTTTTGCGCGTATTGCACATCCAGCGCATGTTCCGCATCGACGAAGGCGCAGGTGCCACCGGTTTTCTGCATTTCGGCAATGACCTGCAGCGTGAGCGTGGTCTTGCCGGAAGATTCAGGGCCGTAGATCTCGACCACACGGCCGCGCGGCAGGCCGCCGACACCCAGGGCAATGTCCAGGCCGAGCGAGCCGGTGCTGACGGTCTGAATGTCTTCGATCGCCTCGCCTTCGCCCAAGCGCATGATGGTGCCCTTGCCGAACTGCTTTTCGATCTGCGCCAGCGCAGCTTGCAGGGCTTTCGCCTTTTCTGCCTGATCAATCGTGCTCATGCGTTTCTCCTAAGAACTTATGATTTAATGATGTTGCATACAGCCTGTATGCTTGAGCAGGAGTATAGGCTAGAGTAAATTCGAATTTAAGCAAAATAAAGTCAGTTTGCATGACTAAAATGAAAGCCTTCATACAGGGACTGCTTCAGGGGCAGGGCAAGTGCCTTGTACACGGGAGTAGGACAGGGTTCCGGAGACGCCGCAGGAAAGGTGCCTGGCGGACAACGCAGGAAGGAGCGGCAATGGCAACAGCACGCGATGACTGGCGCGGCGCACATTTGGGGCGGCTGCTGGGTGAAGCCATGCGCCGCTTCGATGCCCGCGTGCTGGAGCTCATGGCGCATGATCCGGAGGTGCCGCTGGCACTGTCCAACCTGGCTGCGCGCCAGCAGGTGAGTGCGGCCCACATCCACATCACGCGGCATCTGGCGCTGCAGGGCAGCCGCCTGACCGAGCTGGCCGAGGCCGCCGGCATGCGCAAGCAGGCCATGGCGGCACTGGTGGATCAGTGCGAGGCTTGGGGCATCGTGCGGCGGGAAGAGGATCCGCGCGACGGACGCGCCCGCCGCATCGTGTTCACCGAGGCGGGTCTGGGCTGGCTGCATGGATTCGAGCGCGCGGTGGCGCGGGCCGAGGCAGAATTTGACGAAGCGGTGGGAGCGCCGGTGGCGGCTGTAGTGCGTCTGGGGCTGGAGGTGTATGCGATGCCGTGAGCGGCGGCGATCCCGTGCAGAATGTGTCAGGCGGAAACGGCTTCCGGCGCTGTCACCTCGTCTGTCACCACATCGAAGCGCTTCAGCTCGCTCGGGCCAAAGCCCATGGTGATCGGTACATCGGCGGCGTCGCGGCCGTAGCCCAGCACGATGCGGCCAATGCGCGGAATGTTGTGGCGCGCGTCAAAGGTGTGCCACCCGCCTTCCAGAAACACCTCGAACCAGGCGCTGAAATCCATGGGGTAGGGGGCAGCCGGCACGCCGATGTCGCCGAGATAGCCGGTGGCGTAACGTGCCGGAATGTTCATGCAGCGGCACAGTGCCACCGCCATTTGGGCAAAGTCGCGGCAGACGCCGGTGCCTTCCTGCCAGCCCTGGGTGGCGGTGCGCGTGGCGCAGGCCGCCTGGTAGTCGAATTTCAGGTGCTGGTGCACATAGTCGCAAATCGCCTGCACGCGTGCCCAGCCGGTGGGGGTATGGCCGAACTGTTCCCAGGCAAACTGCATCAGGTCACCTTCAAAGTCGCAGTAGCGGCTGGGTAGCAGAAACTGCAGCACCTCGTTCGGCAACTCGTGCAGGGGGAGCTGGCGCGCCTCGGGATGTTGAGGGTCCGGCAGGCCGCTGTCGTGCACCAGTGCTGCGCCGTGCAGACGGATCTCGGTGAGTCCTTCGGGCACGGAGATGCGGCTGCAGCGGTTGCCGAAGCCATCCTGATAGTGCTGCACGTCCAGAGCGGGATCCACCGAGAAATGTTCGCTTCCGGGCTGGATGTCGCCAGCGCGGCTGGGGTGGATCTGCAGCAGCGACAGCACTTGTGTCGGGGCGGCTACGGTCAGGATGATGTCGAATCCGGTCTGAATCAGCATAAGTTCTGGCAAGGGAAACGGGCGTTGCGGGGTGCACGCTATGCGATTCACTGTAGAGGGAGTGCGTGGCGGCCGTGGCCGGTCGAGGGCGTCAGGGCCTGTAGGACTGGGGCGCCGCCGAGAGATTTCAGCCCGGATCAGCCGCACCATCCTTCCATTGCGACAGCATCAGCTCCCGCAGCCAGCGGTTGGCCGGATCCGCGTCCAGGTGTCGGTGCCAGTACAGGTAGAGCGCGAGCGGGGGCAGTTCCAGCGGCAGCGGCTGGATGTCCAGCGCCAGCGTCCGCGCCACGACCTGGGCATAGCTGTGCGGCATGGTCAGCAGCAGGTTGCTGGCGGCCACCACCTCGCAGGCGGCAAAGTAGTGCTGGCAGCGCAGGGCGATGCGGCGCTGCAGGTTGCGGCGCTGCAGGGCCATGTCTTCCACCGTGGGGCCGCTCTGGCGTGAGGATACGGCCACATGCTGCGCCTGCAGGTACTGCTGCAGGCCGGGTGGTGCGGGCAGGCAGCCGCCGGCAGCGACCACCACCAGTGTGTCCGTGCCCACGCGCTGGCGCAGGATGTCCTCGGGCAGCGGCAGGTCGACGTCCAGTGCCAGATCAATGCGGCCGGCAGCCAGTTCGGCCGCCAGTTCCTGCCGTGCCGGCGCCAGCGCCTGCAGGCTGACCTGCGGAGCCAGGCAGGACAGCCGCTGCATCACGCGCGGCAGCACGGTCGATTCGAGCACGGGGCGCAGCGCCACGCGAAAGTTGCGCTGCGCATGGGCGGGATCGAACTGGCTGCCTTGCTGCAGGCCCTGCTCCAGCAGTTGCAGGGCCTGGCGCACCGGCTCGATCAGGCTGCGTGCCAGCGGCGTGGGCACCATGCTGTGGCCCAGCCGCACGAACAGGGGGTCATCGAGGTGCTCGCGCAGGCGCGCCAGCGCATGGCTGAGTGCCGGTTGCGAGAGGTGCAGGCGCCGCGCGGCCCGCGTAAGGTTACCTTCGCTGTAGATGGTGCGGAACACCAGAAACAGGTTCAGGTCGAGACGATCCAGATTCATTTCGTGAATAGTTTGCCATCAAAACAATGCATTTGATTGATGAGGGTGCGTTCCCTACACTGCAGGGCACAGGCGCGGCGGATGCGCCAGGGAGATTTGCATGCAATTCGGCAACACGGCTCGCGGAACAGACTATCTGCAGCGCCTGACGGCGTTCATGGACGAGCATGTCTACCCGGCGGAAGCGACCTACTATGCCCAGCTCAAGCGCGGCGAGCTGCCGTGGAACGTGCCTCCGGTGATGGAAGAACTCAAGGCCAAGGCGCGCGCTGCCGGGCTGTGGAACCTGTTCCTGCCGGAAGAGGAATGGGGCGCCGGCCTGAGCAATGCCGAATACGCGCCGCTGGCCGAAGTGATGGGCCGCTCACTGATTGCGCCGGAGATTTTCAACTGTAACGCGCCGGACACCGGCAACATGGAAGTGCTGGTGAAATACGGCACACCCGAGCAGCAGGAGCGTTGGCTCAAGCCGCTGCTGCAAGGCCGCATCCGCTCTGCCTTCTGCATGACCGAACCGGGCGTGGCTAGCAGCGATGCCACTAATATGCAGGCCACGGCGGTGGAAGATGGCAACGAGGTGGTGCTGAACGGCCGCAAGTGGTGGAGCACCGGCATTGGCCATCCGGACTGCCAGGTGCTGGTTTTCATGGGCCTGAGCCTGCCCGATGCGCCCAAGCATGCGCGCCACAGCATGGTGCTGGTGCCCATCGATGCGCCCGGCGTGAAGATTGAGCGCATGCTGACCGTGTTCGGCAAGCTGGACGAGCCCTACGGTCATGGCGAAGTCAGCTTCACCAATGTGCGCATGCCCAAGGAGAACGTGATCCTCGGTCTGGGGCGCGGCTTCGAGATTGCGCAGGGCCGACTCGGCCCGGGTCGTATCCACCATTGCATGCGCGCCATCGGCGCCTCCGAGCGGGCGCTGGAGCTGCTAGTGCAGCGTGCCATGAGCCGCACCGCCTTCGGCAAGCCGCTGGCCCTGCTGGGCGGCAATGGCGACGTGATCGCCAACGCACGCATGGCCATCGAGCAGGCGCGCCTGCTCACGCTGAAAGCCGCCTGGATGATGGACACGGTAGGCGCCAAGGGCGCGATGAGCGAGATTTCCATGATCAAGGTGGTGGCGCCGAATGTGGCGCAGCAGGTGGTGGACGCCGCCATGCAGATCCATGGCGGAGGCGGCCTGAGCGAGGATTTCATCCTCGCCGAGCTGTATGGCTATGCCCGCGCCCTGCGCCTGGCCGACGGGCCGGATGAGGTGCACCGCATGCTGATCGCCAAGCTGGAGGTGAAGCGCCAGATGAAGCGGCTGGAGGCGCAGACGGCTGCCGCTGCCGATCATGCGGCCTGACTCTCTTTGCATACAAGAATGACGGAGACAAGCGATGTCCGAAACCGCCCAGAACCTGAATGACCGCGCCGGCAAGGTCCGCCCCGGTGAAGAACTCGACGCCGCCCGCGTGGCGGATTTCCTGCGCCGGCAGGGGGTGGAACTGCCGGGCGAGCCCGAAATCGCTCAATTTGCCGGCGGCGCCTCCAACCTGACCTATTTGCTGCGCTTCGCCGACCGCGACCTGATCCTGCGCCGCCCGCCCTTCGGCCAGCGCGCCGGCACCGCGCACGACATGGTGCGCGAGGCGCGCGTGATGCAGGCACTGCGCCCCGTCTATCCGTATGTGCCGCGCATCATCGCCATCTGCGAGGATGAAGCGGTGCTGGGCTGCCCGTTCTACGTGATGGAGCGGCTGGACGGCATCATCCTGCGACGCGATCTGCCCGCCGGCATGGAACTGGCTCCGGAGGCGGCCACCGCGCTGTGCCACGCCATGCTGGATCGCCTGGTCGACCTGCACCAGGTGGACTGGCAGGCTGCCGGACTGGAACAGCTCGGCAAGGGAGCAGGTTACGTGGCACGCCAGCTGGCTGGCTGGAGCCAGCGCTTTGCCGCCGCGCAGACCGATGACGTGCCCGGCTGCGAGGACGTGATCCAGTGGCTGCAGCAGCATGCCCCGGCGCAGGACGCCGCCACCACGCTGATCCACAACGACTGGCGTTTCGACAACCTGGTGCTCGATCCGCAGCAGCCCGAACGCATCATCGGCGTGCTCGACTGGGAAATGGCCACGCTCGGCGATCCGCTGATGGACCTGGGCAATGCGCTGGCCTACTGGGCGCAGGCCGATGACGATCCGGTGTTCCTTTCCATGCGCCAGCAGCCCACGCATTTGCCCGGCATGCTGACGCGCGCCGAAGTGGTGCGTGCCTATGGCGAACGCATGGGGCTGGATGTGTCCAACTTTGCCTTCTACGAGGTGTTTGGCGTGTTCCGTCTGGCCGTGATCGTGCAGCAGATCTGGCACCGCTACCGTTCCGGACACACGCAGAATCCGAAGTTTGCCCAGTTTGGCCAGGTCGCGGCCTTTCTGCTGCAGCGCTGCCGCAAGCTGATCCGGCGGACGGCTGCCTGATGGCGACGCTGCACCTGATCCGCCACGGGCAGGCCAACTTTTCCGGCGAAGACTATGACGAGCTCAGCCCGATCGGGAAGGAGCAGGCAGCGCTGACCGGTGCCTGGCTGGCGCAACGCGGCCTGGTGCCGCAGCGCGTCTATGCCGGCACCCTGTGCCGCCAGCAGGACAGCGCACGCGCCGCGCTGCAGGCGGCCGGACTGGACTTGCCCGTCGTCACCCTCCCCGAACTGGACGAACTCGATCACCAGAACATCATCGCGGCGTGGAAGCCCGAATTCGCCGAAATGGCTGTATTACGGCAGTGGCTGCGCACGCAGGAGCAGCCGCGCCGTGCCTTCCAGCAGGTCTTTGAAGCCGCCATGGGCGCCTGGCTCGCCGCCGCGCCGGACGATGCCCGCTATCGAGAAAGCTGGCCCCGGTTTCAGGCGCGCAGCGTGCAGGCCCTGCAGCAGATGCTGCGTGACAGCAGCGGCTGCGGGCAGGTCTGGGCCTTTACGTCAGGCGGTCCGATCGCTGCCATCTGCCAGCACCTGCTGGGCATGGACAATGCACGTACGCTGGGCCTGAGTTGGACGCTGGCCAATGCCAGCATCACGCGCATCCTCTGGCCGGCAAGCGCACCGGAGCGAGCGAGCATTCAGACCGTCAACGGTTTTGCGCATCTGGAGGAAAAGCCGGGTCTGCTGACCTGGCGTTGAGTCCGTGTGAAGACGTGAGAAGCGGGTCGGAGGGCCAGGGCATGCAGCCTGGGCATCACGACCATCCGCCATCCGCCATCCGCCATCCGCCATCCGCCATCCGCCATCCGCCATCCGCCATAAGCCAATAGCCAATAGCCAATAGCCAATAGCCAATAGCCAATAGCCAATAGCCACCCGCCCCAAAACAACCTGCACCCAAGGAGACACCCCATGAACCAGACCCTCTTCAACCTGCAAGGCAAGATCGCCCTCGTCACCGGCGCCAGCCGCGGCATCGGCGAGGCGATTGCCCTGCTGCTGGCCGAGCAGGGCGCGCACGTGATCGTGTCCAGCCGCAAGCTGGCCGGTTGCGAGGCAGTAGCCGAAAGGATCCGCGCCGCCGGCGGCCAGGCCACGGCGCTGGCCTGCCATATCGGCGAGCCTGAACAGATCGATGCCCTGTTTGCCGCCATCGCGCAGCAGTTCGGCAAGCTGGACATTCTGGTCAACAACGCCGCCACCAACCCCTATTTCGGCCCCATTGCCGATACGCCGGTGGATGCGATGCAGAAGACCATCGACGTCAATATCCGCGGCTATTTCCTGATGTCCTCGGCGGCGGTCAAGCTGATGCAGGGGCAGGGCAGCGGTGCCATCGTCAACGTGGCCTCGGTCAATGGCGTGATTCCCGGCGAACTGCAGGGCATCTATTCCATCACCAAGGCGGCTGTCATTTCCATGACCCAGGCCTTTGCCAAGGAATGCGCGCAGGACGGCATCCGCGTCAACGCGCTGCTGCCGGGCGCCACCAAGACCAAATTTGCCGCCGCGCTGTTCGAGACACCGGCCATGCGTGACCTGTTCATGAACCACACGCCCATGCGCCGCGGCGCCGAGCCGCACGAAATGGCGGGCGCTGTGCTCTATCTGGTGTCGCCGGCTGCCAGCTACACCACGGGCGTGGCGTTGAATGTGGACGGGGGCTATCTGGTCGGCTGAGTCCGGCGCTGTCCCGAGGGCGGACTGCTGGCCGGCGGTGCCGGCACCGAGGCGCCGCCGAGCGGAGCAGAGGCCGGAAACAGGCGCTGCAAGGCCTGCGCCGCAGGCGGCAGCGTGTAGCTGGGTGCACTGGCTGCGCCGCGGGCCCCTGCTGCGGCAGGCGCAGCAGGGTCAGTCGCCGAAGCAGCTGCCGGCAACACCGCGGCACCCGCAGCCGGCAAGCCGCTGCTCGCCGCCACGCCCGAGGCCGTGGCTGTAGCGTCTGGCGCTACAGCAACAACAGCATCCCCGCCAAGCCCGGCCGATGCCGCACCCGATGCTACCGCCGCGGCCGAAGCCCCCTGCAGCGCCGCCATGCCGGTGCCATCGGGCATGGGAGCCAGCATCTTCACGTCTTCCGGCGGCCAGGGCATGGTCGCCACATTGCGCGGTGCACCGATCGGACGGCTGCTGCGTCCCACCTGGGTCGCGGCAATGTCGCCCGCATTGGGGTATTGCTGCAGCAGCCAGTAATCCAGCACCCGGCGTGCAATCGGCGCTGCCGCCGTGGCGCCGAAGCCGGCGTTTTCCACAATGACTGCCACCGCGATGCGGGGCGTTTCCACCGGGGCGAAGGCCACGTACAGCGAGTGGTCGCGCTTGCGCTCGGACAGCGCTGCCGCGTTGTAGCGCTGGTTCTGGGCGATGGTCACCGCCTGTGCCGTACCGGTCTTGCCGCCACTGACGTAGGGGGCGCCCGCAAACACGCCCTTGCCGGTGCCTTCCAGCGTCACCCCGACCATGCCGCTCTTGATCAGCTTGATGTGCTCGGGCTTGTAGCCCAGCGGGCGATCGGGTTCGCGCACGGTTTCCACCAGCTGCTGCGATCCGGGCTCCTGCAGGCCGCGCACCACATGCGGCTGCTGGCTGGTGCCGCCATTGACCAGCGTGGCCAGCGCATGCGAGAGCTGCAGCATGGTGAAGTTGTTGTAGCCCTGGCCGATGCCCAGCGAGATCGTCTCGCCCGACAGCCACTTCTGCTGCGCCGCGCGCTTGTAGGCCTTGCGCTTCCACTCGGGGCTGGGCAGGATGCCGCGCACTTCGCCCTTCAGGTCGATGCCGGTCAGTTGGCCGAAGCCGAGCGGCGCCATGAAATCGTGGATCGCCTGCACGCCCATCTCGTGCGCCAGCGAGTAGTAGTAGACGTTGCTCGACTTGACGATGCTGCGGTGCAGGTTGACCGACCCCAGCGCGTGGCCGCTGCGGAAGCGGTGATTGCCGAACATCCAGTAGCCAGGGTCATGGATGGTAGTGGCTGCAGTGCGGGTACCCGTCTCCAGCGCCGCCAGCGCCATGAAGGGCTTGTAGGTCGAGCCGGGCGGATAGGTGCCGCGCAGTGCGCGGTTCAGCAGCGGCTTGTCCAGCGACTCGTTCAGGGCGGCCCAGTTTTCGTGGTCGATGCCTTCCACGAACAGGTTGGGGTCAAAAGTGGGCTTGCTGACGAAGGCCAGCACCTCCCCGTTGCGCGGATCGATCGCCACCAGCGCGCCACGCCGCTTGCCGAACAGGTCCTCCACCATCTTCTGCAGCTTGATGTCGATGGACAGCACCACGTTCTTGCCCGGCGTGGCCGGGCTGCTGGCCAGCCGGCGCACGATGAAGCCGCCAGCCGTGGTCTCCATCTGCTCGCGCCCGGAGATGCCGTGCAGCTCCGTCTCGTAGGCCTGCTCCACGCCCAGCTTGCCGATGTGGTCGGTGCCCTTGTAGTTCTCGGCGTCTTCGCTTTCTTCCAGCGCCTCCTTCTCGCGCTGGTTGATGCGGCCGATGTAGCCGATCACGTGGCTGCCCAGCTCGCCATAGGGGTAGTAGCGGTACAGGCGCGCGTTCACCTCCACGCCCGGAAAGCGGTAGCGCTGGGTGGCAAAGCGGGCGATCTCCTCGTCGCTCAGGCGGCTGCGTAGCGGAATGGCCTCGTAGCTGCGGCTGTCGGCGCGCAGGCGGTTGAAGCGCCGGCGGTCGCCCTCGCTGATGGGGATCAGCTCGGCGAGCGCATTGATGGTGGCCTCGAGATCCTCGATCTTGCTCGGCGTGAGTTCCAGCGTATAGGCCGAATAGTTGGAGGCCAGCACGATGCCGTTGCGGTCGCGGATCTCGCCGCGGCTGGGCACGACCGGCACCAGCGCGGTGCGGTTGCTCTCGGCCTGGGCGATGTAGTCGGCATGGCGCACGATCTGCAGCACGCTCCAGCGGTACACCAGCAGGCCGAAGCAGATCAGCACCAGCAGCCCCATCGCGATCAGGCGATAGTTGAACTGCTGCTGCTGCGATTCCGCGTTGCGCAGCTCGTTGACGGCGGGAAGACTGTAGCTCATGCGCGCGAAGGCTCCCTCAGAGCGGGCGCGTCAGGTCGCGGTCGGGGGCACGGCGCTGCGGTGCCAGCAGCAGCAGGCTCAGCAGCGGCCAGAGGGCGGTTTCTAGCAGCGGTGCGCCCAGCAGCGACCAGCCGGGAAACTGCCCGCTGCCGGCCAGGCGCAGCAGCCAGATCAGGGCATGCGCCAGCAGCATGATGCCGAACACCTGCGGCGTCTGCAGCCAGGGCGAGAACCACAGCATGCGGCGCTGCGCCAGCGAGATCAGGTAGGCGGCCAGCGCGTAGCCCATGGCATGCATGCCCAGCAGATTGGTGTGGTGCACGTCCATGATCAGGCCGAACACGAAGGCCAGGCCCACGCCCAGGTGCGCCGGCTGGTGCAGGCACCAGAACAGCACCGTCAGCAGCAGCACATCCGGCACCCAGGGCGTGCGGCCGAAGGGCATCAGGTTGATCAGCAGGGCCACCAGCAGGCTGCCCCAGATGAACCAGGGGTTGACCGGCAGCAGCAGGCGTTGTCCCTTTTCCAGCATCATTGTTTCACTCCCGGGCGGTTCCTGCCCGCGGCGCCGGCCTTGCGGTCGGCCTTGGCGGCAGCCGCAGCGCTGGCAGCCGAGGCGGCGGCCTCGCTCTTGACCTGCTCCTGCGGCTCCAGCACCAGCACATAGCCCAGCGCCAGCGGCTTGGCGGCCGGAGTGGCCTGCACGCGCGTGAACGAGGTATTGCTGCGGCGATCCACCAGCGACACCGTGCCCACCGGCAGCCCGGCCGGATAGACGCCGCCCAGCCCGCTGGTGGTGAGCACGTCACCCACCTTGAAGTCGGCATTGCTGGCCATGAAGCGCACTTCCAGCGCGCTGGCCTGCGGCGACTGGCTGTCGCCATAGGCCAGGCCCCGCTCGCCGGTGCGGCTGTTGAGGATGGGCGTGGCGTGTTCTGGGTTGTCGATCAGCGTGACTTCGCTGCTGAACGGATAGACGCGCAGCACCTGGCCGAGCAGGCCGGAGGCGTCGATCACCGGCGCGCCTTCGACGATGCCGGCATTGCTGCCCTTGTTGATCACCACGCGGCGTGTGAAGGGATCGGGCGCGATGTAGACCACTTCGGCCGCGCGCGCCTGGATCGGCAGCGCCTGCTCCAGGCTGAGCAGCTCGCGCAGGGACTGGTTCTCGCGCATCAGCAGGTCGGCGCGCTGGGCCTTCAGGGCCTGCTGCGCCATCAGCGTGGCGGCCTGCTCCTGCGTCTGCTTGGCGGTTTCCACCGTGGTGACGTAGGTGCCCAGCAGGTTGACGGTCTTGACCGGCTGTGCGCCCAGCCATTGCAGCGGCGCCAGCACGGTGGCCGTGACCGAGCGCGCCGTATCGCCGATACGGAAGCGGTTGTCGGCCACCATCAGGAAGATGCCCAGTGCAGTCGCCAGCAGCAGGCGCACCAGCGGCGTGGGGCCGCGGTTAAACAGGCGGGGCGTGCTGCGTTCGAACGTATCCAGCGGCATATCAGGACGGACGCGTTACGGCAGCCAAGGCCGCCTTCAGTCGTTGGTGAAGATGCTGCCCAGACGGTCCATGCGTTCCAGGGCAATGCCGCAACCGCGCACCACGCAGGACAGCGGCTCTTCGGCCACCAGCACCGGCAGGCCGGTTTCCTCGGCCAGCAGGCGGTCGAGGTCGCGCAGCAGGGCGCCGCCACCGGTCAGCATCATGCCGCGGTCGGCAATGTCGGCGCCCAGTTCGGGCGGCGTCTGCTCCAGCGCGTTCTTGACGGCGCTGACGATCTGGTTGAGCGGGTCGTTCAGCGCCTCGAGGATCTCGTTGCTGCTGATGGTGAAGCTGCGCGGCACGCCTTCGCTCAGGTTGCGGCCCTTGACTTCCATTTCCTTCACTTCGGAGCCGGGGAAGGCGGAGCCGATTTCCTTCTTGATCGCTTCGGCGGTCTGTTCGCCGATCAGCATGCCGTAGTTGCGGCGGATGTAGTTGATGATGGACTCGTCGAACTTGTCGCCGCCCACACGCACGCTGCCCTTGTAGACCATGCCGCCCAGGCTGATCACGCCCACTTCGGTGGTGCCGCCGCCGATGTCGACCACCATGGAGCCGCTGGCTTCGGACACCGGCAGGCCGGCACCGATGGCGGCGGCCATGGGCTCCTCGATCAGGAACACGTCGCTGGCGCCGGCGCCCAGGGCTGCGTCACGGATGGCGCGCTTTTCGACCTGGGTGGAGCCGCAGGGCACGCAGACGATGATGCGCGGGCTGGGCTTGAGCAGCGAGCGCGGATGCACCATCTTGATGAACTGCTTGATCATCTGCTCGGTGACCACGAAATCGGCAATGACGCCGTCCTTCATGGGGCGGATGGCGTCGATGTTGCCGGGCACCTTGCCCAGCATGGCCTTGGCTTCGCGGCCGACGGCCTGGATTACCTTGCGGCCGTTGGGGCCGCCTTCGTGGCGGATGGCGACCACGGAGGGCTCATCCAGTACGATGCCCTTGTCGCGGGTGCAGATGAGGGTGTTGGCGGTGCCCAGGTCAATGGCCAGGTCGGTGGAGAAATACCGGCGGAAACCAGCGAACATGTGAAAAATCCTTTGCCAGCCCGGCAGGAGCAGGTCGCGGTACCTGCCGCAGCGTATGGAGAAATTCGGGAGTGGAAAAGCGCATCACGCCCGCAAGCGGCACAGCAACGCACAATGAGGGCAGCGGCCAGAACCGTGCCCTTTGAAACCTAGGATAATACCGCAATACCGTTTGGGCCGACAGGGTGTTTCAGACATTTTGTCGCGCTTGCCGCGGGGTGTTTGCTGCGATGCAACATGCCCTGCAAGGCAGGTGGCATCAGGCCCCGATGGCAGACACGAAATGGATGGATCGCATGTCGCTGACCCCCGAGAATATTGCCTTTATTTCCAGGCTTTCGCGCCTGGCCCTGACCCCGGAAGAAACCACCGGCATGGTCAATCACCTGAACCAGTTCTTCGACACCGTGGTGGCCCCCATGCAGGAGGTGGACACCACCGGCCTGCTGCCCATGGCGCACCCGACCGAGGTGCTGCAGGAAGTGGCGCTGCGTCTGCGCGAGGACGTGGCCAGCGAGCCCGACAACCGCGAGCTGAACCAGCGCAGCGCCCCGGCTGTGGAGAACGGCCTGTTCCTGGTGCCCAAGGTCATCGAATAATGGTTTACGGGTTCGAGTCTCCCACCGAGCGTCGAGTCCCCCACACAAAGCACACAGCATGAGCGATTTTCACACGCATACCGTAACCGGCCTGAGCCGGTTGCTGGCCGACAAGCAGGCCAGCGCCACCGAACTGGCGCAGCACTTCCTGGCACGCAGCCAGGCCCGCCCCGATCTGGGCGCCTACCTCAGCATCGACGAAGCAGCCACGCTGGCTCAGGCGAAGCTGGCCGACGAGCGCCGTGCCAATGGCCAGGCCACGCCGCTCACCGGTGTGCCGATTGCGCACAAGGACATCTTCGTCACGCGCGAGTGGCCCACCACCGCGGGCAGCAAGATGCTCGAGAACTACCGCAGCCCGTTCGACGCCACCGTGGTGGCGCGCATGGGCTTCGGCAACCGCGACCAGGGCGGCCAGGACGATGGCGCCGGCATGGTCACGCTGGGCAAGCTCAACTGCGACGAATTTGCCATGGGTTCCGGCAACGAGAACTCGGCCTACGCCAAGGCGCACAACCCCTGGGATGTGTCGCGCGTGCCCGGCGGCTCTTCGGGCGGCAGCTCGGCCGCCATCGCTGCGCGTCTGGCTCCCGCCGCCACCGGCACCGACACCGGCGGCTCGATCCGCCAGCCGGCCGCCTTCTGCGGCGTTACCGGCATCAAGCCCACCTATGGCCGTGCCAGCCGCTACGGCATGGTGGCCTATGCCTCCAGCCTGGACCAGGCCGGCCCCATGGCCCAGACCGCCGAGGACTGTGCCCTGCTGCTGAGCGCCATGTGCGGCGTGGACGCCGACCGCGATTCCACCTCGCTGGATGTGCCGAAGGAAGACTTCAGCCTGAAGCTGAACGAGAGCATCGAGGGCCTGCGCATCGGCGTGCCCAAGGAGTTCTTTGGCGAAGGCCTGGACGATGACGTGCGCGTGGCCATCGAGGCAGCGCTCAAGCAGTACGAGCAGCTGGGTGCCAAGCTGTGCGAGATCAGCCTGCCCACGGCGCCTGTCTCCATCCCCGTCTACTACATCATTGCCCCGGCCGAGGCCAGCAGCAACCTGAGCCGCTTCGACGGCGTCAAGTTCGGTCACCGCGCCAGGGATTTCACCGACCTTGCCAGCATGTACGAGAACACGCGCGAGGAAGGCTTCGGCGATGAAGTGAAGCGCCGCATCCTGACCGGCACCTACGTGCTCAGCCACGGCTACTACGACGCCTACTACCTGAAGGCGCAGCAGATCCGCCGCCTGATTGCCAACGAATTCCAGCAGGCCTTCCAGAATTGCGACCTGATTGCCGGCCCGGCCGCGCCCAGCGTGGCCTGGAAGATCGGCGCCGACAAGGATCCGCTGGACGACTATCTGGCCGACATCTTCACGCTGCCGGCTTCGCTCGCCGGTCTGCCGGGCATGAGCCATCCGGTCGGTTTCGGCAACGGCGGCATGCCGGTCGGCCTGCAGCTGATCGGCAACTACCTGCAGGAAAGCAGCCTGCTCAACGCCGCCCACCGCTTTCAGCAAGCCACCGACTGGCACACCCGCACGCCCGAGGGAATCTGACACCATGACGACGCAAACCAAATCGCTGCTGGTGCAGGGCTACGAAGTCGTGATCGGCTTCGAGACACACGCCCAGCTGTCCACCCAGAGCAAGATCTTCAGCCGCGCCAGCACCGCCTTCGGCGCCGAGCCCAACACCCAGGCCTGCGCCGTGGACATGGCGCTGCCCGGCACGCTGCCGGTGATGAACCGCGCCGCCGTCGACCGCGCCATCCGCTTCGGCCTGGCCGTGGGTTCGCACATCGCGCCGCGCAGCATCTTCGCGCGCAAGAACTACTTCTACCCCGATCTGCCCAAGGGCTACCAGATCAGCCAGTTCGAGATTCCGGTGGTGCAGGGGGGCGAAGTCAGCTTCTACGTTGGGGACGAACCGCGTACGGTGCGCCTGGTGCGCGCGCACCTGGAAGAGGACGCGGGCAAGTCGCTGCACGAGGACTTCCACGGCCAGAGCGGCATCGACCTGAACCGCGCCGGCACGCCGCTGCTCGAGATCGTGACCGAGCCCGACATGCGCAGCACCGAAGAGGCCGTGGCCTATGCCAAGGAACTGCACAAGATCGTGACCTGGATCGGCATCTGCGACGGCAACATGCAGGAAGGCTCGTTCCGCTGCGACGCCAACGTGAGCGTGCGCAAGCCGGGCGAGCCGCTGGGCACGCGCCGCGAGATCAAGAACCTGAACAGCTTCAAGTTCATGCAGCAGGCGATCGATTACGAGATCCGCTGGCAGATCGAGCAGATCGAGGACGGCCATGCCATCCAGCAGGCCACCGTGCTGTTCGATCCCGACACCGGCGAGACGCGCGCCATGCGCACCAAGGAAGACGCGGCCGACTACCGCTACTTCCCCGATCCCGACCTGCCGCCGCTGCTGATCGCGCGCGACTGGGTGGAACAGGTGAAGGGCGAAATGCCCGAGCTGCCGCGCGCCATGGCGACGCGCTTCGTCACCGACTACGGCCTGCCCGAGTACGACGCCAGCCAGCTCACGCTGAGCCGCGAGGTGGCGGCCTACTTCGAGGACACCGCCAAGGCCAGCGGCCAGCCCAAGCTGAGCAGCAACTGGGTCATGGGCGAGCTGTCGCGCCGCCTGAACGCCGACGAGAAGGACGTGACGCAAAGCCCGGTCAGCAGCGAACAGCTGGCGAAGCTGATCCAGCGCATTGCCGATGGCACCATCAGCAACGCGGCCGGCCGCCAGGTGTTCGAGGCACTGTGGACCGGCGAATCCGCCGACGTGGACGCCACCATAGAAGCCAAGGGCCTCAAGCAGATGAACGACACCGGCGCGCTGGAAAAGATCATCGACGAGGTGATCGCCGCCAACCCCGGCAACGTCGAGCAGTACAAGGCCGGCAAGGACAAGGCCTTCAACGCCCTGGTCGGCCAGGTGATGAAGGCGAGCAAGGGCAAGGCCAATCCGGGCCAGGTGAACCGGCTGCTCAAGCAGAAGCTGGGATAAGCACAAGGACGGATTCGCGCGCAGGCTACGTTCTGTCACAATGCACGTTTACCCGGCGGAAGGTTGCCGCCTGGGCACGCAGAGTCACTCCTTATGCAATGGGCCCATCAACTCTCGCCACGCCAGTGGTGGAGGGATCTTTCCGTTACCGCCTTCACGGCGGGTTTTGTCGCGACGCTGGTGGGCTTTACCAGCTCGATCGCGATTATTTTCAGGGCTGCCCAGGGTTTTGGCGCCACGCAGGGCGAGATATCGTCCTGGATCTGGGCGCTGTGCATCGGCTGCGGCCTGACCAGTCTGCTGCCTTCGCTGTGGATGCGCAAGCCGGTGATGATCGCCTGGTCCACCCCCGGCGCGGTGGTGCTGGCCACGGCGGCGGCGGGCGGGCAGTTCCATATTGCCGATGCGGTCGGCGCCTTCATCGTCAGTTCGGTGCTGATCACGCTGGCAGGTGTGAGCGGCTGGTTCGAACGCATCATGCACCGCATTCCGCTGGCGGTGGCCGCAGCCCTGCTGGGCGGGGTGCTGGCGCGCTTTTCCATGCAGGCCTTCAGTGCGGCCGGCACGGCGCCGGGGCTGGTGGTGACCATGCTGCTGGTGTATCTGGCTGGCAAGCGCTTCAGCCCGCGTTATGCCGTGGTGTGGACGCTGCTGGCCGGCGTGATTTACGCCGCCATGCGCGGCATGCTGGACTGGTCGGCCGTGCGCATCGGGCTGGCGCAGCCGGTGTTCACCTATCCGCAATTCAGCCTGCAGGCCGTGACCAGCCTGGCGCTACCGCTGTTCATCGTCACCATGGCCTCGCAGAACCTGCCGGGCGTGGCGGCGATCCGTGCGGCCGGCTACGAGATGCCGATCTCGCCGCTGATCACCATGACCGGCTTTGCCTCGCTGATTCTGGCTCCGCTGGGCGGTTATGCGCTCAACCTGAGCGCCATCACGGCGGCCATCGCCATGGGGCCGGAAGCGCATCCCGACAAGTCCAAGCGCTACATGGCGGCGGTGGTCTGGGGTTTGTTCATGCTGCTGATCGGCATCTTCGGCGTGGCAGTCACCGGCATGCTGGTGGCCTTTCCGCCGCAGCTGGTCGAGGCGATTGCGGGGCTGGCGCTGCTGTCCACCATCGGCACCAGCCTGATGCTGGCGCTGGACCAGCAGCAGCACCGCGAGGTGGCGGTGATCACCTTTCTGGTCACCCTCAGCGGTGTGGAGCTGCTGGGCATCGGTTCTGCCTTCTGGGGTGTGGTTGCCGGGGTGGTGGCCCTGCTGATTCAGGATTACGCGCCTCGCCGCCGCGTGTAGGGGCCGACTGCGCGTAAACTTCCGGCATGAACCTGCTCTTCGTTGCTGACCCCATCGAGTCCTTCGTCATCTACAAGGACACCACCTTTGCCATGATGCGCGAGGCGCAGGCACGCGGACACCGCATCAGCGTGTGCGAGCCGAAGGACCTGCACTGGAGCGCCCATTCGGCCAGGTCGGCCGGTCTGGTGACCGGTGCCGTGCGTGACATCACCCTCACCGGCGAAAAGCCGCAGTGGTTCCGCGCCGAGCAGGCCGGCAGCGAGCGCCGTCAGGCCGCGCTGCGCGACTTCGACGCCGTGCTGATGCGCAAGGATCCGCCCTTCGACAGCGAGTTCTTCTACTGCACGCATCTGCTGAGCCAGGCCGAGCGTGAAGGCGCGCGCGTGTTCAACAAGCCGCAGGCGCTGCGCGAACACTCCGAAAAGCTGGCCATCCTCGAGTTCGAGCAGTTCATCGCGCCCACACTGGTGACTCGGCGCGAGGCCGATGTGCGCGCCTTTCATGCCGAACACAAGGACGTCATCCTCAAGCCGCTCGATGGCATGGGCGGCATGGGCATCTTCCGCGTGGGGGCCGATGGCCTGAACCTGGGCAGCATCATCGACACCCTGAACCAGGGCGGGACGCAGACGCTGATGGTGCAGAAGTTCCTGCCCGAGATTGCGGCGGGAGACAAGCGCGTGCTGATCATCGATGGCGAGCCGGTGCCGTTCTGCCTGGCGCGCATTCCGCAGGGCGGGGAAGTGCGCGGCAACCTGGCGGCAGGCGGCAAGGGCGTGGCCCAGCCGGTGACCGAGGCCGACATGGCAACCGCACGCGCCATCGGCAAGGTGCTGGCTCCGCGCGGCCTGCTGCTGATCGGCCTGGACATCATCGGCACCAAGGTCACCGAGATTAACGTGACCAGCCCGACCTGCTTCCAGGAAATCAACGACCAGATGCAGTGCAATGTGGCTGCGCTGTACCTCGACGCGCTGGAACGGAAGATTAAACCCTGAAGTCAAAATGCTTCATCACCGTGACGCGGTGATGAAAGCCTCATGACGGCCTCCTGTTTGCCACACGGCAACCATGGGGCCGTTTCTTTTCGCATTGTTTTAGTGGGTTAAACGGCGTGAATCGGGGATTTTGTACCCGATTGCGCACGAAAACAACGTCAGGAATATCCTTTGTAAGCAAATGGTTTATCAAGTGTGAAAATATTTTTGGGTAGAGCGTTTGTGGCACCCAAAAGGTTGCGTTGCACTGGCATACTGGAACCTGTGAAAGCGGTACACCTGCAGTAATGTGTGCGACAGATCACGGATTGAAAGTACATGGGCAGGCGTTCCGGTTTCCGATGTTCAGCAAAGGAACAGGTGCCATATGCCATCCAGACTTTCTGCCTCACTCTCGGCCTGGCGCGCTTCGGCAGCGCGCAGCAGCCGGGCACTCCTTTCGGAGCAGTCCGGCCAGCCGGTCTCCCTTTTCCAGCGTCCGCAGCGCAGCCTGCGTGTTCTAGGCCTGCTGCTTGCCCTGGTGGCGGTGCCGTCCCTGCAGGCGCAGCCCGCCAGCACGTCTGCAGCCAGCAGCCCGGTCGCCAAGGCAGCCCCGGCCAGCCAGGCCGGCTCTGCTGCAGCGGCACCTGCCTCTGCCGCCTCCGCTGTCTGGAAAGCCGCTCCCAACATCAAGAATCCCACCAAGGGCACGGCTGACCACACCAAGTTCAAGGAACTGCAAGGCCCGTTCGCCAGCGGCTCCGAAGTGACCAAGGTCTGCCTGAGCTGCCACACCGAGGCCGCCACGCAGGTGATGGGCACGCGCCACTGGACCTGGGACTACACCAACCCCGATACCGGTCAGGTGCTGGGCAAGAAAACCATGCTCAACGGCTTCTGCATCGGCAACCGCTCCAACGAGCCGCTCTGCCAGGGCTGCCACATCGGCTATGGCTGGAAAGACAAGAACTTCGACTTCAAGGACCAGAGCAAGGTCGACTGTCTGGTGTGCCACAACACCCTGGGCGGCTACAAGAAGATGCCCGGTACCGGCGGTGAAGTGCCGGTGGTGCGCACCGAAAACCCGCCCGGCTCCGGCAAGTTCATCGAGCCGGTGGATCTGGCCCTGGTGGCCCAGCATGTGGGCAAGACCAGCAACCGTACCTGCGGCAGCTGCCACTTCCTGGGCGGCGGCGGTGACGGCGTCAAGCACGGCGACCTGGACACCTCCCTGAACAAGGCCGACAAGAACCTCGACGTGCACATGGCCAGCAAGGCCAAGGGCGGTCAGGGCTTCCAGTGCGCCACCTGCCACCAGGCCGACTCGCACTCCATCCCCGGCAGCCGCATCAACATGACGGCGTCCGATCCGCACGGCGCGGCCATGCGCGGTGACGGCATGAGCGGCCGCAACGCTGCCACCTGCCAGTCCTGCCACGGCAACAAGCCGCACAAGGAAAGCCTGCTCGACGCACAGCGCCTGAACAACCACAGCAACACGCTGGCCTGCCAGACCTGTCACGTACCTGCCATGGCACGCGGCGGTGTGGCCACCAAGATGACCTGGGACTGGCAGAAAGCCGGCCAGCTCAAGGACGGCAAGCCCTTCATGAAGAAGGACGAGAAAGGCAACGTGGTCTACGACAGCAAGAAGGGTTCCTTCACCTTCGGCGAAAACGTGGTGCCCGACTACATCTGGTTCAACGGCAAGGTCAGCTACACCCTGCAGGGCGAGAAGATCAATCCGAAGGAACTGGTGAAGATCAACAGCTTCCTGGGCAGCCCGGACGACCCGAACGCACGCATCTGGCCGGTCAAGCGCTTCATCGGCAACCAGCCCTATGACACCGAAAACAACGTGCTGCTGGTGCCCCACGTGACCGGCGCCCCGGCTGACGCCGCCTACTGGAACACCTTCGACTGGAACAAGGCCCTGGAAGTGGGTGCCAAGGCCACCGATACCAACTTCAGTGGCAAGTACGACTTCGTGAAAACCGAAATGATCTGGCCCATCACGCACATGGTTGCGCCCAAGGAAAAAGCCGTGGCCTGCATCGAATGCCACAGCCCCAACGGTCGCCTGAAGGATGTGCCCGGACTGTACGTGCCTGGTCAGGTCCAATTCCCCTGGCTGGAACGCATCGGATGGATCGCCGCCGGCCTGGCCATTGTGGGAGTGCTGCTGCACGCCACGCTGCGCATGCTGTCGCGTAACAAGAAAACTTCGGGAGTGTGATCATGGCTGAACCGAAACTCCATACCGTGGCCCCGGCCGAGGCCGGGCAACCGACCCGCATCTACATCTTCAAGGGCTATGAGCGCCTGTGGCACTGGATCCAGGCCATCCTGATCAGCCTGATGCTGGTCACCGGCTTCGAGATCCACGGCACCTACAAGCTGCTGGGCTTCGAGCCGGCCGTGCGCCTGCACACCATGGCGGCCTGGGCCCTGATCGTGCTGTGGCTGTTCACGCTGTTCTGGCACGTGACGACCGGCGAATGGCGCCAGTATTCGCCCACCACGAGCAAGATCGGCGCGATGATGAAGTTCTACGCCTCGGGCATCTTCCGGGGTGAAGAGCATCCCTACGAGATCACCGCGGCCAAGAAGCACAATCCGCTGCAGCGCATGACCTACCTTGGTCTGCTGGTGGTGGTGCTGCCCCTGGTGTGGATCAGCGGCCTGCTGTACATGTTCCGCGCCTACTGGCCGGCCCTGGGCCTTGAAAACATGCTCAGCCTGTACTGGGTGGCCGTGGCCCACACCGCCGGTGCCTTCATGATCCTGATCTTCCTGATCATGCACCTGTACCTGATCACCACCGGCCATACCGTGGGTTCCCAGCTCAAGGCCATGATCACCGGCTGGGAAGAAATGCCTGGCGCGGGTGAGCGCAAGGCTTGAACATCACGCATGAACGGGCGGGGCGGCGCGAGAGGCCCTGCCGGACAGCCGGAGCGGTGAACAGCCTCTCCGGCTTTTCTTCGTCTGCATGAAGCCATGGGCATCGTCGCGGCAGGCGGGAATTTCACCGGCTGCGACGGCATAGTCTATTTCTGAATAAACTGACGGGAAGTGCAACTTTCCAGGGCAGTTCCCATGAAGATCCCGTTCGCCGATGCCGAATCCCTCCATGTCATGTCTGCGAGCGCGATCGCGCGTCGGCAGTTTTCCCTGATGCTGGTGGCGGCGGCCCTGGGCGGTGCCAGCTTTCCGGCGCTGGCCGAAACCGTCACGGTGGGGAGCCAGTTGCCGGCACTGGGCGTTGTCGATCAGCATGAGCGCCCGCTGCGGGTCGAGGCGCATACGCGCTTTCTCGTCTTTGCAGCCGACAAGGCGGGCAGCGATATCGTGAACAAGGCCATGACGCCGCATCCGGGTGCGTTTGGCGAGCGGCGGATTGTCTATGTGGCGGACATCAGCGCCATGCCGGCCATGGTGACGCGCATGTTTGCACTGCCCAAGCTGCGCAAGCTGCCCTTTGCCGTCGGACTGGTGCAGAAGCCGGAGATCACGGCGCATCTGCCGCGCAAGCCCGGAGAAGTGACACTGATCACGCTGGAGCAGGGGAGGGTGCAGGCGATCGGGTATCTGTCCACCGAGGCGGCCTTGCTGCGCAGCCTGGGAATTGCTGCCTCCTGAGGTGCGCTGAACTGCGAGGGGCGGCGTTTCATCCCTTGCGCCTGAGCATCCACAGAATCTGCCAAGCCAAGCCAAGCCAAGCCAAGCCAAGCCAAGCCAAGCCAAGCCAAGCCAAGCCAAGCCAAGCCAAGCCCAGTCCAGCCCAGTCCAGTCCAGTCCAGTCCAGTCGGGATATCAGCACCCTGGCGCCAGAGCGCCATCCTGCTGCAATTGCCGCAAGCGGCGATACAGGGTGCGCTCGCTGATGCCCAGTTCGCGCGCCAGTTGCGCGCGGTTGCCGGCGTGGCGTTGCAGGGCTTGCAGCAGCGCCTGACGTTCCAGTTGCTGCAGGGTGGCGCCAGGCGCTGACGGGACGGCTCCCGGCAGGGCGATGGAGGAGGCAGGCGCAGGCTGGTTCCATGGTGCCGCCTCGGGCTGCAGCGCCTGCGCCAGCACGCCATCCTCCACGGTGTCGCCATCCGCCAGCAGGCAGGCGCGCTCCAGCACGTTGCGCAGCTCGCGCACATTGCCCGGGAAGGGCCAGCCTTGCAGGCGCTGCAGGGCATCGGGTGTCAGTTGCATGTCGCGACCGGGCGCCACGCGCTGCAGCAGGTGGGCTGCCAGCAGCGGAATGTCTTCCCGCCGTTCGCGCAGCGGCGGCAGCCGGATCGGGAAGGTGGACAGGCGGTAGTACAGGTCCTGCCGGAACTTGCCCGCGGCCACCATGTCCGGCAGGCTGCGGTGCGAAGCAGAAATCAGGCGCACATCCACGTGGCGCAATTCGGTGCTGCCGACACGGCGGTAGGTGCCGGTCTCCAGCAGGCGCAGCAGCTTGACCTGCATGCCCAGCGGAATGTCGCCGACTTCGTCCAGGAACAGCGTGCCGCCGCTGGCCGCTTCGACCAGCCCGGGCTTGCTGTGGGTGGCGCCGGTGAAGGCGCCTTTCTCGTGGCCGAACAGTTCCGACTCGAACAGGGTTTCGGCCAGGCTCGCGCATTCGACCACCACGAAGGCATGGCTGCGGCGGTGGCTGCTTTCGTGCAGCGCATGGGCCACCAGTTCCTTGCCGGTGCCGGATTCCCCGTGCAGCAGCACGGCCGCATCGGACGGCGCCACGCGTGACACCATCTCCAGCATGCGCCGGAAGGCGGGGGAAGTGCCGGTCAGGCGCGGGCCGCCGTCATGTGCGTGCATGCGCAGCGGCTCCATCTTCTCGATGAAGTAGCGCAGCTCGCCCTGCGCATCGTGGATCGGCGCCAGCTCGATCTGCACGTACTCCTCGCCCTGTGGGGTATGGTGCAGGTGCAGTACGCGTTCGCGCTGGCCGGATTGCAGCGCCTGGGCCAGCGGGCAGGTCTCGCCGGCCTGGTCGCAGGGGATGTCCGAGCGGTGCGAGGCCTGGTGGCAGCGCTGGCCGATGATGCCGGCGCTGTGGCCGTAGATGCGCTGGTAGGCAGCATTGGCCGCACGGATGCGGTAGCCGCTGTCGCAGACGATGTGCGGCTCGGGCAGGCTGTCCAGATAGGACAGCATCTCGTACGGCAGAGGGGCGTCAGGCTCGCAGGACATGACTGTCATTTTGACAGGATTGCTGCCAGAATGACAGTCACTTTGACGTCAATCAAGGGTTTCGACATCTGCGGCGGTTTGCAAGCCCTTGTTTCATACAGCTTTTGCAAACTGGCACGATTCTTGTATGGATGGAGGTATGCGCATGTCCATGTCTGATTCCTCACTGGTGCGCCACCTGATCTGGGTGGTGCTGATCAAGCTGGCCCTGCTCACGGCCATCTGGTGGTCGTTCTTCCGCAGCGAGCGGGTGCAGGCCGATGCCGGCAGCACGGCAGCGCATGTTCTCGTCTCCCCCTCTTCGTCAGGAGCTTCGCAGTGATATCCGAACAACTGGTTGATTTGTCGCGGCTGCAGTTTGCCGCCACGGCCATGTACCACTTCCTTTTCGTGCCGCTCACGCTCGGCATGGTCTGGCTGCTGGTGATCATGGAAAGCGTTTACGTGATGACCGGCAAGGTCATCTGGAAGGACATGACGCGCTTCTGGGGCAAGCTGTTCGGCATCAACTTCGCCCTGGGCGTGACCACCGGCATCACGCTGGAATTCCAGTTCGGTACCAACTGGGCCTACTACTCGCACTATGTGGGCGATATCTTTGGTGCGCCACTGGCGATCGAGGGGCTGATGGCCTTCTTCCTCGAATCGACCATGATCGGCCTGTTCTTCTTCGGCTGGGATCGTCTGAGCAAGCCGCAGCACCTGCTGGTGACCACGCTGATGGCCATCGGCACCAACCTGTCGGCGTTGTGGATCCTGATCGCCAACGGCTGGATGCAGGCACCGGTGGGGGCGGAGTTCAACTTCGAGACCATGCGCATGGAGATGACCGACTTCATGGCCATCGTGTTCAACCCGGATGCGCAAGCCAAGTTCGTGCACACGGTGTCGGCCGGCTATGTGACGGGTTCCATGTTCGTGCTGTCGATCTCGGCCTGGTACCTGCTCAAGGGGCGCAACATCGAATTTGCCAAGCGCAGCTTCCGCGTTGCGGCGGCTTTCGGCCTGGCCTCCATCCTGTCGGTGATCGTGCTGGGCGATGAGTCCGGCTACACCGTGGGCGAGGCGCAGCAGACCAAGATGGCGGCGCTGGAAGCCATGTGGGAAACCGAACCGGCGCCAGCCGGGCTCAAACTGGTGGCAGGCATCAACGAGGCCGAGCAGAAGAATGACTGGGAGATCGAAGTGCCCTGGGTGATGGGCATCATCGGCACGCGTTCACTCGACAAGCAGATTCCCGGCATCCACGAGATCAAGGAAAAGAACCGCGAACGCATCGAACGCGGCATTCCTGCCGTGGTGGCGCTGGAGGCGCTGCGCAAGAACCGCGATGACGCCGAAGCGCTGCGCGTGTTCAAGGAACACCAGCACGACCTGGGTTTCGGCCTGCTGCTGAAGAAATACACCACCGACGTGCGCCAGGCCACACCGGAAATGATCCAGAAGGCGGTGGATAGCACGGTGCCGCGTGTGACGCCCATGTTCTGGAGCTTCCGCATCATGGTGGGGCTGGGCTTCCTGATGCTGGCGCTGTTCACGCTGGCGTTCTGGGAGACGCTCAAGGGGCGCTTCGGCGAGAAGCGCTGGCTGCTGCACTGGGCGCTGTGGATGCTGCCTGCGCCCTGGATCGCGGCCGAGCTGGGCTGGTTCGTGGCCGAGTATGGCCGCCAGCCCTGGACCATCTACGGCGTGCTGCCGACGCATCTGTCGGTGTCCACCCTCAGCGTCAACACCCTGTATGGCTCGCTGGCAGGTTTCGTGGGTTTCTACACGCTGCTGCTGATCATCGAGATGTACCTCATGGTCAAGTTCACGCGCCAGGGGCCGGGCAGCCTAGGTACCGGCCGCTATGACAACGAAGTGGCACACCAGCCGCGCACGCAGGCCTGAGGAGGACACACCATGCTGGACTATCCAACCCTGAAAATCATCTGGTGGCTGCTGGTGGGCGTGCTGCTGATCGGCTTTGCCATCATGGACGGGCATGACATGGGCGTGGGCACGCTGCTGCCCTTCGTCGGCAAGACCGATGACGAGCGTAGGGTCGTGATCAACTCGGTGGGCATGCACTGGGAGGGCAACCAGGTCTGGTTCATCACTGGCGGTGGCGCCATCTTTGCGGCCTGGCCGCTGATCTACGCCACCGCCTTCAGCGGCTTCTACTGGGCCATGATGGCCGCGCTGTGGGCGCTGTTCTTCCGGCCGGTCGGCTTCAAGTACCGCAGTCTGCTCAAGGATGCGCAATGGCGCCGCAGCTGGGACTGGGGACTGTTCGTCGGTGGTTTCGTGCCTCCGGTGATCTTCGGCGTGGCCTTCGGCAACCTGCTGCAGGGCGTGCCCTTCCATTTCAATGAACTGCTGATGGTGAGCTATACCGGCAGCTTCTGGGAACTGCTCAACCCGTTTGCGCTGCTGGCCGGCATTGTCTCCAGCGCCATGATCACGCTGCAGGGCGCGGTCTATCTGGCGCACCGCACCGAAGGCGCGATCCAGCGCCGCGCCGGCACGGCCGCGCTGTGGTCGGCGGTGCTGATGGTGCTGGGCTTTGTCGGTGCCGGCCTGTGGCTGCGCTACGGCAACATCCTGGGTTACGCCATCACCTCGGTGGTGGATCCGGCTGCCCTGCCCAATCCGCTGGGCAAGACGGTGGAGCGCAATGCCGACGGCTGGTGGATCAACTACGCGAAGCAGCCGCTGCTGTGGCTGCTGCCGCTGCTGGGCATTGCCGGGGCTCTGCTGGCGGCAGTGCTGACCCGGGCAGGGCGCACGCTGACCGCCTTCGTGCTGTCCTCGCTGGCCATCGTGGGCGTGATCGGCACGGCGGGCGCGGCCATGTTCCCCTTCCTGATGCCTTCGTCCTCGCATCCGGATGCGAGCCTGACCGTGTGGGACAGCGTCTCCAGCCACCTGACGCTGGGCGTGATGTTCTGGGCCACGCTGATTTTCATGCCGCTGATCATCTTCTATACCGGCTGGGCTTATCGCGTGATGCGCGGCAAGATCACCGTGGAGCAGATCCGCGCCAACGACCATTCGGCCTACTGAGGCCGTCGCCAAGGAACAAGGAGAAACGCATGTGGTATTTTGCCTGGGTACTGGGCGTCGGCTTTGCGGTGCTGCTGGCCATCATGAACGCGCTGTGGGGCGAGAACGAGGAGGCCCGCGCCGAAGCGGCGCGGCGCCAGGGCGACGCATGAGCGAGACAAGCCAAGGGCCCGGCCTGCGCTGGCCCAGCCTGCTGGCCGGCATCGGCATCATGCTGGGCATCACGATCTACCCGCTCGGCATCACGCATGCCGATGGCAGCGCCGACCACGGCATGGCGACGCTGCTGTGCTGGGCCATGGCGGCAGGGATTGTGCATGGCGTGGGCTATGTGCCGCGTTTCTGGCTGTGGCGCTGGCTGCTGTCCGGCTGGGCCTGCCTGCTGGCGCTGGTGGGGGCGGTGGTGCTGAAGTTGACCTGATGTGGAGCAATGCGATGCTGGTCAGGCACAGCCAGACACATGCGTGAGCCCACGCCCGGGCGGATTGCCGCACAATGGGCGTATCGTCAGGCAAACCCGCGTATTGTCTGTCTTGATAATTTCAATTTGTGTAAACTGTTGAATCTGCGGCATCGCTGAATGCCGTTCGAACAGGACCGATTCCATGCCGCTTCCCAGCTATGCCCTGACTGTCGAACTGCAGCGTCCGCTCTCAGCGGCACTGGCCGATGTGCGCCAGGCGCTGGAGGCCGAAGGCCTGCAGATCCTGCACGTGGTGGAGCTGCAGGAGGGGCTGATGCCGCAGGCGCCGGCCCAGCAGTTGCTGGCGCTGTGGGCACCGCCTCTGGCGGACGCGATGCAGGCCGAGCCGCAACTGGGCGCCTTGCTGCCGCTGGGGGCCTACGTGGTGGCCGTGGCGCCCAATCACACCCATGTGGCCCTGCAGGATCCCATGCTGCTCGCCGCGCAGACGCGCAACCGCGAGGTGCACAAGGCCTGCAAGACCCTCTACGTCAGCCTGCGCCGGGTGGTCGACCGCCTGATGCTGGGCCCGCCGATCACCTTCTGACGATCAGGAGCACTTTCCCATGCCCAACTCCCATATCACGGTACTCGGCGCCGGCTTTGGCGCCCTGTCCAGCGTGCGCGTGCTGCGCAAGCGGGGCTTCAAGGGCCGCATCACCGTGGTGGCGCCGCGTGCCGAACTGCATTACCTGCCTGGTACCATCTGGATTCCGGCCGGTCTGCGCACGCGCGAGCAGCTGATCGTGCCGCTGGAGAACTTCTTCCGCCGCATGCAGGTGGAGCATGTGGCCGCGCAGGTAACGGGCCTGTCGGACGATGCGCGTACCGTGCACACCAGCAGCGGCATGGTGCAGACCGATGGCCTGATCGTGGCCTCGGGCGGGCGTTTCATCCGCAAGCTGCCGGGTATCGAGCATGCCATCACGCCGTGCGAAGGCATTGCCGCTGCCGAGCAGATCCGTGACCGCCTGCGCACCATGCAGCAGGGCACGATTGCGGTCGGCTTTGGCGCCAACCCGAACGAGCAGAGCGCCGTACGCGGTGGCCCGATGTTCGAGTTCCTGTTCGGCATCGACGAGCAGCTGCGCCGTGAAGGCCGGCGCGACCGCATCCAGCTGGTGTTCTTCAACCCCTCGCCGCGCCCGGGCAACCGGCTGGGCGACAAGGCGGTGGACCATCTGCTGAACGAGATGCGCCGCCGCGGCATCGGCACGCATCTGGGCCACAAGATGGTGCGCTTCGAGGCCGACAAGGTGGTGACCGAGGGCGGCGAGTTTGCCGCCGACATGATTCTGTTCATGCCCGGCCTGACCGGTCCGGCCTGGCTGGACCAGAGCCCGCTGCCGCGTTCGCCCGGCGGTATGGTGGCGGCCGATGCCCACTGCAAGGTGGCCGGCTTCGACAAGGTCTACGTGGTGGGTGACAGCGGCAGCTTCCCCGGCCCGGACTGGATGCCCAAGCAGGCGCACATGGCCGACCTGCAGGCTGAAGCCGCCGCCAGCAACCTGCTGGCCGAAATGGCGGGCAAGCCGGCCACGCGCGGCTTCAAGGTCGAGCTGGTGTGCATCATCGATGCGCTGGACAAGGGCACGCTGGTGTACCGCACCGAGCGCCGCAACCTGCTGCTGCCACCGTCACGCTGGATGCACATGGCCAAGCGCGGCTTCGAGCGGCGCTATCTGGCACAGTATCGCTAATCCGCCTGCTTCTGACATAGATCAAGCCGCAATCCTCCTTGTCACGTAGGATGACCCTGGATTTAGACCAAGTCTAAATTTGAATCATCCGGCTGCCGCTGTGGCCGGGCGTTCTCACCAGAAAAGGAGTTGAATTTCATGAGGCACAAGTTACATGCACTCTCCGCCGTTGTACTGACATCGCTGGTCTTCGGACTTGCCGGCTGCGGCAATGACGCGAAGCCGGCTGCCAGCGCTGCTGCGAGCGCCGAGCAGCCGGCCAGCGCCGTGGCCTCGGCAGCCGCACCGGCAGCCCCTGCGAGCCAGGCTGCAGCCGTTCGCAACGAAATGATCAAGCCGATCCCGGTGGCCGAGGTGAAGGACCCCGCCATGGTGGAGCTGGGCAAGCAACTGTTCTTCGATCCCCGCCTGTCCCGTTCCGGCGGCATGTCCTGCAACTCCTGCCATAACCTGAGCATGGGCGGCAGCGACAACCTGGCGGCCTCGATAGGCGACCGCTGGCAGAAGGGCGGCATCAACTCGCCCACCGTGCTGAACTCTAGCCTGAACATCGCCCAGTTCTGGGACGGTCGTGCCAAGGACCTGAAGGAGCAGGCAGGTGGCCCGATTGCCAACCCGGCAGAGATGGCGTTCACCCACGATCTGGCCGTGGCCATGCTGGAGACCATTCCGGGCTACAAGGCAGAGTTCAGCAAGGTCTTCAAGAAGGACAAGATCGATATCGATCAGGTGACGACCGCCCTGGCGGCCTTCGAGGAAACGCTGGTGACTCCCAACTCCCGTTTCGACAAGTGGCTGCTGGGTGAAGACGCAGCCCTCACCACGGACGAGCTGAAAGGCTACGAGCTGTTCAAGTCCGCCGGTTGCGTGGCCTGCCACAACGGCCCCAACGTGGGTGGTGCCTCGTTCCAGAAGATGGGCGTGGTCGAACCCTACAAGACCGCACACACGGCACAGGGCCGCATGGACGTGACCAAGTCCGATCAGGACCGCTTCCTGTTCAAGGTGCCTACGCTGCGCAACGTGGAACTGACATATCCCTACTTCCACGATGGTGCGGCCATGACGCTGACCGATGCCGTCGATACAATGGGTAAATTGCAGCTGGGACGGACGTTCACTCCGGAAGAAAACGGCCAGATCGTCGCCTTCCTGAAGACCCTGACTGGCGACCAGCCGAAGTTCGAGCTGCCGCAGCTGCCGGTGTCGAGCGACAGCACGCCGCGTCCTGACCCGTTTGCCAAGTAAGCATCGCGGGAAGAGGCTGATGTGCACGCCGGGGCAGGTCAGCCTCTGTATCTTGTTGGAGTTCAGTACACGATGAGTGACCGGATCGTCATGGGCCCTGCAGGGCGCGACATGCTTGAGTCGGCTGGCATACAGCCGACGCGCCAGCGTTGCCTGATGGCGCAGCTGCTGCTGGAGCGCCCGGTGCACATGACGGCCGAGGACGTGCTGGAGCGCATGCGGCAGTCACACGATCCGATCTCGCGTGCCACCGTGTACAACACCCTGGAGCTGTTCGTGCGTCATGGCCTGCTCAAGGAGCTGCAGGTCGAAGGGTCCGCCACCGTGTATGACTCGAACACGGAACCCCACCATCATCTGTTCCACGAGGACAGCGGCAAGGTCAGCGACCTGCCGCATTCCATGAGCCTGTCGGTTCTGGGGCTGGATGCCCTGAACGATGTCGAGGTGTGTGGCGTCGAAGTCATGGTGCGGGTGCGCCCCAAGGCGGAAAAAGGCCTGCAACCGGCCTGAGGGTGTCGTCCCTGCACCAAAGCCTGCGAATCACCATTGCAGGCGCAGCCGCGCAGCCGCGCAGCCGCGCAGCCGCGCAGCCGCGCAGCGTCAGCCTGCCACCAGCGGCTTGTTGAACACCGCCGCCACTTCCTGCGGACTGCCGCCATTGGTCACGCGGCTGTAGCCCATCTGCGCGAGCAGGGCCTGCGCCATGCTGGAGCGGCCGCCACTGGCGCAATAGACGACGATGGGCGTGTCCTTGTCCTCGACCGGCAGCGCAGCGCCGCCCATCAGGTCGCTCAGCGGCAGCAGCAGGGCGCCCTGCACATGGCCCATCTGGAATTCACCGGGGCTGCGCACATCGACGATCACGCTGTCAGCGGGCACATCGGCCATCTTGTTGCGCGCCATGTCGGCGCGCAGTTGTTCCAGCCAGTTCATGGCACTCCATTCATTGCAAGGTCGGGCAGGCGCAAGCGGGCTGCCCGCGCGAACCTGATAGTTTATAAATAAATAGAGCGATTCGTCCAGCAATCAAGCGGCTGGTGGCGACGCAACTGCAACAGGAGGCTAATGGCAACAGTCAGAGGGTTCGGCTCCCGGGTGCTGGCTTGGGAGTGCAACGGATCCCCGGCAAGCCGGCGGGCGCCAGGGCAAGTCCGTCAAATCCCGCGCGCCCGGTCCGCATGGAACTGCGCCACAAACGCATCGAAGCGGTTGGCGTCCATGGCGTCGCGCATTTCCTGCATCAGGTTCAGGTAGTAGTGCAGGTTGTGAATGGTGGTGAGCATGGGGCCCAGCATCTCGCCGCAGCGGTCCAGATGATGCAGGTAGGCACGCGAGAAACCATCGCGGCCGCCTTCCGCGTAGGGAATGCCGCTGGCGCCGGCACAGGCGTAGCAGGTGCAGGTTTCGTCCAGCGGGCGCTGGTCGGTCTTGTGGCGGGCGTTGCGGATCTTCAGGTCGCCGAAGCGCGTGAAAACGTGGCTGTTGCGCGCGTTGCGCGTGGGCATCACGCAGTCGAACATGTCCACGCCGTGCTGCACGCCGTACACCAGGTCTTCGGGCGTGCCCACGCCCATCAGGTAGCGCGGCTTGTGCGCGGGCAGGCGGTGCGGCGTATGGGCCGTGAGGCGTAGCATGTCTTCCTTGGGCTCGCCCACGCTGACGCCGCCCACGGCATAGCCGGGGAAGTCCATCTCGACCAGCTGCTCCAGCGATTCCTGACGCAGGTTCTCGTACATGCCGCCCTGCACGATGCCGAACAGGGCGTTGGGGTTCTCCAGACGCTGGAATTCGGTACGGCAGCGCTGCGCCCAGCGCAGGCTCATTTCCATGGAGGCGCGGGCTTCACGCTCGGTGGTGATGTGCCCCTTGGTCTCGTAGGGCGTGCACTCGTCGAGCTGCATCACGATGTCCGAGTTGAGCACGGTCTGGATCTGCATGCTGATTTCGGGCGTGAGGAACAGCTTGTCGCCGTTGACCGGGCTGGCGAATTTCACGCCTTCCTCGGTGATCTTGCGCATCTCGCCCAGGCTCCACACCTGGAAGCCGCCGCTGTCGGTCAGGATGGGCTTGTGCCAGTTCTCGAACTGGTGCAGGCCGCCGAAGCTCTCCATGATGTCCAGACCCGGACGCATCCACAGGTGGAAGGTGTTGCCCAGGATGATCTGCGCCCCCATGTCATGCAGGCTGCGCGGCATGACGCCCTTGACCGTGCCGTAGGTGCCGACGGGCATGAAGATGGGGGTCTCGACCACGCCGTGGTTGAGTGTCATGCGGCCGCGGCGGGCCTTGCCTTCGGGGCCGTGGGTGGAGAGGAGATCGAATTGCAGCATGCGTGGAATTGTAGGTGCAGGCGCCCGAAGCTGCCCAGAAACGACAACGCCACCCGGGGTGGGTGGCGGCAGAAAGGAGCTGGCGACAGCCAGCCTTGCAGGATTACTGTTGGTGCGTGGAGTCGCTGGCGATCGACTGGACGGCCTGCTGCGTGGTGCGCACGTCAGCGCCGGTCTGTGCCTTGTCGGAACGGTCCCAGGCCCACGCGGCGAACACGCTGAAACCCATCAGAAATACCAGCGACACGGCGAGGCGGCCAAGCAGAGAGAGCATTGCAGAATCCTTCTTGTGAATGCACCCATTGTGCATCAAGGCGTTGCCACCCGTGTAGGAAATGTACGCGCGAGTGTGTAAAACTGTGATGAATTACCGCAACTTGCGCGTATTTCATGACCCGAATCCGAGTTGCTGCAGAGCAACAATTGTCTGGGTAAATCAGTCAGGATTACGTCAGATTGACGCTCGCAGGCGCTCAGGACGACACGGTCTGGCGCTGCAGCAGCATCGCATCGCCGTAGCTGAAGAAGCGGTAGTGCCGGGCAATCGCATGCTGGTAGAGCGCCATCACGTGCCCGTAGCCGGCAAAGGCGCTGACCAGCATCATCAGCGTGCTCTTGGGCAGGTGGAAGTTGGTGAGCAGCATGTCCACGGTGCGGAACTGGTAGCCGGGGGTGATGAAGATGTCGGTGTCGCCCCGGGCTTCGCCACGGGTGGCCCAGCTTTCCAGTGCGCGCACGCTGGTGGTGCCCACGGCCAGCACGCGGCCACCGCGCGCGCGGCAGGCGGCGATGGCGTCGGCGGTGGCCTGCGGTACCTCGTAGCGCTCGAAATGCATCACGTGCTCGGCGATGTTCTCGGTCTTGACCGGCTGGAAGGTGCCGGCGCCCACGTGCAGGGTGACGTTGGCGTGTTGCACGCCGGCGGCGTCGAGCGTGGCCAGCATGGCTTCGTCGAAATGCAGGGCGGCGGTGGGAGCGGCCACGGCGCCGGGGCTGCGGGCGAATACGGTCTGGTAGCGGCGCTCGTCCTCGGCGCTGTCGACGTGGGTGATGTAGGGCGGCAGCGGCACGTGGCCGTGCTGTGCCATCAGGGTGTAGGGGTCTTCGCTGAACTGCAGGCGGTAGATCGGGCCGTCCTCATGGGGCCAGCGGCCGAGCAGGGTGGCGGTAAAGCCGCCGTCCATCTGCAGCACGGTGCCGGGCTGGGGCTTCTTGCTCACCTTCATGTGCGCGGCCACGGTGTTCGGCAGGCCGGGTTCATGCAGCACGCGTTCCACCAGCAGTTCCAGCCGGCCGCCGCTGGGCTTGTGGCCGAACAGGCGGGCTTTCACCACCTGCGTGTCGTTGAACACCATCAGGTCGCCCGCGCGCAGCAGCGAGGGGAGATCGCGGAACTGGCGGTCTTGCGGGGTGTTGCCGGTGCCGTCCAGCAGGCGCGAGCCGGTGCGCTCGGCAGCGGGATGCTGGGCGATCAGCTCGGGTGGCAGGTGGAAATCGAAATCGCTGAGGGTGAAGCTGGAGGAGGCGCTGGACATGGCGGGCACGCAAGGAAAAACAGGCAGAATTGTCCCATGCCCGAGTCCTCCGCGCCTGCATCAGCCGCCAAGCCACTGTCACCCATGCAAAAAGCCCTGCGCAAGCTGGGCCTGGTGGGGCCGATGGACTTTGCCCTGCATGTGCCGCTGCGCTACGAGGATGAGACGCGCATCACGCTGCTGCGCGATGCGCGGCCGGGCGAGGTAGTGCAGATCGAGGGCGTGGTGACTTCGTGCGAAGTGACGTTCCGGCCGCGGCGGCAGTTGATCGTCACGGTGGATGACGGCACCGATGTGTGCACGGCGCGCTTCTTCAACTTCTATCCGAACCAGCAGAAGGCCCTGTCGGAAGGGCAGCGCGTGCTGCTGCGTGGCGAGGTCAAGCCGGGTTTCATGGGCTGCACCATGCTGCATCCCTCGTTCCGGGCTGCGGGAGGCGAGTTGCCGGATGTGCTGACGCCGGTGTATCCGTCCTCGGGCAATCTGCCGCAGGCCTATCTGCGCCGCGCCGTGCAGGGCGGGCTGGAGCGGGCGCAGGCGGCAGGACTGCTGGCCGAGACGCTGCCGGCTGATGCCTTGCAGGACCTGCAGCGGCAGTTGCATCAGCCGCCATGGCCTCTGGCGCAGGCGCTGCGCTACCTGCATCATCCGACGCCGGATGTGTCGGTGGCAGCGCTGGAGGACCGCAGCCATCCCGCCTGGTTGCGGCTCAAGGCGGAGGAGCTGCTGGCGCAGCAGCTGTCGCAGGCGCAAGCGCATCTGGAGCGGGAACGTTTGCAGGCACCGGCCTTGCCGCTGCGCCGGGGCGGCTTGCACGAGCGCCTGCTGGCGGCCTTGCCGTTCAGCCTGACCGAAGCGCAGCGCCGCGTGGGCGAGGAAATTGCGCGAGACCTGCAGCGCGGCCTGCCCATGCACCGGCTGCTGCAGGGCGATGTGGGGTCGGGCAAGACGGTGGTGGCGGCGCTGGCAGCGGCCATCTGCATCGATGCCGGCTGGCAGTGCGTGCTGATGGCGCCGACGGAGATCCTGGCCGAGCAGCACTTCCGCAAGCTGCTGGACTGGCTGACTCCGCTGGATGTGGGCGTGGCCTGGCTGACCGGCAGCCAGAAGACCAAGGAGCGGCGCGAAATGCTGGCGCGCATTGCCAGCGGCGAAGCGCAACTGGTGGTGGGCACGCACGCGGTGATCCAGGACAAGGTGCAGTTCCACAAGCTGGCGCTGGCCATCATCGACGAGCAGCACCGCTTTGGCGTGCAGCAGCGGCTGGCCTTGCGGCAGAAGATGCAGGGGAATGCCGGTGCGCAAGACCTGCCGGAAGCGGCAGAAACGGCTACGATCTGCAGGCAGAACCTGTCGGGTGTTGCGGAAACCGGCACATCGGGTGCGGTGGAAGCGGGACAGGTCAGCGAACCGCACCTGCTGATGATGAGCGCCACGCCCATCCCGCGCACGCTGGCAATGAGCTATTACGCCGATCTGCATGTCAGCACCATCGACGAGCTGCCGCCGGGCCGCACGCCGGTGCTGACCAAGCTGATCAGCCAGCAGCGGCGCGACGAGGTGATTGCCCGCATCGGCCAGCAGCTGGCGGAGGGGCGTCAGGTGTACTGGGTCTGCCCGCTGATCGAGGAGAGCGAGGCGCTGGACCTGCAGAACGCCACCCACACCTGGGAGGACCTGCAGGCGGCGTTGCCGGATGTGCAGGTGGGGCTGCTGCATTCGCGCCTGCCCACGGCGGAGAAGAAGGCCATCATGGAGGCGTTTTCGCGCGGCGAAACCGGTGTGCTGGTCAGCACCACCGTGATCGAGGTGGGGGTGGATGTGCCCAACGCCAGCCTGATGGTGATCGAACATGCCGAGCGTTTCGGGCTGAGCCAGCTGCACCAGTTGCGCGGGCGCGTGGGGCGCGGGGCGGCGGCCAGCGTGTGTGTGCTGCTCTATGCCACCAACGAATCGGGCCGGGTCAGCGAAACGGCGCGCGAACGCCTGCGTGCCATGGCGGAAACCAATGACGGCTTCGAGATTGCGCGGCGCGATCTGGAAATCCGCGGCCCCGGCGAACTGCTGGGCGCACGCCAGAGCGGGGCGCCCCTGTTGCGCTTTGCCGATCTGGAGCAGGACGCCTTGCTGCTGGACTGGGCGCGCCACTGGGCGCCGCAGATGCTGCGCCAGCACCCCCGTCTGGCCGAGCGGCACCTGCAGCGCTGGCTGGGCGGACGTGCGGAATTCCTCAAGGCCTGAGCACGGACTGGGCCCTTTCGGTCCGGCAGCATCAAACCCAGTGATAATGAATGGTTAATCCGGAGCAGCGGGCAAGGGTGCCTGCTGCCGGCAACCGATCTTGATGACCCGAACATGGAAACCCGCTGGACCCCCCGAGTTACTGTGGCCGCCGTGCTGGAGCGCGATGGCAAATTCCTGCTGGTCGAAGAGCGCCAGACGCGCGGCCTGGTGCTGAACAATGCCGCGGGCCATCTGGACTGCGGCGAATCGCTGGCGCAGGCCGTGATCCGGGAAGTGCTGGAAGAAACGGCCCACGATTTCACGCCGACCTCGCTGGTGGGCGTCTACCTGTCGCGCTACCAGGGGCATGATCCGGTGCGTGGACGGGACCGCGACCTGACCTTTCTGCGCTTCACCTTCTGCGGCACGCTGGGCGACTTTCATCCGGAACGGGTGCTGGATACCCCGATCGAGCGCACGCTGTGGCTGACGCCGGACGAGATCCGTGCCAGCACCGCGCGCCACCGCAGCCCCATGGTGCTGCGTTCGCTGGAAGACTATCTGGACGGCCATCGCTTTCCGCTGGATACGATCTACGCGCACGAGAGCGTGTTCGACCCCGCTGCGTTCGAGACGCGCTGACGCGGCATGCTGGGCGGTATCGACCTGACAACCCTGGGAGTGCTGCTGCTGGCGGCCTTTGGCGCGGGCGTGCTTAATGCCATTGCCGGCGGCGGCAGCTTTCTGACCTTTCCTGCGCTGGTCTGGGCCGGCATTCCGCCGATTCCGGCCAACGCCACCAGCGCCATCGTGGTGGCGCCGGGCTATCTGGGCAGCACGCTGGGATTCCGGCAGGAGCTGGGTGAACTGCCGCGCAGTACCCTGCGCAACGACGCGCTGGTGTCGGCGGTCGGTGGTGTGGCCGGGGCCTTGCTGCTGCTGGTCACGCCGGCCAAAGTGTTTGCCGGCATCGTGCCCTGGCTGCTGCTGTTTGCCACCGTGCTGTTCGCGGCGGGGCCGCGCATCGGCCGCTGGGTGGGCACGCACCATGCCGATGGCAGTGCCGGCCAGCGTTGGCGCCTGCCGGCCCTGCTGCTGGTGGCCATCTACGGTGGCTATTTCAATGGCGGTCTGGGCATCCTGCTGATGGCCATGTATCTGCTGGTGGGTGAGACGCGGCTGCACACGGTCAATGCGCTCAAGAACCTCGATTCGCTGGTGCTGTCGGTGGTGTCCGTGGCGGCGTTTGCCTGGGCGGGGGCGATTGTCTGGCAGCATGCCTTGCCCATGATGGTGGCGGCCACGGTGGGCGGTTTTGCCGGCGCCGGCCTGGCGCGCCGCCTGCCGCTGCCCTGGGTGCGGGCCATCGTGATCGGCACCGGGGTGGTGATGAGTGTGCTGTTCTTCCTGCGGGAGCGCTGAACCGGGCTTCGTGTGCGGGGCTCCAGGCAGGCTGCGCTTGGGAAACCAGGGCACAGGAATGGCGAACGAAGGGCGCCGGGGGGCTGCAACAGGGCGCAGGGGTCTACACTCGGACTTGCACAAGAACAAGGAAGGAGCGCGCGATGGATTGGGACAGTACCAAGGGCATCATGACGGCGCTGGGCATTGGCCTGCTGATCGGGGCCATCCGCGAGCGTAACAGTGCAGCACCCATGGCCGGCCTGCGCACGCACGCGCTGGTGGCGGTGGTCGGTGCCGTGAGCATCCATATCGGCATGGGCGCCTATATTGCCGCACTGCTGATGATTGGCGCCCTGGCGGTGGCCGGCTACATGCGCAACGATCCTGACGACCTGGGTCTGACCGGCGAAGTGGCCCTGCTGGTGAACATGGCGCTGGCTGGCCTGGCCAGCAGCAACCAGGTGCTGGCGACCGCGCTGGGCGTGACTGTGGCCGTGCTGCTGCAGGCCAAGCGCCAGCTCAAGAATCTGAGCCGCAACGTGATCACCGAGCAGGAGGTGAAGGACGGCCTGCTGTTGCTGGCGGCAGCGCTGGTGGTGATGCCGCTGCTGCCGGCCGAGGCGCTGGATCCCTGGGGCGTGCTCGAGCCGCGCACCATCTGGAAGATCGTGGTGCTGGTGCTTGGTGTGGGCATGCTGGGGCATATCGCGCTGCGCATGGTGGGGGCGCGCTGGGGGCTGGCGATGGCCGGCTTCTTCTCGGGCTTTGCCTCATCCACTGCGGCAACGGCCAGCTTTGGTGCCCGCGTCAAGGCAGAGCCGGCGTTGCTGATGCCGGCCAGTTCCGCAGCAATTCTTGCCAACCTCGCATCCCTGTTCCTGCTGCTGATCGTGGTCTGGGCGGCGTCGCCCGGCCTGCTGATTGATCTGGCATGGCCCATGCTGGCTGCCGTGCTGGTGCTGGGCGTGAATGCGGCCTTCGGCCTGCGCAGCGCCAGCGATCAGGCCGAAGTGGAAGACGAAGGCGGGCACAAGGCTTTCAAGCTCTCGCATGCCGTGCTGATTGCGGCCATCATCGGCGGTGTTTCCTTGCTGGCGGCCTGGTTGCGTCACACCTTTGGCGACACTGTGGCCATTGCCGCTGCCATGCTGGCCGCGCTGACCGAGCTGCAGGCCGCGGCCGTCAGTATTGCGCAGATGAACACCTCGGGCAGCATGCCGCCCGCCTATGCGCAATGGGGCGTGATTGGCGTGCTGGCTTCGAGCGGCCTGGCCAAGTCGGTGCTGGGTTTTGTCAGCGGCGGCCCGCGCTATGGCTTGCGCGTGAGTGTTGCGCTGATCGGCATGGTGGTGGTGGCTGCCCTGGTGCTGTGGCTGGTGCCGGGGTGAGGCGGGGCTGAGCGGCCCTCCTGAATGCAGGGGGCTGGCTTTGCCGGCCCCGCATCCGACAGGGAAAAGGGCGCATGGGGGCTCTGCTTCAGCCGGGTTCTTCCTCCAGGTTCAACGCAAGCACTCTGTATCCACCGGACACTGTCCGGTGTCCGGTGTCCGGTGCCCGGTGCCCGGTGCTCAGTGCTCAGTGCTCAGTGCTCAGTGCTCAGTGCTTCTTGTGCTTGCCCGACTTCTTGCCGTGCTTGCCCTGCTTGCCTTCGGACGGTGCGATGTCATAGAGGCCATGCGCCAGCCGCAGTTCGCGCAGCAGGGTGCGCTTCTTGGTCTGGTGCGAACGCATGCGGCACAGGATGTCGTCCAGCACGCGCACGGCTTCCAGCACGTGCGGGCCCTTGTTCAGCATCACGCATTCGGCGCGGTGGCCCATGGCGGCGTCGGTCACTTCGGCGCGTGAGGGCAGGCCTTCCTTGGCCAGGCTTTCCAGCACCTGCGTCGCCCAGATCACCGGTACGTGGGCTGCTTCGCAGATCCACAGGATTTCTTCCTGCAATTCGGCCAGACGTTCGAAGCCGCTTTCCACTGCCAGGTCGCCGCGCGCGATCATGATGCCGCAGCAGGGGCCCTGCATGGCGCTGAGCAGCATCTGCGGCAGGTTCTCGAAGCCGCGGCGGGTTTCGATCTTGAGCACGATGGCCAGATCCGGCCGGCCCAGGCGGCGCAGTTCGGCCTCGAGCTGCTCCACGTCATCGGCGTTGTTGGCAAACGAGAGTTCCACCACGTCGGCGTTTGCGGCAATGAATTCCAGGTCGATCAGGTCCTGCGCCGTGAGGGCAGGGATGTGCAGGTCGCTCTCGGGCAGGTTGATGCCCTTGTCGGCGCGCAGTTTTTCGCCGTCGAGTCCGGCCCGGGTGATGCGGACCAGCACGTGATCGTCTTCCATCTGCTCGACCACGCCGCCGATCTTGCCATCATCGAACCAGATCGGCTCGCCGGAGCGCACGTCGTCGAACACTTCGGGCAGGGTGCAGCCGATGCTGGCCGGAGCGACAACCTTGCCTTCGGCGTCGAGGGTGGCGGGCTGACCGGGCTGCTGGTCGCGCGTGACGCGCAGCAGGTCGCCGGCACGCAGCAGCAGGGCGCTTGGGGTGGCAGGCAGGGCGCCCACGGCGGCATCGTGCGGTGGGCCGTCCGGCAGGTCCCTGCCGGTGACCGGAATGCGGCGCAACAGGGTGCCGGGGGCCACGTAGAGAGTGCGTTGCGACTCGGCCCAGCAGCCGGTCTTGCCGGTTTGCACCACTTCCATGCTGCGGCGCTTGCCGCGCGCATCCGTCAGACGGATGCGGTCGCCGGCGCGTAGCGAGCCGAGCCAGCTGGCCGGCACCGGCACGCAGCCATCCGCTTCCTCGGGCGGGGCAGCCGGCGCAGCGTCTTCGGCATGCAGCCAGATGCGTGCCGGCTGGCTCGGCAGGCCGAGGGGATCGCGGCGGGCGCGCAGGCGCAGCACGGCGGGGCCGGGCTCCAGCGGGCCGGTACGCAGCTTGGGGCCGCCCAGATCCATCACCACCTTGCAGGTGCTACCCACGGCCCGTTCGGCGCGGCGCAGGTGCTTGATCATGCGTGCCCAGGTGATGGCGTCGTCATGGGCGCAGTTGATGCGCATGCAGTCCATGCCCTGGGCCAGCAGGTCGTGGATGAGGCGCGGGTCGTCGGCGGCTTCGCTCGGCATGGTGACCATGATGCGCACGTGCCGGCCCGGTTCGGCCGGGCCGAGCAGATCGTTGGCATGCTGCTCGAGCAGATGCTGGCCGTGGGCAAAGTCGTACACCGTGGGCAGGTGCTCGCCGGGGCTCCACTCCTGGCCGGCGAGTTCGTGCAGGGCTTCCAGCACGGCGTCGATGGTGGCCAGCACGTGCGATTCGGCCCGGCCCAGCGAGGACAGGCCGAGTGCTGACAGCCGCATCTGCAGCGGGCGCAGGTCCTGCTGGCGCATGTGCAGGTAGTGCACCAGGTTGCGCGCACTTTCACGGAAGTTGGGATGGGCGGCGTCGAGCAGCTGCCGCACCGAATCGGGAATGGACACCAGCTCCTCCCGCAGCTCCAGCATCTGCTGTCGCGCGGTCTCGATGTCCTTGCGGCGTTGTGCGGGGGAGTTGCGGGGAGAAGAGACAGGGGGTGACATGACGCTCCAGACTGATGCAGTGAATCGGCCGAAATTAGGCCATCTTGCTTCAGATTTTGGCTGAGATGTATGTCATATTTATGTCATCTTTTCTCGATGCCGGGTGGCAGGGTCAGGCAAGGGATGGAGGCGCCGGCAGGATGGCGCGTGAAATCCACAGATGACAGTCCTGCAACCATTCCGTCATCAGCAAGCCATACAAATGCATTCGAATCGTCATGGATGCCGGCGCAGGGGCGCTGTCTGCCGCAAACAAAGGACTGTCTCCTCCATGAAGATTCTGATCGTTACCGATGCCTGGGAGCCGCAGGTGAACGGCGTGGTGCGCACGCTGAAGATGACCACGCGCCATCTGCAGGAAATGGGGCATGAAGTGTCCATCCTCTCTCCGCTGGATTTCCGCTCCATGCCGTGCCCGACCTACCCGGAAATCTCGCTGGCGCTGACCACGCGGCAGAAGGTGGAAAAGCGCATTCTGGACATCGATCCGGATTGCCTGCACATCGCCACCGAAGGCCCGCTGGGCTGGCTGGCACGTGGCGTGGCGCTGCGCCATGGCTGGCCGTTCACCACGGCCTACCACAGCCGCTTTCCCGAGTACGTGCATGCGCGCTTCAAACTGCCGACGCGCATCAGCTACGCGGCGCTGCGCCGCTTCCACAACGCCGGCCGTGCCACGCTGGCGCCCACTCCGGCGATCGTGGAAGACCTGCAGGCGCGCGGTTTCAAGCAGGCGCGGCTGTGGTCGCGCGGGGTGAACCTCGATGCCTTCAAGCCCGAAGGCGAGCGCCTGCCGCGCAAGCCCGGTGTGCCGGTGTTCCTGTATGTGGGCCGTCTGGCCGTGGAAAAGCAGGTGCACAAGTTCCTGGAGCTGGATCTGCCCGGCGAAAAGTGGGTGGCTGGCACCGGCCCGGCGGAAGACAAGCTCAAGGCCCGCTTTCCCGATGCGCGCTGGTTCGGTGTGCTGAGTGGCGAGGATCTGGCCACCATCTACCGTTCCGCGGATGTGATGGTGTTCCCGAGCGTGACGGATACCTTCGGTCTGGTGATGGTCGAGTCCATGGCCTGCGGCACGCCGGTGGCGGCCTATCCGGTGCCGGGGCCGATCGACGTGGTGGGTATGGAATCGGATGGCGGCGTGCTGAGCGCCGACCTGCGTGCGGCCTGCCTGGCAGCGCTGGACAAGCCGCGTGATGCCGTGCGCCGCCATGCCGAGCAGTTCAACTGGCCGGCGGCGACGCGCCAGTTCGAGCAGGCGCTGGCACCGCGCCGGGCCGTGGCGCCGCCGATGCCGCTGCAGCCTGCGGCGGTGGCGTCGACTTCCTGAAGGGCCGGGGACAGGGAGGCTCCTGCGTGACCTGATCCGTGCCTGTGCGCCGTGTGGGGGCCGATAGCGGTTTGCCGAAGAGGCGAAGCGCTGTCAGGCTGTCCCCGGAATCGCCAGTTCCTCTTCCGGAATCTCGTCGTCCTGTTCGCCCAGAAAACCACCACTCTGGTGCTGCCACAGGCGGGCATACAGGCCGCCGCGCGCCAGCAGCTGCTGGTGCGTGCCCTGTTCCACGATCTGGCCCTTGTCGAGCACGATCAGGCGGTCCAGCGCAGCGATGGTGGACAGGCGGTGCGCAATGGCGATCACGGTCTTGCCTTCCATCAGCGTGTGCAGGCTGCGCTGGATGGCGGCTTCCACTTCGGAGTCGAGCGCGCTGGTGGCTTCGTCCAGCACCAGGATGGGCGCGTCCTTGAGCATGACGCGGGCAATCGCCACGCGCTGGCGCTGGCCGCCGGAGAGTTTCACGCCGCGCTCACCCACCTGCGCCTCGTAGCCGGTGCGACCCTCGCGGTCGCTCAGCTGCAGGATGAAGTCATGCGCTTCGGCACGCTCGGCGGCGGCGATCATCTCGGCGTCGCTGGCATCCGGGCGGCCGTAGAGGATGTTGTCGCGCATGGCGCGGTGCAGCAGCGAGGTGTCCTGCGTGACCATGCCGATGTGCTGGCGCAGGCTGTCCTGCGTCACGCTGCGCACGTCCTGGCCATCGATCAGGATGCGGCCGGCCTGCACGTCCTGGAAGCGCAGCAGCAGGTTCACCAATGTGGACTTGCCGGCACCGGAGCGACCGATCAGGCCGACCTTCTCGCCAGGGCGGATGGTCAGGTTGAGCTGCTCGATCACCGGCGCGGCATCGCTGCGGTAGGCAAAGCGCACGTCCTCGAAGCGCACCTCGCCCTGCGTCACTTCCAGCCGCCTGGCATCCGGCGCATCCACTACGGCGCGGGGACGCGACAGGGTGTTGATGCCATCCTGGATGGTGCCCACGCTCTCGAACAGGCTGGTCATTTCCCACATCACCCAGTGGCTCATGCCGTTCAGGCGCAGCGCCATGGCGCTCACGGCGGCGACGGCACCAATGCCGACCTGGCCCTGCATCCACAGCCACAGCGACAGGCCGCCAGCGCCGAGGATCAGCGCCACCATCAGCACCTGATTGGCAATCTCGAACTGGCTCACCAGCCGCATCTGCGCGTAGCCGGTGGCGCGGAATTCATCCATGGCGGCGCGTGCAAAGCCGGCTTCGCGCTGCGTGTGTGAGAACAGCTTGACGGTGGCGATGTTGGTGTAGGCGTCGGTGATGCGGCCCGTCATGGCGGCGCGGGCATTGGCCTGCGCCTTGCTCACTTGGCCCAGGCGCGGCACGAAGTACCAGCAGGCCAGCGCATAGGCGAGCGCCCAGAGCAGGAAGGGCAGCATCAGCCGTACGTCGAAGCCGGCGGTGAGCAGCAGGATGGTGATCATGTAGGTGCCCATGCCGATCACCACGTCCGTCGTGGTGAACAGGGCATCACGCACGGCCAGCGCCGTCTGCATGATCTTGGTGGTGATGCGGCCGGCAAACTCCTCGGCATAGAAGGCCATGCTCTGGCCCAGCATCAGCCGGTGGAAGTTCCAGCGCATGCGCATCGGGAAATTGATGGCCAGCGCCTGATGCTTGACGATGGTCTGCAGGGCCACCAGCGCGATGGAGGCCAGCATGATGCCGGCCAGCCAGGTGAGGGCGGTGCCGTGGGTGGTGATCAGTTCGGATGGCCTGATTTCGCCCAGCCGGTCCACCACGCGGCCCAGCGTAGCGAACAGGAAGACTTCGTAGAAGGCGATGAGCGCAGACAGCGCGGCCATGCCGACGAAGTAGCCGCGCGCACCGGCCGTCATGCGCCAGACAAAGGGCAGAAAGCCCGTGGGGGGAAGCACGGGCTCTGCGGGAGGATAGGGGGGAAGGCGGCGTTCGAACCAGCGTAATGGGGAAGGAGTGGGCATGGAGGAATGCTATCCAAATGGCGTCCGGTTTGCTGAACGCGGGTCTTTGCGCGGGGCGGCTATGTTGGTCCGTTGACACGGCAAGCCCATGCAAAAACGCCCTGCGATGGTGGCAGGGCGTTTGGTTCGTGGGCACTCAATTCAGGTCCGAGTCGCGTTCCTGGCGTTCCGTGATGCGATCGACGACGGGCTTCAGGCCGGTGTCCTTGCGTCCCTGCCGCGCGTCGTCCACGGCGTCGTCCGCCTTCTCGCGGTCAACCGGATCGTTGTTGGGCTCCAGGGCATCGGGCGACTGGTCACGCTCGTGCGGGAGCCTGGTCTGGTCCGGGGCTGCGCGCGAGAGGTCGATGTCCCGCCCGTCCTTGTCTACACTGTCCGGCGCGCCGGATTGGTTTTCGCGTTGCATGGCAGCTCCCGGCTTAGCGGCCATCGCCGTTGGCATCACCGGGCAGGGCGCGTTCCACGCGATGCCAGGCGGCGCGGCCGGCGCTCTTGGCCTGCTCCCAGGTCAGGCGCGAATCGCCCTTGAGCTCCTGCCAGTCACGTTCCAGCTCGGTCTGCGCGTCATCCCAGCCGCGGCCTTCGTAGCGCTGGCGGCCCTGGTAACCCAGGCGATAGGCGGGCGCGTAGTCGTCGTAGGTGTAGTCGGCCACGTAGTCCGGCTGGGTGCGGTAGTTTTCGCTCCAGTAGGCGTGTTCGGGATCGGTCGCTTCCACGGCGGCGTAGCCGCCCAGCGCGCCGAGCACGGCACCGACCGTGGCACCGACAAAGGTGCCGACCGGCCCGCCGATGGCAGTGCCAACCACGGCACCGCCGGCGGCACCGGCGACCATGCCGCCGCCCATGGCCACGCTGCCGGCTTCCTTCTGCGATTCAGCCGCAGACATGCTTTCCTGGTGCAGGGGGTTGGGATCCTGCGAGGGTTGCGCGATGGGGGTTTCCTTGAGGGGTTCCTGGACTGGCATGATGCTGCTCCTTGTTCTGTGGCTGCTTCCCTGGGTGCACCGGATGTGCGCGGCGGGAAAGAGCCCGGGCGATGGAGTCAGTGTGCCCCGCAGGCGCCCCGCCGGCTGTCGGGCAAAGGCAGCGGGGCGTGTCGGTCCAGTCCGATAGGCGGCGCTGCAGGGCAGGCGCCGCCCGGGCATCAGCCCTGTGCGCGGTTTTCCTTGCGCGCCCAGTAGGTGGCCAGCAGGGGACCGGAGATGTTGTGCCAGAAGCTGAAGATGGCGCTAGGCACGGCAGCTACCGGGTTGGCCTTGAAGTGCACCGCAGCCAGCGCAGCTCCCAGACCGGAGTTCTGCATGCCGACCTCGATGGCAATGGCCTTGTTGTCAGCGTGGCTCAGGCCCATCAGGCGGGCCGCCCAGTAGCCGATCAGGTAGCCGAGGCCGTTGTGCAGGATGACGACGGCGAAGATCAGCAGGCCGGTTTCGGCGATGCGGGACTGGCTGGCTGCCACCACCGCAGCGACGATGGCGACGATGGCGAAGACGGAGATCAGCGGCGTGAATTCAGCCACGGCCTTTACGCGTGCACCCAGCAGCATCTGTGCCACCAGACCCAGCGCGATCGGGAACAGCACCACTTTCAGCACCGAGATGAACATGCTGCCGGCGTCGATGTCGATCCATTCGCGTGCCAGCAGGTAGAAGATGGCCGGTGTGAGCAACGGAGCCAGCAGGGTGGACGCCGTGGTGCAGGCGACCGACAGCGCTGTGTTGCCGCGGGCCAGATAGGTCATGACGTTGGAGGCCGTGCCGCCCGGGCAGCAGCCGACCAGAATCACGCCGATGGCGATTTCCGGAGGCAGGTTGAGTCCCTTGGACAGCAGATAGGCCAGGCCGGGCATGACCACGAACTGCGCCACCACGCCGATCAGCACGGCCTTGGGATGGCGGGCCACCTCGCGGAAGTCGGCCGTGGACAGCGTGATCCCCATGCCGAACATGACAATGCCCAGCAGCCAGGTGATCCAGGGACCGATCCACTTGAAGCCTGTCGGCCATACGAATGCGGCCACCGCCGCGAGCAACACCCAGAGCGCGAACGTCTTCTGGATGAATTGACTGACTTTCTGAAAACCGGCCACTTACCTCTCCTGCCTGTGAATTAGGGAAAATATTCCCTGAATTTTAAGGGAGAGAAGGCGCCGTCAGTTGGCCTTGGGCGGCGCAGGAATCTCGAACACCTGCCGCAGATAGGTCAGATAGCCTTCGTCCTCCACCATGGTCTTGCCCGGTGTGTCGGAAATCTTGGCGACCGGCTGGCCATTGCACTTGACCATCTTCAGCACGATGGACAGGGGATCAGGTCCCAGATCATTGGTGAGGTTGGTGCCGACGCCAAAGGCGGTCTGGATGCGGCCATGGAAGCGCTGGAAGATCTCGATGCAGCGCGGAATGGTGAGGCCATCGCTGAAGATCAGCAGCTTGGTGTGCGGGTCGCAGCGGTTGGCGGCGTAGTGCGCGATCATGCGCTCGCCCCAGCTGAACGGATCGCCGCTGTCGTGGCGGGCGCCGTCGAACAGCTTGCAGAAATACATGTCGAAATCGCGCAGGAAGGCGTTCATGCCGTACACATCCGACAGCGCGATGCCGAGGTCGCCCCGGTATTCCTGCGCCCATTTCTCGAAGGCGAACACCTGGGTGTCGCGCAGACGCGGGCCGAGCGCCTGGCAGGCCTGCAGATACTCATGCGCCATGGTGCCCATGGGCTTGAGGCCGAGCTCCTTGGCATACATCACGTTGCTGGTGCCGGTCATGCGGCTGTCGGGGCCTGAGCCGAGGCGCTGCTTCATGATGGTCAGCACCTCGCGCTGCCAGTCGCGCGAGAAGCGGCGGCGCGAACCGTAGTCGGCAATGCGGATGTCTTCGAGGCCGGGAGCGTCCAGCAGGTCGATCTTGGCGTGCAGGCGCTTGCGGCCTTCGTCCCAGTCCACATTCGGCGCCGTGTTGCGGAAGTAGACCTCGGCCACGATGGAGAGGATCGGGATCTCGAACAGGATGGTGTGCAGCCAGGGGCCGCGGATGCGGATGTCCAGCTCGCCGTTGTCCAGCGGCGTGAGGGTGACGGCCTTTTCGTTCAGCTCGAACAGCCCGAGAAAATCCACGAAATCGCTCTTGATGAAGCGCAGCGAGGCCATGTAGGCCAGTTCATCCCCGGTGAAGCGCAGCGAGCACAGGTGGCGGATCTCCTCGCGGATCTCCTCCATGTAGGGCACCAGCTGCACGCCGGGGGTGCGGCACTTGAACTTGTACTCGACCTGCGCGCCAGGAAACTGGTGCAGCACCGCCTGCATCATGGTGAACTTGTAGAGGTCGGTGTCGAGGAGGCTTTGGATGATCATGGGCACACTCACTGTTGAACTTCTAGGATACCGCGAATCGTCCGGACGCAAAAAAGCCGTCCCGCAGTGAACTGACCCCAAAAACTTGGACAGTTTAAGAATGGGCGGTTAAGCCCCCGAAGGACTGAACTCTGTATTGCACAGGGCTCAGTCCTTTGAGTTTGAGCCGGATACGCTCGTGGTTGTAGTACGTGATGTACTCCTTCAATCCTGCTTCCAACTCCTGCACGCTGTCAAAACGGTTCTGAACCGCCCCGGGTTTGGAGGAGGCCCCAACTCTTGAGAAGATGGAGCCATGAACAAGTCCAACAAGTTTTCCCCGGAAGTGCGCGAGCGCGCTGTGCGCATGGTGCAGGAGCATCGAGCCGAGTACCCTTCGTTGTGGGCAGCTATCGAATCGATTGCGCCGAAGATCGGCTGTGTGCCGCAAACCCTGCACGATTGGGTCAAGAGAGCCGAGATCGACGCTGGCCTGCGTGCGGGTACCACGACCTCGGATGCGCGACGCATCAAGGAACTGGAGCGCGAAGTCAAGGAGCTGCGCCGTGCCAATGAGATCCTCAAAACTGCCAGTGCGTTTTTCG